>JANQNQ010000004.1 GCA_028279515.1 Flavobacteriaceae bacterium
AAATCGAAGGAAGTCTTTTCTAACTCTTAACGATGTTATAGAAATAGAAGCAAGGGACATTTCGGGGTTCGAGCATGATGCCGCTTCATTCTGGTGGAGTAAGGAATATGGGTATATCAAGTATCAACTGAAAAATGGGGACTATTGGGAATTGAAATCTTTCGTGAGGAATGGTAAGGTTGTTTTCAGAAAAGATTGATACAACCCAGCTCCGCGAGGTCTCCAGCCCTCGCAGCTTCAATATTTGGATATCTCAAATAAAGAACGCCCCGACCATAGGATCGAGGCGCTCAGAAACTTTATCACCCCTTAATTAATAAAGTTTCGAAGTTGCTAATAATCAAGCTACATGCTTTTTTATGGCATTTGTTCAACTATGGTATGAAATACAGAGTTAAAGATATTTCCAGGATGCGCCAATATGTTGTCCTTGATGAACAAAAGCTCATTTCCTGCATTAAGGAAGATTACTTCCCCGTCCATGTTAACATCCTCATCGTAATACCCCGCGGGCTTGTAAAATACAGATGGTCCGAACGGGCTTTCGGCCGCTGACACGTCTAATACTCTCTGTTTGATCTCTACAGACTCTGCACCTGTATTTAGGAAGATGATCCTCTTGACACCGTCACTATCTGCATCGTTGGCATTACCTGCCCACATGCCTAGGACTCCCGTAGGCATTGCATAATCAGTCTGAGCATGTGTTCCGAAGGAGGTAGTGGAACTATCGGTAAAGTCTACAATAGTACTTGTGGTGCTTAGTGCAACTGTGGCATTGCTCATAATACCAAGGTGGTTTCGATGGGCGATGGCTACGTAATAAGTATCAGGAACCGGAGTAAATGTTAGTATACTGCTTCCATCGACGTCGACCACATCACCATCTCGTTGTAGCAATGCGGACTGGGCGTCAACAATGATCTTGTTATCCGTGGCATCTCTTAGCTCCACCCAAACCCAATCAACAATGGCATCATTGCCAGTAGCGTCAAATACAATGGCATCACACGTAGCCGAATCACTATAGGGACTTGTGGTTGGGATGTAACCTGCAACTCGCAGATCGTCGCGCATCAGCATTACTTCTCCTGAATTTGGATCTAAACTTGCACCCTGTAGATATACTTTTGGGCGTATTTGAATAGCGCAATTTAATCCGCCGTCAAAAATGTCCCATCCATGTGTGTCAATAAGTTCTTGTCTTTTAGCTTCTGATGCACAGTACTGGCTATTTCCTCCGCCAAATCCTCCTAAAGAATTACTAATTGCGGGAATCTGTGTTTCTCCAGCATCTAAAGTAGCCCAACCTATCAAAGTATTATCATAGTTCTGGGTAGAGAGCCTAACCCCCTCAAACATATTGAACATAAAAAGGGCTGAAGAAATATCCCAATTTCCCAAGTCCTGATCAAAATTAGTGGCACCAGCAAACATACTTTGCATTTCTCTAACCAAAGAAATATTCCAGTTATCTAAAGGCTGATTAAAGTTGGTAGCATCTCTAAACATAAAGGACATATTGTCAACCGCCGCAACATTCCAATTATTTATGGGTTGATTGAAGTTGGTGGCACCAGCAAACATACCGGTCATCTCCTCAACGGCTCCGACATTCCAATTGTTGATATTTTGATTAAAGCTTGTTGCGTCGGCGAACATACCGCCCATACCCTGAACCGCAATGACGTTCCAATTATCTAAAGGTTGGTTGAAGTTTGTAGCACCAGCAAACATATCGCTCATATTCTCCACTGCCGCAACATTCCAATTGTTGATACTTTGATTAAAGCTTGTTGCGTCGGCGAACATGCCGCCCATATCCTGAACCGCAATGACGTTCCAATTATCTAAAGGTTGGTTGAAGTTGGAAGCACTAGTAAACATTGACTGCATATTTGTTACATTAGATACATTCCAATTGTTTAGAGGAGAGTTAAAGCTAGTTGCTTCCAAAAACATAAGTTCCATATTCTCCACGGCTCCAACATTCCAATTGTTGATGTTTTGGTTAAAGTTTGATGCGTCTATAAACATACCACTTAGGCTCTTAACTGCCGCAACATTCCAATTATTTAAAGGTTGGTTGAAGTTTGTAGCGTCAACAAACATAAAATCCATCGTTTCTACATTGGATACATCCCATGAGTTGAAACTTGCATTTCCTACTAAGTTTTCGCAATTTGAAAACATGCCTGACATGTTGGTGACCTGAGATAAATCAGGGATGTCAGTAGCTGTTACATCTAAATTGTCACACCCTACAAATGTATATTCCATGGTGGACCATGCAATATCACCCCATTGTTGTACCTCTTTGATTTTTGAATTATTTCCCGGATTAATGCGGAATCTTGGGAAGTCCCCAGAAATAGAAACGGTATGTATACCTGGTGTTGCGTATTGATGGGTCGCATCTCCCGTTACATTGTTCTCTATGGTACCATCGCCCCAATCTATTCGATAATTATATACACCGTCTATGGTTGATATGGTGATGCTTTCATCTATGCTAGTGGTTTCCCAAGTAGTAACGAACGGATTTAAGGGAGTTACATGAACGGTTGAGGTACAGCTGTGTTCAGTTCCGTCTTCCTCGATAAGCGATATGGTAACATCTACCGAATAGGGATTTTCTGCCCAATCAAAGGTGGTTTGACTCAATGTAAGATCATCATAGCCATAACATGCAAGCTCACTAAGGTCAGCTCCATTACTCTCATTGAACAACATATTATAGAGATCATCATCGGTTAATGTATATTGTCCTTGGTGATTGGAAACTCCCACCGTAATATCCGAACAATTCAATTGTACTTCTCTAGTGTTGATGACATGTACAATAAAATTATGTACATAGATATTCCCACTTTGGTCCTCAATAGTCCAGGAAGAAGGGACTGATGTTCCTACTTGATCACATGTAAAAGAGGTGGGGCCTGTAAATCCTACATTCTGTACAGTACAGTTGTCAGAGGAACTAGAGAAGAATGTTGAGCCTAAATGAGTAATCACTCCTCCAAAACGAATGTCTACAGTCAACTCATCAAGAAAATCATTATCAAACGTAGGCACTATGTCATCAATGACCGTTACGGTAGCCTCACAAGAACTGCTTTGAAGACCATCAGAGGAAGTCATAGTTAAGGTTATTGTGTTATCTCCTATGTCATCACAGCTAAATGTATCGTTTGAAATGCTGAAGGTAGGAGGAGCACAACCGACTGCTATACTATTATCATTGAGTTCGCTGGGGTCAAGTTGATAAGTCCCATTCTCATCTAAGGCAACAGTGATGTTTTTACAGATGGCTGTAAATTCGCCATTTTCAGTAACAGTGACGTTAACTACACATGAATCTGTATTCCCATTGGCACTAGTTACCGTTAAGGTTACTTGTTGTGTTCCTACATCATTACAGCTAAAAGTGTCAATATCAGTAGAAAGCGTAATATCACAATTTCCATAACTACCATTGTCTAATTCCATCGGGTCCAGTGTAGCGGTACCATTTTGTAAAGCTATCGTATAGGTATCCTTACATAAGGCTACTGGCGTACTGCTATCAATAACAGTGACCAACGTAGTACATTCTGCTGTATTGCCAACAGCGTCTGTTACGGTCAGGGTAACAGGTATCTCTTGCCCTAAATTATCACACGTAAACGTGTCTACATCTATACTCATACTTCCTTGTCCCGGACAAGAAGAGAGGACAGAGTTGTTATTAATATCATCTGCTTCAATGCTCACAGTGCTTTGTCCGGCTAAGTCTACCTCTAAACTAGACACGCAGTTGGCTACTGGACCTGAATAAGGTAAGACCGTAACATTAGCAACACACGTATCGGTAGTGCCGTTCTCTGCAGAAATGGTCAAAACGACTGGTGTATTTTGCCCTACATCAGCACAGCTAAATTGAGTACGGTCTACAGTCACCTGTAAGTTTTCATCACAAAATTCATGATAGGAGCCATTGTCTATCAATTGTGCAAAGTCAGGGTTGTTGTAGTTGCCATTAGCATCGAGGGTAATGGTCACATCCTGACAAATAGCAACCGGAGCTTCAGTAGTAGGTGCCACTGTGAAATCATATTCAAGAATATCACCAGTATCTGTATTGGTTACGATCAATGTGTAATCTCCAGCTCGCACAGATCGAAAGATACCATCCTCCAAATAATTCCATCCATTGAGAGGAGATAGTCTCCAGTCTAAGGTCATATCACAGTTTCCTGTGTCAGCAAGCGTATAATCAAATTGAATTCTCCCTTGACCGTCTTCTGTACATAAAGGATTGATATATTCAAAACCAGTGACACTAATATTACATTCGTGGCTCATCTCTATATATCCATTTTCTGTATTATTATCATAGCTTCCTGAAGTTATGTTTGATTCAGAGGTGTAGAATGCACTTCTATAACTTCCACCACCACCGCCATTATCCCATTCACCGCCGCCACCGCCGCCGGCATAACCGCCGCCACCGCCAGCGCCTTCATCTGCTGAACCGCCGCCACCAAAACCCCAGCCACCTGCATAATCGTCTTCTGTACCTCCTGCACCTCCTGCAGGAAATCCTTTCTTTCCTCCCATGGGATGCGTATCTTGGTCTGTATCATTGTCCCCTGTTCCGTTTGAAAAGGCGCCACCACCACCTCCGGAATTATCAGCGTAATCGCCAAGGGAACCCCAACCGCCACCGCCACCTTCACCAGCAGCACCGCCATCTCCACCACCACCAGTTGAAGTACCATCTCCACCATCTCCTGCAAAAGCGGTCGACCGACCTCCTTGTCCGTGTTGTTTATCAACACAATCAAAAAAGTGCCCTTGATAGGCACCGCCGCCGCCGCCGGCAACAGCGATAATTTCCCAGGATGAGTTTATATTAGCCAATACTGCGGTACCACCACCGCCACTTCCCGTAGAACCTGCAAAGCACCCCGATCTAATTTCATCGGTTCCTGCGCCTCCAACAATAAGTCGCAATTGTGTGCCAGGAGGTATTTCTCCGGAACCAGTGCCAATGACTACCGTAACTTCTGTTATCGCCCCATTTCCACCTCCAGCTTTACAGTCACAAATTTCTGCACGACCACCATCGCCCCCCCTTAACTTAAAGGTAAGTTCTGATCCTTCTTCGGCATCGGCGTCTACAGTATAGCTCTGTAAGCCACCTGTATAATTAAAAACTTGCTGTCCCCATATGGAAGTTGAAAAACAGCAAAATAAAAGCGTTAAAGCAAAATTAAAGGCTACTAACTTATAGTCATTTTTTTTGGAAAGTTCTGTTAGACTTAGTACTAGGGAATACTCTTTTTTCATGATGGTTTCATATTTAAATAATACTAGCTCAAGTGTTTTATATCCTTCATAATGAAGGTTTTATAAGGTAGCTTCGAATATTGTGCAATTTATTTAAAGCGGAAAAGCCATACAGTAAGAAGCTTTACGTAATAAATTCGTAGTAGTACGTATTCTTAAGGAGATATGACGTCCATTCTCGACTGCCGCTAGTTTCCAATCTGGAGGTAAAATGCTATGCAAAGGCTTAAAACCACAATTGTAACAATCACGGGATTTCAATATCTTTAGAGTACTCACTTTTACCAACGTCGATTTGGCAACAAATACAACTTTATGAAAAAACAACTCCTTTTTTGTGTATTGGTGCTAGCTACCTTTGTGTCCGAAACATGGGCACAAGAAGATGCTGAAGCGCCTCAAGAATACATTTACGATACGGCAAATGACCTAAAGATCTACGGCTTTCAGCCTGCAGAATTTGATACGAGTAAGAAGTATCCAGCCATTGTTATATTTCATGGTGGCGGATGGTCGATTGGTGAGGCCTCATGGGGCTTCGGATTGGCTCAACACTATGCAGATAGGGGAGCCATTGCCTTTTCGGCGCAATATCGTTTGCAAGAGCGTTCCAACAGTAACACACCCTATGAATCGGTATTGGACGCCCAAAGCGCCATCAGATGGATTCGTGAGAACGCAGACCGACTTTCAATAGATAAAGATATGATTGCCGCCTATGGCTGGTCGGCTGGAGCACATTTGGCGGCCTGTGCGGCTATTTTTGAGAACTTAGATGCAGCGGATGCAAAAGTATCAAGTGCTCCTAATTTGCTGGCCTTAAAATCGCCAGCAGTTTCCCTTTTAGTGTATGAAAATTTTCAGAACAGATTGGGCGATAAGATTACTGTGGCAGACCTGTCTCCGGCAGAACATGTTTCAGATAAAACACCACCAACGATCATTGTGATTGGAAGAACCGACACGGTCACACCCCTGTCAGGTTCTGAATTATACCACAATGCCATGCTGAAAAACGGAAGGGAGTCAGAACTACACATCTATGATGGTGTAGGTCACTTGTTTACACCTTCAAGCGAGCCAGATGACGGATGGCCAAACCCTGATAAAGAAGTTAACGCGAAAGCACGAAAAGCTGTAGACGCATTTCTGAAAAAACATGGGTATTTGAAAGATTAGCGGATAATTTCAAGAGTGACGGAAAACTACTTGATGAGTTTCGTATCGGGAAAAGCTGCCTTCCACCCAAACCAAAAAGCGTTGAACGAACGCACTCTTGTCAATGTATCTCCATCTGGGCCGATCAAGGCATCTTCGATGAGTTTCCATTCGATTCCTTTGCTGTCTTTCAATCTAGAATTCCGATCATAAGAAACAAAAGAAACACCATTCAGGTCATATACCCGATTAGCGCCTGATTGATCTGTGAGCACTATCAAGTTTTGGTTTCGAATGGATATAGGGTAGAGGGGATTTCGGCTTAGAAAATCAGTATCGATGGCCACGGGTTCGTTTGGGTATTCGAGCAATCTAATGGCCAATATAGATTGTTTGTTCTTTAACCGATTATCTAATGACGGAACGTTAAACATCAATCTATCCGTTGAAAAATAGTCGCGATACGCGGCTCCTTCATTGTAATTTCGATGGTGTCCTGTATTTAGGGATAAAACGTTGGTTTCTGGGTGTCGTTGTTTCCATTCGCCCCAAGTCGTGGTTACCACACTTAAATACTCAAGTTCGATGCCCTTGCCGACCAGCGGACCCACCACAGGTGTTCCCCATAGCGTATTCCATAAAGATTGAGTGGCTTTGTCGTACATAAGCTTGTTAGAACGATATAAGAATCCGCTTGTGCCCATTTGATGTTGTATACCATTGTGTTCGGTCTTATAGAGTATGACCGTACCACAGAGTGTACAATAGACACCCGCTACAGGAATACCCCCAACGGTATCAACAAACATTTCGTGCCAGGCCAAAATACGTTTGGGGTAGGCCCTAACATCACCATTGACAGCGATGCCAAATACGATATGATCATCTTTAAGATATCTGGCGTCTTTAGCTGCGATCATCTTCGGATTGCGTAGTGGAGGAATGCCGTCCTGCTTTACGCCACCCCAGCGGATCTCGTCCCAACGAATGGTGGTTTCTTGCTGTCGATTCAAAAAATAGGTGTTGAATTTTGGATCGATCAGACGATGGAGCCCGCTTTTAAATTCGTGATAGTCTTCGGTCAGTTTTTCGGGTTTATTCCACAGGTATTCGTACCATTTGTTCACATCGGTCCCGTAGCGCTTTCCCGATTTTTTCTCCAATAATCGAAGCACTTTAGAGTTAAAGCGATGGTCGTTAGAAAGATAATAGACTTCTAGCAGCATGATTTCGTATGCTTCGTTCCAATTGGCCTCAACATTAGAAAGTATTTCTTCTTTTGTGGTTCGGTCCTTTTCGGTCACCAGCGAAAGAAAGCTAGCCGCATCGATGGTTTCCCGCTGGGGAAACACCGCGGGGGCATGGAATACAAATAGTACAAAAAGGAGCGTGACTCTATACATGCTTCAGCTTTTATCTGAAGAATAGGTCGTGCTTAGGTCGGAAGCCTTTCGGGTAGCAATGTTTTAATGAAGCAATGAATTAATGTGTTAATGTAGAAATGAAAAGTGAAAAACGAAAAGTGGAAAGACAAACTTGAAACAAGAAACCGAGGAAACACTTAGTACAAGATTGGGATTCCCCCTTTGGGGGCTAACTAAGAACTACCTATTACGTGAACGACTCACAGCAAATCGACTCAGCAATCTTTCCTTGAGTATGACGATAAAGGCATTCTTCTTTTCGATCAACCAGCTTTCGTGGCGATAATAGGTAAGTACGATGACCGAAACGATGGCCATAAAAAAGATAGCTCCGAAGACAGCTTGCATCGGAGTCAATGAATAGGCAAACCAGCGGTTGAGTCCTAGGCCAGTCCAACTTCCGTAGAGGATAATAAAGTGAATGATATAGATTGAAAGCGTCTTGCTGCCAATCTTCACCATCGTGCTGTTGGTAAGGTAATTACGCAACATGGTAAAGACTGCAAAGAGTATCAATACATTACCCAAGCGAATGTACAGATAGTTGTTATAAGCCACACCTTTAAAGATTTCGATTCCAGTTAGTTCATAAAGTCCTAGCATACACCAAGAAGAGAAATAGATCAGTAGGAGTCCGGTGCAAAGCAATCCGTATACCATGTTGGCATAAAAGTTAGGTCTATCTTTCCACTGCAAGAACAAGGCCGCCATGAGCGCACCAAAGGTCACATAACCAAACCATGGGAAGATATAAAACACGGATCCTTCCGCTTGTGTAAAGAAGTTGGCTAAGAATCCCGGTAGAAACTCTAAAGTCTTACTGCTATACCAGGGTTCTAGCGTGAATATAAGCAACGTGCCTACTAAAAGGGAAGTCTTGAATAGATATCCATTCTTCCTATAAAACAGTACATAGAGACCAATAAGCAACAGTATTGATATCCCGATAATCTGTAATACATCGGTTAAAAGGAATCCAGCATTGAGTTCACCAGAGAAGAGCAATAAAAAGTTAAGACGCAACAGGTAGCCCCAAAGCAGCAATTTTCCGGCGCGTTTGATGCCTTTCTTGACTCGCGGATTTTTCCAACCAATGTTTTCAGTTTTAAGTAGAAGAAATACGAATACGAACCCAGTGATCGTAAAGAAGGTGGGTGCGGTCATTCCTCTAAAATATTCCCAAGTACTGTAAAAAAAGTTTGAACGGTCTCGGTAAGCGTCTCCCAATAAGGCATGCACAAAGTGCCCTTGCAACATCATCAAGATGGCAAAGGCGCGAATGGCGTCAATAAAATACAAGCGCTTACTTGGGGAGCTCATGACTAAATTTTCCTTTATATACTGAAATTCAATTGGTTTTGGACGTCTTGATTTCAATTATCTGACGCAAAACTACAATTTTCGGTGACCCAATTAGCATTTTTTTAACATTTTTCGACCAATGGAAAATCAATTGGTAAGTACTATATTTGAGGAAAAAGATATTTCTCGAACTATGAAAAACATCATTGCCTTTGCCGCCAGTAATTCATCAACCTCAATAAATCACCAATTGGTCTCTTATGCGACTTCATTGATTGATGGACGTAACGTACAATTGATCAGAATGACTGACTTCCCATTTCCAATGTACAGCGAGGATGCTGAAAAGAAAGATGGTTTTTCGAACTCAATGATCGAGTTGAGCAAAGACATCAAAAAGATGGATGCACTGGTCATTTCAGTAAATGAACACAACGGCGGACTCTCGTCATATGCAAAGAACATGTTGGATTGGTTCTCTCGCCTTGACAGAAAGTTTTTAGAAGGAAAGCGTGTCTTACTAATGAGTACGTCTCCTGGTGGTGGCGGAGCCAAATCTGCGCTGGCACAAGCTCAAAAGACCTTGCCTTATTTTGGAGCAGAGGTGGCCGATACGTTCACCCTTCCTTTCTTTTCTAAGAATTTTTCTGACGGAAAGATCATCGATACCGAACTAGATACCGAATTACGTGAGAAGCTCAACCAATTTTTAGAGTAATTACGTGTTTATTAAAGGGAAAAAAAGAGGCTGTTAGGCCTCTTTTTTCATAGTAAGTTGTGATTTGTTATCCTTTCTTTATGAGCTTTATGGTGCGCGCTGTTGCGTCTGCGTAAAGCTTTATTAGATATACACCATCTTCATAATTATTAACGTCGATCTGCTCACCGTCATACTCTTCGATGACTTTCACCAATTTTCCTGCAAGGTCAAATATCTCTACTCGTTTCACGGTATCGATATCTCCTTTGATCAGAAAGTAGTCGGTCGTTGGGTTGGGATAGGTTTCCAGGCTTGCTGAAGCAAAGATTTGGTCTTCATCCGAAACCGAGCGTTCAAAGCTGTAGCGAGTAATTCCGGTGAGGCCACCATAATGCTCCCCGATATTACCGTCGTTCTTTGGATTGATCAAGATCGAGTTCATCACATTAAAGGCGCTTTCATTGAGTTTTTTGATCATTCCATCCTCATTGCTCATCAATTCAATGGCTCCAGCCTGCGGCGTTGAAGTTACCTTAAATGCGACCAACGCGAATGGTGTGCCCGCTCTATGAGAAAATACATCTTGGCTACTGCTAGATGATAAGATAAATAGTTCGTGCCCGTGCGCATCAATGTTCAACCTTCCAAAATGTTGGTTGGTGAAGCTTCTAACACTCCATTCACTGCCAACAATACCGTTAAGATCTCCGATCTCATTTCCTCGAGGCAACAATATGTTGATTCCGACTCCGGTTAGGTCAGCATCCGTCGCATCAGCATTTGGGTGTGCATATACCGTAAAGGTGTGTAGATCAGCATGGTCTTGAACCAACTCAAAGCTATATCGCGTTTGAGCTAGCATCGATATGCTAACTAGGCACATTAATAGGGTTGTGATTCTTTTTAAAAGTCCGTAGCGTTGAGCTACGTTATCGTACATTAAATCTGAAGAAAAAACTAATTGTCCAATTAAAGGGGTTTTCGTTTTCATTGTGTGAAATTTTTAGTTTCACCAAAGGTAACGACGATAATAGTGATAAAAAGTAAGAGGTACTACGTATATATTACGTGGTAATGCGAAGAATTGTTTGGTAATCAGTATAATACAGGTAAAATGATTTACTTAGCTAACTAACAATTGACTATCATTTCCATTCCCAGTTCGTTTCGAGAAGATAAGGTATCTCACATTGCTGAATTTTGTCAATAAAGGCCTTATGATTCGTGACGTCCCGTTTAGGAATAACCAAATACAATTCGCTTTTCATTTTTAGAAAGAAGTGGTCCCTTATCTCGATCAAGCTTTCAAATTCTTCGATATGGGTTTGTGAAGAACCTGTACTGTTCTGAGCGTGTAAATGGTCATCTTCAAACCTCAATTGGTTCTCAATGCCAATGCGATTGGTGTAATGAGCATCGATATGTTTGCGATATTGTCTTTTGTAAACTCCACGTTCATAGATAGGATACAAGAAATACCATAAAATGGCAGCGGCAAAGTAGGCATAGCCTGTATATCCTTCTGGTTGTTGTACCCAAAAGTAACCGCCTGCTGCTATCAAAAGTAACGGTAGTAGCACTTTAGTTCGCAGTCGTTTTTTCTTGATAATGTTAGACTTAGAGGCTGTGTAGAGCATATGCTCTAAGAAATCTTCTTTGTTAAGCGTATAGGTGATGGTCATGCAGCTTTCTTATTTGATACGTTTGCTAATCCAAGCCTCTAATTCTTTAGGAGACTTTTTTAGTAGTTTTTCAAGCCGCTTGTCTTTGACCATTACCTTGCCAACGTTATTCTTATAGACTTTAAGAGCGCTGCTAATTGCGGCAACGTTACAGGCTAATTTATTGTTCTTTTGGGCTGGGTTTTCAAGTGCATATTTGGCCCATCCCCCGAAGATAACAGTTAGTAGTGTAGGATTCTTTTCACAAAGATCTAGTTGGTAGGCCTGTGCCTCAATAGTAATCTCTGGGGTACCTGTTGCCCAAAGCAGAAAGAACGCACTAAATGCTTCTGCCTTATCTTCATTTTCTGCAATAGATGCGGTTTCCAACCATTGCATACCTGCAATAATATCCTTGTTATAAGGAGCGTAATCCTCAGCCTTTTCGAAGCTTACATTTTTAGGTACTTCAAACTCTTGAGCTGATGTGATGGTCGAAATTAGGAAGAAAGAAATGACAAAGATGCCGTATCGAAGTAGTTTCATGTATTTTTCTTTTGTCTACGGAAGCTAAGATAGAAAAATACTACAAATCAATATTATACCTACAGAAATACTATTGTTTTTGCTCAGATACTTCGGCTACTCTTTTTTGAAGGCTTCCAAATACTTTGAAGAATTTAGGATCAATTGCCCCGGGAGTGACATAACGCCATTTTCCCCCATTGTGTTTTATAACATCCAAATAACGGTAGGGACGTACTTCACTCAGCATTCGATTGCGCCAAGACATCGCAAGTATTAGTTTTGTCCACCAATTGTCATTGGGGTCATAAAATCTGATTGACTTAATATCTTCAAAATAGAAGGTGCGATATTCCCAGTGATCTTGTGCCTTTATTTGAAAAGATTCTTTCCAAATCCTTATGTTAGGATAGCCTTTAAGTTCAAAAATAAGGTCTGGATAATGCATGATATCATCAAAGATACAGTTATCAGAGGATCGCCTTCATTTTCTCTCGAATGTCATCCAAACAGAGATTGCCAATACTACCTTCATGCGTGTGTTGAATATCCTTCTTTGGGACAAAAGTGCCTTCTGCAATTTGTTTCGCTACTTGATGATACGCCTCCCTAAACGGTGTGCCATTTTGCACCAATTCGTTTAGCGTGTCTACACTAAAAATATGGTCATACATAGGGTTGTTAATAATTCGCTCATTCACTTTGATATCTTTTAGAGAGAAGTGCGCCATTTCTAAACAAGATTTCAATTCTTGAATGGCAGGAACAATAACTTCCTTGACCAATTGAAGATCACGATGATAGCCACTAGGTAAATTGGTGGTCATCATCGCCAACTGATTTGGCAACGCCTGAAGCTTATTGCACTTGCCTCGGATGAGTTCAAAGACGTCTGGGTTCTTCTTGTGCGGCATGATGCTGCTTCCGGTGGTAAGTTCATCCGGAAATCCGATGAAATCAAAATTTTGACTTGCGTACAAGCAAACATCCATGGAGAATTTTGCCAAGGTTGCAGCCAAACTGCTAATTCCGAAACCGACACTTTTCTCAACCTTACCACGGCTCATTTGAGCGGCCACCACGTTATATTTTAATGTTTTAAACTGAAGGGCTTCTGTCGTATAAACTCTGTTTATCGGAAAAGAACTGCCATAGCCTGCAGCACTACCTAACGGATTCTGATCGGCTACTTTGTATGCTGCATCGATAAAATACAGGTCATCTACCAAACTTTCAGCATAGGCCGAAAACCAGAGTCCGAACGAAGAGGGCATGGCAATCTGAAGATGCGTATATCCCGGCATCAATACGTTTTGGTAAGTTTTTGCCAAGTCGAGTAGAAGGTCAAATAGCATTTTGGTCTGTCCCTTGATCTCAGCAAGTTCGTCCTTTAAATACAACTGCATTGCGACTAAAACCTGATCGTTTCGACTTCGCGCTGTATGTATCTTTTTACCAATAGTGCCCAATCGACTTGTCAATAAGAATTCAATTTTCGAGTGTACATCTTCAAAATCATCTTCGATGGTGAACAATTCATTTGAGATGCATTCGGTCATATCATTTAAACAGTCGACAATCTTTTCAACTTCTTCTTCGGTGAGGATGCCTATTTTGCCAAGCATCGTTGCGTGCGCTTTAGATGCTTGTACGTCGTACTTGGCGAGAATGAGATCGAGTTCGCGATCATTTCCGACCGTAAACTGATCTATCTTTTGATGGGGCGATACGCCTTTTTCCCAGAGTTTCATATGTTTAGTTTTTGATTGATTTCATGAAGTTGTTCCCATTAGAATTTGATTCTTGGGAGTTTGAATGCACCAGCACTTTGTTCAGCAGTTCGATGTATAATTGGATTCCTTCCTCGATCTCTTCCACATAAATAAATTCATCAGCACTGTGTGAACGAGTAGAGTCTCCAGGCCCTAATTTTAGCGAAGGACATGTTAGCACCGCTTGGTCCGATAGGGTAGGAGAGCCATAGGTTTCTCTTCCTAAGGCAATACCTGCTTGCACAAGTTCATGCGATTTAGGAATGCTAGAGCTATTAAGTCGAAGCGAACGTGGCGTCAATTGGCATGGTGCCTTTTCCTTTAAGATGGTGTAGATCTCCTCATTAGAATATTGATCATTGACACGAACATCTATTACTAGTTTAACCTTTGCTGGTACTACATTGTGTTGATTTCCTGCTTCGATCTGCGTGACGGTCAGCTTGACTTCTCCGAGTACGTCGCTCACCTTTTCAAATCTGTAGTCTTTGAACCACTGCAATACTTCAATGGTTTTGTAGATGGAATGGTCATTATTAGGATGGGCGGCATGACTCGGAGTTCCTTCGACCAGGGCGTCAAAGACCACCAATCCTTTTTCGGCCACCGCCAATTGCATCAGCGTAGGTTCGCCAACAATGGCCACATCTACATGCGGAAGCTTAGGCAACACACTGTTTAAACCGTTGGGTCCCGAACTCTCTTCTTCGGCAGAGGCCACCATGACCAGATTATACTTCAAATCGGGTTGCTGATAAAAGTGTGTGAATAGTGCTATCAAAGAAACAAGACATCCGCCGGCATCATTACTACCGAGTCCATAGAGCTTACCGTCAATCACTTCTGCCTTATATGGGTCTCGTGTGTAGCCCGAATTAGGCTTTACCGTATCGTGGTGCGAATTCAACAAAAGCAACGGCTTGTCGGCATCAAAATGCTTATTGAATGCCCACACATTATTACCCGCTCTCTCAAATGGAATGTCAAAGGTTTTGAACCAGTTTTCGATAAGCGCAGCCGTGCCTTCTTCTTCAGAAGAAAAGGACTGGGTGGCAATTAGTTGTTTTAACAGCGCAATGGCTTTGGTTGTTAGATCCTGAGTTGTCATAGAGTTAGGGTGGTATATAATTGACGCTTTTTCTTAAAAATTGTTGCATCACCGATGCAAACTTTAACAACTTCATTCTCCAAAGCCATGAAGCAGTTGTGTAATTTTGGAAGCATTCCGGCGGCGATAATGCCTTGTTCCTTAAGGGTTTTATACTGACTTCTGTCGATCGATTCAATGACCGAATTGTTATCGTTGACGTCTAGTAAGACTCCCTTTTTGTCAAAGCAGTAATACAGCGAAACGGCAAACGAATCGCTTAACGCACTGGCTAAGGAGGCCGCAATGGTATCTGCATTGGTATTGAGCAGTTGTCCTTTTTGGTCATGTGATAGCGCGCAAAAAACGGGCGTGAGTCCAAGACCTAAAAGAGCAGTGAGCATATCAGAGTCGATTGCATCGATGTCACCAGCAAAACCATAATCAATATCTTTCACCGGACGTTTGTGTGCTTTGATGCTATTAGCATCGGCACCCGAAAGCCCCAAGCTGTTACAGCCTAGTTTCTGTAATTGGGCCACTATATTTTTGTTGATGAGCCCGGCATAGGTCATGGTCACAATGTCTAACGTTTGTGCATCAGTAATTCTTCGTCCGTTGTGCATTTTGGGTGTGATGCCCATGGTTTTAGCCAACTCCGAAGCGATGTTTCCGCCTCCATGAACAAGGATTTTAGGAGTTTTCAATGACGCAAAGTCTGCTAAAAACTCATTCAAAAGCTCAGGTGTATCGATTAGTTTTCCGCCTATTTTAGCAATAATCAAAGGTGTTTTCATGAAATCAATTTTTTTAGAACCAGTTGGGCGGCATAGGTTCTGTTGTTGGCTTGTTCTATTACGATCGACTGGTCGCTGTCTAATACATCATCACTGACCACCATATTTCTTCTTACTGGAAGGCAATGCATAAATTTTCCGTCATTGGTGAGCTTCATTTTTTGAGCAGTGATCGTCCAGTTTTTGTCTTTGCTAAGCACTTGCCCGTAGTTTGTATAACTGCTCCAATTTTTGGTGTACACAAAGTCGGCATTCTGTAGCGCTTCCTCTTGATCATAGATAATAGGAACATTGTTCACCACATCTGCATCTAGTTCGTACCCCTTTGGATGTGTGATGCTTAGGTCCACATCCATTCGTTGCATCATTTTTGCAAACGAATTGGCCACCGCATGTGGCAAGGCCTTTGGATGCGGAGCCCAACTCAAAACCACTTTCGGACGTTGTACTTTTCTGTGTTCGGTAATGGTGATGGTATCGGCCAAGGCTTGCAGCGGATGCGCTGTGGCACTTTCCATATTTACAATGGGCACGGTTGCGTATTTTTTGAATCCGTTGAGCACCTTTTCTTGAGCGTCATCCGATTTGTCAACCAAGTTCGCAAAGGCCCTGATGGCAATGACATCGCAGTATTGAGATACTACCGCCGCCGCCTCTTTGATGTGTTCGGCTTTACCTGCGTCCATGACCGCTCCGTCCTCAAATTCCAGTTGCCACCCTTCGCTTCCGATGTTCATGACCATGACGTTCATGCCCAGATTCATTGCTGCTTTCTGAGTACTCAATCGTGTTCGCAAACTTGAATTAAAGAACAGCATACAAAGGGTTTTTCCTTGTCCGAGATTCTGAAATTCGAGCGGCGCCTTTTTTAGCGAAATGGCCTCTTGTACCCAAGTTTCTATCGAGTCGATATCTGAAATGTCTACATAATTTTTCATGACGGCACTGTGATTAGGCATTGCTTTAACGCGTTAAAAAACTGATTGATTTGTTCCTTGGTTACAGATAAAGGCGGAAGGATCCGCAATAGGTTTTTATTGTTGCTTCCTCCTGTAAACATGTGATGTTCATAGATGAGTTGCTTTCGCAGATCGCCTACTTCAAAGTCAAACTCTAATCCGAGCATCAAACCACGTCCTTTGATTTTTTTTAACTGCGGAAGGGTTTTCGCTTCCTTTATAAAATGCTGAGATACTTCAGCGGCATGCTGCAAAAGACCTTCTTCTTCAATGGCGTCAAGTACTGCTGCGGAAGCGACGCAGGCCAAGTGATTACCCCCAAAGGTGGTACCCAACATACCGTGCCATGGCGCATGCATGTTATGGATCAGCACACCACCAATCGGAAACCCGTTGCCCATTCCTTTGGCCATGGTGATAATATCAGGTGTGATGCCATGCTTTTGAAAAGCGAAGAAATCACCTGTACGCCCAAACCCAGATTGGATCTCGTCCAAGATGAGCAGGGTACCGTTTACTCTGCATTCAGATTGCAGGGTTTTAAAGAACTCGGTGGAAGCTTCGTCCAATCCGCCGACACCCTGAATACCTTCGATAATGACAGCGCAGACGTCGCCTTTTGAAAGTTCATTTTTTAGTGATTCTGCGTCGTTGAGTTCTAAAAAGGAAACTTCGAGATTATTGTTGATCGGTGCTTGAATCTTCTGATTGTCGGTAACGGCCACAGCTGCCGAAGTTCTTCCGTGAAAAGAATTCTTGAAGGCGATAACCTTAGACCTTCCAGTGGTGAAAGAAGCGAGTTTCAATGCATTTTCATTGGCCTCTGCTCCTGAGTTGCACAAGAACAATTGATAATCGGTGCAGCCCGAGAGTTTTCCCAGTTTTTGCGCCAACTGCTCTTGCAAGGGATTCTTCACAGCGTTCGAATAGAATCCTAGCGATGCCAGTTGTTTGTTGACGCTTTCGACATAGTGCGGATGTGCATGTCCGATAGAGATAACTCCATGGCCTCCGTAGAGGTCCAAGTATTGCGTACCCTTTTCATCCCAAACATATACACCTTCTCCTTTAATAGGAGTGACATCATATAGCGGATATACATCAAATAGTTTCATGTTGTTGTCTTTGTGATCAGTTGTCACTGATCAAATTGATTTTATTAAAAGAGGTGACGATTCCTTTGATCAACGAGGAGCTCAATCCTTGGTGTTCCATTTCGTTGAGTCCTTCGATCGTACAACCTCTAGGAGTCGTTACTTTATCGATTTCCTGTTCTGGGTGATTGCCCGACTGGATTAAAAGACTGGCAGCCCCCAAACAAGTATGCATGGACATTTCTTGGGCTTCTTTGGCATCAAACCCCAACTGAATGGCACCTTGCGTAGTCGCACGGATCAAACGCATCCAAAAGGCGATTCCACTGGCACAGATGACCGTTGCTGCTTGCATCAAACGTTCTTCGATGATGATAGAGGTACCGAGTTTGTTGTATATGGCCTGCGCCAATTGCAATCGGGCATTTCCCTTTTCATTAGAACAGATACAGGTCATTGATTCACCTACAGAAATAGCTGTGTTGGGCATACTGCGTATGATGTGTTTGTCTTTTCCGACGATCGATTCCATACGGTCAATTTTAAAACCAGTGATGGTAGAGATTAGCACATGCTTTTCTGTTAGCAAGTCTTTGATGCTAGACAGGATGGCCTCGAACTGATTGGGTTGCACAGAAAAGATCAAAATGTCAGATTCTGCTACGGCCAGCTGATTGTCGCTGGTAACGGTTACGTTCCCGTAATCTTCCCAATGTTTGATCTGTTCCGTATCTCTTTTTGTAAGATATAGGCTGGTAATTGTATCTGTAGTGACCAAGCCTTTGGCAATGCTTAGCCCTAAGTTTCCGGCTCCGATAATGGCAATTTTCATAGTGTAAGTGTTTAGAAAAAACTTCCTTTTAGTTGTAATCCTTCGGTCTCTTCAAGTCCGAACATCAAGTTCATATTCTGTACTGCTTGTCCGCCAGCGCCCTTCAACAGATTGTCGATGGCACTAGTTATCAACAAGGTGTCTTTGTGTTTATGTAAATGCAAGTGGCAATGGTTAGTATTTACGACCTGCTTCAAATGAATTTCTTGATTTGAAATATGGGTGAAGGGCGCTTCCGCATAAAAATCATTAAAAAGCGTCACTGCCTCTTCAAGCGAACCTTCATAATTCAAATAGCTGGTAGCGAAAATCCCTCTTGTAAAGTTTCCCCTATGGGGTAAAAAGAACAATTCACTTTCTTCATGTTGAAGGCTTGTCAAACTACATTGGATTTCCCTTAGATGTTGATGCGTAAAGGGTTTGTACCATGAAACATTGTTGTTTCTCCAACTAAAACTTGTGGTTGTTGATAGGGTCGCTCCAGCCCCAGTGCTCCCCGTAATGGCATTGATGTGTACAGATTTTGGCAATGCTTTGGCTTTGGCCAATGGCAGCAAGGCTAATTGAATGGCCGTTGCAAAGCAACCTGGATTCGCAATGTTATGAGCCTCTTTTATGGCCTCTTTTTGTAATTCAGGAAGTCCGTAGACGAAGTCATTACCAAGAAAACTACTCTTGCTATTCCATCTAAAATCGTTACTAAGGTCAATGATCTTGGTTTGAGGATCGAACGTATGTTCACTCAAGAAAGCCGTTGAATTACCATGACCCAGGCACAGGAACACCATATCTACCGATGGATTCACGGTACCTGTAAAGGTCAAAGCGGTACTTCCCAAAAGATCGGTATGGGTTTCAGCAATGGCCTGTCCTGCTTTTGAGGTACTGTAGATAAAATCAATGGCCACCGACGGATGGTTCAGTAAGATTCTGAGAAGTTCTCCCGCGGTAACTCCCGAACCACCTACGATTCCTGCTTTGATTGTTTTTTGTGCATTCGTATTCATGATTGATGATTTACGGATTGATAGATCTTATGCTGATTTGCGGTAATGGTGATAAAGCCTTTAGCGTCTTGGGCACTCCATTGCTTGTTCATTTCCCCATAGCTGCCGAAACTGGCATTCATAAGGTCATGTTTTGAAACGATACCATCAACACTAAATCGATATGGATGAAGAGTGACCATGACTTCGCCAGTTACCTGTTGCTGCGTATCGGTCAAAAAGGTTTCAATATTTCTCATGACGGGATCTAGATATTGCCCTTCGTGAAGCAGCATACCATACCAATTGCCCAATTGCTCTTTGTGATGCTGTTGCCATTTGGTGAGCACATGCTTTTCAAGTGCGTGATGCGCTTTGAGAATGATCATTGGAGCTGCTGCTTCAAAACCAACACGTCCTTTGATACCAATGATGGTATCACCGACATGGATGTCTCTTCCGATGGCGTACGGAGCGGCCATTTCTTGCAACTGTTCGATAGCTTCGACGGTATCATAAGAAGTTCCGTTGATGGAGGTCAGTTCTCCTTTTTGAAAACCTAGTGTGATTTGTTCGCTTCCTTCCTTCGTAAGCTGACTTGGAAAGGCTTCTTCCGGGAGTGATTGATGCGATGTCAAGGTTTCAGCACCACCCACACTTGTTCCCCAAAGTCCTTGGTTGATTGAATATTTGGCCTTTTCCCAAGAAATGTCAATACCGTGATTCTTTAAATATGCGATTTCTTCTTCTCTAGAAAGCTGTTGGTCTCTAATAGGTGTAATGATAGTGATCTCTGGCGCCAAGGTTTGGAAGATAAGATCAAACCGTACTTGATCATTTCCTGCTCCTGTACTTCCATGGGCAATATGTGTAGCTCCAATGGACTTGGCATAGGCAATGATCTCAAGGGCCTGAACGATCCTTTCGGCACTTACCGATAGCGGATAGGTATTGTTCTTAAGTACATTGCCAAAAATCAAGTATTTGACCACCGTATCGTAGAAGGTCTTTTTTGCTTCAATGTTTTTATAGGTGGAAGCACCCAACAGAAGTGCCTTTTCTTTGTTTTGCTCAATTTCTTCTGAGGTAAACCCTCCAGTATTCACACTCACTGCATGCACTTCGTATTGGTGTTCATGTGTCAAGTATTTTACGCAGTAGGAGGTGTCGAGTCCACCGCTATATGCGAGCACTAATTTTTTCATCGTTAGGATGTTTTTTTCTTCTTTTTGAGGAAGAGTGTTTGTTTGATGCTTTTTAATCGTTTGAAGACCTTTTTGTCATAGGGGTGCTTTTGCTTTTCGGAAGCTTTTTTAGGGTCGTAAAGCATTCCGGTGCATAGGCACATCTTATGATCAGTACGTGTAAGCACGTCATAGTTCTTACAGGTTTGGCAGCCTTTCCAAAAGGAAGGGTCGTCAGTAAGCTCTGAAAAGGTCACAGGCTGGTAACCCAGGTCGTAATTGATCTTCATGACGGCCATACCTGTTGTGATGCCAAAGATCTTGGCTTCTGGAAACTTTTTCTTCGAATACTCAAAGATTTCCTGCTTGATACGTTTGGCGAGTCCCATGCCTCTAAAATCGGGATGCACGATCAGGCCCGAATTGGCAACGTACTTTCCATGCCCCCAAGATTCTATATAACAGAATCCCGCGAACTTTCCGTCGTCCAAAGCGATAACGGCATGCTGCTGCTCAATTTTCTCCATAATGTACTCAGGAGAACGCTTGGCAATTCCGGTGCCTCGTTCTTTGGCAGATTCATTGATCGTATTACAGATCGTTTCGGCATACTTGGTATGCGATCTGTTGGCAATAACAATATGCATTGCTTAAATGATTAAAGCTGTTAACTAAAAAATGTAAATGAATGGTTCTCGAAACTGAGGCCGAACACATCTAAGCCTCCAAAACTGAAGTGCACCCTTACGGGCGACGAGGAGTACGACGCAAAACAACGGGACGCAAAGCAAGGGGCTTTACGGTATTGAAAGTGTGTATGTTGTTCTCGTTACTCATTGTTGGGACAAAGATTATAAAAAAAACAATAGGCTCGACAACGATTTTCTTATTTTAGCCAAAAAATGCAGATTCAGTAATTTATGCTTCGCATTTCGAAGAAAATTCAAATAAAACAGCCTAAAATTTTCAAAAACAAATTGTTGCAATGGGCGCAACAGTTTCCAGAAGTGGTCTGGTTAGACTCTAATAACCATGATCAATCCTTTGAAAGCTATGATGCATTGCTGGCTGTCGAGGCCTTTACTTCGGTAAAAACGGATCATTTTGGAGCTTTTGATGCGCTCAAGGAATATCAGGAGACGACAAACGATTGGTTGTTTGGTTATCTCACCTATGATTTGAAAAATGATGTTGAAGCGCTTACTTCAAATAATTTCGACGGACTCGAATTTCCTGAGTTGTTCTTCTTTCAGCCTAAGAAATTGTTTCTTTTAAGTGGAAATGAGCTCGAAGTGCAGTATTTGAGAATGGTCGATGACGAGCTGGATGATGACTTGGAAGCAATTGACCAAACTGACACAACACCCTTCCGCCTAAACGAAACAGAACCGACGAGTCCAGTGAAAATCCGATTGCGTATTCACAAGGATGAGTACCATGAAAAGGTAAAACAGATGTTGGCACATATTCATCGTGGCGATATTTATGAAGCCAATTTTTGTCAAGAATTCTTTGCGGAAGATGCCGAGATAGACCCGCTAAAGACCTACCAGCACTTAAACGAGATTTCGAATCCGCCCTTTGCTACCTTTTTAAAATCGGATGACCATTATTTATTATCTGCATCTCCGGAGCGATATATCAAAAAGGAGGGGAGTAAGATCATCTCTCAACCCATTAAGGGAACGGCAAAGCGTTCAGCCATTGCTATGGATGATTATTTTTTGAAGGAGCGACTGGAGAATGATCCAAAAGAACGCAGTGAAAATATCATGATTGTGGACCTTGTCAGAAACGATCTGTCTAAAACGGCTTTAAAGGGAAGTGTTCAAGTAGAAGAACTCTGCAAAGTATATACGTTTGACCAAGTACATCAAATGATATCAACCGTAGTTTCAAAGGTTTCAGACGAAACGTCTCCGGTTGAAGTGATACGAACCACTTTCCCAATGGGAAGCATGACCGGTGCGCCGAAAATATCAGCAATGAAGATCATTGAGTCCTTGGAAGAAACCAAACGAGGACTCTATTCTGGCACTGTTGGATATTTTACGCCTGAAGGAGATTTTGATTTCAACGTGGTTATAAGAAGTATTCTCTATAATGCTGCTAAGCAATTTGTTTCCTATTCTGTGGGCGGAGCCATCACAGCAAAATCAATTCCTGAAAAAGAGTACGAGGAATGCTTAATAAAAGCAAAGGCCATGCGAGAAGTGCTTGAGGGGAATTCTCGATGAAGTAATGAGTTAATGAAGAAATGAAATAATGTAATAATTCATAAACTCCAAATTCCAAAGACCAAATCCCAAATACCAAAGACTACACCTTCACCTTTCAGGTTTCGGTGTATGAAGACAAACAATAGAAAAGAAAATATTCGTGTATTAGTGGCCAATAGAGAATTTTGGCAAGGACCAACAACCAAAAACTAACAACCGTTATCCCAAAACTAATTCGTAAATTTCGGCAATGGAACATCAAACCTTTACCCTTAAGAGCCATAATCAAGATTTCTTTGCGCAATGCTGGCAACCAGAGCAACCTGTTGCAGCGGCATTGTTGGTGCACGGATTTGGAGAACATAGTGCCCGTTATGAACATACAGTTGTTGCCGCCTTGGTCAACAAAGGTGTGGCCGTGGTCGCCTATGATAATTTTGGGCATGGTAAGTCAGAAGGAAAAAGAGGGCATTGCCCTAATTATGATGCGTTGATGCATGTGTTGGGTAAGATGCTTCGCAAAACGGAAGACTTGTTCCCTGGATTACCGACCTTCTTGTACGGACATTCTATGGGTGGTAATTTGGTGTTGAACTATGTACTAAGGCATCAAACACATCTGAAAGGAGTAGTCGCGACAAGTCCGTATTTACGTTTAGCTTTTGAACCTCCAAAGTGGAAAATGATGCTAGGCAAATTGATGTTGGGCATTCTGCCTTCGATTACCTTACCTGCTGAGTTGGAAGAGGCTGCCATTTCTAGAGATGACGATGAGGTGAAAAAATATAAAGAGGATCCATTGGTTCATGATAAGGTGAGTCCGATGTTTTCATTTCCAATCATGGATGCCGGTGAATGGGCCATTGCCAATGCGGATAAATTGACCCCAAATACATTATTACTGCACGGCACCGAAGATCGATTGATCGACCATAAAGCTACAATTGCATTTCACGAAAACACTTCGGTAACCACATTAGAACTCTTTGAAGGAGGTTACCACGAACTTCACAACGATCTTGATAAAGAGAAGATGTTGGACCTTGTTTCTGATTGGGTCGTTGCCCAATTAAAAGAAGATGCTTGACTCATTAAAACAACATATCGAACAACAGCTCCCCTTTTTAATCAAAGGAAAGCTACTTCTGGCCATAAGTGGTGGTATTGATAGCGTTGTTTTGGGACACCTTCTAAAAAGACTAAACTTTGACTTCGCCCTGGCGCATTGCAATTTTCAGCTTAGAGTAATAGAGAGCGATGAGGATGAAAAATTCGTCATGAGTTTGGGAGCAGATTGGGGAGTAAAAGTATACACGACCACGTTCGATACATTGAAAGAAGCAAAGCAAGGTAAGCTTTCGACACAGATGGTTGCAAGGGCATTGCGTTATGCGTGGTTTTCTGAGCTGACAAAGAAATACGGGTTTACTCATATTATCACCGCACACCATGCTGATGATGCATTAGAGACCTTTTTGATAAATCTTTCAAGAGGAACAGGTTTGGACGGGTTGACCGGAATTCCGGAAGTACATCAAAACATTGTTAGACCCTTGCTTCCTTTTTCAAGAAACGAGATCGAAGAATATGCTACGAAA
Organism: Flavobacteriaceae bacterium; assembly: GCA_028279515.1. GTDB lineage: Bacteria > Bacteroidota > Bacteroidia > Flavobacteriales > Flavobacteriaceae > JANQNQ01. Next base: position 24,630 of record JANQNQ010000004.1, read on the forward strand.
CAAGGTCTTATCTGGAGAGAGGACAGTAGCAATACCAACACAAAGTACCTGCGAAATAAGATTCGAAAGGAAATCGTACCGAAGTTAAAAGAGCTCAATCCGAACTTTCTTGGAAATTTTAAAAAGACCACCCAACATTTGAAAGGTAGTACAGCACTGGTCAAAAAGTATATTAATGAATTTAAACAGGTCTTGTTCAACAAGGAGGAAAATGTATACAAGATTCCCGTTGGGTATTTAAAAAAACTAGAACCGAGGGAGGCCTACGTTTATGAGTTTTTCAAGGAATTTGGATTCACAGAATGGACGGACGTCGTAAACCTGCTTGAGGCACAATCCGGGAAACAAGTGTTTTCTGCAACACACCGATTGTTGAAGGATCGCGATCACCTTTATCTTCAGGAAATTACTGCCGAAGGTCGAGAAAAATCAGTCATGATACCTTCATTGAATACGCACATTGAACGCCCCATTAAAATGACGTTTGATGAAGTCGATACTGTACTAAGAGAAAGCCCGCTCATAGCATATGTTGATAAACATAAGTTAAAATTGCCTTTGACTGTTAGGAAATGGGAAAATGGTGACTATTTTTACCCAATTGGTTTAGAAGGAAAGAAAAAACTAAGCAAGTTTTTCAAAGATGAGAAGTTTTCCCTTATCGCCAAAGAGCAACAATGGCTGTTGTGTAGCGAAGATGAAGTGGTTTGGGTGATTGGAAAACGATTGGATGACCGATTTAAAGTGACAGAACAAACAACTACTATTATTAAAATTACAATGCAATCATGAAGAAGTTTTTCGCCTTCATAACTCTGATCTCTACATTTTTCGTAAATGCACAACAAGACCGTGTCACTTGGGATACTTCGGTCGAGAAGATTTCTGAAACAGAATATACACTAAAGATTAAGGCCAGTATTGAAGAAGGTTGGCACCTATACTCACAACATTTACCAGAGGGAGGAGCGATTCCAACATCGTTCTCTTTTGAAGGGGCAGGAGAAACTTTTGAGCTTATTGGAACTGTAAAGGAAAGCGAACCACATACCGAGCACGACAAGGTATTTGACATGGAACTTTCTTTCTTTGATAACTATGCAACTTTTGAACAAAAAATAAAGCTGAAGGATAGCACACTGACCTCGATTGTCGGAGGCGTTGACTATCAAGCTTGCGATGACCGCAGCTGTATCTTTAGAAGTGCCGAACTCGACTTTTCTTTAGATGGAAGTGAGGTTATTAAAGAAGAGGTGGCCTTGACAGATAAGGACAAGGCGCTCTCTGATGCACTTAAACTACCCATAAAGAACCCAGAATTGCTAGTGGATGCTGACCAAGCCGAAGCCAAGAAAAAGGGATTATGGGGCTTTATTTTCATCGGTTTCCTTGGCGGACTCATCGCATTGCTGATGCCATGTACCTTCCCGATGATTCCATTGACGGTTTCTTTCTTCACGAAACAATCTAAGACGAAGGCACAAGGAATCAAAAATGCTATTATCTACGGACTCTCAATCATTGTTATTTCTGTATTGATCAGCGGTCCGTTTCACCTGTTCGACTCATTAGACGAAAATATACTGAACACCATATCGACCAGCGCATGGCTCAATGTGGCGCTTTTTGCCATCTTTATCTTTTTTGCCTTATCGCTATTCGGCTTTTACGAATTGACATTACCGAATTCATGGAGTAACAAAATGGACGCGGCGTCTAACCGCGGTGGGCTCCTTGGTATTTTCTTCATGGCCTTTACCTTAGTGCTTGTATCGTTTTCATGTACGGGACCGATTTTGGGAGGGCTACTTGCAGGAACAGCAACCAGTGAAGGTAACATCGCCATGAACCTTACGGTGGCCATGCTAGGCTTCGGAATCGCTTTTGCTTTGCCGTTTACGATGTTCGCATTGTTTCCTAGTTGGCTCAATTCATTGCCTAAGTCGGGTGGATGGATGAATACCGTTAAAGTGGTGCTCGGGTTTATAGAATTGGCGTTCGCCTTCAAATTTTTGAGCAATGCCGATCTAGTACAACACTGGGGCTTCTTAAAAAGAGAAATATTCGTTGGGATTTGGATCGTGATCTTTGTAGCACAGATTCTTTATCTCTTCGGAAAAATTAAGTTTCCGCATGATGGACCCCTTAAGAAGTTGAGCTTCGGAAGAATTTCGTTTGCGGTCTTAACGCTCGCCTTCGTAATCTACTTGATTCCTGGTGTGACCAATTCAAAGAAGAATTTAACCGGGTTGAGCGGAATCCTTCCGCCTGAATTCTACAGTGTATATCCACAAGAAAATGATTGTCCGCTTGGGTTGGATTGCTACAAGGACTTTGAAGAAGGACTGGAAGTGGCCAAGGCCAAGAATAAACCGATCTTGCTTGACTTTACAGGTTGGGCCTGTCAAAACTGTCGTCGCATGGAAGAAAACGTGTGGGTCAAGAACGAGGTGTACAATAGCATCAAGGATGATTATGTATTAATATCGCTATATATTGATGATCGCAAAGAATTGGCCCAAGATGAACGTTTCAACTTTAAATACGAGTCTGGCAGGGTAAAAAATATCAGCACAGTAGGAGAGAAGTGGGGTACTTTTCAGGCCATTAACTTTAAGTCTGCCTCGCAACCGTATTATATTTTGATGTCGCCTGATTACAAATTACTTCAGGCACCACAACAATATACAGATGTAGATACGTACAGTGCTTGGCTAAAAAATGGGCTTTCTACGTTCAAAAAATCGGAAGAAGCGGCTTCGATCTTTTCGAACTAGCATAAATCATAACAAAATGTTAAGGGCGTGGTAACTACCACGCTCTTTTTGTTTTAACTACTATCTTTAGAGTCTGTTCAGGAATTTGTGATTGACATTTTGTATAGGCTATTTTTGATGCATCGCAAGGCGGAATTGACGATAATAGCCGTAGCTACTTGAGGAAATTCCCAACACAGCGAGGCGCAAAAAGCGACATAGAAAACAATTGATAAATTCCTGAACAGACTCTTAATCAACCAACGAAATTAGAAATGAAAAAAAATTACTTCGTTGTAGTCCTATTGTTAATGGTTAACCTACTAACTGCACAGGATTACAACCCAAAAAATCATTACAACAAAAAAGAACTGACCATCACAATGCGTGATGGCATCAAACTTCACACAACGATTTATTCACCCAAGGACACTTCCAAGAAATACCCAATTCTCCTGCAGCGTACACCCTATAGCTGTGCGCCCTATGGAGAGGATCAATTTAGATCAAAGATCGGTCCCAACATGAACATGATGGAAGAAGGCAACATAGTCGTCTATCAAGATGTTCGTGGCCGATGGAATAGCGAAGGTGTGTACGACAACATGCGAGCGTTTATTCCGAAGAAAAAAAGAAAACAGACCGACGAAGCATCCGATACCTATGATACCATTGATTGGTTGGTGAAAAATGTGCCCAATAACAACGGTAAAGTAGGTGTATGGGGCATCTCGTACCCAGGCTTTTATTCGACCTATTCACTATTGGATTCGCACCCTGCATTGAAAGCAGTTTCACCGCAGGCACCGATCGGGGATTTCTACTTCGACGATTTTCATCATAACGGAGCCTATTTGCTTAGTTATTGGAGAGCGACTTCAGTGTTCGGATATATGAAAGACCAACCCACCAAAGACAGATGGTATGAATACCCAGACATAGGAACAAAGGATCAGTACCAGTTCTTTTTAGACATCGGACCTTTATCTAATTTGGATGCCTATTACAAAGAAGACAACGTATTTTGGCAACAGTTGAAAGACCATCCAGATTATGATGAGTTTTGGCAGAAACGTGGAATCATTCAGCATTTAGAGAAGATCAAACCAGCGACCATGGTTGTCGGTGGATGGTTTGATGCCGAAGATCTATACGGTCCGCTTGAAACCTATGGAAACATAGAGGCGCGAAGCAAGAACAATTACAACACCATCGTGATGGGGCCTTGGAGCCACGGTGATTGGGCACGTAATAAAAAACGCCAAGCTATTGGAAACGTTTACTTCGGAAGCGATATCTCTAAGTTCTTTCAAGAGGAAATAGAGTCTAAGTTCTTCAACCATTTCTTAAAAGGTTCAGGAGACAAGAATACAGGACTGCCAGAAGCCTATATGTTCGATACCGGGACCAAAAAGTGGGAGCAGTTCGAAACTTGGCCTCCAAAGAATACCTTGAAAGAAGTGTATTCATTACAACAAAACCAACGTTTAGGCCAGACCGCAACTCGTGAGATCTCATTTCAAGAGTTTGTGAGCGACCCAAAGAAACCGGTTCCGTATACCGAAGATATCAAGGTGGTCTTTACTCCAAGAAAATTCATGACCGATGATCAGCGATTTGCTGCACGCCGTCCTGATGTATTGGTCTTTGAGACCGAACCATTAGAGAACCCAGTGACATTGGCAGGAGATATCATGGCTAAGCTAAAAGTAGCGACTTCGGGTACTGATGCTGATTGGGTAGTAAAATTGATTGACGTGTATCCTGCAGATCATCCAGACTATCAGGAGACACAAACGTATTTAAAGATGAGCAATTACCATCAAATGGTACGTAGTGAGGTTTTGCGCGGAAGGTATCGCAATGATTTCTCAAAGCCAGAACCGTTTGTACCCAACCAAGAGACCGATGTGACCGTAAAGCTTCAAGATGTGTTGCATACCTTCAAAAAAGGACATAAGATTCAGATTCAAGTGCAGAGCACATGGTTTCCGTACATCGATATCAATCCGCAGACCTTTGTTGATAACATCTTCTATGCAAAACCGGAAGATTTTCAGAAGCAAACACATCGCGTGTATAATTCTTCAACTATTGAATTCAACGTTTTAAAATAGGACACTCATGAAAATGAACATAAACATAAAGAAAGTAGGGTTAATTGCATTAGGGATTAGTGTGATGGCCTGTAAGAACGACGCTACAGCTCCTAAGGTTGAGTACACGGCCGAAGAGATAGCTGCTGAATCAGAGAAATTGAACAACTGGTTTCAAGCACAGTTTGAAGAAAGTGTGGCCAATTCTCCGATGACTCAGACCTACATTGGTGATAAGACCGACTACGACAAATGGGATGATTTTTCCAAAGAAGAAGAAGCGAGAGAGCACGAACGCAACCAGAACCGTTTGGCATATATCAAAGACTCAGTAAATGTAGATGCTTTGGACGATGCCACAGGATTAAGTTATAAACTCTCTAAGCAATCGTTGGAAGATGCCATTGCTGATTATGAGTACCGTTTGTACAACTATCCAGTGAATCAGATGTTTGGGACACATTCGCAGATTCCTGCTTTTATGATCAACATGCATCAGGTGAGCAATAAGGAAGATGCCGAAGCCTATGTGTCACGACTCAGCAAATTACAGCCTGTTTTTGATGAGGTGATCAAAGGCTTGAAAGAGCGCGAATCTGCAGGAATCCTTCCTCCAAAATTTGTGTTCCCAAGAGTAATCGAATCGTCTCAAAATGTGATCAAAGGACAACCTTTCGACAATAGTGAGAACGAAAGCACACTATTAGCTGATTTTATAAGAAAAGTGAATGCTTTAGAAATTTCAGATGAAGAAAAGAATACGTTGATTGACAATGCAAAGAAAGCGTTGATCAATGCTGTAAAACCTGCCTATGAAGCATTGATTGCGGTTTTGGAAGATCAACAAGCAAGGGCTACAACCGACCACGGTGTTTGGAAATTCCCTAGCGGAGATAAATATTACAACATTGCACTTCAAAGAACCACTACGACTGACATGACGGCCGATGAGATTCATCAATTGGGATTAGACGAAGTGGCCCGAATTCATAAAGAAATGAATGCCATCAAAGACAAAGTAGGCTTTAAAGGCACTCTGCAAGAATTCATGAAATTTATGAAAGAGGACAAGCAGTTCTATTATGAAGATAGTGATGCTGGAAGAGATGCCTACATGAATGACGCCACCAAGATGATCGATAGTATGAAGGGACGTCTTGATGAACTTTTCATCACAAAGCCAAAAGCCGATATGATCGTGAAGCGTGTAGAGGCATTTAGAGAAAAGTCAGCAGGAAAGGCCTTCTATCAGCAACCAGCATTAGACGGTTCACGTCCAGGTACCTATTATGCAAACATGTATGATATGGAAGCCATGCCATCGTATCAAATGGAAGCTTTAGCGTACCATGAAGGAATTCCGGGACACCATATGCAGATTGCTATAGCACAGGAGTTAGAAGATCTTCCGATGTTCAGAAAATTGGGAGGATACACAGCCTACGTTGAAGGATGGGGCTTATACTCTGAATTTATTCCGAAAGAAATGGGCTTCTATAGTGATCCTTATTCAGATTTTGGACGACTTGCCATGGAGCTTTGGAGAGCCTGCCGTTTGGTCGTAGACACAGGAATCCATGCTAAAAAATGGACCCGTGACCAAGGCATCAAATATTATACAGACAATACACCAAACGCCGAGTCTGATGCGGTTAAAATGGTGGAGCGTCATATAGTGATGGCTAGCCAGGCAACTGCTTATAAGATCGGAATGATCAAGATTCTTGAGTTGCGAGAAAATGCCAAAGAAAAATTAGGAGACAAGTTTGATATTCGTGAGTTTCACGATGTTGTGTTGACCAATGGAGCGGTACCACTTAATGTACTCGAAGAAATGGTCGACGAGTGGGTTGCTAGTAAATAAGCTTAAAACAAATACAGAAAAAGCGCTTCGAACCGAAGCGCTTTTTTTATAAATGTAAATGTGATTAAGGTTTTATCAAGGTAACGTACTTAACCGCAGTATTGTGTCCGATCCAACCGTAACCATTGGTGGTTCTGGCCCATGCACGAACCCTAAAGGCATGTGCGCATGTTGCAATAGGTGTCCACACACCAGTAGAAGGCGCATGAATATTGTTTTGCCCTTTCCAAGAGCTTCCCATCGAAGGAGTATAACTTTTACTGTCAATAACTGCCGTATGCCCATCTCCCCATTGCGCAGTTAGATTGTATGCTCTAAGGTTTCCTTCGGCATCAAAGGCATCATAGTCAACTGTAACTCCGTCAGTGGCGTTGTTTAGGTTTACAATACCACAAGCGTTGATGGTCGTTCCTCCATGTTTGATGGCATCAATACTAACTTGCGGCACATTGTTGTCGATGTACAACGTAAGTGTCTGTGGCGTACTGGCTATCACAGCATTTGATGTATTATAGAAGACTACTTGAAACTGGTGAAAGCCTGTATCCAGTTTGTTCGAGTTAAATTGCACCAATAGGTCATCGATGCTGTAGTCAACCGATGGATTTTGCATCCAATAATAGTTATCGCTGTTGGCAGCATAAGTAAGCAGTACATATTTGTTGAGCGTATTGTTCCAATAGTAATTTGACCATGAACTTACAAACTCACTAAACGCTCCGCTTTTTCCTTTTCGATGAAGGATCTTGTACTTTCTGGCGCCAGCACTATACAGGTTACTCAGTGTGGTTCGATTTCCAATGACATTTAATAGTCCACCGAAAGCCGCATTTTCAACGTGAACATAGTATCCAGCCGCCGTCGTTGCTTTTCCTGTAGCACTGCTTATCTGTGTAGTTGGAATGAGCCCTACGCTTCCCATGACAGGTCCGGCGAGTGCTCCTGGAATTGACGGTTTTCTTGAGAAATTGATTCTATGCAGATTAGAGAAATTGGTGTAGAAATTTGCTGGCGTATCAAAGTTTTGATTCGGAGAAGAAGAATGCACTCGAAGACCAAAGTTAGTATAAGATAGCCACCACCAAGGAAGCAAGCTCACATTAAGGTCTGAGAGTTTAAACTTGAACTTCCAAACTCGGTGCGGTTCGGATGAGTTGGGCGAGGTCTCGAAAGCCTGCCTGCATTCAGACAGTGAGGTTTCATTAATGAGCCCCGTCCATCTTCCAGGCCCCAAATAGTATTGTCTCCCCATTTTATTCGGATTGCCAGGATAGAGGCCATAGTTCACGTCATAGTTAGGTGAAATTGCCTTATTTCGGTTTCGATCAAATGTAAACCAGAAGTAATCTTGCGTCCCTGGGTTGTTGTTCGTGTCATCAACCATGTCGAGCGCAGCATACATAAATTGTGCGTCATTTTTTACCCACAGAAATCCTCCGGGGATGGTCATTTGGTGGTCCACAGCGCCAGCCCAAGATTCATGTGTAAGTACGTCAGAGAGATCAATGGGGGTTGCCGCCCATTTTGAATTAATTGTTGCCATTTTTTTTGATATTGGTTTGACTGCAAAAGTAGCAGACGACCTACCACAGCAGTAGAGGCAAAGTACTGTACGTACTGGGGAATAACCCCTTTAGGGTATGTTTGAAAAAAATAAAGGGAGACTTAGTCCCCCTTTTCCAATTCAAAGATTTCTTCAACTGGTTTTTCAAATACCCTGGCAATCTTCAATGCCAAAACCGTCGATGGTACATATTTTCCCTTTTCCATCGCGTTGATCGTCTGCCTGCTAACCCCAATGGCGGTGGCAAGATCTGCCTGTGTCATGTCCTTAATGGCGCGTTGTACTTTGATATTATTCTTCATGAGCCAAGGACTTTTTGTTGCGATACAGCAACAGGTTAAAACGAAGAATAAAGAATAATAACATGGTAAACATGTTGAACACCAATACCCAGAAGAAACTCATTCCGAAAACAAAGAGAATGGTAAGTAAGAGTACACCGTAATTCACATAGGTTGCCCATACCAATGATTCAGAGCGCAAGGAGGCGATGAATTCATCTTCGTCTCTTTCCTTAGAGAACCCGACAAGGATGCCGCCAAGGATAATGAAAATACTGACCAGCTCGTCAAAAACCCCATTCTCAATCACTTTGAACATTCCCGAAGAACTAAAGATGTCTTCATTGATAATAGCAAACACCTTGGTCTGAAGAAGGCTATCAAAGTTGAATTCGAATAACCAAGCAGAGAGACCTGCGATCAAGGCAGGTATCAAGATCAGCCAGCCAATCTTCTTGTACTTGTTGGAAAATAAAAATCGTGTAGTCATAATAATTGGTTTTAATGTTGGTTCAAATGTAAAGTAAAATAATCTAAATGACAAGTAAACTTTACATTTAGTAAAAATAAGTTGACTAATTCTGGAGAACTCACTTGTTGTAATCTGCGGTTAATTCAAGTATATTCGTGCCATAATTATACTAGAGAATGAAGATACAAGGACAGATCGTTGATATTGAAAATAGAAGAATTTTTAAGGGGGAGCTTACTATATCGGATGGAAAAATTACTGAAATCGAAGCGAAGGAGGTAGCCAGCGACCACTATATATTACCTGGTTTTGTAGATGCCCATATTCACATTGAAAGCTCAATGTTAGTTCCTTCTGAGTTTGCAAAGTTGGCTCTTACACATGGTACGGTGGCAACGGTTTCTGATCCACACGAAATTGCTAATGTACTTGGTGTTCAAGGAGTGCAGTTCATGATTGAAAACGGGAAGAAGGTTCCTTTGAAATTCAATTTTGGGGCACCTTCCTGTGTGCCCGCCACTTCATTTGAAACAGCCGGAGCGGTCATCGATTCTGAAGATATCAAAACCATGTTGCAAAGTGATGATATCAAGTATTTGGCAGAGATGATGAACTATCCGGGTGTACTTTTCGAAGATGAAGAAGTGATGAAAAAGATCGCTTGGGCCAAACATTATGGCAAACCCATTGACGGTCATGCTCCAGGGTTAAGAGGCGATGATATCACCAAATATATTGCTGCTGGTATATCAACGGACCATGAGTGTTTCACTTATGATGAAGCCTTAGAGAAACTGCAAAAAGGCATGAAGGTGATCATTAGAGAGGGGAGTGCAGCCAAGAATTTCGAAGCCCTGATCGATCTGTTACCTGACCATTTTGAAAACATGATGTTTTGCAGTGACGACAAACATCCCGATGACTTGATTCTTGGTCATATCGATCAACTCTGCGTAAGAGCGGTGGATAAAGGCATTGATGTCTTCAAGGTGTTACAAGCTGCCTGCCTAAACCCTGTAAAGCATTACAATTTAGACGTTGGACTCCTCAAAAAGGGAGATATGGCCGATTTTATCGTTGTAAAAGACTTGGTCGATTTTAAAGTGCTTCAAACGTATGTAAATGGACAAAAAGTAGCTGAAAATGGTAAGTCTTTTGTTCCAGATGTAGATTTTGAAGTACTCAACAACTTTGATACAAATAAAAAGAAAGTAACAGATTTTTGTTTTAACGCTTCCGCGGAAGCGAAAAAAATACGAGTCATTGAAGCCTTAGATGGAGAATTGGTGACTAACGAGATCATCGCTGATGCATTAGTTAACGACGGAAACTTGGTGTCTAATGTTGAAGCAGATATTTTGAAAATGACGGTTGTAAACCGTTATAAAAACCAAAAACCAGCCATCGCCTTTATCAAGAACTTTGGGTTAAAAAGCGGAGCAATCGCCTCATCGGTGGGTCATGACTCTCACAATATTATTGCCGTGGGCGTCTCTGATAAAATGATCTGCAAAGCGGTGAACGCGCTTGTTGAAAATAAAGGAGGGATTTGCGTAGTAGATGAAAATAGGGAAGAAGTGGTTGCACTTCCGGTCGCCGGAATCATGAGTGACCAAGACGGGCATACCATTGGAAAGGCTTACGCACGATTAGACAAACTTGCAAAGCAACAAGGAAGTACATTGCATGCTCCATTTATGACACTTTCATTCATGGCGTTGCTGGTGATACCTTCTCTTAAATTAAGTGACCACGGACTCTTTAACGGTACCGATTTCAAATTCACTTCTGTTGAGGTATAAAAAAAGCACCTCGTAAAGGTGCTTTCTTAAACTAAATATGTAGATAAACTTATTTGAGAACTACGCGCTGCGAAATACTCGCTTTTTCCGCATTGATCTTTAGAATGTACAACCCTTTTCTAAGACCAGAGAAATCCAATGAAGCCTCAGACTGAGGAACTTCAACAAGATTGAACGAACGTACCAAACGCCCGCTGATATCATAGAGGTTAGCATCTAGCAAATTTTCGCTTCCTCTGTTTCGAATAAAGAATTCTCCCTCAGTAGGATTAGGATAGGTGTCTAACGAAGCTCTCAACTGTGGGCTATCAACACTCAATACTGTCAAGAAATCACAAAGCGGTGGATTTGACGTATAGGCGGTACTTTGGTTGCTCTCCCAATTTGCCAATGTATTAATAATCACCCTCAAAGCAGCAGCATCAGCGGCGCCAGAAGCTGCGACACAGTTGTTAAAGCGAGCGTTGTCTGCTTCGGGATCGATAGCAATCGACGTATCACCATCTGTGAAAACCGCTGGCTTAGCAGATGAGGTTGAACTTGTAGCATCTGCATCCCAAGCCCCATTCATATGAATGGCAGCCATAAAACCACTTTCGTTACCAGCGCTGGGCACATTAGATGGGTCATATGCGAAAATTACATCTCCCGTAGCCGAAAGTGACATGCCTCCTGTCTCTACCGAAGTGCCCGCATTGGCTCCAGTCTGATCGATGGGTTGTGAGCTCTCATCGGCAAATAGAGTAATTTGCGAACCTGCCAGATAGTTTCCTCCAAAGGTGAACAGCATGGTTCCTTCATTAGCTCTAAAACCGCCTGCAGCGAACCAGCCATTATCGGTAAATTCTATTTGTTCTCCTGAAGTGAAATCTCTTAGGAGTACAATAGTAAAATCGTCAGCACCATCATGATTGGCTAACGTAAAAGCAATATCCCCAAGTTGGGCATGACCTACTGAAAGGGACATAACGGTAAACAATCCCGTTATAAGTAGTAATTTTCTCATAAGTGTTGATTTATTTGTTTGATAAAAGAATACTTAAAAGTACGAAAGACTTTTTATTTAATTTTAAAAAAACGCTAAAATCCTAAGCTGCGGTCAGCAACGTAGGATTTTAGGGTCTTTGTTTGCAATGTGTTGAATACTAGTTTCTTGAAGGAAAAGTTCCTTGCAAAGCAATGATATAATTTACACATTGGTATGGCATCATATTATTAACAGGTTGCCCTCCACCATTGTTGAGCATAGATGCTGTGACATTCAGTGCTCCCATATCAGAATCTGCTGTTGGTGAGTAACTAAAGTCTCCTTGATCATTTGATGCAGGATATGTGCCAGACGGATCGTCAGTGGTACCTGCATCTGCAAGTGCTTTCATTTTTACATCTACTGACACAGAGTGATTGTGAGATGCCATCTGCGCTACGGTAATCCTGTTGGTTTCGGTTCCGTCCTTTGACCCAAGTCTTCTATCTGTCAAGCCGTTTCCTTTTCCTGCATGGACAGGAAGCCTTCCTCTTAGATCAGGCAAGGCAAAGGTCGTTCTCCCGTCTCCACCGTAAGTGGTTCCCAAAATAGAGAACAGTGCTTGATTTTGAGCGATTGGTAAAATCTGTCCGTCGCATAGTGCCCAACCTCTTGGAGCAAAATTGCCCCCGAACATGAGTATTTGTCCTAAGAATGGATTCATAATAATTCGTTTTTAAGGTTAGTACTAGCTTCTTGAAGGATAGATCCCTTGTAAAGCGATGATATAGTTTACCGTCTCAAACGGTTGCATATTGTTGATGGGTTGTTGTCCACCCGTATTCCCCGCTGCTGCGGTTACCACAGGTGCCCCCATATCGGCATCTTGCGTAGGAGCAAATGTTAAATCACCATTCGAATTTGAAGCTAAGAAAGCATTTGATGGATCATCGGTTGTACCAGCATCTGCCAAAGCTCGTTGCTTAACATCTACAGTCAAAGTATGATTGTGCGAAGGAAGTTGAGTAACATTCATCGTGTTGGTCTCTGAACCTCCTTTGGCACCGAGTCTTCGGTCAGAAAGCCCTGGCCCGTTACCAGCGTGCATAGCAACACGTCCTCTTAAATCTGGTAAACCGAAGGTAGTTCTTCCATCACCACCATAGGTAGTTCCTAAAATTGAGAATAAAGCACTATTTGACGAAATAGGAAGTAGTTGTCCATCGCAAAGGGCCCAGCCACGTGGTGCAAAGTTTCCACCAAAGGCCATGATTTGTCCAATAAAGGGTTCCATAGTATTTAAAGTTTTAGATTAATAACTTCTCAAAACTACTTAGAACTCAGGGTGATTTTTAAAGGGGAATTACTCAAATAAAAAAACAGGTAGAAGTACCTGCAAGCCTAGAATGCGTGATAATTTTTGAATGATAAGTTGAAAACACGCAGCAAATTCTTGGAAGCATTGTATTTATTTTTTTACTTTTAAGCAACAGCAAAACCTAAAACAAAGCATTTTTGCTGCCGCTATTATTAATCAATTAAAACCCTAGAATTATGTCATCAACCGACAAAAAGATCACCTTACAAGAAGGAATCGATTGGACCACAAGTTGGAGAGCCAACCGTGGTGATCGAAATGTAAAAGCTTTTCTAATCCCAGCTCAAGACCTTGAGGGAGCGCTAGCAGAAATGTCTGGTCAAACTGGCCAAAAGTATGTACGAGCCTACATTGGCGTAGACGATACGAATACAGATAAACTGATCATAGTAGGTACAGAACCTGAGACGCAGCGTGATGGGAGCATCATTTATCGAGATATGATCACCGATGATGTTACCGGCCAAAAGTATGGCGGTGGTGGAAGTCTTTGGGACTTTACCCAACCATGTCCTCCAGAATGCGACCCAGAGAGTCCTCTTAACGGCAACTAGATCATGACCGCAAACGAAGTAATCCGATACATTGGATTTTACCTCTTAGGACTAAACATTATATTGTATTTAATAGGCTTTGTTAGAAATAACAGGGCCTATAAAATTTTTACTGTTTATTTGCTATGTCTTGCGGTGATTCAGTACTTCATGGCCGATTATGCTTCCAGGAGTCAAAACAATCATTTTTTATCCACGTATTATTTTATCTCCCAGTTTGTGTTGTTAAGCCTGTTTTATCTGCATTTGTTTAAAGTGAAAGCGCTTAAGAAGCTTGTAAAGTACCTGTTGATAATAGGTGTCGTGCTTTTGGGAGTTCAATATGCATTGAATCCCGGGTTGTATTTAACTTTCAATAGTATAGGTATTTTGTGTACATCTATGATGTTGATCGTATATACGGTAATCTATTTTTATCGCTCTCTTAGTGAAAAGATGATTTTTCCTTTTGTCAATGGAGGACTCTTTATTTATCTAATCAGTAGTACCTTGATATTTGCAACGGCAACATCCTTTATTACCTTCGGAAAGTCTATCGATCATTTCATGTGGCGCCTCAATGGGATTCTCGTAATTTTGTATTATCTATTAATCGTTTTTGAATGGTGGAAGAATTATTTTCCGAAGAAAACAAAATAGGGGCAGTCGTCCTGATAGGAGTAGTATTGCTCCTCTTTATGGGGATGGCTCTATTATTGTTCTTTTATTTTTCTAGAAAGAAGATCGTACAAAAGGAACTCGAGAAAAAGAACCTAGAGATTGACCATCAGAAGAAGTTATTGCACGCTACAATCGTAACTCAAGAAAAAGAGCGAAAGCGTATTGCACAAGATTTACACGACGATATTAGCTCGAAGCTAAATATTGTGAGTCTCAACTCTTACTTGCTGCAGAACAAAGAGATCACCGAAGAAGAGGTGATCGAAACCACCAATAACATCATCGAAATGACGGGCAAGGCGCTTGAAAGTTCAAGAAGAATTGCACATGACCTGTCACCACCAATTCTTCAAAAATTCGGACTCAAAGCAGCCATTGAAGAGTTATGCGAAGAATTCAATTCTAGCAAAAAGGTTCAAGCAGGTTTACGGGTAAACAGTACATTTGATAAGTTTAAAGAACACGATAACTTACATGTTTACCGTATTCTCCAGGAGTTGATGAATAATTCTCTACGCCATGGAAAGGCTACCAATATCGATATTGATTTCTATGAGAAAGAGCAGCTAATATGCTGTGAATACAAGGACAATGGGAGAGGTTTTGACATGAAATCAATGGAGAATCAGAAAGGCTTGGGCATGAAAAATATAGAGAGTAGGGTGGATTTATTAAAAGGAAGCCTTACCTTTGAGAGTGCTATTGATCAAGGTGTACAAGTGTACATCGAATTCTAAACAACCTTAACCCTTTCATAATGAATACCGATGTCATCAAAATTGCTCTTGCAGATGATGAAGCCCTCTTTAGAAAAGGTATTTCCTTTATCCTGAGTAAAGAGAAAAACTTTGAGATCGTTTTCGAAGCCGAAAACGGAGCCGCCCTTATTAATGCACTCGGAGCAGTAAGCATAGATAAATTTCCAGATGTGATTTTAATGGATCTCAAAATGCCTGAGGTAAATGGTGTCGAGGCGACCAAGGCCATCCATAAAAAATGGCCCGATGTAAAAATTGTGGCCCTTACAAGCTACAACAGTAAACCCTTTATTATTAACATGATTGATGTAGGCGCCTCATCATACCTTGTGAAGAATGCAACTCCGACCGAAGTTGTACACACGATCAACGAGGTTGCGAACAAAGGATTCTATTATGATGAAAATGTCATGAAGATCATTCATGAAAACATGCTCTCTTCTGACGGAAAACCTGTAAAGAGCGATTTCGATACAGAGTTGCTTACCAAAAGAGAAAAAGAAGTACTTCAATTGATCTGCGAACAGAAAACTACTAATGAAATCGCCGAAGAACTTTTTATCAGCCCTAGAACTGTTGAAGGGCATCGCAACAATCTTCTTCTCAAAACCGAATCCAAAAACACTGCGGGACTCGTAATTTATGGTATTCAAAAGAAGATTGTTTCAATTGCACCTAAATTTGACTAAACAATTCTTATAGAACTCCTAAGAGCTTCTTGTATTCTTCTAGATAGTGCTGTCTATTGGCGAGACCATTGTAACCGCCATTTATTAGTTTGGTGACCATATGAATATCGTCTTGGTCAGCATAGGTGTTGATTTTACGCTTTTGCCAATACCAGCATGCAGATGCCAATGCATATTTTGGAGACGCTACTTGATCAGGGTCGGTAATAAGGTTTTCACCAGTAACTTTTTGAAAGGCCATGTAGTTATTCTTTCCGGTCAACTGTATGAGTCCACGGCCTCTAAATTTATATCCATCCCCACTGGCTTCGCTACCATTTCCCAAACGATTCGCATAGACCTTATCAGCAATTTTCTCAGGTTGTCTTGCATATTCATTAGCGACGGTCATATTGGGAAAGTATTTTCTAAATACGTTAAAAAGAGCCTTAGCCGAATAGTTGAGATTCTCTCGCACGTACTTGAATCCTCCGCTCTCATGAGTTACCTGAGCCAGAAAATGGGCTTTTCGAAGCGGTGTATCAATACCGTATTGCGGAAGAACTTCATCAAACAGAGGTACGTATTTTGAAACGTAGCTCCAATTAACGTCGGGGACAATAGTCTTAAACTGTGCAGAGTCAATCATATCGTAAAATTTTAAGAAGCCGAGAAGATGCTTTTGATTTTATTGACAGCAGTTTGCAACAGAGCAAAAATGGCGTCCGAAGAAAAACCACCAATCAATGCAAGAGCGGCGTTATTGAATAGAGGAGCATCATTTCCCCCGATTGAGTTAAAAGGAATAACTTCTGAAATGATCAATCCAGCAATGATACCCAAAATGATAACAGCCGAATAATAAATAGAATCTTCAGGAACCAAAGTCCCATTCTTTATACCAATGGTCACGTTTCTTAACATAGAAAAGAGTACGCCCAATCCCGAGGCCGAAGCGATAAAGCCTAGATTAAGAAGCAGTTTAAGCCCACTATTTTTCATGATACTTAAAGCCACACTTTCATCAGTTACATTCGGAGAAAGTCCGGTCCCGATGAATATGGCCAAAAAGATCAAAGTAAGTAGTATTAAGTTTCGAAGGATAGGTAGTTTGTCGAAATAAGATTTCTTTTCTTCATCAGTATGCAATCGATTCAGATACATGATCGATTTTGGAGTGGCCGGCGCCACATCCTTTACCAATTGAGCATGAACAGCCATTTGATCTTCAAAAGCATCAGAGCTCAATTGCGTGGACACTTGTGGGTCGATAGTCAATCCATTTTTTAGAGCAAACTTGGTCATGGCCGTAATTTCAACGGTCAACTCTGCCTGCAGCGTAGCTGTAATAGATGGAGGGGAGGGTGCAGCTGTTTTATCGGTGGTAGTTTTTGCTTGACTCATATTTTAGGGTTTGATTAGTAGTTACACAAATTTCTAAGATCATACAGATATTTTTTAGGGTATTCATTGGGGTTTTATGAAAACAGGGGTTTTTACCTGACAATGAATGACATGAGGAGGCGTACCTTGTAAACAAAAGATTACAGAAGGAACAGTATTTCAATGATTAATCCGCAGTATATGTGCGGTAAAACCGCATCTAAATCTAGCAGCTTTGAACTAACTTAATCCTCGCGTAATCCCAAGTATCATCCATACATTTCATTATGAAATATTCATACGTTATCATAGACAATGATACCAAGTCAATTGAGCGTCTACACGAGTTATTTGGCAAGTTTCCAGAATTTTTATGCAAAGGCACCGCCGGGAATGTTGACAGTGCAGTCGACCTAATTCTTGACAAAATGCCGCATTTGGTATTTATCGATGTCGAAGTACCTGGCCAATATTGCGCTATTAGTTCATTTGCGGTACTTCATGAACTAAAGAAATATACGGATACCCTCCCTAATTTTGTGGTGGTAACTAAAACAGATCGCTACGCCATTGAAGCTATCAAGAACGATGTTTTGGACTACATGTTAAAACCTATCAACCTTGCCGATCTAAGAAAGACAGTATTTAGATTTGAGAAGAAATTCGGAACCAAATCCGAAACCTTATGTCTGCGATCTTATGGAGATTATCGCTTTATAGATATGGAAGATGTACTCTATCTAAAGGCAGATAACAACACGACCGACTTTTACATGAGAAAGGGAAAAAAGGTCAGTGCGTATAAAACACTCAAACATTTTGCGAAAACGCTACCCGACCATTTCGTGAGAATTCATAATAGTTACATTATTAATACGAAGTATGTTTCTAGGATACACTTCGGAAAAGCTGTTTGTACAGTGAAAGATTCGAATGAGATGATACCTTTTTCAAAGTCGTATAAAACGAACGTTGAGGTAATTAAAAACACTTTGTTCGGAGCCAATACTTTTCAAATTCGTTAAAAATCTTCGATCCACCCTCAAAATCCGCCCATTTACTATCAAGAAGGGAGTACTGACTATATACTCTGATTTTCCTATGGATTTTATATGGTTAAATTCTAGTTTTGAACTGTACGATTCGAATCTGTACAAGCAAGAAGCTTCACAATGTTGAAACATGGCCCTACCCAGTAGTTATAAGGGAAAATAACAAACGGTCTGCTATGGATACAACTAACTGAGGATGATTTCCCGCGTGCTCAGAATTACTACAGGGCATTAACAACTTCATTGGCTAACAGTGAACCCCAATCAACACGCGCCGAATGTATTCGGCAAAGAATAACTAATGTCTAATTGTAAAAAATTTGAAAAGATGAAAACCCTAAAATACCTATTTACCATTCTATCATTCAGTGTATTTTTAATCGCCTGTGAAACCCAAGAAGTCAGCGAAGAACTGGCCGAAGCAGGAATCGAAGATGTTCAGGCAACAGGAAATACCGTAGATGAACCAGAAGGTCCAGAATAGAAAAATGTATGAATGGTCTTGCAAATTTGCAAGACCATTTTCTTGTTTTTATTATCTTAGCACAACGTATTTTCTTGTTAAACCCTTAATGCGAATACTAAGACCTACTTCTTTAGCCATCATTTTCCTGGCAACACTTTTTATTGTTGGTTGTAGCAATAAAGAGAAGAATGCCCTCCTTTCTGATAACCAATCCTCTGATGAAATTCAGGCTTTAATAGATAGCTCAAAAATAAGAAGCTTAGCTAAGGAAGTCAGAATATCTTACGTTTATAAAGCAGATGTATTGGTCGAGAATCTTTCCTACGATTCGCTGCTCATCTCCTATAAATTTAAAGTAGCCTTAGCATATTATAGCTTGGACAAAAAAGCTTTTCGCGATGCTTCAGAAAAGATCATGTACCTCGCAAATGGTTTAAATGATACTGCTAGCGTTGCCCGTAGTACTAGCTTCTTAGGCAACTATTACTGGGATGTTCACAAGGTGGATAGTGCCTACTATTATTTTTACGAAGCCGAAAAAAAGTATGCTCTAATAAAAGACGATACCAACACCGGTAGAATGCTCCTAAATATGGCAATCATTCAAAAAAATGAGAAAGACTATATCGGAAGCGAAAACACTACAATAAGGGCCATTTCTTATTTTGAACCCTTAGAAGACAACAAAAGATTGGCATCTCTCTACAATAATCTGGCGATTATTTCGCAAGAATTGGAGCAATATGATGAGGCCATCGAGAACCACAAGAAAGCCCTAGAATACAAGAATAAACTAAAAGGAACAAAGGCTAATAAAAAATTGAGAGAAGCATATACCTATAATAATATAGGTGTGGTGTACGAATCTCAAGAGAAATTTGACGAAGCAATTGAAGTCTATGTTGATATTCTTAAAAACGAAGATATCATAAAAACTGACCCAGACTTTTACGCCAAGGTCATAGACAACTTTGCCTATGCCAAATTTATGACAGGCCAAAAAGAAGAGCTTCCAGGAATGTTTTTTAAGTCATTGAGAATACGTGATAGCATTAACGATGTTCCTGGTTTGATCATCAACCACTATCACTTAGCCCAATATTATGCCAATAGAGATTCTGTAGAAGAAGCTAAGATGCATGCAAATCGCTCTAGAGAATTAGCCTTATCTTCTAACAATCACGGAGATCTGTTAAAACCACTATTGTTGCTTTCAAAGTTGGAAGAAGGCGCAAAGGGAGTTGCCTATGCGCAACAACATATTCGTATTAGTGATAGCCTTCTTAAACAAGAACGTTCAATACAAAATAAGTTTGCTAGGATTCAATTTAGGACAGAGCAGATAACCCAAGAAAAAGAGCAATTGGCCAAACAAAAATGGTGGATAATGGCAATTTCTGGAGTGCTTTTGTTTTCCGGATTTCTATTATTTGTTATTCGAGCACAGCGTGAGAAAAATAAGGAACTCCTTTACGAACAGCAACAGCAAAAGGCAAACGAGGATATCTATAATCTTATGCTAGCCCAACATGAAAAGCTCGAAGAAGGCAGACAACAAGAAAAACATCGCATTTCAGAAGAGCTACATGATGGGGTACTGGGAAGGCTTTTTGGTACCAGACTCAATCTGGATAGCCTCAATCGCATGCAAGATGAGAAATCTGTAGATACACGTAGTCAGTACATCGATCAGCTAAAAGACATAGAGACAGAAATTAGGCAGATATCTCACGACCTTAATCTTGATTATTTATCCGAATCGAGCTACATAGCAATGGTCGAAGACCTAGTAAAAACTCAAAATAACATCACCGAACATGAAATTTATCTCAATGCAGATGAAGAAATTGATTGGGATGATATCTCCAATAAAATCAAAATTAATAGCTATCGCATCATTCAGGAGGCGATTCACAACATTAATAAGTATGCAAAGGCAAAAAATGCTTATATTGAGATTCGAAAAAAGGAAGGAACACTATTGCTATCAATTTCCGACGATGGTATAGGGTTTAACGTTAATGCGAAAAAAAGTGGTATCGGCCTCAAGAACATGAGGTCCAGGACCAGAGAGCTTAATGGCAAGCTCGATATTTCCTCACAGAAAGGTGAAGGGACCCAGATAAATATTGCCATTCCCCACTAAAAATTACCTACGTGTTATGAACAGCATTAACTTAATGACTATGAAAAAGAAGATTTCAGTTTTAATGGTAGATGATCATCCTATGATCATAGAAGGATACCAAAACACCTTGCTCAGCATTCGGGACGAAGATTATGAATTGGAAGTAGATACTGCCAATGATTGTGAGGGCGGCTTCAATAAGATAATGCGCTCTGCTGCAGCAACCCCTTATGACGTTCTCTTTTTGGACATCAAATTACCGGCTTCAAAAGATGGTAGCATTACCTCGGGAGAAGACTTGGCCAAGCAGGCCAGAAAAGCACTTCCTAATGCCAAGATAATTGTGTTGACCATGCACAACGAAAATCATCGTATACACAACATATTAAAAAGTGTAGATCCTGACGGGTTTTTGATCAAAAGTGACCTGACTTCAAGTGAGCTAACAAAGGCGTTCTACTCGGTCATGAAGAACCCGCCATATTATAGCAATACGGTCGAGCGGTTTTTGAGAAAGACCATTCAGAATGATTTCACTCTTGACCAAGTTAATCGAAAGATCATATTTCACCTATCTCAGGGAATTAAGACCAAGAATCTGCCAAAATTTGTTGGACTTTCACTAAGCGCCATCGAAAAAAGGAAAAGTAACATCAAGGCGCTCTTCGGAATTCCTAGTGGTGACGATGAAGATATTTTAGAAGAAGCACGAAAACGCGGATTCATATAGAATTCGAAGCGCCGTGCTTTTTCCCAAAAACTTACTTCATGAACCTCTTTTAAAAGAGGTTTTTTTGTGCCTAACAATCTGACTTTCTGTTACCTAAGAACATGCCACGTTCTAACCGTAATATCTTCTATGTTACGGAAAATCCGTACTATTTCTACGCTCGCAACACATTGGTTTTTAATACTTTATAGATAAATTGCCAATGTTAAAAAATGTGAAGATTGATTAAGGGAATTAGCCAACCAAGCCTAACCAATTCAAACGATTAAGCGATCAACATGGTGCTCATAGGGGGCACTACTATTCGTTGTAAAGAACCTTCTTTTCAACCCTTTTAAATTCATCAACAACAGCAACAACAACGAGGGCATTTTGAAAATAAAAATGCTGGCTTTTCTCAACAAACCTTATTTGGCGCACTCGGCGCTTGATGAATTGATTTAACAACTTTTATTGAACGGTATAGTAAGGTCCAGGGCATTTGCCCTGCAAGTCTCTATATACCTATTTGTCAGAAACAATTTTAATAACCAATGTTAATACCATCAGCTTATGAAAATTATTACGCATCGTACATTTTTTCTAAAAAGCATTAAACGCCCCTTATGTAAAGGATGGTTTTCTGCAAAATTCTTTGGATGGTTTTTGATCTTTGTCTTTTTCGCTTCGGGTAATGTATTGGCCCAGGAGCCACTGAAAAATGACAAAAGGTTACAAGACCACATTAATTTTTTGGAAGGATCTTTTGTTGATCACGGATTTCTCCAAAAGAACGAAGGAGATTTCAAACTCCCTCAGCGACCAAGATTCCAACAATCTCGAACGGTCACAAGTGTTGATCTAAATGGAGCCTTACCAGGCACAGACTTCAATGTAACGGCTCAAATCGGCTTTGTTTATGAAACGGTCGCGTTTGACTTAAGCATTACGACGACCACTGGAGACCTAACTAGTGCTTTGGTCACCGTTTCAGCCAATGCCTCGGGGATTCCCAATGGAGCCCCTGATGCTGATGAGCTCTGGGTGCTGTATGAGCCTGATGGAGTAACGCAAATAGGCTCGATCGCAATAAATTCTGGAGCTTTGGGCCCCATTATAGACCGAGTGTACGGTTCTAATAATTTACGTCTTTCGGCTTTAGGTAATGGACTCTGGGAAATTACTGATGCTGGGGGACTCCCCATTTTAGAGGATAACCTTGAAGCATATCTCTTTAACTTACGATATGCGCACGTAGGAGCTCCAGGAGCAGTAACAGAGGGAGCTCGCTACATGATTGTATCGGTTACCGACCCCGATAATACGTTGTCTGGAACAACGATTATCAATGCGCAACAATTTCCTTCAGCAGTGGATGATACCAATAGCATATTGGCAAATGCCGTAGCTCCTGCAAGCGGAGACCTTGAAGCTAATGATACCGACGATACCGTAGGCGACGTTTTGACTATTGCAGAGGTAAACGGATTTGCAAGTGCTGTAGGATCGTCTTTCTCATCGACCTACGGATCGATTGTAGTGCAAGCTAACGGAAACTATGACTACACGGTAGATACCAGTAACATTGCTGTAGCAGGCTTACAAAACGGCCAGATTCTAACAGATATCATTTCATATACGATTGAAGACCTAAATGGAAACCAAGACTTCGGATTCCTGACCATAACTATTAATGGTGTAGATGAGTTACCCAATGCTACAGATAATACCAACACTGTAACCGTTGGTACAGCCAATAGCACATCTGGAAGCGTGATCTTTGACGATGACGGATTCGGTGTGGACAGCGCCGATAGGCCACTCTCTCAGCTTATTTGGGAAAACGAATTCACCGACCAACCGGTGTTCTTAGATGTTTCAAGTCCTGTAGATGGACAAAACAGAACTGTTGACGGAGTTACCGTGAGCTTCACCTCTGCTGACCCCGATGGAATAGGGGTGGCAGATCAAAACCTAGTAGTGTATCAAACCGCTACTAATGGAGGACATACAGGATATCTCGGATATGTGATTGATGCCAATATGAATCCTTCGCAATCCACATCCGTCACCATGGATTTTGATCAGCCGATCGTGAATTTATCCTTTACACTTTCAGATATCGACTGGTCTCAAAATGACTCATGGCAAGACCAGATGACTGTTACCGGAAGTTTGGGAGGTACCAACGTTTCTTTCATTCCACAAGTGGCTGGGACAGTGATCCAAGTAGGAGCTAATACCTTTTACGGTACAGGTTCTGTTCCTGCAGATGACGCACACGGTAATGTGAACATCTATTTCGATACACCCGTAGATCAAGTGGTGGTCAGTTATAATTATGGACCCGATGCAACGGCTGCCGACAATGGCGGACAAATTGCTGCTATTTCTGACCTTAATTGGCAAAGTACAGGAGTTCCTAGAGTGAGTGCTGTTGACGGAAACATAGCTAATGTAGGAATGCAGTTTGCAACTACCTATGGTTTTATCACGGTAAACGGAGACGGAACGTATACCTACATTGTAGATACATCCAATCCGGCAGTAGCCAACTTACTTACAGGGAACACATTAACAGATGTCATTCCATACACCTTGATTGATTCCTTGGATGCCTCCGGAAACACAGACATAGCAAACCTCACCATTACAATTAATGGATCTGCGACAGACAGCGATGGAGACGGAGTGATAGATTCGGTCGACTTAGATGATGACAACGACGGAATCCTTGATACTGAAGAAGGACTCTGTACACCGCTGCCAACAGGAACCTGGTCAGGTACAAACCCGCCAGCGGGTTCTACAGCACCATTTTCATTCACTTCAGTAGCCGATAATGTAAATGTGACGGCAACAGTTACATTTACAGGGAATGCTGACAACTTCGGAAGCAATACAGTAGCCAATTTCGGCGCAACCGATTTTTGGACATCCAATAGTGGTTCTCTAGTTGGAGCCAATGCCTTTTTGTTAGACATCAACTGGGACGGTGTGCCAGAGAGTGGGTTGACAGATATTGACGTACCAACCGATGACCAAGGTTCAGGAACGTTTACCATTGCATTCGATCAACCTGTGATTGACCCAGTATTGCATATTGATCGTATTGGAGGGAGCGCAACCTCGGGACCAACCGTGATATCAAACTCTTTATTACTCGAATTGGTCACACCAGCAACCATGGTAGAGTTATCAGGAACAGACGATTTCGAAGTGTTAGGAAGCTTCATTAAAAGAACTGAAGACCAAAACATAACAGTTGACTATATAGAAGCACTTCAACCTGTATCAGAAGGAACTGCTGCTGGGTCCATTCAAATAAGAGGAACCTTTACCAGTCTTACCTTTAACTGGAGTGGAGTCGGAGTAGAAGGCTTTGGAGGTGATGCCCTTGAAATAATTGTCGAAGCCTGTGCTTCTTTAGATACAGATTCAGACGGAATACCTAATCATTTAGACCTAGATTCCGATAATGATGGAATCTATGACGTGGTTGAAGCAGGTGGTACAGATGCCAACAACGACGGAAGGGCTGACGATGACGACAACAATGCAGATAACACGGCCACCAATGGTATTCCAACTTCCGCAGGAGCGGGTATCAACCCAACAGACACTGGAAGCGATGGTAGCGATGACTACCTAAATCTTGACAGTGACGGAGATGGATGTAGTGACGCCAACGAAGCCTATAACAGTGGTACAGCTGACGGCGGCGATACAGGAGTGTATGGGCCTGACCCAGCCACGGTTGATGGCAACGGTTTGGTAACCTCCGGAACTCCAGCACCCACCTATACAACGGGAGCAGTTTCTGCAGTTACAGATTCTGGAGTTAGCACTGCCTGTGCAAATGTGATAGATGCAGTAAATGACGACTTTACAGCAACGCCAGTAAATGGCTTTTCAGGAGGAACGGCCGGTGATGCAACCGCCAATGATACCTTGAATGGTTTGGCGATTACTGATACTGATATTATCATTACACTTGACAACAATGGCGGACTTACGGGGGCCTCAATCGATGCCAACGGAAATGTAATTGTCCCCGCCGGAACTTCCGCAGGAAGTTATACACTTACCTATACGATTTGCGAAAACGCAAGTCCAACCAATTGCGATACGGCCACCATCATGGTAGCAGTTTCCGCAGCACCCATTGTCGCCAATGATGATGATTTCAGCGCAAGCTCGATCAACGGATTGGATGGAGGTAGTACAACCACAGTGTTAGGAAACGATACACTAAACGGTGCTGCTGTGAATCCAGCAGACATCACATTGACACCCGGTACGGCACCAAGTCCTGCTGCAGGTAGCATCACTATGAATGCTGATGGTACCATAACAGTTGCGGCTGGTACAACAGCGGGTACGTATACCTATGACTATACGATCTGTGAAGACCTGAATCCAACAAACTGTGATACAGCAACCGCAACAGTGGTAGTGGATCCAGCACCAATTGTCGCCAATGATGACGACTTCAGTGCAAGCGCAATCAACGGATTAGATGGAGGCAGTACGACAACAGTTCTAGGCAACGATACGCTCAACGGAGTCGCTGTAAATCCATCAGACATCACGTTGACGCCAGGCACGCCACCTAGCCCAGCAGCAGGTAGTATCACCATGAACGCCGATGGTACTATAACAGTTGCGGCTGGTACAACAGCGGGGACATATACCTATGATTATACGATCTGTGAAGACCTGAACCCAACAAATTGTGATACAGCCACAGCAACGATTGTAGTCGATCCAGCACCAATTGTAGCCAATGACGATGACTTCAGCGCAAGTTCGATCAACGGACTCGACGGTGGCAATACCGCAACGGTTCTAGGTAACGACACCTTAAACGGTGTGGCAGTAAACCCTGCAGACATCACATTGACACCAGGGACAGCGCCAAGCCCAACTGCAGGTAGTATTACTATGAATGCCGATGGTACGATTACGGTAGCACCTGGTACAACAGCGGGTACATACACCTATGACTATACGATCTGTGAGGACTTGAATCCAACCAACTGTGATACGGCAACAGCCACAATTGTAGTGGATGCAGCACCAATCGATGCGGTCAATGACGACTTCAGCGCTAGTCCTGTAAATGGTTTTGATGGCGGAAACGCTGGCGATGTGACCACCAATGACACCCTCAATGGAGCAGCGGTCACAGATACAGACATTACCATAACACTCGATAACAACGGAGGCCTTACAGGAGCAACGATAGACGCCAATGGCAATGTGAATGTTCCAGCAGGAACGGCAGCAGGAACCTACACGCTCACGTACACGATCTGTGAGAACCTGAATCCAGCCAATTGTGATACGGCAACAGCTATAGTAGAGGTAGGCGCAGCACCGATTGATGCGGTCAATGACGACTTCAGCGCTAGTCCTGTAAATGGTTTTGACGGTGGAAACGCAGGAGATGTGACCACAAATGACACCCTCAACGGGGTTGCAGTCACAGATACAGACATCACCATAACACTCGATAACAACGGAGGCCTTACAGGAGCGACGATCGATGCCAATGGCAACGTGAATGTTCCGGCAGGCACACCAGCAGGAAGCTACACGCTTACCTATACGATCTGTGAAAACCTGAACCCGACCAACTGTGATACGGCAACGGCTATTGTGGTGGTTGGCGCAGCACCAATCGATGCGGTAGATGATGATTTCTCAGCATCTTCAATCAACGGATTGGATGGTGGTAATACTACAACGGTTCTAGGCAACGACACCTTGAACGGAGTGGCAGTTAATCCAACAGACATCACCTTGACGCCAGGTACAGCACCAAGCCCAGCAGCAGGAAGTATCACTATGAATGCTGATGGTACGATTACAGTTGCAGCAGGCACCACGGCAGGTACCTACACCTATGATTACACGATTTGTGAAAATCTCAATCCAACCAATTGCGATACCGCAACGGCCACCATTGTAGTGGACGCAGCACCAATCGATGCGGTGGATGACGACTTTAGCGCAAGTTCTATCAACGGATTGGATGGGGGCAACACCGCTAGCGTACTGGGTAATGATACACTTAATGGTTCAATTTTGAACCCTTCAGATGTGACATTGACTCCAGGAACAGCCCCTAGTCCAGCCGCTGGTAGCATCACGATGAACGCCGATGGTACGGTCACGGTTGCACCCGGTACAACAGCCGGAACATATACGTATGACTATACGATCTGCGAGAACCTGAACCCAACCAATTGCGACACAGCCACAGCCACAATTGTAGTGGACCCTGCACCGATTGATGCGGTAGATGATGATTTCTCAGCATCTTCGATTAACGGATTGGATGGCGGCAATACCGCAACGGTTCTAAGTAACGATACGCTCAATGGAGTTGTAGTGAATCCGGCAGATATCACCTTGACACCCGGAACAGCACCAAGTCCAGCGGCTGGTAGTATCACGATGAATGCTGACGGTACGATTACGGTGGCACCTGGAACGACAGCCGGTACATATACGTATGACTATACGATCTGTGAGAATCTAAACCCAACTAACTGCGATACGGCAACAGCTACGGTAGTAGTAGATGCGGCTCCGATAGATGCAGTGGATGACGATTTCAGTGCAGGACCCGTAAATGGTTTTGATGGCGGAAACGCAGGCGATGTGACCACAAATGATACACTCAACGGGGTTGCAGTCACAGATACGGACATCACCATAACATTAGATAACAACGGAGGCCTTACGGGCGCCATGATCGATGCCAATGGCAATGTGAGTGTTCCAGCAGGTACTCCAGCAGGAAGCTATACGCTCACCTACACGATCTGTGAGAACTTGAATCCTACCAACTGCGATACAGCCACAGCCGTCGTAGCTGTAGGAGCTGCACCAATCGATGCGATCGATGACGATTTCAGCGCAAGTTCGATCAACGGACTTGATGGTGGCAATACCACAACAGTTCTCGGCAATGACACCTTGAACGGCGTGGTAGTAAACCCAGCCGACATCACCTTGACACCAGGCACGGCACCAAGCCCTGCCGCAGGTAGCATCACGATGAATGCTGACGGTACGATCACAGTGGCGCCAGGCACAACGGCAGGAACATACACCTATGATTATACGATCTGTGAAAATCTGAATCCGACCAATTGCGATACGGCAACAGCCACTGTTGTAGTGGATGCAGCTCCAATCGATGCAGTTGACGATGATTTCAGCGCGGGACCCGTAAATGGTTTCGATGGTGGAAACGCAGGCGATGTGACCACAAACGATACACTCAACGGAGTTGCAGTCACAGATACGGACATCACCATAACACTCGATAACAACGGAGGCCTCACAGGAGCAACGATCGACGCCAACGGCAATGTGAACGTTCCAGCAGGTACACCAGCAGGAAGCTATACGCTTACCTATACGATTTGCGAAAACTTGAATCCTGCCAACTGTGATACGGCGACGGCTATAGTGGCAGTGGGTGCAGCTCCAATCGATGCAATCGATGATGACTTCAGCGCAAGTTCGATCAATGGTTTCGATGGAGGGAACACAGCAACCGTACTTGGTAACGATACCTTGAATGGAGTAGCAGTGAATCCAGCAGACATCACTTTGACACCAGGCACGGCACCGAGCCCAGCAGCAGGAAGTATCACGATGAATGCCGATGGCACGATCACGGTAGCGCCAGGCACAACGGCTGGCACGTATACATATGATTATACGATCTGTGAAAACTTAAATCCGACCAATTGCGATACGGCAACAGCCACTATTGTGGTGGATGCAGCTCCAATCGATGCAGTCGATGACGATTTCAGCGCCAGCTCGATCAACGGTTTTGATGGTGGCGATACAGCAACCGTACTTGGTAATGATACCTTGAACGGACTAGCAGTAAATCCAGCAGACATCACTTTAACGCCAGGTACGGAGCCAAGTCCAACAGCAGGAAGTATCACGATGAATGCTGATGGTACGATAACGGTGGCATCAGGCACAACAGCGGGTACTTACACCTATGATTATACGATCTGTGAAAACTTGAACCCAACCAATTGTGATACTGCAACAGCCACTATTGTTGTGGATGCAGCGCCAATCGATGCGATTGATGATGACTTTACGGGAGCAGGAATCAACAGTACAAATGGTGGAGTGGCCGGTGATGTAACAGCAAACGACACCTTAAACGGTGTGGCTGTTAACGATACTGACATCACTATAACACTGGATAATGATGGAGGGCTTACGGGAGTAACAATCGATGCCAATGGCAACGTGAACGTTCCAGCAGGTACGCCAGCGGCCAGTTATACACTTACCTATACGATTTGTGAAAACCTAAACCCAGCAAATTGCGATACAGCAACAGTTATCG
Organism: Flavobacteriaceae bacterium; assembly: GCA_028279515.1. Lineage (GTDB taxonomy): Bacteria > Bacteroidota > Bacteroidia > Flavobacteriales > Flavobacteriaceae > JANQNQ01. The sequence goes on from JANQNQ010000004.1 coordinate 54,586, forward strand.
TTGAAGTACTTCCTGATAACGATGGTGATGGTATTCCTGATAATATAGACTTGGACGATGACAACGATGGTATCACTGATGTAGAAGAACAAAACGGTGATCCTACCTTAGACACAGATGGAGATGGAATTATTGACAGTTTCGATACCGATTCAGATGGAGATGGTGTTAACGATGTGGTCGAAGCAGGCCACGGCGAGTTAGACACTGATCAAGACGGTGATCTTGACGGACCGTATGGTTCTGATGGTATTCCAGATAGCGTTCAAGATGATCCAAACGGAGGTGATGTAAATTACACACCACAAGATTCGGACGGTGATGGAATACATGATTTTCAAGACGTTGATGACGATGGAGATGGTGTGAACACTGAGTTCGAAAACCCAAACCCAGATGGAGATGGTGATCCTGGAACAGGAGGAACACAAGACTCAGATGGTGACGGAACCTTTGATTATCTAGATGTAGATGACGATGGCGATGGTGTAAATACCGAATTCGAAAACCCAAACCCAGATGGAGACGGTGACCCTACAACAGGTGGTACGCAAGACTCTGATGGTGATGGTACGAATGACTACCTAGACGTTGATGACGATGGAGATGGCGTGAACACTGAATTTGAGAATCCAAACCCAGATGGAGACGGCGACCCTGGAACAGGTGGTACGCAAGACTCTGATGGAGACGGAACCAACGATTATTTGGATGTTGATGATGATGGAGATGGTGTGAACACTGAGTTCGAAAACCCGAACCCGGACGGAGACGGTGACCCAGGAACAGGTGGAACGCAGGACTCTGACGGTGATGGAACCGACGATTACTTAGACGTTGATGATGACGGAGACGGAGTGAATACCGAATTCGAAAATCCAAACCCAGATGGAGACGGCGACCCTGGAACAGGTGGTACGCAGGACTCTGACGGTGATGGTACAAACGATTACCTCGACATCGATGATGACGGAGATGGTGTGAACACTGAATTCGAAAACCCGAACCCAGATGGCGACGGCGACCCTGGAACAGGTGGCACACAGGACTCTGACGGAGATGGTACCAACGATTACCTCGACATCGATGATGATGGAGACGGAGTGAATACCGAATTCGAAAATCCAAACCCAGATGGGGATGGTGACCCAGGAACAGGTGGAACCCAAGACTCCGATGGAGATGGTACGAATGACTACCTAGACGTTGATGACGATGGAGATGGAGTGAACACTGAATTTGAAAACCCAAACCCAGATGGTGATGGTGACCCAGGAACAGGTGGCACCCAAGACTCCGACGGTGACGGCACTAACGATTATTTGGATGTAGACGATGATGGTGATGGTGTAAACACTGCTGAAGAGAACCCGAATCCGGATGGAGATGGTGATCCAAATACTGGAGACACCCAAGACACCGACGGTGACGGAACCGATGATTACCTAGACATAGATGATGACGGAGACGGCGTGAACACTGAGCATGAGAATCCAAATCCAGACGGTGATGGAGATCCAGGAACAGGCGGAACACAAGACTCTGATGGTGACGGCACGGACGATTACCTAGACGCTGATGACGATGGAGATGGCGTGAACACTGAACATGAGAATCCAAACCCAGATGGAGACGGTGACCCTAGTACTGGCGATACCCAAGACTCTGATGGAGATGGAACTAACGATTACTTGGATGTCGACGATGATGGCGACGGTGTCAATACAGAAGACGAGAACCCGAACCCGGACGGAGACGGTGACCCAGATACTGGGGACACCCAAGACACCGACGGTGATGGTACAGATGACTATCTCGATGTCGATGATGATGGAGACGGAGTTGATACGGCCGAGGAGAATCCGAACCCAGACGGTGACGGTGACCCTGATACGGGAGACACCCAAGATACCGACGGTGATGGTACAGACGATTATCTCGACGTAGATGACGATGGAGATGGAGTGAATACTGAAGACGAGAACCCGAACCCAGACGGTGACGGTGACCCAGACACGGGTGACACTCAAGACACTGATGGTGATGGTACAGATGATTATCTCGATGTAGATGACGATGGAGACGGTGTCAATACGGAAGATGAGAATCCAAACCCGGACGGCGATGGAGACCCAGATACGGGCGATACCCAAGATACTGACGGCGACGGCACAGATGACTACCTAGATGTCGACGACGACGGTGACGGAGTCAATACTGAAGACGAGAATCCGAATCCTGATGGCGACGGTGACCCCGATACGGGCGATACCCAAGATTCAGATGGTGATGGAACCGACGATTACCTTGATGTAGACGACGATGGCGATGGTGTAAACACTTCAGAAGAAGGTGCTGACCCAGACGGTGATGGTGATCCGGATACAGGAGATACGCAAGATACGGATGGCGATGGCGATCCAGATTACTTGGACGTTGATGACGACGGCGATGGCGTTGATACCGAATTCGAAGGACCCAATGATGATGGCGATGGTGACCCTGATACTGGGGATACCCAAGACACGGATGGTGATGGTGATCCAGACTACTTAGACGTGGATGATGACGGAGACGGACTTGATACCGAGGATGAGAATGCTGATCCAGACGGTAATGGTGATCCTGACGATGCCATTGATACAGATGGAGATGGCGTGCCAGACTATTTAGACGCTGATGACCAAGATGGAGATGGAATTCCAGATATCATTGATATCGATGATGACAATGATGGAATCCTTGACACAGAAGAAGGTAGTGACCCTAATGGTGACGGATTCACAGATGACGCTATTGATAGCGACGGTGATGGAATCCCAGATTATCATGACATCGACGCTGACAACGACGGAATCCCAGATAATGTCGAAGGACAAGGTACAGACGAATACATTCCGCCAAGTGGTGACGATACTGATGGCAACGGACTTGACGATGCCTATGAGGACACCCCTGGTTCAGGAGATGGATTGACGCCAGAGAATACCGATGGAACTGATGACCCAGATTACTTGGATAATGATTCTGATAATGATGGTGTTGATGATACGGTTGAAGCCTTTGATACTGATAACGACGGAAATCCTGATACCACACCTGTTGGAACAGATGAAGATCAGGATGGACTCGATGATGGTTTTGAAGGTGGTGACACCGATGATGGATATGACGTGAATGACGAGCTTGACAATGGCTCTAACGACACTGAGAATTCAGACAATGTCGATGAACCTGATTATCGCGACATCGATGATGATAATGATGGAATAGATACGGTTGACGAACTGGATCCTGACGGAGACGGAAGTGGGCCAGACGATACTGACGGTGATGGCAACCCGAACTATCTCGATACGGATGATGACAATGATGGTGTAGATACCAGCGAAGAAATCGACCCAGATGCAGATGGAAGCGGGCCAGATGATACCGATGGTGATGGTGACCCAGACTACCTTGACGTTGATGACGACGGTGACGGCATAAATACTGAGGATGAGAATCCAGATCCAAATGGAGATGGAAATCCAGACGACGCTCAGGATTCTGATGGTGATGGTACACCAGACTATCTAGAGCCTAATGAGGCGGATCCTGATGCCGAAGATGATCTAGAGGTCTACAACGTTGTAACACCGAATGGGGATGGTGACCATGATGTTCTGACCGTTCGCAACATCGAACAGTTCCCAGACAATCAGATGCGAATCTATAACCGATGGGGTGTACTCGTGTACGAGACCAGAGGTTATGGACAGGACAACAAGTACTTCCGAGGAGAGTCAGAAGGTCGCGTTACGATTAGACAGAGCGAACAGCTACCCGTAGGCACGTATTACTATGTGTTGGAATACAACGCCAACGGAACAACGAAGAGTAGAGCAGGATACCTATACATTAACAGATAAACCATCAACGGGGATGGGTCGACAGTGGCCCATCCCATATTCAAAAACAAAAGAAAAATGAAACGAATATATAAAGCAATCATCGTTCTGGTACTGTTAGCCTCATTTAAGGTATCTGCACAGCAGGATGCACAGTACACACAGTACATGTACAACACGATTAGCATCAATCCGGCCTATGCTGGTACTCGTGGTACCTTCAGTCTCGTCGGACTCCACAGATCACAATGGGTGGGCCTCGACGGGGCACCTAAAACCCAGACTTTGGGATTCCATACACCTCTTGGAGCTTCCCAAAGAGTCGGGCTTGGAGTTTCGATCATAAATGACCAGATAGGGCCTACGAGTGAAACCTATTTTGATATCGATTTCTCCTATACACTGCAAACCTCTGATGAGGGGCGCCTGTCGCTGGGGCTTAAAGCAGGAGGGCATCTACTGGACGTCAACTTCAACGAGTTGAACCAGTATACCCAAAACGACCTGTTGTTACAGAGCAATATCGAGAACAAGTTCTCACCCAATATTGGAGTAGGAGCCTATTATTATACAGACCGCTTCTATTTAGGGATATCAGCGCCTAACCTGTTAGAGACCGACCACTTCGATGAGTCGTCCAACAGCAACAACGCTGCCTCTTTCATTGCAAGAGAACGGATCAACTATTATCTGATCAGTGGATATATCTTTGAACTAAACGACAATCTGAAGTTTAAGCCAGCGGTTTTAGGAAAGATGGTCTCGGGAGCACCATTGCAAGTAGACCTTTCCGCCAATTTCTTGATCAACGAGAAGTTGACTTTGGGCGCAGCCTGGAGATGGAGCGCAGCCCTAAGCGGTATGGTCGGTTTTCAGATCAACGACTCATGGATGATAGGGTTTGCCTACGATCGAGAAACCACCGAACTCGGAAGGACAGAGTTCAATGACGGATCGTTTGAGGTCTTCTTGAGATACGAACTCTTCAAGCGTCAGGACAAACTCATTTCACCTAGATTCTTCTAACCCTTAAAACGAAAGATCATGAAAATCAGATATACAATAGCAACATGTATGCTTGCCCTTACCTTCACAATTTCTTTCGGTCAAGATCGAAAGCTGAAGAAGGCCCAATCACAGTACGATGAGTATGCCTACGCTGATGCGATCGAAGGCTATAAGGCCATTGTCGAAAACGGGGAAGGTTCGGCAGAGATATACAAGCAATTGGGCAATGCCTACTACTATCAGGCTGATATGGATGGCGCCTCTAAATGGTATGGAGAACTGATGAAGTTAGAAGGTGAGGTAGAACCCGAGTACTATTTCAGATATGGTCAGGCCTTGAAGTCTCAAAAAGACTACACGAAGTCCGATGAGATGATGAATCGGTACAAAGAGTTGAAAAGCGGCGAGGTGAGGGCAAAGCTCTACAGCGCCGACCCCAGTTATCTCGAATCGATAGCGCTTCAATCGGGACGTTATGTGATCGAGAATATCGACCAGAACTCACCAGCCTCAGACTTTGCGCCGTCTTTCTATCAGGAAGGAATTGTCTTTTCTTCCGCCAGGAAAAACAACAGGCTAAAACACAAATGGAACAATGAGCCATTTTTGGATCTTTACGGAGGAGTTATTTCTGCGGAAGGCCTCTCAGATGTAGAGCGATTCACGAACATATTGAACACAAAGTTCCATGAGTCGACCACGGCCTTTACCAAGGACGGAAACACGGTATACTTTACGAGAAACAACTTTAACAAAGGCAAGTACGGAAAGGACGAAAATGGCACCAATCGCTTAAAGATATATCGCGCTTATAAAGTAGATGGTATTTGGCAAGATGTAGAGGAATTGCCATTTAATAGCGAGGGACATTCTGCAGCTCATCCAGCGTTGAGCACAGATGAGAAGACCTTGTATTTTTCTTCTGATATGCCGGGAGGCTATGGGTCGTCGGACCTCTATATGATAACGATCAATGACGACGGAAGCTTTGGAGAACCCCAAAATTTGGGAGACAAGGTCAACACTGAATCCAAAGACACCTTCCCATTCGTGGATGGAGACAACATGCTGTACTTTGCCTCAGACGGAAGACCTGGTCTCGGCGGACTCGATATCTATGTGACATCACTGGTTGAAGATGGAGAGGTGTTTAACGTAGGATCTCCCGTCAATAGTGAGCACGATGACTTTAGTTATGTCATTAATAGTGGAACGAAGAAAGGGTATTTCGCTTCTAACAGACCCGGAGGCAAAGGAAGCGACGACATCTACTCGCTGATGCAGACCAAACCTTTGCAGAGCAAATGCGAAGGTTCGATAAGCGGAATTGTGGTAGACCATGCTAAGGCACGATTGGCCAATACAACCATTATGTTATATGATAATTCGAATACGTTGTTAGAGAAGGTAATTACAGGAGATTCGGGAGCTTTTTCATTCGAGGTACCATGCAAAGACCATACGTACAGATTGACGGCCGCCAAGCAAGAATATCGCGAAGAAACACTAAGCTCTGTGCTAAACTTCAATAGCCCGAACAATTCAGAAGAGTTTATACTCTCGAAGGAAACCTTTGCTGTTGGTACAGACCTTAAAGACAAACTCGGAATCGATATCATCTACTTCGACTTAGATAAGGCCTTTATTCGAAGCGATGCCGCTGTTGAGTTAGACAAGGTAGTAGCCTACCTAAAGCAATACCCGGCTGTAAAGATCGATGTGCGCTCTCATACCGATAGCCGAGGCAGTGACCGTTACAACCTAGAACTCTCAGACCGACGTGCTAAATCCACCGTGGCCTATATTGTCTCACAAGGTATTAGTGCCGATCGAGTTGCTGGACGTGGCTATGGCGAGACCGAGCTAGTGAATCGTTGCAACAACTTTACAAAATGCTCTGAAAAAGAGCACCAAAAAAATAGACGAAGTGAATTTATTATAGTTCAAAATTGATGTTTATTTGGTTTAGTTTATTTATTATTTGAGTGTGGACGCCTCTTGATTTTACAAGAGGCGTTTTTTTATTCGATCGTTTTCACTTTCCTGTTTTATATACCTAACAGGTTGTTAAATAATGAAAAAAATAGAATGTTCATACCGAATGCACGGGGTCAGCACTTTCTTTTTTTATATATTCGTTATGTATTATAGTTGTTTTTATACCCTCCTCCCTCGAAAATCGACCTATAATTTTACCTTATCATTGCTCGTAGATGTTATACATTTTTATGGAAGCAAACCCCTACAAGACAAATCTTTTGTGCATTTCAGTACAGTTTCGTTTACTGCTCATAATCTGGTTTATGGGTTGTTATATATCCTTTGCTCAGAATTTTGAACGCAGCACCTTCGAGGTTGTAGAAAACAGTGGTACCAAGACCTCTTCGAAACCAATGCTTGTAGATGAAGATGGCTTTCTTTGGTACGCGACCAACAAGGGGGTAGTCAAAGAGATGGGAAACCATCATAAACTCTATAAAATTGACCCTCCTCCCAACGTTGCAGGCTTAGGGTGGGTTCATATGATTCTAAAGGCCTCCAATGAAAAGTTGTGGGGTGTCTCACCATATGGGATATTCTCTGTAGATATTTTCACCGAAGAAGTAAGATGGTATACGTTTCCCGAACCCAAAAACCCGAAGCGGAGTATGTTCTTTGCGTCAATTTTAGAGGACAAGAAAGGACAGCTGTGGTTTGGTACCACAAGGTCTAACCATGTGTATTGTTATACCGTTGATGGGCAATTTAAAGGATATGATTTGACCGAGTATTTCACTGATGACAGTCCGACCAATAAAAATATGGAATTCATCATTAGAGCAAAACAAGTACTTTCGGATGGATCGGTATTATTTGAAAGTAATCACAGAACAGAGTGGGTACTTTTTAAAGAAGGCGAATTTAGGCTACTAAAAGAAGAAGGAGAAGAAGACCACATAGAAGACGGTGTACATTCAATCGTGGAGAATGGTAAGTACTTTGAAGAGAATTCTTCAGGAACCTTCTTTTACAAGGGATCTGAGTTTGTATACAATTACCTTCCAGAGATCGACAAGCAGGTCATCATTTTTCCCTTTTCCGAAGTTCTAGAGGTTCAAGATGGCTTTGAGCAAGAGGTTTCGGAGAGACCTTTACATTTTGTTTTTCATAATAAAGGAACATCTAACATTGGGGCACTGAGGTTCAATAGGAGTGCAGACCACTATGAATTGGTAGAAGTAGCCTCTTTTGATTTTGATTCGGAAATCACAAATTTTGTGAGCGATGAGACTGGATATTTGTGGGTTCATCATTTTGGGACCATCACTAAAATTAGGCCCAAGAGTTTAGGTTTTGAAACGTATCTTGACGATTACAAACGGCACGGCCTTTCTACCTCTGTAAGTTGTAGGGCCCTTCATGAAGACAGCAACGGAAACATATACATGTTTTCCCAAAATGGTCTATTTAAAAGGACTGAAGGAGAAAAAGACTTCAAGCTACTCCCGATACTAGAAAAAGAGACAGGAGAAGGGCTTCCCAAAGGAATGTACAATGCTTTCTTTGAAAACGATAGCATCGTTTGGGCCTATGGATTTAATGCTAATTTACGCCGAATAGACCTGTCGACAAATACGTCAAAGCATGTAACACCGCCTATGAGTGTGCATCCAACAGGAAGGGCATATCAAGACATGGAAAGAATCAATGAAAACCAAGTGTTGATCGGGTCACTTTCTGGTTTGATTACGTTGAATCTTGACACCAAAACTTTTCAAAATGCCAATGAGATAGGATCGGGATATGATTTGAAAAATCACAACATCCTTGACATTTATGTTGGTCGTAATAAGAAAGTGGTTTGGATTGCATCCATCAATGGAAATGGTGTTTACAAAAAAGACCTAACCACGGGTAAAGTAGAGCACTTTTCGACTTCTTCAACTCCTGTGGCACTTATCAGTGACAACGTCCGGTCGATATATGAAGACACTAAAGGAAGGATATGGTTTTCTACAAGTATCGGAGTGCAACGGATCGATTTTGCTTCGGGTATTTCCAAAACCTTCCGTAGGGCCAACGGACAAGCCAATGACATTATGGTCAACGTACTTGAGTACCAAGGTGCCTATTGGATTAGTACCTTCAATGGGCTGCTACGTTTGGAAGAAGATATGAAGACCTTTGAAGAGTATTATGTAGAAGATGGCCTTCCGAATAATGAATTCAACACAAAATCTTCCTTTAGGTCAAGTGATGGTCGTTTCTTTTTTGGGGGAATATCGGGGTTGGTAGAATTTGACCCAAAAGCCATCGAATCCCAAAAAAAAGCGCAGTTCGAAATATTCCTAGCTCAGTTAGACCTTTTTGATGAAGAGACTGGTCAGAACAAGACGTTTAGCAGTGATTTGAGCACGATCAAAGACGTGATCATCCCATACAGTCACAACTATGCAAACCTCACTTTCGTAATCAATGATATGTTTGATCCAGAAAAGAACGACTTCGAGTATCGTATTAAGGAAGTGTCGGCTGATTGGGTCTCATTGGGAAATGACAATATCGTTCCCCTGTTTGGAATGGAACCAGGCAATTACAACTTAGAGGTTAGGGGCTATTCGTCCCGCGGAATCCCTACCAACACGCTACATTATAAAGTGCGGGTAGAACAGATATTCTATAAACAACGATGGTTTCTTATCACATTGATGGCCGGTGTGTTGCTCCTTGGTGGTTTTCTTTTCTTAAGAAGACAACAACACCTTAGAAGGCAAATAGAGCAGCAACATAAGATTGCTTTATTAGAAGCAACAACCCTTCGAGCCCAAATGAACCCACACTTTTTGTTCAATGCCCTCAATGGATTGCAGCACGCATTTGCAGTAAAAGGAAAACAAGAGGTGCAAGAATATTTCAATGCCATCAACCGATTCTTGCGACTAACCGTTGATATGAACCTCTCTGACTACATTGTACTCGATGATGAGGTCGATTATCTAAGGTCATATCTCTTCTTAGAGAGATTTAGGCTCAATGATGATCTTGAAGTGGTGTTCGACGTTCAAGAAGGTCTTGACACCCAAAGCACTTGGATTCCGACCATGCTATTTCAACCCATAGTTGAAAATGCCATTATCCACGGGCTACTGCCTAAACAAGGTGATCGAAAGATAGAGATTAGGCTTTCAGAAGAAGAAGGCCATTTGATTGGCGAAGTAACCGACAACGGTGTAGGCCGAAAAACTGCCGAAATAAATAAAAAGTGCCAAAATAGACAACACCGTTCTTGGGCAACACGCATTATGAACGAACGCATCAAACTCATGAAAAGCGTCAATCGTGTAGCTGTTCACGTCGAGACCATAGATCTTATAAACGAAGGACAGGCAATGGGCACCAAAGTCGTCATAAAAATCCCAGTTATACAGAATAAGTGACGTTTATCGGTAATAAGTGGTCAGTGGTCGATTAATCGATTCTCTTAAATCGAAACAGCTGATAATCAATAAGATTCGAATATTTTTATTGTTAGGAAGTAAATCAATCAACCCATTAAACCGCATCTTATGAGAAGAATTTGTGCTGTCATCGTTGATGACAACCCCTCAAACATCAGCTTGTTAACTAGCTACGTGAAGAACTACTGCTCTTCAACAATGCGCGTCGTTGGGACCGCTTCAAGACAAAAGGAAGCGATTTCACTCATCAACAAGTATAAGCCCGAGATACTCTTTTTGGACATCATGCTGCAAACAGGTACGAGTTTTGAAATACTAGAGCGTATTGAACCATATGATTACAGAGTGATTTTTGCTACAGCTTATGACAAATTTGCATTGAAAGCCTTTAAATACAATGCGGTCGATTATTTAATGAAGCCCATTGATGAAAGAGAATTTTTGTCCGCTACAAACAAAGTATGTAATGACATTCTTGAGCGCAGATTTCTTGAGCCCGAAAGGATTACGAGGCTGTCAGACTCTTTTAAAGGCCGCAGCCATAACCTAGACTTTATTACGGTGCCTTCGGTGGACAGGATTGAATTTGTTAGGTCAAACGATATTATCTTCTGCAAATCAGATGGACGATACACAGAGTTTCATTTAGAAGGCGGAAGAGAACTCGTTGCCAGCAAAAGTTTAGGTGAGTTTCAACATGACTTAGATAAAGGACAATTTTTTAGAATACATCACAGCTACATTGTAAACTTGATGCATGTACTAAACATAAATAAATCCGCCGGAAACTATATAGAATTGAGCAATGGTAAATCACTCCCAATAGCCAAAAGGAGACAGCAAGAACTGCACCGATACCTAAACATTTAATTGCTGTGAAAGAGAAAGAAGAATAGAAGAGAAAAGGCACCATTTGGTGCCTTTTTTTTTGTGCCTGCCAACTGACTGAGCTGATTTTTATCATAGTTAATCATCATTCGTACCTCTACCTTTGAGTATAGCTTTTGTATCGTAAAAGACAAACTTCAATAAATGAGAGCCATGAAAAAAGTAGGAATTTGGATAGACAAGAAAAACGCACACCTGATTACATTGTTAGGAGAGAAAGAAACCTTTGAAACGATCGTATCTGATGTCGATGACTTTCGAATAGGTGGTGGGTCGGGCACTCGCGTTAAGGGAGGGCCACAAGATGTGGTTCAGGATAGTAAGTACCTCGAACGAGAGAAACATCAGCTCAAGGCGTACTTCACCAAAGTGATCAACAAGGTCAAAGACGCTGACGTCATCACCATCTTCGGACCGGCCGAGGCAGGGCTCAAACTACAAAAGGAAATACAAGAAAATCACAAGACTATTGCGACCAAGCTTAGAGCACTTGAAAAGACCGACAGCATGACCGAGAATCAAACACGCGCCTTGGTACGTGATTACTTCAAAGAAAGCTAATAGTCAGACACCGAGTAATCAAACGAAAACGCTAAAAACATAAAAATGAAACAATTTATAACAATAGGGTTTGCCGCATCCTTGTTATTGGGTTGTTCAACTACACAACTTGTCAATAATTGGAAGAACCCAGACATCGAATATTTTGAACCCGTAAAAGTATTGGTCATCGGTATGACTGCTGACATTGCGGCGCGAGAGAAGTTTGAGTCTCGATTAAAGGATGAGGTAGAGGCTAGGGGAGTCGAAGGCGTAATGAGTCTAGATATCTTTTCGCCAACATTCACCTCTAACGAAAAGACCGAAAAGCAGGTGCAAGAGGTCGAATACCAACTCCTTGAAGAAGGTTTTGACGCTATCTTGCTTACCAAGATCATCGGCACTGAGGACAAGATAACGTTGGCGCAGGCCTACCGCAATCAAGAAGATACCTATCGAGGATTTCGAGATGATTATTACAGTCATCAAGACATCTATTACAACCCAAAGTATTACGAACCTTATACTATCTATCATGCAGAGACCGCACTGTACTGCATTTGTCCAGGAAAGGATCGCGAACTCATCTGGAAAGGCGCGATTGATATCAATGACCCAAAAAATGCTGATAGGGCGATTGATGATTACGTAAAATTGGTACTCTTGGCTCTCGAAGAACAAAGGCTATTGCCAAAAAAAGTAAAGTAATACGAAGTTGCTGACATGACCACGAGTGTGTAAGAGTGTTAATGTTTTTACAAATGAAGTCAAAATGTTCAATGTTTTCATAACTTTGTTGAACAAATTAACTATACACACCCATCATGAAATCACTTTACGCTGCATTCATCGCATTCTCATTCCTCTTTACGCTGACGTTTACATCAGAAACTGAAACCCAGGAGTTTCAAGGAAAAGCCTATTATTTTTCTAAATCTAAAATGGAATTAGGGCGCTGGGGTGCGCGAATGAGCGAAGCCCAGAAAAAGCAAATTCAAGCACGTCTTAAGAATAGGCTAGAAAAAACCTATGTGTTAAGTTTCGACAAAGTAGCTTCTGTGTTCGATGAAGAAGATCAGATCAATGCCATTTCTGGCGCCACAGACTCTTGGGGAAGTAATTTTTCCCGTGGGAAACAATACAAGAACGTAAAGGAAAACCAACTGATACAGAGTCAGGAGTTCTACGGAAAGAAATTCTTGGTCAAGGATAAATTGCAGAAGATAGAATGGAAGATGGGGTCAGAGTCCAAGCAGATAGGACAATACATGTGCTTCAAGGCGACGGCATCGGTTCCGAAGGATCAATTGAATTGGTATAACTTTTCATGGAGAGATATACGTCGTCCGTCAACAACCGAAGCAAGCGAAGAAAATAAGGAGCCAGAGATAGAAATGACCGAAGTCGAAGCTTGGTATACGTTACAGATTCCTGTAAGTCATGGTCCAGCCGAATTTTGGGGACTTCCCGGACTTATTCTGGAGGTAAGCGCAGGAAACACCGTCATGTTGTGCACCAAAGTTGTCATCAACCCCGATGAGGTGGTCGAGATTGAAGCACCGTCAAAAGGAAAGGAAATCACTATCAAGGATTATCAGGCCACCGTAAAAGGAAAAATGCAAGAAATGCGTGATAACCGCGGAAGAAGGAGAAGAAGCCAATAATTTTGATGAAAAGTGATGTATCCTTCAAAGGACGTATGCTCATGAAAAAAATAAGCTGCATTATACTGCTCTTCGCAGTGGTGAGTTCGTATGCACAGATCAAAGTACAAGGCGTCGTTAAAGACAGTCTAAACAATCCTTTAGAGTTGGCTAATGTAGTAGCCATCAACGAGGCTACAAAGACCTTAGAATCGTATGGTATTACCAATGCGCAGGGAAAGTATTCTCTAGAAGTGGGTGCCAATAGCACCTACAAAATGCAAGTAAGCTACATCGGTATGAAGCCTTTCGAAGAAGTACTTACGACCAAAGAAAGCGATATTACCAAAGACTTTACCCTTCAATCTGATAACCAGCTCGACGCGGTGCAATTGGTGTATGAGATGCCAGTGGTTGTCAAGGGCGATACCCTTATCTATGATGCCGATTCCTTCAATACAGGTACCGAACGTAAACTCGGCGATGTGCTTGAAAATCTCCCAGGCGTTGAGATCAACGAAGATGGGCAGGTAGAAGTAGAAGGAAAGGTGGTAAACAAACTCATGGTCAACGGAAAGGATTTCTTTGACGGAGATACCAAACTGGCTACAGAAAATATTCCTTCGAACGCGGTTTCAAAAGTACAGGTGTTGCGTAACTACTCCGAAGTAGGGCAATTGAGCGGCGTTCGAAACAATCAGGACAACGTAGCCCTGAACATCAAACTTAAAGAAGGAAAGGAAAACTTCTGGTTCGGAACAGTTACCGCAGGGGCGGGGACAACCCCTGATAATGAACTATACGTACTACAACCCAAGCTATTTTATTACAGTCCGAAGTACAGCCTTAATTTTATCGGAGATTTTAATAACACGGGCGAAGTTGGCCTATCTCGACGGGATATCAGAAACTTGGGCGGCGGCTTTAGGGCCCCGAGTCGTAATAACGGAACCAGTATCAATCTCGGTGATAACGGGCTTAATTTCTTAACCAACCAAGGCAATGCCCTTGAAATAGAGAACAAGTTAGCAACTGGAAACTTTAGCTATTCACCCCACTCGAAATTAGATTTAAGCGGATTCCTCATCTATAATAGCAGTCGTATACTTTCTCAAGAAACCAGTCTTGTACAGTATACCGACGCCGCATTGGGTATTCCGGATGAAACCACTGAGCAACGCAGCAGAGAACGTTCGGATCAAGGGTTGTTAAAGCTTAGCGCTTCCTATCAACCCAACCTAAACAATCAATTGGATTATGATGTTTTAGGTAGAATTTCTAACGATTCGCAAGATCAGAATTTGGTTTCTTCGGTAATCGGAGGCGTGGAGCAACTGGACGAAGTGAAGCCCTTCAGCATTAACCAAAACCTAAATTACTATTATACATTAGACGATAAGAACATCTTCGCCCTCGAAGCGCAACATTTGATCAAGGATGAGGATCCGTTTTACAATGCGGTGTTAACTAACGACCCAAACGGATCCGATGCTTTTGATACCACGGCCGAAGCGCTTGGTCTCGATACTTCTTTGAACAATTATGACCTAGGGCAGAATCGCCGTATCAAATCGAATCAGTTGGATGCAAAGCTTGATTATTACCACATTCTTAATCAGCGAAGCAATCTAAATTTTACACTGGGCACTATCTTGAGCAATCAGCAATTTGACTCTAATATCTTTCAGTTTTTAGGGGGAGGAATGCAGTTTGATCCAACACCAACTTTTAACGACGGACGTGCAACTAATGACACCGAGTACAACTTTAGCGACGTCTATCTAGGCGTTCACTATCGCATCAAAACTGGAAAGTTCACGATAACCCCTGGTTTTTCTGTACATGCCTACGGAAACAAAAACCGCCAATTTGGAACTACCTTCAAGGATAATTTCTTCCGTTTCTTACCTGATTTTGAAACGCGTATCCAGTTCAAGAAGAGTGAAGCGCTCACCCTACGCTATGACATGCGAAATCAATTTACAGATGTCACGCGTTTGGCTCAAGGCTTGGTACTCAACAATTACAACAGTATTCAGTTCGGTGAGCCCGATCTTCAGAACGCTTTGTCACACAATGTGAGCTTGTTTTATAGTAGTTTCAACCTCTTTAACTACACCAATGTGTTTGCAAGAGCCTCCTATTCAAAGAACATTGACCAAATTCGTAGCCTGACCAACTTTGAGAATGTGATCCGCACGAGCACCTTCTTCAACTCAAATTTTGCCGATGAGACCGTTAGTGTCTCCGGAAGGGTACAGCGTACCTTCGGAAAGGTACGAGCGAGTATCAATGCGAGTTTTAACTACAGTAAGATCAATCAATTTGTTCAAGGACGTCGATCCTTGAATGAAGGATTTACACAAACGTACATTCCTAGGATACGCACCAACTTTAAGGTGGCTCCGAATATCAGTGTAAGCTATCGCTACAGTGTTACTAAGAACAATCAAGGGGATCGTGAGACGACCTTTAAAACAAATGCACCAGCTATTGAATTGGACGCTTATATCTGGAAAAAGATTTCCTTCGTAACCGACTACCGTTACACAAATCAAGACCTTGGTAACGGACAATCGCAGTCTTTCCAAAATTGGAATGCTCGACTTTCGTATCGTAAGAACAGGGATGCCAAATGGGAGTATGAGATTCGAGCCAGCAATATATTAGACATCGATTCGCAAGTACGAAACAGCGCCAATAATATTTCGGTATTTTCTTCGGAAACGTTTATACAACCTCGATTCTTGACGTTTCGATTTGTATATACGTTGTAGTGTTTAGGTACTGGGCTTTGGGTATTGGGTCTTGGTTTTTTTGGAATTTGAGTTTTAGCCATTAACCCGCCTGTACCATTCAGGTAAGTTCACAAATATTTTTTCAAGCTAAAGCCTGAAGACTTGGGTGATTGACCTTTTGTTTCTAACATCCGTCATCCGTCATCCGTCATCCGTCATCCGTCATCTCAATACTCATATCTCAAATCTAAAATCTTATTTCGAAAATTGTACTTAATACATCAATTTTGCCTACGCACACCGAAACTTTAGTGTAGGTGTAGATTTTGCATTTAAAGTTCTTCTAAGATTTGGATATTGTTCCCGCAGGTATCTTTGAAGACGGCAAATTTGGCGGTTCCCATTTCAGTGGGTTGCATGGTAAATTCTACGCCGAGTTTTACGAGCCTATCATATTCCTCTTGAACGTTATCGACGTTAAACTGTGTCCATGGTATTCCTGCATCAAACAATGCCTTTTGAAAGACTTTGGCAGGTTCAAAATGCAGTGGCGCAGGCTCTAACAGTACTTCCGGTCCGTCTTGGTCTTCTGGAGCCACGACGGTAAGCCAGCGGCTGTCATTATCCACAGGAATGTCTAACTTTTTGATGAATCCTAAGGTTTCGGTATAAAACTTCAGGGCTTTTTCTTGATCTAGAACAGGAACGCTGATTGCACGTACTTTCATAATGTGTTTTTTTGATTAGAATTGCAGGCCTTTGTCTAAGTGTTTTGACCTTTCATAGCAAAATTAGACATTCTCAGCATTCGTTATTTCTCGAAAATTGCTCTTTTCTATATTCGACTGGCGTCATGCCCGTTCTATTTTTAAAAAGCACGCTAAAGGACCCCAAGCTCTTGAATCCAACGGCAAAGCAGGTTTCGGTCACACTCATTCCCTTCTTAAGGCATTCCTTGGATTTCTGAATGCGTTTGCTTCTCAGGTACTCGTTAGGCGTTTGTCCGTAGTAGCGTTTAAACAGGCGTAGAAGATGATACTTAGAGACCCATCGAATGCGAGACAGTACGTCCAGGTTTATATCCGAATCATAGTGGTTGTCCATATAATGACGAATACCAATGACGGTATCTATTTGCCATTGGTTCGAATACGTTTCTTTTCGAATTCTCTCTACTTCTGTTGCGTAATAGTTCATTGTTCAAAAATGTGCTTATTCCATCACTTCACTGATCTGGATGACAGGTTGAATGTTTGTATAGTTCGGAATGTCACCAACGATCTCACCAGCCACGGGACCAAAAGAATTGCTGTATTCAGAAAGTTTGTCAAAGTATAAGTAGCCAATGGCCAAATAGGGGACCGCGTCATCGGGTGTTCTACCTCCGATGCCCTTATCGATTTTATATAGCTTTAGTGAGTCGCCCAACAAACGAGCCACCATAGGCATGTGTTTGTTGGAGTAGTAATCCATATCAAATGTTTTCCCTTCACCGTTCGGGTACATGATGGTCACTTTGACCATTCCCTTCTTATCTTCAGAAGTAGTTGTTGACTGACAACTGGCAAGCAGTAACACAGCTCCAAATACGCAAAGCATCATTTTAGTTTTCATGTAGTTGGTTTTTGATGAATTACTAAAGTTACTACTTTCTGGGTTAAGTGCAGAAAAGCTTTTGGAAGATAGAATATCAGGTATTCCTATTTATTTTCCTAACGGAATCGATACACCTACGGCAGCAGCTCCGGCAAATTGTTCGACGCTTGGATGAAAGTAATAGGTAAAGGCCAAATCGAAATTGCGTTTGGGGCCAAGTTCTAATCCGACGGAAAAAGGAATATGAAAGAAGAAACCACTATCATCAATATTAGTATTTGCGATTACCGTCTCAAACGAACCGATAGAGCCACCAATACCCGCTTCGATATACGGAGCCACCCATGGGATAGGGGCGGTGATTCTGGCTTTTCCACCAATCAAAAAAGCGTTGGCAGTCGATTTGAATGCTGGAGTGTTATCACCGTCATCGTCTTTATCACTCGTGATTATGAAGCCTGCATAGGGCCTTAAGTCTAGCCAACTGGCCAGTGTCATCACATATTCACCCTGCAGATAAAATCCTTCCCCAAAGACATCAACATTATCATAAGGAACACTCAACCCATAACCAGCTGAAATATCAATAGACTTTTCTTTGGCGAATTGCGCGTTCATAGTAAACGATACCAAAAGGACAAGTGAGAGAAGAATGTTCTTTTTCATAGGCGTATTGTATAATCTCTAAGATAAAAACTTCTTGAAATTCCACATAAAAATTGATGGGTTATTTAAAGTTTGGAGGTAGCGACCTTAGATTTGTTTGGGTGGAATGTTTGGATAAATTTCGATGTTATTGTTATTGGGTGTAGTTCGGCGCGATTTATCTAGCACCAGCTTAAATGCTGGTGATAAAGGGGCAAGTTTAAGGGGTTATGCTTTGCGGGATTAAGATATTGTTTTTTTTTGAATGTATAAAATGACATAATTGATTATGATTGTAATCGCAAAACCAATTATGGCATCGCTTATTAGGTTGTGATATCCCATTAAGCGCCATGCTATAGATGTAGAAAATCCAGATAGTACACCTACTGATAATGAAATGTTATTATTTGGGATTTTACTTACTACAATGAAAACGCAAGCGCCGACTGTTGATGCCAATATCGTAGCTGCAAATAAACTTACTTGAAAAACAGATGAAGTAAGTAAAGTTGAAAGTAAAAGAGCAACTATTGCAATTATCACTAATGTGATTCTAAAACTCCGTAAATTATTTTTTTTCCATTGTTGTCCAAGGAATTCAGTGCTAATAATAGTACTAGAGGCTAATAAAAGGGAATCCAGACTTGAAATGATCGCAGAGAACATTCCGGCTAGGACAAATCCAATCATTGTTGGATGATAATACTCCGTCGCCAATATTGGTAGAGCCTTTTCCCCATCTTGTAGGTCAGGAATTAATACTCTAACAATCATTCCGATAAAGCACATTCCTATCCAAGTATAATGAAGTATTCCAATATAAACCCATTTTGACTGCTTTAGACTTTGAGAATCTTTTCCTGCCATTATCCTTGACGTCACTTGAGGTTGACTCATACTAAAACCAAAACCTGCAAATGCAAACCCGAGCATAAACAGAATAAGAGTAATGGTATTATAAGAATCAAATATACTTACAAGCGAAAGGTCAATTTGAGATAGTTTTTGGTACAGGAAGAGAAATCCACCAACTTTAATTAACCCCCAAATAACAACATAAGTTGTCAACAATACCATCATGACACCTTGGAACAAATCAGTCCAAATAGAAGACTTGAACCCACCCCAAGTTATGTAAGAAACCACAATCAAAAAGCTTATAATCATAGCAATTTTTGTATCTACTTCAAAAAATGAACTTAAAGTTTTTCCTGCAGCATCATATTGAGCGGAGGCATAAACCGTTAACATGGTAACGGTTATTATGCCCAGTAGCAAAACTAGAAATTTGTTATTCTTTGAACTGACTAATGCGCCTAGGGTTAGTGCTTCTTTATCTTTTCCCATCTTGTTTATTCTGTTCGCGAAAAAGTACCAGAAAACCAAGTCTCCAATGAACCATGCTAATGGATAGAGCAATGATTTTAAACCCAAAGAATAGCCCATCCCAACGGCTCCTATAACGACAAAACCACTATTAGCGGTTGCACTAGCACTAATACCCAATGCCCATTTTCCCAAATTTCTGTGGCTAATAAAAAATGATTCAGCACTATTATCAATATACCTTGTCGACAGAACACCAATTGCGATAGATATCAAAATAAAAACAATGAAAGACAAGAGTATCATAACTAATTACCTGTGAATTCAAAAATGAAATGTTTATAAAAGATATTTTCACCGGACACCGCAACCTCTTTCAATTTATATCCGAAAGAACTAACAAATTTGGTAAAATCAGCTTCATTGTACCTGCTAGTTGTCGCTAAGTCTATTTCTTTATTTTTATATTTAATAATTATGTTTTCGGTATTGTTAATTTGACTATACTTCTGTTCTTGTGACTTTATAATATCTATATCAGATAACTTAATTTTATCGTCAATTTCATCAGAAATCATTTTTAATGGAATCATCGCTAGTTTTTTTAGCATTTCATTATCGTAGGACTCTTTTTGAGAGTTAGTGGATAGCTCTTTTTCATCTGGATTATATAATTCCACACCAACAACGAACAAATCACCTTTTAAAATTATGTTGCCGAGTGACTTCATAAACTGCCTTTCATCAATGTTGCAGAAGGTACAACCCAGAGAAAAGAAAACAACATTACCTTTTTGTTGTCTTACTAAGTCTTTTGACAAACCTAATTTCATAAAATCTGTTCTAACGGCATAAAAGTTTATTCTTTCACGATTACGTTTTAGAAATGGTTTTAGTTGCGAAATAGTTATTTCTAGCATAGGAATACTTGTGTCAATCAATACATATTGAACATCTTTGGCATTAGATGCTTCTTTAATAAAACTTTTAATTATTAAATTATCTTTCTCTCCTGCACCTACTCCTAAATCGACAATACAGTTGATCTTACCACTGTTAACATAGTCTTTCCAAGTATCTGATTTAAGAGTTCTTCTTAGAGCACTTAAGCAATCGTTATAGATATTATACTCATCACTATCAATTAGGCGTTTCCAATTTTTAACAGAAATAGGATCTAAATAAAGAAACTTTTGGTCAATATTTTTTTCAGCTTTTACGGAAGTTTCAATTTCTTTGATGAAATCTGAATGTTGAAAAGACATATCAAGAATTATGGTATCAAGGTATTTGTCTCTATTAAATGCAATTTCATTTTCTTTTGGTTTTCGTTTGTACAAATCATCAAGTTGTGTTTTATCTGATTTACTCATAATACTTACAGTTTATGCAATAAGCTTCTGCTTATAAATTCTTATTTCCGAATGGAATGAACTAATTAATTCAGAATAATTTTGATTATTTTGAATATTTGTTATCAGATGAATCCCTAGATTGTTTAATTCTTTTGGTAACCAACCACAATATATTGTAAACTCGTCTATTTCAGGTTCACTTAATTCGTGTCCCTTTCTAATTTTGATAATGGCTAATTCAATTTTTTCTAAAGCATTGAAAAGCTTAGGAAGTGACAGTTCTTTTTTCTTTAATTTTTTTGAATTCCAACTAGCAAACCAAGTAGTGATAATTGCGATAATTGCTCCAACGACTGCAGCTATAATTACTGCATAGGGTTGAGTTAATTTGAATGCCTCATTTGTTAATTCAGTTTCCATTTCTTTTCAATTTAAATTAGTCACAACCGTATAAACACAAAGCATATCTCGGCAAAAAATATTATCATATTATCGTGTGCCATATATATTGATTTTAAAGAACAAATTTCATTGCAGACTTAGAGCAACTCAATAATGGATGAACTCTGTCGTCATCAACATATGCACAGAATATGGACTTAATTGGTTGTATGCGGTTTATTTTTCGGTTAAATATCATCTATTTACGAGGTGCGATAATATTTTAAACAAGTGTTAAGCCTATATTCCAGTGACCAATCAATTAAAGTATTAATTCTTTTTCCTTATTCAATGTAACTAATAGATTTCCAGCCAAAGACAAAGCCCAACAGCTGGCGAAGGGGGAGACTTTAAAAATACCTAACCCCCAAATAATATCATTGTGGATTTCCCTCGTAAATAGTAAGTAAGTACCGTAAATTCTATGAATACAAATTTTTCTACTAAACGATTAAACGAATCAACAAATCACCTCACTAAAAACCCGTACAACTACGCATTTCTAAATCGTGATTTCCTTCTATTTTAGAAGAATAAAAAATTACGGGTTTACAGCAGTAAGAAGAAGGTGTTGACACCACAAAATCGCTATGATTTTTCCTATTTTCTACACCGCAAAACTTTGCACAGTAAGCCCTTGAAAACGAACCCTTAAACAAATTACGATGAGCAACAAACCCACAAGTACCCCAACAGACAAAACACATTACATCATTCCGGCACCTCCAAAAATGGGCTATCCAACAGGCATCCTCAATTGGGGCACAATACGAACCAATGCAGGAGCATTGAAATCTCTGCTGAATAATTCAAGCTTCGGATTCGAGATCGACAAACAAAACGCCACCGACACCCAATTACTGGTATTTCCGGCCGTAGAGAACAAAAAGCTATGTTTTTACTATATAGGCTTCAATGCCAACACCGGGCAATACGGATCTACCTTTGTTCCTGCGGCGCTACAAAGTGATATTGATCCAGAAGGCACTATTATTTCTTCAAAAGTGGCCCGTGAACGTATGGAAGATTGGAGCAATCCTGCCATCCGTGACCAGTGGATTACCAATAACATCAACGCTGGTACCATCTTTAACTATTTTGTGATCAATGTTTCAGATCTAGAGCCCAGTACAACACATATATGTTTCTTAGGACTAAGAGAAAACAAAACTTTGGCCGATATCATCATCGCCAATATCTCAGGCAGTTTGACCAAAAGCATACAGTATGACGATATGGTACACTCGGTGCCACCATTTTCGCCCAATATTGGGGCATCAGCCAATCCGATCGAAGAAACGTCAAAATAAGGAAACGACGTGAATACATATCTCAAGTTCTTAACCTACGCATCCCCGGCGGTTCTTGTGTTGGGAGTGATTGCAGGCATCTATTATTTTAAGTATTTAGGACCTGTCTCGCGGCGTATCCTTTTTTATCTGATCGTCAGCCTTTGCTTCGATGTACTATCGCGCATAATTGGTAGCCTTAACGGAAACAATTTACTGCTATGGCCACTCTTGGGACTGACCGAGTTGCTTATTTTTGGCAACTTCTATCGGCACTTGATCAAGAAAAAATGGTGGGTGTGGAGTCTCACAACTGCTGGCGTTGTGTATATCATCGCCGAGTTGATCTATATCGATGCCAACAATGTATCGGCCTTTCAGACCTATGCCAAAGTCGTGGCCTCCTTTTTGATCGTGCTCATGACCTGCATCCTTTTTATGGAAAGGATAAAAGGCGATGAAAAAATTGCACGATCTCGCATGTATTTGCATTTCGCGATACTGGCCTATTTTTCGCTTAACATCATCTTGTTGCTCCCCATTAACTTTTTGATCAATGAATCACCCGAGGTCATCGTGTACATCTGGTTTGTGTATTTGATGTCCACCGTATTGTTTTACCTGTACCTAACCTATTTCATATGGAAGAATGGCAAAAGCCGGAAACGATCGCACTATGGATTGCTATCATAATAGGATTCCTATTGCTACTCCTGGCCTTTATCATTGTGCTGGTCAGGGCCATGTTCCGAAAGATAATGAAGACGAGAATAGCTGAAGAGCAAGCCAAGTTAGCGCACCAGAAAAGTCTGTTGACAACCACGATAGAGACCCAAGAAAAGGAACGAAAACGTATCGCCGCAGACCTTCACGATGCCCTGATCGGAAAGCTCACTGTGATTAAAATGAAGAACGAAATGGCGCAGCAGGATTCAGAGACCGTTGGCATGTTGGACGAATCGATCACCATTGCGCGGCGCATCTCGCATGATTTGAGTCCGCCGTTGTTGGAGTATACCGCGTTACCCGATTTGATCAGTGACGTTGTCGATCCCTGGAAAGAGAAAGTAACCGTCACCGACCAATACGATGTACGTACCGAAGACACACATACCAACAAGTTTAAGATTCAGCTCACCCGTATCATTCAGGAAGTATTGACCAATATCTCTAAACATGCCGAAGCCACCCACATACATATACATTTTAGAAGTACCGATAGGGGCGTATGTGTTTTAATTGTTGATAACGGAAAAGGGTTTAATGCGGAAACCAACCACAAAGGGTTGGGGCTTACCAACATCGAAACCAGAGTTCAGTATTTAGGCGGAAAATACCGTATGCGCTCAAAGATAAACGAAGGAACCGCCGCACTATTTGTGTTCAAAAAAACTAAAACGGAAACACCATGAATACCATCACTGTTGCCATTTGCGACGATGACGCACTGATTGTCTCTTTGCTACATGATTATTTACAGAATCAAGACGGAATCGAAGTATGCTATACCGCCAATAGCGGAGAGGCCTTGCTCGAAAAACTCACCGAAGCCAACCAATTGCCCGATGTTCTGGTATTAGATTTGAACATGGGCAATATAAATGGGGCAGAGGTCACGACTCGATTAAAGACCAACTATCCCCAAGTAAGGACCATCATTATGTCTTCGCATTATAAAAAGTCCTTTTTGGGCTTTATGCTCAAAGCAGGCGTGGCAGGCTTTATCCCGAAAGGAATATCTCCACAAGAATTGGTTGAGATTATCAAAGAAGTACACGAAAAAGGCTTCTATTTCTTAGACGATCAACTAGACGTTCTCAGACAACAGGTATCACCCAAGTCACCCAAACCGACCTTGATCGAAAAGGAGCCATTGACGGACAGAGAGATCCAAATCCTAAAGTTGATCTGTTTTCAAAAGACGGCCAAAGAAATAGGAGAGGAGCTGTTTATCGCTCCGCGAACCGTCGAAGGCCATAAGAACAATCTATTTATCAAGACCGAAGCTAAAAACATCGCCGGACTCGTCATCTATGCCATTCAGAACAACTATATCCAACCGGATGAGATTCCGTTAGTTTGAATGTTGGATATGAGATATTAGATGTGAGATGTGAGATGTGAGATGTGAGAAAAGTACAAAGTATTAAGTACAGAGTACGAAGACAAATTTTGAATTTTCATGTTGCTCTGCGAAGCTGTTACCACCAGCATGGATACTTCGACAAGCTCTGTACAGGCTGCTAGCTGCAGCGGGGGCAGGTTTGTCAAGTAACTTATAAAAAAAGCGGTTCGAGTGCAAATCCGACCGCTTTTATGTACAAACATTGTTGACAAAAGTACTTTATTGCCTAATTCAGTGTTCTGTTGTAATAAGAGGTTAATTTTTCTACAGCTTGATTTACATATCGTTCTTGGTCGTATAGATCAAAGTGAGCCGCACCTTTAATTTTAAACAGTTCTTTATCTCCTTTTGCTCTGTTAACCGCTATTTCACTGAAATAAGCCGATAAGGCATTTTCTCCAATGATGGCTAAAAAAGGCCTGTCAGACATTAATTCCATTTGCTCACTTGGGTTAAAGAAGTAGCGCGTATCTAATGACATAGCTGCTCTTAAAGGTGTATACGTTGGAAATTGTCCGCCGCGTTCAGGATTACGGTAATATCGAGCTGCTCTGTTCCAAAATTCGCCCATTCCAGAATTGTCAACTGGAATTCCGTCAACTAAAACTACCTCTCCTGTTTCAAAGTATTTTTGACGAGCTTCGCTTCCCATTCTAATTTGTTGTTGAAACTGTGCTACTTTATCGCCCTTTAAAACATCTGCGTATTGTGTGGCTCCTCCTAAACCATAGTCTATAAAATCGACAAACCCACTTACTGTTGCAACTGATTTCACTCTTTGGTCAAAAATTGCGGTTTGAATACTGTAACCCGCACCTGAACAGATGCCCAATTCAGCTATTTTTTCTCTGTTCACACCAGGAACCGTCCTAATAAAAGAAATAGCATTCTTTATATCTTCAACTTTCATAGGGGCATTTTCCATCCCTCTTGGGTAACCTCCACTTTCCCCATAAGTTCTGTGGTCAAAAGCCAAAGTTACAAACCCTTCCTTTGCTAATTTTTCCGCATAAATACCAGCGGTCTGCTCCTTTATACCACTTGCAGGCGTGATACATACTATAGCTGAAAAATTCCCATTTGGACTATAGTTTTCAGGGACGAATAAGTTTCCCGATATTCGAGTTCCCTCGCTCAAAAAGTTCACTTTGTTTTTGCCAGCCACATACTTTATATCATACGTGGCATCTGCTTGTTTTGTTTGTGCATTTACGTTTAACATAACGCTAAAAATTAAAGTTGTTATTAATCTGGATTTTAAAAATCTAATTTTCATTTTTCTATTGTTTTTGATTATTCTTTGTCATAATAAAAACAAATAATAAATTTGTCATTTTAGTACATGCTATTGAATGAAGCAAAGGTAAAGAGCTGTATATGAATTTGGAAATACTATTTTTAAATGTATATGATAAGTTTTAATTATGGATATTAGATTGTTAAAATTCTTTATAGCTGTTTATGAACAGAAGAACTTAACTCGTGCTGCACAACAATGTTTTGTTTCCCAACCCAATATTTCCAATGGTATAAAGCAATTGGAAGATGAATTAGGAAAAACACTTTTTGAAAGACATAAAAAGGGGGTTGAGTTAAAGACTGAAGCACATTACTTATATCCAATAGCAAAAAGGTTGGTTTCAGAACTTCGATCACTTAATGGAATTTTTACTAAGGAGAATTTTAAGAATAAAATTCAGATTGGTGTTGCCGAAAGTTTACCGCAAGAACATAAGCAACAGTTTTTTAAAGCTTCTTCATCCTTATGTGATTCTGTGGAATGGACAATAAAGGAAATTGGAAGAGAAAATGAGATTAACTTATTGGTAAGGGAATGGAAAAATGAAGAAGACTTGTTTCTGCCGCTTTGGAAAGAAGATTACGTTTTGTGCATTCCTAATGGAAATCACTTGTTGAATAAAGAAATTATTGAATTGAGTGATTTGGAAAATGAAGTTTTTATTCATTGCCCTCCTTGTGAAGCCCACAAACAGTGTCTGTCCATTCTTAATACAGAAACTAATAAAATGATAACCGTAGCAAATTGTTCTTCGAAAACAGAAACATTAACAATGGTTATGGCAGGTTTAGGAGTTACATTTTTACCAGAAGCTTTTGCAGACGGTTGGTACGGTTTTCAAGTGGTGCCTTATAATGGGCCAAGGTATTATCGAGAAGTAGGATTGGCTTATCCAAGAAAGAGTTTGCAAAACCCTGCTATAGCGAAAATCGTAAACTATTTTTCAAAGAATGAACTAAAAACCAACAAATTTGATGACTTTGGGTATTACCTCAAGACAAATAATTGATTGTTCTAGCAAATGGTCTTTTGTATTCTGTTTCTGTTGTTGCCAACGATTGTGCATACAAACAAAACTAAATTTGAATGATTATGCTCAATAATGTTTGGAATTTGAAGTTTGACATTTGGAATTTTTTCAATTGCTACTTGAAAGTTTGTGTCTTTAGGAGCTCGCCAGCCTCGTTATAGACCTTCCAAGTGCCCTTTTTCTTTCCGTGTTCAAAGCGACCTTCGTCCCAAAGTTGACCATTGGCATGATATCGCTTCCATACACCGTGCTTCCGCTCTTCATCGTCGAAGCCACCCGTTCCTCGTGGTTCGCCATTCTTGAAGAACCATTTCCACTGACCAACGATCTTTCCATCCTTAAAACTACCATTGGATTGCATCTGGCCATTGTTGAGAAAGTACGTCCACTCTCCTGATTTCTTTCCGTTGTCAAACTCACCTTGACAAGAGACAAGGCCATTCTTAAAGAATAGCTTAAAAGGGCCATTTTTAGGATTGCCGTTTTCATCAATTCCAGAGATGTCTTTCATTGGGCTTCTTTTTTATTACTTACGGTTTTGTATATGGTTTGTTGTGCAGGCTATGACTAAGTTAGCAAAAGAAAACGAACTAGTGGAAAAGACAGGCAATGTTGCTCTACGAAGCGGTTACCAATAGCGAGAATACTTCGACAGGTTTAGTACAGGCTGCTAGCGGCAGCGGGGCTGTTATTTTATCAGGCGAAATGACTCCATAAATGGATCAATATTTTTATCATTCTGTCCAATATATGTAATTGTATATACTCTATTTCCTTTTCTAAATAGTTTTCCTTGAATGTGTCCTTTTATTCCTTTTTCAATTGCATTTTGCTTAAGGTTTAAAACAAAGTATTGCCCGTTCAATCCATGTTGCTTTATAGGTTTTTGAAAATCCAATTTAAATGCTTCGGCCATTTTATTCGAGAAGTTAGCAACTCCTTGAGAATAAATTTGCTCGTCCGTCATTGATTTAATCATATGTTCAGGATAGTTACTGTATTCTACTGAAAATATTTTTTTCGATCCTAGAGTTGAACGGAATAAATGGATTTGAAATTTATCAAGTCCTATTTGATTATCAATTGTGGAATAATTTGGTTTGGTTGGAAAATCAGCTATGAAGTTTCCAGGTTGCGATGCAAATTCTCCATTCTTAGTCTTGTAAATCATTTCGTCTGATTCATTTCCACAAGAGAGAAAAGCCAGAATAGTTAAAATAAGAAGTAAGTTTTTGATCATTCGCGTTTTATTTAGTTGCATACAACGATTGTCTATATAAACATAACAAAATTTGATTGATCTTATTTAGAAATTTTGAATTTTCATGTTCCTCTACGAAGATATTACCACTAGCGTGGATATTTCGACAGGTTTAGAACAAGTTGCTATCGGTAGCGGGGTAGTATTTCCTCTTTTAATTAAATGGGGTGCTATACTTTTCTTCGGTTGCTATTGTTGCATCAGTAAGTGTACTCAAAAAGGCAACAAGCGCTTCTTTCTCTTCTTGGGTTAAGTTCAACCGAAGCACATCTGAATTTGGTGATGGGTCATCAGAGTCCTTTAATCTAAAATGTAGATTAGGATGGTCTTGAACACCTGTACTATAATGATTCACTACGTCCATAAGTGTCTCAAATCTTCCATCGTGCATATATGGTGCGGTTAAAGCAATGTTTCTAAGCGAAGGCACTTTAAACAAAGCCATATCAGATGGATTAGCAGTAATTTCTCCTAAGCCATTATCTGTATAGCTTAAATCAAGTCCGTTGTTTTTTGCTTCATCATTAACGTGCTGTGGATTTCCGTGGCAGTACAGACAGGTTGCTCCGTTTCGTCCTCTGTAAAATATATCTAAGCCTAAATTTTCTTGTGGTGTAAAATTTGGAAAGTCAGGCATTTGTTCTTCATCATCAGGATAACCAGCAAGAGCGAAGCCTTCATCAAATTTTGAATTATAAGATACGGTTGCACGCATAAACTGTGATAGAGCACGTGCAATCTTATTTGAAGTCACTTGACCATTGCCAAATGCTTTACCAAACAATATATTATAATATTCTAAGACTTGAAGTTTATTTTCTAATGCAGTGAGTTCCATTCCCATTTCGGTATGGTCTTGAATTGGCATAAGCGATTGTTCTTCAAGAGTGTTGGCACGTACATCCCAAAAAAATCTTCCATCTTCAAAGTAACGCGCATTTATTATGGTCATTGAATTTCTCCTTGTTAATTGTCCATTTAAACCAATGCTAAACCTATTGCTGTCAGAAAAACCTGCTTCCTGCTTGTGACAAGATGCACAAGAAACAGTATTGTCAATAGACAAGTTTTTATCGTAAAACAATACTCTACCTAATGTAGCCCCGAAATCGGTTATCGGGTTGTCGTCAGGCGTATTGTCTGCTATGTTCGCTTCTTCTGAAGTAAAATGGGGCGGAAAGTTTGGATTGGCATAGTTATAAAGTTGACTTGGAAGATTCAGGGTTTGATTTAGAACAGCCAATTCAGATTCGGTAAATGCAGAATTTTCCACTGGCACATAGTCATCTTCTTTGTCACAACTTACAATTATAATTGTGATTAATATAATTCCAGTAACTAATATTTTCATATTTCTATTCATAGTGAATAAACGGATTTAGGTTTTCTATATCATGCTGTTAGCGGCATCGGGAGTGTTTTTCTTTTAAAATTGCGGTGTTCTTTTCAGCTAAATGCAAAAACGACAGACATTATGAAAACAGCTGATGCTAAAAATACCCTACCCCCATCAATTAACATTACGAATTTCCGTCATAAATAGTAGGGGAGTGAAGTAGTTTGTTGGTTTTGGGTGTTTGGTTTTAGATGTTGGGTGTTGGGTGTTGGGTGACGAAAGCTAGAAGTTAAAACGGGATGCCCGTCACCCAAATGTTCAGGTTAGGGGTATAAAAGAAATATTTGTGCATTAGTGGCGAAAATTCAAACCTTCACTCAACAACCTTTGGAATTTGAGATTTGACATTTGGAATTTCTCTGTACTCAATACTAAAAAATCACTCCCCAATATCCTCATTCCAAAGCTTCGGGGAGTTTGCAATAAAATCAGTCATCATGTCAATGCATTCTTGGTCATTGATAACGGTGGTGTTGACGCCTTTTGATTCGAGTAAAGTTTCTTCCCCCATAAAGGTTTTGTTTTCGCCGATATAGACATCAGGGATGCCGTAAAGTAAAATCGCGCCCGAACACATAGAGCAAGGGGAAAGGGTGGTGTAGATCTGACATTCTCGATAAAAACTGGCGGGTCTCCTTCCAGCGTTTTCGAGGGCGTCCATTTCGCCGTGTAAAATGGCACTGCCTTTTTGGATCCTTCGATTGTGGCCGCGTCCCACAATTTTTCCATCGTGAACAAGCACAGACCCGATAGGGATGCCTCCTTCTGATAAACCTTTTTTAGCCTCTTTGATGGCTTCCTTTAAAAATTCCTCTTTGTACATAAACGATATGTTAGTTACTATAGAAGGGGTTATTTTCGGTGTTTCAGTGCATCTTCAGGCGAGGGAACATAATGGTGTTTTCCGCCTGCAAGGTCATCATCAAAAGTAGTAGGAATGTTTCCGGCTTGCGATCGCTGGTCCCAAGTGACATGCTGTGTCCCATCGTCACGTTGCACCATGGTGATGCAATCTTCCACCGGACAAACCAGCGAACACAGGTTACAGCCCACGCAGTTTTCTTCAATGATACTCGGAATTCGATTTGTAGGGTCGTCTGACAACGCAATCGCTTGATGCGCTCCGTCATCACAGGCAATATAGCAAAGGTCACAGCCCACGCATTTGTCCTTGTTGATCTCGGCAACTACCTTGTGTTTTAGGTTCAAGTGTTTCCACTCGGTGACGTTTGGAAGTGCTTTTCCGGCAAAATCGTAGATGGTGTTGTATCCTTTCTCTTCCATAAACTGGCGCAATCCTGCTTCCATTTCACGTACGATTCCAAAACCATAATGCATCACGGCCGTACACACCTGCACAGAGGTTGCTCCCAAGAGAATAAACTCGACCACGTCGCGCCAAGTTTCCACCCCGCCAATACCAGAGATCGGTACTTTAGAGATTTCAGGATGTTGTGCCAACTCACGAATCATATGCATGGCGATCGGTTTCACGGCAGGACCACAATAGCCTCCGTTAGTTCCTTTTCCGTCTACAATGGGTAGGGGAGCATAGGTGTCCAGGTCGATACCTACAATACTTTTGATGGTGTTGATCAACGAAATGGCATCGGTACCGCCTTGATAGGCAGCCAAACCAGGCTCTGTGATCTCTGAGATATTCGGAGTCAATTTGGTTATTACCGGAATATTCGCAGCTTCCATCACCCAACCTACAATGGTCTTCAACACAGCAGGTTCTTGACCTACAGCCGAGCCCATACCGCGTTCGCACATACCATGCGGACACCCAAAATTCAATTCGATGCCGTCAGCTCCCGCATTTTCAACGTCTTTGATGATCTGCTCCCATTCGGCTTTACTTTCGACCATAAGAGAAGCAATTACCGCGTGATCCGGAAAGTACTTTTTGACCTCTTCAATTTCCCGAAGATTGTCGGCCAACGGACGATCCGTGATCAATTCGATGTTGTTAAAGCCCATCATTCGGGTGTTTCTGTAATTGACAGACCCGTAGCGACTGGATACATTGACCACGGGAACACCCAGCGTTTTCCAAACGGCGCCACCCCAGCCTGCATCAAAGGCCTTCATGATTTGATAGCCCGAATTTGTGGGAGGCGCTGACGCCAACCAAAAAGGATTTGGTGATTTTATGCCTGCAAAATTTATGGATAGATCGATCATATTCTTATGTTTTACACTCCTGCGAAGGCAGGAGTCTCATTTTTTATACTTGTCATTCCTGCGCCTTTGTACACCGTAGCTTTAGCAAAGGTGTAAAGGCAGGAATTATTTCATCAGCCAGTTGTGTATGCCTCTTGCCGCCATTTTTCCGTCGTAGGCTGCGTTGACGACTTCGGCACCACCGTTGATAGCATCACCGCCTGCAAAATACTTGGGATTGGTGGTTTGAAACGCATCATTGACCACCACTCTTGTTCTATCATCGATAGTTAGCTTGTCTACAAGTTGATAGAAATGTCCTTGTTTGGCTTGTCCGGTGGCTTTGATCACCATATCACAAGCCACAATGAACTCGCTTCCGTCGATAGTTTCTAACCGTCCGTTTTGCATTTCGGTCTTTAAAAACTTTACGCCTTCTACTTTACCATCGCCAATGATCTCAATAGGCGTCGCATTGAACAAACTATCAACACCAGCACTAATAGCAAGATCATATTCAAATCCGTAGGCACCCATACGGTCCTTCGTATTTCTGTAGGCCAGTACGGTTTTTAGGGCACCCATTCGGGCAGATTCTGAGGCAGCATCCATAGCGGTATTACCGCCACCGATGACCACGACCTTGTCGGGCACTGAGATCGTATGTTGCTTCATACGCAAGTCTTCAATGAATTCTACCGCGCCGATAACCCCTAGTTTTTCTTCGCCCTTAAGTTTTAAAACTCGAGTTTGACCCAGTCCCACACCTAAAAAGATCGCGTCGTAATTGGCTTCCAGTTTGGTCAATTGTTCTTTAGAATCAATCGGTGTGTTATATTTTATGCGGAAACCAAGTTGGTCCTGTAGATAGTCTATTTCTTTTAATACTTCTTCATTGGTGATCTTGTAGGGTGCAATACCATATACCGTTAAGCCGGAAGGTTTATCCTTTGCTTCAAAAATATCAACGTCGAAGCCCAATGTTCTGGCTTCGCACGCACAAGCGATGCCTGCTGGGCCTGCTCCGATGATGGCTATTTTCTTGCCATTAGAGGCTCCAACTTTAAAGAGTTTTTTACCTGCATCGATGGTTGTATTGGTTGCATAGTTTTGAAGGCGACCAAT
This sequence comes from Flavobacteriaceae bacterium, assembly GCA_028279515.1. Lineage (GTDB taxonomy): Bacteria > Bacteroidota > Bacteroidia > Flavobacteriales > Flavobacteriaceae > JANQNQ01. The sequence goes on from JANQNQ010000004.1 coordinate 87,789, forward strand.
TTGAATAGGAGGAACGTCTTGATGATTATAGACGCAGGCTCCTTCGCACAACACACCTGTCGGACAAACAACGCCGCAGGCATTGCCTAACCAGTTAGCATCAAAAATGGTTTTGGCGGCTCCGGTGACATTGTCTGTATGGATCTGTTTTATAAACAGTGGGATGTCGATGTGCGTCGGACATGCTTGAATACATGGCGCATCGTAGCAGAACAAACAGCGCGAACTTTCATAATACGCTTCGGTATCGTTCATCAGCGGTTTCTTCTGCTTGAAGTTCTTATCGAACTCTTCTTGCGTTGTGGGTCTTTTATATTCGGCCATTTGGTCTTTATTGGAACGCTGATAACACTGATTAGGATGAAAATCGCTGATATTCCAAGCAGTTTATCTGTGAAAATCTGCTAGATCTGTGTCATCTGTGTTCTGTTTTACATTCTATTCTATAAATCGGTCAGTCGTCCATACGTTTCCGGTCTTCGGTCTCTAAAGAATTGCCACGTAGAGCGTACTTCATCGATGAGGTCTAGATCGAATTCAGCTACCAACAGCTCATCGTCATCTCTTGATGCTTGAGAGAAAATTTGTCCGCGTGGATCCACGAAATACGATTGTCCGTAAAACTTGCCGAGATTCCAAGGTTTTTCTTCGCCCACACGATTGATGCACCCCATAAAATATCCATTGGCGGCAGCATGCGCGGGTTGCTCTAATTTCCAGAGATACTCGCTTAATCCAGCAACCGTAGCTGACGGATTGTATACGATCTCGGCACCATTCAACCCTAAGACTCTTGCACCATCGGGGAAGTGTCTGTCGTAGCAGATATATACGCCGACTTTGGCATATTTTGTCTGAAAAACAGGATATCCCAAATTACCAGGCTTGAAGAAAAACTTTTCCCAAAAGCCTGTTGTATGCGGAATGTGGTTCTTACGATACTTTCCTAAATACGTACCATCGGCATCAATCACCGCGGCCGTATTGTAAAACACTCCCGCCTGTTCCTTTTCATAGATCGGAACGATGATCACCATATCGTGTTTCTTGGCGAGCACCTGCATTTTTTCGGTCGTTGGACCCGGCACGGGCTCGGCCGAAGCATACCATTTTCGGTCTTGTCCCGGACAGAAATAGGGCGTGTTGAATATCTCTTGCAAGCATAATATCTGCACCCCTTGCTTACCTGCTTCCTCAATATACGGAATATGCTTGTCGTACATGGCATCCATGATCTCTTGAATCGTTCCTTCTCCCTCGGTCATCGGAAGGCTCATCTGTATCAATCCTGATTTTACTTTTCTTGGCATATTTTAGTTCTTAGTTCTTAGTTTTTGGTTCTTAGTGTCATTCCCGCGTAGGCAGGAATCTGTTTCTCGCTTACTTCGTGTCCTTTTATTAAATAACGGTCTTCGATGTTTTCCCTCGCGGAATAAACTCACCATATCCTGCTTTTAGTTGGCATTCTTCGTTTTCGATCGCAACTTGTCCGCGTAGGATCACGGTCTCGGTCTTTCCGGTTACTTTTTGACCTTCATAGGCTGAATAGTCACAGCGCATGTGATGCGTTTCGACTGAAATCGTATGCTCTTTATTCGGATCAAAGATGACGATGTCGGCATCGCTTCCGACGGCCAGTGTTCCTTTACGGGGATACATTCCGAAGATCTTGGCAGCGTTTGTGCACGCCACTTCTACATATTTTGTTAGCGAGATCTTTCCTTTGTGAACGCCTTCCGAATACAGCAACTCCATACGATGTTCAATACCTGGATGTCCGTTAGGAATCTTGGAAAAGTCATCCTTGCCCATTTTCTTTTGTTCCCACATAAACGGGCAATGATCGGTGCCTACTACTTGTACCAATCCTTGGTTGATACCTGACCATAAGGACTCCTGATCCTTCTTTTCACGTAGCGGCGGACTCATCACCCATTTGGCGCCATCAAAGTCTTTTTCATACAATGAAGCGTCTAGCATGAGGTATTGCGTACAGGTTTCGACGAATACTTTTTGATTGCGTTGTGTGGCCTGTCTAACCGCATTTAAAGCGCCTTCGCAGGTCATATGCACAATATAACCGGGGCAATCGGTATAGTGTAACATATCTGAAAAACGCGCGGAAGCTTCAGCCTCGGTAACCTCGGGTTGTGATAAATAATGATATAATGGCGATAGATTACCGAGTGCTCGATTTTTTGCGATTAGCGAATCGATCATGTCTCCGTTGGTGGCATGCACCGTGACCAATCCGCCATGTTTCTTCACCACCTTCATAAGCTGTACCATTTGTCCGTCGTCAATCATGAGCGCACCTTTGTACGCCATAAACGTTTTAAAGGAAGAAATTCCTTCCTCTTCAATCATTTGAACAACCTCTTTGGCAACGTCATTGTTAAAATCAGTGACGGCCATATGATAGGAATAATCCCCGATGGCCTTTCCTTGCGATTTTTCTTGCCATGCTTTAAGAGCATTGTGTAACGAATCTCCTTGTGTCTGTAGAATGAAGTCGATGACCATGGTTGTACCTCCATGCAAGGCGGCACGTGTACCTGTTTCATAATCGTCACTAGAGTAGGTGCCCATAAACGGCATGTCGAGATGCACATGAGGATCGATACCCCCCGGAAAGACTAGTTTTCCTGAAGCATCAATGACCTTATCGGCCTTGTAGTCCAGGTCTTTTCCGATGGCGATGATCTTTTCACCCTCGGTGTACACATCGGCTATATAACTCTCGGAAGCCGTTACGACACGGCCATTTTTTATTAGGATAGACATATTAGTTTTTCTTCATTAATAAGATATACAATACGAACGAAATAATAAATCCAGTAAACCACGAAAGGGAATACAAGAAGTTCAAACTCGGAACCCAATACCCGATCAAGGCCACAAATACGCTTACAAATAGGGCGATCATAGCGGCTCGGTTAAAGCCCGTTTTATTGTAAGAGTAGACACCTTCTTCTTTATATAGCTCGGCCAACTGCATGGTCTTTTTTCTGATAAAGAAGTAATCGGCAATCATGATGCCCAATACGGGGCCAAGCAAGCCACTGACGAAAATCAGAAAACCAGAGATCTCGTTGAGCAACCACCAAGGAGCTATCAGAATTCCGATGATTCCAGTGATGGTGCCTCCTGTTTTAAAATTGATCTTTTTAGGCCATAGGTTTGAAAACGCATTGGAGGGCGCAATTACATTGGCGGCAATATTGGTACTGAGTGTTGCAATGATCATAAATACTTGCGCCACAATCACCACTGCTGGGTTTTTAAATTTAGCGATAAGTGATACTGGATCCCAAGGCGCGTCATCGGCAATCAATACATCTTTAAAATTGATGACCGCTGCACAGGTAACGAAAATACCCACAAACGAATAGAGCATCATGGTTAGCGGCAAGCCTGTGAATTGTCCGACTACCTGATCCCTCTGTGTCGCCGCATAGCGCGTAATATCTGCGATGCTAATGGACATGGTGGCCCAAAAACCAACCATTGCTGTGAGCCATAAGAGATAGCTCCATAGTTTGCTTCCTCCATTTTCAGAAGCAACGGTGGCCGAAACGACACTCGATAAAACAGGTTCAGTGCCTTCGGTATTTCGAAATTGTACCTGAACATTTTCAGTATTTGCAATGGCAATTGGGGCTTCTGTAAACGTTTTCCAAGAGGTACTTTCGTCAGAAACGATATTGTACTCGGTAACTTTCAGGCTTCCGTCCTTGTTTTTAAGAGCATGAAGGTTGAGATATGCTTGATCACCTTCATTGGTGATGTTGGCTGCTGTATTTTCAAGCTGAACGCTTTGATCCAAAACAACCGAAAACCCTTCCGCTTTAGCGTACCCCCAATAAATAAGGATAAGCCCCATGATGATCAAGATTGGCGCCGAATAGGTTTCTAACCATTTGATGCTTTCGGTGCCTTTCCATATAAAATACATATTGATGATCCAAAAAATGCCAAAGCCTACAAACTTACCGATGGACAATCCCAATTCACCTTGAGTGCCCATGACGGCGTGAAAGATGGCATAGATCGCCAAACCACCGATCCAGGTCTGTACACCAAACCAACCGCAGGCAATGATACCTCGAGTCACCGAAGCCAAGTGCACACCTTTGGTGCCAAAAGGCGCACGACCGATCACAGGAAAAGGAATGCCGTACTTTACGCCTGCATGACCATTAAGCACCATCGGAATGGTGATGATCAAATTGGCGAGTCCGATAATGACAAGCGCTTCGTACCAATTGAGCCCCGTCTTGATCATGTATGATGCCAACAAATAGGTTGGAATACACACGGCCATACCCACCCAAATAGCAGCGAGATGCCATTTGTTCCACGTGCGTTGTTGCGGCGGAACTGGTGCCAGATCTTCACTATACAGCGGTGAGCTGGAAACGTCTTCCTGTAATTCTACAATGTCTTTGCTCATAGTTTAGTTGCAATATTCGTCGGCAATAGCAATGGCTTGAGATACGATCCTCAAACCTTCGTCTACTTCAGCTTTGGTTATGTTTAATGGTGGCGCAATAAAGATCCAATTCCATCGCACAAAGGTGAACATGCCCAGTTCTCTGATCTTTCCGGCCATTCTTGCGGTGGCTTTCATTTCTTGAGGTTTGGCATTCCATGGCACCGTAGGTTCTTTGGTCTCTCTGTTCTTGACCAGCTCGATACAACCTAGGAGTCCGGTATTTCTGAAATCTCCGATAGAAGGATGTTTTTCTTTTAGTTTTTTGACCTCTTGTTCAATGTATTGCCCCATTTCGGCAGCACGCTGTACGAGATTATCTTCCTGGATGATCTTGATGTTTTCTAACGCGGCAGCACATAAGGTAGGGTGTGCCGAATAGGTGAGTCCGATGGTCATTGGATTGTCCTGAAAGAACGCTGCGATCTTGTCAGAGACCACTACGCCACCCAAAGGTAAATACCCAGAGGTCAAGCCTTTTGCCAAACACATAATGTCAGGAGTTACCTCGTGATGGTCAATACCAAACATTTTACCTGTACGCCCGAAGCCACTCATGACCTCGTCGTCGATCATCATAATGCCATATTTGTCACAAAGTGCTCTTACATGCTTTAAATACATGGGTGGATATTTGATACAACCTGAAGAACCAGATTCGCCTTCCATCAATATACCCGCCACACTGTCTGGGTTTTCAAACTGAATGACGCGTTCTAGATGTTCGAGGGCTAATTGACCACATTCTTCAACCGAGGAAGAATTCCACGGACAACGATACGCATATGGGTTTTCGACATGCACGACGTTGGGCATCGCTTGACTGTCTACAGGAAATCGCCTTGGGTCACCGCCAGCCGATATGGCTCCGTAAGTAGCACCATGATAGGCCCTGTAATGTGCGATGATCTTATATCGGCCAGTATACATTCTGGCCAGTTTAATGGCGTTCTCAATAGCTTCAGCACCGCCGAGGGTGAAGAAGGTTTTGGTGAGATTGCCGGGTGTTATTTGAGCGAGCTTCTTTCCTAAGCGTCCGCGTACATCAGTGGCCATACCTGGATAGGCATAACTCATCTCCTTCATTTGCTTTGCGACCGCTTCGGTAATACGTTGATTGCCATGACCGATGTTTACATTCATCAATTGGGAAGAAAAATCCAGATAGCGTTTTCCCTCTCTATCATAGAAGTAGGAGCCTTCGGCATAGGACACATTGATGGGGTTTAGTCCTCCTTGTTTGCCCCAGGAGAATAATGTATAGTCGAGATTGTTTTTTAAAATTTCTTCGTTCATTTTTATAAGATGATTGGTGACTGATGACCGGAGACCGATGATTGGTGACGGCTGACCGATGCGTGGTGTTATTTTGGTTTAACTCATTGCTGTTAGATGATTGGTGACCGATGACCGACGACGAGTGACCGATATACGGTGTTATTTGATTTTATTTCTGAATGCTATCATCATGTTCATTAAGTGAAATGACTCATCATAATATTTTTGAAAAATTTGCTCAGTAATGTAATTTCTTCTTTTTGCTTTGTGTAAGCAGGTTACTACTTCTGCCAAAGACCGAATTGCATAGCCTATAAATTTGTTAAGCTCTGGGTTTGATTGACCAATGGAACCTTCAGAGATATTTAAAGCCACAGAATCAACAGCTCTCAACATTTGAGATGATAGATTGTACATTTCTTTTTTGTGAAAACTATTGATCAAGGAGTTTACATCTTCACCAAAATCCATTGCTTTTTGCCAAATATGTAAATTCTCGAACTTGAATCTGTTTTCTATCATTTAAATATGACTGTTTAAAATACTTCGTTCATCCCTCATCCGCCATCGGTCATCTGTCATTGGTCATCTGTCATTGGTCATCCCACAAAACACTAACTCATCCAATTGGTACGAGCTTCGGGATTCCATTTGATGGTGGTTTTCTTGTTTTGCGTCCAGAACTCGATAGAGCTTCTACCTGTAATATCTCCCACACCGAATTTGGATTCATTCCACCCGCCAAAAGAAAAGGGTTCGCGCGGTACCGGTACGCCAATATTGACACCGATCATTCCAGCGCTGGCACGCTCCATTACTTGTTTAGCCAATCCGCCACTCTGAGTAAATACAGCAGCAGCATTGCCATAGTTAGAACCGTTTTCGATTTCAATGGCCTCGTCAAGGTCCTTGGCTCTGATAATTGAGATTACGGGGCCGAAGATCTCTTCACGCGCTACAGACATATCGATAGTCACGTGGTCAATGATCGTTGGTCCTACATAGAAACCACCTTCTTTTCCAGGAACGGTTGTGTTTCGTCCGTCGACCAATATCTTAGCTCCGTTGCGTTCGGCTTCATCGATATACCCTTCAATACGTGCTTTGGCTTCTGCACTGATTACAGAACCCAGATTATCTCCAGGAACTATCTTCTGGGCTTCTTTTACCATACGATCTATAATATGCTCAACTTTATCAACGCCTACCATAACAGAGGCTGCCATACAACGCTGACCTGCACAGCCAGACATAGAAGCCACAACATTGGAGGCGGTCATTTCAGGATTAGCATCGGGCAGTACCAACAAGTGATTTTTGGCACCTCCTAGGGCAACGCAGCGTTTTAAGTTGGAAGAAGCACGTTGGTAGACGATCTTGGCCACTTTGGTTGAGCCCACAAAGGAAACCGCTTCAATATCGGGATGGTCGCAGATAAATTCGACGACATCTTTTCCGCCGTTGACAATGTTAAAAACTCCATCGGGTAATCCTGCCTCTTTGAGCAATTCTGCCATTCTGACGGTACTTAATGGCACTACTTCTGAAGGTTTCATGACCATCGTATTTCCTAATACTAGGGCATTGGGCATGGTCCAATGCGGTACCATATTCGGAAAATTGAACGGTGTAATGGAAGCCACCACTCCGAGTGGTTTGCGCTCGATTCTGCACTCTACACCTTTACTCACCTCTTGTACTTCATTGACAATGATCTGTGGCATAGAAACGGCAAATTCACAGAGTTCCATGCTCTTTTCGACTTCTGCCTTGGCTTCGCCGTAGGTTTTACCGTTTTCAATATGTACGAGATTGGTAAGCTCTTCCATGTGTTTCTCAAGAAGAGCGCGGTATCTAAAGAAAATTTGCACGCGCTCTTTAAAGGTCATCGCTGACCAGGCCGGAAACGCCTTTTTTGCAGCTTGCACGGCCTTGTCAACGTCTGTATAGGTCGATAGGGGTAGCGAAGAGATGGTACTACCATCCAACGGACTCAATACATCCATTGCTGATTGCCCATTTCTTTCGAACTTACCATCTATATAATTCTTTACCTCGGAAAGTGTCTCATTTACATCCATCATCACATTAATTTAAGGTTATAGCAAAAAATAAGAATGCTTTAGAAATTTAGCTAAAATACTGATGATTTCTAATGGCACTCTACTCAAATTTATGAAATTAATGGCAAATGATCGTTATGATTGAAAAATTAATAATAGCTGTTTGGTAATTACTCAAAAGCTACTTCAACAGATTTTAATTGACAACGTATTCATTCTTAATTATTTGGGTCCAAATGATGTGGTCAGGGCGTGTATCAATTGTACAAGCTACCACGAATTAAATTAGTGGTAGTACGTATTTTTCTATCAAGCGAATCGAGGTATCTTACTTAACCATTCCCCATGGTATAATGTATTGTCTTAAACGAAAAAGGAAGAGATAAATAAAACATCATATTCGCAATGCGGATGCATCAAATTTGTAAGTTATGAAAGTAGCAATTTGTCTTTTCGGTTTACTGTTATTTACAAGCACTCTTTTCCCCCAAGTAGGGATCAATACCACCTCACCAGAAGGTGTTTTAGATGTTGAAAGCACAACGCAAGGAATACTCATTCCGCGTGTCTCATTGGTACGGTCTACCCAAGAAGCACCAGTGGTAAATCCCAATGGCGGTGCTCTTGAGACAAGCACCATGGTCTACAATACGGCTACGGTCAATGACGTTTTTCCTGGCTTTTACTATTGGGACGGCAGTCGGTGGGAGCGCATGTCAACCAACCCAAACTATGTAAGGTTTACCTCGGTCACTTTGCCTAGCCCATCAGGAACTAATGACAATACAGACTTTCAATTGGGGACCACAAACTATAACGCAAATATCTTCAGAATTGTTCAAAGCGGTGCAGATCTTGGAGGTATTGCAGGAGGCACGCATGGTCGCGTCATCTATATTTATAATGGTGATTCTTCTGATGACCTGAAACTCTTAGCAGATAACAATTCTAGTTCTACCCCGGCCAATAGATTCTCATCATCGGGAGATATTATACTAAAACCGGGAAATGCGCTCGTTTTGATCTATGACGGGCTCTATCTTAACCGATGGGTGGTTGCCCGATCTGATAATTGATTTGATTTTTTTCTTCGGAAAAATGGAGGGTTGTTCATCTGCTTAAAACTTCAAAACATCGATAAGTTACTCGATGCAAGCAAATTATTCTCTCTAAAGCATAGGAATATACTTACTTTCATTAAATTCGCACCATCAGCAAAATGAAAAATACACGGTCAAGTTTTGAACGATGGACAAAGTTGACGTTTGGTGTCAAAACTTAATTTTAGAGAGATTGATATGAAATTGAAAGCCACCCTTAGCTTTATACTACTGCTTATAAATTACACCCTATTTTCCCAAGACTTTAATTGGGTTGCCGCATTTCAGGGATCGTTCGATGATCTAGGAACCGATGTCGTTACAGATTCAAATGGTAATATATATGCGGTAGGACAGTTTGAAAACTCTATCGACTTTGACCCAGGTAGTGGCTTTCACTATATGAACGAGTTGAATAATGACAAAGGGAACGTTTATTGCATCAAACTAAGTCCGACGGGAAACCTGATATGGGCGCATCAAGTAGGAGGTGATTTTGGTGTAAGTGTTTCTTCTTCTAGTGCTGAGGACATTCAGCCTAAAATAGCATTAGACAATGCCAACAATGTGTATATCACGGGCCTTTATGACCACAACGTAGACTTTGATACGAGTTCGTCGAGTACGTACTTCATTCCAAATCCAACCTTGGCCAGCTCTACCTATCACTTTGTATGTAAGTTAGATACCAACGGAAATTTTATCTGGGCAAAACAGGTGGGTGCTGATAATATCTTATCGAGTATATTCAGAAGTATCGAAGTGGATCAAAGTGGAAACATCTATCTCGCCGGACACTTCAATAACACGGTAGATTTTGACCCGGGGCCAAGCACCTTCAATCTCACTACAGACAATTCGACTGATATCTTTTACATGAAATTGGACACCAACGGTAATTTTGCTTGGGCCAAGCAGATCGGCAATCTATCAGACAACGATAGGGCAAAAGATATGAGCATAGACGGCCAACACCTGTACCTTACAGGCTATTACAGAGGGCTTGTAGATTTTGATACAGGCTCGGGTATTGCCCAACTTCAATCGGCTAATGACGGTGAAGATGCTTTTATTGCTAAATATGACTTGGCCAACGGAAATTACGTTTGGGCTCAATCTATCGGAAGCAGTAACGGTAGCGATGTCGGATATGCGATCCAACCCGATAGCCAAGGCAATGTATATGCATCGGGAAGCTTTAGAGGAACCATTGATTTTAACGCAGACCCAAGCGAAACATTTAACATGAGCTCTATTGGAACGGCCAGTATCTACCTATTAAAGCTCAATGGACAAGGAGAATTTATTTGGGCAAGAAATTTCGGAGCGGTGAATGGTTCAAATTCATCATCAGAAAGACCTTTTGATTTAGCTATCAACAGCACAGACGGAGTGTACCTATCGGGCTACTTCTTAAACCAGATGGACTGTGACCCGAGTGCGGCTAACGAATTTATGATCAGTTCCAATGGCAATTGGGATATTTTCGCCCTTCAAATAAGTAATGAAGGGAACTTTGTTTGGGCGGAGAATTTTGGAGGCTCAAGCAGTGAATACCCGTATCAGATCGCCATCGGTCCAGATGACAAACTGGTCGTGACCGGTAAGTTTGGAGGAGATGTAGATTTCAATCCAAGCGGAGGCAATCAAGTATCTCATCAAGGCGCTTTCGATTCTTTCATTCTAAAGTTAGATACAAGTACCTTGAGCATAGATAGTACGAATTCAGTTGGAAACTTCACAGCATATCCCAACCCATCAAGCGATCTTCTACATGTTTCTAGCAAAGATTGGATCAAAGCGTTGTCGATCTATGACATAAACGGAAAATTGCTACAGTCAAAAAAGCTGTCAGAAGTGCAACAAGCATATCCATTAAACGTAGAAGACCTAGCGGCGGGCATTTACTTCTTAGAAATTCAGTCAGCAAACGCAAAGCAAACCCTAAAGTTCGTAAAAGAGTAAACGCCACTTAGAACCTAAAACCGCCCACTTATTACACAACAATTTTAGGCCAAGACGGCATGGTATATATTCAACGCAAAAGAATAGATTTATGCTCGTCAAAGTTTTTGGAAGCGCCGTCTTTGGTGTTGAAGCTACTACTATCACTGTTGAAGTCAATATCGATACAGGGGTGGGCTATCATTTGGTCGGACTCCCAGATAACGCCATCAAAGAGAGCAACTATCGCATTGCGGCGGCTTTAAAGAACACGGGTTATTCCATTCCGGTAAAGAAGATAACTCTAAATATGGCGCCAGCAGACTTGAGGAAGGAGGGAAGTGCCTACGATCTTCCGTTGGCTGTGGGAATACTAGCTGCTTCTGGGCAGATCAAAGGGGAAAAGATCACCGACTATGTGATCATGGGCGAGTTATCCCTAGACGGAAGCCTACAGCCCATCAAAGGAGCACTACCCATTGCCATCAAAGCACGTGAAGAAGGTTTCAAAGGGTTTATTCTGCCTATAGCGAATGCGAAAGAAGCCGCTATTGTTGATGGACTTAAAGTTTACGGAGTTGAAAATATTCGAGAGGTCATCGATTACTTTGACGATGCTGGTGAGCTAACCCAAACCATTGTAGATACTCGGAAAGAGTTTTATAAAGGCCTCGAATTTCCCGAGTTCGATTTTGCCGATGTGAAAGGACAGGAAAGCATAAAGCGTTGCATGGAAATCGCCGCTGCTGGAGGGCATAACATCATTTTGATTGGTCCGCCTGGTGCGGGTAAAACCATGTTGGCTAAACGATTGCCGAGTATTTTGCCACCCATGACCTTACACGAGGCGTTAGAGACCACCAAGATCCATAGCGTGGTCGGAAGGGTTAAGGAGGTAGGATTGCTAAATCAGCGTCCTTTTCGTGCACCGCACCATACGATATCAGACGTAGCTTTGGTCGGAGGTGGAAGCTATCCACAACCCGGAGAGATCTCTTTGGCGCACAACGGTGTGCTCTTTTTAGACGAATTGCCCGAGTTTAAGCGTACGGTATTGGAGGTAATGCGACAGCCTTTGGAGGACCGCGAAGTGACCATCTCAAGAGCGCGATTTACCGTAACCTATCCCAGTAGCTTTATGCTTGTCGCCAGCATGAACCCAAGCCCAGGAGGGTATTTTAACGACCCGAATGCACCCGTGACGTCTTCACCTATGGAAATGCAGCGATATATGAGCAAGATATCGGGTCCGTTATTGGACCGAATAGACATTCATATCGAGGTAACCCCCGTTCCGTTTGAAAAATTAGCCGACGAACGAAAAGGAGAATCCAGTGTAGCAATTAGAGAACGAGTGACCACAGCAAGGGCGCTTCAGACGCAGCGCTTTGCCCATCTTGAAAACATACATTACAATGCACAGATGAATACGAAACAAATACGCGAATTTTGTGCTTTGGATGCAACTTCGAAAGAATTGTTGAAAAGCGCCATGGAAAGATTGAACCTTTCCGCTAGAGCATATGACCGCATACTGAAAGTGGCACGTACCATTGCCGATCTAAATGGTTCAGAAAATGTAGAGGGCGATCATATTTCTGAAGCTATCCAATATCGGAGTTTGGATCGAGAGGGATGGTTGGGATGATAATTTATTTTGTTTGTGCGTTAACCCATTCATTTAATGGTAATAATCAACAAGAACTACCCTTTTGAGTAAGAGATAATTGCTGCCCGATTTTTATTTTTGTGGAAATCCTACTACAATGAAAGGCAGATACAGTAGAAACAGAATTTATTTAACCCCAAAAGAACAAGAACACATTAAGAATTACCCTATCATTTTAGGGGGTTCGGGCATTGGAAGTGTCATTGCAGAATGCGCTTTGCGGCTTGGTTTTGAGAATATTACCATTATCGATGGAGACCAGGTAGAAACTTCAAATTTAAACAGACAGAATTACGTTGAGGGGGATATTACTGTTGATAAGGTACATGCCATAAAAGAAAGGTTATTGGCCATAAATAAGAATGCCAAAATTACAGTACACAACCAATTTTTGACCTCTGAAAATGTTGCCGAGTACATCAGTGGGCAAAAAATTGCTATTAATGCGCTAGATTTTTCTTCTGATGTCCCTTTGATCTTTGATGAAATTTGCCAACAAAACGCCATCCCAGTATTGCACCCTTATAATTTAGGTTGGGGTGGATTGGTCACGGTAATTGCATCAGACGGGTTGTCGCTAAAAGCCATCGCAAAAAGAGGAGATTCTTTTAACGAGTTAAGGGTTGTTGAGTATGTATCTAGCTACATGAAATTTTGGGGAGAGCCCCAAGTTTGGTTAGACGAAGTGATCCAGGAATATCTCAATGAAGAAGAAAAGATGTCGCCGCCACAATTGTCCATAGGTTCATGGATGGTTGCTAGCATGTGCGCACACCTTCTCTTTAAAATAGCCACCGGCCAAAAATTCAAGCAATTCCCGGAGTTCTATTTCTCCTGTATTAAAGACTAAATGAGTTTATTGTTAGTGGCATAAACGATTGCTTCCGAAATATTGGCAACTTCTAACTTTTCGAATAGTTTTCTTCGATGAAATTTAACGGTATCGGGGGATACACACATGGATTCAGCCATTTCGTTAATGGTAAAACCCCTTACCGAATACCTTAAAATTTCTTGTTCTCTTTTGGACAGCTCTACTTTTTCTTCTGTTTTCCAAAAATTACCTTCAAGATCATATCTGAAAATCTTGTTCTCTCCTTGTTTGGATATTCTGATGTTTCCCGAACTTTGCTCATTTGAAAGAGAAATAAGGCAAATGGCCTTCCATATTTTCTTGTCATCAGTCAAAAAGAGCGGAGTGAGTTTTTGATTGATCAAAAATACCTTTCCTTCTTGGTTTTTTAGATGGAAGTCATAAGAAATAGAATGGTATTTTCTTTCATTAACAGGAATCTTTTCATAGAAGTCGAATCCGATAGTGTTGATCTTAAGCAACAATTCTACATCTTCTGGGATGACATATTTGAAATAAAAAAGGTACCCCATTTGTTTCACTTCTTCAGAAGTGTGTCCACAAAGAAATAGAGGGTTTTCAGAGACAAATTCAAATCCCTTTTTTTGATAATCAATTACGTAAATACTCTTATAGGTCGTCCTGGAAAAAGCCTTAATAGTTTCTAAATAATTGGCGGTTTGTTTGCGATCGTTATCGGATATATTGGTCACGGTATTTCGTGAAGAAAAAAAGTCATTGATATCTACCATAGCTCATCAATATTTAACCAGCAATACCCAAATAGAAATATTTGAGGTCGTAGGTTAAGGTTGTTGTTAATGCAGTGTAAAACTACAAGTGTTTGAAAAAGGTTTTTCTGTAATTCAAAGTTAAGTTTTTCTTGCTGTCTTCAGTTAATTTTATGTTGTATTTCGGGATGTTTTACCAGAAATATTGTTAAGATTTTCAAACTTTTTTTCAACACTATACGTATACCGTAATTTATGTACGTTAAACCCGTAAAATTGGATTTCTGAAACTTGAGAGAGACCAAAAAGAGCAGATTTTTTTGGTCAATTTTTTTTGATGATTACGTTTTGGTTTGTGCAAGACCTTTTCGCAACATTTTTTTTACACAGTTCTAATTTCTGCGAAACTGAAATTTGGCATCTTTGATGCCAGCTTTCAGAGTAAGATATGACAACAATTTGCTTTAGGCACAAACCCGTTCACTTCTACTAATTTGTGTAGTGCTTTGAAAGCTTTAACTAGATAGTTTTGAGAGTAAAACAATATACCATGATACTCACAAAGAACTATTTAGAAAGATTATCTACAAATGAAGTTTATAGCTTATCAAAATTTGTAGTCGAAGAAAATTTTAGCCATCACATCGAAGAAAAGCACTCGAAACTTATTCAAAAAGACATTCTGTCTGTATATGAAGAAGAAACAAAATATGTACAGAATTCTCAGATATTTGTTTGTAGGAATGAGCAAGGAAGCATTACAGGCTCGATCCGTGTGTTACGCTGGAATTACATCGACGAACTCCCGATTCAAAACCTATTCGGAATTAACCCACTCATGGTTGTCGGAGATCAACCTCTCAATGACATCTGGCACATAGGAAGGTTCGCTATAAAAAAAGGAGTCAAAGACCCTAACTTGTTTAAAAAATTAATGGTCTGTGCTATTTCTCCTGTGTGTAGCGACGTGGGAAATGTAGCCTTCGCCGAATGTGATAGTAAATTACTACGTGTAATGTCTTTACTTGGGATAAAAGCGAAGGTAGTAGGGGAGTCAATAAACTATTTGGGGTCTGAAACCATACCCGTAAGCTTTTCATATAGCGGACTCAAAGAGTTTTATGAAAAGAATAAGCACCTGGTTTCCAACACAGAACTCCTTCAAAAAGCACTCCCAATTGAAAACTACACTTTTGTGTAATTGCGTCTGCAGTTTTTAGATATACTTTAGTAGTGCCGTTAGTTAATTAGTCTCAAGTCAAGATTCTGTGACTTAGAATAGCGAAGCTTTGTCTTAAATCTAAAAGAGCTGTCAATGAAATTTACCGCTGGGTGGCATGTATTATATGTAAAATCTCGTTGGGAGAAAAAAGTGTATGATTCTCTAAAGGAGATTTCCGTCGAAACGTTTTTACCTCAGGTAAAGACGGTAAAGCAATGGAGTGACCGGAAGAAAACCATTCTTAAACCCTTGTTTCCTTCCTATGTCTTCGCCAATGTCAACTCGTCTTTAGAGTTTCATAAGGCATTATCGGTCGATGGGGCTTGCGCTTACATTCGCTTTGGGAAAGAATATGCTCGCGTAACTGAAAAAGAAATCAATCAAATTAAACTTCTCATCGGTGATAAAAATATCACTGATATTGAAACCAACGTACAACTTCCTCGCGTTGGTGAAACAAAAAAGATTATGTATGGCCCACTAAGTGGGCTGGATTGCGAGATTATCAAAGCGGATAATTACAACAAGATCATTGTAAGGATCAACTCGTTACGACAAAACATCATGGTGACCGTTCCACTGTATTCTTTCGAACAGGCGGTTTAACAGGGTTATCAGATAGGTTGTTGTGGCGACATTGACCTTGGCTTAAATGGGTTTGGGTAGTCGACACGGCTACTTCAGACAAATTGGCTGAACAGACTTTAGGTGCTTGATCTAGTAGAACTACTGGTTCAAAAAATACAATTGTGCCAAATGGGTTGACTGCTTCATGGTCCCATTTGGTGTCGTGATCGCTATGGCACTTTTTTAGAAAATCTATCAAACAACAAACCCGCCTCGCCTAAAGCGAGGCACTTTGCAATTACTCAACCAAAACTTTAACAACATGAATATCATTGGAATAAATGGTGGGCCAAATCACCTTGATGCGGTATTACTCGACAGCATTTTACCAGGGCAATTAACTGACGCTTCAGTAGCTCTCTTAAAAGATGGCGAAGTTGTATTTGCACTAGAAGAGGAAAGAACTACAAGAATTAAACACACAAACTTCTTTCCCAAAACCGCAATGCAACAATGTTTAAAATCTAATAAACTTGACTATAGTGACATAGATTACGTTGCCTTTGCTACTAGTAAGGAAACATTAGAAAGTTTTGCACCAGCTTTTATTAAAGGGGCCATGCCTAACGATGTGGCATTGGTGATAGCCAGAGATATTTTCAAAGCCCACACGGGTTATGAGCTATCCCTGAGTCAGATAAAATTATATGACCACCATTATTGCCATGCGCTTTCAACCTTTTGCAAATCTGGTTTTGACAAAAGCCTTGTGGTTACCTTAGATGGTTCAGGAAACGGACTATCAGGAACCGTATACATAGGGGAAGGAAATAAACTAGAGCGCCTAAAGCATTTTCCAATTCAAAAATCTCTCGGGTTCCTTTATCTAGAAGTTACTAAATTCTTGGGAATGAAACTCTTCGATGAGTACAAGATCATGGGGCTTGCTCCCTACGGTGACGCAACGGTTTATAGTAAACTTTTCGAATCTTTTTACACCTTACTACCTGATGGTGAATTCGAGATTCACTTCGATAAGCTATCACTTCTAGAAACCGTTTGTCCCAAGCGAGAGAAAAAAGATCCCATTACCCAAGAGCACAAAAATATAGCGGCTGCACTTCAGGCTGCTTTAGAGCGAATCGTCTTCCATATCATCGCTCCTTTACAAGAACAAACAAAACTGAAAAAATTGTGCATGGCAGGCGGTGTTGCGCTCAATTGTAAAATGGGTGGTGAGTTGTTGTACTCAGACCTGTTTGACGAAATATTTGTCTTTCCTGCAGCAGGAGATAACGGACTTTCCACTGGTGCGGCATTCGCATGCTATCTCGAAACAGAAAATAACTTTGTCAACAACAAAATAGCGACCACTTCACTAGGCGAGCATTTTGCCGCAGAAGATATCCAAAGAGAGTTACAAAAATGGGAAGGGTTTGTTGACATCAGTAAATCGGATCAAATTTATGAGGACACGGCCGACCTGTTGGCCAACGGCGAAGTAGTAGGCTGGTTTAGAGGAAGGGAAGAATATGGACCAAGAGCTCTGGGAAATAGAAGCATCGTAGCAGATCCAAGACCGGCTGAAAACAAAGAACGCATCAATGCCATCATAAAAATGCGGGAAGGCTTCAGACCATTTGCCCCAGCGATTCTGGAAGAGCATATTGAAGAATACTTCGAGACGCCTTCTAACGGGCAAAAAGAATTCCCCTTTATGACATTCATATTAAGCGCTCGTGAGAAATACAGAAAAGTGTTGAACGCAGTAGTGCATGTCGATGGATCGGCCCGAGTGCAAACCGTTCCGAAAGACAACCGTGGAAATTTCTGGGACCTTATCAATGCCTTTTATAAAAGAACCGGAACTCCTGTTCTTTTAAATACCTCATTGAATAATAACTTTGAGCCCATCGTTCACAGTCCTGAAAATCTGATGGGGTTTTTACTAACCAGCAATGTAGACTACGTAGTAATTGAAGATTACATTGTGCATAAGAAGGTGCTCAACAGCGACAACCCTGTATATGCGAAACCAGCCCTATGCGATCACATGGCACTATCCAATTCGGGAACCCACTTCTTGTACAATACCTACCTGAGCGAAAAAACAGAAATATCTCAAGCATTATGGAATGTGTTGAAAGAGCAACAGATTGTTGACTTTTCTCAACGGACCTCTTTACGAGAGGAAGTCATAAATATTTGGAGACAGAGACTTATACAGGTACGACCACAAAAAACACCTGTAAGCAAAACAGAAAAGCAGATTGAAGCCTTCAATCAATAGTACTTTCTCAATTCTACAAAAAAAGACCAATCAAAACTTAATCATGTGAAAACAATCGATGTTGTAAAAGAACTGAGCTCTGATGAGTTCTACAATTCATATTTCGACCAAAAACCCGTCATAGTAAAGGGTGGGATAAAAGACACCAGATTTTATAAAAACTGGTCTATGGACTACCTTAAACAAAAGGTTGGCTCCAAACGTGTTACCTTGAACTATACATCTTCAAGGCTTTATAATAATGCCATTTCTGAAATAAAAACCATCGAAGGTACTTTCAGTGAGATGGTAGATAGGCTGCTTCATAATAAAGAAGAGAACGGCAACTACTATCTGGCGCAATCTTCGATAGGGCACAATTTTCCCGAGTTAATGGTAGATCTGGAAACTCCACAACATATTAAAGAGTCCGATTTGCTACTGGCCACAAATATGTGGTTAGGCGGAGTAGGATGTGATTCGGGATTGCACTATGATTTTAGCCATAACTTCTTCCTTCAAGTTAGAGGAAAGAAAGAACTGGTTCTTTTTTCTCCAGAAGATTCACAGTATCTGTACCCCAGTGATAAAGAGGGGTTTCAGCATATGAGCGAAATCGCGTTGCACAGCGTTGATAAGGATCAATTTCCCCTATATGACAAAGCACAACCAATAGAGTTTTTAGTAGAAGCAGGAGATATGGTATATATACCTTCCTATTGGTGGCACAACCTACTTACGGTAGAGCTGTCACTAAGTGTCAACTACTGGTGGGTAACATTCGATATACCTTCTTCGCCTCGTGCTAAAATGATTTCCATGCCATTGGTAAGTCAATTGGTTCAAGGGTTTTTGCATAAAGGATTCAAGATTGACCATGTTACCGAAGACGGCGAACTACTGCTCATAAAGGCCGTCAAAGAAGGTTTTGCCAATATCGCCAAGGCAATGCTCATGGCTGGGGCAAATGTAAACTCAAAAAGCTTAAAACTGATACCAGGCGCATCAGCACTGTATGCAGCCGTACATTTTAACCAACCAGAAATGGCCGCCTTATTGTTAAAACTAGGCGCCCATGACACACCATTTAACGGAAAAACTGCTTTGAATTTAGCAGAAGAAAAAGGGGCCGAAAAATTGGTCTCGTTGCTTCAACGAAAAGCTACCATCTAGCAAGAAACACACCATAAAATCAGGAAATTGAAAGAGCGCAGCCTTATAGAAGTTGTAAAAAGCAAGAGTTCCCTAAGCAATGTCGGGATCACTTTTGTCAACGGAGCAAATGAAGAAGATTTTTTGTCTTATGAAGAGCTATACAATTCTTCACTGAGAATTTTGGCCTTTTTGCAACAAGAAGGCCTTGGAGCAGGAGAAGAGCTGGTGTTTCAGATAGACGATAATAAAACCTTTGTGCTTGTTTTTTGGGCCTGTATTTTAGGCGGAATCATTGCCATACCGTTAACCACGAGTCATAAAGAGGATCGCAAGAAGAAGTTTTACAATGTGTGCGAGGTACTTAAAAAACCGTATCTCATTACTGAGGAAAAAATACGGATAGGCCTGGAAAAATATGCCCATGCCAATGAACTTACTGATCTATATACTAAGGTCTCAGAAAACTATATTAATGTTGACGAAATAGTAAGCCTCGAAACACAAGGAGAAATAGTAGAAGCACAACCCGATGATATTGCTTTCATTCAGTTTTCATCTGGATCTACAGGAAGTCCGAAAGGAGTTGTACTAACACATGACAACCTTATTACCAATGTGAGGGCCATTGCCGACGCCGCCGAATATACTTCGACAGATTCTTTGTTGAGTTGGATGCCTCTCACACACGACATGGGCTTAATAGGCTTTCATATTAATCCCCTTTATTGCGGAATAGATCATTACCTGATTCCCACAAACCTTTTCGTACGCAGACCATCATTGTGGTTTGATAAATCTACAGAACATAAGGCAACTGTTTTGTGCTCACCCAATTTTGGGTATAAGTACATAATGAAACATTGCCCAGCAGTAGAAAGCTATGATTGGGACCTGTCATCAGTACGATTGATATACAATGGCGCAGAGCCTATCTCAGAACAATTATGTTATGATTTTATTGAATGGGGAAAGGCCTTCGAGCTACGCTCACGAGTTATGAGACCCGTATACGGTCTTGCAGAAGCGAGCTTGGCCGTGAGCATCTCCAAATTAGAAGACCCAATTATTTCCTATCAAGTTAGAAGGGATACCCTAAATTTTGGAGATAAGGTTATCCACAGCTCCGAAGAAGGAGAGGCAGTATCATTTGTAAATGTAGGAATGTCCATTAATGATTGCCATGTGGCCATAGTTGATAACAACATAAACCCTGTAGAAGAAGAAACCATTGGGCATATCGTAATAAAAGGAGACAATGTAACCTCGAGATACTACAACAATCCAGAAAAGACCAAAGAAGTCATTAAAAAAGGATGGCTTAAGACCGGAGACTTAGGATTCCTGAAAGAAGGTCGCTTATACATTACCGGAAGAGACAAAGACATCATTTTTATAAACGGACAGAATTACTATCCGCATGACATTGAGAGTATTGCGCAAGAATTAGACGGAATCGAACTCAATAAAATTGTTACAGTTGGTTTTTTCAACAGAAAAACGCAGGTCGAAGAAACCGCAGCCTTTATTTTCTATCGTGGTAAGCTTGAAAAGTTTGTAGAAACAGCTTTAACGGTAAAGGCACATATAAATTCTAGGATAGGGTTTACCGTAGATCGCGTACTACCTGTTAAGAACATTCCCCGAACCACAAGTGGTAAACTACAACGCTTCAAGCTTTTACAAGAATACCTAAATGGAGACCACGATAAAACAGAAAAAGAACTAGAAGCACTTATTCAAGAATATTGGAAAGGCAATGTAGAAATAGTTGCACCTCAAAATAAGCAAGAAGAAAAAATATTGTCCATTTGGAAGAAGGCTCTCAACAATGATCAAATAGGGGTAACCAATAGATTCTTCGAAATAGGAGGAAATTCTCTAAAAGCCGCTGAAATCATAATGACAGTGCAGCGCGAATTTCAAGTAGAAATCCCGTTAAGTGTTTTTTACAACACGCACACAGTAAGAGAATTGGCAGAAAAAATGGAGCAGTTCGGCAAGAAAGCGTACGTACCTATTCCAAAAATAGAAGAGAAAGATTATTACGAGATAGCGCCAGCTCAACAACGTTTATTTTACGCTTGGCAGTTAGATACAAGTTCGATTGCTTATAATATACCGGTAGCATTCACCATTGACGGAAACCTTCCTCTTAAAAAAGTACAAGAAATCCTTAATAAACTCACTGCAAGGCACGCTATATTAAGAGCTTCATTTGATGCTGACGCACCGAGATACCATGTAAAAGAACAAGTACACGTACCGATAGAATATATAGAGTGCCAAACCAGGCAAGTAGAGAAGATACTGAAGAATCTGATAGCTCCCTTCGATTTAACTTCAGATGTATTGATACGATGTGCGGTACTGAATGTAGCGGATGATAGAGACGTACTATTCTTTGACTTTCACCACATCGTAATGGACGGGCTCTCAGTGCAAAAATTCATAGAAGAATTCAACAGTATCTATGACGGTCAACCTTTAGAAGAGCTTCCCATTGCTTTTAGAGACTATGTGTATTGGCAAAAGAATGATATCGAGAAGAATACCTTTAAAAAGCACGAGAAATTCTGGGAGAAACTGTTTGAAACTGGGGTGCCAACTCTTCAACTACCAATAGACCGTTCTAGACCAGCAATCCTGGATGCTAAAGGAAAACGAGCAAAATTTCAGCTTAATGAAACAACAAGCAATGAGTTAAAGAAGCTGGCGACCCGCAACTCTACAACCTTGCATATGCTCATGTTTAGCGTGTATAAATGGTTGTTGGCAAAAATGACCGGGCAAACAGATATGGTCATAGGAATTCCAGTTTCAGGAAGAACCCATGCAGACCTTCAAAATGTACTGGGAATGTTCGTGAACAACCTCCCGATTCGTACAGAAGTTCACAAACAAGAAAGCTTTATCGATTCATTGAAACGAGATATCGCTGTTATGAAAGATTGTCTGGAAAATCAGAACTATCCATACGCAATGATGGCAGACAAACTTGTTGAAAATCGAGATGTAAGCAGAAATCCATTGTTTGATACTATGTTCTTGTTTCCACCTTCCGAAGTAGAAAATAAAACAAAGGATTACAGTCTCTCGCAACGCTTTTTTGACCCAGGTTATTCAAAGTTTGATCTTTCTCTTGAGTTCTTTGAAGAGGGACAACAGCTTTCGTATGTGATTGAGTATTCGACAGCGTTGTTTAATTCAAAGATTGCTTCTTACCTATCTACCTATTTAGAGCGAATCATAACTCAAATTATCGCCAATCAAAACGTGCCGTTTTCAGAAGTATCTTTACTTGACGCTATAGGGCTGCGAGATAGGGTAGACATATTCAACGCAACCCAAGTTACATTTTCAGAGGCTGAGACTATCCTAGACCTATTTGAAAGACAAGTTGCCGAAAACCCGGACGCTATTGCCGTTGAGACAGATGATGACGTCTTGACCTATAAAGTATTGAACGATAAAGCCGAAGCATTTAAAGCAGGCCTTCTGAACAAGAATGTGATGAAGGGAGATGTGATTGCTGTGAGCTTGCTGCAAAGCCCCGAATTGCTTTATACCTTACTAGGAATTCTGAAAGCGGGAGCAGTCTATTTACCGATAGCCGAAGAAACTCCAGAAGAGCGATTAAAGTTCATTATTGATGACAGCAACAGTAAATTCTTGGTATCTCGGGAAGATAAGAAGTTGAACAAATCAACTTGTGAATGCATCACCCCAGATGCTGTTCTCATGACCGATCGAGATGAAACGACTCATGATGTTTCAGTATCAGAACAAGATTCATCATACATCATTTACACCTCCGGAACAACCGGAAATCCCAAGGGAGTACTTGTGGGGCACAAATCAATTGCAAACTATGTACAGTGGGCTTCGTGGGAATATTTAAACGGAGAATCACTAGACTTTGCGTTCTTCACATCCATCGATTTCGATCTAACCCTAACCTCAATATTCCTTCCATTGATCTCTGGAAACAAAGTAATAATTTACGATGGTGATCGGGATGAAATGCCTTTAAAAAGAGTGTGCACGGATCATAGATCTGAGATCGTAAAACTTACGCCTTCACACATAAAAGTGCTGATAAATAATAAAATAGAAGTATCCCCATCAATCAAAAAAATAATCGTTGGAGGAGAAAAACTTACTTCCGAGATAGCTCATGGATTTCTCGAGCTTTGTGCACATGAAGTCACAATTTATAATGAATACGGCCCAACAGAAGCAACAGTTGGTTGTATGGTTCATAAATTCGAACCTTTTAAAGATAGGGTAGCGGTTCCGATCGGAAAACCGATTGCCAATGCCAAGATCTATATCCTTGACGAATTTAAAAAACCCGTACCAAAAGGAGTGGTTGGCGAAATTTATATAGCCGGAGACTGTCTCAGTAAAGGCTATGTAAATAACAAAGTGCTTACCAATGAAAAGTTCGTTCCGAATCCTTTCATTGATGACAAATTGATGTACGCATCAGGAGACATGGCTAAAATAATGCCTTCTGGGATTGTTCAGTATATCGGTAGACGGGACGAACAGGTCAAAATTAATGGGCATCGTATTGAAAAAGAAGAAATAAGACAAGCCCTGATTACCAATAAAGACATACAAGATGCAGTAGTGGTTGTCGAGGCCAACAAGGAAGGTTCAAAAGACCTTTATGCTTATTATATAGTCGCTTCGGAAGCTGCCCAACAACCTGATGATATGGACATTAAAATGTGGCTAATCAGTAAGATTCCGCATTACATGATTCCGCAGAACTACGTTCAGATTGAAGCGATTCCTTTAACCAAAAATGGAAAAGTAGACATCAAAAAACTACAAGGTCTAAAGCAAGATTCAGTGGTCGTTGATCTTAAGATGATTTCCGAAGAAATTAGCAGTAAAATAATTAGGGTGTACAGAACTATAATGGAAGACCCTGATTTCGAATTGCAATCTAACTTCTATGAATTTGGAGGCGACTCGATCAAAGCAGCACAAATTGTCTCTAAACTACGCCAGGAAAACATTAGAGTGAGTCCGAAAGAAATACTCACTTATAACACTCCAGCGCAACTAGTGCATTTTGTTGAGAATAATCAAGAAGGATCAGAAGATCAAGTAGAAAATTACGAGCAGGGAATTCTAACAGGTAAGAAGGAACACACCGCTATAGACAAGTGGTTCTTTGATAAAGACCTTGCCAATCCAAATTTCTACAATCAATCGGTATTGCTAGAATTTCATCGACCTATACATGACGAAGTATTGCAACAAACCGTTCAGGAACTTATTATACGTCATGACGGACTTAGGCTTAATTTAGATAAGAAAAGCAGAGAACTATACTTCAACACAAAACATCTCGAATGCGATGTTGAGGTCAAAGAATACATGCTAAAATCAAAAACCGAATTATCAGAGTTCTGTACGCAGATAAGAAATACCTTCGACTTGGAAGATACGTTGTTGATTAAAGCGGCCATTCTAAACTTTGAAGAAAACAACCAGCAATTCCTGTTTATTACCGCGCATCATCTGGTCATAGACGGAATTTCATGGAGAATACTTCTCGACGATTTCTATAGCATCTATAACAGTATGATGGCTGGCCAAGGAACAAAACATCTTCAAAAAACGGCATCGCTACCTCGTTTTACAGATGCTTTGAAACAGCATTACAATGAAGAGAAACTAACCAAAGAGCTTACATACTGGAAGCGAATGGTTCAAACGCCCTTTCAGTTACCCGTATGCTCTAATGCAGACAGCACCGTTAAAGGCATTGCACGCGCATCCATCGAAATTGACCAGCAAACCACGACATGGTTGCTCAAGGAAAGTGCCACTTACAACGTCGATATTCATACAATATTAAATACAGTGCTGGTTAGGACGATAGCCCAGTGGGGTAAGACCTCTCAGGTAAAGATTGAATTAGAAAACCATGGAAGACACTTAGACGCCATTGATGTATCTCGAACCATAGGTTGGTTTACAGTAATGCACCCTGTTGTTTTTTCTGCGGAAGGGACCCTACTTCACAACCTACAATCAGTTAAAGAGACACTTCACAACATTCCGGAACATGGTTTAGGATACGGACTGTTGAAAGATAAAATAGAGGAAACAGAAGATGGTATTACGCAAGTTAGATTTAATTATCTAGGACAATTCGGAAGCGAACTTTCCAACGACCTATTTTCTCTTAACCAAGAAGCAATAGGAGAAGAATCAGATTCGGTAAATCGCATTACGGCAACGTTGGAAGTGAATGCAATGATAATTTCAAACACGCTGTCCTTATATTGGAGTTATGACTCCAAAGCATGCTCAAAAGAAAAGATAGACCTGTTAAAAGAAGAATTTACAAACTATCTGCATGAACTTATAAGCGAGCTTCAAAAAAGTGACCAGCCGCTCTTAACACCATCAGATTTTGACGATTTAGAAATCTCACAGAACGAACTAGACGCGCTGTTTAGCTAATCACTACCCGAAAACTATAACAAAAGCTTATATCCCATGGACATTAAAAGATCAAATGTCAAAGATATTCTAGAACTCAATATGGTTCAAAAAGGCATGTTGTTTAATGCACTCAAAGAAGAAAACAACAGCCTTTACAATATTCAGATTTGTATTGACATAAAGGGAAACCTTAACACCGATACGTTGGCGGCAGCCATACATCAGACCCAAAAAGATAATGATGTATTGCGGTCAGTTTTTGAATGGGAAAAAACCAGCAAACCACTTCAGATCATTCTTAAAGAATCTGACATAAATTTTAAGGCATACACGCTCGCAGACCTTACAGTAAATTCGATTGAAGAATATATTGAAGAAGACAAGCACCAAGGCTTTGAGTTGAGTACCGAAACTCCCGTTCGAGTAACCCTAATAAGCGAAGACAGCAAAACGCATACACTCATCATCACACACCATCACATACTGTATGATGGATGGAGCACCGGAATTATCCTAAAAGAGCTATTCACAAATTATTACAACCTCGATAAAGAGCATGCAGATCAAGGACAGGTCAAGGCAAGCTACAAACACACCGTACTTGCCATGGGCAAAGGATACGATAAAAAGAACGTCTCTGCCAAATGGGAATCGTATTTAGAAGGATATGAAATAAAGGAATTAAATACCACAGCGATAAAAACGCACAGTGATTCGGGCGAGATTAAACAACATACGCTTACGTTTCCATTAGAAGGCATCGCAACGATTTCAAAAAAACACAAAGTCACCAAAGCAGCCATCATGTATGCTGCTTACGGAATGCTTCTTCAAAAGTACCTCAATACAAACGATGTCGTATTCGGAGCTCCCATATCGAGCAGAAATCCGATGATCAAAGATGCCGAAGACGTAGTAGGAAACTTCATCAACACAGCACCAATAAGATGCCAACGAACCTTAGGGACTTCTCTTTTGGATACTATCCAAAACATAAATGCCAGGTTAAAGGAGCAAAGTGATATTTCGCAAGCGAACGTTTCGTACGGAGAAATTAAAAAGATAATAGGACTTAGGCCCGATCAAGAGCTCTTTGACTCCATTCTGGCAATTGAAAATTATCCGCTAGACCTTAAGGCTATAAATCAAAACGATGATTTTAAGATTCAGCTGCGTTCATCCTATGAGCACATAGAAACACCGCTCATGGTTCAAGTATTCTTCAAAAAACATGTGGAAGTTTCTTATCAGTACCACACAGATCATTTTAGCGAGGAATTCATAAAACGATTTGCCACACATTTCAACAAGATGCTTAAGGCAATTGTAGAAACACCTAAAAAATCGTTCGAAAACATACGCTACCTAACCACATCAGAAGAAGCACAACTGATTCAAGAATTCAATAAGACAGCCCTTAGTTTTAATACTGACAGCACCATATTAGAAGCCTTTGATCATTGGGCAAACACAACGCCCGAAGCAACGGCCATTCGCTTTCAAGACCAAGAGATAAGCTATGGGACGCTTCAAGAAAAAGTAAACAACCTTGCGCAGCTTTTAGTAGCAAAAGGAATCACGTTAAAAGATATCATTCCGGTTTACCTGTATCCATCCATAGAGATGCTAGTAGGTATGTTGGCGGTAATGAGGTCAGGTGCAGCCTATGCACCCATTGATCCAGAGTACCCCGAAGATCGAATTGCCTTTATTCTAAAGGATACAGCAGCAAAGGTAATGCTGACGCATTCAGCGTTGCGCCAAAACGTTAGTAAAAAGTACAAAGGGCACGTTATTGATCTGGATAACGAGCATGAAAGTGACAATGAATCTTTTGATGAAAAAGTGACAGCCGATCAACGCGCCTATGTTATCTATACATCAGGAACCACGGGAACTCCAAAAGGAGTCATGATATCCCACGCAGCACTCTATAACTTTATGAAGAGTATGGAGGCCATTCTGGACCCGACCACAAAAACGCGCTTTTTAGGGGTGACCAGTTTTACCTTTGACATCTCGATTTTAGAGTTTTTCCTTCCACTAACCATAGGAGGGCAGCTTGTACTAGCGAATGACGAACAATCAAAAAACCCAGAACTATTACAGAAATACATCGCCAAAACAATTCCAACGCATATACAAACCACACCGTCCAGATGGCAAATGCTTCTAGATGCGGGTTGGAAAAATGAAGAACAAGCCTGTATACTTTCTGGCGGAGAACCGCTGACAGAGAAACTTGCGTCGCAATTAATTCAAAGAGCACCAAAAAACCTCTGGAATATGTACGGACCCACAGAAACCACAATATGGTCCTGCGCTAAATTAATAACAGCTGATGAGCCAGTAAACATAGGAAAACCTATTGGTAATACGCAAATACACATCACAGACAATGATATGAACTTGCTTCCCGCTGGAGTAGTCGGAGAACTGTGCATTTCTGGCGACGGAGTGGCCATGGGGTATTTAAATAGAGCAGAACTCACGGAGGCCAAGTTTTTGAAAAACCCATTTTTAAAAGGAAAACAACTTTACAGAACAGGTGACCTAGCACGCTGGTTACCAAATGGAGAGATCGAATGCCTTGGACGAAAAGACAATCAAGTAAAAATAAGAGGATTTAGAATTGAGTTAGGAGAGATTGATTCGCAGTTGGAAAAAATACAAGGAATCAACCAAGCCATCACCCTGGTAAAAGAAAGCGCGACAGGAGTAAAACAATTGATTTCCTATCTAAACGTATCGCAACAGATCAATACCAAAACGATTACAGAAAAACTGCAAGAAAAGCTACCCAGGTATATGATTCCGAAACTCTTCGTTGAAGTTGCAGAATACCCACTTATGGTAAGCGGTAAAATGAATCGGAAAAAGCTCCTTGAAGAGTATGGTAGCATAACAGCTTCCGAAAATTACGCACCTCCTAAAACTGAATTAGAAAAAAAACTAGCCAAGATTATTCAAGAGCTCCTAGGGCTTGAAAAAGTTGGTGTTTCTGATAACTTCTTTGAATTGGGAGGAGACTCTTTGACCATGATGAGCTTCATACTTCGCCTCAAGAAAGAATTCGAGATAAACATACCGTTCAACACGTTTTTCCAATATCAAAATATAGAAGCCCTAGCAAAGATGATCAAAATTTCTATGGCGATGCCAAAGGAAATGGAACACGACGAAGGGGAAACAATTTTCGTATAAGAAACAAGACCCTCAATACCCATTAACGTACTTCAAAACACATAAGAAAATCGTGATACACGATCAGAGATTATGGTGACCAAAGAGAACATATTAAGCATTGTAAATGACTCCCTAGAAGAAGGGGTGCTGTTGTTTGTTGAAGATAATAGGCTCGGAATTAAAACCCGTGGCAAGCAAGTGCCCAAGGCATTGCTCGAAAAAATCAAGACAAACAAAGAGGCCATTATTTCTTTTCTGGAGAATGATGTTAAGGAAATTAATCGCGTTTCGAAAACTACGCCAACAATAAAGAAAAGAGCCGGCCGTCAGGATGAGATTCCGCTGTCCTTTTCACAAGAGCGACTATGGTTTTTAGACAAATTTGAAGGCACGACCAACTACCATCTATCTGCCGTTTTACAGGTTACAGGAAATCTAAATACAGAGCTTTTATCGTCATGTTTCAAACACATAGTATATCGCCATGAATCCCTTCGCACAGTATTCCTTGAAAAAGATGGAATTGGTTATCAAAAACTGCTCAACACCACCGATTTTCAAGTAGAAAAGTTAATCGCGCACAATACGACCGAAGAAGCACGAAAAACGCTCATAAGCAATGAAGTCAGTCGAGCTTTTGACCTTTCCAAAGACTACATGCTACGCGTTAAAATATTGGAAGCGTCAGAAGATGTTCATACGCTCATCGTTGTGGTACATCACATCGCAGCAGACGGATGGTCGATTCCTATTCTGATAAATGAACTAGAAGAACTGTATAATTCCGAACTATCAGGGAAACCAACCGCGCTTCCAAAATTGCCCATACAATATGCAGACTATAGCATTTGGCAACGCGAGCACCTTTTAGGCGAAACACTAGAAAAACGCCTGAGCTACTGGGAAGACCAGTTACAAGGGGTAGAGACCTTAGAGCTACCAATAGACTTCAATCGTCCTGCAAATCAAAGCAATAAAGGAGCAAGCCACAAGTTTAAGCTTCATGCCGAAACCACCCAACAACTTAAGGCAATGGCACAAAAAGAGGGAACCACCCTCTTCATGCTGCTCCTATCACTGTACAAATCATTACTACATCTTTACACCAATCAAGAAGATATCTGTGTAGGTGTTCCAGTGGCCAACCGATCAGAGAGCGCCATATCAAGGTTGATAGGATTCTTTGTTAATACGTTGGCACTCAGAAGCACAATAACCTCGTCCACACCATTCGCCGAATTGTTGACCGAAGTCAAACAAACAGTGATCGACGGATATAACCATCAAGACATCCCATTCGAAAAAGTGGTAGACCGTGTGGTAAAAGTAAGAGACCAAAGCCAAAGCCCATTAATACAGACGTTATTCTCACTACAAAGCAATGACCAAGGGTCAAGTCTACGTTTGGGAGAGGCGAATATAGAGTTTGAAGAAATAGCAAGCCAAACATCAAAGTTCGATTTATCACTTGATATAATAGACATTTCAGAAGAACTTCAAATAAGTTTCGACTACTGTACAGATCTATTTAAAGAGGAAACAATTAGTAGGATGGAAGGCCACTTCAGGGTACTCATTGCGTCAGTGTTAGAAGATGCCACGCAACCCATCGGAAGACTTTCCATTTTGACCCCTGCGGAAGAGGTACAGCTACTAGAAACATTCAACCCAGTACCGAAACAACCCACAAAAGGAACCATCGTTGATTTCTTTAGACAACAGGCAGAAAGTACGCCCGAAGCGACAGCAGTAGTATACCGAGATAATAAACTTACCTATAAAGAATTAAACGAACAGTCCGAAGCCATTGCGTTACATTTACAACCATTGGGAGTAAAGACGGGAGAGGTAATTCCTATCTGTCTCAATACGTCCACAGACATGATTGTCTCCATTTTGGGGGTTCTTAAATCAGGAGCTGCCTACGTTCCGATTGATGCACAACTACCCGAAGAAAGAATAAGATTTATCCTTGAAGACATTTCACCATCAATTCTTATAACAGAAAGAAATGATATTGACAGTGAAATTGTACCAGCCCATATATCCACGTTATATGTAACTGATATAAAAAATAGAGACAAAAAGGCGCTAGACAACTTAATACAAGTTGAAGGCAATGCCCATTTGGCCTATATAATTTATACCTCCGGAACCACGGGGAAACCAAAAGGAGTGAAAATTACCCATGTATCTTTGGTAGATAGGGCGATATCGTTCAAAGAAGATTATGGGGTAAACGAAAGCACAAGAATACTACAACTCGCCAACTTCTCATTCGATGTGTTCGTTTCTAACCTGTGTAAAGCATTACTATTTGGCGGACAACTTATTCTCTGCGACCCAGAAGATTTTGAACCAGAAAGCCTTTGCAGGCTTATTGAGAAATTTGGCGTCACTATCATAGAATCCACTCCAGGAATTATACTACCAGTCACTTCACAAATTCTAGAAGAGAACATATCAGTTCCAACCCTGAAAACATTAATTATTGGTTCAGATGCATGGAATCTGGAAGATTATAGGAAACTAGTACAATCCTTTAGAGGAAACGTTCGAATCATAAACAGTTACGGCACGACTGAAACGACAATAGACGCCACGATATTTGAAGAATACGATTCTGAAAAATTAGACCAATACCTCACACTTCCTGTGGGGCACCCAATCCGTAATACCAGCATTTATGTGCTAAATGATTATTTAGGACTCGTACCCGTTGGTATTGTTGGAGAATTATGCATAGGCGGAAACGGGGTAGGCGAAGGCTACCTGAACCGTGAGTCGTTGACAGAAGAGAAGTTCATCATCAACCCATACGGGGAGGGTATGTTGTACCGAACGGGCGACCTGGCCCGATGGACGTCCGATGGCGTTCTGGAGTTCCTTGGTCGCAAGGACCGCCAGGTGAAGGTACGTGGCTACAGGATAGAACCAGGCGAGGTTGAGCGCAGCATCACCGAGGCCACAGGTATCGAGCAGGTGCTGGTGATGGCCAGGAAGGTGTCTGGCAGCCTGCAGCTGGTGAGCTACCTGGTCACAGACAAAGAAATAGACACGGCAACGATCATGAACGCATTGGAGGGAATACTTCCCGGGTATATGATACCCAGGTTCTACATCGGCCTGGAGGCCCTACCGCTGACCAGAAATGGAAAAGTAGACTATAAGAGTCTTCCATCGATAGAGTTCGATATCAGCGAAGACCTCGTGGCACCTTGCAACGAAACAGAAAGAGAATTGGTGGAGATATGGTCCTCGGTACTCCAGATCGATGCCGAGAAGATCGGTACGACCCACAACTTCTTCGAGCTAGGCGGGGATTCGATCAAGGCGATCCAACTCGTCAGCCGCGCGAAGACCCGTGGAATCCACCTCAAGGTGAGGGATGTGTTCGAGCACCAGACGATATCCAAGCTGTCTGCCAACCTCCCCACTGAGGAGCTGGCACAGAGCGAGCAGGGAATGCTCAACGGGGAGCTGGGACTGCTTCCAATCCAGCGCGACTTCTTTTCGGGTGACCAACCACACCCGGACCACTACAACCAGTCGGTGCTCCTGGAACTGGACGCCTCGGTATCCAGTGAACTCCTGGCAGACTCCCTCTCCCTGTTGGTAGAGCAGCACGATGCCCTTCGCATCGGCTATGAGAGATCGGGAGAGACTGTAAAGGCCCGTTACACCGACCAAAGGGCAACACTGATAGAGGAACGTATAGGTTCGCTGTCGGATATCGCGACCAGGGGCGAGCACCACCAATCGCAATTGGACATCACTACTGGCGAGGTATGCCGCTTCGTGCTTTTCGAGGGCGAGGGACTGGCGCCACACCTTCTGATGGTCATCCACCACCTGTCGGTAGACGGCGTGTCGTGGAGGATCCTGTTGGAGGACCTGGAGTCTCTGCTGAGGCAGGGACAGGATGGCAAGGCGATGTCATTGCCTTCCAAGGGCAGTTCGTATCGCCAATGGCAACGATGCCTAGAGCAATATGCCAGTAGTACGGAACTGTTGGACGAGCACGAGCACTGGAAGGACATCCTGGACAGCCATGAGGCCTTCCCGACCGACCACGATCACAACGAAGAAAGCACATTGACCGACATAGAGGAGATAGAATCAACGATCGACAATGAGACCACCAGAGCCCTGCTGCAGGACATCCATCACAGCTATGGGACAGGAATAGATGACATCCTGTTGAGCGCGCTGTCCAAGGCGCTCTGCGACCACAGCGGCAGGGACCAGGTGGTGATCTCACTAGAGGGCCATGGCCGAGAGGATCTGTTCGATGGGATGGACATCACCCGTACGGTGGGATGGTTTACCACGGTGTACCCGGTGATGTTGGAGAACAGGGCCGAGCTGTCAGATCTGATAGCTGACACGAAGGACAGACTAAGAAGCATTCCCAACAAAGGGATGGGCTTCGGCGTACTACGCCACCTATCGGATGTAGGAGGGCTTGATGCAGACTTCTCCGACATCGTGTTCAACTACTTGGGAGACTTCGACAACAGCCTTGATGTCTCGGATGAGGCACTACTTACGTTCAGTTCCCTCGATAAGGGATCAGACATTCACAAGTTAAACCACACTCCTCATAAACTGGAAATCAACGCCATGTTGGTGTCAGGAGAATTACGATTCACTTGGAGCTATGACAGCAACCGCTATTCCAAAGAGACCATAAATAAAATAGCCTCAGGTTACACATCCATACTAAAATCTATCATTGAGCATTGCACGGCGATAGACGATACGATCAAGACACCGTCAGACTACGGGCTTCCGCTCACGGTAGACCATGCATCGTTACAAGCATTCAAGAACTTATCTTCACATGCAGGCGCGATCACTGACATCAGTGTTTTGAGCCCATTACAAGAAGGAATGTTATTCCATAGTCTATATGAAAACAATGACGCAACCTACGTAAGTCGTTTTACATGTGACTTTATTGGAGGGTTCGATATAGATATCTTCCGAAAGAGCTGGGAACATATCACCAATAAGCACAGTATTCTTAGAACGGGGATCTACGCAGATAACTTGGCCATCCCAGTACAATGTGTATATGATCAGATATCATTGAAGATCGAGGAGGTCGATTACAGGAACGTAGACCAAAAAGTGCTAACAGAAAAATTGAACACCTTTATATCAAAGGAAGAAATGCAAGGTTTCGCAATGGAAGAGGCGCCGCTGTTCAGCTTTAGCCTGATCCACTTGCCCGATGACCACACGAAACTACTGATGAAGAACCACCACATCCTCTGGGACGGTTGGTCACTTTCGGTATTGATGGGCGAGTTCATAAACTGCTACGAACAATTAGCAGAGAAAGATTCACTTCCCGTGTTATCCGAAGATAACTACGGCACCTTCATCCGTGACATCAAATCAAAAAGCAAAGGGACCATGGCAAACTTCTGGAAGGAATATCTACTAGACATCTCCCATCCGGTGTACTTGCCATTCTTCAAGCAAGAGCACCTTCGCAACAAGACCTTTGCAGATCGTTCGTCAAACTTGGACCTAGGTGCGGTACTGACAACACAACTCAAAGAATACGCTGCCAAGCACCACCTAACATTAAACACGATGGTCCAGGGCGCATGGAGCTACCTTCTCTCACGCTATACGGGCGAGGAGACGGTGGTGTTCGGGGCAACGGTATCGGGCCGCGACTCAGAGCTGGAGAACATAGAGAACGGGGTCGGCCTGTACATCAATACCATCCCAGTCTGCAGTAACATATCAAAAGACGATACCATAGCAGATTGGTTGGACGAACTACAGAAGGGACACACAACCGCTCGAGAGGAATACAGCCACATTTCGCTGAACGAGATCCAAGGATATATAGACATCCAAACCACACCCTTCGATACGTTGCTGGTCTTTGAGAACTACCCGGTGGACGAGGCCCTGTTGAGCAACTCGAGAAACCTATCGATAGCCAACATCGACGGTCATGAATACACCAACTATGTCCTTACATTAGGTGTGGGACTCTTCGGCGAGTCGATATCGATCAAGTTCGATCATAACGAGGAACTGTTTAGCAGCCAGAGGATCGAAATGATCAAGGAGCATTTCAAAGAATTATTGACCAGTTTGGTCAGCGGCGTCAGCCATATAAAAGAATTAAATTACATGACTCCAGGAGAGAGACTACAACTCCTAGAGGCGTTCAATCCTTCCTTGGATACACCAAGAGAACCAGATACGATAGTTAACGTATTCAAGGCCCAAACAGGTACGACTCCTGAGGCTATTGCAGCCACGTTCGGCAACACCCGTTTGACTTACCGAGAACTCGATTTAGCATCCGATAGGGTAGCCTTTTATCTACAGGCACAAGACTATGGCCCCGAATCCAAGATTGTGCTGCACATGGAGCGCTCTTTGGAGATGCTGATCGGGATTCTCGGAATCATGAAGAGCGGGCACGTGTACGTGCCGGTGGACGTGTCTCATCCAAAGGAGCGACTGGACTACATTATCGAGGACAGCAGCTGTGTAGCCATACTGGTTTCAGGGCCATCAGAGGTAGTAGTGCCAAAAACACACTACATAGGAGAGATCCTCAATGGCGAGGATACCACGACGCCAGCACTGGAAGCGGTGTCACCCGAATCCACTGCCTATATCATATATACCTCCGGGACCACCGGCAAGCCCAAGGGAGTGATGGTGAGCCATCAGAGCCTCCACAGCTTCACCAGCGGCTTCGAGGGGATGTTCACCCGAGGTGGCAGACAGCCAGTGATGGCCTCCAACGCCTTCGACATCTTCCTCTTCGAACTGTTCAACCCGCTGCTGTCGGGAGGCACGGCGATGCTGCTGGGCGACGAAGTGGTGCGCGACCCGGAACTTCTACTGGAAGTGTTGAGAAACTCAGAGAGCTTCCATGCGGTGCCCTCTTTGATGACCGAGCTGGTGGCCACGATACGAGAGGAGGGCAAAGAAGACATATACAGACATATCAAGGAACTTTACGTTGGCGGAGACAGGGTACCCAACACGCTGCTTATGAGCATGCGGGAGGTGTTCCCTGATGCGACGATCCATGTGTTCTACGGTCCTACCGAGAGCACAGTGGTGGTGAGCTGCATGACCTACGAAAAAGAAGATATCATCCCTGAGTCGGGGAACTACATAGGCAGACCGACCCACGAGAACCAGATAGTGCTGTTGGACGCATCGAATGCCTTGACACCGATCGGTGTTACGGGCGAGCTGTGCGTGAGCGGTCCACAGGTGAGCATGGGCTACCTAAATAGGGAGGCCTTGACAAAGGAAAAATTCATAATAAATCCTGATGGAGAAGGAAGGTTATACAGAACTGGAGACCTGGCCCGATGGACGTCGGATGGCGTTCTGGAGTTCCTAGGAAGAAAAGACCGACAGGTGAAGGTTCGTGGCTACAGGATAGAGCCAGGCGAGGTTGAGCGTAGCATCGCCGAGGCCACTGGCATCGAGCAGGTGCTGGTGATGGCCAGGGAGATATCAGGCAGCCTGCAGCTGGTAAGCTACCTAGTGACCGATAAGGAGCTAGACAGTTCAGAGATAATACAATCGTTGGAGGGCACACTTCCCGGGTACATGGTGCCTAGGTTTTACATTGGACTGAAGGTCCTACCATTGACCCGCAACGGAAAGGTAGATTATAAATTCTTACCAGATGTGGCCATTGATAAGACCAACGATCTTGTACTACCATCCAATCCAACAGAAGAAACTTTATTAAAGATTTGGTCCTCAGTTTTAGACATAGAACAAGAAAAGATTAGCACGACGCACAATTTCTTCGAAATAGGAGGAGACTCCATAAAAGCGATGCGTCTGTTCACAAAGATAAACTCAACATTTGACACCACTATAAATCTCACCGACCTGTTCGAACATCCCACAATAAGTAGCTTCCATAGCTATATCGAACTACTCACAGTTAGTGTAGACGAAAGTGACTACGAAGAATACACCCTTTAAAATAATCGATACCTACTACATAAGACAATGTCATTAACAAACACAGAAATAGTCAGGTTATTGCAGAGCGTAAAAAGTGAAGGAATACATGTCCTTCTGGAAGACGATACCCTAAAACTGAAAGTGAAGAAAGGAGAGAGACCTGATAAAACCATATTGGACCAACTTAAAGAGCACAAGTCTGAAATCATCTCGTTTCTAAGCGCCAAGAAAAACACACAGTCGGAAACGTCAAAAAACCTGACCAAAAGACGAGTGGGCAATTTCACGGTCGAAGATGCCATTCCATTGTCATTCCCTCAGGAACGCCTATGGGTGATGGACAAACTCGAAGGAACCACCAATTACCACCTGCCCTCGGTCTTACGAATTACTGGAGAATTGGATCATGAACTATTGTCGTCTTGCTTCAAGCAGATCATCGACCGCCATGAGTCATTGCGCACAATATTCCTTGAAAGAGACGGAGTCGGATATCAACAACTATTAAATACTGCTAACTTTCAAATAGAAAAGACAGCTGTAAACAGGATAACAGATCAAGAGCTGAAGACACTTATCAGCAATGAAGTGAATCGTGCATTCGACCTTTCCAAAGACTATATGTTGAGGGCAAACGTATTAAAACTGGCCTCAGATTCGCATGTACTGATAGTGGTCATGCATCACATCGCAGGAGATGGATGGTCGGTTCCAATTTTGGTAAGCGAACTAGAAGAACTTTATAATTCCAAATTATCTGGCAAACCGGCCACACTTCCAGAACTGCCTGTACAATATGCAGACTACAGCATCTGGCAACGCGAGCACCTTTTAGGTGAAACATTGGAAAAGCGACTAAACTATTGGGAAGACCAGTTGCAGCAAGTCGAGACCCTAGAGTTGCCGTTGGATTTCAACCGGCCAGCAACACAAAGCAATAACGGAGCTAACTATACATGTCAATTGCAAACCGAACAGACGGTACAGCTCAATGCGTTGGCAAAAGAAAAGGGGACGACGCTTTTCATGCTGTTGCTGACTTTATATAAAATACTGTTACATCGCTATACCCAGCAAGAAGACATCTGCGTGGGTGTTCCAGTGGCCAACCGATCAGAGAGTGCCATATCAGGACTTATAGGATTCTTCGTGAATACGATCGCGCTTCGAAGCACGATAGCACCATCCATACCATTTACAGAATTATTGAATGAAGTAAAACAAACGGTACTTGGGGGATATACCCATCAAGAGGTTCCCTTTGAAAAGGTAGTCGAACGTGTCGTAAAGGGAAGAGATACAAGTAGAACACCTTTAGTACAGACGCTATTCTCATTGCAGAACAACGAGCAAGTGACCGGGGTGCAATTGGGGGATGCGACGATAACATTTGAAGAGGTAACTACTGAAACCTCAAAATTTGACCTAACATTAGATATAGTTGAAGTGTCAGAAGGGCTTGAGATGAGTTTTGACTATTGCACAGACTTATTCAAAGAAGAAACCATCATAAAGATGGCAAGCCACTTCAAGGAACTCATTGCATCTGTGTTAACAGATATTGAACAACCGATCGGAAGACTTTCCATGTTGTCTTCTTCGGAAAAGTTACAGCTACTAGAAGCATTCAACCCATCATTGGACACACCGAGCGAGCCTGGGACGGTGGTCGATGTGTTCAGGGCCCAGGCGTCGATCACGCCTGAAGCTGTAGCGATCACATTTGGCGACAGAAGCCTCACGTACGAGGCCCTTGACGCCCAATCGGACAAGGTCGCACACCACCTACAAGCGCAAGGTTACGGACCGGGATCCAAGATCGTGCTGCACATGGAGCGCTCTTTGGAGATGCTGATCGGTATCCTTGGGATCATGAAGAGCGGTCACGTGTACGTACCGGTGGACGTGTCTCATCCAAAGGAGCGACTGGACTACATCATCGAGGACAGTGGCTGCGAGGCCATACTGGTCTCAGGGCCATCAGAGATAGTAGCGCCAACAGCGCATGACATAAGAGAGATCCTCAATGGCGAAGATATCACGACACCAGCACTGGAAGCGGTGTCATCCGAATCCACTGCCTATGTAATATATACTTCAGGGACCACAGGCAAGCCCAAGGGAGTGATGGTGAGCCATCACAGCCTCCACAGCTTCACTAGTGGCTTCAAAGGGATGTTCACCCGAGGCGGCAGACAGCCAGTGATGGCATCCAATGCCTTTGACATCTTCCTGTTCGAGCTGTTCAACCCGTTACTTTCGGGAGGCACGGCTATGCTGCTGGGAGACGAAGTGGTGCGCGACCCAGAACTGCTGCTTGAGGTGTTGAAGAGCACTGACAGCTTCCATGCAGTGCCCTCATTGATGGGCGAGCTGGTGGCCACGATACGAGAGGAGGGAACGCAGAGCTCCTATGGGCACATAAAAGAACTGTACGTTGGCGGAGACAGGGTGCCCAACACGCTGCTTATGAGCATGCGGGAGGTGTTCCCTGATGCAGAGATCCATGTGTTCTACGGTCCTACCGAGAGCACGGTGGTGGTGAGCTGCATGACCTACCAACCAACTGATATCATACCTGAGTCGGGTAACTACATAGGCAGACCGACCCACCAGAACCAGATAGTGCTGTTGGACGTATCGAGCACCCTGACACCGATCGGTGTTACGGGCGAGCTGTGCGTGAGCGGTCCACAGGTGAGCATGGGCTACCTGAACAGGGAGTCGTTGACAGAGGAGAAGTTCATTGCCAACCCATACGGTGAGGGCATGCTATACCGAACGGGCGACCTGGCCCGATGGACGTCGGATGGCGTTCTGGAGTTCCTTGGCAGAAAGGACCGCCAGGTGAAGGTACGTGGCTACCGCATCGAACCGGGAGAGGTTGAGCGTGGCATCGCCGAGGCCACGGGCATCGAGCAGGTGCTGGTGATGGCCAGGGAGGTATCGGGCAGCCTGCAGCTGGTAAGCTATCTGGTCACGGACAAGGAGATAGACAGTACAGAGATTATACGCTCGTTGGAGGGTACACTTCCCGG
Organism: Flavobacteriaceae bacterium; assembly: GCA_028279515.1. GTDB lineage: Bacteria > Bacteroidota > Bacteroidia > Flavobacteriales > Flavobacteriaceae > JANQNQ01. The sequence continues at coordinate 127,804 of JANQNQ010000004.1, forward strand.
GTACATGGTACCCAGGTTCTACATCGGTCTGGAAGCCCTGCCACTGACCCGCAACAGAAAGGTAGATCACAAGGCGCTGCCCGAAGTCGACTTCAAACCAAGTGAGAACATCATATCACCTACCAACGAGACCGAGGAGAGCCTATTGGGTATATGGTCCTCGGTATTGGGCATCGGTGAAGACAATATTAGTACGACCCATAACTTCTTCGAGCTCGGCGGGGATTCGATCAAGGCGATCCAGCTCGTCAGCCGCGCGAAGAACCAAGGTGTCCACTTCAAGGCTAAGGATGTGTTCGAGCACCAGACGATATCTAGGCTTTCGGCCAACCTCCCCGCGGAGGAGCTGGCGCAGAGCGAGCAGGGAATGCTCGACGGGGAGCTGGGACTGCTTCCAATCCAGCGCAACTTCTTCACGGGTGATCAACCACACCCGAACCACTACAACCAGTCGGTGCTTTTGGAACTGGACGCCTCGATATCCAAGGAACTGCTTGCAGACTCCCTATCATTGCTGGTAGAGCAGCACGATGCGCTTCGCATTGGCTACGAAATATCAGATGGCGAAGTACGTGCCCATTACACCGACCAAAGGGCAGCACTGATAGAGGAACGCATAGGTTCGCTGTCAGAGATAGGGACCCGAGGAGGGTACTACCAGTCGCAATTGGACATCACTACTGGCGAGGTATGTCGCTTCGTGCTGTTCGAGGGCGAGGGACTCGCCCCACACCTTCTGATGGTCATCCACCATCTGTCGGTAGACGGCGTGTCATGGCGGATTCTTTTGGAGGACCTTGAGAACCTTCTGAAGAATGAGCAACACTCGTTAGGGCCAAAGGGAAGTTCCTACCGTCAATGGCAGGAACAACTAGCGAAATACGCACAGAGTGCAGAACTGTTGGATGAACTCGACTACTGGATGGCTACTCTAAATAACTATGAGACCCTCCCGACCGACCACGATCACAGTGAAGAAAGCACATTAACAGACATAGAGGAAATAGAATCAACAATAGACAATGAGACCACCAGGACCTTGCTGCAGGACATCCATCACAGCTATGGAACGGGAATCGATGACATCCTGTTGAGCGTGCTGTCCAAGGCGCTCTGCGACCACAGTGGCAAGGATCGGGTGGTGGTTTCACTGGAGGGCCACGGTCGCGAGGACCTATTCGACGGTATGGACATCACCCGAACGATGGGATGGTTCACCACAGTGTACCCAGTACTGTTGGAGAACAGGACCAACCTGTCAGACCTGATAGCTGACACCAAGGATAGGCTAAGAAGCATTCCCAACAAGGGGATAGGCTTTGGCGTGCTACGCCACCTTTCAAAAGCAGAGGGGCTCGACACGGACTTCTCGGATATCGTGTTCAACTATCTGGGTGACTTCGATAACAGCCTTGATGACTCGGATGAGGCACTACTTACGTTCAGTTCCCTCGAAAAGGGATCGGATATTCACAGCTCGAACAAGAACCCACACAAATTAGGGGTGACAGCAATGCTCGCATCGGGAGAATTACGATTAGTATGGACGTATGATAGCAATTATTACAAAAAAGAAAGCATAGAGGCACTGAGTGCTGCCTACCAAACAATTTTAAAAGATATTATTAGGCACTGCACGGCTATTAAAAACACCATTAAGACACCATCCGACTATGGACTTCCACTTACGGTGGACCACGCATCGTTACAAGCATTCAAGAACTTACCGTCCCATGCAGATGTCATCACCGATATCAGCACACTCAGTCCACTACAGGAAGGAATGCTGTTTCACAGTTTATACGATGATGATGCATCTGCTTATGTTACTAGTTTTACATGCGATTTTATCGGTGGACTTGATGCGCAGATATTCCGAAAGAGCTGGGAACATATCACCAGTAAGCACAGTATTCTTAGAACGGGAATCTTTGCAGATGAACTTTCCGTTCCTGTACAATGTGTCTATAAAAAAGTAGCATTAAAGATTGAAGAGGTCGATTACACAGATATTGATGAGTCTTCTATAGAAGCTGCATTAGATGCACATATTTCTAAGGTAGAATCAGAAGGATTCACACTGGAAGAGGCACCATTGTTCAGCTTCAGGCTGATCCACTTGCCCGATGACCGCACGAGACTACTGATGAAGAACCACCACATCCTTTGGGATGGCTGGTCGCTTTCGGTATTGATGGGAGAGTTTGTGAGCTGCTATGAAAATCTATCTGAAGGCCGATTATTGCCTGCTATAGACGAAGATCATTATGGTGACTTCATACATGATATCAAATCAAAAAGCAAGGGTACCGTGGCAGACTACTGGAAGGACTATCTGCTAGACATCTCCCATCCGATATACCTGCCTTTCTTCAAGAAGGAGCACCTTCGCAACAAGACCTTCGCAAACCGTTCGTCGAGTCTGGATCTTGGTGCTACACTGACAACGCAACTGAAAGAATATGCGGCCAAGCACCACCTGACATTAAACACGATGATCCAAGGCGCATGGAGCTATCTTCTCTCACGCTATACGGGCGAGGAGACGGTGGTCTTCGGGGCTACGGTATCGGGCCGCGATTCTGAACTGGAGAACATAGAGAACGGGGTTGGCCTGTACATCAACACCATCCCGGTCTGTAGCAACATATCAGAAGGCAATACTGTGAAGGACTGGTTAGATGAGCTACAGAAAGGGCATACCACCGCTCGAGAGGAATACAGCCACATTTCGCTGAACGAGATCCAGGGATATATTGGAATCCAGTCTACACCTTTTGATACGTTGCTGGTCTTCGAGAACTACCCGGTAGACGAGGCCCTGTTGAGCAACTCGAGAAACCTATCGATAGCCAACATCGACGGCCATGAGTACACCAACTATGTCCTTACATTGGGTGTGGGACTGTTTGGCGAGTCGATATCGATCAAGTTCGATCACAACAAGGAATTATTTGATGCTAACGCTATTAGCATGCTGCAAGGGCATTTCAAGCGGGTGTTGGAAAGCATCGCTAGCGGTGCAAGTCAAATAAAGGATTTACAATATATGACCCCTTCGGAAAAGTTACAGCTTCTAGAAGCATTCAACCCATCATTGGGCACACCGAGCGAACCCGGGACGGTGGTCGATGTGTTCAGGGACCAGGCGTCGATCACGCCTGAAGCGCTAGCGGTGACCTTTGGCGACAGAAACCTCACATACGAGGCCCTTGACGCCCAGTCGGACAAGGTCGCACACCACCTACAAACGCAAGGTTACGGACCTGAATCCAAGATCGTGCTGCACATGGAGCGCTCTTTGGAGATGCTGATCGGTATCCTTGGAATCATGAAGAGCGGTCACGTGTACGCGCCAGTGGACGTGTCTCATCCAAAGGAGCGACTGAACTATATCATCGAGGACAGTGGCTGCGAGGCCGTGCTTTGCACCGCCCAAGTGCTCGAATCGCTTGGAGGGACGGACGTTGCAACGCTCAATATAGAAGAACTGCTAAAAGATAATATGGCTGTAGGGACCGAACTATCCTCTCCAAAGCCTTCGGCCGTGGCCTATATCATATATACTTCAGGTACCACCGGAAAGCCCAAGGGAGTGATGGTGAGCCATCAGAGCCTCCACAGCTTCACCAGCGGCTTCGAGGGGATGTTCACCCGAGGCGGCAGACAGCCAGTGATGGCCTCCAACGCCTTCGACATCTTCCTGTTCGAGCTATTCAACCCGTTACTTTCGGGAGGCACGGCGATGCTGCTGGGTGACGAAGTGGTGCGCGACCCAGAACTGCTGCTTGAGGTGTTGAAGAGCACTGACAACTTCCATGCGGTGCCCTCGCTGATGGGAGAGCTGGTGGCCACGATACGTGAAGAGGGAATGCAGAGCTCCTATGGGCATATAAAAGAACTGTACGTTGGCGGCGACAGGGTACCCAACACGCTGCTGATGAGCATGCGGGAGGTGTTCCCTGATGCAAAGATCCACGTGTTCTACGGTCCTACCGAGAGCACGGTGGTTGTGAGCTGCATGACCTACGAAAAAGAAGACATCATCCCAGAGTCGGGGAACTACATAGGCAGACCGACCCACGAGAACCAGATAGTGCTGTTGGATGCATCGAGCACCCTGACACCGATCGGTGTTACGGGTGAGCTGTGCGTGAGCGGCCCACAGGTGAGCATGGGCTACTTGAACCGCGAGGAGCTGACCGCAGAGAAGTTCATCGACAACTCATACGGGGAAGGAAAGGTCTACAGAACGGGCGACCTGGCCAGATGGACATCAGATGGTGTCCTGGAGTTCCTTGGTCGCAAGGACCGCCAGGTGAAGGTTCGCGGCTACCGCATCGAGCCAGGAGAGGTAGAACGTGCCATCACCGAGGCCACGGGCATCGACCAGGTGCTTGTGGTGGCCAAAGAGGTCTCTGGCAGCCTGCAACTGGTGAGCTACCTGGTGATGGAGAGGGAGATCGACAAGACAGCCATAATACAATCATTGGAGGGCGTCCTTCCTAATTATATGGTACCGAGGTTCTACATAGGATTAGATGCCTTACCCTTGACCCGAAATGGAAAGATTGACTACAAGAATTTATCAGGAGTTGACTTCAATACAGATGATGATTTTGTAGCACCTTCTAGCACCATAGAAAAACAGTTGGCCGATATATGGTCCTCAGTGCTAAAAATCGATTCAAAGGACATCAGTACAACACACAACTTCTTTGAGATAGGAGGAGACTCTATTAAAGCAATGCGTCTTCTGACAAAAGTAAATGCAACATTCGATACCGTCATAAATCTTACCGACCTGTTCGAGCACCCTACGATAAGCAACTTCTTTAGTTATCTCGAACTATTAATGATGAGCGTAGACGAAAGTGATTATGAAGAACATGCAACAATCAAAGCATCGATTTCAATTGGAAGTGAGTCCGGATCAGTAATTAAAAAAGAAGTAGTCGAGCTATTACAAAAAGCAAAAGATGAAGGAATACTAACCCTTTTTGAAGACGATGTTCTAAAATTAAAAGTGAGAAAGGGAGCTAAGCCTGATAAAAATACACTGACTCAACTTGAAGAACACAAATCTGAAATTATTTCATTTCTCAGATTCAAGAAAAATACACAATCAAAAGCATTAAAAAAACTAGTAAAAAGACGAGTGGCTAATTTCACGGTTGAAGATGCCATTCCCATGTCGTTTCCGCAGGAACGTCTGTGGGTCGTGGACAAGCTCGAAGGCACGACCAATTATCACCTGCCTTCGGTATTGCGTGTCACCGGAACACTAAATCATGAACTGTTGTCATCTTGCTTCAAGCAGATCATTGAACGCCATGAATCGCTTCGTACCGTATTCTTGGAAAAAGATGGGGTTGGCTATCAGCAGTTATTAACTAGCGCTGATTTTTCTGTCGAGAAAACAGTAACACATAATATAACCGATCACGACCTGAAAACGACTATAGGCAATGAGGTAAATCGTGCGTTTGACCTCTCCAGAGATTATATGTTGCGCGTAAGGGTATTTGAACTCGCTTCTGATTTGCATGTACTGACGGTAGTGATGCACCATATTGCAGGTGATGGCTGGTCCGTTCCGGTTCTGGTAAATGAATTGGAAGTCTTATATAACGCTGAACGATCTGGAAAACCGACTACACTTACCGAACTACCCATACAATATGCAGACTACAGCATCTGGCAACGTGAACATCTTTCAGGGGAAACATTCGAGAAACGCCTCAACTATTGGAAAGACCAGTTACAGGGCGTTGAAACCTTAGAGTTGCCGATAGATTTCAATCGTCCGGCAACACAAAGTATTCGCGGAGCGAGCTACACATGTGACTTGGATGCTGCACATACGGCTCAGCTGAAAGCCTTTGCCAAAGAAAATGAAACGACGCTCTTTATGTTGTTATTAACTCTGTACAAAGTCCTTTTGCATCGCTACACAAACCAAGAAGACATCTGCGTGGGTGTCCCCGTGGCAAATCGATCAGAAAGTGCCATATCAGGGTTGATAGGATTCTTTGTGAATACGATCGCTTTACGAAGCACAATAACATCGTCCATGTCATTCGCAGAATTGTTGACCGAAGTTAAGCAAACAGTGTTAGGAGGCTATGCTCACCAAGACGTCCCATTTGAAAAAGTAGTAGAACGGGTGGTAAAGGGACGCGACCCAAGCAGGACTCCATTGGTACAAACTTTATTCTCGCTGCAGAACAATGAGCAAGTCTCTGGAATACAATTGGGAGATGCAAAGATTGAATTTGAAGAGGTAGCCACCGAAACGTCAAAATTTGACCTGACAATAGATATTGCTGAAACACCGAAAGGACTTCAGATGATTTTTAACTATTGTACAGATTTATTTAAAGCGGAAACCATCGCAAGGATGGCAAGTCACTTTAAAGAACTCATTACATCTGTGCTAGTAGATACGAAGCAATCGATTGGGAAACTTTCCATATTAACTCCTTCGGAAGAACTCCAACTTTTAGAAACGTTCAATCCTTCGTTTGATACCGCGAAGAACCCTGGAACAGTGGTCGATTTGTTCAAAGAACAGGCGATCAACACCCCGGAAGCCGTTGCAGTTACGTTTGAAGAAAAGAGTTTGACATACCAAGAACTCGATATGCAGTCAAAAAAGGTGGCCCATTACCTGCAAGCACAAGGCTTCGAGCTTGGCACCAAAGTGGTACTCCACATGGAGCGCTCTCTAGAGATGCTTATCGGTATCCTCGGGATATTGAAAAGCGGTTATGTTTATGTACCTGTCGATGTTTCCCATCCGAAAGAGCGACTGGATTACATCATTGCAGATAGTGGTTGCGAGTTTCTTTTGGGAACCACTTCAGTATTAGAATCGTTGGGAGCAATAAAAGTAAAAACACTCAAAATAGAGGAACTATTAAATATTGATATCACAGAAGAAGTCGAACTGCTATTCCCTGAACCTTCAGCGCTAGCGTATATTATATATACTTCTGGAACCACCGGAAAGCCAAAGGGCGTGATGGTAAGCCATCAGAGCCTCCACAGCTTCACGGGTGGTTTTGATGAACTATTTATAAGAGGCGGGAAACAACCTGTGATGGTCTCGAACAGCTTCGACATCTTCCTGTTTGAACTGTTCAATCCCTTGTTATCTGGAGGGACAGCGATGCTATTGAGTGACGCTGTGGTCAGAGAACCCGAGTTATTGCTTGAGATGCTTAAGGAATCAGATAGCTTCCATGCCATTCCCTCACTCATGGGTGAATTGGTGGCCACGATACGAGAAGAAAGCACAGAGGATGCATACCGACACATACAGGAACTATTTGTGGGCGGGGACAAGGTGTCGAATAGCTTATTAGAAAACACACGCGAGGTGTTCCCTGATGCGAGAATCCATGTGTTCTATGGTCCGACCGAGAGTACGGTGGTGGTTAGTTGCATGACCTACGGGCCTGATGATGCCATTCCTGAATCAGGGAATGCTATCGGACGTCCAATCCATGAGAACCGCATATTACTATTGGACGAAGCAAACACCCTGTCACCGATAGGGGTAACAGGAGAACTCTGTGTGAATGGCCCACAGGTGAGCATGGGCTACCTGAACCGCAAGGAGCTGACCCAGGAGAAGTTCATCGATAATCCATATGGGAATGGCAGCCTATACCGCACGGGTGACCTCGCCAGATGGACCGCAGACGGCGTCCTGGAGTTCCTTGGTCGCAAGGATCGCCAAGTGAAGGTTCGCGGCTACCGCATTGAGCCAGGAGAGGTGGAACGCGCCATCACCGAGGCCACGGGTATCGATCAGGTGCTTGTGGTGGCCAGGGAGGTGTCGGGTAGCCTGCAGTTGGTGAGCTATCTGGTAACTGAGAAAGAGATCGACAAGTCAGCGATCATAAGTTCATTGGAGGGCATATTACCCAACTATATGGTACCAAGATTCTATATGGGGTTAGAAGCATTACCTCTGACCCAAAATGGGAAGGTCGACTATAAGAGTTTACCAGGAGTTGACTTCAATATAGATGATAATCTAGTACCGCCTTCCAATACAATAGAAAAACAATTGGTGAACATATGGTCCTCGGTACTACAAATCGATTCTGAAAATATTGGCATTACCCATAACTTCTTCGAGCTCGGAGGAGACTCCATCAAGGCTATCCAAATGGTGAGTCGTGCGAAGACAGCAGACATTCACTTTAAAGTCAAGGATGTTTTTGAACACCAGACCATCTCTAGGCTGTCGGCCAACCTTACAGCCGAAAAATCAATACAGACCGAGCAGGGGATTCTTGATGGCGAGCTGGGGCTACTACCGATCCAACGAGATTTTTTCGAGAGTGATCAACCACACCCCAATCACTACAATCAATCGGTGCTACTAGAATTGGACCCCTCGGTGTCAAAGGAAGACCTTTCCCAATCACTTACAGTGTTGGTAGAGCAGCACGATGCCTTGCGCATTGGCTATGAAGTATCAGAGAACGACTTAAATGCTCACTACATTGATTATAAGGTAACGTTGATAGAAGAGCAGATAGCGTCCTTATCAGAGATTGGGGTTAGAGGAGAATATTACCAATCGGACCTGGATATCACCAAAGGTGATGTATACCGCTTCGTACTGTTCAGAGGAGAAGACCTGACATCACACCTGTTGATTATTGTCCATCACCTTTCTGTAGATGGCGTGTCCTGGAGAATATTGTTGGAAGATTTTGAAGAACTTCTAAAGATGGCAATGAAGGGCGAAGAGCCGACGCTGCCTTCCAAAGGTAGCTCGTACCGCCAATGGCAGCAGTGCCTCGCTGAATATGCGAAAAGTAAAGAACTACTTCAAGAACATGGCTACTGGCAAAATATATTGAAAGACCATACCTCTTTTCCAAATGACTCTGGTTATGAGGGTAACAGTGACCTTTCGGCTATGGCAGATATCGAACTGCTTATTGACCAAGAGACCACTAGATCACTGCTTCAAGAAGTCCATTATAGCTATGGTACAGAGACCAATGACATCCTGTTGAGCGCTCTGTCAAGGACGCTAAGTGAGTACTGCGACAAGAATAAGGTAGTAATCTCGTTGGAGGGCCACGGTCGTGAGGATCTCTTCGAAGACATGGACATTACTCGAACGGTGGGATGGTTCACTACAGTATACCCGGTACTGCTAGAGAATAAAGAGAACTTATCAGACCTGATCGCCGGAACTAAGGACAGACTGCGTAGTATTCCTAAAAAGGGAATGAGCTTCGGAGTGTTACGTCACTTGACTAAAGCAGAAGATCTGGACAAAGACTTCTCAGATATAGTATTTAACTACTTAGGAGACTTTGATAATAGCCTTGATGACTCGCCAGAGGCACTACTAAAGTTCAGTTCTCTGGACAAAGGGTCCGATATCCATAAGTCGAACATCAATCCACACAAGCTATCGGTCAATGGAATGCTAGTATCTGGCTCGTTACGATTCGTATGGATATATGATAGTAACCAATATAAAATGGAAACCATCGAGGCATTGAGCGTTTCCTATCAAAGAGCTTTAGAAGATATAATAAGCCACTGCAAAGCGGTAGAAGGTGTCGTAAAGACACCCTCGGATTATGGCTTGCCATTGGCGATAGACCATGCATCTTTACAGACCTTTAAAGAACTGCCATTTCACCAAGGGACTATTACAGATATAAGCGTGCTGAGCCCGTTACAAGAGGGGATGTTGTTTCATAGTATTTATGGAGATAATGCCGCTGCCTATGTAACTCATTTTAGTTGCGATTTTATAGGGGGGCTTGACCCAGAGCTCTTCCGAAAAAGCTGGGATTATATTGCAAACCACCATAGTATACTAAGAACAGGAATCCATGCAGGCTATTTTGACACTACAGTACAATGTGTCTACGATCAAGTAACATTAAAGATCGATGAGGTTGATTACAGGAATATTGATTCGGAAACGCTATCTGATGAAGTAAACGCGTATGTCTCCAAAATTAAAGCGGAAGGTTTTATAATGGAAGAGGCGCCCTTGTTCAGCTTTAACCTGATCCACCTGCCTGACCGTACGAGACTGTTAATGAAGAATCACCACATTCTATGGGACGGTTGGTCACTCTCAGTACTGATGGGAGAATTCGTGAGCTGCTATACGCAACTGGCAAAGGGAAATCCGTTACCAATCTTACGTGATGACCATTATGGGACTTTCATCCGTGAACTCAAAAAAAAGAACAAAACAGCATTGGTAGACTTCTGGAAAGACTATCTGCAGGACGTCTCCAATCCAACTCATTTGCCGTTCTTCAAGGAAGAGAACCTTCGTAACAAAACCTTTGCAAACAGTACGGCGAGTTTGAATCTTGGTACGTCACTGACAATGCAATTAAAAGAATACGTTGCCAAGTATCACTTGACATTGAACACGATCATCCAAGGAGCATGGAGCTACCTGCTATCGCGCTATACGGGAGAGCAGACAGTGGTGTTTGGAGCCACAGTATCGGGGAGAGACTCGAAGTTTGAGAACATAGAAAAGGGAGTAGGACTGTATATTAACACCATCCCAGTGTGCACCAGTATATCCGAAGATGATCATATCGATAACTGGTTGAACAAACTTCAAAAAGGACATACTGTGGCACGCGAAGAATACGGTCATATATCACTAAACGAAATACAAAGATATGCAGGACTCCAAACTACACCTTTTGACTCGCTGTTGGTTTTCGAGAACTATCCCGTTGACGAGGCCTTAAATGCTTCTAATGACCTCTCCGTAAGCAATGTCAGTGGTCATGAATACACCAACTACGTTCTTACTTTAGGTGTGGGGCTGTTCGGAGAGTCGATAACGATCAAATTTGACCATAACAAAGAACTATTTGGAGCTTCTTTCATAAGCATGCTTCAGGGACACTTTAAACGAGTGCTAGAAAGTATGGTCAGTGGTGTCAGCCATATAAAAGAACTGAGCTACATAACTCCCGGAGAACGATTGAAACTTCTAGAAGTATTCAACCCTTCTCTGGATACGCCCAACGAGCCGGGGACGATAATCGATGTTTTCAAAACACAGGTGGCCAACACTCCTGAAGCTATAGCGGTTGCCCTTGAAGCAAAGAGTTTGACATACAAAGAACTTGACATGCAGTCGGACAAGGTGGCCCATTACCTGCAGGCACAGGGCTTCGAGCTTGGTGCCAAAGTGGTACTCCACATGGAGCGCTCCCTAGAGATGCTCATCGGTATCCTTGGAATATTGAAAAGTGGTTATGTCTATGTACCGGTTGACGTTTCTCATCCGCGGGAACGATTGGATTTCATTATCGAGGACAGCGGTTGCGAGGCCGTATTGGGAACAACGTCGGTGTTTGAATATCTGGAAGGGATAGATGTGGCAACGCTTGATATAGAAGAGCTATTAAAAAACAATATAGATGAAGGGACTGAGCTAGCATCTCTTGAACCCTCAGCACTTGCTTACATCATATATACGTCGGGGACAACCGGCAAGCCAAAAGGCGTGATGGTAAATCATCAAAGCCTCTACAGCTTCACGGGAGGGTTCGAAGAGCTATTCATAAGAAGCGGAAAACAACCTGTGATGGCCTCGAACAGCTTTGACATCTTCCTCTTCGAACTGTTCAACCCTTTGTTATCTGGTGGGACGGCAATGTTGTTGAGTGATGTGGTGGTACGTGACCCAGAGTTATTATTAGAGGTGTTGAAGAGTTCTGACAGCTTCCATGCTGTGCCCTCGCTGATGGGTGAGTTGGTGGCCACGATACGTGACAATGACATCGCAGAGACCTATGCCCACATCAGAGAACTGTACGTTGGTGGCGACAGGGTACCTAACAGTCTGCTCAACAGCATGAGGGAGGTATTTCCAAAGGCGAAGATCCACGTGTTCTATGGTCCGACCGAGAGCACGGTGGTAGTGAGCTGCATGACCTATGGTCCTGGTGATGCCATTCCTGAATCTGGCAACCTCATAGGAAGACCTATCCATGAGAACCACATAGTCCTGTTGGACGCGTCGGGGAACCTAACGCCAATTGGCGTGACGGGAGAACTCTGTGTAAGCGGCCCACAGGTGAGCATGGGCTACCTGAACCGTGAGGAATTGACCAAGGAGAAGTTTATAGTAAACCCAGATGAAGACGGGAGGCTATATCGAACGGGCGACCTGGCCAGATGGACCTCAGACGGTGTCTTGGAGTTCCTGGGCCGTAAGGACCGTCAGGTAAAGATACGCGGCTACCGAATCGAGCCAGGAGAAGTGGAACGTTGTATACAGCTTGTGACTGGCATAGAAAAGGTACTGGTGATGGCCAAAGAGGTATCTGGCAGCCTGCAGTTAGTGAGTTACTTGGTAACGGATAAAGAGATAGATAAATCAACTATCATAGATTCATTGGGGAAAATTTTACCCAATTATATGATACCGAGATTTTACATAGAACTCGAAGACTTACCACTGACTAGAAACGGAAAAGTTGACTATAAGGAGCTTCCAGAAGTTAATTTTACTGTAGGCGAGGAGTTTATACCTCCTTCCAACATGATAGAGAAACAACTAATAGACATATGGTCTTCAATATTACAGATCGATTCTGAAACGATCAGCATTACGCATAACTTCTTTGAATTGGGAGGCGATTCTATAAAGGCGATTACCCTTCAGAACAAGGTGAAAGCGGTTTTTGATATAAAAATGAAACTGGAGCAATTTTTCAAAGATCCTTCAGTTCGGGGAATGTCACAAACAATTGCTGAAATGAAAACCAAGAAAATTGAAAAACCTAAGATCACCATATAAAATAACGGTGAACAAAATGTTAATCGCTTCTAGGAGCCTTGAAACAGCATTTGGAAGCAAACAGAGAAAAAATCAGTGAGTCTCGAAGAAGTAGAAGATCAATTGATCGGTATTTGGAAAGAAGTATTGAGTATTAACGAAGTTAATCCAGAACAAAACTTCTTTGATCTTGGGGGAGACTCTATCAAGGCCATGACATTGGCTAGACGAATTAAGAAAACCTTTCAAATCAAAGTTCCGATTGTTAAAATATTCACCTATCCAACGATAGAAAAATTGACCAAGTGGGTTTACGAAAACAAAGAAATGTCGTTACTGGAATTGGACAAGAAAATGGACAAAGTAAACGATCAAATAGATAGTGTTTTGAACAACAAAACTGATTGAGAAAAGTACAATCATCCATTCTAAAGATAATAACAAAGTTTAGTATTAATACAAGCATATAAATGGGAAAAACTGGTTTGGAAATAGCAATAATAGGAATCTCTTGCAGGCTTCCCGGTATAGAGAACTGGAGAGAATTTTGGCATAGTTTGACCCAAGAAACATCGCTTTTAGATTTCATCGATGAAAGTGAACTTTCTTCTAAAGGAATACATCTTGAAGAGGAAAAAGAAAAGGGGTTTGTTAACCTCAATTCTAGATTGAAAGATAAAGAGCACTTTGACGCTGCTTTTTTCAACTACACAGAAAGGGAAGCAGCCCTTATGAATCCGTTGCACCGAATTTATCATGAGTGTGTCTGGCAAGCCTTAGAAGATTCGGGATATACAACAGAGGCTGTAAATGGTGAAATAAGTTTATATGCCGGAAGCAGTAGTGATTTGAATTGGAAGTTACATGCTTTCCATACAAATACGGACAAAAAAATAGATGATATTACACTCGATTTGATCAGTGACCGAAACCATCTTGCATCCCTGATTTCTTATAATCTCAATTTAAAGGGACCCGCCTTTACCATAGACACGGCCTGTTCTACTTCGTTGTCTTCAGTGCATCTGGCCTGTAGAGGGTTGCTATTAGGAGAAGCTCAACTAGCGATTGCTGGGGGTATTTCTCTTAGTACCGACACTCAGATTGGATATTATTATAACGAGGGTTCTATTATGTCCAAAGACGGATATTGCAGGCCCTTTGATGATGATGCTACTGGGACTGTTTTTAGTGAAGGAGCCGGAGTAGTCGTTTTAAAACGCTTGGATGATGCCATAAAAGACGACGATCATATTTATGCGGTGATTAAAGGAAGTGCGGCCAACAATGACGGAAACAGAAAAGCAGGATATACGGCACCCAGTGTTCAAGGGCAAATGGAATGCATTAGAGCTGCATTAAAAATGGCGAGAGTAGGACACGAAACCATAGATTATATTGAAGCCCATGGTACTGGAACAAAGTTAGGTGACCCTATAGAGGTTGAAGCATTGAATCTGGCCTTTGAAAAGGACACTTCTTTTAAATGTGCCATAGGATCTGTGAAGTCAAACCTAGGCCATACGGACACGGCTTCAGGAGTCATCGGGCTCATAAAAGCTGCTTTGTCATTAAAGCATAAGCAAATTCCTGCCAGCCTACATTGTAACCAACCCAATTCTGAAATCAATTTTAACGAGGGGCCTTTTTATATCAATGATCAACTCAGGCAGTGGGATAAAAAAGGAGGAAATCCAAGAAGAGCCGGCGTAAGCTCATTTGGAATAGGAGGAACAAATGTTCATGTTGTACTTGAAGAAAGTCCGAATCGAGAAGCTTCCGCTTTAAATAGAAGTGAAAAAAAACAGTTACTGCTTTCTGCGAAATCTCCAGAAGCACTACACAGATATGAAGCAAATCTGAGAATATTCCTCCAAGAAAATAAAGGGATCGATATGGATGACCTATGTTACACCATGGCAATCGGAAGAAATCACTTCGAATTCCGTAAGTGCATCACGTTTGAGGACAGAGAAGAACTTTTGAAAAAAATGGACGCTAAGGAAAATACGTTTGACATTGAAAACGAAAATGAATTAGAAGACGACAGCTTGCTCCAAGAGCTGATAAGAGTTTGGATCAATGGGGCTGACGTTGAGTGGAAAAAGTACTACGAATCAAAAAGAGGAGCTAGAATACCATTGCCAACATATCCTTTTGAGTCGAAGAAATTCCCTACCGAAGTAGACGTTAGTGAAATCAGCATAAAGGAATTACTTAGGTCTAATGCTATGGGTATATCCATGGTCAACGAAGAAGAAAGCCAACCACAAATTTCAGATAATTCGGAAAAAGAGGATATCTCCAACAGCAGCCAAGGGTATTCTTTATTTGAAACTCAACAAATCTTAAAAGAGACGTTTGAGGATCTATTAGAGAAAGAGGTATCAGTTGAGGCAGACTTCTTTGATTTAGGGGGAGATTCGTTAAGCGGAACGTTGCTTTTGACGCAGATCAACAAAAAATTCAATGTAAAACTACAATTAGAACACATTCTTGAATTGCAATCCATTACCAAAATTGCGGCGCATATAGTGGCACAGCCCATGCCCCAAAATAATATGAAAAGCATCACTATCTAAATGAACGCCGAAAAAGAACGTATGAAAATAGCACACCTTCTTAATGACCTAAAGGCTCATAATGTAACGATCAAAGTAGTAGACGAACGTTTGAAGTTATATTATGAAAGTGATGAAATACCTGCGTATTTGATTGAGGAAGTCAGAAAAAACAAAACGGTATTGATTGACTTTTTGACTCAAAAAAATAGACCGAATACGCAGGGGATTCCAAAGGTTGAAGAACGCTCTGAAGGATACGAATTGAGTTCTCCGCAACGAAGGTCTTGGATCATCAGTAATCTAGGAGAGAAGAGCAATATTGCGTATACCATGAGTTCGGCAATTACCATAAATGGAAACCTACAGGAGTCTACTCTGGAAAGTGCTTTCTCTAAACTAATACAGCGTCATGAAATACTTAGAACGGTATTTAAACAAACAAATGATGGTGCAATAAGGCAATGTGTTCAGTCTTTGGACGAAGTAAGATTTAAGCTGAATAGGCATCAAGGAATCAAAAGTGAAGAAGAAATTGACACATTGATCTATGAAGAACTTCAAAGGCCTTTTGACTTGAATCAAGGACCGCTATTGAAGTGTAACCTGTTCAAAATTGCCGAAAAAAAGTGGGTCTTGTCTTTAATGATTCATCATATAGCCTGCGATAGCAAATCGATGGAAGTCCTTTTTCGGGATGTGATGGTCTTTTACAAAGATGAAATCGAAGGCAATTCATTAAGTTCACTTCCAGAGCTAAACGTACAGTTTAAGGACTATGCTGAATGGAGCAATTCGCAATACTTGAAAAACAAACTAGAGGCTGATAAAAAGTATTGGTTAGACCAATTTAAAGGAGAAATACCTAAGCTAGATCTGTCTATAGGAAACACGAGGTCTATCGAACCGCAAGTAGATATTGGAATTCTAAAAATGGAGTTTCAAACAGAAGTGTTCAGTCAGTTCAAATCTCTGTGTAAACGTGAGAAAGTAACATTATTCTCGGGCTTAGTGACCCTTTTGAAATTGGTGTTTTACAGATATTCAAACCAAAAAGACATTACCATTGGATTTCCGCACTATAACAGGACGCATCCAGCACTGGATAACACGATAGGTTTTTTTGCAGACACGTTTGTACTAAGAACACAGTTTGAAGGGACGGAATCTTTTGAAGAATTCTTGGCGCTGGTCAATAAGAACCTACTGGGAGCCTACCAGCATAGCAACTATCGTTTTGAAGACCTTGTGCAGGACCTTAGTTTAAAAAGAGAGTTGAATAGAAACATATTATTTGATGTTTTCGTGATCTTTCAAAATTTCAAAAAGGCAGATACAGCATTGACCATTGAAGGCCTAGAAGTGGAACAATACAAAACAATGGATTCCAGATTCGGGGCGTTTGACCTGTCGTTTAACTTTTCTGAGTTAGAAGAAGGACTTACTTGCGAGATCGAATACAAAAAGGACATATATAGCGAAAAGGCGATAAAACATTTGATAAAGCATCTGGAATTGCTATTACTTTCCGCTGTAAAGGATTCTAAAAAAGGAATTTCGGAAATAGAAATAATTCCGCAGAAAGAAAAAGAAAACATACTGCAATTTGGAAACAATGGCCCAAAGAGCAGAATAGAAGCGTCACAACTTGACTTTAGTCTTTTTTATTTTGGCAACCAAGGAGGCGAAAAGAATAACTATGAACTGGTGCTAAAAGGTGCAGAAGTGGCAGATAAGAATGGTTTTAGTGCGGTATGGACACCAGAGCGTCACTTTAATGAATTTGGAGCGCCCTTCCCAAGTCCGAGTGTGTTAGGCGCTGCAATAGCTGTCAAAACCAATTCGATCAATATTCGTTCGGGAAGTGTTGTGCCACCGCTGCACCACCCTGTTCGCATAGCCGAAGAATGGGCGATGGTTGATAACCTTTCTGGAGGACGCACCGAGGTTTCGTTTGCCTCTGGTTGGAACAGCAATGATTTTATTTTCTTTCCAGAAGATTATACGAATAGGCATGCGGTAATGTATGAAAAGATCGACACGATCAAAAAATTATGGAAAGGCAATAAAATGACCTATCGCAATCCAGAAGATCAACCGATTGACGTTGAAATTTTCCCTAAACCATTGCAGAACGATATCCCGATCTGGATAACTGCCACAGGAGCTGTCGAAACATTTATGACCGCAGGAAAGATAGGAGCAGGAGTACTCACGGGGCTATTAAATGACGATCTGAACGAGCTCGAAGAAAAAATCACCGCTTATAAGAATGCTTATGAAGCACATGGACATCAAGGAAGCCCGAGAGTAGCTGTCATGCTACATACGTATATAGATGAGAGCGTTCAAAAAGCTCAAGACGTCGTCAGAAAACCACTTAAAGAGTATTTGAGAAAGCAATTGGAGATGTTTCAAAACATTCCGAATAAAAATATAGAAGAAGAGATATCATATGAAATTGATCAACTTCTAGAGCTTTCGGTGGATAAATATTTAAACAATAAGAGTCTTATCGGAACCAAAGACTCTTGCACGCCACTTCTAGAAAAATTACTGAGTATAGGCGTAACAGAAATAGCATGCCTTATTGATTTCGGAATAGAGACGAGTACGGTCATAAACGGACTTGATAAACTAACGATTCTAAAAGATAACTATACTTTAAAACAAAACATTTCAGAAAGTAAGACGGGATTAGAAATAGAAGGAAAAACCATTCTTGACCTTTTTGAGGAAAACGTATTAAATACTCCAGATGCATTGGCTATGACCTGCCAAAAGCAGCAATATACTTATGAACAACTGAACAATAAGGCGACCCAATTTGCAAACCATTTGTCCAACTTGGGGATAGGTAACGGAGACCTAGTACCGATATGTACATCACGTTCAGCCCATATGATAGTTGCCATTTTAGGAGTAATGAAAGCAGGAGCGGCGTATGTGCCAATACATGTCAAGTACCCTAAGAATAGGATTGAATTTATACTAAAAGACACTAACGCCTCGGTTGTGATAACAGAAACGTTATTAAAAACTGGTTTTGAGGCGTATCAAGGTATAAGTACTATTTGTGTCGATGAATTAAATGCTGATGTTATTGCGAAACCTTTAAAGCCCAATACCGTCAATCAAAACCAACCGGCGTATGTAATGTATACTTCGGGTACAACTGGCAATCCAAAAGGAGTGATGGTTTCTCATCTGGCACTGGCGAGCTTTATCCAAGGAATCAGTGAGAAGTTCCAATCGGATTGTGTACTCAAAATGTTAAGTATTACCGACTTTACTTTTGACATTTCCATCATGGAGTATTTCCTCCCACTTTCTTTAGGCGGAAACTTGGTTTTAGCCAATGAAGAAGAAGTACAAGACTTGGAGCTGCTCAAAGGCATGATCGCAACAGAAAAGCCTACGCATTTGCAAGCAACACCAACCGTATGGGAGATGCTTGTTGAATCAGGGTGGGAAAATAAAGAGCAGGTTGAAATATTAAGCGGGGGAGAAACACTGAAAGAAAAGCTGAAGAACCAACTAACGGCGATTGCCCCTAATAAAACCATTTGGAATTTATACGGTCCGACGGAAGCCACCATCTGGGCAAGTCTCGCAAAAATAACCGCAGAAGACCCGGTCACCATCGGAACCCCATTGAATACTACCCGTATGTACGTTCTATCTGATGATTTACAAATGAAGCCGATAGGCATCCCAGGAGAACTCTACATTGGCGGTGCGCAACTTGCTGAAAAGTATATAGATCAACCAGAACTAACTGCAGAGAAGTTCCTGAAGAATCCGTTTGTAAAAGGGGAGCATCTGTACAAGACTGGTGACATCGCCAAATGGACATCAGAGGGAAGGCTCGAGTTTTTAGGAAGAAAAGATCGACAGGTAAAACTCAGAGGCCATCGAATAGAAATCGAAGAAATCGAAAATCATCTCGAACGCTTGAAAGAGATTCAACAAGCCTTGGTCATTTGTACAGATATTGAAGGGACAAAGCAACTTGTGGCCTATGTAGTTTCAGCAGAATTCAATGAAGATAAGGTCATTTCAAGTTTGAAAGAACAACTGCCCAACTATATGATACCCCATACATACATCGTATTAGAGGCTTTTCCTCTAAGTCTAAGCGGAAAGATAAATGTAAAGGCCCTACCAACACCGGGAGCAAAAATACGTTCAAGCTATACAGCACCTAACAATACACTTGAGAAACAACTAGTAGACATGTGGGCATCAGTACTGAACATGAATGCTGAGAAAATTGGAATTAAACACAACTTCTTTGAAATAGGAGGAAACTCTATTAAGGCAATTACATTGCAGAACAAGATCAAAGCGGTATTTGGTATTAAAATAAAACTAGAGCAATTTTTCAGAGCTCCATCCATACAAGAAATAGCCCAAACTATTTCGACACTAACTATTGAAAACACTGAGAAACCAACGGTAACTGTATAAGCAAATTACTTGAGTTTGGTTTAGCAGCAAGGCAGTTAACCACAACTGCGGTTCTAAAAAAAACGTCCATTAACATCATTTCATTCAAATATCACGTCATTCAGCAAATGACACTAGACGACGATGGTCAAAAGCTATGAAAACACCTGTTGACCAAATAAATCATAAACAACACATTCCTAAACACAGAATAAAAATGGCTAACAAAGACAATACTGCAAACGGGCAGATAGAAGATGTTATGGGATTTCTTAATGAAGTCCAGCTAAACTATCCAGATGCAATCTCTTTAGCCTCTGGGCGGCCTGACGAACGATTTTTTGACTTGCATAATTTCCAGAAATACATAGATGTTTTTGTTGATTATATGAGTAAGGAAAAGAACACTTCGGCAGAAAGAATATTAAAAGACCTAGGGCAATACAACAGGACAAAAGGGGTGATTAATACGCTCATGGCAAAGTATCTGGAAAATGACTACCAGATAAAAGCGAACGCTGATGACTTATTGATCAATGTCGGTTCGCAGGAAAGCTTCATACTCACATTACTCACACTATGTGATAAGGAAAACGATGTACTCATCGTTGAAGACCCTTCCTATGTAGGAATAAGTCACTTCAGCATCCTTGCTCAATATCAAGTGGTACCATCGCCTGTGGGATCTTCAGGATTGTGTCTTGAAAAGCTCGAGAAAAATATTTTGCAATGCCAAGCTAAAGGACAGCATGTAAAACTGGTATATGTCATTCCTGATTTTCAAAACCCGACCGGAACGAGAATGCCTTTAGAAAACCGAAAGAAATTGCTGCAATTAGCCAAGCAATATGGTTTTTACATTGTTGAAGACAATGCCTATGGAGATTTTGTATTTGAAGGAGAGAAGCTTCCCACTATAAAATCCCTTGATAAAAACGGTCATGTCATATACCTACATTCCTTTTCAAAAATCATTTGCCCGGCATTAAGAATCGGGGTAATGGTCTGTGACCAAATAGACAACGAAGGGCATAAGCTAAGTGACCTAATGGCAAAAACCAAAGGGTACACTACTGTAAATACACCGAGCATTACACAAATGATTGTTGGCGGGATGCTTATAGAGCATCAATTTTCTTTTGATCGATACAATGAAGAGAAAATTAAAAAACTAAAGGTCAAAAGAGACCGTATTCTGAAAGCACTTCATACCTATTTCAGAGCAGATGAGAGTTCTGATTTGGCTAAGATCACATGGAATGTTCCTGAGGGAGGATATTTTATGTCACTGACACTTCCAATTGATATCGATAAGAACGATGTCATCGACTGCGCAAAACACTATAAGGTCATCGCCACGCCCATGTCCTTCTTTCATTTAACCAACGAGGGAGGTAATCAAATACGCATAGCCTACAGTTACGTAGGTGAAGACCTTATTGATACCGCTATTGAGCGCTTGTCAAGATTCTTGCATAAAAAATTGAATCGAAATAGCGCAGGCGTGACTTCAAAAAAATACGAGCAATTGAACAATATCACCTAGGTGAATTAAAAACAACTTTAACATTAACACAAAAGAAAAAATTATGAACACCGAAAAATTAATTGAATCAGATTTCTTGAAGATCGAATATGATTTTATCGAGTATTATGTAGGAATGGCCAAAATGGTAACCTATTGGCACGTAAAGGCGTTGGGCTTTGAAGTCTTAGCCTATTGCGGCCCCGAAACAGGATGCCCAGACAAATGCTCCTATTTCATTAAGAAGAATGACATCAAATTGGTGATCACTTCAGCATCACAACCAAGCAACTATAAAGTAGTGTCCTTTGTAGACCTACATGGCAACGGAATCAAAAAGATCGCAGTAAAAACAAAGAACGTTCCGGCCTTTTTTGAAAAAGTGATCGATAAAGGAGCCATTCCTTTACAGTTTCCGCATGATATCTCGGATGACTACGGAAAAGCTACTTTGGCATCAGTGAAAATATTTGATGACAATGAAATCGTGTTTGTCGATTATCATGATTATGAAGGAGTCTTTCTTCCTGGATATGAAGCATACGAGACCAATTGGGGCAATGACATTGAAGAATCTTGTCTAATCGACATCGACCATATAGCGAGCGCTCTGAGAGTGAATGAAATCAAAATATGGGAGAATTACTTCAATAATATCTTCTACTCGAAGACAGTGGCATGTTTTGATGAAAGACTTTCTGAAGAAGAAGAGAATAAAATCGGAATGTATCTCAAAGTATTGCAGACCGATGACAAGCAGATAAACAATGTATTAGTAGAGCCAGACCAACACAAGAACACACAAGTGCAGCTCTTTATAGAGCAAAACTATGGTACTGGGATTCAACACATGGCATTTTCTTCATCCAATATTTTTAAGTCGGTTGAGGTACTTAGAAAAAATGGCGTGAAGTTTACGTCCTATCCAGATTCGTACTACCGAAATCTCAAAAACAAATACCCGCATTTGGATGTTGAAAAATTCCAGAAATACGGGGTCTTATGCGACGTTGTCGATAATGCATTGCTATTCCAAGTATTTACCACTCCTATCGGAGATCGCGCCACATTCTTTTATGAGATCGTACAACGCGTCAATCAATACGAAGGCTTCGGCTTAGACAATATCCATGCCTTATTTGAAGCACTAGAAGAAGAAATAATGCTTAATCGCGCATAATTTTGGTGGAAAGCAAAAACAAACTTAGGGACCTTGCTGCTATTGTGGGCGAAGAGCATGTAATTTTCAAAGAGGAAAAATTATATCATTATGCCACCGACCACAGTAGCAGAAAAAGTACATTGCCTTTATGCGTTGTTAGACCTAGTTGCACTGATGAGGTTTCATCCATAGTTAAGTTCTGCAATCTTAACAATCTTGGCATAACAGTACGCGCTGGCGGAAGCGGTGTCAGTGGCGGGAGTGTTTCCAACGGTCAAGATATCATATTATCTGTTGAGCGACTCAATAAGATTATCGATATCGACACGATCAACCGATATGCGATCGCTGAGGCTGGCGTGGTAACCCAAGAGCTACAGGAGGCTTTGCTTGAAAAGAATGTGTGCTTTCCACAAAACATTAGCAGTGCTTCCATGAGCTGTATAGGAGGCAATGTGGCCATATCAAGTGGCAGCCCTAAATCCCTTAAGTACGGCACTACCAAAAACTATGTGTTAAATCTTGAAGTGGTTTTACCAGACGGACAAATCATCTGGACGGGAAAGAATGTCGAAAAAAACGCTACAGGATATAACCTCACCCAATTGTTTGTTGGTAGCGAAGGTACCCTGGGAATTATCACAAAAGTAGTCTTGAAGGTAGTTCCTGTTAAGAAGGAACTTTTAATGATGGTTCCTTTTGAAACCTCAGAGAAGCTATTCGACTTTACAAAAGCCTTCTTCTCAAGCGGATTCACTGCTTCGAGCTTAGAATTCCTCGATCAAAATGGATATGATTTGGTTTTAGAATACCTGATTGAAAACAATAGGTTTCCAAAACAACACGGAGGCGTTTTGTGGATAGAATTCGAATCACAAACGGATGAGGAAAACCTCAGAAAAGCCGAACAACTCTATGACCTTATTGTAAAGTACAATGATCAAGAACCTCTAATCGCACAATCGGCCTCAGAAATTGAGGCTCTATGGAAGTACCGAAAAAAGATTGGAGAAGCTGCCATCAACTTTGCAGAATTCAAAGACCTAGATGTTGTAGTGCCCAGAGATAACATTGATGAAATGTTCAAAGCGATAAACGCTATTTGTACGTCGCTTCAGCTACAATTTATTGTTGTGGGACATATCGGAAATGGAAATTTTCACATCAACATTTTCAAAAACAAGGAAGATAACATGTGGGAAGAGACCATCTCGGAATGTACTATGAAAATCTTTAAAAAGACCATTGAACTTGGAGGTGAGATCAGCGGAGAACACGGAGTAGGGACCTATAATCGCCCCTTCTTTAAATATTTTACCGCAGATGTCAATATCCAGATAATGTCTGAGATCAAGAAAATTTTTGACCCAAAAAACTTACTTAACGGTAGTAACCTCTTCACGGACAAAGCCTTAAAAAAGTAAGACACGTCAACCGTAATATACGCGTATTACATCACAACCTTTTACCATACGAATAGAAAAATAATAATCGAAATGGAAGAATTATTAAATAGACTTCAAAGTTTAAATATTACGCTGTCTGAAAACAACGATCAGATCGATGTATTTGATCCAGACGAAAATCTTTCGCAGCAAATAATTACTGAGATCAAAGACCATAAATCCGATATCTTACACTATCTGAAGAGCTTGGAAAATGCTTCGGAAACTCAATATATTCCTCAGGCTCCCAAAAAAGAATATTACCCATTGTCACCCTCTCAAAAACGAATGTTCTTCTTGTACGAGATAGATAAGACTTCGTTGTCATACAATATGCCACAGATATACAAGGTGAAAGGAAATTTAGATGTCGATCAGCTCGAGTCG
Organism: Flavobacteriaceae bacterium; assembly: GCA_028279515.1. Lineage (GTDB taxonomy): Bacteria > Bacteroidota > Bacteroidia > Flavobacteriales > Flavobacteriaceae > JANQNQ01. The sequence continues at coordinate 152,147 of JANQNQ010000004.1, forward strand.
ATCTTCAATGAACTGATCTCGAGACACGAAATATTGCGAACAAACTTTGAAGTGATCGAAGGAGAGTCGGTTCAAAAGATACAAGAAAAAACCACCCTTAAAGTAGCGCGCTATCAATCGTCTGAAGAAGAAATAGAAGCGGTTGTCAAGGATTTTATTGCTCCGTTCGATCTGTCAAAGGATTGCCTGCTTAGAATAGGGGTTGTTGAACTAAAGGATCACCGAGTACTAATGATTGACATGCACCATATCATTGGTGATGCAATGTCTCATGGTATTTTGGTAAATGAGCTAAAAATACTCTATGAAGGAGGCACATTAGAACCGCTTCAATTGCAATATAAAGACTATGTAGAATGGCAAAAAGGAGAAGAGTATCAAAAGACCATCGAAGAAGACAGGCGTTTCTGGCTGGATAAATTCAATGATGAGATCACACCCTTAGAGCTTCCTACAGATTTCAAAAGACCTGCTATAAAAACGAATGAAGGTGCTATACATGGCTTCAGCATCAATGCAGAAGAAACAGAACAATTGAAGGCCATCGGTAGGTCACAGGGAACCTCTCTATTTGTAACCATACTTGGCATCTACAAAATACTGCTATATAAACTCACCAATCAAACAGATATCACTATTGGTGTGCCAACAAGAGGAAGAGACCACGTGGCATTAGAAAACATGTTGGGAATGTTTGTGAATACCGTAGCGCTCAGAAACGACCTTCGCACCGACGAAGCATTCATCGAGGCATTGGCGAAGATGAGAGACAATGTTCTGAATAGTTTTGACCATCAGGCATTCCAATATGATAAACTTGTAGAAGAATTAGGGATTAAAAGATCGACCAACAGAAGTCCGATATTTGATATCGCCTTTAGTTTTGACAGTTTTGGAGATACTGATACAACTATTGCCGACCTTGAATTTGAGCCGTATGAGAGAGAATTAAAAAATGCAAAGTTCGATCTAACGCTGATCGCATCTGAAAGTGGTGATGGGGTAAATTTCATATTCGAATACAGTACACACCTTTTCAAAGAACAAACGATCAAGCGGTTCGGTGAATATTTTAAGCGCATAATAAAACAGGTGATCGACAATAAGAATCTGAAGATAAACGAGATAACGGTTATTTCAGAATCCGAAAAAAACCTGATCCTCAATACCTTCAACCCCTCCAAACGTGAAACAGAAAACAATACAACGCTATTAGAAACTTTTGAGTCGCAGGTGGCCAAAAGCCCAGATAACATCGCATTGGTATTCAAGGGAACTACACTAACGTACGCAGACTTAGATAAAAGGTCTAGTCAATTTGCAAACTATTTATTGGATCAAGGGGTGAAAAATGAACAACTAATTCCCATTTGTTTGGACCGCTCCATTGAAATGGTCATTGGTATTCTCGGAATTTTGAAATCAGGCGCAGCGTTTGTGACCATTGACCCTTACTATCCTCAAGAGCGTATCTCGTACATACTTGAAGACACTGGGGCCAAACTTATAGTGACCGAAACGTCGCTGGAAAGCACTTTTAGTTCGGCGCTCGAAAAAATATGTATGGACACGTTCGAAGGCTATGATGACTATGCTCATACCTACAATGCAAGCAACATACAGCCAGATCACCTAGGATATATCATTTATACTTCAGGAACGACAGGAAGGCCTAAAGGCGTAATGTGTAAGCATGATGGTATGCTCAATATGGCACTTAGCTCAATAGAGGTAATGGAGCTTGCACCCGATGACAATGTATTACAATTTGCTTCTTTTGCTTTCGATGCATTTGTATTTGAACTATTTACCACGCTTCTCTCAGGAGCGAAATTGGCCATACCAGAAAAACAAGTCATCAACTCTATTGAGGAGGTCGCAGGATTCATCCGAGAAGAACAAATTACGGTGGCAACAATCCCACCTTCCTATCAAGCTATCCTACGTGAAAATATCTTTAATATGAAAGTGGTTGTCTCTGCCGGAGAACCACTGAATGCAGAAATCACAAAATCACTTACTGAAAAAGGCCTCAAGGTGATCAATGCCTATGGGCCTACCGAAAATTCGGTATGCACCTCCATGTCGACAGACCCGATTTTGGAAAACGAAATGGTTACGATAGGGAAGCCAATTCGAGGGGTTAATGTATATATCTTAAATGAAGATGAGCAGTTGTGCCCTATTGGTGTAACTGGCGAACTCTGCGTCTCTGGCGTTCAAGTGGCAAGAGGATACTTGAATCGCCCAGAGATCACTAAGGTAAAATTCATTGAAAAATCCTTTGAAGAAGGGACCCTTACATCACTTTATAAAACAGGCGACCTGGCAAGATGGTTGTCTGATGGAAACATCGAATTTATCGGCAGAAAAGACAACCAGGTGAAACTTAGGGGATACAGAATTGAGTTGGAGGAAATTGAAAGCACTATGTGTAAAATTCCTGAAATTTCAGGAAGTGCTGTCATACACAACAAAGAACAGCAAAGTCTTACGGCATACTACACTGCCAAACCAAAAGCAGCGCTCGACATGGCCTTTATCAAAGAGCAATTGAGCACCTTCCTTCCCGAATACATGGTACCTTCCAATTATATTAAAATTGATAAGATTCCCTTGACGTCGAACGGAAAGGTAGATAAAAAAGCGCTGAGCGCCATTGAGACCAAACACGAGATCAAAAAACCGGAAAAGGCGATTGAAAAAGAATTGATCGACCTGTGGGCCGAAGTATTAAAAATAGACAAGGATATTATAGGTGTCGACAGTGATTTCTTCGTGCTGGGAGGACACTCATTAATGGCGATCTCTATGGTACATGACCTTAATGAGCAATTTACCACTGCAATTCAGCTTGAAGAAATTTTTGAAACCAGTATACTTTCAGAATTGGCAGAACTTATTCTGCAAAGACAAGACACAGGGAAGGTACTGATTCCGAAGGCTGAAGATAAAGAATACTACGCGCTATCATCTGCACAAAAAAGACTGTACTTTATGTATGAGCTCGACAAGAGTTCGATCATGTACAATGCCCCACAGTTTTACACTATTAAAGGGAAACTGGACCTAATACTATTGGAGCAAGTATTTAGAAAAATTGTAGAGCGTCATGAAGCACTTCGAACCAATTTTGAAGTTGTAGATGGCATGGCCATGCAAACGATAAAAGATGCAGAAGGTTTTACCATTCAATATGGGCAAGGGACAGAAAAGGACATTGACTCCGAAATCGATGAATTCATTAAGCCTTATGCATTGCACGCTGATTATCCGTTTAGAGTTAAGCTTGTTACCCTTGGAACAGACGAATACTTCCTGCTGATCGACATGCATCATATAGTAAGCGATGGGTTGTCGTATGAAATCCTGCTTAGAGATTTCTGGAACCTTTACAATAATGAGCAATTAGAACCACTGCCACTGCAATATAAAGACTATGCAGAGTGGCAACAAAGCGATGCGCAAAAGGAACGCGTGAAAGAACATAGAGCGTTTTGGATGGAGCAATACCAAAACCCATTAACACCCTTAGAATTGCCCACCAATTACCCTAGGCCTGCTAAAAAGAGCGGGAAAGGTGGAAGTGTAGGGTTTACCCTTGGCACTGAGGAAACATCAAAGCTGAAGGAGATTGCGCAAGGTGAAGGAGCAACCATGTTTATGGTATTGCTAGCGGTCTACAATACATTCTTGAACAAACTAAGTAATCAAGAAGATATCGTGGTCGGAGTTTCTTCTTCAGGGAGACCAAACTCAGATTTTGATAATGTGGTAGGAATTTTTCTAAATAGTATTCCGCTACGTAACACCGTAAACGGCGATCTTACCTTCAGGGAGTTCTTGAGAGAGATCAAATCGAATACACTTAATTGCTTTAATCATCAACTATTCCAATACGAAGAACTGGTAGAAGCCTTACAAGTAGGTCGTAACATGAACCGCAATCCACTGTTCGATGCCATTCTTGTATACAAGGAAGAAACCATCAAAGGAGAATTTCAAAATGTAGAGCTTGATATAAGTACGGTAAAAAGAGAGCATGAATACTCAAAATTTGACCTTGCATTATTCGCTATAGGAGGTGAAGAAAACTTAAAACTTCAATTCACGTACGCGTCAGATCTTTTCAACGAAGAGCGCATCCACAAATTCATTGCCTATTTCAAAAAGATCCTTACTCAGATCATAGAAAATTCAGAGACAAAACTCGCTGAAGTGAAGATACTTTCCGAAGAAGAGCAAAATAGAATAGCTTCAGGATTTAACGCAAAAGACAACCAAGAAGAAGCATTTGGGGTTTCTGCGGTAGCCATGTTTGAAGAAATGGTAGCAGAGGACCCTGAAAATGAAGCGGTATGCTACAATGATACGATACTTACGTATGAAGAATTAAATGAAGAGGCCAATAAACTGGCACGTCGTTTAATAGACGCACATGATATTGGCAAAGGAGATATTGTCGCCATTAAAATGCAGCGATCAGAAAAGTTGATCATCTCCATGCTAGGAGTGTTAAAAACCGGAGCTGCATATCTACCCATTGATTACTATATGCCAGAACAACGTATGGCGTATATAGTATCAGACAGTATGGCCAAATGTGTGATTTCAGACCAATCGATGGAGACGGAAACACAGAACATCTCTTGGGAGGAAAGTGAACAATGGGCACTGAACAACACAGACAACCTTGACAAGAAGATTGCAGTAGAAGACAGCGTATATGTCATTTACACTTCAGGAACCACGGGGAAACCAAAAGGTGTATGTATTCCTAACCGTTCGTTGTGTAACTATGTAAATTGGCTTACATCTTCCTACAATATCGACTTCAGAGATCGCACAGCACTGTTCTCATCGCATGCATATGACCTCTGTTATACTAGTTTATGGGGAAGTATTCTTTCTGGAGGAACACTGCATATCATCAATGATTCAAAACATTTCGACCCGATTGATGTTGCAAGCTGCATCCTTGAAAATGGGATATCATTTATAAAACTTACGCCGTCACACTTAAAACTGCTATACAAATCAGCAGAATTTGTAGAAAACATAAAAAGGACCTCATTAAGGTTGATACTGCTGGGAGGAGAGTCCATTGACCTGAATGACGTAGCATTTTTCCTAGAACGAAAACGATCCGTACAGTTTGTAAACCATTACGGACCAACTGAAACAACGATCGGTGCCATTGCCCATAACATTGATAAAAAGGGTGTTTTTGATGCCGAAAATGTCATCGGTAAAGGAATAGACAATAATGAGATCTTTATTCTAGACAAGAATTTGGCCTTAGTTCCTATAGGTGCGAAAGGAGAAATTTGCATTGCGGGCTCAGGAGTGTCTAACGGATATCTCAATAACGCAGAACTGACCACAGAAAAGTTTATTGCCAATCCATATGCTACGGGTGATCATGATACAGTACTCTACAAGACCGGAGATCTGGCGAGGTTCCGAGAAGATGGAAATATAGAATTCTTGGGACGTCTTGATGATCAAGTAAAAATAAGAGGACATCGTATCGAATTAAAGGAAGTAGAAATGCACCTTAATTCATTAGATGCTATAAATGAAAGTACGGTACTGGTAAAAGAAAACCAACTGGGAGAAAACCAATTGGTGGCCTATGTGATCACAGCAGGTGACAGGCTCAATGAAGAACATGTCATTACCGAAATGTCTCTGAATTTGCCAGACTATATGGTGCCGAAGCGCTATGTGCAGTTAGAAACATTTCCGCTAACATTAAACGGAAAGGTCGATAAAAAGGCCTTGCCAGAAATCAATGTTCCTGAAGTTAAATCAACAATTCTTGAAGAAGAAGGGAGTTATAATGAAGTCCAGAAAAAGTTACTGGACCTCTGGTCCGATATATTAAGGCTCGACAAAGAAGCCATTGGATTGAACAATGACTTCTTTAATCTCGGAGGTCATTCACTCTTGGCCATTGAGATGATCTATAAGATGAGCGAGCTTTTCTCGGTAGAAGTGCCCATAGATGTCATTTTTGAAAAGAAAACCATCTTTGAACTGGCAGAGCACATTGACGAATTAGATGAAAAAACGTTTATCAATATTCCAAAGGCAGAAGAACGAGAATACTATCCATTATCACCAGCGCAAAGACGTTTGTACTTTGTTTACGAATTCGACAAGACCTCACACGCCTATAACATGCCAGGCATCTATAGGATAAACGCTGAAGTAGATGTAGAACACATTGAGAATATATTTCGCAGCCTGGTTAAACAACATGAAAGCTTACGAACTAATTTTATAACCATAGACGATGAAATCGTACAAAAAGTTGGAGGTTGGGATACTTTCGAGATAGAGTATTCGCACGCAAAAGAAGCACAGGTAAGAGAAATTATAAAAGAGTTTGTTCGCCCTTTTGATCTGTCAAAAGAACACCCATTTCGCGTAGGACTTATTCAACTTCAAGAAGGAGGGTACATCTTAATGACAGACAAACACCATATTATTTCTGACGGACTATCTCAAGAGGTCTTACTTAAAGATTTCTGGACGTTGTACCAGGGCAATACGTTAGAACCTTTGCAGCTGCAGTATAAAGACTATGCAGTATGGCAAGAAAATATGGATCAGGTTGAGCTGCTGGAAAAGCATAAAGCGTATTGGCTACAAAAATTCGAGAAAGAACTAGTAAATCTAGACCTGAATACTGATTTCGAACGCCCTCGTGTCAAAACATCGAACGGAGCAAGCATACTATTCGATATCGATCCAGAAAAAGGCGAAAGACTCAAGCAACTTGCCGAAGAAAAAGGAGTGACTCTCTTTATGTTATTCTTGTCGTTGTACAATGTGCTGTTAAACAAACTCAGCACTTCCAAAGACATTGTGGTCGGTGTGCCGGTTTCAGGAAGGTATCATGTAGACCTAGAAGGAATCGTCGGGATGTTCGTAAACACACTTCCGTTGCGAAACCAATCTGAAGGAGCACTATTATTTACCAAATTCCTTGACAATGTAAAAGAAAATTGTCTTGGTGCATTTGACAACTATTTATATCAGTATGATAATCTTGTCGAAGAACTCGATATAAGACGTGATGTCAGCCGTAACCCATTATTCGATGTCCTGTTCTCCTATGACAAAAAGGTAAAACTTGAAAATGATGCTGACCACAGTGATGAAATTGTGCCTTACGAATTAGAGAAAGACATTGTGAAGTTCGACCTGCATATGGCAATAACAGATATGGATGGTCAATTGCATTACGGTTTGAGTTACAATACAGATCTATTCAAAAAAGAAACTATAGCCCAATATGCCCACTACTTTGACACATTGATTGATCAGGTACTTAACAACCCGAAAATAAAGCTCAGTGAATTAACAATTTTATCTCCAGTAGAGCATGATCGTATTGTAAGTCAATTCAATGACCGTGATGACGATACCGATCTTACAAAGACACTCGGAGGCTTATTTTCAGAGCAGGTACAGAAGACCCCCAATAACATAGCATTGAAATACCATGATGTCGAGGTCACATACGCAGAATTGGAAACACGTGCCAACGCATTGGTCAATCACTTGGTTGCCCAGGGAATAAGCAAAGGAGACATCATTGGTATTCATATGGACAGGTCCATTGAAATGATCATTGCGATCCTCGCAATTTTAAAGGCAGGATGCTCGTATGTTCCGATGAACCCTTCTCAACCCATAGCGCGAACAAAATATATGATTGCCGATGGAAACATCAAACTTGTCATCACCTCAAGAACACACGAAGAACTTTTAAGTACTGATTTAAAAGTAGTTGAGGTGAATGCGCTAAATTGGGAAGGACTATCAAACGAGCCTCTTCCGTTACAAGTTGACAGTGATTCACTGGCGTATATCATTTACACCTCTGGCTCCACCGGAAAGCCTAAAGGAGTGGGGGTGAAGCACAAGGGAGTTGTAAACCTGATACGTAACCAACAACAAGCCTTTGGTATTGATCATAGTGATCGCATCTTACAGTTCTCGCCCATCCATTTCGATGCTTCGGTAGAACAGGTTTGGTTGTCTTTGCTTAGCGGATGTGCCCTTGTACTCATTGATGAGACGACACTGCTAGATCAACAACATCTAAACGCATACATAACTGCACAAGGTGTCACGCATTTCCATGCAACCCCTTCATTCTTAGAAATACTGGTACTCGAAGAGAACAATGACTTACGAAGGATTGTTGCAGGAGGAGAACCATGCAAACCATCGCTGGCAACGAAATTTGAAGGGTATGACTTTTATAACAAATACGGCCCAACGGAAGCCACGGTGACAGCAACCATGCACAAGGTCGATAAGGTCGTGCAAAACAAGGCATCTATACCCATCGGAACACCAATTGCCAACATGAAGGCATACGTCTTAAACGAATATATGAAGGTGGTTCCGGTTGGGGTTGTCGGAGAACTGTACCTCTCAGGTGCTGGGCTTTCTCTTGGATATATAAATGCACCAGAACTTACAGAAAAAAGCTTTATCAACAATCCGTTTTCCAATGATCCAAACGCTCAGCTTTATAAGACAGGCGACCTCGTACGCTGGTTACCTGACGGGAATCTGGAGTTCCTCGGAAGAATAGACCATCAAGTAAAGGTCAGGGGCTACCGCATAGAATTAGGAGAAATAGAAACAGAACTTCAGTCCTTGGAAACCATCAAACAAGCAGTGGTTGAATTGAAGGAAACAGCATCTGGTGACAAACAATTGGTGGGATATCTGATCACAGATGAAGGGACAGACCCTTCAATGATCAAGGATCAGCTCAAAGAACACCTCCCTGAATACATGATTCCGCAGTCGTATGTAAAGCTCGAGGCGTTTCCGATGACACCAAGTGGCAAAGTAGACCGAAAGGCACTACCAGCCCCCGAGGTTGTTATCACGACTTATGTGCCCCCATCGACAGCAGTCGAAGAACAACTGGTTAACATTTGGGCAACGATCCTGGAGATAGACGAACAGAAGATCGGTGTCACGCAAAACTTTTTTGAAATTGGCGGACACTCGTTGAAAGCTATAAACCTTACCAATAAAATTAACGAGGCATTTTCCGTAGAAATTCCTTTAAAAGAAATTTTCCAGAGGAATACAATTTTAGGAATTGCAGAAGTAATTAACAACCATTCATGGCTAAATGAGGATAAGGCAAATCAGGAAAACGAAGAATTTGGGATAATCATATAAACCACCAAAAAAATGAATGACATTCTAACCAGATTAAGAAAAAATAAAATCAAAGTGACCCTAGACGGGGAGAACCTAAAAGTAACACTTCCAGAGAACTTTGAGAACAATCAGTTGTTGGCAGAGATCAAAGAGAACAAAGAAGGGCTCATTCAATATATTAAACTCGCACAGGGCAAGACATTTTCTAACATCTCCAAAGCAACAGAGCGCTCACACTATCCGTTGTCTTCGGCACAGCGAAGAATGTATTTCCTCTATGAGTTCGATAAGAAGTCACTCAACTACAACATGCCTTCTGTGTATAATATCAGCGGTAATGTGGATACTTCTCTATTGGATCAGATATTCAAGAAAATTGTAGACCGCCACGAAATATTGCGCACCAACTTTATCTTGGACAATGGGGAGGTAGTGCAAAAGGTAGTCTCGTCCAAATCATTTGAGGTCACCTATTTTTCTTGTTCCGAAGAGGAATCAGAGGATATCATCAAAGAGTTCGTGCGCCCATTTGACCTATCGAGCGGTTACCCTTTTCGAGCAGGCCTCATTAATATTGGCGAGGGCGATTATATCCTTATTCTAGACCAGCACCATATCGTTAGTGATGGATTATCACAAGATATTTTGATTCATGATTTCTGGAGTTTGTACAATGGTGTCGACCTGCCTCCATTGAGACTGCAATACAACGACTATGCAGTTTGGCAGCAGGACACTCCGCAACAGGAATTGATGGCCAAAGACAGAGAATTTTGGCTTTCAGAATATGAAGAGCAAGTACCAGGACTGCAGCTTCCTTCAGACCATAACCGCCCGACGGTAAAAAGTGGAAAAGGAAGCTCTGTACGGTTTAATATGGAAGAGAACAGGTCCAAGCAGATTGGAGAAATGATTCAAAAACTTGGGCTGACGCCCTTTGTCTTCTTCACTTCGATCTATACCATATTGTTGAACAAACTCAGTGGTCAGCAAGACATCGTAGTGGGAACTCCAACCATGGGCAGAAATCATGTAGACCTTGAGGGCATTGTTGGGATGTTTGTAAATACGGTTCCGTTGAGAAATCAGGTAGATACTTCCTTGTCCTTCATAGGTTATCTGGAACGTGTCAAGGATTGTATTCTCAATTGTTTTGACCATCAATTATATCAATACGATGACCTTGTAGATGAGTTGGGATTGGAGAGAGACCCTAGTCGTAACCCGTTATTCGACACGTTGATCTCATACAAAAAGCACGAGGCCTCAACCATGGCCGAGACCACCTTTGCCGAGACGGATCTAGGAATCGAATCTGTGGGATTTGATCGTAAGATCTCGAAGTTTGACCTAAGTTTAAATGTTTTTGAAGTAGATGAAGGATTTAACTATTCGTTTGAATACAGCACTGATCTATTTGAGCAAGCGACCATTGAGAAGTATGCTGGCTATCTGGAACTCTTGATAGACCAAATACTCGATGAACCCAATGTGAAACTTAGCGAACTTACCCTACTTACCAATGAGAAGTACAATGATATCGTTAATGGATTCAACTCCAATGACAAGGCATATGACTTAGACCAAACGCTGATCAGTCTGTTTCGTCAGCAGGTACAAAAGACTCCTGATAATATAGCATTGAGATACCATGATGCTGAGGTCACATATGCAGAATTGGAAGCACGCACCAATGCCTTGGCCAATCATCTAATTGATCAAGGTATAAAGACCGGAGAGGTCATTGGTATTTGCATGGATAGGTCGATTGAAATGATCACAGCGATTCTCGGAATTTTAAAAACGGGATGTGGCTATCTACCTCTAGACCCTTCACAACCAATATCACGCAGAGCGTATCAACTTTCTGACAGCAACGCTAGCTTGGTCATAACATCCGATAACTATGAAAAATTATTCTCCAATGACCAACTATTTCTGATAGAGTCAGTTAATTGGGCTGAAGTACCGCACACGGATTTAGAAGCGGATATCAATAGCAATTCACTGGCGTATATCATCTACACTTCAGGGTCTACAGGCAATCCCAAAGGTGTCGGAATCAAGCACAAAGGAGTTGTAAACCTGATACGCAACCAACGGGAGGCCTTTGGTATCAGTGACAGTGACCGTGTTCTGCAATTCTCACCCATCTACTTTGATGCCTCTGTAGAACAGATCTGGTTGTCCTTGCTTAGCGGATGTACCCTTGTACTCATTGATGAGAACACACTGTTAGACCAACAACACTTAAACGCATACATAGCCACACAGGGTGTCACACATTTTCATGCAACACCTTCGTTCCTTGAAACACTGGAGCTTGATAATAACAACGATCTTAGAAGAGTGGTTGCTGGAGGCGAAGCATGCAAGCCATCGCTAGCAACGAAATTCGAAGCATATGACTTTTATAATGAATACGGACCTACCGAAACTACGGTAACAGCAACCATGTATAAGGTTGGTAAAGTGCAAAACAATGCGTCAATATATATCGGAAAACCCATCTCTAATATGAAGGGATACGTCTTGGACGCAAATATGAAGGTAGTTCCTATTGGTGTCGTTGGAGAACTATGCTTATCAGGCCCGGCACTCTCAGATGGGTACATAAATCGACCCGAGCTCACCGCTGCGGTCTTTGTTGACAATCCATTTTCAGATGGATCCTATGCAAAACTATACAAGACAGGTGACCTTGTACGTTGGTTGCCCGATGGAAATCTAGAATTCCTAGGAAGGAAAGACCATCAAGTAAAGATCAGAGGTTATCGTATAGAATTAGGAGAAATAGAGGCAAGGTTACAAGCTTTAGATGCCATACAGCAGGCTGTAGTGGAAGTAAAAGAAACTGCAGCAGGAGATGAGCAATTGGTGGGATACCTGACAACGAATGAAGAAATGGATTCATCAAAGATTATAAGCCAGTTGAAAGAGCACCTTCCGGAGTATATGATTCCACAGTCTTATGTAATGCTTGAGGCGTTACCGGTGACACCAAGTGGCAAAGTAGACCGTAAGGCTCTGCCAGACCCAGAGATCAATATCGAAGTATATGTGGCCCCTTCCACAGAAGTTGAGAGGCAACTGGTACACATCTGGGCGACCATACTCGAAATGGAAGAACAGGGAATAGGAGTAACGCAAAGTTTTTTTGAGATCGGAGGACATTCGCTTAAAGCAATTAACCTTTCGAACAAGATAAAAGAAGTGTTTTCGATAGAAATTTCCTTGAAGGAAATCTTTCAGAATAACACCGTATTGGCATTGGCAGAAATAATCGATGACTATTCATGGCTACACGATGAACAAATAGATCAGGGCGATGAAGAAGCAAATCAAGAGAACGAAGAATTTGGGATTATCATATAAACAACCGAAAAAATGAGAGACTTTTTAAGAAGATTAAGAAAGAACAGAATCAAAGTGACCTTGGAGGGAGACAATTTAAAAGTAATTCCTCCTGAGAACTTTCAAAATAATGAGCTGCTGGCAGAGATTAAAGAAAACAAAGAAGCCCTCATCCAACATATCAAACTTGCAAAGGGCAAGACATTCTCTAACATCTCTAAGGCAGAAGAACGTACATACTATCCATTGTCTTCGGCCCAACGCAGAATGTATTTTCTGTACGAGTTCGATAAAGAATCACTGAATTACAATATGCCCGCAGTCTACAATATAGGTGGTCGTTTGGATACCGAACTATTGGACAAGGTATTCAAGAAGATCGTAGACCGACACGAGATATTGCGCACTAACTTCGTTCTAAACGAAGGCGAAGTGATGCAAAAAATAGTTCCTTCAGAGGCGTTCGAGGTCTCATACTTCTCCTGTTCTAAAAGCCGTTCAGAAGTTGTCATCAAAGAATTCATTCGCCCATTTGACCTGTCTAAAGATTATCCTTTCAGAGTGGGGCTTATCGATGTACGAGATGGAGAGTACATCTTGATCTTGGATCAACACCATATCGTCAGTGATGGTTTATCAGAAGAAATTTTAATAAAAGACTTCTGGAGCCTGTACAATGGCCTCAACCTACCTTCCTTGAGATTGCAGTACAAGGACTATGCTGTATGGCAACAAGATGATCCACAACAGAAGCTGATGGCCAAGGACAAGGAATTCTGGCTTTCCGAATATAAGGAACCGGTCTCAGGTCTACAACTTCCTTTAGACCATGAACGTCCTATTGTAAAAAGTGGTAGGGGAGATTCTATAAAATTTCAGATTGATAGACACAAGGCAAACGAGATTGGGGCATTGACCCAAAAATTTCGCTTAACGCCCTTCGTGTTCTTTACCTCGGTCTATACCATCCTTTTAAACAAACTCAGCGGGCAACAGGACATCGTAGTGGGAACTCCGACCATGGGAAGAAACCATGTTGACCTAGAAGGGATTGTCGGGATGTTTGTAAATACCATTCCGTTAAGAAATCAGGTGGATACAACACTGTCGTTTACAGAATATTTAGAGCATGTCAAAGAGTGTATTCTTAACTGCTTTGATCATCAACTGTATCAATATGATGATCTGGTTGATGAGTTGGGGTTAGAGAGAGATACCAGCCGTAATCCTCTGTTCGATACCCTGATCTCGTACAAAAAGCACGATACCTCAGTTATGGCAGAGACCGTTGTTGATGAGAATGACCTCAATATAGAAACGGTAGGATTTGATCGAAGCATGTCCAAGTTCGACCTAAGTCTAGGTCTTACCGAATTCGATAATGGATTTAATTGTTCTATCGAGTATAGCACTGACCTTTTCAAGGAAGAGACCATAAGAAAATATGCCGACTATTTAGAACTTCTGATAAGTCAAATACTTAAAAACCCAAATGTGAAGCTTAGTGAATTAACCTTACTTTCTGAAGAAGGATATGATGCCATAGTTCACGGATTCAATGCCAATGACAAGTCATATGACCTAGACCAAACAGTGGTTGACCTATTTCGTCAACAAGTGGCAAAGACACCAGATGCGGTCGCCTTGAGATTTCATGAAGCAGAAATGACCTATCAAGAACTAGAATCTCGATCAGACACGCTGTCTAAGCATATATTGTCAAAAGGAGTACAAAATGGTGATGTCATCGGCATATGTATGGACCGTTCTATGGAAGTGGTCATTGCCATGTTGGGAATTCTCAAGGCAGGGTGTGGTTATCTATCCTTGGATCCATCACAACCAATAGCACGCAGAGAATACCAACTTACTGACAGCAATGCCAGCTTGGTCATTACATCACAGGATTATGAAGAAACGTTCTCTAGTTCAAAACTGCTTTTGATCGATTCGGTCGATTGGGATAGTGTGCCAGAAGTTGATGCCGAGGTACGTTTCAATAGTAGTTCAATGGCATATATCATATACACTTCGGGGTCTACAGGTAAGCCCAAAGGTGTGGCAGCGCGACATAGTTCGGTAGTCAATTTGGTTTACAATCAACAAGAATTTTTCGACATCAACGAAGATGATCGTATTCTACAATTCTCCCCAATATATTTTGATGCATGTGTAGAACAGATATGGCTTTCGCTACTTAGTGGATGCGCCTTAGTTTTGATAGATGAAGCTACGATATTAGACCATAATTTATTCAAAGCATATGTAGAAGCGCAAAACATCACGCAACTTCATGCAACACCATCATTTTTAGATGTTTTGAACCTAGGAAACATCTCAAGTCTTGAGAAAGTCATTGCTGCCGGAGAAGTATGCTCTAAAACACTCGCGAAGAAGTATAAGAACTACAAGTTTTATAATGCCTACGGCCCAACAGAAACTACGGTGATCAGTGCACAAACGCAGGTACTTCCTTCTATGCTTAACAAGCAAAGCATACCCATAGGCAAGCCTATTTCAAATGTCAAAGCATATGTGCTAGATGCGAATATGAAAGTGGTTCCGGTAGGAATAATGGGGGAACTATACCTGTCTGGAGCTGGTATTTCTCTAGGGTATATCAATGCAAAAGAACTTACAGAAAAAAGCTTTATCAACAATCCGTTTTCTGATGACCCAAATGCACGACTTTACAAAACCGGTGATGTAGTGAGATGGATGAAGGATGGAAACCTAGAATATTTTGGAAGAAAGGACCATCAGGTAAAGATCAGAGGGTACCGCATTGAGTTAGGAGAAATTGAAGCTGCGCTGCTAACGGTAGCGAAAATTCAGAGAGCTGTAGTAGACGTAAAGATCAACACAACAGGTGATCGGTTTTTAGTGGGCTATATAATTTCGGAAGGAAACATTGAACATGCAGAAATTTTAGAAGCGCTAAGAGACAAATTACCAGAATATATGATTCCTTCATCGTATGTCTTCTTAGATGATTTCCCCAAAACACCGAGCGGAAAGATCGACCGCAAAGTGTTACCTATTCCAGACGTTCAACAGTTAGAATACGTTGCGCCAACAACAGATATAGAAATACAATTGGTAACTATTTGGGCTTCATTGTTGGATATAAAAGAAGAGCAAATTGGAGTCACGCAAAGCTTTTTTGAGATCGGAGGGCACTCGCTTAAAGCCATCAATCTGTCTAACAAGATCAAAGAAGTGTTTTCGGTAGAGATCGCTTTGAAAGATATTTTCCAACGGAAAACGATTACGGGTCTAGCCGACATGATCAACGACTATTTATGGCTACATAACAAAGAAGAAGATAAAAGCAGTGTAGAATCAGAAATAATAATTTAGACCATACGATCTTCTGACCAGCTTTTTGTTCGCTCGTTTTCGAACCATCTTTTGCATCGTACATACAGGGTGGTGAAAACACCCACGGACTCTTCGATGTTGCGATAGCATATACTATTAAACTACTTAAAGAATGAATGAACTTCTAAATAAAATAAGAAAGAACAAAATCAAAGTAACGCTTGATGGAGAAAATTTAAAGGTAAAACTTCCCGAAGGTTTTCAAAATCATGAGCTTTTGACTGAGATTAAAGAAAACAAGGAGGAATTCATCAAGTATGTCAAATTGATAAAGGACCGAAAAGTTTCGAACTCAGGTGGCACAGAGAGGTTACTACTTTTAAAAGAAACACTTGACCATAAAAACAATCTGTTCTTCTTTCACGATGGTAGCGGTAATGTCAATGCCTATATTGATCTGGTAGATAGGATTGATTCAGCTAGCTGTTATGGCATTACCTATAAAGCAAATCATTTTGCACCCGAAACGTTGACTGTCGAAGCGTTGGCATCATACTATATCGAAGAAATGAGGGCCGTACAGAATACCCAACCCTATAATTTAATTGGTTGGAGTTACGGCGGAATGTTATGTTTCGAGATCGCAAAACAACTACAGGAAAAAGGAGAAAAAGTAAACAGTATTGTCATGATAGATACCGTTTACTTTCCTGATAGAGGCCCCTTGAAGTTTAATTTAAAGCATGAAAAAGAGCTCGTAGAGTTTATTTTTCAAGAAAACTTGAACTGGATAAGTGATGCGGAAGCTATTATCCCATTATGGGATACAGCAATACGATCGAGTGATATCAATGACATTTCAATTGAAACCATACATGAGTTTATTCCGGAAGAGATAAAACCCATGTTGATAGAAATCAAGGACAAAGTGGAAGTGCTCAGAACTTACAATGTTATAAGGACACTGATGTACTCGCTGATGAATTATAAGTTGGAAGGAGTGATTGAAGCCAGCACCTTGTATATAAAAGGAAAGGACAGTCCTAACTCGAGCCCAGATTTTCTATATGACCATGTCGATTCTTTGACCGTCATAGAATCCGAAGGAGATCACTTTTCAGTCATGAATAAATCCAATGCAACCTTTATGGCGCAAACCATAGGGCATTTTTTCCTATCAGAGGAAGAAAAGAATGAACAACATTCGCTTAAAATATTGAACCCATAAACATTAACACACATGAAAATCAAAAAAGACGATTTAGTCTACATCAAACAAAATTTGGCCATTGAGCCATTGATAGATAACTGGTATGCCTGGCCGCACATTGTATCTCCGGCAACCGCAGCAATGAACATCAAGGATAGGCACCTGAAGATCATGGAATCGTATGTCACGTATCCATCACTACATGCAAAGGCAGTGAAAAACCCAAAAATGCTAGGAGGCCCTTTTATAGACTATGAAGGAGAAAGGGTAGATGAAATTGAAGGACTTATCAAAGCGACCAAAACAAAGTGCGCGAAATTACTAAACCTCAGAGAAGATATTTTTTACTTGAACAAAATGCTACAGGAACATGCCGAAGGATATGCATTGACAGAATTATATCCTAAAGTTCCTGAAAGTTTGCAGGGAATGGTCGAGCTATTCTATGACATCAATAACAGACCTTCTTTCAGGTTTTTTGAAACCTTGTTATATGAGACCGAATACTATGATGAAAGTCTACAGAGCATCAACCTATTTTTGGTACATGATGATGATTCTAGATCATTTGTATTAAGTACGCCAAAATTACCTAGTGAAGGGATTTTGAGAATTCATATACCGTTTAGAAGCCAAGAGATAGACGAGCTTTTTGCAATGGCTTCTAAGCCTATGAAGTATGGAGATATTCTAAGCAAATTTTCACTAAATGAAGAAGAAGAGGCGTTGTTCAACACCTTCTTTACAACAGAACCGCCGCGAACCTATAAAAAGTATGAAGGCGAAGGTGTTTTAACGCGTTATTTTGGACACGCCTGTATATTAACGGAAACCAAAAAGACAACTATTTTGGCCGATCCTCTGGTAAGCTACGGTTATGAAGCAGATGTTTCTCGCTATTCGTATGAAGACCTCCCTGAAACGATAGATTACGTGCTTATCACCCACAATCACCAAGATCACATATTGTTTGAAACACTCTTAAGAATACGCGGAAGAGT
The DNA here is from genome assembly GCA_028279515.1 of Flavobacteriaceae bacterium. Classification (GTDB taxonomy): domain Bacteria; phylum Bacteroidota; class Bacteroidia; order Flavobacteriales; family Flavobacteriaceae; genus JANQNQ01. The sequence goes on from JANQNQ010000004.1 coordinate 170,237, forward strand.
TAAAAACATCATTGTTCCGAGGAGTGATGGTGGTTCATTACAAGACCCTAACCTTAAGCTCATGTTCAACAAATTAGGTTTTGACAATATCATTGAGCTAGGCGAAATGGAAACCATAGAATTTGATGATTGTTCAATCACAGGGCTACCATTTATAGGTGAACATTGTGATCTTGATATCAGAAGTAAGCTTTGTCATATGGTGAAATTTAAAGATGGTTTCAAAATGCTTTTCGCGGCAGACTCTTGTAATGTGTCGCCCAAACTCTATGAGAGAATTCGTGATATCATAGGAGACATTAATGTCATTTTCTTGGGAATGGAATGCCATGGAGCGCCGCTATCTTGGCTTTACGGTCCATTAATGCCAGAGCCTTTGGACTACGATAAGGACCAATCGCGAAGATTGGCAGGATGTAATTTTGATCAGGCAAGAGCCATGGTTGACGTATTCAATCCTCAAGATGTGTTTGTCTATGCCATGGGGCTTGAGCCTTGGCTTAAGTACATTAGTTCTATTAAGTACGACGAAGAATCACTGCCCATAATTGAATCTGATAGACTGCTTGAATACTGCAAAACAAAAGGTATTGAACCAGAACGTCTGTTCGGAGAGAAAATCATAGAATATCAATTAGAAGAAGAGGCTGTAACCGTTTAATTTCTTTCAATAGAGAACGTTGCCCTGCTACCATTGAGATTATATAGAACCTGAATTGTATGCGCAGAAAGTCATGTGCTTATTCCCACAAGATGGTCTAAAACAAATGATTTTCTGCTTGTACAAAAGTGATTGCATATCATGCTAATAACCAATCAGAAGAAATTCTTATTCCAAGTTATAAAGTAGCATTTTTCAAGCGCTATAATTAATTCCTTTAAATAGAAATATGAAAATAGTTGTTGTGGGTTTAGGACTCATAGGAGGTTCTTTTGCGCTTTCCTTAAGGTCTGTTTATAAAACTGCCGAAATTTTTGGCATAGATAATACGCAGGAAAATCTTTCAAAGGCTTTGTCCTTAGGGCTCATAGATGAAGAAGCCAACTATCCAGAACTTTATGATGCAAACATTGTGATCGTAGCGGTTCCAGTAAATGCAAGTATTGAGCTGTTGCCTAAAATATTGCAGACTGTTGGTGATGATACCTTGGTATTTGATGTGGGATCTTCAAAGCAACTGATCTGTGATACGTTGGAATCGCACCCCAAAAGAAGAAATTTTTTAGCTGCGCATCCCATAGCGGGAACTGAATTTTCAGGCCCTGAAGCAGCTATAAAAGACTTGTTTTATAACAAGACAATGATTGTTTGTGAGGTAGAAAAAACAGCCTATAAATTGCAACAAACAGGACTACTACTTTTTGAAGATCTAGGCATGAATTTGCGTTTTATGTGTCCCAAAGTTCATGACAAACACATCGCTTATGTATCACACTTGTCTCACATCAGTTCTTTTATGTTAGGAAAAACGGTAATAGAGAAAGAAAAAATGGAAAGAGACATTTTTGATATGGCGGGTAGTGGATTCGAAAGTACGGTTAGGTTGGCAAAAAGTTCTGCAAGCATGTGGACTCCAATTTTTGAGCAAAACAGAAATAATGTTGCCGAAGTATTGGAGGAATATATCTGCAATTTACAGGCATTCAAAAAATTGATCGACAATGGTGATTTTGATAAGGTCTATGAACAAATTACAGAGACCAATCGCATCAGAGAAGTTTTGACCGATAGCCGAACAGTTCCCTTGAGATTGAACGGTAAAAATGGTGAACATTCAAGGGTTAAAAAGGCGGTGATGTAAACAATTAATAGAAAGGATTATGGCCGAAATTGTTTTTTACGTAGATCATGAAGCAGGACATATAATCCCTACCTTCAAATTGGCTAATTCACTTGTTAAAAGTGGCTTTAGCGTATGCTATGTAGGGTTAAGTAGCTGCGGGAGAGAAATAATAGAACGCGAAGGTTTTATATTTTATGAATTGTATGAGGGCTTCGATGTAGATCTCTTAAGCAAGTATCTAGAACACTACGGTCGTCTATTGAATGATGAAGTGAACAACCGTATCGATCAATTAAATCCCGAATTGATAATTGCCAATAATTTTTTGGTGTTGGATACACTGTTTTTTCACTATAAGTATAAAAATGTAAAGCAAGTTGTATTATATACCCATCTGCCAAAGCCTCCCAACCCACGTACCCTAAAGGAAACAGGTCTAAAAAACCTCAGTGAATTAACCGCAGGGCCACTTACCGCAATGATAGACTTTTTAAGTAAGAACAAAATATCGTTTCAAGGGTTGGATGATATCATATCTCCTCTTGAAAGTATTCCTGAATTCGTCCTTTGTGTCAAAGAATTTGAAATTGAGGAAGTAGTTATGAAGGACAAAAAGCGAAAATACCTAGGGCCTGGAATACTCGAAGAGCACACGAAGACCTCTTTTTTCGAAGAACACAATATACCCAAAAATAAAAAGATTATATACGCCTCAATGGGCTCGCAGGCAAAAGAATATCCAGAAAAGGCAAAGCATTTTTTTAATCTAATGATCTCCTGTATGCAGTGCACTGCTATGGAAGAATTCTATTTGGTAATGACCGTTGGGTCTGATCTTGAAACATGGGAATTGAACGAACCTTCAAACAATGTTTCAATACACAGCTGGGTACCCCAAAAGGCGATTCTTGAAAGAAGCGATTTGGCCATAATACACGGTGGACTCAATACCATAAAGGAAGCTATATTTTATGAAACTCCAATGATCGTGGTCCCCATGGGAAGAGATCAAAGAGACAATGCAAACCGTGTAGTACATCATAAAATCGGCATAAAAGATATCGTTGATACCATGAGTGTAGAGTCGTTATCGAAAAACATTATCAAAGTTATGACCAGTGCAGCAATTCAATATAACATAAAGGACATGGGGCATTTATTCAAAACACAAAACCAAAAAGATACTGGGGTCCAATTAATTGAGGAATATTTAAACCCAACCCTGGTATAAAACACAAACTTCAATCAAAAAAGAAAGTTGATGAAAATAATAAAAATAATAGCTTGGGTACTTACATCGTTTTGTACATTTTTTGTTAGCAATGAACTCTCATCGCAAACACATAAAAAAGAGTCGCTCGAACACATTAGCGAAATGATCACTGAACTCATGGAAGAAGGTGATATTCCAGGATTGACGCTAAGTATTGTTGAAAGCGACAAGGATACCATCTTAAATTTTGGGTATGCTGATAAAGAACTTCTTCAAAAAGTTACCTCTACAACTTTGTTTGAGCTTTGCTCTAATAGCAAGGCATTTACGGCACTTGCTATATCAGAGCTATTGTTAGAGAACAAAGTAGATCCAGAAAGGTACGTTTCAGACTATATCCCGTGGTTTCAAACGACCTATAAGGATGACAGGGCCAAGATCAAAGTAAAACATTTAATTCACCACACAAGTGGTATTCCTTGGGAAACCATATCAGACATCCCTGAGTCAAATGAAAAAAATGCACTGAAACGTACCATTGAGACTTTAAAAGGCATTGAGTTGTCACACAAGCCAGGAAAAAAGTTTGAATATGCTACGATCAACTATGACTTACTGGCATTGATCATTCAAGAGGTGACTTCGATTCCTTTTGAGGTGTATATGCAAGATTTATTTGCCAAACTTCAGCTTGATGACACCACTATCGGAATTCCAAAAGATAATCTACCAAAAGCATCAGGGCATAAGATCAGCTTTTTTAATGCACGGCCTTATGAGGCCCCAATCTACAAAGGGAATAATGCCGCAGGGTATATTATCTCTAATGCCAATGACATGGTCAAATGGCTTAAGCTTCAATTGGGACTGACAAAGACCGATGTATGGGAAGCTATAAAACTAACGCATGTACGAGATGAAACAGTTCCGCTGCACAACATGTCTTCGTATGCTAAAGGCTGGGAAATATCATTAAGAGGAAACGGAGAAATATATCATTCTGGTCTCAACCCTAACTTCACTTCCCACATTATACTTAGACCCGATGATAATTTAGGCATTGCTGTCTTGGCCAATTCGAACAGTGCATACACCTCGTTGATTGCAGACAGAGTAACCAGATTGTTGGTGAATGAAAAAATAAATGAAAAGTTTAAACCAGGAGATCAAAATGATGGGTTGTTCTCAATGTTGTCCATCGCCTTTTCCATTTATTCGTTGATTGTAATCGGATATATCGTTTTTATCGTGGTTCAAATAATGAAAAAGGAAAGAGCCTATGAAAAACTCACCTGGAAAAAGATCGGCAAGTTTGCCGGACTATTGGTCATTTTGAGTCCGTTCTTGTTAGCGGTATACTTGTTACCAGAAGCAATTGCCCAGTTTGATTGGAAAGCCATCTTGGTGTGGACTCCGGCTAGCTTTGAGATGTTGGTAAAGTTAAGCTTATTGGGGATTACTGTTAGCTATATCGCCTTTTTGATCGGAACCCTATTCCCAGAAAAGAACTTCTACAAAAAAAGAATACCACAGATCATTTTGTTCAGCATACTCTCAGGAGTTGCCAATGTTTTGGTCATTATTATGGTCACTTCGGCATTAGATACCACTTTAGATGTCTTTTACCTGGTCTTTTATTTTGTGTTAATAGCCGCCGTATATCTATTGGGTAGGCGATTTGTACAATCAGAACTGGTGAAGATAAACCAAAGTTTAATGTATGACATCAGAGTGAAGTTGATCAATAAAATAATGCAAACTTCATTTCAAAAATTAGAAGAAATCAAAAAAGGAAGAATATACACAGTGCTCAATGAAGATGTTACACTCATGGGAAGTGCAACCGGCACTTTTGTAAATTTGATCACGAGTATCATCACTATTTTCGGTGCGTTTGTATACATGTTCTCCATATCGGCTTGGTCGACATTTATAATTGTGATTACAATGACATGTCTGGCCTATCTTTATCATGTTGTCGGGCAAAAGGCCAATGTATATTTTGAACGGGCTAGAGACGAGCGAAATACATTTATGGGACTTGTTAACGGAATGGTCGATGGAATGAAAGAAATAAACCTGCACAAGATCAAAAAGCATGAATACGTTCAAGACATGTCTAACAGCGCCTATGTATTCAAGGATAAGAACACCACGGCCGATATCAAGTTCGTGAATGCCTTTTTAGTAGGAGAATCACTATTGCTGCTGCTACTTGGACTAGTATCTATAGGGCTGTCAAGGATCTATCCCGAGACTTCCTTTTTTACACTCATGAGCTTCGTGATCGTCCTGCTATACCTGATTGGGCCTATCAATGGTGTGTTAAGTGCTGTTCCTCAACTAATGAGACTCAAAGTATCCTGGTTAAGGATACAAAAATTTTTAAAGGACATTCCTGCAGATATGGCCGAAACCAAATTAGAAGAGCATCACATCCCAAGCAGTGTTGTGCATAATTTAAAGTTGGAAGATATTACGTTCAATTATGCCGCCGCACAGCAAGGAAATAAGCGTTCGTTTGGAATAGGGCCTATAAACTTTGAGATCAATCAAGGAGAAGTTTTGTTTATAACGGGAGGAAACGGAAGCGGAAAAACAACATTGGCAAAGATCCTTACTGGACTTTATAAACCTCATTCTGGTTTGATAAGGGTCAATGATGAAACCATAATGGGAACCGAATTAGGAGAATGCTTTTCGGTCACATTTAATCCGCTATATTTGTTCAAGAAGATATACGGTATTTCTTTAGACGATAAAAATGAAGAAATACAAGGGTTGCTAGAAACGCTGCAAATACAGCATAAGGTTCAGGTCAAGAATGATGAATTCAGCACGGTCAATTTATCCTCGGGACAAAGAAAACGACTCGGACTATTAAAATGCTACTTAGAAGACAGACCCATTTATTTGTTTGATGAATGGGCCGCAGACCAAGACCCAGAATTTAGGTATTTCTTTTACCGGGAGTTGATACCGCAAATGAAAGCATCTGGTAAGATCATAATTGCCATAACCCATGATAGCCATTATTTTGATGTGGCTGACAAAATTCTTGAACTAAGAGAAGGCAAAATGAACCTCATATCAAATAATAGCCAAGTGTTTTCATAGCAACTTAAATTTTTTCAGTGCTTGGTCGTATTCAGGATCTAGCTATTCATATCACAATACCCACTCAAATTCCAATAAACAACAATGCATTCCTAGAACCGCAGTGCGTATGCTGCACTGATGATTACTAGTACAATGCACCAAATTTTAAGAACTAATAAAATAGTATAAATGAAAAATTATTTCACAGTAGTGCTCATCGTACTTTCAATATTTGAAGTATTCGGACAAAATAAAGATGGAAAAATAACAGGCGTCGTTATGGATGCCAAGAACAATATAGAACTTCCATTTGCATCTGTTATAGTGAAAGACGCTTCAAACAAAATTGTCGAGGGCATAATTACCGATGAAGAGGGAAAATTTAAAATGGAAGATGTTCCTTTCGGGACGTATACTTTCGAGATAGAATATTTAGGTTTTGAAACATACTCCAATAATATTACCATCGATAATAAGAACAAAAATATTAACCTCGGCACCATCAGCTTAAAAGAAGATGCAGAAGCATTAGAAGAGGTTATTGTCGAAGGGGAAGCCACTCAAGTATCATTGGCACTTGATAAAAAAGTGTTTCGTGTCGGAAAAGATATTTTATCCCAAAGTGGTTCGGTCACAGACGTATTAGGAAATGTGCCATCCATTGCTGTCGAGCCATCAGGTGCTGTCAGCCTTCGCGGAAATCCAAATGTCATAGTATTGATCAATGGCAAACGTTCTGGGCTTGCTTCAAGTGATGCGCTCGAACAACTTCCTTCAGACAGTGTTGAAAGGGTCGAAGTGATTACGAACCCTTCTGCCAGGTACGATGCCAATGGTTCCGCAGGAATCATTAATATCATTCTAAAGAAAAATACGCGTAGCGGACTGAGCGGTCAGGTACGTGTGGTAGGAGGAATACCGCAAGATAGTAGAATCAATGGAAGCCTTAACTACAAGACAGAAAAATTCAACTTCTTTTCTACATTGGGAGTAAGATCTTCAGATTACGTAGGACTTTATACCTACGAACAGTCTAGTCTAAGGGATGGTGCTCCTATTTTCATAGATCAGAGACTAGATGAGGACAGGCATGATGATGGATTTTCAGGGTATTTTGGTGTCGATTATTATTTGAATGACAACAACACGTTCACATTGGCATTTTTGAGAACAGATACTAAAGATATCGACGAATCTGATCTGAATTACGATATTTTTAGCAACCAAACTTTGGACAGCACATTGGTCACCAAAGGTAATTCTGAACAAAAAAGAGACTACAATCAGCTAGAGTTCAACTATACGAAAAGGTTCGAAAAGAAAGGACAACAACTAACGGTCGATGTGCAATTTGATGGGTGGAATAGTGAAAAGACCACCTCGATAGAAACCTCCAGACAATTTCCAGACATCCAAGATATTTCTAACTTAAGAACTTTGGAGACCCGTAAGGTAAATGACTTTGTGATACAATCTGATTTTACGTTGCCATTAAAGAATGAAGCTCGAATTGAGCTAGGGGGCAAGTTCGAAGATCGATTGGTCAAGACAGGCTTTCGTGCCGAAGAATTATCTGACAACGACTTTCAAGTAATAGACGGAATTGACAATGACGTTGATTACAATGAAAAAATAACCGCATTCTACGCACAGTATAAGGGAAACATCAAAAAGATAGAATACCTGATTGGATTGCGATATGAGAAGACAGACATAGATATAGACGATGTTTCTAATGTATTTAATCAAAAGAACTCCTATGACAATCTATTTCCATCCGCGAACGTCTCTTATAGCATCTCAGATAAAACACAAATTCAAGCGAGTTATAGTAAGAGGATTAACAGACCGTTCTTATTTTTTCTAAATCCCTTTTCTGAATTGATTGATTTCAATACTCGATTTTCGGGAAATCCAAACTTAAATCCAGCATTTACCGATGCCATAGAATTGGGGCTATTGTATCGTGGTGAAAAGTTCACCATCAATCCATCGGTATACTATTCCGATTCGTCCGATATTATATTTTTCTTCACCGAACAGGATGCAAACGATGTCTTTGTTACGAGTCTAGATAACTTAGATAATGAAAAGCGATATGGAGTAGAGGTCATATCCTCTTATCGATTTGCGAGATGGTTAAGTATCAATAGCGAGTTTAACTTCTACGGTTTTGAGCAAGAAGGAATCATTAATTCTATTGACCTAGGATTTTCTGATAGCACATGGGAGACATCACTTGCCCTTAGAGCCAAACCAATAAATAGCATGACAATTCAAGCGCGTTTTAATTATGAAGCACCAAATAACAATGCGCAAACAAGAACGAAGTCAGTGTCTTTCTTTAATGCAGCCATTAGTAAAACACTTTTTAATGGAAATGGAAGCATCGTTTTTAGTGGAAGCAATATCTTCAACACAAGAAAATTAAGGAATCAAGTATCGGGAGCTAATTTTTCTATTAACGATGTACAAAATCGAAATGCGGCTCGTTGGACACTCAGCTTCTTGTACAAGTTTAATAGAAAACCAGGAGAACGTGAGAAAAGAGCCAATAGAAGTAATCGATTCTAATATCATCACACATATGCTACTCGATTTGGAAATTAGATAAATAAGATTTCTAGGTCGAGTAGCACATTTGCCAGTATACCACTCAATAACACCATCAGATTCCCAAATGAAAATAATAGCTTTCCCCTATGCGGGCGGAAATAAATACTCGTACAATTTTTTGAAACCTTATCTGGAGAAGAACATACGTTTTGAAGTCTTTGAATATGCCGGACGAGGAAATAGAATCTCAGAGAAACCACTGGATTCTATTGACGCAATTGTAGATGACCTATGGCCTCATATTTTAAAGGTGATAAAAACAGAAGAACCCTATGCTTTTTATGGACATAGTATGGGAGCTTTAGTGGGGTATTTGCTCTGTCACAGGATACAAGAAAAGAAGTTGAAAGAACCTCAAAGACTGATAATATCAGGTAGAAAAGCGCCGCGGGTAGCGAGAGACAAAAAGATTTGGAACTACCCTAGAGATCAATTTTGGAAAGAACTGATAGATCTTGGAGGGATTCCGAAGGAAATGCAAGAAGAAGCTTCTTTAAGAGATTTTTTTGAGCCTATAATTAAAGCTGATTTTAAGTCCGTTGAGCAATACTCTTATAATGAAAATCAGCAACTAAATATCCCAATAGATGTTTTGTATGGAGATGAAGAAAAAGAAAATGAAAATGACTTCACCGATTGGATGAAGGAAACTAAAAAGCAAGTATCCTGTCACTCGTTTAAAGGAAACCATTTTTTCATCCACAATTATGCTCAAGACATAGCTAACTACTTCGTTCGAAGGTATGATGGTGGTCGAAAAAACACTCACAGCTATGAACAAACTCCTTCTCTTGTAGCTGCTTCAACACAAACCAGTTCGAAAAATAAGTAGAGGCGAGACCCAACTTCGATAAAAATTTTTAGTGGACGTACTTATTCTTTATACAGAAATACACGAGGCAAAGCATCCATCTTTGCTAGATTGTGGTCTATCTCTTTTATCCAAAAATTTTCAAGAGCAATTATCTAGATACAGAAGGTGGGAAGATGCCCAATTGTCATTGTTAGGAAGATTATTGATAAAAGAAGGGATGAAGTATTTTAATCATGAGGTAAACTTAAAAGAATTAAAATACACGACCTATAACAAACCCTACTTGGAAGGAAGTGATATTGAATTTAATATTTCACATTCGGGAGAGATCGTGGTACTATGTATGACATATGGCAATAGTGTCGGGCTCGGTATAGATATAGAAAAAAATCATTCGATCAAAGTAGAATGTTTCAAAGACCAAATGACTCAAAAAGAGCAAAGAACGGTTTTTGATTCAAAGGATCCCATGAGCGACTTTTTTGTCTATTGGACACAAAAAGAGGCCATTCTGAAGGCACATGGTAACGGGCTTTCCATTCCGTTAAAATCCTTCGAAATAGAAGACAGCAAGACGTTAATTGATGACGATATATTTTATGTATCTAGACTTGAACTGGCAGAAGGGTATACCTGTCATATAGCCTCCAAAGAAAAAATTGACCCAAGAAGTGTAGTCATTAAGAAGATTAATGCAGATAGATTTATCACCTCATGAACGGTATACTTTACAAGCGCAGTACAGGTTAGTATAAACAGTTAGTTTACCTTGGCCTCCAGAGCTTCTACTCGCTTCAATAGTGCTTCATAATCTTTCTGTTGTTTATCGATGATCTTTTGTTGTTCTTTGATGGCACTGACAGCCAGTACCCCAAACAAGCTATAATCCAAAGTTCGGGTGTTAGAGTCTACATCGTATGCAACTGCAGAGGGAAACAACTTCTCCACCTCTTGCGCCAAGAATCCGTAGTATAACTTTGAATCTTCCTGGGTTGTAAAGTTGTATGACCTGGCTTGTAATTTCTTTATTTTTTTCAAGATTTCTTTCCCATCAAGATGCGTTATGTTTGTTTTTTTTGACGCATCAGATATTGCAGAATACGTCCCTGATATTCTGTTGAAACTTCCACGCAATTGTCCACCAAAATAGAGCTGTAGTGAAAAAGCACTAGCAGCGTTTTCATAAAGTGACCAAGGAGCGCTTCCATCACTAATGGCCAAACCGTTAGAGCCCGCTCCATTTCCATGAAGCACATGCAAAGTATAGGACGGGTTATCCGTACCAATACCCACTTGCCCATTTTTTACCGCAACTTCTGTGATACCATTGCCCGAATTGTCTAAAATGATGGTATTGTCAGTACCACGATGATACAGTTCTCCATATTTTATAGTGTGCCCGGCTACGACTTCCCTGAAGGTCAACCCTGAGTTAGCCGAGGAGGTCTCACCGATAAGATCAACATAAGGGTTGGTGTCTTCAAGTCGAATGTCTCCTGTATCATCTGTGGCTTCAATATGCAGTTTTGAAAGCGGAGTAGTCGTCCCCAAGCCAACATCACCAGACGGCTCAATACTAAACACATCTGCGCCTTTACCAGCATGATAGATTGAAAAAAGATCATTCGGTGGATTGTAGTACATCTGTATTCTCGAGTTTGTCAAATCTTGAAAATCAATGACCGAAAGTTGTGAGTTTGTCGAATTTAGAATCAGGCTCGGCGTACTGCTATTCACCACTGCTGTACCGTTGACCGTGGCGACACCATTGATCGTTGTGCCCCCATTGATGGTGGTACTTCCGTCTTTTAAAACTTCAACAGCGTTGCTCGTATTGACTGCATCCGTACCGTTTCCGATAACGAATAAAGGGTCAGTGCTAACATAGTTACCCGAATCACCCGTACTTGGTGTGTTGTACAGCCCAAAAGCAGCTTGTCCAAGGCTTTCTGCTGTAGTTCCGATTCCCGCTGCAAAGGACCCATTTCCTGAAGCCTGTGTATTACTTCCAAAAGCAGCAGATTGATTGCCAGAATTTGCTGTATTCCATTGTGCATTATCCACGGATCCAGCCCTAAAAGCACCCTTACTTTTGTCAAAATATAAACGCGAGTTGTCAGTAGCTATACCATTGTTATCATCAAGATCAAGGCTACCAAAGACAAAATCATCTGTATTAGGGTTTCCAGGTTGATTACTAGTAACATTACTAGTAGTGCTGAAAGCCGACGGATCTTGAAATGTTGAAAGAGCAAAAGGAACTGCTTTGATCTCTTCCGGTGTACCAATGACACTATATGAATTTCCACCAGCCAAATCCATGGCAATCTCTAAAAAGTGCGGATTCGCTGTCCATTCTATACTTGTAAAATCTCCAGATACTACCGAACCGCCTCCAAGAGCCAATGAGATGAGCCCACGATCAGAGGTCGTAGTACTATGCGTCTCTTGGTATACAATGGATCCATTCGAAGTCGACTTTCTGATGCTAAGTTGTACCCCGATCATTTGGTTCAATAAAGGGTTTCCCATATTATCGCGCACATAGGATTGATAATTGACGGTGGTGGTTTGTGCATTCAAGCAAAAGGAAGCAACAAAAAAGAAGATCAAAAGTAGCAATGTTCTCATAGCGGTATATTTAATTAAAAATAGGTTGATCTGCTCGAAGCCCAGTAGCAGGATTGATAGTTGGTACCATATAAGGTATCAAGACACACTTTCAATTGATAACTGGTCAAATTTGAGCGTATCACTATTGCGCCAGTTCAAGATGGTGTATTAGTAGAACGTTCATAAAAAATGTATTTTTAGGCATCCCAGCCATTCGCGGATCAATACATAGTAAATGCGTCTAACAGTAGTACACTATTTAAAGCTTGTTGTTTTTCTGAATGCGTTCTTTTTACAAGCGCAAGAAAGTCCGAAGGTCAGAACGCTTTCTGAGGAGATTCCGTTTACGGTGTATAGAACATTCGACAAAACAGAGTCTGTCGATGAGGTAATTGCAAAGCTTGATGAGTTTGTGAAGGCAGAAAATAACGCTTCCGAAGGAAAACAAAACGAAGTTTTCTGGGTGCGCTTGGACTTTCGTGACCATTTAGAGAAATTACAAGAAGAATCCCAATGGTACTTGCGAACAAAACCTTATGATTTTGCTTCCCTTTTTTATACGGACCAAGGAAGCATTGCGGAATCTAAGTTCGGATACTTAGACGGTCCGCGAAAAAAGAACTCGCTTATCTACGTTCAGGGCGTTCCTTTCGAGTCAGATGGACTTATCGAAGGGCGCTATCTATATGTACGAATACAAAAGTCTGTCTTCTTCTCTGATTGGGGCGGGTGGACCTTCAGGTACGCCTCAGCACATCAGCATTCGGCCATTGTAGATTACTACAGCCTTAAGGATGTGTGGCGAATGATCCCTCACTATCTTTTTATCGGCATGTGTGCCATCATGTTATTTTTGACCATGGCAATTTTTATTCGATCCAGAAGGAAAGAATTCTTGTACTACGGTCTCTATGTAGCTTCATGTTTTGCCTGCTTTGAATACGGATACCTAGACTCCTATAATTTGGTTTTTGGAGGCAATGGCTTCTGGTACGCTTGGTATTATCAAGTAACTCAAGTCTGCATCAACCTATTTTATTTATTATTCGTCATCCATTATTTAGAGACCAAGAAGAACTATCCTTTCTTGCACAAAATTATGATGGTCGTTGTATCCTTTTTGGTCGGAGTGATCGTGTTTCAAACATTGGCGATGCAAGCGGGTTGGTTCGATTGGCATGCGTATGTGTCAGATTTTCAACGGTACGCAATGGTGGCGTTCGGATTCTTCGGAATGTTGTACCTATTGCGTTACCGAAAAGAGAAAATTAGTCTGTTTGTGGTAATAGGTTCTTTTTGTTACATGGCAGGCGCACTGTTGTGGATGATTTTTTGGAATGTAGACTATGCATTGATCGGAACTTCTCTAGAGATTCTGATTTTCTCATTAGGGCTTTCCTATAAGATAAAGTTAGAATATGACGACCGTATTCGATTTGAGAAGGAATCAATAGACAACGCAGGGAAGGCACTCAGAGCGCAAATGAACCCTCACTTTGTTTTCAACTCCCTGAATTCCATTCAATATTTGGTAATCAACAATGACAAAGAAGGAGCCAATAAGTATCTTGTAAAATTCAGCAGACTGATGCGTTCTATCTTAGAGAGTAGCTTTGACGAGCAGACCACGCTTTCACAAGAAATTGAAGCGATTCAAACGTATCTCTCTCTAGAAGCACTTCGGTTTAATGAAACATTCAAATATTCGGTTACTCACAACGACGCTTTGAATATTCATGACTGGGAGATTCCCCATATGATTATACAACCTTTCATTGAAAATGCAATCGTTCATGGATTGCTTCTTAAGAAGGACGAAGACAAGATGCTAAGCGTTCATTTCGAAGAAAAGGATGGAGTACTTTTATGTATTATTAGCGACAACGGAGTAGGTGGGGCTTCAGAGAAAAAAGATAATGGTCATGATTTAGTCGGAAAAAGATCAAGAGGAATCCAGCTTGTTAAGGATCGATTGGCACTCACATACCCGACCTTTGATCCAGAGCATTTTATTACCGTCGTTGATCGGAAAAATACCTTAGATGAACAAGAAGGCACAGTAGTGACCATTAAAATACCAAAGCAATGAAATTGAAAGCTGTAATTGTTGAAGACGAGTTAAACAGTCGCAAAGTGCTTAAAAGTTTACTAAAGCACTGTGGAGACTTGATCGAGGTTGTTGGGGAAGCCGATACCGTTGAAGCGGCCATTGATGTAATCAAAAACGCAGCACCCAACTTGGTATTTCTTGATGTTGAATTACAGACAGGAACTGGATTCGATGTGCTATTAGGACTGGATCAACGGGATTTTGACATTATTTTCACGACAGCGCATGAGCAGTACGCTGTTAAAGCCATTAAGTTCAGTTCAATCGACTACCTCTTAAAACCGATAGATGTCGAAGAGTTAAAGCTGGCCGTACAAAGAGCACTTACTAAGATCGGAGAGGCAAAACAGCGGGAACAATTAGAAAATCTGGTACAAAATCTGAAACAACAGAACAAGAAGTTACATCGGTTGTGTTTGTTCGTTTCTGATGGTGTCGAATACATTGACGTCAATGAGATTGTCTATTGCGAGGCCAACGGTGCCTATACCAATTTTTATCTTCAGAATGGCGAAAAGCTATTGGTGAGCAAACACCTTAAAGAATACGAAGCACTTTTAAATGAATATCAATTTTTTAGAGTGCATAACAGCTATTTGGTCAATATGCATCACATAAAGAAGTATGTAAAGTCTGATGGGGGATACGTCATCCTAAGCAATGATCATACGGTAAGCATTGCGAGAAATAGAAAAGAGAACTTTCTCAATGCAATGAGCAAGCTTTGATTTTAGTTGGTAGCAAGCAACTTTTGTGGTAAGGAATAAGAGTTGTCGTTTGTGAGAAAAAACGTATATTTGGCGTTGCCAAAAAACAGTATTAAACCTCTAATCTAACTAAATGAAACGACTATTACTGCTACTTCTTGTGGCTATGGTGTCTATGAGCACCTATGCCCAAGTCCCTTCAAGATTTAATTATCAAGCTGTTGTGCGCGATGCCAGCAACGGAATCTTAACTAACCAAGCCATTGGTGTTCGAGTGAGCATCGTATACGGAAGCATCAATGGATCTGAAATCTTTGCCGAAACGCATACCGTAACTACTAGTGAAACAGGCGTGTTGAGCCTTGTGATCGGTGATGGGACGCTAGAGTCAGGTTCTATTGATTTCGTGACAATAGATGGTTTTGAGTTCTTCCTTAAGGTAGAAATGGATTCCACCGGAGGCACAAATTATACGCTATCAAATACCAGTAAATTATTAAGTGTTCCGTACGCCTTGAAAGCAAGACAGGCGGAGAACGGAGTCCCAAATGGCTTCCAGGAAGGAGAAATGCTTTATTGGGATGGAGGTCGATGGTTAACTATCGAACCCGGACAGCAAGGAGAGACCTTGACCATGTGCGGGGGCATTCCAAGGTTTGGCGCTTGCACTCCGATCGTTTTAACTAATGGTGTTTCTGCTATAGGTGATACCACAGCGACCGTTTCTGGAATTATACAGAATGACGGAGGATATCCTATTACCCAACGTGGTATTGTATACAGCACTAGCCCTGATCCAACCTTAGCTGATAATGTAGCCGTTGGCCCAGCCACTGAAAATTTTGATGTTAATATAACCGGATTGACACAAAATACGTTGTACTATGTAAGAGCCTATGCAACCAATACAGAAGGTGCTTCTTATGGTAGCCAAACCACTGTGCTTACGACTTGTTCGTCAGAACCTGATGTCCCAGATACTATGTTCGTTGGTAATTACGTGATCTCAAATGTTACCAGCGGATTGTTCGGACCTGTTTTTGGAGATGGTATTACCGTCAACATAGAATTAGGAAATAATCCAGGCGAACGCAAATTCTCGGCCGTTTATCTACCTGGGCAAGCTATTGGTCAGAACCCCATGGAATTCAACTTTAGCCTTGTATGCAATGAGGTCAATGTATCCTTGGACCAATCGACCAATTTACAATGTACCATAGGTTTGAGTGTTGGCCCTGATGTGACCAAAGGAACCTACAACATTGCCAGCGATAGCTTCTTTAGCATTATTCTTCAAGACAATGTACGAAGTGATTGTGGTAGTGGCCCTGTTGTGGCACAATTCAATCTTACGAAGATATAATAGCCAACAAAAGCGAAAAATAATTAAGCAACCTTCTTTCAGGATTTTCTGAAGGAAGGTTGTATCGTTATAGAAATGTTATGATCTATAGTTGATATTCAATATCAATTTCTACTTCATCGGCTAATAGCTGAATGGCGTCTTCCTCAGTGATCAAAGAAAGAATCTTTTCGGCACTAGTATTGAAGGCTCGATGCTGTTGGAACATGCGCCAAATGGCAGGAATGAACTCACTAAACAGGAGGCCATTGTTCCACTCGATCAATCGAAGCTCATAGGCAGTACTG
Organism: Flavobacteriaceae bacterium; assembly: GCA_028279515.1. Classification (GTDB taxonomy): domain Bacteria; phylum Bacteroidota; class Bacteroidia; order Flavobacteriales; family Flavobacteriaceae; genus JANQNQ01. The sequence continues at coordinate 186,843 of JANQNQ010000004.1, forward strand.
AGCATACCTTTGATCATTTTTCGACTAGTAGCAATGTTGTTCTCTAACGGTTTCATAACATCGATTACGGTTTTACTTGCTGGCTCGATAAGTTCTGATGCCACGGCCAGTTGTCTTTTTTTCTTCGGAACCCGACGATCAAAGGCCAACTGCGACGCGATCAATTGTCCGCGATACCCAGCGATCACATTCGATTCAGTGAATTTGTTTCTTCTCAATAGGTCTTCGGTGGTGTTAAGCCAATCCTTAAACTGATCCATGATCGTCATGTCATTCTTCTCTAAGAGCGCCGTGAGCGGTCTGATATTTAGGCTTTGATCATGGAGTTTTCGGTATAGGTCTAAATACGAAAGCTTCATCTTAAAATGTTATTTAGTTAAATCAAAAATAGGATGAAGCGCAACAGTATCTATGGGTGTTTTCCCCCGAATTCTACATCATTTTACCTTCTTTGACGTATTCTTTTTTGATACCTGCCAATAAATGTTGGTTGGTGATGGCCTCGTTGCCACTTTCTAGCGTTTGCAAACAGGCATACTGAATGATATTGATGATATTGGCACCCGTGATTTCATAGGTTCGTGAAAGTTGTTGTAGATCCACATCATCGGCCAAGGTAATATCCTTGGGAAGGTTGTTCTGCCAAAGCAGCACACGTTCTGTTGCAGATGGATTTTCGAACTCGATCATCGACTGAAACCTTCGAGTAAAGGCCGTGTCGATGTTGCTTTTAAAGTTGGAAGCCAAGATAACCAACCCAGGGTGACCCTCAATACGCTGTAGCAAGTACGACACTTCTTGGTTGGCATATTTATCATGAGCATCACGAACATTGGTACGTTTTCCGAAGATAGAGTCGGCCTCGTCAAAGAAGAGGATCCAATCTTTGTTTTTCGCCTTGTCAAATAGCCTGGACAAGTTCTTTTCGGTCTCTCCAATATATTTCGAAACGATCAACGAAAGATCGATACGATATACATCGCGTTGGGTATATTTTCCAAGCAAACTCGCTGTTAGTGTCTTACCGGTACCTGGAGGACCATAGAACATAACTCTGTATCCAGGTTTGATCCTGCTTTTCATTTTCCATTGCTCCATCAAGGTCTCATTATAATTGAGCCAGGTCTCGATTTCCTTGATCTGTATCAGCGTCTTCTCCTTTAGAACAAGATCTTCCCATTCCAAACCCGTTTCAATACGCTGAGCCGGAAAATCTTTTGACATTTTCGGACGGTGAATTCTTCCGGTGGTAAGCAATTGTACATATTCTTCGTCTAGTTGAAGGCTACCGCTCATCTTGGGTTCTCCGCTAGGAACATCTCCCAAACTCAGCATTCCCTTTTTGGTGAAAATATGCTCCTCACTGAACATATATGTCAAGGCGATACGTTGCTCCAGGTCATTTCCTGCCAAAATAAATTGTACAGTTTCACCCGTAGGGATGATGCCACGATGGTTTTTCCCCTTAATTCCGCCAAACTCAGGAAAATCCCCACCATTTGGCAAGTATTCGGCAATGATGTTGTTCAAGAAATTGGAGGACACATGCGGAATCAATGCTAATAGTAAGGTTGCTACCTCTTGGGTCGAAAGTTGATACTGCTGCACGATCTTCTCAAGATAGGAATCGTGATTGGGTGAATATACCGCAGGAGCTATCGGCGTTTCTTGTCCGTATTGAAGGTCCAATCGATATTCGATCAGGCGTTTGAGGTATGAAAATGCTTCTTCGAGCGTAGATTCTTGGATATGTGCGAGTGCTGGCATGGTCTTGCTTTAAAAGGCAAGATTACGAGGTTTGGGTAAAAACTTCAAGAGGAGAAGCACGTGTTATTTAGGGGAAAAATCCCTTTTCCCCAATTAGCGTTTGTCGTACTGATAGAATGTGCCCCGTTCAGGGATGCCAGCCAGTAACGCTTCAAGCTTGGTAACAGTTTGCTTTGCGGTTTTGCCTCGTAGTTTGCAAGCCGAATCTTGAAGGGCCTGAGCTAACTGCTCTAGCAAGAGTTTCCATTCCTTTAAAAAGGCTGAAACGTTAATTTTTATCATGCCTAAAGTGTTAAGCACTTCTTCGTAATTTCCTTTAATAGATTGAAAATCTCCAGTGATCGTAAGCTGTTCTTCTTGTCTTTTTATGCGGAAACTACACACGATGTTAGCTGTATTCAGAGTAATGTTTGTGTCCTCTTCTTTATTTAGAATAGTGTGCAAGGCATCGATCAGGTCGGAAGCAATAAACGGAAGATCCTCAACATAACTCAAACGAATCGGGATACCATTCCAAAGTAAGATGGCATCTTCAGTATTGTTTCTAAAGATATGCTGAAACGCCTCGGTCAGTGCATCAAAGGATTTGTGATCCTCGATGATGCCCTCAACAAATCCAGGCTGAATTAGCAAGGTCGTTAGGTCGCTGCCGATGATGGTATGCTCTAAATTTTTATGCTCTGTAGAGTGCTCCATAATCTTCGATACGGTTTTCTACTTGTTGTAATAGCTCTAGTTTACGACGCTCTTTTCCGTCTTTTATGATGATGTTTCCAGTGTCAAAAGAAACCAATAACTGATGCAAAACGGTTTTCCACTCGGCCAAGAACCAACGTTTGGAAACCTGCAATTCTGCAACACGATTAAGGGCTTGGGCATAGCCTTCATACAAGGGCTCAAACGCTGCGAAGCGGCCAACGATCTTTAGTTCGTCGTCCTTCCAATAAAATTCCAAGTCCATGGTCATCAATTGGTTGGTCAAGGTAGCTTTGGTCTTTCCGGTGCTTTCTTTTTGAAGGAACCAACTCATGGCTAGGATGTCGTCAAAACTTTGATACAGATCTTCCTTGTACCGAAAGCGAATCGGAATGGTATTCCAGTATAGATAGATGCTTTCTTCTGCCGTGTGAAAAAGTTGTAAAAAGACCTCCTTTACCTGCTCAAATTCTTGTGCTGGCACGGTGTTGATCTTGGGATGTCCTAGTTGGATGGTGAGCATGATTATTTAGCGGCCTTTTTTATTCGCTTTAAGATCAATTCGTCAGTATCGCTCTTGACCAAAGTTGCTATTTGGTTCTTAAGGAGCGTTTTATATGTATCCGGAAACAACTTCTTCAGGCTTCGAACCGCTTCCTTCAAATCATATTCGTCATAATGATAAGCCACGATCTCTAATAAGGTTTCCTGTATCTTTTCTAACTCAATATTGAACAGAGAAAGCACTTGAATCGCTGTGGTTCTGATGATATCTCTTTCATCAAATGAATAGTATATGATATCCTTCAAACCAGTATCTAGAGAAACATCTGTAGCCTGTAAAGCATCTAGTATCTTATGCAGATTTCCTGTATTGCCGTCTTCTGCTCTGACATGCTTTACCAAGACTTCGACGGTCTCTTTAGAACTGGCGTTTTTCGCAATAAAACCAAGTAGGTCAAAGGCATAACCCCTGAGTGATTCATTAGAGGCGTTTTCAATATAGGACTCAAGCTCAGGTACAAGTTCAATATCGTTGATCTCTTTGGCCGTTTGATACGCATTCCAAGATAGTGTCTTGCTTGCAACGGGTTCATTGCCGTCCCTAGCTCCTGACATAATTTCAATGAGTTCTTCTAACTTCATTATTGAGTATCGCTATTTGCTTTTTCCTAATTGTTTCTCTACCGATTTTATATTCTTGATATACACCATGTAGGTCTCTTCTTGGTTTTCTTCTGTGTCTGTCGGGAAAACTGTTCCTTCGCAACGCTTAAAGATAACCCTAGGATCTTCTTCCTTGTAATCAAAATCCTTTACTTGCGCCATGAACGGCTCATATTTTTTGGATTTTAAAATTACTTCCATCTTAATATCAAAGGTGCTGTAGAGCACCAAAGTCTTTTGTATTTCGCTTCTTTCGGTAGACGACATGGTTTCAGGTTTTATGGTATTTGTGTGTAATCAATATAATCAATTCCGTGCTTTTTCAAAAAGTCTTTCACATTATCTGTGGCACCGCTTAACAATTCATAAGTGATTTTATCTTTCATGGCTGCGTAGCGCAGTATCTGATCCTTGGTTTTGGCATCCAAGGTCAACGGTCCAGACTTCATCTCGATATACTCTCTTGGCGGCCCTGGAACCTCAATGTCGGGAGATACGTTCATTTTCTTGCCATCGACCTCTACTTCGATCTTATGGCCTGTATGATGCTTGATATTATCGGTGCCTGCCACTCTAGATTCTTCAAAAATATCTCCTTTTTTCGCATTGGTCTTCGATCGGGCAAAATCTTCACCATGTTGTTTTTTACGTTCCAATTTTTCCTTTTCGAATGCTTTTTGTCTGTTCTCAGGAGTATCCAATTCTGTACCGCCAAATTCTTCATCAAATTTCTTATCAGAGTCTGCCTTGATCTTATCATCTGGATGTTTCTCTGCAAAAGAGTTTTCCCTTTGTTCATGGAAATCCTTAGTTTCTTGATCTGCCTTATCTAGCGCTTCTTTCTTTTTGACTGGATCATCGATGTCATCTATTTTCTTAGATTCTGCTAACAGATCTTCATTTTTCTTCTTGGCAGCTTTGATATCAGCTTCCACTTTTTCTTTTCTCGCTTTGAAATCTGGATCTGCTTTGACATCAATTTCTTTACCGCCGCCTTTTTCAAGCGACTTCACGCGATCGTCTGTCCAGAATTCTTTACGCGCATCTGGGGTCTCGCTAAATCTACTCGTATCAGCATCCAATACCTTACCATCTTTGATGTCGTCGATCACACCGTCGATATCTCTGTTTGGCCCATGTTTAGTAGATTGGCTGTACTCTTCCAATTTCTTAGCGGTAGCCGGATCGATATAGTCCTTATCTGACGGATCTAATTTAGAGCGACGCTCGATCTCTGCCTCGAAATCTCTATGCTTCTTAGATGTTTTCTTAGCAGGAGCTGCAGGTGCGTCTGGCGTAGCATCTGGAGTTGTATCAGTCGTTGCATCCGGTTTAGTTTCTCCAGTCTCTGAAGTTTCTGTTGGATCTTTGTCTTTTTTCTTTTTGTTGGCCTGCTTATCCAGTTTGGCCTTTCCTTCAGCCGGAAGGTCAATTTTACAAGCCGAAGGCTTATCACTAAAGCGACACCATCCTTGACCGTCTTTTCTTCTTCTATAGGTATGACCGTTGACTTCGACCTCCATGTCATAATCCTTGGCGAACTCAGAATTCTTATCAATGTCACGAACGTCTTTTTTCGCTGCAGCATCTACTTCGGCTTTCTTTTCGCTTGGTGTCAGCTCATCTGATTTCTTCTTTTTAGAAGAATCCAAATGCTTTTGCTGTTGTTTCTTGCCTCCTGGTCCTGGTGCATCGACATCGAAGTCTAGCTTATTATTCTTGGACGATTTGCTAAAGAAGCTCTGTATCTTTTTCTTGAAGTTTTTCAGTCCAGTTTTTCCACCAGCGAATAGTTTCTTGGCACCTGCAGCAATTCTGCCTGGCGCTTTCGCTAGTGATTCTAATCCTTCTTTGGCACCGTTGACAGTCTGGCGGGCAAAGGCACCTGGCGATTTAGGCACATTCTTCATAAAGGCACCCGATTTCATCACAGGTCCCATCTTCACGGCACCAACACCTTCAACTACAGCCATGGCACCAGTGAATCCGTCTTGAGCATTTTTCTTCATCTGCTCAGTGTTACCGAACAGCTCGCGCGCGGTAGTGGCTGTACCCGCATCGTTTAAGTTCTTGATGTATGCAAGGCTGTTAAAGTAGACCGAAAGCAATCCTGCGATAATGGCACCCCATCCTGCGTAGGTCATTACGGTTCCCATCCAACCGATCACCGGACCAGTGATAGGAGAGAGGGTACCCCAAGAGATGATGGTCAAGGCAACCATCAGTGCGGTGATCATTCCGGCAATTCCTAAGATAGAAGAGAAGACCATGGCCAAACCTGTAGAAATATCGGCGGCAATCTGCAACAAGTTTCCTAATGGATCTTTGGCCCATGCATCAGCGTTGAAAATGTTTGCCACACCGCTAAAGGTTTTCTCGAATCCGCCAACCACTCCCTGCAATGAAGCCATCGGATTGATCATTCCTTCGACCATGCCTTTGGCCATCTGCATGACACTGATGTTCTTGATATCATCGGTGATGGATTCGGCTACGAGTCTTTCGGCCAGCATACGCTGTTGCGCTTGGGATAATAAGTGCATTTTGGCATCTGCGATGTCTAGTACACCACCCAAACGCTGAATACGTTTATTGTCTACCGCATCGATATCAGCTTGTCGAGGATCTTGCGGACCGCCACCGCCAGAAGATAGTTTTACTTCCATACGCTTGCCTTCGGTGGCTTCGGTACCATCATCTGGCGTAACCGCGATCATCTTGTCTAAGGCTGCCAGTACACCTGTTTGTTCTTTGGGTTGTAGACTGTCGAAATACGGTTTTTGTTCCTTTTCAGGCATACCAGCAATGGCATATACCTGTAATTCTTCGGGAGAGGCTTGTTGCTTTTGCTTTTCTTCTTGCTCTTTTTTGAGGCGTTTCTCGGCATCTTCCTTGCTTTCGATAGCGCCCATTCCGGCTAGGTATTCATCTTGTAACGAATTCAACTCAGTTTCCATGACCATGGTCGCTGCAATCAACTCATCTCCAGATTCGGTAGTTTTCTTAGCGTGCTGCCTGATGAGATCTGGACCACCGGCTGAGTTGTCGATGCTGGCCTGACTCTGCTCATTGGCACCTTTCATCTCGGCTACTTTGCCATCTATTTGCGCTACTACGGCATCATTTTCGGTAATATCACCTTCGGCTTTGGCATTGTCAGCAGAAGCTTTTTCTGCATCTGCAATGTACTGTCTTGCGCGTTCACCGGTTTGCGTGATGGCATCATCCATGGATTGGGCTCCAGAAGCGGTTTGATCCATTTCGCCACTTTGCTTTTGCGCATCAGCCTTGGCATCGGGGTCATCGGGTATTTCACTCTTGCTCTTGGCTGCTTTTGAGTTGGCATCGCTTGCTAAAGCAGAAGAATCGCCTTTGCCTTTATCTGCCTCTGCGGCAAGTCCGGGCGCTTCTTGCGCCACAAACTGCTGTCGTTGCTTACTTTCGTCTAATGCCTTTTTAGAGGTTTCTGAGATTTCTTTACGCTCGGTATTATGTTCCTCTGTTTTCTTGGTACCTTCTCTGGCCAATGCAAGGTCCTTACGACTGGTGTTCAAGGAAGCATCTAAGCCCTTAGAATGCGTTTCCTTCTCGGCCGCATGTTTCTTCATTTCATAGCCCTTTTCGCGGAGCATCTCAGCGATGTATCCCAGTCCTCTTACTTGGGTGTCAATATTGGCTTTTCTTGGCAGCGGTTTACCTGCACTGTCTTTTGGCGCTACTACATTTGGATGCTTGAACTTCTGTGGCTCGGCTGGAATCTCAACAGCTTTGGCTGCTGCCATATCGGCTTTGGCTTGTTGCTCTGCTGCATCAGCTTCTCCCATATTACCGGCAGCGGCTTCCTCTCCACCTTTGCCTTCACCTTCGCCTTCACCACCAGCGGCTTCAGCAGATAACTGCTCGTTCATCTGTGCTTTTTGCTCAGAGATTTTATCCTGAGCCTCAGCGCCACGATCTACAGGTGGAGTAGTAACACCTTCAGATTGCACTGAACTACGCTCTGAGCGAACTTCGCCTCTTGGCGGATCTTTTTTCTCTTTGATCTCATCGGCATCAAGATCGTCTTGGTCTTTGACACGATCATCGTTATTGATTTTGTTGTGCGACTTGCCTTCTACTTGAGCTCCGTCATTGGGTTTTTCAGGCTTTCCTTCAGGCTGAGCCTTCTTTTCTGGTGGTGTCCATCGTTGAACGGATGAGCCAGAAGCGCCTTGTTGCACCGTGTGGGTCAACTCGTGCGCTAACAGGTGTTTACCAGAGTCACTTTCTGGATTGTATTTTCCTTGGTTAAAATAGATATCACTTCCGTGAGTAAATGCATGAGACCCCAAGTCCTTGTTCATTTGTACTGCGGAAGAACCTGTATGGATACGCACATTACTAAAGTCTGCTCCAAATCCGCTACTCATCTCTTGCTGCGTGCTACTGGACATCGGACTTCCTTTTCCTTTGGAAGCGCTCAGGGACTGTTCAACACTATCATGGGTACTATTGCCATTCGATGCTCTTTGTACGGTCGTATCTTTTTTGGATTGGATCGGCGGAAGCTCTTCTTTTTCTTTTTTCTCTTCTTTCTTCGGAGGTTGAAGATCGTTAGCTGCGGCTTCGGCAGGGGCGCCGGCAGCTTCTTCTTTTCCTTCTTTGGCGGCTTCCTCACCTTCTTTTGCAGCTTCCTCGCCTTTAGCGGCTTCCTCTTCGCCTTGAGGCATTTCTTCTTGTTCCTTTTCTTCGGTCACACCCTCTGGAAGCGGAGGGAAGGCAGCACCTTCTTTACGTTGCAGTAGGCCTCCTTCTTTTCCTTCTTCTTTGGCCTCGCACTCGGCGCACTTTTCTTGGATGATCGGCGCACTGCTATCCATCACAGATTTCAGTTGGATCTCTTTCTTCTGAACGGGTTCTTCTTTGCCACATTCGGCGCATTTTCTTTGAACGACTGGTTTCTTCTCTTTTTTCTTTTTCTGTATCGGTTTTTCTTCTTCCTTTTTCTTCTGAACTGGCTTTTCTTCTTCTTCTTCCTTCTTTTGTACAGACTCCTCTTCTTTTAAAAGCCCTTTCTTTTGAACTTTTTCTTCCTGTTCACAATCGGCACATTTTTCCTGAACTTTTTCCTCTTCGGGTTGACGCTGTACCACCAATGGTGTAATGCTTTCGCTTAAGGGTTTTTCCTGTACTTCTTTTTCTTCTTCTTTTTGACCTGCTTTTTTCTGTACGGTGATGGCAGGAGAGAAGAACGGAGCCGCAGTTCCTTCTTGCTTTTTGGTCTGAATCTTGTTGACCACTTTGTCAGCCACGTTATCGGCTTCGGCCTCGTATTTGTCATTGGGCTTACCAATGCTCAGCTTTGCTTGAACGCCAAAAAACTCTTCTCCGCTTCTGTTTTTCACAAAAGCGGAGTTGGTGGTTGTTCCTGATTTTTTGGCAAATGCTCTCATTCAGCTAATACGTTGGTTATTATTCGACTCGGTGGAAACTTCCTTCTGAATCTCCTCCACCGCTTATATTGGTTATTGGGTTTAGTTCTGTTAAACTGTGTGTTTGCCAGGTCTTTCTGATCGGACCGGGGTTTGGACTGGTTGAGCCTCCAGAAGATTCAGCAGTGACGAATTCAATGGCCTCGGTAGCGTCCGCTTTTAATACTTCTCTTACTTCAATGATGACACGTATGTGTCCGCCTTCGCTTACCACCCAAGTGTCGCCTGGTCTTAAATTTAATGGTGTCCCCACAGCAGGCTCACCTCTAAAACTGGCTGCACTTCGAACGTTTATGTCTGTTGGATCGGGCACATTGTAGGCAAAGTTTAATCCCATTTCCATAAACATGGCATTACAGTCGTTGATATGATTGATCAGCGCTTGACGTGCGTTATGTGTTGCTTGTAGTACAAATCCAGAACAATCAACACCGACGCCTGTTTCTTGCATCCAGTGCTGAACAGCTACTTGAATTAACCATGCAGGCAACACCATTAATTGTTCTCCATCCCTTATGTATCCGTTGGCGCGGGCGAATTGTTCAATGGTTCCATTATTGACAGCTTCTTGAACAAATAGGCGAATGTCATCTGGGGTTCCTTTTCCAAGTTCGACAGCTCTACCGCTTGAAAGTGAGCCTCCAGTCGAGGATTGTACAATGCTCACGTGGCCCCGTTGTGCTAAGGCTCTTTTGATACTTGTAAACCCAGCGGTTCTTCGGGCGGCAGCAAAGTGATTTTTCCCCGTTTCTGTATTTATAAAATATTGGGCCTTCACAATGATTTCATGGGTAACTAGTCTTGAAGTTTGGGTGTCCTCATCGTTAAGTGGCCCTGAAACCTGCATCGAAATTTGCTGAAAACTTTGCAGCGTATTCGCAACTGAGTCACTGATAACTTCATCTGCCAAACTCTGAGGGAAATCAACAACACGACTTTCCATGACGTTGTTTTCGACCGATTGCATCATATTACTTGGTAAACATTGACGTTGAATTATGGGCCTGTTGGTTGAAGACAGAGTGTCAGCTTGTTGTTGAATGGTATGTGTTAGTTCATGGGCTAAGAGCTGTTTGCCTGATTGACTAGATGGGTTATATTGATCTTTATTGAAATAAATATCGTTGCCATTGGTAAAGGCTTTGGCACCTAGTTGCTGGTTCATCTCCACAGCTTGCTGGTCGGTGTGAATCTTCACATCACCTAGATCTCTTCCAAAACCTTTGTTCATCTCTTGTTGCGTAGATTTCGGAAGTGAAGCCCCTTTTCCTTTTGAGTTAGAAAGAGATTGCTCTAGGCCTTTTTGTGGCTGTGTTTCTTTCTTTTGTATCGTTTCTTCTTCTCCATCACAAGCTGCACATTTTTGTTGGATCAATGAAGTAGTCGTGTCTGGCTCTTCTTTTTGTTGCACTTCTTGCTCTTCTTCTTTGGATTGTTTTTTTTGTATGGTATTAGAAGAATGGAAGAAAGTAGGGGAGGTATTTCCTTTTCTAAAAGCGGTCGCTCTTTGCGAACCGTCTTTGGCTGAAGCAGGAGACGCTTCAGTTTCGAGTTTTGGTTGCATTCCAAAAAAGTCCTCGTTGCTTCTATCATTGATAAAAGCAGGTCGAGCAGCTTCGCGTTTTTTTAAGAATGCAATCATGGTTAAGGTTGGTCTGGTTGGTCTGGTGTTTGGTTTGAAGCACAATGCACAAAATGTGCCCAGGCATCGGCCGAGGTGTAATCATCGGCGCCGGTTTCGCAATCGAATACTGGGATGTATTGTTCTTGTTCAGGACTTCCGATACCTGCGGCATGAGCGGCTTCATGTATCAATGTTCTGATTTGACCTTCTGGTGAGAGGTCAAAAAAGGAATCACATAAATGAATGGGGCCTGTATTGTTTTCTACATAGGCGTTCCAAACAGAGCAGTTGTCGATTTCGGGTCCGCATACGATTCGGTTGTCAGAAGACAATGCCGTGAGCATGTTGTCCATGAGTTGCTGAACTGCACGTACGCTCCGAATTCTAGGAGAAACCAGCTTTCGGGCCAATCGCATCATATCCTGTTGTAAACGATGACCGTAGGTTGGATGTAGTCCGGATAGGCTGTGTTTTACATTTTGGACCCTAAAGAAAGCCTGTTGTCTGGCAGCAGATATAGCTGCAGGATCACAACTGTTACCTTTCTTCTGAACAGTGTCTTTATTTTGTTGTATGGTGTGGGTTAATTCATGAGCTAGCAGATGTTTTCCGTCTTTGGAGTTGGGATCGTATTTGTTCTTGTTAAAGTAGATGTCTTTCCCATGGGTAAAGGCTTGGGCCCCCAGATCTTGACTCATTTGTTCTGCCTTTGAATCGGTATGAATATTTACATCACTTAGGTCTACTCCAAAACCAGTTTCCATTTCATGGAGCGTACCGGTATCCATTACATTGCCAGCTCCTTTCGATTCTCTTAAACGGCTTTCGACGTTCTTTTGTCCGCCTTTCTTTTTTTGCGTGTTGTTTTGCTTGGTTTGAACAGGCTTTTCTTCCTCTTCCATTTTTTGCACTGGTTGCTCTTCCTCTTCCGCTTTTGTTTGTACGGCTTCTTCTTCCTCTTCACCTTTGGTTTGCACAGCCTCTTCTTCCTCTTCGCCTTTAGTTTGTACAGCTTCTTCTTCCTCTTCACCCTTTGTTTGCACAGCTTCCTCTTCTTCTTTGCCTTTGGTCTGTACAGCTTCCTCTTCTTCCTGCATTTCTTGCTTTTGAACGGGTTGTTCTTCTTCCTTTTCACCCATCTTTTGCACGGGCTTTTCTTCTTCCTGCGGCATGGCCTCTCTTTGGATGGAGGTCACCGATTCGGCCAAGGGTTTTTGCTGTAACTCTTCTTCACCTCCCATTTTCTGAACCGCACTGTCTCCTTGGGTTTTGTTCACCACTTTATCGGCCATCTTATCAGCCTCTACTTCATATTTATCGCCAGCTTTACCTACGCTCAATTTCGGTTGAATGAAGGATTCCTTTTTGTGAAATATGTTGCTGCTTTTTTTCTTTTTTCGTTGTCTTTTCATGGCCTTTTAATTTCTGATTGATTAAAAATCGGGGTATGCACCTTCAGATAGTTCACGTCTGGTTCCGTCAATGCAAATAAATCTGCTTCCTTCACCTTCCTGTCTTATTTCGGACAGTACGGGTTGTCCTTCTTCATTTTGTTCGGTAATGAATCTTCCGGTAGGGGTTCCTTGAGTCGAACATGGCCCTGGCATGTGGGCTTCGCACGGTGGGATCTCTGGGCTTGGATATGGGTTTTCTCCTGTAAACAAGTAGGGCAGTAGTGCATAGCTCTCCCGATTTAGCACATAGAGTTCTGATGCCACGCTATAGTCAAAGAATGTCGTGATAGACTTAAAAGGTACTCCCGCCAAATGCGCAGCCGCTTGTATTAGGGTATACGCTCTTGATCGCAGTGCCCCTGCAAAGAAGCTTTGTTCAAAATTAACATCCCATCCTGTAGATGTTCGATTAAAGGTCCACCCATTTCTTGAGTTTGTATTGTCGGTAAGATTTCCTTCTTCATCACGGTCCGAACTTCCTTCTCCTTGTTGTTGCCCACCACCTGCTTGTCCTTCTGATTCTGGTTGCGGAATGGGTACATTACAATTAATGTTTAGATTGGGTAAGATATTTGCAATGGCCTCATAGTATGAACTGATCAATTGCATTTCGGCTTGATCCGGACAATTGAAAACTCGGTTAAGATGTGGAATCACAGGATTTGAGGAACTATTGGGTAAGGCAGGCGCCACTCTAACAAACCCCATAATACTTTGTACTCTCGAGATGGCCTCATCACGTGCTTGGGTAAATCGTGCATCTGGATCACCAACTCCGGTGGTCTGGTTGTTACAGCCGTTTGCTGCACTTTTTTGAATAAAACCGCCAGCGCCTAGGCTCGAGATAAATGGAGTGTTTTCCTGTTGTGACTCTTGTTCTCCATGAGAGGTTTCCATAGCGGCCTGTTCTCCGTTAACCTGAGGATTGGTCTTTCTCTGGATAAAGGGTTGATGGTTGTTGTGTATACCCGGTTTGCTATGTAGCTCTCTGTTGAACATCTGTTACCACTCTACAAATAGTAATTTTTCTAACCACGGAAGCCTTATCAAGTTGATGTTCCATGGTAGTTTTTCTAGTAAAATATCTTGCGCTTTTCGCTCAATGATCAAGCGATATTTGTCGTCTTCTACAATAAGTTTTCCGTCACGCTTTAAGAAGCCTTCTCGCAGTCCGTCGGGCGAAGTATTCTTCAGCTTTGGCCAGTTGCCAATCAGTGCTTCTAATAGGTCTTCTATTTCTTTCTTTTGCTCCTTGGTAAGAACGATATTCTTCTCGATTGGGAAGTCTAGGTCAATTCCGCATAAAAACTTCTCGAACAGCATCGAACTCTCATATTCTTGTTCTTCCTTTGTCGTGGCATAATGCAACAAATGAACGGCCAAAGAACGTTGAGATTCTTTGATGTTGCCTTTGTCGTCGAGCACTTTTAAGGTGTCAAAAAGCTGTTTTAAGAAGGGATGCAATAGGATGGCTCCGGCATTATTTACAATGATGCCTTGAGCCAGGTCTTCATTTTCAACAGGAACGTTTTCCATTTCTGCTGTCAACTCTTCTTTAATGTCATTTAGCGCAATTTTTTCTTGCGTTGTGGATGTTTTACCTTCTATCTTTTCTGTTGAAGTTTCCTCATGTGATAGGGCTTCACGCTGTTTTTCTTTTTTTATGGCGGAAGCAATTTCCGACAGTTGTTGATCATCAAGTAATGATACATTGAGAACGCCTTGAACAAAGGTTTTCAGTTCCTTTTTGCCTGCGGCGGAAAGTTTTGTGTTATCGAAAATCCTGTACAGATAGTAGGAAGTAACAAGGGCTTGCGGGTCAACCGACATAAGCTTTTTAAGATTTTCTTCCCCAAAATGGGCGTTCACTTTTTTGAGAAGAGTGTCATGCATTCGCATCACCGTTGCCTTGTCAGAAACTCTGAAAACCAGTGTCCAAAATGTTTGCTTCAAGTTCTTGTCGCTAACCAAAACCTTGGGTGCAGAAATCTCCTTTTTGACCTTTGTCTTTAGAATTGCGGAAAGCACTTGTGTTAGTTGCTTATGATCATGCTGCAGGATCAATCTGGTAAGTGCTTCTTTTTGCCCCAATACTTGAGAGAGCTTAGATACGAAATCGGGCTTCTTTAGTAAGGTTTCAAGCTGAAATTCTTCAGCATTGAGACTTGATGCAGCTTGATACCATGGAAGTTTGCCGGTTTGCAGGAAATGTAAGAATGCCTGATTCCTTTTCCCTCGTGCATTGACGAAAACAGAATCTTCATTGGCGATTACCCCTTTTTCCGCAGAAAAATTGAAACTCATGTATTGCTCTTGGTTAATGTGCTTTTTGATCTCTTTGCGGAGTTGTTCGTCAATGGCGCGTTTTACCGTTGAGAGATCGTCATCGTCAGATACTTTAACGTCTAGTGTCAGTTGCTCCAATTGTAAAAACTGATTTGGAAAACTGAGCATAACTTCATTAAAGTAATTCTCAATATGCGGAAACAGGGATTCTTTTAAAAACATATCTAGGTTGTCCTTGAGGTCATACGCCTTCTTGGTCGAATCGGTTTGAACCTCAAGGAAAACCCTGTTAATGATATGTGTATCGCCATTCATTTATGCTTATGGTAATAGATTTTGTTCGTCCATGATGGCGAAATGGTTTTCAAGCGTCTCTTTACCTTGTCCTTCGATCTTAGCTCTATATTCGGCAATGAACTCTTTGAATTGATCAGTGAACGGAATAAAGATGTTATTGTCAGGATTGTTAAAGCTTCGCATTACATTCAAGATAACCTCTAACAGAACTTTGATATCACCTGAGGTAGATAATCGTTCTTCATCTTGACAACATAGTACACGATATAGTAACCTTAATTGCGCTTCTAAAATGTGTATCAAGTGCGAATCATCTCCTAGTACTTCGAGCAATACAGCCTGGGTATCTCTGATGACTTGGGAGAATTCTTCTTCTAATCTATTGTTGGTTGCATCTGAACCCGACAAATAGGCTTCAGGGTCATTCAGTACACCAAACGGAATTTCAGAATCTCCTGTCGAACCAGTGTATAACTCTACTGTGCGTTGCTTGAATGGGAAGGCGAGTTCGGTTTCCCCGATATCAATGGCATTGAACAGTTCAAATTCCTCTTTGATCCTCTCGATGCCGTCTGGAATACAGGTATCTGCTGGTGGTACTTCTATTTCAACGGTAACGGTTCTTGGTCCGTCTACATCCACACCGCAGGTTTCACTACGTGCCTCAAGACTGATGGTCCAAGTGGTCGGCGAATTAGGTGTCAACTCAAATCGTAATTGTGATCGAGTAGATCTTCTAAATATCTGTCCGTTTACATTCCAGATGTAATCGTTGGCATTTTCTGAACTGTTAGACAATACGAGTTCACTTCCTACTTGATTGGCAGTGAATTGAGCACTCGGCATCGGATTCACGGTCAACGTATCTGAGGTAGATTCTCCGTTTACGGTGAATTCCATTGCGTTGCCGAAGTTGGTGAATGATGGAGCGATTTCAATTTGTCCATCTGTATTATTCACGGTAACACCAGGAACTGCTGTAACAAGATCCACTGTGGCATCACTTGGTGTCACTTCAAAAGTAACTGTGATTGGCTCTTCGCCAAGACAGGTAGTGTTTTCTTCTAACTGTAATGAGATGAAGGTAAGCTCGTGCTCAATGGTCTCTCTACATCTTCCGTTGGTAATGGTCAAGGTTACGGTCACGGTGTTTTCTTCATTGACAGGAATCTTGTATTCATGTCTCGGATTCTCTTCGTTTCTGTTGTCTGGTAACGTGTCATCACCAAAGTCCCATAGATAGCTTACACCTTCAGGAAGTTCGTCTCCTTGAACCGTGAAGTTTACGACCGCGATGTCACCTGCATATCTTGGATCAGACATGGTAAAGTCGAAGTCTGGTTTTCTATATACAGTAATTTTCGCATTGGTGATCTGATCGTTTACTTTAAATTCAATTTCTTCGCCGTATAGTGATTCGTCAACAAGGGAAGCATCGAAATGGAATCTTCCATCAATTTGAACCACTCCTCCGTTTATACCTTCGTCTACATCGGCAGTAACGATACCATCTGCTGGCTCTACTTCGAAAGCGATTGGTTCGGTCTCGTCATCTAAACAGATGAAGCTAACCGGTAAACGTAATGATATTGGTTGCTTCGGAACGATAAACGCTACAGGTGAACAATCCGAACAACAGGTGTATGGCAGCGCAAAGTCTGCTACGACCGTATTTTCAGAAACGTTGGCAATAGGTTGAGCAAACAGGTCGCTGAGATTATCAAAAACGTTTGGATTGAAAATTGTCAGATCATTTCGATCAGGAAGCGCTGCGAGATTTAAGTTTGGATTCACCTGCGGGCCAATCGCCGGATTGATCGAAATATTTTCTGTTGCTGCTGTAAGCCCTGTACCGGCAGATAGACGTGTATTGGCTACAAAATTTGAGCTCAACAAATTGGTGTTGGCCACACTTAGTGTAGACAGCGCAGGTTGTGCTAAGAGTAGATTTCCAAACGGACGAATCGGTCTTGCTTTGCCTTTGTATACCATGATAAAGGTACCGCCGGGCTTAACACCTGCTTTGTGTTCTAAGCCTGGATGTTTTTCAACGAACTTTGATAATAACTTCTTCTCAAGGATCTTTAGCTTACGCTTTTGGATCTCTTCGAGTAGCACTTCCATCTTTTTGGCAGCGCAACAGTTGATCGAAAGTTGATTGAGTAATAAGGCATATTGTTGCTCATATCCAATACGTTGATATGAAACCTCGGTATTGGCGTTGAATAACAGACGTGTCATGTTCTTTTTATAGGCTTCAACACGATCACACAAAGTGCTAACCGTTAGCTTGTAGTCGTTGATTCTCGCCGGACTCATCTCTACTACATTGTTTGGGATAAAGCGAGTGGCCACTTTTGTATAGGCGAGGATCTCATAAGGTTGTTCGATGGAAACCTTTCTTATATCGGCATCCCAAGTACCGATCTCTTCGTTTTGATCGATCTGTGTTTTTACGATGTGTGTGATGTCCTCGGCTGAACCTTCTGGCTTTTCTTTCATCGCCTTTTCGACAATGTTACCAAGTACGTCCTCGTCGGTTTCTAGATTATCGATCACTACGGTATCTACATTGTAGGTCAATGGCAAACGCCCCATAGTTCCTAGGCTGGCCTCAATGATGTTGGTATTGATTCGCAACCCTGAAGAAAGACGATCTGTGGTCGGAGACAACAAATTGCTTATTGAGCTAGACCTTGCTGCTGTAGAGCCTGTATTACCAGTATTGGTACTATCAGAACGGCCTAACAGGGATAGGGTAGCTTGTTGTGCTGTAAGCGTATAAAATTTATGCTGCCCTTGGTTGGCCAGGCTAAATCCAGAAAAGAATCTTGAGACTCCGGCATGTAGACAGTTTTGCTCAGCACGCCATGCTTTTAAGACTGCATTGAGATCTTCGAATTCACATTCGTAGTCTTCGATATTGATGCTGTCCAGGGTTTCGTCAATACTTAGCGCTTTGATATCAAAAGCCAATCCTTTTTCGGTTTTGATTGCATCCAGATCATTGAGCGCCGTACGATAATCTTTTCCTAAGTGTCCTTCGATGCGATAGAAGTCATGGTCATCGATATTATAGTCTAACGGATTTTGCACAGCATCTCGTGATGACAAGTTGGCTATTTGGTATCCTAAGTTTTCATCTGCTTCGAACTTTTTGGTTTTGTCGTAGTTCCAGTTTTCGATCAGATTGTTGGTCGTCTGATAGTAATACGGGATCGATCGATCGCTGAGAACACGGGTGTAGTCGTTAGAAGGCGTTACCTTAATGTCTGTAAAGCTCGAAACAGGAATTCTATATTCTGTAAGCATAAAGTGCAAACGACGGATCAGCATGCGGATCTCTTCTAGTTTCTCTTTTCCATGTTGATGGATTGGAGAAGGATAGAAGTTGTGTCTGCACTGTAAATAGACCTCGTCTGGTTCTAATTCACCTAGCAACAAATGCTTTGGGAACGATGTCTTGTCTGGACAGCACTCTACACGTAGATCAAACAACAAGCATTTGATTTCGTTATATGTTACCACTAGATCCTTAAGCAAGTCATAACGATATTGAATGTCAATCGGAATGTTATTGGTCTTGATATTGAACAGACTGTTCAACCTTAAGGTAATGGTATTGGTATCATTTACTGGAAGGCTGTCAATATCCAATAGGGTTCTAAAATCGTTATATAGCTTTAGAATTCCATCTTTTAAGAGTGTTAGAACGGTTGTGTTCTTGATGGCTCTTTTGTATTCGTCCTTTAGCCTAAAATAATTAGCGGTATTAGAGCTCAATGAAATGACCGTTTCTCCTGCTGAATTTTTGATGTAGCTGTTTTTGAGAATCACACGTTTTACATCGATCTCTGGAAGGTTGATATACTTTTTGGTGTTGTTATGCTTGTCAAATATTGGATCCTTGGTTTCGCTGGCGATCTTAGGTACGTCATCTTTGTCGATCAAGAGCATTCTTACGTTGGCTACTTGCTCTTGGCCTTGACTATCACAGTCTGTTGATGTACACAATGTTTCGTCCTTCGCGAAGTTTTCTAGGTATAATAGAACGACTTTTTCGTCTAAGTCAACCACTGTATTTAACAGGGTTGCCCCGTTGTCTGCGGCCTCATCAGCGTTGAACAACTCTATTAACGGAATTCCGCTAAAACGTGCATATTTGGCATCATCATCATCAAATCTTTTGGCATGTGTGTATGCCTTTCCGTCAAATGCAATGAGGTCACCGTCTGTAGTAACAGCACATCCTTTTGACACATCGATCTGCGTGTTTTCCTGATAGGTTACCTGCATTCCGCAGGCGATACCTACGCCATCAAGGCATACTCGGCTAAGGCGGTCTTGACATTCAAAATAGTCAATGATCTCGTTTAGCTGTGTAGCCGTGAGTACTTGATCGTCTACAAAGCTTCTGTAGGCGTACTCTTTTGGTTCTTTATCTAATCGTATTGTAGCCATGGTTGTATTCTTTTAAAGGTTTCCAATATTTGTTCTTCCTAGTATGATCTTGTTTCCTTCTGTCTCGGTCTCATCGTTATCACAATCGTGTAACCTTCCGGTGTGGTAGATCGTGTTGACACCATTTAGACAGTCTTTAAATTCTTCGAGTGTATCTCGATATTCTTGTATTTGCGTATTGTTCAGCGGATGGTTTTCACATTTGTGCTGAAGCTTCTCTAAAAAGTCTTTGTATTTTTCTTGAAGGTTTAGCATATCATTTTCTTCATCTGGCACAAGTCCTTTGATATGGCCGATCCAACAGATTTTGGCCAAAATGTGCGCTGGGATTTCTTCTCGTATAATTTTTTCCATGTACGCCCTAAAATCTACATTGGCAAAGCGTGATGTCCATCCGGGCATTACGACCGACACTCGATATGAATATGGATCTAATGGCCCGCAGCTGGTGCAATCGCCATCCATACAAGCGGGCATAAATACCTCTGTCGGAGCATCGGGCGGGGGAGATGTGGTCGTTTTTTTACGTTGATTGGTTTTGGTTGAATGGTAGGTGTCTGGTCGCAACAGAATATGTTCGATCAAATACATACCTTCTTCTTCGGCATCCAAGTTTTCCATGAACGCAATGATCTCATCACGTTTTTGAATCGATGCTTCTTCGGTACTGGTATAAGCTATTCTACGACATACCACCCAAGCTTCGCTTTCAGTGTCGGTAACCAATGGATTGGTTAGATTGAAATAAGTCTTGGTCCCTGTCTTTGTTTGCTTGACATCATAGTTATTAACATCGCGCGCTAGCTTGAAGGTCAAGAACAGTTCATCAAAGGCGGCTGCCAATGTATGGTAGTGCTTGCTTGAAGATAATAGGATGTTATTACCGTCCTTGATTCGCCAGCGATACTCTGCGATGTTGTCATCGTCTATTTCGTTGTATACTTCAACTACATCCGAAAGCAGGTTTCTTCGGCTAAAGTCGACAATACCATTGAGTCGGGCGATACGCTTTTGAGCGCCCGAAACGTTCTCTGTGTCCCAAACTTCGGGATCACAGTAGTTGAACCCGAGCCCTCTTTCACAGCTTAGTTCTTTGTAATCCTCGACAAAACGGGCTTTGGCCTTCAATACTTCGTCATTGGCGGCTTCACCGTATAGGATTTTCATCATAAAGGCGTAATCACTAAAACGTTCGGCGAACCTTCCGATCAGGTGATCCAGAAGCTGATTTCTACGTTCAAAGTAGATATCGTCTTCATCTTTATCTGCTGTATTTTTTAGTTTATTTAGAATGTCGATCAACGTGTCTTCATAAGTTGATGTATCGACGATTTCCTCAAAGTCTTTGATGTCCAAAACTTCTTGAGAGAAATAGGTTTGTTTCTCTGCAGGCGACAGATCAGCAATGGTATTAACCGTATACAGTTGCTGAAGATTCTCGTCAACTGACAGTAGATCCTTGGCTCTTGCCAAATGTGCAAAATAGTTGGCCAATATCTGATCAAAGAAGAGCAGATACCCCTTGAGTTGTTTTGCTTTGGCCTTACGTGCTTTAGGCACTACGTCAGACAATCCGAATGGCGAAATACCATAGGTGTCTGGAAAATCATTTTGTATGGTGGTAAAATCGCCAGGGCTGCTGAAATCTCCAAGTGGCATTTCGACATCTTCGGTAAAGATCTTTTCTAACGCCTGCTTTTCCTCTAATTTCAATTGCTCTTCGATGGTTTCCACTCGATCTTCATCAACTCCAATAGGAAGTAATCCTTTTGTATAGTTAAAGACACTTTTTCCGCATAAAACAGGCTTGTGATTGTCTTTAATACATAGGATCCATTTGTCAAGATCAAAGCCTGAATCTTCATCGCAATTTCCCAGGGCGATATCCTTTATCACCTTGACACCCTTGATTTCCATGATGATCTTAATGATATCTGAGAGTCGCACCTCCTTGCGAAGCGCCGCCTCTTTTAGCTCGATTGTGTCAATAAATCCGCCCTGGTAATCTTGCAGTTCTGCTGGTGTTTTCGGAAACACCACTGGACCTTCGAAAATTTGGTCCGTTGTGTACTTTTTATCATACATCTCCTGAAGAGTGTAAAACTTCACAGAAGGTGCTAGATAATGCGTTAATGCTCTGTTGATCTGTGCCTGGATAAGCTCTTCATCGGCATCTGGTTCGAGGTCGATATAGGCGCATACAGAAATGGGTTGTTCAGGAATCTTGCAAACGTTCACAAGGTCTTCACAAAGGTTTCTGTTGTCCATGTAGATGGCCTTGACCTTATCAAGAACGGCCTGTTCGTCTTCTACATCCTCTTCAAAATCAATGTATATATCATTAAGCCCTTTTAGGGTAAAATCTTTTTGCTCGTTAGGTAATAAGCCTTCAAACTTGGTATACGACATGGTCTCGTCCTTGCAATTGATATACATCTTTTGCTCGTGCTTTACGATCCATGCGTTCTTTACTTCTTTTAGGTGAATGAATAGCTTTCTATAATCTAGCGCAGTCACAGGCTTTGAAGGCAGGATATTGATGGCCGACAAAAACTGCTTGTGCATGTTATTGAGGTTGTCGGTCTCAGAGGCCAATAAGTTCTGAATCGGCATTTCGATGCGTTGCGAAAGGTCTGTGATTGCATAACATAGCATTTCTAGGATCGTGATACCTGGGTCATGCGTATTGTAGTCAGTCCAGAGTTTACTGCCAAATTTTTCGATGTAATCAAAACCGGCCTTTCTCAAGAACTCAAAATCCAGATCATCCTTAGAGCTTATATTTTTAGGTATGGTGATTGTTTTCTTCATCTTATGCTAATTCACATTCTTTAATACTGATGACTTCTTTGATCACATGCTCATTCCATTTTACTGAGGTGAGAATCACTCTCGAGTTGGCCGGAATGACCTTATCTACGGTATCGAAAAGCTTGTCTCCTTCAGAGTTTACCTTTCCGTTTTCAACTTGCAGCTCAAAATCTTTGATATAGTCTACATATTCTAGTTTTTCGATATAATGGATCATGACACTTTTGTGAAGCGTAAGTCCAAAATTGATCTCGGCCGTTTCTTCATAGGCCCAAGGCGCCAAGAATTTGGTAATGTCTCGTTGCAGCTCTTTGGCGTAGAAATTCTCATCTCGCCCTTCATAGAACTTCACTTTCAAGGCCACCCGAACTTCCTGATACGTAGGGTTATCGACCGCTGCATCTACATGCAGTGTGTTTAGGGCATTGATGAATGTTTGTATTTCATTTCTTTTGGCCTTACTAATTCGTGGCTTGTAGATATCAAAGATGTTCTGATTGATGATATTCGGAATCACGATAACAGTTACATCACCAGGCGACAACTCTGAATCTTTGGAGGTGTGCTTAAGGCAGTTGGCCTTGTAAATATTTGGAAATTGCTGAAGCACCAAGTGCTCGTAATCCCAAATGGTGATAGCACGCTGCTTGTGACGTAAACGCTCGCTGACACGTCTGTAAAACTGCTCATCGGTTTCTTTGGGAACTCCGCCGAATGAGCTATACGGTTGTGAAACTCCTTTTAACGTAGCCAGACGCTCAACCATCTTTGAGATGGTTCCTTCTGGGAGTCCTGTTTCGAGATGTGCTAAATTGTTGTTCTTATCAAAGAAGGTTGCCAACTGTGCTTGTGTATGAATATTCACCGCTTGGCATACTGCATCGAATTCTTTGACGTTGGTCAATCGGATCCAGAAAAGATCTTTTGGTAATAAGGTGTTGTCGTTGGTGGCTTCCTTCGGAATCGATACCTTCACAATGCCCGATTTCAAAATGTTATCGGTATTGTTTGAAACAATATAGTTCTCATTCAAAGGTTTCCATTCATTGTCGCTCAAAATATCCCAAGCGATCACCTCGTCATTTTGATAGGTTTGTGCGCCTTCATATTCTGGGTTTTCACTTCCTTCTAAAACTTGTATAAGTAAGGATATCAGTTGTAACTGTTCGGCATTTTCGATGCCTATATACAGTTCGCCGTACTCATAGTTTGGTACTAAAGTGCATAGATTGTTATTTAAGAAATCGTGCTGAGACTTTAAGAACGGGTGCTGTTCGGCTTGTCCAAAAGGCCCTTCGTGAAACAGCTCAACATTTTCGTCAAGGTAGTCTGTTAACTTGCCCTTTTCATCCTTGCTTTCCTGATTGAAGGTTTTGGTAGTCGTCGCCGAATACCCTAATCTCATGGTTTCAACTATGGGCGTATAAGGCTCATTAGGAACCAGTGCGCTACGCGCTTCCCAGCTGCTACCAACTTGTTCAAAGTATTCTTGTTTTGATAACGCTACTGCATAGATCTTTGGAAAAAGATCGTGCAAGAATGATTGCTGAAGCGATACACGAATAAATCCTTTTTTTGCACTGGCCGAAAAGCTCTCTTGCTGTATAGGATTTGCAAATAGGTCAAAGACCCCGCCTACGATTTTTCCGGTGTTTCCTTCAAAGCCGAAGTTTTTTTCTATGGTGGAAGCGAGTTTGTCATTCGCGAATTTTCCGCCTATACCAAATCCGCCACCGAAAATGGGAATGATTATTGGTCCTGAGACCTCTACTTTTTCAAAATCAGATGGAGAGGTAGTAGGTTGACCAAAAGAAATGTTTGCTTGATAGCTTCCGGCTGAATTATTGAATAGGGTAAAGGTAGGACCACCGTCTGGGTTGTCCTGATCTTCCCACTTTTTATCTTCAAGGGTGCTTACTTTTACTTGGAAGGTTTCATCGTTGTCAACGATCAATCCTTCGTCTAAGCTTGTGTTGGTGTAGTTGTCTGTGTTAAGGGTATAGGTGTTTTTACCGAGATTTTTCAAATGACGATCTCTATACGCTATATAGTGTTCTTTGAAATGGTCAATACCACTAGGGTTGGTTCCATCACCATATAGAGGAGTATCTTTCCAGGTGAGGTCGAAGTTGATATTGCTCCATTGCTTGTTAAGCGCTTCTTGACAACCAATGTAAAGATTAGAACCTTTAACAGGTTGTGGTCCAAAAGCGTGGAATGGTTTAGAGGCGTCAAGTCTTCCCAGATCGTTCTCGATAATGAGGTTTTGCATATCGCTCACCGTTACATCGATCTTGATCTTCTGGACTTTTTTCTTTCTAATGGTTTTGTACAGCGAGTATCCTTTTTTGGTTTCCTCATTTTTTAAGAGGAAACGTGCCACAGGGTTGACCGACGTGAAGAACTCACCAAGGGCTTCCTGGTTGTATGGAACGATCGCATCTAAGGCTTCGCTGAGAATGACTTTCAATTTGAGTGTCTTACCAGAAACTGAAGAGCCATTGATATCTACCTGCGCCGGAATCCATTCCTTTTCACCGCTGAAGAATACGTTTACCGAATCGGTTAGGTTTTGCTTTGAGAAGCCCGAAAGGTTTGAATTGAAGGTAATCGAAAAGGTAACTTCTCTGAGCCCTTCACTCAACAATAAAATAGGAGAGGCTACAGAAAATCCGATCTTCGCATTTGGTAGAGAAGGGTATCCTTCTTCGATTTGCTTGTGTGTTTGATGGTCCGGATGTCCAAAAGGCCACCACTGCACTTGATCATCGGGAAAACCTTCGCCCAATCCGTCTGAAGAATTGGCGACGTCACTGTATTTGACACCCTTGTTGGGATAGTGATATACATTTTTTATGCTCGATACTTGTGCTTTGCTCACCACGATCTCTTCATCGGTGGTAAAGACCATTTTGTTACCATCTACATCTTTTCCTGCATCCAATTCGGTTCCTTTGTCAACTTTAACTTCAGTTGCCTTTTTTGCCAACTCGAAGAGTACATGCACTTGATCAGAAACTGCTTCTTTATGTTTTAGGCTCAGTACTTCCTTGTAATAAAAGTCTAAGTGACGTTTTGTTACATTGTTAATGCGCTTTTGACTAAACTCGATGAGCTTTAGAAAGCATGCAAACAACGCTAGGTGAGGGGTGAGATCGTTGTCTTTTTCAATATCTGAAAGCAACGTCTCTACGGTTTCCTTTTCTAAAAAGAAATCTTGCCAGTGGCCACTTGTCGTATTGGTGAGGGTGCTAAAGTAATTTACGCTTTCGGCAAATTGATAGGCAAACTCCATCCAATCTTCAAGACTTAGGTCATGAAGTTTTACGGAAGCGGGATCCAAGGCCTCGACGAATCTTCGGCTTTGGTCTGTACCGTTTCTTTTGAGTAGTATGTCGCTATGGTTACATTTTTTGCTCATGTTGTTCTATTCATGTGATTTACACATCTGTGCCTTCGGCTTTATAGAAAGGGAACACAAAGTTGGCCCTCGAATTGGTGGCTCTGATACGATAGTCGACTAAGATCAGTAACTCGCCCTCCAACTCGTTGGTGGGGTCGATATCAACCTTTTCGGCATCGATTCTTGGTTCATGATATAGGATGGCCGTTTTGATCAGTTCGATGATATAGGTCTTTAGGGTCAGGTCTAGCGGATTAAACAATAGATCCTCTAGGTTGCATCCATAGGTGGGCTGCATTACGCGCTCACCCAATCGAGTAGAAAGCAGTACTTCGAGACTTCTTTTGATGTCTTCTTCGTCAGAAGTCATCACCACTGTCTTTGCCTTTTTATTGAATTCTGGCGGAAAGCTCCAACCTGTTCCTAAAAATGAATCGAATGTGTCCATGTTATCCTCCAATTAATACTGTTGGTAATCCTAAAACTATAGTGCCTCCGTGAGCGGTGCTATCGCCCATACGAGCTGCTGGCATTCCACCAATCATGACGGTTCCTGATCCCATTACGATGGTATCTGGTGGTCCAGTGCATACGGCCATGTCTCCGACACGCGCTGCTGGCATTCCGCCGATCAGAACGGTGGGTTCTCCCGGAGGAAGTATTGGGCCTCCTACATGAGGTACGGGGCCTGGGTTTACCATAGGACATGTATGCATGTCCCCAACTCTGGCTGCTGCTGCCATCTTATATCGTTTGTGATTGTTGTCAAATAGAGACGACCCTATCGGTCTCCCTTTCTAATTTATTTGAACCAAAGAACCTTTTAACACGGCGGTGGCACTTGAAGACATTTCGACTCCTGCTGAGCCCTCTGCCTTAAATTGTGCGTTTGCCTTGATCTCGACGTTGGTACCTTCAATGGCAACATCGCCTGAGGCTTTGATTTCTATGTTTCCTGCGCTTTCCATGACGATTCCGCTAGAATCCATGGTTAGCACATTTGAGTTCTCATCTTCTACCTGGATAACTCCTGCATCTTCATCTAGCGTCAATATTTTACCGGCGGGTGTTTCGATGGTGATCGATTTTTTATCATCATCAAAAATGACCTTCATTTCACTGCGTGTGACGAACCCTTTTTCATGGTTGTCATCTGAAGCGGTAATGGGTGCGGGTTTAGCACTGCTGTGTAGCATTCCTAGGACTACAGCGTCGTTGGGATCGTCATTAATGAAACCAATGATCACTTCGTCTTCGATCTCGGGTCTGAAGAAAGCACCTCGGTTCTCACCGGCGTCTAGAGACGCTACGCGACACCAAATGCCTTGTTCTTCATTGTCTATGATCGGAATTTGCACAAGGATTCGGTCTTCACCGTCAGGATCTTCTTCGAGCTGACTTACTATGCCTACCTGCAATCCGCAGATTCCAGACAAAAGCCCTGAAGCTGGCATCGAATTGATGTCATAGGTTTCAGAAAACCACTTCGGATTGATTCCGAATTGTGCGTCGACGGTCCAGTTTCCTTCACTGATCTGATGTCGTATCCCCGAAACATAGGCGTTGCCATTGAAGCGATCACCTACACCTTCAAGCTTAATGATGGTGCCTGGCTTTACTGCAGGGATTCCCTGAAATTTCACCTTTCCGCGTACTTTTGACAGTTGTTGAAACAACCATTTGGCATCGGCCCAGTCTTGCAATTCGGCATCACTAACGGCACCTCCGTGTCGTAACTCGAGGTTTTCATGCGCTAGCACATCGGCCAGGTCTGAACTTGAAAGGTTTCCATTTAAACTAACGCTAGGGTCATTGGCTTCGATCTCGAGTAACTCTTGATCGGCTTGGTTCCATCCATAGGATGAAACTTTCCCAAATTGATTTCTAGCATCGATCTCGGCATCAAAGTCTAACATGGTAGCTCCGAAAGCAACGGTTTCAACTTCTGATTGTCCCAAGTCAGGTTTTTTGATACTGACCTTTCCGTCGTCAACAATGCATATCTTACCGTTAGCCTGTGCTCTTGCCATGATAAAATCCCAATCAGAGGCGTTGTATTGCACGATCTCTGGATGTTCATTATTGGTGGCCTCTACATCGGCTTCTAGGCTATGATTGCCGATCAACTCTTCAAAGATGTCGCTGTCTTTGCTTTCGTAGAAGTACTTGCTTTTTCGTCCTATAGTTAGCTTTACAGCTTGATCTTTGCACTCGACCATGAGTAAGGTAGAGTTGTTTCGGATCTTTAAGTTGTGCTTAATGACAATGCCTTTGAAAACGGTCTCTTCATCAGAGTGATACCCAGCGGTAATCTCGATCTCTTTCCCCGGAATCAACAGTTCTTCATTACTAAGCTCAAAGTCTTGCTTTGACGCTTCACCATCAACTAGGACAATGGAGGCGGTCGGAATTCGATTGACCTCTTTGTCTACAACGACCTGCTTCACTTGGTACTTTTTCGAGAGTTCTTCGCCCTCGATCAAGACTTTAAAGGTTACCAGATCGGCGCTCTTTGATGTTTGTATGGTTCTGCTGTTGTTCATGTGTTATGATGTTTTTTCCAAGGGTGGAAAAAAGAGTTGTTGTCCTACGGTTAACTTTCTGAAATTGCTGATGTTGTTCGCTTTTGCTACGGCCAGATAGTACTTTGAATCGCCGTAGATACGGTACGACATGAGCGGTAAGGTGTCACCTTCTTCGACGATCCTTAGATGCGTTAGGTCAGGAGACTGATTGTTCTCCATGGCCACGCGAAGATCGTCTTCGACAAATCCTTGAAATTTGGCTTTCGCCACTGCGCGAAGCGGTGCACCGTTGGGTTTAAAAAGTTTAAACTCAATGCTCATTTCTTTGAGGCTTCCTTTAAAAAGAAGCGTGCCCCATGAAATGATCAAATAGTTTGGTTTGTGTTCATCTCCGTTGTAATCGAGGATGACCTTTTTAAACTTTTCGATGTCTTCGATAATTCCTTCTTCTTCTGATTCGGCCTGCTTAATGACGCCAGTGCGATCAAATAGAAACTCGAGCTCAAGATCTTCGGGCAGCTTTTTATTGAACCTTGGTGAAAGGTCGCTGGTACCAGAAGCTTGGTCATTATTGGATTCTATCTTATAGTTGAAGGTGTACTTCTCTGGGTTCAACAGGGTGTTGAACTCACCATTGTCGACCTCGTCGTTAAACTGAGGGTCGCTGTAAGCAACAATCTTCAACTTTGTCAATTGGGCGTCATTTGCCATGGCAGTCTGAAATTATCGTTCGGTTTGCTTTGCTAAAATTTCAATCACTTGTTCGACGCAGGTGGCGATGATATCTTGTTTATCACCACCCGGTTCTTGTTTTTTAGAAGGCGAGTTCTTTTCGCCATCGACGTTGATCTTAATGTGCAGCTCTTTGATCTCTATAGGCATGACTATACGATTGTAAAGTAGTTATAGGCTAATTCGATAGACTCAATGACGACTTTACTTTCTTCGGCATTGAAGTCTTCTACAGACCATTTTACGGGATAGACATGCACTATATTCCAAGTGACCAAAGGTTCGTGGTTTTCGTCTAACAGCTTTACGGTGATGTTGTCGGCCGGTTCGAAAACAAAGTTTTCGATGGCGTTTCGACACCAGGTAATGACGTCAGATCCCACGAGCATGCCGCGCTTTAAGACCAGATTCGGAAACTTCGTTCTTACTGGTAATTTGTGCTTAAACCTATTTTCACCCCCTTCGGCAAACTCTTCGGTCTCGATGTCTACAGAAAGCCCTGACACCGACTGAAATCGATAGTCCTTGCTATTTTCTGAGACTCCAGAAAAGTTCACTTCAAAGTGAAAGCCGACGGGTGGGAAATATGTTGCCATTACTCAACCAGTGTTAGTTTCTCATGTACGAACTCGGCGGTTTCGATGGCAATCTCGTTTCCATCGGCCTTTAGGTCTGTAGACTGAACTTTAAGCAACCATGCGTTGGTGGCTGTCCATGTGACTACAGGTTCGTGTGCTTCGTCTAATAGGCTAATGGTCATATCCCCACGGAACTGTTCTCCTTCTTCTTGGAAGAAAACCGTTTTCTTCCACTCGTTGAACATTTGATCCTTAGACCCTTTGAACGTACCGCGCTTTAAAGTGATATTGCTATACTTTTTAAGCCCTGGCTGCTTGGTCTTGTGATATTCATTGTCCATTCCGCCTCTATATTCGATCACTTCGGTCTCAAAATCTAATCCCGATACTTCGGTGCAATTAAACTCTGCGTCGCCATAGACAACTTTGAAGTGAAACTTTGGTAATGCGTAATTTGCCATGATATTTTGTTTTTAATTTTTGTTACTGATTAGCGATTATGCTTCTTGCATTTTGTGAGAGAACTTCAAGATGATGAATTCTGCAGGTCTAACGGCAGCCATTCCGATCTCTATGTTCATTCTACCCTCAAGGATGTCTTGAGAAGTCATCGTCTCACCTAAACCAACTTTTACATAAAAAGCTTTATCTGGTGTTGGTCCTGCAAGTGCACCATCTTTCCATTGTAGTGTCAAGAAATTAGTGATCATCGCTTTTATACGTACCCAAGTGTTGGCATCGTTTGGTTCAAAAACAAACTGCTCGCTTGCTTTTTTCACAGACTCCTCGACCATATTAAAGAATCTTCTAACAGGAACATATCGCCATTCGTTGTCGTTTCCGGCAAGTGTTCTGGCACCCCATACCAACGTTCCTTTTCCTGTGAATGAGCGGATGGCGTTTACTGACTTTCCAGCAACCACATCTACATTCAGGTTTTCTTGGTCTTCGTGAGTGATATTCACAGTAGGCCCCTTAACAGCTGTTACGCTTACATTTGCAGGTGCTTTCCACACACCACGATCGTTATCGACAGCGGCATAAATACCTACCATGGCTCCACTAGGAGGTAAAATCACTCCTTTTTGTGAGATGGCTTCTGTGATTCCTCTATAAACAGCATCAACTTCTGATAAAGTTTCTGTTGTAGAAGCTCTTGAAGCTTTAAGCTCGGCTGCAAATTCATTGGCCAATGCGGTCATTTTACCTACAAGGATTTCAAAAAATGGCATCGCTCCGGCAGCTGTGCTTGTGGCTTCGAAAATGTCATTCCCGGCTGTACTTGGAATTGTTGTAAAGGTCAACGGACCAAATTCTTCGTCTGGGTTGAATCCACTAGCAGCGGCTGTGTCCAAAATAGGGTCATCCCACGTTGGCGAAGGTGCATCGCTGTTATCGGCATCACTAAAGTGAACGTAATCGTAAAAGGTCTTTAAAAGTCCGTGGAATACACCACCTTCTGCAATATATCTTGCATGGATACCTGCTGAAGAGTTAGCATCGGCAGCATCACTGTCACTAAATGTAAGATCGTTGAACGCCTTCATGTAGTTGAAGATTCCTGTTGCATAGGTTACCAGTGTAGGTCTCGTAGAAGTACCTGGCAATGCTGGTTCGTTTGTTGTTACAAAACCATCTGCTGCTGTGATATCGGTATCTTTATTACCGATGGCAGTTACAATTTCAGAATTGAACAAAGCATCAACGCTTCCTGCCAACGGAGACCCTTCTTTGGTATACGTACCTCCAACGATCGCGTCGTACGAAATTTTAAATGGAAGGGTAGTCTTTAACCAAGGATAATAAGTGGCTCCGTATTTTAGGTAGTTCATTCCTACGTTGTTTCTGAACTCTTCTACAGGATCTGTTGTAGGTGTTGCTTCTTTATCACCGTTAACAATATCTAATACTGCAAAACGATCTTGAAGTTTGTTACACTGACTTAACATAGCAGCATGAACTTCACCTGATTCTGATTCTGATAAATGAACAGTTTCTGGAATTACCAATAGGGTAGGACGGTCTACTTTTTCAAGCGTAGCTAATCCGTCAAGTAGTTCTTGCTTATCAACGTCTCCTGGAATACTGTTGTAGTTTCCGACAGAAACGATGTAGCAATCACCACCTCCGTTTGCGTAGAACATTCGCACTGCATCGTAAAGAAGGTTTACTCCGTTTACGGTGGCAGATTGTACCGAATTGTCTGCTTTTAGATCGATCTCGATGGTCGTTGGATCGGGTCCATCACCAAATAAGAACTCATAATCTGGTAAAGAACCGATCTTGATGGGTCTTACGATGCTCTCGGCATGGTAATCCTCGCCATCTACAATTGCCCTCTCTGTATAGCCTACAAAGGCAGGAATTGCGGTTTCAACTTGAGCTACAGATGGTGGAAATTTGGTGATTTCCTCTATGTAGACTCCTGGTGTTTTGTACGATGTCGCCATAATGTTTGATTTAAATATATACTTCTGAAAAAATGTCTGAATTATCGATTATTATTGAACTTGCAGATGGATTTGGATAAGAATCCGTTCCATCTAAAATCTCCACATAGCCATATTTGGTCAACGGTTGTGTTGCGGCTGTGGTAAACACGGTCGAGTTATCTGAACTACTGATATATCTCCAAAGTGTCTTTCGATTGTCGAAATGCACTTTGTATACTTTATGGTCGTTTTGGAAGCTTCCGTCATTTTCTAAAATGCTTACATCGGCAGTGTCTCCGATCATGCTCAATTGGATAACCCCAAACAGGCCTCTTGCCTCGAAATCGGTTAAGCTTGCTAACAAATTATCTGCACCATCCTCACTTAGGCGAAAATCATCATCGATCAACGTATTCTGATTTTCTAGGGTGATCAAACCAAGGGTGTTAGGCTCGGTATCAGGTCGCACGTTTCCGAAATAGAAGGGACCCACTTGTGAGAAATCCAATTCTGTATAGTTTGAAAAGATCGAATCTTTAAGTTTGAGGATGAAGGTGAGCTGTAGTTCGTCTTCCAAAGTGATAAATGGCTCATCTTCATCCTCTTCAGATACTTTGCAATAGACGGCGAGTCCACTTTTAGTGGTCTTCGCCACTATTTTATGTCCGTTCATGATCGTAGCAGTATCAACGCTTGGAATGATGTCTATGAATTCAGAAATGTCATATAACCCAAGCTGTGTTTCTTGCTCTGCCGGATCCATCGAAGCGAAGGTTGTTCCCCCATCGTTTAGAAAATAGTTGTGCAGTAGTTGCACTTCAAACAGGGTGGTATAGGTGATCTTAAAGCCCATTAGTTATTGATATGGTTTTGATTTCCTGTTACTTCTTGGATTAATGCTCCTTTAGCAGCAGCAACGTTTCTTTCTATTTCTAGCATGCTTATCTTATACATGACCGAAGGCAATTGTCTTCCGCCCAAAGTACCCCAGACAAAATTCATCTCTTCAAACGTAGGGGTATACAGGTCTACAATAAACCGAAAGTGAGTAATGCCGCTCATCGTAATGTTGGCACGGTTATATAAGGTGTTGGCCTGAGTAAAGACTCTTTTCCCTTGAAAGAATTCAATGATTTTCGAGATGTCTCGCAATGACATGTCATATCCATCTCTATTCGCGCTAAACAAAATGTATAGGTTGAGATTTACCTTTGGATTTTTATAGGTGACCTGGTCATTGATCACTGAGGTGTTGGGAATATTCTTAAGGGTGGTCTCTTCTTCCATATTTAATAGGGTGAGCGCCACACGGTCGTCAATATCATCATCTTCTTCATTGGCAGAATCCAGGATGGCCACATTCTCCAAGACTACCGATTGGGTAAGCCCTTCAGCCTCAAAGAAATTGTTTACCTGCTCGGTAATGATTTGTAATGTTTCGAAGATCATAAGTGGTTCGTTAATGATGGATTCAAAAGTAGTAGTTGCAACTACGCCGCAAAACAGGATTGAGCCGTAAATGGATAGGGGAAAAATCCCTGATCAAAAGGGGAGAAGTGACGGTAACTGTCTGAAAAAAAAGATCTTATTAATATAAATACAACAATTTAAACCCGCGTGTGTGAAAAAATAGCTAAATGAATGTTACCAATCGCGACGATTTTGCAAAAAGGGGAAAATCCCCATTCTGTTTGGGGCAAAGCCCTTTAGAGCCGCTTTCTTTTTGTAAGTAGTTTTATGATTTATAAGATGTTATATGAAACCACCCTGAGAGAAGAACAAAATACACAAGACCACCTTACTTTTTTACTGTACTATTTTTCTGTATTTTAGGGATGAATCTTAAAAACAACCAATCATGAAAAGAACACTGAGTTATTTACTTATTTTGATCATCGGGCTGCTGCTGGGTTATTACTCTTCTTGTCTTCGCGGAGACCAACCACCCACATCGACAGATGCCATTGAAGATCATTTGATCGAGCCAGAAACTGCAAAGCGATGGAATGAGCTTTACAGAACGTCTCGCTACAATGTGATCAATGAATCATTAGGACTCACGGATGAACAATTGGATAATCGCTCAACTTGGTATTCACTTGAAGAGATTGAGCAATATATTGCCTATGCCAAGAGAAGGTCTCATGAGTTAGGCGACAATCTAACTGGTTTCAGGCTGCACTTGGCCGTGAATCCAGAGGTCGAAGTAGTAAACAATCAAGGGGTCAATGTGGGGCAAACCACAATCTTTATTGCTCCTACCAAAAGTACAGAAACTGGAAAAGCAGGTTTCTTGAACTTCTATGACGATCACAACGAAGACAATGATGATATTGAGCCTTTAGAGAGAGGAAGTGCGGGGGATCCACCACACGACCCATATTCTGGAGATTAATTAGAAAAATGAAATGAGAGAGCTGCTTGAGTTTGATTCTCACTTGTCCTTCCTAAAGGTGATCGCTTTGATCTCTGCTTTAGTCGGAACTATTTTCTACCGAAAATATTCGCATGGGAAGGCCAAATATTTTATTTTATTTCTGTGGTTGGTCTTACTCACGGAGCTCTCTTATAAAATAGCCTACTACGAATTTAATGGTGGAATGGAATCTCAAAATTTCATCTATAATCTTTACGACTTACTACAACTTACTTTTGTGCTTTTTTGGTATCGTTACCTCATTAAATCTCCCAAGATTAAAAAGCTGCTACTACTATTGTTTTTAATCTATTTTGCCTTCTTTGTTTTCAACTCGATCTTCTATCAAGACCTTCTGGATAACATACAGTATTACAATACCATGGTTAGCACCGTACTTATTGTGATCACCATACTCTTATACTTTAAGGAAGTATTAGAAGGAGAGTTCATTTTAAGACTAAACCGTTCTGTCTATTTTTGGTTTAGTTTCGGACTCTTGATGATCAACTTGCCGATGCTACCTTTGGTATTCATGGCAGAATACCTAGGCTATACGGGCGTTGTATACGAAACGATAATATTTATCATAAATGTATTGATGCATAGCTGCTTTATTGTTGGTATCTTGTGGAGTCAGAAACGATTTAACGCATGAGCGAAGAGAAACTAGGGATATTGGTCATTATCATTGCAGGGATATTACTGCTAATGGTGGCCTTTGTCATTACTTTTTTCTCCATCTTCCAAAAACGAAAAACGCAACTTCTCATTGAGAAAGCCGAAGAAAAGCAAAAGTACGAACGCGAATTGGCCAAATCTCAAATGGAGATACAGGAGCAGACCTTCAAAAACATTAGTTGGGAATTGCACGATAATATTGGTCAGTTACTCTCAGTTGCAAAGATGCAACTCAATATGTTACAAGCCACAGTTGATGAAGAGCGCCAAAAACAGGTGAAAGAAACCGGTGAGGTGGTCGGAAAGAGCTTGCAAGAAATCCGTGTGCTCTCTAAGGCCCTGAATAGTGATGTGATTCAAAGCATGGGATTGTCAAGGGCAATCGGACTCGAACTTTCTAGGTTCAACAAACTTAATTTCTTGATTGCTGACATCGAGATTCATGGAGATGAAGTAATGATAGACAGAAAAGATGAGATCATTATCTTCAGAATCCTTCAAGAATTTTTCTCTAACGTTATCAAACATTCTAAGGCAAGTGAACTTAATGTGATCCTCGACTATACAGACGAGATGTTGACCATCAATGCCAAGGACAATGGTGTAGGTTTTGATCGAGAAACGGTCGAAGCTGGTTCTGGGCTCATCAATATGCAAAGCCGTGCCATGTTGATCAACGCAGATTTAACCTTAAAAGCACAGCCAAACAAAGGAGTTTCCTTAACTTTATCATACCCTTTACTTAAACAACACGAGTCATGAAAACGTATTCCATAGTTATAGTCGATGACCATTCGCTTTTTGCACAATCCCTACAAGTGCTGATCAATTCTTTTGACAGTTTTGAAGTACTATACCACGTAAAGAACGGAAAGGAATTGATTGATAAACTCACCACTAATAGTAACGCTCCAGACGTGGTCTTGTTAGACATCAACATGCCCGTCATGAATGGTATTGAAACCATGAAATGGCTTAAAGAGAATAAACCTGAGCAAAAGGTGATAGCCCTCTCTATGGATGACCACGAAGACACTATCATTACCATGTTGCGTAACGGTGCTCGTGGATATCTACTCAAAGATATTGACCCAGTGGTTTTCGAAACCGCACTCAATGATGTGATTCACAAAGGATTCTATTACTCCGATCGCGTGTCGAATACCTTACTTGGATCTCTGCACAAAGAAGAGGAAGGCGGGGTAAAATTAAAAGATCGTGAGATCGAGTTTCTAAAACTAGCCTGTACAGAGAAAACCTATAAAGAGATTGCAGCCGATATGTTCTTAAGTCCAAAGACGATCGATGGATACCGCGAGGCACTTTTCGAAAAATTGCAGGTAAAAAGCCGTATCGGACTCGTTTTATATGCGATTAAGAACAATCTGTACAAAGTCTAACTTACCTATTCAGAATATCACTAAATTAGAATGCTAATTAAGATATTTTGAAAAAACTCTTTAAAAACATTGGGCCAGCAACGCTCGTAACCGCAGCGTTCATAGGCCCTGGTACCGTTACCGTCTGTACGTTGGCAGGTGTCAATTTCGGACATGCCTTACTTTGGGCCATGGTATTATCGGTCATCGCGACCATCGTACTTCAGGAAATGGCAGCCCGTTTAGGTATCATTTCGCAACGTGGACTCTCAGAGGTTATCCGAACCCAAATTAAACATCCAACAGTACGAACATTGGCCATCATTCTGATACTATCGGCCATTGTTATTGGCAATGCTGCCTACGAAGCAGGCAATATTAGCGGCGGTGTTTTGGGCTTAGAAACTGTTTTAGGAGAAAGTGCCCTGTATCCCTCAGTAATTGGCATCATCGCATTCGTCCTTTTGTTCATAGGAAACTATAAGGTCTTAGAACGCGCCTTGGTCACTTTGGTGATTATTATGAGCATCTCCTTCTTGATTACCGCCATCATGACAAAACCTGATCTAGCAAGTGTATTAAAAGGAATGTTCGTTCCTACGTTTCCTGCGGAAAGCATCTTGACTATCATAGCACTTATAGGAACCACCGTCGTACCCTACAATCTATTCTTGCACGCCTCTTTGGTCAAGGAAAAATGGAACACAGCTGAAGACCTAAGCCACGCCCGGAAAGATACGTTCATAGCCGTTATTTTAGGAGGAATCGTTTCTATGGCGATCATTACTTCGGCGGCGTCTATCAACTTAACCGATGTCTCTAACGCAGCCGATCTAGCCAAAGGCCTTGAACCGTTGTTTGGCAGCTACGCTAAGTATTTCTTGGCAATCGGACTCTTCGCTGCTGGTATCACCTCGGCAATTACTGCACCGCTGGCGGCGGCTTATGTTGCTAACGGTTGTTTAGGGTGGAAGGCTTCATTAAAGTCTTGGAAATTTAGGTCGGTTTGGATTGGTATATTGTTATTGGGAGTCTTGTTTTCTTCCTTCGGAATCAAATCAATCGAGATCATCAAGTTTGCTCAGGTAGCCAACGGAATCTTATTACCCGTCATCGCTGGATTCTTATTATGGGTTATGAACAACAAAGAGGTACTCGGCAAATACCGAAATTCAGTACGTCATAATATCTTTGGATTCGCCATTTTAGCCATCGCTATCTTTTTAGGTGCCAAAAGCATTTTAAAAGTGTTCGCCATCATCTAATAAAACAATGGAAAGAAAACGGCATATCGATATCAATTGTGATTTGGGAGAACTCACTGGAAATGACGCGGACTTAATGCCGTATTTGTCCTCTTGTAATATAGCTTGTGGTGGGCACGTTGGCGATGCGCAATCTATGAAAGAAACCATAGAACTTGCCGTCATGCATGATGTTAAGATAGGAGCACACCCATCCTTTCCAGACCCAGAAAACTTCGGTCGTGTGGTTATGCAAATACCAATAAACGCCTTGAAACAAAGTATCCTTGAGCAAATAGAATCATTGCGAACCATTGCAGAATCTGCCGGAAGAAAACTACACCACATAAAACCCCACGGAGCGCTATACAATGCTGCCAATGTAGATGAAGAAATCGCTACGATGATCACCGATACCGTGAAGGAGAACTATTCTGGAGTTTACCTGTACTGTGCCTATGGTTCTGTGATAGCATCTATAGCAAAAGAAAAGGGAATCCCGACCAAATTTGAAGTCTTCGCCGACAGAAACTACAACGATGATCTAACACTAGTGTCGCGCAAAGATCCTCATGCCTTACTTCATGAAGAAGATCAAGTCTCTGAACATGTGCTGCGAATGGTTACCCAATCTCAGGTGAAAACAATTTCGGGGAACATAAAGAAGATCCAAGCAGATACAGTTTGCGTGCATGGTGACAATGAGAATGCTGTTAACCTAGTCAACGCATTGTACAATCGATTAAAAGAAGAAGGCATTGGCATCGATTGATCACATACCCACATTTAAAATGTTTGGCCAGGACGCCCTTTTGATCGAGTGGCCTCCAATCATTGATGACCAAACATTATCTGACATCAGTGCTTTAAAACGTAAAATTGAAGGAAGTAACCTGGCGGAAACCGTAGAATTAATACCAGCATACAATTCACTAACTGTGGTTAGGCGTAATCAAGAAATTTCTATTAAAGATTTAGAGGAAGCGATACAGGTTCTTCAAAATACGAAAACCAAAGATCAGCATACTAAGAAGAGAATTTGGCAGATACCCGTTTGTTATGCGGAAGCATTTGCCGAAGACCTCCAAGTATTTTCAGAAACCAAAGGTATGCTCGCTTCCGAAGTGATTCAGCTACATACGGAAGCGATCTACACGGTACACTTCATCGGATTCTTGCCTGGGTTTCTTTATCTGGGAGGATTGGATGAAACGTTGCACCTTCCGCGAAAGCGAACTCCAAAATTGAAGGTGCCCAAAGGTGCTGTTGCCATTGGAGGAAGTCAAACAGGAATCTATCCGCAGGCCAGTCCCGGAGGTTGGCACATTATTGGCAATTCGCCCATTGCATTTTTTGATGCCCATGAACAACCACCTTGCTTTGCACAGATCGGTGACCGTGTCCAATTTTACGCAGTGAATGCGGCAGAACACAAGACCATTTTAGACCAAGTTCAAAACGGAACCTATCAATTAGAACATCGTGATGAAGCCTAGTATGTATGTCATATCGCCTGGTCTTTTCACCACTGTACAAGATGGGGGAAGGTTTGGATATCGCTCTTACGGAGTGCCCGTATCTGGCGCTATGGACCGATCTTCTATGGCTATGGCCAATGCATTGCTGGATAACGATACCAATGATGCCGTATTAGAATGTACCATCTTGGGACCTAAACTACAATTCAATGTAGATACTTTTATTGCCATAGTAGGAGCCGATTTCTCATTGGCGCTAAACGATAAGGCAGTAGCTATGCACAAAGCGATCTCTATTAATGCCGGAGATGTGTTGACCATTGGGCAAGCTCAATCAGGCATGCGTTGTTATTTAGCAGTTAAAGGGGGCGTACAAACCCCAAGGGTCTTGGACAGTCGAAGTTTTTATATACCGATCACCGATGTTGCTCGTTTGACTAGAGGAGAGGAGCTTCCGATTTTGATGTCTTCGATAGCTTCCGATAGGGTAGCCGCTTTCAGCAAAGTAAGTTCTCGAGCTGTACGTGACGATTTATTGAGCGTGACTGCTGGTCCTGAGTTTGAAAACCTTCCGAAGAAAATACAGCAAAAGCTTATACAAAACACATTCACAGTGGGCAAGAATAACGACCGTATGGCATACCAATTGGATGAAACCATTGAAAACCAATTACCGCCCATGCTTACATCAGCAGTCCTACCCGGAACCGTGCAACTAACACCATCAGGAAAACTGATCGTTTTGATGCGTGATTGTCAGACCACGGGAGGGTACCCCAGAGTATTGCAATTAACAGAAGAAAGTATCAACCTGTTGTCACAAAAAAAACAAGGAGATCAGCTACGATTTGTTATTCGCTGATTCCTATTTGGTCGATTTCAGATTCTTCAGAATCACCAATGATTCCGTCATAAATGGCGTAGTATAATGTATACATAAAAGGAAGCGTAAACAGTACTCCGATGATACAGGCTATGAGCCCTAGCATTGCACAGATTATTCCTATAACCAACAATAGAAGAATCATGAAAAAGTGCTTTCCAGCAATTTTTATAGAATCTGTAATGGCTTCAGAGGCTCCATAGTCTCTAAAAATGATTAGTGGATACATGAAAATAGTTAGTACAGAAATGATCACACTAAACGGATACGCTAGGAAAGGCATTCCTAAAAATTGAGCGATTATCGTGATCCCAACACTCACTAAAGAAACTAGCAGTGCGGCGGTTACGATTGGATTAATATAGGGTTGTTTATAATACGAAAAAATAAGCCCAACTTCAGCTGGTTCTCCTTTGGCCACAGCACTACATATTTTGTAGAATCCGGCAGTAATGGGGGCAAAGATAAGCGCCACCATTAGAGCGAAGAGATTGGTCACAAGGATATACGTCCAATTAGAGTCTAGTGACCTAACAAAATCTGGGTCTGAAGAGACATCTAAGAAACTCCCTCCAAAAAATAAAAAGAACAACAAAAAATACAAGGCAAAAGCAATCGCCGCAACAATGATGATACCTAGTAAAATAGGAGCAAACGCTTTTTTATATAGATTGAAGGCGTTGTCAAAGATCTCTCCAAATTCTGGAGAATTGATGTTTTCTAAGTTTACTTTTTTCATGTTGGTTCGTTTAGTTGAGGGGGCTAATTTATATCTTTTTATATACTTCTTCAAAAGGGACTCTAAATCGTGGGCCGTAAATGCCTTTTTGGTCGCGGACTCCGCAAGCGATCACCATGTTGATCTCGGCGCGATATGGAATTCCCAAGATACGCTTAACCTTTAAGGTGTCACTGCCTTCCATGGGGCAAGTGTCATATCCTATGGCCGCCATGCTTATCATAAAGTTCTGCGCAGCAAGTCCGGCACTTTTATGAGCCACGATACGCATATCACTATTGCGTACTTGTCGATAAATAGGTTTAAAGAGTCCGATGATGTTGAAGGCCAAAAACTTTAACCAGCCAAGAATTCCGAGAAAATCAGTGTACACAGTTGGGATAAGATTCTTGTAATAATTGAGGGCAAACTTTTCTCTTTTTGAGTATTCGCTTTCCTTTTTATCACCGTAAACGCTTTTTAGAAAAGCGATGTTCGCTTTGGCTCGTTTTTTCCAAAGATCTTTTCGCGCAACGACCACAACAAGTTGCTTGGCAGTGGTGGCAGCATTTTGATCTAAGCAGGCCGCCTTCATTTTATCTAAGGTAGGTTGGTCAGTGATATGGTAAAACTCCCAGAGTTGAAGATTGCTACTTGTGGCCGCAAGTACGGCATTCTCAATACAGCTTTTTACTTTTTGGGCATCGATGTCTACATCATCTTTAAACACCCGCACAGAGCGCCTATGCGCAATGGCTTCAGTCACAGTTTTTTCGGTCATTAAAAGTATTTTAGAAAGAGTTTAAGAATGTTAAGTTTTCCTTTATAGGGTGCATAACGCACGGGTACATCAATCCAGTTACCGCGTTTTACAACGGGTTTTTGATGCGTAAATGTATCAAAGGTTGCCTTTCCGTGGTAGGCACCAATGCCACTGTTTCCTACTCCGCCAAACGGCAATCGGTGGTTTGCAAATTGAACAA
Source organism: Flavobacteriaceae bacterium (assembly GCA_028279515.1). Classification (GTDB taxonomy): domain Bacteria; phylum Bacteroidota; class Bacteroidia; order Flavobacteriales; family Flavobacteriaceae; genus JANQNQ01. The sequence continues at coordinate 228,329 of JANQNQ010000004.1, forward strand.
TGGTGTCGTTGACAGCACCTCCGCCAAAAGAGTATCGTCGTATCATTTGTTCTGCAAATAGACGACGCTTTGAAAACACATAAAATGACAAGGGTTTATCATATGTGGTAATTACCTTTTCGATCTGGCTACGATCTTCAAACGATAGGATCGGTAAAATCGGTCCAAAGATTTCGTCTTTCATTACCTCACTATCTAGTGCAGGTTCGTCGATTAGTGTAGGAGCGATGTACAAGGTTTCTTTGTCATGTTCACCACCAATAAGGATCGAAGCTTTTTCAAGCATCGCGGTCAAACGGTTGAAGTTTTTCTCATTGACAATCCTTGGAAAATCAGGTGATGACTTTGGGTCGTTACCATACGCTTTTTGGACTTCGTTTTTCATGGCGTCGACAAAACGGTCTTTCACATTTTTGTGAATCAAAATGTAATCTGGTGCAACGCAGGTTTGTCCGCCGTTTAAAAATTTTCCCCAAACGATTCTCTTAGCAGCCAATTTGATAGCCGCAGTGTCATCAATGATACACGGGTTCTTTCCACCAAGCTCAAGTGTAGTGGGAGTAAGGTGTTCGGCGGCAGCTTTAGCGACGATCTTTCCGACCTGAACACTTCCTGTGAAAAAGATATAGTCCCAGCGTTGTTCTAATAACGCTTGTGATGTAGGAATGCCACCTTCGATGGCCGTTACATGATTTGAATCAAATACGGCTTCAATGATCTCAACGATGATTCGTGAGGTGTTAGGTGTAAGTTCTGAAGGTTTCACCATAGCTGTATTCCCTGCAGCCACAGCGCCGATCAATGGGAGCATGGCCAATTGAAAGGGGTAATTCCATGGCGCAATGATGAGTGTACATCCATACGGTTCGGGATATAGCGCTGCGCTAGACGGAAAATTTAACATGGTGGGCGACACACGTTTAGACCGCGACCAGTGGCGAAGGTTATTGATGATATAACTAAGCTCTGACAAGACCAATCCTGTTTCTGATAGGACCGTTTCAAATACTGACTTGTTGAAGTCAGCTTTCAAAGCCTCAAATATATCAGCTTCTCGTTTTTCGACCTCTCTCTTCAGACTCCTTAAGGATTGTTTCCTAAAAGCAATGTCCTTTGTCTTTTGACTCGCGAAAAAAGTGGCATGTTGTGACCGAATGGCACTTACCTTCGTTTGAATAGATGGTGTTTGAGTATCTGCATGCGTGTCTGCTGCATTCATAAGGGTAGGATTAAGTTCTCACAAGGTATAAAAAACTTGAATAATAATAGAGGTCGAATCGAAACACGAAGAAAGCAAACATTATCCGGTTATTGTAAAAAGTTAGCTTTTAATCAATTGCCCATTGTGTAAAACAAATATTCTTTCTAATATTGTATGACAAATGAGAAAAAACCTCGTAAATATCGTAGCTATTATTATCGTCATTGTGATTTGTTCACCTTGACGGGATAGCTATTATATATACACAACATATAAAAAGACCTTCCCGATTTGGGAGGGTCTTTTTTTGTTATAAAGTTTTAGAATCGTACGCGATTGCTATTGAAAGATTAATAATAAAATGATCAAAAAATTGAACAAATGACAGTTTTTAAAAACCTAGAAATCAGTGAACATAGTGAAATTTATCAATTTAAAGTACTGAAAAACAGCGTGTTAAGTTATTTTGGTTCAAATTGAACCTTATAAGATTTTCATTGTTAAAATTATTGCGATTTCACGTTGAAGTAATTTCGAACTAATAAATACCGCGCATGAAGCTAAACAAGTATAGCCAAAACGTTACACAAGACCCAACGCAACCAGCAGCACAAGCCATGTTGCACGCGATAGGACTCACCGATGAAGATTTTGAAAAACCATTGGTTGGCATTGCAAGTACAGGATACGAAGGAAACCCCTGTAATATGCATTTAAATGACCTTGCCCGATTGGTCAAGGACGGAACTGAGAACGCCAATTTGGTCGGACTCATTTTTAACACCATTGGCGTAAGCGATGGAATCTCTATGGGAACTCCAGGGATGCGTTATTCCTTACCGTCCCGAGACATCATTGCAGACTCGATGGAAACCGTCGTCCAAGCCATGTCTTATGACGGACTGGTTACGGTCGTGGGCTGTGATAAGAACATGCCTGGCGCTTTAATGGCGATGCTAAGGTTAGATCGCCCTTCGGTCTTGGTCTATGGCGGAACCATTGCTTCAGGATGCCACAATGGGAAAAAATTAGATGTAGTTTCGGCCTTTGAGGCCTGGGGAGAAAAGGTTGCCGGAACCATCGACGAAAAAGAATATAAAAGTGTCGTGCAAAAAGCATGTCCGGGTGCCGGAGCCTGTGGCGGAATGTATACAGCCAACACCATGGCATCAGCTATCGAAGCATTGGGAATGTCGTTGCCATACAATGCCTCGAATCCTGCGATCAGTGATTTCAAGAAACAAGAGTGCGTAAAAGCGGGCGAAGCCTTACGAGCACTTATAGAGAAGGATATCAAACCTTCAGATATCGTCACCAAAAAATCGTTGGAGAATGCTGTTCGATTGATTACCGTATTAGGAGGGTCAACCAATGCGGTACTTCACTTTTTGGCCATAGCCAAAGCAGCCAATGTAGAATTTGACCTTGATGATTTCCAAAGAATTAGTGATACAACCCCGTTTATGGCCGATTTAAAGCCAAGCGGAAAATACCTCATGGAAGATGTTCACGATGTAGGCGGAATTCCAGCGGTTTTAAAATATATGCTGAAGGAAGGCATGTTGTATGGTGACTGTCTCACGGTAACTGGCAAAACCCTAGCCGAAAACTTGGCAGGTGTTCCCGATTTAACGGAAGGGCAACAGGTAATAAAACCAAAGGAAGATCCAATCAAACCTACGGGTCACATCCGTATCATGTATGGTAACCTTGCCGAAAGCGGGGCCGTAGCAAAGATCACAGGAAAAGAAGGGCTCACCTTCACCGGAAAAGCAAAAGTTTTTGACGGAGAGTTTGAAGCCAATGATGGTATCAAAAACGGAGAAGTCCAAAAGGGAGATGTGGTAGTCATTCGTTATGAAGGACCAAAAGGAGGCCCTGGAATGCCCGAAATGCTAAAGCCAACTGCCGCCATTATGGGAGCTGGATTAGGAAAAGATGTTGCGCTCATCACCGACGGAAGATTTTCAGGAGGGACCCATGGTTTCGTAGTAGGCCATATAGCACCCGAAGCACAAGAGGGAGGAAACCTTGCACTAGTAGAAAATGGTGATACCATAACCATCGATGCAGAACGTAATAGCATTGAAGTACACCTTTCAGAAGAAGAGCTCAACAGCCGAAGATCAGGCTGGAAACAACCCGCACTTAAAGTAAATCGCGGTTCATTATTCAAATACGCAAACATTGTTTCGTCGGCATCCAAAGGATGTGTAACCGATGAATTTTAAGATACCCATAAACTTGTTAATATGGAAACAGAAACATTGACAAAGACCCAAAAATCAACGGAAAAGACCATTCGAATCTCTGGAGCCGAAGCCGTAATTCGCTGTTTGTTGGCCGAAGGAGTTGATACATTATATGGGTATCCCGGCGGAGCCATCATGCCTATCTATGACGAGTTGTACAAGTTTCAAGATCAATTGCACCATGTACTCACACGTCATGAGCAAGGAGCCACGCACAGTGCGCAAGGATATGCGCGTGTATCTGGAAAGGTAGGGGTGGCCATGGCCACTTCTGGACCAGGAGCTACGAATTTGGTTACTGGAATAGCAGATGCACAGATTGATTCAACACCAATGGTATGCATCACTGGGCAAGTACCAAGACATCTATTGGGATCAGATGCTTTTCAAGAGACTGATATTGTAGGTATTTCGACACCTGTAACCAAGTGGAACTATCAGATTACCAAGGCCAGTGAGATTCCTGAGGTATTGGCAAAAGCATTTTACATTGCAAAATCTGGTAGGCCGGGTCCAGTATTGGTAGATATCACGAAGAACGCACAATTCGATGAACTTGACTTTGCTTACGAAAAATGTACTGGAGTACGCAGCTATAGAGCCGTACCAAAGTATGACCCTGTTAAAGTAGCTGAAGCTGCCAAGTTGATCAATAGCGCCAAAAAACCGATGATTGTTTGGGGACAAGGAGTAATCTTAGGCAATGCAGAACAAGAGTTCAAAGCAGTGATCGAAAAGGCTGGTATTCCTTCGGCGTGGACAATCTTGGGCGTTTCAGCAATCCCTACAGAGCATCCGTTAAACGTCGGAATGGTAGGAATGCATGGAAACTATGGTCCCAATCTGTTGACCAATGAGTGCGATGTCCTTATTGCCATAGGGATGCGTTTTGATGATCGCGTTACAGGTAATCTTGATACATATGCGAAACAAGCCAAAGTGATTCACTTTGAGATTGATCCAGCAGAGATCAATAAGAATGTGAAGACCGACGTGGCTGTTTTAGGAGATGTGAAAGAAACATTGGCAGCATTGCTTCCACTTGTAAAAGAAAATACCCATACCACTTGGCTAGAGGAATTCAAAAAGAAAACCGCCATAGAGTTTGACAAGGTCATTAAAAATGACCTGTTCCCAGAAAAGGAAGGACTCACCATGGGCGAGGTGCTTAAATATATCAACAAGGCTTCAAAAGGAGAAGCCGTTATCGTGACCGATGTAGGGCAGCACCAAATGATAGCGATTCGCTATGCAGACTTTAAACAAACAAAGAGCAACATAACATCTGGTGGGTTGGGCACCATGGGGTTCGCCCTTCCCGCCGCTATCGGTGCCAAAATGGGAGCTCCCGAACGCGAAGTGATTGCCGTGATCGGTGACGGAGGTTATCAAATGACCATCCAAGAACTAGGTACCATTTTCCAAACAAAAGTACCTGTAAAGATCGTGGTACTTAACAATGATTTTCTCGGAATGGTGCGCCAATGGCAACAGTTGTTCTTTGATAAACGTTATGCGTCAACCGAGTTGGTAAATCCTGATTTTGTCGCGATTGCCAAAGGATATCACATCGACGCGAAACGAGTGACAAAAAGAGAAGACCTAGAACAAGCCGTAGAAGAAATGCTGGCAAGTAAAGAGGCCTATTTCCTAGAGGTTTGTGTTGAGAAAGAAGATAACGTATTCCCGATGATTCCAAGCGGAGCGTCGGTTTCAGATTGTAGATTAAGCTAAAGCCATGGAAGAAAAAAGAACCTTTACCATCACCGCCTACTCAGAAAACAATGTAGGACTGCTTAATAGAATAACACAGATATTCTTAAAGCGACATATCAATATCGAAAGTCTCACCGCTTCAGAAAGTGAGATCAAGGATGTACACCGTTACGTGATCGTGGTCTATACAACTGAGAATTGGGTGAAACGAATTGTCGGACAGATTGAAAAGCAGATCGACGTGATCAAGGCATTTTATCATACGGATGATGAGACCATTTATCAAGAATCGGCCCTTTTCAAAGTAGCTTCTGATCACCTTTTTGATGAAGAAAAGATTCAGACGATTATCAATGAAAGTCATTCAGATATTGTCAAGGTAGCCAGGGATTTCTTCGTGATTTCGAAGACAGGAAGTCGCCATGAAATTCAAGAGCTATATGATCAGTTGACACCTTTCGGAATTATGCAATTTGTGCGCTCTGGAAGAATCGCCGTATCCAAAGAATCGATGGAGATTTCTGCGATGCTGAGTGAGTTTCAAGCGTGAAGTAGTATTGAGATTTTAGATATGAGATATGAGATATGAGACATGGGACATGAGATTTGGAATTTGTCTTCACAATCCGAAGCGCAGAGTGCGAAGGGTTGGAATTTGGAATTTGGAATCATAATAAGTATCCGTATACCCAACACCAAACACCAAACACCCAATACCTAAAACCCTATACAAATAAACAGTTAAACAAAAAGAATAAACAACAAATAAAAAAATGGCAAATTATTTCAACACACTTTCACTAAGAGACCAATTGGCACAATTGGGTAAGTGTCGTTTCATGGAAGCATCAGAGTTTGATGAGGGAGTCAAAGCTCTGGAAGGCAAAAAGGTCGTAATCGTAGGTTGCGGCGCACAAGGCCTAAACCAAGGACTGAACATGCGTGACTCGGGATTGGATATTTCGTACGCACTTCGTGAAGGCGCGATCAAAGAACAGCGCCAATCGTATAAAAATGCTTCATCTAATAAGTTCAATGTAGGAACTTATGAAGAACTGATTCCGTCAGCCGATGTCGTTATCAATTTAACGCCAGACAAGCAGCATTCATCAGTGGTATCTGCCGTAATGCCCTTGATGAAGCAAGGAGCTACTTTGTCGTACTCTCACGGTTTTAATATTGTAGAGGAAGGCATGCAGATCCGTGAGGATCTTACAGTGATTATGGTAGCACCCAAGTGCCCAGGATCAGAAGTAAGAGAAGAATACAAACGCGGATTCGGGGTGCCAACCCTAATAGCCGTGCATCCAGACAACGATCCAAAAGGAGAAGGTTTGGCACAGGCCAAGGCGTATGCTGTGGCCACGGGAGGTCACAAGGCAGGCGTGTTAGAATCTTCTTTCGTTGCTGAGGTAAAAAGTGATTTGATGGGAGAACAGACCATTCTTTGTGGAGTACTTCAAACGGGGTCTATCCTTTCGTTCGATAAAATGGTTGAAAAAGGAATCGACCCTGGCTACGCTGCAAAGCTGATCCAATATGGCTGGGAAACAATTACCGAAGCACTTAAGCATGGAGGAATCACCAACATGATGGACCGATTGACAAATCCAGCAAAAGTGAAAGCCTTTGAACTTTCCGAAGAACTAAAAGAAATTATGCGTCCGCTGTTCCAAAAACACATGGATGATATCATGTCGGGCAATTTCTCATCAACGATGATGAAGGATTGGGCCAACGATGATAAGAACTTATTGACTTGGCGTGCTGCAACAGGTGAAACCGCCTTTGAGAAAACAACAGTGACCAATCAAGAGATCACAGAACAAGAGTTTTTTGAAAACGGTGTTTTGCTAGTCGCTTTTGTGAGAGCAGGAGTAGAGTTAGCCTTTGAGACCATGACCGATGCAGGAATCAAAGAGGAATCAGCATATTACGAGTCGCTTCATGAAACTCCGCTTATCGCCAATACTATAGCCCGTAAGAAGCTATTCGAAATGAATCGCATCATTTCTGATACCGCTGAATACGGTTGTTATTTGTTTGATCACTCGGCAAAGCCATTGTTAGAAGACTTTATGAAGGATATCGATATCAACGTCATCGGAAAACCCTTTACCAACGGACAAGGTAATGGGGTTGATAACGTACAGTTGATCAACGTGAATCAAAGTATCCGAAATCATCCGGTTGAGTCCATCGGAGCACAGTTACGTGCATCGATGACGGCAATGAAGAAGATCGTTTAATAAAACATATGACCAAGACAATACAGACATATTTTCCTGAGTTGGTTAACATTGAGGCAGCAGCGACCACGCTAAAAGGTGTGGCCGCTGTAACGCCGTTAATGGAAAACTTTACGTACTCGAATGCCATGTCTGCCAATGTGATGCTCAAGCGAGAAGATCTGCAGCAGGTACGATCTTACAAGATTCGAGGAGCCTATAACAAAATAAGCTCCTTGTCAGAATCACAAAAAGAGCAAGGTATTGTGTGTGCCAGTGCAGGAAATCATGCCCAAGGCGTAGCACTTTCTTGTAAAAAACTAAAGATCAAAGGCACCATTTTTATGCCAGCGCCGACACCCAAACAAAAAGTAGAACAAGTACAAATGTTTGGGGGTGATATGGTAGATATCGTTTTAGAAGGGGATACCTTTGATGATTCATATCAAGCAGCATTGGTCGAATGCGATCGACTTCAAAAAGTGTTTGTGCATCCATTTGATGACGAAAAAGTAATCGAAGGACAGGCAACGGTTGGACTAGAAATCATCAAGCAGGCAGAACGACCCGTTGATTATGTTTTTGTACCAGTCGGTGGAGGCGGTTTAGCGTCTGGATTAAGTAGTGTTTTCAAAGTGCTCTCGCCCGAAACCAAGATCATTGGAGTTGAGCCCGAAGGAGCACCCTCCATGAAGACCTCGATGGATTGTGGCGCTAACACTACGTTACAGAAGATTGAAAAGTTTGTGGATGGGGCAGCTGTGCAACGAGTAGGCGAGAAGACCTTTACCATCTGTCGACAAAACCTTGACCAAATGGTAACCGTGCCCGAAGGGAAGGTCTGTCAGACAATTTTGGACCTTTACAATCGTGATGCTATCGTGGTAGAACCAGCAGGAGCATTAACGATAGCCGCTCTTGATGCTTTTAAAGAAGAGTTAAGCGGAAAGAATGTGGTTTGTGTGGTCAGTGGTAGTAACAACGACATCACCCGTACAGCAGAGATCAAAGAACGTGCACTATTGCATGCAAAGCTGAAGCATTACTTTATTGTACGCTTTCCGCAGCGAGCAGGAGCACTTAAAGAATTTGTTGCAGAGATCTTAGGACCCAACGACGACATCACCTATTTCGAATATTCAAAGAAACACAATAGAGAAAATGGCCCCGCCGTTGTTGGGGTCGAATTAAAGAATAAAGAAGACCTAGAACCCTTGGTAGCACGCATGAAAGCCCGTAACTTTTTTGGCGACTACCTCAATGATAAACCAGACCTGTTTCAGTTTCTGATCTGAGGAGTACTGCGAAATGAAATGGAGCTGTACCCGAAACCTGTCATTCCAGCATTAACCAGAGGTTAAAGGCTGGAATCTTAAAAAAATGTATGGGAACTTTGACAGGAACCGGCCTAAAATAATAACCGAAAAAACTACAACTATGTCTACAACTCAAGTAGCAATACCTGAAGCGTTTCAAATCACCGAGCTGATTGATCAAAGCACGTATTTGGTCAATGGCGAAATGAAAAAATGGAAAGGAGAAACAACACCTGTGTATTCTTCGATTCACACAGTAAACGGTCAGGGAGAATATGCTCCAACCTTGTTGGGAAGCATTCCGAGGATGCAAGAAAAAGAAGCAGCCGAAGCATTAGAGGCAGCTACCAAAGCATACGGAAAAGGAAAAGGCGTTTGGCCAACGATGAAAGTGTCTGAGCGCGTAGTAGCCATGGAGACGTTTGTTGAGATAATGAAGACCAAGCGCGATGAAGTGGTCAAATACCTTATGTGGGAAATCGGAAAATCGCTTCCAGATTCTCAAAAGGAATTTGATCGTACCGTTGAATATATCTATGATACGATTGAAGATTACAAGCAAATGGACCGCGATAGTGCCAAGTTTCAAAAACACGACGGTGTGTATGCGCACATTCGTCGCGGACCGCTCGGAGTTGTACTTTGTTTAGGTCCATATAACTATCCGCTTAACGAGACCTTCGCTTTGTTGATCCCCGCGATCATCATGGGAAACACTTGTATTTTTAAACCAGCCAAGCACGGAGTTCTGTTGATATCTCCTTTGCTAGAGGCTTTTGAAAAAGCATTTCCAAAAGGAGTGGTCAATATTGTATACGGTCGTGGTCGCGAAGTGGCGGCACCCATTATGCAAAGCGGAAAAGTAGATGTATTGGCTTTAATAGGAAACAGTAAGTCAGCCATCGCCTTGCAGGACCAACACCCTAACAAGAACCGCTTGCGTTTGGTATTAGGGTTGGAAGCTAAGAATCCAGCCATTGTATTACCTGATGCTGATTTAGATTTAGCGGTCAACGAATGTATTGCAGGAACGCTTTCTTTTAACGGACAACGTTGTACGGCGTTGAAGATCGTATATGTACATGAAAAAGTGAAAGATGAATTCTTGAAGCGATATACAGCGAAGGTAGATAGCCTTCCTTTTGGTAACCCATGGGATGATGGCGTAAAATTGACACCACTTCCAGAACCAGGAAAACCAGCATACATCCAAGAGCTAATTGACGATGCACTTGCAAAAGGGGCTAAGGTCATTAACAAGCGAGGAGGAGAGACCACTGAGAATTTCATCTTTCCAGCGGTACTGTATCCTGTAAATAAAGAGATGCGGGTGTATGATGAAGAGCAATTTGGACCTGTGGTACCTATAATGTCTTTTAATGACATCGAAGAACCACTGAATGATATAGCGGACTCTAATTACGGGCAGCAAGTGAGTTTGTTCGGAAAGGATGTGTATACCTTGGCACCGCTGATCGATACCTTGGTAAACTTAGTTTGCCGTGTAAACCTAAATAGCTCATGCCAGCGCGGACCAGACGTGTATCCGTTTACAGGAAGAAAAGATTCTGCGGTAAGTACACTGAGTGTACACGATGCGTTGCGCTCGTTCTCGATCCGGACTTTTGTAGCATCAAAAGACAACGATTACAACAATAAGATCCTTAATGAGTTGCTTGATACAAAGGCAGCAAATTTTGTGAGCACCGATTATATTCTTTAAGCCAGAATATAGGTTAAGTTTTAGTTAGAAATGTGAAAAGCCCAGCAACGCTGGGCTTTTCCTATTAAAAATGAAAAAATAAAACTATAACAAGATTAGATGATGGTGGATTGGCCAACACTAATATTGTCCTGATTTATGAAAAGCTCGCCATCATAGTTCAGGATGAAATCCGCGATAAATTCACCTACTTTGGCAGTGCCATAGGTGCTGTCTGGGTCAAGATCTGGAGTAACGATTTGAAGCGCTAGCGAACGCTCAACTGCTTCGCGGATCAGTTGCGCTTCGTCTAACATTTCAAAGTGTTCTAATAGCATGGCCGCTGATAGGATTGAGGCCACTGGGTTTGCAATGTCTTTTCCTTTTGCTTGTGGGTACGATCCGTGAATGGGTTCAAATAAGGCGCTTTCATCACCAACCGATGCAGAAGCGAGAAGTCCGATCGAGCCGCCGATCACGCTGCCCTCGTCAGAAATGATATCTCCAAACATATTCTCAGTAAGGATCACATCAAATTGACTCGGATTTAAAATGATCTGCATGGCCGCGTTGTCGACGAATAAAAAGTCGAGTGCCACATCTTCATAGCTTTTGCCGATTTCTGTCACGGTTTTACGCCATAAACGCGAAGTTTCAAGCACATTGGCCTTGTCTACCAAGGTGAGCTTTTTGTTTCGATTTCTAGCAGCTTTAAACGCAAGATGTGCAATGCGCTCGATTTCTTCAACGCTATATGAGCAAAGGTCTGAAGCTTCGTTTCCGTTTTCAGAAAGCGATTTTTTTCCGAAGTAGATACCTCCAGTCAACTCTCTATAAATAGTGAAGTCAGTTCCTTCAATGATTTCTTTTTTAAGCGGAGACTTGTCTAATAACGTCTCATACGCCTTAACGGGTCGTATGTTGGTGTAAAGTCCCAACGATTTTCTAAGTCGAAGTAGCCCTTGCTCGGGACGCACTTTGGCCGATGGGTCGTTGTCGTATTTTGGATCACCGATAGCTCCAAAAAGGATGGCATCGCTAGCTTCACATAGGTCCAACGTTTCTTCAGGAAGTGGATTTCCTGTTTCGTCAATAGCGATAGCACCGACCAGAGCTTCACTAAACGTAAATTCATGATCGTATACCTCGGCAATAGCCTTTAATGATTGGATGGCCTGAGCTGTGACCTCTGGTCCAATACCGTCTCCTGATAATACTGCTATATTCAATTTCATAGTTATCGTCTAGAAGCTTCAAAAGCTTCGATCTTATTTTTATTGCTTATTAAATAATCGATATCGTCATATCCGTTTTGTAGGCAGAGCTTTTTGTATCCGTTGATCTCAAAAGATTCTTGGTCGCCTGTGGCTTCCACTGTAATGGTTTGCCCTTCGAGGTCTACTCGTAGTTCGGTGGCTGGATTCTCTTGAATACGCTTCATTAGAGTTTCTAAAAATTCCGCAGAAACCTGAACAGGTAACAACCCATTATTAAGAGCGTTTCCTTTAAAGATATCTGCAAAGAAGCTTGATACGACTACCTTAAAACCGAAGTCATGTAATGCCCATGCAGCGTGTTCTCTACTGCTTCCGCAGCCAAAATTATTGCCAGCAACCAATACTTTTCCAGAGTATTTAGCGTCGTTGAGTACAAAATCTTTCTTTGGGTTTTCATCACTATCAAAGCGCCAATCTCTAAACAAGTTGTCACCAAAACCGTCTCGGTTGGTGGCCTTTAAGAAACGTGCAGGAATGATCTGATCCGTGTCAATATTTTCAACAGGAAGCGGTATTGCGGTGGATGTTAATGTACTGAACTTTTCCATTAATTCAATTGTTTTGTAAAGTCAATGATCTTTCCTTCAACAGCGGTGGCAGCCGCCATCAACGGACTTGCTAAAATGGTTCGAGCACCTTGTCCTTGTCGTCCTTCGAAATTTCGATTCGAGGTCGATACGCAGTATTCGCCTGCCGGGATCTTGTCATCGTTCATGGCCAAACAAGCAGAACAACCGGGCTGACGTAACTCAAATCCTGCTTCTTCGAAAATGGTAGAGAGACCTTCTTTGATAATCTGCTGTGCTACTTGTTGAGAGCCAGGAACGATCAATGCATTCACATTAGGAGCTTTTTGTTTCCCCTTAATATACTGAGCTGCAACTCTAAAATCTTCGATCCTCGAGTTGGTACAGCTACCGATGAATACATAATTTATAGATTTTCCGAGAAGCGATTCGCCCTTGTCAAAGCCCATGTAATTCAAGGATTTCTCAAAGGAATCGCCTTCCTCTTCCGGAATGGTTTCACTTACTTTGATGCCCATGCCTGGATTGGTACCGTAGGTAAGCATTGGCTCAATGTCGGAAGCATCAAATTCATATTCTTTATCAAAGGTGGCTCCGTCATCAGTTGGTAATGTTTTCCAGTAGGCCACTTTCTTTTCAAACGCTTCGCCTTTTGGCGCGAACTCTCTGTCTTGGATGTAATCGTAGGTCGTTTGGTCAGGTGCGATCATTCCGCCACGAGCACCCATTTCGATACTCATGTTACAGACGGTCATACGCCCTTCCATCGACATGTTTTCAAACACATCACCAGCATATTCAGCAAAGTATCCAGTACCAGAGTCAGTACCTAATTTTGCAATGATGTACAGAATCACATCTTTTGGAAGTACTCCTTTGCTGAGCGTTCCGTTGACTGTGATTCGCATACTTTTTGGTTTTGCCAGTAACAAACACTGACTTGCAAAAACTTGTGCAACTTGGCTGGTTCCAATTCCGAAGGCAATAGTGCCAAAAGCCCCGTGGGTAGAGGTGTGGCTGTCTCCACAGACCATGGTCATTCCTGGTTGGGTAACTCCCAATTCGGGAGCGATCACATGAACGATGCCTTGGTATTTATGACCAAGACCGTACAAGGTGACTCCGTGCTTTTCGCAATTTTTGGTAAGTTGTTCTACCTGATTTTTTGAAAGCGCATCTTTGATTGGCAGGTGTTGGTCTTTTGTCGGAACATTGTGATCCGCCGTAGCGACGATCTGATTAGGTCGAAACAACGGAATTCTGCGTTGTTCGAGTTCATTAAACGCCTGCGGACTCGTCACCTCATGGATCAAGTGCTTATCAATATATAATATCTGTGGTCCATTCTCAACAGAATCGACCACATGACTGTCCCATACTTTATCAAATAAAGTCTTTTTCATACTTAGGCAATCGCTAGATTTTGAATTTTACTTGCTTTGACGATCAAATGAATGTCATCATCGTTTACTTCTTTTTTGTTGTCGGCAAAGTTTAAAAACTGCTTGTACACTTCGTCTAATTGCAATTTGGTCAACTCGTATCCAACATTCTTTGCTCTATAAGCCAACGCAGCTCTACCGCTTCTAGCAGTAAGCACAATGGCCGATTCGGTGACCCCTACATCTTTTGGATCAATGATCTCGTAGGTTTCACGGTTTTTGATTACTCCGTCTTGATGGATTCCCGAGCTGTGTGCAAAGGCATTGTCTCCTACGATCGCCTTGTTAGGCTGCACGGGCATGCACATGCTGTCAGAAACCATTCGGCTGGTGTCGTACAATAATTTTGAATTCACCCCGGTATCCAAGTGTAGATCGGGATGTTGGCGAAGAATCATGACCACTTCTTCTAAAGAGGTGTTCCCGGCACGTTCGCCAATACCGTTGATGGTGCACTCTATCTGGCGCGCACCGTTGATAACTCCGGCGATGGAGTTAGCAGTCGCCAAGCCCAAGTCATTGTGGCAATGGCAAGAAAGGATAGCATTATCAATTCCATGTACGTTTTCTTTTAAGTATTTCATTTTTGCCCCGTATTCTTCAGGGAGGCAATATCCTGTGGTATCTGGTATGTTGAGTACAGTTGCTCCAGCTTTGATAACAGCTTCGCAAACACGTGCTAAAAATTCGTTGTCGGTTCGTCCGGCATCTTCGGCGTAGAACTCCACATCTTCAACGAAGGTTTTTGCATAGCTAACGGCCGCTACTGCACGTTCAATGATTTCTTCCTTTGTAGCGTTAAACTTGTACTTAATGTGAGAGTCTGAAGTACCAATACCCGTATGGATACGAGGTCTTTTGGCATGTGTTAGTGCTTGTGCTGCTACTTCGATGTCCTTTTTTACGGCACGAGTGAGTCCGCAGACAGTAGCGTTCTTTACGATTTTAGAAATCTCGCTCACCGAAGTGAAATCACCAGGACTCGAAATAGGAAATCCCGCCTCGATGACATCCACGCCCAATTCGTCCAAACGACGGGCAATGACCAGCTTTTGCTCGGTATTCAATTTACAGCCTGGGACCTGTTCTCCGTCCCGTAAGGTTGTGTCAAATATTTGTACCTTGTCTTTGCTCATAATAGTTTTATAGATGTAATTTTCTTTTTCTATTACGAATTTATATTTTGGATTGTTCAAAGGATGATTTTCCTCATTTGGATTTACAATGCTTAACATTATTATTTTTTATTCAAACAATTGATAATCAGTTATTTAAGATAATTTAAGATACAATGACTAACGGTCAAAAAGATACCCTCTTTATTTTGGTGAAATCGCTGTCTAAATCTGAAAAGCGTCAATTTAAACTTTACGTAGGACGCTTAGGCGGTAATACCGATTCAAAATTTTTGGCACTTTTCAACTTAATGGACAAGATGAGTGAGTACGATGAACAGGTGATCTTGAAGAGTGGAATTGTCAAAAAACAACAGCTTTCTAACTTAAAGGCACACCTGTACAAACAAGTGTTAGTAAGCCTTCGTCTAAATCCAACACATCAAAATGTACGCTTTCAGATTAGAGAGCAACTAGACTTTGCTACGATCCTCTATCATAAGGGCCTTTATAAGCAAAGCCTCAAAATGTTGGATCGCGCCAAGAACATTGCTATTGATAATGAAGAAAAGAACATGGCCTATGAAATCGTAGAGCTAGAGAAGGTCATTGAAACCCAATACATAACACGTAGCATCGAGAATCGCGCCGATGAACTTTCGGTTCAGGCAAAAGAGTTGAGCATGCAAAACGTGATTGCCAGCAAGCTTTCAAATCTTTCATTACAACTATACGGGATCATGCTTAAGACAGGATACGTTAAGAGCGATGAAGAATCACAGGTGATCACCAAGTATTTTTACGATCGCATTCCCGAATATGACATCGAAAAGCTGGGTTTTCGCGAGAAGCTATGGTTGTACAAGGCCCACCTTTGGTACAGTTTCTTGGTGCAAGACTTTTTGGGCTGTTATAAATATTCGAACAAGTGGGTCAATCTCTTTTACAAGAATCCCAATATGATCAGCTTGAATCCGGTGTTTTTTTTAAAGGGGAATAACTATCTGCTCGAGTCCATGTTTCTGATCAAGCACCGTACTAAGTTTAGAGAAACCGTTGAAAAGCTTGAAGAAACACTGGCATGGGAAAAGTTTCCGAAGAATGATAATGTGGAAGCCTTGTCCTTCCTTTACATTTACAACAACAAATTGAACCTTCACTTTTTGGAGGGAAGGTTTGCCGAAGGGGAGTACTTGGTCGAAGATATCCTAACGGGACTCGAAGCACATAAAAACCGCATCGATGCGCATCACGTCATGGTCTTTTACTACAAGATCGCCTGCTTGTACTTTGGTATGGGAGAAAACAAACAATGCATCACCTATTTGAAAAAGATCATTGACAACCGAACCCTCAAAATGCGTGAGGACCTGTTGTGTTTCTCGAGAGTACTTAGTCTGGTTGCACATTATGAAGCCGGAATGGACTATCATTTGGACGTGCAATTGCGTAGTACCTATAAGTTCTTGATCAAGATGAACGACCTACACGAAGTGCAGAAAGAGATGATCAAATTCTTGAGAAGGCTAGGGGATATCTATCCGCACGAAATCAAGAAGGAATTCATCAAACTACATAAGGAACTCAAGAAATACGAAAACCATCCGTATGAAAAACGCGCCTTCTTGTATTTGGATATTCTATCTTGGTTAGAAAGCCGTATTGAAAATCGTCCAATTGCAGAGATCATCAAAGAAAAATCAGAAGAGTTGATTCGATAATGCTTCTGTGAACCGTCAAAATGCAAACCTGTGGCCATCACCAACAATCGCCAACTACTTAGACTTTTTGAACTCAACTTCGCCACGTTACTGATCAGTACGTCTGGTCCGTTGGGCCGATACATTGATTTACCGCCTGCATTGACCATTTTTTGGAGGGCGCTTTTGGCTACTTTTTTCATCTATTTGGTATGCAAGCTTAAAAAGTATCCCATTAGGCTGAGGCATAGCAAGGACCTTTGGGTGACTATTATTAGCGGATTGCTGATGGGCGGACATTGGATCACTTATTTCTATTCTTTACAGCTATCTAACGTGGCCATTGGTATGCTATCTTTGTTTACTTATCCCATCATTACTGCCTTTTTAGAACCCATCATTCTCAAGACCAAGATCAGTTTCGTTCACATTGCTTTGGGTATTTTGGTGCTTATCGGAATTTACTTCTTGGTTCCTGAGTTTTCATTTGAAAATCGCTACACAAAGGCGGTCGGTTTCGGAATCCTCTCTGCATTTTTCTATGCACTGCGAAACGTTTTGATCAAACCACAGGTTGGCAAGTATCAAGGTTCTGTGCTTATGCTGTACCAGATAGCGATCATGACGTTGATGACGCTTCCAGCTTTGATGTTATATCCAGAAGCTGACGCTTTAAACTATGCATTGCCCATAGTAACCTTGGCGTTGGTAACGACCACCTTGGGCCATACATTATTGCTAATGACGTTTCGGTATTTCTCGATCACTACGGCAAGTATCGTCACCAGTGTTCAGCCCGTATACGGAATTGTTTTAGGAATTATTTTTTTAGGGGAATGGCCACAGATGTCCACCATTATCGGCGGAACTTTGATTTTATCTGCTGTAATCGTTGAAAGCCTACGCACACTGAAACGTGCCAGCTAGGAACACGCATCCCAGATGGGATCGCTAGGTGGAGGCGCTACAAAGGTCATCGGTTCTTTTTTCACCGGATGCATTAGCTGAAGTTTTCTGGCATGTAGATGAATGCTCGCATCTTTATTGCTTCGGTCGAAGCCGTATTTAAGATCACCCTTTATCGGGCAGCCGATAGCCGAAAGTTGGCTACGTATTTGATGATGGCGGCCTGTTTCCAACGCAATTTCTAGCAGAAAATAGTTGGTGAGTTTCTTGAGCGTTTGATACGATAAAATCCCCTTCTTGCTATCAGGAACCTCATTTATATGTGCGTATGATTTATTCTGCTTTGGATTGCGTTTTAGCCAATGAATCAAACGGTCCTGTGACTTTGGCGGCGCGTTTTTCACCACAGCCCAATATGTTTTTTGAGCTTCTTTTTCGGCAAACATTTTATTGAGTCTTGGGAGCGCTTTAGACGTTCTTGCGAAAACGACAATTCCGCTTGTAGGGCGATCCAGGCGATGTACTACGCCTAAATACACATTACCCGGTTTGTTATACTTTTCTTTGAGATATTCCTTGACCACTTCACTCAACGGAACATCGCCCGTCTTATCGCCCTGAACAATATCGCCCGGTCGTTTGTTGATAACGATCAGATGATTGTCCTCATACAAAACGTGTAGATTGTCTTTATTAGAAAGTACCTTTTTCAATTCTAAGATTTCAGTCGTCAGATATCAGAGAGAAGATATCAGTATTTAGAGATTTGTCTTCACAATCCGAAGCACTAGGAGTGCGTAGGATTGGAATTTGAGTTTTGGAATTTCATAGACCCAACACCCAGAACCTAACACCTAACACCCGATTTAATATTGTTCATTCTCGCTCGGAAAGTCAACCGCCTTCACATCTTTTACATATTGTCCGATAGCAGTGGTCATTTCGTCGTAAAGATTCATATAGCGACGTAAGAAACGCGGGTTGAACTCATAGGTCATTCCTAGCAGATCATGCAAAACCAAAACCTGTCCGTCAACACCATTTCCGGCACCAATTCCGATGATTGGGATCGACACACTTTCGGCAACCTCTTTAGCGAGTTTGGCAGGAATCTTTTCTAATACGATTCCGAAGCAACCCAGCTTCTCAAGCATCTTGGCATCTTCCTTTAGTTTTTCGGCTTCCTGCTCTTCTTTCGCTCGTACGGTATAGGTTCCGAATTTATAGATCGATTGTGGCGTTAAACCAAGGTGACCCATCACCGGTATTCCGGCGTTTAGGATGCGTTTTACAGATTCCTTGATTTCCTTTCCACCTTCAACTTTGACCGCGTGACCGCCACTCTCTTTCATAATTCTAATGGCAGAACGAAGGGCCTCTTTTGGGTCAGATTGATAGCTTCCGAAGGGAATATCAACAACGACCAAAGAACGTTCGATAGCTCGTACAACCGAAGAAGCATGGTAGATCATTTGATCCAAGGTAATCGGAAGCGTGGTCTCATGTCCAGCCATGACATTTGAAGCCGAATCACCAACAAGAATGACATCAATTCCGGCACCATCAACGATTTTAGCCATGGTATAATCATAGGCGGTAAGCATAGAGATCTTTTCACCGTTCTTTTTCATTTCTACCAACGAATTTGTGGTAACGCGCTTATATTGTTTTTTGGCTATTGACATTTCGTAGAATTTGTTAGGATGTAAAAGTAAGCAGTTTTGTTAAATTTTTCTTTAATGTTGTCTTTAATTCGACGAATACAGCTATTTTTCATCCTCTTAAACCCGACCAACATGAAACGAGCATTACTACTGTTATTTTTGATTTCGAGCACATTATCATATGCTCAACGAAATCCTGAGTTAGATACCAACAAAAAACTAAAGGAAGAGGTGAAGGCCACAATTCTCAAGTTCTTTGATGGTTTTCACGAAGGAGACACTACAAAGATCAAAGAGACCATTCATGAGAGCTTGATCATGCAAACGATCTATCGTAACAAAGAGGGCAAAGACATTTTAAACCAAGACGACGCGTCAAAGTTCATCAATGCGATTGCCAACAGACCCGATACGCAACGTTGGGATGAGCGCTTGCTACTTTTTAAGATCGAAGTAGAAGAATACATGGCCAATGTATGGACGCCCTATGAATTTTATTTAAACGACCAGTTTAGCCACTGCGGGGTAAATTCATTTCAGTTGTTTAACGACAACGGGACCTGGAAAATCATCTATTTAGTTGATACTAGGCGGCGTGCAGGCTGCAAATAATTGGCGTTACACTCGATTTTTACATCTTTTTTAAGTACATTTGAAATGATTGATTAATAGCAATGTTTTTTAAATTGCTAATAAATGAATCGTTTTTACATACTTGTTATCTGCACTTTTGGGATTTACTTTCTGAGTAGTTCCCCGCTCTTCGGACAAAAGAAGTACCCTTTTTCTAGTGATATCGAAAAGAGAGAGATCAATGCCTCTGGGCTTGGTCAAGGTTATGACGTGCGTTTCATTGACCCCCTAAACCTTCGGAAAGTAACACTACGCTCAGGACACCGCGCCCAAATAATTCGGCTAAATAGAGATCATTCTCGCCCTGTGATCATGTACCGAAAAAAGTATGTGAAACCCAAAGGAGTTACATTCATAAGAAACAAGAAACGTGATGACGTACTACGAAATCAGTACATTACTTCGGCCAGTGACTTTGAGAAGACCTTACTTTCTGACACCTACCTCCAGATTGCATCTGATAGTATAGGGAACGCTCGTGAAATTGAAGCTTTTACCACCGATGCCTTTGTTGAAAATGGCGATGCGATGTACGTGTACAGTACCATGAATCACTTAGAATATTCATTGGACTTGTCGACAAACGTAGCCTATCATCAAAGGGATATTAATTCAGATTTCATAAACGACCTTGCACGTGTAGGTAGAGATATTTCTGCGGAAGGCTTTTTGTATCGCTACGGAACACATCTAGCTACAAAAGCCTATTACGGAGGCAATTTGATCCTCAGAAATACAGTGACAAAAAAAGCATATGAGCACAGTTCACTTTCCAAACAAGAGTTTAAACGAACTATTAAAGGTCAGATTGAAAAGACACTGGAATTGTCATTGACCGGAGAAGGGCAGGACCCTATATATCCTGTGGCTTTGATACGTTCTAACGATTTTAGTGTTCCTAGAAACGCTGCAAATGACCTGTCCCTTTGGAAAAAACAGATTCGAAAGCGCCCAGAATTGGTACGCGCTAAGTTACAACGGATCACCTCTTTTATGAATAAGAAGATGTTTCCTTCTGTGTATGACCTAGCCTATAAAAGACATCTTTTGGATTCTGTGATAAACAGGTATGAAGAGGAAGCCAAATCCCAACGCGCAGCTTCTGCAGAAAATAATTTCTTTGAAAAGAAACCCTTGAAATTTAGGCTGCGTGCCTCAAAGGTTGTGAAGCTCGATGCAGGAAAAGGAGATGGCTCACACGACTATGTAGGGCATTTGCTTATGGGATTTTTCAATGCTACAGGCGATATAATAAAAACACGTTCGCTATTCGGATATGATGAAACGGCCTCTGACGATTTGATAACCGATGAGACCGTCAATGTAAATAAAGTGCTCGAAGTAATGGTCGATCCAAAAGATTTCAAAAAAGGGTACATCAGCGTTTGGGATGACGCCAAAAAACTGGTGCGAAGCAGAGAACGATCCACGCTTCGTATATCGGGTCCAAAGGAATCTCGTATTTATTTCAAAGAAGCCATGTCACAGCAAATCGACAAGGAAATATTACTAAAGACCATAGACAATCATGTATTCAAAATAAACTATTCACTGACCTTGATAGACAATGAAGAGCCCTTTGACAATAGCAGTGCATTGATCAATGATATTATGGATTCGCAATTGGTGACGGCTGCCGCCACAGGAGATATTGACCTAGTGAGACAGTTGATTCAGGACGGTGCCAACGTCAATGCTCGAGGTATTATAAGTGCAGCGATTGTTTCAAAGCAATCGGTCAAGGTAATCAATTGTCTATCAGATTACGGAGTTCCGATTACCAATGAAGACCTGGAAGCCGTATTCCATCCTGATTATTTCAACCCGGCCATTGCCGTGGCTTTGCTCGAAAGAGGGGCAAAACCCAAGAACAATATGATCTTTAAAGCGGTGGCTTTCAATGCGCCCAATGTGGTGTATGCCTTATTGCGAGAAGGGGCCAAACCCGTTAACAATGATCTGGACCTTGCTATCAAAAACGAGCGATACGAAATTGTAAAGGCACTTAAAAACAGCGCAAACCTGACAAGAGGTCCTGCTGAAAACTGACAACATCCGAGGGATGAGATTGCTATGAGAACTGCTATATGTTTCATAGGAAAAGGGCTTGTCAGCGATGGCAAGCCTTTTTTATGACATCCTGTCATACTATAATGTAATGGCATAATGATTGACATAAGCTGAATGAATTTTAAGTAGAACATTCAACACAATAAAGTATACAAGCTATTATGAGTAAGATTATCGGAATCGATTTAGGAACGACCAACTCTTGCGTTTCTGTGATGGAAGGTAACGAGCCTGTGGTGATCCCAAATGCAGAAGGAAAAAGAACAACGCCTTCTGTCATTGCCTTTGTTGAAGGTGGAGAGATCAAGGTGGGTGACCCTGCGAAAAGACAGGCGGTAACAAACCCTATGAAAACCATCTATTCGATCAAACGTTTTATGGGGAACAAATACTCTGAATCTCAAAAAGAGGCAGATCGTGTTCCTTATACCGTGGTGAAAGGTGACAACAACACTCCTAGGGTGGATATCGACGGACGCCTATACACACCTCAAGAATTGTCGGCCATGGTACTTCAAAAAATGAAGAAGACGGCCGAAGATTACTTAGGACAAGATATTGCTGAAGCAGTAATTACTGTACCAGCTTATTTTAATGATGCACAGCGTCAGGCTACGAAAGAGGCTGGTGAGATCGCCGGACTTAAAGTAAGACGTATCATTAACGAACCAACCGCAGCTGCACTAGCTTACGGATTGGATAAGAAAGGACAAGATCAAAAGATCGTTGTATTTGACTTTGGAGGAGGAACACATGACGTGTCTATCCTTGAGTTGGGTGACGGTGTATTTGAGGTATTGTCAACCGATGGTGACACACACCTTGGTGGTGACGATGTAGATGAGAAGATCATCAACTGGTTGGCCGAAGAGTTCAAGTCAGAAGAGTCTATGGACCTTCGTCAGGATCCTATGGCGCTACAACGTCTTAAGGAAGCTGCTGAAAAAGCAAAGATCGAGTTGTCTTCTTCTGCACAGACAGAGATCAACTTACCATATATCACAGCAACGGCTTCAGGACCTAAACACTTGGTAAGAACCCTTACCAAAGCGAAGTTCGAGCAGTTGATCGATGACCTAGTAAAAAGAACGATCGAACCTTGTCAGACTGCATTGAAAAATGCTGGATTGTCTACAAGCGATATCGACGAAATCATCTTGGTAGGAGGTTCAACAAGAATTCCAGCAGTACAAGAGGCTGTTGAGAAGTTCTTCGGAAAGAAGCCTTCTAAAGGTGTTAACCCTGACGAAGTTGTAGCCGTAGGTGCAGCCATCCAAGGTGGGGTATTGACAGGAGATGTGAAAGATGTATTGTTATTGGATGTAACACCACTTTCTCTTGGTATCGAGACCATGGGAGGTGTATTGACCAAATTGATCGAAGCCAATACGACCATTCCTACGAAAAAGTCACAAGTATTCTCTACGGCGGCTGACAACCAGCCTTCTGTTGAGATCCACGTGTTGCAAGGAGAGCGTCCAATGGCTACGGATAACAAGACCATCGGTCGTTTCCACTTAGACGGAATTCCACCAGCACCAAGAGGTGTACCTCAGATCGAAGTAACCTTTGATATCGATGCCAACGGAATCATTAACGTTTCGGCTAAGGACAAAGGAACTAATAAAGAACAGAA
The DNA here is from genome assembly GCA_028279515.1 of Flavobacteriaceae bacterium. Classification (GTDB taxonomy): domain Bacteria; phylum Bacteroidota; class Bacteroidia; order Flavobacteriales; family Flavobacteriaceae; genus JANQNQ01. The sequence goes on from JANQNQ010000004.1 coordinate 251,714, forward strand.
CATTCGTATCGAAGCTTCTTCTGGATTAACAGATGAAGAAATCGAGAAAATGAAGCAAGAGGCCGAAGCTAATGCTGAAGCTGATAAGGCGGCAAAAGAAAAGGCAGACAAGTTGAACAGCGCTGACGCAATGATCTTCCAGACAGAGAAGCAATTGAGTGAGTTTGGTGATAAACTTTCTGACGACAAGAAAAAGCCGATCGAAGAAGCGTTAGAAGAACTGAAAAAGGCTTACGAAACTAAGGATGTCGATGTGATCGAACCAGCCTTAGAAAAGATCAACGAAGCTTGGAAAGTAGCTTCTGAAGATCTGTACAAAGCCCAAGCAGAAGCACAACAACAAGACGGACAACCTGGATCTGATGCAGGTGCTGGCGCCGGTGATGCTTCAGAAGGGGATAACGTACAAGACGTAGACTTCGAAGAAGTAAAGTAAGAACGATTTCCTTTTAATAGGAAGTAAGATAGAAGCGCGGCTCAATGAGCCGCGCTTTTTTTTGCACGCAACCTTTTTGACAATTTGAGACTTTAAAGAAAACAACAGCTTTAAAAACTCAAAAAATGACAAGACAATTAATTTCTCTCTTTTCAAGTGTCCTAATAGTAACAATGTTCATTGGTTGCAGCTCAGACGATTCAGAAACACAAGATCCTATTTTTGAAGTTGGTGACATAGGACCTGCAGGCGGAATCGTCTTTTATGACAAAGGAGAATACTCCAACGGCTGGCGCTATATAGAAGCCGCTCCTCAGGATATTCCAATTCCAAACGGAACCACGATAGAATGGGGATGCTTTAATAATGCTGTTGCTGACGCCAGGAATATACCTGTCGGCAGCGGACAAGAAAATACCGATGCGATCCTCGCCTTCCATAATACGTTTGACAACTACTATGAGAACCCCGAACAGTGCAGTGACGTTAGCAACGGAACCGTTGCGGCAAAGCTATGTGACGATTTTGAAATCACTAACGAAGCCACACTGTTCGATGATTGGTTCTTACCTTCAGAAGGAGAAATGAAGCTCATGTACGAAAACTTGCATTTGCAAGGGATGGGAGGATTTGACACCAATAATATTCTGTATTGGACGTCGACCGAACATGATGACAACACGGCTACAAGTACTGACTTCTCTAACGGAGACCAGGGATGGTTGTGCAAGCAATGTGGATTTGACAGTAAAGTTAGGGCAGCACGTTATTTTTAATGCGGAATAGTACCTGCAAGGAGTTAGCTTTGTGGGTTCTTTTTCAACCATTCTTCTTTGAGAATTCCGTAGCAGGCTGAACTACGCCGGAAGCCACCCTTGACAATGACCTCGCTTCTGATAAGCCCTTCTAATTGGGCGCCCAATTTCTCAACCGCCTTTCGCGAACGTATGTTGCGCTCATCGATTCGAAAGTTTACCTTTTCAAAATCCATTACCTTAAAGATATGGTTAAGCATTAGGTGTTTTACATGCGTGTTGAGTCCGCTACCTTGGTAATCAGGTCCAATCCAAGTCCATCCAATCTCTAAACTCTTGTGAAAAGCACTAACACGTCCCATTCGGGTGCATCCGGCTAAAGTATTGTTTCGTTTGTCAATGATAGCAAAGGGAATCGAGGTTCCCTCTTCTCTTTGGGACAATGCTTCCTGAATGTATTCTTTCAGTTTTTCGGGAGTTGAAATATTCGACGGACCAAATTCGTGAAGATCCAATTGCTGAGCAATAGGCCAAAGAAGGTCAAAGTGCGACGCTTCTAACGGAATTAACTTGGCAACGGTATCTTCAAGCGTTGTAAAGAAATCGATCATAGAAATTAAGCTAACGAAACAATGATTTCAGGTTTTACTTCGTGAGTACCATCAAAGATCGAAAATTCATAGGCATCTCCAAAAAGCACATCCATCTTTTTCTTTTCAAGTGCCATGCGCTCATCAGTTAGGTATTGATCTTTATCTCCGATAACAGAGTGAACTGAAGCCCTTCCTCTTAAATGATCAAAATCAGAAGCTATCAATTCTACCGGAACTCCTCCCGCATACATAATCAGTTTGTCACATTGAATTTTTCTTCGCGCCACCCATCGCATCGCGACCGAGACTCCTTGTGAGTATCCCATCACGATAAAGTTTACATTTGCGGGGATGTTTTCTGCTTCATAGACCGCGTCTAGATTGCGAAGTACATTTTCGGTTTCTTTCTTCGTATTTTCTTTGGTAAGCCAACTGGCGCCCACATGTTTAAACTCACCATTCATATAATATTTAGAGGCAGCCTGTGGCGCAATGATGTAGTTTTCATCAGGGTTTAGTCCTTCAAAATAGCGAATGAAATAGCGGCTTAAATATCCAAGTCCATGACATACGAACCACACATTTTTGGTGGTATTTGTCAGTGCATTTAGTGTAGAATAGGAATTGGTCGCTTGATAGCTTGCTTCTTTTTCTTGGTGGCTCATAGTTCTATTTTTCAAACCAATCGGTAACGATAGGCCAAAGTTTTTCTTTGTGTTTTTTCCTAAAAAGATCAAAGTGACCCAAGCGCTTTATACCATAGTCACTTGGTACAATGTGCTTACGTACCGAATCTGCATTTAGGTATACTTTTTCAGCTAAGATATCAACACTTTTCTTCGGAGCAAAGAGATCATCATCAATACTTATGAGCAGCATTTTTTGGGTAATGTCTTTATAGGTGTCAATCCCGATGCGTCGTCCAAATTCTTGTACGGATCCTTCCTTCAAAAGAAAGACACCCCAATCTTTAGCGGCTCGGGAGGGCAAACTTTTTCCCAGGCCAAACCATCCAGAAGGGTAGTAGCCCATAAAGCTTGTGGTCAAAGGCACCATCAGACGCCAATTGAAGTGAATAAGAAATTTGAATTTTGGCCCAAAGTACTTCACATAGCCATATTGTGCGGCTACATTCAAGAATTTGTCATAGTGCTTGTACGCATGAGAGAGTCCGATGCTATTACCACCAAAACTATGTCCGATCATGTGCATAGGTACATTGGGATGCTGCGCCCGAATGTGGTTGGAGATACTTTCAAAATCTTGCGTCCATTCTTTATAACCTGCTTTTATCTTCGGATGTTTTTGATGTAGCGAAGCACCCAATCCTCGATAATCAAAGGTGTACACGGTATTTCCATGTTCGTGCAGGTGTTGCGCAAGGTCATAGTAGAAATGTTGTGGTACGCCCATAGCGGGGTTAAAGACAACGACGCTTTTTGGGTTGGGATGCTCAAATTTTGTGAGCCCCAAAGGAAAGTCGTCATATGATAAAAGTACGGTATGCGTCATTTTGTTAAAAGGGTGTTTTTCATGCGTTGTGTGGCGTTCAATAGATAGGAGTTATCTTGATATACTCTAGATAATAAAATACCACCTTCAATATCCTGTACGAGTTGTTTCGCCAGTTCATCAGAATCATCGATGGTTGGGTTTTCCTTTAGCAATGTAGATACCCCATCGATAAAAGAAGCAAAGAAGGAACGTACCTCTTCAAAATAGCTGGGTTGCATATGAGCCGATTCTAAAGCGGTATTGGCCATCAGGCATCCGCCTTCGCCACCCGTAAAAAGTTTAAGGATAAGTTTTTCTAGTGCTTCGATTTTTTGAGATAGGGAATGATCAGAAGCCGAAAGTATCTTTTTAGTGTTGTAGCTAAAATAACTATTGACCACCTGTAAAACTTCCTTGACCAACATTTCCTTATTCTCGAAATAGTAATAAAAGTGTGACTTCTGAATATCACACGCCTTGGCGAGGTCACTCATACTGCTATTGGCAATTCCATTTTTTCGCAGCACAGGAATCAACTTTTCGAGCACTTCTTCTTTAGAGGTTTTAACTTTTGGCATTTTATTGAACGTTCGTTAAAATTAATCAAATATACGATCTTTTTCCGAAGAATGATAGTTTGTCTATTTTTACAGAAATAAAAATTGATATGTCGATTCCGAAAGAGAAGATACTAGCATCCTGTAATGCGATTTGTAAAAACACCTTGATGGAAACCCTTGAGATCTCGTTTGTGGATGTAGGAGAGGATTATCTAGTGGCGAGAATGCCTGTTACAAGCAAAGTGCATCAACCAGATGGTGTCTTACATGGCGGAGCCATGGTTGCCTTGGCCGAGAGTGTAGGTAGTGCTGCGTCTCACACGTTTTTGGACACCGACAAATTCTTCATTCGCGGACTCGAGATTTCTGCCAATCACGTAAAGAGTGTCAAAGATGGTTATGTATATGGGACCGCCCGCTTTCTGCACAAAGGGCGCACTACACAACTATGGAACATTCATATCACGGACGAAGATGACAACTTGATTTCGGTGGTGAAATTGACGACCATTGCTTTGCCAAAGAAATAATGCATGGCCCAAGATCTCTTGCATAACATACAAGAACAGCTCAATGCCAACCGTCCGTTTGTGGTTTATCGCAAACCTAATGAGGTGACCGTTCGCGCGGTTTTTCAAAAGGACGATGAGCTACACGAGCTCGACAATCTAAACCAAAGCGGATTTGTATTTGCTCCGTTTGACAATGCTAAGAAGTCGATATTAATTCATTGTGATCAGTATTTAGAGGGGATCCTGCCTGAAGTAAAGCTTGATGATACTGTATTGTCAAGTTCTTCTGTTTCTGTGGAAAAAGGACACATACAATTGGTACAAAAAGGGGTGGACGAGATACTGCGATCTGATCTGGAGAAAGTGGTGTTATCCAGAGTAGAAGCTGTTCCGTTGGTTGAAACACCTCCGTTAGCACTTTTTCAGCGTTTATTAGGAACCTATAAAACCGCAATGGTCTATTACTGGCACCATCCTAAAGTAGGCACTTGGCTGGGTGCAACGCCCGAAACTCTCTTGTATGTCAGTGGTGATGATTTTTCGACCATGGCCTTGGCTGGGACTCAGAAGTTTGAAGGCTCGATGTCAGTAACTTGGGGGGCAAAAGAGCAAGAAGAACAACAGATCGTGACCGATTCGATCGTCAAGCATTTTCAGTCGTATTTAGAAACTGTGAGCACGTCAGAAACCAAAACTGCAAAAGCAGGAAATCTGTTGCATCTAAAGACCGATATCCGAGGGATGGGCTTACAATCACAGTATACATTGAACGACCTGGTGAATGCGCTGCATCCAACACCAGCAGTCTGTGGTTTTCCAAAGGAGAAGGCAAAGCAGTTCATATTAGATAATGAAGGATATGATCGAGGCTTTTATACGGGATATCTGGGTGAATTACATATGAATGGTGTTTCTGACCTCTATGTAAACCTTCGTTGTATGAAATTCGAAAATGGTGTTGCCCATGTATATGTTGGCGGTGGCATTACTGGAGACTCGAATCCTGTTGATGAGTGGCAGGAAACCGTCAACAAATCAGCCACTATGAAGGCGGTCTTGACAAATTGATCTTCATTTCTTCGGAAAAATACCCTCTAAATCTTACATTTGTACAAAATGCTAGAGTAGCTTCGCTATTACATGATTCATCCTAAAATTCCACTTGCACAAACCGTAGTCCAGCTCTGTTCGGCCAAAGGGATTGACCACGTGGTCATTTCCCCCGGTTCGCGAAACGCACCTTTGACCGTTGGTTTTTCGAACCATCCGGATATCAAAGCGTACAGTATCGTTGATGAGCGTTGTGCGGCCTTTGTGGCATTAGGAATGGCGCAACAATTGAAACGACCCGTTGCCGTAGTTTGTACTTCGGGATCGGCACTGCTAAATTATTACCCAGCTCTATCAGAGGCTTTTTATAGTGACATTCCGTTAGTGGTGATCTCTGCTGATCGTCCTTCGTATCGCATTGATATTGGTGACGGACAAACCATTCGTCAGGACAATGTCTTTGACCGACATATTTTGTACTCGACCAATTTGAAACAAGATGCGAATCACGGTGCAAACGCAACGCTAAGTTCAGAGAAACATGAAGCGCCAAAGTTCTTGAACGCCGAACGAATCGAAACATTACAGCAAGAAATTCAGACGGAAAATGAAGAAGAAATCAACCGTGCGCTAAACATAGCCATAGCTCAGAAAGGGCCAGTACATCTCAATGTTCCTTTCGAAGAGCCATTGTACGATACGATCGAAGCACCTACGGTGTTTCCGAAGAGTACTAAGCCCTTACTGACCGATCAGCTTCAAGCTGAAGATATAGCGATCGAAAAGTTTAGAAATCAGTGGACTTCCGCGAAGCGCAAAATGGTATTGGTAGGAGTGAATCAACCCAACCAGATCGGTTCAGAAGTTCTAGAGTCATTAGCAAACGATCCTTCGGTGTTGGTTTTTACAGAGACTACTTCGAACCTATATCACGAACATTTTTTTCCGTCAATAGATAAGATCATTGCACCTATAGAATTGTCGGAGGACAGAAACACCCTTTTTGAACAATTACAACCCGAGATTCTCTTGACCTTCGGCGGTATGGTTGTTTCTAAAAAGGTCAAAGCATTTTTACGAAAGTACCAGCCAAAAGAACATTGGCATATTGATACCAAGAAGGCATATGACACGTATTTTTGTTTGACAGAACACGTGCGTCAGCAGCCCAATGATTTTTTAGCGTCGCTATTAAATGATCAAAAGCCTTCTTCTAGCGATTACCGAACCTTTTGGGACGGTGTTAAAACGCAACGATTGAAGGGGCACGATGATTACTTGAAGTCAATTCCTTTTTGTGATTTAACTGCTTTTGATACATTACTGAAGACGATTCCTGATGGTCATATGTTGCAATTAGGAAACAGCTCGACGATACGATATGCGCAATTGTTTGACGTGAATCCTTCCTTGACCAATTTCTGCAATCGTGGAACAAGTGGTATAGATGGCAGTACTTCAACAGCCATTGGCGCTGCCATGGTGAGCGATCAACCCGTCACTTTTGTAACAGGAGACCTGAGCTTTCTATACGACAGCAATGCCCTTTGGAATGAGCACGTGCCCAATACCTTTCGCGTGATCGTGGTGAACAATGGAGGAGGAGGAATCTTCAGAATTCTGCCAGGCGATAAATCAGCCGACTATTTTGAAACCTTCTTTGAGACCAAACATGGGCTAACCGCCCAACATTTATGTGCGATGTACGGTTGGGAGTATCAATCTGCCAAAGACCAGAAGACATTGCGTGATGAAATGAATGATTTCTACAGCGTTTCGAATACGCCTAAATTACTTGAGGTCTTCACTCCTGCAGATACCAACGATAAGTTTTTAATCGATTATTTTAAGTTCTTTACCGAAAACAAATAATTCCTGTTTTTTAATTTACTGCTTCTCGAACCACCGCCTTAATTTTAGACGTATATAATATAACTTTAAAACGTTTTAGAATTATGAGTAAAAGAGATGAACTTATCGCAAAGTACGCTGCTGACCTAAAAGACAAATGTGGTGTTACTCCTGACATGGACCTTTTGACAAAAGTGACCATCGGTTGCGGACCTGCTATCTACAACAAGGATGCTGCTACAGTTTCTGGTTCTGATGAGAAGGAATTGGATACGGTTAGAAATAACTTCCTTATCAAGAAATTAGGATTGAACGACGGCCCTGCTTTGATGGACGGTATCAATGCTTGTTTGGATACTTACGGACGTTCTAACCGTAACAAGTACAGAGCGGTAATGTACTATCTACTTACGAAGCACTTCAAGAAAGAGGGAGCTTATAACTAAGAAAGATATTCCCAAATAATAGAAAAGCGCTGTTTTACAGCGCTTTTTTTATGGTAGATTCGGCCCAATTCATGGCCTCTTGTAGTTCGTTAAAAACTTCGAATGGACGATTGAAGAACAGGTTTTCAATATTGGCATTTGCTTTATTCAACCGAGAATAGCTAACAACAGCAAATCCGATCAAATTGGGCACGTGTTCTTCTAACTTGAAGTAATCAGTAGGTGTCACAGAGTACGAATGCACGCGATTAGAGATATAGATAAAAGGCCGTCCATGATAATATAGGATCGCATCGTGTACCAATTTAGAGGCACTCTCAAATGTTAAATTGATGCCTTCATCCATTTCGACAATCAGAAAGTTTTCAAAGAAATAGGCAGTGCATATGTCATACTTCAACTGCTTTTTAAGCCCTTTATGTGTATCCAAATACTGTGTCATACGTAACATTCTACTAATAATATAACAAAATTACAACAGAATAGAAAGAGGTAGCTTGCTAAGAATGAAGTTCTTATCTGATTTTCGATGAAATGCTCATTATTACCCCAGATCGGTAAATAAAAGGGCTAGTAGCTAGTAGTTCTTGCTATAATTAGTACTATTTTTGCGGCAATCTAAGCATATGATAAAAATAGGAGAATACAATACGCTACGCATTTTGCGCCATACCCCTCCGGGGCTTTTTCTTGGAAATGATGAAGGAGAGGAGATCTTGCTTCCTAACAAATATATACCTGAAGAGTATGAGCTAGAGCAGGAACTGGATGTATTTTGCTATTTAGACCATGAAGAGCGGCCAGTGGCCACGACCATTGATCCTTTGGTCAAAAAGGATGAATACGCATTGCTAAAGGTTAGCGAAGTAAACCGAATTGGCGCATTCATGGATTGGGGTTTGGAAAAACAGCTTTTGGTACCGTTTAAGGAACAAGCGAGACCTATGGTTGAAGGAAAATGGTATTTGGTGCATTGTTATATGGACCATGAGACGGATCGCTTGGTGGCTTCTAGCAAGACCAATCGTTTTTTAAGCAATGAAGACCTAACGGTTGAAGAGGATGAGAAAGTGAAACTCTTAGTTTCTCGTTTTACAGACCTTGGTACAGAAGTGATCATCAATCAAAAACACAAAGGACTTATTTTTAATAGCGAGCTGTTCAGGACACTCAAACTAGGAGAGAAACTTACTGGATATATTAAGAATATTCGAGAAGACAATAAGATCGACGTGACCTTACGAAAATCAGGGTATGATCATATAGAACCTACAGCCCAATTAATTCTTGAAAAGCTACAAGAAGAAGGTGGTTTTTTACCCCTGCACGATAAAAGTGCTCCAGAGGAGATCAAAGATTTGCTTCAGATGAGCAAAAAGACCTTTAAAAAGGCAATAGGGTCCCTTTATAAGCAAAAGATCATTATCCTTGAAGATAAAGGTATTAGGATGAATGCTTAGGCAGCGGTCTTTTCTGAGGCTTCTTTAACCCAATTCACTGCTTTTTCTAGATTTTGAAAGGCGTTGTGGTTGCTTTTACAGAATTTCTTCTCAAACTGAACATTGACCATTCCGCGGTGATCGTAAATCACCACCCCATATGCGGCAAGGTTAGGCAATACTTGTTTCCATTTGGCAGAATCCGTCGGAACGGTCGAATACGAATGTATACGGTTTGACACAAAGCCAAATGACTTGTCATCTCCAAAATACTCTTTAATGAGCATTACCACTTCGTACACGGATTCATAAGATATCAGGACGCCTTCGTTAAACTCAGCGATCACATAGTTTTCAAAAAAATACAGTTCCCCCATTGACAGGCTGTAATGTCTTAGGAAGTTGTTCTGCAGGGAAGAATCTAGTACTCTCATGGTCAATACACTTTGTTATTTTCAGGGGCGTGCAAATGTAGATTACCATGAGAACATAATGAGGTAAAAAAATGTTAAAACCTTCATTTTCGATAAACCCCATCTTTCTTAGACGAAATGCAATAAAAAAGGCCCCAAAAGGGACCTTTGTTTATTTATAATCAGACGTTTACAGGTTTAGCTGTTTTTTTAACGCTTTTGGCAATGCATCCTTGTGTACCATGACCGAAATGGTCTTTAGACGCATGAACGACTCACTCATATTCATATACCCATTGTTTCCGTGACGCTTGGTACCCCAAGAGTTTTTCACCTTGTAGTACTTAGTTCCATTTTGGTCCTTTAAGAGTCCGGTGATGTGCATCAAGTGGTCATCGGTCGTATGAAAATTTTCAAACTCTTGTTGACGGTATTTGGCATCGATCGTTTTCTCTGCAACGATTTCTTTTGCCGCTTTTTTGTTGTCAGCACTATCTTCAGGCACCACTGCGACTCCGGTTTTTGAAGAGAAGGTCTTTTCAGATACATCACAATCCAATTCAACGGTGAACCCGTTCTTCAATGCGTGGTCGATAACGTCCATCATCTGGTCAAGTGGTACATTGTAAAAGCTCCCATTCGAAAAATTGTCAGGAATGCTTAAGATAAAAGAAGTGTTGTATGGTTGATGTGTGAATGACGTGATCGTCACATAATCATCTGGATTGATCTTGGTCATTTCCAAGAAGGATTCAGGCGTATATTGCACTCCTTCGTAATTGAAAGACGCTGGCTTTTCCCCTAAATAAACATCTAAAACGCTTTCTACAGCTGTTTTCCATTTTGGAGACAGCGTACGTGCAGGATTGTCGATATATACATTGAGCATACCTTTGATGACCTCTACCATTTCGGTGTGGTTGTGCTTCGTTTTTCCGGTATCCAATCCGGTATAGGCGTATTCAGGAACAAGCCCGTTAACACGAATAGAGTTCATAACATCATGTGCCAAACCACCTTGACTAAATTGAGCTTTTCCTTGGCGCATCAAATAGTTCCAGGCTTTTTTAGAATAGGTGTTGCGCACTGTATACATTTCAGAAACGTCAATCTTCTTTCCGGTGAGTCTCATGATCTCTGACTCTAAAAATGAAGAGGTCGAGTAACTCCAGCAAGTACCAGTAATGTCTTGACTTTTGACTTCTGTAGCCTCGATGTCATAGATAGGGGAGAACTTATATTCTTGCGAAAATGCTAGGGATGAGATGACTAGGGACAAGAATCCAAATAACAAAGATTTCATAGGGTAATTAAATATGGTTATACGATTAAAATAATTTAATTTTACGCTAAAATAGTCAATATGAGTTCACCAAACTGGAAAACTGCCATAGAATTTGAGGACATCACCTACAAAAAATGTGACGGTGTTGCCCGTATCGCGTTCAATAGACCAGATGTACGAAATGCCTTTAGACCTAAGACCACAAGCGAGCTGTATAAAGCCTTTTATGACGCACAGGAGGATACGTCTATCGGGGTTGTACTACTTTCGGCTGAAGGGCCATCGAGTAAGGACGGGGTATATTCGTTCTGTAGTGGTGGAGATCAAAAGGCTCGGGGACACCAAGGATACGTTGGAGAGGATGGTTACCATCGACTCAATATCCTTGAAGTGCAGCGTTTGATTCGGTTTATGCCTAAAGCAGTGATTGCTGTAGTGCCAGGATGGGCTGTAGGGGGAGGACATAGTCTGCACGTTGTCTGCGATCTAACATTGGCTAGTAAAGAACATGCTATCTTTAAGCAAACAGATGCTGATGTCACCAGCTTTGATGGTGGGTACGGTTCGGCGTATTTGGCAAAAATGGTAGGGCAGAAAAAAGCAAGAGAGATCTTTTTCCTTGGAAGAAACTACTCAGCCCAAGAAGCCTATGAGATGGGAATGGTGAATGCTGTGATTCCGCACGATGAACTCGAAGACACGGCCTATCAATGGGCACAAGAGATCTTGGCAAAATCGCCAACCTCAATAAAAATGCTCAAGTTCGCCATGAATCTTACAGATGATGGTATGGTAGGGCAGCAAGTGTTTGCAGGCGAGGCAACACGATTGGCATACATGACCGATGAGGCCATTGAAGGTAGAAACGCCTTCCTAGAAAAAAGAAAGCCGAACTTCGACAAGAAGTGGATACCATAACCTAGATCTATGAAAGCATGGATATCGGCGGCACGACTTCGAACATTGCCGCTTTCAGTTTCAGGAATTATAGTTGGGGCCGCAATGGCAGGAGCAAAAGGTGCTTTTGATTGGCGGATCTTTGTATTGGCCTTATTGACGACAATCGGTTTTCAGGTAGTTTCCAATTTTGCCAATGACTATGGTGACGGCGTTAAAGGTACGGACAACGACGATAGAGTAGGACCGGCCAGAGCACTTCAAACCGGTGCGATTACACCAAAAGCTATGAAAAGAGCCATCATTATCACAAGTGTGATTACCATGCTTGTGGCGCTTTTACTTGTTTATATTTCCTTCGGAAAAGATAGTATTGGATATATATTATTATTTCTTTTGTTAGGTATAGCCTCGATTGCTGCAGCCATTAAGTACACCGTAGGAAGCTCTGCGTATGGTTATCATGGCTTCGGAGATCTGTTTGTATTTCTCTTTTTCGGATTATTAAGTGTTTGCGGAAGCTATTTTCTCTTTACAAAGCAGTTGAGTTGGGAGGTTTTTCTACCCGCTTTTTCGATAGGATGCCTAAGCGCAGGTGTGTTGAATCTTAACAACATGAGAGACCGTGAAAGCGATGAAAAGGTTGGAAAAAACACCTTGGTTGTAAAGATAGGAGACGAATTCGCCAAGTACTATCATTATTACCTTTTGGTGAGCGCCATGTTTTTTAGTCTTCTCTTTGTCGTGATCAAGTACAAAGAACCGTTAAACTTAATTTTCCTGTTAGCGTTCATACCTATTTTATGGCACTTAAAGACGGTATATAACAATAAAGACCCCAAGAAATTAGACCCAGAATTGAAGAAATTGGCACTGAGTACGTTTATATTTTCATTCTTGTTTTACATTAGTCAAAATTTATTTTTGTAGCTTTAATAGCAGATTAACCACAAATCTTTTTCATTTTGAGTGACCGAATTAAAATTCTAATTGTCGAAGACAACGTTATCATCGCAGATGATTTACAGATCACACTAGAGGACATGGGCTATGAAGTGGTGGATAGCGTGGTTGATTATGAACAGGCCGTTGAGGCCATCAATAACAACAAAGTAGATCTTGCCTTGGTTGATATCATACTGGCAACCGAGAAAACCGGCATCGACTTTGGAAAGTACATTCGCGATAACTTCAATATTCCATTCATCTTTATAACATCCAACTCGGATCGTGCCACGGTCGAAAAAGCAAAGGCCGTTAAACCCGATGGTTATATTGTTAAGCCATTTGAACAGGAAGACCTGTATACCTCAATCGAAATCACATTGTCTAATTTTTCTCCAAGCGACAATGCTAACTCCGAAGCAGACTCAGGACAGGTCATGGGAGATTCCATCTTTGTGAAAAAACAAAACCTGTTTTACAGAATACATTTTAGTGAGATTCGATATATAAAAGCAGACAACGTTTATCTCGAGGTCAACACCGAAGACAAGAAGTTTCTTGTTAGGTCAGCTTTAAAAGATTATATCGAGAAATTGCCCTCTAATAAGTTCTTTAGGGCGCACAAGTCGTATATCATAAACCTGGATCACATTCAAGCCATCAATTCGAAGGATGTGATCATCAATGGGCATACAATTCCTATCTCAAAAGAATTTAGAGACTTTATATTGTCTTCCTTCAATTCTTAGTAATTCGAACAGGCATCACTTTATAGAAGCTTCACAACAATCAGACTACATTTCACAACATTTATTTAGTTGATTTACTGTAAAATGATAGTTTTATTACGTTGTTTTTATAAACAACTGTTGTTACCCCAAAACCCTCATTTGTTATAATTTCAAATGTTTCCTAGATGGAAAAGCTGTAGTTTCGATTCGTTGATCTGCAGCTTTTTTTATTTTATGAAAGACTTTTTAATTACGGATTAACCGTATTTCTTTTGTGTTTCACAACAAGTTTTCAAAATTTGACAACAAATTTTTTCAGTTTTGGAAGGTAAAATATACTTTCGAACTGTTGTTAATGATAAGGTTATAATCCCAATCTACCATTTGTTATATTTTCAAATGTTACTGATTTAGAGAAAGTTGCGAATCCCCAATCGCAACTTTTTTTATTGTATCAAATCTTATTTTACGGCATAACCGTACAATAATGAAGGTTCACAACAGGAATGAATTGATTGACAACAAATATTTAGATACTCAGACATTATCAACTACTTTAGAAGTATAAATTCAAGTAAAGTTCCAGTTTTTAACGTTGTTTGTAAAGATTCAAACGCCCTCAAATCAAGAAAGTCATGATATAGCTTCATGACTTTTTCTGTAAGTTTTGAGAATCTTTAAAAAAAGTGCACGTTCATTGAGTTTTTTGGTTTCACAACAAAAAGCAAGGTTTTTACAACATTTATTTAGCCGTTATGGTTGAGGCACCTATTTTTAGCCTATCGTTATTGAAATAACGCCAAAAAACGGAAAACCTAAATTCGCCTCTGAAGTAGACAGAAGCACTCTAAAGCCTTTAACTATTTAGTTTCAGGCTTTTTTTTAACTAAAATTTTTAAATTGCATTCCCTTTTTTTGGGGTACATTGTAAATAATGATATTATATTCTATATCAAATAGTCCTTTGAAAAGGATAAGCCTGCTGCTTGTCCTATTCTTTCTTAGTGTCGCCTTTACCTACGCACAAGGCGAAAGAGTGCTTAGTGACTACAAGAGACTTTCTACATATAAAGAACACTTTGACCTGTACTTCGGAGCTTCAGATCGATTTGAGGATATTGACCTCAAAGACTGGTATAATGAGGTTAGAGACAATGTGTACGAAGCCGAAAAAGGAAATGATATAGTCGCCACCAATTATTACAAAACTATTTTAGCCGACCTTTATTTTCACGAGAACAACTTTGAAGAAACGGTGGTGATCGTTCAGAAGTTGTATGATGTGCGAGAAGTTCTTGATGAAAATTTGGTAATGAGAGTATTAGAGCTCCTCGATACTTCTTATGGCGAGCTACTCTTGTTCAACAAGCAGCTCGAGGTGCGTACCGAAAAGCGCAAATACGGCTTCAAGAACATTTACTTCTACGATATCTATTCGAATCTAGGATTGCACAGAGATGCAAGAAAAGACTATATCCTGCACGAAAAGCAAAAGCTCGAGGATGGCGATTATTACGGGCATGCAAATTTCAACAATAATGTTGGGGTATACCTCATGAGAGAGAAGATCACCTATACTGCAGTTCATCACTATAAGATGGCGTTGAGTTTCGTGGACCTCTTCTTAAATAAATATGATAACGGCCATGATAGGTACGATGAAGCCCTGTTTCTCAAAGGACTTATAAAAGGAAATCTTGGACAGAGCTATATGGACCTTAAGCGCTATGATGAGGCTATCCCGCTATTAGAGTCAGATGTAAAGAGTAGCAAAGAGTACGCGAACGGAAGATATTTGGCCAATTTACTTACAAGTTGGAAAGAACTCGCCCGAAGCCACACTGCCATTGGCAATTTAGATGCAGCCAAAGCTTATTTGGATACCATCGAAGGCAATTCGAATGTGCTTCCGATTGAGTTCAAGAAATTGAAAGCCGACTATTATTTAAAGAAGGGAGCGGCCGACTCGGCGTCCTATTACTATAAAAAATACATTCGCGATAAAGATTCTGTGACCGACCTTTTACTTGATAAAACGGTACTTGGTCTTGTGGTGTCTTCAGATCTAGAAAACCAGCGCATCACGCTCGAAAAGCAGAAACAAGATATTATCAAGTCTCAAAACGAGATTTTAGAACGAGACAAGAAACTTACATACGGTAAGATCGTACTGTTCTTCTCGCTATTGATTTTGGGCGGAATCATCTTTGCCTATACCAAAAAATCGAAGAGACAACGTTTGATCGAGGATCAAAACAAGATCATCGAGCAATCTCTTGTAGAGAAAGATTCATTGTTAAAAGAGATTCACCATAGAGTAAAGAACAACCTGCAGATGGTGTCCAGTTTGCTAAGTCTTCAGTCTAGAAATACGCGAAATGATGAGGTAGTGAGTGCCTTGGAAGAAGGAAAGAGTAGGGTGAAGGCTATGGCATTGATTCATCAAAAGCTATATCAGACCGAAGATCTTTCCGTTATTGAAATGGATGGATATATCGATTCATTGGTCAAGAGTATTTCTTCCGTATTTAATAAGAATAGCGAGAACGAGATTGACATTAGCATTGACGCCAAAGACGTAGAGCTAGATGTTGATACGGCCATTCCAATTGGGCTGATCCTAAATGAATTGGTATCCAATTCGTTTAAGTATGCTTTTAAGGGAATTCCAGATCCTCAAATTCAAATTCAGATAAGCAAGGACGAAAACAGAAATTACTTCAATTATCACGACAATGGTGTAGGAATCCCTGCCGATGTCAACCTAGAAGACAATAAAACACTGGGTATACGCCTTGTAAATCGTCTTGTCGCACAGCTAAAGTCCAAACTACACGTTCAAAATAATGGTACGGGTGTAGAATTTTGGTTCTATTTTAATTAATTTAGAGCCTGTTTAAACTTATATGATTAGAATTTGTATAGGCTTTTTTTGATGCAGTACAAGGCAGATTTGACGATAATAGCCGTAGCTATTTGAGGAAAATCCTAACAAAGTAATGCGCAAAAAGAGGCATAGAAAAATAATTAATAGAAATTTAAACAGGCTCTTAAGGTAGAAACAACCAAAAAAGTACACACGTGAAAATTACATTCTACGGTCATGCCAGTCTAGGCATTGAGATCAGCGACATTAACATATTAGTAGACCCCTTTATTTCGGCTAACGAAAAGGCATCACATATAGACATCAACACGCTAAAGGCAGATTATATTCTGCTCACGCACGCCCATCAAGACCATATTTTGGATGCCGAAGCCATAGCAAAACGAGCAGGAGCAAAAATCGTTTCTAACTATGAGATCGTCACACATTATGGCAATTTAGGAATAGAAGGCCACCCCATGAATCATGGCGGTAACTGGAATTTTGACTTCGGAAGGGTTAAATACGTAAACGCCATTCACACCTCTTCTTTTCCTGATGGAAGCTATGGCGGACAACCAGGAGGTTTTATCATCGAAGGAGAACACAAGACCATCTATATTGCCGGAGACACCGCTTTGACCATGGATATGAAGCTCATCCCAATGCAAACCAAGTTGGATTTAGCCATATTGCCAATCGGAGACAATTTCACCATGGGAGTAGACGATGCTATCATCGCAGCAGATATGATCGAATGTGACAAAGTACTCGGATACCACTTTGACACCTTTGGCTATATCGAAATAGACCATGAAGCTGCCAAGAAGAAGTTCTACGACGCCAACAAGGATTTGATGCTTCTCGGAATTGGAGATTCCATTGACCTATAAACGTTTACGTTACCTTACTACGAATCACGATTTTGTGTAAAAGCTTCGGGAAGAAACGCTTCACATAAATGCCCATCACTTCTTTTTTAGCGATGTAGGCCTCAAATTTCTTGCGCTCTATGGCGCGTATCATTCGCTTACAAAAGATTGCTGGAGACAAACCCGTTTCGGTAGCGCCATCCTGTGTTTGCTGAGCAGAACCATCAGCGGTCAAGGCATTGATAGCCACGTTTGTATTCACGAACCCAGGGCAGATCATAGTCACCGAAACATTGTCCTTGTCATGTTCCATGCGCAGCACATCAAAATAACCATGCAACGCATGCTTGGCACCGCAATACCCAGAACGGTACGGAGAACCAAATTTACCCATGAGGCTTGTAACCACCGCAAAGTGTCCTTGCTGTTTTGAAATAAAATGAGGCAGTATGGCCTTCGATAGCGCCACATTGGCCAAATAATCAATGTCAATCAGTTTTTTATAAACGGAAAAATCTGTTTCTGCAATGAGTGAACGTTGACTGATGCCGCCGTTGAGGATCATCAGGTCCACTGTGCCATAAACACTAACGGCTTGGTCCACGTATGTTTTGGCGTTATGATAGTCATTCAAGTCAAACGGAAGCACCGCGATCGCAGCCTCAGAACAATTGGCCTTAACACGTTCTAATTCGTTTTCCCTACGAGCCGAAATAATCAGCTTACAGTTCTTTTTTGCCAGTTGATAGACCAACTCTTCTCCGATGCCCGAAGAGGCTCCTGTGATCCATATGACTTTTTCGTCTAAGTAACCCATCATAAATTTTATATGATTCAAATTTAGCCTAAATTTGGTCAGTTGCAACATGAAGGCAAACTATCACAAGTACATACTGAACTTTAAACGCCCTAGCGGTACATCTCGTGGTGTCCTGACCCAAAAGGAAACCTGGTTCATAACCTTGGATGACAACGGAAAAATGGGCATTGGAGAATGTGGAATCTTACGCGGGTTAAGCATCGACGATGTGCCCGAGTATGAAGAAAAACTGCAATGGGTCTGCGAGCATATCGATCTTGGTCTAGAAGAATTATTAAAGGAAACAGTACACTTTCCGAGCATACAATTTGGTCTAGAGCAAGCCTTTCGTTCGCTTCAAAGCACTTCCCCTTTTTTATTATTTCCTTCGGAATTTACTAGCGGAAACGCCGAGATCAATATCAATGGCCTCGTATGGATGGGCGATAAAACCTTTATGAAACAGCAGATAGAAGATAAGATCGAAGCCGGATTTGACTGCATCAAGATGAAGATCGGAGCTATCGACTTTGACACCGAGCTGAAGCTTTTGCAATTTATTCGAAACGAGTTCACCGCAAAGGACATAGAGATACGTGTCGATGCCAATGGTGCATTTACTCCTGATAAAGCATTAGAGAAGCTAAAACAGCTTTCTGAGTTCGAACTTCATTCTATCGAACAACCCATAAAACAAGGCCAGTTTGAGGCCATGGCAAGGCTGTGTGAGCAAACACCATTAGCAATTGCTTTAGATGAAGAATTAATTGGTGTTTTTGATGTAACAAAGAAGCAACAACTGCTACAAATGATAAAGCCTCAATACATCATTCTCAAACCGAGTTTGATTGGGGGATATGGCGGAAGCAATGATTGGATCCGTTTAGCCGAAGAAATGAATATCGGTTGGTGGATCACTTCAGCCTTAGAAAGCAATGTTGGTCTCAATGCCATTGCCCAGTATACATACACTCTGGGCAATACAATGCCACAAGGGTTAGGTACAGGCAGTTTGTATACCAACAACATTGAAGCACCGCTAGAAGTGGTTCGAGGTACATTGCAATACAACCCTAAAAATGAATGGAAAACTAACTTAATATAATATGTTCATAGCACAAGCATATGCCATACGACATGAATTTTGGCGTTACCTCATCGGTTCGTTGATCGTCTTTTTTGGAAGTCTAATAGGGCAGATACCGTTTACCGTGGCGGTCTTGGCCAAAGGAGGCCTCTCTTCAATTCAAGACCAAGCGTCTATTATGAGAGTATTAGAGCCCAACCTCAATCTTTTTTTACTGTTGATCTCTTTTGCCTTCGGAATGATTGCGTTACTTGTAGTAGTTCGATTTTTACACGGACAGTCATTCAAATCAGTGACAACATCACGACCCAAAATCGATTTTAAGCGCGTATTCTTTGCTTTTGGTTTGGTCGCCGTATTGATTGCTGGATCCACCGTTCTCGATTATAAGCTCTCACCTGAAGACTATGAATGGAACTTTAAACTAGGACCGTTCTTGATCCTTTGCGTAATTGCTATTGCGCTTGTCCCAATTCAGACAAGTTTAGAAGAATACCTTTTTAGAGGATATTTGATGCAAGGCTTCGGAACGCTAGCTGGCAACCGATGGTTTCCATTGGTTATGACATCAGTGATCTTTGGAATGCTTCACATAGCAAATCCTGAAGTCGAAAAGATGGGGTATATCATTATGTTCTATTATATCGGCACCGGATTTATGCTAGGAATCATGACTTTGATGGATGAAGGCATGGAACTAGCACTGGGGTATCACGCGGCAAACAACCTTGTGACAGCACTACTGGTAACCGCCGATTGGACAGCATTCCAAACCCATTCAGTATTAAAAGATATGTCTGACCCAGCCGTCGGATTTGATATTTTCATCCCAATGTTGGTAATGTACCCGATCATCCTATTGATTTTCGCAAGAGTCTATAAATGGAAGAACTGGAAAGATAAGCTCTTCGGAAAGGTCGAAAGACCCATTTCAGTTGAGTTAGAAGAAATAGGCCAATCATAAGATGGGCCTTTTCTTTTTTCTAGAATAATTGTACTTTTCATATATGAAACCCACCTTCAAAGACATTCATCTTCAGTTTAGGTTAAACGGTATTTATTTTGATCGAGAAGAGTTAAAGGAAGTCGCCTACAGCTACGTCAAAGAAGGACTCCCGTATGAGCAGTCCGTTGGCGATTTTTTGATCGATTGGCTCAACGATATGGAGTATGTGACCGTAAAGACCTCGGGATCCACAGGGATGCCCAAGCGCATTCGATTAAAGAAAGAGCACATGGTCAACTCAGCTTTGGCCACGGGTGATTTCTTTGGAATAGAGGTAGGGGATAAAGCAATACATTGTTTACCTGCCGATTATATTGCCGGAAAGATGATGCTGGTACGGGCTTTGATTTTAGGACTTAAGATCGACTTGATCCCGCCAAGTAGCAATCCGCTAAAAGGAATTGAAAAGAAGTATGACTTCTGTGCAATGATTCCGCTTCAGCTAAGGAATTCTTTAGAGAGGCTAGATAGTGTAAAGAAATTGATTGTTGGTGGGGGAGCGGTTTCAAGTGATGTACTTAAAGCACTTCAAACTAAAAAAACAAAAACATTCGCTACCTACGGAATGACCGAAACCATTACCCATGTGGCGGTCAAAAAGCTCAATCGTTTTATT
This sequence comes from Flavobacteriaceae bacterium, assembly GCA_028279515.1. GTDB lineage: Bacteria > Bacteroidota > Bacteroidia > Flavobacteriales > Flavobacteriaceae > JANQNQ01. The sequence goes on from JANQNQ010000004.1 coordinate 272,367, forward strand.
TCTGAGGAAACACTAGAGACGAGTCACTACAATACACTTCCCAATGTGACCATCAGTAAAGATGAACGTGGGTGTTTGGTTATCGAGGCACCGTATCTGAGTGAAGCACCTGTGTATACCAACGACCTTGTCGAATTGGTAAGTGACACTTCGTTTCAGTTATTGGGAAGGTTTGACAATATCATCAACAGTGGAAGCGTAAAACTGGTTCCCGAAGTGATTGAAGAGAAATACCATCATGTGATTGACAAGCGATTCTTTGTTGCAGGTGAACCCGACCCAACTTTAGGACAGCGGTTGGTGTTGATTGTTGAAGGCAGCGAAGACAGCACACTACTTTCAAACTTGAAAAGGCTAAAGACCTTGGATAAGTTCGAATTGCCCCGGCATATCTACTTTGTATCCGCGTTTGCTGAGACCGAAACAGGCAAGATACAACGCACCGAAACTTTAAAGCAAATTCACTAGCCTTTTTTAAAATAGGGGTTGCCTTGCTCTAACTTCCCGTTCACTCATTGTCCCTTTTTTAAACAAAGTGATGCACATAGTTTTATGATGAATTTAAAAATCATCGACTATGAAAGCATCAATTGTTCTAGCCATCGCGTGCTTCTTTACACTTCAGTTACAAGCACAGGAAAAAAAGGCATCAAACACACTGCAAACGGTTAAAAGCTATACGCTAGATCTAGAAAAACTCAATGTTGTTACACTTAATGATTTGAGTAATGCATTGACCACACGAGTACCCAATGTACAAGTTCAACAGGCTCCGCTATCCAATCTGATCAGAAGCATTCGTATACGAAATTGTGAAAACAACATCGTGATAGTAGACGGCGTTCGTTTTGATGCTTCCATTCTCAATGCGCTCAACCCGAACGATATTGAAAAGATCACCATCATACCAAGCAATACATCCATTAACTATTATAACCTAACACCATGAAAACACTAGTACACATCTTAGCCATTTTCCTTTTTATGGGGAATGCTTACGCACAGCAAAAAACAATATCAGGTATTGTATCAGACGAAAACGGACAGCCACTTCCGGGAGCAACAGTGCTTGTCAAAGGAACAACCACAGGCACGCAAACTGACTTCGATGGAAAGTATAGCATCCATGCAAAAGTAGGGGACACGCTAACATTTGCTTATGTGGGTTATGCCTCGCAAGAAGTCAAGATAAAAAGTGCTGTAACCATTAATGTATCGTTGCAACCCAGCGCTGAGTTAGAAGAAGTAGTAGTTACTGCTTACAGTGAGGTTACAAGGCGTAGCAATGTAACACACATTCCTAGTCGTGTTTCTGCTGAATCGATTAAAAAAAGAGAAACAAAAGCACGTCATGATAAAATTGCAGGAGTTCTTCAGGGGAAAGCAGACGGTGTCCAGATAAATGGCGCTAATGGAAACATTAGAATTCGAGGTTATTCGTCAATTAAAACAGATAAACAACCCCTATACATTGTAGACGGTATGCCAATTCGATCAGTAAATAACGGACTGATCGAGAAGATCGACCCAAAGGACATCGATAAACTCACTGTATACAAAGGCAATAAAGCCACAGCACTATTTGGCAGCTCGGCAAGAAATGGTTGTATAGTGATCACCACAAAAGCAGGCAACTATCGCGTTGAAAATGATGAGGCCTATGCCCAGATCAATGAGAACAAATTTGAGCGTGTAAGCCTATCACCATTATCAACCTTCTCGATAGATGTTGATAAAGCTTCATACAGCAACGTTCGCCGTATGCTTAATAACGGTCAAAAAGTACCATTCAATGCGGTAAAGATTGAAGAGATGGTCAATTACTTTGATTATGAATATCCGCAACCAACCGATGAGCATCCTTTTTCGATCAATACAGAGGTGGCGCAAACACCATGGAATAAAGACACCAAGTTGGTGCGCATCGGATTGCAAGGAAAGGTCTATGAGAATGATGAGATCCCTGCATCTAACTTGGTATTCTTGCTTGATGTTTCAGGGTCGATGGGCTCTCCGAATAAACTGCCGTTACTTAAATCCGCTTTTAAATTGTTGGTTTCTCAGCTACGTGAAAAAGACAAAGTATCGATTGTAGTGTATGCTGGTGCTGCAGGAGTGGTTCTAGAACCTACTTCGGGGGATCAAAAAGAGAGGATTTTAGATGCACTAGACAACCTAGAAGCTGGTGGGTCTACGGCAGGCGGAGCAGGCATTCAGTTAGCCTACAAATTGGCCCAAAAGCACTTTTCCAAAAAAGGCAATAACAGAGTCATTCTAGCGACTGATGGTGACTTTAACGTAGGAGCATCAAGTGACAAAGACATGGAGAAACTGATTGAAGAAAAAAGAGAAAGCGGTGTCTTTTTATCGGTACTTGGTTTTGGCTACGGAAACTATAAAGATTCAAAACTAGAAACCTTGGCAGACAAAGGAAACGGTAATCATTCCTATATCGACAATATGCAAGAAGCCCAAAAGGTCTTTGGAAAAGAATTTGGAGGAACGCTATACACCATCGCTAAGGACGTAAAGATTCAAGTAGAGTTCAACCCCTCAAAAGTACAGGCATATCGCTTAATAGGCTATGAGAATCGCTTGTTAGAGGATGAAGACTTTATTGACGATACAAAAGATGCGGGTGAGTTGGGCGCGGGACACACAGTCACGGCACTATACGAAGTAATTCCTGTAGGTGTAAAGAGTGAATACTTACGAGAAGTAGACGGTTTAAAATATACCAAGCAGGAGAGCAAAGAAGCGTATTCAAAAGAATTGCTTACAGTCAAGTTTCGATACAAGAAGCCAGACGGCGACAAGAGCATTGAAATGCAACAAGTTGTACAGGATGTGGTAAGCAAAACGATGTCAAGTGACTTTAAGTTTGCTTCTTCCGTAGCACTTTTCGGAATGCAATTGAGAAAGTCGCAATTCTATAACAAAGTGGGGGTGCAAGAGGTCATCGGTCTAGCCAATGCAGGAAGAGGAACGGATAAGGACGGTTATAGAGCAGAATTCATAAGGTTGGTTAAGTCTACATTGTAAGGTAGGGTTGATTTGGTTGGTGACCTCTTTTTAGAGGAAGGGAGAGCGTTTTGGCGCTCTCCCTTTATTTTTATTGTTGCATCTTAAAGTAGTAGTCCGCCGAATGTTTTCCGGATCCATAGATGGTAAAGAAAATACACAGCAACAGAATGACCAACGAAACGATCAAATTAGATTGATTCATGTCACCTACAAAATTAATGGCCACCGCACCGATCAGGATAGGTATTTGCGACACGGTACTCCATCGGGTCAAGAGCCCAAAAGCGATTAAAATACCCCCAACCATATGGGCAGGTGCCACGTAATGAACCGCCATTAGAGACCCGGCCAAACCTTCAAGCGGCTTCACCATTTCAATCAGTTGTTCGGTGTTGGTGATAAAATAGATTCCTTTTATAAATAAGAACACACCCAATGCGATGCGTAAAAGATCTAACGGATAATAGGAATGAGCATTGGCCCATTTATTCAATGATTTAACAATTCCCATGACGTATTGTGTTTAAGGTTGTTTACAGTAAGATACTGATTTTTAAGGAAATAAGGAAATTTTGATTTTTCGATTTACATAATGGAATTTTTATTCCGTACTTTATATTCCTAAAATAACCAACAACTTCAACATGAAAAAAATAGGGCTATTGATGCTACTTTGCATCACTCAATTTGTGTCTGCTCAACAAATTCTTCCTCAAAAAGAACGGGCTCGAGTCGTCGATGAGATCTTGGCAGAACGCTTTAATACGCTACTTCCCAAATTGATGGATCGTTCGGGTATTGACATGTGGATCCTGATCTCGCGCGAATACAATGAAGATCCCGTATTAAAGACCATGCTTCCGGCTACTTGGTTAAACGCTCGCAGAAGAACGATTTTAGTGTTTTACCGAGATGCAAAGAAAAATACCATCGAAAAGTTAGCCATTGCTCGATACGATATCGGTAAGAATATCAAGTCGGTTTGGAACAAAGAAGAACAGCCGGATCAATGGAAGGCACTTACTGATCTCATAGCAGAAAAGAATCCGTCAAAAATAGGACTTAACTATTCAGACAATTTCGGAATTGTAGATGGCATCGTAAAGACAGACTACGAAGCTTTTATGAATGCACTTCCTAAAAAAATGCATAAAAAGGTGGTTTCTGCGGAAAAATTAGCGATTGGTTGGATAGAGACCAGAACCCCAAGAGAAATGGTGATATACAACCAGCTGGTCGATATTACCCATCAAGTTATTGCGGAAGCCTTTTCAGAAAAAGTGATTACACCAGGCGTTACTACGACTGAAGAAGTCGTTTGGTGGATGCGCGACAAAATAACCCAACTAGGACTTGTTACATGGTTTCACCCCACAGTTGACGTGCAGCGAAATGCCAATAGTGACCTGTATGCTTTTGACAACAAACCAAAGCTTGATGTGATTCAACCAGGAGACTTACTGCATTGTGATGTCGGAATCACCTATTTACGATTGAATACCGACTGCCAAGAATTGGCTTATGTACTAAAGCCTAGAGAATCGGGGCCACCATCGTTTTTGGTCGAAGCGCTAAAAGAAGGAAACCGTCTGCAGGATATTCTTACTGATAACTTCAAAACGGGACGCTCAGGTAACCAAATATTATCTAACGCACTCTCTCAGGCAAAAGCAGAAGGACTTAAACCACAGATCTATACACATCCTTTAGGGTTATACGGACATTCTTCTGGCCCAACAATTGGCATGTGGGATGCGCAACAAGGCGTTCCTGGAAATGGTGACTATCCACTATATCCAAACACGGTCTATGCCATTGAACTGAATACAAAAGTCTTCATCAAACCTTGGGACAAAGAGATCAGAGTGATGTTAGAAGAAGCGGGTTTCTATGGTGAAGATGGGTTTCGTTATGTAAACAGAAGACAAACAAAACTCTTGACAGTTCCTAGAACAAAAGGACATTTGGATTAATTGTGGTGCTTATTTGGTTGACAATCATTTTGTTAAAAGGAAGTTATAAACACGAAATTTCGGTCAAAATTCCCTAAATTATAGGGTTGGTAATCTTTAAAAATGTGGTTTATGAGAACGTTACTTTTCGCTTTTTTGACATTGTTATTTGTACAAGGATACGGTCAGCAGACCCTTGAAGGTATTGTAGTAGGAAAGGATGGAACCCTACAAAATGCTCATGTGCAGAACATCACGAATAAGAAAACGGTAGTGACCGATGATACGGGAACTTTTTCGTTAGAAGCTACCATTAACGATAAGATCCGCGTCTCGCATGAAGGAAAAAAGGATTTCATTTTCATTGTGAAACAGCAGTCTAAACCAATAAAGATCATGCTGTCTGATGACCAGGTTGCTCTAGATGAGGTATTGATCAATGAGGCAAAAGGAGAGAAGCAGGCTAGAAAAAAAGATGAAGACAAACGCATTCTAAGTGCATTCGGATACCGAAAGATTTCAGGAATTACCCCAAGCGATGTGCTTACTTCAAAAGAGATCGAGAGGTTTCCTCCTAACTTATTTTCATTACTGCGGAGTATGCCAGGACTTCGTGTGATAGGGTATGGCGGAAGCGCTGTCGTAGTTTTGAGAAGACCAACACCGTTTGGAGCGCTCAGAAATACGACCATTCCAATTTCATGGGATATTGATGGGATGGTGACACAAGAGATTCCGACATGGTTAGATGTACAATTGATCGACAGGATCGTCTTATTAAAAAGTCCAAGCCAAACCAATCCGTATGGTACGGTAGGAGCCTCGGGAGTTTTGGTCATTAACACTACGAATGTGGTATATGCAAGAGAACGTAGCCGTTTACAAAAAGAGAACGAAGCCAGAAAATACAAAGAGCAAACGGTAACCAGAGGTTCTGTCAATGCAAGTGCACCTCGATACATTCAGCTCTTACAAGAGCATGCTAATGACGAAGAAAGCGCTTATGCTGTATATGAAGAACAAAAGAAGTTTTATAGTGGCTTAGTGGATTTCTACGTTTATAATTTTGAATTTTTCAGAACGCACTTTGATCAAAGCAAGAAAGCACTGCCCATTTTGATGGCGATTGAAGAGTCGTTTCCTGAAGATATTGAAGCGTTGCGCGTATTGGCGTATAAATTAGACGAATACCACTTGTTTGAACACTCTAGAATGGTCTACAGAAAGATTGCAAAACAAACTCCAGACATTCAGAGCATTCGGGATTTGGCAAACGTTGAAGCCAACATTGGCAAATACCGCCTTTCTGAAAACATATATAACGGACTCATCTATGAGATTCACGATGTAGCTGAAAATGATGGGATAAAAGACCTATTGAAATACGAACGTAATTGGTCTTCTAAGCGATCGGGAGAAACAGCCAGAAAGCAGGTTTTGAGATATGAAGAGGGAGACGATAACGATGTCGAGATCATTTTTGAGTGGAATAATCAAAATGCACAGTTTGAGCTCCAATTTATTGACCCAACTCGTTTGTATCACTCTTGGTATCATACCAGTACCAAAGCGGCTGAAGAGCTAAACTACGAAGAGGTCTATGGATTTTCTTCTGAGCGCTTCTCGATTCAAGACCTAAACGGCCCTTGGAAAGTAAATCTGAAGTATTTAGGGAATGAAACAGCGTTTCCGACCTATTTGAAGCTGACGGTAAGAAATCACAAGACAGAAGAAGAAAAAATCAAAGTATACCGACTTTCAGCAAAAGGCATCAATCAGACAATTGCTCAAATCAACCTAGGACAGTCGAGCTTATTCTAAGCTCATGGAGTAATGAGTTAATGAGATAATGAATTAATGTGAAAGATAGAGGTACTGGGTTTTAGGTGTTGGGTGTTGTAGGGCAGGTCGATTTCAAATCTTGGAAAGTTTTTCGATTATCGAGTTACACGAATCAAAGAATAAGCAATAATTCAACATTCAAAATCCAACATTTAGAATTATTTGAAATCTCATATCTCAGTACTTAATACTTTGTACTAACAACTAACAACTAACAACTAAGAACTAACAACTAAATAACCAACAACTACGTTTGAATCACCCCCAAATTAAAAGGCTTCTCAATAGGAGCGTGGTTAGCAGCTTCGATACCCATGCTGATCCATGTACGTGTATCTCTAGGGTCGATAATGGCGTCTGTCCATAATCGCGCAGCAGCATAATACGGAGACACTTGCTCGTCATATCGCGACTTGATCTTATCGAACAATTCTTTTTCTTGTACTTCCGTTATTTTCTCACCCGCCTTTTTCAACGAAGCTGTTTCAATCTGAAGTAACACTTTTGCAGCCTGAGCGCCTCCCATTACCGCGAGTTCTGCACTTGGCCAAGCACAAATAAGCCTTGGGTCATATGCTTTTCCGCACATAGCGTAATTACCGGCACCATAAGAGTTTCCGATGACAACGGTAAATTTAGGCACCACCGAGTTACTCACAGCGTTTACCATTTTTGCACCGTCCTTGATAATGCCACCGTGTTCCGATTTGCTTCCGACCATAAAACCAGTCACATCTTGCAGAAACACCAGCGGAATCTTCTTTTGGTTACAGTTGGCAATAAAACGAGTAGCCTTATCGGCAGAGTCACTGTAGATTACTCCGCCAAACTGCATCTCGCTAGGTTTGGTCTTCGATTTGGCACTCTTGACGATCTTACGCTGATTGGCGACAATACCAACCGCCCAGCCATCAATACGGGCATAACCAGTGATCAACGTTTGTCCGTAACCCGCTTTGTATTCATCAAACTCCGAATTGTCAACCAGACGCTTGATGATTTCCATCATATCGTATTGCTCGTTTCGAGCCTTCGGAAGTATACCGAAGAGTTCCTCTTGGTCTTCTTTAGGCTTTGCCGCCTTCACTCTATTATAGCCCGCCTTGTCAAAATCTCCGATCTTACCCATGACACGCTTAATGCGATCTAATGCATCTTTATCATCCTTTGCCTTATAGTCGGTAACGCCGCTTACTTCGCAATGGGTTGTAGCACCTCCAAGGGTTTCATTGTCAATATCTTCACCAATGGCAGCCTTTACCAAATAGCTTCCCGCTAAGAAAATACTTCCTGTTTTATCAACTATTAGGGCTTCATCGCTCATGATAGGTAAATAAGCGCCACCAGCAACACAACTACCCATAACGGCGGCAATTTGTGTGATACCCATACTACTCATCACGGCATTATTTCTAAAAATGCGTCCGAAGTGTTCTTTATCTGGGAAGATCTCATCCTGCATAGGAAGATACACACCCGCACTATCCACCAAGTAGATAATCGGAAGTTTATTCTCTATTGAAATCTCTTGAGCGCGAAGATTCTTCTTTCCTGTAATAGGAAACCAAGCACCCGCCTTAACAGTGGCATCATTGGCCACAACGATGCATTGCTTTCCTTGTACGTAGCCGATCTTAACCACAACACCTCCAGACGGACAACCTCCGTGTTCCTTGTACATACCTTCTCCTGCAAAGCCACCAATTTCAATACAAGAAGCCTTGTCATCCAATAAATAATCAATACGCTCCCTAGCGGTCATTTTTCCCTTTGCATGCAGCTTATCAATACGCTTTTGTCCGCCACCTAGTTTTACCTTTGCAAAACGGTGACGCAGGTCAGAAAGCAGTAATTTATTGTGGTCTTCGTTCTTGTTGAAGTTGATATCCATGAATGTTGTTTTGAGTAATGCTGAATAACGCCAAATCCTGAATTGATTTTGACGGAACGAATTTACAAAACTTAGTAGATACGACGAAGTATTTTTGATTTTATAAACGGCTTGTAATTCAAAGATTTGATACGTTTAGCAATACCTTAACTACATATTTTTCTTGCAAATAACTTTAATTGTCGATATTTGCAGGTACAACTAAACAAACCATCAACAAACATATTCTTCCAGAATGTGACTGTGATTGATGCGAGAAATTAGCGTTTATGGGAATGAATAAGAACACAGTGCTCGCTTGGGCTACGTTTATTATGATTATTATGGGGCTACTATTAATCGGCCTCGGAATTTATAGATACGCCGATGTAGCCGGATGGGGATTCGGAGCCATTGGATTGGGCTTCTTTGCGATCGCTTGGGTCTTTAACGCCTTGAAAGGCCGCGTATAATTTATAACTAACCACCAAAAAATACACATACAATGTCTGACGATAAGAAGGTCATTTTCTCCATGTCTGGAGTTTCTAAGACCTATCAAAGTACCAACAAAACGGTTCTAAAAGATATTTACTTGAGCTTCTTTTACGGCGCTAAGATTGGAATCTTGGGTCTTAACGGTTCAGGTAAGTCTACTTTGTTAAAGATCATTGCTGGAGTTGAGAAAAACTACCAAGGAAATGTAGTATTCTCTCCAGGATATACTGTTGGATACCTGGAACAGGAACCACAACTTGATGATGAGAAAACCGTTTTAGAAGTTGTCAAAGAAGGAGTGGCCGAAACAGTCGCTGTCTTGGATGAATACAACAAGATCAACGATATGTTCGGTTTGCCAGAAGTTTATGAAGACGCTGATAAGATGCAGAAGCTCATGGACAAGCAAGCCGAATTACAAGATAAGATTGATGCTTCGGGAGCTTGGGAGTTAGATACCAAGCTAGAAATCGCGATGGACGCCCTTCGTACACCGGATTCAGACAAAAAAATCGGAGTATTGTCTGGAGGAGAGAGACGTCGTGTCGCACTTTGTCGCTTATTATTGCAACAACCAGATGTTCTACTATTGGATGAGCCAACCAACCACTTGGATGCCGAATCAGTACATTGGTTAGAACATCATTTGGCACAATACAAGGGAACCGTAATTGCCGTAACACACGACCGCTACTTCTTAGACAACGTTGCTGGTTGGATTCTAGAATTGGATCGAGGTGAAGGAATCCCATGGAAAGGAAACTACTCTTCATGGCTAGACCAAAAGTCGAAGCGTTTGGCACAAGAGCAAAAGCAAGCTTCAAAAAGACAGAAAACATTAGAACGAGAGCTCGAATGGGTACGTATGGCTCCTAAAGGAAGGCAAGCCAAGCAAAAGGCTCGTTTGAACAATTACGACAAACTCTTGAACCAAGATCAAAAGCAGATGGAAGAAAAGCTCGAGATCTTCATTCCAAACGGTCCGCGTTTGGGAACCAATGTAATTGAAGCTTCTGGAGTTAGTAAAGCGTATGGTGATAAGCTTCTTTATGAAAACCTAGAGTTTAACTTGCCGCAAGCTGGTATCGTTGGAATCATTGGACCTAATGGTGCTGGTAAGACCACTATCTTTAGAATGATCATGGGTGAAGAAGCTGCTGATAAAGGAAATTTTGCTGTGGGAGATACTGCCAAGATTGCTTATGTGGACCAGTCGCACTCGAACATTGATCCAGAGAAATCTATTTGGGAAAACTTTTCTGACGGACAAGAATTGATCATGATGGGAGGGAAGCAAGTAAATTCACGCGCCTACCTAAGTCGTTTTAATTTCTCCGGAAGTGAGCAGAACAAAAAAGTGTCTACTTTATCTGGTGGTGAGCGTAACCGCTTGCATTTAGCGATGACCTTAAAGGAAGAAGGAAACGTATTGCTGCTTGATGAGCCTACGAATGACCTTGATGTAAATACATTAAGAGCTTTAGAGGAAGGATTGGAGAACTTCGCAGGTTGTGCCGTAGTGATTAGTCACGACCGTTGGTTCTTGGATCGTATCTGCACGCACATCCTTGCGTTTGAAGGAGACAGCCAGGTATATTTCTTCGAAGGAAGTTTCAGTGATTATGAAGAAAACAAAAAGAAACGTTTGGGCGGAGATTTGATGCCGAAACGTATCAAATACAAGAAGTTGATCAGAGACTAATCAACCGCTTTTAAAATAGAAAGAAGACTCCCGCCAATAGCGGGAGTTTTTTGTTTTGTAACATTTTCAGAAAGTTGGCTACCTATCTTATGTAGAAGCTTCGATAAAGTACGTTTTGCATTTCTTTTTTATAAAAAAAATACCGTACTTGAAAACCCTTTTTTAACTAACATTTTATTGTTCAACCAAAAAACACAAACCACTATGTCTGATGATTTTGATTTACTAGAAACTGATGCTGGTTCAAGTCAAGAGAAAGTAGATGTCAATTGGGGAAAGACCATTGACCAGATGAAATCAAAACTTTCGCAAGAGAATAATCCTGAGGTACGTCAAAAAATATTGAATGCAACCTTAGATGATGTCGTAAAAATGGCAGAATCTGACCGAACTTCCTTATTGGATGCCATCAAAGATCTGACGGATTATCAAGACGAAGTAGGAATCATTTTCGAGAAATTCTCTACGCTTAATGCCGAAGAGCAAAAGGTGATTGACGATGCCCAACGCAGATTGGACCGTGCGAAGGCTGAACTAGATGCAGCCCAAGCAGTCAAAGACAACTGGTGGAACAATCTCTGGGGTAGAAAAGGCCGTATCAAGAAAAAACTAGCCGAACACGAAGCTGCTCAGAAGGATCGTAAGTTTGCCGATTCAAAGGCCAAGCAAATGTTCCAAGAGCGTATCGAAAAGGCAGATATTCAGACCTTGCTTCAAGAGCTATCCTACAAGAGCCAAGCTGCGGTAACCCGTTTGAAAAACCGTGAGGTTGAGATCAAAGAGGTTGAAGATAAGCTGCAAGTGGCCATTGTTGAAGCCAATAAGAACCACAACAAGGCTTTGGAGAAGAAGAAAGAAGTCGAAGTAAAACTCGAGGAAAACTACGCGTTGTTGAAACAAGCGCGCCAAGAGTTGGAAGAAGTGGTCGATAAACAATCTACAGCCTATTCTGAAGCCATAGCCAAGGTAACAAGCCTTGAGCAAAAGGTAGAAGAACTCGAAGGATTGAAAAACGCCTATATCACCTTAGCGGCTAGTAAAGATAGCTTTGTACACAAGCACAACTTAACGATCAAAGTATTGACATCGTTGCGTAGCAACTTGCAGACGCATAGAGCCAAGCTAAAGTCTGATACCGAAGAGCGTATCAAATATTACGACGGTTATGTAGTGGCCTTAAAGGCGCGTACCGATCAAGAGTTCGCGGCTATCTTAGAACACTTAGGTGTGAAGACCGACGAGCATATCGGACAAACCTTAGCAGCTATGCACACAGCTAGTGCTAAAGCGCGTCAAGATATGATGGACAACATTCCGGTGCACGAAAAAGTGATGAAAGGAGTGTACAGCAGCTACGCCGAGTCTCTGCAAGAGATTCGTACCAAAGATGCTGAGATCCGCGAAAACTTCGCTAACCGTTACGGAATTGACATGAAAGAGCTATTCGAAGAGTACTACGCTTCAGACAATGCACCGACTGGTGATGATGAAGGTGGCGAGCCCGAAAAGCCTTCCAACGATAGCGGTGACGACCTATTATCTTAATATGATGACCAAAGTCTCTCCGTCAAAAGAGAGACTTTACTTTTACATAGCTACATGCCGATCAATCAAATAGTAACGCCCTTGGATGCAGCGGTGCTGGATTCTAAAGAGCAGTATTCCTTCTACTTTAAAATAGTGGATCACGTGCTCAAAGAATTACTAGCTTCGTTACGAAAGCACTATATCTGTACCAATCAAGAAACCGTTTTCCTGAAACAGTACTGTGAGCTTTTGATCTACTCGATCGAGGCGATGCGGGTCAAATATATGTATGATGAAGAAGAGAACATGAAGATCGACCTTACCGAGTCGGGTTTCCCTAATTATCTCGAATTTAGATACCTGTACAATGACCTGTTGCTTCGAAACGAGCATATCGCCAAGCTTCCGCAGGTAAATGAGTTGAAAACCAAGTTTTTAGATGTGTTGCTAAAGGAAAAACGACATGTGGCTCAAGAAGAATTGCATCAAGCAGCGTCAATTATCTATTACACCTCGGTAAACCAAGACCAAATTTTCAGGCGATTCATTCAAGGGAAGATCTTAAAGATGGACGATACTACCGATGGTGAATATTTGGTGAGCTGGTGCTTTTATGACTTGACCTTCAATCGACCCTTTGTGTGTTTCATGTATTTTGATTTCTTCGGAAAGAAATTAGAAGATCATGTAGATGATATCTATGACGCCTTGAGAAATTCGGGAGATCGTCATATGGATTTAGACGGAATGGCCTTTGCGATCGACAAAAAATTACCAAAGATTGCGCCTAGAAAGATCAGACGAATAGATCTTGGCCCCGTTCATAATGTATTTGCCAAAGACGAAAACTTGATCACGCATAGCATCTTGGAAGCCATCGGAAAAAAGGACATTGACCTCACTTCCTATGCCGTGTCCTTTAAAATCGATGAGGTACAGTCCAAAGGAACACTGAAGGACCGAGAGTTTCTTACCAAGGAGTACATGCAAATCTGGGGAATCAAGCGTCCAGAAAATTACCTTTTTACAACACATCGTGTGATGCAATTGTTATACACCAAAGTCCCTGAGCTTATGGACAAACTATCAGCATCACCTTTTGAAATGGCCGAAGTGCCAACCAATTCAATTTAAAACTAGTTATAGATCGATGGAACACAATTCGACCTTTCCTATAAAATTATCAGAACTCGCCCTGTTACGCGAAGAAGCTTCTTCATACCTAAAAGGAGTACAATGGCAGCAAGGATATCGAGCAAAGAACAAACAAGCCGAAAAGAAGGAAGATAACATCTTGTTATACCTTTCCCGAGCCACTTCTGGGACTGATACATCAGAGATGGCCTCTGTGTCCAAAACCGTTTTGGCACTTAAGAAGCGATTATTGCCCAATTCGGTAGCCATACCATTTCATCTCAACGAAGCACTATTGCAAGTGCAAGAGGGACTCACCATTGGAATTTGGCTTAAAGACAGCTATTATGATGCTTCTGGACTTTCCTCGTTAAACGAGCGAAAAGGAACATTGGGACAAGACCAACGCCGTGAAATGGAATCCAAGATGCACACCGCCACAGCTTTTATGTTATTTGGTAGTGCGTATTACGTTTTACATAAACTAAAGGATCAAGCCTCGGATGACTTGAGCGTTCTTAAAAACAAGTTCGCAGGTATTCCTGAAGTGTCCTTGCAATCGCCTTTAAAAGGAATTTCTTGTGCGTTGTACTATTTTGAAAAGTACTTGAGTCACCCTGAGATGATTGCCTCCGACAAAGATGTAGTAGATTTCACAGTGGTCTATTTTGAAGCACTCATCGATGAGATTCAATTACGCATCAGCTCATTAGACCATACAGAGACCATTACCGATAGAACCTACAAACTCGAAAATTCTGAGTTCGCTGTTTCTGGTTGGGAAAATGTGTTTATGGGTGTCGCTAAGAGTGTCGAATTCAATCAGGTGAAATTCACTGACATTGTCGGTAACCGTGATGCAAAGCACTTTGCGCGCCGTTTAACAGAGCGTATTCTTAGTTACGACTTTACCGCCAAGAAAAACCCGTTTCAAGAATTGGGAGGTTTTATGCCCGTCTTTATGGGCTACGGAATTCCAGGGACAGGAAAAAGTATGTTGATTGCGGCAATCGCTACCAAGCTGAAAGAGCATTGTGACAACTTGAACATTCCGTTCCTGTTTCACCCGATGCCCGATACGCTGATTTCTACCTTTCAAGGAGGTTCAGCTGAAAAGATGGTGCAATGGATGAAACCATTGCAAGATCCAACTCGAATCATATTTGCGCCAATCGATGATGCAGAGAATAACCTGCAAGAAAGAACACAACAAGGTGTTTCGGCTGGTGTAAAGGAAGTGATTGGTGTATTCTTACGTTACACCGAAGGGGCTTATGCCGTAAACTATGGAAACAGCTCTATCGGGTTGTTCACCAACTTACCAGAGCAATTAGATAAAGCTGTGATATCCCGTATCCAAGGAAGATTTAAAATCGACGGAGCACGCACTACGCCTGACTTCTTAGATCAAGACTATCTGTGGTGGCGAAAGCTAGAAAATACCATGCCTGGATTTGTCAATATGGAAGACCCAGCGTACAAATACTTGAGCGACCAAGAATTGGCTAAAAACATGGGCGATATCTTGGATAAGGTTGAAAAACCAACCGAAGAACGTGTTTTAGAAATCTATGAACGTGTCGAAGCAAAGCACAAAGGAGATGAGCATGCCTTCTTTGCCGAGTTATACAAAGGGATACAGGGACAGTTTCCGTTCTTCTCTTCAAGAGATGTCAGAAACATTCAAAGTGCGATTTCATTGCGTTTGACAGATTTTGACCTTCCTTCGGATTGGTTCGAAAACCCTGAGTTGTATTTCCAAAAAGAATACGATACCAAGTATGCTATGTTACAAGAGCTTATGAAAGAGAACATGAAAGGCTTAAGCTTTTCTGACGTGCGTCGTCAAGAAGTGGTACGTTATCTCGATAACATGGCAATCATTGCCGATACCGACTTTAAGCGTAAGGTAGACCAACGTGTTAACCAGATGAACATTCACCTGGAAGCTGAAAAAGAATTTGATAAACAAAACGGAAAGTAAACCCTGTCAATGGATAAACTAAAAGCGGCACAATTATATGGAGGACAATTGATCAGCGTCACCGGAACTCTGGTAGAGCGCTACAATCAATGTTTATCTGCTTTGGGTTTTAAGCCAACTGAGTTGGCTAGTTTTTCGATTGACGGTATTGGATGGAGTCCAGAGATCGCAGAAGAAAAGGACGATTTATATTATCTCAATAACGGAGAGGCAAATCCGCATGCGATCATCCTTTCACCAAAACAACAAGGAGTACCCGTCTACATGCCGTTTCATAGCTTTGATCGAGAAGTGATGGCCTTGGTATATGACACTTTTAAGAATACGATTAACGATATTACCAAAGACTCTGCAATCTGTGTCGATCTAGACCAGTTCATCGATGCATTCTATGAGCCTATGGACTTGCTTAAATACAATAAGATTTCAGTTGGGTTTAAGCTGTTGAACGACCTAGACGAAGTACAAATACAACAGGCCCAACTTATTGAAACATATCGCCAAGGAAATAACTTCATTGACGAAAACCTGCACATCCAATTGTTAGGCTTGGCACGAAAATACGGAGACCTTCGCAACAGAAAACTGACGATGGAACCCTTAGAATTCACCACTGAATCCTTTTATACGAAAGCATTCGGAGGTGTCTTTGTTTTGCGAGATTTTATAAAACCGATTCTGGTGTTCGAATCCGAGGAGTGGTATAAAAAGACCAAGAAGCAAGATACGGGCGATGTGCTGATACATCATATCGTTGATAAGTCAGTAGTCAAACAGTTGATAGATCATATTATCATCACCTATGATTTAAAAGACGTGGTGAAGACGAAACGCTACGAACGTATCAAGAAGTTTATTTTCATGGAAAAACTTCAGGAGACGGAGCATCCTATACAGAACATTTTGGACGACCAGATCCTATACAAGAGTTATTTGAACAAGTTAGCGACCGAAGATCGAGATGCTGTATTGAGTGTTGAACGGTATAACGAACAAAAGGCTTTGGGCAAATCATCCTTGATTGACGATATGTTCTTAAAAGCATTATATGAACCGCACTCATCACTCGATGACAAACAACAAGAGTTGATTTGGAAACTGCTTGTAAAGATGTCTGCAAAAGATCCTTTGTATCTTTATTGGTACGATAAAGAGTCTTTTTACAAGGCCTATCAATCGTGGGACGAATCCTTTAAAGATTGGGTCATTGAATACATAACAAAACACAACTAAAAGTAAACGATATGACAGTAGAGATCATAATTTTTGTAGCCGCCGTTCTCTTCGGAATATTGCTCTATTGGAGAGAATCAAAAAGCAACGGACTGTACCGATTCTTCAATAAACTCACACACACGAAACGCCTGCAAATGAAGGCTGAAGACCGAAAGGGGTTTTTATATCAGCGTCCATTCTTGATTAGATTGGTACATGTCTTTGTATTGTTCTTGCTGGCATTTGTGTTGTTGAAATACGTAATTCCGTTCGAAGGCGTATTTGGCTTTCAAATGTTTATTGCTTCAGCTGTTGGCACGTTAGTTGGAACCTATGTGGCTTCGGCTGTGATATTGGCCAATAAGAAAGTAGGAGAGAACGATACGATTGTTGAAGATGCTATCGAAAAAGGCAAAGAACTCATCGAGAATCTTGGGGTAGAGAAAAAAGTAGAAGTTGAAGAAACGAAGCCAGAACCTGAAGCCCTTCCGAAGGAAGAAAAAAAGAGCGCCCGTGAACGCTTAAAGGACAAAGGCTATTTAAAGTAACATCAAAACAAGATAAACATGATAAAGCGATATTGGCAAAAGGGAAGTAAACAAAAAGTGATTCTGGTGATCCTAGGATTGCTACTGTTGTTGGCCTTGTTCATTCTTCGGGATGATTATCAGCCTGCATTGCTTTTTCTGCGGAAGTATGTTTTTATAGGGCTTTTGAGCACGTTGTTCCTTATTTTCATGATTCGAAAGTTTAGAAATGCGGAAGGATTTGGAAAACGAGCGCTTTACCTTGGCTTGACCGTCTTGTACTTTGGAGTGCTTTACTATGTAGGTTTTCAGCTAGGAATGTACAGTTATATGCAGAAGTACAACATCTTCAAAAGCCAAAATCTCATTGAACTCAACGAGTTGCCGCTAACGCAACACGAACGTATTCAGCCGTATAATAACATCGTGACCATGGCTTACGAATCGATCTCTGAAACACAGGAAGTATCGCCTCCACAGTTGGTTAGAGTCGATGGTGTGAATCAATGGACTATGGCCGTGCAACCGGCCAAAGAATACCAATGGCAGCGAATCAACGATGATACCGAAGAGATCTTCTCGGTGTCGAGTACTACGCCATTTCCTAGGTTTTCTGACGAGAACAGAGTTCCCATTACGTTTTCGATAGGGGAGTCGCTGGCCTTTAGTCGCAACACCTATAATGCGGTGGTTCAGAAATTCGGTTTTTTCAAATTGTTTACACACGAACCTGATCAAGTTTTTTACATGAAGAACGACGATGGCGATTGGGTGCAAGTGGTAAGTTTGATCAGGTGGAAGGGCTTTTTCTTTCCATATCCGACCTTTGGCGGTGTGATGATTATCGAATCTGGCAAACACGATTTTAATGATTACGTTGAACGCGTTTTAGTGGGAAAAGGAACCTACGTCAGTCCAGAAGAAATGAAGAACTATCCGTTTTTACGATACCAAAATACACTGTCTGAAAAGGTTTCCAGACTTCAAGCAGAGTCACTCATGTTCTTGGGCGGGTTTACAGACCCATTGCCTTGGAATATGGAGACTGCTGTAAAGATTCCAGATTTAAAAGACGACCAGAACCAACAACCTTTTGTAACCGATTTTGATTTCACCGGAATGGACTCTGATGCGTATAGTGGCCTCTATCATTGGTTCGGACTTGAGCCAATTGGGGAGCAACGTACTACCTTGGCCATAAGCGCGATGATTCCTGCAGACGGAACAGATGCCCTTTATTATTATAACCATGCCAAAAAGAAGGAAGGCTTGGCGGGCGTTTCGGCCATGCCATTGAAGGTAGTAGAATCGCGAAAAGAATACGACTGGTCGGTAAATAAACCTGTAGAATTTAGACCCTATATAAAGAACATCGCAGGAAGAAAACGCATGTTCGTTTTATCAACCATTGCAGCCAAGCGTGATGACAGCAAGAAATTTGACGGAGCAGCTACACCCGACTTGGCCCTAATTGACGTTGAATACCGCGATGTGATTTGGATCGATGCGAAGCATCCTTCAAGTTGGGAACCTACCATCTACAAACAGCTTAACGAAGTGTGGAGAGAATCAGAAGGCATCAAAGAATATTATCAAGAAACGCTAAATTCAGAAGGAGATATGAGCATTCCCAACGTACTCGACTCTGTGAAATTGGATTCGATGCCCATCGTGAAAGAAATCGTTGTGGATAGTGTAGCAGTGGATAGTGTTGGTGATTGATGATTAGCAAGCCCCGAACCCGCCTATACTATTCGGGCAAGTGCACTAATAATATTGTACAAGGAGATTCCGACTCCTTAATTTCTCCCTCCTAAAAAGGAGGGACTAAAGGGAGGTGTATAAACATTTATTTACACACCCCTCAATCCCCTCTTGTTAGAGGGGAGACGTAATACTGTCCAAATCCTAAACTCCAAATCTCAAATTCAAGAACTAAAATCTCATTCAACACCCAAAATCCAAAATTCAGCATTCAAGATGGTCTCACATCTCAACCCTTCGCTCTATCGAGCTGCGGATTGTGAAGACACATCTCACATCTCAATACTAATATCTCAGTACTTAATACTTTGTACTAACAACTAATAACCAACAACCAAGAACTAACTAGTACCAATTCAACTGAACTACTTCGATATCTGGATTCCCAGTGTTAACAATACGCTTAAATTTAGCTACATCGCTCATATCGGGGCGTCCGCGGTAGTGGTAGGGATATACTTTTTTTGGTTTGAAATCTAGTACCGCATCTGCTGCGCTTTCTACGGTCATCGTCCACGGCAGGTTCATACAGACAAAAGCAATATCGATATCCTTTAAGGCTCGCATTTCAGGAATGTCTTCAGTATCACCTGAAAAATACACTCGCTGGCCACCCATGTTCAAAACATAGCCATTACCACGTCCTTTGGCGTGGAACTTTAGCGCCTCTTCACGAAGATTGTACATAGGGATGGCTTCGACATTGATGCCATAACGCTCTTTACTGTCACCATTGTTAAGAACATCGGTCTGTGCGTCAAAGTCAGAGGGAAGCGCATCGGCTACAGCCTGGGGTACAATGATCTTCGTCTTTGACGTATCCAATTCTTCCAAAGTTTGAACGTTCATATGATCCCCGTGAATATCAGTGATCAGTATGAGATCGGGCGTTTTATGTCCTTTAAATGCAGCAGCACCACCTGTAGGGTCAATGTAGATTGTGTAGCCATTCCATTCCAATACGGTAGTGGCATGTTCAATTGGATGGATCTTAATTCCTTGTTGTTTTTGAGTGTCTACTGCAACTTCTTCAGTGGCAGTATTGGTTTCTGGGGTTTCTTTTTTCTCGTTCTTACATGCACCCAATGAACAAGCTATCAATAACAGTATAAAAAGTTTCGTTTTCATGATCGGTTCTTTTCTATAAAAATACGAAAGGATAGTTTAAGTGTTTATGCATTTAGTCGAGTAAAAACCTCAAACTTCACATCTCACATCTCACATCTCACATCTCATATCTCTGTACTTAATACTTTGTACTCTGTACTAACAACTAATAACCAAGAACCAAGAACTAACAACTACGAACCAAACCTATCCATCAGCTCCTCAACGACTTGTGCAGTTTTTTTGTGTTTACTCCTGCGCTCGATGCGAATAGGAGGGGTCATACGTTCGGTGCATTCAGCAACCGGACAAGTTTCACAAGTGACTCCGACAATGGTACGTTTGATGGATTTGTCTTCGGCGAAACCCATTTTACGCTTTAGGTGTGGAGTCATCAAAAAACCAATACTAATACTACGGTAGTAATGCTCTTTAAACGGGTCTTCTGTAGCTGACGAAAACACCAGGTACTGATTGTCACTATCTGCGTAGTCAGATATCTGTACATCGAATACATGCAGAGCTTCCGACTTTGTTATTTCCTTTAAGGTCTTGATAGAGATCCAACGCCTGCAATAGTGCTCGTTGGTCTCATTGGCCTGCGGAGATTGTTGATGCGTGATGTGCAGTTCCTTTTTTAAATGGAATTTTACATCGCCCTTTTTATGGGTGAATCTCAAGAAGAAAAGATCCTTGAAATTAAAATCCTTAGGCAATATGTTTGTAAGTCGCTGATAGAAGGATTCGGGCGAAGCATTGAACTGTTCCATGATCTTCAAAAAAGCCTTTGGTTTGAAGGTTTTACGCTGAAAGAAAGCTTCTAGCTCATTCACCAATGGTTTCCTTGGGATGATCAATGCTCCTGCAAAATAGGAAGCATAGAAGTTATTTAGCACCTCGTCAAAACTTTTGAATTTAATCCAGGAGAAGGTATAAAGCCGTTCTTGTATCTCTAAGAAGTTATAGGCGATTTCTTTGGCATAGATAAATGTACGTTGTGCTTCGTCGATGTCGTTGTCCAGCAACAAGGTTTTGGTCTTAGGTACGAATACACAACGAAGGTTGTTGAGTTCTTTGTGCTTGTCGAGCTCCTCTTCGTTGATCGCATATTGGTATTCTTCTATCAAAATTTCTTCTAATTCTTTAGAGGAAATAGGACTATTAAGATCAATCTGATAGGCCTTTGCAAACTTTTCGACCTGCTTTTCGATGTCGTCAAAATAATTGTTGTTGGCTTCCTGATACGATCGAAGCGAGGCTAGGAAAAAACTTTCTCGACTCAGGTTATAATTCTGAGCGATCTCAATGATCGTACTGATAAAGGCATTGACCTTGGCTGGTGCTTCTGCGATGATATCGATGAGATCCCTTTCTTGAATTCCGAAGAGGTCTAACGGAATTTCCTTTAAGATCTTAGACTGAAGAATATCCCCGATTGGAGCCAGATTTTTATCCAACTTGATCGAGACCAATTGATCATAAGGTACATCCAAAGCTTCCGATAGGACCACAATTTTATCGGTCTTGGGATACTTTTTTCCTTTTTCGATTTCGTTGAGATACGACTTAGAGAGTCCCGAAAGTTTTGAAAGCCCGAAGAGAGATAAGTTCTTCTCTGTGCGTATCTGCTTGAGTTTCAGCCCAAAAATTAGCCTAACGTATTCTTCTTCTATCATCATGTAACAAATATATAATTATTTGCGAACTAATAAAATTTAATGAAAAATACATTTTTAGCGAACGTTCGCTTGTTTTTTCAAATTCTTTGTTATAATATTGTCCTGTGATTGAGAAAAAAGTTAGCCAAGTAGATCGATTTATACGTGTTTAACTAGAATCCTTCACTCATAAACAACAATCTCAACAGACTCTTAAAAACAGCACAATTATGGAGACTACCTTCTTAACTAAGCACAAGACCGAGTTTGCACCACAAGTGCAACAGTACTATCCCGAAATCTTAACGGACGAAGTGATGGACTTTCTTGTGACGCTTCACGAACGATTCGATGACCAGCGTTTGGCTTTGCTCGAAAAGAGAAAGCTGCAACAAGCTGAGTTCGACAAGGGTGTTTTGCCAACCTTTCCGAAAGAGACAGAAGAGGTCAGGGACTCCAAATGGACGGCCGGAAAGATTCCTGAGGATCTGTTGGACCGTCGTGTTGAAATCACAGGACCTGTGGATCGCAAAATGATGATCAATGCATTGAATTCTGGGGCAAAGACCTTCATGGCAGACCTAGAAGACAGTACTGCGCCTTCTTGGGACAATGTCATTCAAGGGCAACAAAACCTGAAGGACGCCGTAGATGGCAGCATCTATTTCTATGATGCGATCAAAGACCGTCCGTATAAACTTAAAGATGAAGTGGCAACACTGATCGTACGCCCACGTGGATTACATCTTAATGAGAAACACCTGCTTATTGCTGGTAAGGAAATGTCAGGAAGTTTAGTAGACTTTGGATTATTCTTTTTCCATAATGCCAAAGAATTGATCCGAAAGGGTAGCGGGCCTTACTTTTATTTGCCAAAGCTAGAGCACTACTTCGAAGCCAAATGGTGGAACGATGTTTTCGTTTTTGCACAAGAGTACCTCGATATCCCAAAAGGAACGATCAAGGCCACGGTGCTTATCGAAACCATTACAGCGAGCTTTCAATTGGACGAGATCATCTATCAACTTAAAGACCATATCGTTGGATTGAATTGTGGTCGTTGGGATTATATCTTTTCCTATATCAAAAAACTGAGAAATCAACCAAATTTCTTGGTGCCCAATCGTGATCAAGTGACCATGCAAACGCCTTTTATGGAGGCCTATTCGAAGTTGGTAATACAACGCTGCCATAAGCGTGGAATCCATGCCATGGGTGGAATGGCCGCTCAGATTCCGGTGCGAGGTGACGAAGAAGCCAATGCTGCCGCTTTTGACAAGGTGAAGAAAGACAAGGAGCGTGAAGCGAAGAATGGTCATGATGGAACTTGGGTGGCACACCCGGGATTGGTTAAGGTTGCAATGGACGTCTTTAACGAGAACATGCCGACCAAAAATCAGATCCATATTAAGCGTGCAGAGCTGAATATCACCGAAGCCGATCTTTTAGAGCGTCCGTCAGGAACGATTACGGAGGAAGGCATCCGCAAGAACATCAATGTAGGAATATTGTATATCGAAGCTTGGTTAAGAGGAAACGGTGCCGTTGCGCTCTATCATTTAATGGAAGACGCGGCCACAGCCGAAATCTCCCGAACCCAAGTATGGCAATGGCTAAGGCGTGAAGCACACTTGGAAGACGGAAGAAAACTTACCGTTGAGCTATACATCGAATTGTTCGAGGACGAAGTGAAAAAGCTTGAAGAACAGGTGGGCGCTAAGCGCTTTGCCGAAGGAAAGTTTGACCTGGCCATTAAGCTGTTCGATAGATTGGTCTTGACTGAAGAATTCGAAGAATTTTTAACCCTGCCAGCTTATTTACAACTTTAATTTTTTGCACCAGGGATTGAGGTATTGTTGGAGCTCATCAATTTTGTGCCTCGACTGCCTGCGGCAGATACCTTCAATCAAAATACATTTTTGATCTCTGGTAGTGCTCGGCATGACATAAAATTGATAGCGACTACCGAAAGCCCGACCCGACGTAACGCCACAAACCGAAGCCTCGGTGTAGGTTTGGCGTGGGAGGGAGGTGCCATCGTGCTCCGAAGTTTTAACGAAGGGGCAAGCATGATCCTCCTACACCAAGGTTTTGGAGGATGAAGACAGCATATTTACCATAAACACACAACATAAAAACAAGTAAGATGAAAACAACAGAAGAGAGAATTCAAGAATTGGTGGCCGACTGGGCTGCAAACCCAAGATGGAAAGGTATTGAGCGTCCGTATACGGCTGCCGAAGTGGTGAAACTTCAGGGCTCGTATCAGATCGAGCATAGCATTGCGCGTCGTGGTTCTGAAACCTTATGGCGCAAGCTAAACTCACAGGATTTTGTAGCTGGACTTGGTGCGTTGACCGGAAATCAAGCCGTACAAGAGGTAGAGGCTGGGTTAGAAGCGATCTACCTTAGCGGATGGCAAGTGGCAGCCGACGCCAATTTGGCTGGCGAGATGTACCCGGATCAGTCCTTGTACCCTGCTAATAGCGTTCCGATGGTTGTGAAGCGTATCAACAATGCATTGTTGCGTGCCGATCAGATTCAGGCGGTGAACGGTATTGAAGACAAGAAAGACTATTTGGTACCGATCGTTGCCGATGCTGAAGCTGGCTTTGGAGGAAACTTGAATGCTTTTGAACTAATGAAAGGAATGGTGCAAGCTGGTGCTGCGGGAGTTCACTTTGAGGATCAGCTTTCTTCTGCAAAGAAATGTGGGCACCTTGGCGGAAAGGTTTTGGTTCCGACACAAGAGGCGATCAACAAATTAGTGGCTGCGCGTTTGGCAGCGGACGTTTCTGGGGTTCCTACTTTGATCATCGCCCGTACAGATGCTGAGGCAGCCAATTTACTTACCAGCGATATCGATGATCGTGATAAGAAGTTCTGCACTGGTGAGCGCAGCGCAGAAGGGTTTTTTTATGTAGAAAACGGAATGGAGCAAGGAATCGACCGTGGTCTGAGCTATGCACCGTATGCGGATCTTATCTGGCTTGAGACATCTACTCCTGATCTGGAGCAGGCGAGAAAATTTGCTGAAGCTATTCATGCTAAATACCCAGGAAAGTTATTGGCCTATAATTGTTCGCCTTCTTTCAACTGGGCAGCCAAATTAAGTGTTGCTGAAATGGAGACCTTTAGAGAAGAGTTGGCAGCGTTGGGATATAAGTTCCAATTCATCACACTGGCTGGATTCCATGCTCTCAACACAAGTATGTTTGAGCTTTCTAAAGCGTATAAAGAGCGCGGTATGGCGGGATACTCTGAATTGCAAGAGCGTGAGTTTGCTTTGCAGAAAGACGGATTTAGAGCGATTAAACACCAAGCATTTGTAGGAACTACTTACTTTGATGCGGTTCAAAATACTGTAACTGCCGGTACGGCCTCAACGGTAGCCATGAAAGGTTCTACCGAGGTAGCGCAGTTCTAACAATATAAAAGTGGTTTAGCTTTTATTTTTGATGTAATTTTTTCGAGCAAAAAGCGCCTCTGGAGGGAGGCGCTTTTTTTATTACTTAATAAAAACCTTGGTGTGATAGTTGTCTGAGGTAATGCCTGGCATTGATTCATTTGGTGTTACGATCAATCGTATCGATATTCCGAACAAGAAAAACGAGTTGAGCAATAGCAAACATGTGACCAAATAAGGGTCGTTGAAAATGACGAGTTCGCTAAAGCCAACGAATAATACCATTTCTTTTAAGAAGAACATTCCGATGAGGCTGAGCATGGGTATGAGCATGTACATCATCCACTTCTGAACGTTATTGGTAAGCAAGGTGTATATGGTATGCCCTAAATAGAACATAAATATGCATTGTATGAATGCTTGTATGTTATCTGTTACAAAAGATGATTGTTCGCTGTTGTTTTGTACCAACATAACTCCAAAATAGAGGACATTTGGTATCAGATACAATAAACTCTTTTTTGAAAATGTGTTGTCAACGTTTACACTGTGTCGAACGAACAGATAGATGAAAGTGATGAAAATAGAGTAATCAAACAGGTGATTGTCTAGATATCGAAAGATGAATATGTTGCTGTTGTCTCCAACGATGTACAGCAGCATTGTGGCAATGGCTGCTAATAAAAACCACAAAGAAGAAGGGTTATAACGCTTTCTATTTTCATAGAATAGAAACAACAATACGAAGCCTTGAAAAATGGCCAAGATCTTAAGTACGGTTAGCATAAAAGATTTTCTTTACATCAAGAGAACGTCAAAATTGTAATTGTAGTATGTTAGTTCTTAGTTTTTGGTTCTTGGTTGTTAGTATTGAGATTTGAGATATGAGGATGATAGCTGAAATGAACTCCCCTTTTTTCCGCTTTTCGGAATTCATTCCCCTATTGAACCCAAGAGTGGAGCCAAACAAGAATTCAATTTCAAAAGTCTAATTGAGAAACTCAAAATCCAGCTCTTCCCTTTAGCAAAGGGAGCCTGCCCGACTGGGTGATTCAGGCGGAGGGTTCCTTTTCAGGCCTCTACAAAATAATTCGTGTATTCGTGGCAAAAGTAACCTGACAATAGCAGATCAAAGAACAAGTTCCATCTTGATATTGCTTCTCATATACGGTGACGTTTTTTCTAATTTAATTTCTTCGAATCCATACTTTCTGTAGATATAGACGGCATTTTCCAATTTGGTGTTGGAGTAGAGGATGATCTTTTCCCAACCTTGGCTTCTGGAGAAATCGATGCAGTGCTGCATGAGCTTCTGACCAATCTTCATTCCTTGAAACTTTGGGGAAACTGCCATTTTTCCTAATTCGTATATATCGTCTGGCCCTTTGATCAAGGCGTAACATCCTGCGATCTCATCACCGATCTTTGCAAAAAAGATAAAGCCATCATTATCGAGTATCGTTTCTTGGTAACCTTCTAAGAGGTCAATATCGTGAGGTTCTACTACAAAGTATTTCTCTAGCCATTCAACATTGAGTCTACCGAAATCTTTTGCATATCTGGGCTCAAAAGGAATGATCTGTACGTCTGTCAATTGTTTTGTCTGGTGCATATCTATTATCTGTTTACTTAGGGATCTTTGATTCAATGATTGTTCAAGCTGGTCGATGTGACCAATAAGACTGTCACTACTAAAGTGCGTGAGTTGTTTCACGGTCGCCTCCATACTTTTCCAGAGCGGTTTCATTTCTCTGATCAATTCACGTCCATCCTTGCTTAGAGAAACCAATTTTTTGCGCTTGTCGTTCGGGTCGGTCTCTATAATTACAAGGCCTTTTTTATTCAATTTGGTTACCGCTTGTGTAATGGCGGGTTGTGTTACCAATAACTGTTCAGTGATTTGTTTTGTGGTCACTTGCTCATGGTCCAGAATTGCCTTTATCACAGGAAAGAGGTACGGGTCGAAATCAATGTGATAATGCTTATATACCTTTTTTATTTCTTTCATTATCATCTCGCTAAGACGGGTGAGCCTTGACCCCAATCCAAGCTCTTTCTGTAGTTTAAGTGTATCCATATTAATAGTTATATAAGTGCTTATGTAAAAATACAAAACCAAGATGACATTTCCAAATCGGTGCTTATTTCCTAATGAAATCAGTAATCAAGTAGGAGAGTAGTTTACCCACTTGTTGGCCCTGGATAGGGTCATTTTCATTTAGAGTTGCCTCGCATAGGTGTAAATACGCAGCATTTTTATGACGCGAGAAGAACGAAACAAATTGGCGCGCCTGCGCTACAGAAAAACCACTTGGACCCATGGTGCTACTTGGGGCGGATTCAATGGCGTTGCAGTCGATTTCAATACCAAATTTATTCTTTGACACAAAATCTAGACCTGCTTTCATGCGGTGACTAAAGCTCTTTTCGTGCCTGATCATCAATTCTTCATAGGTGTCAAATTGAACACGATCTTGAAACTTATCCATCCTGTCAAAGACATTCTTTGAGGTATAGTTTTCATGAAGCCCAAAGACAAAGTAGCGATCTAAGAAACCTTCTGCCATTGCATAGGTGAAACTATTTTCGCTATTTCTACCATCCCGGCTTTTGAAATCAGCCTGTACATCTACATTAACTGCGTTAATTGGTTTGTTGTTGGCTAGAGCGGTTCCCTTGATATTTCCGTAGGCATTATTATGTCCGCCACCAATAATGATGGCTTTTTTTCCTGCAGATATGATTTGATAGATAATATGACTTACTTCCCGATCAATCTCTTCTACCATTTTATGGGTCTCTTCAAATTGAATAGAATTAGAAAAGTCGTACGAGTCTATCTTTTCGATCATATCGCCAAAATCCAAATGTCCTAAGATCATGAATTTATTCGCCCTGTTGTGCTTGCTGTGTTGGGTGTTTAATAGCTCTTCGAGTGTAGCTTGCCAAACAGCAGTAGTACCTGGGGTTCCTCCATTGGCTTTTATTCCTATATTTTCAGGAATTCCTAACAAAACGTATTCTGCATTAGAGCGTATCAATTGCTCGTGCACAAATTGGCCAGAGGTTAGCGTTTGAACACGTTCTCCAAACTTGGTCTCTCCTTTTCTTTTCTTAATAAGTGCGGTAATACGATCCCGCGCGTATACGACAAGTCGTTGCATTTATGGTTGGTTCTTGCTTAAAGCTAAGATACATTTTTCTCGTATTCCCCAAAGTGTTTCAAAATCAAATTTGCATTGGTTTTTTATGATCCAACTTCGAAGGTAATCTTGATGTAGTTTTACCTTGTGCGCTCCTATTTGTTGGGGTTGTATTTCTTCTTCGTACAATAAGCTGTCAGAGAAAGGAGTAACACTTTCAACGTCCCGTGTTATGTCAAGAATGGTATCATTTACTCTTACGTATGTGTGGGCCTCCGGAATGTAGTCAAGATCATATGGGTCTAGGACGGCTCCGATTCCAGGGGTGTTGTCCTCATTCATGGCGTAGACTCCAATGAACAGTTTAATGGATTCTATGCTATTTTCATTGGCCACTTGCTTAAAAAAGGCGTGTTTTGTAGCACAGGTTCCTTTATTTTCTGTTAAAACTAAGTTGTAATTAGCTCTGTCTGAGTTCCTTCCATACGGAAGCCGTTTTAAATGATCCAAAAGCTGATCACTATCGTATATATCCATGGAAACAAGTTTTTTTGAAAGCATGTTGACTGGATCTATTGAAAAGTTTTTTAACATTTTAAACAGTTTCATATAATACTTTTCTAAATTAGGAGTTATTATTGAACCAAAAAAAAGAATAACCAGTTAACAAATCAAACCTCAAGAACATGGAACAAAACAGTAACAAAGGATTTAAAATTGCTATTGGTGTCTTGGCAGCATTGCTGCTGGGGAGCATCATTTTTGGGACAAAGCTTTACAGTGATCAAAAGAGCACTGCACTGGCTTTAGCAGATGAAAAAGAATTAATGATCAAGGACCTTAATGAGATCAAGGCGTCTTACGAAGATGCTCAGGCCGAGAATGACGTTGTCAATCAAGACCTGTCAGAGGCGAAAGAGCGCATCGTAAAGTACATTGACTCATTGAAAGCAGCGAAAGCTGATGTAGCCTACTTATCAAGATTTAGAAGACAAGTAAATCAATTAAAGAAGGAAAGAACACAGCTTCTTGCTGAGATCGAAACGTTGAAAGAGTCAAACCAATTGTTAACATTAGAACGTGATAGCACGGCGTTGGCATTGGCAGAGCAAACTGAATTTAACGATTCACTTTTGGTGCAGAACCTAGAATTGGCCAAAGTAGTTGAAGCAGGATCAGCATTGACATCTTCAGGACTTAGAGCCGAAGGGATCAAAGTACGTTCTTCAGGAAAATTGGTGTCTACCGAAAGAGCTAGAAGAGCTGATAAAGTACGCGTATGCTTCTCATTGTCTGAGAACAAAATTGCCGAAGCTGGCGATCGTGAGTTCTTGATTCAAGTGTTGGATCCAAACAACAACGTAATCGGAGAGAATGCGATGTTCACAGAAGGAGAGGACACCTTGAACTACAGCAAGAAGACCAAAGTTTATTACGAACAAAAGACCTTGGATATTTGTGACTATGTGGACCCAGCCAGCGGCTCAGAGTTTGCTAACGGACGTTATGTGGTCAATGTATACGAAGGACTAAGATTGGTTTCTCAAACAGAATTTACACTGAAATAGTCTAGGTAAATAGACGAATCTGAGTTTTAATTTTTTCAAAAAGAGCCTCCAGGAAACTGGAGGTTTTTTTATTCCATAACCTTTCCATCGATGAGCACAGTGTCAATCACGTTACTTCCAAAGGCATAGGGCATAAAACCATAACTCGGTATGGGTTTGGTAATGATCACGTTCGCGTGCTTACCAACAGTGATGCTTCCATGAGTTTTCGAAACACCCATAGCATAAGCTCCATTGATCGTGGCTGCATTGATGGCCTCTTCAGGGGTCATCTTCATTTTGATACAGGCAGTACTTACCACAAAATTCATATTACCGCTCGGTGTAGACCCCGGATTGTAATCGGTAGCCAATGCAAGCGGTAACCCTGCGTCGATGATATCTCTGGCCGGCGTGTATGGAATACTCAAAAAATACGAGCAGGACGGAAGTGCCACAGGCATCGTATCACTACCATTTAAAGCTTCAATATCTTCAGGTCGCATCTCCTCCAAGTGATCTACAGAGAGTGCATCATAAGCAACACCTGCCTGTACACCACCAATGGCCGTAAATTGATTGACGTGAATCTTAGGTGTTAAGCCATGTTTTTTTCCTGCGGAAAGAAGGCGCTCAGTATCTTCAACAGAGAAATACCCAGTTTCACAAAAGACGTCGACATAATCTGCCAATTTTTCTTTTGCTACCTGCGGAAGCATTTCGTCGATGACCAAGTCCATGTATCCATCCTTGTCGCCCTTGTAATTGGCTGGTACCGCATGTGCTCCTAAAAAAGTAGCTTTGATGGGAATCTGGTAGTTTTCTCTAAGCTTCTTGATGACTCGAAGCATTTTTAATTCAGCCTCGGTTGTAAGTCCGTAGCCAGATTTGATTTCGACGGCACCAGTACCCAGTCTAATAACCTCTTTGAGACGTTGGGCCGATTGCTGATACAATTCTTCTTCTGAGGTCTCCTGTAGTTTTTTAGCCGAATTAAGAATGCCTCCACCGCGATTCGCGATCTCTTCATAGGTGAGACCGTTGATACGATCAACAAACTCCTGCTCACGGTTTCCGGCATATACAATATGCGTGTGACTATCACACCATGTAGGAAGTACTACTTTTCCAGATGCATCGATGATCTCATCGGTAGAAGTAATTTCTAGTTCGCTCATCTTGCCAAAGTCGGCAATGATTCCACTTTCAATATATAGGTAGGCATTTTTGATGGACGGAAGCGTTTTCATGTCAGGTCCAGCTACCTTTTCAACAGGTGTTTCTCTAACTTGAAGCAGTTCTTTGATATTGATGATGAGTGTAGTCACAGTATACAGGTTTTGAGTGTCAAAGTTGACGAAATTTTAAGGAATAAAAAAACGCCAATGCACAGCATGGGTGTTTGTACCATGCTACGCCATATTTGACTTGATCGTTTCGGTATCGCAAAACGTATCTTGTAATGTGAATTGATCAAAAAAGTAAAAAAGCAGGACAGATATTGGCAATACGATCATGCTCATGACCTTATAGGATGAACGCAAGAGTAGCATTTTCCTTTTAGGAGTTTTCATTGTTTTTCTTGAAATCACAAGGATATTAAAAATCATTTTCCCCACGGTTCTGCCTTCCTTCGCAAAATCAAAGGCAAATAGATATAAAAAGTAAAAAACAAAAACGAAAGAGAATTTGACCAGAATATCAAATGTCCCCAATTCATATTCCCTTATTTCGATTATTAACGGAATAAAGTTTTGAATAAGGCCAAATACCATTGATATTATAGACATATCAATAATGAACGCTAATACTCTTTTTGTTGAAATTCTCATTTTTAGTTTGTTCCAAATTAATCCCAATCAATCAATTCACAGTGCAGAATGTAATAAGTGGTCAAGAATCAGGAATAAGCGTATAAAAAAACGCCAGTGCACTGCACTGGCGTTTTATCGTTGATAGTTAGGCCACCGTTTAAATTTGGCGGTGTACTAATATGTACGTTGCAATAAGGTAATCTGGATTACCCCTTTTGCGATAGTTTATTTTAAAGAGCCGGTCATGTCTTCAGGACGCACCCATTCGTCATATTCTTCGGCGGTTACGTATCCTAAGTTGATAGCTTCCTCTTTTAAGGTTGTACCATTTTTGTGGGCCGTATTGGCAATCTCTGCTGCTTTGTAATACCCGATTTTGGTATTCAACGCGGTCACAAGCATCAACGAATTGTTTAACAACTCCTCGATACGTGCATGATTTGGCTCAATACCGCTTGCACAATGTTCTTCGAACGATACACACGCATCACCGATCAATTGTGCCGACTGAAGCAGATTTGCTGCCATCATTGGTTTAAAAACGTTCAATTCATAATGACCTTGTGTTCCTCCAACGGTAACAGCCACATCGTTCCCCATCACCTGAGCACATACCATGGTCAATGCCTCACATTGTGTAGGATTCACTTTTCCTGGCATGATCGAACTTCCTGGTTCGTTCGCAGGGATAATGATCTCTCCGATACCACTTCTAGGCCCTGAAGCCATGAAACGAATGTCGTTAGCGATCTTATTTAAAGAAACAGCGATTTGTTTCAAAGCCCCATGCGTCTCGACAAAAGCGTCATGCGCAGCTAAGGCTTCAAACTTATTGTGAGCCGAAACAAAAGGAAGTCCGGTGAACTCCGCAATAAATTCTGAAACACGCTTTGCATACCCCTTCGGAGTGTTCAGACCCGTTCCAACAGCCGTTCCGCCTAAAGCCAATTCAGAAAGATGTTCTAGTGTATTCTCCAATGCTTTCAATCCGTGGTCCAATTGAGAAACATAGCCCGAGAACTCTTGTCCTAAGGTAAGGGGAGTGGCATCCATTAAATGCGTACGTCCGATCTTCACACAGTCTTTAAACTCTTCCGATTTTTTCTTAAGCGTATCTCTAAGTTGGGTAACTCCCGGAATCGTTACTTCAACCACCTTCTTGTACGCAGCAATGTGCATTCCGGTAGGGAAGGTATCGTTTGAAGACTGCGATTTATTTACATCATCATTTGGCTGAATGGTCTTTTCTCCTTCGCCGATTACGTTTCCTGCGATCTCATGAGCTCGGTTGGCAACAACTTCGTTCACGTTCATATTACTTTGTGTGCCCGAACCCGTCTGCCAGATCACCAACGGAAATTGGTCGTCATGCTTTCCTTCAAGAATTTCATCACATACCTGTGCGATCAGGTCACGCTTTTCGATAGGAAGTACTCCTAGCTCACAGTTGGTATAAGCAGCAGCCTTTTTCAAATACGCGAAACCGTATACGACCTCTAACGGCATAGAAGCAGCCGGACCGATTTTAAAGTTGTTACGAGAACGTTCGGTCTGCGCGCCCCAATATTTGTCGGCTGGTACCTTTACCTCGCCCATAGTATCTTTTTCAATGCGGTATTCCATGATGGTGAATTGTTGTTTTAATGAAAGTGCAAAAATACGAGTTTCCTCGCAATAGTTCTTAGTCTTTGGTTGTTAGTTTTTAGTCTTCACAGTCCGAAATCTTGATGTAGGACTGTCATTCTCGCACCCGCGTGCCGCTGAAGCTTTAGCGGAGGCGCAAAGCGGGAATCTTTTTCATATGTATTGGATGTTAATACAAAGTATTGGGTACAGAGTATTGAGATATTAGATATGAGATGTGAGACTATTGTGAATATTGAATTTTAGATGTTAATGAGATTTTAGTTCTGGAATTTGAGATTTGGAGCTTAGGATTTGCCACAGCATTCTGCTTCCCCTCTAACAAGAGGGGATTGAGGGGTGTGTAAAAATTACACCAGCACAATTCTAAACACCCCCCTTAGTCCCTTCTTTTTAGGAGGAATGATTCATTACTTCTGGTTATGCCCATCAACTAAACGATTAAACGCATAAACAAATCAACAATAAAAAATAATCAATAATCAATACAGAATAAGGCACTTACAACAAATATCAAGTGATCCCTTCGTCAATCCAAAATTTGGTGGTATCTTTGGACACGAATTCGAAAATTTCCGGAAATTATGTTTGAATTTGACCAGTACTTAGGCTTTTTAGCATTCCTTTCAATCCTTACCATTGGATTTTGGTTGATGATCTTTTTATTGACCTTCATGGTTCCTTATTGGATTGGCGGTTCGATCGTAGAACTTCTCAAAGAGAAGCGCGAGGCTAAGAAAGCTAAGAGACAAGCAAACTAAAAGACAAAGGGACGCTGATAGCGTCCCTTTTTTATTTCTTCTATTTTCTTTTCTTCGGAAAAATTATCCTTCAAAGTCTAGATCGTCATCACCTCCACCATTGCGTGAACGTCTTCGGTTTCGGTCGTTTTTCTTCTGATTGAAACGATACGTGAATGTAAGATTGAAGGTACGCTGTCTCCACTGAAACTCACTGTATGACAGCGTGTTTGGAGTCGTGCTTGTTGACTTACGCTTTCTCGAGTTGAACAGATCGCTCACCCTTACTGAAATCGTTGCCTTTTCCTTAAACAGATCTTTGCTAAAAGCCAAATCGGTTGACAGAATCCCTTCGTTCCTGCTCTGGGCTGTTTCTGACGGACCGCGATAGAAAAAGCGGGTCTGCCAGTTGATTTTCCCTGGAAGAGTATAGGTATTATTGAATCGAATGAACCAACTTACGTTGTCCGCATCGAAATTTTGTCCGTTGAAATCCCCTTCAGTGATCGATTGAAAGAAGTTGAAGTTTCCGTTCATACGCCACTTACGGCTTGGGTTGTAGGCCAGCGTAAATTCGAACCCATAGCGATCGTTCTTCGAAAGGTTGATGGGTGTTCTACGTAATACAGGTACTTCGACCACATTACTGTTCGGATCATTAGGGTCTCCACTGATCACAACTGTTTCACCCGTTTCTTCTGTGATAAAGGTGAACGATTGAGTAGCTCTCTGAAAATAAGTTGAGCCGCTAAGCGTAAACTTCTCCCAACGTTTCAAATATCCAAGGTCAAACGAATTCGAGTAACTCGGGTCAATATCTGGATTCCCTTGAAACAGGTTCGTGGCACTGGACCTGGACGGAAACGGATTGATAAAACGCGAACGCGGACGACGTATTCTTCGGTTGTAACCTAACGTGATGCTTTGCGTCTCATCGATCTCATACGCCAAGTTCACGGTAGGGAAGAGGTCTGTATATCGCTTGTTGTTGAAGTCACCTGTTGTAAGCTGATTGATGCCAATATTGGTGTCCTCCAAGCGCAACCCTAACAAGTATGATAGCTTTCCGATCTTGCTTCCGTATTGGGTGTAGAACGCATTTACATACTCGCGATAGTTAAGTACATTGCTCAAGTCTTGATCCTCAACAAACACTCCGTTTTCTTCGAAGGCAACCACATAATCAGAGGTTTGCTCCCTGAAGTTTCCGCGGTAACCCGCTTCAAACTGACTGTCTTCGCCAATAGGCAGCACGTAATCACCTTGTAATAAGATGCGTCGTTGATCTTCGATGGTACTCACGCTTTCACGTTGTACACTGCCGTCCCCAACGATTTCTGTATCTACGATGATGGAACGTTCATCTTCACGGCTGTCTTCATGCTGAAAGTCAAAGGTCAAACGGTGTCCGCTATCATCAAAGTCCTTCACAAAATTCAACGCCACTTGTACGGTCTTATCATCTTCGGCTTCCGGATCAAAACGTCGCGTCTGACTCTCTAAGATATCGTTCTCGTCAAAATTGAAAATGTTGTTTGTGGTCTCGCTTGAGTTATCACTTTTTCGGTATAATAGTGTTCCTGTTATCGAAGTGCTTTTATTGATATAGTACTCTAAACCAATATTGCTATTGAATCCTTTACGCGTACGTTCGAATTCACGAGTCTCTTGGCTCGAACCGGTTCTGATACCGTTACCATCAAAGAAGGTATTGTCGGTAAACGAATTACCAGGAATGTCACGATAGTTGTATCCCGTATTCGTGAAAATATTAAGGTTTTCGGTACGGTAATTTAAGTTGGCCGATAGTCCTGCCTGTGTTGGGTATCCGGTATTGGCTGTGAAAGACCCGTTGAATCCTTGGATCTTGCTTCGTTTCAAAATAATGTTCAGAATACCTGCGGTACCTTCAGCGTCATACCGTGCCGAAGGAGAAGTGATTACCTCGACCTTCTCAATAGATTCCGCTGGAAGTTGTCGCAACGCATCTGTACCGCTAAGCCCAACTAGAGCAGAGGGTTTTCCGTTGATGAGAATGCGCACATTTTCATTTCCGCGAAGCGAAATGGTTCCTTCTACATCAACCGAAACAGAAGGTACATTGTCCAATACGTCGGTAACCGTTCCGCCTTGAGAGATTAGGTCTTTACCAACATTGTAGATCTTTTTGTCCAATCGAATTTCGACTTGGGTCTTTTCGGCTATTACTTCTACTTCGTCCAGCGCGGCGGCGTCAAGGGCTAGTTTAATCGTACCAATATTGGTCGAAGCTCCGTAGTCCTGATTTTTTACTTCGTACGTTTTAAATGAGATGTATTCGATTTTTAGATCGTAGTTACCAGAGAATATCTCTACCTCGAAGTTTCCTTTTTCATCGGTAATACCACCGGTGAGCATTCTTTTTCTTTTGGTGTTTTGTAAAACGATCGTGGCATATTCAAGAGGTTCATTGGTCTCTTGATCGACCACTTTTCCTGAGATAGTTACTTTTGAGAGTTGTGGGCGTTGCCCAAAGGATGCTTGCGTTGCAATGATACAAACAAGTATCAATAAAAAGAGTTTTTTCATTAGATGTAGGTTAGCAATTCTTAGCCACGATCACGTCCTCCTCTTCGGGAGCCGCGACGTTTTTTTCGTTCTTTTTGTTGAAGTTCTTTTAAAGTGGTAAGTTGTTCTTCGGTCAAGAACTCGGCCAGTTTATCTAGCTGTTCCTTGCGAAGCCCTTGCATGCTGTCTCGCTTTTCCTCCCTGGTCATTTCTGAAGTGAACAACGAACGCTGCTTTTTACCGTACTCAATGAAGTTGGCTTTTAACAATGCTTTTTGAAGCTCATCTAATTGTAGTGGTTCCGCATATTTTTCAACACGCTCGTTGGCAGCTTCTTCAGGGTCTTGTTGTGCCCTTTGTCCGCCTCTTCCCTGGGCCATGACCGTACTGAAAGAAAGCACGGTGACTAGCACCAGCAGTTTTTGGATAGTTCTCATAGTGTCTTATAAACTTTACTTTATAAAGTTTCGACCCCAAATGTAGAAGAAGGTTTAATGGGTGTTGGTTAAATGTTTGTTAAAACGAGTTGTTGGTTGTTGGTCATTAGTTTTTGGCGCAATTTCTGAGAAGGTGAGAATCTGATTTTAGTACTAAGTACAAAGTAGTAAGTACAAAGATGTTAGTATTGAGATGTTAACAAAAACGAACTCCCCTTTCTTCCGCTTTGCGGAATTCATTCCCCTCTTTGACCAAAGAGGGGAGTAACATAGAAACTCAATTTTAAATAATATCAAGTATTGTCTCAGGTGGTCTTCCAATGACAGCTTTGTTTCCATTGATAACAATAGGACGTTCGATCAGTTTTGGATTTTCGATCATGGCCTTGATGATCTCTTGATCGCTCAGTTCCTTTCCTTTAAATTGTTCTTTCCAAATGGCTTCCCCTTTTCTCACAAGCTGCTCAGGTTTTATGCCAAGCAGATCGATCACTTCTTTTAGTTCTTTTTCTGACGGAAGGTCTTCAAGGTATTTGATGATTTCGAACTCCTTACCAGAGTTCTCGACAAGTTGAAGTCCTTCTCTAGACTTTCTGCAACGCGGATTGTGATATATTTTGATCATGATTATAGATGAATCTGAAATGTTTTCAATTGCTCTTTAAGTGTTTCGGCATTTTTAAAATGAATACCATTGATGCCCATAGCGTTCGCGGCTTCAATGTTTCGTAAGTTGTCGTCAATAAAGATGGAATTTTCCGCCTTAATATCAAAACGATCAAGCGTCAGTTCATAGATCTCTCTAAAGGGCTTTCGAGTTTTTTCTTCCCCCGAAACCAAAATACCTTCGAACCAATGCAAAAACTCAAAACGATCTAGTGCGATAGGAAAGGTCTCATGACTCCAATTGGTAAGGGCCACTACTTTAAATCGTGGATCCTTGATGAATTTTTCCAAAATAACTACCGTATCCTGAATGGCATCTCCCAACATTTCGACCCAGCGGCCATAGTACATTCTGATCAGTTCTTCGTGTTCAGGAAACATAGCTACGCGCTCTTCGGTGGCTTTGTCCAATGGGTAACCAGCATCTTGGTTTTCGTTCCAATCGGTGGTGCAGATCTCGTCAAAGAACCATTGCATCTTCTTTCGGTCGCCATTGAA
The DNA here is from genome assembly GCA_028279515.1 of Flavobacteriaceae bacterium. Taxonomy (GTDB): domain Bacteria; phylum Bacteroidota; class Bacteroidia; order Flavobacteriales; family Flavobacteriaceae; genus JANQNQ01. The sequence goes on from JANQNQ010000004.1 coordinate 310,613, forward strand.
TACGTCAAGATATACGTATTCGGGATTCCAGTCGATGAGTACCCCGCCTAGGTCAAAAATAATGGTGTCAATGGTTTTCATATCGTTTACAGTTGTTTTTCGTCCTTTTGTCCCATCATCATCAAGTACGCCTTTAAGAACTCACTTATGTCTCCGTCCATTACGGCATCGACGTTTCCGGTTTCCTGAGCCGTACGCACATCTTTTACAAGCTTATATGGGTGCATAACGTAGTTTCGTATTTGAGAACCCCATTCGATTTTCATCTTACTGGCCTCGATCTCTTGACGAGCTTCCATACGTTTTCGCAACTCGATCTCATAGAGTTGAGATTTCAGCATTTGCATAGCTGTTGCCCTGTTATCGTGCTGTGATCGAGAATCAGAACAAGAGATTTGTATTCCCGTCGGTTTGTGCCAAAGTTGCACTTTAGTTTCAACCTTATTTACGTTCTGTCCTCCTGCACCACTAGAACGCGCTGTGGTGATTTCGATATCGGCTGGATTGACTTCGATCTCTATCGAATCATCTACCATAGGGTATACATAGACCGAAGCAAAAGAGGTGTGTCGTTTGGCATTACTGTCAAACGGAGAGATACGTACCAAACGGTGCACGCCATTTTCTCCTTTAAGCCAACCAAAAGCATATTCGCCATCAAACTCGAGCGTTACGGTCTTGATTCCGGCAACATCTCCTTCTTGATAGTTAAGCTCTTTCACTTTATAACCGTTCTTTTCGCCCCACATCAAATACATACGCATCAACATACTTGCCCAATCACAGCTTTCGGTACCTCCAGCACCAGCGGTGATCTGCAAAACGGCACTCATGCCGTCTCCTTCGTCCGAAAGCATGTTCTTGAATTCCATGTCTTCGACCAAGGTGATCGTCTTTTCAAAATGTTCTTGGAGGTCTTCGGCAGTAGCTTCTCCTTCTTTATGAAATTCGTACAGTACCTCGAGGTCGCCTATGAGGCCTTCTGCTTTATTGTAATCTTCAACCCATTTCTTAAGCCCGCGCAAGTGCTGCATGATCTTTTCGGCGGCTTTCGAGTCATTCCAGAAATTGGGATCGAATGTTTTTTCTTCTTCGTTAGAAATTTCGATGAGCTTGGCATCGATGTCAAAGATACCTCCTTAACGCGCCAAGGCGTTCCTGAAGGTCTTTTACCTGATCGGTAGTAACCATATATTATCCAATTTTAAACAAAAGTAATACATCGCTTTTTGCGAGAAAACTATTTTATCTAATTTTATGCAGTAGGAAACATCAAACTATCCTTATGAGAACGTTACTAGTATGCTGTATCGCCGTCTTTTCGATGCAAACCGCCTTTTCTCAATTTTTAGAAAAGAAGAAAGACCTTAAGAAATTCGATGGGTATTTCAATTTTCACTACAGTGAAAAAGAAGACAAGATCTATTTGGAAGTTGACAAACTGGAAGAAGAATTCCTTTATGTCAATTCGTTGAGTAGCGGTGTCGGAAGCAATGACATTGGATTGGACCGCGGCCAACTAGGAGGAGAGCAGGTTGTTTTTTTCAAAAAGGCCGGAAACAAACTATTATTGATACAACCCAACTTAGACTATCGTGCGATTACTGATAATGAACTCGAACGACGTTCTGTCGAGCAAGCCTTTGCCAAATCTGTCTTGCATGGATTTAAGATCGAAGAGGAAAAAGACGGAAAGTATATTATAGATCTTACGCCTTTCTTGATGCGCGATGCACATGGTGTAAGTAGAAGGCTTAAAGGTTCGAATCAAGGTTCGTACAGTTTGGATACATCGAAGAGCGCCTTGGCGATGGAACGCACAAAAGCATTTCCTGAAAATGTTGAATTCGAAGCGTTGCTTACGTTTAAAGGAGAAGCCAAAGGCGGAAACATTCGTTCGGTAACGCCGAATTCCTCTTTGGTTTCTGTTGTGCAGCATCATTCATTTGTTCGGTTACCAGACGCAGGATATGAGACACGAGTGTACGATCCAAGAAGTGGTTCTTGGCAAACTACCTATTTGGACTATGCGACACCGGTACAAGAACCGATTGTAAAACGTTTCATCACGCGCCACCGATTAAAAAAGAAGAATCCAACGGCAGCGGTTAGTGAGGCTGTTGAACCGATCATTTATTATTTGGACAACGGAACACCCGAGCCAATTCGTTCGGCACTATTAGATGGCGGAAAATGGTGGAATCAAGCTTTTGAGGCCATTGGCTACAAAGATGCGTTTCAGGTGAAAATATTGCCAAACGATGCCGATCCTATGGATGTACGTTACAATGTGATCCAATGGGTGCACCGTTCAACCAGAGGTTGGAGTTATGGTGGAAGCGTTACTGACCCCAGAACTGGCGAGATCATCAAAGGACATGTCAGCCTTGGGAGCTTACGTATTCGTCAAGATTTTATGATCGCACAGGCATTGATGAACAAACCTTTTGCCGAGCGCGATGATAATTATCAGCCGATGTTAGATATGGCTTTGGCTCGTATCCGACAGCTTTCGGCACATGAAATAGGACATACGCTGGGTTTCTCGCACAACTTCGCTGCTAGTACTAATGGAAGGGCTTCGGTGATGGATTATCCGCACCCTCAATTAACACTGCGAAAAGATGGTACCATAGACTTTAGTAATGCCTATGATGATAAAATTGGTGCATGGGATAAAGTAACAGTGGCCTATTCATATTCTGAGTTCCCAAAAGGTACGGATGAAAAAGAAGCCTTAAACAAGATATTGGATGGCGCTTACAAAGCAGGACTACGTTACATTTCTGATAGTGATGCGCGCCCGCAAGGAGGTGCCCACGCCCTGGCTCACCTTTGGGATAATGGTAGCAATGCTAGTGAAGAGTTGGCGCGTGTGCTAAAGGTTAGAGAAAGTGCGATTGCCAATTTCTCTGTCGACAACATTCGAAGCAATGAGCCATATTCTGTATTAGAAGATGTTTTTGTACCGCTGTATTTCTTTCATCGTTATCAGACCGAGGCAGCAGTGAAGCTCATTGCTGGATTGAACTATAATTATGCGGTAAAAGGTGACGGACAACTCATCACCAAAGTTGTTGATAAAAAGGCCCAGAAGGAGGCGTTAGAAGCACTGTTGATGACTTTAGACGCAGAGACCCTAGCTATTCCAAAAGATAAGCTGTCCTTATTTCCGCCAAGAGCCATGGGCTATTGGAGAGGAAGAGAATCTTTTAGCGGACAGACAGGTGTTGCCTTTGATGCGCTGAGCGTTGCTTCAACCGCTAGTGACATGTCTTTACGATTATTGTTGCATCCTGAAAGAGCCTCTCGTTTGGTGCAGCAAAGTGCCATGGACGATGGACAATTAGGCCTTGAGAAAGTAATTGATGAATTGCTGGAGGGTACCTTCAAACAAAAACAAAGAAATAGCTATCTCTTCGAAGTACAGCAAACCATTAATTTTAATGTGTTGAAGCATTTGATGAGTTTGGCAAAGGACACCAAGGCATATCCACAAGTAAACGCCATAGTGCGTTACAAGTTAAATGAGCTACAAGAGTGGCTTCAGTCCAAAAAAGGACAAGATTTAGAGAAAGTCTATGCGACCGAATATTTGAGACAAATAGCTCAGTTTAAGAAGAACCCAGATAAATTTAAGGTGATAGCGTCTCCCAAAATACCAGATGGGTCGCCCATTGGAACCACCTGCACTTTTAATGAAAGCCCTATATGGAAATAAACCTGATCAGTGATACGGTCACCAGACCGACCCAAGGAATGTTGGACGCTATGTTAAGCGCCTCAGTTGGTGATGATGTCTTTAAGGCAGACCCAACGGTAAATGCTTTAGAAGAGAAAGTAGCCAAGCTTTTTGGTATGGAACGTGCTTTGTTCTTTCCTTCGGGAACCATGGCTAACCAAGCTGGAATCAAAGCGCATACGGATCCCGGAGATCAATTGATATGCGACAAGTATGCGCATGTGTACAATTATGAAGGGGGAGGAGTGGCCTTTAACAGTGGTGTTACTTGCAAATTGGTAGATGGGCATCGTGGAATGATGACCGCAGATCAAGTACAGGCATCAATTAATCCACCGGATTTTTATCATAGCCCAAAGAGTAGTCTTGTGTGTATTGAGAATACCACAAATAAAGGTGGCGGAGCCTGTTGGGATATCGAAGAGATCAAGAGAATACGCCAGGTAGCCAAGAGTCATGATCTAGGATATCATTTGGACGGTGCACGATTGTGGAATGCGTTGGTCAAAAAGAAAGAGACCGCTAAGGAATACGGAGCCATCTTTGATACCGTATCGGTTTGCTTAAGCAAGGGACTTGGTTGCCCTGTGGGTTCAGTGCTTGTCGGAAGTGATGCGTTGATAGAAAGTGCGTTTAGAGTGCGAAAAGTATTTGGAGGAGGAATGCGTCAGGCTGGTTATTTGGCCGCTGCAGGAATCTATGCGCTGGACCATCACATTGACCGTTTGTCTGAAGACCATGACAAAGCACAAGATATTGGAGCTACTTTGAGAACGCTTTCCTTTGTCAAGAACGTTGAGCCCATCGAAACAAACATCATCATCTTCAACATTCAGGATGACATTGACGAAACACAGTTTCTACAAACACTCGAAAGTAACGGAGTCCACATTATTGGAATGGGGCAAGGCAAACTGAGGATTGTAACCCATTTGGATTATTCAGACGAAATGCATAACAAGTTTTTAGAAATTCTGAAAAGTTTACCCGTAAAAAAAGCGTCGTGACCACGACGCTTTTTTTATGTGTTTAAAAGTCTTTTGATTGAATAGACTATTCAGTAAGGTCTTTTACTTCACCACCAGCATTGTTTCTTACCGACTCAATACCGTTTTCCATTCCAGCTTCAGAAGCATACATTTGGCTAGATCCAATGATCTGTCCGTTTCCAGCCTTCAAGTTAAAATGGAATTTGCCGTTGGCAGCAGTTTTACGCTCATAACGGCTATCGTCATCGCAGTTATTCTTTACAGAATCAATACCGTTCTTAGCACCGTTTTTATCTGCATACCCTTGGCTAGAAAGAATGATCTGTCCGTTCTTAGCTTTTAGGTTGAAGTAGTACTTCTCGTTTTTGTCACTTTGGAATATTTCAAACATGGTTAAAAAAGTTTTTTAGTTCGTTCAGTAAATATATCAAAAAAGTAGAAGCCGTAAAAAAATTCTTTATGCATGCATTGGAAAAAAGTGTAGTTTATCGATGAAAAAAATGCATTTCATCGATGAAAAACTGGTTTTAAACCATTTTCCAAAATGTGAACCAAGTGTTAAAATCGTTTCCAAAAATGTTAAATTAATTTCGTAACTTGTTAATGTAACACTAATTAAATCAACGTTTTAATCATGAAAAATGCCTTATTCATTTTTCTTGCGCTATTGTTTACTTCCATCACTTTTGCGCAAGATCTTCCGACAAATCCGGAACCGGGGAAATGCTATGTTCGATGTGTCACTCCAGATGTATGGAGAAATGAGGAGGTTACCGTAACGGTATCTCCAGCCTACAAAAAACTAAAGACCATTCCTGCAAAGTACGAAACTGTTACTGAAGAAGTAATCACTCAACAAGCTGGACAACGTTTAGAAGTTGTTCCTGCCAAGTATGAGATGAGAAACGTAGAGGTGGTAGTAAAAGAAGCCAGCCAACGTTTAGTAAAGATTCCTGCGCGTACAGAGACTCAAAAAGAGACTGTGGTTGTGAAAGAAGCGAGCCAACGTTTGGAGCTAATTCCTGCAAAGTACGAAACGCAAAAGTTTGAGGTTGTTGTTCAGCCTGCTAGTCAAAAGCTGAAAATGATTCCGGCTAAGTACGAAACGCAGAAGGTAACCGTAGTAACTGAAGAAACAAGCCAACGTCTTGAGGTAGTACCAGCAGAGTGGGGAACTGAAACTATTAGCTATAGAAAGCGTGAGTTTGGTTCTAGCTTACGAGTAATTCCTGCTAGCTTTGAGAACTCATCAGAGACTATCGAGACAAGACCTAAGACCGCTAAATGGGAAATGGGTGACGTAGCTCCTGATTGTGCTTCTAGCGATCCTAACGATTGTAGAACATGGTGCTATAAAAATGTACCAGCTCAATTCCAAACAGTTTCGACAACCGTTTTAAAGAGCGATGCCACCTCTGTGAGAACTCCTGATTGTGATACTTCATCAGATCCTGATTGCGGTATGGCTTCGTATACAAAGAAAATTGTAACAAAGCCTGCTTCAACAAGAGTAGTTGAGATTCCTTCTAAGTCGATCACAATGAACAAGACTGTGATGGTATCTGCTCCTAAGACTGAAGTAATCGAGATTCCTGCTGTGACAAAAACTATGGAGCGTACTGTTATGGTAACGCCTCCAAGTACTAGAGTAATTGAGATCCCTGCTGTAACTAAGACGGTTACTAAAACGATTATCATTCCTGAGAGCACTAGAGTAGAAGAAATTCCTGCTGTGACCAAGACTGTTAAGAAGCGTGTGATGGTAACACCACCAACGACACGTGTGATTGACATTCCTCAGAAAACTGGAACGATCAAGAAAACTGTGCTTGTAAGCGATTCTAAAGTTGTCGAAGAAACAGTTCCTGCTGTGACTAAAACCGTTACCAAAGAAATCCTTGACAAAAAAGGTGGTTTGACCGTATGGAGAGAGATCGAGTGTAAGTTGGTAGAGTACAATCCGCTTCCAATCAACTGGAACCTTGGTAGTGCCACTTTGACTTCAGGTGCTAAGCGTATCATCGATGAGCGTTTGTTACCACTTCTTAGAGAGAACGAAGGTGCATCAATCGAGATTGCTTCTCACACTGACTCTAGAGGTTCTAAATCTAGTAACCAAGCTTTATCTGAAAGAAGAGCACAGGCCGTAACTAATTACTTGATTTCTAAAGGAATTAACAATAGCCGATTGGTTGCTAACGGATACGGTGAAACAAGATTGAAGAACAGATGTTCTGATGGTGTTTCTTGTACTGAAAGAGAGCATGCTGATAACCGTAGAACAGAATTTAGATTCATCAGCCAATAATTTAGGTTGACAAATCTACAGATATAGAAAAGGAGCCAAACGGCTCCTTTTTTCATTTTATAATGCTCTATTTAAACATGTCCATTCCTGGGATATTGGGCATGCCTTCTTTGGCTACGGCCCCGAGTTCGGTCTCGTTGATTGCGGTGGCTCTTTCAATAGCCTTATTCATTGTAAGCACTAGATAGTCTTCAAGCTGTTCTTTATCCTGAAGAAGCTCGTCACTTACTTCTATAGACTTGATCGTTCTGTTGGCCGTTATAGTGACTTTGAGCAGTCCGTCAGAACTTTGCTCATCGATCAATACGGTGTCCAACCTTTTTTTGGTTTCTTCAATCTTTTTTTGGGCTTCTTTTAGTTTCCCCATCATGCCCATTAAGTCTCCAAACATTTTCTTAAAATTTAAAATTACTGTCACAAAATTATTAAATTGTCGTCTTTAATGAATAAAATCTTATCATGAAAAAACCAGCCGTTATTTTATCTACATGTCTTATTTTTGCCACTTCGTGTAAAGAAGAAAAAGAAAACAGCGTGAAAGAAGAGAACGTTCCGCCAAAGGCGGAGAAAATTGCCACCAACCTTGAAAAGCACGGAGATGTTCGTGTGGACAACTACTATTGGTTAAGTAAAAGAGATGATTCTGAGGTCATTGACTACCTTGAAAGAGAGAATGACTACAATGACAAGATGACTGCCCATACCAAAGATTTTCAAAAGTCGCTCTTTGAAGAGTTGAAAGGTCGAATCAAAGAAGACGATGAGTCTGTACCGTACAAGTTTAACGGGTATTGGTATATTACACGTTTTGAAGAAGGAAAGAACTACCCAATATATACACGAAAGAAAGAAACGTTAGATGCTGAAGAGGAAGTGCTCTTTGATTGTAATAAAATGGCCGAAGGTCATGAATATTTCCGATTGGTCGGAATCAATGTGAGCCCGGATAACAAGCTTGTTTCATTCGGGGTTGATACTGTTTCAAGACGACAATACACCATTCAGGTCAAAAATCTTGAAACCGGAAAAATATTCCCAGAGCGTATTGATAATACCACAGGAGGTTCGACTTGGGCCAATGACAACAAAACGTTATTCTACACAAAGAAGGACCCTCAAACCTTACGATCAGATAAGATCATGAAGCATACGCTAGGCGGCGATGTAAATAACGATCAATTGATCTTCGAAGAGAATGACGATACATTCTATGCTTTTGTGTACAAAACAACTTCGCAAGAATATTTGGTGATTGGATCTACAAGCACATTGACGTCAGAATATCAAATTTTGAAGGCAGACGACCCGAATGGGACGTTTAAAGTATTTCAGCCACGGGAACGAGGGCATGAATACAGCATTTACCACTACGGTGATTCTTTTTACGTTGTAACAAATACAGATGATGCGACCAACTTTAAGTTGATGAAGACCTCAGAGAACAATACTGAGAAAGCCAACTGGGAAGAGGTCATTCCGCATAGAAAAGACGTATTGCTCGAAGACATCGATATTTTCAAAGACTATTTGGTAGTCAGTGAACGTGACAACGGACTCAACAAGATCAAAATTACTCGTTGGGATGGTACAGATTCGTTTTACCTACCGTTTGACAATGAGACGTACACTGCCTATACAACACGTAATTTAGACTTTGATACCGATATCTTGCGCTATGGTTATCAATCTATGACAACGCCTGCTTCGACGATTGATTTCAATATGAAGACGAAGGAAAAAGAAATCAAGAAAGAACAGGAGATTCTAGGCGGAAAATTTGACAAGAACAACTACGAATCAAAACGTGTTTGGGCCACAGCCGAAGATGGTACGAAGATTCCGATTTCAATGGTTTACCGTAAAGGAATGAAGCAAGATGGAAAGAACCCTTTGCTACTTTATGGGTATGGCTCTTATGGCGCAACGATCGACCCTTACTTCTCGACTTCTCGTTTAAGCCTATTAGACCGTGGATTTATTTTTGCCATCGCGCATATTCGTGGCGGACAATATCTTGGAAGACCATGGTATGAAAACGGAAAAATGTTCACAAAGAAGAATACCTTCACTGATTTTGTGGATTGCTCGAAATATTTGATTGCTGAAAAATATACATCAGCAGACCATCAATATGCGATGGGAGGCTCTGCTGGAGGATTGCTTATGGGAGCAGTAGTAAATATGGCTCCAGAGCTTTATAATGGAGTAGTAGCGGCCGTGCCATTTGTAGATGTTGTAACTACAATGTTAGATGATAGCATCCCTTTGACGACAGGAGAATATGATGAGTGGGGGAATCCAAACAACAAAGATTCTTATGAATATATGTTGTCGTACTCACCTTATGACCAAGTGAAGGCACAAGACTATCCAAACATGTTGATCACTACAGGATATCATGATTCACAGGTGCAATATTGGGAGCCAGCGAAATGGGTGGCCAAGTTAAGAGAACTCAAAACAGACGATAATATTATTTTGTTTCATACCAACATGGATGCAGGTCACGGAGGCGCCTCAGGAAGGTTCGAAGCCCTTAAGGAAGTTGCCGAAGAATATGCCTTTATGTTTGACCTAGAAGGTATAAAAGAGTAATTAAAAAAAATAGATTAAATTTGCACGATTTGTATTCTTTGTAGAATTACAGGTCTTCGATTTTAACCTTACGAACAAATATGGAACAAGACATAAATGCGTTTAACAATGTGCTCGAACTAGTAGGGAATACACCCCTGATTCGTTTGAATAAAATTGTTGAAGAGTTTAGCGGAAATTTCTTTGCTAAAGTAGAAGCATTCAATCCTGGACACTCTACAAAAGACAGGATAGCCCTTTATATAATTGAAGAAGCAGAGAGAAAAGGGCTTATCAGACCAGGAGATACAATTATCGAAACAACTTCAGGAAATACTGGATTTAGCTTGGCCATGGTAAGTATTATCAAGGGATACGAATGTATCTTGGCAGTAAGCTCAAAATCGTCTAAGGATAAGATCGATATGCTTCGTTCAATGGGAGCAAAGGTATATGTTTGTCCTGCGCATGTTAGTGCAGACGACCCTAGATCTTATTATCAAGTAGCTAGGCGTTTACATGAAGAGATCAAAGGTTCTGTATATATCAACCAATATTTCAACGAATTAAATATTGATGCTCACTATAACTCGACTGGGCCAGAGATTTGGAAACAGACCAATGGTAAGATCACGCACTTTGTTGCTTGTAGCGGAACTGGTGGAACCATTTCGGGAACAGCCAAGTACCTAAAGGAGCAAAATCCAAACATTCGTATTCTAGGAGTGGACGCCTATGGGTCTATTCTAAAAAAATATCACGAAACTAAAGAGTTTGACAAGAACGAGATCTATCCATACCGAATAGAAGGATTGGGTAAGAACTTAATTCCTTCAGCAACTGATTTCGATATCATTGATAGCTTCACAAAGGTTAGCGATGAAGCCAGTGCCCATTCTGCACGCGAGATATCTAAGACAGAAGGTCTATTTGTTGGATATACGAGTGGTGCTGTAATGCAAGCCGTTTCTCAACTAAATGAAGAAGGCGAATTCGATGAAGATAGTGTAGTTGTAATGATCTTCCCAGATCACGGATCTCGTTATATGAGCAAGATCTACAGTGACGAGTGGATGAGTGAACAAGGTTTCTTCGATAGCAAGAACACAGAAGAAGAACAGAAGATAGAATATATCCGATAATTACTGATATATAAGTGAAAAGGCCATCGTTTAAACGATGGCCTTTTTTTGTGGTCTATATTTGTAAAAGGCCTAATGAGACATTAAGATTCTGACGTGGGATTTGCAAAAAATATTGTGAAATAATCAAAAAACACTATATTTTTTTATCAATATCCCAATAGTTATTGTGAATTATGATTACAAAGTAAAAATAGTTACTTTTGCCTGCTGAGAATTTTTAACAATAAGTTAATAAAAGCTAACTTGACAAACCCTACATGAAAGACTTATTTGACAGGATTTTAGAGAACAAAGGACCCCTAGGAAAATGGGCATCACAAGCCGAAGGCTATTTCGTATTCCCAAAATTAGAAGGCCCTATCTCTAACAGAATGATCTTTAATGGAAAAGAGGTGATTACATGGAGCATTAACGATTATCTCGGTCTTGCGAATCACCCAGAAGTGAGAAAAGTGGATGCCGCTGCTGCTGCAGAGTACGGTTCGGCATACCCAATGGGGGCTCGAATGATGTCAGGACACACGGCATTACACGAGAAACTTCAAGATGAATTGGCAGCCTTTGTAGACAAAGAGGCAGCCTACTTATTAAATTTTGGTTACCAAGGAATTCTTTCTACTATTGATACACTGGTATCAAAAGATGACATCATTGTATACGACGTGGATTCTCATGCTTGTATTATTGATGGAGTGCGCTTGCACCTTGGAAAGAGATTTACTTACAAGCACAACGATATTGAAAGCTTAGAGAAAAACCTTGAGCGTGCTACAAAGATGGCCGAACAAACCGGAGGTGGTATCTTGGTAATCTCTGAAGGTGTTTTCGGAATGCGCGGAGAACAAGGAAAACTAAAAGAGATCTGTAAGCTAAAAGAAAAGTTCAAGTTCAGATTGTTGGTGGATGATGCACACGGTTTTGGTACACTTGGTAAAACAGGTGCCGGAGCAGGTGAGGAGCAAGGAGTACAAGATCAAATCGACGTGTACTTTGCTACATTCGCAAAGTCAATGGCAAGTACAGGAGCTTTTATCGCAGGTGATAAAGAAATCATTGAATACCTAAAATATAACATGCGTTCTCAGATGTTCGCCAAATCATTACAGATGCAGTTGGTGGTTGGTGCGCTAAAACGTCTAGAAATGCTTAAGACCATGCCAGAGCTTAAAGCAAAGCTATGGGAAAACGTAAATGCGCTTCAAAATGGTCTTAGACAACGCGGATTCGATATCGGTACGACACAAAGCTGTGTAACTCCGGTGTACTTAAAAGGAAGCATTCCTGAAGCAATGGCGTTGGTTAAGGACCTTAGAGAGAATCATGGCATTTTCTGCTCGATTGTAGTATACCCTGTGATTCCTAAAGGATTGATCTTATTACGTATGATTCCAACGTCTTCTCATACACTTGAAGATGTTGAAGATACTTTGATTGCCTTCTCTGCTATCAGAGAACGTTTAGAGAATGGTACTTATAAGAGACTGTCTGCATCAGTAGCGGCAGCAATGGGAGAATAACACATCTGTTTTATATAAGTAGAAAGGCCGCAATAGCGGCCTTTCTTTGTATGTAGCTGTTGTAACATTTTGAAACATACCATTCAATATGTCATTTATCGATAAAAAAAAGCAGCTCGTCTTTTAATCCATTTTTCAGTGAGTTTCAACAAAAAATGTTTTGATCACGACCATTTCACCCTTTCTTTGAAGTGTAATTAGTTAACAACCCTTACAAATTTCATTAACGCCTAAAACAAATTACGATGACAACAATTTTACTTTTCAAAGACCTTTATAACGAAGCATTCAAAAATCTAGGAAACATTTTTTCAGTAAATATCTTTAAGGTGATGAGCTGGTTTTGCTTTTCATGCATTGCCGTTATCCTATATGCTTTTGTATATAGATTGGCGACTGGTTTTGCCTTCTAGAATCAATTAGACATAAGTTATGAAAAAGGGCGTCCGTTTTGGCGCCCTTTTTTATTTATAACATCTTTTTGAAGGTCTTTCTGTGCCTGTGGGTAACCGGATTGAAGTTTTTCCAGATCTGATGAATTGCTGTGTTTTCGACCAATTCGGGAGTACGAATACAATCGATTACTCCACGTTTATTAAAGGCCTCGTAATATTCGTTAAAGATGACCGCCGTTACACCTTTGTTTTGATAATCTGGGTGTACACCTATTAAATAGAATGTGACATATTTACTGTGTTTTCGGGCGTTGAGCATGTGAAATATACCAAACGGAAATAACTTACCGTTGGCCTTTTGCAATGCCTTAGAAAAGGAGGGGAGTACAATGGCAAAGGCTACCATCTTATCATTTTCATCAACTACGAATTTGATGTATTCTGGATTGATGAAGCTAATGTACTTTTCCTTGAAATATTCTTGCTGCCTCTTTGTAATGGGAACAAAGGAAGCCAACGGGGCATATGCAGTATTGAACAGCTCAAACATTTCATCGGCATAGGGAAGTACATCCTTCGTCTTCGTGAAATTAACTTCCCTGAGCTTATAGCGTCGTTTTATCAATGCCTGAACCCGTGTGAAAAAACTGGCGTCCATTCCTTTAAAACGAAATTTGTTTTCTAAATAGACCTTTTCCGTTTCAAAACCATGTTTTTCGAAGTGTCCAGCATAGTAAGGATGATTGTACCAGGTGATCATATTTCCTATGTGATCAAAACCTTCCGTAATAACACCAACCTTGTCAAGATTAGAGAACCCAACAGGTCCTTCCATATATTCAAGTTGATGTGATCGTCCGATTTTGGTTACTTCTTCCAGCAAGGCCGCCGATACCTCAAAGTCATCAATGAAGTCAAACCACCCAAAACGCATCTTTTTCAATTGTTGTTGATTGACTTCTACCCAATTGACGATGGCTGCAACCCGACCCACAATTTTTCCGTCTTTATAAGCCAATAACAAGTTGGCTTCTGCACTCTCAAAAACGGGGTTCTTCTTTCTGTCGAAAGTAGCGAGCTCGTCGGCAATAATCGGTGGCACCCAATATTTTGACCCTTTGTACAGAGAAAAGGGGAATTTGACAAATTGTTTTAGCTCTTTCTTGGTCTTCGCCTCTTTTATGGTAATCATGTATTCTTAGCAATTAGTTCTCTTCTCCTTCGTCTTCGTCACCACCGTCATCTTCGTTGTCTTCACCGCCGTCTTCAGGAGTACTGTCTTTATCTTTGTTCTTCTTTTTATCGCGCTTCTCTTTCTTACGTTTTTTACGCGTTTCTTTACGTCGCTGTTGCTTTTCCTTTTTCTTCGTACGATCTAACTGCCTTTTATACTTGTCGAAGTTTGGCGGTTCGTCTTCGTGATAATCTAAGCGGTAAGAAATACCAAGATTTCCAAACACCCTAGAAGGAGAGTTTTTCAGGTTGGTACCGATACTGGCATCGATTTGGATATTTTTCCAAAACAGATAAGAGCCTCCACCTCTAAAGATGACATCAGAGTAGATGTCACTACTAATTCCTTGGTTTTCTAGATATACCGACCATCTTGGGTGAAACGCCTTGGTTACCGTAAGTAAGTAGCTTAGTTCAGGGAAATCAGTTCCAATACGGTCATAAGTGATGTTGGCCACAGCCACCCATGTGGGTAAGAAATGGCTCTGCGCTGCCAACGTTATTTTTGGACTTATAAATGGTTCTTCATAATCATTGTTAAAGCCTAGCAATGAAATATCATTGAACATGTCACGATACGGGTAGGTATTGCTTCCGCCGATATTAAATCCGACATATACAGACACAGCAGGAATTATATCTCGCCAGCGAAATTTATTGTTGGCTTTCCAGCTGTAGAGGTCGATATCTTTCTTGTCTTCTGCCTTTTCCTCTTCAGATCGCAACTGATACTTCCTAAAGGGATCAAAAAATAAATATTTGGCACCAATCGTGTTTCTGTAAAAACCGTTTCGGTTTAGAATTCTAGTAGGGAACGAAGTATTATCAGTAAACTGATCGAACTGGTAAGAGGTTTCCCAACTTATTTCAAATTGTTCTCTCCAGAAGCCATAACGCACTGCGAAATCAATGTTATACGCAAAAACCTTTGAATCGTTGAAGCTCTTATGCTTGTAGGACTCAAATCGATGGCCCATCTCAAACTGCACAACATCCTTACCGACAGAAAAGGCGCCAATAGATTCGCTGGGACGGTTAGAGTTGATAAGATCGGTATATTGGGCCAGGGAAGTCTGAATGAAAAACAATCCCAAAATAATAGTAGTGCGACAAATAAATCTTTTCATTCGCATTTAGATTTCAAGACCGTAGGCTATTAAGGGTTTAGTCTAGTGGTCTCATGGTTATACCCAAGGGGTAATAATTACTGTTAGGTTCGTAGAACGAAAATAAGGGATTTCGCTTACAATTCCCTAAACTAAATAAAAAAGTACGAGCTTCCTAATGGTCACAACAAATTAGCTCGTTTACAGTTCTATAATACAAACGATACAAAGTGAAACGTATTTTACGGTAGTATCTACTAGCATTTATAGGTCTAGAGTTGTATTTTTGAATTCCTAATCTTGTCAGCGTTTAAAGACTGACGTTTAAATTGCGCATATGTTGTACGAAGCTTCGTTAACCGGATTCATTAAAGCAGTGTTGATTATTTTGGCAGCGTATTATCTGTTAAGGTGGTTGACCCCTTATTTTCTATATTTTGCGGTCAAGAAGGCAGAGAAGAAGTTTGCCAAGCAATTCGAACAGTTTTCACAGGAACACAACAATCAAGAAGATCAACCTTCTTTCAAAACTGCTGGTGCTTCAAAAAAATCGAATGATTCGGTTGGTGAATACATAGATTTTGAAGAAATTGACTGACACAAACAGCGAATCCATGAAATTCAACATGAAAAAAGTAGTACCGCACTTATTAGTTGTGGTATCCTTTATTATCATAGCCCTTGCTTATTTTAACCCTGTTTTAGGAGGAAAGGTCATCTTTCAAAACGACATTGCTCAATATACCGGGATGGCCAAGCAACTGTCTGATACACGTAAAATTGACAGGGAGGAAACCTATTGGATTGACAACGCTTTCTTAGGGATGCCAACGTATCAACTTGGCGCCAAATACCCGCATAACTATACAAAGAAACTAGACCTAACACTTCGGTTTCTACCTAGGCCTGCTGATTATATGTTTCTATATTTTATAGGAATCTATATACTGTTATTGGTCTTTAAAGTAGAGTATAAGTTCGCCTTTTTGGGAGCATTGGCCTTTGGGTTTTCTACGTATATGATCATTATATTGGGAGTAGGGCATAATGCCAAGGCGCATGCTATTGCATACATGCCTTTAGTGCTGGCGGGGATCTTCATGGCGTTTCAAAAAAAATACATTTGGGGCTTTTTACTTACCACAATTGCAATGGCGCTAGAGATCAATGCCAATCACTTTCAGATGACCTATTATTTGCTGTTGTTGGTCTTGGTCATCGGTATCGTGTATTTGATAGACGCCTATAAGAAACAAGAAGTACCCCATTTCTTTAAGACCGTTGGAATTCTTTCTGTGGCGGTTATAATGTCGTTGGCACTTAATGCCAGCAACTTAATGGCAACGCAAGAATATGTCAAATACAGTACGCGCGGTAAGAGTGAACTCACCATCAACCCTGATGGAACTCCAAAAGAAAATACGGGCTTGTCGAAAGAATACATCACCGAATACAGCTACGGCAAGATTGAAAGTCTAAACCTGTTTGTCCCCGGTTTTATGGGAGGTTCTAGTTCTGAAAGCCTGGATGAAGGTTCAAATACATATAAGTTTTTAATAAGGAATGGTTTGTCACGATCACAAGCACTTGACTTTGTAGACGGCCTTCCGTTATATTGGGGCGATCAAACTTATGTGGGTGCGCCTGCGTACATTGGGGCTGTTGTCATCTTCCTTTTCATTCTCGCTTTGTTCTTGGTGAAAGGAAGACTAAAATGGTGGCTTGTAGCTGGAAGCGTAATAACCCTCATTTTATCTTGGGGAAAAAATAGCGAATACATCACAAATTTCTTTATCGATTATGTACCATTGTATAACAAATTCAGGGCAGTTTCATCCATTCAAGTAATCATCGAGTTGTGCGTACCTATCCTGGCTGTGTTTGGGTTAGTACGATTCTTTAACGGTTATGTGGGCAAAGTTGAAAAATTAAAAGCGCTTAAGTGGAGTACTATTATTGCTGGCGGTGTTGCATTGGCAATACTATTATTTAAGGGAAGTGCTAGCTTTGTTGGTGCCCGAGATGGAGACTACCTACAAATATTTGGTCATGAACTTTTAAAAGCAATCAAAGAGGACCGCGCTTCTTTGTATACTAGTGATGCGATTCGAACATTAATATTCGTGATACTTACAGCAGGAACGCTATTTTTCTTCCTGAAGAATAAGTTAAAAGAAAATTTTGCATTGGTCATTGTCGGAATCCTCTTAGTTGCTGACCTAATTGCAGTTGGGCAGCGTTATGTAAACAAAGATGACTTTGTATCTGCGCGACGTATGGAACTTCCGTTTGCGCCCAATGCAGCCGATAAAGAGATCATGAAAGACAAAGGACACTATCGCGTTTTCGAACCTTCATTAGGAATGTCAAACGCGCGAACTGCCTTCTTCCATAAAACGCTTGGCGGTTATCATGCAGCCAAACCAGCAGCCATACAGGATCTCTATGATTTTCATATAGCAAAGAATAACATTGGTGTACTGAATATGCTCAATGTAAAGTATATCATCAGTGAAGATGACCAACGAAGACCTTTGGCCCTTACAAATCCTGACGCTAATGGAAGTGCTTGGTTTGTTCAAGAACTTACCTCAGTAGGATCGGCTAATGAGGAGATTAAAGCGTTAGAAGCAATGGATACCAAGAAGACTGCAGTGTTTAACGGAAGCTCCTTTGTAGATATTCAACCTAAGATATTTGCAACAGATTCGTTAGATAGTATTGAGCTAACATCATATAAACCGCAGCATCTCGTATACCAATCAAATACTAAAAATGATGGGCTGGCGGTATTTTCTGAAGCATATTATGCACCAGGATGGAATGCTTATATCGACGGAAACGAAGTGCCTTACTTTAGAGCAAATTATGCACTTCGCGCGATGAACATTCCAGCAGGAAAGCACACAGTAGAATTTAAGTTCGAGCCAAAAGTGGTACAAACAGGAAGTACCATTTCATTAGTAGGTTCGGTATTATTTATATTGCTATTGGGTGGTGGAATCTTTTACAGCGCGAAGAACACTTCTGAAGTACCATCGCAACCCGAAGCATGAAAAAGGTATTGGTCATAACGTATTATTGGCCACCCGCCGGAGGACCAGGCGTACAACGCTGGTTGAAGTTTGTCAAATACCTGCGTGAGTTTGGCATCGAGCCTGTAGTGTATATTCCTGAGAATCCCGATTATCCCATGATCGATAGTTCTTTTGAGAATGATATACCTAACGATATCACCATCTTAAAGCACCGTATTTTCGAGCCCTACGCATTAGCTCGTCTATTCTCAAAGAAAGATGCCAAAACCATCAGCAAAGGCATTATCAACACTAAAAAGCAGTCCTTCATTCAGAAAGCAATGCTTTGGATTCGGGGCAATTTCTTCATTCCCGATGCCCGAAAGTTTTGGGTAAAACCCTCTATAAAGTTCCTGGAAAAGTATCTTCAGAATCATGACATTAAGACCATTATCACTACAGGCCCTCCACACAGTGTCCATTTAATAGGAATGGGCCTCAAAAAAAGAAACAACGTAAAATGGCTAGCCGACTTTAGAGATCCATGGACTACCATCGGTTATCACGACAAGCTAAAGTTGACCAGGCGTTCTACCAAAAAACACAAACGACTAGAGGAACAGGTGTTAGGCGGAGCAGATCAATTGGTCGTTACCAGTTTTACTACCAAGAAAGAGTTCACAGCAATTACAGATACGCCCATCGAGGTCATTACCAATGGCTTTGACCAAGAATTAACAGCGGTAGGGGAGTTGGATGCCGATTTTACCCTATCACATATAGGCTCCTTATTGACTGGCAGAAATCCGCATGTGTTGTGGAAAGTATTGGAGGATTTGATTTTTGAAGAGGAAGGGTTTGCCGAGCGATTCAAATTGTGCCTCGCTGGAACCGTCAGTGAAGATGTCCTAGCCGATGTACGGCATTTTATTCCAGAGGAAAACATAAAGTTACTTGGGTACATTTCCCATGCCGAAGCCATACGCATGCAACAATGTTCGCAAATGCTTCTGTTGATAGAGATCGATACTACGAATACTCGATGCATCATTCCTGGAAAGCTATTCGAATATATGAATGCCAAGCGTCCTATTGTCGCATTAGGGCCAGAAGGCTGGGATGTGAAGAAAATCATACAGAGCACGCAAACAGGTGATTGCTTCAACTATGATGAGCAATCAGTTTTGAAAGAAACAATAAAGAAGCACTTTAAGGCGTACATGAACAGAGAGCTTTCGATTTCCGCAACTGATTTAACACCCTACACACGAAAGTCGCTCACAGGGCAGTTATCTAAGTTATTATAAAAAGAAAGTCCCGCAACGTGCCGGGGCATCCATCTTGCGGGACTTTCAAACTAACCAACCAAAAACTTTTAACTTCTGCTTCTAGTACTTCTTGAGTTGCGTTTTGAGCTGCTTCTCGAAGCCTTAGAGCGTTGTGTGCTTCTTGTACTTTTTCTTGAGGCTGTGCTCTTGCGGCTACCACCTCTTTTCACCGTACTTTTGTGATTTCTTTTCGGAGCTCTTTGAGTTACTCTCGAAGAAGACCTAGAAGTACTTCTGTTTCTTTTTATCGTATTCCCCGATCTGTTTTTCTGAACGCGGGATTTGTTTCTCTGTTTAACCGTATTGCTTCGGTTTCCTTGGGTGCGAACCCGTCCTTGACTACGACGCTCTACAGTTCTTCTATCTGTATTATTTCTGCGAACGCTGTTGTTGTTTTTACGAACACCATTGTTTCTTCTTGACTGAACAGTATTGTTACCTCTCTGTACACGACGTCCTTCATTTCTTCTTTCAACCGTTCTTCTGCTATTCTGCGTAACACGATCACGTCTTCCAGAGTTTGTCGAGATGTCAGCACGTCGAGTTACACGGCGATCATTTCTATAAATATTGCCTCTTCTGCTTCTGTTAACATCGTAGCGATACGTAGTACCAACTCGAGCGTAACTTCTTCTAAAATTGTTTCTATAAGGCCTGTAGTAAGTGTAACGTACAGGTCTGTAATATCTTCTATACGGTCTATAGTTTACCAGACAAAGGTCTACGTAAGGTCTTACAAAAAATCTATACGCCGGACGATATACATAGTATCTGTTGTACACATTGATAAACCCAGTACAGTGGCTATAGTTTCCGAAGGAGTTGTAGAAAACATTCAATCCTCCGACACGAACCAATCTGCGATTTCTGTAAGAAATGCGGACATCACCAATTTGGTCAACACGTCCGTACCAATCGTAGTAGATAGGGACATTCTCAACTTGAATTACAGCTCCATAATCATCATACTGTACAAAGGCGCTATAATCATAGCCAGCATTAAAACTGAAACTAACATTACCATTACCAAAGTTTGCATCAACACCAACGCCGCATACGCTATCGATATAAAAGTCAAATTCTCCGTCTGGATACACCGAGAAGGTGACACCACTTTCGTTAAATACGAATGAATTTCCGTACCCGCGATAACGCGCAATCTCTTCTGCTGTCTCTGCTGCTTTTACAGATGTACCTCCCAAAAGTACCGCTGTAAAAAGTAATATTAATTGTTTCATAACTAAGGGTTTTAATGTATTCAGTATATACTTACCAAGCATCGTGCCAAAGTGGTTGTTAGTTGTTAGTTCTTGGTTGTTAGTCTTTGGAATTTGGTGTTGGGTGTTGGGTGTTGGGTGTTGGGTGTTGGGTCCACCTTCACTAGTCTACTACGCCGAAGTGGCCAAGGCCATGAAGGCCGTAAAGTTTGGTGGACAAATGTTAGGTGTTGGTGCTTCCTAACCCACAAAAGAGAAACTCGGACTTTTGTGATTCTTGAAAACGTTTTATGCTGCTAGCCTCCAACTTCAAGTTTCCAGCTTAGTTTTTCACCTTTCACTTTTACATTTCATGTAGAGAGAGTTTCAATTCAAAATTCAGCATTCAAAATTAAACATGGAAAAACGTCCCATATCTCAACCCTTCGCTCTATAGAGCTACGGATTGTGAAGACACATCTCATATCTCAATACTAACATCTTTGTACTTAATACTTTGTACTCTGTACTAACCAGAAAAAAGAAAACCTACATTCCACCGAGCGGTTTCCTGTAGGTTTCCAACTAACCAACCAAAAAATCTAATTATGAACTAACTATATTCTATTATTAATCATCAATCTTTCTCTTCTTCGTTTTACCATTCTTACCTCTGTAGTAATAGTAGTTATCGTCGTCGTCATCGTAATCATCATCAAAGTCATCGTCATCATCATATCCATATCCGTTGTCGTACCAATCATCATTATCTTGTCCAATATGGCCTACAGTACATCCTGCTCCCTGGTTCACTCGACCTTGCATGCTCACCAGCCTTCCCCATCTATTGTATCTTAGGTACAGGCCTCCAATTTGTCTTAACAGTCCTCTACGGTTATATTGCATGTATACGGATCCAATTCTCTTTACTTGCCCGACTCGGTTATAGTTGATAAAAGTATTACCTACTCTTCTTACTCTACCAAGGTGGTCATGTTCTACTCGAACACCATACCCTCTTCTTGGGCCCGAGTAACGTACTCTAACTCCTGGGGCTCCAAAGGTGGCATTGACTGACCCTCTACGACTTCTGTTATACACGGTTCTGTGAGTGTTGAAATCGAACTCTCCGTTTTTGAAGACAAAGAATTCAACACCTCGTTCTACAAACTTGATAGGTTGTGTATAACGATAGCGTTTTGTTAACCCCTTGTTCCCGTCAACAGTTGTGTTGATCTTTTCGCTCGCCTGTGCAGATGTTACTACTAGTAACAGACCTGTCAATAAAAGTGAAATCTTTTTCATCTGGTTTCTTATTTGGGTTATGCCTACTCGTTTAGCTTTTCGGCGGACGCTATTTGCCTAGTACTATCCAAACAGCGTGCCAAAAATTATGCATGCATACTAAATTGTTGTCATACAGTGATTTAACATGTATTTTCGGATGTGATGATTTTTTGTAATTTTATGCAAACCTTTCTAAATGACCGACCAAACTACCTGCAAGAACTGTGATAAACAGTTTGACCCTGGATTTGCATATTGCCCGCATTGCGGACAAAAGTCTGGAGATGACCTTACTATAGGGGTGTTGTTTAGCAACACGATTAGCAACTACTTTTCTGTAGACGCTAGATTCTTTAGAAGTTTTTTACCCTTGATGTTTAAACCTGGTGTGCTGGCCAGACGATTTGTTGATGGTAGACGTCAGGTCTATCTTCATCCAGCACAGTTTTATCTATTTATCTCGGTTATTTTCTTTTTCTTGTTTTCTATTATTACGCGTAAACAGCAACTAGACGTGGACCAGGCTTTACAGAAAGGATTCGAGGCAGAGATGGTGAATGATACCATCCCTAAAAAAGAACTGACCAAGGCTGATTCGCTGCGCATTGATAAAGTCACCGATGTGCTCAAACAAAATCAAAAGTTCACGGGCATGAAGGACGAAGACATCGAAGTTTTAGATTCTGTGATGAAAACGGATCAAAATGCCCCTAATTTGAGTTTCAGCTTCAATCGACAAAAGCTGGACTCGTTGATTGCTGCCGGGGCTTCGAAAGAAGAAAAATTAAAGGTGATTGGCCTCGAAGAGGATGATGGAGCTTTTAAGCGACTTTTTGTTTCTCAAATACTCAAGTTCTATGAACAAAAGGGGGGAGGAATATTGAAGGCCTTTTACGATACGATTCCGATTGCGATATTCTTCTTGCTTCCGTTGTTTGCCCTATTACTAAAGATATTTTACTACAGAAAGGGACGGTTTGCCCACCATATGGTATTTGGTTTCTATTTCTTTACCTTCCTCTTTGTGGTCTTTACGGTACTCATACTGGCCAATTTCATTTTTGATATTCCGGGATGGATTGAAACACTGGTGATTTTATCGACCTTTATATACCTTGTATTGAGTCTCAGGAATTTCTATAGGGAACATATGCTCCTGGCTTTGTTTAAGGGGGGAGTGATTTCGTTCTCTTATCTCATGATTGTTTTGCCAATCTCGTTATTTTTTATGGCAATGATCTCTTTCTTGGTGTACTAGAGTTTTTCCTTTAAATAGTGTCCGGTAAATGACTTCTTATTCATGGCAACTTCTTCAGGAGTTCCTTGTGCTACAACAGTACCACCTTTTTCACCGCCTTCTGGGCCTAGGTCAATGATGTAATCTGCACATTTGATAAGTTCCAGATTGTGCTCAACAACTACAATTGAATGTCCTTTTTCGATAAGTGCTTCAAAAGAAGTCAATAACTTTTTGATGTCGTGAAAATGCAGCCCCGTTGTAGGTTCGTCAAAGATAAACAAGGCCTTTTCTTTAGTATTTCCCTTTACCAAAAAGGAAGCTAGTTTGATACGTTGGGCCTCTCCGCCAGAAAGAGTAGAGGAAGACTGTCCCAAGGTTACATACCCAAGTCCAACATCTTGCAGCGGTTGTAGTTTATTGATGATTTTCTTTTGCTCGTGCTGTTTGAAAAAAGCGATGGCATCGTCAATGGTCATGGTCAATACATCATCGATGTTTTTGCCTTCAAAGGTGACTTCAAGAATTTCTTTCTTGAATCTTTTTCCTCCACAGGTTTCACATTCTAAATGAACATCAGCCATAAACTGCATCTCAATGGTCACTTCGCCTTCACCTTTGCAGGTTTCGCAGCGCCCACCTTCTACATTAAATGAAAAATGTTTAGGCTGATAGCCTCTCATTTTAGCCACTCGTTGTTTGGTAAACAAAGCTCTGATATCATCATAGGCTTTTATGTAGGTTACCGGATTTGAACGCGAAGAGCGACCAATTGGATTTTGATCGACAAATTCGACCGTACCTATATTACTGTATTTACCATCCATTTTTGTGAATTGTCCAGCTTTTTCTCCATAACCCCCAGTTTCTTTGAGAATTGACGGGTACAAGATTTTCTTCACCAAGGTACTTTTTCCGCTTCCTGAAACTCCTGTAACTACGGTGAGCATATTGAGCGGAAAGGTGGCGCTGATGTTCTTAAGATTGTTTTCACGCGCCCCTATAATGTCAATATGATAGTTGGATGTCCTTCTCTTTTTCGGAACCTCAATTTTCATAGCCCCATTGAGATAGTTGGCCGTAAGAGTGTTTCCGTTATTTGTTATGTGGTCAAAGGTGCCAGTAGCGACGACTTCACCTCCATGAGTACCCGCTTCGGGGCCTATATCGATGATTTCGTCAGCGGCAACCATGATATCTTCATCGTGTTCAACGACAATTACTGTGTTGCCAAGATCTCGTAAGGATTGCAGTACGTTGATCAGCTTTTCGGTGTCCTTAGGATGCAGTCCTATACTGGGTTCATCAAGGATATACATAGAGCCTACTAAGCTACTCCCTAATGAAGTTGCCAAGTTAATACGTTGTGATTCCCCACCCGAAAGGGTATTGGACTTTCTATTGAGTGTCAAATATTCGAGCCCTACATTGGTCAGGAATAGCAATCGGTTATTGATTTCCTTGAGTAAGCGCGAAGCGATTTGCTGATCGTGTTCGTTAAGAGTGAGTTCGTTAAAAAAATCGGCTAAACGATGTAAAGGCATTTCGACTAGGTCGGTAATGGTCTTTCCCGCAACTTTCACGTAGTTAGCTTCAGGTCGCAGTCGTTTCCCATGGCAGACATCACATTTGGTCTTTCCGCGATAGCGAGATAACATGACTCGATTTTGGATCTTATAGCTTTTTTCCTCTAAAAAAGAGAAAAACTGATTGAGCCCTTCAAAATATTCATTGCCTTCCCAAACCAGGCGTTTTTGTGCATCAGTAAGCTCAAAGAAAGGCTTGTGAATTGGAAAATCAAACTTATAAGCATTGTTGACCAATTGATCGCGATACCAGCTCATGCTTTCACCGCGCCAAGGAAATATAGCGTTTTCATAGACTGAAAGCCCAGTGTTAGGGATAACGAGATCCGCATCGATGCCAATCACATCACCATAACCCTCACACTTTGGACAAGCCCCGTACGGATTGTTAAAGCTGAAAAGATGTAAGTTTGGTTCAAGGAACTGCATGCCATCAAGCTCGAACTTATTACTAAATAAAGTTTGTTTTTCGGTTCCTACCTCTTCAATGATACAAGTTCCACTGCCTTCAAAGAAGGCCGTTTGTGTGGCGTCTGCCAATCGATTGTAGAAATCCTCATCGTGATTTACGATGATACGGTCGACAACCAGATAAAAGTCATGGTCGATCTCTTCATTGATCTCATCAATACGAACCACTTCGCCTTTATATTTTATCCTAGCATAGCCTTGTTGTGCTAAGATTTTAAGCGCATGATAAGTACTTCGGTCATCTGGTATGTGTACTGGTGATAACAACAAGAGTTTGCTGCGTTCTTCGTAAGATTTTACAAAGTCAATAACATCGGCGACGGTATGTTTTTTCACTTCTTTTCCTGAGATAGGAGAGAAGGTCTTTCCGATACGAGCGTATAGAAGTTTCAGATAATCATAAATCTCGGTAGTGGTACCAACTGTAGACCTAGGGTTGGTTGAATTGACCTTTTGTTCGATAGCAATGGCCGGAGCGATTCCTTTGATATAGTCAACCTTAGGTTTATTGAGCCTTCCTAAGAACTGTCGTGCATAAGATGATAAGCTTTCTACATAACGACGTTGTCCTTCGGCATATAGGGTGTCAAAGGCCAGACTCGATTTTCCAGAACCTGATAGCCCGGTAATCACTACAAGTTTGTTTCGAGGGATGGCAACGTCAATGTTTTTAAGGTTGTGAAGTTTAGCCCCTTTAATGAGGATGTTCTTCTTTGGGTCTAGCGCTGTAATATCGGTCATTGCAACATAAAAATAATCTCCAAAGATACTATTTAAAAAAGAGGATTTAAAGACCAAAAATGATAAAAAATCGAATTTCTATTTGTTTTTTTAAAATGAATATTGTTATATTTGGCTCAGTTACAAACTACAAAACACAGTTGCCTATATCTTAAAATTACTTTTTTAAACAGAATTACGGTATTATCAGCCCTACGGTAATACTTAACCTAAAAAAGTAATGATATGGAACAACGTCTCGAAGATTCAGTTCTAGTTAGCGATTACATTAAAGGAAACGAGGTAGCCCTCGAAAGGCTTATCAATCGTCACCAGCAACGTGTTTACAGTTTTATCTATTCAAAGGTCTTGGATAGAGATACCACAGAAGACATTTTTCAGGATACCTTTATCAAAGTGATCAATACGCTAAAGAGAGGTGCTTACAATGAAGAAGGAAAATTTTTACCTTGGGTGATGCGTATCGCTCATAATTTGGTCATCGATCATTTTAGAAAGAACAACCGTATGCCTAAGTTTGAGAACAATGGTGAATTTAGCATTTTCTCTGTTTTAGGAGATTCGGCTCTGAATGCCGAGAAAAAAATTATTAAAGAACAGGTTGAGAGCGATCTTAGAAGATTGATTCAAGAGTTACCAGACGATCAAAAGCAAGTGCTTAAACTTCGTTTGTACAATGACTTGAGTTTCAAGGAAATCTCTGAGCAGACGGGGGTTAGCATCAATACGGCGCTAGGAAGAATGCGCTATGCATTGATCAATCTCAGAAAGGTAATAGAGAAACATAATATCGTTTTGACAAACTGATGCAATAAAGTGTAAAACGCCGCGTTGTTATAGTATAAAAAATCTTATACAAACAACGTAATATGGAAAAACTTTACACTGAGAATTCATCAGAAATGAAGAATTTACATCCTAAAAAGGAAACCATCAGCTTCCTACTTAATTATTCTAAGGCTTTAAGTGTTATTAATTATAAGAAGCTACAATTTGAAACGCTTCTTAATTGAAAAAAGGCTCGCTCGATCAGCGAGCCTTTTTTGATTTCATATAGTCAGCAATCACCGATTTTCTTCCGATGGTGTTGGTAATAATGTCCTTTTCAAGATTCCAACCGCGTGCCGGAGAGTATTCTCTTCCGTAGTATATGATTTGCAGATGTAGCTTGTTCCATAATTCTTTGGGGAACAATCGTTTGGCATCTTTTTCAGTTTGAACGACATTTTTTCCGTTAGAAAAACCCCAACGATACATCAATCTGTGAATGTGCGTATCTACCGGAAATGAAGGTATTCCGAAGGCTTGTGACATCACAACACTGGCAGTTTTATGACCTACAGCAGGAAGCGATTCTAATGCTTCCATATCAGCAGGAACTTCTCCGTTGTACTTATCGATCAATATATGTGAGAGCTCATAAATTCCCTTTGACTTCATTGGTGACAACCCAACCGGTCTGATGATTTCGCGAATCTCCTCTTGTGACAATCGTATCATAGCATGCGGATTATCAGCTCTGTCAAATAACAGCGGAGTGATTTGATTTACTCGAGCATCAGTACTCTGTGCAGACATCAAGACTGCGATAAGCAATGTATACGGGTCTGTGTGGTCTAACGGAATGGGAGTTTTGGGATAAAGTTTCTCTAATGTATCAATCGTGAAGGCAACCTTTTCTGCTTTGGTCATTTTTCTTATTTTTAATCAAAATTACAGAACTAAGTTTCAATTAAAAAATTTGCTATGAACACATTGAAAGTAGGGGACAAAGTCCCTGATTTTACAACGACCGATCAAGATGGGAATTCGGTCTCTCTATCTGATTTTAAAGGAAAGAAATTGGTTGTTTTCTTTTATCCACGAGCGAACACTCCTGGATGTACGGCCGAAGCTTGCAATCTTCGTGACCACTATGCTGAGCTGCAATCAGCAGGATATTCCCTTTTGGGCGTTAGCGCCGATACCGAAAAAAAACAAAAGAACTTTGCTACCAAGTTCGACTTTCCGTTTCCTCTATTGGCTGATACAGACCACACGGTCATCAACGCTTTTGGTGTATGGGGTCCTAAGAAATTCATGGGACGTGAGTTTGATGGTATCCACCGCAAAACCTTCTTGATTGATGGGGAGGGTGTTGTCGAAAGGGTCATTGACAAGGTAAAAACAAAAGACCACGCGGCACAGATTCTAAACTAATAAAAAGAAAAAGGCTTCCAAACGGAAGCCTTTTTTATATTCTTGATCGAGAGATTGAGATTATTCTTTCTCGATTACCGCCTTGGCGTCGTAGCCAAAGAGTTTCTTTTCTTTGATCAATTCAGCAATACCTTCTGGCAGCATTTCTTCCCATCCTTCTTCACCACTGGCGATCATACCTAAAACTTTTCGGCTAAAGATGTGTAAGATATCTTGTTCAAAATCAAAGATATCGACTACCTTTCCGTTGTATTTAAAGAATTTGTACAGTTCTTTCATCCTAGGATGTACTTTCAAATTGTTACTTGTGATCAATTGACCAGTTTCTGGGTCAACCATTGGGTACAAGTATACCTTTAGATCTTTAAAGAACAACTTTCCGAAGGCTTCTAGTATACCACCACTCAAATGACGATAATACTTTTCATTGAAGATCTCTACAAGATTGTTGACCCCTAACGTAAGACCCAAGCGTTCCTTTGTATAGTTAGAGAAATATTCTACTACTTTATAGTATTCCTTGAAGTTAGAGATCATCACCGTTTGTCCGAGCGAGCAGAGTAGGCGTGCACGATCCATGAAATCTTGCTCATCGATCTCACCTTCAGCTCTTAGGTTAGAAAGGGTGATTTCAAAGACAACAACCGTTTTGTCTACGTCTACCTTATTCTCTCGAATAAAGATTTCGTATGACTTTTTGTACATATCCATGTTGACCTTGGTCACCGGACGATAACTTCCACGAAGTGCAAGTATGTTCTTCTTGTACAAGATACGAGCAGGAAGAATGTTGTTTCCGTCAGGACCAAACATCACCGCTTCGGTCATTCCGTTTTTAACTAACTGTAAGCTCATCAAACGGTTATCAACATCTGCAAAACGAGGTCCTGAGAAGTTGATGGTATCGATTTCGATCATGTCTGTATCGATATGATCGTATAAATATCTTAGTAATTTTCTTGGATTGTTGTGCTTATAAAAGGCACCATAGACCAAATTGACTCCCATGATACCCAAGGTCTCTTGCTGAAGCTTGGCATCAATTTGGTGAAAACGTACGTGCAGTACGATTTCGTTGTAATCTTCGTCTGGAGCTACTTGAAATTTAACACCCATCCAACCATGGCCCTTGTACTTTTTAGCAAAGTCAATGGTAGCCACTGTGTTGGCGTAACTAAAGAATATTTTGTCGGGATGCTTTTCACGTGAGATACGCTGCTCGATCAAACTCATCTCATGAGAAAGCATTTTCTTCAATCGGGCCTCGGTTACATAACGACGATCATCCTCGATACCATAAATGGCATCACTAAAGTCCTTGTCATAGGCACTCATAGTTTTTGCGATCGTTCCAGATGCACCACCCGCTCTAAAAAAATGTCTAGCTACTTCTTGTCCGGCACCAATTTCAGCGAAGGTACCATAGATGTGTTCATTAAGATTTATTCGGAGCGCCTTCGCATGAATCGAAGGCACATTTTCAATTTGCTTATCTCCTTTGAGAACAATAGGCATTTGTACTAGGTTTTATTGAATACACAAAGTTAAAAAGATTCGCACACTTTCTGTCTTAATTAGTCATAAATTTCAAGTATTAAGAGGGATTAAATTAAATCGCTTCTCTCGACTGCTATGGTTAATTTATGTAATTTTATGCGGAAGAATTATCCAAATTTTTGAACAAACTATACGTTAAATTTTGAAAGTCACATTTCTAGGCACTGGAACATCCCAAGGAATCCCCATCATCGGAAGCACGCATCCCGTATGTTTAAGCGAAGATCCAAAGGACAAACGTCTTCGGGTATCGATCATGGTCGAATGGGACCAATATCGTTATATAGTTGATTGCGGACCAGATTTTAGACAACAGATGCTCAGTGTCAATTGTGATCGTATCGACGGCATTCTTTTTACACATGAACATGCCGATCACACAGCCGGACTTGACGACATACGTCCCTTTTTCTTTAGGCAAGGGGATATCCCGGTATATGCACACGAGCGTGTTTTAAAGGCCTTGCAGCGTAGGTTTGACTATATCTTTGAAACCAACAACAAATATCCTGGCGCACCTTCTGTCATTCAAAATGTCATTTGGAACAATCAACCCTTTAGATTGGGCAACTTGGATGTCATTCCGATCAATGCGATGCACAATCGTTTGCAGGTATTCGGTTTCAGATTTGGTGAATTCGCCTATTTAACCGACGTTAAGACGGTTGAAGAGGAAGAAATGCAGAAACTTTCAGGACTTGAAGTGCTAGTGGTCA
This sequence comes from Flavobacteriaceae bacterium, assembly GCA_028279515.1. Classification (GTDB taxonomy): domain Bacteria; phylum Bacteroidota; class Bacteroidia; order Flavobacteriales; family Flavobacteriaceae; genus JANQNQ01. Next base: position 340,957 of record JANQNQ010000004.1, read on the forward strand.
ATGCATTGCGAGAAGAGGCTCATCATTCGCACTTTAATCTAGAGGAAGCTCTAGCTTTTGTCGAACGAGTGAAGCCCAAAAGAGCGTACTTCACCCACATAAGCCATCGTTTAGGATTTCATGCCAAAGTGGCTAAAAGTCTTCCAGAAAATGTATTTTTGGCCTACGATAACTTGAGCATTTCAATTTAGAAGAAGGCCAATAAATATTGGGCGACCACGTTACTGTAAATGATTAATCCCTAAACTATGAAAAACAAGATCTTCATGTACCTCTTCATTTTTGCGGTACTCTATATTTTATTTCAATATGTAAGCTCAAAAAACTTCTTTCAAGAGAACGAAGCGAAGATCCAAAAACTAGAACAACAAGTGACGCAGCTCACTGATTCGGTAGGTACACTGAATGAGAAAATACTAGACTTGGGCTCTTTTAATCTTGCCAATGACGACCTAGGGTTAGAGTATTTTGCCGAATACGGCTATGAGCAGGTGATTCCGTTTATAGAGGACAAGTTGATCGAAACCAATCTAGGTAAAGGAAACAATCCGTTGGTGCCTTATGAAATGACGGGCGAAACACCGTTTAAGATCAATTCAATGCGCGTTTTGAACCATCGTTGGGTGGTTGCTGATTTTTCAGATGGAAAACAGTGGGGTCAAGTGATCGTAAAGTACTTTATCAACGAAGATAATACAATGGACTTTGAAGTCGTTGAACATTTATTGTATCCTAACTAGATCTTCTTTTCTAACCAGTCTTTAAACGAATAGAAGTTTTGTGGCGCGACTCCGTGACCCACAGGATATTCTTCGTACACATGGTCAATGCCTAGTTTCTCTAACATCGGACTGCTTTTACGTGCCCAATCGACAGGAATTACCTGATCTACACTGCCGTGAGAGCAATAAAAGGAAAGGTGATTGTAGTTGGCATCTGTACTTCCTAAAATATCCTGATTGATGTAACCACTCAGGGCCACCACATTTTTTATTTTCTCTGGATAGGTCAGAGCAACTGCATAACTCAATATCGTTCCTTGGCTAAAGCCAAGAAGAGTCACATTGTCTTTATTTACAGGATACGCTTCAAGAACTTCATCAATGAATTTGGCAATCACATCTCGTGATGAAATGGCTTGCTCGTTGTCGCTCCATTTTCCGTCAACGGCGTCAAAGTGAATGGCATACCAAGCATGGCCGTAAGGCATCAAATCGTAAGGAGCACGTGCTGATACGATAAACAATTCCTCTGGAAGTTCAGAAGCAAATGAGAAGAGATCTTCCTCATTACTTCCGTATCCGTGAAACATGATCATTAGTGGTGCATTCTGTTCTAATGTCGAAGAACGAATAATATGGTGAAGCGATAGGGTCTGTGCTTGCATGGATATTACTTTAGGGAACTATTGAACAAAGGTAAACCAACGTTGAAACAATGGACCTATAAGCGGTACAGCCAGCTCTTTTTTGGTAATGGCACCATAGAGTCCCATGGCCCAGCAAAGAAACGAAATCACCCATGTGATGTCGCCAAGCAATTCGTTGACACGATAAAACGCCATCGAAAGCATCAAGAGAATGATGAGCCCAAACATCTGACGAATATGGAATCGGGCAAAGGAATTCTTCTTTTCCAAGTTCATAGAAAAGGCGATGAATGTGCCAATAAATGTTATATAGGCAATGGTGGCGATGGTTCTTCCTTCGTTGGCTACTTTACTCATTCTGCAATGATGATTTGGTCGTTATTAATGATTCCGTAAGCTCTTCCTTTTAATTCCATCCCTATAAAGGCACTGTTTTTCGAAGAAGATACGATGTGCTCTTCTGAGAATGTTGTTACTTCATTTGGATTGAACAATGTAAGGTCGGCTTTGTTTCCAACGGCAATCGTGTTCGTTTCAATACCAAAACGCTGTTTTCCGTTGGTTAGCATTTCGACTGATTTTTCTATAGAGGTCACAGTGTGTAATGCACCCAAGGCCGTTTCAAGCCCTGTGGTACCATACATGGCACGGTCAAACTCTACTTTTTTATTTTCTATATCTATTGGATTGTGGTCACTTGTCACCATATCGATGGTTCCGTCTTCCAATCCTTTTATGAGAGCCTTCGTATCTTTTTTGGTACGCAAAGGAGGGAGGACCTTGTAATTTGTGTCAAATCCGACCAATAGATCGTCAGTAAGTACTAAGTTGTGTACAGCAACACTACAGCTCACATCGAGTCCTTTCTTTTTGGCCTCTTTGATGAGTTTCACAGACTTTGCAGTTGATACCGTAGGAATATGTAATTTTCCGCCGGTGTATTCAAGTAGAAACAGATCGCGAGCGATTTGTAATTCTTCAGACAAAGCAGGAATCCCTTTCAGTCCGATTAAGGTGCTCGTCGCTTCTTCGTTCATCACACCTTTACCAACGATGCTGTCCGTTTGTGGGAAAGAAAGCACCAATCCGTCGAAATTTTGAGCATAGAGTAAAACAATCTTTAAGAGATTCGGATTGCTGATGGCCTTTTGATAATCACCGAAGGCAATGGCTCCAGCATTATACATATCGTACAGCTCTGCCATGTCAACGCCTTCACCTTTGACCGTGAGGGTTCCTATTGGATATAGATCCACGGCATGGTTCTGTGCTTTCCCCTTTAAAAAGGAAACGTCAGCATTCGAGTCGATGATCGGTTGTGTATTCGGATTTACCGCAACAGTTGTGAAACCACTTTTAGCGGCTGTTTCAAGACCATTTTCGATGGTCTCTCTTTCTTCAAAGCCAGGCTCACCAAAACTTACGCTGCTGTCAAACCATCCTTGCGACACATGTAGATCTTTTAGGGAGATCTCCTTAGCTTTCGGAGCGTTGATGTTCTTCCCAATTTTGGTAATTACACCTTTTTCAATAAGAATATCAAGCTTTTTGTTGTGGAATTCGCTTTGCGAATCAATGATAGTGGCCGACTTTAAAAGGATGTTCATTTAAAATATTTTAAGATGAGCATTTCTATCACAAGGAATAGCAATGCAAAAATAGCAAACCATTTCCAAAGGGCATTCACCTCACTCTCACTTTTAATCTCTTCAAGAAGCGTTTCGACCGAATCACTTACTTCAAAATTGAGTGTTTCGAGTCTACGGTACGTAAGGTCACTTTCAGATCGATCGTTGTTATAGCTGATGGTCTGAAGCGTATTGTCTTTGTTTTTCAAACTAAAAATACCGGCAGTATTTGGCAACTCTTGCGTGGTCACCGTTACTTTATTTTGGAAGTTTTGTTGCAGCGGAATGATACTTTCCTCTTTATTTTCTACGGAAAGGATCTCGTCCTGTTGCAGGCTTACCTTCACATCGAATTGATTTTCGCGTCCTAAGTTGAAATAAAGTTGTGGCAATTGCAAACTGTTCTTACCTATTTCATAAAAGGTGGGAGCTATCAGTTGTGAACTCTGAAAATTGGCATTTTCGGTATTCAATGCAGTCGTGAAGACAAAGGTGTTGTCGGTGGTCACCAAGAACGGGTTTCCATCTTCTAGTAGAAGGGCACTAACAGCATTTTGAGTGGCCAACGGAAAGTAGCTCTGTACTTCTGGATATTGAAAGTTTGTTTCATTGTTTTCAAGTATGGCATTCATTAACGGATGCGCATACCGAATGGTGGTCATCTTTTTAACCGTTTTCTGAATGGCTGAAAACCTTCCGACACCTTGATTGGAAAGCAATTGATTGTAAGTGTTGATATCGGCCTCATCTGAAGGAATCACCAATAGTTTTCCTCCGTTGGAAACAAAAGCATCCAGTGCGACGATCAACGAATTAGGAATACTTACCAATTCGTTGAGAATGATCAGATTTTGTGACTCGATTACGTTATAATCCAATTGCTTTATGGGTGTGGTCGTAGTATCAAATTCATCTGAGGTATAGATCCGTTTCAAAAAATCATCGTCAGATTCATTGATCAGTAAAACTGCAATTTTATCTGGTCTATTCGTGCTAAAGTATAGGGTGTTGTCAAATTGTAATCCGTTGTCGTCAATCGTGATCTTTCCGTGTATATCGGCATTCGCAGGAATGCTGAAGGTTACGTCAACATCGTCTTTATTCTGAAAGGAAGCAGAGGTCTTAGCAATCAGTGTTTCCTTATCAAAAAGAGAAACGGGCAATGAAGACACTTCTCCTTGTTTTGACAATTGTACGGTGAGCTCCAAGTTGAGCGGGTCGTTCTTCGAGATATAGACCGAATCGATGGACACATTGTTCGTATTCACAGGTTGTAGCTGTACAAACCTCGGTGCTATTAAAGAATCCACTTTCACATCGACATCTTCATCCTGTTCTTGGAAATCAGAGATAAGGATGAGTTCCTTTATTGTATTTGGTTCGTTTGAAAAGAGACGTTGTGCCTTGAGCATCACATTATCAATAGGCAGTTGGGAGGAAGAATAGGGGAGCTGCAAAAGTTGATTGCCAAGCCCTGTTACGGTTGCGTCTCTAAAGGTTTTTTCATTGGTAAATAAGGAAAACGTAGTGGTTGATGGACTATGCGCCACTAGGTCCTGTATGGCTCGCTGCAATAAAGGACCTTGCGGACCCTTAGCTTCCATACTGAACGAATTGTCTAAGTAGATCACCGTTTCTTTCTCGGTAGTTGTAATATCTCTATTTGCAAAATACGGTTGGGCAAAGGCGAAAATAATCGTGGCCAATGCCAACATTCGTGTTAAAAGCGTCAACCATTTTTTGAGTTGTGAACTTTTACGTGTTTGTATCGTTACCTCTTTCAGAAATTTGACATTAGTAAAAGGAACCTTTTGAAATCTTCTAAGCTGAAATAAATGGACTAAAATAGGAATGAGTAGAAGAAAAAGTGCGTAAAGAATTTCGGGATGTTTAAACTGCATTCCTGATTTATTGTGAGCCAAAGATAGCAAATGAATTGTTAACGAAATTAAAAAATCCTGCTAATTGGCAGGAATTTAAGTTTTGTCTTTACGAACATTACTTGATCAAAGAATTAAATACTTTATTCCGCCCTAAAACTTTTCAAAAACCCCAAGCCCAAACAAAGCAAAATCATACTTCACTGGATCATCGATATCCAGCTTACGCAAGTTCGTATCTAGCTCTAATAAGGCCTTGGCATCGTTTTGTTTACGTTTTAGTAACCCTAGTTTTCGCGCTACGTTACCAGAATGAACGTCCAACGGGCAAGAAAGCTGTGATGGCTTTATCGAATTCCAAAGACCAAAGTCCACCTTTTTCACATCACTGCGCACCATCCACCTTAAATACATATTAATACGTTTGGCAGCTGAATTCTTGCTAGGATCAGATACATGTTTCATGGTACGAGCAGGATGCTCAATTGAAAAGAAAACACGCTTAAATGCTGTAATGGCTTCTTGCATAGAATTCTGTTGTGAATGTCTAGCAAACAAAGCTTCTAGTCCATTGTGTTCTTTGTATATATGTTGCAGTGCTTTTACGAAGTGTGTCAAATCCGTACTATTAAAAGTGCGATGTACGAAGGATTCAAAAGAGGTTAGGTCATGCTCCTTATGATTCATCACAAAATCATAGGGGCTTTGATCCAACAGTTCCATCATTTTATTAGCACTGTTAATAATGCTCTTGCGATTTCCCCAAGCGATCGAGGCCGTTAAAAAGGCCGAAATTTCAATGTCTTCTTTGGTTTCGAATCTATGCGGAATCTGGATTGGATCACTTTCAATAAATCGAGGGTGCTCGTATTGCGCCGCTTTTTCGTCCAAAAAGTCTTTCAGAGCCGTTTTATTCATCGGAAGCAATTTTTTTGGGAACAAACCCTTCTTTCAAGGTGGTGCCTCTAAGCTGAGGAATCACTTGAAAATAGGTTTCAAAATAGCGTAGCTGTTCTTGGCTTAATGCTGGTAGTTCAGCGTCTCCCGTTTCCCAGAAAAAATCTAGATCTTTTGGAGAATGGAAATACATATTCTCTTTTTCAATACGATTAAACCCACCCGTATAAGAGGAATTGGAATGGGGAGAAAAAATGTGTTCTGTATTGAATTTAGAAGAAATATTAGGTGCAAAAGGTACTGATATTGGAATCAAGATAATGAAAGCAATTGCCACTACGGAAACGAGCTGTATGCCCTGTATCATTTTCATTTTTTTATGCAGAAGCACTGCTAATGCTAGAAATCCGAAGAACAGAACATAAGCGAAGAAGAAGCGATATTGAGGCGATGTGATCGCCAACAACAATAACTGAAGCAGAAATACTACGTATACGACTGGAAAATTCTTTTGAAGGCCAAAGCGCTTGATCAAGAATGGAACCAACAACACAAGAAGTATGGCTATTTTGTTAAACAATCCATGTTGTCCTGGAAGCATCAGCCATTCTGCGAAACGTTGCATAGTAGAAAGCTTTCCAAACGCTTCTGAGGTCATGCCATAGGCCGAATCGACCTCTATTGCAAAGTAGTGTTGAATACCACTATCTACCTTCCAATCAACATTAAAATAATCGAACAGCGCAGTAGGGAAAAAGACATAGCCGCTTGCTATAACGTTCTTTGCAACAAATAGTGCGGCAAACACCAATGAAATCATTCCTAACTGAAAACCTTCTTTTCTCAATAGCTGCTTTTTGAACACCCAGATCAACGGAATCACGATCAAAGGAAGCGCTGTAAACTTTACATAGATGAGAAACAAGATGATCAAACTTATGGGTAGAATACTTTGCTGCTCATCTTTGATAAAGTAGTAAAACACCAATATAGACCCTAAAAAGATGACTACATCTGGCGATGGGGCTCCGATGAACTGAAAAATAAATAGATAACTTAACGGAGTGAGTCCGATTAAAAGATCCAAAATGGTTGATGAGTCTTCAGACAATGCCTTGTTTAAACGTGTCAATGCTAAGAAGGTATAGAGCATCAAAAAGAAGCCGCTCAGATCATTCAGTCGTGCGGTGAGTCCGTCAAAGTTTAAGGCGCTTTGTAATACATGCCATCCCGATTGTTGTGCCAAAAATGGATGCACATTGGCTGTTCCTGGAACAAAACCAAAGGTATCTAGCCATTTTACGGTTTGGATGTAATACGATTCATTATCCGGCAGAATAGGTGAGGAGGCGCACTGCATCAGCCCTAAAATAAAGATGAGACCCAAAATGACCTTCACAAAGGTTCGCATCCCTGAGAATCGTTTCTTATAATCACTCAAAACCTCAAAAACGCTATTTTTAAGTAAGGTTAGTGTCAAAATGTTAATGGCCAAGACGCTCATATCAAAGTATCCATTGAGTGGTTGCCAAAAGGCTGTCAATGATGAGAGCACGCATAGAAACAGCAACCCAAGAATCATGTGAATATCAGGAGAAGTATATCTTATTTTAAAGAGCCGTGTAAAAAGTACGCCAAAGCTCAAGGTCGTGAAAAATATGTAGATCCAGGAAAGCAGTACGACAATCACAGCACTTAGGTTTATTAATTATTGAAAAAGACCATCGACCATAACCAGTTTACGATCGGCCATATCGGCGAGCTCCTTATTGTGGGTGACAATCACAAAGGTTTGACCAAACTTATCTCGTAGTTCAAAGAACAATTGATGCAATTTCTCTGCAGAATCTGAGTCCAAATTTCCGCTGGGTTCATCAGCGAAGATGACCAAAGGGTCGTTGATCAACGCACGGGCTACAGCCACGCGTTGTTGTTCACCGCCAGAAAGCTCACTGGGTTTGTGTTCATAACGGTGTGAAAGTCCTAAAAAGTCCAAAAGCTCTTTGGCCTTTTTTTCAGCTTCGGGTTTTGGAGTGTTCTTTATGAAGGCCGGGAGACATACATTCTCTAGAGCAGTAAACTCAGGAAGTAATTGATGAAACTGAAAGATAAAACCAATATTGTGATTTCTGAATTTAGACAACTCTTTGTCTGATAGTTTGTTGATATCAACATCATTGATCAAAAGCGAAGTTTCTTTTTCTTTGGCAGCTTTGTCCAAAGTACCTAAAATTTGTAGGAGTGTTGTTTTCCCAGCACCAGAGGCGCCTACGATCGAAACCACCTCACTTTTTTTAATGTGCAGGTCAACCCCTTTTAATACTTCAAGTTCACCAAAAAATTTGTGAATGTTCTTCGCTTTTATCATGAAGGAATGCTTAAGTCGATGTGAAAGTACTATTTTTTTAGAAACTTAAGAAGTCCTAACGAAGCCCCTGATGGAATGTTATGTTATAGAGAATTCACGATGAAGAATTTTAAAAAAGGTACTTAAATCGACATTACCTCTTTTCCAGTTTATTGAGAATCGTTTCTAACATATTCTTTAACTCCTCATTCTGTTGCTCTAACTTTTTTATTTTATTGGAAAGTTCACTGTTTTGTTTGGAAAGCTCCTTTACCGAATTAATAAGCATATAGGTAACCTCGCTGCTATCTACTTTTAAATAATCATTTTCATCTGATTGTATGACCATAGAAGCAGCAACTTCCTGTACTTCTTGCGCAATAAATCCAACATGCTTTTTCTCAGTATTGTACCCTGACTTATTGTTGTATGAATAGGTGACAGGTCTTAGTTTTTGTATAACTTCTAGACCTTTGGTGTAGTCGGTAATATCTTTTTTCAATCGCCTGTCACTTGACGTCGCAAATGTACCTCCCCCAGGTTTGTAGGCTTCACCAGTAACTATAATGTCCCCATTGAACGTTAATTCGTTCAGATTAAAATCTCCATAGATCAATGGTGAACTTGAAGAAGAATTTTCGATATAAAGTTTATTGCTGGAGGTTTCATTATATCCTGCTTGATACCCTATAAAAACATTTTTCTGCCCTGTTTGGTTGCTATAGCCTGCCCTTCTACCAATGCCCACATTGTGTTGACCACTAGTTGTATTGTACAGCGTGCGATCTCCTATTGCTACATTTCTTTCTCCAGTGGTTGAGAACAATGCTTCTCTACCAATCGCTATATTTTGACTTGATGTGGCATTTGATATGAGTGCCCTATATCCTAAAGCCACGTTATTGTTTCCTGTGGCATTTGAATATAGTGCAGCATAACCAACCGCTATGTTATTGACACCAGAAATGTTACTTAAAAGTGCCCCATTGCCAAGGCCCAAGTTGAAGTTTCCATTACGATTATTAGCCAGCGTTGCTCTTCCCAGCCCAATGTTTTCAATACCTGAGGTATTGGCGAACAAGGACTGATAGCCTATTCCCACATTATAGGATCCTGTAGTATTAAAATATAAACTTTGATAACCAATCCCAATATTTTGGTTGTCAGTTTCGTCATCTATCCTGCCAGCATCGACACCCAAAAAAATAGAAGAGCCATTTTGTGTCCCATCATTATCACTTTTAGCATCGGTAAGTTCATTGATTTGTTGCGCGCCAACACCGTCTTGTAATGCTGACAGATCAATGTTGGTCGAACTTCCATTTTCTATTGAAATTTCTAAGGTTGTTCCAGTAAGAGTTGCACCTGTTAAGTCTTGCTCATCGGTATCAGTATCTACAGTATTGTCGACCCAGTTTAAAGCGCCATTACCATCGGTTTGCAAAACTTGATTTGCAGACCCATCTGCTATTGGAAAAGCAAAGCCTGAAGTGGTCGGATTTCCTATTTGAAACTCACTATTGGTTCTTAAAATATCAGTATTGAAGTCCCCATAAATTAGAGCGCTGTTTTCATCGGATATTGAAGGACCATTTTCAATATAAAGCTTATAATTTCCAGTTTCATTATAACCTGCTCTTGCACCAATCGCTACATTATTTATCCCTGTTTCATTTGAGTATAAGGATTGATAACCGATACTTACATTATTAGCCCCCGTAGTATTCTCCCTCATACTATAGCCACCGAGTGCTATGTTGTTATTTCCCGACGAATTATCGTGCAATGAATAAGCACCAATGCCGGTGTTGAACCCCCCTGTGGTATTGGCGTAAATGGAATTAGGACCTAACGCTACATTGTTACTTCCAGAAGCATTTTTGGTCATAGTGCGATAACCTAAAGCTAAGTTAAAGCTGCCAGAACCGTTGTCCTCCAAGGCGGTAGACCCAATGGCGACGTTATTACCCCCAGTTTTACTGTCTCTAAGGGAACGATAGCCAATGGCAACATTGTGTGACCCCGTAGTATTAGCAAATAAAGCCTGAGCTCCGTTTGCTGTGTTATAGTTACCCGAGGTATTAGCTATCATTGAAGTATAGCCAGTAGCCGTATTTTGGAATCCATCAACATTTGAGGATAATGCAGAATAACCAAATGCAGAATTGGCATCACCTGTAGTATTGGCATAGAGCGCTCTATGCCCTACAGCGGTAATGTTATCCGTAGTGTTAGAGTGTAAGCTCAAGTAACCAATCGCAGTATTCTTCACGCCGGTTTGATTAGAATATAAGGATTGAAAGCCCAGCGCGACGTTTTGATTGTCGTTTCCATCATCATTTATGCCTGAGTCAACACCAAAAAAAATGGAAGAACCATCTTCTGACCCATCATTATCACTTTTTCCATCGAGTAGATCGTCAATTTTCTCTGCTGCATTGCTAACAGAGAGGTTTGTCCACGTGGTGCCGCCATTGTCCCAGTAATAAAATCCCTTGGTAACACTCCCATTCCCAGTAATGTAGACCAACATGCCATCTTGAGCTGCTGACGGGTTGCTTAATGGGAATTCATCCAATTTAGGAACTAAAATACCATCTGTATTGCTCGGTGTTGCCTGATTAGAAGATCTAATATCTAGAGTTGCATTGGGATTAACTGTACCTATTCCGACTTGGGCAAAAGAAATATGGGTAAACAAAAGCACAGCGACTAAAAGGGATGCTACATTTCGTTCCATTTTGAAAAGGGATTTTAATTAAATGGTAAGCATCTAAAGTAATTTGATATCAAATTACATGTAATACGTAGTAGTACGAATTAAATAAGTATTAGTCTGCATTGTTAAGCAGTTTAGAGAAATACCCCTTCTGATTTATGAGGTTGGTCGATCAAAACCAGGGTTACTGTATACGAAACTAGCCTCTAAATATATTTTTGAGATTGTTGACGTCAATAAAATAGACCACACGCAATGATAGTGTGTGCTGGATGGGTTGATCGAAAAGGTCGCTCAAACTCTCACCAAAACCAAGGGATGACGCCTCGTTACTATTGAAGATCTGATTTCTGTATAACAGGGTGGCTTCACTACCCGGAGCAAAACGCCAGCGAAAACTCAAGTCCAGATTCCAGATATTGAAGTTTCGGTTAGGATCGTTCTCGTCTGTATCATACGTAGCCTCAGTTCGGGTACCATCTTCATTAAGGGTGTAAAAGACATTATCCTTGTAATTGGCTGTACTCCAGAAATTTCTAAAGCGAAGATCCAACGCCTTGTAAGAATCAAAATTATAGCTTGCTTGCAAAGAGTTCTCAATGCTCTTCACATCTCTACGACCAAAGAAGATATCGGTATCATTGTTATCGATGTAACCAAAGTTATTGAAGCGTCCAAAGAATTCGGTGGTCCAAATGACCAAGAACTTGTCAGAGAATCGGTATCTGGGAGATAACTCTACGAACACATTGTATTGTTCTTCGTCACCTACCTCTTTTTCATTGAGCCATTGACGGTGTCCTAAAGTGGCATCATATGCAAATTTCTTTCGGTAATCAGAAGAGACCCAAAAGTTTCCGCCGATGTTAGGATTAAAGATCACATAACGTCCTTCGACCCTAGGTTCAAAATAGTCTCGATTTTCTGTATTATAGTTAATGTTTCCGCCGAAGGCAAATCGATTCGGCGTCACAAAAAATCCATTGACTCGATAGTTTTCACCGGTTTTTACATTGGGTTTGTACAACCTACGGTGTCTGTACCCAAAATTGATGCGATACTTGTTGAACGTTTTTGTGGGTTCAAAGATCTCATAGGAAACATCGGCGCCAAAGTTGCTAAAGTTGTTTCTAAAATTTAGCCCCAAGTCATTTGGGTCATAGGTATCGTTGGCAAAAAAGTGTCCTATAAAGTATCGAAAGTTTCCTTTGGTTCGTCGAAACTCAAAATTCGTTCTGAGTCCAGTTGTGATTGTCCCATCATTGACATTGCTCACACGTGCTCCGCCTTGAAAATTAAACGAATTGCTCTTGGTCGAAATATCATACAACAATCCAGTGACATTGGCGTCCCTGAAGCTCCCGTCTCGCATTACATTGGTATTGATCAATGTGACCGAAGAGTTTTGGTTGAACTGTTGATCCAAGACAAAGATGTTGTAATTGGCAATGGGTTCAATGACCTCTTCGCGTACGGTATTGGTCTCTGTATTCTTAATACGGGCAACGGTCTTTTCTGTGATTGCATTGAAAAAACCTATTCCCAAATTTCTTTTGGTACGCCCAGAGATCTTTAAGGCATTCAATAGGTTGACCTTTGAAGGTTGGTCGATTACCTCTTCATTGTCATTGAGCGTTACAGACCCTGTTGGATTACCGCCTACACGTCGACTAAAGAAAAGCCCGCCTTTGTTAAAGAGCTCAGTGCCTTCTGTAAAGAATTGTCGGTTTTCGCCAAAGACTTGTTCAAATGGGCCTAAATTCAAGGATACTTCGTCAAAAGCAGCCTGCCCGAAATCTGGGATCAGGGTCGCATCTAACGTAAAAGCATCGCTTAATCCATATTTGATATCCATTCCGGCAGAAAATTCGGTGTCGGTCTCTCCATCAAATGAAGTCAAAAGACCTTGCGCAAAAGGGTAGAGGGTTAGGCGTAGCGGAGGATTGATATTGCTAACGCCGGCCACAATACCGTTGTATTGCGTTTGTTGTCCAACAGCCTTGTTGATCGTATTCCATGTGTAGGTTTCATTGAGATGATTGATGCGGCGGTAAAAGTTAACGCTCCAATTTTGTACTTCGGCTTCTGGGAAACGTAAGGCGTTATAAGGTATTTTAAACTCGGCATACCAACCTTTGTCGTCAAAAGAGCTATTGCCTTGAAAGACCACATTATAGCTGAAATCGGTGTTGAACTGGTCGGCTCTGGCATCACCAATGGTTCCGGCGCTGGTGATAAAGAAGCGCGTTTCGTTAATTCCATCATTATAGGTGTTCAAGGCGATCGAAAAGAAGTCTGCTTGTACGAAGACGTTGTCACGTTGACTAAATTGACGTTGGATTTTAGAAGGGTCTTCATCGTACATATAGGCTGCAATGTATACTGCTACGTCGTCATAGGCCATTTTAACTTCGGTACGGTGGGTTTGACGTTCTGGCGTTTCGTTTGAAGGTTCAAACATGAAAAAGTCAGTGGCTGGTTGTATGTTTTGCCAAATTGTATCGTCTAATACTCCGTCTATTTTAGGAGCGTCATTAATGCGTTTTGCATGGATGGTTTTTTTATCTTGTGCATACAAAGTGAGCACAAAAAAGCATATCAAGCAGCATGTCAGTATTTCTCGCATTAATTATTGGTTAGTGTAGTTAATTTGCTTGCAATATTACTATAATTCTGACCTCATTTGTGTGAATACTTTCCTAATTTAAAGTTAAAACGAAAAAGCAATGTTTAGCTTTTTGTAAATTTGATTAAACAAAACAAACTATGAGCCAAAATACCAACGCTATTGCAATTTTTGCAGGAGGGTGCTTCTGGTGCACTGAAGCCGTTTTTGATCGTTTAGAAGGCGTTCTTAGCGTCACTTCTGGATATACAGGAGGAGCCATTAAGAATCCTGCCTATCGTGAAATATGTACGGGCCGTACAGGACATGCTGAAGGCGTGAAGATCGAGTTCAATCCAAACATCATTTCATACAAGGAGTTGTTAGAGATCTTTTTTGCCACACATGACCCTACAACATTGAATCGACAAGGAAATGATGTTGGTACACAATACCGTTCGGCCATTTATTATGTGAACGAGGAACAGAAGAAAAAAGCCGAGGACTTCATTGCTTTTCTCACAGAAAGGCAGATATTTGAAAAACCAATAGTGACCGAGGTAACTGCGTTCGATACTTTTTACAACGCTGAGGACTACCATCAAGGTTACTACGATGTTCATAGGGATCAGCCGTATTGCCAGGTGATTATCAATCCTAAGCTTCGAAAGCTGCGCAAGAACTATGAGCATAAATTGAAGAAACAACTTGTAAGTTAAGACCATAAATGCCATACAAAAGATTTGAAGAATACAACATCCAGATTACTGATGATGTTAAAGACCGTTACAAAAGTATTATCTCTGAACTTGGTGAAGATGTTGAAAGAGAAGGGCTCGTAAAAACCCCAGAACGTGCGGCAAAGGCTATGCAGTTTTTGACGCAAGGCTATTATCAGGACGCCTCAGAGATCTTAAAGAGCGCCATGTTTAAGGAGTCTTACAACGAAATGGTCATTGTCAAGGACATCGAAGTGTATTCCCTTTGTGAGCATCATATCTTGCCTTTCTTCGGAAAAGCTCATATTGCATACATTCCCAATGGACATATTGTTGGTTTGAGCAAATTACCTCGCATCGTAGATGTATTTGCTAGACGTTTGCAGGTGCAAGAGCGTCTTACTGAACAAATACTTGAATGCATCAACGAAACATTGAAACCTCAGGGAGTTGCCGTTGTTATCGAAGCCGCACACATGTGTATGATGATGCGCGGTGTGCAAAAACAGAACTCAGTTACCACAACTTCTGGTTTTAGAGGCGCTTTTGAGAAAGAGGAAACTCGCAACGAATTCTTAAAGTTGATCAGTTCCAGCCTGTCCTAAAAAATTGTATCTTTAAAGAGTCAACATTAATTATTAGTATGAAGAAATCCGTATGGGTTGTTCTTCTTTTGTCTAGTGCTATTTGTTTTGGTCAAAGCCGGCTTACAGGGCCGAAAGCCAAGAACAAAAAAGCTTGGGATGCAAAGAAGTCAACGAATGTTCAGTTAGTGGTGCAAACCAACAAGAAAAATGTCACTGGCCCAAAGGCTAAGAATACAAAGCCTTGGGAAAAGAAACAAAGCACCTATCAAGTCATTGCGCGCAAGCCTAAAACAAGGGTGACAGGTCCAAGAGCTAAGAACAAAAAGCGAGCTTGATTTTTGGCATCCTTCTTGCAATGAAGAAATTGAACAAATTTTTTGACAAATGACTAAAAACAATGACAAAAAGTATCAGAAGCTTGCACTGAGTATTTTGTTCGATGCTATGGGATACGTGTCCTTTATCCTTCCTTTTTTCGATGTGATATGGGCACCGGCTGCAGGTCTTTTGATGACTAAAATGTACAAAGGAAGATCAGGTAAGATCGCTGGATGGATAACCTTCATCGAAGAAGCGCTTCCTTGGTTAGATGTTGTGCCTACTTTTACACTAATGTGGCTTTATACCTATGTTTATAAAGGTGAAAAAGCTGATCAAATTATTGAGGTATAACGGCAAGTTTGAAGTGCCTTCGCTATATTTGAATAAAAATACTTACTAGTGGTTGCTACCAAAGCACTTCAATTTACATACGATAAAGACAATAGGTTCTCATTTCCAGACATAAGCTTGTCTGAAGGTGAGAACCTACTTATTTTAGGCCCTTCTGGAATAGGAAAGACCACATTACTGCATCTTTTGGGAGGACTGCTGCGACCAGAGAATGGAAGTATCTTAATAGATGAAACCGACTTGTCTTTACTTTCAGACAAAGCGTTGGATGCGTTTAGGGGAAGGCATATCGGAGTAGTGTTTCAGCGTCCTCACTTTGTTTCGTCCTTGACCGTCAAGGAGAATTTACTGTTGGCTCAATATCTTTCTAAAACTGCACAAAATACGAATGAATTATTGTCACTTCTTGACCATTTAGCAATTAAGAATAAGGCGAATCAAAAGGCCCATCGATTGAGTGAAGGTCAAAAGCAGCGAGCCAGTATTGCCATGGCCTTGGTAAACAATCCAAAATTACTTTTGGCCGACGAACCCACATCGAGCCTTGACGATCAAAATTGTGAGCGAGTTATACAATTGCTCAAACAACAGGCAGAAACACTAAAGGCGAACCTCATTGTAATCACACATGACCATCGATTAAAGTCTCACTTTTCAAAATCGATTCAGTTATGAACTTACTAAAGTTGAGCCTTAAAAATCTATTGTCGAAACCTCTTAGTACGTTACTAAGCGTTCTTTTATTGGTATTGAGTGTTGCGCTAATTTCACTGATGCTTCAGGTAAACAAGCAGCTTGGTGAAACAATGGAGAACAACATAAACGGTATTGATATGGTGGTAGGAGCGAAGGGAAGTCCGATGCAATTGGTGCTGTCCTCTGTGCTTCATGCTGATGTTCCTACCGGAAACATTAAGCTTTGGGAAACCAAGGAATTGGAGACCAATCATTTTGTGCGACAGCTGATTCCGCTTTCCTATGGAGATAACTACAAGGGGTATCGAATTTTGGGAACTATACACGATTATGTTGAGTTATATAAAGGAACTATTCAAAACGGAAGTCTTTGGGAGGAAGCATTTGAAGTCACCCTGGGAGCCGCCGTGGCAGAAAATCTTCAGCTGAAAATAGGAGATACATTTGAAGGGTCTCACGGACTTGTGGCCGAAGCGATAGAAACGCACCACCATGATTTTAAGGTGGTTGGGATTTTGGCACCGACTAATTCAGTTTTGGACCAATTGATACTTACCAATAAAGAAAGTGTTTGGGAAGTACATGAGGAGGAAGGAAAGGAAGTAGCGAATGCCGATAAAGAAATTACGGCCCTATTGGTAACATTTAGAAACCCGATGGGAATGGTACAATTGCCCAGAATGGTCAATCAAAACACTTCAATGCAGGCAGCAATTCCAAGGTATGAGGTTGAACGCCTTAATAAGTTGATGGGATTTGGGACAAAGACCATGTTATATGTGGCCATTTTGATCATGTTGATCTCAGGTGTTAGTATTTTTATAAGTTTGTATAAAGCCATTTCGGAAAGAAAGTACGAATTGGCCTTGATGCGAAATTATGGAGCGTCAAGAGCACAATTGCTTTGGACAGCGATTTTAGAAGGACTGATCGTAACGATCATCGGTTTTTTCTTCGGAATCCTACTAAGTCGCATCGGAATTTCTATAGTTTCCTCCGTCATGGGAGATACCTATAACTATCAATTGAATGCTTTTTCATTTATCAAAGAGGAAGGCTTCCTTTTTGTTGTGATCGTCTTAATGGGTATATTGGCGGCTTTACTTGCAGCAGTAAGAATTTTTAAAATGGACATTTCGAAAGTGCTGGCGGAATAAAATAGTGACAAAAAAAGAAGGACAGCCTCCGCTGCCCTTCCACATTAACCAAAAACTAGTAAGTAATTGCTTGCAAACCTCAACTAGTTTACTGTCACAGTAAATGTTTCTGTTATATCAGTTTCACCGCCAGCATTCGTGATGTCTCCTTCTGAAACACCTGCTGCAGTTTTATTTGGCTGATGACGTAAAGTAACCATCACTGTACCTGCTCCGGCTGCACCAGTAGTAAGTGTAAATGCTAATCCAATTGGGTTACCATTGCCGTCTTGATCAGTATAAGCTGTACCAGTCACACTTCCTGTAGTCGAAAAGAAGAACTGATGCTCATCATCTTCTTCCTGTACTTCTGCTGTGATGTCCTCTGCTGGAGTTTCTGTTTCATTTAGAAGTTCAATACTACCCGTATAGGTTGTATTAGCTGCCAAAGGTCCAGAAATGTTAATTACAGGAGCGTTAGGGCCATCACCATCTAGATCTTGTGTTTGCAACGTAACCACAGCACCTGCTGCCGGAGTGAGTGTAAGTGTCATTGTAGTGATCACCTCTTCTTCATTCACTGGCGTAGGGTTGTCATCGTCAGATGAACACGACGTAAACACTGCGGCACCTACAAAAAATAAAGCTATTAATTTGATTGTTTTCATGATAAAAAAATTGATTATTAATAAAAATGTTAGTAACTAATTCGTAATCTTAATAAGATGTTTCTGCCCAGATCATCAGCGAAATAGCGCTGTCTGTTCAAATAATCTCTGTATCGTTGATTTAAAATGTTGTTAAAGCTAAGTCCTACACCTGCCATACTTTTCTTTTGAAAAAGCGGAAATTCAATATCCATTGTACTATTTAAAACGTGATAACCATCTGGAGCTGTATTAATGGCCAATAGCACCTCTTGGTTTTGCACCGGAGAGAACACCATGATATCATCTGGAGTCTCATTTTGTCGAAGGTGATATTGGCTTTCCAATGTAAAGTTGAAACCTAGCCATTTTTCATTTGTATAACTGATTTGATTTGAAAAAGATGTAGCGGGAATGTTGATCAATGGCCTGTCATTAGAAAGGTCTCTTCCTTTCACCATTGAAAATCCATGGTCTGAACTGAAATTTTCTGACCAGTTAGAGGTAACCCTAGTATCAATACCTAACAACCTAGCATCTGTCTGAATATACTCCCACACTGGGAATGCCCCACGAATCGTAAATTCAACGCCAGTAGGTTCTAAGAGAATGAAATCATTAACATGATTGAAATAAGGCGCGATCTCCCAAGACCATTGCGTTCCTCGTCCTTGTAATGAGGCAGACAATTTATGTGAAACCTCTTTATCAATGCGAAGGTCGCCAAGCTCAATACGAGCAGCAGAATGGTGCAAACCATCACTAAACAGTTCAGATGGATTTGGTGTACGGCTTGAGAGTGCGTAATTGAATCGAAGTTCAGTATCATTTTCCCATAAATACTGAGCTCCGATAGTTGCTGATATATTGTGATAATCGAATTTGGGATTCGTTAATAATTGTGTGCCGAGGTCTTCAACAATGATGTCTGCGAAATCTTGGTCATACCCTCTTTCAATCCATCTACTGGTTCGATAGAATTTTTTGGCATCGATGGTATTAAAGTCATACCGAACGCCGGCATCTAACAGAAGATTGTCAGTAACATAGTAGTTTCCGGACAAATAGGCACCAACATCAAGCTTTTCATAATCAGGGATCAAACGCCGAACCCCAGTGTCAGGATTGGCAAAATTTTCTTGATATCTGAAAAGCAAACCAGCATTGAGTTTGTAATTGGGATTGGCGTCCACTACAAAGTCAGAGGTTAGTGTATGCGTTGTAAGCTCTAGATCAAGAGCGGGTTTGTCACGGTCACTACCTACGCGTATGTCAAACTCGAACCTACGGTTTAGTTGAAAATCATATTGTATATCTAACTTTCCGAGCTCTTCAAAACGCTTGAAGATCTTTACTTTGCCTAAGTGATGACGTATGTTTTGGGAAGGTCGATCAATGTCATAAGTGAAATCCTCAATAAATAGTGGTATATCACTGTTGATTGCACGAATTAGGTCATCAACGTTTCCAAGATGCGATGCTCTCAGCACGCCAATATCTGACTCGATGAATGAATAGTAGGCTTCAAATCCGTAAACAAATTTATTGAGTCCCAATCGGGCAGTAAAAGCCTTTTCCTCGTTTCCTGTATTCGATAAAATGTAGTCCTGAGTTTCAAAATCACCAAAACGCTTGTAGGTGCCTCCGATTTCAGCATAGAACCCTGACTTTGTGCTTTTGACCAAATCAGAACTGATGCTGCCCCCACGTCCATTGCTTCCTAAGGTGAGGTTGGTTCTCCCAAATAAAGTGTCCTTAGCTGGTATGCGAGAAGATTCGGCTACGATAACCCCGCCAATGGCGTCTCCGCCATATTTGAGTGCTGCAGCACCCTTAACAACAGTTATTGATCCAAAAGCATTGATATCTACATTTGGGGCGTGTTCGTCACCCCATTCCATATCTTGCATTCGAACCCCATTGTTTAGCATGAGTACTCGACTTCCTCTTAATCCTTGAATTACAGGTTTTACAATAGTATTTCCCGTGTTCAATGAAGATACGCCCAAAATACTTTTTAAAGCATCTCCTAATGTTTGCGACCCGTAACGTTGTATTATATCTGATGTAAGCGTTTCTTCTTGAGAAGATGTAGTTTTTTTTGGTTTTCCGGATGCGTTGACGGTGGCTGCCTCTAATTCTTCCACATGGTGTTCAAGTTTTACCTCAACGGTGGTCGGGTTATTATGGATCCGGACTTGCTGGAATCTGGTTTTGCAGTTGTCATGGGATACTTCCAACTCTATTATTCCTTTGCACAGATTTTTAATTACCAATAAACCATCACCATCAGTTGTATAGGTAGCGTCCTTTCCGAAGATACGTACTGACGAATCGGGTAAAGGAGCTCCGTTGTGGAAATCAACCACATTAACGATGAGTTGCGTTTGGCATTCCTGGGCTATGGAATAATATACTGTCAAAACAGATACAAGCAAAAATGAGAATAATTTCATTTTTATAATGAAAATTGAGTATGCGTGAATAATTTTCCGTGTTTGTTACAAGGAAAAGTTACAGGTCAAAATAGAGTGTCGATTCTTAGGAAATCGATGGAGGAGGCCTGTTGTAAAGAGAGTAAATGGTGAAGTCAGATATAGACGAGCTGTCGTAATCTGCATAGTTTGAAGAAATCACCGGAATGTCAATGGCTGGAGAAGGAACTGCAATCGTGGTTGCAGTATCCGATGGCACGACCGAATCAACGACCGCCCATTCGCAAACATCACAGTGCTCTACGGATGTATCGTCTTCCAAAAGATGCAAGTAACCATGCCCAGCCATTGTCTTTATTCCTAAAAACAACAGTAGCAATAGCATTGGTAAAGTCTGTTTTCTCTGCATCATTTTCAAACGATAGAGGCAAATCTAGGAAAATAAAAATCCCAGACCAATTCTTTTAAGCATTTTCTTCTCAAAATTCCAGAAGAAGGTAAACTGCCCAAAAAGCCAACCAAAGAAAACTAATAATACTTGATAAATAGGGAAAATTAACAAAATTCTAACAGGCCAATAGATCCACCCATTGGTGTTTTCTTGCGTCATTCCTATCCACTCGGTCACAGGTCCGGCTACCTTAGCAGATACAGATCCCGTGATGGCAAAAACGATAAAGATTATGACAATCTGAAAGTTAGAGGTAATTCCCCAGCGTGCTTTTAGTTTTTCCATGGTTCTAATTTCCGCTGGCAAATATAAGTCGATCAGATTCTAGGAACAAATGGTCCAAGTCGTTGATTGTACTTCCGTTGAAAATAAACGAAGTAATTATATAGTTTGTAGTTTACTTCGTATCCATAATCCACATTGGGGTCATAGTCGATTGTCAACAGATAGAGGTCTGGGTTGTACAATTGGGGTTGCATCACTCGGTTGTTCCAGTTGATGACAAGCACTCGATTTCTATGTTCCAAAAAACTTTGTGAATAATATCCTTTTGGCTGGGCAATGGTTTGCAACCAAGCATTGAACCCAGGTTCAATAATAATGATCTGATATTCATCTTCCTCTTCTTCCTCGCTCGCAATACGAACGGTGTCATTTCCTTTTTGGTCAAACAGCTCCTTCTCAGAATCTTTAACCGCTATGGCTTCCTTAGTCGAAGAACAACTCCAAATAAGAAGCGCTAAAACTGCTATAGATAATACGTACTTCATAATTTTAAAAATACGAAATCTTCTTCATTTATAAGGTTGATTAATAATCTTTTAACACGAAAAAGTCGGGTATAACCCGACTTTTCCAAAAGTATATGTTATTGCTTATTATCGTTTTCCAAACAAGCCTCCTAGCAGTCCGCCAAGACCGCCTTTCTTTTTATTACCGCCAAGCACCATTCCAGCAACATCATCAATAATGCTTCCGTCACCGTCAGCGTCGATCAAAGTTTCGATCAAGCTTTGGTTTTGCTTTGGCTGATTTCCTAGCATACCACCAAGTAAACCACCAAGTCCATTAGCATCGCTTACATTGTTTTGTCTGGTTTCTTTTCCTAGCATTCCCATTAATAAAGGAGCCGCAATTTTTAGAATCTGTGCAATGGAACCTGCATCTAATCCTGATTTTTGACTCAGTGCACTTTCAACGGCAGGTTGTCTGTTTCCAAGTACATGGCCAAGAATACCAGCCCCGTCATCCATCACAGACTTGTCAACACCGCCACCAAATAAACCACCAAGGTTATCAAGGATGCTTCCGTCATGCTTACCAGAAAGTGCTCCTAATAATCCTTCGGCACCTTGAGGTGTTGAAGCGTTCTTTTTCATAGCTCCCATTAGTACAGGAAGTGCCATGCTAAGTACATCAGCAGTTTTATTTTCTGGAGCACCAGTTTGGCCACTAACACCACTGATGATCTGCTTACCCATATCACTGTTCAATAAATCTAAAAGTCCAGACATTTTATAAGTTTTTTAAGTTCGGATGTTGAAGGTACAAAAAAAGTCCCTTATCAATGACAAGGGACTTTCTAATTTTAAAAGATCGATAATTAGACGTTTTCTGTCTTTAAAATGCTTATGATCTGTGTTGCAAGTTCTTCTCCAATACGATCCTGGGCTTCGCCGGTAGCTGCTCCGATATGGGGTGTAAGAGATAGTTTTGGCTGCATCAGTAATTGTACCTCAGGCGTTGGCTCTTTTTCAAACACGTCTAATCCAGCAAATGCTACTTTTCCGGTGTCTAGTGCTTGTACCAGGGCTACTTCATCGATAACACCGCCGCGGGCTGCATTAACGATACCTACGCCATCTTTCATCTTGTCAAACTGCTCTTTTCCGATTACATATTCCTTCTGTGCAGGAACGTGTAGGGTGATAAAGTCAGCTTGTCCTAATACTTCATCAAAAGAGACGGTATTGATCTCAAAGTCCAGACGTTGTCCATCGAAGAAATCGATTCCAATGCTTGCTTTTTCTACAAAGGGGTCGCAGGCGACAACATTCATCCCAACTCCAATTGCGATTTTAGCAGCTTCTTGTCCGATGCGTCCAAATCCAATCACTCCAAGTGTTTTTCCTCTTAATTCAACTCCGCTACCATACGCCTTTTTCAACTCTTTGAACTTTGAGTCTCCTTCAAGTGGCATGTTTCTGTTTGCATCGTGTAAGAAACGAACTCCTCCATACAGGTGGGCAAAGACCAACTCGGCTACAGAGGCAGAAGATGCGGCAGGTGTATTGATCACATGCAGTCCTTTTTCTCTTGCATAGGCTACGTCAATATTGTCCATACCAACACCGCCACGTCCAATTACTTTAAGGCTAGGGCATGCATCAATGATGTCTTTGCGTACCTTGGTAGCAGAACGCACCAAAATAACCGTTATTTCATGCTCATTAATATAGTTGATCAATTGTTCTTGGGCCACTTTTGTAGTGATCACCTCAAACCCTGCTTTTTCTAAAGCATCGATTCCACTTTGTGAAACTCCGTCGTTTGCTAAAACTTTCATGTTTCCTTTGTTTTGAGACTATTATAATTACTTATTATGCTTTTTTCTCTAGTTGTTGCATGACATCTACTAATACATCAACACTTTCTAGTGGAAGTGCATTGTAGATTGAAGCACGATAGCCACCAACACTGCGGTGACCATTTAGACCGTTGATTCCAGCTTCTTTCCACAAAGTGTCAAAGGTATCTTTCATACTGTCATCTGCCAAGTTGAAGGTAGCATTCATATGGCTACGATCTTCTTTGGCTGCAAACCCATTGAACAATGGATTTCTGTCAATCTCATTATAGAGTAATGTTGCTTTGGCATCATTTACCTTTTCGATGGCTTCTATACCACCAAGGTCCTTCAACCACTCTAGGGTCAACATTGAAACATATACTGGGAAAACGGCTGGCGTGTTGAACATGCTATCCTTTCCTATGTGTACTTTGTAGTCTAACATAGAAGGAATAACTCTTTCTACCTGTCCTAAAATATCCTCTTTTATGACAACCAAAGTAGTACCGGCTGGCCCCATGTTCTTCTGTGCTCCTGCATAGATCAGGTCAAACTTCGAAAAATCGAGCTGACGTGAAAAGATATCAGAACTCATATCACAGACCAACTTGGTAGGAACTTCTGGAAATTCTTTTATCTGCGTTCCAAAAATGGTATTGTTACTGGTACAGTGAAAATAGTCTGCATCTGAAGGAATCGTATATCCCTTTGGAATGTAGTTGAAGTTACCATCCTTTGAGGAAGCCACTTCGACAAGTTCGCCAAATAATTTGGCCTCTTTGATTGCCTTAGTAGACCACGTTCCTGTATTAAGGTAGGCGGCTTTTTTATTAAGAAGGTTATAGGCCACCATCAAGAATTCGGTGCTGGCACCGCCTTGTAAAAATAACGCCTTATATCCTTTGCCTTCTAGGCCTAAAAGCTCAATAGCCAAGCTGCGAGCATTTTCCATTACATCGACAAAATCCTTGCTACGGTGGGAAATCTCGATCAATGAAAGGTTTAGACCATTGAAATTTAGAATGGCTTCAGATGCCTTTTTCATCACTTCCTGTGGAAGGATACAGGGTCCGGCGCTAAAATTGTGTTTCTTCATTGTTGTTATTTATAAAATAGTTGGTTGTTTTCCAGATGCAAAGGTGGCAATTTCCCGAATAAATGTTGTTATGAAAATGATAATTTATAGGCTATATTTTTAGGAGAAATTCAATAGTGTCTACTCCATCTGCGTAATCACTCAATTTAGGCTGTTGTGTCTCTCCAAATGAAACCTCATTGGACGTCAGTCCTTTAGATACAATACACTGAATTTTATCACGATCTTGCTGCAATTTGTTACGCAGTTCGTCTGCATCATCGTAGTATTCATAAAAGACTGTTGCGATAGGAGAGGCGTAGCTTTCGTCTTCTTTGAGCATTAGAAACCCATTTTCTAGTAAGTCGAATAGGCTCATCAAGTAGACCGCCTTGTTGTAATCGTAGTTGTTTGCATATTTATTAATGTCCATCACATGACTTTGACGATACATTCCGCCGAAGAAGTCGTCAAAATTGTAATTTTTCGGGACGAACAATTTTGAGACGCTTCGGCATCCAAGGCCGAAATACCTAAATACATCTTCTCCCAATGCTTCGAGCTCTTCCTTAGTTTCATTACCAGTGAGTACTGCCACTGAGTTTCGATTCTTTCTAATGATATTTGGTTTTTTTCCGAAGTAATACTCAAAATAGCGAGCGGTGTTGTCACTGCCTGTAGCGATCACTGCATCGTAATCTATCAGCTTTTCATCGGTGAACGTGATTTTTCCCTTTAAAGAAGGTTCTACATATTCTAAGTATTTCGCCAAAAAGGGGAGTAGTTGCTTGTCGTTAGACGATTGTTTCACAACAACGGAATGCCCACTAAGCAAGACACACATAAAATCATGAAAACCAACCAATGGGATGTTTCCTGCCATTATCACAGCCACCTTCTTTTCGGCGGTCTCTTCTATATTGTAGTGTTGTAGCCAATTTGTGATGTTTTCGGCAGTTAGTGCTTGCGCCCATTGGGTTGCTGCGTAGAGTATATTTTCCTTTATGAACCATCCGTTGTGTTCTTGCGCCAATTTGATCTGATGTTTAAATCCGTCAAAGAACAACTCGTTGTACTCTACACTTTCTTCTTTGACAATACCTTCATTTGAAAATTGACTTAAAAACGACCCTAATTTTACAAATGCAACAATTCTTTGCTGTAATGTGTTCATGAAATTTGTTTATGCAGCGTTTTGGCGCTATTTTTGCCCTGCAAATTTACATAAACTGAAAAAGAAAAAATACCATGGCGATCATTATAACAGATGAATGCATCAATTGCGGAGCATGTGAGCCAGAATGCCCTAATACCGCAATCTACGAAGGGGCTGATGATTGGCGCTACAGCGACGGCACCTCTTTGAACGGTGATGTTGTGTTGCCAAGCGGAAAGTCTGCAAACGCAGAAGAAGCGCAAGAACCTATCTCTGATGAGATCTACTATATTGTTCCTGATAAGTGTACCGAATGTAAAGGTTTTCACGAAGAACCGCAGTGTGCGGCTGTATGCCCTGTAGACTGTTGTGTACCAGATGAGGATCATGTAGAAACCGAAGAAGTACTTTTGGGCAAGCAACGTTTTATGCACCCAGATGAATAAAAAATAAGGTTACCTTATAAAGAAAAACGCCAGCAAGAGCTGGCGTTTTTTGTTTGCAAACATTACACTAATACTAGTTGCTTGCCGAAATGTCAAGTTCGTTGACACCGTTGATCGTAATGATACTGTGTGTATTCAAAACCCAATCAAAGGTTGGGGCAACACCTGTGGCGATGACCTCTTGGCGGTCGGTGTTCAATGATTGTGTTTGAGCATCTTTCCATTCGAAGACCATTCCGTTTAAATAGATATTGGTCTTGTCTCCATAAGAAACGTTTTTCGATTCTCCAGCATCCAAAGAGAACTGCTGCGTCAATGAGGGTTTTTGAATGTTGTCTCCTTGTCTGATTAACAAGGTTACATTTAGGTAATGTCCTGAGTTGTTGATAAATGTTTTCGCTGCCATTTTTCTGGTTTTTAGATTAATAGTTAATGAAATTATTCGCTAGCGTTAACACAAAGCTACTTTGACATTTTGCCTTTTTTGAGAGGAGATTCCCTTGATTTTCGATTCGAGCATTCCTACTTAATTGCAAAGTTTACTAGACCCTATCACCTTAAAAGTTAATAGCACCTATTGTGGTAAAACCGTATAGTATTGAGTAGTAGCAAAAAGAAAAGGCGCCCCGATGAGGACGCCTTTGTTTATGTATGATGAGTATTCTTAGAAATTGAATCCTAAACGAGCATAGTAGTAGGCACCACCAAAGCCCATTTGAACTGCATCCCAGTAACCACCTGCTTCACTCCAGTCATCTTGTTGATCTGGATATACATTGAAAAGGTTGTTGCTTCCAACATTGATCTTCAATGTTTCAGAAAGTTGGAATCCGAAAGCAAGGTCGGTCACCATTTTAGCTCCATAGGTATCTGTTGCTCCAACTAACAATTCCTCGAAGTTAGCATATCCGAGGTCTGCAGGAGATTCGAATACTTGGAAGTCAAGTAATTCTACTTCACTAAATCTTGTGAATGACAATGCCGCATCAAACCAATCTCTCTTATAATTAAGATTTAGACTAAGTTTACTGTCTGGAGCAGAGGCCAATAAGAAGGCTTTGTCACGTTCTCCAAAGAAGGTTTGCTCATCAAGCGTACCGTTCTTTACATCCTTGATCTTCATGTTGTTGATGTTTCCAATGAAGGCTGCAGAGAATGAAGAATCGTCTCCAAAACTTTTCCTCCAAGAAAGAACGACATCTAAACCTGTGGTTTGAGTGTCAGCACCGTTTGCGAAGAACTGAGCCGCTTCAACTCCAGGGATACCAACAGCATCAAAGTTACCTGTAAGTACGATACGATCTTTTACATCGATGAAATATCCATCAACCGTAGCCGTAAAGTCTCCGATAGTAGCGGTGAATCCAAGTCCGGCGTTAAAGGCGGTCTCTTCTTCTAACGGACCAATACCAAAGGCGGCGGTCACAGGGCTATTGTTAGGTGATAATACAGACTCTAAGGCTTGTCCGCCCACAAAGTTGGTGAATCGTAGGTTGTAATAGATCTGCGCCAATGAAGGAGCTCTAAATCCAGTACTGATCGATCCACGGATGTTCACGTTGTCAGAAGCTTTCAATCTAGCGGCTAACTTTCCGTTAAGTGTGCTACCAAAATCGCTATAATTCTCGAATCTTGCAGCGGCACTTAATAAGAATGATTGCGAAAGATCAAATTCGGCGTCAGCGTATAAAGAGAAGTTAGAACGACTTCTGTCCACCTCATTCGCTGGGCTATATCCTGGGAATCCTTGCGAACCACCTGGACGAAGGTCACCGGTATCAGGATCAATTGGCTGCGTTTGGTTTCCTGGGTCAGTGATCAGGATTCCGTTTTCGTCATAAGTACCATATGAACCCTCTTCACCTGCGAAGATGATAAAGTTCTCCGTTCTATATTCAGCACCAAAGGCCAAGTTCATTCCTTCTAAAACATCGTCATAATATTTAGAGAAATCCAAGTTTACTGTATTCTGGCTTAAGCTATGTCCACCCGCATCAAAATCGGTTGGAGACCCTTCTTGCAATGAAGCATTCAACGTTCCTTTAATGAAGTAGTGGAAGTTGTTCTTACCATACGTATTACTAATATCGATCTTCCAACCACTGTCTGTTTCGGTTCTAATACCAGCAGAAACCGAGTTATCGATGATATTCGATGTAATTCTAGGTGTAAATCCGTTAGGGTAAATGCTTGTTACGTTACGAGCTGTTGGATTGTTTCGGGTAAAAGCAAACGCATCCGTATCTCTAAAGTTTCTTCCTCCAAAAGCATAGATCTCAGTCTTGTCTGATAGAGGGAATGCTGCATTGGCAAAGAAATTGAAACCGTCGATTGCCGCTTCACCAAATCCTCGTCTAAAATCAAATCCAGGACGTAAAGTCTTGTTCTTACTTACATACTCTGCCGTGAAATTGGCATATCCGCCTTTTTCTCCAAGGTCAACACCATAATTAACACCGATCTTCACAGAACCACCATCAAAGCTTTGGTCATCTCCGATACGGTTTCCATCGTTTTCAGTGTCTAAACGGTTTCCATCAGTATTTGGGGTTCCATCAGGAAAGTCTCCATCAGCGTTAGTGCTGTATGCTCCGTAGCTAATGAAACCAGTAACTCCATCTGTTTGGTCCTTCAATACAATATTGATCACACCAGCGATTGCATCTGATCCGTACTGTGCAGCAGCACCGTCACGCAGAATCTCGATTCTTTTGATCGCTGAAGCAGGAATGGCGTTCAAGTCTGTTCCTGTATTACCTCGTCCTCTCGTACCAAAAATATTGATCAATGAAGAAGAGTGTCTTCTTTTTCCGTTGATAAGCACCAATGTCTGGTCAGGTCCTAAACCTCTTAATGTAGCTGGGTCGATGTGGTCAGCACCGTCAGAACCTGATTGTTTGTTAGCGTTAAAAGAAGGGGCTGCATATTGTAACAGCTCGTTTACTTCGATCTTTCCGCTTTGTGTTGTCACTTCAGCAATATCGATTACATCGATTGGAACAGCAGTATCGGTAGCCGTCCTTTTTGGGCTTCTAGACCCAACCAACTGAACTTCACCTAAAGATTCACCAGCTTGCATCGATATATTGATGGTCGATCGGCCGTTTACAGCTTCTTCAACCGTGTTAAATCCAATGTAACTAAATACAAGGGTGGCGCCATCTTGAACAGTGATTGAATAGTTTCCGTTAAAATCAGTGGAAGCTCCATTGTTTGTTCCTTTCTCTACGACATTTACACCAGGTAGTGGGTTACCCTGATCGTCGTTCACAGTTCCGCTAATGCTTTGCTGTGCAAAAGAAAATGTAGCACATAAAAGGCAAAGTGCTACCAGTAAAGTTTGTTTCATGGTTTTTAAGAATTGATTAGTCTGGTTAAAGATATTTAAAGATTTTTAATAAAGATCGGTTTTTTGTCAAAATTTTATTACAAACACTAGCAATCTTTCAATGATTTTGCCATTGTTATTTCTGTTTCTAGTCTAAAACTATAGTGGTATATTTGCACCGCAAAAAAATAAATCACGTTATGAAAGCAGGGATCGTCGGATTGCCAAATGTTGGAAAATCAACACTCTTCAATTGCCTATCAAATGCGAAGGCGCAAAGTGCAAACTTTCCGTTTTGTACCATTGAACCTAACCTTGGTGTGGTCAATGTGCCAGATGCCAGATTGGAGAAACTAGAATCTTTAGTGAATCCAGAACGTGTAATGCCTGCTACGGTTGAGATCGTCGATATTGCCGGACTCGTGAGAGGGGCCAGTAAAGGTGAAGGTCTTGGAAACCAATTCCTTGGAAACATTCGTGAGTGTAACGCTATTATTCATGTACTTCGTTGTTTTGATAATGACAATATCGTTCACGTTGACGGAAGCGTAGATCCTATTCGAGATAAAGAAACCATCGATATCGAATTGCAGCTAAAAGACCTTGATACGGTTGAAAAGCGATTGGAAAAGGTCAATAGAGCGGCAAAGACCGGCGACAAGGACGCAAAGAAAGAACAAGAAACACTTGTGAAGTTCAAGGAAGCGTTAGAAAGCGGGATTTCCGCCCGTGCCGTTGAAGTGAATGAAGACGAGGCTGAATTGATGAAGACCTTCCAGTTGTTGACCGCTAAACCTATTCTATATGTGTGTAACGTTGATGAGTCTTCTGCCAAAGACGGAAACGCTTACGTTGAAAGAGTAAAGGAAACTGTAAAAGACGAGAACGCCGAAATTATCGTATTAGCCGTAGCTACGGAAGCTGATATTGCCGAGCTTGAAGATTATGAAGAGCGTCAGATGTTTCTTGAAGACATCGGACTCGAAGAGCCTGGTGTATCACGTTTGATCAGAGCTGCTTACACCTTACTAGAGCTTCAAACATACTTCACTGCTGGAGAGAAAGAAGTGCGCGCTTGGACTGTAAAAGTAGGGGCCACTGCACCGCAGGCAGCTGGGGTGATTCACACTGACTTTGAGAAAGGATTCATTAGAGCCGAAGTAATCGCTTATGACGACTACGCCGCATATGGTACCGAAGCCAAAGTAAAAGAGGCAGGAAAGATGCGCGTAGAAGGAAAAGAATACATCGTTAAAGATGGTGATGTGATGCATTTTAGATTCAACGTGTAATCCGTTTTTTACATCCTTAAAACATATTCGAAAGTACGGTTTTTATCATACTTTTCGTAACTTGCTCAGGCCCAACGTTCTCAACAATGTCGGGCTTTTTGTTGTTAATTACTTTAGGTTGGCACTATTTTATTTTTTACGCTGAAACGTTATATTAGCACCAAACCCTAAAAACACATAGTTCTTATGGCAGAGACCACGCAATATACCGAAGACAATATACGTTCACTCGATTGGAAAGAGCATATCCGTATGCGTCCGGGGATGTATATCGGTAAGTTGGGTGATGGTTCTTCTCCCGATGACGGTATCTATATCCTTGTAAAAGAAGTACTCGATAACTGTATCGATGAATTTGTCATGGGTGCTGGTAAAACCATCGAGATCTCTATTCAAGGAAACAAGGTGATCGTTCGTGATTACGGACGTGGGATTCCGTTAGGAAAAGTGGTCGACGTAGTGTCCAAGATGAACACTGGTGGTAAGTACGACACCAAGGCTTTTAAAAAGTCGGTCGGACTTAACGGGGTTGGTACCAAAGCGGTGAACGCCCTTTCTACCTATTTTAGGGTCGAGTCTACCCGTGACGGGAAGTCAAAATCTGCAGAGTTCGAGACCGGAAACCTTACCAATGAAGAACACCTAGATGAGACAACACGTCGTCGCGGAACCAAAGTGACCTTTATTCCTGACGAAACGATTTTTAAGCATTACAAATACAGACACGAGTATGTTGCGAAGATGCTTAAGAACTACGTCTATCTAAATCCGGGGTTGACGATTGTCTTTAATGGCGAAAAGTACTATTCTGAGAATGGGCTGAAAGACCTGCTCGAAGATGGAACCAACGTCGAAGACATGTTGTATCCGATCATACATTTGAGAGGAAACGATATCGAAATCGCTCTTACCCATAGTAAAACCCAGTACAGCGAAGAATACCATTCGTTCGTAAACGGACAAAATACAACGCAGGGGGGAACACACCTTGCGGCCTTTAGAGAATCGATTGTGAAGACCATTCGTGATTTCTTTGGAAAGAATTACGATGCTTCCGACATTCGTAAATCGATCATTGGAGCCATCTCTATCAAAGTGATGGAACCCGTGTTTGAATCTCAGACTAAGACGAAGCTGGGCTCGACCGATATGGGCGGTGGACTCCCAACAGTACGTACCTATATCAATGACTTTGTGGGCACGCAGTTGGACAACTTCCTCCATAAAAACCCAGAAACGACCGAAAAGATTCAGCGCAAGATCTTACAGGCAGAACGCGAACGAAAAGAACTTTCGGGCATTCGTAAACTAGCCAAAGAACGTGCTAAAAAGGCAAGTCTTCACAACAAGAAGCTGCGTGATTGTCGCGTTCACCTTGGAGACCTGAAAAAAGACCGTCGTTTGGAAACTACCTTGTTCATTACCGAGGGAGATTCTGCTTCTGGATCGATCACCAAATCTCGTGACGTAAATACCCAAGCGGTTTTTAGTTTACGCGGAAAGCCCTTGAACTCGTACGGTATGTCAAAGAAAGTGGTCTACGAAAACGAAGAGTTCAACCTGCTTCAGGCTGCCTTGAATATTGAAGAGTCCTTAGCAGATCTGCGTTATAACAATATTGTAATCGCTACTGATGCCGATGTCGACGGGATGCACATTCGCTTGCTGTTGATTACCTTCTTCTTGCAATTCTTTCCAGAGTTGATCAAAGAAGGGCATTTATATATTTTGCAAACTCCCTTGTTTAGAGTGCGAAACAAAAAGGAAACGATTTATTGCTATTCTGAACAAGAAAAGAGGGATGCAATAGAAAAACTCAGCGGAAAACCCGAGATCACTCGATTTAAAGGATTGGGTGAGATCTCTCCAGACGAATTCAAGCACTTTATAGGAGACGATATTCGTCTAGACCCAGTGATGTTGGACAAGGCCGTCTCTATTGAAGAGATGCTACAGTTCTACATGGGCAAAAATACCCCAAACCGACAGGAGTTCATCATTGAAAACCTTAAGGTAGAGCTCGACGTGGTAGAGGAAAACTAACCGAAATGAGATTTAACAACGCCAAGGTCAAAAGGTGGATTCCCATTGCCTACTTTTTGATCTTCTTATTGATCGTATATAGCTTGGTAGGCTTCAACCTTAAATGGAACGAGCTTGGCAGCAAGGGCTTTGTTTACATGCTTCCGGCAATTGTACTCTTTTTGGGCGCAATACTGTTGTATGTACTGGCGGTGTTCTTTGAATACGATAGTGATGGTGATGTGCTCAACTTTATAAATAGAGGCATGTTTGTCACCGATTTCTTTAATTATCGGGAGAACAAGGCCGAGTTTCCGAAGGAAAAATTGGCCTATTACAAACTCAATGATTACCTGATTTACAGTTCATTGAATATATATATACGCTCAAAGAACAACCGCATCAAACGACTTAAGTTTAACGTGTCGTTTTTAAGTAGAAAGAAAAAGCGCTCACTGCGCAAGTCATTAGATAAAGTAGTTAGAAATAATAAAAAGTCCCTAAATGGATCAAGATAATCACGAGTTGAATGATCATCTAGAGTCGCAAAACGAGAATCAGGACACGATCACCAAAGTGACCGGAATGTACAAGGATTGGTTTTTGGATTACGCTTCGTATGTAATTCTTGAACGGGCCGTACCCGCCATCGAAGATGGTTTTAAGCCCGTGCAACGTAGGATCATGCATTCTATGAAAGACCTTGATGACGGAAGATATAACAAGGTGGCCAATATCGTTGGACACACGATGCAGTATCACCCGCATGGTGATGCCAGTATTGGTGACGCCATGGTTCAGATTGGTCAAAAGGACCTGTTGATAGACACTCAGGGTAACTGGGGTAACATCCTCACCGGTGATGGCGCAGCAGCTTCTCGTTATATTGAAGCACGACTTTCTAAATTTGCTTTAGAGGTTTTATATAGTCCAAAAATCACCGAATGGCAACAGTCTTACGATGGTCGTAAGAAAGAACCAGTGAACCTTCCGGTTAAGTTTCCACTTTTGTTAGCACAAGGAGCCGAAGGAATTGCCGTCGGACTTTCAACGAAGATTCTTCCGCATAACTTCAACGAATTGATCGATGCGTCGATAAAGCACCTTAAAGGAAAACGTTTTACCATTTATCCAGATTTCCCAACGGCTGGAATCATGGACATCAATAATTACAACGATGGTTTGCGAGGCGGAAAAGTTCGTGTACGAGCAAAGATCTCACAATACGACAAGAATACCTTGGTCATTACTGAAATTCCTTTTAGCACCAACACATCTTCATTGATCGATTCGATCTTGAAAGCGAATGACAAAGGAAAGATCAAGATCAAGAAGATTGAAGATAACACCGCTGCTGAGGTAGAGATCTTGGTGCATTTACCGAATCAGATTTCTCCAGATAAGACCATTGATGCGCTTTACGCGTTCACCAATTGCGAGGTTTCAGTATCACCGCTGGGTTGTGTGATCGAAGACAACAAGCCGAATTTTATCGGTGTATCTGAAATGCTTCGTCGTTCAACAGACAATACCAAGGAATTACTTAGAAAAGAGTTGGAGATTCAGCTCGAAGAATTGCAAGAGCAGTGGCATTTTGCCTCTTTAGAACGCATATTCATTGAGAATAGGATTTACCGTGAAATTGAGGAAGAAGAGACCTGGGAAGGGGTGATATCAGCAATTGACAACGGATTAAAACCGCATGTCAAGCATCTTAAAAGAGCCGTCACCGAAGAAGATATCGTACGACTTACAGAGATCCGAATCAAAAGAATCTCTAAGTTCGATATTGACAAGGCACAACAGAAGATCGACGCGCTTGAAGGTGATATTGCCCAAGTAAAGCATCATTTAGAGCACTTGGTGGAATTTGCGATCGATTATTTCACCAACCTCAAAAAGACGTACGGTAAAGGCCGTGAGCGTAAGACCGAAATTCGCGTATTTGATGACGTCGATGTCAAAAAAGTAGTGATTCGTAACACAAAACTGTACGTCAATAGAGAGGAAGGGTTTGTGGGTACGTCACTTAAAAAGGACGAATACGTCACAGATTGTGCAGATATCGATGACATTAT
This sequence comes from Flavobacteriaceae bacterium, assembly GCA_028279515.1. Taxonomy (GTDB): domain Bacteria; phylum Bacteroidota; class Bacteroidia; order Flavobacteriales; family Flavobacteriaceae; genus JANQNQ01. The sequence continues at coordinate 375,711 of JANQNQ010000004.1, forward strand.
TGTCTTCACCAGAGATGGTAAGATGATGGTCACTAGGGTAGACTCAAAGACCTTTATTGGCAAGAATATCATTCACGTCGCCGTATTCAAGAAAAAAGACAAGCGTACCGTCTATAACATGATATACAAAGACGGAAAAGGCGGGGCTTCGTATGTAAAACGTTTCTCGGTCACTGCCGTGACAAGAGATAAAGAATACGACTTAACGCAAGGCAAGAAAGCCTCGATGGTGACCTATTTTACGGCCAATCCCAATGGGGAGGCTGAGGTCGTTACTGTATTCCTAAGACAAGTTGGAAGCATCAAGAAATTGAAGTGGGACTTGGATTTCGCAGATTTGGCGATTAAAGGAAGAGGTGTAAAAGGAAACATTGTCACCAAGTATGCTGTGAAGCGCATTGAACTCAAAGAAAAAGGTGTATCAACACTAAAACCACGAAAGATTTGGTTTGATGATACGGTACAACGCCTTAATGTAGACGGAAGAGGAGAACTGCTTGGAGAATTTAGAGGTGAAGATCGCCTATTGATCATTAGCCAAAAAGGAATCGCGAAGACGATAGTCCCTGAAGTAACCGTGCATTTTGACGATGATATGATCGTTCTTGAAAAATGGAATCCTAAGAAGCCAGTTTCGGTAATCTATTATGACGGAGAAAAAGAACGTTACTACATAAAGCGTTTCCTTGTAGAGAATGAAAATAAAGAAGAAATATTCATCTCAGAGCATCCAAAATCACAGCTCGAAATAGTGGCTACCGATTGGAGGCCTGTGGCCGAAATTGTATTCTCTAAAGTAAGAGGAAAAGATCAAAAACCAAATCAAACTATTGATTTAGAGCAGTTTATATCTATTAAAGGAATCAAAGCACAAGGCAATCAGCTAACGACTGAAAAACTAAAACAGGTTAATCTCCTAGATCCACTACCGCACGAAGAACCCGAAGAAATACAACCCGAAGAGATCGAGGTTGTTGATGAAGAAAACGTAAGTGATGAAAATGAAGGCAATCTGCCAGATGAAAACGGGGATGACGATGAAGGACAAATAACGATGGAGCTATAGGCTATGTTAGGGATATTGATTCTTTTCCTATTCATTTACTTCGTAGGAAACAGATTTTATGAATTAGCCCATGAGTATGGGAAAAACAAGTGGCTCTATGCCATCTTAGGAGTAGTTTCATACTATGCAGGGGCTTTTTTATCTGGGTTTTTGATAGGATTTTTCTTGGTGCTCATGGATTCTGAAGCCATAGATACTACATCAGAAATTGTATTTAACTTATTATCGATACCTTTTGGAATTCTTGCCTGTTGGGGATTGTATCAAATTCTCAAATCAAAATGGAAGAGAGAGCATGCCGTAAATACAGATGCTATAGAAGATATAGGGAAACCTCAAGAATAACAGCAAAAAAGCGGCCTTGGCCGCTTTTTTTATTCTGTATGTTTTTTTCCTTTTTTGTTTCGCTGCATTCGCATATTTAAGAACTCTACCAACAATGAAAAGGCAATGGCGAAGTATAGGTACCCTTTAGGAATGGCGCCAATTTGTTGTCCAAAAAACTCAGTATGTGTTAAATGTCCGCTTTCAGCCACCAACATAAAGCCGATGAGGATCAAAAAGGACAATGCCAAGATTTCTACCGATGGATTGCGATTGATGAAGTTACGTATGCCATTGGCAAAAACCATCATCACAATAATAGAGACTACAACAGCAATAACCATTAGTACCAGAGCATCATTTGGGTCTTTGGTAATTCCGTTGGTCATACCCACGGCCGTAAGAATAGAGTCGATCGAGAAGATAAAATCGATGATCATAATTTGTACGATGGCCCTCGATAAGGTCGAAAGGTTCTTCGATTTGATCACATCTTCATCGTGCTCTGGGTTTTCAACCTTTTCCCGAATCTCAGACGTACTCTTATATAAAAGGAAAAGTCCGCCAAAGAAGAGGATAAGCCCCTGCCAACTAATGGCGGTAGAAAACCACGAGGTCTTTATATAATAAAAGGGATTTTTGAGCCCCACCAAAAAAGAAACGGCCATCAGTAACACGATACGCTGCACCATAGCAAAGATGAGCCCTAAGTTGGTCGCCTTTTTACGTTGTTCTTCGGGCAGTTTGTTCGCTGCAATCGAAATAAACACAATATTGTCAATTCCGAGAACGATTTCCAAAAAGGTCAATGTCAATAGGGCTACCCAGGCATCGACCGAGTAAAAAATTTCTAACATATCATTTAATTTTTCTGGCGGTCCCTTTCATTTTCACAAGCTTCTTATTGCGAGGCTTCACTGCGTACGAATATTCAAAAGTGTACGTATCGCTGTCTGTAGTTAGTATCTTAAAATGTAAAGCCTTTTCTTCTTCCTTGTTTTTAGGGCGAACCTTTTTCAAAACAAATTCGCACTCGTTGATCCATCGAACACTAGCCGTATCGATTTTATTGTCAAAATAATCAACGTTGTATTCTTCGGTTCTTACGAAAGTTCCCTTTTTAGTGGTGCCATCAACGACATAGTCAAATTCAAAAGTACCCGTCCTAAAATCTGCACAGTTTCGTTCGGGTTGATAGCAGGAGCAAATAACCGACGCCAATAAAAGCGGAAAAATAAATGTCTTCATTCTTAAACTTGAAAAGTAAACCTTACAAATTTAATTCTTATATAATTGATAGGTACCGTCTTTGTAAAAAATAATGACCTTATCAATTTCTTTCTCTGCGGAAGAAATTTGCCGTTCCAAAATTTTTTGAGGTTGCTGCGGAATATTTGTCGATGCCTCAACTTCCTTTTTTTCAGATTGGACTTCAGTGAATAAATTTTGAGAATCGGTTGGAGTAGGTGTTTCAACTTTTTGAACCGGAGGAGGTGTCTCACTTTTCGGAAAGGTTCCTTTTCCATTTAGCAACCAATAAAGATCCACCTCAGGAAAGGCTTTCAAGATCTTCATAACAAAGTCCAAACTTGGCTTATTTCTTCCCGATAGGATATGAGAAATACTAGAACGTTGCACACCAACTTTGTCGGCAAAACCAGAGGCCGAAAGACTGTAATAATCGATCACTTTTTGAATGCGACCGGCAAATTCATCGATGTTTACCATTGTAAACTTGTAAACAGGGTTATATTGTTTACAAATGTATAGAAGTGTATTCAATAATCCAATATACAAATGTAAACACACGAGATATTAACTAATAATCACTTTAAATAATGATGTGTAATTATCTGATAACAAATATTATACATATAATTGATTTTTAATGTTAAATTATCTGTAAACCTCTGTATACATGATTACCATAAACAACGCTAGATCGTATACGGGAGTAAACAAATGAGCAAAAATAAATGTTTACAATTGTAAAAGAAGGTATGTTTACTTTTGTAAACGCAACATCATTGCTATGATAGACATCAAAAAACTACTCGAGGATTATTCAGCCTTTAGGGCCGATCAAATTAGTGGCCGTTACATTACTTTATCTCACTTAGAACCTTTGTTAAACGACTTAGGAATTTCATGTGCATTAGAGGTCATCGGCGACTCTGAATTGGGTGCTCCTATTTATAAAGTTGAACTCGGAAATGGACCAAAGAAAATTTTGATGTGGTCACAAATGCACGGAAACGAATCTACAACTACCAAGTCCGTTTTCGATTTATTAAACTTCTTGACGGGCGAAAGCCATGAAGCAAAAACCATTTTAAAAGAATGCACCCTTTGTATTTTACCGATGGTCAATCCGGATGGTGCTATAGCTTATACACGCAAAAATACCAACGATGTTGACCTAAATCGAGACGCGCAAGACCTTTATCAGTCCGAAAGCCGACTTCTTAAGGCTACATTTAATGACTTTAAGCCTGATTTTTGCTTCAATCTACATGATCAACGAACCATTTTTGGGGCTGGGAACTCAGGAAAGTCGGCAACAGTGTCCTTTTTAACCCCAGCAGAAGACCAAGAACGTACTGTGACTCCTCGAAGAAAGGTGAGCATGGAGCTTATCAACTATATGAATAGCGAACTTCAGCAACTAATCCCTGGGCAAGTTGGAAGATACGATGACGGATTTAACATAAACTGTGTGGGCGACACCTTTCAATCGGCAGGTATTCCCACGGTATTGTTCGAGGCGGGGCATTATCAAGGGGATTACGCACGCGAGCGTACACGAGAGTTTATTGGCTGTGCGCTTATCTCAGGCCTCTTACATATTTCCTCAAACGCTATTACAGGCGCTGCTTATGAAGGCTATTTCGAGATTCCGGAAAATGAAAAGTGTTTTGTCGATATACTGCTAAAAAACGTTCATGTTATTCACAAAAATGGGCGAGAAGAGGTGACCGACTTGGCGATTCAATACGAAGAAGTGTTACTTAACGGGAAAATAACATTAAATCCTAAAGTACACAGTGTCGGTAATTTAGGAAAATTGTTTGGTCACAAAACCCTCGTTTTTTCAGAAAAGGACTACAGAAATGGTCAAACTAAAACGTTTTCGTTGCAAAATGATGTTAAATTATCTTTAAATAAATTCAACATAAATGACGATTTACTGATAAATTTCTAAAGGTTTTTTGTCATATTATTTGTTTTTTTTTAGTTTTTTTGCATTATCTTTAATTAAAATAAAAACCTTAACTATAAGTAATGGCCAAGTTTAGATTAGACGAAATTGATCATCAAATTTTGGATATGTTGATCGATAACACCAGAGTACCATTTACTGATATCGCTAAAAAATTGTTGATTTCCGCAGGTACTGTTCACGTCAGAGTGAAGAAGATGGAAGAGGCTGGTATCATCCGAGGGTCTTCGTTGACGTTAGATTATGTGAAATTAGGGTACTCTTTCATCGCCTATGTAGGTATCTTCCTTGAAAAAACACACCAAACCAAGTTTGTACTAGAACGCATTAATGAGATCCCGTATGTTACGGTTGCGCACATAACAACAGGAAAGTTCAATATTTTCTGTAAAGTTAGAGCTCAAGATACCAAGCATGCAAAGGACATCATTTTTAGAATTGATGACATTGAAGGAGTTTCAAGAACCGAAACCATGATCTCACTCGAAGAAAGTATCAATGATAAAAAACGTTTAATGCATTCGATTTTTAACGAATTGTAACAATCACGATAAATTCTGTAACAGAAGCCTCCTTTCAAGAATTTGTCAGGGGGTTTTTTAATACTTTTACTTTATAATAACCGACCAAAGATGCCTAGAAAAAGAAAAATCGAACGATTCAATGAGAATGTACTCTCAAAGTATCAGATCTACAATAGTATTTTTATAACGCTTCCGTTTGATGAGATCAGTAATACTGGGGTGTTATTGCCACTTTTCAGTGAGGTTTGCGAAAAGGGATATGAACAAGGAAAAGATCCATCACAAATTGTCAATTCCTTTTTCAGAAAGTATTTTGAAAACCCTTCTGACGAAGAGAAGATAGACCTGCTGTTTCGTTTCATACAATATATCGAACGCCAAGTGGTATTATTTGATGCCATCGAAGACGCTTCCTTTTCGATTGTCAATAATATGGACGGCCGTGGTACACTGCGTAATGTAAAAGAAGAAGCACAAGCCAAAAACAAACTTGAAGAGCTTCGTTCGTACTTAGAGCGCTTCCGAGTACGCCCTGTGTTAACAGCACATCCAACACAGTTTTATCCTGGCGCCGTTCTGGGAATCATTACAGACCTTGCGGTTGCCATCGAGAAAGACGATCTATTAATGATCAAAAAACTTTTGGCGCAACTAGGGAAGACCCCTTTCTTCAAAAAGGAAAAGCCAACTCCCTATGACGAGGCGGTCAATCTTATTTGGTACTTAGAGAATGTATTCTATCATTCCGCAGGAAAAATATATAATTACATTCAGGATAACATTTTTGAAGGAAACCAGCTCCAGAATCAGGTTGTTGACCTTGGCTTTTGGCCTGGTGGGGACCGTGACGGAAACCCGTTTGTAACCACTGATATTACGCTGAAAACAGCCGAAAGGCTCAGAAAAACGGTACTTAAGAACTATTTCAAAGATGTTCGGGTATTGAAAAGAAGGGTTACGTTCAACGAGGTTGATAAGTTGATTGCAGAAATTGAAGTTGCCCTATACAAAAGCATCTATGAAACAGATAATACAGAATTTACTTTAGATAGACTTATCGGTCTGCTTACAGAGACAAGAAACATTCTTATCGACAGGCATCAGTCGCTCTTTTTAGAAGACGTTGATGACTTACTCAATAAGGTACGTCTCTTCGGGTTCCATTTTGCATCGTTAGACATTCGTCAAGATTCAAGGGTACACAACTCGGTGTTTGCAGCCATTGTGAGTGAAATGGACGGAAAGGAAAACAATCCCTTTAGCACGGCCGACTACGATAAACTCTCGTTAGACCAAAAAGTCGAGTTGTTAAGCAACGTAACAGGTGATTTGGATGCAGAAGGATTTAAAGACGAGATGGTATGCTCAACGTTGGGCTCTATTAGAGCGATGAAGCACATCCAACAAAAGAATGGAGAGCGCGGATGCAACCGATACATTATTAGTAATAGCGGCAACGTATTGAACATGCTCGAAGCGTTTGCCATGTTGCGCCTTAGCGATTGGGAAGCACCAACCGCAGATGTGGTTCCGTTGTTTGAGACGGTACCAGATCTTGAAGTAGCACATCAAGTGATGGAAGACATGTACAACAATCCCGTTTATGCCGAACATTTGAAGCGCCGTGGAAACAAACAGGTCATCATGCTTGGTTTCTCTGACGGAACAAAAGATGGCGGATACTTCATGGCCAACTGGGGAATCTTTAAAGCTAAGGAGGCCTTGACAGAAGTGTCTCGAAAGTACGATGTAACCGTTGTCTTCTTTGATGGTAGAGGAGGGCCACCAGCGCGTGGCGGTGGTAATACGCATCAATTCTATTCTTCACTTGGCAAATCTGTTGAAGACGAAGAGATACAGCTAACGATTCAAGGACAAACGATTAGTTCTAACTTCGGAACGCCTGAGTCTTGCCAGTATAACTTGGAACAATTACTGAGTTCGGGTATTGCCAACGAAGTATTCTCGAAAGGTGAGGGAGTCATGTCAGAAAGTGATCGAAAAACCATGAATCTCTTGGCTGACAAGAGCTATGAGACCTATGTAGCGTTCAAGCAGCATCCTAAGTTCCTTCCGTATTTAGAGCGCATGAGTACCTTAAAGTACTATGCGAAGACCAATATCGGAAGCCGTCCGTCAAAACGTGGCAAGTCTGATAAATTAGTATTCTCTGACCTTCGGGCAATTCCTTTTGTGGGAAGTTGGAGTCAGCTAAAACAGAACGTCCCTGGATTCTACGGTGTAGGGACCGCTTTGAAAATGTTTGACGACAAAGGGCAATTCAACAAGGTGCGTATGTTGTATCAGAATTCAGCATTCTTTAGAGCGCTGATCGGCAATAGTATGATGAGTCTCACCAAATCCTTCTTTCAGTTAACCGCATATATGAAGGATGACGAAGAGTTTGGTACTTTTTGGGAGGTCATTCACAACGAATATACGTTGACCAAATCACTATTGCTCAAGCTTACAGGCTATACCGAGCTTATGGAAAATGAACCTGCCGGTAGAGCGTCGATTCAAGTACGCGAGCAGATCGTACAACCCCTGTTGACCATTCAGCAATTCGCGTTGAAAAAGATTCAAGACCTTCAAAAAGATGCCAATGCTGACAAGGACGAACAGGAGGTATACGAGAAGATGGTGACACGCTCACTGTTTGGAAACATTAACGCAAGTAGAAATTCAGCTTAAAATATCACAATGAAAATAGGCATATTAGATACAAAAGAATACAACCCGTACTACGGTATGTATATCAACAAGGTTGGTGATCGTTCTCTATTAGATGGGCTTCGTGACACAGCAGTTGAAACAAAAGCTTTTTTAGAAGCGATTCCTTCAGACAAACATGATTTCGCTTACGCGGAAGGGAAGTGGACCATCAAAGAGCTATTACTCCATCTTGTTGATGCCGAGCGTATATTTACGTATAGAGCGCTTCGCTTTGCACGGAAGGATAAAACACCCGTTCCAGGTTTCGAGCAAGATGATTATGTGACCCCTTCAAAAGCCGGAAGCCGAAGCATGGCATCATTGATAGCTGAGTTTGAAGCTGTGCGAAAGGCGACTATTTTATTGTTTGAAAGTTTTGATGACGAAATGCTCGAAAGTATTGGCGAAGCCAGCGGAAGCGACATGTCAGTAAGGGCCATAGGGTTCGTGACCATCGGGCATGCGCAACATCACATAGATGTGATAAAGGAGCGCTATTTGTAGTCCTTACTCTTGTGCGGTTTCTTTCTCTGTTGATGCCTCGGCATCTTCACCTTCAAACTCTTCCTCCACAACAACATTGTCAAAGTTGGTCATAGTGTAATGTAACTTGCTGCTAACTTTGACAAGGTAAATGGTTTTGGTGGTACGTACTTCGACAGCCTCGATGATTTCGTTGTGGTGATTTTCAAACGTAATGATGTCCGAATCACCATAACCATCCGGGTATTTGCTTACCAACAAATTAAGAATCCTAGGGGTGAGTTTCTTATAATCTACTATAACACGTTTCATAGAACTCATTTTGGGCACGGTTATTCTATAAAAAGGTCTTCGAAATTTACCTTTGCAATCCGAAGTTTGGAAAGCCTAGGGTTGGGTTTCGTAAAGGATCGGTGTTAGTCGCGTTTTCCTATTACTAAAATTAGCAATTTATTTTAAAAGTACGAAACCCTAAGTGCATTTTTTAATGGCTGTAATACGCAAAGGACTCCATAATCAATTCATTGCTTACTTTTCTGTCTATCAGTGTCTTGCCTACATCTTCGAGTAAGACAAAATTGATGTTTCCGTGTGAGTTTTTCTTGTCGTATTTGAGTAGGTCAATGATGGCTTCGTAATCTTCACCTTCAAAAGAAACGTTTCCGTAGATAGAGAGAATGGTATCCTTAATTTCGGTCAATTTTGCTTCTGGAAACCCTTCCTGTTTGGCCGAGATATACGTGGCCAAGATCATTCCGATGGCGATGGCCTCACCATGCAGTAGATCTTCTTTTTTATCATTCGTCAGAAAGTACGACTCGATGGCATGACCTAGGGTATGACCATAGTTCAATGTTTTTCTGATACCGTCTTCTTTAAGATCTTCAGTGACTACGTTGTTCTTGATAACGACCGATTGGTGGATGAGTTGATCCAGGTCGTTAAGGTCAAGCGTCGAAAGATCCGACAGCTTTCCCCAATAATTCGCATCCTGAATGAGTCCGTGTTTTAGCATTTCAGCCAAACCGCTACGCATCTGGTTGCTTGGCAATGTATCTAAAAAGGAGGTGTCGATCAACACCATTTGCGGACTACTAATGACGCCTATCTGATTTTTCAGATTTCCAAGGTCTACACCCGTCTTTCCGCCCACAGAAGCATCCACCATGGCTAGCAAAGAGGTGGGGACATTGATATAGTCAATTCCTCTTTTAAACGTACAGGCAACAAACCCGCCAAGGTCAGTGACCACGCCACCTCCGAGGTTGATTATTACACTCTTACGGTCGCCATCTAAAGAAGAAAGCGCTTCCCAAACACCCAAACAAGTTTCAATGTTCTTGTAATGCTCTCCAGCTTCAATCTCGATTACTTCGATATCATATTCACCTTCCACTTTTCCCAAAAAAGGAGCCAAACAATATTGATGAGTGTTGGTGTCGACCAATAGAAAGATCTTCGAATAATTGCTGTCGACTAAATGTTCGTTTAGCTTTTGATAGCATGTTTCGTTGAAATGCACATAATGGTCGGTTGAATAAATCGAAGTCATGAAATTAGGTTTCAAAATGCAAAGCAAAATAACACCTTTTTCGGCAAATAGTTATTACTTCATTAGCTATATTTGCTTTGCAAAATTCAAAAAAAATGGACCGTATTTTTGACAATACTGCAAATGCATTCTCCCTAAAAAGCGATTCTGAACTAGAACGCGCTTATTTTCTATTCAAACTTATTGCAAACGAACCACTGGTTCGTATCGGTACAGCGGTAACTAACTTTGCGATCAAAGCACACCTTCCGGTAGAAGGTTTGATCAGGGCCACGGTCTTTGATCACTTTTGCGGAGGGACCACTGAAGAAGACTGTATGCCTGTCGTAGATCGAATGTTCGAGAAAGGGGTTTGCTCAGTGTTGGACTATTCGGTAGAGGGAAAGGAAGAAGATGCACAGTTTGATGCGGCCATGGAGAAGACCTTGAAGACCTTGGATTTTGTCAAGGAAAAGGACGCCATCCCTTTTGCGGTCTTTAAACCAACAGGATACGGAAGATTCGAATTGTACCAAAAAATAGGAGAGGGGGTCGAACTCAACGCCGAAGAGCAAGACGAATGGAATCGTGTGGTAGAGCGCTTTGACCGTACATGTAAAAAGGCATACGACCTAGATGTAGCATTGCTCATCGACGGTGAAGAAAGCTGGATGCAAGACGCAGCAGATAAGCTCGTGGCTGATATGATGCGCAAGTATAACAAGGAGAAAGCCATTGTTTATAATACCTTACAAATGTATCGTTGGGATCGATTAGATTATCTAAAGCAATTGCATATTGACGCCAAAGTACAAGGGTTTCACATCGGAATGAAATTGGTACGTGGCGCCTACATGGAAAAGGAAAACGACCGCGCTGAAGAGAAAGGATACAGGTCACCCATTTGCCCTTCGAAACAAGCAACCGATGACAATTTTAATGAAGCGGTAACCTATATGCTGGCTAATTTGGATGTCATGTCTATTTTCGCTGGAACACACAATGAGGAGAGCTCATACCAAATCATGCAGCAAATGAAAGAGAAGGGAATTCCTAATAACGACAACCGAATCTGGTTTGGACAATTGTACGGAATGAGCGACCACATAAGCTTTAACCTAGCGCATGAGGGATACAACGTGGCAAAATACTTGCCATTTGGCCCAGTGCGTGATGTGATGCCGTACTTGATCAGAAGAGCTGAAGAAAACACTTCTGTAGCCGGACAAACAAGCAGAGAACTGAACCTTTTAAAAGAAGAAAAGAAGCGTAGAAAGCTTTAATTCAAGGACTTACATTTCTATGTTAGGGCTAACAGAAGGCCTTCTATGTAATTTAACGAAACTATAAGAGTATTCATGGGACAATACTGCTAAATTAGAGGTTTGTAACAACCAAAACATTGTTCAACATGAAATACTACCAACTGAAATTCATAGCCATTCCTTTGGCTGTGATGTTACTCTTTTCTTGTAAAAAAGAAAGTGAGGGTGGCAAAGGACACGGTGAAGCTACTTCCTTCACCATTGATTACGAAAAAATAACGCTAGATAATGGGTTAGAAGTCATTTTACATAAAGATGACTCAGATCCGATCGTTGCGGTTGCAACCGTGATTCATGTGGGGTCAAATCGAGAAAAGCCAGGTCGTACAGGATTTGCTCATTTCTTTGAGCACATGTCTTTCAACGATTCAGAGAATGTTCCAAGAGGGGCTAACAGAAAGGTGATCCCAGAATGGGGAGGTTCGCGTAATGGAGGAACCTGGTCTGATGGCACTATCTACTACGAAGTAGTTCCAAAAGATGCCTTCGAGAAGATCATGTGGATTGATTCGGATCGATTGGGCTATATGATCAACACCGTTACTGATGCGGCACTCGAAAGAGAAAAGCAAGTAGTGAAAAACGAAAAGCGAGAACGCACTGATAATGTGCCTTACGGACATACTAACGAGGTGATCAGAGCCAACCTATATCCAAAAGACCATCCTTACAACTGGACGGTTATTGGGTCCTTACCAGATTTGCAAGCCGCCACTTTGGATGATGTGAAAGAATTCTATGAAAAATATTACGGAGCAGGTAATGCTACGTTGGCCATTGCAGGAGATATTGATATCGAAGCGACTAAGAAATCGGTAGAAAAATGGTTCGGTGAGATCAGAAAAGGCCCAGAGGTCGGTAAGATGGACCCGATGCCCGTAGCATTGACCGAAACCAAATCACTTTATTTTGAAGACAACTTTGCCAGGTTACCAGAAATGCGGATGATCTTCCCAGCTGTTGAATCGTATCACGAGGATGAATATGCCCTAAATATTCTAGGTCAGATTTTAAGCGGAAGCAAAAAATCTCCCTTGTATAAAAAGGTGGTAGAAGAGAAAAAGCTCGCGCCAAATGTGGGCACTTTTAATAGTGCTAGTGAGTTGAGTGGTGAGTTCATCTTTAGAGTGCGTGGTAATGCCGGAGTAGATTTAGACAGCATTAAAGTTGCGATTGACGAGGCCTTGGTCGATTTTGAGACCAATGGTTTTGACGAACAAGAATTGACACGTATCAAAGCAGAACTGGAAACTGGGTTGTATCAAGGTGTAAGCACGGTACTTAACAAAGCCTTTCAATTAGCGCAAGACAACGAATATATCGGTGATCCTGGCTACATCACAAAAACAGCAGAATTGACCAATGCAGTCACTAAAGAAGATGTGATGCGTGTGTATGAAAAGTACATCAAAGGAAAGAACTACATTATGACCAGCTTTGTCCCAAAAGGACAGAAAGAGCTGATTGTTGATGGTGCTACTTTAGCCGAAGTCTATCAAGAAGAGATCAAGCAAAACGTAGCCAACGAAGAAGTTTCGCAAGGTGAAGAGGCACAATACGAGAAGACGGTGACCAAACATGACCGCTCTGAACCCGGCTTTGGAGACCTTCCATTGTTCAAGTCTCCTGATGTTTGGACGTCCGAAGCTTCTAACGGCATGAAACTCTACGGAATTTATAATGATGAAGTACCGCTTGTGTCTTTCAACATCGGATTTGAAGGCGGACACCTTTTGGATCCAAAGGACAAATCTGGGGTGGCGAATCTGTTGTCGGACCTAATGATGGAAGGGACTGCGAACAAAACACCAGCCGAACTTGAAGAGGCCATTGGCTTGCTTGGAGCATCGATCAACGTATTTAGTGGCTCAGAGAGTTTTGGTATCTCAGGAACGTGCTTGGCTAAGAATTTTGACGCTACTTTGGCGTTGGTTGAGGAGATCTTGCTACAACCGCGTTGGGATCAAAAAGAATTTGACAGACTGAAGAAGGCGCTTCAAACCGGTTTAAAAGGAAGAGAAGCGAATCCGTCGGCGATTGCCAACCTCGCCTTCAACAAATTGGTGTATGGAGAAGACCATATTTTGAGCATTCCTTCATCTGGAACATTAGAATCTGTTTCTGGCATCACCATGGACGATTTAAAAGCATACTACGAAAAGAATCTTTCTCCGTCTGTGGCGGTATTCAACGTAGCAGGTTACGTAAATCAAGACCAAGTGACCGCTGCGTTACAATCGATCAGTAGCAACTGGAGTGCTAAGGATGTAACCATGCCAAAATATTCACTTCCTACAGAAACACATGCAGGAAAGATATTCTTTATCGACGTACCAGGCGCTAAGCAATCAGTGATCTATGCTGGTAAATTGGCACTGTCTGGTAACGATGAAAATGCCAACAACTTAGATTTCGCCAATGAAATTCTAGGCGGTGGTTCTAGTGGTAGACTGTTTCAAACGTTGCGAATAGAGAAGGGGTACACCTACGGAGCATACTCAGGAATTCGTGGCTCTTCGGATGTGGCACCATTCGTGGCGCGAAGCAGCGTACGAGCAAATGCAACCCTTCCGTCTTTAAAAATATTCGAAGATTTAATTGGAAACTATGCTGACAACTTCTCTGATAATGAAGTAGAAGTGACCAAGACCAAAGTGTTGAAAGCCAGCACCCGCGCTTATGAAAGCTTGGGGCAAAAGCTTGGGATACTTGGTGAGATCAGCAAATACGGAAAGCCGTTGGATTATTTAGAGCAGGATCAGAAAGAATTGGTATCGATGACCAAAGAAGATTTTCAGACAACCATCAAGCAATACTTGAATGAAGATCAGATGTTTTACGTAGTGGTTGGTGATAAGGCCTCACAGCTGGACATGGTGAATCAATTTGGAAAAGGAGATGCGATTGAATTAGATATCTACGGAAATCCAATGACCGCACAATAGAATACATTAATTTTTAAAATAGAAACGGCGCTGATTGGCGCCGTTTTTTTATTGTAAAAAGTATCTACTGAAGTACTTTAATACGTTTAATGTTGGCAATACTATCGCAGTTTTCAACAAAAAGTTGCAGTTTCTTTTCATTGCTGACCCCATTGATAGTATAGGTTTTACAAGAGTCGAGCTTTGTATTGCTGCTGTCAAAGTCAACGTCTCCCGAACTCAACACATTGTATATGTCTAAAGTGTCAATGGTCTTATTGTCAATCAACTGTTGCACGAGAGGGTCATAGTTTTTCTCCTTGATTCGTATATTTTTAAGCACGCGCGCATTTGGCCCGTACTCGCAGGATGTCTTTTTTCCGCTTAAAAAAAATGCAAGAATTACTAATCCGATAGAAAATCCGCCAAGGTAAAACCCAACTCTACGTAATAGTGTCATTAAAATATAAGAAGATTGATGTCGCTGTAACTTAGGTCAAACCAATCAGCGACCGATTTGTTTGTTAAAATTCCGTGGTAAAAATACAACCCATTTTTCAAACCACGATCAAATCGCAACGCATTTTCTAATCCGCCTTCTTCGCCAATATGTAACAAATAAGGTGTAAAGATGTTGCTGATCGATACCGAAGCCGTTCTTGAGTAGCGCGCAGGAATGTTAGGCACACAGTAGTGTATAACACCGTGCTTTTCAAAAGTTGGACGATCATGACTAGTAACCTCACTCGTTTCGAAGCAACCACCCATATCAATACTAACGTCAATAATGACAGCCCCTGTTTTCATGTGTTCTACCATGGTCTCAGTTACCAGGATAGGTGCACGGTTCTTTCCACGAACTGCACCAATGACCACATCACAACGTTTCAGGGCCTTCAATAAATTCTTTGGCTGAAGGGTAGAGGTGTAGATCGGGCGTCCCACATTGGTCTGTATACAGCGCAACTTGGTGATCGAATTGTCAAACACCTTTACATTCGCACCCAGCCCGAGGGCACTTCGTGTAGCATATTCTCCAACGGTACCCGCACCAAGGATAACAACTTCAGCAGGTGGAACCCCACTTATATTCCCAAACATAAGTCCGTTGCCGTCATTGGCATTGGCCATCAGTTCGGCCGCGATGAGAACAGAGGCCGTGCCTGCAATCTCGCTCAATGCCCGAACAGCAGGGTATGTGCCATCATCATCTTTGATAAATTCAAAGGCCAAAGCCGTAACGCGCTTGGACGCGAGTGTTTCAAAATATTTTTTGGATTGTGTTTTAAGCTGAAGGGCCGAAATGATGATCGTTTGCGGATTCACCATATCCAATTCTTCGATAGAAGGCGGTTCGACCTTTAGTATCATCGGACAACCAAACACTTTTTTGGTATCGTGTGTCACTTCACCACCGGCGTCGCTATAATCTTTGTCCGTAAAATTGGCACCTTCTCCTGCTTTCGATTCGATCAACACACGATGGCCATGTGCCGAAAGTGCAGCAACCGCATCTGGAGTTAAGCAGACACGTTTTTCTTGATAGGAAGTTTCTTTAGGAATACCGATAAACAATTCGCCCTTTTGCTTCAAGATCTCTAACATTTCTTCCTGCGGAAGTAACTGCTGCTTCGTGAAAGGGGATAGCGGTTGTTTGGCCATACGTTGGTTGTTTTAGCCAAATTACAAAAACTGAATCAAAATAGGAAACGGATTACTCGACCTCGAGATCCGATGGTGCTTCGAGCTCTTCTTCGATCTTTTTGAGGTCAATGCCCAGGACATATTTTTCGAATAAACGAAGTCGAACCCAATAAACAATTGGGGCAATGACCATCATAATAGGAATTACGTAATAGATTTCTACTTCGTCAATAAATCTTGAGCCACTATTCATAGCAGAAAATAATTGAAAAGCATACATGGCAATTGGAATAATTATTGCGTGATACCACCAATGCTTACAGGTAAAGAACCATAGTATGCAAATCAACAACGGAATAAACTTGCCCAAATATACCCAGACCGCAACTTGAACATTTTTATAAAACCCTTTTTCAAGAGTGAAAAAAGGAGTTTCCCAAGTTTCAGCCTTGGGAACTCCTTCGTATAACTGATAAATGAAAGGTGTCAGCAATAAGATAAGTGCAATGACACTTCCAGAAAGAATATTTGATTTTCTATGATTAATTCGGGATTTCGATGTCCGCTTTGTCAATTCCGATTTCGATTGGGTCTGTTTCGTAAAGATTTTCATCTTCTGTTACACTATCTGGATTACATGATACTAATAAAGCTGATCCAAATACTACTAATGCTACTACCGATAAATACTTTTTAAACGTTGTCATTTTCAATAAGGTTTTTAGGGTTATTTACATGACAAACCTATGAAAAAATAACTTATTAAAAATGAATACTTTAGTCGTATATTTGTAGGTTACATTCGCTTGAATCGTGAAGTAAATATAGGAATTAAAACTGTGGAAGACTAATCTTCGCGTAATTTACGATTAATTCTCTTGGTATCAGTTAATTATTTCTAAAAATCGTTTTCCGTCGTTTTTTATCGATAAACGAATTTCGGTGTGTTCTTCAGGAATCAAGTTCGGAATTCGTTCGGGCCACTCAACAAAACTCAGCGCGTTTCCGTAGAAATACTCTTCAATACCCATGTCCAAAACTTCCTCTTCATCCTCAATTCGGTACATGTCAAAATGGTAAATGGTGCGTTCACTGCCCTCATATTCATTCACCAATGAAAAGGTTGGGCTAGAGGTGAGGTCTTCGACCCCCAATTGCTTGGCCAGTACTTTGATAAGTGTGGTCTTTCCGACACCCATTTCACCATAAAACAACACGACGGGATGTTTCGTGTGCTCAAGGATAAAGGCCGCAGCGGCTTCAATATCCTGTAACTCGTATGTAAATGTCATAGCTATTTTGGATCTAAAACTGCAAACGGGATGACCATCTCTTCTAAAGAAACCCCACCATGTTGGTAGGTATTTCTGTAATAACTTACATAATGATTGTAATTATTTGGATACGCGAAGAAAAGATCTCCTTTGGCAAAGATAAACGAGCTGCTCATATTAATAGAGGGCAAGTGTATGGATTTTGGATTGGTCGCAGCCAATACATCCTTGTCTTCATAGGTAAGACTTCTACCGGTTTTGTAGCGTAGATTCAAACTGGTGTTCTTGTCACCCACCACTTTCGAAGGGTTTTTTACATTGATGGTTCCATGGTCTGTGGTAATGATCAATTTAAACCCGAGTTGTTGTGCTTGTTGAATCACCTCCAAAAGAGGAGAGTTCTTAAACCAGCTTTGTGTCAGCGATCGATAGGCCTTGTCGTTTGAGGCCAACTCCTTGATTACTTCCATATCGGTTTTCGCATGTGAGATCATATCCACAAAGTTGTAAACCACAACAGTAAGGTCATTATCCTTTTGGTGTTTAAAATTGTCTACGAGTTTTCTGCCGGCCTTCAAACTAGAGATCTTGTGATAGTCCCATTTGATATTGAGTCCGAGACGCTTCAGCTGGGCACGCAAGAAATCGGCCTCGTGCATATTTTTTCCGCCTTCATCTGTGTCATTCTTCCAATACTCTGGATGTAGTTTTTCCATTTCCGAAGGCATTAAACCAGAAAAGATGGCATTTCGGGCATATTGTGTGGCAGTTGGTAAGATGCTATAATAAGGAAGCTCCTTACGTTTCTTATAGTGATTGGCAACCATGGGTTCAAACGCCTTCCATTGGTCATAGCGCAAGTTATCAACTACGACCAAAAGTACGGGCTGATTCCCCTTTAGTTCGGGAGCCACATGTTTTTTGAAAAGTTGATGAGACATTGTTGGTGCATCTTCATCGTCAAACCAATCAGGATAGTTCTTGTCGACGAACTTGCAAAATTGTGTGTTGGCTTCATTCTTTTGCGATTCAAGTATTTCAACCATACTCGAATCTTCGATGTCCTCTAGTTGAAGTTCCCAATAGATAAGCTTTTGGTAAAGATCGCTCCATTCTTCATACGTGTTGACCATCGATAGATCCATGGCGATCTTTCTAAATTCCTGTTGATAGCTCGACGTGGTCTTCTCAGAAACCAGACGCGAGTTGTCCAAGTTTTTCTTTAGGCTCAGTAATATCTGGTTCGGATTCACTGGTTTGATGAGATAGTCAGCGATCTTAGATCCAATAGCCTCTTCCATAATATACTCTTCCTCACTTTTGGTGATCATCACCACTGGGATGTCGGCGCGCTTCTCTTTGATCTCAGAAAGTGTCTCGAGTCCCGTGAGTCCAGGCATATTTTCGTCAAGAAAAACAATGTCGTAGCTGTGGGTGTCGATCATTTCGATGGCCTCAGTACCACTATTACAAGTGTCGACAGCGTAGTTTTTCTTTTCAAGGAATAGAATATGTGGTTTTAGTAGGTCGATCTCATCATCTACCCATAGTATTTTTATATCGTTCATATACCTATATTTGTACAGTTATTTAATGCGAAAAAAATCAATTTGAGCTCTAGAAACAAACTCAAAATATTGAACGATCCAATTTACGGTTTTATTACCATACCCAATGAATTGATCTTTGATTTAATTGAACACCCATACTTTCAACGCCTGCGTAGAATTTCTCAAATGGGAATGTCCTATATGGTCTATCCCGGAGCACACCACACTCGTTTTCATCACGCGATTGGTTGCATGCACCTCATGCAAAAAGCAGTGCGAGTGCTTCGTTTTAAAGGAGTTGCCATTTCTGAAGAAGAAGAACAAGCCCTTTTGGCAGCTATATTATTGCATGATATCGGACATGGTCCATTCTCTCATGCCATGGAGCACAGCATCGTTGATGATGTGAATCACGAAGAGATTTCGTTGCTTTTCATGCAAGAACTCAACCGAAACTTTAACGGAAAATTAACGCTGGCTATCGAAATATTCAAAGGCGATTACGATCGTCGTTTTATGTGTCAGTTGATCTCGAGTCAACTAGACATGGATCGGACAGATTATTTGAAAAGGGACAGTTTTTATACAGGTGTTGCTGAAGGAAACATCAACAGCGAGCGTCTGATCACCATGTTGAACGTGGTTGACGACGGGCTGGTGGTCGAAGAGAAAGGAATCTATTCAGTCGAAAAGTTCCTGGTAGCTCGAAGACTTATGTACTGGCAGGTCTATCTGCACAAAACCAGCTTGGTCGCCGAGCAGCTCTTGATCAGAGTATTGAAGCGTGCCAAAGAACTTGTGGTCAAAGGGCATCAATTGTTCGCAAGTGAGGCCTTGTCCTACTTTTTATATAATAAGGTATCCCTTGAGGATTTCAATGAAGAGGTGCTCTTCCAGTTTTCACGTCTAGACGACTACGACATCATCGCATCTATGAAAGCATGGATGGACTATGATGATCGTATTCTTTCCTCTTTATGCCGAATGATTATCAATAGAGACCTACTTCGCATCAAAATAAAGAACAAGCCGATACGAAAGTCAAAATTGAAGGAGGTAAAGCAAGAAGTAACGGAAGCTTTACAGCTTAAAGAAGATGAGATCGACTATTTCGTATTTACAGGAGAGATATCGAACCAGGCGTATCAGGCGAGCAAGCACATCAATATACTGATGAAGAGCGAAAAGATCGTCGATGTAGTGAAGGCTTCTGACCAATTGAACTTGAAAGCACTTTCAAAGCCAGTAACCAAATACTATATATGTTATCCTAAATAAAAACTTTACCACATTTTTGTTACTTTTGCGAGGATGAAATTCACGGCAACCCAAATAGCAGGTATTTTAGAAGGAGACATTGTGGGAAACCCAGATGTTGAAGTTTCTAAACTAGCCAAGATAGAAGAAGGAACAGAAGGGTCCCTGACGTTCTTGGCAAATCCTAAATATACTCCATATATATATTCGACGAAGGCGTCGATCACCATTGTAAATAAAGACTTTGAAGCAGACGAAGAAATAGGTACCACGCTTATAAAAGTGGAAGATGCATATAAGTCGTTCTCAAAGCTTCTTGAGTATTACAATCAGGTGAAAATGAACAAAACCGGAATAGAACAACCCGTGTTTTTGCATGATTCGGCAACCTATGGTGAGAATATGTACCTAGGAGCATTCTCTTACGTTGGTGAAAATGTAGTGATAGGGAACAATGTAAAGATCTATCCGAATGTATATATAGGAGACAATGTGACACTAGGAGATAATGTGGTTGTCTTTGCAGGGGCTAAGATATACTCAGAAAGCATCATTGGTCAGTATAGCGTCATTCATAGTGGAGCTATTATTGGAGCTGATGGTTTTGGTTTCACTCCGAATGAAAAAGGTGAGTACTCAAAAGTTCCGCAAACCGGAAACGTCATCTTAGAAGACCACGTTGATATCGGTGCCGGAACAACCATCGACCGAGCTACTTTGGGATCAACCATCATTCGAAAAGGAGTAAAGCTCGATAACCAAATTCAGATAGCACACAATGTAGAGATCGGTGAGAATACAGTGATTGCTGCACAAACAGGAATCGCGGGGTCTACGAAGATCGGAAAGAATTGTATGATTGGTGGACAGGTCGGGATTGTTGGACACATTACTATCGGAGACCGCGTGAAGATACAAGCGCAGTCGGGTATAGGAAGAAATGTCAAAGATGATGAAGTACTGCAAGGTTCACCGGCACTTAATTATGGTGACTACAATAAATCTTATGTACATTTCAAGAACCTCCCCAAACTAGCGAATTCAATCAATAATATTGAAAAAAAGATAAAAACGAATGAGTGACGTAGTTGTAAAACAACGAACCATCGCAAAGGAAGTTTCTCTCAAGGGAGTAGGACTTCATACTGGAAAGAATGTGACCATGACTTTTAAACCGGCTCCGGTGAATCATGGATATGCATTTATGCGTGTTGATTTAGAAGGAAACCCGGTTATTGAGGCTGATGCCAACTATGTAGTCAATACACAACGCGGCACCAACCTCGAAAAGAAAGGGGTAAAGATTCAAACATCAGAGCATGTACTAGCAGCATTGGTAGGATTGGAGATCGATAACGTATTGATCGAATTAGATGCTTCAGAACCACCAATTATGGATGGTTCTTCAAAGTACTTTGTCGAAGCCCTTGAAGGAGCGGGTATTACTGAGCAAGAAGCGGATCGTGAAGAATACATTGTAAAGGATGTCATCTCTTATACTGATGAAGAATCAGGGAGTGAAATTACCGTGATTCCAGCCGATGAATACCAAGTGACCACCATGGTAGACTTTGGTACAAAGGTTTTAGGAACGCAAAACGCGACTTTAAAGCACTTGTCCGAATTTAAGGATGAGATTGCCGATGCACGTACCTTTAGCTTTTTGCATGAACTCGAAATGCTATTAGAACATGGTCTGATCAAAGGAGGAGACTTAAACAATGCCATTGTCTATGTAGACAAGGAATTGTCTCCTGAGACGATGGAAAAGCTTAAAGTAGCCTTCAAAAAAGATTCGATTGCTGTAAAGCAAAATGGTATATTAGATAACCTGACGCTTCACTATCCAAACGAAGCGGCAAGACATAAGTTACTTGACGTCATCGGTGACCTTGCACTTACAGGTACACGCATTCGTGGAAAAGTAATTGCTAATAAGCCAGGGCACTTCGTAAACACTCAGTTTGCAAAGAAATTGTCGAAGATCATCAAGATCGAAAAGCGAAACAAAGTGCCTAAATTCGACCTTTCGAAAGAACCGTTGATGGATGTGACCAAGATCATGGCCATGCTACCACATAGACCTCCATTCTTATTGGTTGACAAGATTCTCGAATTATCAGAACGTCACGTTGTAGGAGTGAAGAATGTAACCATGAACGAGCCTTTCTTCGTCGGACACTTCCCTGGAGCACCTGTAATGCCTGGTGTTTTACAGATCGAAGCGATGGCACAGGCCGGAGGAGTACTTGTCTTGAGCACGGTTCCAGATCCAGAGAACTATCTTACCTTTTTCATCAAGATCGACAATGTTCGATTCAAACAACAAGTGGTTCCAGGAGATACATTGATCTTTAAGTTAGAATTGCTGTCTCCGATACGACGTGGTATCTGCCATATGCAGGGCTACGCCTACGCCAATGGTAAATTGGTGTCAGAAGCAGAATTGATGGCGCAGATCGTAAAGAAAAAAGAAGCTTAATAAATTCATATATGAATCAACCCTTAGCGTACGTACACCCGGGAGCCAAGATTGCAAAGAATGTAGTGATCGAGCCTTTTACAACCATTCACAACAATGTGGTAATTGGAGAAGGCACTTGGATCGGTTCAAACGTAACCATTATGGAAGGAGCACGCATCGGAAAGAATTGTAATATCTTTCCAGGTGCCGTGATTTCTGCTATTCCGCAAGATTTAAAATACAACGACGAAGATACGACGGCCGAAATTGGTGACAACACAACCATCAGAGAGTGTGTTACCATCAACAGAGGAACTACTGACCGTATGAAGACTGTGATAGGCAAGAACTGTTTGCTTATGGCTTACAGCCACGTCGCTCATGACTGTATCGTAGGTAACAACTGCATCTTCTCGAATAATAGTACATTGGCTGGTCATATTTCTGTAGGAGACCATGTGGTATTGGCCGGAATGACAGCAGTACAACAATTTTGTTCTATCGGAAACCACGCCTTTGTAACAGGAGGTTCCTTGGTAAGAAAGGATGTGCCTCCATTCGTGAAGGCAGCGCGTGAACCGTTATCGTACGTCGGAATCAATTCTATTGGTTTGAGACGAAGAGGCTTTTCAACCGAAAAGATTCGTGAGATTCAAGACATCTATAGAATTCTATATCAAAAGAATTACAATAATACCCAAGCGGCAGAGATTATCGAAGCCGAGATGGAGGCAACTCCAGAACGCGATGAGATTCTTCAATTCATCAAGGATTCGCAGCGCGGTATCATGAAAGGATATTTTAAAGCAAATTAATTCAAATTACATGGCAACGACCTCAGATATTAGAAAAGGATTGTGCATTCGATACAATCATGACATCTTTAAAATTGTTGAATTTCTTCATGTAAAGCCTGGAAAAGGTCCAGCTTTCGTAAGAACCAAGCTCAAAAGTGTCACCACCGGAAAGGTAATTGACAACACTTTCTCAGCAGGTCACAAGATCGATGATGTTCGTGTCGAAACGCATAAGTTCCAATATCTATATAATGAAGGAGACACCTATCACTTCATGAATACAGAAGATTATACGCAGATAGCGCTTCAAAAAGACACACTCGATACTCCTGACCTTATGAAAGAAGGAGAGGTAGTGACCGTATTGATCAATGCCGAAGATAATCTACCATTGTCAGTTGATATGCCTGCAAGTGTCATTCTTGAGGTGACTCATACCGAGCCTGGTGTCAAAGGAAATACAGCAACAAATGCTACCAAGCCAGCTACTGTAGAGACAGGCGCTACGGTCAATGTTCCTTTATTTATCAATGAAGGAGACAAGATCAAGGTAGAGACCGATAAAGGAACGTACCAAGAGCGCGTTAAAGAATAAATTGAGTTGTTCCTCTTTTTTAAGGGGAATAATTTCATATGTTTGCCACCGTGAAGTTTCCACAGGTACATACGTTAAAACAAATAGCCACGATTATCGATGCCAAATACGTCGGAAGCGAAGACTTTCCGGTATCTGGCATGAATGAAATTCACGTGGTGACGCCAGGGGATATCGTTTTTGTCGATCACCCTAAGTATTACGACAAGGCCTTGCAATGCGCAGCTACCATTGTTTTGATCAACAAAGAAGTCGAATGCCCAGAAGGCAAAGCACTTCTGATATCAGACGACCCGTTTCGTGATTTCAATAAACTAACAGAATACTTCAAGCCCTTCAAGGAAGCGACCAAGGCCATTTCAGATTCGGCCAAGATCGGAAAGAATACGGTGATTCAGCCTAACTGTTTTGTTGGGGATGATGTTGTTATTGGAGATAACTGTGTTATACATTCCAACGTAACGATTTACGACAACACGATCATTGGTGACAATGTAACTATCCATTCAGGAACCATTCTTGGAGCCGATGCCTTTTATTATAAAAACCGTCCTGAAGCTTTTGATAAATTATTGAGCGGCGGACGTGTGGTTATTGGTGATCATGTAGATCTTGGAGCTTTATGTACTATTGATCGCGGAGTTACCGGAGATACAACCATCGGAGCAGGAAGCAAGATCGATGATCAGGTACATGTAGGTCATGACACACTGATCGGAAAGAAATGTTTGATTGCAGCACAAACAGGGATTGCTGGTTGTGTGATCATCGAAGATGAGGTTGTTATTTGGGGTCAAGTTGGCATTGTCAGTGACCTTACGATAAAAAAAGGAGCGGTTGTCTTAGCACAAGCAGGCGTTTCCAAAGACCTAGAAGGAGGCAAAGTATATACAGGATCTCCGGCACAAGAATCCAGAGAGCATTATAAGCAATTGGCCACGCTGCGAAGGTTGGTAAAGAAAGGAAAATAATTTAAACGGAAGAGATAGCAATATGAGTAAGTCTGCAAAAGAAGTAGTAGCCGATTTCTATGGAACAGATGCCTATAGAAACCCAGATGAGATGAAGAATTTTCTTCACCCTGATGTTCAGTTGCTTTGGAATAGCAGTACAGGTTTTACCAAACTAGATTTCGACGGCATTTTAGATTTGGCCAGAGCTGCAGCGCAATCGTATGATTCGCTTCGAGCACAAGTGAGTCACTTATTGCAGGATGGTGATTACATCACGGCGCGCTATACCTATTTCGTATCAACCATTGAAAACCCAGATGAAGAAATGGCCTTGGCGCATTTCATAACGATTTGGCAAGTAAAAGATGGAAAACTATACAAAGGATATGAGGTAAGTCAATTGGCAGACGACACCCCAGTGAACATGCAATCCTTTGATGCCACAAAACTGTAAAAAAGCTTTAGAATTCGTTTCCAAAAAACTATTTTTGCGAAGCTTTTCAAAACCAAAATAAAAGAAAACATAATGAGTGTTCTAGTCAATAAAGATTCGAAGATAATTGTACAAGGTTTTACCGGAAGTGAAGGTACCTTTCACGCAGGTCAAATGATCGAGTACGGAACCAACGTTGTAGGTGGTGTAACTCCAGGAAAAGGAGGACAAACACATCTTGACAAACCCGTGTTCAACACTGTTCAAGAAGCAGTTGATAAGGTAGCTGCCGATACCTCAATCATTTTTGTACCACCAGCCTTTGCTGCCGATGCTATTATGGAAGCTGCCGATGCAGGAATCAAAGTGATCATCACGATTACTGAAGGAATTCCGGTGGCAGACATGATCAAGGCGTACAACTATATTCAAGACAAAGGATGTCGTTTGGTTGGACCTAACTGCCCAGGAGTAATAACTCCAGAAGAAGCAAAAGTAGGAATCATGCCAGGTTTTGTTTTCAAAAAAGGAAAAGTAGGAATTGTTTCTAAATCAGGAACATTGACATACGAGGCAGCAGACCAAGTTGTAAAACAAGGTTTGGGAATCACTACAGCCATCGGAATCGGTGGAGACCCAATCATCGGAACCACTACGAAAGAAGCGGTTGAGTTGTTGATCAACGACCCAGAAACTGAATGTGTTGTAATGATCGGTGAAATTGGTGGACAATTAGAAGGTGATGCAGCAAAATGGTACAAAGAGAGTGGAAGCAACAAGCCGATCATCGGATTCATCGCTGGTGAAACTGCACCTGCAGGAAGAACCATGGGTCACGCTGGTGCAATTGTAGGCGGAAGCGACGATACTGCGCAAGCTAAAAAAGCAATTATGAGAGACTGTGGTATTCACGTGGTAGACTCACCTGCAGAAATTGGCAAGAAGGTAGCCGAAGTAATGGCATAACCTAGTTATGTGTTCATGTTGAAGGGAAAGAAAGCCCTTCAAATTATAACATAACTTTATGAAAATATAGAAGGAAAAATCCCGCTTAGGCGGGATTTTTTGTTTTTCAACTAAAACAAATTAGGTATCTTTGATTTCAATAACTAACCGATTAATCAAGCATTTTAGATGAAATTATTAGAAGGTAAAACGGCCATTATTACAGGTGGAAGTAGAGGTATTGGAAAAGGAATTGCACAGACCTTTGCACAACACGGTGCTAATGTAGCTTTCACATATAGCTCTTCTGTTGAAGCAGCGCAAGAACTCGAAAAAGAATTGAACGCAATGGGCGTTAAAGCCAAAGGATATCAAAGCAATGCGGCAGATTACGACCAAGCGCAAGAATTGGCAGGTGATGTGTTGAAAGAGTTTGGAAGCATTGACGTATTGATCAATAATGCAGGGATTACGAAAGACAACCTGCTTATGCGTATTACCGAAGAAGATTTTGACAAAGTGATCGAAGTAAACCTGAAGTCCGTCTTTAACATGACCAAAGCCGTACAGCGCACGATGCTTAAGCAACGCAAAGGATCGATCATTAACATGAGCTCTGTAGTAGGAGTGAAGGGTAATGCCGGACAAACTAATTATGCGGCCTCAAAGGCAGGGATCATTGGATTTTCTAAGTCTGTTGCACTTGAATTAGGGTCTAGAAATATAAGAAGTAACGTGATTGCGCCAGGTTTCATTGAGACCGAAATGACTGGAAAATTACCAGAAGACGTAGTGCAAGGGTGGAGAGATGCTATCCCATTGAAACGTGGAGGCTCACCAGAAGATGTGGCTAATGCCTGCGTGTATTTAGCGTCAGACCTTTCGGCATATGTCACAGGACAAGTACTTAATGTAGATGGCGGAATGCTTACCTAACGGCATTCGGTACCGCTATCTTTAATATACCCCGTTATGCGTAAATACATTTTACTGTTTGCGGCGTTTTGCCTATGCGCGCAAGTAGTTGCTCAAGATTGGAAAAAATTAAAGAAGGAAGATTTCGAATTTCGTGTTGAGTTCCCGGTAACCCCAGAGAGTTCTCAGCAATCGGTACCAACAGATATCGGTCCTCAAATAATGGACATGTATTCTGGTGATATGACCGGGAGTCGAACTACCGGAAATCTATTCTTTAGCATGATACGCACAGAATATCCAGCAGAGTACTTTGAAAACGCAGACGACCAATTTGAGAAAGAGCGCCTAGATGGAGCCGTCAATGGTGCAGTTACTAATGTCAATGGATCTTTGTTATCTCAGGAGTTTGTTAGTTTCAACGGATATCCCGGTAGAGAGATTATCATTGGAGTATACAACAATACCAGTTTTTTACACATGAATGTGTACTTGGTAGATAACAAACTCTATATACTTCAAGTGATAGCCGATGACAAGAAAAAGGAAAATGAAGAAAGACAACGTTTTTTTGAGTCTTTCGATTTGATTAAAACACGCAAATAATTGTCAACTGAAACACTTCTTTATATTGTTCTTGCTTTTATAGCCGCCTTGGCAGTAGCCATTTTCTTTTACAGTGTTTCAGTAAAACAAGGCAAGAGGCTTCGATGGTTGTTGTCATTTCTAAGGTTTGTCAGTGTTTTTTCCTTACTACTTCTATTGATCAACCCAAAATTTAAACAGCAACGTGTCTTTGAAGAAAAGGCTGCACTTGTGGTAGCCGTTGATAATTCTTCATCTGTGGTAAACTTAGAACAAGGCCAGAATGCACAAGCCATGATCGAGTTTATCAAAAACAATGAAGCACTATCCGAGCGATTTGACATTGATTATTTTGCCTTCGGAGAAAGTTTACAAGAGCAAGACACCTTTGGATTCAACGAATCTCAAACGAATATTGCCAAAGCCTTGAGCTCCCTGTCGGAAGTATATAAAGACAAAAATGCTGGATATTTGCTGATTACTGATGGTAACCAAACCTTCGGAAGCGATTATGAATTCACCACCCGAACGATAAAAGATCCTATCTTTCCGGTAATATTGGGTGATTCTACCGTGTATGCAGATTTGAAGATACAACGACTCAATGTTAATAGATATGCCTATCTGAATAATAAATTTCCAGTAGAGGCCATTGTAGTTTATGAAGGGCAAGAGACCGTAAACACTCGGTTCGCGATTACTTCAGGCAATAGTACATTGTATAGCGAGGCTGTACGTTTTTCCGCAGAAAACAGGTCAAAGACCTTCAATTTTACCTTACCAGCCAATAGTGTTGGGGTAAAATTGCTAAAAGCACAAATACAACCAATTCCTTCCGAAAAAAATAAAGTAAACAACACAAAGGATTTTGCGATTGAAGTAATCGATCAAAAGACCAAAGTGGCCATTATCTCTGATATTTTGCACCCTGACCTTGGGGTGTTCAAAAAAGCAATTGAGACCAATCAGCAACGAGAGGCAGATATACTGAAACCATTAAATGTTGGTGATCTCGATGCCTATCAGATGATCATTCTGTACCAACCAACAACCAGGTTCAACAAGGTGTTTGAAGATATCAACACCTTAGGTAAAAACTACTTGCTGGTTACGGGTCCCAAAACCGATTGGCGCTTTCTGAACAGGATTCAACCCAATTTCACAGGTGATGTAATCGGACAATCTGACGATGTACAGCCTATTGTAAACAAGAACTATCCCTCGTTTGCTCTAGACGAAGTTGATTTTCAGGATTTTCCGCCATTACAGGCTTCTTTCGGAGAAGTTAATTTTTTGAAGGCCTATGAAACCATGCTGTTCAACAGCATTTCAGGAGTGCAGACCAATGACCCTTTGTTGGCGACGATAGAAGAAAATGATCAGCGCACGGCTATTTTATTCGGAGAAGGAATTTGGCGATGGAGAGCACAAAGTTATCTCAATGATACCAACTTTGAAGAATTTGACAATTTTATAGGAAAACTGGTGCAATACTTGGCAACAGGTAAGAAGAGAGACCGCTTAAGCGTATCGTACGATTCCTTTTATTATGGAGGAACAAGCGTGAAGGTTAGCGCCCAGTACTTCGATAAAAATTATGTGTTTGATGATCGTGTAAGCATATCGATCACAGTAAAGAACCAAGAAAATCAACAGAGCAGCACCTTTCCGATGATTCTCAAAAGCAGAAATTATGTCGTAGACTTAAGTACACTACCTGCCGGAACCTACGATTTTACCATATCGGCCGAAGGAAAGAATATCAGTCGATCTGGGACCTTTTCGATCTTGGAGTACGACGTCGAAAAACAGTTTCTAAATGCCAATGTATCTAAGCTAAGGGCAGCGGCAAATAATACAAATGGCGAAGCTCTTTTTGCTGATGAACAGGCATCTTTGGCAGCGCTGTTATTAGGTGACGACCGATTTATTCCGATACAGAAGAGTGAAGAAAATGTCGTACCTTTAATTGACTGGAAATACTTGCTGGCCATTATCGTCCTGGCACTCGGAATGGAATGGTTCATTCGTAAGTATAACGGACTTATCTAATTAACACGAACAAATACAAATAACATGGACAGATTACCAAAGATCGGACTACCGATCATTTTTATTTTGATCGTTTTGATCATACTAATAGCCAAATCAGCTATCACCATCGAATCAGGTGAAGCCGGTGTTCTTTATAAACGATTCGGCTCCGACAAGGGGGTAGTAACTGATGAGCCACCACTAGGAGAAGGGTTCCAATTGGTTATGCCATGGAATAAGGTTTATATCTATGAGACGCGTCAGCAACAAATTTCAGAAAAGATGAAGGTATTATCTTCAAATGGGCTTGAAATTGAACTCGATGCAACGGCATGGTACCAACCTCAATATGAGTCTTTGGGGAAGTTGCACCAAGAAAAAGGAGAAGATTATGCCCAACGAGTAATAATCCCGGCGTTTAGATCTGCCGCAAGAAGTGTGGTCGGAAGGTATACGCCAGAGCAATTGTATTCGACCAAAAGAGATGCTATCCAGGAAGAGATCTATTCTGAAACGGAAAAAATTCTCAAGACTCAATATGTTCAATTAAATGAGGTGTTGGTACGTGATGTAACACTTCCATCAACGATCAAAGAGGCCATCGAGCGAAAGCTGAAGCAAGAGCAAGAAGCCTTAGAGTACGAGTTTAGGCTAGAGAAGGCACGAAAAGAAGCAGAACGCCAGCGTATTGACGCCGAAGGTAAGGCAGCTGCCAACCAAATTCTTAATGCATCTCTGACCGATAAGATCTTGCAAGAGAAGGGAATCCAAGCGACACTAGAACTGTCTAAATCACCCAACAGCAAAGTGATTGTTATAGGAAGTGGAAAAGACGGAATGCCCATTATACTAGGCAATCAATAAGTAAGACCGAATAAAATAGATAAAGAAAAACCCTTAGCGTTGGCTAAGGGTTTTTATATTGAAAAATATAAGGTGATGGTAACATCAAAGTTTAGTGCTATATTTTCCAATAATAAGATTACTTCTTTTTATTGAGATCAGCTGCTTGCTTCACCCAATCATCACGCTCGATTCTTCCAGGGAAGAACTCTATGAGCTCTGTTACCGTATTAATATCTTCCTTTTGAAATCGGCTGATCTGTTCATAGGTATAAATGCCAATTTCATTTAATTTTTGCTCAATAAAAGGTCCGATACCACTTATTTTCTTTAGGTCGTCTTTATGTGATTCATCGGCGCGTCCAAAGCTCGAAAAATTAAGTTTGGGTTTTTCTTGTTTTTTCTCGGTGGTATCCGATGGGTCTTGAGAGACCGCAGCGCCACTGCGCCCACGAGTCTTAATGGCTTTGATGCCATTCCCTGCAACTTCTCCCTCGGCAAGTGATGTGACCGCCGGTTTAAATTCTTGTTTGATGCGTGTTAATCGTTCGTTTTCCTTTTGGCAAGCCGCAAGGTCACTTTTATACTTTCTGCGATAATATCTTTTTGCAAAGAACCATCCAATCAAGAAGCATACAAAGCACAAAATGAAAAGTACGATGTACTCAGTAGAGGAAACGGGTTTTAATGAATTCAACATAGGGGGGTCGGGTTAATTAATTGTATTGTTGTCATGATCAGTTGACATTTATTTCGATTCTTCGATTTAGTCTTCGGCCTTCCGTTGTGGCATTATCAGCCACCGGTGCGGTTTCACCCTTAGATTCAGCCGTAATGTTGTTTGGGGGAATTCCGCCAGTGGCGATCAGATAATTCATCACATTCTTGGCACGTTCCATTCCAATCCAGGCATTCGCTTCAGCTTCTCCAACATTGTCAGTATGCCCAGTAACTAACACTTTCTTGGCAGGGTACTTGGCTAGGTAGGCCTTAAGCTCTAAAGCATATGCTTGCAACGTATTGTCCGGTTTAAATTCCTTGGAAGCAAAACCAGAATACAAAGTTTTATTAGCAACACCCTTTTCAATCTCGGCGAGACGGTCAGCAGAGATCTCAAGGTATTGCATGGCAACACCTCCTTCAAAACGTCCTTCACTATCGTAATCATAGGACAGGGTGTCTGCTTTTGTAACGATTTTATCTGTGTTAAGCCCAAAAGCCGTCAATTGTTCTTTGAGGTCAGTTGCTCTTGCATTACCAATGTTCGAAGCCTCGTTAGGGGAGTAATAACCAGTCAAGACCAACTCTTGCGTCTGATTATCATTTAGATAGGCAAAGATCTGTTTGCGGAGTATGCTATCTTGGTCCATGACCAGCACTTTTTGATCCCGATTGTTGGTTACAATGCGTTTTAGGTAATCTATCGAAAAGGAATCATGACTATTGGCCTTTAGTTTGTTTTGAAGTACAACCAACGGGTCAATTTTAGGTGTTTCGACAACTTCGATTTCTTCGCACAAACCTTTTACCTGGCAGGCGTAGTACCAAATACCAAAAATCGACCAAAGTAAAAAAATTACAAAGGCAGATATGAAGTTTCTCATAACGAGTGGTTAGTTAGCACTTAAAATTATAAATTAGTTTGCTCACAGCCAACTTAAACATTTAAAAACAAAATGTTTGTGTTATTTTTTCGACAAAATGCAGGTTGATAGTTATAAAAAAGTTGAATAAATGTTTGCGCAAAATCAGAATATTCAATTACATTTGTAATCAATAAAACCGAAGTAAGTGTTAATTATTCAATTACATCATCATCATTTTCATACTTGCGCTCAAGCGAGGTGATAATGTTGTGTGTAATTTTTAACCATATACAAACCCGTTTGAGTAATTCAAGCGGGTTTTGTTTTTGCTATGAATTGCTCGAGCACAATTAGAAAGAAAAAATGACAAAAATTAGGATTGCAGTCCAAAAATCAGGGCGCCTAAATCAAGACTCATTGGCGCTGTTAAAGGATTGTGGCATTTCTATCGACAACGGCAAGGATCAGCTCAAAGCTTCGGCACGTAACTTTCCGCTAGAGGTCTTTTACTTGAGAAATGGTGACATTCCACAGTATTTGAGAGATGGAGTGGTAGATATAGCCATTCTTGGTGAAAACACACTCATTGAAAAAGGAGGAGCGCTACAAGTGGTCGAAAAACTAGGGTTTTCAAAATGCAGGGTCTCTTTGGCTGTTCCAAAGAATGCCAAATACGATTCGATTCAAGACCTTCAAGGAAAACGCATCGCCACATCGTATCCCAACACCGTAAAGCAGTATTTAGCAGAAAAAGGAATCGAGGCAGACCTTCACATCATCAATGGCTCGGTTGAAATTGCTCCCAACATCGGTTTGGCAGATGCTATCTGTGATATTGTTTCAAGCGGAAGCACACTTTTTAAGAACAATCTAAAGGAAGCCGAAGTGATGCTGAAGAGCGAGGCTGTCTTAACCGTTTCGCCTATGATTTCTGCGGAAGCGAAACAAATATTAGACAAACTGTTGTTCAGGATACGGTCGGTACGGCAAGGAAGACAGAGCAAATACGTTTTGCTAAATGCGCCCAATGACAAACTCGATGCTATCATCAAGATTCTTCCTGGGATGAAGAGTCCCACGGTACTTCCTTTGGCCGAAGAGGGATGGAGTTCAGTACACTCTGTTCTTAACAAAGACCAGTTTTGGGAGATCATCGACGAGCTAAAATTAGCTGGAGCCGAAGGAATCTTAGTGTGTCCCATCGAAAAGATGGTACTGTAACCAACCTTATCACAACAACAATCATGAAAAAGATCATCAACCCAACAAAAGCAAGCTGGTCTAAAATACTACGAAGACCAACGCAAACCGTTGAAGACATTGAGGCGACAGTAACCGAAGTATTCAATGAAGTGCGTATCAAAGGAGATGAGGCCATCAAGAAATATACATCTTTATTTGATGGGGTAATGTTAGATACCATTGAAGTTTCAAAAGCAGAGGTACAAGAAGCCGAGACTCAAATAAGCGAAGAATTAAAAGGAGCCATTCAATTGGCCAAAGGAAACATTGAACGTTTTCACGCAGCACAGAAGACTGAAAAAGTAAGCGTGCGAACAATGGCAGGTGTTGAGTGTTGGCAAGAAAAAAGACCGATCCAAAGGGTCGGACTCTATATTCCTGGCGGAACGGCCCCTTTGTTTTCAACCATACTGATGTTGGCCATTCCTGCAAGATTGGCGGGTTGCGAGGAAATCGTTCTTTGCACACCACCAAACCAAAAGGGGAAAGTGAATCCAGCTATTCTATATACGGCAAACCTGTGTGGTGTGACGAAAATCTGTAAAGTAGGAGGGATTCAAGCCATTGGCGCAATGACGTTCGGAACTCAA
Organism: Flavobacteriaceae bacterium; assembly: GCA_028279515.1. Lineage (GTDB taxonomy): Bacteria > Bacteroidota > Bacteroidia > Flavobacteriales > Flavobacteriaceae > JANQNQ01. The sequence continues at coordinate 409,530 of JANQNQ010000004.1, forward strand.
AGCATTCCTGAGGTGTACAAGATATTTGGACCAGGGAATCAATTTGTCACAGTAGCAAAACAATTAGCCACCAAGTTTGGTGTGGCTATCGACATGCCTGCCGGTCCGTCAGAACTTTTGGTGCTCGCTGACGACAGTGCCAACGCATCGTTCGTGGCTTCAGATCTCTTGAGCCAAGCCGAACATGGTACTGATAGCCAGGTGATCTTGGTCACAACTTCGAACAAAATGCTTGACGCAGTGTCTAAAGAAGTTGATGCTCAGATTCAAGCGTTACCACGAAAGGAGATCGCCGAACAAGCGATTGAAAATTCCAAGTTGATTTTCACAGAGGATAAGGAAACCGCTATGGAACTCATTAACCAATATGGTCCAGAACACTTCATTCTTTGTGTAGAAGATGAATCTTTTTACCTAGACAAGCTTCAAAATGCAGGATCGGTGTTTATAGGAAACTATACGCCAGAGAGTGCTGGAGATTACGCTTCAGGAACCAATCACACACTGCCAACCAATGGATACGCCAAACAATACAGCGGTGTTAATCTCGACAGCTTTTTAAAAAGCATGACTTTCCAAAGAATTTCTGCGGAAGGTATCCAAAATATAGGAGCTTCCATTGAATTGATGGCCGAAGCCGAAGGATTACAGGCCCATAAGAATGCAGTAACACTTCGATTGGAGAGTTTGAGGTGACTAGATTTGAGTACAGTGTATTAAGATGTCAGTTCGAGCGCAGTCGAGAACAATCAAAAACCATTAGGCACTTGATCTGATAGAAGAACTAAAAAATAAGCAATAGTCAATAAAAAATAGAAAATGAACAATCTGTTCAACATACAAAACCTAGTAAGAGAAAACGTTGCTCGTCTGAAGCCCTATAGCTCGGCGAGAGACGAATTCAAAGAGTTTGACAAGGACATGGTATTTCTGGATGCGAATGAAAACCCGTTTGAAAATGGAGTCAACCGCTACCCAGACCCACAACAAAGAATCCTAAAGCAAGTGTTGGCTGGGCAAAAGGATGTTTCATCCGATCAGATTTTACTTGGTAATGGATCTGATGAAGTATTGGATTTGATTTTTAGAGCTTTCTGCGAACCAAAAGTTGACAACATCATCACATTGCCACCAACCTACGGAATGTATAAAGTGTTAGCCGCAACCAATGATATAGACAACCGTGAAGTCCTATTGACTCAGAATTTTGAACCCGATGTACCCGCAATTCTTCAAACCGCTGATGAGCGTTCAAAGCTGTTATTTCTCTGTTCACCTAACAACCCAACGGCAAACTGCTTCGATGTGGACAGTGTCGAAAAATTGGTGAGACAATTCAAAGGGATCGTTGTAATTGATGAGGCCTACATAGACTTTGTAATTGGTAGGGGCAGTTGGACAAAGAAGTTAGAACAGTATCCAAACCTGATTGTTACCCAAACCTTGTCAAAAGCCTATGGTTTGGCAGGAATAAGGTTGGGTGTTTGTTACGCTTCCGCAGAAATTATTTCAGTGCTCAACAAGATCAAACCGCCGTATAATGTAAACGAACTCACACAACGGCGAGCTTTGACCCGAATAGAAAATGAAGATGCCGTGCAAAAGGAAGTCGCGCAGATCAGGAGTGAGAGAGAGAAGCTCTTTATCGAATTGGTCAAGATTCCGCTTGTCAAAATGGTGTATCCTTCTGACGCAAATTTCATCTTAGTAAAGGTTGACGACGCTACGAAACGGTATGATCAATTGATCGAAAAAGGAATAGTCATTAGAAACCGAACCACACAACCTTTGTGTGAGAACACACTGCGCTTTACGGTCGGAAAACCTGAAGAGAACAAAAAATTGATAGCTACGCTATTGAAAATGTAAAATGATAAATGTAAAAGTGAAAAGTGAGGCCGGAAGTTGGATGTTAGAAACTAGAAACCAGAAACAACAGAAACAACAGAAACATAACTAAACAAGGGATAAAGAATGGAGAACAGGGAATAGCAAAAAGCGAAGAGTGGTTTGAAGAACATTCGTGAATTTGTGGCCTATATCAAAAGAACCAGGTACAAAGAATAAAGAATAAAGAATAAAGAATAAAGAATAACCTCTCAATACTCACATCTCATATCTCAATACTAAATAACCATGAAAAAGAAAGTACTATTTATAGATCGAGACGGAACCATCATCAAGGAAACTGCTGATGAGCAGATTGATGCGTTCGAAAAGATGATCTTTTATCCGAAGGCGTTCACCTATTTGGGGAAAATTGCTCAAGAATTAGACTATGAACTCGTCATGATCACCAATCAAGACGGATTGGGGACAGATAGTTTTCCGGAAGAAACCTTTTGGCCCGTTCATAACTTTATTCTCAAGTCCTTTGAGAATGAAGGAGTCGTTTTTGACAAGGTATTTCTGGACAGAACCTTTCCCCATGAAAACAAGGACACCCGAAAACCCGGAACTGGGCTGCTTACCGAATATTTTTCCGAAGCGTACGATCTTAAGAATTCCTTTGTGATTGGCGACCGCCTTACCGATATGGAACTAGCCAAGAACCTTGGAGGCAAAGGAATCTTCATAAATGATAACACCAACTTGGGTACAGGAGAGATTACGATAAAGCGTGATGAATTGGATCAATACATTGCACTTGAAAGTAACGACTGGCAGCGCATTTATGAGTTTTTAAAATTGGAGGACAGAACGGCCAATATCGTAAGAAAGACCAACGAAACCGACATTTCTATTTCCCTAAACCTTGACGGAACCGGTAAGAGTGATATCGACACAGGTATTGCATTCTTTGACCATATGCTGGATCAACTCGCCAGACACGGGCAAATGGACCTTTCCATTCGTGTAAAAGGAGATCTCGAAGTCGACGAACATCACACAATAGAAGACACGGCGATTGCCCTTGGAGAGGTATTCAGCAATGCATTGGGCAATAAACTAGGAATCGAACGCTATGGCTTTTGTCTGCCTATGGATGATTGTTTAGCGCAGGTAGCTATTGACTTTGGAGGAAGAAACTGGTTAGTGTGGGAGGCTGACTTTAAACGTGAAATGATTGGTAAGATGCCTACAGAAATGTTCTATCATTTCTTTAAGTCGTTCACCGATGGTGCTAAGGCCAATCTTAATATCAAAGCCGAAGGCACCAACGAGCATCATAAGATCGAAGCCATCTTTAAGGCGTTTGCCAAGGCCATTAAAGTGGCAGTAAAACGAGATACAGAAAAGATGATATTACCATCAACCAAAGGAATGTTATAAAATGAAGATTGTCATTATAGATTACGGCGCAGGAAACATCAAAAGCATTCAATTTGCCATCAAGCGATTGGGATATGAAGCGGTACTCAGCAATGATCCTGAAGAGATTCGACAGGCAGACAAAGTAATATTCCCAGGAGTGGGTGAGGCGAGTAGTGCCATGAAGAAACTCAGGGATTCTGGATTAGATGTGCTTATTCCGACTTTAAAACAGCCTGTGATCGGAATATGTTTAGGCATGCAGTTAATGAGCAATGGCTCAGAAGAAGGAAAGACCAAAGGGCTAGGCATTTTTGACGTTGATGTTGTGAAGTTCAATCACGGAGTTAAAGTACCGCAGATCGGTTGGAATCAGATCGCAAACTTGAAGTCCGAACTTTTCGAAGGAATCCAAGAACAAGAATTTATGTATTTGGTGCACAGCTATTACGCACCACTTTGTAAAGAGACCATCGCCGAAACCACCTACGGAATAACGTATGCCACAGCATTGCAGAAGGACAACTTTTACGGCGTGCAATTTCACCCCGAAAAGAGTAGTAGCGCAGGCGAAAAGATATTAGAGAATTTCCTGAAGCTAGATGTGAGTAGTGCGTATTGAGTACAAAGTATTAGGATGTCAGTTCGAGCACTACCGAGGACAAAATGTGTTTTGTTCGAAGGTATCTGGTGAAACCAGTCGAGAACAATTCGTAATACGAAAAGCTAAATTCTAGAGGTAAAAGTGAAAAGCCAAGAGTAACAATATTACATTCGTGAACTTGCCCGAATGGCACAGGCGGGTTCGTGGCAAATGGAGACCAAAAAACTAACAACTAAGAACCAAGAATCAACAACTAAATGAGAATCATCCCAGCCATAGACATTATTGAAGGAAAGTGTGTGCGTCTCTCCAAAGGAGATTATAGCACTAAGAAAGTGTACAATGAAAATCCGTTGGAGGTGGCCAAAGAATTTGAAGATCATGGCATTCAACATTTGCACTTGGTAGATCTTGATGGAGCCAAGAGCAAGCATATCGTTAACTATAAGATTCTTGAGAGCATTGCATCCAAAACAAACCTGAAGATTGATTTTGGTGGCGGACTCAAATCTGACGAAGACCTGCACATTGCCTTTGAAAGTGGTGCGCAGCAAATTACAGGTGGAAGCATCGCTGTTAAAGACCGAAACACCTTTGTCAAATGGATCGAGCGTTATGGTAATGAAAAGATCATTTTGGGAGCTGACGCTAACGATCGAAAGATCGCGGTTGGCGGTTGGCTAGAAGATTCTGATGAAGACTTAATTCCTTTCATCCAGAAATATCAGGAGGAAGGTATAGTCTATGTAATCTGCACCGACATCAGTAAGGACGGAATGTTACAAGGTCCATCTTTCGAGTTATATGACGAGATCATTAAAAAGTCAGATAGTAGTTTAAAGTTGATTGCTTCTGGAGGTATTTCTACCTTTGATGAACTACCACGCTTGGCCGATTTGGGCTGCGAAGGCACCATCATTGGAAAGGCAATTTACGAAGGCAGGATTAGCCTTAAACAATTAGAACAATTTATTTTGAATGTATAATATGGAAAATATCGTTGTTTCAGAGTTTACCGAAAACGCCATCTATCGCCTAGATGAGAGCACGCGAATGGTAAAACAAGCGCTGTCTAAGATTGGAGAAGAACATATTTGGAAACGTCCCAACGGCATTTCGAACAGTATTGGCAATCTCATTTTGCATCTCTGCGGAAACATTACCCAATACGCCATTGCTTCTTTGGGAGAAGTAGAAGATCAACGTGAGAGAGATGCAGAGTTCGAAGCCAAGGAGGGATACACAAAAGATCAGCTACTGGAGAAGCTTGTAGCAACGGTTGAAAAAGCAAAGGAAACGATTACGCGCACAAGTCATGAACAGTGGATAAAGAAAAGGGAAGTACAAGGATTTAATTTTTCAGGTATCGGAATCGTCATGCACGTCGTAGAACATTATTCCTATCATACAGGGCAGATCGCCTTTTGGGTAAAGCAGATGAAGGCAGAGGATCTAGGTTTCTACGACGGATTTGATTTGAACATCAAGAATGAGGATTAGTATTGAGATGTGAGATGTGAGTACAAAGTATTAAGATGTCAGTTCGAGCGCAGTCGAGAACAAAAGCATTTGGTGAAACCAGTCAAGAACAATTCGTAATAAGAAAAAGCTAGACCCTACAAGTAAAAGCGAAAAGCCAAGAGTAGCCATATCTCATTCGTGAACTTGCCGAATGGCACAGGCGGCTTAGTGGTGAGTAGAAAAAAATAAAAAATAGCATTCGAGCATTAGTGGCACAAACAATAAGAGATTAATAATAGCCTTAACAATCAACAACCAACAACTAATAACCAACAACTAATAACCAAGAACTAATAACCAAGAACTAAGAACTAACAAACCATGTTAACAAAACGAATCATACCGTGTCTAGATATCAAAAACGGACGTACCGTTAAGGGCATCAATTTTGTAGACCTTCGGGATGCCGGAGACCCTGTTGAATTGGCCGAGATCTACGCAAAAACAGGAGCCGATGAGCTAGTGTTCTTAGACATTTCGGCTACTGAAGAGCGACGTAAGACACTTGCCAAACTTGTATTGAGAGTGGCCGAAAAAGTGAATATTCCGTTTACCGTGGGTGGTGGAATAAGTTCTGTGGAAGACGTAGACATCCTTTTGAAATGCGGAGCAGACAAAGTATCGATTAACTCTTCCGCAGTAAAAAATCCGCAATTGATCAATGATCTAGTGGCAAAGTTTGGTTCGCAATGTATTGTCGTAGCCATTGATGCCAAACAGATAGACAAACAATGGAAGGTGCATCTAGTGGGAGGAAAAGTACCTACAGAACTGGATCTTTTTGAATGGGCACAAGAAGTGCAAGATAGAGGGGCCGGAGAGATTCTGTTTACTTCTATGGACAATGACGGAACCAAAGATGGTTTTGCCAATGAGGCGCTAGCGCGACTATCCAATAGTTTACACATACCGATAATTGCCTCGGGCGGCGCTGGAAACATCCAGCATTTTGTTGACACCTTCAAAGATGGAAAGGCTGACGCAGCCTTGGCTGCAAGTGTATTCCACTTTAAAGAAATAGCCATTAATGACTTGAAGCAGTCATTAAAAGACAATAACATCCCAGTACGAATTTAAATAGGAAACATGAATATTGATTTTCAAAAAAATAGTGACGGATTGGTGCCGGCGATCATTCAAGACGCTGCAACAAAAAATATTCTAATGCTCGGTTATATGAACGCCGAAGCCTATGAAAAAACGATTGAAACAAAAAAGGTGACCTTCTTTAGTCGTAGCAAGCAAAGGCTTTGGACAAAAGGAGAGGAGAGCGGAAACTTTCTCGAACTGATTGACTTAAAGCTCGATTGCGATCGAGATACGTTGTTGGTAATGGTAAATCCCGTCGGACCCACTTGCCATACAGGAACAGACACGTGCTGGGCGCAAAAGAATGAGCAGACCTTTGGCTTTCTGTCCGAACTTGAGGCAATCATTACTGACCGTAAGGAAAGTCCAGAACAAGAAGGAAGTTATGTCTCCTCTTTGTTCAGAAAAGGGATTAACAAGATCGCTCAGAAAGTAGGGGAAGAGGCTGTAGAAACTGTTATTGAAGCAAAGGACAGCAATGACGATCTATTTCTCAATGAGAGTGCAGATCTACTGTTTCACTATCTGATTTTGTTACAGGCCAAGGGGTATAAGCTTAAAGATATTGTCAATGTTTTAAAAGCAAGGCATTAATTGTTGTAAAAACAAAGGCCGCCCGCTCATAGGTACGGACGGCCTTCTTACGCTGGGTTATTGCGGTTAGCCAAGCGTTTTTTCAATTCTCTTATTGACCATGGGTGGCAATAGGATCATCATTTCCGTCTACATCATATCTGTATAATGAAAGATTAAAGATATTATTTGGTGAATAATTGTCAGTCCAAAAACATCCAAGCGAATTACACTCATACTCCCAATAAGCGCCAGAAGGCACTCCGTCTGCTACCACATTTCCTAATAACAAAATGCCAGCTACATGCGGTGTAGCCATAGAAGTTCCGTTGTAAGAATCATAAGTGTTATCTGGAGTAGTTGATAATACATTACTACCAGGGGCAGCATAATCTACCGGAGAACCATAATTAGAGAAGTTAGACCAATAATCTCCTTCTGCAATTGAAGAAACGGTGTAAGCATTAGAATGATTTACTCTTGCAGGACTTTCACTAGAGCAGTCCGAATAATCATTCCCAGCAGCTATGGCAACTTTAACTCCAGACCTAGCCAATCTTCTAGTCGCTCTGTCCCAAGCCCTTACATTGGTATATCCTAAACTTAAATTCGCAACATCACCGTTAGAAGCGTTGGCTGTAACATAATCAATACCACTTGTAACCCAATCGAAATTAGCTCCACCAGCAGCATTTAATACTTTTACTGCAATCACATTAGCTCCAGCAGCAACGCCTATAACGCCAATGCCATTGTCTTTAGCAGCAATGGTTCCGGCTACATGCGTCCCATGACCTCCAAAATCGTTAGGGCCATTTTCAGTTGTCACGAAAGTAACGCTACTTGCAACATCTACATTTAAATCCTCATGATCTAGGTCAATACCTGAATCAATTACCCAAGCAGAAGCCGAGAGATTAGTGCCGTCAACAGAACCACCAACTCTTGTGATACCCCAAGGAGTGGTTTGTGAAGACATAGCCATACTAACATTTTCGCTTGACTTCGTATACGAAATTAACGTCTCAGCTTTATAGTTTTGCTCTATAAAGTCTACTCTAGGATCTTTTCTTAAAGTTTCTAATTCATTATCGGTTAAGTTTTCGGTTACAAAACCATTCAGCGCGAAACTGAAAGACTTCGTAATTTTTGAGTTGTCAATCCCAAAATCGAATACACTTTTATCCCTCAAGGTTCGTAATGTCAAATCAGAGACTTCCATATAAGCTTGCTTTCTTTCTGCTCTAGACAAATTAGATAAACGTTGCGTTGCATTTTTAAGAGTGCCCACTTTATCGAAAGTGCCATCTTTTAAAGTAATAAGAAAACTACCAGGAATTGGTGTTGCATTGGGAATAGAAGAATTCAGAATAAATTCTGCGTTGCCATCTAATGACTGCTCATTTTCATTTGTATACTCGTCACTACAAGAGACAGTAAACAAAAGAATTGCCATAATAAAAATTGAAATTTTTTTCATACTAGAAAAAGTTTAAAAGGTTAATGATAAATATAACTTGGGGGTATTATTCACATTGTTCGCCTAACGCGTTGAGCGTTGGCAAATGAATATCATGCACCAATCTCCTATGCGTGTTAGGAAATTACCTCAAGGGAAAAGTAACTATTTATAAAGGGATGGATTGTTGCGTTATTTTGCAGTAAGGGAGTGAAAATTTGGTCGCAACGAAGACGAATATAGGAAATTTTTTTTAATCAATTTACCTTGTTAGAAATGTGGAAGGTAATTTTTTAGAGTGACCCTGCCCATTAAGTTTGACACAAAATAAATGCCAACCCTTTATAGCAAAAGGGTCAGCACACATTTCTGTTTTATTGATCTATGATCGAAACTTTAATGCTTGGAAATTGTTTTTTTAGTTCTTCTTGAATACCTAGTACGTGACCTGCACCGACGATGACAACACTTTTTTGATGGTTGTTTGCAAGCACTTGTTCTCCAATGTTCTTAGCCATCATTTCATTTCGTTTATCCCAATAATAACCTCCTTTTTCACAGGGTTCGCAAGGAGTTTTCCGAAAGGTGAATTTATTGACTAGATCATAACGCTTAAGCGTGTTGATATTGTTCGTATGTCGTCCAAGTCTACCAAAAATAGCTGGAAAGATAGCCCGGCGGTAGAGCATTTTATTGGCTCTTCCTATATATTTTGCTTCTCCGTCCTTACGACTTTCTATGACACACGCACGCCAGTATTGGTGATATTCTTTATAGTACCATTGGTTGTCCATTGAGTACACGAAGTTGTGGTTCATGGCGATGGCCAGTTTAGAAGTAAGGTCTCCATTTTCATTGCGCAAGGGTTTTTTACTTCCCTCTGGCCCAAAACGGTACAAGTAGTTGTAGTAGTACCAATTGGCTCGATCTTGATTGGCGGCGTAATAATGGCGCAGATAGTCATAGTCTTCTTTTGACATTTCATTGACCTTTTTGGTTTTGAGTAGATCGATTTTTTGTGGGTCGTGTCGAAATATTTTGGCGATCGAATCAGAATAGGGTAAAAAGTTTCTTCGATTGTAATTATAAAAACTCACCGAATCTTCTGGTCGTTGATTCTCTGTGTAAATGGCATCTGGCGCATATTTTTTGGCCAAACGTAATAACGGACGATAACTGTGTTTTACAATCTTAGGCACTTCATGCATGGTGCCTATAATGAAAACTTCGGGCTGCTCATTGTTTTGAGCCGCAGCGCTGAATACACTTAATAAAATGGATAACAAGGCAATCATAATGGTTCTCATAACGTGTTTTTTTAGTAAAACTTGATGAGGTCAAAAGTAGAAGTGCTTTGGGTCTAATCCCAATGATCACGGCCTATTGGGGCGAAATGCTTTTAGTTTGTGGCGAAATGAAACTGCGCTTTTGCTTCGGTTTGATACGTTTTGGACACAGGGACGAAAAGTCCGTGACTTAGTAGGACGCCTTGCTTCCCATTTTCAATTTTCCATCGCTGAAAGTGATACGGATTTATCAAGAAAGAACGATGTGTTCGGAAGAGTTCGGGAAATTCGGTCTCGATGGTCGAAAGTGTATTTCGAATCAATTGTTTCTTAAGTTGATTTCCGTCCAAAAAGGAAATTTCAATATAGTTGTCAGAAGATTGAATAGCGATAAGGTCGTTAAAGTGCAACCGTAAGCTTTCGTAGTTACCAGTACCTTGAATCACTATTTTTTGATCTTCCAGCTTCTTATTCTTGTACTTACCAAAAGCCCAACGCCCAATAATAACGATTGGTAGGATGGTCAGCACAGCAGGAAAGAATATGGCCCGAAAATAATAGCCAAGTGTATACGGGTTCGGAATATCGATCATCACCACGTACAAATAGAACCCTCTAACAACCAAAAAGCTACAGACTAAGAAGAATAGCAGAAACAGTATCTCTTCACGCCAAAACCATTGTTGTTTGTTTCGAGTGAATAGGAATTTCTGAAATGGTAAGGAAAGTAAATAGCAAGTGGCACCCAAAAGACCATAGCCAGGTAGGTAGATCAACTTCTCGGTAGCACCAAATTCATCGACGTCCAGCGGTTCGGTGAAGTATAGAAACACAAAGACCCAAATGGCCAAGCCCAATGCAATCAGCAAGTGCGAACGTAGTGCGCCATCAAAAGGGTAGAGGTTATTCAATGTTTTAATTTTCAATGATTTAATGTGTTAATTTAGGTGTTAGGTGTTAGGTGTTAGGTGTTAGGTGTTAGGTGTTAGGTGTTAGGTGTTAGGTGTTAGTTATTGGTTTCTGCTTATTCGCCACAAACCCGCCTTTACCATTCGGGCAAGTTCACGAATGTTATCTAGTATCTATTCGTTATTTTTATTCTCTGTCCCTTGGGCTTTGTAATTAATTCTTTGTACTCATATCTCAATACTCAATACTTTGTACTAGCATCAAAACTAACCAAAACCAACAATTGCTGCAAGGGCAGTGGATAACTGATGGTAAATGTAAAGGAATCGTTCTATCTTAGCCTCTATGTTTACAAAGCGTTACTATTATTTGATCACCATACAATATTTAGGATTTCGATTTCACGGTTGGCAGCATCAGCCAGGGCAAAAGACGATAGAGGGTATGTTGAAACGAACCCTAGGTTATGTTTTTACCGATAATGACCGAACCTTTAAAATTTTAGGCGCCGGACGCACAGATGCCAAAGTATCTGCGCACGAAGGAGCCTTCGAGTTATTCATAAAAGGAGAGCCATTGGCGGATCTTGAAGCGTTTTTGGAAAGCTTCAATCGAAATCTACCCCAAGATATTAGAGCGTTAGCGATTCGCCCTGTAAATAAAGACTTCAATGTTATCAAGGACGCCAAAATAAAGGAGTATGTATATTTGTTTTCACACGGGCAAAAGAACCATCCGTTTTGCGCACCGTTCATGGCCAATATCATCGATACGTTGGATATTGATACGATGACCAAGGCGGCTCCATTGTTCGAAGGCACGCACAATTTCAAGAGTTATACGGTACGACCTAATGAGAAGACCCAATTTGAACGAGAAGTGCTCACCTGTAGATTAAAAAAGAACGATTTGTATACGGCTAGTTTTTTTCCTGCGGAAACCTTTGCGTTACATGTGTATGGCGCTGGATTTATGCGCTATCAGATACGTAAGATGGCAGGGGCTTTGATTCAGGTGGGACTTGGAAACCTATCAGTTGAAACGATACAAGAAAGCCTGAAACCAAACAGCGATATTATGCTAGAATATGTGGCTCCAGCTTCTGGACTGGTGCTGAACAGGGTTGAGTTTCAAGAAAATTAATTGTACCTTAAAAAACAAAAAACCAACAATGAGTAGTACCATTACGAAAGACACCCTAAACTTCCTCAAAGATCTAGAAAAGAATAACAACAGAGATTGGTTCGAGACCAATAAGAAAACGTTCAAAGTCCATGAGAAAGAGGTGAAAGGCTTTTTCGCCGAATTGCACAACGCTATGAATGTACATGATGAGATCGACCGAATGAAGATGTTTCGGATATATCGTGACGTTCGGTTTTCAAAAGACAAGACACCTTACAAATCACATTTGGCAGGTTCTTTTAATAGGACCAAACCTAGACTTCGTGGCGGGTACTACATTCAAATAAAACCTGGAGGTTCTTTTATCGCCACGGGTTTTTGGGATCCTAACAAAGAAGATTTGCTTCGCATTCGAAAGGAATTTGAAATGGACGACCAAGAGATCCGTGACATCATTGACTCATCGGCCTTCAAAGATGTTTGGGGTGAGATGCAAGGAGATGCAGTGAAGACCGCTCCGAAGGGCTTCGACAAAGAGCACAAAGCGATTGACTTGATCAAACACAAGCAATTTATTTTTACCCGCAGTTTTACTGACAAGGAAGTGACCTCCAGTAAATTTCTGGAAAAGGTAGATGCATCTTTTCAAGCCATACGCCCATTCTTTAACTATATGAGCGACGTCTTGACGACAGATCTAAACGGAGTTTCTTTAATCGACGACTAGCGCTACACTACCTTCGCCAATGAAGGACGCTCAAATAACTGAACTTGATCTTTAAGACGTTCCATTACAATGTTCATCATGCGTTTGTTCAAGGCAGAAGAATTCTCAATATAACCCACATACTCTTCAACGGTAAACTGTCCGATGATCATGCCCTTCAGTGAATTCCTGAATTTCATGTCTTTGTGAATGGCGTTGTCAATGTACATGAGTTTCTTCTCTAAACTCAATTCATAGAACATGCCCTTATGTTTATTAACATAATTTCTGAAAACCTCTATTAACAATGGGTTTTGCAGCTTCACGATGGGGCGAATGGTCGCGTTTTGAAAGCGCTCATCCGAGCTCATGTTGTCTGTTATCCTTGCCGAATGTATCTTCGGACGAATTCTCAGAATGTCATTAGGTCTATCATTCATCGCGTTAGGTTTTTATAAATTTAACTGAAATTCAAAAAGGTATTCAACACGATTTCAACGAGTTATTAAGAATGTTATCAACATATTATGAACACTAATTTAGGGCATGTTTGTAAAGAAATTATTAGCGGCACATTAAAAGACTAAGTTCCTTCTTTACAATAATTACGTGTGTCATATTTATGAAAAATCAATAGAGGACTGTATCTTTATGTTAGTATTAAGTACGAAGTATATTATTATATATTGAAATAGATGAGATGTCAGTTCGAGCACTGCCGAGATCAAAATATATTTTGAACAAAGGCATCTGGTGAAAACCAGTCGAGAATGAACCTCGTACTGGACTGAAATAAATCCCAGCCTGTGCAGGAATGATACTAACAACTAAAAACCAACCATGAAATTCGGAAAAGTAGACCACCCTGAAACTATTGACTTCACTATCCCAAAAGATCATCCAGAGACTGCAGTAGTATTGGACAGGACAAAACAAGGCAATGCACCAAAGTTCTATATCGGCTGTGCCAAATGGAATCGACAAGACTTAAAAAACTTCTATCCAAGAGGTACCAAGGACGAATTGGTGTACTATGCGACGCAATTCAATTCGATAGAACTCAATGCAACTTTTTACAGGATCTTTCCGGGGGAACAGTTTGCCAAATGGTATGACAAAACGCCCGACGGATTTAAATTCTTTCCGAAGTTATCACAAGATATTAGCCATTTGAGACGCTTAAATGAAAAGGTCTATCCTTTTATGGATGCGTATTTGGATGCTGCTAGCAACTTGAAAGAGAAGTTGGGAACCATCTTCTTGCAAATGCACAACAATTTTGCCCCAAAAAACTGGGACAGGGTAGTGACTTTCGTAGAGCGATGGCCCAAAGAGTTTAAGTTAGCGATTGAATTTAGACACACCGATTGGTTCAATGATGAAAGTGTAGCCAATGAACTGTATCATTTGCTAGAAGAGAACGGTATGACTAACGTTTTGGTAGACACAGCGGGTAGAAGAGACCTCATGCATATGCGACTTACTAGCAACGAAGCATTTGTACGATACGTTGGCGCAAACCATGACTCAGATTACGACCGCCTTGATGATTGGGTAAAGCGACTTCGAATTTGGGTGGACCAAGGGTTAGAAAATGTTCACTTCTTTGTGCACCAGAACTTAGAGAAGGCTTCACCACTTTTATCGGCCCATCTCATTGAAAAACTGAACAAAGAATTCGGAACCGAAATCCATATTCCGCAAACATTGGTGCCGCCAAAAACGCTTTTTTAACTAGTAACTAGCGCCCACCTCTACAAAGGTATTCTTTTCATGAAATCGTGGAGCAACAGGTGATGCCATACAACAGGTAGATCCCAAATAGAAGAGCGCGATCTCATCGAGTTTACCAACCGTAGCATTGAGTTGAATGTTTTCAGGGAGTTCGATAGTACCAACAGCAGGCCCGCCAACAATTGATAGGTACCACGTGCGATTTTCTTCATCGACGATATCGATATTTACGCGCTCGTTTCTAAAGGCTGGCAAAGACGGGTTTTGTTTGTATATCCATGGTCGCAGAACTACCAGATCTCCAGGTACATGTTGTATTCTGGTGATCGTTCCGTTAACAGGTGCATGAATGCGATGATAATTCTTGTTATGCAAGAAAACGTTTGTAAATGTGTAGTTGTCTGGGATCGATTCCTTATCTACACCAAAGACGGTTTCAACTTGGCGCTCATCACACTTTACTTTGGTGGTGGTAATATTGCTAACATAATTGACATCGCAGAGTAATCCCTCACAAGGCCAAACCATTTTACTGGCAGTCATCGGTAGACTTTTAAACTCACGTATAAAAAAGTCTTGAAAGCTGTCATAGTCATTTTTACCAAAAGGAGGTTTAAACTTCTCTAAGTAATTCTCATCAGAATAGTTGAGCTTCACATAAGGAGCAATGAAACGTTTGCTAAAAGGCTTGTCGTACAAAGAACTGTAGACTTTTGAAAGCCTTCGTTGCAACGGACTCGGGATGTTTCCCCATAAACGAACCGAAAGAAACTTGTACATATCGGCACGCCATTGCGGTACCTTAAAGACATTAAAATGCGGGTCAGAATGGTAGGAGCAAGCGTTAATCTCTGTGTTCATAATTACTGTTCAGTTTTTCTAGAGCCCCACAACATGCGATGATCATTGTTTTTATAGTGGGTTAGGAATTAGGTTGTTACTAAAATTATTTGATTCTTTTTTTGGGAGTAGGCCAATTAAGAAAAGTTTAAAAAAAGATTAACAGAATTATTAGATTCACAGAAATCATTTGTTAAGATATACACAAGAGAAGATGTCCGTATCTTTGTTTCTCAGTACTGAGTAGTGAGTAGTTAGATAGTTTTTCAAATCTCAATACTTACATACTTTGTACCAACAACCAAGAACTAAGAACTAAGAACTAAATGAGATACCATACCAGAAAAGCCGTTAAACCAGGAGATTTGAATCCCAATGAAACTTTGTTTGGAGGTAGACTTCTCGAATGGATCGATGAAGAAGCTGCCCTATATGCAGTCATTCAGCTCGAAAATAGAAAGGTGGTTACAAAGTACATGTCAGAGATCAACTTTGTAAGCTCGGCAAGGCAAGGAGATATTGTAGAGATTGGGATGGAGGTCGTCAAGTTTGGTCATACTTCATTGGTGCTTAAATGTGAAGTGCGAAATAAGATGACAAGAGCCACCATACTGACCATTGATAACATTGTAATGGTAAACCTAAACGAAGAAGGACGTCCAGCTGCACACGGAAAAACAAAGGTCGAATACGTAAAAGACCGCCTAAAGAAAAAAGGATAGGCTTAGACAATGCTAAAGATAGCTACAGCGTAGATGTAAATACGAACAATACGCAATAACCCAAAAAGTAGAAAGCTTTTAAACGAGTACTTAATAACTCCAGCAGCCATGCTTGTCATAGAGAAGGGGATAGGCAACATTGCACCAACAACCACTAAGAATCCTCCCCATTTGCGCATATTTTTGATATGCTTGGCCATTTTGTTCTCGATATATTCTTTAGCAGAACGCGTCTGGGTAAGTGCTTTTCCAATAAAGTAAGAAACCACACCGCCCAAATAAGATAGTATTGCTAAAAGTGAAAGATAAAGTATAGGCTTTGCCGTCTTTTCAGACCAAGCGATAAAAATCTCTGGCGGAATAAGCCCTAAAACAGATTCCGAAGCAAAAAACACCGATAAAATGCCTAAATTTGAAAAGGTTTCGGTGACGTTTGTCAACAACGTATTTAGGTCAATTACAAAGTAATGAATCCCTAACAAAACTGCTACAAAAATGACCACCGGAAGCACGGCCTTTTTTAGGCTGTTTCCAATGAACGAATAAAAACCAGTATAGCTATAATACTGATGTAATAATTGTAAACGTGACTTTTTAGTCGAAGGGGATGCATTATGTTTCATTCTCGATCTTTATTGGGGGTAGCGAAACTAGGGTTTATGATTGAAACAGACAATAATTTGTTGTTAATTAACTGATAAATGTTGTCAACAACTTGTTGATAGTCCGACACTTTAATGAAGCGAGAAGAAAAAATAACCTAAAATTGAAGAAAATAATGACCACGTATACGTTCAAGGATTTCGCAGAATTTAAGACCATGAAAGGCGAAGAGCTCTCTCCGACACCTTATATTGAGGTAACTCAGGAGATGATCAATGCCTTTGCACAGGGAACCCAGGACGATCAGTGGATCCATACCGACCCTGAGATGGCTGCCAAGCATTCACCTTTCAAAAAGACCATTGCCCATGGATTCATGTCACTTTCACTTATACCAAAAATGCTCAACGACCTCATTAAGGTGCAAAGTATGAAGATGGGCGTCAACTATGGACTCAACAATGTACGACTTCCACATCCAGTGGTCGTAGGAAGTCGAGTCAGACTTTTGACCAAGGTAATTGATGTAGAAGATTTTAGGGGGAATGGTTACAAAGTCACTTGGCACTGTACCGTTGAAATTGAGAATGAATCCAAGCCTGCATGCGTTGCAGAATTTATATCTTTGGTGTTTGAATGACCCATCTTAATTTCAATCTATGCAAAATACACCTCCGTTTATTGATAGGCTCTCCCTTCCGGCAGTAGCCGCACCCATGTTTTTGATCTCCGGACCTAAAATGGTCATCGAATGCTGCAAGAACGGCATCGTCGGAACATTCCCAGCGCTCAACCAACGCACAAGCGAAGGTTTTGAAGAATGGCTGATCGAGATCAAAGAGGCATTGGCCACCTTTGAAGCAGAAACTGGTAAGAAACCAGCGCCTTTTGGTGTCAATCTCATTGTTCACCATTCGAATCCAAGAGTGGAGGCCGACCTTAAATTGTGCGTAAAGCATCAAGTTCCGTTGATCATCACTTCGTTAGGTGCAGTTTCTGAATTGGTCGATGCTGTGCACAGTTACGGCGGACTCGTCTATCATGACATCATCAAAAAACGTCATGCCGAAAAAGCGGCAGAAGCAGGTGTCGACGGACTCATTTTGGTGTCAGCAGGGGCTGGCGGACACGCTGGAACCATCAATCCAATGTCATTGGTATCTGAGATTCGAAGCTTCTTTAAAAAGACGCTACTGCTTTCAGGATGCATTAGTACCGGTAGAGATATTGCATCAGCCATGCAAATGGGGGCAGACCTTGCTTATATGGGAACCCGTTTTATTAATGTAGAAGAAAGCAAAGCAAATGATGAATACAGGCAGATGATCATTGATGCAGGTGCAAGTGATATCGTCTATACAGCAGCGATCTCTGGCGTAGCGGCCAACTTTTTAGGCGCAAGCTTACAAGCCATGGGCATCACCGAAGAACAATTGAAGGCCACTGCCAAAGTTGACTTCGGAAAAGAACTAAACACAGAAGCCAAGGCATGGAAGACCATCTGGTCTGCTGGACAAGGTGTTACGAGCATTCATGATGTTCAACCCGTTTCTCAGTTAGTTAAGACATTAAAGGAAGAATTCAAAGAAGCTATCGAAGACCAAAAGAAAGTCCTAGAGCAATTCTCATAACGCTTTAGACTCCTTCAGATACTTTCTGTCGACATAAAATGTACCAAATGGGATGACCGAAGCGGCCAAAATAAATAGGAAGTTTCTGTTGTCCCATTTTTTTTCAGGTCGAAGCAAAAGGGCAAAGGCCACATAAGCTACAAACAAGATTCCATGGGGCATTCCCAGTGTTTTTACAAGGATGTCATTTCCACCCAAATATTTTAAAGGTACCGCAACAAATAATAGGAGAATATAGGACAGTCCTTCTAAAAGACTGATCCAACGAAAAGTCAATGTCATACATTCAAATTTGAGTGCAAATTTACAGAAAATCTCACAGCTGACCACCTAAAGACCACTATTGTTTATTATGACGCAAATACCTGTATTACAGAAGGGTGTATTTGATTTTTGTATATTTAACAATAACTAAATAACCTTTCATGAAACGACAAAGACTCCCAAGACTTGTTGCCCTATTTCTTTTGCTCATATTTTTCAGTTGCCAGAAAGGCAATCCAAGCATCGACGGTCATATCGATGAGTTGGGTTACGATATGGGTTTGATTTTAAATGCGCTTCCGTTGGAAGAGATGGATACCGAACGAAAACAAACGGGCACCAACACAAAATCCAATAAGAAAAGTGGCAAAGAGATTACCTGTGTCACTAAGATGTACAACCTAAAGAAAAACTTTGAAGACGTAGCCATTTTACGCCCGACAAGCGGTATCATTTGGCCCGGAGCTTTGGTAAAAGTAAACAAGGCGTTGCTCGATGGTTTACCAGAACCGATTACTTTGACACCCGCATCAGTATCGTTACGATTGGATTTGCCGGGTATTGGCAAAAAAGGAACCATAGATGTAGATGAACCCTCCCACGGAACCGTACAGACGGGTATTGATGAAGCGCTCGATTGGTGGAACGATAACGCCTATCAAGACGGTTACGTCAACGCCTCCAATTCTTCGTACAAGGTAGCTACGTCGTATTCTTCTCAACAATTGGCAATGGACCTTGGACTCAACGTTGCATGGGCAAAAGGAGATGTGGCAACCCACTTTAGTTATAACAAAGACACAGAGCGCAGCATGGCCATGATGGTCTTTAAACAAGTTTTTTATACGATTACTGCAGAAGCGCCGAAAAGACCTTCTAACATGTTTGATTCTGCTGTTACGGTCGAAGAACTCTCAAAGAGTATGGACAGTATTTCACCTCCTGGATATGTGCAGTCGGTCTCCTATGGGCGAATCATTATGTTTAAGATGGAAGCTGCCAAAGAACAGACCGATGCAGAGATGGAAGGCGCCTTTAATTATGCCACCGGAGTGTCTCAGGTTTCAGGTGATTTAGAAGCGAAATACAAGAGTATTTTGGCAAGCTCAAGCATGTCGGTCATCACCATTGGCGGAAATGCCGAAGCTGCAGCCGAAGGAGTTAGCGCCAAGAATTACGGGGATCTTCAAAAGATCATTAAAGGAAAGAATGCCGTGTATAGTAAAGAAAACCCTGGAGTTCCGATTGCTTATACGGTACGGTTCTTAAAGGATAACAGCATTGCCAAAATGGGCTTCACCACCGATTACAGTCGCACTACGTGTACCGAAAAACTAATACCGGGCGCCACGGTTTCTGTATTCAACGAGGCCGCCTATGGAGCAAAGCTTAAAGTACGATATACCGATAAAAGCGGAAAAAGGAAGACAAAGGAGAAAAAGTATTTTCTGGTGGGGTACACAGCAAAGTTAAGTGTACCTGCTGGTGCCTACAACATTGAGGTAGATGTAGATTACAAGAATACCCCTGCTACATGGAAAGATCATTTCACCAAGAAGTTTGCGTATCCTAGAGACGCTTGCTATCGTGTTTGGGGCACAGCCTTTAAACCAAAATCTGAAAGTATTAGATGTAAATAACAGAAAAGGCGCGATGAGCGCCTTTTGTTTTTTATGGTTGTTGCTGAAGCCGTTTCGCTACGGCTTCGACTTCATCTAAAACCCTTAGCAGGTTACCACTCCAGAGTTGTTCGATTTCATCTTCGGTATACCCACGCTTTACCAATTCATGTGTGACGTTAAAGGTCTCGGAAGCATCGCTCCAGCCATCGATACCACCGCCTCCATCAAAATCAGAACTGATGCCCACATGGTCAATGCCGATCTTCTTTACCAAATAGTCGACATGGTCTACAAAATCACCAACATCAACAGCAGGAGGGAGGTCTTTCATTTTTTTGACCTTGGCATTCTTTATAGGAACCATCTTAACGTAAGCTTCATAATATTGTTCGCGGTCAGCAGCACTCAATGCTCTCACTTCTTTGCGTTCTAGCCAAGTTACGCCCATGGAATCCATGACTCGCTTTGCCACTTCGTTCTCAACCTTGGATCGTGCGTCGTTTTTCTCGGTATTCAGGTATGCTTTGAAAGCCACTGTTTGGACCACGCCACCATTTTCTTTGATCCACTCCAATTGCTCGTCATCCAAGTTTCGGCTGTGATCACAGAGCGCTCTAGCTGATGAATGGGAAGCGATTATTGGCGCCTTCGAAATCTGTATCATCTGTTTGATGGCTTCTTTTGAAGGGTGCGAAATATCGATCATCATTCCCAGGCGGTTCATCTCTTTGATGACTTCTTTTCCAAGCTCACTGAGTCCGTTGTGTAACCAAATACCATCGGCTTCTCCGGTATTGGAATCGCTCAATTGACTATGACCGTTATGGGCGAGTGACATATACCTTCCGCCTAAATCATAAAACTTCTTCACGTTGGCAATGTCCATCCCTACGGGATACCCATTTTCAATACCGATCATGGCAACCTTCTTGCCCGTGGCTTGAATAGCCCTCACTTCATCACTTGTGGTAGCCAATTGAATTCTGTCAGGCGCAATTTCAGTACACAACTTACGAATGGCAGTAAACTTGGCCATGGCATTGTCATAGGCCTTGGCATATCCCGCAGTGTTTAACGAATCCTGCCCTGTGTAAACAATGAACCAAGCTACATCAAGTCCGCCAGCTTCCATCTTTGGGAGTGTCACTTGCGTATTCAAGTCCTGTGAGTAGTTTAACGAATCCGTAAAGTTTTTGACATTAATATCGCAATGGGTGTCTAGGGTAATGACACGTTCATGAATCTCTTTGGCACGCTGCTCTTGCGCTTCGGCAGGAGAAACGGTCTCATTTTTACAGGAACTTGCCATTAAGACAATACATAAAAAAGGAAGTATAGTTTTCATTTTGTTGGTTTTAGCTATTTACGAAGCTACAAATAACCAACTGAAAAACACAGGTGTACCTTTTTAATACCCAAAGTTGATGGTTTGCCAGGTCGAATTCTTAATGACGGCTACCACTAAGTATAAGGCCAAAAGCAACACTGAAAAAAATAAGGAAATAACGACGGCCTTTCCCAGCTTCGGAAGCTGTCCTGCCGCACTGTTCTTGAAAATTTCTAAAAATATACTCATCACACACAAATTTTAAATTAAACATTGCTGTGATTTTCTGGGTGGTATTAATAAGACTTGCGTATTATTAAAAGGTTTACCAATAAAATGTTAAAATGCTTTATGTCAATTTTTTATAACACTCAAATGCTCTTGAAACGAACCTTGAGGTTGTCTGGATGCATTGAAAAGGCGAATACTTCTTTTACATCATTTGGATTTACAGTGAGCTCTAAGTCAAAATTCTTGCAGATCATCGAGAGCGCCATGACCATTTCATGTACGGCCAAGTTCTTTCCAGGACAATAACGCGGACCACCACCAAAGGCCATGATCGATTCTGGTTTGTGGTTGGCATGCGCCGGACATTCACTTTTGAGCCATCGTTCGGGGAAGAACGTATTTGGGTCGAAGAAATGAGCCTCATGTGTTTGCGCCACTTTTGTTTGCATGATCATTGATGACCCTTTCTTGAAAAGAAAACCATTGACTTCAGTGTCCTCCAATGCATCATAGAACATGAGCGGGGCCACCGGCTTGATTCGGATCGCTTCATTGGCAACGGCTTCGGTATATTTTAGTGCGGACATCTCTTGATAAGAGGAAGGGTACTTTTGGTCACGGTAGGTGTGATTCGCTTCTTGCCTTACACGTGCTACCATATGCGGGTTTTGAGCCAAATAGAATAGGGCCCAAGAGATCGAGTTTGAAGTCGTATCCTCACCAGCCAGAAGAATAGAGAACACATTACTATAGACTTCTTTATCTGAGAAATTGCCTTCGTTCTCTTGTTCTACCAACAATGCTTCTAGAAAATTACTAGGGTTTTCTTTGAGTTCAGGATTGTCAGCCAAGCGTTTTTTGGCTTTGTCTATAAAGCTGTGTACGGTATTTTCAATGGCTGTCACCGCTTGATCGAATTCTTTGTCCTTTTTAGATCGAATAAAACGCCAGGTGGGAATCGGTGCTCCGAAGCGACGATTGATCATCGGAAAGATCTTCTCGAGATGGTTCTGAATGACATCACCTTCCTTATTCAAGGTGTTCATGGGATATCCGAAGGCCATTTCGGTGGTAATGTCAACAGTATAACGCATCATGTCTTTCAGCACATCCACTTCGGTGTTTTGCTTCGCACTTTCGTTGAGCTTTTCATACAACCGCCCCGTAGTCTTCGCGATGATAGGAAAGAAACCTTTAACACGTCGCAGGTTTAGAGCTTCAGAAGTGAGTTTACGATGGCGCTTCCAGACATCGCCTTCAGCATTAAAGACACCTTTGATGCCTATTTCGCTGATTACTTCGTCGATCTTGGTAAACCTTCTAAACGCTTCCGGTCGATTTTTGAGGATGCTCTTGTTCATTTCAGGGTCGGCAGATACCACGAATTTCTTTCCGGCCATATTCAACTTAAACAGTGGGCCACATTCTTCTACCCATCGCTCGATGATCTGGTGTTTGTTTTCCGCCTTAAACTGTGGCACATGTCCGAGTATAAAACTTCCTTTAGGAGAGGGTAGGTCTCTGATAGTCTTTACTTTGGTCGCAGTACCTGACTGTTGGTCTTGTAACAATGATGCTTCCTCTAAAAAAACAAAACCTTCTTTCTCTTTGATGCTATAGGATTGCAAACATTTTTTGTGTTGATCGTTCATACCGCTATCGCAGGCAAATTCCCAGCGGTGTAGCGGACAAACGATACGGCCGTTTTCGATATGTCCTTCTGCCAACGGTGCACCTTCATGCGGGCATTTGCCCTGATAGGCTTTGACGGTTCCGTTGTATTCGAAGAGAATGATCTTTTGGTCATTGACCACAACTTGGGTAAGTGTATCTTCTTTGATCGCAGAGCGTTCGATCAGTTTTAGGAGCGCCATAGATGAGGGTAGGGTTAGTTTTCAGGTAAAGTTATAAAATGATTTGGTATGAAAGTATAATTGAACAAAGTCTTTCATAACAAATTGTGGTACTTTTGACCCATGAACTTCAATGTTGAATTACCAGAGATGGCTGTCCAAAGGATAGCTGTAAAACTGACTCCGAAAGCAGAACGTGCCGTGAAATCGAGGCATCCTTGGATCTTTGATAAAGGCATCAAAAAGCAGAGCATTGAAGGAAAATCAGGAGATTTGGCCATCATTTTCGACAGTAAGAAGAACAATATGCTAGCCATCGGACTCTTTGATCCTGATTCACCAATACGCATCAAGATCATTCAATTTTTCAAGGGAGCGAAGGTTGACGCAGAATTCTTTAAACAACGAATTGAAGAAGCTTATAATCTAAGAGTGCCACTTCTTAGAACAAAGACAAATAGTTATCGCCTGTTATATGGTGAAAACGATGGCTTCCCGGGGCTTATTGTAGACGTTTATGACCATGTTATTGTGGTAAAGCTATACTCGGCCATTTGGTTTCCGTATTTAAAAGAGATTCTTCCTACCCTGATCGAGGTAACAAAGTGTGACACGATGGTATACAGACAGAGCCGTGTATTAGCTAGAAACTCTAATGAATCTGGATTTACGGACGGCCAGGTTTTGCTTGGGGAACTGACCGATGAAGTGGTTCCGTTTAATGAACATGGTGTGCAATTCTCGGCGAATGTCATTCGAGGCCATAAGACGGGTTATTTCTTGGATCATCGCCATAACCGAAAACGAGTAGGGGAGCTGGCCAAGGGAAAATCTGTACTGGATGTTTTTAGCTATGCAGGGGGCTTTTCTGTGCACGCACTGGTTGGCGGAGCCAAAAGGGTCACAAGCTTAGATATAAGCAAACAGGCGTTAGAGGTTGCGGCCTACAATGCTTCCTTGAATACACACAAAGGAACTCATGAAACCATGTGTGTCGATGCCTTTGAAGGACTACAAGAATTGATCAAGAACAAGCAACGATTTGATATTGTAGTGATCGACCCGCCGTCTTTTGCAAAGCAGGCTTCTGAGATCGAAGGCGCTAAAAACAGTTATAAACGGCTAACGCGGTTAGGCATGCAATTGGTCAAGAAAGGAGGACTTTTGGTAATGGCCTCGTGCTCTTCGCGAGTACTTGCTGAAGAATTTTTTGATATCGTTGAATCCCAACTCCTACAACACGGAAAGTCTGTGGATTGTGAAGCAAAAACATATCACGACATCGATCATCCCATCAGTTTTCCTGAAGGGGCGTATTTGAAGTGTGGCTATTACAGACTCTAAATAAAAAAAGCCCGGTAGACCACCGGGCTTTTGTTTTATATGTTGTTACTTGTCAGGAGATCCATCCTTTTTTGGTGGCTGTTCTAGACAACATAACCAAGAGCAATGCAACGATGATAATCACTATTGGCATTGCCATTCGGGCTCCTGCTAAATCAATATCTGTTTGGATAAAAAAGTTGTAGGTGGCTTGTGCCAGTACAGCAAGCAAGGACAGCGTAAGCAACATGGTTGCCCACTTCTTTCTAAGTACTAGTCCTAGGCAACCTAAAACACCCGCAAAAACCGAAATAGCAAATGCTCCGGTCACCCAAGCTGGCATGTTGGCATAATAGTTTTGATCGTGCTCGGGCATGGCGCTTAGCGCTTCTGGTGTGGCAAATGCTTGGCCTAGATACGCCAATACACCCATGATGTTCCAAATCAATGCTAAAACAGCAATAATCCAAAACCAAACTGGTGGTTTGTTCTCGTTACTCATAATGAAATCAGTTTTAGTTAGTTAAAGTTGTTTTGATATAACAATGTAGGAATTCAGCTAGTCAAAAACAAGAATTAAAATTTAATTAATTGATAATCAGTTATTTACAAAATGTTAAAAGGGGTGAGATGTTTTGTATGTCGCTAAAAATCATTATCTTAATACTGAAAAAATAGCTATAAACTAC
This sequence comes from Flavobacteriaceae bacterium, assembly GCA_028279515.1. Taxonomy (GTDB): domain Bacteria; phylum Bacteroidota; class Bacteroidia; order Flavobacteriales; family Flavobacteriaceae; genus JANQNQ01. The sequence goes on from JANQNQ010000004.1 coordinate 434,893, forward strand.
TAACCCGTTCATTATGAAAAAATACTACAATCTTCACAATAGTGTCGCGCGTGGCATATACACATTGATGGCTTGTTTAATCTTTGCAGGCTCAGCTTTTTCTCAGACATATAAAGAATACAAAGGGAAGGTGGTTGACAGTAATTCTGGCGACCCCTTGGTATATGCAACGGTTACGGTTGAAGAAAACAATATCAGTACCATCACAAACAATGAAGGTGAGTTTTCTTTAAAAGTACCTGCAGATTTGACTAAAGGAAAAGTCATTGTATCCTTTTTAGGATATAAGGATCGTTCAATGTCTTTGGCAGATTTTAAACCAGATAAAAATAGAATAAAGCTGGATCCGTCTGTGATTGCCCTGGCAAGCGTAAATATTACCACCCCTAAGAGTGCAAAGGAATTGGTGAAAATGGTGCTCAAGAAGAAAGAAGATAATTATTTTAGCGATCAAACCTTCATGACCGCATTTTATAGGGAAACCATTAAAAAGCGTAGAAGAAATGTCTCTTTGTCTGAAGCGGTTGTAAATGTATACAAGCAACCATATTCAGGAAATAAAAGAGATATTGTAACACTCTATAAAGCTAGGAAAAGCACAGATTATTCAAAGTTGGATACCGTGGCTCTGAAATTACAAGGAGGTCCGTTTAATGCCCTTTATGCTGATTTGATGAAGTATCCCGAATATATTTTTAGCGGGGGAGGTATCGATCAATACGAGTTTAGTTTCGGACAGGCAACTCGCATTAACTATAAGCTGATCTATGTGGTGAAATTTAAGCAGAAGAGTGGGATAGAAGACCCTTTGTATTATGGAAAGCTTTACATCGAGGCCAAAACCTTGGCCTTGACCAGTGCCATATATAGCTTAAACCTTACTAATAAGGAAAAGGCCAGCGAGCTATTTGTTAGAAGAAAACCGAAGAATGTGAAAGTACATCCAACAGAAGCAAACTACCGTGTTGACTATCGTGAAAAAGATGGTAAATGGTATTATGGCTACAGTAACGTGCAGTTAGCATTTAAGGTAAATTGGAGAAACAAATTGTTCAACTCGGTGTACAAACTATCTAGCGAGATGGCGGTCACCGATTGGGAAAAGAAATTAACGCCAGAAAAAGTGAAGGCAAGAGATCGCTTGCGCCCGTCCATTGTCATAGCCGATGAAGCATCTGGATTCTCGGATCCCGAATTTTGGGGAGAATACAATGTGATCGAACCTGAAAAGTCCATTGAATCAGCGATTAACAAGATCCAAAGACAATTAAAGCGAAATGGCAATAGTAGCGGATCATCTTTGCCATAAACATTTTAAAATAACATATATATGGGTGCGAAGGACAGAAATGGGCTACGCACCCTTTTCTTTTCAGAACAATTTAACAAGCCCAAGTCTTAAAATTGCCAATTAAAAACGTATTTTTATTGTAATGTTTGGTACTATTATTGCGCCTAATCTAAAAAAATGTGGTTTTAGTGAGACGAATTAGTATACTTATCCTACTCTCGATTTTTACTGTACAGATGTACGGGCAAGAAGATAATGCCAAGCCTACACCGCTTCCTCCAGCAGATAACGAATCAAATACCGAGACCACAAAAGAAAACCCTTACTTTCCTAAGTCAGAGACTCCAAGCCTTACCAATATTAAAAAGACCGAACCCAAACCTGTTGATTTTAGTAGGGAAGGGAGTTTTTCAATGTTGCCTGAAGAATTCTTAGACCGAGGAGAGCTGTATCACAAAAAAGTAAGCAAGAATCTAAAGTCGGTAACGCCCGAAACACCAGAAGACCGTAATCAAGGTTCAAAGACCACCCAAAATTTTGGTGATTTTAGAATAAACGGTTTGGTCGCCAATATTTTGGTGAGAGACCATCAGTATCAAGATGGTGACCGTGTTAGCATCACTGTCAACGGAGAGATTAAAAAGGCAGATATTTATCTTGAAAATTCTTTTAAAGGCTTTAAGATCAAATTAGCAGACGGCTTTAACAAGATAGACTTCACCGCGCTCAATCAAGGAACTTCGGGACCCAATACAGCAGAATTCCATGTCTATGATGAAGCAGGGAATCTTGTTTCTGCCAATGTATGGAACCTCGCTACAGGCGTAAAAGCCACGGTTGTGCTGATCAAGGAGTAACCGTTTATTTCCCATAAATTTATAGAACGAAGAAAAAAATCGAGAAAAGTGTGACTTTTTCTCTCGACCGCATACTTATGTATCAAATTGAAACCATTACATGAGCAAGGAGGCGCTGTTTACGCAAACCATAAAGGATAATCAGGGACTGATCTTTAAGATCACAACGATCTATACCGATAACAAGGATGACCAGCAGGATCTGTATCAGGATATTGTCTTTCAGCTATGGAAGTATTTCGACAGCTTTCGCAATGAAGCAAAGGTGAGTACCTGGATCTACCGTGTGGCTTTAAACACCGCCATTACAAGGATTAAGAAGGAAAAACGTCGCGGACACCAAGTAACGATTGATAAGGTCGTATTACAGGAAACCGAATTTTATGACATGGAATTCGAAGAACGCCTGAGAACACTTTATGCACACATTCAACAGCTCAACGACCTTGAAAAAGGACTTATGTTATTATTGTTGGAAGGAAAGAAATACGAAGAGATTGCCAGTATAACAGGGTTAAGCCGAAGCAATGTGGGAACAAGAATCTCAAGAATCAAACAAAAATTGAAATCACAGATCATCAAAAAATAACACCATGAATTTAGAAGAAATGCAAGCCGTATGGTCTGAAATGAGTGACCAACTCGAAAAACAAAAGAAATTAACCGATAAAATGATCATCAAAATGACAAAACAAGATTATAGCAACCGCATCAACAAGATCATGTACCCAGAGTTATTAGGAACCGTAATCTGTTTCTTAATGGCCGGATTCATCATTTTCAACTATAAGAATTTGGACACAACCCCAGTGATTATCTCAGCGATACTTACGGCAGGAATCTGCATTGTGTTGCCTATATTGTCAATAAGAGCTCTACTACAGATGAAAAATGTATCGATAGAAAAGAACAATTTCAAACAAACCTTGATTGACTTTACCAAAGGAAAGAAAAGATTGATAGTTGTTCAAAAAGTTGGATTTTATCTCAGCTTTATACTGATGATTGTCTGCTTACCAGTTTTTTCAAAATTATTTGGAAACAAAGATCTTTTCTCAGAAAGCAATGTTTGGTATTGGTACGTTCCATTTGGGGTTGCGTTTCTACTGCTATTTTCAAGGTGGGTATTTAAACACTATAAAAAGGCAATGCAGCAGGCCGGAAGCGTGTTGGAAGAGCTGAAAGACGAACAATAAAAAAAGCCCCATTTCGGGGCTTTTTCATAGTTGCTAATTCAGGAGGCTATTGAGAGACGAAAGCATTGATTATTTCCTTGATTTGTTTCTTACTGGCCTTGTTTTCAAGTGCGAACAGATGTTCGTATAGTCTTTTGTCTTCTACCTTAGTAGCTAACGAAAGGTCTTTGTTAGCAGTAAAGACGCGATGCCATTGTTTGCGCACCTTTTTCCAAAGGTCTTTGTTTTCAGTCCACCATTTTTGAGCAGAAGCACAACGACTGTCGTCTACTTTTTTGTAAACGTTGTACCCCTTTTCCTCTGCCAATATTATATCTTTTACGCCTGTGGCTCGAACGACCTTTTTATTGTCTTGATCATGAATCCAGCCGTCTTCTGTGATTTCATGGCGATTGCCTCTCACGGTCACATTATAATCATTTCGTTTGGTGTATTCTCGACGCGGTAGGGGAGCGTCGGTAGTGTTTTCCCAAAAGCTTTTACCATCAGAATGGACCCAAGTTGCAGAACCTTCGTAACGTGGACTATCATCTACTTGATAGACTTTCTGCGTCCATTGCCCAGATACTGACGATGAAGGAAGCTTTTTGTAAGTCCATTTATTGTCGGCGTTGTACATGTAGAAATCGGTGTTCTCGTACAACCAATCCTGCCTCCAGTGTTTTATGATACGTTGTTTTTGGGGATTTCCTACAATTAATAGATGTTGCAAGATAAGCTCGTTTGAATCCTCAGAAACCAATTGAACCCATTCAAGTGCGGAGTCGTGTTTTTCTTTAGAAGGCTGGTAGTTTTTGTCTTCTGAATACTTAAAGGTTTCAGCGAAATTAAAACTTACTTCATAGCAGCCACACATATCCTTTATGGCCGCTTGGTCTTTTTGTTTCTTTTCTTGAGCAGTTGCGTTAAAACATAATGCGCTTAAAAGCAATATGTTAATGAGTATTTTCTTCATTTTTTATGATTTATGATGAGTTAAATGCTGGACAAAATTATTAAATTAATTTAGATTAATTAAAAATAAGAAGATATATTTGCGTCACTATTAAGAATTATTCTAAATAATGAAAGCAGCCACCTTCACCTTATTTCTTGTACTCTCATGCATCCTAAATGGACAGCAGATAATCATAAAAAAAGATTCTACATCCATTGAAAGCTTACAAGAAGTTGTCCTCACCGCTACCCGAACCGAACGCCAACTTTCATCATTACCACTTCCGGTACAACTGGTATCCAAAAAAGAAATAAAAAGCATTAACTCTGTACGTCTCACCGATTTGCTAAATGAACAAACAGGGCTCATTACGATACCTGATTTTGGTGGAGGAGAAGGAGTACAATTACAAGGATTAGATTCACAGTATACATTGATCTTGATAGACGGGGTTCCGCTTATAGGAAGATCCGCTGGAACTTTAGACTTAAGTCGTGTCACTGTTGGCAACATCAAGCAGATAGAAGTGGTGAAAGGTGCTTCATCCAGTTTATACGGTAGTGAAGCGTTGGGAGGGGTAGTCAATATTATTACAGAAGACCCTAAAAATGGGTTTAAAGGAAGCCTCGGTCATCGAACTAGTAGTTTTAATAGTCAGGATTTAAGTGCTGACCTCAACTATAAGAAGAAAAAGTTTGGGGTGAAGGCTTTCTTCAATCGTTACAGCAGTGATGGCTATGACTTGGTAAACGATGATGACGGTCTCAATACCGTCGAACCCTTTAGTAACTACACGCTTTCAGCAAAACTATCTTATGACCTTGGAGCGCGCACCAAACTTCTGTTGTCTGGAAGATATTATTCCCAAGAACAAGAAAATGTTGCTTCCAGCACTTTGCGGGGCGAAAGTACCTTGAACGAATGGAACGCTCATTTAAAATTTGATCACAACTTTAACGATAAATGGAGTACCTATTTTGAATTTTACACTACCCAATACAAAGCAGAAGAATTTCTAGATGATGACTCTGGCGCTCGATTCAGCGAAAGTGAGTTCGATCAGCGATTTCTCCGCCCTGAGATACGGGTAACCTATACACATGGGAATAAAAATGTGCTGTCTGGAGGCTTCGGAATTACTCGCGAAACACTAGAGCGTACCAACTTCTTTGAGGACGCCGAGTTCAACTCTCCTTATGTATACGCCCAATATGATGTACATCCTTTAGAAAAGCTGAACATTATTCTCGGTGCTCGATACGATAACCATAGCGAATACGAGTCTCAATTGAGTCCGAAGCTGGCAGTACGATACGAACTCACCGATGAATTATCTGTAAAGGGCTCGGTAGGGTATGGGTTCAAAGCTCCTGACTTTAGACAATTGTATTTTGACTTCACCAACACAACGGTAGGATATACCGTCCTAGGGTATAATGCTGTACCCGTTAGATTGCAAGAATTGGCGGATCAAGGACAGCTTACGGATGACAGTGTAACCAACTTACCAAGTATCATTGCTCAATTTGATGATGCTTTAAAGGCGGAGAGTTCCATTAGTTACAATTTCGGATTTGATTACAGACCGTCGGCAGCGTTGACCTTGAACTTAAATCTCTTCCGAAACGACATTCAAAACTTAATTGATACAAGAGTGGTGGCCAGGAAAACCAACGGCCAAAATGTCTTTAGCTATGTCAATGTAGATGAAGTCTATACCCAAGGATTAGAGTTGAACACCACATGGAAGGCCACGAATCAACTTACCCTATCTGGAGGATATCAATTACTATTCGCAAAAGACAAAGAGGCTGTAAATGCATTTAAAAATGGAGAGGTATTTGCCCGTGAAACGCCAACTTCTCCTGCATTTCAACTTGACGAACATGATTATTTCGGACTCTTAAATCGGTCTCGACATATGGCAAACTTCAAAATATTCTATGATGTAAAAAAATGGAATATGGACGCTAATCTTAGAGGTACATACAGAAGCAAATTCGGACTGTTCGACACCAACGGAAATACCTATCTCGACAAATACGACAATTTTGTTGATGGCTACACTATTTGGGATGTCGCTATCAATAAAACCTTCTATAAAAACTACCAACTCGGACTAGGGATGGACAATGTTTTTGGATTTACAGATTCCCAAAACATAAGCAACATACCTGGTCGCATTATATACGGAAAACTAAACATTCAATTTTAATATAAACAATCATGAAAACACCTTATTTATTATCTATGCTATTCTTGCTTTTAGCGATAACTTCTTGTAGTAATGACGACGATGGACCATCTTTGGTCGCGATTGAGTCGGAAACCATTGAGAATCTACACGCGCCGCAAAGTGGAGGGCAAGGTCAACCAATTTCGGGTACGTTTACCAAGTTCGACTTCGAATCAGGGCAAGCGACAACGAGTGATACCGATTGGGACATTGCGTTTCGTGGTACGACAATCATTGTAAACGGCGGAACCTCTCAAGGCACTACCGACGAACCGACAAGATCTGGAAATGCCGCGGCTTACATTACATCCGGAACATTGGTCAGTGTAACAACGGTCAATTCAGCTTCTTTTATACAAGACTCGGCGAGTAGTTTAGCAATTCCGACAGGAAGCGATAACGGATGGTACAATTATGCTGGAGCCCCAACCTTTTTGGTTACTCCAATAGCAGGAAAAGTCTTGGTCTTTAGAACCAGAGATGGTAAGTACGCCAAAGTTGAGATATTGAGCTATTATAAGGATGCTCCTTCAAATCCTGATGCTATGGTCAATGAGAGCAGATACTACACTTTTAACTATGTCTACCAACCCAATGCTGGTGTTGAAACCTTTTAAGTAATATTATGAAAGCAGCTATAAGCATTCTGTATATCGTTCTTCGTCTTTTTCTAGGCGGAATGATGATTTATGGCGGGATTCAAAAATTTCAAAAACCTACACCAACCCCGTCTGAAGTCGTTGAAAAAGCATCGAAATTTAATACTCCTTCAAAGCAAGGAACCTTACAGAAGATTCTGTACATAAGTGGAGCCAAACAAACGGGTTATTTCTGGCAGGTTTTGGGCGTTGCAGAATTGGTGTTCGGGTTATTGTTGATCATACAAGGCACGGGCTTCATTGGAGCTCTGTTTTTGCTCCCTATAACACTTCACATCTTTTTGTTTCATGTTTTTCTTGAACCTGAAGAGCTAGGAGAACTGTTAAATACAGGACTCCTATTTATAGTCAATATTTGGCTAGTTCTAAAGGAACGAGAAAAGTGGAAACACCTGGTCTGGATGCGACCAATTTGATTGTTACGAAGCACCCATAAAAATGGGTGCTTTTTTATTATATGCTGAAAGTAGTACCTTGTACAACATGGAAACAGCAGGATACTCGGGAACACCGTTGGCAAAAAAATTAGGAATCAAAGAAGGATACAGCATATTGCTGGTCAATGAACCATCACATTACATGGAACTATTTTCTGATTTTCCTGACGGAATTTCTAAGCTGAAAACTATCGAGAAAGAGACTGCTGACTTTATTCATTTGTTCTGTACAACGGCCGAAGCATTACAACACGAAACGAAGCGCCTGAAGCCTGTTCTTAAGAAAACGGGTATGATTTGGGTAAGTTGGCCCAAAGGAAGTTCTAAAATAGAAACTGATCTTAAAAGGGAGCCTGTGAGGGATCAGTTATTGGGCATTGGCTTGGTTGATACCAAAGTGTGTGCCGTAGACCAAGATTGGAGCGGACTCAAGTTCATGTATCGTCTAAAAGATAGATAACCCTTATTCCTGCAACTGAAGATAAGAGACGTTTTTGAGGTTACCGGGTCGATTGCAGTACCAGCGAAGGATACGCTGAATATCGGCATTGTCTTTTTGTAGTGTAATATGCGCTTCAAGATCCTCGTAATTACCTACAGAAGCCGAACGGTCAATAAAACCATATCCTTTGTACACACCCTCTTTGATCAATACGATTGCAGCTTCTTCAGGTGTTCTTCCACGTTCTTGGATGAAATAGCTTTCATGGCTTTTCGCAATGCTGTCCACTGCCTCATGTACACGCTGATTGTAGGTGTCTAATGACTCCTTTCCTTCACAAACCCCTGTGCAACTCTTAAGAGTATAATGCGATCCACATTGCAGGCTTTCTTGTAACTGACAATAACGCGGACATAGTTGATACGCGTCACACAATTGTTTCAAGAAATCTCGGCATTCGCCGATCTGCTGAAAGTTGATCAAGGGGTCGGGCACATGGCGAAGATTGTTAAAGGCCAGATGCCAAGTACCTTTTCGGTCTTCATAGGTAAATACACCATATCCTTTAGAAGAACGCTTTTGAGCGGCGTTAAATTTGGGATAATAGTGTTTTATAGCAGCAGATTCCATAAGGAGTGCGAGCAATTCGCTTCCGGAGAGTTCGACGTCGATATCAGCGATCTCTTTCCGAATTTGCACTTCTTTGGTAGAGCGATCGTAGAAATGTTGCAATACACGCTTCTTGATATTGATGGCCTTTCCGACATAAATAATTTTTCCTTTGGCATCCTTAAAATAATAGACGCCAGGTTTCTCAGGTAAAGCATTGATGGTTTGTTTGGATACCATTTCAGGCAAAGTGGCCTCCCTTGAGTTGGCCTTGATGGCTTTAGCAAAAACTTCGGAAGCTTCGGGGTGTTGCAAGAGTCTTTCAAACAACAATACGGTGGCTTGAGCATCGCCTTTAGCTCTGTGTCGATCATGTATCGGAATACCTAAGCTTCCGCATAATTTGCCCAAACTGTAGGAGGGAAGTCCAGGGATCAACTTTCGAGACAGTCGTACCGTGCACAATTTTTTCCGCGGAAAAGTCATGCCAATGCCTTCCAACTCATATTTGATCACATTGTAATCAAAGTGTACACTATGTGCAACAAAAACGGCGTTCTCGGTCATAGAAAGTATTTTCGGAGCAATCTCAGAAAACAACGGCGCCGAATCGGTCATGCTATTGTCAATACCGGTCAATGCCGTAATATAGAAGGGAATCTCACACATGGGATTCACTAATGTCGTGTACTCATCAACCACTTGAGTACCGTCATGCAAAAAGATGGAGATCTCAGTGATCTTGTTACCTTTCAGCGTGTTTCCGGTGGTCTCAATATCGACAATTGCGTACATCCTATAAAAATAGATAAAAAAGAAGGCAGATGCTCAGAATATGATATTTTTACTACAACTTAGAGTTACTATGAACATAGACCTTTCGTTTTTCTTTGTATTAGACGTGCTGGCTTGGGCCGGAGCAGTAATGTTGGGATTTCTATTTCTCACGGCGCCATCCAAGAACAGAGTGGCCAATGTTTTCTTGGGGGTGTTCTTGTGGAGCTTATCGATGGAAATATGTGGCGTGCTCCTTGAAGGATTGTATGATATGGGCTTAGAAGGGAATGAATTTCAGTTACTGCCAACATCCCTATTGACCATACCGTTGCTGTTTTTGTACGTAGATCAAACAATTCATGCAAGATTCAATAAGACCAATCTCTTGTGGTTGATACCAGGGATGTTAGCCATCGTTCTTTGGTCCTTCGGAATGGGAGACGAAGTTCCGATTAGAATACCGTTAGATTATCTCTTCAACATAGGGCTATTGCTTATCACTCTATTCAAGCTGAAGAAACACCGGCAAAAGGTCAATGATTTCTATTCAGACCTCCAGAACAAGACACTTTCGTGGATCAAGGCCATCGTATTTATCTACTTAGGATTTCACATGCTTTGGATCGTAGAGGATCTCATAGGGATACAGAATGAGGCGTACACAGAGCCCTTCGCCTTGATTTCTACCATACTTACCTTTTTCATGGTATATTGGATCGGATACAACGGTTTTTCGCAATACGAGATCCTTACGCTCGATTTTTCCCTAACGGAAGGAAAACAAGAAAACAACCAACCTTCAGAAGAAACCATCGAACAAGAGCGCGAACATTTTCATAAGATCGAAACAAGCATCAAAGAACAGAAACTCTTCGCTGACTCGACATTGACCCTAAGTAGTTTGGCAGAAGCACTCGAAATGAAAGATCGAGAGCTATCTAGATTGATAAATCAATATGCCGGTGCCAACTTCTATCAATACATAAACCGACTGCGTACCCAAGAATTCAAAATACTCATCGAATCGCCCAAAGCAAAGCAATTGTCGATACTTGGATTGGCCCAAGAAGCAGGATTCTCTTCTAAATCAACTTTTTACACAGCATTTAAGGCATCAGAAGGAATGACCCCGAAACAGTACGAACAACGCCTTAAAAAGTCCGAATAAGCGCAGTCGGACTACTCCTGACGCATAATCTATACTTCCTGCCGTTCTTTTGTTGTCCCCAGCGAGGGGAACTCAAAAAATGATGAACCTAAAATTTAGAATTATGCTTAAAAAAGTTTCGTACACTATGTTAGTAATGGCCATTGTCGGCGCTGTAAGTTGTGCCTCTTGCAACAAAGATGATGATGGCACAACAACCCCTGAAATCATAGATCCAGGAAACGACCCCAACTTTACCATTGTCGCAAACAGCGACGCTGGTTTTTCACAGTTCAATCGTAAGGTGATGGTTTTTGACATTCCTATTTATGCAGTGAGTAGAGTAGAAGACAATAAACTTTTGCATGCCGCAAATGTGATGGCTCAATATCTTGACAACGACGAAGACGGAACGATAGACAACGAGACGATCTACAATTCGATGATCAGTAATCGCGCCTTTTTATTTATGTGGAAAACCGAAGCCGATATGGAGAGTTTCAATCCACCATCAGGTTTTCAAGTTGGGCAAGATCTGGGCGCAGACGAAACCGTTCCCGAATGGCATCTCAATGGACAAACAGGGCGATTTGATGCCTCGTTGGAAGAAGTCTGGCATATCATCACCAATGGCGGACACGAACGTGCATACCCAGATGTTTTTAGTTCACAATCTGGATCACAGATTAGCAATGCCATGGACATCGCGAGAGGCGGAAGCTTTCAAAATCCGCCAAACAGTTATCCAGAAGGTGCATGGTACACCTACGATGACCCGACTTGCGATTACAATTGTCAAGTAGGCGAATACCTGTATTGGGTGATGACCTCTATGTTGGGAGCACAAGAAAACAGACTCAATGAGATCGACAATGAATGGCGACTCAATACTAGAGCCTTGGTCGAGAGCGGCGACCCAGCGGCCTTTGCCATTTTTACCAATCCGACGTATAAGCTACCAACGGTACTTCCTGACGGAACGTATAGAAGATAATCCAGTCCTAAAATACCAGATAGAATGAAATATGTATTATGGCTACTAATGGGAATCGGCATATTCGCATGTAGTAAAGACCAAATGGGCAATGAAGAAGTAGGAGCAGGAAATGTTATAAATGAAGCTTTGCTCAATGTAGCTGCCTCTGATTTAGTCGGATATAAGATTGCCTTTGGTGATGAATTTGACATCTATATGATGAATGTGGATGGCAGTAGTAAGGAGAAGTTAACAAATGGCGGAGAAAATTCTGGTTATGTGTCATGGGGTCCGAATGCAAATTTTGTGTATTTCGCCAGTGTTAGAGGGTCTTTAGAAAGTGCATGGGAAGCCTACAGGGTGAATGTCCACACCAAAGAGTTAACGAAGATATCCAATTTTGGATTGGACGTTAGATCTCTTGGCGTCTCTCCAGATGGGAATACCATGGCCATTTCTGTAATGACAGGAAATTCTAGCATTGGAAATAACAATGATAACTTAACTCAATTTTCCACAAACCTCTATACGGTGGCCATGAATGTGGTTGAATCTAAGATATCAGCCGGTACATTTTTGACCATGAGTGATTTGACTGCAATTCAAAGTGCGCCGAATGAAGATCAATTTTGGTTCGAAGAATTAAGTTGGAATCATGATGCAACGAATCCTACGTTAGCGTATACAAAAACATGGAGATACGATGAAGATGACGTATCATATACGCATGCGTATACTATAAAACCAGATGGAACTCAAAATACCTTAATATCAGAAAATAAGGACCAGCCGATATGGGGTATAGAAAGTGATAAATTGTCGTTTCTAGATCTTAGTTATTACAATGTGTCAGATGATTCTATTCTGCAAATTACAGTGAGTGGATTAAACGGAGAGATCTCAGGAGGTTCATTCTCTCCCGGAGGAAACTATATGTTATTCGAGATAGGCGATGAGAATCGTAGGGCCGGAATCACTCACGTTTCAGGTCAATCGACCGAAGGCGCGCAATATGGGCACATAGGAATCTATGAACCACGTTGGTCCCCAAAACCAATGAATTGAAGATTGTATTTAACAAATTACTAAAGGGTCTGTTTAAACAGACCCTTTCTTTTTGTAACAACTTGTCTTAAATTAGAACTAATTACAAAACGATCAAACCAACCATCATGATATTCGAGAGTTATATCCCAGACAATTACCTCAAAGACCATGTCGAATGCCTTATGTACTTCAAAGATTTTATGCCCGACCATTCTATAGAGCGGGTTATCCCAACAGGGCATAGCTTTGTGATCTTTGAACTAGACGGATTTACTCGAAATACATTTGACAACGAAACGCTAAAACCCAATAAAGAATTTACGAAAGTGTGGATCTCAGGGATGCACAAAAACTACATTTCTATCTCAGCCCATCAAAAGTCAGAAATGTTTGTGATACAATTCAAATCAGAAGGGGCTTATCCCTTTTTGCATGTACCAGCGCATGAGCTGAGTGATAAAGTGTTTCAGGCGGAAGAACTTTTTGGAGATGAGATCCTCGCATTACGATCGTCAATAGTATCTGCGGAAGGGCCTCAAGAAAAGTTTGCGACTGCCGAAGCCTGGTTAGAACAGCGTTTTGATGGTGAGAAAAAAGCGCCACAAGAAATACACGATATCATTGCAACGCTTCGTCAACGATCAAATGGTGATTCACTCGGAAGCCTTTTAGATGGGTATCCGCATTCACAAAAACACTTGATCGATCAGTTTAAGCGCTATGTGGGGCTCACACCCAAATACTACCACCGATTGCTTCGGTTTAATGAGATCTTGGCGAAGATTCAGCAGAAGCAGCCATTGTCTTGGTCACAGATCACCTATGATTACGGGTTTTCGGATCAGCCACACTTTATCAAAGATTTCAAGCATTTTTCAGGATTTAACCCTTCAGAATTTATCAAAGAAGATTTTGATGAGACCAATTTTTTCCCCTTGGATCGTCAAGGTTAATTTTTTACAATACATTCCTAAAGGCGTTGTCTAATTTAGCCTTCAAACTAAAACAACGCATATGGAAGTAACAGCAGCCTTTTCGGCAATCAATTGGGGATCTGTCCTTGTAGCAGCGATTTCATCATTCCTAGTAGGAGGAATTTGGTATGGCCCTTTGTTTGGGCGTGCCTGGATGAAAGCCTTCGGATTCACTGAAGAAGATTTGAAGAAACGAAACATGGGTAAGACTTTCGGATTGTCACTCGTGCTGGCTTTTGTCGCTGCATTGGTTTTGGACATGTTCATTGGTGCCGAAGCAACCCTTATGTTTGGACTCATGGCCGGGTTTTTTGCAGGGATCGGTTGGGTGGCCACTTTCACAGGTATCCAGTATGTATTTGAAATGAAATCATTAAAAATATTTTTGATCAGCGCAGGATATAGCACAGTATCTTTAACTTTAATGGGTGCCATTCTGGGCGCTTGGTAACTATAAACTATGGAAAAAGGACTACTAGAAAAAACAGGAAAATCATTGGACCATTGGATCAAGGTGGTCAAAGACTCTAAGATTGAGAAACATTCGGAGATCATTAAATTCCTGAAAGCCGAACATGGTTTTACACATGGATATGCCAACTTTGTTTCATTGAAGGCACGAGCAGCCGATGCAGGGTCACACGATGATGAGGATCTGTTGGCCAATCAATATGCAAAAAAGGGGGATTTGAAACCTATCTATGATGCGTTGGTCGCTAAGATAAAAACCTTTGGTGATGACATCGAGATCGTACCGAAGAAGGCCAATGTGAGCTTTCGTAGAAAACGTCAGTTTGCCTTGATACAGCCCAGTACCAAAACCAGAATGGACATCGGTCTCAAACTCAACGATACCGAAACCAATGACCGTCTAAAGAACTCAGGCAGTTTTGGAGCCATGTGTACCAATAGAGTAGAGGCTTTCAGTTTAGACGATATCGACGATGAAATGATGTCGTATATTCAGCGTGCCTATAATGACGCTGGCTGAAAGGGAGCACTATAGGTACGTTCCTTCACAATAGATGATAATAACAAGGATGTAGTAAGCTCGCCATAATTGGCCAATCGTTTGTTTAGGTCTTCTAAATGCTTGGGGTCTTTTACATATCCCTTCATCAACATACAATCATTGCCGGTGAGCTTGTGACATTCACAGATCTCAGGAACGGCCTGTACATATTCGGTGAAGTTCTCCACTTGTCCGAAGCGTATCTTAATAGAAATATAGACACCCAATGTATACCCGAGGTTTTCCATGTTTAACTGGGCTTTGTACCCATTGATAATACCAGCATCTTCCATCTTTTGAATGCGTTCTGCCACAGAAGGCGAAGAGAGTCCGACTTTCTTGGCGATCTCTGATGTGGTTACCCTAGCATTCTTTTGTAAGATTTCTAAAATCAACCAATTTAATCCATCAACCTTCATAAGTAATGTTTTAAGTAATTAAATACCTTCAAAATTAAGGATTTAATTTTATTATGCCTAAAATAGTAATTTTTCAAATGCTCGTTTGATAGTACCTTTGAAGAAACCAAAACTTCAAGAGATATGACAATCAAACAATTAAAAGAGAACGAGTATCACGAGTATTACGGCCAATATATCTTCAGGCTGGATAAGGCGCTTGATCTACGGGAAGGTTTTAAAACTGGCAAGCAAGCAATTCTTCAGTTCTTCAAAGGTATTTCCGAAGAAAAACAGAATCATCGTTATGCAGAAGGTAAATGGAGCATAAAAGAAATCTTTCAGCATTTAATAGACACCGAACGTGTTTTTATGTATCGTTGCTTTCGCATCGCTAGAAACGACGAAACTGCTTTGGCAGGATTCGATCAGAACATTTACATGGAGCCATCCAACGCAAACCAAAAATCGATGGATGCATTGCTCGCAGAATACGAAACAGTACGAAATGCATCTATTTCGTTACTCAACAGTTTGTCGGATGACAACTTGCGTTTTATCGGAAACGCCAATGAATCAGCCATGTCGGCTCGTGCCGCGGCCTTCATAATTATTGGCCATGAGATATGGCATCGTGAAATCATTGAAGAACGTTATTTATAAGAGTATGGAATATCAATTAGAAAAATATAGAGATCGCTTGATCCAATGCAATCAAGTAGTACATGTGAATGATTGGGGCGTAAAGGTATACGCAGTAACCAAGCAACCGGCTTTTGGCGCCCACGAAGTATTGAACAACGCCATTGAAAAACTACCAGAATGGACCAAGCTTGCAGATGAAACTCCCTTAGAAACATACAAAACCGCAATACTAATCGTCCATGAAGCTAGGGAAGGCGTGTGGCTGCTATTCAATTGGTGGACAGGCGGCGAAATGCTCGATACCCGATTGTTCTTTGCAGATTACGAATCCAAAGAGATCAAATCTTCTGGACATGGCAACGGACTCAAATGTATTTGGGAGATCGAGATATTTGCGCATGAACGGCAAGCTTGGATCCAGCAAGTACTCAACAAATTCGCAGCTCCCGATTTTAATGGTTATCTTAACAACGCTTATTCGGTAAATCCATGATCATTAAATCCAAAATTCGCTTCGCTGAGCCTTCTGATATGGAACAATTGGTGCAGTTATGTGAAGCGCATGCCCATTTTGAAAAGTCAGACTACGATTCAAAAGGGAAGGCAACGCAACTGCAAGGAGCTATTTTTGCGAGCGAGCCTAAGCTGTATTGTTTGGTCGTTGAAAGCGATGGTGTTTTGATTGGCTACGCCACCTATATGGTACAGTATTCTACATGGGATGCAGCGCCCTATATCTACATGGATTGCTTGTATTTAAAAGAATTGGCAAGAGGATTACGTATAGGCGAAAAACTGGTTCGTCACATTCAGAAAGAAGGGCAGAAGCTAGGTTGTAACCTGGTACAATGGCAAACGCCCGATTTTAATGTACGCGCGATCAAGTTTTATAAGAGACTAGGCGCTAGTTCAAAAAGTAAGGAACGATTTTATTTGGAAGTTTGAAATTAGATATGAGATATTAGATGTGAGATGTGAGACGAGTCTGCTATTAATATTTATAGGGATTCCCTCCTAAAAAGGAGGGTAGCGCGAAGCGCTGGGAGGTGTATTTACAGAAAGTGA
Organism: Flavobacteriaceae bacterium; assembly: GCA_028279515.1. Classification (GTDB taxonomy): domain Bacteria; phylum Bacteroidota; class Bacteroidia; order Flavobacteriales; family Flavobacteriaceae; genus JANQNQ01. The sequence continues at coordinate 451,598 of JANQNQ010000004.1, forward strand.
AGAGTGAAGAGCTGTTTAATCGGAAGCTAGAAGTTGGAAACTGGAAGATTGAATTTAAGATATGGTCAGTTGTTTTAAAAAAATATTAGTGCATTAGTGGCAAGAAATAATAGAAAGTGTAAAGTGAACAGAAAATACGTTTAACACATTGGCATAGAACAGCATTCGTGAACTTGCCCGAACGGTACAGGCGGGTTCGTGGCAAATAGAGCAAACAATAGAAAATAATGAACAAGCTATTCAACATAACCATACTTATTATTCTTTTGATCGGTTGTACCACTAAAACACCCACTGCTGATACTATTTTAGAGGAAGCCATACAGGCGCATGGAGGTTGGGAAGCTTGGCAAGAGACGCTTTCGATTTCGTTTGAAAAGACCTCAATATTATATTTTCCCGACGGAAGCGTAGAATCAGAAGTGACACAATCACAATCATTTCAATGGAAGCCCAACTTTAACGGAAGCATTCGCTGGACATCAGAAGATGGTGATATTCACATCAAGTACGACGGCATAAATGTGCATAAAACCATCAATGATTCAGTCGTTACTGATCAAAAGGAACTTGAAGCGGCCAAGAAATCAGTATTAGGAGCCGAATATGTAGCCTTTCTTCCATTCAAACTTAAAGATGAAAAAGCGCAATTGACGTTTGTTCGAGAAACCATGTTTGGCAATGAAGAGGTGTACGAGCTTTCACTTACTTACAAGGACCAAACAGAGCGAGATGACCAATGGACACTTTATTTTCACAAGCAAAATAAGACACTTTACGGGTATGATGTGAAACATAAAAATCGCATCAGCCGAATTTTTATGAAGGGTTTTGACCAAAGTGCAGGGCTTCGTCTTGACACGAAAAGAGAGAGCTATTTCTTGGATAGTTTGGGCAATCGTGACTATCTGAGAGCACGATTTTATTACAGGGATTTTATAAGAACCGTCAAGTAGACGCACCAATATATTTTATTTTTTATGTAACCTTTTATGGGGTGCGTGCGTCGTACAATAAAACCGAAACATCCACTCAAAAAACGAACATCATGAAACAACTCTCACTACTACTTTTGTTTGTCTTCTCTACCTGCGTGCTGCACGCACAAGATTTAGAATCAAAACTGGACGCCATGTTTAACGCCAAATATGATGCAAATAGCCCAGGGGCAACCGTTCTAATAGCCAAAGACGGAAAAGCCATCTATCGCAAGGCGTTTGGACTGGCAAATCTGGAGCTATCTGTGCCCATGAAACCAGAAAACGTACTGGAGATTGGCTCGATCACCAAACAATTCACGTCGGTTTCGATACTTATGTTGATGGAAGAGGGCAAACTTTCCCTTCAAGACAAGATCACCAAATTCTTGCCAGACTATCCAACCCAAGGCAAGACCATCACGGTGCACCATCTGCTTAATCACACTTCAGGTATTAAAAGTTATACCGGCATGCAAAGCTTTATGGAAAACGCCCGTAAGGATATGTCTCCAAAAGAGATCATCGATTTTTTCAAGAATGAGCCTATGGATTTTGATCCTGGGACCGAATACCGCTATAACAATTCGGCGTATATCATCTTAGGATACATCATTGAAGAAGTATCAGGAATGACCTATGCAGATTTCGTCCAAAAACGAATCTTTGACAAACTAGGGATGACCAATTCGACCTATGGAAGTAAGACGAAAGTTGTAAAAAATAGGGCCAGCGGATATCAACCCAATGAAAACGGCTATCAAAACGCCAACTATCTGAGTATGACGTTACCGTATGCAGGCGGTTCTTTGATGTCTTGTGTAGATGATATGTTGAAGTGGCAACAAGCGCTGCATAACAATACGTTGATCAGTGCCAAGAGCAAAAAGCTGGCGAGTACCAATTACAAATTAAACAACGGTGACCCTATTTATTATGGATACGGATTTAGTGTTGATGAGATCAACGGCATTTCTACCATAGAGCATGGAGGAGGCATCTTTGGGTATACCTGTTACGGCGTATATGCTCCGAGTCAGGATGTTTATGCAATCGTGCTAACCAACAGCAATGGTAATTCGCCCACGGATATTACTGTAGCAGCCGCAGCGGTAGCACTGGGCAAGCCGTTTCCGGGCAACGAGAGTCTGTCACTTAGCGAAGAGCAACTAAAAAAGTGGGTTGGGACTTATGAGTTTGAAGATAAAACCATTCGATATGTGACCTATAAAGACGGAAGTTTATACAGTCAGCGTGAAGGAAGTCAAATACTGAAACTGAATGCCGTTTCGCCTGATAACTTCTATTTCGAGAGCAGTTTTACCAACTACGATTTCAAGGTTGAAAACGGAGAGAAGGTAGCGTATTTCAATTCTCGTATCCGAAAGAACAAAGGAATTGAGAGTGATAAGAAAGCTCCAGGAGCTAAAAAAGAGATAACCCTTGCAGCCGACGTATTGAAGCGCTACGAAGGAGTCTATGAATTGCGCCCTGGCTTTGAAATTACCGTGTCAACCGAAGGAAATCAGATCTTTGCACAAGCGACCGGACAATCTCAGTTTGAGCTATTTGCTGAAAGCGAGACTAAGTTCTTCTTGAAAGTCATTGCTGCAGAGGTTGTCTTTAACTTGGACGATAATAAAAACGTTAAGAGCTTGACGTTATATCAAGGCGGTCAAGAAATCGAAGGAAAGAAAAAATAATATCCTAAAACACCAAAACCAAAAAGCAGCTCCGCTCTAGCAATAGGGCGGTTTTTTAGTGAACAGTGAATGAACGCTTTAAATTAGGTGTCGCATTATTGCTTTCGATAGGGCTGTCAAAGAGTCTAATGAGATTGTTTCCGGCGAGGTCATCAAGGCGAGGATCTATTTGTAACCAATAGGCTCCCGAACTCCACGATGTATCTGGCGTGAACGAGAGCGTCGTATCACCGTCATAAAGCGCCCATGTTCCCGAAATGACAAGACCCTCATTATTCATAACGACCATCTTGTTCGTTGCACTCACATAGTCCAACGGTTGTTGAAGGTCTATGTGCAGAGGCGAGGTTGTGACCGCCGTTGGTGATTTTATTTTCCAAAGTTCAACATTGGGTTGCAGTCTGTCGGCTTCATGCACTACAAAAGAATGAAGGTAATCTTCGGACATCGCTATGCCGTTTTCATCCTTAAGTTCTTTTGCAATATGCAGCGAATACTTTTGTCCTTTTTGAAAAACAGCACCCAGTTCCTCATTTGGTATCAATCCTCGCTTCTGTCGTCCTGGCTCTACCCAAAGCGTTAGCAATCTTCCATCGTCCGATATCAATATGTTTTCAAGCGGAAGGATGGCACGTGGGATGGCAATTCCCTTTTCATTTCTAAATTCGATATGCTTGTAAACGCTCGTTTTGTTTATTGGGTGTGAAAATTGAACATGCCATTTAAGAATATTGGAGGGTACAACCTCAGAAGACGGATAGATTCGACTGACTTCCATAGTGTTGTAATTGGAAGGAGTTGCTAAGGATACGTATGATAGATCCTCATTGATAACGACGGTGTATTCTTGTTCCCACGAAAAAGGAACAAGGGGTAAAAAGTGAAACGCGTTTTCCTTGATAGTGCGTTCCCCAATAATCGGATTGGACGCTTCTATTTGAGAAGGAGTCAATCTTCCTCTATATATTGTAAACACAATGTTTTTAGGGGATTCAGTAGTAACAATAACCGATTCCTTCTTAAAATCTACAGAAAAGGGAGCTTGAGCATAAGCCCCCAAAACTGTAAAGAATATACATAAAGTGCTTAGGTATTTTATTGGGAATTGCATCTTTGGTATTGCTTACCATTTATTTGATCCACCAACTACTTCCTTTTTTCAGCGCCAGGTTTCCATTCGATTCACGCTGAACCATTACAAATCCATCACCCAAATTGTCAAGTTGTTGCACATTGACAAAAGGCAGGTTCACATACGGAACGCCTTCAGCAGCACCCTTTTTGGTCACGGGCTCGGTCATGGACCCTTGAAAAGCTTCCAAGTCTTTGAACTCCATTTTCATTAAGGGTCGGTTGTTATTGCTGATCAGCAAGTAATGTTGGTCTCCGCTTCCGACCTCGATGATGTCTAGGGGAGAGTTTCCGCTACCCAACTCGGCCACAGTGCGACCTTTGTTATGGGATCCTAGCTGGATCTTTTCCATCGGAAATAATACCAACGGTGTGCATGTATAACCAGCAATGATATTCTCTTTGCCTCCAACCTTGGTGGCAATAAAAGTTTTGATAGGAGCGTGGGTCTCATACTTTCCGTGTGCGGCATGATATACTTCTAGACTTCCATAACCTTGCTCTTTCGAAACTTGACCTTTAGAAAAAGGAAAAGCAATCACGCGAAAGGTCGAAGCGAACTCTTGATTGCTAAGTCCAGAAACCAAGACTTTTCCGTCTGAATAATTAATGTCGGCGATGGCCCATCTTCGCAACGGACGATTTCTTCGATCTTTGGCATCTTTCGCTACGGCATTATTCAATGCAATCTTACTATGAGATACACTTTGCAAAGGCACCATTTTTAAGGCATTGTTTTCAACTCGTAGTAAAATGGCTTTTCCCGAACTATGTTGGGCGGCAAGGTAGATATTGTCATTTGCCGGATTGACCGCCATGTCTGTAATTCGCACTTCATCGATGGGTGCTCCGAGCATATCGGCAATCAATTTGTCTAATTGATCGATGCGCACTTCAGAATTATCAGATGCGGCATGCCCACTGACATCAACGGCAATGATTTGAGCAGCGTTGCTATCTCCAATGAACAGAATGCCTTCTGGCCCAAAGGCCATGCTATTGATGGATTCAATACCAGGATCGCCAACTTCAAAATTGGCTTTCAGAGCATTTTCAGGATTCATGGCACCTATAGAAAACGTACCGATCAGTAGAAATGTTAGGATGAGTAATTTTTTCATAATGAGATTGTTAGTGGTTGTTGAGAACTTAAAATTACTCAAAAAGCCTCGTGGCTCGCGTTAAAGAAATGCCAATAATACCACGTAATTTCTTAACGTTTTCAGCGACCAAACTTTTATAACTATCAACGACTCATGGTTACCAAACTAACGCCAGAAATAAATAAGGTATACTTCATCAATCAATATACCTTAGTTCATATTTTATCCGGAACAGGAGGGATTCAGGTTGATTTTAAGAATTACTACGATTGGCAGGACAAGGCCATTTATCTATCAAAAGGACAGTACATTAAGTTTCTTTCGGACGACTTTGTGGTCAGAATGATCGATTTTTCGGATGATATTTTGTTTCACTCTGAAGATGTTCGTGTGTTGTTTAAGCATTTGATCGCGTTGGGATATATCAATTTCAAAGAATGTGAAACCTGCGAACGCTACTTGACACAGTCGTTGTTTAATGATCAGACGCACAGCATTATTGACGTTTCGACCCAGCAATGGTATTGGCAAAATCCTTTTAATGCGAATAAGGACGAATACCAACTCATATTTGACACCAAAGAAGTAATTGATGCTGAATTTAAGAACAACCTTACCAATCAAGACCTGGCAACGCTCATCAGCGACAACGGAATGGAGGCCATGGCACTAGTAAAAGACAAACTGGGACTTACGGTAAAATCCATGATTCGTTCTAAAAAGGTTTTGGAAAGTAAAAAAGAAATTGCTTTTACTGATAAAAGCATCAAAGAAGTTTCCTATGATATGGGCTTTAAAGACCCAGCATATTTTGATCGTGTGTTTAAGTCACAAGTAGGGCAGCATCCCACCGAGTTTCGAACCAATTTTGCCTATGAAGAAAGAGACCGTTTCTCTCAAGATCTGATTGATTTGATCAAGATCTATCATCACGAAGAACGACAACTAGGTTTTTATGCAGAGAAGATGCACCTTTCTGTAAAGGGCTTGTCCAAAAAAGTAAAAGACAAGTTACAGACCACTGTTGGGCAACTAATTCGAAACGAACTCCTGTTTTCTGCGAAGAATATGTTAGACCAAGAAGCATCGGTCAATGACGTAGCTTATGCTCTGGGGTTTGAGGAAGCACAACACTTTAGTAGTTTTTTCAAGCATTATACAGGCAACACACCTTCACAATACAGATTCCAAAAGTACAAGTCATAGCGCCTTTTTTGTAGGTCTTTTTGCAGCATTCATACTGAAATTTGCAAGGTAATTACAATGTAATAATTGTTCAACCTTTAAAAATTAAACGTATGAATATTAGAGAATTAACCACCGAAATGGATGCCATCGTATCAAAAGGAGGCATCGTAGAGGCCGTTCAGAATTTCTTTGCAGAGAATGCAAGCACTTCAGACTACAACGGACTCCAAACAGCAAACAAACAGCAAATGGTCGAAAAGATGCAAGCATTTGCTGGGGCCATCCAAACCGTAAACGGAATCACGCATCATCGCACACTTGTTGATGGTAATGCCACAGCTTCAGAATTCACATTCGATTTTGACATGAAAGACGGTAGCAAGATCTATTGGCACGAGATCATTCGTCGTCTTTGGAATGACGAAGGAAAAGTAATTCAAGAAGAATACTTTAACGCTCAGTAAATCAAAAAAACTATAAAACGTATAAAATGAAACAGATTATCAAATCATCAATTTTAGTGTTGTCATTCTTAATGATGGCAACAGGACTGGCCCAAGACAAGAAGGCCAACAACATCGATAACAGTAACATTGCACTGCAAGGATATAGCCCAGTGTCATATTTAGACCTTGGGATTGCTCAGAAAGGACTCAAGGCCTATAAGTCAGAGTATGACAAAGTGGTATACTACTTTACTTCTAAAGAACAGAAAGCCGCGTTTGACAAGAATCCACAAAAGTACGCACCACAATACGGAGGTTTTTGTGCCTTTGGCGTGTATGCCGGAGCGAAGTTTAGACCAGATCCAAACAAGTTTATCGTTAAGGACGGAAAGTATTTCCTGTATTTGTACAATCTTGAGCTCGACGCACAACAATTGTGGTTGGCAGAGAAAAATCACAATAAGTTGGTCAAGGTAGCCAATACAAATTGGAAGAAACTAAAAACCACCTACAACTAGGAGTTTTAATTGGTGTTTACAATGAACATCCCGGTCGTGCTTTATGGCCGGGATGTTTTTTTATGCTGAAAAAATAGCGATTCGATGGCTTAGTGTTTACGGCGGAAGCTACTCAGAACCATCCAAGTAAGCACCCAAATTTCGAAGCGAATCGTCCCAGAATTGCTCGTAGAATTTCAACCACTTGTTTACTTGAGCCAAAGGTTTGGGATTCGCATAGCAAAAACGTTCCCTTCCTTGTGAATTGATGGAAACCAATCCAGCCTCTTCCAATGTTTTGATATGCTTGGTCACTCCTTGCCGTGTCATATCGAATTGACTTGAAATATGACTAATGGATAAGGCAGAAGTGGCCACCACCAACGCATGAAAGATTTCACGTCGCGTAGGATCGGCAATGGCCTTTAGTATTTTGGTGATCTTATCCTGCATGTACGTGTTTCGTAAGATATTGAGAAAGTTCGTTGATGCAGTTGGTCCAGCCGCCATTAAAGCTGTTAAACATGGAAACTGCGGTATCGCCGGGATAGTTGGCGATTCCAGAATGTTCTAAATAGAGTTTAGTACCTCCGTCGACCGTTTCTAACACCCATTTTACAATAGTTTCTACATTGGTATCGTCAACGACCCAGGTATACACTAAGGTGTAAGGGTTAGCTTCCTTAACAATGCCAGTAATGGGCACGCAGCCGTGTTCTTCGCTTGAAGTGAAGCGATAGTTGTAACCCATTTCAGCCTTAAAATCAGCTTTGATAAACCAAGTTGAGATTTCTTCGGCTACCGAAATGGCACTCCATACTTTGTCGATCGGGTGATTGAACACATGTTCTTTGGTGATTACGTCATTCATAACTGTTCGTTTTTTTTGAAATCCTCCGAAGCCTCGGCGAAGGAGGATAATGATTAATGATTGATATGCAACTTTATGGTTGCTAAATTATAAATAATTTTTGAATAAGCAACTATTTAGTTGCATTTTATTTGAAACCACTGATTTTAAAAGGGGTAGAAGTAGAGATCAATAACCCTATATATAGCGGTGATGTCAAAATTCCTTTGTATTTTACTAAAAGCTGTAACGTTTTTCAGTTTATTCAGTATACCTACAAAACAACCATCCAAACAGTACAAATTTGAGCCAACTGTCTGATATCGATTTAATGCTAAAAGTAAAGGCTGGAGACCTTCAAAAACTAGGACTCCTATATGAGCGTCATAAGCAGCGATTGTTTGGTTTTTTCTATCAGATCAATCATGACAGAGGGCTGAGCGAAGACCTGGTACAAAATGTATTCGAAAAGATATTGAAGTATCGTCATACATTCACTGGAAAGAGCAAATTTATCTCATGGATGTTTCAAATAGCCAGAAATGCCAGTTATGACCAATTTAAGAAGCGGAAACCACTGCGATATGCAGAAGATGTAGGCTCTATAGACAGTGGTGGCGACAAAGAAGAAGCTTTAGACTATGACATGATTGCCAGTGAAGACAGCCAGACCTTAAAACTGGCGCTGCAGCGGTTACCGTTTGAAAAGCGCGAAGTGCTGGTGTTGAGCAAATACGAAGAACTAAAATATCGAGAAATAGGAGAAATATTGGGATGCAGCGAGGCAGCAGCACGAACTAAAGCGCATAGAGCTTTGACCGACTTGAAAGCGATATTTTTTGAATTAGAAAAAAGGTAGATGATGAACAAAGAAACACGTAACGCCCTTTTGTTGGATTATGTCCTCGGAAAAACCACCGAAGAACAGAATGTCGAAATCAAAAAGATGTTGGCTGAAAACCCTGAGTTTGCAGCAGAAGAGGGCCAGCTAAGGGAAACGATGGAAACGCTTTCAGAGGAGGAAACCCCTCAAGTAAGTGGCCAAATGGACGATAGATTCTACGATTTTCTGAATGAAGCAATAGAAAAGCAAGGAGAAAAGAGCAACGGTTCAAATTGGTGGAATTCCTTTCTCGATATGATAAGTCCGCAACAGGTTAAAGTACAATGGGTAATGGGCGTGTTATTACTTGCTGCAGGATTGGTAATTGGATACCAATTGAAGGGTGACGGGAATGTTTCAGAAAATGCGGTCGAGATCGCCAAAGAAAGTAATGAAGTCCGACAAGACCTAGTGCTAACCCTTCTTGAGCAACCCTCTGCGACCAAAAGATTACAAGGAATCAGTGAGGCCAGTAAGTTCGAAGACCCCGAAAAACGTGTGGTCGAAGCACTTCTGAAAACTTTGAACAATGACCCCAATGTAAATGTACGCTTGGCAGCTATCGAGTCTTTGGCCAACTTAACGCACAGGGATGATGTAAGAGAAGGCTTGGTAACCTCCATTGTGCACCAAGACTCCGCCCTAATACAAGTTACTTTGGCTGACCTGATGGTGGCCATGCAAGAAAAACGCTCCGTATCTCACTTGCAACAACTTATACAAACCAAACGATTAGAAGCGTCGGCAAAGAAGAAAATAGAGGAATCGATTCAATCACTTATATAAGTTCATTCATTTTAAAAACGAACAGTTAAATTATTTGATCATGAAAAAATGTTTTACAGCACTGATAGTATTTTGTGCCATGCTGGTCAACGGCCAGGAATTTAAAGAGACCATTAATAAAGAGTTGAAATTCTCGAACGCATCTCGAGATAACATGCTGGTGGCGACCAATATTTTCGGGAATGTTTCGGTAGAAGGTTATAGCGGAAACACGGTCAAGGTGTCCATCGAGAAGACCTTGACGGCTGATTCTCCATCTGACCTTGAGAAGGGAAAAAAAGAATTGAAGATCATCATAGAAGAGAAGGAAAACAAGATTATCGTACGCCCAGATGCGCCGTATATTTCATATCATGAGGATCATAGTTTCAATTATAACAATTACGGAAAGGACATACCGTATCACTTTCATCTTGAGATGACCATCAAAGTACCTCAAAATGTAAATGTTTCAGCGAGCACGGTAAACGACGGAGAGATTCTGGTTAAAAATCTGCGTACCAATTTGATTAAAGCGTACAATGTCAATGGAGGGATTGAACTGGACAAAGTTGCAGGCAAAACCAAAGCGCATACAGTAAACGGAAAGGTAACCGTCACCTATGTAGAAAATCCACGTCAGGACTCTTCCTATTATTCCCTTAACGGAAACATTACGGTCAACTATCTACAAAACCTCAATGCCGAGGTCACATTCAAAAGTATGAATGGAAGCTTCTTCACTGAATTCGACGTAGAAGGACAACGCCCCAAAGTGGTTAGAAAAAGTGAGAAAAAAGGAAAGAGAGTTAAGTATCGTTATGAGTCAAAGCCAGCTATGAAGATTGGCAATGGAGGAACGACCTTCAGTTTCGAAACTTTGAATGGCAATGTGTATTTGAAAAAGGTATAAAGATGAAAACAACAACAATGAAGACAAATAAGATTTTATCAATAGTATTCATGCTATGCATGGTTTTGGCAGGATACGGACAAGAAGAACAACTATTTTCTATTCCACTAAGTGAACCTTCAAAACCAGGGAAACTGATACTTCAGCAGATAGCAGGCTCTATAACGGTAAAGGCGTATGACGGAAAAGAAGTAATCGTTAGAGCATCTTATGGAGATAAGAGAATCAATACCGACAATTCAAAAAACGGGTTGAGGCGTATTGCAAAAGCATCGGTGAGTATTTCGGCCGAGGAGTTTGACAATGTAATACGTATACATAATGAAATACCAAATCGAAAAGTTGATTTTGACATACAAGTCCCTAAGAATTTCGACCTGCGTCTAAAAACCATAAACCAAGGAGAGATCAATGTGACGGGGGTGAAAGGCGACCTTGAACTTAGCAACACCAATGGAGGTATCCAAGGAAGAAACCTTAACGGAGCCGTGGCTGCCGACACCACAAATGGCAATATCATTATGGATTTTGATGGTATCAACCCAGAAGTTGGAATGGCCTTTAGCAGCTACAACGGCAAGATTGACATTACCTTACCAAAGAATGTCAAGGCCACAGTGAAGATAAAGGCAGATCAGGGCGAGGTACTTACTGACTTTGATATTGCAATCGACAAGCAAACACCACAAGTAACCAAGGAAAGCTCATCAAAGGGCTATCGGGTAAAGGTAGAGCAATGGGTCAACGGAACCATTAATGGTGGTGGACCAGAGTTGCTATTCAAGAGTTACTGGTCAGACGTTGTCATACGTTCTAAATAGATGTGAGTATTAAGTACAAAGTATTAAGATATAGAATTTGGAATTTGGAGGTTACGTAGTGGTCTCCATTTTTCATTTAATTTCGAACCAAGAACCAAGAACCAAGAACCAAGAACCAAGAACCAAGAACCAAGAACCAAGAACCAAGAACCAAGAACCAAGAACCAAGAACCAAGAA
>JANQNQ010000012.1 GCA_028279515.1 Flavobacteriaceae bacterium
GCTGGATGCTGGATGCTGGATGCTGGATGCTGGATGCTGGATGCTGGATGCTGGATGCTGGATGCTGGATGCTGGATGCTGGATGCTGGATGTTGGAAGAAAACATTTAAAATTCAAAATCTCTTTGTACTCATCTTTTTTGTTCTCACACGTCCGTCACCCTGATAAGAATCTCCCTTCTTTATTTCCTACTCATACGTAGTAGTTCGTAAAAAATACGTACTAACTCGTGTTATATGAGATACAAACAATGTATATGTTTATTAATTATTAACATAAGCATGCTCCCCATGAAGTTAACAACTACCTTACTTATATTATTTTGCCTATGTGCATTCCATAATTTATTGGGTCAAGGTCCACCTCCACCTCCGGGTCAAGAGCCTTTTATTACCAAATGGCGAACAACGACACCAAATGAAAGCATTACTATCCCCACATTTCCGGGAGAAACGTATAATTATGAAGTGAATTGGGGAGACGGAAACGTTGAACGAGGGCTTTCAGGGGATGCTACCCATGAATATAGCACGCCAGGCACTTACACCGTTTTCATCGAACATAGTACTGCTGACAGCGATCTCAGTATCTTCCCAAGAATATACTTTAAGAACTCTGATGATCCTTTAAAATTAATAGAGGTAGTACAATGGGGAACAACTGATTGGACCAGTATGCAGGATGCTTTTTACGGTTGTGGAAATTTAGACGTGACCGCAACTGATGAACCCGATCTAGAAGATGTTTCCTCTATGAGCGGCATGTTTCATGGAGCTGTCCAATTCAATGGCGACATTACGGATTGGGACGTTTCGGTGGTCTCAGATTTTCAAAGCATGTTCTACGGAGCACAGAACTTTAATCAAGACCTTAGTAGTTGGAATATTTCCAGCATGACAAATGCAATCAGCATGTTTGAAAATTCGGGATTGTCGAATGCCAATTATGATAAGATTTTGATAGGGTGGGCTACTTTAGACACCAATGAGACTCTATTACAAAATGTACACCTTGGCGCACAAACCAATCAATATTGCCACAGTTTGATCAAAAGACAAGAATTGATAACAGACCATGGATGGATCATTTCGGATGCAGGCCTAAACCCAAATTGTGGCTTTTTTATGATGAACTCAAAAGTATTCTTACAGGGAGCCTCATTGAATCCGAATGTAGGTGAAGAGCACTTGATGCGCGATGACCTTCGTGTTGAAGGATACATCCCAACAACCAGCCCATATACCGATGCCTTAACCTGTGATGCAGCCGTGTTCAATACTACTGGGAACGATGCCATTGTTGACTGGGTATATGTTGAACTAAGAGATGCCAATGATGATACAACAGTTTCAGAGGGCCGATCGGCCCTATTGCAAAGAGACGGGGACATTGTGGATATCGATGGTACGTCATCGATCATTTTCAACAGGACTCCCGATGACTACTTTGTTCTCGTATCACATAGAAACCACTTACCGATAATAACTGACGCTGCTCATGGCTTAGGAACCAACACTACCTTGGACTTTACAGATATCGCCACTTTGACCCAGGGAAATCACGCACAAACCACCTTCGGCATGCCTTCAGGTATACTCGGAATGTGGGCAGGTGATGCCAATGGCGACAGACAAGTAACCTTCCTAAATACGGGTGCTGAATCGATTCGAATCAAGCAGATGGTATTAGAGGTGTCAGCGACAGAAAGTCCATTTGGAGCTTCCATATTTTACAAGCCTTTGGGGTATTACAACGAAGACCTTAACTTGGATGGAGAGGTCATTTTCCTCAATGAGGATAACGAGTCAATTCTTGTCAAAAACAATGTAATGGCGGATCCAAAGAATTTTTTCAACTCGGTCTTTCATAGCATTCAAACACAGCTTCCATAGTATAATTTATAAGAGCGAAGAATGGGTTTTGGAGTTTGGAACAAAACTTGTGCGTTTATAGATTGAAACACTAACAAACGTACTATGAAGCCAAGCGGACTTCTACTTTCTTTTCTTCTCTTTTTATTTTTTTCTGCGGAAGCAGAAGCACAAACCATCCAAGCAGCCAATCGTTCTACGACGGGCTATGTCACCGATACCGGAACCATTCTAAACCGAAGTCGGAGTACGCTTGGGTATATCTCTAATAACGGAACCGTTATGAACAGTAGCCGAAGCACTATCGGGTATATTACGGATAACGGCACGATCCTTAACCGTAGCCGAAGCACCATCGGCTATCTCACCAGCAGTGGCGCCATCCTCAACAGTAGCCGAAGTACCCTTTGTTATATCACAGACAATGGTACGGTCCTAAATCGCAGCCGAAGCACTGTCGGTTATGCCCAGGGTGTCAAAAAGGAATGGGTGGCAGTATTGCTTTTCTTCTTTGAAGATGCGGGCTTTTTTGATGCAGACTAGTTGCTTATGAGTACAAAGTACTGAGTATTGAGAAGTGTTAGGTGTTGGGTGTTGGAAGAAAACATTCAATCCTTCGCTCATTGAGCTACGGATTGCGTGGGCAAAATTCAACATTTAGAATTTCTTTGTACTCTGTACTCAATACTTTGTACTTATACACTGAAAAGCGAATAGTAGGCCCTCACTATCCCCTTACATAAAAAAGAACGCCCCGACCCTACGGCCGAGGCGCTCAGAAACTTTATCTCCCTTGTTTAATAAAGTTTCAAAATAGTAGTTGTTAATTAAACTAAACTATGCGTCTTCCTTATGGCAACTGTTCCACTATGGTATATAACACCGACTTGAAAACGGCATTATCTGAATGGGTTTGTACGTTCTGGGTAGTGCGTCGTCGTATGCAGAGACATCCAAAAGGAATGTAAGGGTACCACGTTAGTCTTAAGAGGGTTTTAACTGTCATGATCGTAAGGATTTATTGAACAGCAATTTACCCATAGACCTACGGATATTTAATAAGAAGTACTCCTTATACATTACGTAGTACTACGTATGGTGGGTCCACCTTCACTAAAGTTACGGTGGATAAATGTTGGGTGTTGGGTGTTGGGTGTTGGGTGTTGGGTGTTGGGTGTTGGAAGAAAACACTTAACATCTAAAACTCAAGATTCAAAATTTCTTTGTACTCTGTACTTAATACTTTGTACTGAAAGAGCGAAGGATTGGAATTTGAGACCTGGAATTTTCTATTGTTTATTTCCTTCGCACTCCGAAACCTTGGTGAAGGAGTGATTTTCAAGCAATACTCTTAGCGCATAATAACACTCGGTCGCCAATGGTTTTAATTCATCACTTCGATTGGCGCGTTCGTATCTAATGGCCTTGTCCATAAAATCGACATACAGATTGGCCCAATGTTCACGGATCGGTCCTTTGGGTACGTGCATCAGGTCAAGGATGATGTCTTGCAATCCTAAATAATACCATGCTTCGGGAATCAAACCGATGCTTTCGAGAGCGCCGAGCATTTGACTGTGTTTTAGATCTTGTTGTAACAATCGAATGATATGGTCTTTGATGTGTGTCATACCCGTTTGGTTTTGGTTGGGTATTTAATCTGAAGGTGTTTGGTGTTTGGTGTTTGGTGTTTGGTGTTTGGTGTTTGGTGTTTGGTGTTTGGTGTTTGGTGTTTGGTGTTTGGTGTTTGGTGTTTGGT
>JANQNQ010000001.1 GCA_028279515.1 Flavobacteriaceae bacterium
TAGTACATCCAAACAACATATTTAATTCGGTGTTTTATATCATTTCGAGCCAACTGCCATAAGTAGGCCTTGATTGATAACCGTTTGAAACTTTGTCAAGGAAGGGGTGATAAAGTTTCTGTTGAAACCCCGGCCATCTGGCCGGGGTTTGTTTGTGTAAAGCAATTATCTACGAATGACCCAGACCTTTATGTTTACTTGTGCCAACGAAGGCCATTTCTACATTCTTCCATGACCTTGAAGGGCTTTCTGTAGGCCCTGTCCGATTGCAAGTCACTGATGGGCAAGTAAGCAAATAACCCGTTACAATACGTACTAGTACGTAGTAATTACGAACCATTTCGTATAGCGTCAAAATCTTCTTGAGGCTACTTTCGAGTATTGTTAAATACTTACTATCATGAAAGCCAAAACCCCGCTATTCCTTCTATTTAGTCTATGTATTTTTGCATCTAATATTTCATTCTCTCAACAATGTGATGTCAATCAGCTATTAAATAATAATGGTCTAGGTTGGGCATTGTTGCACATATATCCTGCAGCCGGAAATTCGTTTGTCTCAACCTGTGATGGTACCATTACAGGTGTAACGTATTATACACGTCGAGTGAATTTTAACGGTACAAACGAAGCATCCATTACCGTATCTCTATATGAAAACCCATTAGGCAATAGAATCTTATTGGGGTCTGTAACACAGATGGTTAGTAACAGTGGCAGCGAAGTAGCACATTTTGTGCCCTTTGATATTTCAGTAACAGCAGGTAAAACATATGGTTATGTCGTCAGCGTAGATAACAACGACAATCTTGGAGTTGTCAGACTTTATAGAACAACCCAAAGTGAGTACTCACAAGGCAAGGTAATGATTTTTGATGATACGGGGAGTCTTGTAAATAGCTATAACTGGGATCTTAAATTTCAAATTCACTTTTCTGACGATGACCCTCTTGCTCAATGTCACAATTTAACAAGGGGACTTGGTCCTGATGGTACCGTATCAATTCATCCAAATGAACTTAATAACAATTCATCAGATGGAGGTACAGGCGGTCTCCATATAGAGGCATCGAAAACAGAATTCGATTGTAATGATATTGGAGAAAATGTCGTGACCATGACCATTTATACCCCTAACGGGCAAACAGATACTTGTGAGTCCATTGTAACAATTATTGATGAGACTCCCCCTGTATTAACTTGTCCCGATGATATTACCGTTAACGTGGACCCCTTTGTTCCAGCCATTGTTACCTATGACGCACCCACCGCTACAGATAATTGCGCCGTAGAAGTTCCAGATGATTTTACACTTTTAGGTGTTTATAACGATAAAAGTTATTTTCTGTCAGATAGTACAGCACAACCAAGCACGGCTTATACCATTGCAGAAACGCTAGGAGGTCATTTGGCCACGATAGAAGATCAAGAACACAATGATTTTCTGAGGCAAGCAGCCGACGACCTAGGTGTTACTAACACCTTATTGATTGGTTACAATGACCTTGTGTCAGAAGGTAATTTTGTTTGGCATAGTGGCGCTAGCTCGAGTTATACAAATTGGAACACAAATGAACCAAATAATGCTGGTAGCGGAGAAGATTACACCAGAATAATGGGGAATGGAGCGTGGGGGGATACAGGTAATGCTACCCCAAGATATTTTATTATAGAATTATCAGAAGCAAGTGTGACCCAGACAACAGGTTTAGCATCAGGTAGCGTATTCCCTGTTGGCACGACGACCAATACATTTGAAGCTACCGATGCTTCTGGAAATACAGGCACCTGCACCTGCAATGTGACCGTAGAAGAAAACCCTTTCGAGACCTTGGTAAAGTTAGAAAATGGGAAATTGACGGTTACCGATATCGAGAACACTTCAGATGACCATGTTGAGATTGGTGTGATAGATGATGGTACGGATGACTTATTATACGTTGGAAACTTAGTATTGCCAAAAGCCGAGGGAGATGTAAACCGTTTAGACCTGCACTCTTTTACAATCAAATTGAGTGATATTACCGATGGTATTGAGATCGATCTAGGTGATGGAAACAATTCTGTCACCTTTAATGATGGCCTTACCATGACCGGCAGTAACAATGGTCTTACGTTGATCGGTCTTAACAATTACACTCAGAATGATCATATCAATATTGAAGGGAACTTTCTCATCGCAGAAAGTGGCTCGGCGAATATCAAGCTGGGAGAACTTACCGTTGGTGGCAACCTTACCATTTCGGGAGCTAACACTATTGATGACACCGAAGCGAAGATCAGTATTGCCGGCGCTACCGACCTACTGGCAGATAACCGAATTTTAATCACCCATGGGGTTGATAACCATATATTCGAAGGGCTCGTGAGCTTGGACGCAGGGTATATCAATTTTCAATCCGGATCGGACACCACATTTGGCAAAATAACAGCGAGAACAGAGAACGCTTTTAATGGATTGATTGTATCCCCCGGAACTATAACATTTCAGGATAACGTTCTCACACCTTCACCGAGTTATCTATTTCTCACGAACGGTGCTTCTATAACTCAAACGGGAGGTTCTATTGCTACGGATGCAATTATACTTTCCGGACCTGGAACGGGTACGGCCGTGCTGGACGGAGTCAATATCATCAAAACTTTGAGTGTAGGAAATCTCTTTGATCCGGAACGACTCAGTACATACAAGTACGTTTCGGTCACCAGCCTATTTCGCATGAGATTAGGGGGAATCGCATTGGATGATTTTAATTTTATCGCACCAGAATTTGAATTTGAGCCCGGAATCACAGAGATTATAAAATATGGAGATGGCGTCAGTAACCTCAATGGTGACATCGATGTCACTACAGGAACAGGTGAAGAGAAAGCAACGCTAGATCACCATGCCGGCACCATCAATTTCAACGGAACAACCAACGACTTTACAGATAGGTTCGTGTATACAGGAACAGCCGGGACAATAACAAACATCAATAGCACAACCACCACCTTTCCGGAAGACAGCCCCTACAATGGGTTCACATTCGGGTTCTTACAAGCAAGTGGCTCTTTGGATATCGCAGATGCAGAGATTGAACTCCTGAATGAAGCCAATTTCACTGGTGCCTCAACAACAATAGAAGGTGGGGGAGTATTTGTTGGCGGACCTGTATATGTGCAATCAGGTGCAGTCGTTCAACCTGGGACGACCAACGAAATACAGACACTTACAACAAATGACCTGACAATTGATGGAGGTGCATTTAAGCCACGTATGGAGAGTGATACCAGCCATGACGGACTGGAAGTTTTGGGAACAGTAACACTTACAAATGCGACATTTGACCCTATCGGAGATTTCGCCGTTGAACCCGAAGAGAATGAGATCATTCTTATAGATAACGACAATACCGATGCGGTGGTTGGAACATTCCTAAATTATCCTGAAGGAAGTAGTGTTCAAATAGCAGACTATGCATTTAGTATATCGTATATGGGGGGTGATGGTAACGATGTATCATTAACAAAACTGCCGAGAATATCTTTACAACCAAAAGTATACTTGCAGGGCGCTTCATTGAATCCAAATACGGGTGAAGAGAGCTTGATGCGAGACGATCTAAGAATTGCAGCATATATACCAACCGTAACTCCTTATGGTGATGGGTTGATAACAAATAACTCGGTACTTTCAGTCACAGGTACCGATGCGATCGTTGACTGGATCTGGATAGAGCTGCGAGATGCTAACTCAAATACGATTGTGGTAGACAGCAGGTCGGCGCTATTGCAACGAGATGGCGATGTGGTGGATGTAGACGGACTATCGCCATTGGCCTTTAACTTGTCAGCAGGCAATTACTATGTAGTCATTAAGCATCGTAACCATCTTGGTATTATGAGTGCTTCAACAATTTTATTAGATAACACTTCGGTTGCTCAAATTGATTTTACCAATGGCAGTATATCTACCTTTGGCACAAATGCGCAAACAACCTACGGAATGCCCACTAATATACGCGGAATGTGGGCCGGGGATGCCAATGTTGATGGGCAGGTGATTTTCCTGAATACTGGCGCAGAATCTATAAACATCAAGCAAACAGTACTGGACATCTCTTTAGAAGAGAGCCCGTTCGAAGCCTCGGTATTCTACAAACCTCAAGGCTATTATGCCCAAGACATTAACATGGACGGAGAAGTAATCTTTCTCAATGCGGGTAATGAACTATTATACATAAAGGACAACATCTTAGCACATCCGGAAAATCAAGTATTTAACTCCGTATTTTTTATCATTAATGACCAATTACCCCAACCTTAAATTAGCGACTGAAACTTTATCAATTAAGGGGTGGTAAAGTTTCTATTAAGACCCCGGCCAATTGGCCGGGGTTTTTTGTATTAATTTGTTGCAGTTAAAAGAAGAATAAAAATATTTTTGGGTTATTAAACCTTTAGAATAAATTCTAGTCTAACTAAGATATGGCACATTAAACCCTTACTTCGAGTGCCAAATGCCTCATTAAGCAGGCAAAAATGCAGTCCATTCGTGCAATTAATTATATATTTCGTGTGCAGATGACTGACATATAGTTCAATTCAATATCTTTAGTTAAAATCCCCCTATGATGCACAGTATAATTAGGAAAGTGTTTCAGTGTCTATTGGTGATAAGTGCCAGTGTTTCGTGTTTTGGTCAACAGGACACGGGCATTGCAGAAAAAGACATCACGTTTCAGCGATTAGAAAAGGAACTGCGCTTAGCAACCGTCGATACAGTAAAAGGTCGTATCCTATTTGAGATGGGTGTATACTATTACGGCAAGAACTATGCACTCACAAAACGTTATCTATCCGAGGTTCAGGAGGTGCTAAAGGCAGATGATAGTTTAAGCAACAGTTTACGCGGACAAGCTTTTCAGTACTTGGCTGCTGCAACAACCGACCAGTCGTATTATACTGAAGCCATGGAATATTACATACTGGCCATGAAGTATTTTGAGTCTACAAAAGACTCATTGGGAATGGGAAACTTGCATCATAATATGGCAATCCTGCATAGTTTTCAGGGTAACTTGAACGAGTACAAGGCCAATCTTTTTAAATCCTTGAACCTCGATAAGAACCACAAGGACAGGGAGCTTCAGGCTTATAATTACAAAAGTCTGGGCCAGTATTATGGCATGATCGATAAGCGAGATTCAGCATTGTACTACTTTGATGCGGCGCAAAAGATATTTTCAGAAGAAAAGCTTCCTAACGGAATCAATAACGTAAAGGCGCATAAGGCCAAATTTTATGCGAACATTGGAGAGCATGAGAAAAGTATTGCACTGTTAAAAGAGTGTATGGACTACGGGGTGGAAAATGAAATTCCCATTTTCCAGATTATTTACGGTAATAAACTGGCTTGGTCCTATAAAGGGATTCAAAACTATCCGACCGCACTGCACTATAATACATTGTCGCTTGATAAGGCACTTAAGGGAGGGTTCAATCAATGGATCATGGATGGCTATCTACAAAAGAGCGAAATAGAGGAGGCCATAGGCAATTATAAAGAGGCGTACGAGAGCGCGAGACTTCACAAGCAATATTCAGATTCCATTTTCAATAAAAAGAACATTCGGAAAATTCAGGAATTAGAGCTCAACTATGAGTTTAGAAAGGAAAAGCTAAGGGACAGTTTAACATTGGTAAGCGAGAAAGAACTGGCCGAAACAAAGTTGGAAAAAGCATCAGCTAGGTTTTGGAAGATCATTTCTATCATTGGTGCTGTGTTCGCTTTCTTGATCACAGTGGTGGTCGTTTTATTGCAAAGGAAGAAGAATCAGGTGAAGCTGAGCAAGCTTAAGAATGCCATGTTAGAGAAAGAGGTCGAATACAAAAAGAAAGACCTAAAACATTTTGCCTTAGACATTGCCCAGAAGAAAGAATGGGCGCTAGACCTTGCCGAAAAGATCGATAGCATAAAGAGCGTAACAGGAAAAATGCGCTCGCAAGAAATTGACAAATTGGATGCAGAGGTCAAGAATAAAATTAGGGTAGAGGAAAGCACCGAATACTTCCACGAAAAGATCGAGTTGCTAAGTACCTCCTTTTATTCAAACCTAAGATCGAGGTATCCAAACCTGACCAAGACCGATGTGCGCCTATGCACATTGATCCGAATGAATATGGATTCAAAGCAGATCGCCATCCTTCAAAATATCAATCCTGCTTCGGTAAAAATGAGTAGAAATAGACTTCGAAAAAAGCTCAATTTAGATTCACATGCAGATCTAAACCACTTTTTGAGCTCATTTTAGAGGCTTTTTTTAATCGTTTTAAACTCAATATTTATAAGGGTCGAGGGTATTTTGTTATCCTCTTGTAAACCCTTCGTTTAGTTTTTCGTAACCCTTTTGTAAACTGCTGTTTTTAGGCTTGTGCTTTGTGCGCATATAATTTTGGTCGCAAGATTTTAAATCCGTCACTACGATTTATAGATCTGCCACTAACAATTATAAATCAGCAATTTATTATGAAAACAGTAATCCCTTTGTTTCTACTCTTTTGCTTGTCGCAAAGTTTACTAGGACAAGAATGCACGCGTCTTAACGATATTATACAAACGCAAAATAACGATCGAACTGAAGCTTCCTATGTCAGTGCAGGACAGTCCTGGGTGGCGCCCTGTTCAGGACAAATTGAGTCTATTGCGGTTAGAACCCAATTTGTAATATCAACAGTACAAGCCAGAATATTTATTATTGAAG
Organism: Flavobacteriaceae bacterium; assembly: GCA_028279515.1. Lineage (GTDB taxonomy): Bacteria > Bacteroidota > Bacteroidia > Flavobacteriales > Flavobacteriaceae > JANQNQ01. The sequence goes on from JANQNQ010000001.1 coordinate 6,747, forward strand.
GTACCCCAACGAACCTTATTGATATAATAAAAGACTTTAATTACACATTTCAGTCAAACTTTAATGTAGGGCGGCAATTTATTATTGATATTCCCGATCTTTTAGATGTTACCGCTGGGGTAGAATATTCCTTTGTTATAGTTCAGGATGATAGCGACAACTCAATTGCTTTACAATTTTCTGATAACAATCCGTATGCTAATGGAAATTACAGATATCAAGTAAACCCCGGAGATTCTTGGGTGTCAGTACCCTCAAGTGATTTAGATTTTGATATCCTTGTAAAAGATGATCCACCTACAATTAATTGTCGTGATATCACTTTAACTTTAGATGAAAACGGAGAAGCAAGTACCACTTTCAATGCACTTACTACATCAAGCGGAGATGATTTAGGTGTTGCAATCAGAACTATTTCCCAAACTGATTTTACCTGTGCAGATCTTGGAGACAATCAAGTGACTTTAGTAATTCAAGATACTGGTGGTCAAACCAGCGCCTGTCAAGCTATAGTAACGGTTGAAGATGATACGCCTGTACAGAGAGGAAGTTGCTTTGGTAACTTAAACTACGGAGCCAATACTGAAAATTGTGGGTATGTATTTACCTATGATCCAGCAACCTTCTTTTCTGATAATTGTGATCTAACTATTGAACGTACGTCCGGATTAGCTTCTGGATCTGAATTCCCATTAGGAACGACTACGGTTACACACGTAGCCACGGACAATAACGGTAATACTGCAACCTGTTCTTTTAATGTTGAGATAAGAGATGAATTAGCACCAATAGTGACTTCTGGAGATCTTAGTTTTTCGGCAGATGCTGGAACCTGTAGCTATACCTATACCTACGATCCTTCAACATTTTTTTCGGATACTTGTGATTCTAATTTAACCATAGCAAGAACTGAAGGATTGCCTTCCGGTTCGCAATTTCCTTTAGGACAAACTCTTATTACGCACACAGCTACAGATGCTGCAGGGAATGTCGCCATGAGTTCCTTTTATGTAACTGTAACGGATGATGAAGCACCTACAGTAATGTGTCCAAACGATATTGCAGTAGGAGTTTCTGATTCGGAAACTTCAGCGGTAGTGAGTTACAATCTACCGACATTCAGTGATAACTGTTCTGCTACAGCGAATATCTCCATAACTCAAACTGCTGGATTAGCTAGTGGTAGCTCTTTTCCATTAGGAGAAACTACCAATACATTTCAGGTAGAGGATGAAGCTGGAAATATAAACGAGTGTTCATTTACGGTAACGGTCAGTACACCTGAAACTTCAGTTGACCTCACCAATGGAGCACTTACCATTACGGATATAGGCGGTGAAACTTCTGATGATGAAATTGCATTCTCTAGCGATGGTACGACACTCACTATTAGTAATTTGACAAGTCCCGTAGAAGTAGCTGGTGGCCCTACCTTGAGTGATGCTACTACTGTGACCGTTCCTTTAGCTGACATTACCGCAGGAATTACCTTTGAAGCGCAAGGCGGAACCAATGGAATTACATTTACCAATGATCTTAGCTTGAATGGAACAACCAATAACATCACCATAAATAATATTACAAATTATACACAACCAGGAGCAATAGATATTGAAGGAATCTTTACGATTTCCAACAGTGCAAATGCCGATATTGTGCTCGACGAGTTAGCAGCTACAGGACTCTCTATCACGGGTGTAAACAGTATTGATGATGTAAATAACGGAAACATAGCCATTAATGGAGATACTACATTGCAAAGTACAGGAACGCTCACTATTGATAAAACAATCAATGGAAGTCACAGCTTTGGAGGTCTTGTTAATTTAGAGGGGTCTCAAATCACATTCATAGGGCAAGGAACACTCACAAACTTTGGAACAGTTACTACTACAGATGGCACGGCGGGTGTTGTAAACTTACTTCGAATCAGAAGTGGGGCCATCAACTTAACAGGAGCAGTGCAAACAGCAGGTGCCTCAGAATTAGCATTGATAAGTTTTTCAAACATCACACAATCGAGCAGCTCTTCCATAACTACAGAAGTATTGACACTTTCAAAATCAGGAAACTTCACCGCTGGAACAAATGATATAAAACTATTAGAAAGTGCAGAGAATACCGATTTAGGTTTTGTATTTCTTACGGATATCAATGATATTGAAATAGGTAGGTTGAGTACCGATGACTTTAATATTACCGCGACTACGATTTTCATCTCAGAAAATACAGAACTTACACAAGCTGGATCAGGAACCAGTAATTTTAATGGAAATATAGACGTTACCAGTTCGTCCGCTACAGGAAGTGCCATCATTAACCACAATGCAGGTACGATTAACTTTACAGGAGCGGATGTGAATCTAATTGGACGACTTGAATACAATGGTGCTGCTAACTCAATCACAAATCTAATTGGTGACGATATCAGCTTACCTTTTGGAGGTCCTGGTGTAAGCTTAACATTTGGTTATTTAAACGTAGAAGGCCCTATATTTTTTGGAGATACATTCTTCACTATTCTAAATGAAGCGCGCCTTTCGGGGAATACAACCATCATGAGAGGCATTGGAACTTTAGGTACTGCCAAAACCTTTGTGGAAAACGGTGCAACGATACAGCCTGGCATTAGTGGTTCGTTTTTCGGAACACTGCGCACAAGCGACCTTGAGATTAATGCGGCTACATTTGCCCCAATAATTGAAAGTAACACAAGTAATGATGATATAGAAGTTGAAGGAATCCTTACCTTAACAAATGCCACATTTAGTCCTGTAGGTGCGTTTACTTCCACTCCAACTGCTGATGAAATTGTACTCATCTTAAATGATGATACGGATGCTATTGTAGGAACGTTTGAAAACTATCCAGAAGGCAGCGGTATCATTATATCTGGGTATGGATTCACGATTACCTATGAAGGTGGTGATGGAAATGATGTCGCCCTTATGCTTGATACTGAAAATCCTACCGCAATCTGTCAAGATATTACGGTTACCGTAACACCTGATGCAGATGTTACGGTAAATGCCAGTGATATTGATAATGGCTCTAGTGATAATACTGGGATTAACCAATTATTGATTGAAGGTAGTTCTTCTATTGCATTCACCTTTGCAGATATTGGCTCGTACGATGTAACACTTACAGTCTCAGATGCCAATGGCAACAGCGCACAATGTGCAGCTACAGTACATGTAGTTTCTGGGATAAACAACACCCTTCCTGTATTGATCAACGAATATGAACCAACACTCTCTGGTGTTACAGAACAGACCTTTGAGATATTAGGAACTCCGGGCGAAACTTTTGCAGGGTATATTGTGGTTGTGGAAGGAGATGTTGACAGTGCTTCTATCGGTGTTGTCCGTAGTGCAGAATTGATTTCCGGTACTTTTGATAGCAATGGTTTATTTACAGATACGATTCCACTGATCATTACGCCTTCACATACGGTGATACTCACCAATTCTTTTACGGGAACCGTAAATGTTACGGATGTTGATCCAAACGACGGTGAATCGAGTAAGCAATCGACTGACTTTTCTACTTTTGGACAAATATACGATGCCCTTGGTGTGGTGGATGAAGATTTGGATGTTGGCAATACCTATGGGGCAGAGCTAGGCGGTGTAGACATTGCAAACATCAGTGATCTGGCACGACTTGCCTTTAGAGATGCGCTAACAGGTGATTGGTATGTAACCAATGATTCAGGTAATATATTCGATGCTTCAGCAAATACGGTCCCATCATCTGATTTTAATACAGATCCGACTGCAGGAGATACATTTGGGTCTGTAAATCCTTTTATTACACCAACTGAAACAACGGTTGATTTAACCAATGGAACCTTAACAATTACAGATGTAAATGGCGGAACTTCAGACGACGATATTACACTCTCTAGTGATGGCACCACCTTGACCATTAGTAATCTTACAGGTACGGTAGCAGTTTCTGGTGGCCCTACGTTGAATAATGCTACCACAGTTACGGTTCCAATAGCAAGCATCACAAATGGAATCATTTTCAATGCAGAAGATGGAACAAATGGGATCAACTTTGCTACGGCCCTGGCGTTAACAGGTGTAGACAATGACATTACACTAAATAATATCACAAACTACACACACACCGGAGCGATAGACATTGGAGGAATCTTTACCATTGCTGATAGTCCCAATGCTGATATTGTATTCGACGCACTAACGGCTACCGGATTATCGGTAACCAATGTGAATAGTATTGCAGATAATACCATCGGATCAACTTCAATATTTAGAATTGAAGGTGACACCACATTACAGGCAATCAATACAATTGTAATGGATGACGCAAACGGAAGTTCTGGTAGCGGAAATAGTGTGTCATTTGCAGGAAATGTAACGTTGGAAGCATCTCGCATTACATTTGTGGCTTTTGGAAATGCTACTTATTTCAAAGACATCACAGCCACAGATGCTACGTTGGGCGTGAATAGCATTCGGATAAGAAGTGGAAATATAAACTTTAGAGGAACTGTTCAAACAGCAGGAGTATCACAATTACAGCTTGATGCATTTGGTAATATCAACGAAAATGATGAAGCTACGATTACTACAGACGTACTTACTTTGAACGGAAGAAATAATGGTTCAACCAGAGCCATATTAGATGGTGATAACGATATTAGGGTATTAGAGAACATTGTTTCCTTTAACACAGTTACATATAACGATATCAATGATGTCATCATAGGGAATTTGACAGTTACAGAATTTGATATTACCACGCCTTCCGGAACTATTTTCTTGACGGAAGAAACAATACTGACAAAAACGGGTGCAGATAAAAGCTACTTAGCAGGAGATATAGAAGTAGATAGTAATTCCACAAATCCAGTGATAAACCATGACGCAGGAACAATTACATGTACTGGTGCAAACATGAGTTTATTTGGAAATCTTACCTATAATGGTCTGGCAGGAACCACTACTGAATTTTTGAGTTCAGATACAGATCTATCAACTACTGATATTACTCTTGGAGGATCAACAGCGAGCTTGACATTTGGAAACCTCAACGTAACAGGTGTGTTCTTTGCAATTCCTCAAACCTCAATAACTATTGAAAATTCAGCTACGTTTACAGGTATTAGTACAGCATTGCAAGGCTTTTCAACATCATCAATTACAGGCGGTCCTATAACAATTACTAATGGGGCTTTATTACAACCAGGAAACGATCAAACGACCTCTTCGCTTATTACAGATGATGTAACCATTGACGGAGGTTCGTTTGCGCCTCATATCAATAGTGGTACAGACTACTCCTTTGTGACTGTTCAAGGCGCTGTAACGTTGAACAACGCTACATTTGCTCCTGTAGGTGATTTTATTACGCTTCCTAATAATAACGAGTTAATTCTAATAGATAACGATGATACAGACGCTATTGTTGGAACATTTTTAAACTACCCGGAAGGAAGCAGCATTGAAGTTGGAGGAATCCCGTTTACAATTAGCTATGTAGGAGGTGATGGAAATGATTTTTCTTTAATGAAAAATACTGAGAGTCCATTCATTACTACATGGCAAACAACCACAGCAAATGAAAGTATTACCATTCCAACTTTTTTAGGAGAAACATATGATTACATTGTGGATTGGGGAGATGGTGATGTTGATTACGGAATTACCGGAGATGCAACACATACTTATGCAACAGCCGGTACTTATACCGTGAGTATTTTTGGAACCTTCTCTAGAATCGTCTTTGATGGGAATTCCTCCGAAAATAGAGAAAAACTACTAACCATTGAACAATGGGGAGACAATCCATGGACCTCTTTTGAATTCTCCTTTACAGATTGTGCAAACATGGATATGATCGCTACAGATATACCTGACCTGTCAAATGTGACCAGTTTAAGATCAATGTTTGATGGCTGTCAATCATTGATAGCAAATGCATCTATCAATAATTGGGATGTAAGCACAATTGAAGATATGTCCTTCCTATTTAATGTGGCTAATAATTTCAATCAACCTTTAAATAACTGGAATGTTAGTAATGTAACCACAATGGCATTCATGTTTAGTAGTGCGGGTAGTTTTAATCAGCCTATAAATAACTGGAATGTAAGTAATGTGATCTCTTTTTCAGCAATGTTTGACGAAGCCGATAGTTTTAATCAACCTTTAAATGATTGGAATGTAAGCAATGCGCAGAGTATGTCAGCTATGTTCAGACGAACGGATAGCTTTAACCAACCTTTAAATAACTGGAATGTAAGTTCGGTACAAAATATGACCTTCATGTTTAGAGATGCTTCTGCATTTGATCAACCGCTTGGAAATTGGGATGTTTCAAATATACAATCTGCAGTTTTATTGTTAACAGGATCTGCTTTTTCCGATACAAACTATGATGACCTATTAATTAATTGGAGTCAACTTAACTTACAATCGGGTGTTAGTTTTGCAACCGATGCTACCTATTGTCTTGGAGCAACCGCTCGACAACGCATGATTACCAATAATAATTGGGTAATTATAGATGGAGGTTCGAATTGTAGTGTTGTACTTAGTCCTAAGGTATATTTACAAGGCGCCTATGTAAACCCAAATACAGGTGAAGAAAGTTTAATGCGAGATGATTTACGAGTAGCTGGATTAGTCCCTACAACAAGTCCGTATACTGATGGTTTAACCTGTGAAGCAACAGTTTTTGATGCCACTGGAGCTAATGCAATAGTAGATTGGGTTTGGGTTGAACTGCGTGATGCAACCGATAATACTTTCGTAATAACAGCACAATCTGCCTTACTACAACGTGACGGTGATCTCGTTACGACAGATGGTACTTCTGCCCTGTCTTTTGATACTTCGGACGGTAATTACTACATAAGCGTACAACATAGAAATCACTTAGGGATTATGTCTTCAAATGCAATCGCGTTGAATGGTACGACAACTACAGTAGATTTTACAGACCAATCTACTGCTACATTCGGTACAAACGCTCAAACCACCTATGGAATGCCAACAGGTGTGTATGGCATGTGGGCCGGAGATGCCAATGACGATGCCGAGGTTATCTTCTTGAACACCGGAGCAGAATCAGTAGAGATAAAACAACTAGTATTGGATCGATCAGCCGCCGAGAGTCCGTTTGGAGCCTCTGTCTTCTATAGGCCAGCAGGTTATTATGCGGAAGATGTCAACATGGACGGCGAAGTGATCTTTCTCAACGCAGGTAACGAACTTATATATATAAAAGACAACATCTTGGCACATCCCGACAACCAATTGTTTAACTCCGTATTTTATACGATTAATAGCCAACTGCCCTAATTCTTTACGAACTACTGAAGCTTTGTTATTAAGGGGTGATAAAGTTTCTATTCAGACCCCGGCTAATTGGCCGGGGTTTTTTGTTGTATTGATGAATTGAGGTAAAAAAATAATACAGACGGTGTTAGACCCTCAGAATAAATTCTAGTCTATAGAGTATTGCATGCGTTAAGCCCTTACTTCTTATGCAGAATGCCTCTTTGGGTGAGCGCCAAAGAACAGAACACCACGTTTCAACGTTTGGAAAAGCAACTCCTTTTATTCAAATCCAAGGTCCAGATATCCAAACTTGACCAAGACCGATGTATGCCTATGTACATGGATTCGAATGAACATGGACACAAGACATGTCGCCATTCTTCAAAATATCAATGCTGCTTCGGGGAAAATGAGCAGAGCTGACTTCGAAAGAAGCTCAATTTAGAGACTTTTATTAATCGTGTCAAACTCAGTAATGGTAAGGGTTTAGGGTGCTTTGTCACCCTCATGTAACCCCTTTCTTTAATTTTTCGTAACCCTTTTGTAAACTGCTGTTTTTAGGCTGCTGCTTTGCGTACATATAATTTTGGCTACAAGATTTTAAATCCGTCACTAAGATTTATAAATCTGCCACTAACACTTATAAATCAGCAATTCACTATGAAAGCAGTAATCCCTTTGTTTCTACTCTTTTGCTTGTCGCAAAATTTACTAGGACAAGAATGCACCCGTCTTAATGATATTTTCCAAACTCCAAGAGATACTACAGAAGATGGAAATATCCTGAATGATGATATTGAATTACGTATCCAACTTAATATAGGACGTATTTAGCAATACTAAAAAAGAGATTAAAGGACAATCATTTTAACCCACCAAATCATGATCTTTTTAAAGAACAACACAATGAAAATAAATGTTTTACTACCAATAGCATTATGCATATTCCAATTTGCATTTACTCAGGAAGCTATGATTCTTCCGGAAGAACGCACTTGTGAGTTTGATATTCCCCAAACCCAAAGTAGCAGCACATCATTACATGCCAGCGATGCAATGGTACAAACTAAGGCACTGGTATACACAGGCGAAACCGAATCTGTTGATCCTACGAACACGAATGTTACCAGCTTTCCATATCCGGATGGAATCTATAGTAATCAAAATGGAGGAGTAGCAGCTCCAAGTCAGCGTTATGCAGAGAACGTAAACCTTATTGCTATCCAAAATGAAAGAAATGAGAACCTGAATCGCGCAACCACCTTCGTAGTGACAAAAGTGGAAGATACTGATGATTCTGAGTACGACCCTGACACAGGAAATCTTATCGCCCATGGTTGCGACAGTGATGATTGTTCGTTACGAGAGGCTGTGATAGCTTCAAGCAATACTCCCGGGCTGGATACCATAACATTTTCACCCTTATTCGATACCCCGCAAACGATTGTTCTTACCCTTGGCCAAATTGAGTTTGGGGGTTTTGGAGGAACCGGCGGTAACCATATCGTGATCGGTCCCGGTGAGGATCTGTTGACTATAGATGCTCAAGGAAACAGCCGGATATTTTACATGGGGTTTGCCCACATGCTATTGGAACTGTCCAATATGACTTTAGCGAACGGAAATTCTGCTACAAGTTCACCATATGGCGCTTGGGGAGGTGCTATCCTGAATTTGGGGCGTAATGGTAATGATTATGATATCAAAATGACCAATGTGACCATTAAAAACTGTGTATCCAATAAAGGGGCTGGTCTATCAGCATTACGGTCGCAATGGCTGTTCGAAAACGTCACCTTTGATGGCAACCAGGGCAATGTATGGGGAGCCGCATTCGAAAGTGAGGGAGGTATTACTGTAATGAATAACTGTGCCGTAATCAATAGCACAACCCGAGATGCTATGAAGGTTTTTGCATCCAATTTTGTAAGTCTTGATGCAAGCTTAACTATGAATAACTGTACCATGAGTGGTAATGACTCGTCCACGGGTACCTCGGTAGTATTGGCAACTGGACAAGGTACTAATACAGCCTTTGCCACCTTAAATAATTGTACTGTTACAGACAACAATTCAACCAATGCAGCTATTGTATTTGATGGTCTTGCCGTCATTGATGCACAAAATTCCATTATTTCGGGGAATACAGGTGGAGCCTCACCAGATATTAATGGAGGTAGCTTAGAGAGTACAAGCAGTTACAATCTTATTGGTACCGGTGGTGGCCTGACCGATGGTGTTGATGGGAATATCATTGGCATAAACGATCCGGGATTGGATGCCTTAACCGACAATGGGGGTACCACTCTTCACCACCACCCCATATCCAATTCATCGAGCCCCGCCTATAATGCAGGGAGCTCAACGGAAACAACCGATCAATTGGGCAACCCAAGAGGGGTTTATGGGGCCGATGATATCGGGGCGATAGAATTACAACTAATAATAGACCTTTCGATAGACCTAAAAGTCTTTTTACAGGGACCTACAATAGCTCCGTTCACGGGAGAAGAAAATTTAATGCGTGATGATCTACGTGTAGCGAACTTAATTCCTTTAGCCACTCCGTATAGTGATGGTAAAACCATCAATGCATCGATATTAAATACGGCAGGTGCTAATGCTGTAGTAGACTGGGTATGGGTTGAACTACGAGATGCTACAGATAATACTAAGGTAATTGAAGGACAATCGGCTTTATTATTGCGTAATGGTAATGTCGTAGATACCGATGGTACAAGCGCCCTTAGTTTTGAGCAAGACGAAGATTCTTATCATATAGCGATCAAACACCGTAACCATTTAGGCATCATGAGTGCCGCTACGATTTCTTTAAATGCAAATACAGCTGCTCAGGTTGATTTTACAGATGATAGTGTTGCTACATTTGGTACAAACGCCCAAACCACCTATGAAATGCCAACAGGTATCCAAGGCATGTGGGCCGGAGATGCCAATGACGATGCCGAGATTATCTTCTTAAACACTGGAGCAGAGTCAGTCGAGATAAAACAATTAGTGTTGGATCGCTCAGCCGCCGAAAGTCCGTTTGGAGCCTCTGTCTTCTATAAACCAGTAGGTTATTACGCAGAAGATATCAACATGGACGGCGAAGTGATCTTTCTCAACGCAGGCAACGAACTTTTATATATAAAAGACAACGTCTTAGCACATCCCGAGAACCAATTGTTCAACTCCGTATTTTATACGATTAATAGCCAACTGCCCTAATTCTTGGCCAACTACAGAAGCTTTATTATTAAGGGGTGATAAAGTTTCTTATAGGACCTCGGTTACGTTGTCCGAGGTCTGTTTTTTCATAACTGGCGGTAAAACAGCGAGAACTAGACCTCTTATTGTTATGAGCGCTAGACTTTATCTAAGTAAGGGGTGATAAAGTCTTGCAAAGGGCCCTGCCATTTATGGTAGGGTCTCTTTTTTTAGTATATATAAGAATCACTTACCGTTTTAGGAAACGAACATTTTAACGATCCCATAATCCACATCCTACAATTCTTGCGTATATTACAATACCTTAACAACAACAAACTTACTTATGAAACTCCCTTACCTTCTTTGCCTGTTGGCGACGCTTTTCTTTGGTGTCACAACGGCGCAAATCTCCAACGTCAGTTTTATCAATGCCGATTATGACCACGGACTCCAACCTACCAACATTCAAGCAAATGACGCCTATGATGTGTATGTTTCATGGCGAAATACCTTTGCTGAGGCCTGCACCAACGGACGCTATCGCATTCGATTTGACAATCCGGCCGAAACAGTTTCTGAAGGTGTTGCCTACGGAATGCTTCTTTCGGTCTATGCCAATGATCAAGAGTTGTTCGACGGACTCTGGTTGTACTATCAAGACCATGCCAATGGCAACGGTGTGATGAATTGGAAGATCAACGGATGCTCGGGCGTGATCGGAAACAATGGTGCCACCGACGCCGAGCTTGATGCAGCCCTCGCCTTGATCACGGCCGACAAGCGTTGGGGCAATGCAGGAGCCATTAATTATCAAAGCGCTGCGACTACCTTGATAGCTGCCATTAAAAACCATGAGGTCGAAAGCGGAACCAGCGTATTAAAGCCAGGTGACGCTTGGGGCGGAAGCCAGAACACGAACCCGTCGTATTTTGCGCCGGGCTATTTTAGAGTCTTTGGAGAGTATACCAGTGACACTACTTTTTGGAACGCTGTGGCCAGCAAATGTTATGAGATCATCAATGCCAACTTGACCAAAAACAGTGCGGTCTATAATTTGGTGTCCGATTGGTGCGAAGCCGACGGAGACTACTCAACGATTGTTCCTTGGGCCTATGACCAGGGCAAATCGTACTACTACGATGCGGCCAGAACGCCATGGCGAATTGCGATCGACTACGTTTGGCATGGTGATGCCCAAGCCTTGACCTATACAACGCTGTGCAACAATTTTGTGACTGCGCAAGGAGGTTTCGACCAGATCTATCCAGGATACAGTCAGGCTGGGGTGGCGATCAATACTACCTACAAAGACCCAACGTTCACAGGCGCCTATTCAAGTGCCGCCATGTCCTCTACAACACAGACCTTTGTGAACAATGGCTATACCGAATTGAAAAATCAAGCTACATCGGCCTATTTCGGCGCAACACTTAGAGCGCTGTATATGCTTGCCCTTTCGGGGAATACGTACAATCCCTTGACGCAGAATGTGCTGAGCGTTGATGAGCAAAGTATTTCGTCCTTTAAGATTCATCCCAATCCGGTTTCAGACCGATTGCACCTCACCTTTAAAACAAGCGAGCCAAGAACGCTTGAGTTGTTCACCTTGAGCGGTCAAAATGTCTGGACAAAAAAGGTGTATGCCTTAGAAACCCAGGTTCCTATGGACTCCCTGCAGCGTGGTGTGTATCTTTTACGCATAAAGGGGGAAAGCTTCAAAGTAGTGAAGTGGTAAGTGGATCTTAAAGAAAGATCCGTTTATTTTTTAGGTCGAAGGTCACCGAACCCGATACAAACAGACGACTTCCTATTAGGGCTTCGTAAATGAGGTCTTCGCGGAAGCGCACCGGTACGTTGTTTATTTTCAGGTCACTTTGTTGTAGTCGTACTTCTTTCAATGAAGAGTTCCAATCTGTTTTCTGCTCACCAGAAACGATCTTGGTGTATGATGTGACCTTCATGTCTTGCGGAAGCATGCCTAGCTTTTCGATGTAGTAGGGGTTGACAAGCACGGTATCATGCCCGCTTCCGGTGTCAAAAATGGCGTCAAGAGTGATGAGGTCATTCAAGCGAATATGCAACATCACATCAAGCCCCACGCGTCCGTGTCTGATGGTCTCAATAGGAATCGTTTTCTTGGTAGCGGTCATTTTCCGCAGGGAGGCTTCCGTATGAATCAACACCTCTTTGTTGACATAATCAATAGTGAACGGTGTATCTTCAAAGAATTTTAAAGACAACAATCCATCGATACCCATTCCGTCCAAAGGAGGAAACACAGCCACTTCAGAATTGGCCAAGGTTTGTTCGCCGAGACCAATTGAAGGCAAGATGTGCAATTTGCCGCTTAGACGATCGCCGTCGTGTCTAAATCCAGTATGAAACCCACTTTCGCGCGTGGTAGCTTTGACTTTATCGAACATCTTTCCAGATAGAACGTTGATGCCAGCGCCCGTATCTAGGACAAAATTTCCAGGAATGCTGTCATTTAAAGTTACTTGCACGATGATATACCCTTGCTCGGTAACATGTATAGGAATCACTTCTTGTGCTGAAGTCTGACATGCCAAGGTAAAAAAGATGAATTTAAAGAGATTATTTAATGTCATAGATTGTGTATTATGATTAAATTGTCATCTGAGTCAATCGATGAATTCAAAACTACACAGGGTAAAGGATTATGTGCAACCATGGCACGTCCCAAACGATTGTTTGGGAAGTAATTTTTTGACACTTGTAACATTGTAAGAGAAGAAACGTCTTTTAAGTATCGAACATTGCGCTAAAGAATTTTAGTTATTTTCAAGTGCTGCTAACCCTTAATTTGAAGAATCCCTGCAAGAATGAATCCAGCCTATCCCGATTTGATCTTTAATGGAATCCATGTCTGCTTAAGTATACAATTGATCATACTCGGGGTCTTCAATATATTCTCAAAGTCCCGTAGAGATAGCATGCTCGGGATCTTTATCCTAATTTTTGGAACCACCTTTTTCTACAATCTCTATTGGCCAGACTATAACCACAGTCTTTTTTATAACATCTTACTCGGCGGACAAAAGAGCATGTTTTATGCACCTTTGGTATATCTGTACATTGCACTCGTACTTAAGTCCAACAATACGTTTCGATTTGTGGCATCGCATCTGGCCTTACCATTAGTATTCGATGTTGTCTATCTTTTTACCAAGTTTGTATATGTCGATTTCTTTCGTCAAAATCTAATGGAGGTGGTGCTGTTAACGGCTGCTTTAAAAATGGTGTTGGCAATTTTCTATATGATAAAGAGCGTTTCGCTCTTCAAACAAATAAAACTATCACTGTTGTCCAGTGTTTTTAAAAGGTACCAATGGTTTATTTGGGTGTTTTTGACTTATGATATTGTGACCAATTTTTATGGGTTTGGATCGATTGTGTTCTTCCCAGAAGGAATTCCGTTTGAGACCTATACAGCGCTTTCAAAGTTTGTGTTGAAGCCATTAAGCATCATCGTTTCTGCAAGCATACTTCTCTTTACCATCTTGGAGAATGAACGCATCAAACGGTGGATCTTTGGTTCAAAGATCTATACGGGCTATGATCTAGTATCAGAAAGTGATGATATCAAAGAGTTCATCGCTCACTACTTTGACAAGCAAAAAGTATATACCGAAGAAGGGTTCGACCTGATCAAAACATTGAGGTCAGCTAAAATAGACGAAAAACGTTTCCGTCTATATATCAAGAAAGAGCACGATAAAACAGCACACGACTTCATCAATGACCTTCGTATTGAAGAGTTCAAAAGAATGCTTTTGGATGATGCCAATATCAAATACAGTTTAACGGGATTGGCAAAACAAGCAGGGTTTAGCTCTCGATCTACGTTCTATCGCAATTTTAGGGAACGCGAAGGAAAAACGCCCAAGGAGTACATGGAACAAATGGCCATGAAGTAAAGGGCAGGCGTAATTCTTTCTCGCATCTTTCTATTGAATATCCCGAACCTTTGTGAGTGTGTAGGTGAAACTTCCTGTGAAATTTGCACCGTTACAGGTTTCGTTGTAATCCATTTGCAATGTGAATTTACCTTGCTCATTGTCTCTGGTACCATCGCCATCGTAGTTACCGGTGCATGACGGTAGGTCGGATGACAAGAATAGATCGGCAGTAGCGTTCATTCCGTCCACTATGATGGTGCCAGTTACCTCAGGAGTTACACCGTCAGAATTATGCATGGGCATCCAGCTCGAAGTTTCATAGAGTTTTACCGAGTATCGACCGTTGCTTGTTTCTTCTAGAGTTGCCGATACCCCGAAGGTGGTGAGGTCAGAACTTAGGAGCCCCACATACCATCCTTCAACCACCGAAAGATCAACACTATCACCACCCTCATCTGAGTCGTCACTAGAGCAAGAAAGGCAGATAAATGATAAAAGAAACGCAAAGAAATAAACAGAACGTGCTACTGTTTTTGCTATAAGAAAGTGTATCATAACTAAGGGTTTTAAACATTCGTTTTTCAATGTATTCATAATAATGGACGCCTATAAATACAACCCATCCCAAAACGCAGATTGGGACATAAGCTAAGAGATCGTGATGCTGGGGTGATTTGTCGCGAAGTATCGCATAAGTGTCTCAAAACTGATCTTGGGACATCTCCTAAGGCCCAGCATCGTTTTTTTCTGCAGTGCAATCTATAAATTGGAACTGCGGTATGGTATCGCAAGCTTTTTTTGATACCTCAATCAGGAGATTTATTCATCAATCACATACTAAAAACTAAATCGCTATGGAACGAAGAACAAAAGAAAACCCATGGAAACTAAAGACGCCTCCATTATCATCAGAATACGAAATGTACCTGGATGAAAAGGACGGTGTTGAGATCATTGTATGCACGGTAGGCAAAACCGTATTGTACTATGACGCCCGAATCATAAAAGATTTGCATACGATGCTCAAGGATCACGGAGATTGGATGTTGTTGGGCAGTAAGGATGAAAAAGCCGAAGCTAAGGAAGGTACGGTTGAATTTTGGGGACGTTCGCTAGAAAACCCAATAGGAGGATGGTACGGTCTGAAAAAAGGACTGAGAGGAAGAGTGGGCATGTACATTCCGCCTTTGATGGAAGCTTTGGGACTTGCCGAAGTCGAGCACAATAAGCGAAACAATAGAATGAAAGCCATTTAACACATGGGGTGTGTTCGCAATACATCTAGGAGTGAATAACGTCAGTTTTAACACAACTCTAAAAAATAGAAACCCATAAATAGAAACAATATGATAAAGATGATTATTGCAATGCTTTACACATTGCTGGTAGTAGAAACGCCTCCGACGAAGGGAGATATTCAAAACGGACTTGACGATGGTCAGCCGTTGGTTGAATGTGAATGTGATTAAAGTAAGAAGCTGTCTGAAGAAACTTCTTCAGACAGCACTAGCAAGCAGCAATTTTCCTCTAAAAATAACCATATGTTTAAAATGAGAACGATTACTATATTGACCGTACTTCTCTGTTTTCAGATGCAAGCACAAAAAACAGCCGAAAAACTCGATCAATTAGATAACATCGGCTTGTACCCACTGCCAACGTTGGATCAGCTATCAGACATTACGCTCCAAGAGTACCTTATGGAAACAAGCCGTATAAGTACCGATGATATCGCAGCGAACTTTGAAAATATTGAAGACCTGATGTGGTTAAAACCCCATGCCCAAGAAAACAAGGTCGTTTTGTTAGGAGAAAATCATTACTACCGATTCATTCAGCATATCAGAAATCGCATGTTCTTTGCGCTGAACACCTTTGATCAGTATCCGCTGATTATCCTTGAAAATCAATACTCACTCACAGGCTTTGTCAACCACTATCTCACGTTAAAAGATGAAAGCGAAGCCAATGAATTTTTGAGCAAGGAACTCAACAACATAATTCACAATGTAGAAAGCATGAACCTTTTAAAACACATGCGACGATGGAACATGCGCTATCCCGAAAAGGCCTTGTATGTGGGATATTCTGATGTTGAACATGACTACAGAACGACACTCAAGAAGTTGATCATACCCTATTTTCAAAAACTAGGATTCGATCAAAAGTTGGAGGTTGATGATATCATAAACTCCGACTTAAAAGAGATCCTGCAGTTATATCGACAACAGCTTGCACTAGCTAAGAAAAAGAACCTAGAAGGCCAATACCCGTTTATCACCCCGAGCTACATAGAGACCGTTTTAGACAACCTAGATTCCTATTACAAGTGCAAGATCTTTGACTTCAATTTTTACCGACAAAAGGCCATGGTGCGAAATATTACCGAAAAAGCGTTCCTAGGAAAATATTGGCTCGGAAAAAAAGCCTTCATTCACGCAGGCGCTTATCACACTCCAAATCACTTTGAATACCCTGATGGAGGTAATTTTTATCGCGAAGGAAGCTATTTGTCCTATGATTTTCCGTACACCAAGAATAAGACCTATTCCATCCGAATAGAAGGGAGGGCCTATGCATTAGATCAAATGGCAGACATCGATTTAGAAAAGTGCATGCACTCGGGTTGGTATTATCAGAGAAGCGTCAAGAAGTTTCAAAAAGCCTACAAGAAAAAATTGATAGCACCAGATGAAAGCTATGTAGAATCAAAGATGAACGCTTTTGACAGCCTCATCATGAAAAAGGCCTTATTAAACAAAAAGGAAGCGTTGCTAGTTGACAAAGTACACTGGAAACCAGCCTTAAATAGCGCGAAGCAAGAAGATAAAAAGAAGTTTACCCTATTGAAGGGCATACTAAACACCTATCAACGCTACGACAAGTTTATCTACGTGACGCGTTCACCGCTTACCATAGCACGACTGAAGCAACAAGATCAAGATTAAGAGGGTATTTTTAAAGAGAAATAGGAAGTGAGTCCAAGCTTCAAACCATAATAACAGATTCAAAGAACAGGAAAAATCCTGTATATCAGACAATTATTTTGTTTACCTTGACATGCTAGTTCCCCAAAATAGCATAGGATTTCTGATGTATCCCTTAATTCGAAAACCTAGTACAACGGTGCATTGAGACCGTGGTGATAGTTTAAGTAAGTACAACCTAAGATTCTTGTTATTATGAAAGCAGTATTGTATGTAGCGTTCCTTCTCTTTTCTTTTAGCCTTGGTGCACAGGTCATTAGGCCAAAAGAGGTAAAACGCCCAAAAGTTAAAAAGGTTGATCCCAGGGTCGTTAACCCTTCGATCAAGAATAGTATGAAAGTCATCAAATCGGGCGAACTATACGTCCGAAATGGTGCACAGAGTTATACGACGACCACACTACCCAGTGGCAAAGTACTTGTAGCGTGGTCCAATTATAAGGCAAAAGGAGAGGCAACTTTCTACACACCTACACTGAGTCCTTACACACCAGTTATTTATACAGATAACAACTATGAGCACGAAGTGGCAATCTCTCAGCAAAAAGCAGTGACATTTGCTAACGGCAACGTGTTGATCGTCTATTTCAACCGCTACAAAATAGCGCGTATGAAATTTGATCTTCGATTGATGTATGTGGTCTTTGATAAAGACGGAAAACTGATAAGAAATCCAACACAGATCGATTTTAAACCCAAAGCCAGAAATGGTCTCGTGGGTCTCTCTATCGGGAAACACCCGAAACGAGCGTATGTGTACTTTACCGAAAAATACATGGAAACCTTCAGAAACGGGTCTAATGAGAACTACGACACCTATTTCTTTGCTACCAACGAAACAGGAAAGATCTCAGAACCTGTAAAAAAAGTACTTTCGGGATACAATGACTTTGCTCCGTGGCCTGTTTCGGTATCTAAAGATCCCAGTGGTGGAATCTTCATGGGACTTAGAAAGCGGGATTTGTTCGTTGAATACTATCATGGGCCTGGCAACTATAGCCCTGATTGGAAAGTGCAAGTTACCCGAAATGTTTATGATATAAATCTGGTCGCTGTGCACGGCCATAAAGACAGAAAGGCATTGATTCTTTATACAGAAGGAAAAACAGGTATTCAGAATAATGATCGATTGGTCTATCAGATTGTTGGGGAAGACGGAGCTGGTGAAAAAATAGCCATAACAGATGAACCCGTTAAAAGTCATATGGTGAAGTCCCTATCCTTAAAGGACGGCTCTGTATTCGTTTCGGTTATCTCGGGACCATCAAGTAAAAAAGCCAAAGCTACTGGATGGCTCATAGATCCAAATGGGGTTCTTACAAAAGGTCCGTTTCAATTCATTGATGAATTTAAGTATTGGAAAGAAGATTTCGACATGACTCAATTAATAAACGGTCAGGTCTTCGTCATCTATAAAGGTAGTGACAGTAAACCACGCTATGTAGTAATTAGTCAATAAACCGACACCATAATTTTCAACGTCCCAAAAATATTTTTGGGACTTTTTTTATATGCAGATTCGAAACGAGTTGAAGCAATAGAGCCCGTCCTCCCACAATTAATTTAATACATTTGTTTTCGTTCAGAATGTTAGAGGATCCATGTTCGAGTTAACAGATTTTTTTAAAGGAATTAAATTTTTATTGGGCGCACAGCTTATCATTGTGGCTATCATCCACTTTGTGGTCAAATCAAAACCCGTGCGTATTCCCTTGGCCTTTCTCTGTTTGATACTAGGATTGTGGTTCTTTAAGTATGTCTTCATGGGGCATTGGAAAGAAGATCTCATCCTCTTCATTCTTATAGGTCCAGGAAAGCCCATTTTCGCAGGAGCGATTCTTTTGTTCTACTATCGATCGGTGTATGACACCTTACAGCGAAGCTTCGTACTTAAAAATTTAATAGCGCCTACAGTGTTCTATCTAATGATCATAGGCACGCGCTTCTTCGGAAGGGATACCTTCTACGAAGAAAAATTCAAGTTGTCGGTCGTGTTTGGCGTCATGATTTTTTTTATTTACCTGTACTATTTTATAGTTTCCAAAAAAGAGATTGAGACGAGGATCAAACCCCGTATCATTCCGAGGGCCTACAAAAGAGTGTTGTTGCTGTTTTATACGTTCTATTTCTTCCTACTTCAGGTACCGATTTGGGACCTGTATGTAAATATCTTAAAGGCCAATATTTTTTCGGAAGCGATCACCGCCAAAATGCAAGGAATCTATGAGAGCTTTGTTCAATACGGAGAGATGTCGATCTACGTATACCTTCATCTTTTAGGATACTTTCTGTTCTTGTTTGCTCTGAGTGAGATACCCTATTTCAAAAAGGCATTCCTGCCAAAAAATGCGTTGATCAACGAAAAAGCATATAACTCTCGCGATACCATTGATGCACTTATCAACGAACGACTGGTCAAAGGAAAATTGTTCAAAGACAGCACATTGACGCTAGAATCGTGCTCAAGAGAAATGGGTATTTCAAAGCGCGACCTATTCGACCACATTAAACACACACGTAACCTCGGGTTTAAAGAATTCATCAATCTATTACGTGTCGAAGAGATCAAATCGCTGATGGCGGTCGATACACTCAACAAATACGATCTTGTGGGGTTGGCCAAAGAATGTGGCTTCAAATCAAAATCTACCTTTTACCGTGTTTTCAAAGAAATTGAAGGCCTTCCTCCAAATGAGTTCAAGAAACTGAATTACAACCTTTGATCCATCTTATCGAAGCTCCCAAAATCGGAGGCCTCCTTTCAAGTCAACAGAAACAAGTTGGTTCTTCGCGTCATTTATCTGAATGCTGCTGATAGTAGCTCGATGTCCGATGAGGTCTTTGATAAGTGATCCATCATTCTTATTCCAGACTCTGATCGATCGATCGATGCCCGCCGAATAGACCTTGTCGGCACCATAGCGAGCAGTTGTCAGTTTAAATTGAAACGGAATATGTACCGTGTCGGTGTCCTTCTCACCAATATGAAAGATCCAATTAGGATGCTCTTTTTTAAAGACAAACCCTTCCTTGTCAATATCAAATGAACGCACATCATTTTGACCAAGGATCAAAAGATCTCCGTTAGTGTCTACATCAACCAATCGTCCGTTGACGTTGAATTTTTGTTTGATTTCTTCGGAAGGAATATCGTAAACAAAGGTCTCTCTTGCACCGACATGATAAGCGTTTCCATCAGTGCCAACATATCGAATAACACTCCTCGGAAGCGATTCGGGATAGTTGATAAGTGCATAGTTTTTGTCAACATCCCAAATGTAGTTTTTCCCCGTCTTATCAAAACCATACAGGTATTTCTGATCCTTCGACAATCGAAGCAATAGCATCCAAGAAGTGATTGATAGCGGAAGCGTTTTGAAAATGTTTCCGGAAGAACGTTCGATAATAACAACACCAGATTCGAGCGTGGCAGCAATAATGTGGTCGTTCTTTTCATGAAACGCCAAGCTGTAGACTTCGTCATTGAGTTGTGAAATGACAGTTTCTTCAGGGTTGTCTTTACAGCGCATGGCAACCCTTCCAGAATAAGTGGCAACCAATACGGTGTCTTTAGCTCCCATATAAGTGACGTCGGTATAGGCCAACGGATTGATTCCGGTGAGTTTTTGTTCAGGGAGTGTGGGTGTGTTTGTGCAGCCTGTTATGACAACAAGTATAAAGGACGTAACAATATAGAGGGTCTTATTCATGAAAGCTAAGGTTTAGTTTTTTTCCATTGTTTAGAAGGTCAAGGCTGATGGTATCGTTGTAGGCACCCATGGTAGCCTTGTTGCCATTAGCGCCCCAAACCATCATGGTGGCGCCACCCTGTGGCTCAGAAATAAAGAGCGCTTGCTGACTGGTTTTAGAGTCCAAGGTCAAAAACACATTGCCGTAGTCATCATCTGTGACATATCCGCCGCGTTCTTGCCCTTCAGAATCGTAAAGCATGACCCCAGAGACACCTGCATTTTGACCACGTGATGCGCGGTACCCGTGAAAGGTTGGGTCAGGTAGGGGAGCGCCGATGATCACACGCTCAACGCCCAGTGAATCAGTTATGATGATTCCTCTCACTTTAAGGATTTTATCAGAAAATTCAATTGGAAACGCATTTTTGTGCTGTGTATAGGTATTATAAAGTAGAAAGCCCGTAAGCAATAGATTCAGAAGTACCAGCAGTTGTACGTGTATTGTTTTCATATAAAGCAGTTTGGTATGGCTAGTTGAATCTAGCCATACCAAACATACTTCGTTATTTGTTTTTTTTGGAAACCGACCTGTCCCAATGACGGTTTTGATACTGATTTAATAGGCGATTTCAACCGAATTGACGATGTACAAATGAACTCTATGATTGAGAGAGGCTGGTTGGCAGTGAGAAAATAAGGTAATGAGCATATCATTCATTCGTAGCAACGCGTATAGGTTACGCGTTTGTGCGTATTTTATTGACTACCACTTCCCAATACATTTGCTTCAATCAACAAATCGATTGTTTTTCAAAACCTTAAATCCCTCTTTACTATGACCTTTTGTATTTCCTTCTTCAAGGGTGTTATGAATGTCTTCACAACCCCAAAGAACTTTTTTTCCATTGTTTTTTTCGGCTTGGTACTACTTTGCCCCAAAGTGATACATGCACAAGCCTGTACGATCAATGACAATGTTAACATCGAATCCTCGCTCCCAACAAATTACTACACCAAGGTTGCTCAATCATTTATAGCACCTTGTAATGGCTTCGATCAGTTGATCATACGAATTCGCAATAATCCGATAGCCAGAAGTAATGCTCGGTTTATTCTTAAGAGAGGTGATCCGAATGCTTTACTGGTCCCCTTTTTGGATGATCAAAACGACATTTCGATTCCAGTGATCAGCAATGGAGACTATGAATTGGTCATTGACCTGAGTTCAAATGTCTCATTGATATCTGGAAATGAGTATAGTTTTATTCTAGACGTTGGTAATGGGGCGCAGCCAATACAATTGTGGTATGACTCTAATAATCCGTATGCTAATGGTAATTTGTTTCAGCTTATTTCTGGGAGTTGGACTGAACTTTCTGGTCAAGATTTGGCTATGAACATGCGTTTTTTAAAAGACGATCCGCCAACAGTAAACTGCATTAATCCAACAGTTTTTTTAGGTGAAAATGGTACGTTTGCTGGTAGTGCATCAACCTTAGCTGGGTATAATGATGATATACAAGTTGCAACAGTGCAACCTTTACAGGTCATTTATACCTGTGATGATATAGGTGAAACACAGGCCGAGACTGTATTTGTAACAGATTCTAGCGGACAAACTTCGAGTTGTATATCCAATGTGACGGTAACAGATGTTATATTTCCTGAATCTGTGACATGTCCTAATGATATGGTTGTCTGCGGAGTTATACCCGTGACATATGACGTTCCAACATTTAGTGATAATACAAATTGTTTAACGGTTACAAGGACAAGCGGGCCAGCGAGTGGTGAAGTTTTCCCAATTGGTGAAACCACCGTGACATATCAGGCAACGGATGCGGCTGGGAATACTGCCACATGTTCATTTACGGTTACTGTTACCGAGGATACTATAAAACCAACAATTACAGAATGCCCTCAAGACGTAGATATCGATACAGACGACGGAGTTTGTACGGCCTCCAATGTTGATCTGGGGACGCCTCCTATAGCGTCAGACAACTGTTCGGTCACTGTCCAGCCTACTGTAGAAGGCACTGTGATTGATCTTAATACCTATGTGTTTAGTGAAGGGCAGACAACGGTAACCTGGGTCGCGACCGATGCTTCAGGGAATACTGATTTTTGTGAGCAATTGGTAACAGTGATAAAGGGGATAGATCCCACGGTAATATGCCCGGCAGATGTCTCAGTAAACACAGATGCAGGTCAGTGCACGGCCTCCAACGTCAATTTGGGCACGCCTACCATTAGCGCAGATGACTGCGCAGTATCTTCTGTTGTAGCACTTGTAAATGGACAGCCTATTGACCCGACCATAAATGAATTTAGCGTGGGCACAACTACGGTGACATGGAGGGTGACGTATAACGATGAATTTAGCGTGGTAACTTGTAATCAAACGGTGACCGTCACAGATAACGAAGTACCAACTGTTGGGTCTTGCCCTCCTGATATATTCGTGAACGCCGATACAGGAACTTGCACAGCCTCCAATATTGATATAGGAACACCTCCAATAGGGGTTGACAATTGCTCGGTAGTTTCTGTCCAGCCTACGGTGGGAGGTGAGGATATTGATCTCAGTACGTATGCGTTTGATATAGGACTCACTACTGTAACTTGGGTAATAACTGATAGCTCTAATAATTCCGCTACTTGCGATCAATTTGTCACAGTTACAAAAAATATAGATCGGACGATTACATGTCCTACTGATATTACAGTGAATACAGATACAGGTCAGTGTACGGCCTCCAACGTCAACTTGGGCACACCCGTCATAAATGCGGAGGCGTGTGCGGTATCATCCATCGAACCTCAAGTGAACGGGCAGCCTATTGATCCTGCGACCTATCAATTTGGTTTGGGACAGACTGTAGTGACTTGGACAGTGACGTATATAAATGATTTAGGGACTTCTTCCTGTGACCAAACGGTAACGGTACAAGATACTTCAAAACCAACCATTACAGAGTGTCCTGATCAAGTGTTTGTAAGTGCAGATACAGGTGTTTGTACAGCCTCTAATGTTGACCTAGGGACACCCCCCACAGTGTCAGACAACTGTTCAGTAGCCACTGTTCAGCCCGCTGTAGAAGGTACTGTTATTGACCTTAATACCTACGTGTTCAGTGAAGGGGTTACAACCGTGACCTGGTTGGTGACCGATTCCTCAGGGAATACCACTACTTGTGATCAATTAGTGACGGTAACAAAGGATATAGACCCAACGCTCACGTGCCCAACAGATGTGTCAGTAAGCGCAGATGCTGGGGAGTGTATGGCCTCCAACGTCAATTTGGGTACACCTGTTATTGGTGCAGATGACTGCGCAGTGCTTTCTGTGGAAGCCCTTGTAGGCGGACAGCCTATTGACCCGAACACCTATCAATTTGTTGTGGGAGAAACTACAGTAACATGGAAAGTGACATACATTGACGGATTTACTTCGGTAACTTGTAACCAGACGGTGACCGTATTAGATGAAGAAGCACCAACGCTTACAACCTGTCCAACAGATGTTGTCACAAATGCAAGTATGGAATCGTGTACGGTCACTAATGTTGATTTGGGAACGCCCCCTATAGGGTCAGACAACTGTTCGATAGTTTCTGTCTTACCTCAAGTGAATGGCATTGTAATTGACCCAGACAACTATGCGTTTGAATTAGGAGTAACCACTGTGACATGGGTAGCGACTGATTCTGATGACAATACTGCTTTTTGTGAACAGTTGGTAACAGTCACAAAGGACATAGATCCGACGATTACATGTCCCGCTAATATCACTGTGGATACAGATACAGGTGCATGCACAGCCTCTAACGTTAATTTAGGCTTACCCGGAATAAATGCAAATGATTGCGAAGTAGCCTCTGTTGTAGCTATGGTGAATGGGCAGGCCATCGACCCAGCTACCCATCAATTTGGCTTGGGGCAGACCACTGTGACATGGATGGTAACTTTTGAAGATGCCGTTGTCTCTTCCTGTGATCAAACGGTGACCGTCATGGACGCCGAAGCCCCAGATGCCGTATGTCAGAACATCACGGTAACACTGGATATCTCTGGTGTGGCCACGATTTCTACGGCAGATTTGGAGGCAGGTTCCAGTGACCTTTGCAGCTCTATTGATACGATCGAGTTAAGGTCGTTTTTGGGGCAGCAGGATGATACGAGCACTAGCATGCTGACGGCATCGGGCCAATCATTCACAGCAACGAGCACCGGGTTGCTCACCGAGATACGATTGCGCGTCACGGACGATTACAACAATAAAGAAATCTACTTCTACGAGGGCCCATCAGGAAGCGGTCAGAGTGGACAATTGGGAACCCCCATGCATACAGAGACGGGTGTAGCATTGACGGCCTCAGCGCCTAATGGTTGGACCGAGATTACCTTGAACACGCCCATACCAGTAGTGGAAGGCAACCAATATTCCTTTGTGGTCAGTGGTTCCACGGCTTTCTCGTTCCATGATGGAGACCCATACGCGGGAGGGGCCAATATCGTCCAATATGGACAAAATGTGGCAGGAAACGACCTGGCCTTTGAGTTAGAAATCGAATACGACGCAACTCTTGATGGTGATAATGCAGGAGTCAACATGGTTCCGTTGCTAGTAAAGGACACTAATGGTAATGCTGCCAGCTGTACGGCCATGGTGACGGTTACTGACAGTAGGTTCATCACCACTTGGCAAACGACCGCAATCGATGAGTCCATTACCATTCCTACACTAGGGGTGGGCTATAATTACACTGTGGATTGGGGAGACGGTAACGTAACCTCTGGTCATACAGGCGATGCCACACACAAATATGCAAACCCTGGAGTTCATACAGTGTCCATCGTCGGGGCATTCCCTAGGATATTTTTCAACAATGAAGGTGACAAGCTAAAAATATTGACGGTAGAGAATTGGGGAGCTAACTCATGGACCTCTATGAGTGCTGCTTTCTACGGATGTGCCAACCTTCAGGTGATGGCTAATGATGCTCCAAATTTAAGTGCCACAGATATTTCAATGCAGAACATGTTCAGGGGAGCCGTGAACTTCAACCAAAACATCAATCACTGGAATGTGGTCAATGTCAACAAGATGAACCATATGTTCCGTGGCGCCGCGTCGTTCAACCAGCCTCTGGACAATTGGGACACAAGGAATGTGACCGAAATGAAGAACATGTTCAATGGTGCGGTAAACTTCAACCAGAACGTTGGATCTTGGAACCTACGTAGGGTACATAGCATGGAGGGAATGTTTGAAAATGTTACGCTGTCTACGGTAATTTATGATGCCATATTGATCGGATGGTCAACAGACAGTAGCCCTGGCGGAGCAGGAGACGATATAGATGAAGTGCCAACGGGCATTTCTGGTTTCAATGCAGGGAACAGTACCTATTGTTTGGGAGAGGCAGCAAGGGAGACACTGATGACGACATACAGCTGGGGTGCGATAACAGATGCTGGCAAAGAATGTGTAGCTAATCCCTGTGATCCACCGGTTACAAGCAATATAGACCACGAAATAACATGCCCAAGCGATGTGACGGTAGGCACAGATATCGGGACATGTACGGCCTCCAACGTCGATTTGGGACTTCCTGAGACGAATGCAGATGTGTGTTCGGTATATTCTATGGTCCCTTATATTGAAGAACAGGCTATCGATCCGACCACCTATCAATTTGGTATGGGGCAGACCACTGTGACATGGAGGGTAAGCTTTACAGATGCTACCGTCTCATACTGTGATCAAACGGTCACAGTGGTGGATTCGGGGACTCCAAATGCCATCTGTCAGGACATAACGGTATCGTTGGATGGCTCTGGAACGGCTACAATTACTGCGGCCGATTTGGAGGCAGGCTCCGGTGGTCTTTGCAGCCCTATTGACACCATCGAGTTAAAGGCCCTGGTAGGGCAACAGGACGATACGACCAATGGTTTGTTGACGGCATCGGGTCAATCATTCACAGCAACGAGCACCGGGTTGCTCACCGAGATGCGGTTACGCGTTATGAGCGATTACAATGACAAGGAAATCTATTTTTATGATGGTCCATCAGGAAGTGGTCAAAGTGGTCAATTGGGAACCCCGATCTATACAGAGGCCAACGTGACATTGACGGCCTCAGCGCCCGATGGTTGGACTACGGTTACCTTGGGCACGCCTTTGCCCGTGGTGGAAGGCAACCAATACTCCTTTGTGGTCAGCGGAGCTACCTCATTCTTGTTCCATGACGAAGACCCATACGCGGGAGGTTCCAGTATCGTCCAATATGGACAAAATGTGGCAGGAAACGATTTGGCCTTTGAGTTAGAAATAGACTATGACCCAATTTTTGATAGCAGTGACATAGGAGTCAACATGGTTCCGTTGCTGGTCACAGACGAAAATGGTAATACTGCCAGCTGTACCGCCATTGTGACGGTTATTGACGGTAGGTTCATTACCACTTGGCAAACGACCACAATCGATGAGTCCATTACCATTCCTACATTAGGGGTGGGCTATAATTACACTGTGGATTGGGGAGACGGTAACATAACCTCTGGCCATACAGGCGATGCCACACACACCTATGCAAACCCTGGAGTTCATACAGTGTTCATCATCGGGGCATTCCCTAGGATCTATTTCAACAATAGGGGTGATAGGCTCAAGATTTTGACGGTAGAGCAATGGGGTGTTAACCCATGGACCTCTATGAGTGCTGCTTTCTACGGATGTGCCAACCTTCAGGTGATGGCTGATGATGCTCCAAATTTGAGTGCCACAGATATTTCGATGCGGAACATGTTCAGGGGAGCAGCGAACTTCAACCAAAACATCAATCACTGGAATGTGGTCAATGTCAACAAGATGAACCATATGTTCCGTGGCGCCTCATCGTTCAACCAGCCTCTGGACAATTGGGACACAAGGAATGTGACCGAAATGCAGAACATGTTCAATGGTGCGATAAACTTTGACCAGGATATCGGATCGTGGGACCTGCGCAGGGTGGTGAACATGAGCGGGATGCTTGCAAATACTACCTTGTCTACCATAAATTATGACGCCATATTGATTGGGTGGTCAACAGACAGTAGCCCAGGTGGAGCAGGGGACAATATTGATGAAGTGCCAACGGGCATTTCTGGTTTCAATGCAGGGAACAGTACCTATTGTTTGGGAGAGACGGCTAGGGAAACACTGATGACAACCTATGGTTGGGGGACGATCACAGATGCAGGTAAGAAATGCGAACTTCATTTGGACGTTGAGGTGTTTCTACAAGGAGCTGCCCTAAATCCTAATACTGGTGAAGAGAATTTGATGCGGGATGATCTGCGAGTTGATGGCCATATCCCGTTAAGTAGTCCATATAGTGACGCACTTACCATGGAAGCGTCTGTATTGATTCCGTCAGGAGTCGACGCGATTGTTGATTGGGTCTGGATAGAAATACGAGATAAAAATGACAGTAAAGTTGCGGTCGAAGCGAGATCTGCCCTCTTGCAGCGTGATGGAGATGTAGTAGATGTTGATGGTACAAGTCCATTGATATTTCCGCAATTGATAGACGATTACTTTGTGGTGGTTGCGCATCGCAATCATTTAGGAATTATGAGTGCTTCTCCTATTGCGCTCGGCTATTCGATAACCAATGTCGACTTCAAAACTAACAGCGTCTCGACTCATGGTTCTCATGCTCGAAGTAGTTTTGGGATGCCCTCTGGTGTTTTAGGGATGTGGGCTGGTGATGTCAACAATGATGGTAAGGTGATCTTCTTGAATACGGGGGCAGAGTCGGTAGAGATAAAACAGCGAGTACTAGATCAATCAGCCTTAGAGAGCCCATTCGGAGCTTCAGTATTTTATAGGCCGAAAGGTTACTACGTAGAAGATGTCGACATGGACGGGGAGGTGATCTTCCTCAATGCAGGCAATGAACTGTTATACGTAAAGGACAATATTCAGGCACATCCAGGTAACCAGATATTTAACTCTGTATTTTTTACAATTTTTGGTCAACTGCCCTAGGCTTTTTTAATCAGCCATGGAAGCTCTATTTATTAGGGACTTGAGAGTTTCCGCTAAACCCCCGGCTAATCAGCCGGGGGTTTTTACGCTTAATTTCTCCCGGCCATGACGCCACCATCGATATCCCAAATGGCTCCCGTAACCCATGAACTGTTATCGGTCAATAGAAAATGAATGGTCTTGGCAATGTCTTCAGCACGCCCAACACGTCCGATCGGATGAAAGTCATTAAAGCCTTGTAAGGTCTCTTCGATCTTGTCCTTTTCAATAAAGGCCCCATAAATAGGAGTGACCACAACGGCTGGTGATACAGCATTTACGCGAATGTTGTATTCGGCCAATTCCATGGCAAGGTGCTGCGTCAACGAATGCAGTCCTGCCTTGGCCATCGAATAGGCAGAGGAAGGAGTGGCCTTGATGGCTTGCTTGGCCCACATCGACCCTATGTTGACGATGGACCCACCACCATTCTTCACTAAAATTTTAGAAGCGGCTTGGGTGATGAAGAAGAAGGCCCGGTTAAAGTCGTGATACAGGTTGTATTCTTTCAAAGTGTGCTCTAAAAAAGGCTTCGGGCTAAAATATCCGGCAGCATTAACGAGATATTTCAAATTGGGAAGTGTTTCAGAAATATGCTGGATAAAATGATCTACAGCTTCCGCATCAGTGATATCAAGTCCGACGGTTTTAACACTTCCTGCAGAAGAAAGTTCGTTAACGGCATTTGACATGTTTTCGTTATCTCTTCCGATTAAAACAACTTCAATACCATCTTTCAATAAAAGCTCGGCGGTTGCTTTCCCCATTCCAGTGGTTCCGCCTACTATCAATGCTTGTGTTTTCATAGTTTCTTTTTTTAAAGAATTAATTTCAGGCAAAGTTCAATACTATACGATGATAAAAATGGTGATCTAGCGACCAAAGTTGGTACTTTGAAGAAAAGTTATATAATCTTTACTGTCAGCTTTTTGGAAACCTGATACTTTTTTTAGTACTTTTAATCTGACGTAAACACCAATGTGTATGCCATTGTGTTTTCTTTATCATAAACAACGTTGGGTCCCCTAATTACCCGTATAGCTCAACGATATTTTGCGTTAACAGATTCAACTTAACTTTTGTGTTTGACATGTGCGCCTATATTATTTGAGATAGGGGAAGCACGGCTTGGTTGCATTTGTGTCAAGGTGTAGATTGATAGAGTATCAATTTTGATAAAGGGTATTGTTGAGTAAATAGCATGGCGATTACGACCAGAAGGAAGGGTCGAACACAATTAACGATTGGAAACTATGAGACAATTTATTTTGTTGGTATTGGCGGCACTGCCATTATATGGCCAGCAACCCTCGATAGAAGAGTCTGTAGCACAGGTCGAACAGATAGTTGACCGATCTGAGGGTGCCGAAAAGCTAAAATGGCTAGACAGCCTTACTAAACTTACACGTTATAATTCAGAACTAAAGTTCGACTCCATAGTACGTCGTACCATTGACCATGCCTATGCTGTAGATTCTATTGACACGGCCATATGGCAAACAGGCGACCTTATTTTCTATTACGCTAACCGAGTTAATAATGCCAAAGAAGGGGCGGTAGTCTTTGACGAGTTCCGAAAGCGAGATGTAAAATCAGAAAACTATAAGCTTCTTGCGCAGGTGTATACGAATGGTGGCGATAGTTATTACTTTTCTGGTAAGACGATGGAGTCTACAGATATTTATGAAATTGCCGAAAACTTTGCACTTAAGGCCAACGATTCTATCAAGTACGCCTTAGCAAGATCCTACAAATCTGCTCCATATTCTATTTCTGGAGACTATGCTACTGCGTCGAAGTTGCTTTTAGAAACGGCTCAAATATTTCAGCGCGAAAAGGACACGGCCAATTTACTCTTTGTGCGAAACGAGTTGGCTACACTATACAGCAAAATAGGATTTAATGAAGAGGCAAAAAAAGAAAGGGACGAAGTGCTCGACCTGTCACGTCACATGCATCTGGACGGATCCTTAGTTCCCAACCTGTTCAATGCCGCATTAGAACAGCATATGTTGGGGAATCAAGTTTCGAGAATTGCCTACTTGAAAGAAGCCTATGAACATGTCAATGAACCTGATTATAAGCATCGGCTTAAATCTATCGTAGAATATGGTTTGTTAGGGGCTTATTCGGTTACGGATAGTTTAGATAAAGCCAAGAAGTTCTTTGATAAAATTCAAAGTACGCATGCCAAACTAGAGCCCATACCTTTTGAAAGCCATTATAGAACTGCTTTGGCGGATTACTATATTGCCACTAAAGACTTTAATAAAGCTGTAATAGAGGGAGAATGGGTGTTAAACTACCACAAGCGTAAAAAGAACATTTGGGGAACCTATCATATGGATGAGCGGTTGTCACAAGTATATGAAGCCTTGGGTGATGTTAAGAAGTCCTATGCACATTACACAGATTTCGTGACATTGAGAGACTCGGTGAATAGCGTTAAGAAAGCCAAGGGGCTGTCGTATTATCAAACATTGTACGAGACCGAGAAGCGTGACTTTAAGATTTCGTCGCAAGCCTCTGAGATTGAACTTCTAGATAAGCAGAATACGATAAAAAGGCAGTGGTTGCTATTTGGAGGTTCGGGCCTGATACTAATTTTCGCCATTATCTATTTGATTCGTTCTAGGAATTTCTCTCGAAAAGAAAAACAAAATCAAGAGCACTTCTCTCAGGAGTTGATAAAAGCTCAGGAAGAACAACGTACCATTGTAGGGAGAGATCTTCACGATAGTGTGGGGCAAAAGTTGATGCTGCTCACGAAGAAGGTAAAGACCTTCAATGATACCGATGTTGACGACCTAGCCAAAAACACGCTTGAAGAGTTACGAGGTATTTCGAGACAGCTGTATCCCGCTACTTTTGAGCAGGTAGGAGTGACGGCCAGTATACGTTCAATGATCAATGAGATCGATGCCAATACCGACCTCTTCTTTACCTGTGAGATCGATGACATAGATGGCACTCTTTCAGACAAAAGTGCGTTGCACCTCTATCGAATTATCCAAGAGGTGTTGAATAATGTGGTAAAGCACGCCAAGGCCAAATCTGTAGTGGTCTCAATCGTGAAAGGTGCTGATGCAGTTGAAACTACGGTCAGAGACAATGGAATCGGATTCGAATTCAGTGAGAAGCTGAAGACCACCGAAAGCCTTGGGATGAAGACATTGCTAGAACGAGCGAAGATTATACGTTCAAAACTGAGTATTAACAGCATAGAGAACAAAGGAACGACCATGCAATTGATAACACCTATTTCATAATGGCAAGCAAATCAGATTTTTCATTGATCATAGCAGACGACCACCCGATGCTATTGAACGGGCTTCACAAAGAGCTAGAATCAAACGGCTATACAGTAATCGGAAAAGCCGCAGATGGAATGGAAGCTTTGTCTTTGATCATCAAGCACCAACCCTCTGTTGCTTTATTGGATATTGATATGCCGCTGTTGTCTGGTTTTGAGGTGATAAGAATGGCCAAAGAAAAACAGGTGAATACAAAGTTTGTTGTGCTGTCCTATCATAAGGAGGTCGACTACATCGCTAGGGCAAAGACCTTGAACATTGATGGTTACCTTCTCAAAGAAGACAGCTTCTTTGAAATAGAACGATGTATAGAAGCTGTAATGAATAATGAGGTATACTTTAGCCAATCGTTTGATAATTTGGCACTAAAGAATGCTAACGATGAACTAAAGAAATTGCAATATTTAACACCTTCTGAGATCACCATTTTAAAAATGATAGCCAAGGGAACGTCAAATATTGAGATTGCAGATACCTTGTCACTTTCAAAACGAACCGTTGAAAAGCATCGTAGCAATATCATCGCGAGATTAGAGATTGAAGGAGGTACTAATGCATTGACCAATTGGACACTGATGCACAAAGACGTCATCTTGGATCTTTAAAAAACTTCAACAATAGTCTAAGTATACCCATTAGTTACCACATACCCCTGCAATCTAAGTGCTAGCACGTATAAAGTATGAGCTTGCTCGTATTTTGTGGCTGCGTTCTTCCTTTTAACTTGCTTACGCTTTATTGCATAAAAAATCACAGGAAAGAAATTCATTTGAGGTTTTAAAAAAGAAATGCAGAATTTTATAGGACCTCAGGAGATAAGAGATCAATTATTTGATAAATAGCTATATAAGGCAAGGCTTTGTTATTAAGGGGTGATGAAGCCTTAACAAAGATCCCGGCCCAAGAGGACGGGATCTTTTGGTTTTCAAAAAAGTTCTCTTTTTTGATACATACCCTAAGTGTTAAAACTGAAATCAATGAGAAATTTTGCCCTTGCACTATTGATGGCTGTTCCTTTGTACGGTCAACAATTATCCCTAGTAGATTCGGTTTCCCTTATACAGGAGAAAATAGAGTCTTCCAGTGATGAAGAGAAATTAAAGCTGCTGGATAGCCTTTGCAGCCTTGTTCACTTTAGGGCTGAGTTTGCCTATGACTCTATAGTAAAACAAACTATTGATCATGCAGAGAAAATGCATGCTGATAAACTGGTTGTTAAGCACACGATCGATCGTATTTTCTTTCTTGCGAATAGACTTGGAAACCCAGAAGAGGCCATGCGGATCTTTGACGACTTTAAATCCAAGAACTGGCCCATTGCAGATCCTCAACTAAAGGCAGGTCTCTATATGAATGGAGGAGACAGCTATTACTTTTCTGGCGAAATTGAAAAAGCAATGGTCGCTTATAAAAAGGCCGAAGAAAATGCTGCCAAAGCGAATGATTCGATAACGTTGAGTAAATGTATGATCTATAGATCAGATGCCTTAACAGGTGTCGGGAGATATGCCGAAGCAGTCATGCTACTAACCAAAGCAGAAGAGGTTTCAGAGAAGGCTCGTGATACTTCGCGATTGATGCTTGCCCAGCATTCAAGGGCCAATTTATATGGCAGCATGAGTTTCATCAAAGAAGCCAATGAAGTGAGAGAAGATCTAATTGAACTCGCTAAGAAAAGCAAGCATTATAATCTGCTACAGTCAATATTTTATAACATGGCCGTGGATTATGATGAGTTGGAAGATTATCAATCGATGATCCAAAGCCTTAAACAAGCAGCACACTATGCAGAAAGGAGCAATATACCATTTGAGAAAAACAAAATATTGATCGCCATGTTTCGTGTGTATGCAAAGACCGATAGTCTAAACAAGGCGAAGGCAGTCTTAGATGAAATCCAAAAATTGCCAGACTACTCGAATATTTCAGCTGATAATTTTAATTATACCGCAGCCTTGGCATTCTATGAATATGCTAAAGGTAATTATCAAGAGGGCATTGCACTCAAAGAAGACCTTATGAATACCAATGCGAGTATTAATGTTGTAAACCAACAATCGATTCATAGTTTTTTATCTAAAGCCTATGAAAAGATTGGTAACACTAAAAAGGCCTATTATCATTATAAACAATATGCCGCTTTGACCGACAGCATCAACAACGAACAAAATACCAAGGCACTTACATATTACCAAACCCTTTATGAGACTAAGAAAAGAGATGCTACCATAAAAGCGCAGCAATCAGAGATCGAGTTTTTAGATGTAAAGAATAAAGTAAAGGGACAATGGATGCTTTTCGGAGGATTGGGGCTGTTATTAGGCTTTATCATTATTTATCTCATGCGCTCACGGAAGTACACCCGAAGGCAAAAACAACATCAAGAGCGATTTTCTCAAGAGCTCATAAGGACTCAAGAAGAAGAACGCACCAAAGTGGCCAGGGACCTTCATGATAGTGTGGGTCAAAAACTCATGCTCTTGACGAAAAAAATAAAAACGTTTAACAGTGATATCATAGATTCCTTGGCGAAGAATACCATGCAAGAATTGCGGGTTATTTCAAGAGGCTTGTACCCTTCAACACTAGAGCGGTTGGGTATAACAGCGGCTATTGAGTCATTGGTCAATCAGATAGATGCAAATACAGAGATTTTTTTCACTTCAGAGATTGCAAATATTGATGGAGACCTAAGTAAAGAAGACAATTTACATCTGTACAGATGCATTCAAGAAATTCTTAACAATGTAGTGAAACACTCAAAGGCAAAGTCGGTTTTTGTAGCGGTTGCTAAAAAGAACCATGCGATTCAAGCATTGGTGAAAGACAATGGGGTAGGCTTCCAAGACGACCAAGATTTAAGCACACGAATGAGCCTAGGGATGAAAACACTCATGGAACGCGCTAAGATGATGAGTTCGTACCT
Organism: Flavobacteriaceae bacterium; assembly: GCA_028279515.1. Taxonomy (GTDB): domain Bacteria; phylum Bacteroidota; class Bacteroidia; order Flavobacteriales; family Flavobacteriaceae; genus JANQNQ01. The sequence continues at coordinate 42,197 of JANQNQ010000001.1, forward strand.
TCAAATAGATAGCAAACCCAACCGAGGCACTTCAGCAAAATTGACAATACCATTAAAATGACATTAAAGAAAAAAGAAATATCCATTGTTGTAGCCGATGACCATCCTTTGCTGTTAAAAGGTCTTAATGATGAACTTCTTGCCAACGATTACACTGTAGTCGGACAGGCAGCAAATGGTATGGAGGCACTAAGTTTGATCGTCAAGTACCAACCGCGTATTGCACTATTAGATATCGAAATGCCCTTATTGTCAGGATTCGAAGTGATAAGAATGGCAAAAGAGAAGCGGGTGAGCTCAAAGTTCATTGTGATCTCTTATCATAATGAATTTGATTATATCGCCAGGGCAAAAACCTTGAATATTGACGGCTACCTGCTTAAAGAAGATAGTTTTTTTGAGATTGAACGATGTATAGAAGCCGTGATCAATGGAGAAACCTATTTCAGTCTGTCGTTTGATGCAGGATCCATCCAAAATGTCAATGATGAATTGAAACGCTTACAATTCTTAACCCCCTCAGAAATGAATATTTTAAAATTGATAGCCAATGGAGCTTCAAATATTGAGATTGCCGATACCTTGTCACTTTCAAAACGAACGGTCGAGAAGCATCGTAGCAATATCATCACAAGACTTGAGATCAAGGGAGGCACCAATGCACTCACAAATTGGTCTTTGATACATAAAAATATCATACTAGATATCTAAAAAAACCGCTCTTGAGCCTCAGGTTTGATACTCCATTTAAAGAGAAGGCTCATTTTATACGTGTTAACGCGTAGAATATACAAGCTTGCCCGTATTTTCTACTCCTACCCTTCACTTTAACTTGCCTCCATATTAACCCACAAGATTTTAAAGATGAAACCCTTTGCACGTTACCCATTGGATTTGGGACGTTTTATCTCAAGATGTAATGACAAGAAATACACTCGAGATATTCATCAAAACTTTTTTCATTACGAGACCGACATGGTAGAGTCAATACGCCAAGGTTTCAATACAATCACTAACAGACGAATACGGTTACAATGGTCCGTTTTGGACGATAAGATATGGCGTGGTGCTTCGCAAGGAGATTTCCGGGCTACCAATTTAATTAGGCTAGGCAGCACATCGAATCGATGGCAGCCAACAGAACGAGGCTTTGTTATTAAGGGGTGATAAAGTCTCAGTAAAAAGACCCCGATCTGAAGAGACGGGGTCTTTATTTATGGAATTTTCAAATGACTGGCAATTCCCTTTTAAGATTTTAGGTAAATGGCCGATACACCTAAAAGTGAACGCCACTCGGTGTTCTTCACCATAACAGTACAACTACCATGATCATGTAAGTGTAATTTGGTTATCAACGATAGAGACTTTGTTAATAAGGGGTGATAAAGTCGAATTGAGGTCTTGCCAATGTTGGCAGGGCCTCTTTTGTTATGCTGAGTGTAAGTTATTTAGTTGTAAGTGTCAACACGTACCAAATAAGTGTAAGCACTTATTTCTTGACGCTGCGCTGCATTATATCTTGCTTAAGTTATTTGTCAAATATTTTAGGATCATGAAAACCCCTTTACTTTTTCTCTGGACACTGGCATTTTTTATGTCTCAGAAGAATGTGTATGGTAATATAATAAACCACTACGAAGAATGTAACAACCAGAAAGTCTTGACCGATTTGCAGAACAACACTACTCCCTTCGTGACCGTATGGAATACGTATGACCCAAATGAACCTGCAGATCGTACTTCGATTACCATACCTACTTTTTCGAGTGAGACCTATGACTATGAGGTTGACTGGACTTATGATGGAGTGATCTTCAATGCTGAGAGTACTGGAGTTACTGGAAACATTACTCATGACTATGGGGTTGAAGGAGTCCATACGGTTGCCATCAGAGGAACCTTCCCAAGAATGTACTTCAATAATAGTTTTGATCCAGAGGTGTATTTGGGAAAAATCATAGAGATAAAAAGTTGGGGAGATATTTCATGGACTTCCATGGAAGGTGCCTTTGATGGCTGTGAAAATTTACAGATGAATGCAACCGATGTGCCGGACCTTTCAGGAGTGACGAGTTTGTCACGTGCATTTCGACACGCAAAATCCATTAATAGTTCAATCTCTAACTGGGACGTTTCTAATGTGACCGATATGAACCTTTTGTTTTCAACTGTCGATTCCTTCAACCAACCATTGAATTCCTGGAACGTGAGCAACGTTACAAACATGTCAAGATTATTCTTTAACTGCCATAACTTTAACCAACCCTTGAACAATTGGAATGTAAGCAATGTTGAGAACATGAGCTATATCTTCAATAACGTGGATGCTTTTGATCAAGATATAACGGGCTGGGTAGTTGACAACGTAAGAGACTTTGAAGGAATGCTCAATGGGGTAGATAATTTCAATCAGGACATATCGGGCTGGAACATGACCAAGGCCGAAAATATAGATAGCATGTTTAGCAACACTTCTTTCAATCAAGATATCTCAGGTTGGAATGTAAGCAATGTTACTAATATGGATGGCACATTTGCCGATTGCCCGTTCAATCAAGATATATCGAACTGGAATGTGAGCAATGTTACCGATATGAGCGGCATGTTTGCAGGAAATGACGTCTTCAATCAACCGCTGAATACCTGGAATGTGTCCAATGTGACAAACATGAGCGAGATGTTCTATGATTCAGATGCCTTCAATCAGCCTTTGAACAACTGGGATGTGTCAAAGGTAACAGACATGTCATATATGTTCTCTTATGCCATCGCATTTAACCAACCGCTCAATACGTGGATAACAACAAGCCTCGAGAACACCCTTGAAATGTTCTATGGAGCCGAAATATTCAATCAACCATTACCTTGGAATACTTCCAAGATCACAGATATGGCTTATATGTTTGGTGAGGCATTCGCTTTTAATCAAGATATCGGCAAGTGGGACCTCTCCAGCGTTACAGATATGAGTGACATGTTCGATGGGGTTACCTTGCCAACCAGCACTTATGATGCGATATTGATAAAATGGAGTAGGGATAGGAGCGGTGTTGCTGGTGATGGGATTGACGATATACCTAATGGCATTGATTTCAGCGCAGGAAATAGCAATTATTGCGTGGGAGCAACAGCACGTGAAAGTTTGGTCAATACCCATGGATGGAGTATTGATGATGGTACCTTGAACTGCGGACTGTCGTTTAGGCTAAAGGTCTTTCTACAAGGACCAAGCCTAAATCCGCCTTCTGAGCCTGAAAGCACACTTATGCGTGATGACCTTAGAGTAGCAGGAATCCTTCCTGTAGTTAGTCCTTATAGCGATGAATTGGTCATGAATGCCAATGTCTTACAATTCGACGGTAGTGACGCTCCAGTAGATTGGATTTTGATTGAGCTTAGGGATAAGATCGATAACACTTCAACGGTCGCTTCAAGATCGGCCTTGGTACTCAGAAATGGAGATGTGGTTGATATAGATGGGGTTTCACCCCTAAGCATGGCAGAAACGGCAGATTCTTTTTACATCGTTATCAAGCACCGCAATCACTTGGGCGTCATGAGCAATGCTCCCATTGCGTTAAGCAGTACCACAACATTTACCGATTTCAGCGATGCTACCAATCAGGTCACGTATGGCGACCACGCCCAGACCACAGCCGGAACGCCTGATGGCATAGTGGGCATGTGGGCAGGTGATGTCAACGTTGATGAAAAGGTGATCTTTCTAAATACAGGAGCCGAGTCTGTCGATATAAAGCAGTTGGTGTTGGATGTGTCAGCTGTAGAAAGCCCGTTTGGAGCTTCGGTCTTCTATAAACCGCAAGGATATTATGATGAAGATATCGATATGGATGGGCAGGTCATTTTCCTCAATGCGGGTAACGAATTAATTTATTTAAAGGACAATGTGTTGGCTCACCCGAACAATCAGATTTTTAACTCGGTGTTTTTTACGATCACAGGACAACTACCATAGTGTAAATAGTTATGACAAAAGATTCAATTAATTTCAGCAGACGATGGTTATTCGTCTTCATGGGTTTGGTTTTGAGTATCTCCCAAATGCAAGCACAACAGACATACACGGTCACAAAAATAGAAGATACCAACGATGGTGTTTGTGACAGTGACGATTGCTCACTTAGAGAGGCCATTCAGGCTGCAAATAACAATGTAGGTGATGATGTCATTGCATTTTCAGCATTGTTCAATACGAATACGACCATTTTCTTGGATTCGACGTTGGGACAGTTAGAAATTTCGGAAGCAATTAGCATCAATGGGACTGGGCAAGATCTATTAACAATAGATGCTCAAGACCAAGCCCGCATATTCTATAGCAATAATAATAGTTCATTGGATATAACGATCAGTGATCTGACATTGGCCAACGGCAATTCGACCGGCAATAGCATTGACCCAAATTCTGGTGGTGGACTTTTAATCAATGGCAATCAAACAGTCACGTTAAACAATGTGACCATCGCCTCTTGTACGGCAGGTACTTCGGGTGCTGGTATTTATGCCACAGGTGATGTTGATGTAATGCTTGAAGGTGTTACATTTCGAAATAATACGTGTCCTACTAGTGGGTCTGCCGTATTCGTATTCAACGGTTCTTTAACGACCAATAATACAGTAATGCATGATAATATAGGAGCAGAAGCCATTTTTATTCAAAACCAAGGTTCTTCTGCGAGGGCGCTTTCTATCAACAATACGACCATAAGCGGAACCAGAGTTGTGCATGGTACATCTGCCATTCATGTTCGAACGAATGGCAGCGGAATGCTCACTATGAATATTACCAATAGTACCATCACTGACAATTTCACCGAGGGTTCGGGATCTGCGGTAGTGCATTCTGGCAATACGAACCTTACGGTCTGGACGGCACATAATTCGATCATCTCAGGAAACAAGCGTTTCAATGGTACTTCGCCAACGGATATTTCGGGAAATGACTTTGTGAATACAAGTAGTTACAACATAATCGGTACAGGAACAGGACTTACACATGGTCAAAACGGAAACATTATTGGAGTCAACGACCCTTTACTAAGTCCATTAGCAGACAATGGTGGTAATACGATGAGTCACGTACCTCATGCAAATAGCCCAGCCATCAATAACGGATTCACATCAGAATCAGTAGACCAACGAGGATATCCAAGAAATGTTCAAGGAGGTTTTGACATAGGGGCCATAGAATCGCAAGAAACAAACAACTTTGTGGTTACAAAAACAGCTGATACCAATGACGGCATTTGCGACGAAGATTGTTCATTAAGAGAAGCCATTGCCGTTGCTCAAGACAATGCTGATGTAGAAACGATTACATTTTCATCGCTATTCACCGACCCAAACAACCCCAAGACCATTGAATTGGACCCAGCTTTGGGGCAGCTAGAGACTATTAGCGATATAGTGATCAATGGGCCAGGTCAGGACCTGCTGACGATAGATGCTAAAGAAACAAATAGGATATTTGAACTTTCTGCCAATGTAACCATCACTGGGTTGACGATCAAGAATGGTCTTTCTCCTGGTTTCTTTGGTGGCGGCGGAGGCATATTAGCATTTGATAATACACTCATTTTAAAGGATGTTACTATAGCATCCTGTAAAACAAACCTTACTGGAGGAGCAATATCTCTTATACACAACGATTTAGTTCTTGAAAGAGTTACACTAAAGGATAATTTGTATACAGGTTCTTCGGCTATTCAAACTTATGGAGGAAGTGCCATATTTAGTGAGTCTAGCGTTGTCACCATTCTTGATTCGGCCATACACGAAAATCACAATAGTGTAGCCATTCTAGCCTATGCGTCTGATTTTCTAGAGTATGATCAAACACTCAATGTAGATAATTCAACAATCAGCGGAAACACTGCACCAGATGGTGCATCAGCTATTAGGGCCATAACCGATAACTATCAATCCACGACCATTGAAATTGCCAACAGCACAATTACCGACAATAGCTCTAATGGGGAAGGTGCTGCCATTGTCGGAATAATAGGCACTATTCAGACAACTAATACATGGACCGCCCACAACTCCATTATCTCGGGCAATAGGGCCAATGGTGTATCTTCAGATATTAATGGCGATAGCTTCGAAGTGGACAGCAGTTATAATTTAATCGGTACAGGAGGAGGGCTGACAAATGGAAACAATGGAAATATCACAGGGGTAAACGACCCATTGTTAGCCCCTTTGGATGACAACGGCGGCAATACGTTGAGCCATTTACCACACGCCAATAGCCCAGCAATTAATAACGGAAGCACCACAGCAACCACTGATCAAATTGGTAACCCCAGAAATGCAAATAATGAAGGGTATGATATTGGGGCAATAGAAGCACAGTCTCAATCTACGACCTTTGTTGTTACAAAAGTAGAAGATACGAATGATGGCGTATGCGATGCCGATTGTTCACTTAGAGAGGCCATCGCACAATCAAACACTGATACTGACCTAAATACCATTGAATTTTCATCTTTGTTTGATACGAACCAAACTATTTTTTTGGATTCGAATTTAGAGTATCTGGAAATTACAGCGGCAGTGACCATTAATGGGCCCGGCCAAGAGCTGTTGACAGTTGATGGCCAGAATCAAACCAGGATATTCTATCGTAATAACAATGGCGACCCTTATAATATTGAAATATCAGAGTTAACCATTGCAAATGGTAATTCTATGACGAATGAATTTTGGCAAGGATGGGGTGGCGGTATTTTTGTCCTTGGGCCTGGTGGTCATGCAACCACATTAATAAATGTAACGATAACCTCTTGTACTACAAATGAAGGGGGCGGAATATTTGCTACTGGGGCATTGAATTTGGAAGGGGTAACTCTTAAAAATAATACAGGTAATATTCAAGGAGCCGCCATCTATCATATTGCAGGTGTACTTACGATCGATAACTCTGTTATTTATGGGAATTCAGGTAGTGAAGCCATAAAAAGTTGGGCTTCGGGGGGTGATGGCGTAACAGTTCAAAACGTTACGATAAACAACACTACGATCAGTGGAAATACCGCACCCGGAGGGGCTGCTGCTATCGAGACCCGAACAATTAACGAGAGAACCATGGTCATGACGATCACAAACAGTACAATTACTAATAATGTGACAACAACCAGTGGTGCTGCCATAGGAGTGCACAACACAGCTAATGACGGAACCAATATTTGGACGACACATAATTCGATTATTTCGGGCAATATGGCCAATGGAATGTCTTCAGATATCGAAGGACATACTTTTGAAACAGAAAGTAGTTACAATTTGATTGGTACAGGAGGTGGACTTACAAACGGGGAAAATGGAAACATTATTGGAGTCAACGACCCCATACTATTGCCGTTGGCCGACAATGGAGGTAATACGTTGAGCCATCTATTCTATGCGAATAGTCCAGCGTATAACAACGGAAGCACCACTGCACTTATCGACCAAATAGGCAATCCAAGAAACGCAAATGGTGCAGGATACGATATCGGTGCCATAGAATTGCAGGTCGAAGCATTTCCGCCCGCTTTTCAACCTAAGGTATATTTGCAAGGAGCGGCGTTGAATCCAAATACTGGTGAGGAAACATGGATGCGCGATGCCTTAAGAGATGCTGACTACATTCCGACCACGAGCCCCTATGCTGATGGATTAACTTGTGAAGCTGATATTTTCCTCAATGAAGGAGAAAATGCGACCATAGATTGGATATGGGTTGAGCTAAGAGATGAAAATGATAATACTAAAATCGTATATAGTCAGTCTGCGCTGTTGCAACGTGATGGCGATGTTGTTGATGTCGATGGCCAATCAATGTTGAGTCCTCTAATTCCACAAGGCAATTATTATGTAACCCTCAAGCATCGAAATCACTTGGGGATCATGTCGGCAAATACCTTTAATGTGAATAGTGCTTCAAATGTGGTCATTGATTTCACAGATGCAAACAACGAAATTACATATGGTACCAATGCACAGACCGCAGTCGGAATGCCGGATGGCATAGTGGGCATGTGGGCAGGCGATGTCAACGTTGATGATAAGGTGATCTTCCTAAATACAGGAGCCGAATCTGTCGATGTAAAGCAGTTGGTGTTGGATGTGTCAGCTGTAGAAAGCCCATTTGGAGCTTCGGTTTTCTATAAACCGCAAGGATATTATGATGAAGATATCGATATGGATGGGCAGGTCATTTTCCTCAATGCGGGTAACGAATTAATTTATATAAAGGACAATGTGTTGGCTCACCCGAACAATCAGATTTTTAACTCGGTGTTCTTTACAATTCAAGGACAATTGCCATAGCACACAAAAGGATAGTTATGATTTCTAGCCATATAAACGTTATTATGAAAAGAATTGGGGGTGCGGAAGCCACGTAGTAAATACGTGTTGATACTTATTTCATAATAGAAAGTTCTGCTATACTTTGCACAAAGAATAAACAACAAAAAAATGGAGGCGATTATGTGGGTTGTGACCCTTTTGTTGCGAATTAAAGCTAAATTTTCATTTCTGTATTTTTTACAGCAATGCACAATAACCATCAGAAATACCTAGATATAATTGATTAGTGGCGGTAGAAGACTTTATTATTAAGGGGTGATAAAGTCTCACCATAGACCCCGGCCTGGAAAGGTCGGGGATCTTTTTTATATGAAGAAGTGGTCTTGCTTAGAAAAGGTGATAAATGTTACTTCAGCTTCTTTTGAAATTCCTTCGGTGTAAGCCCCGTCCCTTTTTTGAAGTACTTCGTAAAATAAGTGGGATCGTCAAAACCGAGTCCGTAAGCGACCTCTTTTATCGAGATTCTTTGGTTTGAAAGCATTCGCTTCGCCTCTAGCAGTTTTTGTGCCTTGATAACGTTTGCAGGGGTGTCCAACAGAAACTTTTTACTGGCCAAAGTAAGCGTTTTGGCATTGGTGCCTAGTTTGTTCGCATAATCATCAATGGGGTAGAAGACATCGATCTGCGAAGTGATGAGCTTCTTAAAATTGGCGGCCAGTTGGTAATCTTCAGCCGTATCGAGACTGATATTGCTTTCCCTTTGCCGAAGCCGTTCGATCTGAAATAAAATATTTTGAAAAAAGTGATATACCTGCTCACGATAATGGGTATCCTTAAAAAGAATTTCAGACTCGATAAACGAAGTGATCAATCCTATTTTTTTACTGTCGGAAGGAGTAAGGGTTACATAGCTGCTGCCAATTTCGTTAAAGATCGAGGTCGAAAAGCGTTCCATCATCCCATTGTTGAAGCGATCGATAAAAAGGTCGTTAAAATGAAACAAGTAGCCCTCATTGGATGCATCGGTGCAAAAATGATGAATTTGATTCTTATTGATAAAGAAGACCGTTTGTTCGGGATGTTCGATCACTTGATAATCTACATAATGTCGGCCTGCTGTTTGAAACCAGATCACTTGATAAAAACTATGCCGATGCGGCACCGAAGCATGAACTTTGTTCTTTTCATAATACGGACGCGCAGCATTGACCTCAAAATGTAGCTTTGAGTAATCGTCTTTATGCAGATCGTATCGTTTGATGTTCTCGTTCATCAACATAAACCTATTACAAAAACCTTAGATTGACAAGTGTCCAAAATGTTAAAACAGGGTCGTTAAGTCTTCTTTAATTTTCAAATAGGGAGTTATTAATTCATTTTTTTTAATTTCATTTGCAAGCACCATCAGTTTCGTACGGTGATCGTGCGCCAAACTTACGATGCATCGAAGTAAATGAATACAAAGTACATAGACCTCGTCAATCAAACTTTTCAGTTTCCGCAGGAAGAATTCGACCTAAACGGAAGCACGCTCAAGTTTCACGACATTCCGCTTATGGAGCTTGTCGAGAAATATGGAGCACCTTTAAAATTCACCTACCTCCCTAAGATTTCCGAAAATATCGATCGAGCCAAGCAGTTGTTCGATAAGGCCATGAAAGCCAACAACTATAAAGGGGCGTACTATTATTGCTATTGTACCAAAAGCTCACATTTTGAGCATGTGATGAACGAAGCCCTAAAGAATGACATTCACATCGAAACATCTTCTGCTTTTGACATAGACATCGTAGAACGCTTGAAGGCTACCGGAAAGATCAAGAACGACACCTATATCATCTGCAATGGTTTTAAGCGTGAGCAGTACATCACCAACATTGCTAGGCTCATCAATTCGGGCCATGAAAACTGCTTGCCGATTCTTGACAATTACGAAGAGCTTAAACTACTTCGCGATGAGGTCAACACGAATTTTGAAGTTGGTATTCGCATTGCTTCCGAAGAGGAGCCAGAGTTCGAATTCTACACGTCTCGCCTAGGCATCGGATATAAAGACATCGTTAAATTCTACGAAAAGGATATCAAAGGGCAAGAAGGAGTTCAGCTTAAAATGCTACATTTCTTTATCAATACAGGGATTCGCGATACGGCATACTACTGGAGCGAATTACAAAAGTGCCTCAAGGTGTACACCAAACTCAAAAAAGTGTGCCCCACGCTAGATAGCCTTAATATAGGCGGAGGGTTTCCGATCAAGAATTCACTGGCATTCGATTTCGAGTATGAGTATATGGTCGATGAGATCATCAATCAGATCAATATCGCTTGCGCGGAAGAAGATGTACCAGTCCCAAATATTTTTACCGAATTCGGAAGTTTTACAGTAGGAGAGAGCGGCGGGTCGATCTACGAAGTATTGTATCAGAAAAAACAAAATGACCGCGAAAAGTGGAACATGATCAACTCGTCCTTCATCACCACGCTTCCAGATACCTGGGCGATCAACCGACGCTTCGTTCTCTTACCCATCAATCGATGGAACGATGAATACGAGCAGGTGCTACTAGGCGGACTCACCTGTGATAGTGACGATTATTATAACAGCGAACTAGATGTGACCGGCATCTTTTTACCCAAATACAAAAAAGACAAGCCTCTGTACATCGGTTTCTTTAATACAGGAGCTTATCAAGAGACCATCGGTGGTTTTGGCGGATTGCAGCATTGCTTGATTCCGCAACCCAAACATGTGTTGATTGACAAGGATAAAGACGGAAACATTACAACGCGGCTTTTTAGCCAACAACAAACCGCAGCAGACATGCTGAAAATTCTAGGGTATGACAAGCAGTAGAACATACGCAGGAATTCCACAGGAATATGCCAAACTCGACAATGCAAAAGTTGTATTGATTCCTGTTCCTTACGACGGAACTAGTACGTGGCAAAAAGGAGCAGACAAGGGGCCGGAAGCCTTCTTGCATGCGTCCGAGAATATGGAACTGTACGACATCGAAACCGATACCGAAGTGTACAAGCAAGGTATCTATCTCGCAGACCCTGTGACCGAAGACCGCTCGCCCGAAACCATGGTCGAAGCTGTACATACCGTTACCAAAGACTATATCAAACGCAATAAATTCGTCACCTTGTTTGGCGGGGAACATTCGATCTCAATTGGCTCGATTCGGGCATTCAACGAATGCTTCGATGATCTCACTGTGCTTCAGATCGATGCACATGCCGACCTTCGAAAAGAATACGAAGGTTCTACATGCAATCACGCCTGTGCGATGTATGAGGCGAGTCAGCAGACCAATTTGGTCCAGGTGGGTATTCGTAGCATGGATGTTTCCGAAAAAGGAATCAACGATGAAGATAAGATCTTCTATGCGCATGAAATGGCCAATGACGAATATTGGATCGACAAGGTAATCGAACGCCTTACGGGGCCTGTTTTCATTTCGATCGACCTCGACGGACTCGATCCTTCCATACTTCCAGCAACAGGAACACCAGAACCCGGCGGACTCTTTTGGTACGAGACCCTAGAGTTACTTAAACGGGTTTTTGATGAGAAAGAAGTGGTGGGTTTTGATATCGTGGAGCTGTGCCCCAACGAGATCGACAAACGATCCGATTTCTTAGCAGCCAAGCTGTACTATAAGATGTTGAGCTATAAATTTTATAAAGAAGATTAAAAGCAAAGGAACATGGAAACCAAAGGAGCCATTTCAAACTTTATCGAAAAATATTACCTGCACTTCAACGCAGCTACCGTAGTTTATGCTGCTAAAGCCTATGAAGATCAACTCAATAATGGAGCAAAGATGCTGGTCTCGATGGCCGGAGCTATGAGTACGGCTGAGCTTGGAAAGATCTTTGCCGAAATGATCCGACAAGACAAGGTGCAGATCATCTCATGTACCGGGGCCAACCTCGAAGAAGACATCATGAATTTGGTGGCGCACAGTCATTACAAACGTATTCCTAATTATAGAGACCTCACCCCGCAACAAGAATGGGAGTTGTTAGAACAAGGCCTTAATCGTGTAACAGATACATGCATCCCAGAAGAGGAGGCATTTAGGCGTTTGCAAGAACACATCTTTAAAATTTGGAAGGACGCCGAAACCGCAAGCGAACGCTACTTTCCGCATGAATATATGTACAAGTTACTGCTGTCGGGTGTGTTAGAAGAATACTACGAGATCGACCTGAAGGATTCGTGGATGTACGCTGCCGCAGAGAAGAACCTTCCGATTGTGGTTCCGGGCTGGGAAGACAGCACCATGGGCAACATTTTTGCATCCTACGTCATGAAGGGTGAATTGAAGGCAAGTACCATGAAATCGGGCATCGAATACATGACCTTCTTGGCTGATTGGTACACAGAGAATTCAGAAAACGGAATTGGATTCTTTCAAATAGGAGGAGGGATTGCAGGTGATTTCCCGATCTGTGTAGTGCCAATGCTGTATCAAGATATGGAGAGAACCGACACACCATTTTGGAGCTATTTCTGTCAGATCAGCGATTCGACCACTAGCTATGGGTCTTATTCGGGTGCTGTACCCAATGAAAAGATCACCTGGGGTAAGCTCGATACCGAATCACCCAAGTTTATCATAGAAAGTGATGCCACCATTGTGGCGCCCTTGATCTTTGCCTATTTGTTAGATATGTGACTATAGGTAGTATTGAGATGTGAGATATTAGTACAGAGTATTGAGTACTAAGAAATGTTGAATGAATAACCTCCCCTTTAGAAAGAGGGGTAGCCGAAGGCTGGGGTGTGTAAAAACAAAGAGACTTTTATGCACCTCCTTTAGCCTCTCCTTTTTTAGGAGGGAAACCTATGAAAACCTACTTTACGATTTGAAATTTCCAATGGTGCCTTTCAATCCATCCAAATCCTTGGCGTAGTATTGAGATATGAGATATGAGATGTGAGTACAGAGTACTAAGAAATGTTGAATGTTGCCTTCGCAATCCGAAGCTGTGAAACAGCGAAGGGTTGGAATTTACACTATCGCTACCTGACCAAAGAAATCATGAAACCGTCGGCACCGGCACCTCCAGACAGCTCATTTTGATTCAGGGTAGCAGTGTTGGTTTCGAAAGTGATGCGACCAAATTCGTTATTGCCAACAGTTAGGTATGATTTTCCGTCTAAAACAGTGACCGAATAAGTGTAGGTACCTGAAGGATATCCGTCATAAATAACATTTTCGGTGTTATTATTTGTAACTACGAGCGTTTGATTTCGATTGTTGAAGTTCCATACAATAACGCCGGGATCATAATCATCATTGATACCAGCCAATCCGCCGCTAACGTTGCTCACATTCCATATGCCACTAATTGCTGGTGCGATGGTGTCATCATCATTGCTACAGTTTGTAAATAATACGATCACGAACGAAAAAAGAAAAAGACGTATGGTGGTTTTCATATTGAGTTGTTTTTTCCTTAGATGGTAAAAGATGCTATAGGTTGCGTATTGGTTTTTAGTATTGAGATATGCCCATACAATCCGAAGCACTTGGTGCGAAGGGTTGAGATGTTAGTACAAAGTACATAGTACCAAGATATATAATTACCATGGTGAGAAATTCTAATAACTAACAACCAAAAACTAAGAACTGAAGTAATACAGAGTACAAAGTATTAAGTACAAAGTGAATAATGAATAATACTTTCACCCAACATTAATTCATTTTTTCATTAACTCATTAATTCATTGCAGTTATATGCTGATAATCAACTAATTGAAAATTTAATTTTTATAAAAACAAAGGTTTGTATATATTTAGTCCTGCAAACAATCCTTACAAAGCTACACAAGCCCTTACCTCGTAGCTTTTTCATCCCTTATTTGGTTACATATCCTTGATCCCTTTGTTGGTTATGATACCTCCTGTAGTTCTATTGCTATACTGAAAGATATAGTTTGATAGGACAAAAAGGTTGTTGTTGCATGCGAAAGAAGTAAACAACGAGTCGTAATAATTAACCAATTAACCAACATTAAAAATGAAAAAATGCTACTTACTGTTGCTGTTGTCTGTATTTTGGATGACAGCATCCGCTCAAAATCAAGAGCAACGAGCAACCTTTGTCTCAAAAGCTACGTACATGATAGAGGTGCCAGCTCTCTCAGAAATGGACAATATCATCGCTTCTGATGGCTTTGAACATGTTGCACCCCCTAAGCGAAGGGGAAGAAACACGTTTGTCCCAGGGAAAGGCTTTCCGAAAGGAGCAGACCCGCTGGTGCAACGACAAATTGCTGTGCAACCAAGTGCTGGTCGAACGCCTGTGGCTTCCTTCCCAGCACACGAGGGAACTGTACTGAATGATCCCACAGGAGCCATAGGTCCTAATCATTATGTGTATGCATACAACTCTGGTTTCGGTATTTTAGACCGTTCAGGAAATGTGCTGGCGCCAGGAGAAACATTGGCGACACTTTTCCCTGGAGAATCCGATGCCGAAGATGGAGACCCTGTGGTGATCTATGATCGATATGCGGATCGTTTTATCATCATGGAGTTCTTTGGTTCGCATCCACAAGAAACAGAAAAAGGCTTTTTGATAGCCGTAGGTAAGGGACCGGATCCCTTAAATGATGGATGGTATTCCTATCGATTTGATACAGACACCTTTCCAGATTACGAAAAGATGTCCATCTGGGGAGATGGCTATTACATTACCGCCAATAAGGACAATGGTTCACAAGGTACCAGTGAGGTGGTCTTCGCATTAGAGCGTGATGAAATGCTTACAGGAAACCTAAATGCTCGCATTATTGGATTTCCACTACCTGGAACCGCTTCGATCAATTTTTACAGCCCAGGAGGGTTTAACGCAACCGGGCCTAACTTACCACCAGTAGGTACGCCGTGTCCTATTGTGTTTATGCAGGATGATGGGTGGCAAGGAGTTTCTCAAGACCATTTGAAGATCTGGAACATAAGTACAGATTGGAATACACCTTCAAACTCTACGATCTCACAACCTCAAGAACTCACTACAGCTGCTTTCGATTCAGTATTGGACGGAGGTTCTTTTAACAATCTACAAGAACCTGGCTCAGGACCTCATATCGACGCGCTGCAATCGGCTATGATGTATATGACCAACTATAGACGCTTCGGAACGCACAATTCAGCTGTGATGAATTTTGTGGTCGATGTTTCAGGCAATGATACAAAAGCGGGGATACGTTGGTTCGAGCTGCGTCAATCAGCCGACGGGCAACCTTGGACGGTCTACCAAGAAGGAACCTATTCGCAACCAAATCACAGCGCTTTCTGCGGAAGTATTGCGATGGACGCCCAAGGAAATATTGGTATGGGATATACCATTGTCAGTAGTACCGTGTATACTTCGTTACGTTATACCGGAAGATTGGCAAGTGATCCACTGGGTGTTATGACCGTTGCCGAGCAAACCATTGTAGATGGTAATCAACCTACAGCATATAGAAATGATGGTCGTTATGGAGACTACGCTCAATTGACCATTGACCCATTAGACGATATGACCTTTTGGCATATTGGAGAATACATGCAAGGGACCACTAATATTCGTAAGAGTCATGTAGCTGCATTTAAAATCACACCGCCAGAGCCAGATAATGAGGCACCAACAGCGCCGACCAATTTAACGGCCTCCAATACAACAACAACTACTACCACTTTGTCTTGGAATGCAGCTACCGACAATGTTGCAGTGACCGCTTATGATGTTTATCAAGATGGAAGCGTCATAGGCACAACTGCAGCCACGTCTTACAGTGTTAGTGGTCTAACTGCAAATACGGGCTACAGCTTTTACGTGATTGCTAAAGACGATGCAGACAATCAATCTACAGCGAGCAACACCGTCAATGTAACCACCTTAGAAACTAGCAGTGGATGTGCAGGAGGAGTTACTTCATACCCGTACAGCCAAGGTTTTGAGAATACCATCGGAAGCTGGACACAAGATACCGATGACGATGGTGATTGGGTGGTGAATTCTGGGACTACGCCTTCTAGAAGAACAGGGCCAAGCAGTGCTACAGAAGGCTCTTATTATATTTTCGTCGAAGCGTCAACTGGTAGCGGTAACACAGGATACCCGAACAAAAGGGCGGTCATCACGTCTCCTTGTTATGACCTTACGGCAGCTACTTCGGCAACATTCTCATTCCAGTACCATATGTATGGTGCTAATTCAGGCATGGGAAGCATTGCGTTAGAAGCGTCCAATGATGAAGGAAATACTTGGTCAACCCTATGGAGTCTTTCGAATTCGAATCAAGGAAATAGCTGGTCTACTCAAAATGTAGATTTGGCAGCCTATGTAGGTGGAAGCGTTCAATTGCGATTTAACCGATTGACGGGAAGTACGTGGAGAGCCGACATCGCCATTGACGATGTGTCCTTAACTGCCAATACAGGAGGAGGAACAGGACCAAGTGATTGTGAAGCATCCAACTTGACACTTACCATCACTTTTGATGACTACCCAGAAGAAACAAGTTGGACTTTACGCACGGCTGGTGGCACCACAGTTGCAAGTAATAGCTACTCAACTGCAAATCCAGATGGTTCTACTGTTGTTGAGAATATCAACAATTTGACTTCTGGAGATTATGTGTTTACCATAAACGATGACTACGGGGATGGGATTTGCTGCGGTTACGGAAATGGATCTTATACGCTGGAAAGTTCAGAAGGTGTGATTGTTTCCGGAGGAAATTTTGGAGCATCAGAAGTAACGAATTTCTGTGTGGATGATTCGCTAGCCAAGCTGAAGGATTATGTGCTGACCAGAGATGAAAGCGATATTTTCAAGCTCTATCCAAACCCAGTAAATAGCCGATTGTATATTACTACGAATGAAACTATTGATGAGGTCCGTGTATTCTCGACCTTAGGAATGCTGGTAAGTAAAGCTTCCAAAGTAAATGGAAATGAAGGGATGGACGTATCTCAACTTCCGAAGGGAACCTACTTTGCGCGTATGACCTCTGGTGAAACGGTCATCACAAGAAAATTCGTGAAAGAATAATAAAGAGACATACGTCCAAAGTATAGTGGCTTTGGATGTACCGTTGATAATTGTTGATTTTTAGTTTTGAACGGCGACCGCTTTCTCACTTCGAGAACGGTCGTCGTTTTTATTTCTTCACTTTGTATTTGCGCCTTTTCTTAAGCACTTTACCCTCATATCCTTCAAAATAGATAGGGATGGCGATGTCCTTTTCCTTTCTAACTACAAAATGCAAATGCGGTCCACGGGTGTATCCGGTAAGGCCCGAATACCCGATTTTTTGTCCGCGTTTTACGCGATCTCCTTCCGAAACCAAGGCACCGTTGTAGTCAAGGTGTACATACGAAGCGGTGGTGCCATCATCATGAAGAACGATAATGCGATTGGCCTTGTACAGAAATTCTTTTCCGCCGTGTTCTTTAAAATGACTTTGAACTTTGACCACCAAACCGTCACGGGCAGCAAAGACGGGTTCTCCAATTTCGAGCTGAAAGTCGATGGCATACTTCGATTGTATCGAATGATGCGAAAATTTTCCGCCAAAACTTTGAGAAACACTATAGGCCTTTCCCTTTTTAAAAGGTAAACGATACAAATAGTCTGTGTCAGGATTGGTAGTACGAGGATCCCCAAAATAATAACTGAATTTATAGGTGTCGTTAAAGTCGTTGACAACGACCTCTTTATCAACAGGTTTGGGCCAGCTTTTGATTTCGATCTTTTTGTGAGGTTCAATGATAAACTCTTGTACGATCGAGTCGTTGCTTTCTAACTTCAGGTCTAGCTGCAATGGGGCAAACGTCTTGTTTTCTGCCCATAATACCATTCGGTCTTCCAGAAGTTCTGTGGTTAACGAGATATCTACTTCGTCTTTTCCCTTCGGAAGCACTCCTTTTCGGTTTTGGGCCATCGCAGCACAAGAAGAGAGCATCCAAGTGCAGGTAAAAAGTAGAAGGAATGCTTTTTTCAACGGAAGCAATTCTGAAATAGTTTGATTCATGAGGGTATAAGTATTTAACCGCTCGAATATAAACATCTTTCCCAGTTTCGACGATCACTTAGGACGTATTGGGTGTTTCATTTGACGAAATGAGACATTTGTGGTAGTTAGTATTGAGATGTTAGATATGAGATATGAGATATGAGTATTGAGGTTTGTCTTCACAATCCGAAGCACAGAGTGCGAAGGGTTGAGATATGAGAACAGAGTACAAAGTATTAAGTACAAAGAAATTCTAAATTTTGGATTTTAAATGTTGTATTAAATGATGTACTCAGGAAACACGAAATAATTCCTTCCCTTGATGAGGATTTTGTTCCCCCTTGAGGGGGAAACAAGGGGGTGTCATTTACGAAAGGGTGCTTACGATGTTAACTGAAAACTGGAATAATACAGAGCATTAAGACATATGATTGCCATATTGAGAAGTTCTAACAACTAACAACCAGGAACTAAGAACTAAAACAGTACAAAGAGGCGCGGGATTCTAAATGCTGAATGAAGACGCTCCCCTCTAAAAAGAGGGGTAGCCGAAGGCTGGGGTGTGTAAAAGAAATCACACAAGAAATCTAATACACCTCCCTTGGTCCCTCCTTTTTAGGAGGGAGACACTTGAAAACCTACTTTGGGATTTGGATTTTGAGATTTACATCTTTGCTTTCGCTACCCGAAGTTCCTTCGTAGAGTTATGAACAAAAAAGGGCCGCTGAAGCGGCCCTTCCTCTAAAAATAAATAAACGTGATCATTCGAGAGTGATCGGATCGGTATTCACCTTTACCTTGGTGTCGATCAGCACCTCCAAAAGGTCTTTGTCGATGTAGATTCCCTCAAAATCGGCATGTTCGATGTTACCGCGAATGGTGAGTTTGTCAACCTTATATTCAGTGAGTTTGGACTGCAACTCATTTAATAGTTTAGACTTCTCTTCGGTAAAATCATGATGCATCGATGTAATGATGTCGTTGTAAAATACCTTGTCGGTCAAGAAAGAAACCGTGTTATCTAAAAGGGCGCTGTTGGTCTCAGGTGTCAGCTCAAACGAGCGTATATAGATGCTGTCCTTTTCCTTGTCATAGGCAGGAACGAGTTTTAGGTGAATTTTTCCTTTGACACCACGAAGTAGGAATCCGCGGTTGCATTTAAAATCTACCGTAGACAATATTCCGGTACCGCCATCACCCGAAATACCCGAAAAGTTGACATCCTGTATTTTAAAGCGATACTTTTTATGTTGAACAGTTTTTCCTACGGTTTGTGCTTTTACCTGCGTTGTGATATTTTGGAAGGAAGAACCTATGGGCATTCGTAAATGCAAGACGCCGTTGTCTCCAGGTGAAAGCAAAGTAAGGTCTGGTAACGGACTGTCATTAGGCACTGCAGCATCAGAAATTTGCAACTTAGACCCTAATCCCAAAGCGATGTTCATCTTGCCATCGGCAGAATGGATGTTCTGAAAATACAATGCTGTCGGGTGAGAATTTAAAGAAAGGCCACTGTCTCCCAAAGGGATGGGTTTGCCGATCAACTGCCAATATTTGGCGACCTCTTTTTTGAGCTCTAGTTTCGATACCGCCTCATTGACGGCAGCTTGAATTTCTGGTTTTTTGTCACGAATAAAATCGTTGAGCTTGTTTTGTAAAATCGACTTGATCGAGATACTAAATCGAAAGCCCAATAAGTGAAACGTTAGGTGAGAACTTCCCACAACATTGGCATCAACACCCAGATCTACAGCCACCGAATAATCAGCATTCAACTTAGGACGAATGACGAGGTCGATAGCGACATTGCTCTCGTTTCGGGCATTTTGGGTATGACTGGCCCCAACACAACGCCAGTGGCCACGCCACCATCCAGCACAGGCTTTTACAGATGCTTTGGCTTTGACCTTGATAGGGATTCTCGCACGAATAACATCACCACTTGCCGTAAAGGAGATAGGAGCTTCTCGATATACATCGACCCAATAGCGTTTGCTATTTCCAGATTCAACTTTGCCGGTCGAATAGATGCGACCACTCGGAAATTCAGCATTTAGTTTACTCTGAATATCGTTGATGTTTGTCGATAGGGGCAGGATGACCTTAGATTCTTTAATGACAGGTCGTTCTGGAAAAACCCCTGCTTGTGGCCCGTCGGGATAAATCTTTTTAGCGCAACTGGTAACCATAAGCACCAGTGCAAATAAGAGTAGTTTTCTCATAATAGAAGTTTTTTGGTAAGGTCAAAACTAGTTGGGAGACCCAAGAGAAAACATCCCTATTTAGGGGGATTTTTGAGAGTAAGTGTTCAGATATGAGTATTGAGTACAGAGTATTAAGACATATGACTGCCCTATTGAGAAGTTCTAACAACTAACAACCAAGAACTAAGAACTGAAATAGTACAAAGAATGAAGTGCCGGAATTTAGGATTTGGAATTTGATTCAGTGAGCAGCATTATAACATTGAGAAACATCAATCCAACCGATAGATAAACTCTTCGATGTCCTTCCCCCTGGCATTGGCGAATCCGGTGTCAGTGCCCACCTTTTTGAATCCAACCTTTTCAAGTACCCTTTGAGATCTATGATTGTCATAAGCCACTCTTCCAAAGATAGGGCGTGTATTTTCTACACCAAGAAACTTCGCAACGGCCTGAGTTGTGATTCCTTTTCCCCAATACGGTTTACTGATGGCGTAGGTGATCTCTGCATCACCTTCCATAACAAACTTGACCACACAACCAATCACCTTTTTGTCAGCAAGAACGGTTTGCATGTTGATGGTTTCATTCTTCAACAACCCGGTCCATTTGGTCATATACGCCTCTTTATCATGCGGGTCCTTTGGTGTAAAGGCAGCAAGATAATTGGCTTCTTCATCGGTTTGGTTCATAAAGAAGACCTCAAGGTCATTTGGTAGGGTGTTTCGTAGGGAGATGTTCATTAATTGGATCTATTTATAACTGTTGCTTTCAGATTCTAAGATACCAATTAATCACTTTGAAATGCTGAATTTTGTCTACACAATCCGAAATTCAAAGAGCGTAGGATTAAAATTTTATATTTGACCAAACTCAAATAAAGACTGCATGTCTCAACATTTAGAAAAAGCACTAGATGCTGTTAACAGGAAGATTGAAAGTAACAAAAAACAAAAAGGTTTTTTTGTAAGGCATCTTTGGAAGGTTATTGGATTAGGAGTTTTGACTTCCATAGCAGGGCCTTCTCAGGTACAGGAAGATTACTTTGGAAGGCGCGGCAAAAATGCTCTAGAACTCAGCGGACTCGAATATGTTGAGCTGGTATTTGCCTTTGCGTTCTTTTATACATTGGCTTGCTTTATCGGACACTGTGTATTTTCTTGGCAGGATAAAAAAGCACTAAAAGCCCTTGAGAAAAGAAAGGCACAGCTAGAAAAGGCTTTGGAATGAAAGGCTATGGGTCTAGCATCTGTATGTATTTGATATGGAAATAACGATTAAAAGAAGAGGTGGTTTTTTTCAATTCTTTGAAGAAGGAGAAGACAAACCATCCTATTTTGCAAACTGGACAGTTTTCTTGTTTCGTAATCGAAGAAAACTTTTCAAGGGTAATCAAAAAGTCTCAATAGTAAAACATAAAATCTCTGATTTTAGTTATGAGATAAAGTTGTTGGACCGAAGGGAACAAACCTTATTGCGATTTTCAGGAAAGCTAGTGCCTCCATTTTGGCTGTGTCCCTACAAGTATAATTCGTACAAAGTAATTCCGCATATAGGTAGAAAGGTTTCAATTTTTAAAAATGGAAAACAGATTGCGTTTTACTCCAAAGAGATGCTTAGTTTCATGGATAATCAGAGTATCCAGTTAGTGGCGAATGATGACATCGACAAGGCGCTTATCTATTCTTTTATTTTGTGCTTGGAAACTTCATCAGACGATGATCAAGTAACAATTGACTTTGGTAATTTGGGCCCGGAAATGCAATCTTTTGATGAAAACTGGACTCCTACTTAAGTAATGGAGATTTTTTAGAGAACAAAGATGGTTTCAAATATTAGGAATCATTCGGTTGTCCTTTCTTCTTGAGGTCTTTGACTCCTGAAAAGATAGGTGAATTCATACCCCAATCCGATACTTAATTCGTTAAAGGCATTCACCCTATAAAACTTTATGAAGCCATATAGATTCTTATATTGTTTATTGATTTCAACTTCATATTCACTGAGTTTATTGTAAATGTTTGTTTTTGCCTTAACTGACATCATAAATGGTCTTCCAATCCATGTTCCTAAACCAAGTGTAACGCCAGATGCTTTTACCTTTTTATTTTCAGTGGAATTAGAAAAATCTGCTTGGCTATAACCTAAAATAGCAGTAATCCGACGGAAATTCAGGTTTGTTTCTATAGTGTAAGCAGAAAGCTCCAAAGAACGCTCAAAGTCTAAGCCTCGATATGATATATGAAAATCGATATCCAAGTCACAGGAAACAAAAAGGTGGTCCAGTTGCAAGTCGAATTCAAGTATACGGTTGTGTTTTAAATCAGTTTGGTAACTGATCGAGCTTTTTACTGTAGTATTCATTAAAAAGTCAGGGAATGTAAATTTGAATTGCCCTCCAATAGGAGTATTAAGAATACCGCTTTGCCCATAAAATCCAATACGTTGCGTGTCGAACCAACACTTTGTACAGTCTTCTTTTAACTTAACCTTAATCTTATCGCGTCCTTTTGGCTTGACTTCCTTTGAGATAAAACCAAGGTACGAAAAGACGAGAACCGCATTTGGATTGTCAACATTCAAGGAAAAATTACCATTAAAGTCAGTACTCGTATGTATTTTCGTCCCTTTGATATGTACATTAGCGCCAGGTAATGGAAGCCCATCACTCTTGGCCACTATAATGCCGGATATCTCCTTGGTTTGCCCTAAAGCAATTCCATATACGATAAGAAAGAATATTAGCGTAGTGTTTTTCAAGTTGCGTTGTTTTTCGATTGCATCAAAGTACGTTCGATCTGTTTATGGAAACAATACCCAATGAGTAAACAAGGGGTTTGGGTTAGTGTCTAAGATTTTGGGTCAGAGCTTGTTTTTGGCTTGCTGTGAGTGCAGGAGACCGTGGAGAGCTAGGATGTAGTTCTAAGCATTGAAAATTTTATCTTTACCAATGCAGCTTTTTAGAATTTCAAACCTTTCACGTCCTAAGTTTGTGGCTTTAAGAATCGCGGTTTTATCTCTATAAAGCTCGTCCCACTCAAATTGAACAGTTTTTCTAGCCCAATTACAGAACTTGATGTAATATTCACTGTTATACCTATCTTCATATAAGCCGAACTTTTCCATTACTTGATAATAAAAATACCCAACCGTATGAATGAAGAATACGTCCTCTATTGGTTCGAAATCAAATTTTACATGTTGTGATGTTACCATGATTTTAATTTCTTCAAGGATTCTAAGAAATTCCTCCCTGTATTCTTCTGCATCAATTTCAATGCCTATTTCATGATTGTTTATTTGGGAATATTCGTAAAGATTCATGGATGTAACGATACACCGATGTTCATTTAAGTAAATTTTAGCGTGAAGGTTTTCTATTGGGATTAGAGTCAAGTTTGAATGTTTATCCAACCATTGATACTCTGATTTACTTGCTTCGTTTTTGCGATACAAAAATAGAATTCGATCGATTTCAGAGAAATACTGATTCATCTTTGCTTTCAATCGATTGTTCAATTTTAGATAGGGAGAGACCAGAATCAACAGTGAAGTGTCTTCTTTGATCAATTGTTCGATTCGATAGGTCAACCCTGTGGTTCCGTAGATGTCCATTTGAGCGGATTTTTGTTATTTCAAAAGCACAGATTACAAATCCAAGTGAACTAAATCTTATAAGCTTGTTGATATAGAATCAACATGTTCATTTTGTTCCAGTCGCGGAGCAGGTTTTGTCCAATTTTTAAGGTGTTGCACAATCCCTTCGTAATAGTCCAGAGCAAGCTTTTCAACAAATTGAATAAATTTCTTGTTGCTCGCAAAACTTACCCCAAGTTCTTTGATTGCCACTATATGGAAAGCTTGTATTTCAGAAGTTCGAGTCAGTTCAACTAATTGGTCGATATCCGATAACCTAACCTTTAAATGCTCACGTGCATATTTGATGTTTGCTTCGATCCAAATATGCTTGGAAAGTGTTTCAAAGACCAATTCACTTTTCTTTTTACAGTTTTCAAGTTGTTTGACCATCCATGAAATTCTACCGACTGATTTTTTATCAAGTGGTGGTTGTATACGAACGGACATAGAAACTATCCTTCTTTCAAACTCACAAATTACTTTAATATCTGACACTGAATTTTTGATACTGAGCACTCCTGTAATGAAGTTTTCTTTGACCAGTCTTCTAACATCATTTTTGACACTGTCTTTGTTTTTAGGAGAAGGTTTGACCAATACACCCAATTTTCGACTTAGTAAAAGCGCCATATGTTTTTCTTCTTCGTGCCAGCTCACTACCGCATCTTCAATGTATTCGTCAGACATGCGAAGTGGTTTTTGCGCCTTAACATTTTCTGCTAGCTCTTTCCAACCGGGTTTCATCTGGCTATATCCGCTAACTCCGGAAGCAGGATTGTCCAAATAGGTTAGTACCTCACGCATAATTTCCACTTGGTCTTCATCTTTTATGTTGAAGTCATTTTTCTTAATCAAAAGCAATTGACCACGGGTTAGAATGTAGGTCCATGAAAAATGGCAAAGATGTATACTTTTTGGTATTTTGATGTTAATTGGAGATAAGGTATGGTCCGCAACAAATTCATTGGACACTGTGACTACATTTTTTATTCCCAGTTTCCTACATATAGAGATGTACCTTTCAATCTGCTCTTTATCAACTCCATGATTCTTATTCTTCATTTCGAAGACGACAGCATCTTTGATTATGCCACTTACAACGACTATTACAAGACCATCTATTCTACTCGCTCCATCAATTTCGGGGAAAGACACTTCAGTAAAATAAAAGGCCTTTCCACCTCTATTCATTTTAATATCTCTGAAGATTCCATCCCGAAATTCCTTAACTAATTTTAATGTGGACAAAAAGATAGAGGTAAGCGCCATTTCGTCCCCAGTTTTTAACACTGGGATTAAATATGCTGGACGAAGTTTGATCTGCCCCTCTTTAACGAATGCGTCGAAATCAGCTTTTTTTAGTCCTACGAGCTTGTTTAGTTTCTTTTTTATCATGTTGATGGTTAATTGCTAGTTGCTTCACATTGTTTATACTTTCGTGGTTGTTCCCATTATGAGAGGTTCGTTTAACGAAAGGAATACCTCTGGACTTCATTGCCTGCTCGGATTTCCCAATCTCCAAAATCCTCCACAAATCACCTTACGGAAATCCGTAGAAAAGAGTGTTTTTTGGCTTGTTATTTTAGGCATTATGCAAAACGGCACTGTAAGTGATCAGACTGTACAAAGTTGCCTGCGCTTTCGGCTGCGGCAAAAGGCCCAGCACCCACATAGAACAAATAGTCAATATTGGCGCCACCGCTATGGGTTTGTCCGCCTGTGTTTTGTTGCGCCACACCGGGAGGCAGGGGGCCAAGGTCAGCAGGTTCTATATTAATATCGCCAGCTAGTACCCATCCAGCAGCGGGCGCTGCCGCATTAATGCCATTTAGGGCATTGGTGACATAGGCCATATTACCACCGCCTGGGGCATGAATACATCCCATTCGAGGGCCACCTGCCACAGGAGTGATCCAAACTACGGGCCGATGCGCCGGATTACCCGAGGCCAAGGCGCCAATCGGAAAAGCAGCATGAACTCCAAGGTCTGCTCGCCAAAGAATGGCTAGACTGCAACGTTGATTCCCAGGATCGTCGGCACGCCATGGAATGTGGTAGCCATTGTACAAATTGCCGTTTATATTCGCTTCTATTATTTGATGGTATACGCCAAGGGATGGTGCTGGATTCCACGCGCAGGGGATGGCTGGTCCCAGTGCACCTCCATAATTAGTATTGCCCACTTCTTGAAAACAAATGAC
This sequence comes from Flavobacteriaceae bacterium, assembly GCA_028279515.1. Lineage (GTDB taxonomy): Bacteria > Bacteroidota > Bacteroidia > Flavobacteriales > Flavobacteriaceae > JANQNQ01. Next base: position 68,584 of record JANQNQ010000001.1, read on the forward strand.
ATCTGGAATAAGATTGTGAGTTGCTGGCGGGAAGTTTTGCTGTGCCTGGTTTAAAGTAAAGGTCAACGGATTGTGTCCTTGGGTATTCCATGTTGCGACGCTCATATCATTGGTTTTTGGTTGGTTGTGTTTTCAAATATCTTCTATGCTTTATTAGTGTAAACACCTTAAAGACAAAGTGTTGGTTTTCTTAAAGCTAGGAAGGAAAATCGAGTTTAGGAAGTTTTCGACGATAGGAAGGTTATTTCTATGGGAATACCATTTTTATAGTATGGTTAAACTATAGTTGTTACTCCAACTAAACAACTAAACGATTGGACCTTCACTCAACGAGCTACGGCCTGTATTGATAAACAAATGAATAAAACGTTTGGCATTATTACATTGCTATATTATTACATTAACTAATTCCCTCATTAATTCATTGAAAAACATCAGGGGTCACTTTGAATTTTCCAGCATATGTGTAACGATTTTCGTAAGACGCGGTCTAACCATAACAAACCAACCAAAAACTACTTTATGTTAACCAAAAAAATACCTAAGCTTTCCGAGTCTACCAATACCCAAGGCTTTCTTATTGATCTCATTATTTATTTGGCCGTCATGTTCCTCATACGAGAAGTATATTTCTCTCAAATGGGCTTTATCGGCAACGGACTCTTCTGGTCTTTTACCACCTTAGTAGTGGCTACATGGCGCATGCGGGCAAGAAAGGTCACATGGAAACAACTAGGGCTACGTATGCCTAAAAATTGGTGGAAGACCTTAGGCGTGTCAGCTTTGATATTGGCAGCCGTACTGGCTTCGATGATTGCATTCGAAATTATCAAAGACAGCCTACCTTTTTCAATTGCAGAGGATACTTCTTCAGAAACAGCAACTGCGAAATTTGGAAACCTCAAAGACAACTGGCCGCTATTCTTTTCGATCATACCGTTGGTCTTGCTAGAATCAGCCCTTGAAGAGTTGTTAGACAGAGGTTTTTTGATGAACTGGCTTGAGCAATTGTTCTCAAAAACCTCAGTTGCTACCATACTTGCGGTGCTGTTGCAAGCAGCTATTTTTGGATTTAGACATTCCTATGACCTGTCTGCGCGATCAATCAGTGTTGCCATTATCGGACTTATCATGGGAATAGCCTATGTGATGTCTGGACGAAATCTATGGCCGTTGATCATCGCACACTGCCTGCTAAATACGTTCTCAATGATGGACAGGGTGTAGGCGGTGAGCAGTACAAAGTAGTGAGTACAGAGTACAGAGAAATGGTGCCCGAGCAATCCGGGGCCTCGGCAAAGGATTAGATAAAACGTACAGAGTATATGTCTAGAAATTGTCATAAATTCTGCCTTAAATATTGACTGTATGAAACTTTTGATGGTATTTTTTTTGATCTTTTCTTCTCAACTCGCAATGGGGCAGGATAATAGCGATGCCAAAAGATTAGGGCGATTGGAATATATGAAAGACAAACATCTTATTGATTGCGATAACTCCACAGGGACCAGTTTGGAGAGCAGAATATGTTTAAACCTGGAATTTCAAAAGTTAGACTCTATTATGAATGTAAGGTTTGTAGAGCTGTTAGACTACTCCGTTGGGGACTCCATTAAAACCAGGTTCAAATCTTTTCAGAAGGCATGGGTAGAAAACCGCCGACTTCAAAGTATGTTGATGTCAGAAGGGTATTCTGGCCATATGCTAGGAATTGTCTATCTGCATTGCATGAATGCAGCAACCCGAAGTAGAATCCAAGAGCTTGAAGCCATTTTAAGGGAAGAATGACTTGGGTTTTGATATTTGAAATTTAAGGACGAATAAACACTTCAACGAATAAACAAGACGCCTAGCATTGTTACATTGGTATATTATTGCATTAATTCATTGAGAAATTACCAACGACCAAAGACTACTTCCTAACAAACACCAACTCCTGTCCATCAACCAAGGTTACTGTCACGGTATCATTCTCGATCTGTTTTAGCATACGCCGTTCGTTACGTTGTTTTCGTTCTTGAAATCGATGCTCAAACGAAGCTGTATGAATGGTATCAACAGGGAAGTCTTCAAATCGTTCGACGGGATATTGCGTCATGGGACCAAAGGTGGATGAGTGCACACTTTTGACCAACGCACTTGCAGAAATTTCAACAGTCTCATCGGTGCTTACAGAAAACGAGATGCCAGTATGACGATTTCGAGTGAAGTCAATATAGTAGCCGCAACTAACTTCGAGCTGCAAATGCCCATTCAATGTAAGTTTTGTGAACCATTGGCTGTTGTCAACTTCTTCATCACCAACATAGGTATACTTGTGATAATGCCCAGCCGGACACCCCTTAAAGGTGAAACTAACAACAAATAACAAAAGAATCTTACCCAACGAAACAAAGCGCATACTGATGAATTCTATTGATTACAACGGGTTTTAAGAAGATATATTTGATAATACACTGCGTGCAATTATGAATTTTGTCTTCACAATCCGAAGCCTCGGTGTAGGGTTGAATACTAGATTTTGAATTGAGATGGACAACTAAACGCCTAAACAAATCAACGATTCAACCTTAATTTAGCTTCCTAAGCTGATCATCAATTCGAAAGTGAAGCTGGGATATTTGATCCGAGTACTGATCGGTGTCTTCAAGGATAGCCTTTTTAAGCAACTCAAAAGCTTCTACACGTAATTCAGCGTACTTGAGCAAGTACTCGTTCTGTTTTACCAATTCAGAAGGAAGGTCAGGAAGTTGATTCGTACGTTCGATGATGGAGATGTTCTCTTTCCATTTCGGAAGAACCGTGTTGTTTAGTTCCGATAACAAAACAGAAGTGGGTTGTGTGTCTAAATGGTCATAGAAGACAAGTGTTTCGGCTTCATTTTCAGAAAACTGAACCATCTCTGCATCGTATTGCTCATAAGCCGGATTGCTCATTTCATAAAAGGTGTAGCCCACCACGCTGGCGGTGATGATTAACAAACAAACCACACCTATTCCCGTGGCTCTCCACCACGAAAAGAAAGCGTTATCGTTTTCTTTATGCTGATTTAGTACAGTTCCTTGCGTTCTTTCTACGATGACATATACGATTCCAAGATAGGTTAGCGGAATGAGCATGGGAGGGATTTTATCGATTACACTATCCGGAATCATAAAAATGCCGACAAACAAAACAATGGTCGCTACAATTCCTATAATGAGCGCCTTGTTTCCTTTCTCAGGCTTGCCCATAGCCTTAAAGTTTTCTCGGATTAAATAACCAGCGGCCAAGGGTCCACCAAGAAAGGTAGCGATCCAAATGGCGCGCTGCGAGTAAAATGTAAGATCTTCAGTCTTGTTCATGTCAATAGGGTTGATGGTTGCTTGTAACTAAGGTACTATAAAAAGCAAGAACTTTAATGGTATCTAATGTTCTATGAAGAGCCTCCCCTCTAGAAAGAGGGGTAGCCGAAGGCTGGGGTGTGTAAGGAAATCAAGCCGAGAAACTTTTATACACCTCCCTTAGTCCCTCCTTTTTAGGAGGGAAACCCTTGAAAACAACTTTGGAATTTCTAGTTTTGATCGGTTGCACTCATGTAGCTCCCCTCTTGAGTCGAAGAGGGGGATGAATTCCGTGAAACGGAAGAAAGGGGAGTTTGTTTTAGGCTTTTAAAGTCTCCTAACAACCAACAACTAAAGACCAAAGACAAAAAATCCCCGGCAATGCCAAGGGATTTTTTAAACAAGCTGAATATATAGGTAGTTAATTCATAATAATTTTCTGAGTGAGGGTCATGTCCTGATCCAAGTTGTACACCTGCATAATATAGATGCCCTTTTGCAAAGACGTTAGATTCAGATCCTTGGTAAAGTCGTTATTGTCAGCCTCGTTAAAGTTGAGGATAAAGACGGTTTTACCCGATAGATCATAAATGCGAATGTTAGAGATATTAGGTAGATTCCTAAAACTCACATGCAACATTCCGTCCGATGGATTCGGATAGATTTCCATTGCGGGTTGTAAAGCCGCTGGTTCAACGATTACGGTAATGGTATCGGTCGCAATACATCCGTTGCGATTAACAGTAAGTGTATAAGTCGTTGTTTCAAAAGGCGACACTTCAATGCTCGCCGTGGTGTCATTCGTGCTCCACGAATAGGTTTCTTCCGCGTTTTCAGGAATACTCAATGTAATGCTTTCACCTTCAACAATAGTGCGGTCTTCGCCAAGCTCCACTTCAGGAAGCGGATTCACAGTAACAGTAACTTCTGCCGTATCAGAAGCGCTTCCCGCAGAAACCGTAACCGAATAGGTCGTGGTCTGTGTCGGAGTCACTACAATGGTCGAAGATGTTTCTCCTGTGTTCCAGAGATAATTGCTTCCGCCTCCAGCATTCAAGGTAACACTCTCACCTTCGCAGATGGTTTGATTTCCACTGATAGTCGCTACAACACTGCTCGCGGTAACGACCACAGTAACCTGATCGGTATTCGAACAACCATTTTCGGTGGTAGTTACCGTATACGTTGTGGTTTGTGTAGGTGACACGGTGATACTCGCCGTAGTTTCTCCCGTACTCCATTGATAATTGCTACTTCCGGTCGCGGTCAAAGTGGCGGTTTGTCCCTCTTCAATGGTTATATCTTGTCCGGCATCAACGCTCGGAATAGGATTCACGGTTACGGTCACTGTATCCGTATCAGAGGCGTTTCCGTTGGAAACGATGACAGAGTATGTGGTCGTCGTTGTCGGATTCACTGTGATACTTTGTGTAGTAGCTCCGTTACTCCATTCATAACTGCTTCCACCAGAAGCATTCAAAGTAACACTCTCACCTTCACAGATCGATTGATCCGGTCCGGCATTGGCGTTTACAGTTTCGCTATTGACGGTTACGGTAACGCTGTCAGTAGCATCGCAGCCATTTTGAGTCGTAGTTACCGTATACGTGGTTGTGGCATTTGGAGATACAGTGATACTTGCTGTAGTAGCTCCATTGCTCCATTGGTAGTTATCACTGCCGCTTGCCGTAAGCGTTACACTTTCGCCTTCTTGTATGGTCACATCTTGTCCGGCGTTCACGTTTGGTGACGGATTCACCGTTACGGTCACTTCATCTGTATTGGTACACCCATTCAAGGTGGTAGTTACGGTATAGGTGGTGGTCTGTGTCGGACTCACTGTGATCTGATTGCCATTGCCGCCATTGCTCCAACTAAAAGAACCTTGACCCGTGGCAGTCAGTGTGGTGTTTTCACCTTCACAAATGCTAATATCGTTACTGGCTGTTACGTCGGGTATAGGGTTTACAGTTACGGTTACGGTATCTGTATCGGATGCATTTCCGTTGGAAACGGTAACAGTATATGTGGTCGTATCATTTGGACTCACAGTAATACTTTGTGTGGTAGCGCCATTGCTCCATAGATAGTTGCTTCCACCGGAAGCGCTCAAGGTAGCACTCTCACCTTCGCAGATCGTTTGGTCGGCGCCTGCGTTGGCGTTGACACCGCCTGCAGTCAAATGTCGAAAGTCAGCCACGTAGGCCGATACGGGCGGACTCCCATTTTCCCAATCACTCGCGTAGATTACGCGGTTTCCAGAAGGAGAAGGGCAGGGATGCGCCTGATTTTCATAATTGTCCCACAATCCACGAATATGACAGATACGCTCAACACGAGTTCCATCAAGTTTCACAGCAGCGAGTTCATTGTAATACGGTTGCCAATTGGTAGGACCGCGGTAACCAAAAGAAACAAAGGCCCATCCAGGACGTTGTAGGTTTCGTGTAGAGGTATGACCAGCGTATCCGCCTTCGGTAAGCACGGTTACTTGTCCGTCGATCAAGCGACGCTTGATTACGCGTCCATCGTCGGGTTGCGACTTTGAAACACCAACGGCTACCTCGTCTCCGTTTTCATCAACGGTAAGGTCGTAATGACTTGGCCGTCCGTATTCGCTCCATAATGAACCAACAGGATTTCCATTCAGGTCGTACACCTGAGTGCGGTCTGCGCCGCCGTTAATGACGGCGTTGACCACAAGATAATTTCCTAGGGGCGAAACGGAAATCCAGTCAACGTTCATGGACGAAAGGTCCAAGTCGTTATATTTTATTTGATTTTGAAGATCTAAAGCAAAGCCCACCTTTTTTCCGTCTGAGTTACGGGTGGCGTACAAGGCTACCATGTTTCCGTCGTTAGACAGGTTCCCCTCATAGGGGCCGATCAAACAACCGCTATAACCCGAAAATGACATCAAGGTAGTTTGTGTTCCGGTATTTACGTTCCACGCTTTTACTTCGTTATCGGTAACCACCACCATGATATTAGGGTCGGTTGGATGCCAACGTTGGGCATTAGCACTTACTGCATCGGTAAACAAGACCTCGTAGGTCTCACCATCCACAAAGATGGGGCTCGTACCGTTGATGTGACGGTCGATCATCAAGATGCTCTCGTCGGCGTTCCAAACCTGTCGCTTTGAATATCCGTGACGTGCAATATCACGCCATTGGGTTCCGATGGTCGGGATCGATGAATTAGGGTTTCCGGTAACGCGGGTGATCTTTGAAGAAAAGATAGGATCTTCCACCGTTTCAAGATAGCCAGGCTTGGCCATGTTGGGTATCGGCCAGTGCATATCAAGGTCGGTAAGCAAATTGTAATCCTGCGCGTAACTTCCGTTAGAGAAAAAAGAGAAAAAGGCTAGTGCAAGCAGCAATGTGCTTCTCTTGAATAAAGTACAGATGTCGATACCGTTAGTGGTACGGACATAGGTATAGCCAGTTGGGGTGTTAATGAAGGTTGGGGCCATAGCTATTAATCACAAATTAGTTAATGATACAACGCACAGTTGTACAGAACAATAAGTAGGTTTAGTTGTTGCAAACATAAAGGATAAAACCTTGATTTTATTGCATTTGCGTTAAATTTTAACATTTTGGTGTATTCCTGACTTTGACCCGTAGGAATTTTACGTATTTACGAGTCAAGGAAACTTTCGTTTATCGGCCATTTTATAAGTTTAACGGGCTTTGGCTTCGTTTTTATTTTAGTAACTTGGCCCTGTTATTGACTGTAAAATGCAGACAATTATCCCCAATCTACTCATAGGCCGAAACCCAAAAGGTGAAGGTCTAACGATCATTCACGATACGAAACGTTGATAATAGCACAAACAAGGTTTTATTAAAAAGTGAAGGTTGAAACTCAAAAAGTACGTTAAACTCATTGAGAACTTTGCAGCACTATCAGTGTTCAAAGTGGTAGATCTGGTCATTCCCCTTATCGTCCTACCGTATCTGATCCATACGGTCGGAGCCGACAAATACGGAGTGTACGGGCTGGCCTATGTACTTGTTTTTTACTTTTTGAATGTCACCCAATACGGATTCTTACTCTCGGCTGTGCGAAAGATCGCCATCAAACGCGATGACAAGACCGAACTCAACCGCATCTTTAACGAGGTATTTACCACCAAGCTCTTTTTAACGATCATCGCCATCGCCGTGCTGACCTTGATAGTGCTGTTGATTCCTAAGTTTCGCATGCACTATTTGGTATACTTGTTCATGGGATTAATGATGGTGGGAGATTTGTTTTTTCCGCTGTGGTTCTTTCTTGGGATTGAGAAGATGCGCTTTATCACCTTGATCAATCTGATATCAAAATCCAGCTTCGCGGTGTTTGTCTTTATCCTGATAAAACAGCCCGAAGATTTTGTATACATCTCTCTATATCAAGCCATCGGTTATCTGATTGCAGGCATGGTCGCCATGATATTGGTGGTACGAACTTTCAAGATAAAAATACGACTGGTGTCGTTTACATCAGTCAAATATTGGCTGAACCATAGTTTTAGCTCGTTCCTCACGATGATCACACCCACCTTGTATGCCAATACGTCTATTTTTTTAGTCGGAATATTCGGCTTACCACAGTATGTGAGTTTTATGGAAGTGGGTTCCAAGGTATCCGGAGCATTCAGTGTTGTAAATACAATTTTAACGGAAGTATTCTACCCCCATGTAAACCGCAACCGCAATGGATTGCGTAAGATAAAACACTTCTTCGTCTTTATGGGATTTGTGTTTTCGATACTGATGTACTTTTCATCTGAATTTCTGATTCGAATCTGGCTGGGCGATCATATCGATGAGATCGTTTTGATTGTAAAAATCATGAGTCCGTCGCCCTTTTTGATGTCCATTGTTTCAGCCTATGGCGTCAACGGATTGATGGTACATAACAAGGACAGATTGTATACGATAATCACGGCTACGGCGTCGGTCATTGGTTTCGTGGTAGGGCTTATTATCATTCCGAAATATTTCTACGTAGGCGGAGCCATCGCCATTGTCTCCGCTCGAATCGTAAACGCCACGCTCGCATATATCTATGATAGCAAGGTCATGAAGGAAATGGCCACAACACCAAATCCCACAACAGACCCATGAAAGCTAGCCAATATCTTTGGGGACTGTATCTGCTGTTGTACCCCTTCTATTTTTTACCGCCAGGCGGATTCCAGATCGCCGATCTGGTCGGGGTGCTTTTATTGGTCGTGAATGGCAAGACCATTTTGTTTCAGGCAACCCAAAATTCCTTTGTACGATATCTGATGTATTTCGCGCTATACTCGGTAGTGGTCAATCTGATTTGGATGGTCATTCTAGACGATTTTGTGATGCTAAAAGCCAGCATGTTCTATAGCTATGCATTATTGTTTGTGTTGTGCCTTAATGCGAAGGTCGGCGACATCAACTTTTTAAAGTTTACGCAAAAGGCGATAATCGTCACCTTGGTACTTCAACTTATCTTGTGGCCTTTTGTGCCAGATCAAGGGGTACGTACCCAATTGTACTTTAACAACCCAAATCAATTGGCATTATGGGGGCTCACCATGCTGGTGCTTTTCAATACGATAGCACAGGTACTCGAAACCAAGACGATCGTCCGTTTCGCCGTCACTGGCCTTTGTACGTTTATGATCGTTTTGAGTGCGTCCAAGGCAGCCTTGGGAGCCAGTTTGCTATTTTGGGGATTTTTCCTTTTGAAAGAGCGCAAATATACCTTCACCTTTGCCTTTATAGCCTTATTGGTGGCGTCGGTGGTCATTGCAGAGTACGATTTGAGTGCAAAGGACTTTTCTGTGATCGATAAAGTGAAGGCACGCATGGAACACGACAATCTGAGCGACGATAGCTTGGCAGGTAGAGGATACGATCGTATTTGGAATCATCCTGAGTATTTGTTCTTGGGAGCTGGAGAAGGAAAAGAACAGCGTTTCGATTCGTTCTTAAAGGATGGCGAATTGCACTCGGTGATTTTCAATATCTTCTTCTCATATGGGCTGGTCGGACTCTTCTTGTTTGTAATGGCGCTGGTGCAAATTGTCAAACAGCGAAACCGACAGAACACCTTGCTATTAGCCATGTTGATGATCTTTACTCTCGTCCATATGGTGTTGAGAATACCTTTGTTTTGGTTGTCTCTATTATTCTTGTACAAAGTACTACCTACGAATTTTATAAACGATAAAGAACTAGCTGCCAATGTGCGGAATTAATGGAGTCATAACAAACCAACCAGCCCAGCATGAGCTGGCAACGGTCATTCAGCAGATGAACGATCGGATCATACATCGCGGGCCTGATGAAGACGGCGTGTATACCGCCACCACAGATACTTCACAATTGGTCATGGGCATGCGACGCTTGTCGATTATTGACCTAAGCACGGGAACACAACCCATTTACAGTGATGACAAAAAGATTGCTATCGTTTTTAATGGCGAGATCTATAATTATCGCGAACTAAAGCAACAACTTCAACAAGAAGGAGTGACCTTCAAGACCACTAGCGACACTGAAGTGATCGTAAAGTTGTACGAGCAACACGGAGTCGCTTCCTTCGCGTGGTTGGATGGCATGTTTGCCTTCAGTATTCACGACCTACGAAACAATAAGGTATTCATCACGCGCGATTTTTTCGGGGAAAAGCCGCTTTACTATACAAGGCAATCCGAGGGTTTTTTCTGGGCTTCCGAGTTAAAGTCAATCCTGCCACAACTGAAACAACGTCCACCCATTTCAAAACGTGGGCTCAATTTGTTCTTCAGGCTAACGTATATTCCGGCGCCGCATACGATTTACGAAGGAATATATAAGCTTCGACCTAATCACTACATAGAATACGATTTAACAACGCAAGAGTTCGAAATTCACGGTATTGGCGAAGAACGCTACGAACGACCTAAGAAAGTTTCCTTCGAAAAAGCAAAAAAGGAAGTGCACGACGGGGTCTTCAAATCAGTAGCGAGTCGTTCAATAGCCGATGTGCCACTAGGAACGTTCTTGTCGGGCGGAGTAGATTCATCCATCGTTTCTTGGTGCTTGTCAAAGCTGTCGAGTAAAAAGATAGATACCTTTTCGATTGGTTTTGAAAAGGCTTCTTTCGATGAATCAGACAAGGCCCGTACGGTTGCAAATCTCATCCAGAGCAACCATCACGAATTCATCATAAACGAAGAACATTTAAAGCATAACATCCACGAGATATTAAACAATTTCGACGAACCGTTTGCCGATAGTTCGGCCTTGGCAACTTATCTAGTGGCCAATAAGACTCGTGACCACGTCAAGGTGGCGCTAACCGGAGACGGGGGCGATGAGGTCTTTGGGGGCTACAACAAGTACTATATGGGCAAGCTCAATAGACGATACACGTCTATCGTACCCAAGGTACTGCACAAAACAATCAAAAAGGCGTCAAAAGGACTTTTAAAAACGACTGATGATGACCGCGGACTTCGCTTTAAACTGGACCGATTGGTCAATGCCGTAGATTACGATGGAGGATTTTATTGGGATATCATTTCCTTGGGCTTTCAGCCAGCAGATTTGCAGGCAGTCATGAACAATGGTACGATGGATCCACATGTCTTCGAAGAATATGAGAGTGCCTTCAAAAAGAACCCAACCTCTTTGACCGACTTCCGAAAAGTAGACCAATTGATGAGTCTAGAAGGTGATATGCTGGTCAAAGTAGACCGAACCAGCATGTTGACGTCACTCGAGTGTCGTGCACCCTTTTTGAACAAGCAATTGTGGCAATACACGCAAAGCCTTCCCGAATCGTATTTGATGAAAGGTTGGAATAAAAAATACATCCTGAAAAAGGCCTTTGAAGATGCATTTCCGAAAGGCTTTTTAGACAAGTCAAAAAGAGGGTTTGGTGTTCCTGTGGGCGATTGGCTCAGAGCAGGCCTGAAGCAAGAACTAGAACAATATACCGAAACGTCTTTTTTAGAAAAACAGAGATTGTTCAATGTAGAGCCTGTACAACATATGGTGCATCAACACCTAACAGGGCAAAAGGACCGAACTTTTAATGTGTGGACGTACTTCTGCTTTCAAAAATGGTATAAAAATACCTATAGCGCACTATGAAGAAGTTGGTGAGAATAACGACCGTTCCGATCTCGCTCGAGAAATTACTCGAGGGGCAGTTGGGCTATATGAAAAAGCACTATAAGGTGATCGCTGTTTCTTCGGAAGCGGAAAAAATGGAGTCGCTCTCAACACGCGAGCAAGTGCAGACCTTTACTGTTGATTTCACCAGAAAAATAACACCACTAAAGGATCTAAAAGCACTGCTGAAACTCTACAAATTCTTTAAACGCGAAAAACCCTTCATTGTACATACCCATACCCCAAAGGCGGGAACCATAGGAATGCTGGCAGCCAAACTGGCAGGAGTACCACATCGCTTGCACACCGTGGCCGGACTGCCACTACTCGAAGCACAAGGTGCCAAGCGTTTGTTGCTAGACACGGTAGAGAAAACCACCTATGGGTGTGCGTCAAAAGTGTACCCGAACTCGTTTGGATTGTCCAACATCATCGAAGAGAACGGATACACAAAACCCGAAAAACTTAAAGTCATCGGCAATGGAAGTTCTAATGGGATCGATACCAGGTATTTTGATCCAGAAATGTTTGATGACAACCAAAGACGCGAACTGAGGAGTGATCATCATATCGGTGCAGATGATCTCGTTTTTATTTTCGTCGGAAGATTGGTCAAAGACAAGGGCATCAACGAACTGATTGTAGCTTTTGACCTCCTGTACAAAGGTCATCCGCATATAAAACTGTTGTTGGTGGGAAGCAAAGAAAACGACTTGGATCCGCTACTGCCAGAGACCGAAGTAATGATCGATACACATGAAGGCATCATCGCGGTGGGCTTCAAACAAGACGTACGACCGTATTTTTCCATGGCTGATGTGTTGGCGTTTCCGACCTATCGTGAAGGATTTCCAAATGTGGTGATGCAAGCAGGAGCGATGGGACTTCCGAGTATCGTGACCGACATCAACGGTTGCAATGAGATAATAAAAGACGGTGTGAATGGCGTCATCATTCAGCCTAAAAATGAAGAACAGCTCTTGATGGCCATGCAGTTAATGATACAAGACCCAACAAAACGGGGGTATATGAAAACACATTGCCGACCTATGATCGAAAAGAACTATCAACGCTCCGTCATTTGGAAGGCCTTGTTAGAAGAATACAAAGCATTAGAAAATGTATAGAAACGGAATCAAAATAGCATTGGATTTTGTGGCAGCCCTATTTGGGCTTGTGCTACTATTTCCATTGTTTCTTTTGGTAGCCGTAGCATTGATGATCGCAAACCAAGGAAGCTGTTTCTTCTTTCAAAAACGTCCTGGAAAAGATGAAAAGATCTTTCAGATCATCAAGTTTAAGACCATGAATGATAGGCGAGATGCTAGCGGAAATCTGTTGCCCGATGTAGAACGCATCACTAAAATAGGTGGTTTTGTGCGTAAATATTCTTTAGATGAGATTCCGCAATTGCTTAATGTGCTCAAAGGCGATATGAGCTTGGTGGGGCCACGACCGCTGATTCCTGAATATTTGCCGATGTATAACGACGATCAAAAAAGACGACATAACGTACGCCCAGGAATAACGGGCTGGGCACAGGTAAATGGCCGAAATGCCATTAGCTGGACCAAAAAATTCGAATTGGACGTGTGGTATGTAGACAACCTAAACTTTTTGTTAGATGTTAAGATTCTCTTGAAGACCCTACAAAAGGTCGTAGCTTCAGAAGATGTAAATTTATCAGAGGCAACCACCTCAGAATACTTTAACGGAACAAACTAAATATGAACGGATCCTTTGTCATATCACTAGATTTTGAACTGCATTGGGGGGTATTTGACCTCAAAACAGTGGATCAATACCGCGAGAATCTCGCAAACGTTCAAAAGGTGATTCCGAGGTTGCTAACCATGAGCGAGCAATACGGGGTGAAGATCACCTTTGCCACAGTTGGGTTCCTTTTCGCGAAAGACAAAGAAATGCTAAAAGCGTTTGCCCCAACAGAACAGCCCAATTATTTAGATGAAGGTCTAAAAGCCTACCCGTTGTTTGACAACATAGGAATTGACGAAACAGAAGATCCTTTTCATTATGCACATTCCTTGATCAAGACGATTCAAGAAGATGGCCGCCACGAGATAGGATCGCACACCCATTGTCATTATTATTGCGAAGAGGAAGGGCAAACCCTTCAAACGTTCGAAGCAGATACTAAGGCGTCAGTAGCAATTGCCAATACACTTGGGATTCCGATGCAAAGCATTGTCTTCCCCAGAAATCAAGTAAATGAGAGCTACCTAAAAGTCTGTCGAGAACAAGGCATTACTTCGTATCGAGGTACAGAAGCACACAATATCTATGAGCCAAGGGCATTCACTTCAGATACTTTGAGCAATCGGTTAACCCGACTCTTGGACAGTTATTTCAACATTACGGGAGACCATATTTATGATAAGACCCAATTGCAACAAGTGCATCAAGTGGTCAACATTCCTTCGAGTAGATTCTTACGACCCTTTATGAGCAAGCTCTCTTTTTTAGAGCCACTTAAAATTCGAAGAATTACAAAAACGATGCAAAAAGCAGCGCAACGAGGAAAGCTTTTTCATCTATGGTGGCACCCCCATAACTTCGGAAGTGACATGGAGCAAAACTTCAAAAACCTCGAGGTTATCTTCAAAAAATACAAAGAACTCAACGACAAGTATGGGTTCAAAAGTGAAACAATGACAGAAATTTCGAACAGTATAGTACGAGATATCCATCACTAAATATGGTGAGGTCGTGCTTCGGTATAACGATGGCTTTGGGTCTTATATCGAAAAAAACGAAGGTAATCCCCTAATTTTTTTACCTTGTTCACATAATATTGATTAGTAGCATTGACTTTTTTAGTAATTGATAACGATTCTTATGTTAAGAATTATACGAGAAAAAGATCAATGGGACTGGCTCCTTGGCAAGAGCGAACAATTTGATTTTAGTAACCCCTTCGATTCTTATCGTTTCCCTTTTCTGGGAGACGCGACTTCTCTATGGCATCTATTGCCCGTTATCTCAGTTTCCCGAACAGTACTTCTTAATGCAGTGCGCTGCGAAAAGGTGTGTGTTTTTAATTGCAATGCAAAGTAACCATGAAGTTGTTGGTTTTACATTTGGACAAAAGGGAAGATGCCGATCAATATCGACGCGTCCTTGAGTTATTTAAAAGTGATTACCCGTATTACAAGGTTGCGTTTATCGAAACCTTTTCTTCTGGCCTTAAAGACGCTTGTGCTTTTGTGCTCAAAGATGAAAGCGGTACTCCTCTGGTTCTGATGCCTTTTTACTTAAGAACGATCGATCATGAAGGGCAGCGCTACTATGATATCACGTCCACTTATGGATACAGTGGGCCTTTAGTGAATAAAGAAAGTGAAGAAGAAGTACTTGAGTATTTCTGGAACCAAGTCGATCAATGGCACTCGAAGCATAAGGTGGTCTCAGAGTTTATTCGATTTAACCTGAGCAACAATCATCTGGTGTATTCAGGACATTTGATTCCAACCATGAATAATATTGAGGGGAAACTGCTTCCTCCAGAACTACAATGGGCCAACTACGACCGAAAGGTTCGTAAGAATGTGAAGAGGGCGCTTAGGGAAGAAGTTACTGTTAAAGTATATCATGAGGAAGTGCCTGTTGAGGTAGTGAATGATTTTTATGAGATTTATGTAGAGACAATGGGTAGAACCAATGCTAGCAGTGCATTTTACTATCCAAGGAAAAATATGGAAACATTCATCGCCAACTGTAGTGATAGTTGCGCGGTAGCCATTGCATACAAAGACGAAGTAGCCATATCGGCAGAGTTAGTGTTGATTGGCGGGGAGAAGATATTCTCTTTTTTAGGCGGAACAAAGGCAGCCTATTTTCCGGTGAGACCCAATGACATCTTGAAGCACGAAGTCATCAAATGGGCCTATGAAAAAGGATTCAAATCCTTTGTTCTTGGTGGAGGCTACGGAAGTGACGATGGAATCTTTGCTTATAAAAAGGCCTTTTTTCCAAATGATGTGGTCATGTTTTATACCGGGCGAAAAATTGTCGATGCTGATCTCTACAATGGATTGGTCGCTCAATCCGGAAAGGACACAAGCACATACGAAATAGCCGAGGGGTATTTTCCGCTGTATCGACAGGGAAATTGAACTAAAGCATAGTCAATTGGAATGACTATTTTTAACCTTTACAAAGGTTTAAACGCATAGTATGAAAGAAAAGATCTGGCTTTCGTCACCTCACATGGGAGGGGCAGAGCAACAATATATAAAAGAAGCTTTTGACGCAAATTGGATTGCTCCATTGGGACCCAACGTCAACGGCTTTGAAAACGATCTTGAAGAATATTTGTCAGAAGAGGTGTCGGTAGCCGCCTTGAGTGCAGGTACAGCAGCCATTCATTTGGCATTGGTATTACTAGGTGTTGAAAAAGGAGACGAAGTGATTTGTCAGAGTTTTACCTTTTCGGCATCGGCCAATCCGATCATGTATCAGGGAGCTGTGCCAATCTTTATAGACAGTGAGCGAGATACCTGGAACATGGACCCTGAATTGCTCGAACAGGCAATCAAAGAAGGGATAGCGCGAGGAAAAAAACCAAAGGCAATTATTCCGGTGCATTTATACGGAATGCCATATAAAGTAACAGCGATTCATGAAATCGCGAAACGATATGACATCCCGGTGATAGAAGACAGTGCAGAGGCATTGGGAAGCACCTACAAAGGACTCAAATGCGGAACCTTTGGTGATATTGGAATCTTGTCATTTAATGGCAATAAGATCATCACCACTTCTGGCGGCGGAGCCATAGTGTCCAAGGATCCGAAAGTAAAGGAAAAGGCGGTCTTTTTGGCAACGCAAGCCAGAGATAACGCACCGCATTATCAACATTCTGAAGTTGGGTACAACTACCGAATGTCAAATATCACCGCAGGCATAGGTCGCGGACAAATGAAAGTGCTGGACAAGCACGTGGCGCTTCGCCAAGCAAACTTTGAATTTTACAAAGAAGCCTTGTCTGGATGCAAAGGGTTCGAATTTTTGGAGAACCCAAAAGATGCAATCTCTAACCGTTGGTTGAGCTGCATATTGACAGATTCGTTTAAAACGAGAGAAGCCATACGCTTGGCCTTACTCGATGAGAATATTGAAAGCAGACCTTTGTGGAAGCCGATGCATCTACAGCCTGTTTTTAAAGACATGAAAGCGTACACCAACGGGGTGTCAGAAGACCTCTTTGATCGAGGACTCTGCATACCGAGTGGTTCAAATTTAACCAATAAAGATCGCGACCGAGTTGTGAGCGCGATCAAAAAAGTAACCGATGAAACTAAAGCAGTTTCTTAAAAAGATTATTTTAAAAGGGGCGCCCCGATGGGTGGTGTTGTTAGTAGACATCGCTGTGGTGTTGGTGTCCTTTGTGGCTGCTTATATAATTCGGTTTAATTTCACCATTGATTTTGATGTAGAAAGAGTACTGTGGCAATTGCCCATGATCGGGGTGCTTGCCTGGTTAAGCTTTCTCATTGTTGGTTCATACAAAGGAAGCGTTCGCTATACGGGCATTCGTGATATTACGGTACTTCTCGTCGGAGTCAACATCCTACTCACTTTGATGATTGTTGGGACCTATCCGTCTCGAAAACTAGAATTCCATCAACTTTTCTGGATTCCGTTATCCATCATCTACATTCACTTTTTGCTCAATATTTTCTTTTTGGTAGGAAGCCGTTACATGTTCAAGGCCCTTTATAAAGAGATCAAATCAGAGATCCAACTACCGGTCAATGTACTGATCTACGGAGCAGGAGATTCTGGATTGGTCACTTATGAGGCCATTCATCACGACCCGAAGAGCGAGTATAAGGTCATTGGGTTTATCGATGATGATGAACACAAGCAAAAGAAGCGAATCGATACCTTAAAGGTGCACAGCCTTCATGAGATTCATGCGCAATTCATCAAAAAACAAGAGATCGATGAGGTCATCATTTCGATTCAGAACATCGATGCTGCCCGACTTTTGGAGATTGTGAATGCCTTCTATTTGCAGAATGTAAAGACCAAGATTGTTCCACCGGTCAAGCAATGGATCGATGGCAATTTACAAGTGGGGCAGATCAAAGAAGTGAAGGTCGAAGACCTACTAGGTCGAGAACCCATTGTCATCAAGAACGATCAATTGTTGGCCGAGTACGATGGCAAGACCATCCTTGTCACTGGAGCAGCAGGATCCATAGGAAGCGAGATCTCAAGGAAGCTAAGTACCTATGATTACAAACACCTCGTATTATTGGATCAAGCCGAATCGGCTTTGTATGATATTCAGCAAGAATTCAAGAGAAACGGGATAACTGATTTTACACCAATCATTGCAGATGTGCGAAACAAATCACGTCTTGCACAGGTATTCGAACAGTTTAAGCCCGATGTAATTTTTCACGCAGCTGCATATAAGCACGTCCCACTAATGGAGAACAATCCGTATGAGGCCGTTAACGTCAACGTACGCGGAACAAAGAACGTGACCGATCTGGCAATCAAATACCGCGTCAAGAAATTCGTGATGGTTTCCACCGATAAAGCGGTCAATCCGACCAATGTGATGGGAGCTACCAAGCGTATTGCCGAATTGTACGTAAGCTGCCTAAAGAACACAGCGCAAACGAAATTTGTGATTACTCGCTTCGGAAACGTATTGGGATCCAATGGTTCAGTGATTCCATTGTTTAAAAAACAAATAGCCAATGGCGGTCCACTAACGGTTACGCACAAGGATATCACCCGCTATTTTATGACCATTCCCGAAGCTTGTCAGCTCGTTTTAGAGGCAGGAGCCATGGGCGATGGCGGAGAGATCTATGTGTTTGATATGGGCAAGCCGGTCAAGATCTATGACCTGGCACTCAATATGATATTCTTATCTGGGCTTAGTTTTCCTGAAGACGTCGATATTAAAATCACAGGATTGCGTCCTGGTGAAAAGATATACGAAGAATTGTTGGCCAACGATGAGAATACACAGCCTACCTATCACGAAAAGATTCGTATTGCTAAGGTTTCACCAATTGATATCAAAACGGTCATGGGCAAGATAGTTGACTTGGTCAATTTAGATCAAGAATGTGATGGCGAATGCATCGTTTCCAAAGTAAAAGATATTGTCCCCGAATATATCTCTAATAACTCTACCTACGAAGCACTGGACAAAAAGAAACCAGAAAGAGCTAAAATAACTTTATAACTACCAAAAGATAAATTGATGAAACGTTTTTATGTGAGATACCTCGGGGGACTAATAAGCGCATTGCTTTTATTTTCTTGCGCTTCGCGGAAAGAGGTTGCCTATTTTCAAAATATAGACCAAGCTGAAGCTCGAAAGGCTGCAGAAAATTACGAACCGAAATTTCAGTCAGACGACCTATTGGCCATCACTGTTTCGGCCTTTGACATGGACGCCGTAAGACCCTTCAACCTTCCTGCAGTGGCACACAATGCCATCCCCGGAAGCGTTACCGGCGAATTGCGTCAACAAGCGTATTTGATAGACAGTGACGGTCATATCGAATTCCCCGTCCTCGGAAAGATCAAAATGGCAGGACTCGACAGAAAAGGTGCATCCGGCATGTTAAAGACAAAACTTGCCGAATATATTAAGGATCCAATCGTCAACATCCGAATCATCAATTTCAAAGTCACCGTATTGGGGGAAGTCAAGAACCCAGGAACCTACAATATCCAAAACGAACGCATCACCGTGCTAGAAGCGTTGGGTCTTGCAGGGGATCTGGACATCCAAGCCCGTAGAGACAATGTATTGTTGATACGCGACAACGGTGGGAATAAGATCTATAAGCGTATCGACCTGACGTCGAGTGAAATTTTAAGCTCGCCGTTCTACTATTTAGATCAAAACGATGTGATCTATGTTGAACCAAAAGAATCGAAGATCAAGTCCTCGGCCGTGGGTAACAACACCTTTGTGGTGGTATCGATTCTGTCGACTTTGGTCTCGTCACTGGCGATTATTTTATCTCGATAAGCAAACGCTAAAACAACTACCATGGATACAAATATTCAGCTTAGAAATCAAGTAGAGAAGTATGTGAAGCGATGGAAATGGTTTCTATTGGGCTTGGCCCTGTGTTTGTTTACAGGATACGCCATTTTGCAATTAGTGACACCCAAGTACAAAGTAACTTCCAGTATTCAGATCAAGGATGACAAAAAGGGAGATTTGATCTCCGAGCTTTCCTTTATGAAAGACGTCAATGTGCTCAATAACGTTACCAATAACATTGATAATGAGATCGAGGTCTTGAAGTCAAAAAGCTTGTTAGAGAACATCATAAAAGAACAGCAGTTACACATTCAATATTTCGAAAAGCACAGAGCCTTAGGAGTTTTTCCGGTACTAAAAGAGCGGTATGTAGATCCACCAGTGCGCATCAGCTTTTTGGAAAAAGATTCCACTACCACAGAACAAGTATTTGATGAGACTATTAACGAACAGATCGAATTCTCAATAACGATCATATCGTCTAGTAATTTTCGTGTTTCAGAAACAGGAAAGACCTATCAATTTGGCGAAACCATTACGGTGCAAAACAAAGAGCTGATTTTAACGCCCAACTTTAAAGGTGGCAAATTTACCAAGGCCGAGACCCTGTTGGTGCGCATATCACCTGTGGCTTTGGTGGTCGACATGTATAGCAAGCGCATTGCCATTGCTCCAGTAAGTAAAAATGCTAGCGTATTACAAATTGAACTATTAGATGAGGTCAAAGAAAAAGGCGAACACATCATCAATGAATTGGTCAATGCGTATAACAATGACGGAATCGCAGACAAGAGTCTGATCGCCGAAAACACTTCGAAGTTCATAGAGCAACGCTTAGAAAAGATTTCAGGCGAATTGCTTGAAGTTGATATCACGGCACAAGATTTTAAAAAGAGCAATAAACTCACCAACATAGCAACCGAAGCTAGCGTGTTTCTGCAGAGCGAAAAAGAGAACGATATCAAAGCAGTAAACGCAACTACACAGCTGCAATTAGTTGAATACATGGACGAATATTTGGGAGCAAATAGTTCATCTTCGGACTTGATTCCGGCGAATCTTGGCTTTGCCGACCCATCAATTTCGAGCATCTCGGCCAAACACAACGAATTGGTCTTAGAGCGAAACCGCATTTTGAAAAGTTCGAGTGAGAAAAACCCGGTAATTGTTAACCTAGACGATCAGATCGGTCGCTTAAAAGATAACCTTAATCAGAGTTTAGGTAACCTAAAATCGTCCTTAGAAATCACGTTGGGAGAGATCAATAAACAAGATCAATTGATCAGTTCACGCATCTATTCAGCTCCAAGAAAAGAACGCGAATTGCGTGATATCCAACGACAGCAACAGATCAAAGAAGCACTATACTTGTATCTATTGCAGAAGCGAGAAGAGGTGGCCGTTTCCTTCGGGGTGGCGGTGCCCAATGCCAAGGTAATCGACAAGGCCTACAGTTCAGTAAAGCCAGTGTCGCCAAAGCCTAGCATCGTGTACCTTGCTTCGCTGCTACTTGGATTTTTGATTCCCTTTGGAATTATTTATGTGAAAGACTCGCTTGATACTAAAATTCATTCAATCGAAGATCTTCAAGGTAACCTAGACATTCCGGTTTTGGGTACACTACCCATTTTTAAGTCGAAGAAAAACTTGGTGGCAAGCACGGATCATTCCCCTTCAGCGGAAGCCTTTAGAATGCTTCGCACCAACATCAAATTCATGTTGGCCAAGTTAAACAACAATGGCAATGTGATCTTTGTGACATCAACAGCAGACAAAGAAGGAAAGTCGTACGTGTCTTCCAATTTGGCGGCATCCATGGCCTTTTCAGGAAAGAAAGTGCTGTTGGTCGAGTTAGACATTCGCGCACCTAAATTGGTCAAATATCTAAATACCCAAGGAAAGAAAGGAGTAACCAATTATATAAGCGACGATAAACTTTCGTTGAAAGAGTTGATCGTTGACGTACCGCAGGTAGAGAACTTGAGTTTACTCTCGGCAGGGGACATTCCACCAAATCCGGCCGAGTTATTACAACACGAACGTTTAGAGATGCTGTTCGAAAAAGTAAAGGAGAAGTATGATTATGTGGTAGTCGATACCGCAGGAGTAGGATTGGTGACCGATACCTTATTGATCAGCCATTTCTCTGACCTGTCGATCTATGTGATCAAGGCCAATCACCTTGACAAACGCATGCTCACTATTCCAGAGACGATCTATCGTGAAGAGCGATTACCAAACATGGCCATGCTTTTAAACAATTGTAAAGAGAAAGGAGCCTACAATTATGGATACGGTTACGGAAAGCACTATGACGAATCCATGGATTGGCGAAAGATATTCAAGAAATCATCATAATACTAACAACAAAAAGGGCCGCTAACAGCGGCCCTTTTCTATATAATTTTGCAACTTTCTTATTTAAAAGCAGCATGTCCTGTGATGTCCATTCCAGTGATCAACAAGTGGATGTCGTGTGTTCCTTCATAGGTGATTACAGACTCTAAGTTCATCATGTGACGCATGATACTGTACTCGCCAGTGATTCCCATTCCTCCAAGAACCTGACGTGCTTCACGCGCGATCTTGATGGCCATGTCCACATTGTTACGCTTCGCCATAGAAATCTGAGCAGATGTCGCTTTTCCTTGTTCTCTAAGCACGCCCAATCTCCAAGCTAACAACTGAGCTTTTGTGATCTCGGTGATCATTTCGGCCAATTTCTTTTGTTGCAACTGCGTAGCCGCAATCGGTTTGTCAAACTGAACACGTTCTTTGGCATAGCGCAAAGCGGTGTCGTAGCAATCCATAGCAGCACCGATGGCACCCCAAGCAATTCCGAAACGAGCAGAATCCAAACAGCCAAGAGGAGCACCCAATCCGCTTTTTCCAGGAAGTAGATTTTCTTTAGGCACTTTAACGTTGTCAAAGATCAACTCTCCTGTAGCAGAAGCTCTCAAAGACCATTTGTTATGCGTCTCAGGAGTCGAGAAACCTTCCATACCACGCTCCACGATCAATCCGTGAATACGTCCTTCTTCATTCTTCGCCCAAACAACAGCAACCTGCGCAAACGGAGCGTTTGATATCCAAAGCTTGGCGCCGTTCAAAAGATAGTGGTCGCCCATGTCCTTGAATTTCGTTTCCATGCCTCCAGGATTCGATCCATGGTTAGGCTCTGTAAGTCCAAAACAACCCATATACTCTCCAGACGCAAGCTTAGGTAAGTATTTTTTGCGCTGTTCTTCGGTTCCGTATTTCCAAATAGGATACATCACCAAAGAAGACTGTACCGAAGCCGTTGATCGCACTCCGCTATCCCCACGCTCGATCTCTTGCATGATGAGTCCGTAGCTGATCTGGTCTAGCCCAGCGCCACCATATTCTTCAGGAATATAAGGCCCAAAGGCCCCAATTTCCGCCAATCCGCCGATAATTTGCTCGGGGAAGGCCGCACGTTGTGCATAGTCTTCGATGATTGGAGATACTTCGCGCTTCACCCAACTTCTGGCTGCGTCGCGAACTAATTTATGTTCTTCGGTTAATAACTCGTCAAGATTGTAGTAATCAGGAGCTTCAAATAGATCAGGTTTCATCTGATGGTATGTATTTTAGTTGATGTCGCAAATCCCTTCCGCAGGAAAACCTAAAAAAGAGACCATTAATATTCAAAATTTGAGCCCCAAAGGTAGCTAAACAAATGTAACATTACAACGGTGTTTTGTTACATTTTTAAATAAAATGCTTTGGTGAGTTCGATATACGCTTCTGTGTATTGATGACGCTTGGTTTCGATAATCAATTGATCTTCAGTATATGCCTGTTTTTCGAAGGAAAAAGCAATCAAGCTTCGCTTTACTTCGGAAGAAGGAGAGCCCTTGACACGCGTTATTTTTTTAGGGTGAAGGCCTACTTGCTCGGCCAATGTGATCAGGTTTTCTTCCGATTGATACGGAAGCACCATGGCGAACACACCGTCTTCAGATAACAAACGGGCGGCGCCATAGACCAGATGCTCAAACGGAAGCGCATCTTCAAAACGCGCCAGATTACGTTGTTCATCTTCTGTTTTAAAAGCCTGGGTGTAGAATGGAGGATTGCAAATGATCAGATCGTAGGATTCGTCCATCTCTTCCCAAAATTCCTGAAAGGAAGCATGGTAACAAAACAGACGGTCACCCCAAGGAGAATTCTCAAAATTTTCGGTGCATTGTTCGTAAGCCGCATCATCGATTTCTAGCGCATCTATCAATTGTGCGTCACTGCGTTGCGCTAGCATCAAGCTAATAACCCCAGTTCCGGCACCCACATCGAGAATGCTGTTTGGCAAATGGTCCAGCGGAGCCCAAGCGCCAAGTAGCACACCATCCGTGCCGATCTTCATGGCACATTGGTCCTGAGCTACAGTAAACTGTTTAAATACGAAGGGTTTGTCCATCTCTTTTGAAAATTACAAATCTCTACACCTACACTAAAGTTTCGGTGTATAAAGACAAATTCCAAATTTCAAACTTTTATTTGGAAGAGCAAGACCTCTTAGCTCAAAAGTGAGAACATGCTATGCGGCACAGAAGCAGAAACTCCCCGGTTCAGCGTTGCTGAACCACCTCTCTTTAACCAAAGAGGGGAGCTGAATAGGTGTGCCAAATAAATCTCTCAATTAAAAAGTTGATTATGACTCAGGTTAAACTCCTCCCTTGAGTTGAAGGGAGGTGGCAGCACAAAGTGCTGGCGGAGGGTTTGCTTTAGAGTTTACAGATATAAATCTATGAGCCCCTCTGGCGTCTCAACAACAATCGTTTGATCATCACGATTTACCTCTTTGATGAATTCGTCATTCATAGGAATAAGGATTTCGGTGCCATCGCGGTCAACTTCAAACAGTGCTTGCGCCGTGTTGTCATTAACACCTTTGATAGTTCCAACGATGCCAAAGTTGACATCCTTCATGGTAAATCCAATGATTTCGTGAAAGTAAAATTTGTTTCCTTCTAATTCAGGTAAAAAGGAAAGAGGAAGATAGAGCTCAGATTTCATGAGCGCATCGGCATCTGCTTCGGTGTCGACATCTTCGATCTTTAGGCGCAACAGGTCCGACTTATGGAGTCTGCATTTTTCAATAAAAAAAGGAATCAGGTTATTGCCAACGGCAATAAACACTGATTCCAGATCTTTGTAAAGCTGAGGCTCGTCGGTGTCTAATTTGACTAGGACTTCGCCCTTAAAACTGAATTTAGAAACGATCTTCCCAAGGTAGAAACAATCTTCCTTTTTCATCGTCTCGATAAATTACTCAGCAGCTTCTTCTTTGTTTTCTTCTTCAGCAGGAGCTTCTTCAGCGGCAGCTTCTTCTGTAGCAGGTGCCTCAGCAGCAGCCTCTTCAGTAGTTTCTGCGGCAGCCTCAGCGCCTTCTTCTGTAGTTTCTTCTGCAACTTCTTCGGCTTCAGCCTCAACAGCAGCAGCTTTACGCTTGTCGCTTACTTCTTTTTCAGCTTCAAGAGCTTTGGCTTTAGCATCAGCGGCAGCTTTTGCAAGACCGTCTTTCTTAGCGTCGATCTTACCAGCTTTCTCTTCTAACCAAGCTTGGAATTTTTTCTCAGCTTCTTCTTGAGTCAAAGCACCTTTGTTAACACCTACAACAAGGTGGTTTTTAAGCATGGCTCCTTTGTAAGAAAGGATCGCTCTGGCTGTGTCAGTTGGCTGAGCACCATTTTGCAACCACTTCACAGAACCATCAAGGTCAAGGTCAATTGTTGCAGGATTGGTGTTTGGATTGTAAGTACCTAATTTTTCAAGGTATCTACCATCTCTTTTTGATCGTGAATCTGCTGCCACGATCCAGTAAAAAGGCTTCCCTTTTTTACCGTGTCTCTGTAATCTAATCTTAACAGGCATAATAAATTAATTAGTGGGGTACCCGACCCCTGTTATTAATAAGTGCGCAAAGATATTATAATTTTTTCAATTGCGTATACATAGATTGTTGTATTTTGCGTTACATTTGTGAATACATGTTAACTACTACTACCATGAAAAAATATTTATTCCTTTTTATTAGTATTGTTTGTTTCTCTGCATGTTCTGACGATATCGAAGATAATACACCTGCTTTTGAGGGTGTGTTGGAAAACGACTTTTGGAGGGCAAGCAATGTTACTGCGACCACTGCTGGTGGCGGACTCATCATTCAGGGAGTTACGGCAGCAGAAGTGTTGACCATTAAAACGTCTTCTACCGAGCCAGGTGCTTATACCTTGGGTACAGGTACGGCCAATGTTGGTAAATACGCTCTGAACAATGGAGGCAACTACACCACGGGTGATGGAGTTGGTGACGGACAAATAGTCATCACTAGTTTCGCCAATGGACAAATCAGCGGAACCTTTCGTTTTAACGCTGCTTTGAACGGAGAAGCCGATGGCGCGCTCATTAATATGCAACGAGGGGTATTCTTCAAGGTGCCTGTTGGTACAGCTGCCGCGGTAGAATAGCCGTTAAAAACATAAACGATGAAAAGAGGGTTTTGGCCCTCTTTTTTCGTTAATAACTACTAATAAGTTATTGTGCCCTCTTGACGAGGAATTTTTATTTTTACAACTCCTTCAAAAGAAATTTAAGAGAACCAATTAGTCGTTATTTCGGGTATGTATTTGATTTTTGACACTGAGACCACCGGACTTCCCAAACGATGGGATGCACCTATTTCTGATACAGACAACTGGCCAAGATGTATCCAGATCGCATGGCAATTGCATGACGAACTGGGTAATTGTATCGATCACCAAGATTATTTGGTGAAACCCGATGGGTTCAACATTCCGTATGATGCCGAGAAGATTCACGGAATATCTACCGAGTTGGCCGCTCATGATGGTATTTCACTCGATGAGGTTTTAGAAAAGTTCAACGAGGCACTAGGACAGGCTAAATTTGTGGTCGGTCAGAACGTTGGCTTTGACGTCAACATCATGGGCGCCGAATTCTACCGACAAGGTGTTGAAAATAATCTACAAGAACTTCCAGTTTTAGATACTTGTACCGAAACCACGGCAGAACTCTGTAGAATTCCTGGTGGACGTGGAGGAAAATTTAAGCTACCAACACTTACCGAATTACACGAATACTTATTTGATCAGGCATTTGCCGAAGCCCACAATGCAACAGCCGATGTAGAGGCAACGACCCGTTGTTTCTTAGAATTGATTCGTAAGGAGGTTTTTACGAAGGAAGAGTTAGACGTTACCCCTGATTATTTTGACCGTTACAAGGAAGCCAATCCTGAGACGGTGCAATTGATAGGGTTGAAGCACATCAATCTGAAGAAAGCTTCTGCCAAGATCAGAGAGCAACTACAGAAGCAACAGCAAACCGAGTCGGTTTCTCAAGAAGAAATCGATCAGAACATTGCCGATCTTAAGGCAGTCGATTTTGTACACTTACACAATCACTCACAGTTCTCGGTCCTGCAATCGACGTCGAGTATCGGGGATTTGGTCAGTGCGGCGACCAGCGCGAAGATGCCTGCGGTTGCCTTGACCGATCACGCGAATATGATGGGAGCTTTCCACTTTGTACAAGCGGTGGGCAATCACAACAAAGCAGCAAAGGCAAAGAATGAAGAGGCCGTGGCCAACGGTGAAGAGCCGACCGAGGTTATTTTAAAGCCTATTGTGGGGTGCGAATTCTTCGTCTGTGAGAACCATACGGATAAAACACGAAAAGATAACGGATACCAGATTGTGATGCTCGCCAAAAACAAAAGGGGCTATCACAATCTGGCAAAGATGTCGTCGATTGCTTATGTGGACGGATTCTACTACGTACCACGTATAGACAAAGAGGTCATCAAAAAGTACAAGGACGATATCATTGTCCTCACTGGAAACTTATACGGTGAAGTACCTAGTAAGGTGCTAAACATTGGTGAGGCGCAAGCCGAAGAAGCCCTGCTTTGGTGGAAAGAAGAGTTTGGGGATGACCTGTATATGGAGCTTATGCGCCACGGACAAGAAGATGAAAACCGTGTGAACGAAGTGCTGGTGCAATTTGCAAAGAAGCACGATGTGAAGCTGGTCGCTTCAAACAATACGTATTACGTGTCTCAAGAAGATGCGAATGCCCACGACATTCTTTTATGTGTAAAGGATGGCGAAAAGCAAGCAACACCTATTGGGCGAGGGCGAGGCTATCGCTACGGACTCCCTAATCAGGAATATTATTTCAAGTCTTCGGAAGAAATGAAGGAACTCTTCAAGGATCTTCCCGAAGCCATAGTGAATATTAGCGAGGTTGTTGAGAAGATCATTCCTTTTGAATTGGCACGAGATGTACTGCTGCCTAAGTTCGACATCCCTGAGCAATTCCAATCACCGGAAGATGAATTGGATGGAGGGAAAAGAGGGGAGAACAAGTACCTCAGGCATATTACCTACGAAGGTGCCAAGAAACGCTACGGTGAGATTACTGAAGAGATTGACGAGCGTCTAGACTTCGAATTGAAAGTTATTGAAAACACAGGATACCCAGGGTACTTCTTGATTGTTGAAGACTTCATCCGCGAGGCGCGAAACATGAACGTTTCGGTTGGGCCCGGTCGTGGTTCGGCAGCTGGATCGGCAGTAGCATACTGCCTAGGGATTACTAATTTGGATCCAATCAAGTACGACCTACTTTTTGAGAGATTCTTGAATCCGGATCGTGTAAGTATGCCCGATATCGATATTGACTTTGATGATGAAGGCCGTGGACGTGTTATGGACTACGTAATCGACAAGTATGGAGCCAATCAGGTGGCACAGATCATCACCTATGGTACCATGGCGGCAAAATCATCGATCCGAGATACAGCAAGAGTTTTGGATCTTCCGTTAGGGGATGCCGATCGTATTGCCAAGTTGATTCCGAATATGAAATTGGGCAAGTTGTTTAAGCTCGATGACAAAGGACTGAAAGAAAAACTTCGCTCTGAAGAGATTGAAAAAGTAAACGAATTAAAGAATTTGGCCGAGGGTGAAGACCTTGAGGCACAAACCATCAATAAAGCGCGCGTACTCGAAGGTTCGGTGCGAAACACAGGTATCCATGCTTGTGGGGTAATCATCACACCGGATGATATTACCAACTTCGTTCCTGTGGCAACGGCGAAGGATTCGGATCTGTATGTGACTCAGTTTGACAACTCTGTAGTTGAAAGTGCCGGACTCCTAAAGATGGATTTCTTGGGATTGAAGACCTTGACCTTGATCAAGGACACGGTGAAAATTGTGAAGGCGAAGCACGGAGTTGAATTGGATCCTGAGAACTTTCCGCTGGACGATGAAGAGACGTATGCACTTTTCCAAAGAGGTGAAACGGTCGGGATATTCCAATACGAATCTCCTGGGATGCAGAAGCACATGAAGTCGTTGAAGCCAACAACTTTTGCGGATCTTATCGCCATGAATGCCTTGTATCGTCCAGGACCGATGGAATACATCCCAAGTTTTATTAGACGAAAGCACGGCGAAGAAGCCATCGAATATGACCTTCCAGAGATGGAAGAATATCTTGAAGAAACCTACGGGATTACCGTCTACCAAGAGCAGGTGATGTTGTTGTCTCAGAAGTTAGCTGACTTTACCAAGGGTGAAGCCGATGTCTTGCGTAAGGCGATGGGTAAGAAGCAACGTGCCGTACTGGATAAGATGAAACCTAAGTTCATTGACCAAGCGGCGGCAAAGGGAATGGACAAGGATAAGCTAGAGAAGATCTGGAAAGACTGGGAGGCATTTGCATCATACGCCTTTAACAAATCGCACTCAACTTGTTATGCTTGGATTGCCTATCAAACGGCCTATCTCAAGGCGCATTATCCTGCAGAATACATGGCAGCAGTACTGTCAAACAATATGAATGACATCAAGCAGGTCACTTTCTTTATGGAAGAGTGCAAGCGTATGAAATTAAATGTATTGGGGCCTGATGTCAACGAATCTTATTATAAATTCTCGGTAAATAAAGACAATGCGGTTCGCTTCGGGATGGGTGCCATCAAGGGCGTCGGACGTTCGGCGGTAGAAAGCATCGTCGACGAGAGAAAAGAAAGTGGTCATTATCGTTCGATATTTGACATGGCCAAACGGGTAGACCTAAGAGCTGCCAATAAAAAGGCCTTTGAAAACCTTGCTTTGGCGGGTGGTTTCGATTCGTTTACTGAAACCATCAGAGCTCAATATTTTCATCACGAAGGTGATGGCATCACCTTTTTAGAGAAGGCCATAAAGTATGGAGCCAAGTACCAAGAGAATGAAAATTCGGCTCAAGTAAGTCTTTTTGGAGAAGCAAGCGAAGTACAGATTCCGGAGCCTGAAATTCCGCCATGTGAGTCTTGGGGGACCATGGAAAAATTGGCACGTGAGAAAGAAGTGGTGGGAATCTACATTTCTGGTCACCCGCTCGATGATTTTAAAGCAGAGCTGAAGTATTTCTCGAATGCCAGTGTGGCGGCCTTCAACGAATTGGAAAATGTAGTGAATCGCGAACTCTCTTTTGGAGGTGTGGTATCTGATGTGCAGCACCGTGTTTCGAAGAATGGAAAGGGTTGGGCTGCTTTTACCGTGGAAGATTATACAGATTCGTTCGAGTTTAGAATGTTTGGAGAAGAGTATCTGAAGTTTCGTCATTTCTTGGTGCCCAATTCGTTTATTTATGCCAAAGCCTTTATACGTGAGGGCTGGGTAAATAGAGACACGGGAAAGAAAGGAGACCCGAGAATTCAGTTCAATCAGTTTCAGCAGTTGCAGGATGTCATGGATGCATATGCTAAAAAGTTGACCATACAGTTGAATATTGACGAGCTCAAAGAAGAAAAGATCAATAGTCTGAAAGAGTTGCTTACCATGCATAAAGGGGATCACGTCCTTAATTTCGTGATCTATGAAATGCAGGAAGAACTGAAGTTACACATGCCTAGTAGAAAGCAAAAGGTGAACATTAGTCAAGAACTACTTTACGAACTGGATCAGGAAGACGTTTATTATAAAGTGAATTAACCCTGATGGTTAAAATGTTGCACTAAGGATAGCAGCGACATCCCCTATAGTGAGCTTGCTCTACTATAGGGATACAGCGAATAGCCTGACCCTACGAAGCTTTGGCGTAGTAGGGAAGTGCCAAAAAGGCATACATCGGTAGCGACAATATGTGCATAAGCAATCCTTATAATGCGTTTGTAAGGTTTGGCAAAATATTTGACTACATTTGTGAAACTGATTTTAAGAATAATTAATACAAAATAAGATGGCTTTAGAAATTACAGATGCTACCTTCGAAGAGGTAGTTTTGAAAAGCGAAAAACCAGTAATGGTAGACTTTTGGGCAGCTTGGTGCGGTCCTTGTCGTATGGTGGGTCCGATCATCGATCAAGTAAGTGACGAATACGATGGTAAGGCAGTGGTTGGAAAAGTAGATGTAGATGCCAACCAAGAGTTTGCAGCAAAGTACGGGGTTAGAAACATCCCTACAGTGCTTGTTTTTAAAGGAGGCGAAGTTGTTGGAAGACAAGTAGGTGTTGCTCCTAAAAACGTGTACACTGAAGCCTTAGATTCACTGATCTAAGAAAAGAAACATAATAAAATGATAAAGGTTTGGCTGTTGGTCAAACCTTTTTTATTTTTAGTGTTGAAGCTTTAAAGCAGCCACAATTTCTAATTTAACACCATGGAAAAACCACGTAAAGTACAGGACCTTATAGATAATAAGATATTGAGCGAACGCAAAGTGTTCTTATGGGGGCAGGTCGATGACCGTTCTGCGAAACATGTTGTGGATCGTTTGATGTACCTTGACATGCTCGATAATACAGAAATACAGTTGTATGTCAACAGTCCGGGAGGCTATGTGACCAGCGGATTTGCCATCTATGATTGCATTCGTTCTATCAAAAGCCCAGTGTCTACTATTTGCACAGGATTGGCGGCCTCAATGGGGTCCATCATCCTATCTGCTGGTGAAAAAGGCCGGCGCTTTATTCAGCCACACGCTCGTGTAATGATTCATCAACCGAGTGGCGGTGCACGCGGACAAGCGTCTGACATTGAGATCACAGCTAAAGAGATCATCAAAACCAAAGAATTGAGCGCCAAAATATTGGCAGACAATTGCGGACAAGATTTTGACCGTGTCATGAAAGATTTTAATCGCGATCATTGGATGGGTGCCGAAGAATCTGTTGAGTACGGAATCGTAGACGGTGTCATCAAGTAACGTATGAATCTCAAAGCAGAACTCAATAAAGCCGAAGCATTTAAGAATCTTGAGCTACTTGCAAACCAAGTAGTGGAGGGTTTTATCTCTGGAATGCACAAGAGTCCGTTTCATGGGTTTTCTTCTGAATTTGCCGAGCATAAGATCTACAATCAGGGCGAAAGTACTCGTCATATAGACTGGAAGCTCTACGCGAAGACCGACAAACTGTATACAAAGCGCTATGAAGAAGAAACGAACCTGCGATGTCATATCATTGTAGACAACTCTTCTTCGATGCATTATCCGCAGGTAAAGGAAATCAATTTAGACAACCTCAATAAAATCGGATTCTCTGTATTGGCGGCGGCTTCAATGATGAATATTTTAAAGCGTCAGCGCGATGCGGTAGGGTTGAGTATCTATTCGGACAATTATGACTACTACGCCCCAGAAAAGGGCAGTGAGCGGCATCATCAGATGTTGCTGAATGTTTTGGGTGAAACGGTAGAAGATCGCCCCGAACAAAAAAGCACGAATACATATACCTATTTGCATCAAATAGCCGAAAAGATCCATCGACGCAGCATGATCTTTTTGTTTACCGATATGTTTCAGACAGAGACTGAAGACGAAAAACTATTTGAAGCCCTTCGGCATTTAAAATACAACAAGCACGAAGTGATCGTCTTTCATGTATTTGATAAGAAGAAGGAACTCTCTTTCGATTTCGACAACAAGCCCAAGCGCTTTATCGATGTCGAAACCGGGGAGTACATCAATCTATATGCAGAAAATATAAAAGAGAATTATGAAAAGGCGGTGGCCGACTACTTTCATAATCTAAAATTAAAATGCGGTCAGTATCGAATTAAATATGTTGAAGCCGATATCAACGAAAATTTTAATAAGATCTTGATGACCTATTTAGTTGAGCGACAAAAATTTGCATAATACTGTGATTTTTTGTGCGATTTTTTTTGAATAAAATGTTTGCGGAATTAAAAATGGAATGTATATTTGCATCCGCAATAAGGCAGAGGTCTGGTAGTTCAGTTGGTTAGAATACATGCCTGTCACGCATGGGGTCGCGGGTTCGAGTCCCGTCCAGACCGCTAAATTGTTCAAGAGAGCTTCTCGAAGAGAGAAGCTTTTTTTGGCAACAAAGATTAGTTGTGTTGTTTATGGTAAATCATTGATTTACCTAGGTTTAGTAGTTAAACCAATGAAAAGCTTTCCTTTTTTCACTATGTGGAAATTGGGATGCTTTTTTGTTTTAGGGAAGATTTGTTTTGAAATACAAAAGCTCGGCACCTGCCGAGCTTCTTTGTTTACGATATATAGAGTAGAGCTATTCGTCTCTAAGTGTAGTCAACTCTTGAGAGAGTACATTCAGTGCTGCAGCGTTTGCCTCACTCAGAGGAAGTTGATTTTGATTCAATAGGTTTGGACCTTCTAGCGGGTTTTGTACCAAGTTAAACAGGGCTTCTGACCCATCGTGAAATGCGATGTACTTATGTGTGGCATTTCGGATGGTATAATGTATTTCACCATCTTCATCTTGTACTTCTGCATAGGCATATTCACGCTCGTTGGTAGATGTGCCGGATAACAATTCCTTGAAACTTTGACTATCGTGGATAGACGTGGTTCCGGTGCCTGCAATATCGGCAATGGTCGCAAAAAGGTCTGTAGTATTCAGTAAGGCATCTTCTGTCGCACCAAAGCGTGTAACATCTTTTCCGGAAATGATCATCGGAACATTAATACCTCCTTGATATACTGATCCTTTTGCCCTAAAGGTGTTGTATTCTTGTACTACTTGATTAGGAGTGCCATTATCTCCTATAAAAATGATTGTTGTATTGGCGCGTTCTTCTTCGCTCATAGTATCTAAGAGTCTGCCAATTTCGGTGTCCATGGCTTCTAACATAGCCATATAATAGGGTAACGGATTGGCATCGATACTTGCCTGGTCATTAGGTAATGTCCCTTGGTAATGAAGCTCGTCAGGAGGCAAGTGAAAAGGGGTGTGGGGTGCATTGTAGGCCAACCATAAAAACCAGGGTTGATCCTGTGCAGCGATCCAATCGATAGCGAGGTCGGTGAACTTCGAAGTGGTATATTCGGTTGATGGCGTGAGTGAACCATTCTCGGTAAGGTTCCAGTTCCAGTACGATTGTACGCCGCCACTAAGTAGCCCCGCATAATAATTGACACCCATAGCGTTTGGGTGCGAAGGTGTTGTAGACAAATGCCACTTTCCGATCACAGCATGGTTATAAGATGTACCAGTATTTGTGTCTATGTAGCTTTGTAAAGAGGTCTCACTCGTAGACAATTCGTCACCAACCTGTAGAACATCGGTTCGAAAACCGTATTTCCCTGTAAGAATAGTCGATCGTGTTGGGGTACAAGTAGGGTTAGACCAAAGATTTTGAAAACGTACACCAGTATTGATGAGACTTTGCAATATAGGCATGTTGGGCTTGATGCTGCCCAAATCGTATCCCGGACTTGCATCCAGACCAAAATCGTCGGCTATGATCAAAAGAATATTTGGTTTGCTCTGAGCAGATTCTTCCGGAGTTTCAATTTCACTAGTTGTTTCAGTGTCTGTACTGCATGAAAGTAGGACCAAAGCCCATAATAGGCAAAGTAGGCGTTTTTGCATGGTGCGCATTTGTTTAATTGTTAGGTTTGTTTTGTCTGTTGATAAGACCTTTTAGCGCACCAAAGGTTTAAACTTATACCAGAAAAAGTGAAGCCGTCAAAGAAATGGGGGATTAGAATGTAAAAAGTGGGCCTCTATACTCCCAAACCTTTCCTATGAATAGTCCGAAGAAAATGATGGATACAATGAACTTCATAAAAGTGCCCGTCAAAAATCCGAGAAAAGAACCAAAGGCCGCTTTTAATGCCTTGCTCGAATCACTCTGATGCAACATCTCACCGATGAACGCGCCCACGAAAGGTCCGATGATGATACCGCCAGGAATGGGGGCTATCAAACCGACAATGAGTCCGATACTGGTACCTATCATTCCCGCTTTGCTGCCTCCAAACTTCTTGGTGCCTACGATCGGAATGATATAATCCAATAAAAATACGATCAGTGCAATCCCTAGGGTAATGCCCAAAAAGGTCCAATCTTTCGGAATTGCCTCCGTGAATGATATAGTAAGCAGCCCAAACCAACTGGTTAGCGGGCCAGGTAAAATCGGTAAAAAGCTTCCGACGATGCCTAAGCACACCAGCAGAAAGCCAACAAGTAATAGGATGATGTCCATCAATTTTTTTGTTTATAAGACGAAGCTACGAAAACATTGTTACAAATTTTTTAACTAAAACATTAGTTCAAACTAAATATTTAGTTATATTTGTCTTGTTGAACTAAAAAGTTAGTTGAAAAAATGAACGGGCTAGCAATAGTCGGAGAGGGGTTAGAGGAAAGGTTCAATTGGATAAATAATAAAGAATAGAGTCATGATACATTATTTGCTGCAGACCATAGCGTTTCAATTATTATTCTTACTGGTGTACGATGTATTTCTTAAGAAGGAAACCTTTTTCAATATCAATAGGTTGTATCTTATAATAACGCCTATTCTTTCCTTTTTGATTCCTTTTATCAGAGTAGAAAAAGTACAGCAGTTTGTTCCAGAACAATATATGATCTCAATTCCACCAGTGCTATTGGGCGAAAATGCAGAGGTCAATGCGGCAAGCGAAGCAGGTATAACCTTTGATTGGGCCTGGATATTATACATCGGAGCTATCATTAGCTTAAGCTTTCTTATATATCGTCTGTACTCCATTTGGAAATTGAAACGACAAAGCGAAACAACTCGTTTTCCAGGATACAATAGGGTAGTTGTGAAGAACGAAGATTTAGCTTTTTCCTTCTTTAAGAACATCTTTTTAGGGCAGAGGACCTTTAAAAATGAGCATGACCATATCATTCAGCACGAATTGATACACATTAAACAACGGCATTCATATGACCTACTGTTCTTTGAATTGCTAAGAGTTGTGTGTTGGTTTAACCCCATGATATATATCTATCAGAAGCGAATTGCAGAGTTGCATGAGTTCATCGCGGATTCGGTGATGACAAAATCAGTGACAAAGCATCAATATTGCGAACACCTTTTACAAGAGGCGTTTCAAACACAGAACATATCTTTCGTAAATCAATTTTTCAATCATTCATTAATCAAAAAGAGAATCACTATGTTACAAAAATCAAAGTCCAAAGGAATTTTTAAGCTCAAATACTTAATGCTTGTGCCGTTACTAGCGCTCATGTTGTTTTATACCTCATGTCAGGAAGTATCGGCGGCCACACCTATAGATTCATTCTTCGTAAATGAAAATGATCGAGAGCTCGTGCAAAAACTCAAGGAAATTCGTCAAGAGATTTTAGATGGAAAAGAAACTTTTGAGACCATGGCCTTATTCTATTCTATGGATCCAGGTTCTAAAGGAAACGGCGGATACTATGAGGTCACCAAAGATGCTCCTTTCGTAAAGGAATTCTTAGATGTTTGCTATAATCTTAAAAAAGGTGAGATCTCGGAGCCTTTCAAAACGGGTTTTGGTTGGCATATTGTGAGGGTCGAAGAAATCAATGGAGATACCCGAGGAGTACGTCATATTTTACTGATGTCTGACAAGCAAAAGCAAACACTAGATAATAGATTACAGGAAGAAAGAAAGGTTTCACAAGAAGAATGGGTAACAGAGTTCAAAGAGGGATATGATGATCAAGAGACCGAGATTCCTTTTGCCAAGCTAGAAAAGGCGCCTGTATATCCTGGCTGTGAGAATGCAGAGGATCAAAAGAAGTGTTTCTCACAAAGTGTTACGAAAATGGTGTCGACAGAGTTTAATATCAAATTAGCCGAAGGACTTGGTTTAGAAGGAAGACAGCGTATTTCGGCCATCTTCAAAATAGACAAGAAAGGAAACATCATCGATATGAAAGTAGATGCTCCGCATCCAAGATTGAAAGAAGAGACCGAGCGTGTTTTATCGAAGCTTCCAAAAATGGAGGCTGGAGAGCACAAAGGAAAGAAGGTAAAGGTGGTTTATTCGTTGCCTATTGTCTTTCAGGTTTCGAAATAAGAGACAACGCAAAATTTTGATCAAAAGAAACAGTAGTAAATAAAACGAGTACATGAAACAACTCACCAAAGCCGAAGAAGAAGTAATGCACATGCTCTGGCAACTCGAAAAGGCCAATGTGGCCGATATTATCGAACGACTTCCAGAGCCAAAACCAGCATACAACACCGTATCGACGATTATTCGTATTCTTGAGAGCAAAGGGTTCGCAGATCACGAGAAGGTAGGTAAGGGACATGTGTATTTTCCACTTGTAAAGAAGGAAGAATACAGCAACCAATCGATCAACAAGTTGGTCGATGGATATTTTCAGGGGTCGTTTAAAAGCATGGTGTCTTTCTTTATGAAGAAGAATGACATTAGCCTCAACGAACTTCAAGACATTATGAAAGAACTAGACAAAAAGAAATAGGCCATGTTACACTACATCATCCAGACGGTAGTTTTTCAACTACTCTTCTTATTGACCTACGATCTGTTTTTGAAAAAAGAGACCTTTTTCAATATCAATCGATTGTATTTATTGGTCACTCCAATACTGTCTTTATTGATTCCTTTAATCAAGATCGATAGTGTACAGCAGGCATTACCGGAAGCGTATACTATGACATTGCCAACCATATTTTTAGGCGAAGCAACGGGTCAAACAGCACCCCAAAGTGTACAGGCTTTTGATTGGAGCTGGCTTGCCTATGCCGGAATGGTGATTAGCCTTTTGTTTTTTGCATTTCGGTTGTATAAGATCTGGAGACTCAAGAAAACTGGAGAACTGTATACATTTCCAAACTTTAAGCAAGTCGTGGTAAAAGAGAAAGAACTGGCCTTTTCATTCTTTGATCATATCTTTTTAGGAGCGGCTACTTTTAAGAAGGATCACGATCACATCATTCAGCACGAAATGATCCATGTTAAGCAAAAGCATTCATACGACCTGTTGTTCTTTGAACTACTTCGTATCGTATTCTGGTTCAATCCGATGATATATGTGTATCAAAAAAGAATTAGCGAATTGCATGAGTTCATCGCCGATTCGGTGATGACCAAATCTGTAAAGAAAAAACAATACTGCGAACACCTTTTACAAGAGGTGTTTCAGACACAGAACATATCTTTTATAAATCAATTTTTTAATCATTCATTAATCAAAAAACGAATCGTTATGTTACAAAAATCGAAATCAAAGCAAATTTTTAAACTCAAGTACTTATTACTCCTTCCGCTAGTGATGGTCATGATGGTCTACACTTCATGCACGCAGGAAGCCATTGCACAACAAGAAGAGACCGTGGTAGAAGGCAAGTCAACAGCGGCTGCAAAAAGTGATGTCATGGCGAAGATTGAAGAACTCAGAGAATCGATTGCTGCCAAAGGGAATATGACCGAAGAAGAGGAGAAGGCATTGACCGC
This sequence comes from Flavobacteriaceae bacterium, assembly GCA_028279515.1. Taxonomy (GTDB): domain Bacteria; phylum Bacteroidota; class Bacteroidia; order Flavobacteriales; family Flavobacteriaceae; genus JANQNQ01. The sequence continues at coordinate 106,842 of JANQNQ010000001.1, forward strand.
ATTATTTGTACTAATCAACAAGGACGGACTAGAAAGCCAGTATGTTGATTGGGTCAAGGACGAATTGGACATCCCTTTTGGGGTTATCGAAGAAGTCCCAGTGTTTCCAGGTTGTGAAGACGCGACAGACAAGAAAAAGTGCTTTGAACAAAACATTTCTGCCTTTGTTGGTAAAAACTTCGATGTGAAAATGGCATCAGGCCTCGGACTCGAAGGAAAGCAACGAATCATGGTGCAGTTTAGAATCAAGGCCGACGGAACAGTATCCAAGATCAAAGCACGTGCCCCGCACCCAAAGCTAGAAGATGAAGCTACGCGTGTGGTGTCTATACTTCCTACCATGGAGCCTGGAAAAGCAAAAGGCAAAAAAGTGAGCGTGATCTACTCTTTGCCCATTGTTTTTGCACTCGAATAGTATAGGTAAAAAGAGTACATTTGTTAGGCCCAGAAAGTTTTCTGGGCTTTTTTTATTTTTAGAGGAAGGGCTAACGATGTCCGTTATCACAAAAAGTTGTAATTTTCTGTTTTCGAATGTCTATGAATGCATCCAGGTTCTTTTTGATAGTGGTAAGCATGTTACTTTGCAGTGCATGTGAGTATTTCATAGAGCCTAAAAAATCGCCTGAAACGTTAGAATTGCAGGTAGAAGCCGCCAAAGAATGGACGTCTAATGACGAGTTTCCTTCGTTCACAGAATGTGATTCCTTTTTGCCTGAAGATCAACAACATTGTTTTGAGAACATCATCTTGGATCACTTCTACGAAATGCTCTCAGAACAAAATATCGTAGTCCGAAAGTCAGTACAAGATACGGTGTACATTAACCTTCATATCGATACACTAGGAGTTATAACGTTGCAACATGTTGAAAAGACCGAAGCGGTTGCTTCTTATTTGCCAAATTTAGATAGTCTTTTGCATGAAAGGGTAGCTACTTTGCCAAAGGCGCATCCGGCGGTAAAAACGAACATAGGTAAAAAAGTAAATGCCACCCTGCGCTTACCCATTGTTATTTCAGCCAATTAAAATCGAATAGCCAACTTTCGCATCAGTCGTAAAATTTCTACATACAGCCAGATCAGCGAAACGATCAATCCCCAAGTGGCCAACCATTCTTTTTCCTTAGGAGCGCGTCCTACATGGCGTTCGATATAATCAAAATCCAACAGTAAGGTAAGTGAAGCCACAATGGCTGCGATCACATTAAAGGTAATAGCAATCCACGAAGTGCCATATATGAAAGAAAGCCTAATGTCGAAAAAACTCAAAATGAATGAAATGATGTATATGGCAAATATGGTAACCGCTGCTGTAATAACAACGCTTCTGAATTTTTTAGTGACCTTGATGATGCGTGTTTGATACAACAACAACATGATAAAAAAGGTGAGCATGGTCACGCCAACAGCCTGAAAAGGAAGGTTCGGAAATTTCTGATGTGCGTAGGCGCTTATACCACCAAGTAGAAACCCCTTGGCTAAGGCATAAAGTACCGTAAGCCACTTGGCCCAGTGCGGTTTTATCGATATCAGGATACTAAATACGATGGCGGCGATCATACCGCCCATAGTATACCATTTAATGTCGGTTCCTTCAAAAAACAGCTTCCAAGTATAGGCGGCGGTAAGTCCAGAAAGCAATAAGCAAAACAAGGATTTAAGAATGATACCGCCTAATGACATTTTAGAGGCTTTACCCTTATTGTTGTTCCAGAAGTAGTTGTTGAAGGCAGGATTAGAGGTGCGAAGCCCAAGTATCGACATATTCTTTTACTATTGATCTGTTAAAAATACATAAAAAAGTGAACCATCGCACTGTGATTCGCTAAATAATTTGTAATTTTACATAGTGGTATAGGTAAATTTACTAATATGGAAGCATTTACACTTACAGATTTTGTCGAAAACAGTAACCATTCTCCTCAAACGAGGATGAAGGTTATTCATGCGAGTCGCAAAGGCGTTTCTCGATCTGACCTTAAAAAATTCAGTTTACGAGTAGCTCTTCCTTTGACTAAAATTTCAGAGGTCGTGCCTGCTTCGTATTCTACACTTGCCAAGAAAAGCAACTACGATAAAGAAGTGAGCGAACGTCTTTTTGAACTAGCCGAAGTCTATGCTAAAGGCTTTGATGTATTTGGTGATGAAAAGAAATTCACACGTTGGCTCAACAAGACCAGTATGGCCTTGGGCGGGATGACACCTTTTTCTTTGTTGGATACCAGCTACGGTGTCAAAGTAGTGCTCAACGAAATCGACCGTATCGACTACGGGATCTTTGCCTGATGGTTGTATATCGCATTGACCGCGAAAAGCGAAAACACCAATTGCTCTCAGGGATTGGGGCCGAAAAGGTAGGCGGGCGCTGGAACATGCCCGGAACCAAGGCCGTCTACACTTCTCAAAATATTTCATTGGCATATTTAGAGGTGGTCATGCACTTGGATGTGACCGAAGACCTTCCTAATGACCGGATTCTAGCCCATATCGAGATTCCTGATGAGGTGGAGATTGTCACCGTAAAGCGCTTACCAAAAGGCTGGAATGTGTTTCCATATCACAGCGATACACAAGAAATATTCACTAAATTCTGCGATGAACAAAAAGCAGCGGTGTTAAAAGTGCCTTCGGCCATTGTTGGCGCCGAGCACAATTACATTCTAAATCCGATGCATCCAGATTTTGCAAAGATAAAAGTGGTCAAGACCGAGAAGTTCAGGTTTGATCAACGTCTTTCTCAATAACCGATTATAGATCAAATTTGTAACCCACGGCAAAGTCGATCGGAAAGTTTCCTTGATTGTCAAAGAAGATCGATACGATATCGTAATACGCCAAGGTAATGTAGCCTTTATCAGTTACCCTGATATCGCTGCCAATACCGAAGATCAAAGGTGCATCTACCGCCGTTGCACTGACCTCTTCTAATGTATCACCCGCATTGACATCATCCGGATTTTGTATTGATTTCGAATAATTGAGTGTCACCAATTTCGACTGTGCATACAAACTAAAATTTGGCTTGTTAACGACTTTGAAACGGTAATTTAAAGAGAATTGTGTCGAGGTATAATCAAAATCACTTCCCTTAAAAGATTGCCTCAACTGAAAGAAGATCGAATGTCTTGGTGCAAAGTTGTCGTCGAACACTTCAAACTCAGCACCGATGATAGGCACCAACGTATTCTCAGGATTTGACACGAACGGATTGTTCGAAATTCCGCCAAAAAAACCAAGTCGAGTCTTCACACTCGACACTTTATCATTGGGCACGTAGCTAGAATCTATAGATGAGTTATAGCGATTCACAAAGCTTCGCAGGCTTGGCATAGAAAGCTTTAACGGATCCACAGAAATACCAGCATCACCGATCATCTGCCGAACGGTATCTTTATATTCTGCTTGATACTCTCCATCTTTCTTAGTGCTGGTCAGCTCGTTGATCGTTTCACCCTTTTTCATAAAAAAGCGTAAATTCTCATTGTCTTTGGTCCACAGCAAGGTCAAAGGACCAACCACCTCTTCTTGAAGTATAAGCGTTTCACCATTAACGGTATAGCTCTCTTGTGCTTGTACAGCACCAAAGGAAAGTACGAGTAGCATCAATAATAGGACGAATCTTTTCATGGATCTGGGCTTTGAGTTTCTGTAAATTTAAAAAAATAAATATTAGCGCTTAAAACGACGACCCTTCCACTCAAATTCACTTCTGAACAAAGCAGATATGGCCACTACGGTACTGTGTATTGGATAGAGTACGCTGGCCAACAAATAGGACGAGTACGGTTTCTTGTTAAAGAAATGCATGGCACGTTGAACAAGCAGAAAATCAACAAAGGCCTTACCGATAAAACACCCAAGTAAAACCTTCCAGGAAAGCCCGAAACCTACAGCGATAAGTGCAATGACAAGTCCAAAATTGGTTAAAAATACAAGGAGTCCAACAAGTTTTCCAAAGGTGTTTTTATAGGCCGAAGCCTTGGCCGCCCAGCGTTGTTGTTGTTCGCGCAAAGCCGCCCAGCTGGGTTGCGGTTGCGTTTTAACAATAGCTTCCTCACTTTTTAAATAGCGCGTTTTATCAGGGTAGCGACGCACCATTTTCTCAAGCAAGAAGATGTCATCACCGCTGGCAATAGAGTCGTTTCCTTCAAATCCTTGAACTTCCAAGAAAGTATCTTTTTGATAGGCAAGATTAGCACCATTACAAAGAAACGGACGCCCAACACCAAAACCTCCAATGGTACTGGCCATCAAACTCATGAAATCTAACAATTGGAAGTCCTCAATAAAAGAACCGTTCGATGTATATATAACCGGACCCACCACCATCTTTGGTTCCTCCCTTAGTATAAAAGCATCATACGTTCTCAACCATTCCGACGGAAGTTCACAATCAGCATCAGAGGTAAGAATCCAAGTTCCAGTCGCGTGTTTTATCGCAGTAGCAATCGCATCTTTTTTGGGTGAACCAGAAACGCGATGATTGGACAGTAATTTTATAGGAAGCCCTTCATGTTCAGTCATAAACTTTTTAATGATTTCTGCGGAAACATCCTGCGAATCATCATCAACCAAGAGTATTTCAAACTGCGTAGTTGGGTAGGTCAATCGTTTTATACTGTTTAACAATGTAGGAAGATTTTTAGCCTCATTTCTAAAAGGAATGACAACGCTGAAAGAAGTTTCACGGCTTTTCGACTCAGCTCGAAACGTAGCAACCTTCTCGAATCCGATGTACAGATAGCCAATTAAAAGCACATACAATGCGCATATCGACACCATAAGGATTTCGATCATGATGCTTCATTTTCAGGTTCATCGAAAGAGAGTTGCGTTGGTCCAAAGTTCAGCACGTAGTAACTTCCAAAAATGCTCGGTATGACAAAATTGAAGATCCACATGAGCATAGAAATACAAAGCACAATCCCTTCATTGACACCCAAGATTCCGAAGAGCCAAACCGCGGCACTTCCTTTGATGACCACATCAAAAATGAATAGGGTGGGTACCACAGAGGCAATCAAATACATAGACGAGATGCACATCATAGCTTCCGCATAGGGTATTTCAACCTTAAATAAGATCAACAGAAAGTAAAATTGATGCGAGAAGATCACATATCGGATTAGCGACAACAATAAGATTTTAAAGCGACGAGACAGACCGATCTTTTTTAAGAACCCGCGAATACGCTGAAATGAGAACCCTTTGATCTTCAATCGGCTGTGCTGGGTGCCAGTAACAGCAAGGGCTCCGACAAGTACCACAATGAACAGAATACGCAAAACACGATAATAGGAGATATCCACCTCATAGGTCCAGATAAAAACTCCGAAGCCTACAATACCCAATACGGTTGTAATGGTCATCTGCGCTACATTGCCCAAGAGATTTAGTAGCAAGATCCGCTTTCGTTGTTGTTTAGCAAAGTAAATGGCCTTCGCACCATATTCCCCGATGCGATTTGGGGTAAACAAGGAAGCAGTCAAGGCACCTAAGCTTTGTTCTGTAGCCTCAACAAAAGAGATACGTTTCACAACGGCCACTAATTGTTTCCATTTGGTAATCTCAAATATCCAGTTAAGAGCGGTGAAGCCCAATAAAATTCCCAGATTGTCCCAAGTCAGTATTTGATGCTGTTCTAAGGCTTTCCAGAGTACTTCGAGGTCAAGCTCATCATTGTTGACCAATCGGTTGTACACAAAATACGAAGCACCAATAACTATCGAAAGTTTTATGAGTAGCGATAAGAATTGCTTAGTTTTGTGTGAAACGCCTCCGTACATGCCTGCAAAATAAACAATAATCGGCAGTGGAAGCCAAAACGGGATTTACGTTTTTTATGACCTACTTCAGAAACGAGTCCAAACACATTAAAAAACACCTAATTGAGTAAAGAAAAGATCATACTTGGCATCGACCCTGGAACCACTATCATGGGTTTCGGACTCATTAAAGTGGTCAATAAGAAAATGGAATTCGTTCAGCTTAACGAGTTGCACTTAAAAAAATACGGCGATCATTATTTGAAGTTAAAGCACATCTTTGAACGCACCGTTGAGCTGATTGATACCTATCATCCCGATGAGATCGCTATCGAGGCCCCTTTCTTCGGAAAAAACGTACAGTCGATGCTAAAGCTTGGGCGCGCTCAAGGTGTCGCCATGGCAGCAGGACTGTCTCGAGAAGTTCCGATCACCGAATATTCGCCCAAGAAAATAAAGATGGCCATCACGGGAAACGGGAACGCCAGCAAAGAACAAGTGGCCAAAATGTTGCAGAGTTTGCTAAAGTTGAAAGAGCTTCCAAAAAACTTGGACGCCACCGACGGACTTGCCGCAGCGGTCTGTCATTTCTACAACGAAGGCCGTGTCGAAGTAGGAAAGAGTTATACAGGTTGGGCCGCTTTCGTAAAGCAGAACGAAAAGAGAATAAAAAAGTAAGTTTTTAGGGAGAAACCCAACATCCAAAAATGGCCGGCATCTACATTCATATACCTTTTTGCAAACAAGCATGTCACTATTGTGATTTTCACTTTTCGACCTCATTGAAGAAAAAGGATGATATGCTTGCGGCACTTCATAAAGAATTGCAATTGCGCAAGAATGAATTGGGGGATGAACAAATTGAAACCATTTACTTCGGGGGAGGAACACCTTCTATTTTAGCAGTCAAAGAACTACAAGATTTGATCGATAGCGTATATGAACACTATGACGTCATTGATGATCCAGAAGTCACCTTAGAGGCCAATCCAGACGACCTATCCGAAGAGCAATTATATCTGTTGAAGACCACATCGGTCAACCGTCTGAGCATTGGAGTACAGTCCTTTTTCGAGGAAGACCTGCAGCTCATGAATAGAGCACACAATGCCAAGGAAGCCGTGCAATGCATTGAAATTGCTTCCGAATTGTTCGACAATATCACCATTGACCTGATTTACGGAATTCCAGGAATGACTATGGAAAGTTGGGCACAGAACATTGAAAAGGCCCTTTCCTTTAGAATTCCTCATATCTCAAGCTATGCCTTGACCGTAGAGCCAAAGACGGCTTTAGAACATATGATTGCTAAGGGGAAAGTGGCTCCTGTTGACGATGATCTTGCCCAAGAACATTTTTTGTTTTTGGTTGACAAGCTTCAACAGGAAGGGTTTGTGCATTACGAACTTTCCAATTTTGGAAAAGAAGGGTTCTTCAGTCAAAACAACACGGCATACTGGTTGGGCAAAAAGTACTTGGGAATCGGTCCTTCGGCCCACAGTTTCAACGGTGCGCGACGTAGTTGGAATGTTCGCAACAATACGCAATACATAAAAGCATTGCTGGGAAACGAGCTTCCGTCTGAGATAGAGACGCTCAGTGTCACCGACCGCTACAACGAAGCAGTGATGACAGGTTTACGAACCATTTGGGGTGTTTCGGTCGAGCAATTGGAACGAGACTTTGGACCTTCGTATAAAAAATACTTCCTACAGCAAATTCAGAAATATCTGGAACAGGAATTGCTGTACATCGATCAAGACATCGTCAGAGCGACAAAAAAGGGAAAGTTTTTAACCGATGGCATCGCGTCAGATTTATTTATGCTAAATTTATCTTAGCAAACACCCATGAAAACAGTAATTCACTATAACAATCGAAAGTACGAGATCGATCTCTCAAAACCCATCGATATTTCGATACCCTTAAGGGCATCTGATGACAATGTGAACGCTTGGTACGTAGAACCGCCAAGTATAGAGCCCGTTGTCAATGGAGATTGGGTGGGAAAGGTCTCTGAAGGAGCATCTGTCAATTTTAACGAGATACGATTTAATCCGCATGGGCATGGCACGCATACCGAATGTGTGGGTCATATTACCAAAGAATTCAAAAGCGTGAATAAGGCGTTGAAACAATTTTTCTTCTTGGCAGAAGTGGTTACCGTAGCGCCAGAAAAACACGGAGATGATTACGCCATTTCGAAAAAGCAATTGCAGTATGCATTGGGGAATAAGAAGCGTGATGCGTTGGTTATTCGTACCATCCCGAATATGAAAGAAAAACTCAAGCAACAATATTCGCATACCAATCCGCCGTACTTGCTAGAGGAAGCTGCCGTCTGGTTACGAGAGCGAGACGTGAAGCACCTACTCATTGATTTGCCCTCTGTAGATAAGGAAAAGGACGATGGACTCCTTTTGGCGCACAAAGCCTTTTGGAATCTGTCTGGAAAAGTGCGAAAGGATGCGACGATCACCGAGCTGATCTTTGTGCCAAATAGTGCGCCAGATGGAACCTATTTCCTAAACCTTCAGATAGCACCGTTTGAGAATGATGCCTCACCTTCAAAGCCCGTGCTTTATAAAATTGAAACATAAGATATGAACGAAACGGTCGAAGCGCTTTTGTGGATTGCGTTGGGCGCAATAATTACATATTGGGGGTACACTTATTTTCAGCTAAAAAGAAAAAAGGCCCGCACCAGTGTGCAATCAAATGTGTTGCTGCAGCAAGTGAAGAAGGTCTGCAAACTGATTACCGTTGAAGGTGATTTTGCTGAAGTATACCATTACGAAAATGTACGTCAACGCTTTTTGAGTTTAATATCTAGTAAGAAGAAAGCATTGGTAGTGGTCAACGCCAAAGCACACGTTGGTTTTGACCTCAGAAAGATAGAGATGATTGCAGATGACCATAACAAACGCATCATTTTGTCAAGATTTCCGCAACCCGAAGTGCTATCGGTAGATACCGACATAAGATACTATGACAAGCAAGATGGTTTCTTCAACAAGTTTGCAGCCGAAGATCTAACAGAACTACATGCCGAAGCCAAACAACAAATTACCGATAAGATTCCGCAAAGCGGACTCCTAGATGCGGCACGACAAGAAGCACTTGAAACCATTTTGATGATGCAAGGATTGGCTGAAACCATAGGATGGACCTTGGATTATTCGGCTTTGAAGTTACCCGAGTCGGATATAAAGAAATTGGAAGAATAACTTGAATCAATAACGATGAACATCGAAGAAGTAAGAGAATATTGTTTGGCAAAAAAAGCAGTGACCGAATCGTTTCCGTTTGATGAGCACACGCTTGTTTTTAAGGTGGCCGGAAAGATGTTCGCCATTTCTGGACTCGAAAGGATGCCGCCACAGGTTAATTTAAAGTGTGACCCCGAAAGGGCTATCGCTTTGCGCGAAGAATACGACGGACTCATTTTTGGAGGATGGCACATGAACAAACATCACTGGAATACTGTGCTAATGGAAAGCATTCCGCCTAAATTACTTTGTGAATTGATCGACCATTCGTACGACCTGATCGTACAGAAGATGCCAAAAAAGAAGCGATTAGAACTCGGATACGAGTCGTGACCTACGATACTGCGAAGGAGTCACTCCCTTAATTTCCTTAAATTTTCTATTGAAATTCGATATGTTTTGAAAACCACACTTGGTCGAGATCTCTCCAATAGACAGCTCATGGTTCTTTAAAAGAAACTTGCACGCATTCTCTATGCGTATTTCGATCAAAAACTGAAAGAACGTCTTGTTGGTACGCTGTTTAAAGTAGCGGCAAAAAGCATTCTTACTCATATTCGCAATATCTGCGATCTTTTCAAGCGATATATTTTGGTCAAAGTTGTTGATGGCATATTCAAAAACATCTCGCATACGTTTTCCTTCATTGTCAGTATACCTCTTTTTGTTGATGAAGGAAGACAATACCTTCTTTTCGACTCCTGCAAGTATCTTTAGGATCTGTACAAATCCGATGAAGCGTTCTAGCTTGTTTTGGTTTTGCAGCTGAAGGAATAGCGTTCTAAGATGTTCCTTGTCAGATAATGCTTTGAAGCCGCTCTCGCTGGCCATGAAGAATTTTTGAACATCATTAAATTCGGGCAAGTCAAAAAAACTTGAACCAAACGAAATACGTGTAAAAAATAAAGAGATCATGAACGCAGGGCTATCATCAAGGGCATCGTTACGATACACATGCGGAATATTGCTCCCAATCACTAAGATGTCACCTGCGCTAAAATAATTAATAGTATCACCGACGATCAATGTGCCTTCTCCTTTTTCCACCAAGCTGATCTGTATCTCTTCATGTTGGTGTAATTTGTCGTAAAAGGTGATGACCCGATCTTCTTGGTAGATCAAAGAGTCATTCTCGGTCTTGGGGATTTTGAATGGATAAACTTTCATACAGCAAACGTGCTAATATGTATCAAATATATGCGAATATTAATCGTAAAACACAATTCTTTAACATATGATGATAATATAGTATTGATAAGTGGTAAAAACTAACTAAAACGCCCCGCGTTTTCGAGGTAATTTTGTGTTCCTAAACAGTAATAATTGAAATATGGGTTTACAATGGAAAGGGGTTATGCCAGCCGTAACCACCAAATTCACTAATGACGATCAACTAGATCTAAAGATGTTTGCCGTAAACATCGAGGCACAATTAAAAGCAGGTGTCGAAGGAATCATACTTGGAGGTACACTTGGTGAAGCAAGCACCTTATCAGATGATGAAAAAAGAACATTGGTTCGTCACACGGTTGATATTGTAAAAGGAAAGGTTCCTGTGATTATCAATATCGCAGAGCAAACCACTAAGGGTGCCATTTTAGCTGCAGAAAAAGCCGAGGAGGATGGTGCGCAAGGTTTGATGATGTTACCTCCAATGCGCTATAAGGCAGGAGACAGAGAAACAGTTGTGTATTTCGAAGAAGTAGCAAAGAGCACCTCACTGCCCATCATGGTATACAACAATCCGGTAGACTACAAGATCGAGGTAACGCTAGACATGTTCGAAGACCTGTTAAAGCACGATAATATTCAGGCGGTCAAAGAATCAACTAGAGACATATCGAACATCACTAGAATAAAGAACAGATTTGGCGACCGCCTTAAGATTCTAAGCGGTGTTGACACACTTGCATTAGAGAGTTTGTTGATGGGAGCTGATGGTTGGGTAGCAGGATTGGTCGATGCATTTCCCGCAGAAACCGTGGCGATCTACAGATTGGCTAAAGCCGGAAGAATCGAAGAAGCGATCGATATCTATCGTTGGTTTTTACCGTTGTTAGAGTTGGATATTAATCCTAAATTAGTACAGAATATCAAGTTGGCTGAAGTTGCTACGGGTATTGGAACTGAAAACGTACGAGCACCTAGACTGCCGTTGATCGGTGAAGAGCGTGCCCATGTATTAAAAGTAATCGAAGATGGACTAAAAACGAGACCAACACTTCCAGATTATTTACATCTATAACAGCAAGCTATGTTAGAAATTCGCCCAAATTGTGAACATTGTAACAAGGACCTTCCTTACGACAGTGAGGAAGCGTTGATCTGCACATTCGAATGCACATATTGTAAAGATTGTGTCGAGAATGTATTACTGCATGTTTGCCCAAATTGCGGCGGTAATTTCACAGAGAGACCTATACGACCGCAGCGGTTGTTAGAAAAATACCCTCCCTCAACAAAACGGGTCTATAAACCCGTGAATATCGAAGCTCATTTACAACGCATAAAATCTAGCACATGATTACAGGTAAAAACCAAATAGGAAATCAAAAGTCAGCGACCGGGTCGGTAACGTTTAAAACGTTTAACCCGAAACTCAATATAGAAAACGAGCACACTTTTAATGAAGCTTCTGCAGAAGAAGTAGATCAGGCCGCTAAGCTAGCCAATAAAGCTTTCAAGACATTTCGAAATACCTCTGGAAAGCAACGAGCTGCTTTTTTAAATGCTATCGCAGACGAGATTCTGAATTTAGATGAAGAACTGATCAATACCTATTGCTCAGAGACAGGATTGCCAGAAGGAAGAGCCAAAGGAGAGCGCGGTAGAACTGTTGGGCAATTGCGATCATTTGCAGCCTTAGTAGAGAATGAAAACTGGAGAGAGCCTAGTATTGATGAGGCCATTCCTGATCGTCAACCCATGCCTAAATCAGATATTCGAAAATTCTTGATTCCGATTGGGCCTATTGCTGTTTTCGGCGCGAGTAACTTTCCGTTGGCATATTCAACAGCTGGAGGAGATACCGCTAGTGCTTTGGCGGCTGGATGCCCAGTGATCGTTAAGAGTCACCCGATGCACGCCGGAACCGGCGAACTTGTAGCAACTGCGATCAACAATGCAGCCGAAAAGACTGGGATGCCCAATGGTGTTTTTTCAAACTTAAACAGTAAAGGCATTGAAGTAGGTGTGCAACTTGTACAGCACCCAAAAGTAAAGGGGGTTGGTTTTACAGGAAGTATTAAAGGCGGAAGGGCTCTATATGATTTGGCAGCCAAACGTCCAGAACCAATTCCGGTATTTGCTGAGATGGGTAGCATTAACCCTGTGATTGTAACGGAAAATGCACTGCAAAGTAGAGGCTCAGAATTAGCAACAACCTATGCCGGTTCGATAACTCTGGGAACTGGACAATTCTGCACAAACCCAGGACTCCTTCTCGGGATTGAAGGCGAAGCCTTAACGGCATTCACGAAAGAATTAGGTGAAAAAGTAGTAGCTACCGAACCACAATGTATGCTTCATCCCAATATTAAAAAGGGATATACCACCAAACGAGATCTGGTGAGCGAGCAAAGCGGACTCCAAGTGGTGGCTGAGTATTACAGCGAGGTGGCAGAAAACTATGCGCCTCCGAAGATTGCTACCGTTAAGGGAGCAGATTTTTTACAGAATCCAAAACTTCATGAAGAAGTGTTTGGTCCATTTTCTTTGGTAGTACAATGTGCAGATGAGTCGCAACTGTTGCAGATCATCGAATCCTTGGAAGGACAACTTACAGGTACCATCATCGCTGAAGAATCAGATTATGCTAACCTCGGTGATTTGGTAGATACCTTGAGAGAACGCGTAGGCCGAATCATTTTCAATGGTGTACCTACAGGCGTTGAGGTTTGCGAATCGATGACACACGGCGGGCCTTATCCAGCTTCTTCTGACAGTCGATTTACAGCTGTGGGGATCAATGCGATTCGCAGATGGATCCGTCCGTTTTCGTATCAAGATTTTCCGGCAGCGCTGTTGCCCGATGCACTTAAATAGAATAAAGATGAAAAACAAGATCGTATACCTATGTCTCGGGCTGGCAACTTTGTTGCTGGCCTGTGATGCTTCCGAAGAGAAATCAGAAAGCAATGCCACAGAACAGTTGCAAGAACTCATTCAAAGCTATGAAGACCACAAGGGATACGATGAAGAGGCATTTCCGTTAGGAAATTATACAAAAGAATTTTACCAAGCAGAAGCCGATTTTGCAAAAGAGCAACTTACGTTGTTCAACGAATTAGATCTGAATACGCTTTCTGAGACCGACCAGATCTCTGCAGAATTGCTCAGATTTCAATTGCAGGACATCATTGACTATGTAACGTTCGAACAGTACTTGAATCCGCTGTTGTCAGACTCAGGATTTCATAACAATCTTACGTATGAAGTTCGTCCAATAGCCGATGCTGATCAAGCGCGTACCTATCTCAAGAAGCTAAAGGCTATTCCGACGTATGTGAATCAGCACCTGGTGCTACTTCGTGAAGGACTTGAAAAGGGCGTGTCGCAGCCGAGAGTGATTTTCAACGGTTACGAGTCGACCTATGACACTCATATTGTCGACGACGCAACCGAGAGTTTCTATTATTCGCCGTTCAAAAATCTTCCGAATACGATTGAAGGTCCGCTGAGAGATTCCATTGTTGATGCGGCAAAAATGATTGTGGCAAATGATGTGATTCCGCAGTTCAAAAAGATCAAAGCGTTTTTTGAAGGAGAATATTTTCCGAAGACAAGAACCAGTATAGGCGTTTCTGAGACGCCAAATGGTCAAGAATTTTACCAAAACAGGATTAATTATTACACGACCTTAAACCTCACAGCCGACGAGATACATGAGAAAGGAAGAGTAGAGGTGGCCCGTATCAAAGCTGAAATGCAAAAGATCATCGAAGAGGTTGAGTTTAAAGGAACTTTTAAAGAATTTCTAACCTTCTTGCGAACAGACCCACAATTTTATGCGAAAACTCCCAAGGAGTTATTGATGCACGCCAGAGACCTTTCGAAGTTGGTCGATGCTCAACTGCCAAAGTTCTTCAAGACATTGCCAAGACAGCCTTATGGCGTAGCGCCAGTACCCGATGCGATCGCACCAAAATATACAGGTGGAAGATACATTCCGGCAGATATCGACGGAACCAACCCAGGGTACTATTGGGTGAATACATACAACCTGCCCAGCAGACCATTGTATGTGTTACCGTCGCTTACAGTACACGAGGCAGTACCTGGGCACCACTTGCAAATGGCACTCAATGCAGAAATGGGGGATAGCATTCCGAAGTTCAGAAGAAACCTGTACTTGTCTGCTTATGGTGAAGGCTGGGGGCTTTATTCAGAGTACCTAGCCAATGAGTTTGGCATCTATAGAACACCCTACGAGCATTTCGGAAAACTCACTTACGAGATGTGGCGAGCCTGTCGATTGGTAGTCGATACAGGAATCCATGCCAAGGGGTGGACTCGAGACCAGGTGGTGGATTTTCTAGCTAGCAATACAGCTTTATCGATTCATGAGGTCAATACCGAGACCGATCGTTATATCTCATGGCCAGGACAGGCACTCTCTTATAAGATAGGGGAGCTGACGATCAGAGAACTCAGAAAAAAGGCAGAAGAAACTCTTAAAGAGGATTTCGACATTAGAGAATTTCATGAAGTAATTTTAGAACAAGGCACCGTTACACTTCCTATTTTAGAGCGAAGGATAAATGCCTATATCAAAGCCCATCAGTAGTATAATGGCAGCACATAAATTTGAATGCATTGACGGCCACACCTGTGGCAATCCCGTGAGAGTAGTAAAACAAGGAGGTCCCAAGCTTGTTGGAGATTCTATGAGCGAAAAGCGGCAACATTTCTTAAAAGAGTACGACTGGATCCGTACAGGCCTAATGTTTGAACCACGCGGACACGATATGATGAGCGGAAGCATCTTATACCCACCACACGATCCGCAAAATGATTTTGGTATTTTGTTTATCGAAACTTCGGGCTGCTTGCCTATGTGCGGACATGGAACCATTGGGACTATTACTATTGGAATCGAAGAAGGATTGATTCAACCTAAAACGCCTGGTAAAGTGCGCATGGAAGCGCCAGCAGGCTTGGTTGAGATCGACTATCAACAAACCGAGAACAAAGTAGATTGGGTAAAATTGACCAACGTAAAATCGTATTTAGCAGCCGAAGGATTGACCATCGATTGCGATGATTTAGGTGAGCTTGTTTTTGATGTCGCCTATGGCGGAAACTATTACGCCATTGTGGATCCTCAAACCAATTTTTCGGGCGTCCAAGATTTTACAGCCGGAGAGATCATTCGTTTTTCGCAAGAAGTAAGACGGAAGATCAACGAAAAATACCCAGACTATTTCATTCATCCTGAAAACGAAACAATCAGAGATGTTTCGCATATGTTATGGACAGGTGATCCTATAGATCCTGAATCGTCAGGAAGAAATGCCGTATTCTATGGTGATAAGGCCATCGATCGCTCTCCCTGCGGAACGGGTACATCGGCACGTTTGGCACAATTGCACGCCAAAGGAAAGCTCAAAAAAGGAGAACCATTTGTACATGAGAGTTTCATAGGAAGCAAATTCATTGGTCGCGTAGAAGAAGAAACGACTTTAGACGGAAAGACCGCCATCATCCCAAGCATTCAGGGATGGGCAAAGGTATATGGATACAATACGATCATTATTGACGATCAAGACGACCCATACGCACATGGGTTTCAGGTGATCTGACTTTAAATATTAACACATTGAAAGAAGTAATCGTCATAGGAGGCGGAATCATTGGACTTTGTACCGCCTATTATTTAGAGCAAGAAGGCCATCAAGTGACGGTCATCGATCAGTCTAACATGGATCAGGGCGCCTCATATGTAAATGCAGGGTATCTTTCTCCCAGTCATTTGATTCCGTTATCAGCGCCAGGTGTTATGAAAAAAGGCCTCAAGTGGATGTTCGATAGTAGTAGTCCTTTGTATATTAAACCTAGGTTTCAAGCCGACTTTTTAAGGTGGGTGTGGGCTTTTAATCGTTCGTGCCGTCAGGAGCATGTTGATAAGGCCGTTCCTATTATTCGTGATATAACCTTACTCAGTCAAGAACTTTTTGATGATGTTTTAAATACGAACGGTTTCAAAGCGCATCGCGAAAAGAAAGGACTTTTGATGCTCTGCCAAACCGAGAAGATGCTCAAAGAAGAGGTTGAGGTTGTGCATTTGGGACAACAATACGGGTTGAATTGCAAAGAGCTGACTCAAGAAGAGTTGAAGAAGCTAGAACCCAATGCGAACATTGACGCGCTGGGCGCCACATATTTTGAATGCGATTGGCATACCACACCGCACGAATTCATGAAGGATCTCAAAGAGCACCTGAAGAAAAAGGGAGTTCAAATATTGAGTAATGAAAAGGTGTTGGATGTAAAGACCGATGGAGCTAAGATTACCGCGATTGTCTCTGAAAAAAGAGAATTAAAGGCAGATGAATATGTGCTGTCTACTGGGTCTTGGGCCAATTTGTTAAGTAAGAAAGTAGGCGTTCGACTTTTGTTAGAAGCCGGAAAAGGATACCGAATAAACTCAACACAACATACAGGAATTACCATCCCCTCAATACTTGCAGAACGAAAAGTAGCAATAACACCAATGAACGGATTTACCCGCTTCGCTGGAACGATGGAGATAGCCGGAATCAACCATGACATCAACCCCGTTCGTGTAAAAGCAATAGCCAATGGTGTTTCAGAATACTATCCCGATGTAAAACTTACGCAAAAGGAATTATCAGAGGCTGCCTGCGGATTACGTCCAGTATCACCCGACGGATTGCCTTACATCGGAAGGTCGTCAAAATGTGATAACTTGACCATTGCAACAGGTCATGCTATGATGGGATGGAGCATGGCAACGGCAACGGGTAAACTAGTACAGCAAGTCATTGACCTGCAGAAACCTTCACTTGATTTACAACCATTTAATCCAGATAGAAAATTCTAAGATGCGTTACGACCCAATTCCTTCGGCATTATTTATAAAGAATCGCGAGCGATTTACCGCTTTGATGCGACCCAATAGCCTGGCCATTTTAGTCGCCAATGACACCAAACACACCAATGCCGACGACGTGATGGGGTTTGCACAAAATAATGACCTTTTTTACCTGTCTGGGATTGATCAAGAAGAGAGCATTTTGGTGTTATATCCAGATGCTCATAAAGAAACGGTTAAGGAAGTGCTTTTTATCACTGAGACCAATGACCATATAAAAACGTGGGAAGGCGAGAAGTTGACAAAAGAACAAGCCAAGAAGATATCGGGTGTGGCAGAGGTAAAATTGTTACACGAGTTTGAAAAGGCGTTACAAAGTTTTGCATTTGAAGCAGATGTGATCTATTTGGGCCATAACGAACACATAAAAAGAGTGACCTTTGATCAAGAGACACGTCAAGATCGCATGATTGCTTGGTGTAAAAAGAAGTATCCATTACATCAATATGATCGCGTAGCCAAGATTACTAGACAATTACGCCCCATAAAGTCTGAAGAAGAAATTACACTTATCAAAGAAGCAATTGCAATCAGTGCACGTGCTTTTGACCGTGTGTTGAAAGCGACAAAGCCGGGCATCAAAGAATATGAGCTAGAAGCTGAGATCACCTACGAGTTAACAAAATCAGGAGCCAAACGTCATGCCTTTTTGCCGATTGTGGCTTCGGGAAAAAATGCCTGTGCTTTGCACTACAATACCAACGATCATATATGTAAAGATGGAGACATGGTCTTGTTAGATTTTGGAGCCTGCTATGCCAATTACAACGCTGACAATACAAGGTGCTTTCCCGTAAACGGAAAGTTCTCAAAAAGACAAAATGAAGTATATTCTGCCGTGCTTGGATGCCTTAAAGAAGGTTCTAAATTGTTGAAACCTGGAGTGCTTCCAGCAGACTACGAAAAGGACATGGCGAAGTTGGTCGAAACCGAATTACTAAAGCTCGAATTGATCACCGAAGCCGAAATTGAAGCACAGGACCCTTCCGCACCAGCGTATAAAAAATACTTTATGCATGGTACGGCACATCACCTTGGATTGGACGTTCATGATGTCGGATTGTATTCTAAGCCCTTCGCACCCGGAATGGTGCTCACTTGCGAGCCTGGCATCTATATTCCTGAAGAAGGAATCGGTTGCCGATTAGAAAACGACTACCTGATTACTGAAGACGGAAATGTAAACCTCTCTGAAGCCTTACCCATCGAGATCGGAGATATTGAAGCGATAATGAATTGCTAAACCTCCTGTTTATTTGTTTAACCGTTTAGTTGAGCCCCTTTCGGGAGTACTAAGTACAGAGTATTGAGATATGAGATATGAGATGTGTCTTCACAATCCGTAGCTCAATAGAGCGAAGGGTTGAGATGTTGCATAGTACTGCACTTTCACCTTGCAGATTTTGGTGCATCTGGACAAACGAAGAACAGGAAAATATTCGTGTATTTGTGGCAACCAGAGAATTGAATACTACAGACTACACCTAGCTAGGCACAAGGTTTTGATATATAAATACTAACAACTAAAAACCAAGAACTAAGAACTTCAATTACGCGTCTAAACAACTCAACGACTCAACACTAACAAGACGTATCAGCAACGATCTTCCATTCGCCGTTGATCTTTTTAAAGATGATCATAAAGATACCATTGGCATCACCAACCTTTCGGGTCAAATGGTATTCGCCCATTACAAAATAAGCGCCATCGGCAATCTTTGAAATGTCATTGATCTTAAAATTTAACGTACCCGAATGATCTTTGGTTGGATACCCCTTTTTGTAGTTGTCCAACGTCTTTTGCCAACCATACGTCATACCGCGACTACCGTAGAATTTTAGCGAATCGCTCTTCCAGTATCCTTCCATAAAACCTTCCAGATCGTGATTAGACCATGCCTTTTCTTGAGCTTTCATGATCGAGATGATCTGTTCTTTTTCTTCTGCCTCAGTAGATTGTCCGCAAGCGGTCAAAGAGATCATAAGTACGAATAGACAAAGTAATTTTTTCATTGATTATTTTTTTAATGCCTTCGGAATGATCACGAAGGAATAGTTATACGTTTTCGGTACAATGGTGTATTCATCATGAACCAAGCGACCCCAAGAGGTATCTCCTCCGACACCCATCTGAAGCAAATCGATATTCCATTGTACGGTGTTGCCAATTTTGATGTCTGCCCCATGCTTTTTGGTCACAGGAACCAAACCAGAAGCTGAGTCAGCTCCGTCAGTTTCACTGTTAAAGTCCAACTCGGTCATTGAAAACGGCCAAACACTAGCATTTAGAAGATCTTCAGAACTGCTTACGGTCAAAGATAATTGGTTTGAAGAAACTGTCATCCACCGTACGTCTGTTTTGTTACCGGTTTCTTGCGGACGCGAATACCGATGAAACTGGTCAACGACATTCCCTTCATAAACCCCCACTTTTGCGCCGGTCTTGCGATCCCAATAACTCTCCTGCGGACCTTTCCCGTACCAAGACACTTGCGCAAAATCTTTAGGAAGTGTTAAGTACATACCCAAGCGAGGAATGTTTGGAAGGCCCTTTTTCACATTGGTAAAAAGATTATCGACCGATAGACTTCCGCTTGGAGTCAGCAAATAGGAAACTTGTACATCTGCTTCGTCATTGGGCAGTTCATATCTGACCTTGAACAATACATTATTGCCAACCTTTCTGGGCGTGTCAACCAAAAAGGAAACACTATTGTAAGTAGCATCCTGCCATACGTTGGCCCATTTGTCCATACCGTTGCCAAGGTCATTGTCGGTTGGAGGTCTCCAGAAATTAGGCATGATGGGACTATCAGTAATGGTTTGCGAAGCATGCTCCCAGTGTTCAATGGCTCCAGTCTTTTTGTGTATGGTCAAACTCGTGAGATTGTTTTTAAAGGTATATGCGGAAGAATTTTCTATGACTTGAAGCGTGGAACCTATCGATTCATCTTTTGCGATGATGTTGCTCGCTTGCAGCGTAAACTGATCCCAGGCTACTTCATGCCCCAATGGAAGTATCTCGGAAGCTTCCGCTTGAGTTAAACTGATTTCTAAAATGTATTCCTTGTTCGGTTTTAGCTTTTCAGAAAAGTCAGGAAGTGTCAATTTCTTTTTTTCCTGCGGAAGGATTTGTGCCGAAGGCAATTCCCCCGAAAGGGAAACTACTCCATTTTCTAATAGTTTCCACCGTATTTTTTTATCGGAAAGATCACTGAAAAAGTTCTTGTTTTCAACTACGATCGATCCTTCTTTCTCTAAATAGAATTGTACAGGTTCATATACCTTTTTCACTTCTGAAGCATGTGGGTGTGGATTGCGATAGGGATCCACCAAACCATTGTTTAAAAAGTTACCGTCTGTGGGGAGGTCGGGGTGGTAATCGTGTCCGTAGGCCAGGTAAGGGTTTCCGTTTTCATCTTTGTATTCCAAGCTTTGATCCACCCAATCCCAAATATACCCTCCCTGAAGGTTAGGATAAGCCTCGATGATATCCCAATAATCTTGAAGATTTCCAACCGAGTTACCCATTGCGTGGCAATATTCGATCATGATCGACGGCTTGTCCGAATCAGAGTTGCCATGTTCGATGAGTGTCTTTGGGCGAGGATACATAGGGCAAAACAGATCTGTATATCGCTCTTTTCCCGCAGGTTCGTATTGCACGATCAACGTTGAATCTTGTTGTTTAAACCAGTCGTATAGTTTGTCGAAGACCTGTCCTTCTCCTGCTTCGTTGCCCAGGGACCAAGAATAGATAGAAGGATGGTTACGGTCACGATAATACATGCGTCTGGCACGCTCTAAGTGTGCAGGGTACCAGCTCATCTCATTACCGATCTGTGTCTCTTCTGAAATGGCTAGCGGATGACTTTCAATGTTCGCTTCATCAATGACGTACAACCCGTAACGGTCGCACAGATCTAGCCAATACGGGTCGTTGGGATAGTGAGCGCTACGAACAGCGTTGATGTTATGTTGCTTCATCAATTGAATGTCCTTTTCCATAGAAGCTTTAGAGACCACATGACCAGTATGCGGGTCTGTTTCATGTCTGTCGACACCTTTTATATAGATTGGTTGCCCGTTGACCAACAATTGGCTATCGCGAATTTCAACGCGCTTAAAACCAACAGAGCGCTTTAGGTGTTGATTGTTTTGTGGTGCTGTTTCATCTAAGAGAGCCACTTTCAGTGTATATAGGTTTGGAGTTTCGGCTGACCATTTCTTCGCATCCTTAATGACACTTCTCGGGTTTAAGACAAAGGAGTCGTTTGCCAAAATTTCAACAGATTTTGTAAAGTCGACTACAGCTTCATTTTCATCAAACAACAGAAAGCGAATTGTACGTGATGCATTGACATCTGTGTTGTTTTGAATCCAAATGGAACTAAATAGTTGACCTGTGCTGTAGGCATCATCTAGTGTGGTCTTGGTTTCATAATCCGAAATATGAGCTAAAGGACGTGTATAGAGATACACTTCACGTTCAATGCCGCTCATGCGCAACATGTCTTGACTTTCGACGTAGCTAGCGTCGCTCCATCGAAACATTTGCAGGGCGATGAGGTTTTTTCCCTTTTTAAGAAACGAGGTGATGTTAAACTCAGCTGGTGTTTTGCTGCCTTGAGAATATCCTACATAGCTTCCGTTGATGTATACATACATGGCCGATTTGGCACCTGCAAAATGGAGGATGACTTCCTCTTTTAAAAAGTCTTCATCTAGCGTGATTTCCTTCCGATAGGTGCCAACAGGATTATAGTCTTTTGGAACTTCGGGCCAATTCGTGGTGAACGGGTAGCGTTCGTCTAGATAAATGGGCTTTCCAAAACCTTCGACTTCCCAGTTGGCAGGTACAGGAATCGAGCTCCAATTACTATCGTCAAATTTGGGATTGTGAAATTTAGTCGGTCGTTGTTTAGGATCTTTCACCCAGTTGAATTTCCATGGCCCATTTAAGGATAAGAAACGTCTTGAATCTTCTTTCTTGTCGATACTTTCGTTTTCGTAACCAAAAAATGTAGCTCGTGGCGGCAGTTTGTTTTCTTCAAAAATGGTATGGTCAAAGTGATAGGCTTGCTCGGCGACCGATGGGAGATCTGTTTTCTTGCAGCCATATAAGACGATAAGAAGGAATAATGCTATGTAGTGTTTTCCCTTCATCTTATTCCTCTGTGAGCATCATAATGATATGAGCCGCACTCCAACTAAAGTTCTGAGCGTTTAACCCTTCACCCGTGATCGGATGATAGTTTTCTCTGATGGAGACTCCTTTTTGGAGAATGCCTTGGGCTCCGTTCAAAATTTGAGTCGCTGCTTGGTCAGCTTCCGCAGAAAAACCATAATTGCGTAATCCTTTCACTCCAAAATAGGCTTGATCTAACCAATTAGGGCCGCGCCAGTACCCTTTTAACGGATTGAATTTTTCATGATCTGCACTCATCGTTTGAAAAGGTACTTTGGTAAAAAATGTGTTTGGATTCATCATTTTTTCTTTCACACTATTGGCTTGTTCTTGGGTGGCGGCTTGGGCCCAGAGTGCTGTCCAACCTTCGCTACCTGCGCCTTTGATGAATTCGTCTCCCTCCAGGTTAGTGTCATAAAACCACCCATCTTCGGGGTCGTAAAATTGCTCTTGTATCTTTTGCTTTAGAACTTGGGCTTCGTTCACATAATTGTCCATGTCGTTACTTTCTAGAATGGCCTTGGCCAGTAATGCCAAATACTGCTTTTCGGCAAAGAGATAGGCATTGAGGTCCACACTCTCTTGATTCATTGAAAAGGCACCATCACCATTCTGTACCATTTCTGCGTTGTCAAAACGTATGGCATTGTCCATACCACTTTCCCATTTGGCAGCAACAAGACTGCCATCGGTCGAACCGTATTCACAAAGACCATCTTGGTCATGGTCCCTTTTAGTATACCACCAGTAGTGATATTTTTTGAGTTTGGGATACATCGTCTTTACAAAGTTGATGTCCTTATCTTTTTCATAGATTTTAGCAACGGCCCAAGCTGAAAGAGGTGGTTTTGTGTCTCGGTAATTGTGGCGTTCAATAAGGGTGTCACGATATACGCAATCGGCTACGAAACCATCTTCGTTTTGAAACTTGAACATGAGTTTTACTTGTTCTTTGGCAAGCTGGGGGTTGTAGTGCGAAAGTCCCACCGCATGTTTCCAGGAATCCCAAGACCAAAATCCATTGAACCACTTGTAGTGATAGCTTGGAAACAACCCTTCATGGTCAATTTCACCTGCAGGAATTCGCCAGTTATTCTGAAGTGTCAATTGTGCCTTGACCAATGCCTTTGTGTATTGTTCATCGTTAAACGCTGTCCGTCTAAATTTGGACAATTGATCGAATTCATCCCTTTTGTTTTTTTGACGGATTCGTAAAATATCTTCAAAACGAACAACTTTGATCACTCCATTTTCTTCTGGCCAGAAGTATTCTGGAAAAATAAAGGATTGCGCAAGGGTGAGCTCAACAGTCTCACCTGCCTGTATCGTCAGGGGTTTTAACCGAATGGTGTACGATATAGAGTCTCTAATATCGAGGCGTTCAACGTCGTTCAAGGATTGGATATATCCAATTGCTTCGCTTTTGTCAGAATCAATGCGCAGAATCTTTTTCTCTTTAGAAAAACGCAGGCCGATGTTAAAAGGCTCACCGTAATAGGACGGCTTGAGCTGTATGGGTTCTTTGGCCGTATTTGTGATAGTAGTTTGTTGCAGTGCAGTATGTCCTGAAAGAAAGGTGAGTTGTTGTTTTATCTCGACCTGTTTGTTTGAAAAAGACCTCGAAAGATGGCTGCTGCTCCCGTATTGTTCTTTCAAGTCTTGTTGCCAATCTACGAGTGATTCTGAATTTTCACTCAGTAAGGAAAGCTGCGAAAGTGAAGCGCTAGACCAAATGCCATTTTGCTGGGTCATCAAAAAAGGCCCAGAAAATCCACCCAATTTTGAACTATCATCCGGAAGTCCGTAGGCAAACCATGCTCCTTGGTCCGAGAACATGAGTCCGCTTTTGTCCACTGAGTCTTTTGGAGTGATTCGATAATCTAAAATGTCGATGCTATGATCCGATACTGGCTCAATTGAAGCCGAAGGTTTCTGCTCTTCTGCGCATCCAATAAGAAGTAATGCTAATAGTATGTAAGGGTAAATTTTCATCTTATCGTAATATAAAACCATTTTTCATAGGATCGTTAGGATCGATCAAAAAAGTATGCATGCCTGTAATATGGGCGGTACCTTCCACTTGTGGAATAACCGCCTTAAATGGGCCGTAATCTTCTTCAGAAATAACACTTCCGATAAACACGGAATCGGTGATACTCTCGATAGACATTTGTTGTCCAACCGAGATTTCTTCACGGGCATGATGAATCGCCATTCGGCCCGAAACGCCAGAACCCGTAGGGCAACGATCCACTTCACCTTCGGCAAAGATGCACACATTGCGACTGTCTATACCTTCATGCAATGAATCTCCAATAAAAATGGTTCCATAGAGAAAACTTAGGTCTTCTTCAAACGGATGGTCGATATCGTCGCTATCTGCTATTACTGCATTTTTGATGTCCATACCGGTGGTTATGAGTTGGCGATAGCTATTGGGAGTGAGGTCAAAGTCGAAGGAATTTTTGTTCATGTCCACATAGGCGTAAAAAGCGCCCCCATACGCAAGATCATAAATTACGGTTCCAAAACCAGGAACCTCGACCTTTCGGTCGAGGCTTATCACAAAACTGGGAACGCAATGAAAACGAACACCTGCGACAGCGCCCTTATCCACTGTGATATAAGATGTAATGCGACCGCAAGGCGCATCGATCTTTAAAATATTTTTACCTTCCTGTACTTCGATCCACTGCATTATAATGGCCAATGTAGAGATAGCTATGATGGCATGTCCGCACATCGTCGAATATCCTTCATTGTGCAAAAAGATGATTCCAAAATCTCCATCAGCATCGTTGGGAGGTGTTAAGATGCAACCATACATATCGGCATGACCGCGAGGTTCAAACATCAGTGCTGTACGTAAATAATCGTAGTTCTCTTTACAGCATCTTCTGTAGTCGAGGACCGAATTTCCTTTTAATTCAGGAAAGCCATCGACGATGACCCGCAGCGGTTCACCACCTGTGTGCATATCGATTGTTTGGATCTGCAACCAGTCTTTTGGAGGTGATAGTGTTGGATTGTTTTTAATATGTTGAAAGGTATTCTTCATAGCGCAATTCAAGAGATGTATTGTTTATAGTAGTAATTGGCGGCGGTTAGGTCTTCGAGTGCATGCCCAACCGATTTAAAGACAATGACCTCTTGGTCATTGACTCTTCCGCGATGTTTGTTATCACAAAGTCCGAATAAGTCCGCCTTGATCTCTTCTGGTTTAAGGATTCCGTTGGCAATCGGAATCACAATATCCCCACTCTCTTTAAGTCCGCCTTCGAAAGTGTCAACAAACACTGTTGCTTTTTTGATAGCTTTATCATCAGCTTCTCGCATGTCCTTTTTGTACGCTCCAACCAGATCCACGTATTGACCTGGACGAAGGAGTTCTCCTTTAACCAATGGGGTAGGTGATAGGGTGGCCGACGATATGATGTCAACTTCACTTATTTTTTCTTCAATATCTTTTATAGGTTGAAGTTCAAAGTTTTCATGCTTTAGTTGAAGACATACGGCTTCGGCTTTGTCGAAATTTCTTCCCCAGACATATACTTGTTTAATAGGACGCACCGATGCATGTGCTTTGATGAGTTGTGGCGCTAGTGCTCCGGTACCGATCATTAACAACGTTGAAGCATCCCGTTTCGACAAAAAAGAAGAAGCCAATGCTGAAGTTGCGGCTGTTCGGGCTGCTGTAAGTTGCTTGGCCTCCAACAGTGCTTTGACGCTGCCATTTAAAGCATCTAAATAAATGTAGGACCCTTGAATAGAGGGAAGTCCCAATTGACCATTCTTCGGACTTACCGTCACGATCTTGACACCGGCCTCTTTACTAGGATTCCAGGCGGGCATTAGCAATAAGGTAGAATCTGCCCCAACCTCAGGATTTGGAAAGTCATGGTGATGTCGCATCGGAACATTGATCGTATTTTCTTTAAACGCAGTTCTCAAGCGCTCGACCAAGGTCTCAAAGTCGGTATGTGTTTCAATAAATTTATGGTCGATAAAAGGAATGTCCATGCATGACGCTTTTGTGTATTAAAAATACGGCATTTTAGGGGTTCGGTATGTTTTTCCCCTTAAAAGGGAAGAATTATATCATTCTAAGGTGATATAGTATCAAAGATGCGCTAGATTAAACTCTAATTTTAGCTGAAAATCAAATTGAAATTATGACAAAATATATAAGATACAGCATCC
This sequence comes from Flavobacteriaceae bacterium, assembly GCA_028279515.1. Lineage (GTDB taxonomy): Bacteria > Bacteroidota > Bacteroidia > Flavobacteriales > Flavobacteriaceae > JANQNQ01. The sequence goes on from JANQNQ010000001.1 coordinate 133,376, forward strand.
TCTTTCTCGTATGGGCCTTTGTTTCATGCGGACCCAGTTTAAAGACGCAATTGGAAACGAAGACCGCCCTAAAAGAGAAATTGCAATTGCTGTTTCCGGATGCGACCATTACTTCGCTTGATAATTTAGATGGGTTTTCTGAATCGTATCAGCTTGTGCTGAATCAGCCTTTGGATCATGACCATCCCGAAAAGGGAAGCTTTAACCATTATGTGTATCTCTCACATAAAGACTACAACAAGCCTATGGTCATTGAGACCGAAGGTTACAATGCACGATATGTAAAGAATGAAGTTTCTGAGTTGTTGGATGCCAATCAGGCCATTGTCGAATATCGTTTTTATGGGAAGTCGAAACCGAATCCTGTTCCTTGGCAATACTTGACCAACGACCAAGCCATTGAAGACTATCACAGTTTGGTCACTAAGCTGAAATTATTGTATCATGGTGATTGGATTTCGACGGGGATAAGTAAAGGAGGGGAGACCACATTGATCTACAAATACAAATATCCGAAAGATGTCAAAATAGCAATGCCGTATGTAGCGCCGTTGATCAATACCCAAGAAGATCCCAGAACAACAGATCACATCAACAGTATCGGTGATGCTGATTGTAGAGAAAAAGTACGAAAGTTTCAGCGTGCCTTGTTAGTAAACAGAGAGGCCGTAATCAAGGAAATCGAAACACACGCCACTGAAAAGAAAATGACCTTCAAGGAAGTTCCTGTAGAGGAAGCACTTGAATATGCGGCACTCGAGTTCTCATTCTCGTTTTGGCAATGGGGCGGAAAGTGTGAAGAGATTCCTGCTGAGTCGGCTTCGCCTAAAGAATTGTTCGACTATGTAAATCGAATTGTGGGCATTAGCTTTTATAATGACGCTACTTTTGAAGCGTTATTGCCATCATACTACCAACACATGAAGGAACTGGGCTATTACGGGTTTGATTTTGAGCCTGTAAAAGACCTTCTAAAAGTTGTGAAAAGTACATCAAACAAACGCTTTGCTCCTAAAAATGTAGACTTGAGCTATGACCCAGATTATATCAAAAACGTTCGCGATTACGTGGAGAACAAGGGAGACAAGATTCTATATGTCTACGGAGAATATGATACTTGGGGAGCCTGTGCTCCAACACCAAAACCAGATGTCGACGCCCTAAAGATGGTACTCAAAGGAGGGCATCACGGCACACGTGTGCGTCATTTTCCAGAGAAGGATCAAAAACGAATCAAAGAAACCTTGGCCAGATGGCTGGCGGAGTAAAATTATAAGACTCCCTGTTGCTTCTTATAAAAAGCATCGGCTTGCATCTGCATGATCTCTCGTGCTTTTTTGCGCTTGTAGTTGTACAGCTCGTCTTCTTCGGCGATGTCTTGATAAACTCGGTCGTTGATAACGGCGTCAGTAGTTTGTAGCTTAACGCGCTGGTCTTTCTGTTGTGCCACCCAAGTTTTAACCGTGCCCTCAATATTCTCCAGTTTGATGTCGTACTCACCTTTTGGAGCCAATAATTTGGCAATGATCGGAGCGGTCTCAATTGCTAAGAAAAGCAAGAAGATAAAAAACGAAGGAAGCCACGGCAATTTGTTCAATGCATTGATACGCGCCATGAGTCCGTCGAAACCGTCAATCGTAGGTTGGGTGTCTGCTACCTTCTGAGAGTATTCTTGAGTCAAGGCGGTTATCTGCGCTTCTTTTTCGGCTACTTTGGTATTGTTTCCGTCACGAAGTTGTTGCAATTCTTGCAAGGCCATATCGTGCTTTTCCCGCTTTTCTTTATACACGGGGCCTTTTCCTAATTTCATGGTGCCAGCGGTACCTTCTGCTTCGGTAATATAGGTGTCATAAAGGTCGTTGACCTCTTTTTCTTTCGTAACTACCTCAGCTTTCAATTCATCGATCTCGGTGTTTAACTTTTCAACCGAAGGAGTGTATTGTTGAGCAATTTGGTTTTGATTGGCAAGGGTCAACGCATTTTTCTCTTCCAAGAGTACGCGGTCGATTTCCTTTTCAAAGATTTTCAACTCCAAAGGTTTGGCTATGACTACAGCAATGATAAGAGCCAAGATGATTCTGGGAGTTGCTTGGATGAACTCACCCCAAAAGCTATCTCTCTTCTTGATGGTCGAAACAATAAATCGATCAAGATTAAATATGAGTAGCCCCCAAATGAGTCCAAAAAATATAGAGGTATAAACGTTGTCAAATACGGTGTAGAGTGCATAAGCAGAAGCGATGAAGGCCATAACCGCTGTGAAGAAAACGGTACCTCCAATACCCGCTTGTTTGATCTGCTCTGACTTAGAGCATTCGGCGAGGATGTCCTGATCGGCGCCAGAGCACATCCAGAAAAAACGTTTTAGCATAGTCGTTTGAGTTGATGAATACATATGTAACGTCATTTTAGCGGTTTTGTTACAAGAATCAACAGACTATTCGATGAATTTAACCTGATTTTATGAGTAAGACTCTCATAAAGTTCTAAAAGTCGGTTGAAAATGGTAATTTTAGGCACAAATGCCCAAAATTTCAATATCATGAGACAACTACTACTTCTCGCGTTTATTTTGATAGTTTCGTTTTCTAACGCACAGTCAATCAATGACCTGATTGATAAGGTGGATATCAATGGCTTAACATTGACCTTGAATGAATTGACCGGTGAGGTACCTACTACGGTAAATGGAAATCCCGCAACAATAATAAACCGTACCAACGGTAATAATGACACGGCAGCCGACTATCTGATCGAGCGCCTGAGTGCTTTTGATAACCTAACGGTTGTGAATCAGGCCTACAGCGCAGGAGGTCGAAATATCATTGCTACACAAACCGGACAGACCAACCCAAGCAATATTTACATTATTTGTGCGCATTACGATTCGGTAGCGAATTATTGTGCCGATGATAATATCAGTGGTACGGCAGCCGTATTGGAAGTAGCCCGAATCCTTTCAACCCAATGTATAGACAACACAATCGTTTATGCCCTTTGGGACGAAGAGGAAATCGGATTGCGTGGATCCAATTACTACGCGACACAAGCAGCAAATAATGGTGACAATATCTTGGCGGTGCTCAACCTAGATATGATGGCTTATGATGGAGACAATGACAATGATTTTGATATTGATGTACGCAATTTTGCCCAGTCAAGGGCTATGAAAGATGAGATCATCAGTGTGCTAAACACCTATGGGTTTAATCTTAATGTCAATGTGGTGGACCCTGGTACTACGGCTAGTGACCACTCAAGTTTTTGGTTTCAGTCACCTGCTTTTTCAGCCGTGTTATTAGGAGAAGCTTGGTCCAACAATGATCAAACTCCCGAGTACCATACCTCAGACGATCGTGTGATCACATTAGATCTTCCGTATTATGAAGAAATGACCAAACTTGTGACGGCCTATATGACCACAAAGGCAGGCCTTGTCGCAATTGATAATACAGTGACCATTAATAGCAATATGCTCACGGCCAATCAGGCAGGAGCTACTTATCAATGGATTAATTGTAACACGGATACCGACATTGCCGGAGCGGTAAACCAAACATTCGCGGCTCCTGTAAACGGAAATTATGCCGTACGAGTTACTACTGGAGGTTGTACCGAAGTAAGTGATTGCATCCAAGTGAGTGCACTCGGGGTAGATACTTTAGACCCTGAAACGGTGAATGTTTATCCAATTCCGACGGAAGAAGAGCTCAACATCGAATTACCAGTTTTTGATAAAGGAAAAATGCAGATCTTGAATTTAGCAGGTCGAGTACTTGTGGAAGAAGACATTACCGAAAACAATTTTCAATGGGATGTCTCTGGTTTGAGCTCTGGACTCTATTTCATCAAATTCGAGGTAGACGGAAAGACAGTGGTTCTAAATTTTATTACCAAATAAGCGTGCTTATATAAAAGAAAAACCTGCCAATTGGCAGGTTTTTTTTTGTATTAGTTTTTGATATGAATACTGTTGTCTTTCTTGATGAATATTACTGTTGATTTCGATAGTGGTTTACCGAAATCTGAGCCTTTCCCATAATTTTTCTTGTAATGGGCGGGCGTGTACAGATGAATCTCTTGCTTGTATTTGCCATAGTTTTTTGCATTCTTATGCAGGCGGCTGGCAAAGTAATAAGCAAAACTTGACGGACTGTATTGTGCAAGCTCACTTTTCTTTATCTGCTTATCGTCAATCCAGACTCCAAAAGGTCCGCTTTTCCAGTTGTCCAGTTGTGATTGACTCGGGGCATTCATTTTCGGTTTTTTAGGAATAAAAACCAATCGCGCTTTGTGCTCTTCCGGAAGGTCTTGGTAGTTAGTTTGCACATATTTTCCAGGAATCGTTTCTAGCTTAAAGGTGGCATTTTTATAATACTCAGCACGTTCTTTTTCAGAAACACTGCGCTTTGGTGCAGATTGTACCTCCCATACTTTAGCCTTCGTCTTTGCTGATATCGCTTGCTTCTTATAGGTGGCAACCGCCTTTTCATAATACGCCTGTGCTTCCTTATACCTTTTAACCTGAGCTGGTGTCGGGTCATCTGGTAACGGTGGCGGTGGAGGTGGAGGCGCAGTTGGGCTTTTTGCCAATTTCACGGCCTTTTCATAATATGCTTGCGCTTCCTTGTGTTTTTTCACTTGCGCAGGCGTTGGGTTTTTAGGTAACGGCGGCGGCGGAGGTGGAGGTGCAGTTGTTAGCTTTTTTGCCTTAGCCAACGATTTTTCATAATATAGTAATGCTTCCTTATGCCTTTTCACCTGAGCCGGAGTTGGATTCTTTGGTAAAGGTGGCGGTGGTGGTGGCACTTCCCTTACTTCTATCTTTGTAGGTCTCGGAACCTCTTTTACTTCGATTACCGTAGGTGGTTTTGGCATCGGAGGAAATTCTGGAAATGCCTCAGCCTTCTTTCTTTGAGCTTCAGTCATCACGCTGTACAGATACTCCATTCTCAGCACTTCTTTTCGCATCACTTTCATCTTATCCTTGGGCATGTTGTTATACTTGCTTGCCAAAGCATTGTACTCTTCGATCTGTGCTTTGGTAGCCCCTTCTTGGATCTTAGTAGCTGGCGGTGGAGGCGGTGGAAGAATACTGTGTGTTTTCTTCTCAACTTTAGAGAACCCTTCATATAGTTTTAAGGCGTTCTCTAAAGATCTCATTAAAGAATTGTGCTTTACTGAAGTAGGGTTCTTTAGATATTCTTGAATCTCTTTTCCATAAACCTTGGCTTGCGCTCTGTAGCGTTCGATTCTTTCTTTGAGCTTGGGGTCTTGAGCAACGTTAAGATCTTCACCGAGTTCAAAGCGTTTTACTCCATAGTCTATTAGTACTTCTTCAATATCAATGATAAAGCCCATGCGCACATTAGGCTCGGCTTCAATGTAAGCACGAACATTGTTTGCTCTAGCTTCTTTCGACATATCAGCGTTAAACGTACTCAACACATTTTTGAGTTCATCTATATTGGTATCATATTGATCATTGACTACTATTAGGTCATTGGCCTTCGCAGTGATATAAATATCCTGTACCGATAGATGTTCATCTATGACTAGGTCCTCATATACTGCTTTCCGCTCGCTAAAAGAATAGAGCAGGAATGCAAATAGCGGCAACAGCAATAGACTTTTCGCCCATCTTGTGATGCCTTTAGTTTGTTTTGTCATCATTTGTAATCTTTTTTTAGTAACTGAATAATTAATGCTACTGGCCAAGTAGTTTTCTGTGTCACCACCAGCTGTACCTAATAAAAGATGCTGATAGGTGTTGATATCATTGTTGGACTGTATTACTGAAGCATCTGCCAAGAATTCATGATTTAGTTTGATTGCTTTTTTATAGAGGAAAAGCAACGGATTAAACCAGAAGACGATCTGCAACAATTCGACAAAAACGATGTCGAGAGAATGCTTTTGTTTTACATGTTCTAATTCATGTTGAAGCAATACAGGTGCTATTTTTTTATGCTGAAAAGCCTCTTTTTCGAGAAATATATATCGAAGAAAGCTGTGCGGAAGCACTTTTTCTTGCAAGAGTACAAGCGAAGCTTGCTGCCAACGCTCGATCGGATTTTTCCAGGTTCTTTTGACCATTCGAAATAAGTTGATAGCAAAACGAATGGCAAAGAGCAAGGCGATGCTTAAGTATATGTATAGCAATACCTTCTCAAAAGAGTATGCCTGGGTCGCTACTAGGTTGTCTTCAGCTGCTGTCAATGCCTCTAATGGAATGTCCTGAGATTGCTCGAGCGTTATTCGCGTAGGAGCTGGTACCGTAACCTCAAAGGTGGTAAAAGGTACTGCCAAAGAAAAGATCAAACTAACCAAGAGAAAATAACGGTTAAAACGATGCATCTGTTCCCTTGACAACAGCACATGATAACATCCCAAAAGGATGATCATGCATAGCGTAGATTTTAAAAGGAAAGCTATCATTTCTTCTTCTTTTCGAGTTTTTTATCTACTAAACTTCTTAGTGCTTCAAGCTCTTTTTCAGAGAGATCGGTCTCTTCGGTAAAGAAGGAGGCAAATTGCGAAGCCGAATTGTTGAAGAAATTCTTGATCAACCCGTTAAGGTGTTTCGAAAAGTAATCTTTCTTCTTCACCAACGGATAGTATTCCCTTGATTTTCCAAATACCGTATATGCTATAAACCCTTTGTCGGTCATACGCTTCAATAGGGTTGCTATTGTTGTGGTTGCGGGCTTCGGCTCAGGATATTCTTCTAAAAGGTCTTTCATGAAAGCCTTCTCTAGTTTCCAGAGGTGATTCATCAATTCTTCTTCGGTTTTTGACAATTGCATAGTCCTTCTATTTTAAACATGTTCTCTACAAATGTAGAATAAAAATATTAATTCTACAAGTGTAGAGGTAAATAATAATAAGAAACCGCTCGAAAAGAGCGGCTATCCTATTTATTTGCTAAGTTCTGTAAAGTATTTATAGAACCAAGGAATGGTCTCAATCCCTTTTAGATAATTCCAGACGCCAAAATGCTCGTTCGGAGAGTGGATGGCATCACTGTCAAGACCAAAGCCCATCAAGATGGTTTTGCTCTTTAGTTCTTTTTCAAACAGCGAAACGATCGGGATACTACCACCACTTCTTTGTGGTATTGGTGTTTTACCGAAAGTAGTCTCATAAGCCTTTGAAGCCGCTTGGTACCCTTTGCTGTCAATAGGTGTAACATATCCTTGTCCGCCGTGATGTGGGTCCACTTTTACAGTGACTCCCGCAGGAGCGATGCTTTCAAAATGCTTGCTGAAAAGCTCGGTAATCTCTTCCCAATCTTGGTTCGGTACCAATCGCATCGAGATCTTTGCATAGGCTTTGCTTGCGATCACCGTTTTGGCACCTTCACCAGTATAGCCGCCCCAAATACCATTTACATCGAGTGTTGGGCGTATAGAGTTTCGTTCGTTGGTAGTGTATCCTGCTTCACCGTGCACATCCTTGATGTCCAGTGCTCTTTTGTAATTGTCAAGCGAGAAGGGTGCTTCACCCATTTTTGCACGTTCTTCTTTGCTTAATTCTTCCACCTTATCATAAAAACCGGGGATGGTAATGTGATTATTCTCATCGTGCAGGGAGGCGATCATCTGCGCCAAAATGTTAATCGGATTGGCAACAGCACCACCATAGAGTCCGGAGTGAAGGTCTCTATTTGGGCCGGTTACTTCAACCTCAACATAACTGAGTCCGCGTAATCCAGTCGTGATGCTCGGTACATCATTGGCAATCATACCAGTATCCGAAATTAGGATCACATCATTGGCCAACTTCTCTTGATTTCTTTCAACGAACCAGCCCAAGCTCTCGCTGCCCACTTCTTCTTCGCCTTCGATCATGAACTTAACATTGCAAGGCAATTGCCCTGTCGAGGTCATAAACTCTAAAGCTTTGACGTGCATATACATCTGTCCTTTGTCATCACAAGCACCACGGGCGAAGATGGCGCCTTCGGGATGCTTTTCTGTTTTTTTGATGATGGGTTCAAACGGACCGCTTTCCCAAAGATCCAAAGGGTCTGGCGGTTGTACATCGTAATGCCCATAAACCAATACCGTCGGAAGGGTGGGGTCGATGGTTTTTTCGCCATAAACGATGGGATATCCGGGAGTTTCGCAAATCTCTACATGGTCGCAACCTGCTTTTTCAAGACTTGTTTTAATGGCTTCGGCGGTATCGATCACATCTTGACTATAGGCCGAATCGGCACTGATTGAAGGGATTTTTAGGAGTTCGATGAGTTCATCGATAAAACGTTCTTTGTGTTGTTGAACGTAGGATTGAATATTTTCCATTCACATTATTAATTGTTGACAATCAAATGTACTAAAAAAAGAAGATTTTTTATTCGATGGTTTGTTTGAATATTGAAAATCTTGTTTATATTTGCAGCCCAATTACAGCGCGGATGTGGTGGAACTGGTAGACACGCTAGACTTAGGATCTAGTGCCGCAAGGCGTGGGGGTTCGACTCCCTTCATCCGCACAGAGCTCTTCAGAAATGAAGGGCTTTTTTATTTTCAGAGGTTTGTACGTTACAAAAAGCTAGTGAAGAGAGGAGAAGCCTGTCCCGAGCGAAGCCGAGGGAACCCACTTCATCCGACAAAGCTTCTCAGAGACGAGAAGCTTTTTTATATGTCATTCTAATTGCTGTTATTTGGAATTAACTAATCGCAAATTATGGTATTGTACATAGTATAATGCCTTTAAATTCTTATTAAACTTTACTAAGTTGTTTTATTTTCCGCCTGAAACAATCTTTTAAAATCGTTTTTATATTCTTGCCAAATATTCACTTTGGCCAACTCTGAATTTCCTTTTTTGAATTGCTTTCTCATTTCGTAAGCGGCCAACAATCCTGCTAAAATGTTTCCGAGAGAAATTCCTATAAAAATTCCTGCAATACCGAAATAAGAACCGATTAGCGTTAACGGAATTGTAAACGCAACAGATTTTACCAACATAATCTTCATGGAATTCATGGGCAATTGTAACCCATTAAAAATGGACGATGTTATTATGAAGAGACCATAGAAAATATAGGAGAAGCTTACGATATAAAAATATTGTGCAGTATAGTTAATTACTGAAATATCTTCACTGAATAATTTTGCAATGGGTCTTATAAATATGAAAAGTAAAATACAAACGAGTAAACCTAAATAGGTAGATGCTCTACCTCCAAAAGCTATGGATTCATCAATTCTGGAATGTTGCTTTGCTCCTAAGTTTTGAGCAATAAAAGGTGTGATTGCTGTACTAACACCTAAAATACCGATCATTAATAGAGTTTGAATTCTGCTGGCCACACCGAATGCGGCTACAGCTGTCGATGCTTGTTTAGCGAATAAAAAGGTTAAATAAATTAATGTTAAAGGTCCAATGATTTGAGTAATAATGGTAGGCAATCCTAATTTACCGATCTCTTTTGTGGTATAGAGCAAATTCCCGAAAGTTTCCTTTATATCAATTTTTAAGAGTCGGTCTTTTATCAATAAAAAGAACATTCCTATAATTACAAAAAGCCAAGAGGATACAGTTGCGAACGCTGCTCCCTTTATTCCCATTTCTGGCAAACCTAATTTTCCAAATATTAAGGCATAATCTAAAATAAGGTTAATTACTCCTGCAATTCCCATAATGATTTCAGGCCTTTTTACATTTCCTGTTGCACGTAAAATTCCTCCAGCCATTAGGCCAGTTGTCAGTAATGGGATTCCATAAAATAGTGGAATGATATATTGTTTTACTAACGGTAACGTAGTTGCATCGGCTCCCATTAAAGTAAAGATTGGAGTTACAAAATAAATCCCTAATACCGCAAAAACACTTGATGCAACAATACTTAATATAACAGCAACAAAAGCAGTTTGGTTTACCTTCTTATCATTGTCTGCTCCTTTGGCCGCACCTATTATTATAGAAACGCCAACAGCTAATCCCATAAATAAGCCGACCACCAAAAAATAAAGTGTAGATGCAAAACTTAAAGCAGCTAATGCACTTGCACCTAACTGTCCAACAAAATAAGTGTCAACAACTTGAAACAAAAATGTAGAGAGCATACCTATACTTATGGGTAAACTCATTGATAGCAGTACTTTCTTTGTTTTGTCTTTTATTAGATCTGTTGCCATATTGATTTGGTGATAATGTGATTAAAAAGGGCACCTAAGTGCCCGAAATCAAGATCAATACTTTCCTGCGAAAGGATAAAAATGTTCCTTCATTATGCCAACAAATCCACCTTTAACCTTGTCCGATTTCATAGCATTTGGATTGGTATATACCCTCAAGATCTCTGCACCTGCACCTTCCCAAGTAAATGGAATTGCTCCGGCTTGTACCATTCTGTCAATTGCTCGATTGTGAGCATCTGTTGTTGCATCACCCATTACGTCGGTTAGAATATATACTTCATAGCCTGCCTTGATAGCATCTAAAGCGGTATAAGTTGGGCAACCAGAAGTCCATAACCCTGTAATGATTAATTTTTGTCGTCCAGTTTTTTCAACAGCATTTATCACTTCTCTATTTTGCCATGCATTAAGCGTAATTCGGTCAATATTCTTTACATCTTTCATTAAGTTTTTAAATTCTGTAAGTGTTGACTTATTTGCTCCTAGCCCAACTCCAATGGTAGATTCAATAATAGGGATATTAAATACCTGGGCAGTTTTAATAATAGCTTGTGTATTATTAATTAATACATCTCTATCTATATTTTTAACTACTCCCATCATTTCTTCTTGAAAATCGATTACTAATAATACAGTGTTTTCAGAAGTAAGAAGGTTGTCAAATTTTGGATCCTTAGGGATATAATTATCACCCGGATTTTGTGCAAAAACACTTGTGCTAAAAAAAACTACTAATAGTATTAGCGCTAATGATTTAATAATTTCTATTGTTTTCATTTTACTTGGTTTTAAATTAATTACTTTTTATCGTGATAGTTATTTTATTTCTCTTGCCACTATAAGTGCTTTGTTCAACAGTTCAATTGCCCCTTTCTTATAAATAGATTCTACAATTTGAATGTCTTTACCTTGATGTTTATATATCAATTCTTTGTATTGTTCTAAAGTCCATCCTTGTGTTTCGTAATTACCTCCTGGGATTTGTTGTTTGGCAGAACTATATCTACAGGCTCCGGGAGCAAAGTAGACAACAGACCATTTGTGGGATTTTAGTTTCTCAATAAAATCTACATCTTTGGTGGTAGGGATGTACTCTACATTTCCGAGAAGTTGAGGAACTACTTCTGAAAATTGTAAGGACAATATTGGATCGCAGCCACGTGCCAAAATGCTTTTATTAGAATTGTCTATTTTTCTATGATATTCTTGTTTTATTTTTTCCATTTTATTCGTGTTATTATTGAATTTTACTGAATGCGTAATTGAAACCAAATACCAGCTTTCCATTTGTTTTACTAATTACTGATGGATTATTATTGTTATACACTAGATTATAGGTCATATTTACTCCAATATTTTTGACTATTTGAAACATCAAAACCATCCTGCTATTAAAGCTGTGATAATTACCGTTTTTAAGAGATAGATACCCATGTGAATCAAACATGGCATAGATTAGGTCTTTTTTTAATGGAAACTTTAGTTTGAGGTAAGACCCTATACTTGCTGCTTTATGTACAGGAGTGTTTTCATATTTTAAATTCAGATAACCTGAAAAAATATTGGCCTGTAAAAAACGATGTTTTCTTTTTTTAATTACGTTTATTCCAATTCCCAAACCTCCAATTAATGAATGATCAATGGCGTAAGCCTGAGCAAAACCATAGTGGGTCATGGCGATTGGAAAAAATGTTTTGTTTGAGCTGTATTGATATATGCCAAATGACCAAAAATCATTAATAAGGCTACCGTTGTTTACCTTTAGGAATTCATAGTTGGCCTGCAACTCAATATGGGTTTGCTTTTTCTCAAAGATTACTCCACCATTGGGATTAATGACGAGCTGAGCAAAATTTCCTGTCTGCCACTTTCCTCTAACTCCTAAATTACCATTGATGCGCAGACTGTCGCTTTGGGCATTTATGAACTGAAAACTTAGCAAAACTAGAAGCGGTATTGATATTTTAATCATAACATATACAATATTTGTACATACATATATATAAATAAAAAAATAGCTGCTTTTTCTTGTGCTTTAAATGGCTTCTTGAAATAATCTTATCTTATGAGTTAAGCTTGTTTTCAGCTCTACATCTTTTAATCCTTCTTCAGAGAAATTATCATAGAAAAATGGTAAAGAGAAATCGGTTATAATGTTGCCTCCCAAATGTGGAAAACCTGTTTTGGCAGTTTGCAGTACTGATGATCCACCTCTTGACCCAGGAGATGTTGCCATCAAAAACATTGGTTTGTTTTTCCAAACTTTTTGATTGATTCTTGACAGCCAATCATAAGCATTCTTAAAAGCCGTTGAGTATGACCCATTATGTTCTGCTAAAGAAATTACCAATCCGTCCCCTGATTCTAACAAGTTGTTTAATCGTGTTGCGTCTTCAGGAATACCATTTTCTGTCTCCAGATCTATTCCATATAATGGTAAATTAAAATCATTTAAATCTGCTACAATTGCTTCTGCATTTTCAACCTGACTTGCAACATAAGTTGCCAATGCCTTGTTAATTGATTTCTTACTATTACTTCCACCTATAGCTATTATTCTTTTCATTTTTACTCTCCTTTTAATTTTTTAATTAGCTGCTTCAATGTATCAGCTTCTTCTGCAGTTAAATTAGTCATCATCGGTTTATGAAAGTCAGCCACCTTCTTATCCAATTTTTTCAATAACTGGATGCCATCATTTGTTATAATAATGTCCATTTTTCTTCTGTCTTCTACTGATAGCTTCCTTTCTACAAGTCCTTTGGTTTCCAATTTATCTACAATTCGGGTTACATTACTAGAGCGTTGAACCATCTGCTCTAAAATTGCATTTACAGAGATTGGATTTCCTTTAGCTCCTCTAAGTATTCTCAAAACATTATATTGAGGTTCGTAAATACCATATTCTTTTAATTCTTTTGTTATTGAGTCAGTAATCCAATGGCCAGTTCGTATAATTTCGTAAATCGCCTTAAAGTAATTATTCATGACACATACATTATTTGTAGGTACAAATATATAATAAATTTCTTAAACACCAAACTGTCTGTCATGTACAGTTGATTTTCAAAGGTTTGTACATTGAAAAAGCTAGTGAAGGGAGAAGAAGCCCGTTTTGAACCAAGCTGAGAAAACGCACTTCATCCGCACAAAGTTTCTCAGAAACGAGGTGCCTTTTTTATCTCTATAAGATTTTGCACTTATTGTCCAATAATCGTTGAAGCCGTTAATTGAGGAATGATTATTAAAGCATCATATCCTTTGATGGTTTTGGTCAACCATTGATCTTTCAACGAAATCTTTCCCGCATTTAGCAGTTTACGTATTGGAGTCAAATCAAAGTATGCCCAAGATTCTGATCCAATGTTCTTGTAAAAGGGCTTTAGATAGTGCAAGAGATTTTTATTGTCTGAGATATCAAATGGTCTTGTAGACATACCTTCTGCGGGTAGAAAGGTATTCACTCTTCCTTGTTTTCCAATGATCATAATATGGAAGGATAAAGCTCCTTCGGCATGCGCTAAGTTTTGTACCAAATTTCCAATGTCGTACGAACGGGTAAGACTTTCACCGCGGGTCACGTGATTGGCCCCAAACTTAAATAGAAATCGGTCCCCCTCTTTTTTCTTTTCACGATGCTCTAGATAATAGTCAAGCAAAGTTCGCTTCATGGACCCTATGCGTGTGTTGTGATTGGCGCCGTCGATACCGTTATATATTTTCCAACTATCGTAAATTTTTGCATACTTTTCTTTCACTAATGGACCTTCGTCTTTGATATGTTCTTCTATTTGAAGGAAATGACCCTTGGTTTGATTAAAGATGTAGATTTTTTCGTAGTTGCCCGTTCTAACGGCTTCACTGAATAGACTATCAGAGAATTTAGCTGCCTTGAGCAATATCGCCTTTGTATCAGGATTGGTACTCTGTTTCGCCATTTCCTTATAAACGAGTCCTGTAGAAAATAAGGATACCTGATCCAGTCCCCAAAATTCTGCCCCCTGCTCACTGATGCTTTTCGCAAGTTCATATTCTTCTTGGGCGCTATAAAAAGAAAGCGATGAGGCGTTTTTTTTATGGAAAGCTGATTGTTCTTCTTCAGAAAGTAATGTTACTTCTTTCAATATGCTTGCTGTTATACCATCTATCTCCGAAACAAATACGGTAAAAGGTATTTCGGAAGCCAAAACACTGGTCAAATAAGGGATTTCTGCATAACCATGGTCTTCACCAACAAGAACATATTTGGCTTCTCGACTCTTTTTGACCAACTCTTCCCATCCATCACCTGAAAACTGTGACCCTTGAACGTTGATGTATTTTGTGTTGTGAGTGATGAGGCTGTCCAAGGTCGTTTGATGATCTTGGGCATTTGTCAATACGCATGTTGCTAAAAATATAATACCTGTGAATACTTTGATCATACGGAGTCTAGTTTGATTGATGGACATAATTTCGGAATTTTGGTTATATAAAGAAACTTTTTCCGGTCAAATATTGATGAGCGTGTTGATTTTAGAGCTGAACGGCTATTTTTTCGTCAAGAACAACTCTTTTCATTTAAGTGGTTCATGGAATTTTAACTACGCTCGCTGCAAAATTGAATACGTTCATTCAAATTCCTGCACTGGGAAGATGCCCAAAGCGAAGAAGGTTGGTTACTTGCTATATTTGTAGGAAACTAAATGAAATCGACCTTGATAAGACGAAACAAATCATCCTTGCTACTGCTTGTGTTCATTATTCTATTGATGATTGTTTTTGAGGCCTGGCAAGAGCATTATCATTTGTCGTATTTAAAGCAATTTGGGATTATTGATGAGGACAGGGCTAAGTTCTTTGAACTCTTAAAGGGACAGCTTAGAAGGTGGATGATATGGTCGGGACTTCTAGTATTCTTAATTAAGTTCATCAAAAAGGAAGTATCTAAGTATGAACTGACGGTCAATGATTACCTAAGGTACTTTTTTGTGATTACCGCTTTTGTTTTTCTAAACATCGTTTTAATAGCGCTTGTCGAGCTGTTACTTTCAAACTATTCGTATACTCTCTCCAATCTATTTCAAGAGTTTTTACCCTATTTTATCTTCAGAAAAGGGCTCATTTTCTCACTCTCTTATGTGATCTCTTTTTTGATTCTGTTCTACTATTATCAGAATGCAGAGCTGAAGCTTAAAACTGAAGAAATATCAACGCTAAAAGGGGCAAATAAACGTTTGGCCGAAAAACTAGAGGTCAGTACAAAGGAGCCCCTTCAGGTCATTAATATCAAGGTTGGTAATTCTCGGAAAATAATTCCGATTTCAGAAATTTTTTGGATTGAAGCAGATGATTATTGCGTACTCGTTCACACCAAAGAAAAATCCTTTACCGCTCGAAACCCTTTAAAAGCCTTTGAAGAAGAGTTGGATGCTCCATTTATTAGGGTGCATAGAAGAGCCATTGTAAACATGAGCAAGGTCAAAGAAGTGAATTTTTCAGCAAAACCCATGCTAATTCTGGAGAACAAAACCACAGTTTTTATTTCGCAACGCAAGCTGAAAACCGTTAAAGGGTTCTACAATCAGTTTAGATCTTATTAAAGCAACTTGGGTGAAAATCAGCGTTCACTGCAAAAGTTTGGGCGCTCATCGTTTCCTTAACAATTATTAACTTTTTCTTGGAAGGGTGTTTTACATATTCAAAATACTTTCATGGCAAAAGTACGTTATGCAACTACCAAAATTCGACTTCACATTATGTCTCTTACTATTCAGTTTATGTGTTTTGGGACAGCAACAGGATCCCAACTTGAACAATCTTGTATTACCCAAAGAATATCCATTGAACCATAACGAAGAGCTTACGGTTTCTAAAAATATCAAGGAACAAGCAAGGAATGTGATCGTCGTTTCAGGATGGGGATTTGGGAAGACACCATACAACACATTTATTGAGTCCTTGGATCAAGACTTTTCGACTCATTTTGTGACCATTCCAGGATTTGATAACACAGCAGCGCATCCTTTGTCTAAAGAAAAGGGTCGTAGTTATGGAGATCAGGCGTGGACCACGGCCACCGTAGATGCACTGATAGACCATATCGAAACCAATAAGATCAGTGAACCTGTGGTGATTGGTCATTTTATCACTGGAGTCCAAGTGGCTTTTAGACTTGCCTTGAAGCGCCCAGACTTGGTCGATAAGTTAGTGCTGGTTTCTGGCTCGGCCAAAGTAGGAAGTACCGAATACATACAAGAACCGACTTTGCAAGAACGCATTTTGATCAACGACACGTACTACGCTCCCAAATGGTTCAAAACGGTCACTAAAAACACTTGGGACGAGCAAAACTATCCGCCCGAGTTATACGCGACAGATACCACGAAAGCGCAAGAGTTATGGCAGGTCGCCGCTTCAGTACCCATCTCAATAATGATACAATACATATTAGAATATTATGCTTCAGATATTTCATTAGACTTTAAAAAGCTGAAGGTTCCGACGCTAGTGATGCAACCATCGTTTAACGAAGCTCTCTTTGAAAAGTATAATTACTTAAAGCCCAGTTTTGTGGATAGTTGGAGCAATGTCAAAGAGAATACACTCATACAGCGAATGACGATTCCAAATTCTCGTTTTTTTATGATGTTGGATCAACCGGCAGTTTTTAAGAAAACCCTCAATAAATTTTTGAATGAATACTAGTTTTAACAAAAGGTTGTGACCAAATGCGAGTTAAAAATGGTAACATAGGAATAACCAGTTAGATAAACCAATATAGATAACAACCTTCAAATTAGATCTTATGAGAGTTATTTGCACCACGCTACTTGTCAGTATGTTACTGATCTCGTTTAAAGGCTTCTCACAAGAAGCTGACAACGCTCAAAACGAAATTGACGAACACATCTGGAAACCGTTCATCACATCGTACAGTACCTTGGACCATGAAGTCTTTAACTCGATCCATAGCGATGACCTTCGTCGTATAAACAGCAGAGAGATACGTACTGCCAAACCCTATAAAGAGAAGAACACAGCATGGTTTACAAAAGCAAAAAAAGACGGATACAAGCAATCCATTGCCTTCAACTTTGACAAGAGAATTGTTACAAGAGACCAAGCGTTCGAAACAGGCTATTACAAAGTTTCAATAACAAAACCCAATGGGGACCAGTCTGATCATTATGCGCGCTTTCATGTGATGCTGAGAAAGGAAAACGGAAAATGGAAGATCACTCAAGATTGGGATAGTAATATATTAAATGGCGAAAGGGTCACTGCGGAAGATTTCTTGAAAGCCGGTGGCATGAAGAGTCCAAAATCCACCTCGGTATCTACCATTGATTATGTGAAGATTCTTGATAACAAGTCAGCGGAAGCACTCCACTATTATGAGAACAATTGGAAGCTGTTGAGAAAGAAAGCCACCGAACATGGGTTCATCAAATCCTATCAATTACTAAAAGTTGATAACAATGAAAACTATGATCTGCTTTTGATCACTGAATATGCTACACAAGGTCAATATGATGCCAAAGAAGACAATTTCAAGAAACTCATGGAGAATTATATGAAGAATGGGGTAGACCTTCTCAATGATATTCAGCCCAATGCATTCAGGAAGAATGTGGCGTATGATACGGTTAAAACTCTATGAGGCTCACTCCTTTTGTTTACATAATTACCTTCATCAGCATAAACGCATATGCGCAAGGCACTCAGATTTCGGGAGTGCTACAAAATGCGAAGAATGAAGCAATCGCCGATGTAGTGGTTCAGCTGTTTAACGAAAGCGAAACAAGTATTCCACTCAAAAGTACGATCTCAGATGTCTCAGGAAGATTTGTGTTTGAAGATGTTCCCGCAGGAAAATATATCCTTGAGACAAGTCACCTGGGCCATGAATTGTTCTTTAGAGAAGTAACGACCATAGAAGGCGAATCCGTAAACCTAGGAACCATCATCCTTGAAGAGAAATCTGAAGAGCTAGACGCAATCGTTATTTCCGGAAAAAAGCTCCCTGTAACACAAACGGTCGATAAGGTCACAATAAATGTCGCTGGAAACATTTTGGGCGCAGGAGGAACGGCTGTCGATATTCTGAAACAATTGCCCATTGTAACGGTATCTTCTGAAGGAACAGTGAGCATCCGCGGAAAAAGCGATGTGCAGATTCTCATCAACGGAAAACCTTCAGGAGTGGTAGCTGCGCAAGGTCAAAACTATTTAGATCAGTTGGATCTCAATACTGTAGAACGCATTGAAGTCATTACCAATCCGTCGGTGATCAAAACGGCAACGGCGTCTGGAGGTGTTATCAACATCATCACCAAAAAGAACACCAAAAAAGGGGTTAACGGAATCATCGCGGCCGGATTTGGTACGGATGAATGGTATCACTTTTCGCCGGGCTTTAGTTATGGTTTTGAAACCGTTAATCTGTTTATGAACTATACCCTTCGACATCGAAAAAGAATCAGCGAAAATAGCTCGTTTAGAGAGCAAGAACTGCTGGGTATTCAAGAGACCATCGATCAGAACCAAACGGGTATTCGTGAAGACCTTCGGCATAACATAGAACTAGGGTTAGACTATTACATCAGCGTCAATCAATACTTCACATTTTCAGGATATTATGTAGGAAGAGACAAACAAGATAAGCAGAACAGGCAAACTACGCAGCGAGTGTCAAGTGATATTATAGAAACAAGAGACGGGCTGATTCAAGAACCCGAAAAGAATGAAGGATACGGAGCGTATGCAAATTTCACTTCGGTGATTGACGATGACAACCGTTTGAATGTACTTTTTGATTACACACATTCTGTTGAAGATGAAGATATTTTTAGAGAGGAAGAAGTTATTTCTGGCGGAAACACCTTCGTTGAAGGAATCCAAACGTTTTATGTTGATACCAATGATCGATACATGTTAGATTTTGAAAGAGAGATTACTAAGGAAGAACGAAAGATTACCTATGGAGCACAGGCCGTATATCGGAAGATAAACCAAACCTTCAATGCATTGGAATTTGATGAAGCAACCAACAACTATGTCCAGATCGACGGACTTACTGATGTTTTTGATTATCAAGATTTTGTTGGTGCCACCTATGCACAACTCGAAAATGAGGCGGGCAAGTTTTCGTACGAGTTGGCCATACGATTCGAACTTCTCAACAATAGCTATCGATCCAGAAGTATTGATCGATCGTTTAGCGACGATTATTTCAAATTTTTTCCTAGCGTAAAGGCATCGTATGAGATTACCGATAACACCCTGGCACAGTTGTCCTTTAAAAAAGGAGTCAACAGGCCGGCGCCTAGCAGATTGAATCCGTTTCCGGATATTTCAAACGCTTTTAATGTCTCTATCGGAAACCCCAATCTGGCTCCTGAAGTATTTCACAATACAGAACTCGGAATCACTCAAAAATTCAGCAAAGCGTCCCTCAATGCTGGGTTTTTCTTTACGTTGTACGATGACCTGATTCAAAGAGTTACCGAGCTACGAGATGATGGACTCACGTATCGCTTCCCCATAAATGTCAACAAAATGTACCATTTTGGAATTGACATCAATGCGCAGATTACTCTTACCAATTGGTGGAATCAAAGTATGGGTGGACTTGCTTTTAAAAGAACGTTCGAAGATGACTTCATTGAATCTTCAGAGAAGTTTTCATTTCAGGCTAAAACTACTTCGAACATTACGCTTCAAGATAATCTAGAATTGCAATTATTAGGAAGCTACAATGCTCCCGACAACACCCCTCAAGGTGAGATCGATGCCCAATATTTTGTAGATATCGGTATCGAATACGAACTCCTTCAGAAGAAATTAAAAATGGTACTCAGTGCTACCGATATCTTCAATACGCTGGACGAGAATACCTTTTTGCGAAATGAAGGCCTCGCTAGCAGAAGCCGTCAGAAGATCAATACAAGAAGAATCTATTTCACAACACGCTATACATTTTAAGCCTATGAAAACCAATATGACACAAATTGGCTTTTTGATTTTTGCAATCATAAGCTTTCAGCTAAACGGGCAGGAGATACAGTTTGAACTGCAAGCGGTCGACAGCCTTGATAACAAAGAGATTCGCGGACTTTTTCAAGATACTCAGAATCAGATTTGGCTTAGTACAAAAGGTAAAGGAATTTATAAAAGTAAGGAAGGGCAAATACAGAAACTGAAAAGTAATGATCAAAATGTTCTAAACAGTTTTATATGTGCACTGGAGGTGCAAGGTGAAATTTGGTTCGGGGCGCGAGGTGTAATGAAGCTCGACAATCAAAACACCCAGCTTTTAAGTGAAAAACTACCTGTCAAGAGTACGGTGGTCTTTTCGATTACCAATCATGGAGAACAGATCTATTTTTCTGGAAACAGAGGGGTGGCTATGTACGATGGAAAGACTTGGAACCATTACGATCAAACCAACGGGTTAAAGCATCAAGTGGTACATGATACGAAAGTGGATGCAGCGGGCAACACCTGGTTTGCGACCCGAAAGGGCGGCTTGAATATGTTGAACAAGGAAGGGGAGTGGCATTATTTCTTGCCAACGCACAATTGTAGAAAACTGTTGCTGACTTCAGAAAAAGAGATGTGGATCGGTACGTCTACGGGTACTATTTTAATGGATACCTCAGCTAGAACGTCTCAGGAATTTAGCAAAGGAGCAGCATTAATTCCGCAGTTTCAAACAAAGGAGGGTACGGTGTTTTTCACGACAGAAGGAAAGGGTGTTTTTATATATGACGGCACTGCATGGAAAAATTATAATGCACAAAATAGCCCCTTGAAGAGCAATGTGGTGCACAGTGCCATTTTGGTGGATGAGAATGAAATATGGCTTGGGTTTGACAAAGGATTTCAAGTGTTAGAAAAACAAAAACTCTAATTCGGCTAAAGATGAAAGACACTCCCTATTTTATAGCACGTTTTACGTTGGTTGAAGAATTCAAGTATGAAAAGAATTGGACGCAACATACATGGCAATGCATCGAAGACCATGCAAATTATCTGTCCCAGCTAGGAGAAAGAGGAATCCTGCTGTGCGCGGGAAGAACCTTGGTTGATATGGACAGCGAAGACCTTTTTGGTATCGCCATCGTGCAATCAACATCGCTTGAAACAGCCAAGGAGCTCTTCAAAAAAGACCCTGCCGTTACCAACGAAATTCAAACCGTTTCGGTTTTTCCTTTTTCCTTGGGGATACAATACTTTGACAATGCTGACAAGAACATTTGATAAAAAAAACGCGACCCACTGGGTCGCGCTTCTTCTTATAAATCATTTAGCAATTTTACTGCTCTCTTACGATGATAGCCAAATTCGGATTTCCGAAGACGCTGTAGTTGGAAGGAAGATAGATTCCTTGATTGCCCATCACAAAGAGAATAGCTCCGTCTGTATACAACTGCGTTGTGTCCATACTCCATAGGGAAGCCAACGACGCTTGTCCTGCCACATATTCATGCAGATCATTATAGCCGTAAAGAGTAAGTACGTTATCATTTGGTATGTGTAATTCCCAAGAATAGGTGTTGACAACAGTACCCAAATATGAAGCCAATGGCATCTGTAAAACACCGCCCCAACGATCTGGCGGAGGGTTTGGTGCTACTGGCGGACTTACAGGGCCTCCACCTGTATTACCATTGTCTAGGTCATAATTATACAGATAAAATTGTGTGTGAAAGGCCGCTTGAAACGGGTTGGGATTGGTAGGGCTTGCGCTTAGAACCTTGCTTAGACCAAACGTGTTACCGTATTGGTTCATCTGAGCGTAAAAGTAATCTCTTGCAGGCGCATCAGCCAATAAGGTACGCCCAACCAAGAACGAGGTCATGTACATCAACTGTTCGGTCTCGTCTGCGGGGTCATCGGGCAGGTCGAGGTTAAACCTTCCGGTTTGTGAGCTTGTCACCTCATTTTCGATGGTTTCATTGACTTCCAGTTGCTCTAATTCATCGGGCTCACTATTACATGAGACCATGATCAGCAAGGCGAATAAAAAAGAAAATCTTACTAATTTCATAGGAACATTTATTTAAGTTTAGGTTGCTAAAGTATAAAGGGTTTTGAGGCCAATTTTGACCAATTCAGATTCGTTGAAGATGGGTTCATATTCGTTGCAATTCACCCCTTGAAAAGAGTACCTAGTACATGCTCTTTTCGTCTTGTGGCCACCGGAATCTGATCTCCAGTCTTGGTCACCAAAAAACCTTCATTGAGGTATTTAGTGATGTAGGCTGTATTGACGACGTAGGATTGATGGCATTTCAAAAATTGTGTCTCATCCAAGAGTTCTTCTACCTTTTTTAGAGGCTTCGAGATGATAATGGTCTCGTCAAAAAGATAGAAAGTAGTGTAGTTCCCGTCTGATTTGCAATACAGAATGTCCTCGAACGATACCAAATGCTGAGTGTCTAAAGTTTTCAATACGATCTTACGGTGTTCACCATCCTTGTAGAAATGGTTGGCAATATTGATCGAATTTCCCAATTGACTTTCCGTATCTAAGGTTTTGATGGCTTTTGAAACGGCTCCCTTAAATTCAACCGGGTCAATAGGCTTTAACAAATAGTCGAGCGCGCCCAATCGAATGGCCTTGATGGCGTGTTGATCATAGCCCGTGACAAAGATGATCTTAAAGTCTATAGTGCCTAAAGCTTCCAGTATATCAAAACTAGTACCGTCCCCTAGGTCAATATCTAAGAAGACCAATTGGGGTTTATAGCGTTGTATCTTCTCAATACCTTCCTTTACAGAATTGGCCTCATCTACAATCGACAACGCTTCCCGAAAATAGGTAAACACCCTTTTCTTGATAGTTTCCCTTACATGACGCTCGTCTTCTACGATCAATGTCTTTATCATTGTGCTAGGTATGGAATATTTAGTTCGACTTTGGTTCCTTTTTCTTGACTGTTACTCGCAGATCGGTTGGTGATGGTTATCCCAGTACCTGTCATTCGCTGTAAGAATTGGTCAATTAGCTTCACAGAAGAACGTTTGTTTAGGGCCTTTTCGTCTATACCGACTCCATTATCTTCAATGCTGCAATGAATGTACTTCTCTTCGAGTGAAAGAACGATTGATAGCTTTCCGGAATTACTTCCTTCCCTAAACCCATGCAGAATAGCATTTTCTACAAAAGGTTGTAGCAGCATAGGAGGTACGCTGATTTCGTGATCATTTTCTACGGAATTGGTCAGCGTATAGGTGAATCTGTCGGGGAACCTAAATTGCTGCAATTCGATATAATCTTCAAGTGACTGCAATTCATCTTCCAAGGGCACATAGTCCTTGGTAGAATTTTCAAAGATCGATCGAAGCAATCTGGAAAATTTAAAGATATAATTCGCCGATTCTTCCCGATTGTTTTCAATGCCTTCGCCGATCATACTCAAACTATTGAAAGTAAAATGCGGATTCATCTGCGAGCGTAGCAATCGCTGCTGTAGTAAGAAGTTTTGACGTTCGGCTTTAAATCTTCGTTGTTTAAAGAAATAGGCGATTAAAATGGCTGCTAAAATGGCCAGCAAGAGTAGAATCCCGAGAATATATTGGTTGCGTTCAAACTTAAGGTTTTCGACTTCCACCTCTTTTTTAGCGGCTTCCAAGTTGCGCTCATTCTCATACGATTCTTTGAGTGCATTAAGTTCACTATTGATCTGTTTGTCATAGTTCTGCTCTTGGTAGGCAAATACCGAGTCTAACTGGCTCATCACGGTTTGGATATCGGCACGTTTGTCATACGTGATCTCGAGCTTGGTCTTTAGGGCAGCTTTTTGATTGAAGTATTCTAAGTTTTCGAACCCAATATTGAAAATCGAGTCGATAAACTTCTCGGCAAGATTCAGTTCATTACGTTCAATATGGGCATTCGAAAGGTTTAGATAGTTATTGATGACTCGCGACCGTCCGCGATGCTCAGGTAATTTCTTTGCATAGACATTGGCCTTCTCATATTCTGATATCACTTCGCCCAAATTATAGTTTACAAAATGATAGTACCCAAGTGTCGCATGTAATAGATATTTGTTTTCAGTATTTAATGAAGCTTCATAAGGTTTGACCTCATGTAAGGTTTGAATGGCTTCGTTGGGTTTCGCCATACTGCTCAGAAGATTAGAGCGTCCCATCTTCATAATAAAGTAATTGAGGGTATCACCGGCTCGCAAGAATAACTTGGTTGCCGAATCATTGGCTACTAGCGCCTCATCAAGTTTGTTAAGGGATTTTTTAACTCGCTCCCTAAAACTATACACATATGCTTTGTTACGATGGTCGTTATCGGCTAATAGAGACCATAGCTTTTCATTGGTGCCTTCACCGTTGAGGTAATCGTTTTTCCGTACGAAATAGGTTTCCATCAAAGCACGTAAATGAAGCACCTCACGGTCATGCTTTATTTTGTCCTTGATAAAAGAAGTAGCATAGGTAAAATTCTCAATGGCCTTGTCATGATCTTTGAGTCGGTTGTTAAAACGGCCAGCCACATAGGCAAATTCGGCTTTCAGTGAATCTGATAGATTTTCCTTCGGAACCTTGTTAAGCGCCTCTAAATAATATTGAAGCGAGTCCTGCTCCAGACCCTTAGCGATCTGGTCGTTAAAATAATCAGGGGTTAGAGTAGTTGTTGCCGCTTGCTGCGGAGATTGCTTCTGGCAGCTTAGCACTGAAAGAAGCAATAATGCTAATACTAATTTTCTCATGTTATCTCGTAGGGGAACCTGACAAAACTAGCTATTTTCTTTAAAAATCCTAGATTTTGCCTTAAAACGCCCGATTGATAACGTTTTTATACCAAAAGCATGTCAAAATAAAACCCCCAGCCTTTCGGCCAGGGGTTTCGGTTAACTTAAATAAATGACTATGGCTGGCATAGTGCTTTTTAAGGGTCGCTATCGAGGATGTTTGCGACATTAGCAAGGAAATTGGTTAGTCCTTTACAAAAGGGTTTTTAATGTGTCTTTCAAACGTGGGTTTAAAAAATCTGTTAACGCTTTGAGAGGGTAAAATTATTCTTGCTCGAATACTGTAAGAAATTCGGTTTCCAACATCGTAAAGGTTACAGGCATATGTGGAGCAAACTCCATAATCAAGATATCTGTACCCTTCACCTTTTGCGATATTATCTAAATGATTCCATCTAACATTGTATATACTCTCTACATGAAGAAAATCAAGTTTTAAACCAACCGGGGCTCTCATTGAACCGTTTATTCCTCCCTCTTTCCAAAAATTCTTGCCCTGATGGACCAAGTCTGCTCCAGTATAAGGGGTAAGGGTTCCTGGTTCAAAGACTTGCCAGGTATAAAATTGACTCGCTCTTTTAGATGGGTCAAGAATATAATCAGTGCCATCTACGATTTCGCCATTTACTGTTGGGTGAAATATTTCATACCCAAGGCCAGTTTCAATATCAATTACAAGAGCATGCCCTGGTCCAGAACCAGAAGATACTTCGTAAGCAAAAATTAAGTTAGGAATTTTATCGGCGTCAAAATCCCACCCAGCACTATCTCCAATTCCTATCCATTTTCCATCTTGATATTCCCAAGATCCAAAATCATCTACATGAATGAAACCATTACTGAATTGCCCTTCAGTAGGAGGAAGATTTGAAGTCGAGGCACTTTTCTTTCTGGAAAAATTTGAATGTCGCCACACGTCAAGAGGACTTGCTCCGGCGTCAATTGCGGCCCACTCGGCCTCCCATTGAGCAACCTGTTCATCATGTGTCGAATCAGCTCCAGATGGGTCAGCCCAATAAATTGGGTTGTTGTCAAAAGCGTTATAAGGAGATAAAGAATGATGAATAACAGGGTCCTGAACCACCCAACGTGCGATAGAAGCATCATATTGACGCATGTCCATTTCCATCATGTTGTAACCAAAGGCTTCCTCGATTTCCATCCCGTTATATTCATACGTATGATCTCTACCATTGATCACATCATTATATCCCTTGTGCTTTAACCCAAATGGATAATAGTTGTTTTCTTCAACGATTTCTGGTGTACCGATGATTTCCATACCAATGCTATCCACATAGAAAGTGGTAGGGGAACCTAGGTCGCTGCTGCTATCGTGTTTGGTGATCACGAAAAAGGAAGTGGCTGTCGTTGGTGTAAACGTAATGGTGTTTAGCCCTTGTTGCAATTCCCAGCTGTCGTTGGCGTCTTCATATCGAAAGATGCGTATACGATCCGTGTTGTTTTTATCGACATTGACAAAGATGGTAAACTCCGTACCAGGTGTGTGTGAGATCGATTTGTAGGCACCGTAGATACCGCCATTGGTAGCTTCTACTTTCATACGTCCGTTTTCGTGAGATGCATTGCCCAAAATGCTACTCCAACCGTCGAGGTCTTCATCAAATGGATCATTCAAGATAACCTCACCGCTTGTGTATTTGTAGTTCAAGCGGTTGTTGCCCAAATGATCACGGTACTGGTAGAAATACGTGTACTCGGTACCACCGCCAACAAGTGCATTTGGTTCTATATACCCTTCGGCATGGGAGAAGAATATCAGTTCTTTTCCTACACCGTTAAGGTCTTCGTAGATGTAGTTTCCAGCGTAGTCTGTTTCCTTATACGAACCTGCTTCGGTAACGCGTTTTCTCAGTTTTACGCCGGTCGCATCATAGGTGTATTCTATGATGCCTGTGTTTTCGGTACTGTTGATGGCAATGTTTTCTGGTAAATTCAAAAAATTATACGTAATAGCCATAATACCTTTGTTGGCATCTATGGTCATATTCCCATTGCTATCGTATGTATAGTCGTTACCCGAAGTGTTTCCGTCTATAAAACCATTATCACTCGTTGTTGAGAGCGTTGTGATAGCATCGGTTACCGTTTGCAATTGATTGCCACTATAGGTATACGTCAGGTCATCCATCATTCCCGAATTGCGATCGCGTTGCAGGCTTTTGATGTTTCCATTTTGATCATAGGCGACACTGCGTAAATGATAACCTGTGTAGGTGTCAAGCGCATCGCCTGTGCGCATGGTGCCGCGTTTGATGCGGTTTAATGCATCGTATTCATACGAATAACCACGTTTGGTATCGGCTTGTAGTTCATTATTCACTAGCGTCTTTGTGCGCCAAATGGTTTGCGAAATGTTTCCGTTGTACAAATTGTCATACTGAATGGCACCTTCTTGTCGCTGGTAGTTGATCTTAAAACTGAAAAGATCGTCTTGTTGATTGTCTACATCGTTAATGCCTAGCATCCATCCGCGAATGTTGTAATCGTAATCCACGGTTTGAATAGGTGCATTCAATGTATTTCCTACTTTTTTACCTACCATTTGTCCGAGTTCGTCATAGACATTATTTGCAATGACCTCGACCGGACCGTCATCTATTGTTTGTTGTTGCGTCAGCAAACGCCCCATATGGTCGTAATCGAACATGTCACGAGTAACGATCGTGTTTCCACTTTTTTCATGAAGTAGCAACGTTTCTAAGGCCCTTCCCACAAAATCATATTGAGTGGCCAAATTGTCTTTAGTTTGCAAATATGTATTGTTGGAAACTGTAGAGATATTCTGTCCCTTTTCATTGTAATAGGTTGCTGTCGTTATCCAATCAGAGGTGCCCAGCACTCGTACTTTACTTCCTGTTGGAAGCCCTTTAACGTTAGAAGCGAACTCTTCCAGCAAGGCATTTGACGAGCGTACCTTTAGGTTTTTAAGGGAAGCTCCGATCTGCTGAAAAGAAGCATCTACCGTTATAGGACCAGTGGTACTGGCTGGTTTTTTCTTTAAGACTTCCCCATTGACGATAAAATGAATTTCATTGCCTATACGAGCAACTCTTACGATATCTCCTGATACTACTTGTCGTCTTTTTCCGTCTGAATCGGCATACAAATGAGAGGTCTGTCCATTGTCTACCAAACTGTAAAAAGCATGATCCAGATTTAACCCATGATTCATGGTAGTTACCGTATGGTCTTCGGCCGAGTTGGTCGCAGAAAGTCCAACAGCGAACCACAAGGTCGAGGTCACTTGAAAATCTACTTCAAACTCTACATACCCGTCAGCTTCAAGCGTATGTTGACTGTTAAAGCCTTCGTTCCATTGGCTGCCATCGCCTCCTGTTTTGGTAATTGTACCGTCGGTACCGATGGTCATTCCGGCAGAAACATTGATCAACTGATCACTTTTGTCCACTGTGATCGATACAGGGGTATCCCATACATAGTCATCGTAGTAGTTTACCGTTAACACTTCCATGAGATTCTCTTCGTCTGGATAGCTGTTGGACGTGTAGTATACAACCGTTCCGTTCAAGTTGTTTGGTAACAGAATACGTTCTTCATAAACATCCGAATAACTGTCAACTGCTAATTGCGCTTGACTACGCGTTAGGTTTTCGTTGTGAAACCCTGTGTAGGTAACTCTTCCAAAAGCGTCGTACTTAGTGAACAACCACTGATTCTTTGCACGAAGGTGTGCGTCTTGCGTCAACACGGGTTGATCCAAGGTATTGTAAACGATATATTCAACGTCTTTGGCGGGTATTTTTTTCTCTACCAAACGGTTGCGGCGATCGTATTTGTATTGGTAACACCAAGTGTCTAAAACGGTTTGAGAGATGGTAGCGTTTAATGAAGCCTCAGGAGGCAATACGTAGGTCAGATTTCCGAAATCATCGTATATGTAATATATATCGTGAGCGACCCCTTGATCATAGGTGCGTTTCAATACTACTCTTCCAAAAACATCTGTAAACTCTTCGGTGGTATGGTCATTAATATGAGCTTGCGTTTCGACCCAGTTTTCGTCTTTGGTAACCACTTTTTTTAAGGTGTTGATGGCATAAGACCCAACTTCTGACAATGTAGGAGCTTCCGTATCACCATTGGTGAATAGGATATCAAATTGACGGACTTCATTGGCCGTATTATATTGATATTGAAATTTAATGGAATGCTCCACGGTGTTTTGATCGAGATCAGTGATCTTCCAGTCTTTACCCGGAGCGCCTTGCTCTGCGGCACGGTCTTTATGATCAAAAGTGCGTTCGGCAGTGGAGCCAGAGATCTGCGCAGTTCCAATAACGTTGTATTTTCCGCTTTTTGGGTCGAAGATGATATTGGCGTTTGAATCCAACGAGGTGTCTTCAGGAAATTGATTTAGGTAGAAATTAGCTTGAAGATCTTCCTCTTTAACATTTCCGGCGATTCCATTTGAAAATTGAAATACACCAAATCCAGTTCCTCCACCGCGTGTTATGGTAGGGTAGGGAAGATACTCTTTCGATTGTCTTCCAAACCCATCGTAGCGCATCAATGTTACCATGTCTCTTCCTTTCGGGGAAGCGGCTATGGCAATTTGGTGCATCCCACGACCGAGTCCGTCAAACTGAGCATGGTTGACCACTTTGTCTTTCCATCCTGCATTTTGCAGTTGAGTCACTGTCAACGGAATTTGATAATTGGTAGTGCGTACCGCGTTTCCATGAATTGGATCTGAAACGGTAATGATCTCGTCAGGACATCCGTTGAAGGTTCCTGCGGCTTCGGGGCACATATCCCCAGCTTGTAAAACATAGCCTGGGTCTGGTTGTCCGCAAAAAGCCATCGGACTCCCGATATCACCAAGACCATCGCCATCTGTGTCGGCATAATACACTTGAGGTGTTTGAACCGTTGCATCGGTGTCGTCACAATCAATCGGCAATGCATTGATCTGTTGCAGTAGTGATAATCCTCCAGAATATTCGACCAAAATGGCATTAGGGTTGGGTTGCGTGCAGGACTCTGCGGTTTGTGGGTACGCCCAAGCACCGTCTCCGTCGGCATCTACAAGCAGTAGCCATTGTAGCATTCCGACGGTTGGGTCGGTATCATCACAGTCGTTGGCATTGCAAACTTTAGCTCCGCCATAAAGTCCATTGATGGGCTGATTTGGGTCTCCAAGTCCATCCCCATCGGCATCGGCGTAATATTGATCGCAAGGCAAACCGAGTCCACCTCCTCCTAATTGTGCTTCGGCAAAATAAAAGCAGCCAAAGACAAGCACTAGTGCTGTATATATATGTTTTTGCATGATCGTCTAGTTTTGTTTGTAGTTGTATTCGTTGTGCTGAATGACATGACCTTCGTGGTCAATGATGTATTGAAGTCTGCCCATGGCATCATAGGTGTACGTACTGGTGCGTCCACGCGGGTCGACCACCTTACTCACTCCGATCATAGGGATATAATCGTAGGTAGTGACCATGGCATTGGGAAGTACCGAACGCAACTGATCCAGAGCAGATAGAAGTCCGTCGCCAGTAGCCGTTTGTAGTGATCCTTCGTTAACAATCGCATTCACCTGTGCATAGGTGGCATTTTCAATTTTAGCCACAGGATAGTTATACCCATAACCCCATAAATACGTGATATGCGTTCCGTTGGTCATAGCGACTTCTCTCGGTTGACCGTAGTCTGTATAGGCGTGGTAGGAAATGCGTGTTTCCAAGGCCGAGGTTCCTTTTGATGACCTAACACCTTCTGGTTGTAACGGCCCATTGGAAAATTGCTTCATGTCATTGACTACTGTGTTCAGTACATCGCTATTTTCGTCTACTGTCCAAGTTTTGATCAACTCTTTTCTATTGGCATCAATAAAGGCTTGTGCCTCTAGCTGTGGCAATTCGGCAATCGTTTGATCGGTGTTGGAAAATTCATTATGCGTAATACGTTGACTGCCATCTGCTAAGGTTGTGGTGATCTTGGTTGGTGCTAGGATGTTGGTACCATAGATATAGGCGGCAGTTGTTTGCTGTTCTGCATTGTTTTCATATTCGGTAGTGACTGTTTCTGTGGTTAGCACATACCCTCCTGATTGCTCATAAACTGGCTTGTTGAAGATGTGTCTATGTAGGTTTCTATCAATAAAGTAGAAGGGTTGCCCTGGTTCTGGCGAAGTTTTGAAATAGTGCTTTGACGCTTCAACACCTTTGGTATATAAAACAGGGAATATTCCACTTTGACCATAGGTTGTTTCTTCCTTCGAAATGTTGATTCCGTTTTTGTAGGTTTTACTCAACACATTTCCTGAGCGCCAATCGTAACTTACGGGGATTCCTTTGTAATAATTCGGAATGTCTTCCACAGAAAAGAAATCAAACGTGTATTCGGTTTTCTTCAACCCAGTAAACCCTAAAAGGGCTGCATTTTCATGACCACTCATAGATCGATTGGTCTCGGTTACTTTGGTATAACCAATAAAGCTTCCGTTAGTTGTTAAAAGGGGATACACAGGAGACGAGTTGATCTGTACAGGATAATCAGCGCCAGCTTCTACGATAGGCGGAAAATTGCCAGTTGCTGGAGCCACCTCAATTCGATAAGTAACTTCTAAGCACTCGGTATACACGGGAAGCCCGATGGGTTTCGAGAATTCTTCGTCGTATTCGAAAGTTCGCGTATTGATGAGCGAGCCATCGAAGTCATGGGTGTCGATCTGCTTTACACGAAGTCCGCCAATATAGTACAGTATGTTGTCGCTGCTTTGCGAGCCACCAGGATTTAGATTGCTTTCGTTCTCTTCATACCACGTAAGTCTTACCGTACCGTTGGCGGAACCAGGAACATACCCATCTGAGATTACATCCAGTATTAGGTTATAATTTCCTGGAGTCACGTTAAAATCAGCATAGAGACGTCGACCCGAATCATAGCTAAAGGTGTTCTGATAAACAGGGGTCGTTTGACCCGCAGGTACAACGCTCAATCTAACTTCGCAATGGGTTGATTGGGTTGCGGAGAACTCGTCCAACGAAAAACAGATGTTGGCATCAAAATCCAAGCTCACTTTTCCGTTGTACAACACGTCTGTGTCAACTTCAAAAGGTTTGACATATTTGTAGATGGGTAAGCCCGTGGCTGAATCTATCTCGTTGCTAGACGTTACAGCGTCTGTTGCCAAGTTGAGGTTTATAGAATGAAGGTCGTCTGGAGTTACGAGAAGATCAAGACCCTCGACCGAATTGCTGGGGATTCTCGCTTGATTGTTTTCAAAATGTAATTGTTCATAGCCTCCGGTTGGGAATACAATCTTCGTTAAGATATTTGCTTGCGTATGCAAAGGAGAAACGGATCGATCATTCGTGTTTTGTAACGTGACATTTTGAGTAGGGATGCTTGGGTTGCAATGAGATGAATAGGTCATTTTAGGCATCATCCCTGTGTTATGAGTGGCACCATTGTAAAATCCCCAAAAATCTTGTGCAAAGGATTTGCGATGCGGTAATTTGGCTTCTTCGTTGTATTCGAAGCTATACTTACTTCTGTTCTGCGGATCAGTTTCGCCGCCTGGGAGTCCAATAAAGGTCAGAGCATCTAAACGCAGACGTTTGTCGAGCATGGTTGGATCAATTCCTGAACCGCAATTAACCACAGCAGATAATCCGCTTTGATCGCTCGTTGAACTCTGGAAATAACTATGATCCAGTACTACCTTTCGAATGTCATTCCCTTGCCCATCCTTGATAAGAATATCGGCTATTCTAGCTTCCTCGCTATGATCTAACCTTGTGGTGTAATTGAAAACAACTTTCCCTTTTGAGGCGTTGATTTGTTTCAACCTTGAGCTTTTGATTCGAGAGCTGACGGAGGTTATCTTATGATTTTTTATTTCGTCACGAACCGTTGAGTTGTTGAAAACTTCACCTCCAAAAGCACAGTTGTTCAAATAATACGATTCGTAGTCAAAAGTGACGATGTCATTGTTTGTCGAGATTACTTTTTTCAGTTTCCAAGCACTATAGCTTCCTGTTGCTGCTTGATTAGGACTGGGTGGCCATAGCCAATTGTCAATGTTGACATCGTACGTATAGGTAGTACTTTCTTCGGTTAATTCATAACCGTGATCCGCACTCACATTTTCGATTCCAAAAATGTATGTAGTTCCGTCATTGGTTTTCACTTCCCATTTCACGATGTTTCCACTCTCGATGGTGGGAGTGATCTTTAAGTCGCTTTCAGGTAGTTGAACGATTTGACCATAAGGATGTTCCGCTGTTCTCGTTTGATTGAACATGAACTTTCCCGAGCGCCCTAGAAACGAAAAGCTGAATTGGTCTGGTTCTAAGTCGATTTGATCTTCACGTGCCGCTTTGATTGAATTATCGTATTCGATGGCGTTAGGATTGTTGAGGACGTCATCAACACGTTCAGTAGTGGTGGTTAAGAAGAATCGCTCGTCTGGGAGTCCTTTTAGAGCTCTGGTAATTTGGCCTCCGGTGTTTAGATTCCATCCTAGACCAATTGGTGTTGCTATTTCATCAACTCGGATACCACCGGCATGGTAGCTGATGTTCACAGGAACAGATAGTTCTCTACCTTGTACACTTGTTATAGGTATAGAGATATTAGGAACTCCGGTGTAGTGAGAAACAGGCGTCTCTTGGTATTTGGAGAGCGCTGCTGTTTCTGGTGTCTGTGGTACGACCTCAGGAAGGCCTACCTGCTGTTGGTCTTGGGCGTTCACACCCCATAGCGCCGACAACATCAATGTGCTAATGAGTAGTTTCTTCATAATTTCGGATTGCTTTTAAGTACATAAAACACTGATTTTTAGCATCCGAAAGTAGTGGTGACATTTACACACTATGACATCGATTCATATTTGCTAAGAACCGATTCAAAAAGGTGGAAGATGGTATAAGAAATGTTTTTATAGTAGAGCCAAATTCAATAAAAAAGGCGCTTCCAAAGAAGCGCCGTTGAGGTAAGTGTTGCATTTTCAAAAGATCAATGCGAAGCGTTGTTCAGTATACCGATCTGTTGTCCTTGCTTTACATTTAGCGAACTAAAAGTGCCTTTTTGAAAGATCAGTAACACCGTAGACCCACCATAGGCGAAGTGACCGACCTTTTCACCTTTGTATATTTTTTGTGGTTGCGAATCGTCGATGTATTTTAAGCGTTCTTCAAAAACTACCGAACCAATGGTTTGTAGTCCGATAGGGATCATTCCTACCTTTCCATACGCTTCAGTTTGAATTACCAAATAGCCGTGCCTGAAGTTTTCGAATACACTGTAGTCCTTGTTATAGGCTACATTTCCATTATTAATGATGTCTGGAATATCAGGCATTCCGAAGAGACGGTCACCCACAGTTTCCCGAGCTTCTAAAACAGTACCTGCGATAGGAGCATGATAATGGTGATAATTGTCTGGCTTCAAGAAAACGGCCATCGCGGTGCCGCCAACAAAGTCCTTGGCGTATTTAGAATTTGCCAAAAGCGCATTCAGATTTAAGGTCATACGGCCTTTGGTCGGAATCTGTGTATCGAGCTTTAAATCGTTATTGATCATATTGATGACGCCATCGGCAGGAGATACCAATACCGAGTTGTCAGCCAAGGCATCGATTTTTCGCGCACCAGGTTTAAGGTCGCGGGTGAAGAAATGGTTAAATGAGCTAAAGCCATCCAATGGCATCACGAAATCATCGTGTTTGATTGAAGTATCTTGTAACCAAGTGTTGATACCTTTTGCAGATGCCGGACTGTCCATGTATTTTCCTCTTTCTTCAATAAAGCGAAGTGACCAGCTGTAACCCGGCTCTTCGAGTATAAACTTCATTCCGTGCGGATTGTGATAATAGAGCATCGAAAATTCAATGATCTTGTCAAGTCCGTTCTTCGTGTTCGGAAGAAAGTAGAACCACTCATTGAGAAAGGCATAGAGCTCTTTCATGTCTTTTCCCTTCCATGGGTTGATGGTCCCGTCTGGAAGGTCCTTCAGGTTGTCGAACATGTCTTTCACCACTTTTTGAAAAGCTTGGTCTGTACTATAGATTGTTTTGAGGTCCTTGACTGGCGGACAATCATTTTGTGCAAAGGATACGTTTGTCATTAGCAATAGGGCTGCTGTGCAAACAAAAAATTTAAATTTCATAATTGTTGTATTTAGATAGAGGTTTGATCTCTTGATTCAGATCGCATAATTGCTACATTAATAGTAGCAAAACTACATAATGTGTAGCATTTTGCCAAACGAATATTTTTCCAAGTGTTTGGCAAACAAGTGATTTACTGATGTTTTTAGGAGTTTTGGTAGTAAGTCTGTTCAAAAGGCTTCTTTGAAAAGACAGCTGCAAAGTTGCGAAATTTAGAAGTTTTTCTTTTCAGGATTTTTCCCCTTTTAACAATTGACGATACAAAAAAAAGCGCCTCAAGACCGAGACGCTTCTTAATTCAAAAATTAGCCCAAGTCGCTATTCACAATCATCCATCATGTCTTCTACGCCCATGAGTTTGGCCATTTGACAATCTAACTTGTGATATTCTTCTTTTAATGCCTCGTATTGCAACTTACAGTTTTTGATACGGGCTTTAAGTCCAGGACATCCTCCTGTACATTTTATTTTCCCAAGTTTTGTACATTCCAGCTCCTTGTCGATCAACTGCTCTTGCAAGGCTAGCATTTGCGCACGGATCTTTTGTTGTTTGCTTTTAAAAGTGGTACCTGCCGTCCCCGAATGACTTGGGTCTTCAGGTAGGTTGAAGACGTCGGCCTCTCTTTTTCTGGTGAGCTCCACAAGTTCCTTTTGTACTTTGGCCAAACAATCTTCATTGGTACCACAAGCACCCATTTTGGCCATGATGGCTTTAAACTCTTCGTTGTACGCTTCCTGTCTTTTTGCAAAATCGTCTACATCGGCTTCGGTCATGACCGAGAAGTTTCCGGTGTATCCAGCGAGTGTCATTTTCTTATAACCGCTTCCATCGAAATCGGCACAACCTTTCTCAAAACTATTCAGATGTACATCTATAAAGCTTCCGTCAGGTAATTCTGAATGACTATACACAAGTTTCTTGGGCCTGTTTTCAGGATCTTTAGCAAAACCCACCATGAATCCGAAATTAGATAACGGACTCGTTGCAGCCGCGTCTTCATTAGAAAAGTAGGCCGAAACCTTGACTCTTTCGGATGGATCTCGACGGTCTTCCATAAAATAAGCGTACCCCCGTGATTCGTCTTCCCATTTACTGAATTTCGGCAAGTTTTGAGGTGTAACTCCGCTACCGGGTGCTCTTTCGAGAAATTCAGCCATTTTCAATGCTTGGATGCCCATGATGTTTCCTCTGGTTTGATTCATATCAAGCGTGATGACCCGTTTTTGACCAAAATTCTTGTCGATGACATAGGCCGCGAGCTGTCCGTTTGGAAACATGATGACCGCATCTAGATCCATGCCCCCACCTGAATAACTGCCAAAACTTCGTTCTACGGTCTCTCGGGTAAATAACATGGACCCATCTTGTGAATTGACATAATAGTTTAAAGGAAGAACGGTCTTTTCGCCATCGCCTAAAGTGGTGGCTTTGGATTCGATGTAGTAATCAAAAGAAAAGGCTCCGTTTAGTTTTTCTACGGAAGGATTTTCCTCGGTAATAGTGCAGCAATCTGTGCGTTCTTTTAATTCGTAGGTGATTTGAAACCGTTCGATATCGTGAAAAAACAGATGACTCGCCAATACTTCGATATTGGTTTCGGCGTCACAGCTCCCTTCAATGAGCACTTTGTCTTCCCAATCTCTAAGCGAAGTACGTTCGCTAATGACAGACAAAAAGGGTTTGTTATAGCCTCTTACACTATAGCGAAGCGATACATCATACCCTGCAGGTAAGACCATTTCGTACAAATACATGCGTGCCTTTTCCATAGGTTTCGCTTTAAAAGGGGTCGTGGTGCCTGGTTCAAAATAGAAGATGTCTTCGCCCGAAAACACAAACTCTTCCCGTGGAAGCGTACCACCTCCAGGATCGATCAGCCGCCGTTGGTAATGTTCAAAATAGACATGTTGTAACATGCGATCCATATTTTTCGATCGCAATACATCTAGCTGTTTTTTGACAGTTGGTTGTGAGACCAGACTTTCCATCATTTCATCTACACGTTCAATACGGTCAAAGTGGTTTCCGTAGTATTGCCAGAAAATATAGTTGTTGTACTTCTGCGATACAAAGGTGTGATCGTCAAGCCTAAAGTCTCGGGCAAAGCGGTGCTCAAAGTTGTTTTCAGGATATACCATGCTACTCAGGTATTCAGCTATTCCTTCATCCATCCATTCATTGAGTGAATAATTGTCGCGATTTAACGAAGGCACGTTTTCCATAATAAAGCAATGAGCCACTTCATGAGCCATAAGCTGTTTTTGATTTTCAATGGATCCCTGTCGTCGTAAGTTGGGAGTGCCAGAGCGCATCCAACATTGCCCTCTTTCTATCCAAAATGCCTTTCCGTCGTAGTCATCATAGTCTATATCGTTAAGCACATAGATCAACGCGTTGTCTAAGCTTCCCAGTGTGCTATAGAGGGTACGAGCATCGGTCATGGCTTCCATGGTAGCCCGAATCAATGCCCTATGGCCAGGGGAGGGTTCGCGACCCCAACTATGGGGTGTGACCACATAATCCTTGTTATTGGTATGATGATGTACCCAACACCCGAGTCCGCCGATCCCGGTGTCGGGATCCGTATGAAAGTAGTTTTGCAAAATACCCTCTCCCATGCTATCGGTGAAGCCCATATCAGCACAAGTGGATACCTCCCATTGCGCTGTCAAAGCATATGTAAAAAGCAACATTAGTACTAGAAAGCTCTGTTTTTGGGGCATTAATTTGCGTTGCGTTTTCATGATCTAATCTTTTAATTCAGTAATTCTGACCGTTCCAAATCTAAAGTTCGGAAGGTTCTCGGTGTTGTTCTTTCGGTAGGCGCTGCCACCGCATTGTATCCTTGAAAAAATGCCACGAATGCCAACTTCACCGGTCACATCAGACCTAACGAGAAAGTCCAATGCATTATCACCTCTTTTAATAGGAAGGGATTGTTGTCTTCCGCCCATTGATATCAAGAGTGAAGGGTTGGTACATCGGCTTTGCAATCGAAGGTGTTTAAAACTCAATCGTACGCGATACGTGGTTCCTTTTTTAGCTTTGAAGTACACGTTGAGATAATCACTATATCGAGATTCGATGTTAAATTCGATCTCTTTGTAGCGACTGTTATAAGTCCCTTTGAAATCAAGACTGGCTTTACCTCTTGAAACACTTAATTTGTTTCCGCCAACAGTCACATCTAATGCAGAAGATGCAGTGGCAAGGGCTTTGGGGGCCATCGTTTGCGTGTTTTTGGGGAGTGTTTTTGGGATGAAAGCTTTGTTTCTTTTGTTGAGATTGGCCGAGG
The DNA here is from genome assembly GCA_028279515.1 of Flavobacteriaceae bacterium. Lineage (GTDB taxonomy): Bacteria > Bacteroidota > Bacteroidia > Flavobacteriales > Flavobacteriaceae > JANQNQ01. The sequence goes on from JANQNQ010000001.1 coordinate 171,744, forward strand.
TAGCCACTAGAATCGGAAGCTTTATCTGCGTCTTCAACTGCTTTTTCTGAATCGGACTCTTTTGAGTCTTGATCTTTGTGTTTTGTCCAAATGCCAAGCTACTTAGCAAAAGGATTATTAAAGGGAATGCTTTTCTCATCGTCATCTTAATTTCTGTTTTTCTTAGAGGAATTTTTAGGTGGAAGCCGGGGAACTCAGTTGGCTATTAATAGTTACAGAGGTAAATGTTCGTTTTACTGAAGTCTATGCTTTTAACCTGTCCGATTTTCAATCGATTCACCTCCGATTTAAAGGCGGAAGCAATCGTGTTTTTAATTCGGTCGTTATCGAGGGCACTTTTGATACCCTTTTTTACTTTGTCGGCGATCAGACTTTTGAAATATCTTGAAATACTCGGAAAGAACTTCTCGGTAGGGCCATTCAATTTAAATTTTCCCATCAGGTCCACTCTAACCACTTCAAACGTGAAAGAACCGTTGTGTGCCACAGGTCTTAGCGCAACACGTACCTTGGGGTCTTGCCAATTAACATCTGGTGCTCTTTTGTCTTTTCCGACTCGGCATCCAGGGCATTTTCCCTTGATTTCACTTTTGTCTTTTTCAAATTCTACCGTCAGATAAAACATCTTTTTGTCATACTTCACACGAGTTATTTGAGACTTGACATCGTTTAGATAGTACAACCAATTGTTGCCAGGCTTCTTTACCTTGTATTCACCAAAACGAATGTTTTGTTTCTTTCCCATGACTTCAACATATCCATAGTCTCTGTCCAAGTAGATCTTGAGAGACCTGCCTATTTTGTCACGCAGAATATTTTCAGTGCTTTTAATGTTTAGCGGATTGCACTTGCGTTCGGCTAGTTTCACCTTGGTCTTGATGGGCGTCTTTATTTTGGCCTGCTGATTTATTTTTTGTGCGATGATATTGCTGCTCAACAGCATCGAAGCACAAAGGATACTTAGTTTTAAAATGGTTTTCATAATGTTATGGTTTATAGGTTACTGCTTAATGAATTCGGCTCTTCTGTTCTGTGCCTTTCCTTCAGGAGTGCGGTTGTCTGCAATGGGTTCTAATTCACCCATGCCTTCGGTTGACAGCAGACTACCGTCTACTCCAAATTCGCTGGTCAATGCTGTCTTGATCGCCTCTGCACGGTCTTTAGATAAGGTGAGATTGGCCTCGCTACTTCCGTCGCTATCTGTATGGCCCACAATTTTCACTTGGATATTGCTTTCTTTCAAAGCACTGGCTATTTTCTTTAGTACTCCATACGATGAAGGCTGGATACTCGCTGAACCAGAATCGAACAAGATGCCCGTTGTGGTAAAGCGCCCTTCGCTCATAAGTTTAGACCTCAAATCTTCACCACCAGCCGCGATCTTGATGTTACTGATTAAAAAGTCATCAGGATACGACACCATCTGCCATTTGATATTGGCGAGTTCAACATCGGGAATCAACCTCGGACTGTCTACCAACTTTTGCTCATTGACCCAAAGACGGAATCTTCGCTTGTTGACGGCCACCGAGACATGGGCGACATCGTTAAACTTATCATGGATCTTGTATTCAATAACTGTATTGATCAGGTTTTTTCTTTGAACGGTATTTTTGATACGAATCTGATTCTTAATGGCTGTCCAGAGTCCGACCGAAGCTCCGGCCCAATTGGCGCCAGCTTCATAAGCTGGGTTTTCGTCAACCCATACCCAGAAACTACTACCAACACCCCCTTCATTTTCTGGAAAATTGATAAGAAGTACATCAAACTCGATTGTAAATTCTTTAGGCAGCGGACCTTCAAGCAATGGCATGTAAATGGATTTCTCGCTGAACTTTATCCACTTTTTTCCATTCACTTCAACCAACTCGCCCGAGCCATTGGTGTCCCATTTTGAAGGGAAATCTCCAACACCATCGGCTGAGAAATCATCGTATAGCAGGATGTCTTCCCCCGGGACAAAATCAAACTTTCTAAATATTGAAAGTTCGTCACTACCTGAGTCGTCGTATTGCGAATCTTCTTCAGAAGGAGTTTCTTCATATTCTTCTTCCGAATCATATTCTCCGTTATCAGATTCATCAGTTCTGTTTCCTCTTCTTTTCTTGCCTACCTTTTTCGGAGTTTCGAAAATGGTATCCATGGTTTGTTCTGTTTTCTCAGCTGTCTTTTCTTCTACTTTACGGATTACTGCTTCCTCGGCAGCTTTTCCGGCTTTTTTCTTCAGCTTTTTCCAAAATTGAGCTTCAGCATTGCTTGCGACAAAGAGAAACACAATGGTCAATAGGAATTTGATGATTTTCATAATGCACGTTTTAATTGTTTATGTTACTCGTTTTTACAAATCGGGTCTCTTGAATGACCCTTCCTTTGTTGACGATCCTGAGGGTATATTCACCATCTTCCATTTGGGACACATTGATCCGTATCTGAAAGGAGGTGAACGATTCTAAAGAACCATCGTACACAAAAGACTTTTTCATTTCATTGGTTTATGGGTAAATGGGGAGAGCTAGTAACTGGGAACTAAGCTACTAGTCAACAATAGAAGTCATTATAGTATTTGCAACAAATGCTATGACATTTGTAACATCGAAGAAAATTTGCTTAAAAAAGGAAGTTTAGCGCTGTTTGGCGTAGTCAGAGGGGGTGATGCCGTAGTTTTCTCGAAAGCACTTCGTAAAGTAAGAATGGTCGTTAAATCCAACAGCATACCCCACTTGGGCTATCGGAGTTTTGGCATCCTTCAGAAGGTTGGCGGCCAATTTAAGTCGTTCCATTTTTAAGAATTCAGTCGGTGTTTTACCGGTGAGCGCTTTCATCTTTCGAAGCAATTGCATACGACTTAACCCAACCTGAAGACTGAATTGTTCTACGTTGAAGGTGGGTTCTACCAAATGATCATCCAATACACTTTGAACTTTGTTCAGAAAACTTTCATCTGCAGAGGTTAAAGAAATATCCTTTGGTTTTAGGACAACCTCTTGACTGTATCTCGACTGAAGTTGTTGTCGTGTAGCAATAAGTCGGTTGGTCTTTGCCTTAAGGATGTTTGCGTTAAAAGGTTTGGTCATATAATCATCAGCACCTGCATCGATTCCGAAAAGTTCATTTTCTTCACCGGCTTTTGCGGTCAGTAATATGATCGGAATATGACTGGTACGCTCGTCATTTTTTAGTTTTTTGGTCATAGAAACGCCATCCATTTCAGGCATCATGACGTCTGAGATGATGACATCCGGAATCTTCTCAATCGCGGCTTCGAAGCCTATTTTACCGTTGGCCGCTGTTAGCACAGTAAAATCATCTTTAAAATTGGTCGCAATCATGTTACGAAGATCGGGATGGTCTTCAATAATAAGTAAGATGGGCATTTCTTCAGAAAAAGTACCTTCTTCAGTTGAGGCGTTGACAGCTGTTATTTCGTGGTTAATTAAAGGGGAAGCGACCTCCTTTATTGATGTTTTTATGTGTTGCTCATCGAATTGTTCTTTGTCTACACAAAGTGTGATAAGAAATATTAATTCGTCTCCTTCCTTTGTAGCCCTAATCTTTCCTTTGTGAAGGGCTACTAGTTCTTTGGTCAAAGCCAATCCGATTCCAGAACCTTCCATATCATGATGAAGACGATGAAAACGGTCAAAGATGGCATCCAGGCTGGAGGTTTTGACTTCGGGGGCTGTATTACGTACCGTTAAATGGAGTGTTTTTTCTGATAGTAAAGAAGTACTCAGGTGAATTTTCTCTCCTTTAGACGTGTATTTGATAGCATTCGATAGCAGGTTGTTCATGATTTTTGCAAGGGTGTCCTTGTCAAACCAAACTTCATCATCCAATACCGGAATGTCTTTTGTAAACGAAAGCCCTTTCTGATTGCTGGGGTAGTCGAACGCTTCGGCCAATGCACTAATAAAAGGGAAAATTGATGCCTTTTCTAAAGAGACATGAAGACTTCCCGCGTCAACCTTAGATAGATCCAAAACTTGATCTACCAAACGTAACAAGCGATCTTTGTTTTGAAGAACCATGTTAAAATCAGCACGGTCTTCATTGGTAAGTTCGGGAGCTTCCAATTTTTTGTTGATGGGGCCTGCAATTAGGGTAAGTGGTGTTCTGAACTCATGTGATATGTTGGCAAAGAAATTGGATTTTAAACGGTCGATCTCTCGCAATTTGGCATTGGTCTTCAGTTTGTTCCTGTATAGAAAAAAGAGACTGAAAAGTCCCAGCACCAAAACAATCAACCCCAAAATAAAAAGGTTCCGCTGATTTTTCTTTTGTTGTTCAGAAAGTGCTTTTTCGGTTTTAAGGAGATTGACTTCCTTTTCTTTTTCGCTGGCACGATAGCGCTGTTCGATCTTTAAAAATTCTTGACTATTTTTTCTTGTGAGTTGTTCCGTTTTTAAGCTATCAAGAAGTTTGTTCATTACCAATGCTTCTTTATAATGCCCTTGAGCTTCTAACAAAGACAAAGTGATACTGGATCGGCTGATGGCATATTTTAATGAATCGAGTGTTTTAAAATAAAGGGCGGTACTATCGAGGTGTTTTTGAGCATTGTCAAATTCGTCTAAGGACAGGGCGATCCGCGCCAATTGCAAATGGGTATTAGTGATAGATACGCTGTCGTTTGCGCGCATGTAGATACTTAGGGCGTCGTTTAGCTTTCTTCTGGCTTCGATGTTTTTACCTAATGCTCTGTCAACTCTGGCAAGGTCCAAGAGACTTAGAGCCGTTTCTATAGAATCTTCAAGCTGAATGCTTTTGTCATAAAGGTCGGTGAAAAGTGTACGGGCCTCTTCAAAATCACCATCATCAAGTGCCAAACCGCCAGAAAGCCTTCCAGCATATAGAATCCCAGGAACGTAATTCACTTTTTTTGAGGTCTCCAGTGCCTTTCTGAAATAGCTTCGGGCCAGTTGTTTATCATTAAAAGAATTAAGGTACATTCTTCCAATAACGTCATAGGAATTTGCCAAAATGGCGCTGACCTTATCATGTTTTTTATATAAAGAATCTATTTTCAAAAGAAACACCAGGCTCTTTGAGTCGTCAACTTCGGTAGAAGCTAGGCCAAAGAATCCGCCAGCAATACCGTCAACGTGGTCAATGGTTTTTGAAAGGTTAATGACTTCACGATATAAGGAGTCGGCTCGGCTGTTGTTACTGTTAAAATATGCAAGATTGGCCAACCATGTAGTGGCTTCTACCTGTTCTTTTTTTAGGTCATTATCACGAGCAATACCGTTTGCCGTTTCAAAGAGTTTCTTCGAATCAATCATGTCATGACGAATCCTTGCTTGGCATGCCAGTCCATATGTCGCGTAGAATTTAGCTTGTGGAAGCGTTGTCGTTTCGGCTAACACTTGTAAACTGTCCAAAAGCATTTTTGCCTGATCGGGATCATCGTACAGAGCATCTTGAAAGCGCTGATGAACATCCAACGTGAGGGTAGCCATTTTCTCAGCATCGGTTTGTGCTTTACACCAAGGGATAGTGAAAAGAAACAAAAACGCTATGGCATGGGCCTGCAGCTTCATCTCAAAGGGTTATTTGACAGGCAGATTCAACTGTACTTGTGTCCCCGACGGAATCTTGCCGTCATCATAAAGGTCAATGATACTCAAGGCATGCGTGTTGGTAAAGTTCTTGGAGAAATTGGTCAATCGCTCTTTTGTGAGATTGATACCAATTGATTTTTTCTGGGTGTTTCGTTTTTCGCTCACGATCTCCATGGTACGTTCCCTTCCAATCCCATTGTCAGTGATACTTATCTGAACATATGAATCATTCTTACGACTCACATCCAGCTCAAGCGATTTATATCCGTCTTTGGGAGATAAGCCATGCCATAAGGCATTTTCTATAAAAGGTTGAAGAGTCAAAGAAGGAATCTTGATATTCTCAAGATCCAAGTCGTTGGCAACATGTACTTTATAATCGATCTCGTTGCACAATCGTATGTTCTCGATGTTGACATACAATTTCATAGTGTCCAGCTCTTCGGCCAATGAAATCTCCTTTTCAAGCGAAGTGGAAAGTATAGTGCGGACTAATTTTGAAAATTGGTCCAAATAGGCAATCGCACTGTCTTTATCATTATTGAGCATGTATAGTTTGATTGACAACAACGAATTAAAAATGAAATGCGGATTCATCTGAGACCGCAATAACTTCTGTTCCATGCGCAGTAAGCGGCGCTCATTTCGCAGTTTAAACTGTCGATAAAGAATAAAGACTAATGCCAACGCCATTAGCAATAGTGCCAGCGTAAACAGAAAGATCTTGTTGTTCTGTCCCAATCGCATGTTCATTATCTGGTTTTCTTTTTCCAGAAGATCGATCTGACTTTGTTGTTTTTCGGCTTCGTATTTGATCAAAAGGTCCGAAATGTACTGCTGGTTGCTTTCGTTCAAGAATTTTTCCTCTTGTTCCTGAAATTGCTTGTTGTAATCTAGCGCACTCTTATAGTTTCCTTGTACTTCGTATAGATGCGAAAGCTGCTGATAAGAGGTGGCTATAAATGATTGTAGGTTATTATCTTTGGATACTTGTAATCCTTTAGAGAGATAGGTTTCGGCTTCTTTATAACGTTTTAATTCTGTCAAGGCCCAGCCTTTATTTACATTGGCCATGGCGATGTAAAAGTTATCTTCCATCTCTTCCGCTACAGAAAGAGTAGGGGTAATCAGTTCTAGTGCCTTTTCTGGATTTCCTTGTTTTAAATAGATCTGTGCGATACTATTATCACAGATCATGATACCTAGATTTGAGTTGATCTCTCTATTGTAGTGTAAAGATTTAAAGTAATTGGTCAAGGCTTCATCAAAAACACCACGTGCTTCGTAAGCATATCCAATGTTGTGGTAATTGATGGCCAAGCCTAATTTGCTTTCAAGTTGTTCTTCGTATACAAGTGCTTTTTTGAACTGTTCTTCAGCACGGTCATATTGTTTTAGTGTGAGGTATATGTTTCCAATACTATTATGTGATATCGTCGTATTCTTGAGAATCGCATAGGTTTTATCATTGCTTTTTTCGGCGATACTCAGCGCCAGCTGATGATTGTCTAACGCCGACCGCACGGCGTCCATTCTTCTGTAAACAACACCTAGCATGTTCAAGGCAGAAACCCGCAACTCGTCATTGTCCAAAGCATTGGCCAAACTAAGACTTCTTTTATGATATAAAATGGCTTTGTTATACTTTGATCGGTCCCTAAAAAACACTCCTAAAGTATTGTTTCCATAAGATTCTCCGATTAAGTAATCATTTGCCCCAGCTTTGGCAATAAACGTTTTAATGCTAACCGTATCCCTCTGATACGGTCTAAAAAATTTGTTTAGCGAATCTACCGAACTGAACTTTTTGGTGATGAGTTCGTCAATAGAGTATTGCGCATCGTTCGATTGTCCAAAAGACGTAAAGCTGATGGCGCAAAGGGCAATGCCTAAAATGAGAGCTTTATTGAGAAAAGCTGTATACATAGTTAAGGATCAATGGTTTTCCTTTCACAATATACTAAAAAGAGATGCACATTATAAAAACAAAAAAAGCGCAGCAAAAGCTGCGCTTGTATAAGGTTTGATAAGGTAGATTATTTGTTGTCTACCTTGTCTTTTAGGTCTTTTACACCTTTTTCTGCATCTTTCGCGGCATCTTTTACTGCGTCAGCGGCATCACCTGCTGCATCTTTAGCAGCATCAACAGCGTCACCAGCAGCGTCTTTAGCGGCATCAACAGCATCACCAGCAGCGTCAACAGCGTCATTGGCAGCGTCTTTAGCAGCATCAACGGCATCACCAGCAGCGTCAACGGCGTCATTGGCAGCATCTTTTGCAGCGTCAACAGCATCAGCAGCGGCATCGGTAGCCTCTTCTGCAGCATCAGCAGCGTTTTCAACGGCGTCAGCAGCCTTTTCTTTCGTCTCTCTACATGATACAAATGAAGCACTAAGTGCAAACACTAATACCATACTTAAAATGATTCTTTTCATGATACGAGTTTTGTGTTAAATTGTTTAGTCACGTGCAATGTAACAACTTATTAGTCACTATTGCAAATAAAATTTTAACATTTTTTTAATAAAACATCAAAATCTAAGTGATCTTACAGTAATGTACGTATGTGACTGAGGATTTGGACGGTGGCCCCTCGATTTTTTTTCGTGTAATTTTCATTGATTAGGCCAACGGTCTTCCTATTTTCGGGGGATTCGATCAAATTTGAAAATGTATCGTTGAACCCACCTCTCGTACGAATACTTAGAATTCCTCCCATTGAAACCAATTCTTCCGCCTCTTTGAACCCCTTATAATTTTGCCCTATGACCACAGGAATACCAAAGGTAGCAGGCTCTAAAGTGTTGTGCAGGCCTTTTGTGCCCATTCCGCCACCGACATAGGCAAGGTCGGCATAGCTGTATACTTTAGTCAAAATTCCGATGGTATCAAGAACAAACACATCGTATTTTGAAAGGTCTTTTCCTTCCTTTTCAGAAAAGAGAACCACCGATTTATTCAGGTTATCGACGATGTCTTTGGTCAAGTTGGCCTTTATGTTGTGTGGCGCAATGATGTATTTCACCTGCTCAGGACCTTCATTGATAAAAGGGATAAGTAGTGCTTCATCTTCGGGCCAGGTGCTTCCGCAAACCACACACAAATGATTTCCCTTAAAATCATCCACAAAGTCTAATGTGTTGTTTCGCTCTAAAATCTCTCCAACGCGATCAAATCGTGTATCTCCGCTTACCGAAACGTTTGTAAGGCCGATGCTATTTAAGAGGTTTTTTGAGTTGTCATCTTGAACAAAGAAGTGCTCAAAAGCCTTTAAAGAGCGTCGCATCCAGCTTCCGTAGGGTTTAAAAAACGCTTGCTCCTTTCTGAAAATGCCAGAGACCAATAGGGTTTTGATGTTTCTTTTTTGTAACGTGTTGAGGTAGTTGGGCCAAAATTCGTACTTGATAAAAACGGCCAATTCAGGATGAACAATGTCTAAAAAACGAGCGGCATTTTTTCGTGTGTCTAGCGGAAGATAGGTGATGACGTCACCAGCCTTACTATTCTTTTTGACCTCATATCCCGAAGGAGAAAAAAAAGTGACCAGTATTTTATGCTGCGGAAACGACTCGCGTACCTGTTCAATGACCGGTAAACCTTGTTCAAATTCGCCCAAAGAAGCAGTGTGAAACCAGATCACACGGTCTGAAGCGCCAATGCTCTTTTGAAGCTGGGCAAACACATTTTTTCTGCCTTTTACAAACAAGGACAGCTTGTTTGAGAATAGTGCCGCTATCCGTAAAAAAAAAGAAGTGATGTGTACAAGAATATTGTATACGAAATTCATGATAGCGCTAAAATACATTGTTTGCGTGAAATTCGTTGTTCGGCCGTGGTGATTTTTGTATTTTCGTTACCAATTATATACGCAGATTGTAGATGAAAAAAATACAGATGGTCGACCTTAAAGGTCAATATGAGTTTATCAAAGAACGTATAAATTCTTCAGTAATAGAAGTTATTGAATCCACAGCCTATATCAATGGACCAGAGGTGCATGCATTTCAAAAGGAGTTGGAAGACTACCTTGGCGTCAAGCACGTGATTCCTTGTGCCAACGGTACCGATGCCCTTCAGATTGCGATGATGGGACTCGGACTTAAATCTGGTGATGAGGTCATCACAGCCGACTTCACCTTCGCTGCTACCGTTGAGGTAATAGCCTTACTAGGATTAACACCAGTATTGGTAGATGTAGACCCAATCAATTTCAATATTGATATTGAAGCGATGAAGGCGGCCATTACACCAAAAACAAAGGCCATCGTACCTGTGCATTTATTTGGACAATGTGCCGATATGGATGCGATCATGGAAGTCGCTAAAGAACACGATCTGTTCGTGATCGAAGACAATGCCCAAGCCATTGGTGCTACCTACACTTCTAAAGATGGTTCAAAGCAGAAGGCTGGTGCAATAGGACATGTGGCTTCTACTTCGTTCTTTCCTTCCAAGAACCTTGGATGCTATGGAGACGGCGGAGCTATTTTCACCAACGATGATGACCTAGCCCATACAATTCGCGGAATCGTAAACCACGGAATGTACAAGCGATACTATCACGATGTGGTGGGCGTCAACTCACGATTGGATTCGATTCAAGCAGCAATCTTAAGAGCCAAGCTTCCACATTTGGATAACTATAATAAGGCACGTCAAGATGCGGCAAGAAAGTATACGGCAGCCTTATCGGGGCATGAAAATATCATCACACCTACCATTTGCGAAAATTGCGATTGTCATGTTTTTCACCAATACACACTTCGTGTTTTAAACGTGGATCGTGATGCTTTGGTAAAACACCTCAATGAGAACGACATACCATGTGGTATTTATTATCCAGTACCGCTGCATTTACAGAAGGCGTATCGTGATGACCGTTATGATGAAGCCAACTTTACCGTAACCAATCAATTAGCAAAAGAGGTCATTTCCTTACCAATGCATACAGAGTTGGAAGATGACCAAATTGAATACATCACGTCCAAAGTACTAGAATTTGTAAATAAATGATGAAGGTTCTCGTTACAGGAGGCCTTGGATTTATTGGGTCGCATACAGTGGTTGAGCTTCAAGCCGAAGGCTTCGAAGTGGTCGTTGTAGACAATTGCTCTAACGCCGATGAATCGGTCCTTGACGGAATCGAGGCCATTTCTGGAAAAAGACCCTTGTTCGAAAAACTAGACCTACGAAAGAAAAATACCGTACAAAATTTCTTTTCTAAACACCCAGATATCTCAGGGGTCATTCACTTCTCTGCTTCAAAAGCCGTTGGAGAAAGTGTCGAAGACCCTTTACTTTATTACGAGAATAACATTAATGCCTTAGTCTATATTCTGCAGGAGCTTCAACAAAGAGGTAACGGGCGCTTCATTTTTAGCTCGTCATGCACTGTATATGGGCAGGCAGATACGTTGCCCATAAAGGAAAACGCACCAGTAAAACCCGCAGAATCTCCCTACGGAAACACCAAGCAAATAGGAGAAGAAATTATTCGAGATGTCTGTCATATCGCAGAGGATTTCAATGCAATCTCTTTGCGTTATTTCAATCCAATAGGGGCACACCCTAGTGCTGAGATAGGAGAACTTCCCATTGGTGTTCCCCAGAATTTGGTACCTTTTATTACCCAGACCGCCATCGGATTGCGCAAAGAATTGGCCGTTTTTGGTAACGACTATCCTACAGTTGATGGTACTTGCATTCGAGATTATATCCATGTGGTTGATCTAGCAAGAGCTCATGTTGTGGCGTTGCAGCGTTTGATGAATGCTGAAAATGCAGATAACTATGAAGTATTTAATTTGGGAACAGGGACAGGAAGCTCCGTCCTAGAGGTTATCGAAAGTTTTGAACGCATTTCGGGACTAAAACTCAATTATAGGATTGCTCCACGTAGACCGGGAGATGTTGTGGCCGCCTATGCTGATACTGAAAAAGCCAACACCGTATTAGGGTGGAAGGCACAGTCGTCACTAGATGAAGCCATGCGCTCGGCTTGGCGATGGGAGCAGAAAGTTAAAGAGCAGAAAACAGGAAATTCCTGATTCTACATACATAGCATTAACCAAAACATAATAAAATGAAAGTAATTGCTTCGCTTTTATTTCTTTTTATAAGTGTCGGAATGTTTGCGCAGCAGACCTATTTGCACTGCGGAAAATTAATCGATACCGAGAAAGGAAAAGTACTGAAGAATAAGACCATTGTCGTTGAAGGCAATAAGATCGTTGCCATCGAAAATGGATTCAAAACACCAGGAACCAATGACATTGTCGTCGATCTGAAGAGTAAAACGGTTATGCCAGGCCTAATGGATATGCACATTCATATTGAAGGAGAGACCAACCCAGGACGCTATCTTGAACCCTTTACGTTGAATGAAGCCGATGTGGCCTTTAAATCTGCCGAAATCGCTGAGCGTACCTTGATGGCAGGTTTTACCACAGTAAGAGATCTTGGCGGAAGCGGGGTCAATGTTTCCTTAAGAAACGCCATCAACAAAGGAACCGTTAGAGGGCCAAGAGTCTTCACGGCCGAAAAAGCACTCGGAACTACGGGCGGACATGCGGATCCTACTAACGGAAGAAATCGTAAACTGATCGGAGACCCTGGACCTAAAGAAGGGGTTGTTAACGGAGTTGATGACGCTCGAAAGGCCGTGCGTCAACGTTATAAGAACGGAGCCGATTGGATCAAGATCACTGCTACCGGAGGTGTGTTGAGTGTGGCCAAAAGCGGTCAGAATCCACAATTTACAGAAGAAGAAATCCTGGCCATAACGACGACGGCCCGTGAATACGGAATGCAGGTAGCAGCACATGCGCATGGAGATGAAGGCATGCAGCGTGCAGTGCGTAATGGTGTAAAAACCATTGAGCATGGTACCCTAATGAGTGAAAAGACGATGGAGCTCATGAAAGAACATGATGCCTATTATGTGCCGACGATCACTGCTGGTAAATTTGTGGCTGAAAAAGCAAAGATTAAAGGGTATTATCCTGCGATCATCGTACCGAAGGCGTTGGAGATCGGACCAAAGATTCAAAATACATTTGCCAAGGCATATAAGAGCGGTGTGGCTATCGCATTTGGAACTGACGCGGGCGTGTTTCCGCATGGGCAAAACGGAAGAGAGTTTGGCTTTATGGTAGAAGGAGGGATGCCTGCTATGGAGACAATTCAATCGGCTACTGTGACCAATGCTCAACTTTTAGGGGTTGAAGTTTCATTAGGTCAGCTCAAAGCTGGATTTTTAGCCGATATCGTTGCAACCGATGATGACCCAACAAAAAATATCAACACGATGGAAAGCATTTCATTTGTGATGAAAGATGGGGTTATCTATAAGCAATAAATCGCTGTATTCACTTGCATAAGCAGATGTTATCAACAATTCGTTCAGAAACTACAAAAAAACATTATATTTGAATAAGAGGAAGCCGCCAGCTGTAACTGGCGGCCCATTCTTACATCAAAGTTTTGATTAAATCTGAAATAGCTGTAAAAGCTTCGATTATTAAAACAATGATTCCTAAATTGAGCCAGAACTCTTGCACGGGCTTTGGCTCTTTCTTTTTTTGTTTCACTTGTCATACACCTCCTTTCACTTACAAAATTAAAGTTAGAGAAAAATTGATGTTCATTTTTCGTATAGTGACATTGTTTTCAACAAATTAATTAACAGGTGAAGGTTCTACTAAATAGTGATTTTTTTGGTGTGAACTTCTTTTTTTTAGCGTATAAGCAAGTATTTTTTCTACCTTTGTGAAGATGGTAAAATTTATTTAAAATGTTGGACGAAATAGTTCTTAGAAAGAAAAGAAGTTTATTGAGTTTCTTGAGGCGGAGGATGAAAGAAAAGAAAATATCAAGTTATGAGTTACATAAGAGAACAGGGATTGCTCAGAGCTCATTAAGTAGATATTTTGGAGAAAGTATGGATATGTCCTTTAATAATTATTTAAAGATATGTCATGCATTGGATTTATCAATATACTTGATTCCTAGGGAAATTGAAATAGAGGAAATAGACTCTTCAATTAACACCCCTGAAGCTGAAACTGTGGCTTCTTACCTAAAGAAATCCAGATACCACAAAGAGTAGTGAAATGACCCCGAACTGAACTGAACGAGGCCTTTTTTATTTTTTATATGGAATAAATTATGCTTCCGTTTCGAAAGAAGCAGCTGCGGTCTCAGCGCTACGATCGATTTTCTTCACCAATCCTTGTAACACTTTTCCTGGGCCTACTTCAGTAAATAGAGAAGCACCATCATTGATCATATTTTGAACCGATTGTGTCCACTTTACAGGTGCGGTCAACTGAGCTATCAAATTCTCTTTGATGATCGATGCATCCGTCACGGCGGTAGTACTTACGTTTTGATAGATTGGACAGCTTGGTGTTTCGAATGGTGTATTTTCGATAGCTGCTGCCAACTCTTCTCTTGCAGGCTCCATTAATGGAGAGTGAAAAGCACCCCCAACAGGAAGTACCAATGCACGTCTTGCGCCTTCTTCCTTCAAAGACTCACAAGCCGTGTTGATGGCGTCTACTTCTCCCGAGATTACCAATTGTCCTGGGCAGTTATAGTTTGCCGCAACAACAATACCCGGAGTTGTAGCGCAGATCTTTTCAACGACATCATCATCAAGTCCTAGAACGGCAGCCATTGTACTGGGTTGTAACTCGCATGCCTTTTGCATGGCCATAGCACGTTGAGAAACCAATTTGAGTCCGTCTTCAAAAGACAGTGTGTTGTTGGCAACCAACGCTGAAAATTCGCCTAATGAATGTCCTGCAACCATATCAGGTTGAAAACTTTCACCAAGAACTTTTGATAGGATAACCGAGTGCAAAAAGATCGCCGGTTGGGTAACCTTTGTTTGTTTGAGGTCTTCGGCAGAACCTTCGAACATAATATCGGTAATATGAAAGCCCAGAATGTCGTTTGCTTTTTCGAACAATTCTTGGGCTAGAGGGGATTTCTCATATAGGTCAAGACCCATTCCGCTGAATTGAGCTCCTTGACCAGGAAAAACATATGCTTTCATTCGTTTAAAATTTAGGCAAAAGTACAACAAATGTTAGGAAAGCTCCTAAATAAAAGAAGAGATCCAATTTTTTCAGATTGAATCTCTTCACTGTGGTGTAGCTACGATTAGTAGGGCATTAACTACACGCATCAACAACATCATTATATACTGGTATCAGTTAACAATCCCAATATACACCCCAGTTTTCGAAATAAAGAAAGAGACACAGTAGCAATATGGCTCATCGATAAAGTGCAAGATTTTGCAGACGAAGTGCAAAGGGCTGTTAGCTGTATTTTTGAATAATGCTATTGGCCGAGGGATAATAGCTTCCGCCAAAGAGGTTTACATGCACCAGTAGATAGTACAGTTGCCAAAGATCCAAACGTTCTTTCCAGTTTTTTTCCAACGGAAAACATTCCGCATAACTATCAAAGAGTATCGCTGAAAAACCTCCGAATAGATGCATCATGCCTAAGTCAGATTCTCGGTGCATGTAGACAACAGCGGGATCGATCAAACAAGGAAGACCATCCTCTGAGACCATGAAGTTTCCACTCCAAAGATCACCATGTGTCAACGCAGGTTTTTCTTCGGGAATAAGGTGCTCTAAATTTTTAAAGAAAGCATCGGTATTTGCGAATGAAAAGCCCTTGTCCGCGGCCATGGTCACTTGCGGTAGCAATCGTTCAGCTACGTAAAATGAACTGATGCTCTCGTGTCGTTGGTTTTGTTGCGGTAAACTGCCAATGTAATTATCGTGATCCAACCCGAAGGTGGCATCGCTATGCTGATGTAATTGTGCTAATTGACGTCCGAATTGTTCCCAAAACGAAGTACTTCGATTCCCCGATTCGATATAGGAAAGTAGGAGGAAAGAATGCGATTGAAAAGTGCCAAGCGAAATGGGCTCGGGAATAGTAAAGGTATTGGTGTTTCTGAGTAGTTCAAGGCCTTTCTTTTCGGCCTCGAACATCCCTGGAAATCGCCGTGCATCATTCACTTTGACTACATATCTATCTTTCTCTGAGGTCAGTAAGAAAACATCGTTTATGTCTCCGCCAGAAAGGGGTGCAATACTTGTAATAGAAGCATTGAGTGCTTGACCTAGGTACAGAACAAAATCATCAGAGATCATTTCCTTTACATGCTAGACGCGTTCGTAACGCAAGAAGGAAAAATCATAAGGGTGCTTTTCATCCTTGGGATGAAATTCATTGGCTACTTCTTTCCAAACCGAAGGATTGATCTCTGGGAAGAAGGTGTCGGCTTCAAATGTTTCGTGTACTCTTGTAAGCTCAATTTGGTCTGCAAAGTCCAGTGCCTGTTTGTAAATCTCACCGCCACCTATAATAAAAGGTCTCGGGTCGTCTTTAGCGATATCAAGTGCATCTTTTAAAGAGTTGACCACTACTGCATTTTCGGGTTGATAATCGGTCTGTCTGGTGATGACCACATTGGTTCTATTTGGAAGCGCTTTGGGCATGGATTCAAAGGTTTTACGACCCATGATCACATGGTGTCCAGCGGTCAAATTCTTGAAATGTTTCAGGTCATCAGACAAATGCCAGATAAGGTCGTTGTCCTTTCCCAAGGCATTGTTCTCGGCCGCGGCGGCTATGATGGTAATTACTTGAGACTTTTCTACTTTAGGTACTTCTGTAGTTTTTTGTTGCTCTTTATATGCTTCAGATTCGGCCATCAGTTGCTCTTCGTTTAAGAGCTTGTTCTTCATTTGCTCGATGCGTGTCTCTTGTTTGGCGACCAACTTTGCCAGTTGCTCTTCTTCCCACTTTTTCCCCATAAATCGTGAGGTAATGAAAACATTGAAAACATGCGCCAAAAGTAAGAGGACCCAAATACAAATGGCTAAAACGAACCAGTCTACGCCAAAAGGCTTCACCTCTTCTTTGTATCCAAATACCACATTGAGAAGGATCAATGCAACGGCACCGAGCACAAAAAGGATGAAGTGGTAGTACAAACGTTTTTTTTGTTTGATCCTCGTTTGAGCGTTCTTGATAAGTGCCAGTTGGTCCTGATCGATCTTTGGTGTGTTTTTCTTTTTGAAAAGCATAGTATTGAGTACCTTTAACTACCACAAAAATAGCGTTTTTATCTAGATTTTTTACATGAGCACGTACCAAAACCAATTCCCTTTACTTACTGAAAAACTTTACTTTAACACGGCAGCAACAGGCCCGATGCATCGCGATCTTTTAGAATGGAGACGCTCGCATGACCAACAGTATTTTGAACAAGGAAGCCGCTTTCGTGAGACGCAGCACGACTTTATGGATTCGGTACGAAACGCTGTAGGAGCGTTCTTTTCTTGCCCAAAAGAGCGGGTTGCCCTTGTGCCTAGTTTCAGCCACGGATTCAATGTGTTGCTCGACGGATTGGCCCCTGGACAAAAGGTGCTTTTGCTAAAAGGGGATTATCCTTCGGTCAATTGGCCAGTTGAAGATCGAAACCTTAAAGTGTGTTACGCAGAAATGGATGCGCATCTTGAAGACAACATTCTTAACGCTGTGCGCGCAGAACGCCCTAACATCTTGGCGATAAGTTTGGTTCAATACATAAGTGGTATAAAGATATCACTGGATTTTCTGAGAGCGCTCAAGAACGAATTTCCTGAGCTGTTGATGTTGGCAGATGGTACCCAGTTTTGCGGAACGCAGGCTTTTGACTTCGAAAAATCTCCGATTGATGTGCTCGGAGCCAGTTCTTATAAATGGATGCTGGGTGGCTATGGCAACGGATTTATGCTTTTCAAGGAAGAAGCCATTCAAAAGATTCATCCAAAGACCATTGGTTTTAACACAGTGCATTGGCAATACCCAAAAGAGAGCGCCTCGTTTGTCGGACACTTTCAGCCAGGCCACCAAGATACCTTGAGCTATGGGAGCTTGAAAAAGTCGATCGAGTTTCTCAAGGGCGTCGGGATGCAAAAGGTTTCCGAAAGGATTCAAGTATTAAGTAGAAAGGCCAAAGCTACATTTGAGGCCCTTGGATTGTTGGATGAGGCAATCGTTTCTCGCGAGCAGCATTCTTCCATCTTTACCATTAACGGAAGCGATTCTCTTTACGATCATTTGTTGAATAATGGAGTAGTATGTTCAAGAAAGGGAACCGGAATACGTTTCAGTTTTCACTTTTATAATACAGAGGAAGAACTTGATCGATTAACGGCAATCTTAGCTGAATATCTTCAAGACTAGATTTTCATTCTCCAAAAAATCATACCCCCATTTTGTTGATTTTTCAAATTGTCACCCTCTTTTTTATGGGCTTCGCAATTTTTTTGTAAGTGCTTGTTTAAGTGGGTTTTAATGTTTTCATTTATACCCATTAACAATCTTAAAATTGAAATATCATGGCTATTACAAAACAATATCTTAAGAGCAAACCCGTATGTAAAGTGACGTTTTCTGTACCGGCAAAAGATGCAAAAAAAGTAGTTGTTGTAGGTGACTTTAACGACTGGAACATCACCGAGAGCAAATTGAGAAAACTAAAAAACGGAACCTTTAAAGGCACTATCAATCTCGAAAAGGACAAGAGTTATGAATTTAGGTATGTCGTAGACGGCTCGTATACTAATGACGAGGCAGCCGATCGCTACCAATGGAATGATTATGCAGGAACCGAGAATGGCGTTCTCGAACTGTAGAGAAGTGAAGTTTTGGAATAAAAAACGCTCTCATTTGAGAGCGTTTTTTATATGCTTTATTATTTATTTCTTCACAAATTTAGCCGTGAACTTCTGATTGTTTGCAGCAAGCTGTACAAAATAGAGACCAGGGCTTAAGCCATCGACGTTGATTACTTTTTGATTGTCTAGCGATCCGTTTAGCACCTGCTTGCCCGTTAGGTCAAGTACTTGATACTTCGGATTGTTCGCTAAAATTTGATCTTCTATCACTAGGTTAATGTCAGACACTACAGGATTTGGATAATAGTTTAAGTCTCCATTTTCTGTAAAGGACTCAGACGATAATGAGAAGATTGAAGCTTCGTACATTCCGTTACCATGCGTTCCGATCAATAGCTTGTTGTCAGAAGGACGGTAGGCCATTGAGCTGATCACTGCAAATCCAATATCGTTTGGCGATTGAATCGTCCAATCTACGCTTGTTGGGTCTGTTGTTGCATATAGTCCTCTGGCTGTACCTACATAATAAAAGACATCTCCCGCAACTTCTGCGATTGCCGCCGAACGAATCGAGAACGAAGCAAGGTTACGCTCAACCAAGGTCCATGTTGGTGATGCCGCCGTGGCATTCGATGTCACATAGATGTTATTTACACCATAGTTGGCATACGTTACCATGGCAATATCAGGATTGGTTGGATGAATCGCGATACCTGTACAGATGTAAGGGAATGTTCGCGTAACACCTGCTGGAGTAATATCTACTGCTGATGAAATGTTAGCCGCATTTTGCGGGTCATCCAATCGATAGATTCCTCCGCGATCTCCACCGATCATCAAATAGCTAGTCGCAGCATTATATGTACCTCTTGTAGTTGCCATCGCTTGAATCCTATCTGTTGGTGTTCCGGTGATTGTTGAGGTAGAACCCATATTGGTCCAAGTACCACTCGTAACAGTAGTTGATGCTGTGGTTCTGTATAACGTATTGAGACCTGCATAATACAGTGCATTGTTATTATCTGGATCTAAATAAAAATAGGTCACGAATTGACTACCAGATCCTGAAGGTGTAATATTTGTAAAGGTCGGACATGTTCTGAAAAGGGTTCCGTTTTGAAAGCCTTCAAAGAACGGCACGCAAGCATTGTCTCTTGAAATTCCTACGGCTACACCATCTCCACCAAGGATCAAAGCCATGGTCGTAGCATCTGCCAAACCAAAAGTGGTTCCTCCTGCAGTGGTTCCGTTATCTTGAGCACCTCCTATTACACCGTCACTTCCGTTTAGTGGATCCATGGCTACGTGATAGTATTGGTACGTTCTGTAGTCATTGTTTATGTTGTTCCAAGCCACAGTTGCAGCGTTAATGTTATCCGTTCTGTGAATCCCTCCGTCAGTACCAGTAAATAGTACACTTGTATTAAAAGGGTTGAACACTAATGCATGAATATCTGGGTGATGCGTATCGCCACCTCCCGAATCGTACAGTGCGTAAGAAAGCTCATTGCGGTACCCACCGATTCTGGTGAACGTAGCGTCATTGACAATGTCAGCAATTTTATAGGCATTCGTTCCTCCGATGACCACAAAATCTTGGTCATCAGGTTTTACGCTTACCACAAGATCGTATCCACCTTGTATGGCGAACGGGTCATTTCCGGCAAGATTGGTGGTTCCTTCATCTGGTAGTTTACTCGAATAGTCTGTCCATGTCAAAAGGTTGTTGTCATATCTCCAAAGGTCTGCTTCGATGGCACCACCGTTTCCGTTAGCGTAGAGTGCATATAGAATGTCGTTGTTTGACGGTGCAAGAGCTAGTACAATTCTTCCTACTGCTGACCAGTTAGGAGGTGTGTTTGTTTGTGCAATTCTAGTCCAACCTCCACTTCCTGTGGCAGAGGTCCAAACACCAGCAATGGTTGAAGTTTGGTTACCACTAAAGGAAGCGTAAGCCCGTCCGGTAGAGGTGTATACAACATCAGAAACGAAAGTACTCGAGCCCGAAGGATTGTTTAATTCGGTCGTCCAGGTACTACCGTTGTATCGGCTAACCCTTCCGGCAAGTGCTGCAAGAACGTCACCGTTGGTAGGATTTACAGCAAGATTGGTCACCAGGTCAAAACGACTGTCAAAGGATTCTTGGGTCGACGCAGTATTTGCGATTTGCGACCAAGTTTGGCCACTGTCTGTCGACTCCCAAATTCCCTGGCCAAAGAAAAAGGCACCATTGAAGGAAGCACTGTTTCCGAGTGATTCACCCGTACCGTAGTACCATCTGTTTTGATTGCCAGCTCTTGGATCTTGGACGATGCAAGTAACGTTATGGATTTCGTTGTTAGCAGAGACTTTGGTCCATGTCGCTCCGCCGTCCGTAGTTCGGTATAGTCCACCACTAACGCCTCCGGCAAGCATGGTATTTCCGGTGTTGTCCGAAATGTCCACCGCTAGGGCTCGGGTTCTTCCACCTAAATTAGAAGGACCTCTTGAGGTATAGGTTGCCGACGGCACTCTGCCTGCAAAGGTATTGGGTGCCTGATACGACATGTTGACCTCTTCAATTTTTGCTTCGAGGGGCACTTCTCCGGTTAAGGGATTTAGCTGTCGATAATACTCGTGCATGAGTCGCGCTTCGTCAAACAAAGCTCTTTCTTCGGGCGTTTTTTTCTTTCCTTTTTGTGTTGGGTTGAATACTTCAAACTCAACGAGCGAAGGGATGGTTTCAATGGTAGCCTCTCGTTGGTCCAGTATGTAAAATATGGATCCTACTAACAAAAGGGCTACGATCATAACTGAAAGTCCAGTTTTTCTTGATTTCATAGTGTAGTAGTTATGTAGTATAGTTTGTGAATTATAAAATTAACAATTATTCGTGCCAAATGGTGTTAAGTAGCTAACATTTAGGGAGTAAATAGTGGATTTTGGGGGTTTTTCCGTTGCGACGTGTAAAAAATCCTACACGAAACGCTATATATTATGCTTAAAGTACTTGTGAGAGGTTACTCTGTAACCGTGACGCCCTTCCAGAAGGCCACATGATTCTTAATGCCTTTGGCAAGCTCACTTACTTCTGGATAAAACCAAGCGGCATCTTGATTTTGATTTCCGTCAACTTCTATGGTGTAGTAATGCGCTTGACCTTTCCAAGGGCATACGGTATGCGTATTACTGACTTTGAAAAATTCTTTTTTGATACTTTCATGCGGAAAGTAATGATTGTTTTCGACCACTACGGTGTTGTCGCTTTCGGCAATAACTTGGTCGTTCCAGATAGCTTTCATATACAATGCAATTTTTTGGTAAATACGTAATTCTTATAGTAATTGTCGTTATCTGTGAAACTTCTTACAATTTCTAAAGAAGCCTCACTTGCTAACCACCTCACCACCTTGTCATCATATTTTTGGGAGATCTCGGTGTGTATGGTCTCCCATTGATCAAATGAGATTTCGAGATTCATTTTTTTGATGCCCACTTTTTGTGCCTCGGTCGCGACCAGATAGCTTTTGGCAGTGCCGCTCTCTGGATCATAGGTTTCCCAATGCATAAACTTCTCTAGGTCGAAATTAGCGTCTAATTCTCGATTGATCCGGGTGAGGACATTTTTGTTAAAGGCTGCCGTTACTCCGGTTGGATCATTGTAGGCGTTTAAAATGGTCTGCGGATGTTTTTTCTGGTCGAAACCCATAAATAACAGGTCGCCAGCGTTCATACTTTCTTGTATACTTCGCAAGAATTCAATGGCGCGATCGTGCAGCAAATTTCCTATGTTGGAGCCTAATACCATGATGACCTTTTTACGTTCGTTGAACTTAGAAAGACGGTCAAGGACTTCAAAGTATGTGCCTTGTTGAGGCTTTACTTTGATACCGGGCAACTCTTGGTGCAATGCCAATTCTAGTTTGTCTAATGCATTTTGACTGATATCAATTGGAAGATATTCAAAGTCCATTTCTTGTTGGAGTAGGTGGGATAACAAGACCTTGGTCTTTTTTCCGTCACCAGCACCCAATTCAATGAGGTCAAACCCTTGCGGAGCGGCAAATGCAGATGTAATGGCTTCTTTATGTAACTCGAAAATATCGTATTCGGCGTTGGTCAAATAGTACTCTGGAAGCGCCATGATGTCCTGAAAAAGCTTATCGCCAATTTCGTCATAGAAGTATTTAGAGTACAAATATTTTGGGTATGAAGAGAGTCCATTATAGACATCTTCTTCAAATGTTGTTGTCAATAAAGTCTGGTTTTCTGTTTCCATGCGAGTTTTGTCGTTACGATTTGGCCAACCTTAATCCGGTAAATTGCCAACGTAAATGTGAGTGAAAAAAGTTTCGATAGGTATGTCGGGTGTGTTTTTTTGGGGTAGCTATTGAGCCGCCGCGAAGCACCTTTTGATTGACCATGAATTTACCATTGTATTCTCCCAAGGCGCCATCGGCTTTTTGGTAGAAAGGGTAGGGTAGATACGCGCTTTCGGTCCATTCCCATCGGGTTCCCCATTTGAAAAGATGTTGTGCTGCTTCCCATTCAAATTCTGTAGGTAGCCGCATACCTTTCCACTGCGCAAAAGCAAAGGCTTCAAAATACGAAATGTGGGTTACGGGTGCCTTCAGGTTGATGGGCTGTAAACCCATCAGTGTATATTGATGCCATCGACCTTCTATTTGGTGCCAGTATTCTGGAGCGTCGATTTTGTTTTGTTGTACCCAATCCCAACCTTCGGCATGCCATAGGTCGAATTTCCTGTAACCACCAGCCTCAACGAATTCTAAATACTCTTCGTTGGTAACCAGTTTGCTTGATATCTGATAGTTGTGTAAAAAGACCTTGTGCCTTCCTAACTCATTGTCATAGCAGAAGTCATTTGTTTGATGTCCAATGGCATATACGCCCTCTTCAATCGAAAGCCATTGCTGCTCGAAATCTTGCACGGGATTTTCGTTGATATTGGTGTCGTAAACGGGTAATAACGGGTTGTTTCCTAAAATATATTTGATGTCAGTAAGCAACAACTCTTGATGCTGTTTTTCATGATGAATCCCGATCTGTACAATTTGTTTGACTTCATCAGAGATTCCTGCTTCAAGCAATTGCTCCATATGGGTGTCGACGTATCTACGATAGTCATATACCTTGTTAACCGAAGGCCGTGTCAAATTTCCTCTGTTTGCTCTCACCACACGTTTTCCAACGGTTTCATAGTAGCTATTAAAAACGAAGGCGAAATCATTGTCAAAAAGCTGATAATTCGAAAAGTTGGGCTTCAAAACAAACTCTTCAAAAAACCAAGTGGTGTGTCCCAAATGCCATTTGGGCGGAGACACATCAACAATCGGTTGCACCACGTAATCCTCGATTTTTAGAGGCTTACATATGCGTTCAGAATCTTGACGTGTGTTGAGATAAAAGGTCGCGATTGCTTCGGTAACTAACATAAGGAGATCCTGTTTTGTGAATCTTCCTTAAAGTTACCACTTTTTGATCAGTGCCGAAGCATTTAATGTTAAATGGATGTTAAACGGCGACAACTCCCTTAATATGAGGATGCGGATTGTAATCAACCAAGGTGAAATCATCAAAAGTGAAGTCAAAAATATCCTTGACCTCAGGATTTAGGACCATCTTTGGTAGCGGACGCGGATCACGACTCAATTGTAGTTCGAGTTGTTCGTAATGATTACTATAGATATGTGCATCACCAAAGGTGTGGATAAAGTCCCCTGCTTCGTATCCACATACTTGTGCCATCATCATGGTAAACAATGCATATGATGCAATGTTAAACGGAACGCCCAAAAAGATATCGGCGCTGCGCTGATACAGTTGACAAGATAGTTTTCCGTTGGCGACATAAAACTGAAAGAACGCATGACAAGGAGGTAAGGCTGCTTTTCCGTTAGCCACGTTTTCAGAAAAAGAGATAGACGTGTCGGGCAACACACTTGGATTCCAAGCCGAAACCAACATACGCCTACTGTTAGGATTATGTTTTAGGGTGTGAATCACTTCTTTGATTTGGTCGATCTCGTCGCTGTTCCAGTTACGCCATTGGTGCCCGTAAACCGGTCCGAGGTCGCCGTTATCATCAGCCCACTCGTTCCAGATGCGTACCCCGTTTTCTTGAAGGTATTTCACATTGGTGTCGCCTTTTAAAAACCAGAGCAATTCATAGACGATGGACTTTAAGTGCAGTTTTTTGGTGGTCACCATCGGAAATCCTTCGCTCAGGTCAAAGCGCATTTGATACCCAAATACAGACTTTGTGCCCGTGCCGGTGCGATCTCCTTTTTCGTTTCCATGTTCTAGTACGTGCTTTACAAGATCTAGATACTGCTTCATAGTCCTTCTATAATTGGTTGCGATTTTTTTAAGCTGAAAGGCCGCACAACTGCTTTAAGTACAAAGTGCTTCAGCTGATGCTAAAATAGAAAAAGTGCCTCAGCTTTTTAGCCGAAGCACTTCCTATTTATTAAATGTTTATCAACTATTTATCCGATGATCATTCCAGCGATGGTCGCTGACATTAAAGAAGCGATTGTTCCTCCGATCAAGGCCTTGATTCCAAATTCAGAAAGAGTTTTTCTTTGTCCAGGCGCCAAGGAGCCAATACCTCCGATCTGAATTCCGATAGAGGCAAAGTTGGCAAATCCGCAAAGCATGTATGTAGCCATGATTATGGATTTGTTATATTTTAAATGTGAAGCACTAGCCACATCTTTAAGGTCTGCCAATTGTATATAGCCTACAAACTCACTAGCGGCTAATTTAATACCTAACAGTTGTCCCATTAGGGCCATATCTTCTTTGGCAACTCCTATAAGCCACATGAGAGGGGCAAATAAGTATCCAAGAATAAACTCAAGGGAAAACTTTTGGTATGGAGTGTTTTCTGCCATCCAATCGTTGAGAGAGGTCACATCTCCAACCCACCCCAGGATACCATTCAGCATGGCAATAAACGCAACGAAAACCAAGAGCATGGCTCCCACGTTCACCGCTAATCTTAAACCTTCCGTAGTTCCATTGGCGATAGCGTCAAGTAAGTTGGAACCAATTTTTTCAGAAGATACTTTTACGTCTGTATTCACAGATTCAGTTTGGGGATATAATATTTTCGAAATAACAATGGCGCCTGGAGCGGCCATTACAGAAGCCGCAAGCAAGTGCTTCGCATATGTAAGTCTTAGTGCTGGATCGTCACCTCCTAGAAAACCAATGTAGGCAGCCAAAACGGCTCCCGCCACTGTAGCCATTCCTCCGATCATAACAAGTAACATCTCAGACTTGTTCATTTTTTCAAGATATGCCTTGATTAGCAATGGGGCTTCGGTTTGTCCAAGAAAAATATTTCCAGCGACACTTAAGCTTTCTGCACCCGATATTTTCAAAAGTTTGGTTAAAAGCCATGCAAGCGCTTTAACCACTTTCTGAATAATACCTAAATAAAATAGAACAGATGTTAGGGCAGAGAAGAATAGGATTGTTGGTAATACTTGAAAGGCAAAGATGAACCCAAAAGTATCCATGTCAGTTACAAGTCCTTCAAATAGAAATTTACTACCGGCTCTTGTGAAATCAAGCAGGTCAATGAATTTTTGACCGACAAACTCAAAAGCCACTTGAATAAATCTAACCTTTAATACACCCACAGCAATAAGAAGTTGAAAACCTAGGCCTATGCCCACCGTTTTCCAATTGATCGCTTTGCGGTTGCTGCTAAATAGAAATGCAATGAGCAACAAGACCGCCATACCCAACGCTCCGCGCATCAAACTTCCGGTAGAGAATCCTTGACTAGGAATGATCTGACTGTTCGAAGAGTCAACGGCTTGAGTTGCAGCGGCTACTTCCATTTTCGGAGCAACGAATTTATAGCTCACACCATTCTCAGTAAAAACCAAAGTCGAATCGGTCAAAGCAGTGATCTTGTAGCGTCGTATGGTGTCAGTGGGTTGGTTGTAATAAAACACCAACAGGTTGTTTTGATAGATGTAATCGCCTGAAGCTTTTAGGTTGTCCTTTGCTTCTAAATTGTAACTGAATTCACCTTTATTGAACGTTAGTTGATCGACTCCTGCGTTGATTTCGAACAGTGCTTCTCCTTGTGCATTTTCAATGGCGCTAAAGTGCCAGTCCTTTTCTATCTCTTGAGCATTGGTCATACCCAACCCGCATAGTAGCAGGATCATCAACATGATTTTTCGCATATATATCAGGGATTTATTTTTTTTCTCGTCGGGAAATTTCATCGCGTATCTTGGCAGCCTTCTCGTAATCTTCGTTGTTTACTGCACTGTCTAAAGAATTATAAAGCTCCTGAAGGGATAACTTGCTGTAATTTTCAGCAGGAGATTTGGACTCTGAGCTTTCTGCTGAGACTATTTCGTCTACAATAATACTTTCTTTGTCTTCTTGTTCGTCTTCCTCCTTGGGGTTTACTTTTAGATAAATACCGGCCTTATCCAAGATGGTCTTATAGGTAAATATCGGCGCGTTGAAACGCAATGCCAAAGCGATAGCATCACTAGTTCTTGCGTCGATGATCTCTTCGATCTTATCACGTTCGCAAATGATACTCGAGTAAAAGACACCATCTACTAATTTATGAATGATGACTTGCTTGACAATGATGTCAAAGCGCTCGGAAAAATTCTTGAAAAGGTCGTGGGTTAAGGGTCGAGGAGGTTTAATTTCTTTTTCTAGGGCGATCGCTATCGATTGTGCTTCAAAAGCTCCTATGACGATCGGTAATTTTCGTTCACCATCTACTTCGTTCAAAATAAGTGCATAGGCACCATTTTGAGTTTGACTATAGGATATTCCTTTGATATTCAGACGTACTAGACTCATAGCAAATAAAAAAAGGCTGTCTAAACAGGCTATTCAGCAAATTTAGACAGCCCTTATATTGGGCACAATTTAACAAAAATTATGCGTTCTGGGCTTTAAATGCTTTTAATTTTTCGATGAGCTGAGGTACAACTTCAAAGGCATCACCAACCACGCCGTAATCAGCAGCCTTGAAGAAAGGTGCTTCTGGATCGTTGTTGATCACCACTTTAACCTTAGAAGAGTTGATTCCTGCCAAGTGCTGGATAGCACCTGAGATACCAATAGCGATATAAAGGTTAGACGCAACAGGCTTCCCGGTTTGTCCAACGTGCTCGCTATGAGGTCTCCATCCAAGGTCTGAAACCGGCTTCGAACAAGCGGTTGCGGCACCCAGAACTTCAGCAAGTTCTTCAACCATGCCCCAGTTTTCAGGTCCTTTAAGTCCACGCCCTCCAGAAACTACAACCTCTGCATCAGCAATAGTTACTTTTCCGGCAGCTTTGTCAACTGACTCAACGGTCACGCCAGCAGTACCGTCAAGTGAAGGTGAGAATGCTTCTTCTGCAGCAGCGCCACTGTTTTCTTTTAATCCGTATGCATTTTTAGAAAGTCCGATTACTTTGGTGTCGGTCTTGATCTCTGTGATGTTGAATGCTTTGTTCGTAAAGGCTGTTCTTTTTACAGTAAAAGGAGCAGCACCTTCAGGAAGTGCAACTACGTTTGATGCGTATCCAGCATTAAGTCCAACTGCTGCAAGAGGAGCTAAGAATTTACTATCTGCAGTAGAACTTACTACTACTACGCTAGCACCTTCTTTTTCGGCTGCCTGCTTGATAACGGCCGCATAAGCTTTTGCATTAAATGTATCTAGGGATGCGTCAGATACGTTAAGTACCTTGTCAACACCATAGTTTCCTAATTCTGAAGTGTTCGATGCGTTTACAGCAACAGCTGTAACAGTTGTTCCTAACATGTCGGCAACACCTTTTGCGTATGATGCCACTTCAAAGGCTGCTTTTTTAAAGTTACCTTGTTCTGATTCTGTATATACTAAAACTGACATAATATTGTTTCGAAATTTAAACGTTGATGATTAGATGACTTTTGCTTCGTTGTGTAATAGGCTTACCAATTCGTCAATGTTTCCAGCGTCTACCAATTTCACGGCACCTTTTGGAGCTGGTTTTTCGAATTTAACAGCAGCTGTTTCTTGAGAAGCATCTACAGGAGCTACTACATTTAATGGTTTCTTTCTAGCCATCATGATTCCTCTCATGTTAGGAATTCTTAGGTCGCTCTCTTCAACAAGTCCTTTTTGACCACCTACAACTAAAGGTAGTGAAGTGCTTACTGTTTCTTTTCCACCATCAATTTCTCTAGTGGCAGTAGCTTTATCACCTTCAACCTCAAGTCCGATACATGTATTTACAAAATTAGCATCTAACAAGCCTGCAAGCATTCCAGGAACCATACCGCCATTGTAGTCGATTGATTCTCTTCCGGCAATGACTAGGTCATACCCTCCATTCTTTACTACAGCAGCTAATTGTTTTGCAACGAAGAAACCATCGGTCGCCTCGGCGTCTACTCTGATGGCACTATCAGCACCAATAGCAAGTGCTTTTCTTAGGGTTGGTTCGGTTTCTGAACCTCCTACGTTCACAACGTCTACAGAGGCGCCTTGCTTCTCTTTGAACCACATGGCACGGGTAAGACCGAACTCGTCATTAGGGTTTATAACAAATTGCACTCCATTTGTGTCAAATTTGGTATCTCCGTCCGTGAAGTTGATCTTGGAGGTAGTGTCAGGAACGTGGCTGATACATACTAATATTTTCATTATTTATGCGATTTTTTTGGTACATTAAAAATTAGGTCACGAAGATACTGATATTTTCTCAAATATACTATGCATGCATAATAAATATTTCACTCTTTTTATGTCGAATTAGTTAGGCAATTATTACTATTTTTGTTTTTCCGAAAAAATTAAACATCAGATACAAGAGATAACTACGGTATGAAGACAATTCAATTTAGAGAAGCGATCGCCGAAGCCATGAGCGAAGAGATGAGAAGAGATGAAAGCATCTATCTTATGGGGGAAGAAGTGGCCGAATATAATGGTGCTTATAAGGCTTCTAAAGGCATGTTGGACGAGTTTGGTGCTAAGCGTGTTATTGATACGCCAATTGCAGAGCTTGGTTTTGCAGGTGTAGGGGTAGGGTCTACAATGACCGGTAACAGACCAATCATTGAGTTTATGACCTTTAACTTCTCGTTGGTGGGGATTGACCAGATTATCAACAATGCTGCTAAAATCAGACAAATGTCTGGCGGACAATTCAAATGTCCGATCGTATTTAGAGGACCTACCGCTTCTGCTGGACAGCTTGCTGCTACGCACTCTCAAGCTTTTGAGAGCTGGTTTGCAAATTGTCCTGGACTAAAAGTAGTTGTACCGTCTAACCCATATGATGCCAAAGGATTACTTAAGTCAGCGATCAGAGATGATGATCCTGTAATTTTCATGGAGTCTGAGCAGATGTATGGTGATAAAGGAGAAGTGCCTGAGGGAGAATACACAATTCCGTTAGGTATAGCCGAAATCAAGAGAGAAGGTACCGATGTGACCATTGTTTCATTTGGAAAGATCATCAAAGAAGCGTACAAAGCTGCTGATCAGCTAGCCGAAGAGGGTATTAGCTGTGAGGTCATCGATCTTAGAACCATTCGTCCTATGGATCACAAGACGATTCTTGATTCTGTGAAGAAGACCAATCGCTTGGTAGTTCTTGAAGAAGCATGGCCTTTTGGAAATATCGCAACAGAGATCACATATCAAGTACAGTCGCAAGCATTTGATTATTTGGATGCCCCGGTTGTGAAGATTAACACTGCCGACACTCCGGCGCCATATTCTCCTGTATTATTACAAGAGTGGTTGCCAAATAGTGAAGATGTTGTTAAAGCTGTCAAAAAAGTGATGTACAAATAAAACAACGGCAATTGTCGTGCGTTATACACTTCGTTAACATATTGTTGACGAAGTTTTTTTATTTTAGCCCATATGAGAAAGGTTTTAGGTTTGATTTTTTTCTTCGGAATGGTCTCAGCAATGGCCCAAACGAAGGTAAGTGGTACGATATTGGACGATGAAGGAGAACCGGTTGCATTTGCCAATGTGGTCTTTAAAAATTCTACAACAGGTACTATTTCAAACGAAAACGGACGTTTCTACATAGAGTCTGAAGAAAATTACGATACCCTTGTCGTTTCTTTTATTGGTTTCGAGACCAAAGAGATTGCTTTGACAAAACGCGTCACCTATGACCTTGAAATTTCTCTGAGTACTGGAGAACAACTAGACGAAGTAGTTGTGTACTCTGGCAAACAATCCAAAAAGAACAATCCTGCAATCGACCTTCTCAAAAAGATCTGGTCGCGTAAACGAAGTAACGGACTCAAGCAGTTTAAGCAATATCAGTACGACAAATATGAAAAGGTTGAGTTTGACCTCAATACCATCGACAGCGCCTTGATCAAAAGTCGTTTGTTTAGAGGAATGGAGTTTATCTTCGAAGAGGTCGATACGTCACGAATCACCGGAAAAACCTATTTGCCAATGTTTATCAACGAAGCCTTTTCGAAGGTGTACGGTGATAATGAAATAGATAAGGAGAAGGAAGATCTGATCGGAAACAAAAACTCTGGGTTTAGCAACAACCAAAACATTATTGGCTTTGTACAAGACCTATATGCCGATTACAATGTATACGACAACTATTTGAAGTTTTTCGACAAGAGTTTTGTGAGTCCGTTGTCAAAGACCGGGGTGGATACCTATAATTATGTTCTGGCCGATTCGGCGTACATCGATAACAAATGGTGTTATAACATTATCTATTATCCAAGACGTAAGAATGAGTTGACCTTTAAAGGAGATTTTTGGGTGAGCGATACCACCTATGCGATCAAGAATATCAATCTTCAGGTGACCAAAAGTGCCAACATTAACTGGGTCAAAGAAATCTACATCGAGCAAGATTTTGAAGTGCTCAATGATTCGATCTTTTTGATCAAGCGCGATTATATGTTGTCTGACTTCGCCCTGAATAAAAAGGAAAAGTCACGAGGAATATACGGCAAAAGAACCACGCTATATGACAATTATGTCTTCGACCAAAAAAAGGAAAAGACATTCTACGATGAAAAGGCAGACCCGTATAACGAAGCCATCTACAATCGAGACGACGCCTTTTGGGATCGAAACCGCTTGGAAAAACTGAACAAAGACGAACTCGGAGTCTATAAAATGTTGGACACCTTGAAGACGGTTCCAAAGTTTAAACGGCTATACAACTTGGGAAGCATTCTAGCTTCGGGATATGTAGAGTTCGACAAACTCAATTTTGATTACGGACCTATCTTTTCAACCTTCGGTTTTAATGATGTAGAAGGGATTCGTGTACGTGCAGGAGGGCGTACCTATTTTGGTCCCAATGATCTATGGCGAATTGAAGGATATGGCGCTTATGGTTTTAAGGACAACAAGTTCAAATATGGTATTTCTGGAAAATGGTTGTTAGATCGAGAGCTTCGACTGATTGTCTCTGCCGGAAACCGTCGCGATGTCGAACAGACTGCCGTAAGCCTGTCGGCGACCACCGATGTATTAGGACGTAGTTTCGCTTCCTCTTCATTATTGGCGTCAGGCGATAACTCACGACTTACCAATATCAATCTGACAACAGCGGCTGTTCAGTTTGAACCATTTAAAAATGTAGAACTCAAACTAGGAAGTTCATTTAGAACGATGCGATCGGCATCGCCCGAAACCTTTAGTTTGTCTTTTATAGATCCCGAAAACCCTGGCAATATCTTGTCAGAAGTAAGGCAAGCAGAATTGGGTGTAACCCTTAGTGCGTTTCCTAGACGAAAGACCATCGGTTATGGTGTAGAGCGAAAAGATGGAAATGACAATTACTCACAGTTCTTCTTGCATTACGGCAAAGGTGTGAAAGGTATTTTGGAAAGTGATTTCGAATACAGCAAATTGCAACTTTTCTACAGAAAACCATGGCAAGTTGGAGGCTTCGGAAGATTGTATACCACCGTCGAAGCAGGAAAGACCTTTGGCGAAGTACCATTGAGTTTGTTGAGTGTTGTGCCCGGAAATCAATCGTACTTTTCCATATATAATACCTTTTCGCAGCTTAACTTTTATGAGTTCATTACCGATACCTACGCTACACTTCATTTAGAGCATAATTTTAACGGCCGACTGTTTTCACGTATTCCGTTATTACGAAAGCTAAACTTGCGTGAGATTATTGGGTTTAGAGCTGTTTGGGGTGATATTTCAGATGAGAATATTGCACTCAATCAACCGGCATTTTCAAGCTTAACCTTGAATCCAGATGCGATTGCTCCAAACAAAGAGATCTATTGGGAGTATTCGGTCGGTATTGGCAACATCTTCAAGATCTTCCGCATTGATTTTAATTTTAGAGGAAACTATTTCGATAATATTGATGCAAGGAACTTCGGAGTAACAGGCTCTTTCGGCTTTCATTTTTAATGGGAAGCAATTTTTGCGTGAAGGGCATATCAACATCAAAAACATCATACGCTTTACAAAAACTTAACCTCAATAAAATTGTCCATTCCTTGGGTTTTCAGTACTTTTGCGCCCCGAAATAAAAACAGATAAGAGAATATGAGTGCAAAAGAAAGACAGACTTTTGACGTGTTGATAGAGATCCCGAAGGGAAGTAGAAACAAATACGAATACGATTTTGAACTAAAGAAAATACGATTTGACCGAATGCTTTTTTCGTCAATGGTGTATCCTGCTGATTACGGTTTTATCCCAGAAACATTGGCGCTAGATGGTGATCCATTAGACGTATTAGTATTAGGTACCCAACCTACGTTTCCAATGTGTGTTATGGAGGTGAAGCCAATTGGTGTTTTTCACATGGCCGATGAAAAGGGACCAGATGAGAAAGTAGTTTGTGTACCTGTATCAGATCCTATCTGGAATCGTTTGAGCGATCTTGACGATATCAACCTTCACCTTAAAAGAGAGATCACACACTTCTTCCAGGTGTATAAAGATTTGGAAAAGAAGAAGGTAGATGTAGGTGGATGGGGAAATGCTGATGAGGCCTATGATATTGTAGATAAATGCATTGCCAGATATGAAAACAGTGAGCACAAGCAAAACGGAGATTTCACGATCTAGGTAAGCAAACATAACCTTAATATAAGAGCCCGCTAATCCTTGATATAGCGGGTTTTTTATTTCTCTTTGATTTTGTTACTTTTACGCCCGATAAAAACTAATTAACCAATATAACTTATATGGAATCTAATATAATCTTTGTGCCAATTGCCTTGGCAATATTAGGACTTCTTTTCATGATCGTGAAGATGTCATGGGTGAAAAAGCAAGCTGCTGGAAGTGAGAAAATGCAAGGAATCTCTAAAGCGATAAAAGAGGGTGCTTTGGCATTTTTGAATGCAGAATACAGATTGTTGGCTATTTTCGCTGTCATCGCATCTATTGCTCTTTACGTGATATCTACCATGGTAGAGTCTACAAGCTGGTTGATCGTTCCTGCGTTTATTTTAGGAGCAATTTTCTCTGCTTTCGCTGGAAACATAGGAATGCGTATCGCCACAGAAGCTAACGCGCGTACTGCAGAAGCTGCCAAGACAAGTCTGCCACAAGCATTGAAGGTTTCATTTGGTGGAGGTACCGTAATGGGACTTGGAGTAGCAGGTTTGGCCGTTTTAGGTCTTAGTTTGCTGTTTTGGATATTCATTGGCCAATTTATGGGTCAAGAAGGAAACTTCTACGATAATATGACCATGGTGCTAGAGGCACTAGCAGGATTCTCTCTTGGAGCTGAGTCAATCGCATTGTTTGCACGTGTTGGTGGTGGTATCTATACAAAGGCCGCTGATGTTGGGGCTGACCTCGTTGGTAAAGTAGAAGCAGGCATTCCTGAAGATGATCCTCGTAACCCTGCAACGATTGCCGACAACGTAGGTGACAATGTAGGAGATGTTGCTGGTATGGGAGCTGACCTTTTTGGGTCTTATGTAGCAACAGTATTGGCAGCAATGGTTCTTGGAAACTACCTGATCAAGGACATGTCGTCAACAGCACAATTTACAGATGCATTTAACAACATGGGACCAATTCTATTGCCTTTGGTAATAGCTGGTGTTGGTGTTTTGGCATCGATCATCGGAACCTTCCTAGTGAAGATATCGAATAATGAAGCTAAAGAATCTCAAGTACAGAGAGCCTTAGATACTGGTAACTGGGTAGCAATCATCTTAACATTGGCAGCAAGTTATTTCTTGATCCAATGGATGCTTCCGGCAAGTATGAGCATGAACTTCTTCGGAGAAGGACTTAGAGAGGTGTCTTCGATGAACGTATTCTGGGCTGCATGTATTGGACTAGCAGTAGGGGCATTGATCTCATTCGTGA
The DNA here is from genome assembly GCA_028279515.1 of Flavobacteriaceae bacterium. Classification (GTDB taxonomy): domain Bacteria; phylum Bacteroidota; class Bacteroidia; order Flavobacteriales; family Flavobacteriaceae; genus JANQNQ01. The sequence goes on from JANQNQ010000001.1 coordinate 206,342, forward strand.
CTGCTTATTACACTAGTTTAGGAAAGAAACCTGTTTTAGATATCGTTCAAAATAGTTCGACCGGAGCTGCAACCAACATCATTGCTGGTTTGGCAGTAGGTATGAAATCTACCTTCTGGTCTGTACTATTATTCGCTGCTGCGATCTTTGGATCGTATGCCTTGGCTGGATTCTACGGAGTAGCATTGGCTGCTTCTGCAATGATGGCAACAACTGCGATGCAGTTGGCAATTGACGCTTTTGGTCCGATTGCTGATAACGCAGGTGGGGTAGCAGAGATGAGTGAATTAGAGTCGCACGTGCGTGAGCGTACTGATATCTTGGATTCTGTTGGAAACACTACCGCTGCCGTTGGAAAAGGGTTCGCAATCGCCTCTGCGGCATTAACAGCCCTAGCGCTTTTTGCCGCTTACGTGACCTTTACAGGTATCGACGGTATCAACATCTTCAAAGCAGATGTATTGGCCATGCTTTTTGTAGGAGGAATGATTCCGGTTGTATTCTCTGCTTTAGCAATGAAATCGGTAGGTAAAGCTGCCATGGAAATGGTACAAGAAGTACGTCGTCAGTTCAAGGAAATTCCTGGAATTATGGAAGGAACTGGTACACCGGAATATGCAAAGTGTGTAGATATTTCTACAAAGGCTGCCTTAAAAGAAATGATCTTACCTGGATTGATCACCATTATTACTCCTGTACTTATCGGACTCCTTTTTGGTGCTGAACCACTTGGTGGTTATATGGCCGGAGTTTGTGTATCTGGTGTAATGTGGGCCATCTTCCAAAACAACGCAGGTGGTGCATGGGACAACGCTAAGAAGTCGTTTGAAGCGGGTGTTGAGATCGATGGAGAGATGACCTATAAAGGTAGCGAAGCTCACAAGGCTGCGGTTACTGGTGATACTGTTGGAGATCCATTTAAGGATACTTCTGGACCTTCGATGAACATCTTGATCAAGCTTACATGTCTTGTTGGATTGGTGATCGCACCGATTCTGGGCGGGCACAGTGCAGAAACAGCAGTTGCTGACAAAGACGAAGTGAAGAAGGAAATTCGCGTTGAAATGAACGCTGCTTCTGATGATATGGCGCAAGCTACAGTCACCACAACTACAACAATAAATGGAGAGGAGATTGTTGAAGAGCAAAAGATCGAAGGTACTATCGAAGAGGTAAAAGCACAGGTAGAAGCAATGAAAGATGCTGACATCAATGTGGATGCCGTGAAGAAAAAGATAGTTAAAGAAGTCGAAGAAGAAGTTAGCAAGAGCTAATTCTTTTAGAGATATATGTAGAAAAGCCTCGCGTTCGCGGGGCTTTTTTTGTGATGTTAATTATCCAGAAAGTAATCAAACCCTCCGTCATTAGACTCGCAATCTCGTCTAATGCTACCCCGACTGAACGACGTCAGTCGGGCAGGCTCCCTTTATCTAAAGGGAGGAGCTCGATTACGTGTTCAAGAGAAACTGTTTTGTTCTACTGTTTGATAGGAGTTCTAATTAGGCTCCCCTCTTTAGTTAAAGAGGGGTGGTTCAGCAAAGCTGAAGCGGGGAGTTTGTTTTTTCAGTCTTTGGTCTATAGTTATTAGTCGTTAGATTACACCAAATATTGCTCCCTCCTAAAAAGGAGGGACTAAGGGAGGTGTATAAACTCACAAAATTGTCCCAGTATTCTGAACTCAGTACTAAAAACTAATAACCAAGAACTAAGAACCAGCAATACACACCCCTGCCTTCGGCGTCCCCTCTTTTTAGAGGGGAATGTATTCATTCAGCATCTAAAACCCAACATTCAGAATCGCGTTAGGGATAGCAGCGGCATCCCCTGTAGTAGTGATAAACTCACTACAGGGTACAGCGAATAGCCCGCCCGTGAAGTGAGCTTTGCGCTACTTCATGGAACGCCCTAAATAATAGGCAATATAATAATAGAAAATAGTCAGTTAAAAAAGCCCGTGTAGCTCGGCGTCGATTCTGTTGATCACACTACCAAGGTCTTCTGGTTTATCGACGAAGTCTAAATTATCTACATCGATCACGAGTAGTTTTCCTTTGTCATAGCCGTGAATCCACGCTTCGTAGCGCTCGTTCAGACGACTTAAATAATCAATGCTGATAGAATTCTCATAATCTCTACCGCGCTTGTGAATCTGATTCACCAAGTTAGGAATAGAGCTGCGAAGATAAATAAGAAGGTCTGGCGACTGTACAACAGATTCCATAAGGTCAAAGAGTGATTTGTAGTTTTCGAAATCACGATTGGTCATCAACCCCATAGCATGCAAGTTAGGAGCAAAGATATACGCATCTTCATAAATGGTACGATCTTGAATGATCTTCTTGCCACTTTCACGAATCTGTAGGATCTGACGAAAACGACTGTTCAAGAAATAGATCTGAAGATTAAAAGACCAACGTTCCATCTGATTATAAAAATCATCTAGGTAAGGGTTGTCTACAACATCTTCAAATTGGGCTTCCCACTTATAGTGTTTGGCCAATAATTTCGTTAGGGTCGTCTTTCCTGCGCCAATGTTTCCGGCGATCGCTACATGCATCTTATTGTTTTTTAGATAGTTTTAATTGAAAGCGAGTCACCTGGCTTCCGTCGTAAATATACAAGGATTCCTCTTTAAGATGCAACTGTTTTATTTGCATTTCGTCCAGTTGAATTTTTATCGGATTAATGGTGTTTCGCTCCAGATAAAATAGTCCTTCGTCGTTGCCTAAAACCAAATTGCCATTGTCCTCATCGACCCATTGGTACTGTACATTAGGGAACTCGTTGATAAGGCTTCCGTAGATATTAAATTTGTAGACGTGGTCTTTGGTCATTAGCCAGCAAAAGTTGTAGTTGCTGGTTTGCGCAATGACACTTTGCGAAATGGGTTGATTGATAAAGACCGAATTCCTGCGTAAAAAGTCATAGACCTCTAACAATTGATTGTCTACATTAAAGACCCATAAACTTTTATTGATGGCGGTAGTGGCAAATTGCAGATTTCTAAAACTGGCCAGATTGTTAAAGTCAATGCGATTGATTTCATTCAAGGTGTTGTCCAATTGCACCACTGTATTGAAATCATCATAAAACAGTGTAATCTCTAGCGGATTCAATATGTCTACGCTGCTGAGATTTCCGAGTTGATAATTGGTGTAATTGATGGTGGTTTCACCCTGTTTCTTGTAGAGTACATTGTCTTTGGCATAGTACACATTTTCGAAAGAATCGATTCCTACAAAAAGGTCAGCCTCCAAAGGGAAGGAATCCTGTTCGGTAGCATCAACCGTAATCTGTGCACTACTGGGTACACAGAATAGCAAGAACATGAAAAGGGAAAACACTTTCATACGAGGTTCCAAAATACAAAATAAACGCCAACCCTAGCAAATTAGTTTGTATCCAAAACCTCTTATGTTCAATATTTGAATGGCACTGTCCTTTTGCAATTTTTTTCGAAGCTTTGAAATAAACACATCCATACTGCGCGCGTTGAAAAAATCATCGTCACCCCAGATCTTCTTTAGGATCATGGATCTATCCAAAACTTCATTGCGTTTTTCGGCAAGGTGATATAGTAGTTCGGCCTCGCGGTGTGTGAGTAAAAGTTCTTCTCCGTTTATAGATAGCAGTTGCTTCGTATAGTTAAACTGGTAGGCACCGATCGAAATACTTTGGTTGTTTTTTTTAAGCTTCACACGATCTAAAAGTGCATGGATGCGTACGATCAACTCCTCCATACTAAAGGGTTTCTTAAGGTAGTCGTTACCACCATGCTCAAACCCTTCGACCACGTCTTTGGTTTGCGATTTGGCCGTCAAAAAGATGATCGGTATGTGTGCATCTTGCGAACGAATCTCCTTGGCGAGTGTAAATCCATCCTTTTTAGGCATCATCACATCGAGCACCAAAAGTTCAGGCTTTTCCTTTTGATACGTATGGTAGGCCTCTTCGCCATTTTGACAAAAGAGCACTTCAAAATCTCGAGTTTCTAGACTTTCTTTTACAATCTGCCCCAAAGCAGGCTCGTCTTCGGCTAGTAGGATCTTTATCGTGTTACTCATAGGGTCACTTTAAAAACGGTATTCTTTGCATCAGGAGTAAGAGTTATGGTCCCATTGTGTTTTTCGACGATTTTTTTGGTGTAGAAAAGCCCGATGCCAAAACCTTTGACATCATGCCTATTTCCTGTCGGAATGCGATAGAACTTATCAAAGATCTTCTCACGCTGAGATTTGTCGATGTTTCCGCCATTATCAGCTACTGTGATCTCTACAGCATTGAGCATCGAAGTAAGATTTACCTCGATCGTATCCCCGCCGTACTTCACTGCGTTGTCAATCAAATTGGCAATGGCATTCTCAAAGTGAAAAGGATCGATGGCCAACGGAAGTGCATCCACATTTGCTGTGAAATTGAGGGTCTTTTCATTGGTGAGCATCTGGTATTTCTCGGTCAATCCCCTGAGCATCATAACAAGGTCGATCTCTTCTCGATTCAGCAATAACTTATCACTATCCAGGGTGGCCGTTTCCAACAGTTTTTCGACCATTTGATGTAACTTTTTGAGCTGTTGGTCAGAGATGTCCAGATATTTATCGGTCTTCACTTTATCGTTGGTCTCATTGAAATTTTTAATTCCTTCAATGGCGGTAGAAACCGTAGCGATAGGTGTTTTGAATTCGTGGGTAATGTTGCTGATGAGATCGTTCTTGATCTCGGCCAGTTCTTTTTGCTTATTGATAACTCGTAAAAGATAGAGCAAGCAAGCAATGATGCTAGCAGATAGAAAGAAAGACAGAATGATGCCTGTCATGCTACGTTTTAAGATGGCCAATGTCGGATTTGAGAAAAAGAGTTTCAGCTGTCCTCGATTCGGAAGATAAGCACTATTCGAAAAAGTGGTCAATTGAAAATCTTCATCACCTCTTTCATTCGAAGCCACTACCACGCCTCCAGAATAATTCAATTGAACCATTTTATAGTCTAGTGAAATGTTCTTTCGAGACAATTCATCTTCGAAATAGGGGTTGAGTTTATCAAACTCAAGAGAGTCCCTGATAATGGAGACCACCAATTTGGTCGCGAAATTTTGAAGCCCTTGAATGCTATCGGCAGCAGCTTTTCCGCGTAAGATAGAAACCGAAGATATCTGATCGGGTTTAAAGGCAGTGATACCACGACCAGAGTCGATGAATTGCGTGAACCCTTTTATTTTCTTTTTGATTTTTAGCGTATCAGATTCGATGTCAGTGAAGATCGAATCAATCGCTGCAGAGCTCCAAACTGCGTTTCCATGTCCTTCGATACGCAAAGAATCTGCTTCTAAGGTTCTAAAGACAGTGTCATGGCCAGAAGTGCTCCAATATCCACCCACGCTTACTCCATGAAGGTCAGAGGAGGTAATGGGGTCACCCACAAACGAAAAGAAATCTGTTTTGGCAAGGTCGGCATAATAGGCTTCGACACCATTGTCTAAACTGATCTGAACCTCATTGATCAAACGTTGCTTGTTGACCTTGTAGTTTTGCGCATTCCAATACAACTGTATGGCAATGGTGGCTACTATGGTCGCAGCTATGAAATAGATAAGTGTTTGATATCGCTTCTTTTGCATGCCCCAAAAATAAATACAATAAATGAGTAAGACGCCATCGCTTAACACTCGTTAACATTGGTTAACCTTGTTTTTGCGCTAAGTACTTCAAATTTGTATCATCAAAAATCGTAAAAACATTAAATCATGAGAACAATTATTCACCTTGTCATTCTGTTGGTAGCGGCTACTGTGCAAACCGCCATTGCACAAGATTTCAAAGGGTTTGCTACTTACAAGACATCTTCGAGTGTTGACATCAAATTAGACAGTACACAGGTTTCTGATGCACAGCAAGCACAGATACAAGCGATGCTGCAAAAATCAATGCAGCGCGAGTATGAGTTAAAGTTCAACAAAGTAGCTTCTACTTGGAAAGAAGCCGAAAGTTTAGGAGAAGCACCTGGAGCTTCTGCTGGCGGAATTCAGATCAAGATCATGGGTGGTGGCGGAAGCGACCTGCTTTACAAAGACACCAAAGAGAAAAAGTTTGCAGAGGCGACCGATATGTTTGGTAAAAAGTTTTTGGTGCAAGATGAACTCGAAACATTTGAGTGGAAACTTGGCTCAGAAACAAAACAGATCGGACAATACACTTGTTACAAAGCCACAGCCGAACGAGAAGTGACTTCCATGAGTGTGAGCATGGGTGACGGTGTCGATGAGGAAGACCAAGAGCCTAAAGAAGAAAAGAGCACTCAGACCATTACGGCTTGGTATACACCGCAGATTCCTGTGAGCCACGGTCCAGATAACTACTGGGGCTTGCCAGGATTGATTTTGGAAGTGAACAACGGAAACAGGGTGATGATCTGTAATAAGATTGTACTAAATCCGAAGGAAGAGATTGTAATTGAAGCACCGACCGAAGGAAAGAAGGTCAACAGCGAAGAGTTTGAGGTGATCATGCGAGAGAAGATGAAGGAGATGGAAAAAATGTACAGCGGTGGACGAAAAAAAGGTGGTGAGCGTATGCAGATCCGTATCGGAGGCTAATCATTTGTTAAAGTGACATCGATCGATTGCAAAAGTTCGTAAATTAAGAACAATGAAGAAAACGGTTTACATCCTCTCTTTTTTGATAACACAAGTGTTGTGGTCGCAAATGGCAACCGTACCTTTTGTTGAAGATGGTTTGATCTTCATCAAAGTACAGGTAAATGATTACGCACAACCTTTGAATTTTGTGTTCGATACAGGAGCGTCGGCCGCGGTGCTGGATGCAACTGTGGCTAAAAGAATAGGGGTGCAGGCCAGTTTTTCTCAGAACGCCCAAGGTGCGGCAGGGTCTCAGACCTACGAGGTAGCAACCGGACAAAAGCTTCTCATCGATAAAATAACCCTGGACGGACTTAATGTCGTTCTCGTTGATCTTGGGGCTTTATCTCGCCGATCAGGAAATACCATTGATGGAATTATCGGATATGATATCCTCAATCGTTTTGTCACGCAGTTTGATTTTAAGTCGAAAGACCTCAAACTGTATAAAAGCATCGATGATGTTACTTCACTTTCAGGATATAAAAAAGTGCCTATGAAATTAGGCCGAGGGAGTATCCCAGAAGTACGAATGAATATAAACTTCCATGACGGAAGCACCAAAAACGGAACCTTCCTTTTTGATAGCGGCGCTAACATGACAGTACTGTTTAATACTCCGTATGCTAAAAAGGAAAAGCTCGAAGAAAAAATAGGAAAGACCATAATAGGTACGGCCAGAGGGCTGACCACTTCATCAACGCATATTACAGGTAGTGCCAAGTCAGTGTCTTTTGGTGAATATAATTTCAAAGATGTGGTTGTGCAGCTCTCCGAGGCCAAGGCTGGAGTTTCTGCTTCGAGAAACTTCAGTGGTATCTTAGGAGCAAAGATCATCAACCGCTTTGACATGGTGCTTGACTATGAGAACGAAGATTTCTTCTTTAAACCAAACGATTGCTATGACAAAGCCTTTGAATTTCCGTTAAGCGGATTCGCCATTGCCTATAATGAAAATGGCAAGATCGTCATCACCCAGTTGGTATTGCGAAGTGAAGCTGCCATGGCGGGAATCGAAGAAGGAGATGAACTGCTAGCCATAAATGGAATCTCGAGCAGTACACTTCAAACCTATAGAGACTTACTTAAAAAGGAAGGGGAACTTATCACCCTCAAAGTCCGAAAGCCTTCCGGAAAAACCGAAGAAAAGAAAATCGTACTGAAAAGGCTTATCTAAAAAATCAATCAAAAAATGAACAAATTTTATACAATCCTACTTGTAGGACTGGGATTCTTTTGTCAACATTTGACGGCACAATCTGTCGATGTCGAAGGAACCGTAAAGGATTCACTGAGCAATCCACTAGAGTTGGCCAACGTTATCGCTATCAACAAAAACACCAAAGCAATTGCTTCCTTCGGAATTACCGACAGCGAAGGACGCTACAGGCTAACGGTCAAAGCCGATAGCCTCTACACACTTCGAGCCAGTTATTTGGGATTCGAAACCTGGGAAGAGACCATTCAGCCTTCCTCAAGTGAGAAGCTTATTAAAGATATCGTGATGAAAGAACTGCCAGATCAGTTAGACGCGGTCGAGATTATTCACGAAATGCCAGTGACTGTCTCAGGAGATACAATCATTTACAAGGCTGACGCTTTTACTGATGGGAAGGAAAAGAAACTGGAGAACGTCTTGGAAAAACTACCAGGCTTTGAAATTGATGATAATGGGGAGGTCAAAGTGCAAGGAAAGAAGGTAGACAAAGTACTCGTTGAAGGAAAGGAATTCTTTGATGGAGATACCAAAATGGCAACAAAGAACATTCCTGCCAATGCGGTTGACAAAGTGCAGGTACTAAGAGATTTCAACGAAGTGGGGCCTATGAAAGGATTGGGCAATGACGATGCATTGGCCCTCAATATTAAACTCAAGGACGGCAAAAAGAATTTGCTTTTTGGCGATGTCGAAGCTGGTATTGGTCCGGACCACCGCCACTTAGTACATCCAAACATCTTCTATTACTCAAAGAAGCTGAGTGTCAACTTTATCGGGGACCTCAATAACATTGGTGAGCGAGCGTTTACCATGCAAGATTACTTTCGATTTAGTGGTGGACTTAGAAGTTTGATGAGACGCTCGGGGTCAAGCCTGAATCTTTCTTCCGATGAGGTCGGACTTTCCTTTATGCAGAACAATCGCGCAAGGAACGTAGACTCAAAATTGGGTGCCCTCAACTTTACGTATCGCCCCAATAACAAATGGAACTTCACAGGCTTTGGGATCGTTTCCAACATACAAACTGACATGGCCTCTAATTCTTTCAGAACCTACATTCGTGAAGAGGGAAACAATCAGGAGAATTTGGTCTCTCGTACGGGACAAGAGAATACCTCCGGACTTGTAAAATTGTCTTCAACTTTTACACCCAATGACAAGGTGCATGTTGCCTATGATGGTTTTATAAAAACGGCAACGCTAGATCAAGTAAGTATAAGGGATTCTGAATTTGATATGTTCGCCAATACCATCAACTCTAACAATCTAAGCCGTCCGTTTTCTATTGAACAGACCCTTGAGTCCTTTTATGCAAAAGATGAGAAGAATGTGTTTTCATTCGAAGCCAATCACATGTATAAAAAACAGGATCCAACGTTTGACCTACAAACGTCGCAGATACCATTTAATGGCATACTTTCTATCAACGGAAATAGTCCGTTTAACATCTTCCAGCAACAAGAGGTCTTTACCAATAAGCTGGATGCAGCCCTTAATTATTACTATGTGATCAACAAGACCAATCACATCAACTTTTCAGTGGGCGGAAGTTTTAGTCACCAGAGCCTGACTTCTGGGATTGATGAGCGCTTTGCAGATGGAACATCAACTGCCTATACCGACACGAATCTTAACAATGATGTAACGTATGATTTTTCAGATGTGTTTTTCGGACTTCGTTACAAGACCAAATTTGGGAAGTTGATGCTTAGCCCCGGACTCAATTTCCACATCTACAATACGCAAGATCAGCAGTTGGCCACGACCAATGAGTTCGACAAGACACTCCTACTGCCAGAGTTCAGCGCTAAATACGATTTTTCAAGTGGTGAGACGCTTCGTGCCGATTATCGCATGCAAGCCGAATTCACCGATATTCAGAACCTAGCCCTCGGAACCATTATTAGAGGATATAATAGCTTGTTCTCAGGAAACAGAAACTTAGAAAACGCTTGGTACCACAACCTTAGTGTCAACTATTATAATTTCAACATGTTCAACTTTACGAACATCAATCTCGGGTTGACATACCAGAAGAAATTTGATGACATCCAAAATGTACTGAACTATCAGAACTTAGACCGAATTTCTTCGCCTATAAATATTGATGCCGCCAACGAAACCCTAAGGGGATATGGAAGCTATGAGAAGCGTTTCACATTCATGAAGGTAAGAGCATCGACCAACTTGTCGTATGCCAAATTCAACAATTTCATAGACAATGTGGCCAACGAGAATACTTCGTTTACGCAAAATTATAAGGCGTCGATCGACACCAATTTCAAGAAGTGGCCCAACTTCGAAGTAGGTTTTGAAAAGATCATTAATGACTACCAAAGTGATAGCGGAAACAGTACGTTTGTTACCGACCGCCCGTTCGCCAATTTCGAGGCGTATTTTCTGAAGAATTTTACGTTGGTTGCCGATTATGAGTATAACGCTTATAGAAATCGTGACGGTGGCACCAGCAGCAACTACGATTTTCTAAATGCGAGCCTATATTTTCAGAAGGAAGACAGCAAGTGGGAGTTCAAACTATCGGGAATGAACCTCTTGAATACCACATCGATCCGTCGAGATTCATTCTCTGGTAACCTGATCAGCACCTACGAGTATTTCGTGCAACCCAGATACTTTATATTCAGCGCCAAATACAATTTGTAAACAATAACATACTTCTATTTCGAACAACATTGAACGTTTTGAGTTAGTCTTCTTCATGTTCAATGTTGTTTGGTTTTGTAACTTTTAATTTGTTAGGGTATATCAATTCATAGCATTGAAAAACCGACCTCGGAAAATCTTGTGTAAAATGGCATCCGCAAATGGAGAAAAGAACAAAAAGCTGTCTGAGCTTTGTGAGCAAAGCGAGTTCTTTTTGTTCCTCCATGAGGAATAGCCATTTAGCAAGGAGTTCCGCAGTCTAGATTTTTTGTTTCTTTTTCATCAATGGAAAAAGAAAAGGGAAGTAAAACGATTGAAACCTTTTGTTCAGTTTTGTCCAGATTGGTTTTGCACGTTAGTTTTCTCACGAAACAAACCCTCCGTCAAAGCGAAGCTTTGACACCCCGCCCGAACGACGTCAGTCGGGCAGGCTCCCTTCAACTGAAGGGAGGAGTTGAAATAGAATATCTATTCAACTTCCGAACTAAATATTTGATTAGAGTTACATCTTGGCTTCCCTCTTTGGTTAAAGAGGGGTGGTTCAGCTTTGCTGAAGCGGGGAGTTTGTTTTCAAGACGAATAACCAACTAAACGCATAAACAAATCAACAATTAAACACCGTTAAGATACTTCTGTATCAACGCCAACTCTTCAACCGTCAATTCATCTGGATCCATATAGTTGGTGCCCGTTTCACTATTGGTGTAGTTATTTATTTTATGCTGAAGGACTTGCGCGTCAATCGAAGCGGCACCCGAAAACTCTTGAAGCGTTTCGATAACATTAGGCTTCACAAGCTCATCGAACGAAAGCTGAAGCGCTTGCGATCCGTTGAGGTGTTCAAAGGCGTAATCTTTGTACTGCTTCCAGGTATGACAAAACTGATTCATTTCGTCCAATGATTGCACCATCCCGATTTTCTTAGCCGATTTTAGACAGTCTTTAAGGTCTCTTGTCAAATAGATGATCTTGGCGTTGGGCAATCGGTTTTTGACCTGTGCCAAAAACGACGGATTCCATTCAGGAAGCTTCATGCCCCATAAAGATCTTCCCTGTTTAGCAGCAAAATCTTCGTAATGTTTCAGTATGGTTTCGGCACTGTTAGAGACCGCTTCAAGATACCCGTCAATTTCGGGCATCAGATCAGGAATCCAATCATTAACATTTCCATCCAAAACACCTTTCAATTGATTATCTCGCCATTGTTTTGACGAATTTAGCATGAGCTCTTTGTTGCTCAATACACTCATAAAAAAGTTGAGGTCATTGGCACAGGTTTCCCCATAGATCAAACAATTATCAGCCGATGTGAGCAATCGCTGTAACAGGGTAGTGCCAGAACGTCTAACTGGTGAGGCGATCAAAATAGGAGCCAGATCTTTTAGCATGAAAAATAGATTAATGAAAAACCGCCAGAGAATATTTCTCCAGCGGTTTATTTAATTATTGTTTCGAAGCATGACATTTACAACCCGGAATGGCAAAACTCTGGGTAGCTTCGTGCCAAGGAAATGCTTGATTGTACTTGTTGTTTTCCCAATAGAACGGAGTGCGTTCTTTGGTTTCGTTACCAATTTCATTCATAGTTTCGGTATCGTACAAACGACCGTTGACCATGGTGTAGGTTACTGTGTTGGTATTTTCGATATCCTCTAACGGATTCTTCTCTAACACGATCAGATCGGCCAGTTTTCCTTCCTTGAGCGAACCGATTTCTTTGTCCATGCCAATATAGAAGGCACCATTGATGGTAGCTGCTTTTAGCGCTTCATGATTACTCATGCCACCCGCTTTTATCATCCACAACTCCCAGTGGGCACCAAGGCCCTGTAATTGTCCGTGAGCACCTAGGTTAACCTTTACACCAGTATCTGAAAGGGCGGTTACCGATTTTGAAACCAGCACATGGCCATTTTCATATTCTTCTTCGGGAACCATGGTTCTATGACGGGATCTAGAATCAATCACGTAACGAGGTGTATATTTTAATAGCTTCTCATTTTCCCAAACATTGTCGCGTTGATAATAATAGTATTCTCCGTTGAGCCCTCCATAGTTCACGATCAAAGTAGGCGTATACCCAGTGCTGCTGTTGCTCCATAAAGTAACCACATCTTTATACACAGGCGCAATCGGAATGTTGTGCTCAACACCCGTATGTCCGTCCATGATCATGGTCATGTTGTGATAGAAGGTAGACCCTCCCTCCGGAACGACGTTGATATCCAATTCTTTCGCAGCTTGCATTACTTGCTGGCGTTGGTCACGACGTGGTTGGTTGTAACTCTTTACCGAGCCAGCACCAAACGCCTTTGTTCTTCTGATGGCAGAACGAGCATCGTCCAAACTATTGACCACCGCCTTGAAATCACCATCCGCACCATATAATATAAATCCGGTAGAGAACAATCTAGGTCCCACCATTTCGCCACTTTTTTGCAATTCAGAAAGGCTGAATACCGTTTCGCTATGCGCCGAAGGGTCGTGAGCCGTGGTCACTCCAAAAGCTAAGTTGGCATAAAACTGCCAGTGTTTCTTCGTGTTTAATCCTGAACGGAAAGCGCCGATGTGCGCATGCGCATCAACGATTCCTGGCATGATGGTCTTTCCTGCTACATCATATACTTTGGCATTAGAAGGAACCTTAACATCTGAAGCATTTCCGATGGCTTCGATTTTGTTGCCATTGATGACAATGGTTCCGTTGTCAATAACTTGATTGCCTTCCATGGTGATAATACGCGCATTGGTAAATGCAATGCGTCCTTTAGGGGTATCGGTTTTGGCAACAAGCCCAACCTTGACCCCTTTTTCAGTCATTGGCGGAATGCTATCTGGTGAGTTTTTTAAATAGGTAAAACGCTCAGAAACTTTGTTGGTGAAGTACTCATCACCCAAGGTCCAATGAAGATTTTTGCTGTCATTTGACCAATGGAGATTGATTCCAGCATCTTTAGCCACCTGCGATACAGGTACCGCTTTTGTGTTGTTATTGATGTCAACCGTTTGTCCGGTCATCACCATTGGGGCCACATACACTTTGTGTAAGTGAGAGAACATCAACCACTTGTTGTCCGGACTTGGTTTTAACTGATTGGCATATTTGGATTTGAAATGCGTTTTCTCGTCTTGGCCATTAAGGTCTACACTTTTTAACTCTTTGGTCAAGCTTCCAAAAAATTGCCCGCCTGTCTGATAGAAAATGCGTTTTCCGTTGGCGCTAAAAGTTGGGTTAGCACCCGATGAGGTGATCTTTTTCGTATTGCTTCCGCTCGAAGACATGGTATAAATACCCGCTTTCTTAGTGAAGGTTTGACCTTGGTCGCCATTACCGGATTGTTTTCCGTAGACGATCATTTTTCCGTCGTTAGACCAAGAAGGAAAACGATAAATTCCTTTTTCGCTAGTTAATCGAGTAGGAGTGCCGCCTTTAGCAGAAATTTTATAGATAGCTCCCTTGTTTACATCATCCCAAGTGACATAAGCGATTTCTTTTCCGTCAGGAGAAAAAGAAGGCTCAAATTCAAAATCACTGCTTGAGGTCAACCGTTTTGGCTTTCCGTTGGGAAGACGCTTGCTCCATAGATGTCCGATGGCACTGAAGACCAATGTTTTTCCGTCAGGAGAAGTAACTGCATGACGAATCACTTTTACGGTGAAATCATCTGGAGCGACTTCATGTCTCACGCGATGTGTCTCAGCGATCTTGATTTTGATATCCACCTGAAACGGAATATTGGTCACTTGCGTGGTTTCGATATTCACCTTTTGAATCTTTCCGCCTGACCAAAAAACGACCTCTTTGTTGTTAGGCATCCAACTGAATCCAGGGTATACGCCAAAAATGGCCCATGCCTCCTGTTGATCTTTGTTCAGTGTATCATAAACTGGCCATTCTTCACCAGTTTCCAGATCATGAATGTATAAAACAGACTTGGTACGAACACGCTTTACAAAAGCCAGCTTTTTCCCGTCTCTTGATATTTGCGGACGCGCAGCACCTCCGGGTCCACCGGTGATGGTCTGTGTTTTTCCGTCTTCAAAACTATAGCGTTTGACAGCGTAAATCTGGCTGTTGGGATCTTTGTTGTATTGAAAGTATCCGCCTGGATACATGTCTTCAGAATAGTACAGGTATTTTCCGTCTAGAGAAGCGCTGGGCTCGTTGACATCCTGTTGATCATTCTTACGTTTTGTGAGTTTGAGTCCGCTGCCGCCGGTAATGTGATATTGCCACATTTCACCAGCCCCTAAAGAACGCTGTGATGTGAAGTGCTTACGAGCGATAATGCTGTTACCGTCAGCCGCCCAAACCGCGTTATTGAGAAGTCTGAAACTTTCTTTGGTTAATTGTTTTGCATCCGAGCCATCGCTGTCCATGATCCAGATGTTATCGCCTCCGCCGGCGTCCGACGTAAACGAAATCTTGCTACCATCAGGACTAAATCGAGGTTGGATTTCAAACGGAAGACCCGTTCGCAAGGCTTTCGCCTTTCCGCCAGAAATAGGCATGATATAAATATCTCCGAGAAGGTCAAAGACAACCTGTTTGCCATCTGGGCTGACATCAAGGTTCATCCAAGTACCTTCATCAGTATTAAGAGGAACGTCCTTGATATTCCAGTCTTTGTAGGGGTCAGAAACGTCCCATTTTTTGTCTTTTTCTTGTGCTGCTAACTGAAAGAATAGCAATAGCACAATGGCTAAAGAGAAGCGGTTTGCAATCATGTTGGTTAAATTTAAACCCCTAAGATAGCCATATTTTTTTCTGACAATTGTTAAAGGAAATCTTAAAAGGAAATAAGTCTTTTTCAAACTAAACTATTTTTATACATTTGCAGCCTAATAATAGAGGAAAGATTTGACTGATTGCAACCTCTGAAGCCCAAAACACTAAGGTCTTCGAAAAATGCTAAAGCAGTTTTTGGCAACCCTTGCCTTCTCCTGTTAGCTTTTACAAGCATTCTCGTCAAATCTACTTTCTAAATCTAAAGAAGGATACATTTATGGCATATTTGTTTACGTCAGAATCTGTGAGCGAAGGACACCCAGACAAAGTAGCAGACCAGATCAGCGATGCATTGTTAGATAACTTTTTAGCGTTTGACCCAGATAGTAAGGTCGCGTGCGAAACCTTGGTAACTACTGGACAAGTAGTGTTGGCAGGGGAGGTAAAAAGTAACACCTATTTAGACGTGCAGAATATTGCACGTGGGGTTATCAATACAATCGGGTACACCAAAGGAGCCTACCAATTTAGCGGAGATTCTTGTGGAGTGATTTCATTGATCCACGAACAATCACAGGATATCAACCAAGGGGTAGATCGTGCCACCAAAGAAGAGCAGGGGGCGGGTGACCAAGGAATGATGTTTGGATATGCTACCAAAGAAACCGAAAACTACATGCCATTGGCGTTGGATATCTCTCACAAGATCTTGCAAGAATTAGCAGCATTGAGAAGAGAAGAAAAAGACATTGATTATCTAAGACCGGATGCCAAAGCGCAGGTAACAATTGAATATAGTGATGACAACGTACCGCAACGTATTGATACGATTGTGGTGTCTACTCAACACGATGCTTTTGACGCTGATGATGATAAAATGTTAGCGAAGATAAAAAATGACATTGTGAGTATTTTGATTCCGAGAGTGATCGCTAAGTTTCCTGAACATGTTCAAAAACTATTCAACGATCAGATTACCTATCACATCAACCCAACCGGTAAGTTTGTGATTGGTGGGCCGCATGGAGATACGGGATTGACAGGAAGAAAGATCATCGTAGATACCTACGGAGGAAAAGGAGCTCACGGTGGAGGTGCTTTTAGTGGAAAAGATCCAAGTAAAGTAGATAGAAGTGCAGCATACGCGTCACGTCATATAGCTAAGAACTTAGTGGCCGCTGGAGTGGCCGATGAGATTTTGGTACAGGTAAGTTATGCGATCGGCGTAGTAGAACCTACTTCTATTTTTGTTGATACCTACGGAACGGCCAAAGTGGATTTGAATGACGGAGAGATTGCCGAAAAAGTGGCCGAGATCTTCGATATGAGACCTTTTGCCATTGAAGAACGTTTGAAGCTAAGAAACCCGATCTATTTGGAATCTGCGGCTTACGGACACATGGGAAGAGAACCGAAAACTGTGACCAAAGTATTCGAATCTCCGTACAACGGAAGAGTAGAAAAAGAAGTAGAATTGTTTACTTGGGAAAAGTTGGATCACGTGGATCAGGTAAAAAATAAATTCAATATATAGCCTATAGGTTTAGTAGATTTTTAAGAAATTTAATTTGGATTTCTAAAAATTTATTTTGAATATTTGAACAGACAAAACTGAAAATGAGTAAAGTACTATGTAATATGTGTTGTATGATGTGTGGAAATTTTTCCGCAGGGAACACTATTGCATAACTTGAAAAGTATAAAATCAATAGAAAGGCCCCTGCATCGTGTAGGGGCCTTTTTTAATTAATAAGAATCAAAAACAAATATTGAAAAAATGAAAAGCCTTTTGAACAAAATGATGTGTTGTTGTATGATGTGCATGTGTATGCACCCAGCACGCTATGTTCTAAAAGGAGGTACATGATATCAATGTAAGTAACACGTATAGAGGCCCTTTTGGAATAGCAACCAAAAGGGCCTTTTTATTTCACAAATGTTAAATATTTAAAACAATCAGTTAAATAAATAATTAAGGAAAGTTTTTTACGACAATAAGTTGAATTATAAAAACAAAAATTATGAGCACACAAAAATTCGCAACCAACGCCTTACACGCCGGCCATGACACAAAACAAACGGGAGGGACCAGAGCCGTGCCGATTTATCAATCAACATCGTATGTCTTTAATGACGCCGATCATGCTGCCAACCTTTTTAATCTGTCTGAGACGGGATACATCTATACCCGTATCAACAATCCCACAAACGACATTTTAGAGCAACGTTTGGCCGCCCTTGAAGGCGGTATTGCCTCTGTGGTTACCTCTTCAGGTACGGCAGCGATTTCCACCGCGTTATTGGTACTGTTGAAAGCAGGTGACCATATCGTAGCCTCGAACAGTTTGTATGGCGGAACCTATAATCTGCTAAGTGTAACGCTTCCAAGATTAGGAATTACCACGACATTTGTAGATCCTTCAGACCCAACAAATTTCCAGAAAGCAGCCCAAGAAAATACCAGGGCTTTCTTCATTGAATCCCTTGGGAATCCAAAATTAGACGTGCTTGACATCAAAGGTATTTCTAAAGAAGCGCAAGCATTTAAAGTACCGCTGATCGTTGACAATACTGTGGCTACACCTTATTTGCTAAATCCGATCGAACATGGCGCCAACATTGTTGTCCATTCACTTACAAAGTACATCAACGGTAACGGAACCGCTTTAGGAGGCGTGATCATCGATGCAGGGAACTTTGATTGGAGCAATGGTAAATTCCCTGAGTTTACCGAACCATCTCCAGGATACCACGGATTGGTATATCACGAAGCGTTGGCAGAAGCCGCCTTTATTGCCAAAGTACGTATCGAAGGACTGCGTGACCACGGAGCAGCATTGAGTCCGTTTAATGCGTTTCAAATTTTACAGGGACTCGAGACGCTGGAGCTTCGTATCAAAAAGCATAGCGAAAATGCATTGGCCCTAGCACAATGGCTTCAATCGCAAGAAGAAGTGACTTGGGTAAACTATCCAGGACTCAAAAAGAGCAAATACTATGACCTGGTACAAGAATACCTTCCGAAGGGACAAAGCGGCATCGTCACTTTTGGCGTCAAAGGCGGCTTTGAATCAGCGAAAACCGTAGCCAACGAAACCGAAGTATTCTCCCTATTGGCGAATATCGGGGATACTAAATCCTTGATCATTCACCCAGCGAGTACCACACATCAGCAATTGAGTGATGCGGCGCAAGAAGATACCGGAGTTACTAAAGATCTGGTCCGTATTTCTGTAGGCTTAGAAGATATTGAAGACCTAAAGACCGATTTGAAGAAGGCACTGGCCAAAGTAAAGGAAACGGTCTTAGGATAAGAATTTAATTGTGTGTTCAAACTGCTTCTCGCGAAGCTATCTTCAAGAGGGGCAGTTTATTATCACAAAAATGACGAAAAATGATAGGATTGTAACCTTTTCAAAATATCACTTGTTCAAAACAATTTTAATACTTTATTTTGCCAAGCAAAGTTCATAAGCATACCAAACATGTTATTAAGAAAGGCCTAGGGATTGGACCCGTTGAAGCCTTAGCAACCCTCTGTCTATCAGAGAAGGTGCTACATTCTACCTCACTTAAGAGGAAAGATAACAACCGACTTTTACTTCCCGTAAAGGTTCTTTCACGTAACATCTATTGGCAAAATGCAAACATTTAAATGTTATGGGAAAGACAACCGTACAAAAATTACATATCACAAATTTCGAGACCGAAAGTGGCGTCAATTATATTGACATTCCTTTGTCATACCAGATCTTCGGAAGACCACTGGGCACGGCGCCTGTAGTGCTCGTGAATCATGCGCTCACCGGAAATTCTGAGGTCGCAGGCGAATTGGGTTGGTGGAAAGAGATCATTGGCACGGGTAAGTTGATCGATACTGAGATCTATTCGGTCTTGGCCTTCAACGTACCAGGCAATGGTTTCGATAATTTCTTGATCGAAAGCTATAAAGATTTCAAGGCCAGAGACATCGCACAGATCTTTAGCCTAGGGTTAGAACAGTTAGATATCGACTCGCTGTTTGCGGCCATTGGCGGATCCGTCGGCGGTGGAATCGCTTGGGAACTGGCAGCCTTAAAACCAGATTTGATAGAGAATCTAATTCCGATCGCATCAGATTGGAAATCGACCGACTGGTTGATTGCCAATTGCTTGGTGCAAGATCTGATTCTCAACAATTCTTCAGATCCATTGCACGATGCTCGTATTCACGCAATGTTGTGCTATCGAACACCAGAGTCGTTCAGAGAACGCTTCAATCGTACCACCAACACAGATCTTAACATCTTCAATGTAGAAAGTTGGTTGCTGCATCATGGGAAAAAATTGCAAGAACGCTTTCAGCTGGCGTCCTATAAATTGCTGAATCAATTGCTAAGCAGCATTGATATTACACGAAAAAGAGGAAGTTTTTTAGAAGTGGCATCGAGGATCAAGTCCAACATATACATCATCGCGGTCGATTCTGATCTCTTCTTTACCGCTGAAGAAAACCGCGAATCCTTCTTAGCCTTATCAAAGGTGAAGAAGAACGTCTTCTATGGCGAGATCAGTTCAAAACATGGGCATGACGCCTTTTTGATCGAATTCAAACAACTAGAAACCCTACTAAACAAGATCTTTAAAAAAGAACTCGTAGAAAACTAAAGAACATGCAATCTAAAGAAATAAACATCGTATTATTTGGCATCGGCAACGTCGGAAGCACCTTGATCAAACAGGTGCAAGCCGCCAAAGAAACCTTTGCCAAAAAGAACATAAGAGTGAACATTCCGATCATTGCCAATTCGACCACAGCCTTTTTCTCAAAAGAAGGAGTCGACAATGGTTGGGAAACCGACTTTTCAAAGTTGGGCGTACCGTATTCCATTTTGGATGTGGTTGAGTTTATCAACGGAAAACAACTGCCAAACGTGGTGGCTGTCGATGCTACGGCAAGTCAAGAAGTAGTAAACAATTACGTGCTTTTGATTCGCAACGGATTTCATATCGTCACGGCCAACAAGATCGCCAATACATTGGACATCGAATTTTACACGGCGCTGCGTACTGCCTTGAAACAGTATAACAAACGGTTCTTTTACGAGACCAATGTCGGGGCAGGATTGCCGATTATCGAAACATTACGCAGCTTGAACGCTTCAGGAGAAAAAATATCGAAAGTTCGAGGTGTATTCTCGGGCTCGTTGAGCTATATTTTTAACACGTTTTCTGCGGAAGAAAGACCGTTTTCAGAAGTACTGACCGAAGCTTCCGACTTAGGGTATACAGAGCCAGATGCCCGCGAAGATTTGTCCGGCAATGATGTAGCGCGGAAGCTGTTGATCCTCGCCAGAGAATTAGACCTTCAAAAGGAATTTACAGATGTACAGGTCGACTCGCTCATTCCGAAGAAATTAAACGGAAAAACAACCGCAACACAGTTCAAACAACGTGTGAAAGAGTTGGACGAACCCTTCCATTTCGAGAAAACAAAATTAAAAGAAGGACAAGTACTGCGATATGTAGGAGAGCTATCAGTAGTAGATGAAACCC
This sequence comes from Flavobacteriaceae bacterium, assembly GCA_028279515.1. GTDB lineage: Bacteria > Bacteroidota > Bacteroidia > Flavobacteriales > Flavobacteriaceae > JANQNQ01. Next base: position 227,123 of record JANQNQ010000001.1, read on the forward strand.
TGGATGTGAAACTAGTGCCTGAATCCAAGGATTCGCCTATCGGACAACTAAAAGGGGCTGATTCACTATTCGAGATCTATGCCGAATCCTATGGAGATCAACCCTTGGTCATCCAAGGAGCCGGAGCCGGAAAAGAAGTCACCGCTCGCGGCATCATCTCAGATATTGTTAAATTGACAGATGTCATTAATTAAAATAAAGTTTAATCGTTGATTTGTCTATATGAACTGAAACCTCATGGTGAAGGTTTATAGTTGTAAATTGATTTCATGAATTCAATCAATGCAAAGCATTGAGCCCCTTCTCTCAAGAATAGGTGAAGAAAAGCTTCCATTTGTCACCCCGAGCGCAGTCGAGGGGAATCAATGGAAAAAGAAAAGGGAAAAAGGCGAGCAAAGAAAATGAATAAAGAAATAGAGAGGCCATTTGTAGTAAGCCTAGATTTTTTGTTTCTTTTTTATCGATGAAAAAAGAAAGGAAAGAAAGAAAACAAACAACTAAACGCATCAACAGTTAAACAAATAAACAATATATAAAATGAAAATAACCCTAGAGCGCAAAGACAACGACTTTCACTTCGAAGCAAAGAACGACAACGGAAACGTAGTGCACATCGACAACACGTCAACTGGAAAAGACAGCTACGAAGGAGTAAGTCCGATGAATCTGGTACTGATGTCCGTAGGAAGCTGCAGTAGTATCGACATCATCCATATTCTCAAGAAACAACGACAAGAAATTACAGGATACCGAGTAGAGGTCGAAGGTGAGCGAAAGCCCGAAAAAGAGGCGAAGCCGTTTAAACACATTCATACACGCGTATTCTTGGAAGGAGACATTGATCCAGAAAAGGCAAAACGAGCGGCGCAATTAAGCTTCGAAAAATACTGTTCAGTGTCCATTACTTTCGAGGCGTCAGTAAAGATCACCTATGAGGTAGTCCTAAACAATGAAAAACTATAGAATAAGGTTTTAAGACCATAAACAACACAACATGAATTTCGAAACCGAAGCGATCCGAACGCAAGTAGAGCGTACCGATTTTTTAGAGCATTCCAATCCCTTATACTTGACGTCGAGCTTTGTCTTTGAAGATGCTGAAGACATGCGCGCGTCGTTTGCAGAAGAAAAGCAACGAAACATCTACAGTCGATTCACCAATCCGAATACATCAGAATTCGTAGAGAAGATATGTAAGATGGAAGGGGCCGAGGCAGGTTATGCCTTCGCTACAGGTATGTCAGCTGTATTTTCAACCTTTGCGGCCTTACTCAATAGCGGTGACCATATTGTATCGGCACGTTCAGTCTTCGGTTCGACGCATACTTTATTTACGAAATTCCTTCCAAAGTGGAATATAGAGACCAGTTATTTTAAAGTAAATGAAGTAGAAAAGGTAGAAGCCCTTATCCAGCCAAATACCAAGATTTTATATGCGGAATCACCCACCAATCCAGGAGTCGATATTTTAGATCTAGAACACCTCGGAAAGATTGCCAAAAAGTACAACCTGATTCTTGTGATCGATAACTGTTTCGCAACACCCTATCTCCAAAACCCGATTCAATACGGAGCCGATTTGGTGATACACTCGGCAACCAAATTGATCGACGGACAAGGGCGTGTACTGGGCGGAGTCACTGTAGGCAGAGCAGACCTGATCCGGGAGATCTATTTGTTCTCCAGAAATACGGGGCCAGCTTTGTCTCCGTTTAACGCGTGGGTACTCTCAAAAAGTTTAGAGACCTTGGCAGTTCGGGTAGAAAAACACTGTGAAAACGCAGTCAAAGTTGCCGAATTTTTAGAAGAACACCCGCAAGTCAATTGGGTAAAATATCCCTTCTTAAAATCGCATCCACAGTATGAAGTGGCCAAGAAACAGATGAAGTTAGGAGGGAATGTCATCGCCTTTGAAGTAAAAGGAGGTATCGAGGCCGGAAGAAAATTCTTAAACCGAATTAAACTATGTTCACTTTCTGCAAACCTGGGCGATACTCGAAGCATCATCACCCATCCAGCGTCGACCACGCATAGCAAACTCTCAGAAGGCGATAGGCTAGAAGTGGGCATTACAGATGGACTGGTACGGGTTTCTGTAGGCTTGGAAAATGTTCAAGATATCATTTCCGATATCGATCAAGCACTGAATTAATCGTAAAAATCGAATGTGAAAATTGGGAATCTCATATTTATTAATCTATTAACTCTATAGGGTAATAGTATTTTAAAAAAAATGCGTTACTTCGCAGGAAATTTTTTTAAACAATGATCATAGAAAAAATAAGTGACATCAAACAATCATCAAGAAGCTATGAACACGATAAGAGCACAGAAAGTCCATCACGCAGCATTGCCAAGTCCGTAAGTTGGCGCATTATCGGAACCCTTGATACCATCTTAATTTCTTGGGTGCTTACGGGCAAATGGGACATCGCCTTTTCGATAGGTTCTGTTGAACTGGTCACCAAGATGCTCCTTTACTTTTTTCACGAACGAATTTGGAACACTATAAAATGGGGAAAATAATGATAGCAGAAATCAGCAACAATTTAGCAGCATGGAATAATATCTTAAGAGAGAAGACTCCAGAACAGATCATCGCGTGGGCGCTCAAGGTGTCACAGCGGCCATTATTGTCATCTAGTTTTGGACCCTATGCAGCAGCCATTTTGCACGCCGGTCTTCAGGTAAAAAATGACTTAAAGGTCATTTGGTGTGATACAGGATACAATACCCGACACACCTATGTACACGCAGATGAGTTAATTAAAAGGTTCGATGTAAATATTGACATTTACACGCCCAATGTGACCAGTGCTTTTTTAGATGCTACGCTTGGTATTCCAACTGTAGATGACCCTAGGCATGCTGAGTTTTCTCAAAAGGTAAAGTTAGAGCCCTTTAGACGTGCGCTGAAGGAGCATCAACCGGATGTTTGGTTTACGAATCTGAGAAAAGGCCAAACTGCTTTCAGAGATAGTATTGACATTCTCAGCATTAGTAAAGAAGGGATTTTAAAAGTAAGCCCTTTCTATCATTGGTCCGATGCCGAATTGGATGTGTATTTAAAAGAACACAACCTACCAAACGAAACACGATATTTTGACCCCACCAAAGTTCTAAACAACCGAGAATGCGGCATTCATATTTAAGGAGCTGAAAGAGTAAGGTGTAAAAGTTTAAAGTTCAGAAGAACTCAACGAAACGTGTAAGCAATTAGTAACGATTTGAAAATATTTTGATTTAACGAGATTAAAACCTAATCAATGCAAAGCATTGAAAACCGACCTCGGAAGGTCTTGCGTAAAATGGCATCCATAAGTGGAGAGAAGAGCAAAAAGCTGTCTGAGCTTTGTGAGCAAAGCGAGTTCTTTTTGTTCCTCCACGAGGAATAGCCATTTAGCAAGGTATTCCGCAGTCTAGATTTTTTGTTTCTTTTTTATCGATGAAAAAAGAAAAGAAAGAATAAGAGAATTTAAGGCATTTATGGTCAGCCTAGATTTTTGGTTTCCACCCTGAGCCCAGTCGAAGGGTTATCAATGGAAAAAGAAAGGAAGCAAAAAAAGAAAAACACAACATACAAACAACAAAAAAATGCAAAGCTTTAGAACCGAGATCGAGAATCCGATAGTCGAAAAAGACATTATCGAATTAGAAAAGAAGATCCGCCTTTTCAAAGAAGGAAAGGTAGACGAAGAGCGTTTTCGTAGCCTGCGCCTAGCACGAGGTGTATACGGACAACGTCAACCCGGCGTTCAGATGATTCGCATTAAGATTCCTTACGGAAAAGTGACCAGCGAACAGTTGCTGCGCATTGCCGACGTATCTGACGAGTACTCAACAGGAAGGCTTCACATTACCACGCGACAAGACATTCAGATTCACCATGTGAGTTTGGATCGAACGCCAGAATTGTGGGCACAGCTCGAAAGAGACGACGTAACCTTGCGTGAAGCGTGCGGAAACACAGTGCGAAACATTACCGCCAGTGCTACAGCCGGAATCGATCCAGACGAACCATTTGATGTTTCGCCCTATGCACATGCCATGTTTCAGTTTTTCTTACGCAATCCAGTCAACCAAGAAATGGGAAGAAAGATCAAAATTTCTTTCTCGTCATCAGAAAAAGATACGGCCCTTTCATACATACACGACCTCGGATTCATTGCCAAATTGAAAGAAGGAAAAAGAGGCTTCAAAGTATTGTTGGCTGGCGGATTAGGTTCTCAGCCGCGACATGCAGATGTGTTGTATGAATTTTTGGAAGAAGAAAAGATCATTCCACTGGCCGAAGGAGTACTGCGAATCTTCGATCGATACGGAGAACGCGCCCGTCGTCAAAAAGCTAGACTGAAGTTTTTGGTAAAAGATATCGGACTAGAAGCCTTCAAAGATCTGGTGGAAGCGGAAAGTCGGGCATTATCCCATCATCAATATCCAATCAAAACAGCCGATTTCTTTATCGATCTCTCGAAGGTGAAACCCGAGATTCCTGAAGTAGCGATTCACAATCCTGAAGGATTTGAAGCTTGGAAGAAAACCAATGTCCTTCCACAGAAACAAAAAGGGTTTTTTGCGATCGGAATAAAAGTACAGTTAGGAGATTTTTATACATATAAGGCCCGAAAGTTGGCACAACTCGTAAAGAAATACGCCAACAACGAATTACGATTCACATTGCGTCAAGACATATTGATCCGACACGTGAAAGAAGAATTGCTGCCATTCTTTTACCTAGAATTACAGCAATTGGGCTTTGCAGATGCGGGCTATAACACCACAGCCGATATCACGGCTTGTCCAGGTACTGATACCTGTAACTTAGGTATTGCCAGTAGCACTGGCATTGCCAAAGAGCTTGAAGAAGTTTTAAAGAACGAATACCCAGCGTATCTAAACAATAAAGAAGTAACCATTAAGATTAGCGGTTGTATGAATGCCTGTGGGCAGCACAACATGGCACACATTGGGTTTCAAGGAATGTCGATCAAAGTGGGCAAACTTGTCGCACCCGCGTTGCAGATTCTGTTGGGCGGAGGCGTACTTGGTAACGGACAAGGTCGTTTTGCTGATAAGGTGATCAAGGTTCCTAGCAAACGAGGCCCCGAAGCACTTCGCTATATTTTAGATGATTATGGGGCTAACAGTGATCAAGGCTCTTTCTTGGATTATTATGACCAGCAAGGAGAAAAGTATTTCTATGAATTGCTAAAACCACTGGCAAATACCGAAAACTTGACCGAAGAAGATTTTATCGATTGGGGCCATAATAAGCCCTATATCAAAGCGGTCGGAATAGGAGAGTGTGCGGGTGTAGTCATCGACTTGGTCGCAACATTGTTATTCGAAAGCGAAGAAAAGCTGAGAAACGCCCATGAAGCCATGGTCGAGAAGCGCTGGGCAGACAGCATCTATCACTCATATACCGCGATCGTGAATTCAGCAAAGGCATTGTTGGTATCAGAAAGTAAGAAGACCAATACCCATGCAGGAATTGTAAAACAGTTTGACGAAGTATTTGTACAAAGCGGATTGATTGATCTGTCCACTTCGTTCGAAGCACTCGTATATCAGATCAATAAGAATGAACCTTCTGAAGCATTTGCCAAAACCTATTTGGACGAAGCCATTGACTTCTACAACAAAGTAGATGCTTTCAGAGAAAAAGAAGTAGCCCATGCAGACCAATAGAAACCCAAAAGTCACATTGATTGGAGCAGGTCCAGGGGATCCAGACTTGATCACCATCAAAGGAGCCACAGCCTTGGCTGATGCTGATGTGGTGTTGTACGACGCACTGGTTAATACGCAATTGCTCAAGTATGCACAAGGAGCCGAACACATTTTTGTCGGAAAACGAAAAGGATGTTACACCTATCAGCAAGAGCAAATCAATGAGTTGATGGTAAGTCGTGCACAGACACACGGACATGTAGTACGCTTAAAAGGAGGAGATCCCTTCATCTTTGGCCGCGGAGCCGAAGAGATCGAGTACATTTCCCAATTTGGTATAGAGACGGCAGTTGTTCCCGGAATTTCCTCGTCGGCAGCCGTGCCGGCCATGCAAAACATTCCCGTCACCAAACGCGGAGCCTCTGAGAGTTTTTGGGTGATCACAGGAACCACCAAATCACACAAACTTTCAAAAGACGTGCATTTAGCAGCACAATCGTCGGCCACCGTGGTGATTTTGATGGGCATGAGCAAACTGTCAGAGATTGTGTCACTTTTTAAAGCGGAAGGCAAACAAGACGTTCCAGTAGCCATCATACAAAACGGCACCACCGAAAACGAAAAGATAGGAGTTGGTACAATAACCACGATAGAAGCCATTGTGGCCCAAAACCAACTCAGCAATCCAGCCATCATTATCATTGGCGAAGTCGTAAATCATAGAAAAATAATCGAAGAACTAAAAAGAGAACACCAACATCAATGCTTAGCATTAAAGAAGTGAGCGGCCTACTAGAAATGACCGTATAGAATTCGAGTTGAGAATTCGTGAAGAATTTTCCGCTTGTTCGAAGCCTGAAAGGCAAGGTCGGAAAATTTAGAATTTGAGAGAGAATTCAGGTCATTTATAGTAAGCCTAGATTTTTTGTTTCTTTTTTATCAATGAAAAAAGAAAAGAGGAAGAAGAAAAAAGAAAAACACAACACAATGAACACAACAACAAACCCATTATACCCAATATTCCTCAAAGCCCATCAGCTCAACATGCTGATTGTCGGCGGAGGAAACGTAGGCCTAGAAAAACTATCCTTTCTTCTAAAATCAAGCCCGCAAGCCAATGTAATGGTCATGGCGCCTTGGTTCAGTGAAGAATTAAAAACATTAGCAGAGGCCTATCATGTTCCATTGGTCCAACGTTCTTATGCGTCCAATGTATTACACAAAAAACATATAGTGATCGCAGCTACAAATGATACAGAGGTAAACAAGCAAATTTATCATGACTGCAAGCGCCGAGACATTTTGGTCAATGTAGCCGATACGCCCGATTACTGCGATTTCTATTTAGGCGGAATTGTAACCAAAGGAAACGTAAAAGTCGCCATTTCCACCAACGGAAAATCACCCACAACCGCCAAGCGATTGCGACAATTTTTCGAAGAAGTCATACCCGACAACATCAACGAATTGGTCGAGAATTTACACCGCTTTAGGAAGACGCTAAAAGGCGATTTCGAATACAAGGTCAAACGCCTCAACGAACAAACCAAAAGCCTAGTAGAATGATAATCAATCAATGCGCAGCATTGAATAAGTAAGCGGCCTACTAAAAATGACCGTATAGAATTCGAATTGAGAATTCGTGAAGAATTTTCCGCTTGTTCGAAGCTTGAAAAGCAAGGTCGGAAAATTTAGAATTTGAGAGAGAATTCAGGTCATTTTTAGTCAGCCTAGATTTTTTGTTTCTTTTTCATCGATGGAAAAAGAAAAGGAAAGGAATAAGGAAATAAAAGGTATTCCGCAGCCTAGATTTTTTGTTTCCACCCTGAGCCCAGTCGAAGGGGTATCAATGAAAAAAGAAAAGAAAAGAGAAGAACAAACGTACTAATTATAAAGCAATGAAAGCAAAACAACATCAATGCAAAGCATTGAAAAACCGACCTCCGAGGGTCTTACGTAAAATGGTATCAGTATGACAAGGAGAGGTTTGAATTTAATAAGGCCAAAGATTTAATCAATGCGAAGCATTGAAAGTCCTTCTCTCAAGAATAGGTGAAGAAAAGCTTCGAGATTCGGGTAGCGTAGCTGCCGCGAAGTTTTCAAGTCGGTTTTCAGCTTGCTGAAAAATTCCTAAGAGAAGGTGCCCTTTTCTTTGATTCGTTTGTCCTCCCGAGCGCAGTCGAGGGATGGGCAAACAAAAGAAATGAATATATAAAAACAGAAAAAGAAAAAACAAAACAAAAACAAACAACAAAATGATAAAAACAGATATCCTTATCATCGGTGCCGGACCCACCGGACTCTTCACAGTCTTTGAAGCAGGACTCCTTAAACTCAAGTGCCACTTGATCGATGCCTTACCACAACCCGGAGGGCAACTTTCAGAATTGTATCCCAAAAAACCCATTTATGACATTCCAGGATTTCCAGAGATCAATGCAGGTGATCTGGTCGATAACTTATTAGAGCAGATCAAACCCTTCGAACCCGGATACACCTTAGCCGAACGCGCTGAAACGATTGAAAAGTTAGAAGACGATACGTTCATCGTAACGACCAACAAAGGAACCCAACACCACGCACCCGTAGTAGCGATAGCTGGCGGACTCGGGTCTTTCGAACCCAGAAAACCGCCCATTGCCAATATCACTAACTACGAAGACAACGGAGTTGCCTACATGGTAAAAGACCCAGAAGTATACCGTAACAAGCGTGTGGTGATTGCAGGAGGAGGAGATTCCGCACTCGATTGGTCCATTTATCTAGCCGACGTAGCTTCCGAAGTCTATTTGGTACACCGCCGAAATGAATTTCGTGGTGCGTTGGACTCGGTTGAAAAAGTGGCCGAACTTTCTAAAGCAGGTAAGATCGAACTCGTTACTGAAGCCGAGGTCACTACATTACACGGTGAAGACAAACTAGAAGCGGTCACCATCAAACACAAAGCCAATGGTGAGTCGTATGTTGAGACCGATTATTTTATTCCTCTCTTCGGACTCTCACCAAAGCTTGGTCCTATAGGAAATTGGGGACTAGAGATCGAAAAGAATGCGATCAAGGTTGATAACTCGTACGACTATCAGACCAACATTCCAGGAATCTATGCCATCGGAGATGTCAACACCTACAAAGGAAAACTCAAACTAATTCTTTCGGGATTTCACGAAGCCGCGATCATGTGCCAAAGTGCTTACCAGCGGATCTTCCCAGATAAGAAATACGTGATGAAGTACACCACGGTAGGAGGCGTTCAAGGTTTCGACGGAACCAAAAAAGAAGCCAAACGCGAGGTTGTCAAAGCTATAGTTTAATACAAAATAATGGCCATTTAATTCCCTCCCTTGGAAAGATTTTGTTCCCCCTTGAGGGGATTATCGAAGTTCAACATATATGTTGTGCTGAAGATACCTAGCGTAGCTAACAACGGGGGTGTTGTGTAAGGGTTCACAAAACCTCAAAAAATCCAACAAATAATTAAGAATCTCACATTTGCATAGAAAACAAATGTGTTTATCTTTGTACCAGTTCATTCGCAAACTGACGTTATCAAGAAAGGAGTAGGGATTAGACCCGTTGATACCTTAGCAACCCTTTGTTCTGCAAAGAAGGTGCTACATTCTACCATCCACGATGGAAAGATAGCAACAAAGACATTTCATGTCTACTGTTTACCCAATACAATTTCTTGATATTATTTTATGTGATGATAGGCGGGCTTGCCTTTTAGGCAACCGGGCTTTCGGCAGTCGCTATCAATTTTGCATCTCGACTGCCTTTGGCAGATATCTTCAACCAAAATATATTTTGGTTTCGATAGTGCTCGATGTGACAAATTGATGAGCTCCGACAGAGCCTCAATCCCTGCCCGAATGATTTCGTTCAGACGGGCCTGCCCGAATATCACAAGATCAATGGGCAGCATTGAAGAAGTAATGGCCTACTAGAAATGACCGTATAAAAGTCGAATTGAGGATTCGTGAAGAATTTTCCGCTTGTTCGAAGCTCGAAGGGCAAGGTCGGAAAATTTAGAATTCGAGAGAGGGTTTAGGACATTTATAGTAAGCCTGGATTTTTTGTTTCTTTTTCATCGAAGGAAAAAGAAAAGAGAAGAGAAAAAAGAAAAGAAAAGAAAAGAAAGACATGAGTACAATACAAGAAGAAATCAAAAAAAGAATTTTAGTCCTTGACGGCGCAATGGGCACAATGCTCCAACGCTATGATTTCAGCGAAGAAGATTTTCGAGGAGAGCGATTCAAAGATTGGCCCGTTTCTGTCAAAGGAAACAACGACTTATTATCGTTGACGCAGCCGACGGCCCTTAAAGAAATACATGCTCAATATTTCGAGGCAGGAGCCGATATAGCCGAGACCAACACCTTTTCAGGTACCACCATTGCGATGGCCGATTATGAGATGGAAGAATTGGTATATGAGTTAAACTACGAGTCAGCGAAGTTGGCCAAAGAAGTAGCCGACGAGTTCACAAAAAGAGAACCACACAAACCGCGCTTCGTTGCTGGGTCCATTGGACCAACCAACCGAACTGCCAGCATGTCGCCAGACGTTAACAATCCTGGATTTCGAGCCATTACCTTCGATGAGTTACGAGTAGCATACAAACAACAAGTCGAGGCTTTAGTAGATGGAGGATGCGATTTGTTATTGGTCGAAACCATTTTTGATACGCTCAACGCCAAGGCGGCTCTGTTTGCTATCGAAGAAGTAAAAGACGAAAAGGGGGTAGATATTCCCATCATGGTCAGCGGAACCATTACAGATGCATCAGGTCGCACCCTTTCAGGGCAAACCGTCGAAGCCTTTTTGATATCTATGCAGCACCTTCCGCTACTAAGCATCGGATTCAATTGTGCTTTAGGAGCCGATCAATTAAAGCCCTATTTGCAACGGCTGTCAAAAGAAGCGCCATTTTACACCTCGGCCCATCCCAATGCCGGACTGCCGAATGCCTTTGGAGAATATGATCAGACACCCGAGGAAATGCAAGAACTGATCGAGTCGTATCTAAAAGACGATTTGATCAATATTATCGGAGGATGTTGTGGCACCACCCCCGAACATATCAAATTGATTGCAGAATCAGCCGCCAAATACAAACCAAGACAGATAAAGCAACTAATAGAACAGTGATAGAAACTATAAATTATATCAATGCGAAGCATTGAAAAACTGACCTCGGAGGGTCTTGCGTAAAATGGCATCCGCAAGTGGGGATAAGAACAAAAAGCTGTCTGAGCTTTGTATGCAAAGCGAGTTCTTTTTGTTCCTCCACGAGGAATAGCCATTTAGCAAGGTATTCCGCAGTCTAGATTTTTTGTTTCTTTTTCATCAATGGAAAAAGGAAATAGAAAAGAGAGCGAAAGAAGAATAGAAATAATTGAATGAATAAACAAAACAAAAATAAATACTTAACCCTCTCTGGTCTTGAACCCCTGATCGTAACCCCCGAAAGCAATTTCATCAACGTAGGGGAGCGAACCAATGTCACAGGTTCTCGAAAGTTTCTTCGGCTTATCAAAGAAGAAAAGTATGATGAGGCCTTAGAAGTAGCACGACACCAAGTCGAAGGCGGCGCCCTGATCATCGACATCAATATGGACGAGGGAATGATTGACGGAGTCTACGCCATGACCACTTTTCTGAACTTGATCGCTTCAGAACCTGATATTGCTCGAGTGCCAATTATGATCGACAGTTCAAAATGGGAGATCATCGAAGCCGGACTTAAGGTTGTACAAGGAAAGTGTGTCGTAAACTCGATCAGTTTAAAAGAGGGTGAAGAAGAATTTGTACGCCAAGCCACCTTGATCAAGCGGTATGGTGCAGCCGTGATCGTCATGGCCTTTGACGAAGTCGGTCAGGCTGATAATTACGAACGACGTATTGAGATCTGTGAACGATCCTATCGAGTGTTGGTAGACAAAGTAAAGTTTGCGCCACAAGACATCATCTTTGACCCCAACATCTTTCCGGTCGCAACAGGAATGGAAGAACACCGTCAGAATGCTGTTGACTTTTTCAGAGCGACGCGTTGGATTCGTGAGAATTTACCCTACGCCAATGTCAGCGGAGGAGTGAGCAATGTGTCCTTTTCATTTCGAGGAAACAATGCAGTTCGTGAGGCGATGCACTCAGCCTTTTTATACCATGCTATCAAGGAAGGTATGAATATGGGGATTGTAAATCCTGCCTTGTTAGAGGTCTATGATGAGATTCCGAAAGATCTATTGGAGCATGTTGAAGATGTATTGTTAGATCGACGTGACGATGCCACAGAACGATTGTTAGAATTCGCTGAAACGGTCAAGGGGACAAAGAAAGAAGCAGACGAGAAAAAACTCGAATGGCGAAACGATCCATTACAAGAGCGTATCACCCATGCATTGGTTCGTGGGATTGACGAATTTATCGAGGTCGATGTAGAAGAAGCACGTCAATCGGTAGAGCGACCACTACATGTGATCGAAGGACATTTGATGAACGGAATGAACGTTGTTGGTGACCTCTTTGGTAGCGGAAAAATGTTCTTACCGCAGGTGGTGAAATCGGCCCGCGTTATGAAAAAAGCGGTGGCCTATCTAAACCCTTTCATAGAAGAAGAAAAGAAAAAAGCCCCCCAAAGCGCTAAAAGCGCTGGGGGAGCTGGAAAAGTCCTTTTGGCAACAGTGAAAGGCGATGTGCATGACATCGGAAAAAATATTGTTGGCGTTGTGTTGGGATGTAATAACTATGAGATCATTGATCTTGGGGTCATGGTACCACCAGAAAAGATCATTCAAACGGCCATTGAAGAAAAGGTCGATATCATAGGACTCAGCGGACTCATCACTCCTTCGCTCGATGAGATGGTGTACCTGGCCAAAGAGATGGAAAAGAACAATCTAGAGATTCCGTTGTTGATTGGTGGAGCCACTACTTCAAGAGCGCATACCGCCGTGAAGATCGACCCACAATATTCAAGAGGCGTGGTGCATGTAAACGATGCGTCCAGAGCCGTGACGGTTGTCGGCAACCTGCTTCAGGATAGCAGAGAAGATTACAAGGCGCAGATCCGAAACGAATACGATAAGTTCAGAGAGCAGTTTTTAACCCGTGGTAAAAAGAAGGAATATGTTTCAATTGAAGAGGCACGTCAACGAAAGTTCAAGATCGATTGGCAATCTACCGAGTTGATCAAACCAAAACAACTGGGAATACAGGTGATTGAAGAACTGGAACTTAAAAAACTGGAAGCCTATATTGATTGGAGCCCTTTTTTTAGATCTTGGGACCTGCATGGCAAGTTCCCAGATATTCTGACCGATGAGATTGTTGGAGAACAGGCAAAGAGCCTTTTTGAAGATGCCAAGAAGATGTTGAAAGATGTATTGGAGCAAAAGCTATTGACGGCAAAGGCAGTCTTCGGGCTCTTCCCTGCGAATACGGTCAACGATGATGACATTGAGCTGGTTGTGAATGGCACAAATACGGCTGTTTTTAGAACCTTGAGGCAACAACTTAAAAAGCGCGAAGGAAAGCCAAGCTTTGCACTAGCTGATTTTGTAGCACCAAAAGAAACCGGATTGCAAGACCATATCGGTTGTTTCTGCGTGACCGCAGGTTTCGGAACGGCAGAACTGGCTAAGGGGTATGAAGAAGAGCATGACGATTACAGTTCGATTATGATCAAGGCATTGGCCGACCGTTTGGCGGAAGCCTTTGCAGAGTACTTGCACGAACAAGTAAGAACGGAATATTGGAGCTATGCCGCTAATGAACAACTATCTAATGATGATCTAATTGCTGAAGCCTATAAAGGAATTCGTCCGGCGCCGGGGTATCCAGCCTGTCCGGATCATTTGGAAAAGGAAACGATCTGGGAAGTATTGAACGTAGAAGAACGAATCGGGGTAAAGCTTACCGAGAGTTTGGCCATGTGGCCGGCTGCGTCAGTTTCGGGCTATTATTTTGCGAATTCCGAATCGAAGTATTTCGGACTCGGTAAGATCACCGAAGACCAGTTGGAAGATTACAGCAGTCGAAAAGGAATTGATATTGACATCGCGAGAAAATGGTTAAATCCAAACCTCGCATGACCGCGTTAGGGATTGAGGCACTTCGACTGCGCTCAGTGCTGGCTGATTGACTGCATTGAGCAAAGGAGTTGTTGGAGCTCATGATAATTGCTGTTTTGTCTCCCCGAGCGCAGTCGAGGGGCTTTCATTTAGGAGCAATTATAATAGCGACTGCCGAAAGCCCGACCCTCCGAAGCTTTAGCGTAGGGGGGAACGCCAAAAAATAAAAACATAAAAGGAAGCTGCCGAGCAGCATGATACATACGATAGATGAAAGTTATAGAACACATTGAAAAAGCCAACGGAAGTACCTTGTTCTCGTTTGAGATCCTTCCGCCGTTGAAAGGACAAAACATTAAATCGATCTTTGATAGCATCGACCCATTGATGGAGTTTAAACCTCCGTTTATTGATGTGACCTATCATCGGGAGGAATATGTGTATAAGGAGCTGGGCAATGGATTGCTCGAAAAACATATCATTCGTAAACGACCGGGGACGGTGGGGATATGTGCGGCCATTCAGAACAAGTATAGCGTAGATGCGATCCCTCATATTCTTTGCGGAGGATTCAGTAAGGAAGACACTGAAAATTTCTTGATCGATCTAGATTTCTTGGGCATTGATAATGTGTTGGCCCTTCGAGGAGATGCCGTTGCTTCTGAAACGTATTTCAAACCTGAAAAGGATGGGCATAATTATGCTTCGGACTTAGTGAAGCAAATTGTCGATCTCAATACTGGAAAGTATTTGGATGAGGAACTTCAGAACTCGTCGGCCACTGATTTTTGTATTGGCGTTGCTGGGTATCCAGAAAAGCATATGGAGGCGCCAAGCCTGGATAGCGATATTCACTTTTTAAAGAAAAAGATCAAATCGGGTGCGTCGTACATTGTGACGCAAATGTTCTTTGACAATAGCAAGTTTTTTGAGTTCGTCGAAAAATGTAGAGCGGCCGGAATCACAGTGCCAATCATTCCGGGGTTAAAACCAATCTCGACCAAAAAGCAACTCAACCTGATTCCACATCGGTTTAAGGTGGATCTGCCAGATGATTTGATCATGGCGGTTGTGAGAGCAGAAGACAATAAGGCCGTACGACAGATCGGTATTGAATGGTGCATTGAACAGAGCAAAGAATTAGTAGCTAAAGGTGTGCCATTACTGCATTATTACTCAATGGGAAAATCTGATAACATCAAAGCCATAGCCAAAGAAGTTTTTTAATTACATTTGCCTCGGTCCAGTGTATATGATCAAAATTGGGCTGTGAAACTTTGAATAGATGAAACACATTCTTTTTGGTCTTTGTTTTCTATTATCGACAATAGGATTTTCTCAAGAAGGCGCCAAACATTCCTTTATAGATGTTAATTACTTTAAGGGTAACATTGCCAACCACAATGATGATATCCTGCATTTAATTACGGGACATCCCGAAGGAATGATCATCGGCTGGAACCGAAAGACCTTTGGCGATCAAGAATGGGAATCGTTATACAATTACCCTGATTACGGAGTCTCTTTTAGCTATCAGAATCTAAAAAACGAATTTTTAGGAGAGAATTACGCGTTGTATGCGCACTATAATTTCTATTTCTTTAAACGAAATCTGATGCTTCGCATCGGACAAGGATTGGCCTATACGACGAATCCGTACGATAAGGAAGATAATTTCAGGAACATCGCTTTCGGTTCTCGTTTTATGAGTAGCACCTACTTGATGCTCAACTACAAAAAGGAACGAATCATCGACCGGTTTGGTTTGCAAGCAGGGCTATCACTGATCCATTATTCGAATGCGAATGTAAAAGCGCCGAATACGAGTATCAATTCGATCACCTTTAACCTTGGGGTCAATTATGATCTGAGTGATTTGGAAGAGGTTGAATATAAAGAGGCCGAAAAAGGGGAGAAGTTCAAAGAACCTATCAAGTATAACATGGTATTTAGAACAGGGGTCAATGAAAGTGACGTGGTCGATAGTGGGCAATTTCCATTTTATATCTTTTCGTTTTATGCCGATAAGCGCTTGAACAGAAAAAGTGCGGTGCATGCGGGGACCGAAGTGTTCTTCTCTAATTTTTTAAAGGAATTTATCGAGTATAGAAGCATTGCATTTCCGCTAGGAGATCTTGATGGAAGTGAAGATTTTAAACGTGTCGGACTCTTTGTTGGGCATGAACTGTTCGTCAACAAACTGTCAGTACTCTCCCAATTGGGGTACTATGTGTACAACCCATCAAAGTTTGAAAGTGACACCTACATTCGTATTGGAATGAAACGCTATTTTGGGGAAAAGTTCTTTGGAAGCCTTACCTTGAAGTCACATGCGGCTAAGGCCGAAGCTGTCGAATTTGGAATCGGAATTAGATTATAAGCACTATGGAAGCCATCTTGAAACAACATATGACAAGAATTTCTACCATCATTTTACTATTTGTGCTGGCTTTTTTACAGCTAGGATGCAATAGCGAAAATGCCAATGATTGCTTACAAACATCTGGAACGATAATACAGGAAGAATTTACCGTAACCCCATTCTCTAGAATACTAGTGAATCGGGATATAGAAATGATCATCAGCGTAGGGACAGAATATTCGGTGATTGTAGAGACCGGAAAGAACTTGCTCAATGATGTTGAGGTCAATGTTATTGGTGACCGTTTGATACTCACCGACAACAATACGTGTAACCTAGTAAGACCTTACGGAATCACGAAGGTCTTTGTGACTGCTCCCGATCTTACCGAGATTCGAAGCTCAACACAATTAGACATTAGATCACAGGGAACGCTGACGTTTGCGAACCTTCATTTACAGTCAGAAGATGCCAATGAAAATGCCCTGAATACTGGAAATTTCTATTTAGATATAGACAATGAGTCTTTGCGACTTACTTTTAACAACCTTTCGAATGCTTTTATTACCGGAGAAACAGAAAGATTGAACATTGGCTTTTTCTCAGGTAATGGTCGTTTTGAAGGAGAAAATCTCATGGCCGATGAAGTAGATCTGTTTCATCGAGGGTCTAATGATATTATTGTGCATCCGCTCTCCCGAATTTCGGGCACCATCTATAGCACGGGAGATGTAATTGCCTTGAACCGCCCATCAACAGTAGATGTGGAAGAACTATACCAAGGACGACTGATCTTTAGAGATTAAGCGGTGAGGTCTCTGAAAAGACTTTCCAGGTTTTCATTTTTCTGATCCAGCTTTAATGTTTTGAGTCCGTTGTCATGGGCAAAATCAAACACCAAAGGTCGCATGTCCTTCTCAGTTGCAAAAGTGATTTCGTACGTGAAGTCATGAATGTTCTTTACCTCTTTAACATGCGGTAGCTTTTGTAGTAGAACATCTTCTACTCGGTAATCGAACTCGACCACAATAATTTGATCTTTTCCTTCTCGAAGCGCCTTCAGCTTCTTATCGGCGACAATACTCCCTTTATTGATGATAATGACTCGGTCGCAGATGGCTTCGACCTCCTGCATTATATGGGTTGAAAGGAAAACGGTCTTTTCCTTTCCTAATGACTTGATGAGTTTACGTATTTCGACCAATTGATTGGGGTCAAGTCCTGTGGTGGGTTCATCCAAGATCAATACCTCAGGGTCATGCAACAAAGCATTGGCGAGTCCGACACGTTGTCGATACCCTTTTGAGAGCTGCCCAATTTTCTTGTGTGATTCAGGGGTAAGCCCAGTACGCTCGATGACTTCTTCAACCTTGGATTTTGAAACCTTGTAGATATCTGCGTTGAATCTCAAGTATTCCTTTACATACATCTCTAAGTACAACGGATTGTGTTCTGGCAAATAGCCCACACTACGTTGTACGCTGGTTTTGTTTTTCATGACGTCATGTCCGTTTACTGCAGCTTGTCCGTCACTAGCTTCAATAAAAGTGGTGAGGATTTTCATCATCGTCGATTTACCAGCACCATTGGGACCTAAGAAACCAACAATCTCTCCTTTTTCAACAGAAAAAGAGACATCGTTTAAGGCTTTTTGGGAACCGTACAGTTTTGAGATGTTTGCTACATGTATCGACATAAAGAGATGTTTGGCCAAAAATACATAATATTAATTTGAAGATTCTCTTAAAAAACGCGGCCTTTACTGTTAAATTATAAATTATTGCAATTGAAATTGTTAGAATCCAAAAAAATAAATCCAATGTATTTGTTTTTAAAAAAAGGAATACTACATTAGCACTATCAAACACAAACAACGATGTTTAACACAACATATTTTTGGAACGGTTTTTACTTTTTCTTTTACTTTAAAAGAGAAACGGGACTGTTATGTAAATAGGTTGTAACCATATAAGAAAACATGAAAGTCCTGATTTAATCAGGACTTTTTTTTTGAACCGATCAAAAGTCAAAAAACTAAAATGAATACAAAAGTTGCCATACAAGGCGTACGAGGATCCAACCACCATCAAGTGGCAAATGAGTACTTCTTTGATAATGTAGAACTCGATGAATGCCTCACTTTTGATGCCTTGATAGATAGCATTACGGCCAAAAAAAGCACAGATGCAGTGATGGCCATTGAAAATTCGATAGCGGGATCGATCATCCCAAACTATGCCCGTATCGACCATCACGGACTCCATATTGTTGGGGAGCACTATCTGAGCATCAGCCATAACTTAATGGCATTACCCGGTCAAAAGATTGAAGACATTGAAGAAGTGTGTTCACATCCCATGGCACTGTTGCAGTGCAAAGAGTTCTTCAAGCAACACCCGCACATCAAGTTGGTTGAGGATATTGACACGGCCGAAGTTGCCCGAAGAATATCCCAAGGAAAACTGAAGGGAATAGGGGCGATTGCAAGTAAGAAAGCAGCTGGTCTTTTTGATATGGAGATCTTGGCAACCGACATTCAAACAATAAAGAACAACGCCACGCGATTTGTCATCTTGCATACAGAGAATTCTTTGTTGCCTAAAGAAGAAGTAAATAAAGCATCGCTTAAATTCATGACCGATCACAAGCGAGGTAGTCTTGCCACCGTGCTCAATGTGATGAGCGATTGCAAACTGAACCTTACGAAGATACAATCCCTTCCTGTGATTGAAACACCTTGGAAGTATTCCTTTTTTGTGGATGTTACGTTTGATACCTATGACGATTTTGCCAAGGCCAAGTCTATTTTAGAAATCATGCTCGAAGATTTTAAAGTTTTGGGCGAATACAAAAATGGACGTTCATGATACCAGCTGAAAGATTACAAACGGTCAAAGAATACTATTTCTCGAAAAAACTTCGAGAAGTACGAGGGCTTGCCGCACAAGGAAAACCAATCATCAATATGGGCATCGGTAGCCCTGATTTAAAACCAGATCAACAAGTAGTGAACGCTCTACAGCAGAGCCTTTCTGATCCTAGTGCTCACCAATATCAAAGCTATCAAGGACTTCCGGCACTGCGCGAAGCAATGGCTTCATTTTATACTGAAAAATTCAAAGTGTCGCTTGATGCCGATTCCGAAGTATTGCCACTTATGGGGTCAAAAGAAGGCATTATGCACATTTCGCTGGCGTACTTGAATCCTGGAGATGAAGTGTTGATTCCCGATCCCGGGTATCCGACCTATTCGTCAGTGACCAAGCTAGTACAAGCAGAACCTGTATATTATGACCTAACCGAAGCAAGTGGTTGGCTTCCGGATCTCGAAGAGTTGGCAAAGAAAGATCTTTCTCGTGTGAAGCTGATGTGGGTGAGCTATCCGCATATGCCCACAGGAGCCAAAGCGTCCAAAAGGTTTTTTGAGCAGCTGATAGCTTTTGCGAAAGCGCACGACATTTTAATAGTCAATGACAACCCATATAGTTTTGTGTTGAACGATCAACCGCAGAGTTTACTCGCTGTTGATGGTGCCAAAGAGATGGTTTTAGAACTCAACTCTTTGAGCAAGACCTTCAATTTGGCCGGATGGCGTGTCGGAATGGTAATGGGCGCTTCAACCCACATTCAAAATATCTTAAAGGTGAAAAGCAAT
The DNA here is from genome assembly GCA_028279515.1 of Flavobacteriaceae bacterium. Classification (GTDB taxonomy): domain Bacteria; phylum Bacteroidota; class Bacteroidia; order Flavobacteriales; family Flavobacteriaceae; genus JANQNQ01. The sequence continues at coordinate 246,885 of JANQNQ010000001.1, forward strand.
ATGGATTCGGGTATGTTCTACGGAATCCAAAAAGGGGCGATTCAGGCATTGAAAAGTGAAGGTACTTGGTATCAAAATATGAATGCAGTTTATGAAAGTAGAAGGGAATTGATCTGGAAACTCGCAGATATCCTTGGGTGTTCATACGATAAGAATGCGGCTGGTATGTTTGTGTGGGCGAAACTTCCAGATGGAAGCCCTTCCGCAGAAAAATTTATCGATGACATTTTATACGAAAAGAGTGTCTTCATAACGCCAGGCACCATTTTTGGAAAGAACGGGGCAGGATACATTAGGTTTTCACTATGCGTACCTGAAGAAAAAATAGAAGAAGCAATTCGTAGGTTTTGAATGAAACCAAAATCGTAAATCGACAATCTTAAATCGATAATTGTATATGAACGTATTTGTAATAGGAGTAGGACTGATAGGAGGCTCAATGGCGTTAGACATGAAGGCCATGGACGATGCTGTTTTGATATTCGGAATCGACCACAATCCGGTTCACCTCGATGAAGCCCTTGAGTTGGGTGTCATTGATCAAAAGGCCACTCTTGAAGAGTTGGAAAAAGCCGATGTGGTCATCGTGTCGATTCCGGTGGATGCAACAGTGCAGGTGTTGCCAAAAGTGTTGGATGCAGTTCATGACAACGCAATTGTTTTTGAGGTTGGGTCGACAAAACAAAACATATGTAGCGCTGTAGAAGACCATCCCAAACGTAGAAACTTTTTGGCGGCTCACCCAATTGCTGGTACTGAGTTCTCTGGCCCAAAAGCAGCCATTAAAGATTTGTTTAGAGGAAAGACCAATATCATCTGCGAGGTTGAGAAAACAGCTTTCAAACTGCAGGAAAGAGCATTGAAGATCTTTACCGACCTCGGAATGCGAATTCGATACATGGACCCGAAATCTCACGACAAGCACATAGCTTATGTTTCGCACTTATCGCACATAAGTTCTTTTATGTTAGGAAAGACCGTCATTGAGAAAGAGAAGAACGAACGCGATATTTTTGACATGGCGGGCAGTGGATTTGAATCCACAGTACGTTTAGCGAAAAGTTCACCGGCGATGTGGGCACCTATCTTTGAGCAGAACAAAGAGAACGTGATCGAAACCTTAGATGAATATATCAACAATCTTGAGGAATTTAAACAATTGATGCTTCAAGATAATTTTAGGGCCATTTATCAAGAAATGGAAAATACGAATCATATCAAGGAAATCTTAAACGGAATTATTATTAACACATAACCAAATCAAAAAAAAAGAAACCATGGAAAACAAGAAAGAATTAAGAACCTGGTTAGACAATCACAAGTTGCCACACCCATTGGTGATTGCCGGACCCTGTAGTGCCGAAACCGAAGGACAAGTACTTCAGATAGCACATGAACTAAAAGATACGGATGTTACGTACTTACGTGCGGGCATTTGGAAACCCAGAACACGACCTGGAAACTTTGAAGGTGTTGGCGCTATCGGTTTAAAATGGTTGCAAAAGGCCAAGGAAGAAACAGGTCTGTTGACTGCCACAGAAGTAGCAAATAAGACGCACGTTGATCTTGCGTTAGAACACGATGTTGATCTACTTTGGATTGGTGCACGATCCACGGTGAGTCCGTTTATCGTTCAAGAGATTGCCGATGCCTTAAAGGGAACCGATAAAGTAGTGTTGGTGAAGAATCCAGTAAATCCAGATCTTGCATTGTGGCTTGGAGCGATCGAAAGATTGCATTCGGCTGATATTGAGAAATTGGGGGTGATCCATCGTGGGTTTTCTACCTATGAAAAAACGCGATACAGAAACATTCCAGAATGGCAATTGGCCATTGAACTGCAAACAAGATTTCCAGACTTACCGTTGATCTGCGACCCTTCGCACATTACGGGTAAAAGAGATATGGTCTTTGATGTGTCTCAAACGGCATTGGATCTTAACTTCGACGGATTGATGGTAGAAACGCACATCGATCCTGAAAATGCATGGAGTGATGCAGCGCAACAAGTGACTCCGTCAACTTTGGTGCAGATCATGAAGGACCTTAAGATTCGAAAGGAAATGGATGACGCTGCAGAGTTCAATAATAATCTAAACACACTTAGAACCCAAATTGATGTGATCGATCACCAATTGATTGACACCCTAGGCAAGCGAATGAAGGTAGCCGACGAGATCGGAAGCCTCAAAAAGTCTAAGAACGTGGCGGTACTTCAAACCAAACGTTGGAACGAAATTTTAGGAAAAATGATTCTTGAAGGAGAAGAAAGAGGACTGAGTGAAGAGTTTATTCTTCGCATGTTCAAAGCGATTCACCAAGAGAGTATCAATCACCAAGAAAAGATCATCAAGGCATAAAAAAAACCGAGTCAAACGACTCGGTTTTTTTTATTATATATCTTTTTAAGTAGCAACTACTTTTGCTTTCTAAAAATGTAGCGGGTAATGAAGATACCGTTGTTATCTCCTTTTCCACCTGCGCTCTCAACGGCACTGGTTACAAAGGCAAGCTCCCATCCCTCTTCGGTCATGGTCGTTAACTTTGAGCTGATAACAGCATCATTGGCTGCGATGTTTTGAAAACGAATTCCTCCAAGGTTGAAGAAGTTCAACAGCTTTGTTTCATCAAAATTCTTTACACGAATCTCTGAACGATTAGACTTGTTTCGCTTGTCTTCTTTCTTGTCTTCTGATCTCGTAGAAGTGAACTCTTTGTAATCTCTTGAGTCGTTGGCCGAGACAATTCTCGATCTTCCAAGTCCATTAGGTACAATCGATTCGACACTTGTGACAACCTTGTACTCATAGGCTTGAGCATTCATTTCAGTCATCAAGAAAATTGCAAATACTGCAACCAGTAGTAGTTTTTTCATGATAGTTTTGTTTTTAGGTTTGAATTTCAGTTTCCGAAGATAAGGTATTTATTTAAAAAGAAATGTTGTTATTTTGTAAACGCTTAGAATCCTTATATGAACGCACACTTTCAATGACAGGAACCGTTTACAAATCTACTGGGAGCTGGTATACCGTTAAGGCTCAAAACGGTACCTTTTACGAGTGTCGTATTAAGGGAAAGTTTCGCATTAAAGGAATTAAGAGCACCAACCCAATTGCCGTCGGAGACATTGTTGATTTTGATCTAGAGACCAAGAACGACCAGGTTTCTGGAGTTATTCATCACATTCACGATCGAAACAACTACATTATTCGACGTTCGGTAAACCTGTCGAAACAAACCCATATTATTGCTGCCAATATCGATCAGGTCTTTTTGTTAATTACGCTGAACAATCCACCAACATTTACCAGTTTTATAGACCGATTTTTGGTGACGGCCGAAGCCTATGACGTGAAGGTCATTTTACTTTTTAATAAGGCAGACACCTATAACGAGGAAGAATTGCTAGAAGTTAAATACTTGGCAGCAACCTATCGTCAGATTGGGTACGAGTGCATTGGAATATCAGCTACAGCTGGAAAGAACATAGATAAAGTCAAGCATCTAATGGAAAACGGGGTTAGTATGTTTGCGGGTCACAGCGGAGTTGGAAAATCGACGCTGGTCAATGCCATTGCTCCCGAGCTAGACCTTCGTACCGCAGAAATTTCAGAACAGCACAAACAAGGGCAGCACACCACGACATTTGCAGAGATGTTCGATTTAGATTTCGACAATGCCAGGATTATTGATACACCAGGAATCAAAGGGTTTGGAGTGGTTGATATGGACAAGGATGAGGTGGGAGATTATTTTCCGGAGTTTTTTAAGCTGAAACAGGATTGTAAGTTTAACAACTGTTTGCACGTAGAAGAGCCAAAATGTGCCGTAAAAGCGGCGTTAGACAATGGGGAAGTTGCTTGGTCAAGGTATCGCAGTTATCTACAAATACTACAAGGTGAAGACGAAGGCTACCGTGTTGATGAATATGGAAGCTAGCCCTTCCTTCTACTTATAAACAAAGAACTACCTATGAGAGCAGTCATCCAAAGAGTTTCAAGCGCATCTGTAACGGTTGAAGGTGAAGTTATCAGCAAAATCGATAAAGGACTGTTGATATTATTAGGTGTCGAAAATGAGGATAATTTGGAGGATATAGATTGGTTATCTGGGAAAATAACCCGTCTACGTATTTTCAATGATGAAAAGGGTGTGATGAATAGATCCATTTTGGACGAAGCTGGGGACGCGATTGTTGTGAGTCAGTTTACGCTACATGCTTCCACCAAAAAAGGAAACCGTCCTTCATATATCAAGGCTGCCAAACCAGATATTGCTGTTCCGATGTACGAGCAATTCGTAAAAAAACTAGAAGCAGATTTGGGCAAAAAAGTCGGAACCGGAGTATTCGGAGCTGATATGAAAGTACAATTACTCAATGATGGCCCTGTGACAATTAGTATCGATACCAAGCGAAAAGAGTAGTTTTTTTAGCGCTTATGAATTAAAATGGCGCGTTCACAAATTATTTTTTTACTTCAGCACCTTTCCATGTATATTTAGCCCTAAATGTTAAAATGAGATTTCTTGTATGAGAATGAAGAATGTTGCACTTATAATTCCCCTTCTTTTATTTTTTTCAATACTATCAGCCCAAGAAGAACTTCTTAACGCCATTACCATTCCGGATGAGTTAACGAAGAGCGCCAATGCGGTGATACGTCATAATTCGGATCAAATCGACATTAACCAGATCGATGAGATGGTCTGGATTCATAAGCGAATTGTCACAGTACTGAATGAGAAGGGAAATAAGTTTGTAAGAGCCTATGCCCATTATGATTCAGATACCAAGGTGAATAAGATCCAAGCAACCGTTTATAATGCCTTCGGAAAAAAGGTGAAGCAGTTCAAGAAAAAGGACTTCAACGATGCAAGTTCAGTAAGCGATTTTTCCCTTTATGAAGACGACCGTATCCTGTATCTTGAGTATACTCCGACCAACTATCCCTATACCATGGTCTTTGAGAAGCAGATAAAGACCTCGTCAACTGCGTATATTCCTAATTGGACACCACTTGAAGGGTATTTAGTAAGTACAGAGATTAGCACATATCAATTTAATGATTACGCAGGAATCGGATTCGATTCTCTTCAACGTAGATTCGAAGGGTTTCCAGTCGAAAAGAAGGAAGTCGAAAATGGAATGCATTTCGAAGCCAGAAATATTCCTGCCATAAAAAAGGAGCAGTACAGTCCGGCGATTCGAGAGATCATTCCGCGTTTAGATATTGCACTGAAGCGATTTAACCTAAAAGGTGTTCAAGGTAGCGCCGCCAGTTGGAAAGAATTTGGACAATGGTATTACCAACAGCTGCTAATAGACAAGTTCGACCTAAAGGAAGATACCAAAACCAAAATGAAGGAGTTGGTCAAAAATGCAACCTCTAAAGAGGAAAAGGCCCGTATTGTCTACGAATTTGTGCAGAAAAAAACACGCTATATCAGTGTACAGTTAGGTATCGGTGGATGGGAGCCCATGCTCGCCTCTGAGGTCGACAAATTGGGCTATGGAGATTGCAAAGCGCTGACCAATTACACCAGTGCGCTATTGGATGCTGTTGGTGTCGAATCCTATCACACGCTATTGTACAGTGCTGATGACCTATGGAGCATCGACAAAGATTTGGTGGCCCCAAGAGGAAATCACATGATTTTGAACGTGCCAATAGAAGGAGAAGACATTTGGCTAGAATGCACAAGTCAAAGTCGTCCGTTTGGTTTCATTGCCAATGCCGATGATGATAGGGAAGTGGTGGTGATCACACCCGAAGGAGCACAAATAAAACGAACCAAGCAATATAAAGCTGAAGAAAATACACAAAACACCATAGCCAATTTTATGGTGAGCGCGACCGGTGGTTTTGAAGGAAAAGTTGAGATTGCAAGCCAAGGAACCCAGTATGGATACAAGTTTCATCTGGAAAACGAATCAGCTAAAGATCAAAAAGACCATTACAAAGAATATTGGGGATACATCAACAATGTTCAGATTGGCGAAATCACTTTTGACAACGACAAGAAAGACATCACTTTTACAGAGAAACTAAGTGTGAAGGCCGACAATTACGCCACCATTACACAAGATGAGATGTTGCTAGAGCCCAATGCATTCAATAGGTCAAACTATGTGCCTAAGCGCTATCGATCTAGGAAACAATCCTTTCAGGTAGACCGTGGATATCTTGACGAAGACATCTATACCATTGTGATTCCAGAAGGATACACGGTTAAAATGCTTCCTGACCCAATAAGCGTATCAAACAAATTTGGAGACTATGAAGAAAAGGTCGAAAAAGTAGATGACCAAACCCTAAAATACCACAGGAAATTACTCATCAAAAAAGGAAACTTTGAAAAGGAAGAGTACAAATCATATCGAAGCTTCAGAAAGCAGATTGCAAAATTTGACCGAACCAAGGTCGTATTACAAAAACAATAACTAAACTATATGAGAAACCTAACCATCAAATTACTTTTACCCCTTTTATTTTTAACCACCACAATTACAGCTCAAGAATACAAGTTTGGAGATGTAACAGTAGATGAATTGCAAGAGGCATCCTATCCAGGCGATGAAGATGCCAAGGCCGCCATTCTTTACAAATCGACGAAATTACATTATGAGTACGATTCTAACGACGGATGGTATATCGTAACAGAATTCAAGCAACGTACCAAGATCTACGATCAAGAAGGAGTTGACTGGGCAACGAAGACCATTCCATTGTATGTAGGTAGGTCGGCAAAAGAGAGTGTATCTGGCCTCAAGGCATATACCTACAATCTTGAAGGTGGAAAGGTGGAAAAAACCAAACTAAAGCGAGACGGGATCTTTGATGAAAAGGTGAACAAATACCGAAACGCCAGAAAATTTACCATGCCAGCAGTCAAAGCCGGAAGTGTCGTAGAGTGGGAATACGAAGTAAAATCTCCTTTTTTCTCAAGTATAGATGAGGTTCAACTTCAGTATTCGATCCCGGTAAAAGAGATCTACGCTAAGATCGATATACCGCAATATTTTGTGTACAAGCGTCATGCTAAGGGTTATTTTCCAATCAAGTTTCAACAGACACAAGAAAATAGAGAGATTAAGGTTGTTTGGAGAGGTAATCGAGATGTACATAGTGGTGTAAAGGAACGAAACGAAAGTACCCTTGATTTCACCGAAAATGTGTATAAGATTTCAGCGAGAAATGTACCTTCCATGAAGGGGGAATCGTATGTAAATAACATTCGAAATTACATGACCTCAATGAAGTTCGAGTTGGCTTCGACACAGTTCCCAAATAGCTCATATCGAAATTACTCAACTTCTTGGGAAGAAGTGGCTAAGTCGATCTACAAGTACGATAGCTTCGGAAAGCAATTAAAAGAGAACAAATATTTCAGAGACGATATCGATGCCCTGATTGAAGGTGTATCAGATCCAATGAAAAAGGCGGCACTGATTTTCAATCATGTCAAGAATCGCATGAAGTGGAATAGCTACTACGGTATGACCACCGACGAAGGCGTAAAGAAAGCCTATAACAACAAAACAGGAAACGTAGCAGAGATCAACCTTATGCTCACAGCGATGTTGCGATACGCCGGACTTAACAGCAACCCGGTGCTTGTTAGTACCCGTAGCAACGGAATTCCGTTATTCCCAACCCAAGATGGATTCAACTATGTGATATCAGCCATTGAAGTAACCGAAGACGTGATTCTTTTAGATGCAACCTCAAAGTATAGCTTACCAAACGTGCTTCCAGTCAGAGCTTTGAACTGGAACGGAAGGATCGTTCGAAAAGAAGGTAGCTCAGCGCCCTTTAGTTTGATTCCAAAAGTTTCGGCTAAGCAAACCTATTTAATGGCCGTTGAACTGGATGATCTTGGCGCCATTTCAGGAAGAATGCGCATCCAACGAACCAACCATGAAGCCTATAATTTCAGAAGAAGGTTTATCGGGGCAGATCAGGATGAATACTTAACGAACCTTGAAAACGCCTACAGTGATATCGAAGTTGAAAATCACCAAGTGAAGAACGAGAAAGAACTAGGGAAACCCGTGATGGAATCCTTCGAATTCATTTCTGAAGACCTCGTTGAAAAAATCGGAGATAAGCTATATATCAACCCATTGCTATTCTTGCAAACCAATGAGAATCCTTTTAAAAGTGATACACGAGACTATCCGATCGATTTTGTATACCCAAGAGAGTTGTCATACCGTATCACGGTTAAAATACCGGAAGGATACACCATCGAATCAGCACCTGAGAGCATGGCGATCGCTTTACCAGACGGAATGGGAAGCTACAGCTACAACAGCAACACCAATGGCAATATGATGCAATTGTCTGTAGGTTATAAGATCAACACGGCTGTAGTACCGTCTACACAATACCAAGGATTGAAAGAATTTTTCAATAAACTCGTCGAAAAAGAAACAGAAAAAGTAGTTTTGAAGAAAATTTGATGCCATGGATATCAAGAATTCGCAACTAGCAGTCGATAAATGGATTAAAGAACACGGAGTACGCTATTTCAACGAGCTTACCAATATGGCGCAACTGACCGAAGAGGTAGGCGAGGTAGCCCGTATCATTGCCCGTCGTTATGGAGAGCAAAGCGAAAAAGAAAGCGATAAAGACAAGGATCTTGGCGAAGAATTGGCCGATGTGGTCTTTGTGGTTTTGTGCTTGGCCAATCAGACGGGAATCGACCTGCAAGCTGCCTTTGACAAAAAGATGGATAAAAAGGCCAAAAGAGATCATAAACGGCATCACGAAAACGAGAAGTTAAAGTAAAAACTCGTTATATTTGTAGAGCACATCATGAATAACTTTTTCCCGCTTCACGGCGGGAATCTTTTTTTTCAACAATGAACCTATCAGTACAGCATTCAGGAAGTCCGATTAATAAGTCCGTTGAGATCACCGGCTCAAAAAGCGAATCAAACCGATTGCTTTTGCTGCAAGCCCTGTATCCCAACGTTGCCGTCAACAACGTTTCTAACTCAGACGATTCGAAAGTGATGCGTAAGGCGGTCGAAGATGAGAAGGCAGAAATAGTGGATATCCATCATGCTGGTACGGCCATGCGCTTTCTAACAGCATTTTTCTCAGTTCAAGAAGGCAGAGAAGTGTTGCTAACAGGTTCATCACGAATGAAACAACGTCCCATCCAGATTTTAGTGGATGCCTTGCGTCAGCTCGGCGCTAATATTTCATACGAAGAGAATGAAGGGATGCCACCATTGCGCATTCGCGGAAAAGAACTCGCCAAAAACAAAGTCTCCTTGGCTGCCAATGTAAGCAGTCAATACATTTCGGCACTTTTATTAATTGCGCCAAAGCTTCCGCAGGGATTAGAACTCACGCTAGAAGGAAAGATCACCTCGGTACCCTACATAAAAATGACCCTATCCTTGTTAGATCAATTGGGCATTGAGACCCAGTTTGAAGGAAACAAAATTCAGGTCTTTCCGAAGAAAAAAGTAGAAGATGCCACCCTCACCGTAGAATCCGATTGGAGCTCAGCTTCCTATTTTTACAGCATCGCAGCATTGAGCGATGTAGGAACAGAGATAACCCTTTCCAGCTATAAAGAAAATAGTCTACAAGGCGATTCGAGCTTGGCCCAGATCTACCAAGAATTTGGTGTGACCACTTCGTATAACGAAAACACGATTACGTTACGAAAAGAAACAACACCAGAAAAGGACATTGTCGAATGCCATTTAGAGAACGCACCCGACATCGCGCAGACGATTGCCGTCACTTGCTTCGGACTTCATATGGGCTGTGACCTATACGGATTGCACACGCTTCCCATCAAAGAGACCGATCGATTGGCCGCATTGCAAACCGAATTGACCAAACTTGGGGCAACGGTTTCGATTACAGATGAGAGCCTTCATCTTACACCTTCGACAACCATAAATGAAGGTGTAGACATTGATACCTATCAAGATCATCGAATGGCGATGGCCTTTGCACCACTGGGTTTGAAGACGCAAATCATCATCAATGAGGCAGAGGTTGTGTCTAAGTCCTACCCAGATTATTGGAAGGATTTGGAAGCCTTAGGATTCACCAACAAGGAGCTGTAAAACAACTGGTTTTACAGACTTCAAAAAGGTTGCTGTAAATTTTTCCCATTTTACTTGACAACCCCTATCCCCAGATTGTATATTTGCCCCTCGCAAAAAATCAAACAGATGAAGTTATCACATTTCAATTTCGATCTTCCGGCTGACCTGTTGGCCGAATACCCTTCAGAAAACAGAGACGAGGCAAGATTGATGGTACTTAACCGTAAAGAACAAACGATAGAGCACAAACTTTTCAAAGACCTTATCGATTATTTCGATGAAGGAGACGTGATGGTACTTAACAATACCAAAGTATTTCCTGCACGTCTTTTCGGAAACAAAGAAAAGACCGGCGCTCGTATCGAGGTGTTTCTGTTAAGAGAATTGAATGAAGAACAACGTCTGTGGGATGTGTTGGTAGACCCAGCAAGAAAGATCCGTATCGGTAACAAACTCTATTTTGGTGAAGACGAAAGCCTAGTGGCTGAGGTCATTGATAACACCACTTCAAGAGGACGTACCCTACGTTTCCTTTACGACGGGTCATACAAAGAATTTAGAACCAAGCTTAACGAGCTAGGCCAGACGCCACTTCCAAAGTACATCAAGAGAGATGTAGAGCCAGAAGATCAAGAGCGTTACCAAACCATCTATGCCAAAGAAGAAGGTGCCGTAGCAGCTCCAACAGCCGGATTGCACTTCTCAAAGCACTTGCTAAAAAGATTAGAGATCAAAGGTGTGGATCTTGCAGAGATTACCCTACACGTCGGACTCGGTACTTTTAGCCCAGTAGAAGTAGAGGATCTATCAAAGCACAAAATGGACTCAGAAGAGATTTTTATCTCTGATGAAGCAGCACATATGGTCAACTCTGCACAGACGAAGAAAAGCCGTGTATGTGCCGTAGGAACAACTGTGATGCGAGCGCTAGAGAGCTCGGTATCTTCAGAGCACACGTTGAATCCGTACGAAGGGTGGACCAACAAGTTCATTTTCCCACCATACGAATTTAGCATTGCCGATAGTATGATCACCAACTTCCATACACCAAAGTCAACCTTGTTGATGATGGTTTCAGCCTTTGCCGGACACGAGTTCATTAAGAAAGCCTATGACGAGGCGGTGAAAGAAAAATATAAGTTTTACTCTTACGGTGACGCGATGTTGATCATCTAAGAAGACACTCATAAAAGAACAAGCCCTGTCTTTTGACGGGGCTTTTTTTATTTGGGCGTTCCCATGAAGTAGAGCAAGCTCACTTCACGTACGGGCTTTCGGCAGTCGCTATCAATTTTGTGTCATGCCGAGCGCAGTCGAGGCACAAAATTGATGAGCTCCAACACCTCCTTTGCCCGATGCAATCCAACAGTCTGCTTCGAGCGGAGTTCAACAGCTTGCATCGAGCACTACCAAGTCCAAAACATGTTTTTGGACGAAGGTATCTGGTGTAGCCAGTCGAGATGCCTCAATCCCTAACGCAAACCATTTTACAAACCAAAAACTTAACTACCTTTGCACCGCATGCAAGCCAAGAAAAAAGACATACGAGCACTAACAAAAGAGCAACTAAGGGATTTCTTTGTAGGCAACGGAGACAAAGCCTTCCGAGGCAATCAAGTATATGAATGGCTCTGGAGTAAAGGCGCTCACAGTTTTGAGGATATGACCAATGTCTCGAAAGAGACCCGTCAAATGCTTCAAGACAATTTTGTGATTAACCACATCAAGGTCGATCAGATGCAGCGTAGCAGTGATGGTACGATCAAGAATGCAGTACGATTACATGACGACCTCATAGTTGAGTCAGTGCTAATACCCACCGCAACTAGGACCACCGCTTGTGTATCCAGTCAAGTAGGATGTAGCTTGGATTGCAAATTCTGTGCAACGGCACGTCTAAAACGAATGCGAAATCTAAATCCCGATGAGATTTACGACCAAGTAGTCGTTATAGACAACGAAAGCCGACTCTATCACGGGCGACCACTTTCAAACATTGTATTCATGGGTATGGGAGAACCACTCATGAATTACAACAATGTGCTCAAGGCTATCGAAAAGATTACCTCTCCCGAAGGACTTGGGATGTCTCCACGACGTATTGTGGTTTCAACTTCAGGTGTTCCCAAAATGATAAAGAAACTGGCCGATGATGAGGTCAAATTCAAGTTGGCAGTATCACTGCATTCGGCAATTGATGAAGTACGTTCGACGATCATGCCATTCAATGAACATTTCCCTTTAACCGATTTACGCGAAGCGCTAGAATATTGGTACGCAAAGACCAGACGCCCGATCACCTATGAGTACGTGGTCTGGAAGGACATTAACGACAAACGTAAAGATGTCGACGCTTTGGTACGTTTCTGCAAATTTGCACCGAGCAAAGTCAATTTGATTGAGTACAATCCTATAGACGACGGCGAGTTTCAGCAGGCCAGCAATGAAGCCATTGACATGTACACCGACATACTCGAAAGAAATGGGATTACCGTCACCGTAAGACGCTCTCGCGGAAAGGACATCGATGCAGCATGTGGTCAGTTGGCGAATAAAAAGTAGGCTACTTCGTAAATATTTCTTCAAAATTCAGTTTTTAGCCCCGAAATACTATCTTTGATTCTGCTAAACTATTATGAAGATATCCGAACAGATCAAAGAACCCATTTTGGAAGAGATGGAGCTTTTCGAAGAAAAGTTTTCTGGCGCTATGTCTTCAAAGGTGGCACTCTTCAACCGAATCACCTATTACATCGTTAGACGAAAAGGGAAGCAGATGCGCCCTATGTTCGTTTTCCTCACAGCTAAAATGGTAGGCGAAGGAAAGGTGAACGAACGCACCTATCGTGGAGCGTCAGTAATTGAGCTTATTCATACAGCGACCCTAGTACACGACGATGTGGTAGACGACAGTAACATGCGTCGCGGTTTCTTTTCGATCAATGCATTGTGGAAAAACAAGATTGCCGTGTTGGTTGGAGATTACCTCTTGTCAAAAGGGCTCTTACTTTCGATAGATCACGGTGACTTTGACCTCTTAAAGATCATTTCAGTAGCCGTTCGTGAGATGAGCGAAGGCGAACTACTTCAGATCGAAAAAGCCCGAAAACTAGACATCACCGAAGAAGTGTATTATGAGATCATACGCCAAAAGACCGCAACATTAATTGCAGCCTGTTGCGCCATGGGAGCACAATCGGTAAACGTTTCAGAAGAAGAAGTGGCACGTATGCAGAAGTTTGGAGAGCTCATAGGGATGGCCTTTCAGATCAAGGACGATTTATTTGATTATGGTACCGAGCGAATTGGCAAACCCACAGGCATCGACATCAAAGAGCAAAAGATGACACTTCCGCTGATTTATACGCTAAACCACTGTTCGAAAAAAGAAAAGAGCTGGCTGATCAATTCGATCAAGAATCATAATAAAGATAAGAAACGAGTAAAAGAGGTCATTGCTTTTGTAAAGGACAACGGCGGACTCGAATATGCTGTGCAACGCATGCACGAGTTTCAAAAAGAAGCCTTGTCGCTCATAGCAGACTATCCCGCTTCCCCTTATAAAGAAGCCCTCGAATTGATGGTCAACTATGTGATCGATCGTAAAAAATAAATTCCTACGCCCACGTTCTTCGAAATTTTAACGAAGAAGAAAGGCAGGAACCGCAAAGATTCAAAATGTAATTGTATAGTGCTTGTACACCGAAACTTGCCTCCTGCTCTGGAGTGGTTCGACTACGAAGGCGCATAGTGAAGGTGTAAAAAAAAATTCTTCCCCAGACAACCCTTGGCGAACTATTTGCGTCTATTAAAATAGAAGACCAAATGAAACCACTGTTGAAAGTCATTCCGTTATACAACAACGAAAAGCAACTGATCAAGAAGGCCACGCAACAAAACCGCGAGGCGCAGCGTCAGTTGTTTGAGAAGCACTCGCCCAAGATGTTGAGTGTCTGTCGTCAGTATATCAATGACATTCAGTTTGCCGAAGAGGTTATGCTAGGCGGGTTTTTAAAGGTCTTCACGCATCTTGAAAGTTTTAAAGGAGAAGGAAGTTTCGAAGGTTGGATCCGCCGAATCATGGTGAGAGAGTGCATTTCTTTTCTGCGGAAGCAAAAAAAGAAAGAGCTCTTCACAGACGAAATGGAAGCCTTCGAAGAATCGGTAAACGACATTGATTCTGATATTGAATTAGAGCATATACAACGACTCATAGATGACCTTCCCGAAGGATATCGCATGGTGTTTGTCATGTATGCCGTAGAAGGATACAAGCACCAGGAGATCGCAGAAATGTTACAGATCTCTGTAAATACTTCCAAAACCCAATTATTCAAAGCCCGAAAGATGCTACAAAAGAAAGTATCCCGATTAAATGCAGTAAGTAATGGCACCACGTAGATTAGAAAAACAGATAAAAGAAAAACTAGACCAACGGCAGATTCAGCCCTCCAACGATGCTTGGGAGCGGTTAGCAACTAAGTTGGACGCTGTTGAATCACCTCGAAAGAAGCGACTTCCTGTCTATTGGATAGCGGCCAGTGTTATTGGCCTGTTGATCTTGTCGATTGTTTTTCTTTTGAATCGAGACACTATCGAAACGCAAACCCCGATGGTAGAAACCGAAACTCCTAAAGTAGAGGAATCAGCTCCTTTGAAAAAGGATGTCCAGCCAACAGAAATGCAGATTGCTGATGTGTCTCAAGAAGATAAGGAAGTAGCCACTCCGAGTATAGATAAAGAGTCAATTGAGCAATCACCGCGAGCTACAAACTCACCAAAAACGCAGAAGGAAGTAGTAATCCAAAATAGAGAAGCGGTGGCGACGATTTCTTCGGAAGAGACACAGCAAAGAAACAAACTCGAGAAGTCGGTTGCCACAGAAAATTTCATTGACCAAAAAGTACAAGATGTGGTTGCTACGATCGAAAATCTACAAAAAGAAAACAAGCAAATAACAGACGAAGAGATCGAAGCATTGCTCGCCAGTGCGCAACGTTCTATCGATTCGCAACGCATACATCAAAAGGGAAAAGACGCTTATGCCGTAGATGCCGAGTCCCTACTTCTAGACGTAGAAGATGAACTCGACCAATCTTTTAGAAACAGAGTTTTTGAAGCGCTGAAAACAGGATTCAAAAAGGTAAAGACATCAGTGGCAGAGCGCAATCAGTAAGTTCATTCATCAATTAAACAATCACGATCATGGTAAGAATTACAATTATCATCACTTGGGTGGTGGCGTTATTACTTTGTCAGAATGCAATGGCGCAAGAAACAGACAAGGAGAAGGCCATATCCATTTTAAAAGAGCAAATAGATAAGATCAAGGCGAACGAAAGAGACGCACTAAAAGAAGAGGTTGAAGCCATAAATGAACGCCTCGACCGCGGCGAGATCAATTTCGAGGAAGCTAAGAAACTCAAAAAAGAAGCAGCCGAAAAACGAGCGCTCAACATCGAGAACCGAGTGGCGATCATAGAAAACAAAATTGCGTTGGTTCAACGAAATGAAGGCGAGATCAATTTGGACGATTACATAAAGGAAGAAGTTACTTCGCTTGAAATAGGGTGGGGACACGACGGACTCTTCGGCTTTAAGATCAATGAAGGAAGCAGAAAGAGACGCATAAAATACGATCGTCGTACAACCTCAGATCTAGTGGTGGCAATTGGTTTTAACAATGCGCTGATCGACGGACAAGGATTGGACGATTCTCCCTATAACTTCGGCGGTTCGCGATTCTTTGAATTGGGATGGGCCTGGAAAACTAGAGTATTTAAAAACTCGAATTGGCTTCGAATCAAATACGGTTTTTCCTTTCAGTGGAACGGCTTAAAACCAAAAGACAATCAATATTTCGTAGAACAGGGAGACCAAACGGTTTTAGAGACCTTCCCATTCGAGTTAAAAAAGTCAAAGTTCAGAATGGACAATCTCGTGATCCCAGTACACTTCGAATTCGGACCGTCAAAAAAACGTGAATCCGAAAAGTACATACGTTACTCTACACGTCGTCAGTTTAAAATGGGACTTGGTGGCTACGCAGGATTTAATATCGGAACTAGACAAAAGTTGAAGTATAGAGCCGATGGTGAGCGCGTAAAGGATAAATTCAAGCGAGACTATAACACAAGCGACCTCGTTTACGGGTTGAGTGGATATGTGGCTTTCGGATCGGTTGGGATCTATGCCAAGTACGATCTGTCTCCAATATTTAAGGACGCGGTAGTAGAACAGAACAACATCTCCCTCGGAGTACGATTTGACATGGATTAGTTTGTACACTTCACTTTGTTTCATGTTCAGAGGCCTTCCAAATTTGTGAAGGCCTTTTTTGTATGTAAAAATTGGAATTTGACTATTTTTACAGTTCGTACCCATATATTTGTTCCAGTTGATCTCAAAATCCACCATAGACAAAGTATTTGAAACCTCTCGAGTTGAAGAGGTCATCGGTGATTTCGTGCAATTGAAGAAGTCGGGATCAAACTTCAAAGGACTTAGCCCGTTTTCAGATGAGAAGACACCGTCTTTTATGGTGTCTCCAGTAAAACAGATATGGAAGGACTTCTCTTCAGGAAAAGGTGGTAATGTCGTGGCCTTTTTGATGGAGCATGAACATTTCACGTATCCCGAGGCCATCAAGTATTTAGCGAAGAAGTACAATATTGAGGTCGAAGAAACCGAACGTACAGACGAGCAAAAGAAGGAAGCCAATGAACGCGAAAGCATGTATTTGGTCAGTGAATATGCGCAAAAGTACTTTCACGATACCTTGTTAAATGCTGAAGACGGAAAGGCCATCGGGCTCACCTATTTCAAAGAGCGTGGCTTCACAAATGAGACCATTTCCAAATTTGGACTCGGGTATTCTCCTGATCGTTGGGATGCCTTCACTTCTGAAGCACTGAAGAATAGTTATCAACTAGAATTCCTTGAAAAGACAGGGCTTACCATTGTTAAAGGTGAAAAGCAGTTTGACCGCTTCAAGGGTCGAGTAATGTTTCCCATACAAAGCATGTCAGGACGTGTTTTAGGTTTTGGCGGAAGGATTCTTACCAGCGACAAAAGAGCCGCTAAATATCTCAATTCTCCTGAAAGTGATATTTACCATAAGAGCAAAGTCCTCTACGGAATCTATCACGCTAAGCAGTCCATTGCCAAAGAAGACAATTGTTATTTGGTAGAAGGGTATACCGATGTGATACAATTCAATCAAACAGGGATAGAAAATGTAGTGGCCTCATCAGGTACGGCCCTAACTGCCGATCAGATTCGTCTGATCAATCGCTTGACAAAAAACATTACCGTGCTCTTTGACGGAGATGCAGCGGGTATGCGAGCTTCCCTCCGTGGGATTGACCTTATTCTCGAACAAGGAATGAACGTAAAGGTGTGCTCATTCCCAGAAGGGGAAGATCCAGATAGTTTTGCGAAGAAGACAGCACTTGAGGATCTTGTATTGTATTTACAGGAAAACGCGAAAGACTTCATTCAGTTCAAGGCTTCGATACTAATGCAAGAAGCACAGAACGACCCTATTAAAAAAGCGGAGACTATTCGAGACATGGTCAATAGCATCGCGAAGATTCCAGATCGCATCAAGCGTGAAGTATATGTGCAAGAATGCGCACGTATCATGGACATTTCAGAAGAAGTGCTTTTCAATACACTTGCGCAGATGGGCAAGAAAGAACTTCGAGATGCCAACAAAAAGCTTAAGCAAGAGCAGAAAGCCTTCGACGTCGTTAAGAATGAAGAGCAAAAACCTGTTGCCAAAAAAGTAGACGTTCAGTATGAGTTGGAGCGCAAGATTATTGAGATCCTTTTGCTCTATGGAAGCGAAGAAGAAGAATTTGAAGAACTGATACTCAAAGAAGGGGAAGACGGAGAGTTATCTTTAGAGCCCGAAACCTATTCAGCTAAAGTATTCGAAAAACTATACCTAGACTTACAACAAGACGAAGTGGAATTGGCCAACCAAAGTTTCCAAAAGATCTATTATTTATTGATTGACAAATTGAACAAAGAAGGTCAAGTGACGACTGAGACGTTTGTCAACGAATTAGATCCAGAAACTTCGAATGCAGTAACCACCATCCTCATGACCGAAGAGCAGCATACACTGCATGATTGGGAACGCCAGAACATTTTTGTAAAAAGTAAAGAGACCACTGTTTCGCAGTTGGTAAGTGAGACCATTTTGAGTTTGCGCTGTTTTCTGATCGATCAGAAGGTGCAGCATCTAATGAATAATACGAACGAAAATAAAGCAGAGAACAATCCGCATATTCTTGAAGAAATCATGAATTATCACCAATTGAAGATGTTGCTTTCTAAGAAGTTGAACCGTGTTCTGTGATTAATAAAGTTCTAACGCTTTAGCCTGTTGTAGCAGATCCACCAAATTATCCACATTCAGTTTACGCATCAATCGAGCCTTATAGGTGCTAACGGTCTTTTCATTAAGATTTAATTCTTCAGCAATGTGCTTGTTTCGCTTTCCGGCAGACAATAACTTTAACACTTCGACTTCACGAGTAGACAGTCTTCTAAAGAATCTCCGAGGTTTGTTGGTACTTTCATCAAAGGCCAAGCGTTGGGCAAGCTCATTGCTTATAAAAATACCTCCGGAGGCGACTTTCATGATAGCATCTTTGATCATGCCCGTTTCGACGCTTTTTGAAAGATAGCCCGAAGCACCTGCTTTGAGTGTGCTTACGGCATACACGTCTTCGGCTTGTGAACTGAACATAATGACTTTTACATCGGGATATTCCTTTTTTAGCTTCCTGAGAGCAGTAATACCATTGATTTCCGGAATATCCATCTCCAGCAAAACAATGTCAACTGCATTGCCAGACATAAAACTAAAAAGTTCGGTCGTAGTACTGGCTTTAGCTACTACGTTAATCTCTGTGTCCCCTTTAAATAAGGCTTTAATTCCTTTCCTTACGATGGGATGGTTATCGGCAACTAGTACTTTGATCATAACGCGTCATTTTAGTTTTTACACACCGCCATAAGGTAGCCTCGCCGGATATCAGCGAGTCGTGTAGTAATAAGTGTGTTGGGGGTTAGGAATTATAAAGTTAAACAAAAAAACAACACATTGTGAAAAAACCTTACAAAAAAGAAAAAGTAAAAAGTGTTAAAAATCAATTAGTTAGCGAAAATTTGAAGGAATTTCGCACACAGGTATCGGAATCATCTTATGTCTGTTCGATCGGTTAAATCGCTGGTAAATGGCAAAAACCTCACGTTCTCTTCCAGAAAAATCATCGACTGTTTTTCCTTCATCTTGCATCTTCATGGCCCATTCAAGTTCTGGGTAAGAAGCACCAATTTGGTCTTCGTCGCTACGGGCATCACCAAAGAGCCCGTCAGAAGGGGCGGCCTTCATAATAGATTCAGGAACCTTTAGTTCTTCACCAATGGCATAGACCTCGCTTTTCATCAGGTCAGCAATCGGGCTCAGATCTACTCCACCATCTCCATATTTAGTATAAAAACCAACACCAAAGTCTTCCACTTTATTACCCGTTCCAGCGACAAGGTAACCATGAAGGCCTGCAAAATAATATAAGGTAGTCATTCGTAATCTTGCCCTTGTATTAGCCAAAGCCATATCTTGAGTTGGCTCGGCATCAGCATTAGGTACTTCGGTTTTAAACTCTTCAAAAACAGGAGTCAAGTCCACCCGTAGATCTTTGACATTTTCGAAGCGGTCTTTCAGCTGTGCAATATGCTCTTGAGCACGGTTCACATGACTAGCCGCTTGATGAATAGGCATTTCCAAACATAGCACAGGAAACCCTGTTTTGGCGCATAAAGTTGAGGTGACTGCCGAGTCAATTCCGCCAGAAACACCAACAACAAAACCATTCACCTTTGCGTTAGTTGCATATTCCTTTAGCCAATTTACTATGTGATCGATAACTGCGGTGGTATTCATGTTTGTCTAGTATTGAGATGTTAGTATTGAGATATGAGTACAAAGTACAGAGTATTAAGTACAAAGTATTCCCATTAATTATATGATTGTTTCCGTTTCATTCATAAACTCACAATTTTCGCCTAAGTGCATAGTTCATTCTTTTTATTTCTACACACATCCCCAAAGCTGGTTGGGCAACTCTTTCATTCAAAAGGCCTAGCTCTATTACAAGAATCAATTGAGTGTGCAGTTCAAAACAAGAACCATTGGCAATGCTCAAAAAACGCAAAAACTCCTTTGTTGAATTTCTGCCCGCTCCTTCTGCAATATTGGATGCTATCGAAACAGAACTTCGTTTCATTTGCATGATCAATCCAAATTGTTCCTCTTTCGGAAGCTGCTTGGTTAAGATATAAATGACTTTGGTCAATTCAATGGACTTTCTCCAGATCTTTAAGTCTTCAACTCTATGCATTTCTACTTTTTTTAGTAATGAAATCCATGAGCTCTCAACTATCTAAATATTCTTAGTACTTTGTACTTAATACTCTGTACTAATGGTAATCAAGGGATTCAGGTTCTTAGAACATTCCTGCTTAACTTTGCAAAACAAAAATAAGCCAAACATAAAATTATTGAAAGGTATTCGCGTTATCCTTTCAGAAAAAAATCGATAAATGAAGAAAACACTCGTCCTTTTGACCATTTTGATGCTGATATTGCAGAGTTGTGAAAAAGAGAATAAGGTTGAAAAAGAGATTGCAGCGATTCCGATGGACCTATCGATAGACCGTTTTGAACAACAGTACTACAAAGGAACACCTGAAGGGTTACCTTCACTAAAGAAAAAATATCCCTATTTCTTCCCGGCTCAATATCCCGATAGCACATGGACATTACGCATGAGAGATTCATTACAGTTAGAGATCGTTGGAGAGATTGATCGTGTGTTCCCAGATTTAGATGAAGAAGAACAAGAAATAGAACTTCTCTTCAAACATGTCAAATACTATTTTCCACAACTAACAATACCAAGGCCAATTACCGTGGTTTCGGATGTTGACGAAAAAAACAAGGTGATTCTTGCTGATAGTTTGCTCATTATCGGCATAGACACATATCTGGGTCAAGATAGTAAGCTGTACCAAGGAATCACAACATATAAGGCAGCTAACATGAATCGATCGCAGATTGTGCCAGATATAGCCGAAGAAGTAGCCATTCAAGTGACGCCAAGACCAAGAGCCAGAACCTTACTTGCACAGATGGTCTATGAAGGCAAGTTGCTCTACATTAAAGACCTCTTGATACCTTCGGCATCCGATGCGCGAAAGATCGGTTATTCAGAAGGCCATCAAACATGGTGTCAAGAAAATGAAGTGTACATGTGGCGCTATTTTGTAGAACGAGAGTTACTGTTTAAGACCGATCCAAAATTGGTGCACCGCTTTATCAATGACGCCCCATTTTCGAAGTTTTATCTTGAGATCGATAATGAGTCACCAGGAAGGGTAGGAAGGTGGTTAGGATGGCAGATCGTTAGAGCGTATATGAAGAATAATGATGTATCTTTGCAGGCGCTGTTGGGCACCCCAGCAGAAGATATCTTTAACAATTCACGATACAAACCAAAGAAGTAATGGCAAACCATACATCTGAAATAAATCTGACAGTAGAGCTCGACGAAAATCGCATTCCTGAAAAACTGCGATGGACCGCTCAAGATGGAGGCGTAAACAATGAAGAAGCTAAGGCAATGTTGCTTTCAATCTGGGATAGTAATCAACAAGAAACACTGCGCATTGACCTTTGGACGAAAGATATGCCGGTAGATGAAATGAAGGTCTTCTTTCATCAAACATTGGTGGCTATGAGCGATACCTTTCACAGAGCAACACAGGATGAGAAAATGACGGCAACCATGAAGGATTTCTGCGATTATTTTGCTGAAAAATTAGAGTTGAAAGACAAAGGGAAGTAAAGCTACGGTACTTTCTGCGACTGTATCTACATGCAGGACAAGATTCACAAATTACTATTCGTTTACAACGCTGATTCAGGAGTGGCGAATGCATTGCTAGATGCGGGTCACAAACTATTAAGTCCGCAAACATATAATTGCAGTTTATGCGGATTGACATATGGTGCTTTTACTGAGAAAAAAGATTGGAAGCGTTTCAGAGAAGAACACAACATTCCGATGGAGTTTCTGCATAAAGACGAGTTCGAAAAAAGCTATGCTTCCAAGTTCGGAAATAGGTTTGAATACCCCATCGTATTAGCTGAAGTGAATAGCGGCTTACAAGTCATGATTTCTTCCGAAGAATTAAATAAAACAGAAAAGCTAGAAGACCTAATAAAATTGGTAAAGGAGCGAAGTTAAGCGCCCTTGATCTCTTCATTGATCTGGCCGATGTAGTTCAACACGTCCTCCTTACCAATGTCTTTAGTTGAAGAAGTCACAAAGTAGTTAGGCATCTCTTCCCAAACATCCTGAAGTAGTTTCTCTTCATATACCGCAACGTGCTTTTCGATTTGCGCAGGCTTCAATTTATCGGCCTTTGTGAAGATGATCGAAAACGGAATCTGGTTCTCACCAAGCCATTGCATAAAAGCCAAATCTATTTTTTGAGGCTCGTGCCTAATGTCTACCAAAACAAAAGCCGAAACCAGCTGTCGACGTTTTTCAAAATAAGCCGTGATAAACTTCTGAAAGACCTTTTTAGTGCTCTTTGAAACACGTGCGTACCCGTAACCAGGAAGGTCTACTAAGAACCAATTCTTATTGATGATAAAGTGATTGATAAGCTGTGTTTTTCCGGGGCGTCCTGAGGTCTTCGCTAGGCTTTTACGAGAAGTGAGCATGTTGATCAAAGAAGACTTGCCAACGTTAGAGCGTCCGATAAACGCATACTCCGGAAGCTGGTCCTTTGGGCACTTGGCCACATCGGTATTGCTCATCACAAATTCGGCCGATTTGATCTTCATGAAAAAGTATTTAGAAGTTTCGCTGCTTGAACCAAGATTCGAGCACTTGGTTAAACTCATCCGGATGTTCCATCATAGGTGCATGCCCGCATTTATCGATCCAGAAAAGATCCGAATCAGGCAGTAAAGCATGAAATTCTTCGGCAACATTCGGAGGGGTTACAGTATCGTCCTTTCCCCAAATAATGCCGACAGGCGTATGCATGTTCGGAAGGTCTTTCGCCATGTTGTGTCTAATGGCACTCTTGGCGATGGCCAAGGTTTTAACCAACTTGCTGCGATCGTTGACAGTGGCGTACACTTCATCCACAATTTCTTGTGTAGCCACGGCAGGATCATAGAAAACATCTTGACTCTTCTTCTTGATGAACTCATAATCACCACGCTTCGGATATCCGTCACCCATAGCACTTTCATAGAGTCCAGAACTTCCGGTGATGATCAATGCCTTCACCTTTTCAGGGTACATTTTTGTGTGCAACAGGCCAATATGCCCTCCTAGAGAATTCCCTAAGAGAATCACTTGATCTAGTTGCTTATGCTCGATAAATTCCTCTAGATATTTGGCAAAGCTCTTTACCGTAGTTTTCAATAAAGGCATCGAATAAATTGGGAGTTCAGGAATCAAAACCTTGTATCCATTCCTTGGAAAATATTCAGTAACAGCTTCAAAATTACTTAAGCCGCCCATAAGTCCATGTAGGATAATGATTGGCGTTCCCTCTCCGACTTCTAGATAATTGAATTTTCCTTCTTTTTTAAAGTTGTTCTCCATCAATGGCTAGCCCTTTTGCAAGAGACAAATATAGGCATTTCGTTATTATATCGATCAATTTTGAAAAATACCTTGTCAAAAAAACTGATGCAAGGTATTTCTTTCAAAATACACTTTTTTTGGCAATTTAGAATGCGCTCATCTAGTTTTTTACACCGCGAAAGCACCCGTGTTCCGTGCATTTGGTCGATGAAAAATCAAAACTTATCAACAAAGTGGTAAATTGTGGTAAAAGGTGGTAAACTTTTCCATATATTTGAATCTTGTACACCTAAACCAATTTTTTTCGTGATCAACTTGATCGGAACATACGAGTGCAAGATAGATGCCAAGGGTCGCTTGATGATGCCTTCGGCATTCAAAAAGCAATTGGCTCCTGTGTTGCAAAATGGTTTTGTGTTAAAGCGGGCGGTCTTTCAGCCTTGCTTGGAGCTCTACCCCATGGCTGAGTGGGATTTGATGATGCAAAAGGTCAACAAACTCAATCGATTTAAGAAAAAGAACAATGACTTCATACGTCGTTTTACGGCAGGGGTGAAGGTCGTTGAAGTAGACAGTGCTGGCAGATTGTTAGTGCCCAAGGATCTCATTGGGTTTGCAGGTATTTCAAAGGATTTGGTATTGTCGTCAGCGATCAACATCATCGAGGTCTGGGACAAGGAACGATACGAGAAGGCTATTGATGACGCATCGGTTGATTTTGCCGATCTAGCCGAAGAGGTAATGGGAAATGATGACGAGGATGGAATATCATAATCCAGTATTGTTAAAGGAGACCGTAGATGGTCTTAATATAAAAGAAGATGGAGTGTACGTGGATGTCACCTTTGGAGGAGGGGGGCATTCAAAAGAAATATTGAAAAGATTAGGTGCTCAAGGACGCTTGTATGCCTTTGACCAAGATGAAGATGCGCAGTCGAATACTTTAGATGATGAACGATTCGTGTTGATTCCCGAAAATTTCAGGTTCATCAAAAGGTTCTTACGTTTTCATGGAATCAAAAAAGTCGATGGGATTCTAGGTGACTTCGGAGTTTCGTCACATCAGTTCGATGTAGCCGAAAGAGGTTTTTCGACAAGGTTTGAAGCCGATTTGGATATGAGAATGAGCCAAAAGAACGTTATATCTGCATACGACGTTGTCAATGATTACGGCGAACAAGAACTGCGGCAGGTATTTTCGGTCTACGGCGAACTGAAAAATGCCCATGCATTGGCCAGGACCATCGTGAAGGCTAGAAGCGATGCGAAAATCAAAACCAGTGAAGAACTCAAAAGCGTACTGAGGCAATTTTTACCCAAACACAAAGAGCACAAAATTTTAGCACAGATCTATCAGGCTATCAGGATCGAAGTAAATCAAGAGATCCAGGTGCTGAAAGAGTTTCTGTTGCAAACACCAGACCTGTTAGATAAGGGCGGACGGCTTAGTTTGATAAGCTACCATTCATTAGAAGATAGGTTGGTAAAACGATTCATTCGTAGCGGGATGTTTGAAGGAGAGCCCGAAAAGGATTTCTTCGGAAACATTGACGTTCCATTCAAAAAGGTCGGAGGACTTATTGTGCCTTCCGAAGAAGAGATAAAAGAAAACAATCGGGCACGCAGTGCCAAGTTGAGAATAGCCGAAAAGATAAAGTAGCTATTACATATGAAGGAAAGCTTATACAGCATATTAAAAGGAAAGTTTCTCGTAAGTGGTGACGCAGCCAACAATTGGCGCTTCATCATTTTTGCTTCCCTGTTGGCGATCATTATGATTGCCAGCTCACACAGTGCTGATAAGAAGGTGCATTACATCGCCGAACTCAATGATGAGGTACGCGAGTTGCGAAGTGAATTTGTAGACGGTCGCTCAGAACTGATGCGGCTGCGATTAGAATCCTATATCATGGTGAAGATGAAAGAACGCGGACTAGCGCCTTCGACGACACCTCCAAAAAAAATTAGAGTAAAGTCACAGCGATAAAAGCAAACGATGCCAGTAACCGAAAAGAACATATTGAATCGATTGTATTTTGTAGCAGGATGTATGTTCATCTTCGCCCTCGCTGTGGTGGTCAAACTCCTCAACATTCAGCTGGTCGATGGTGATAAATACCGTCAACTCGCGCAAGAACAAACCGTAAAGAAGTTTACCATCTCTCCAAACAGAGGTAATGTGTATGCAGATGATGGCAGTTTGTTGGCAACATCCGTACCTAAGTACGACATTCGTTTTGACGCGGTAACCGTTTCAGGAACCAATTTCGAAAAGCACATTAAGCCGTTGGCAGATTCATTGTCAATCATGTTTGGGAAGCCTTCTTCCTATTATCAAAACACCCTGCGCAGAGCCCGTGAAAACAAGAATCGTTATCATTTGGTGGCTCGTAACTTGGGCTATTCACAGTATATAGCGGTAAAGAACATGCCCCTGTTTAATTTGGGACCTTTTAAAGGCGGAATCATCGTTGAGCAGCGAACCGTTCGCGAACATCCTATCGGAAAAATTGCAGAACGAACCGTTGGATACGAAAGAAGAGATGATCAAGGCTATTATACACGAGTGGGGCTCGAAGGGGCCTATGGAGAATTCTTAAGAGGAATTGAAGGAAAACGCCTGAAGCAAAAAATTGCCAAAGGACAATGGAAACCCATCAGCGACAATAACGAAGTAGAGCCAAAAGATGGTTTCGATGTAATCACTACGATCAACGTCAACATTCAAGACATTGCGCATCACGCACTATTAGAGCAATTGCAAAAGTACAAGGCCGATCATGGCTGCGTGGTGGTCATGGAAACCAAAACCGGACAGATCAAGGCGATTGCCAATCTCGGACGAAACAAATTAGGAAACTATTATGAACGCCTTAACTATGCCGTGGGAGAATCACACGAACCAGGTTCAACTTTCAAATTGATGGCATTAGCAGCCGCTTTTGAAGACCGCGTGGTCGATACCAGCTATGTGGTCGATACCGAAAAAGGAATTGTAAGTTATTATGGCAAAAAGGTAAGAGATTCAAAACATGGAGGATACGGCAAAATATCACTTTCAAAGGCCTTTGAGGTTTCGTCCAACACAGGTATTGTAAAGACCATCGATCGTTTCTACAACCAAGACCCAGAGAAGTTTGCAAATCGAATGTACAACTTCGGACTCAACAACAAGTTGGACCTACCAATCAAAGGGGAAGGTGTTCCAAAAGTTCCACATCCAAATGACAAAGATTGGAGTGGGATCTCACTACAATGGATGGCCTATGGCTACGGAGTTTCTTTAACACCCCTGCAAACACTCACGTTTTACAATGCTATTGCCAATGGAGGTGAAATGGTAAAGCCGCGTTTCATCAAAGAAGTACGTGAATGGAATCGTCCAGAGCGCACCTTTGAAAAGGAAGTGATCAACCCGTCGATCTGTTCAAAAGAGACGGTCGCCAAACTTAAGAGGCTGCTACAAAATGTGGTCGAAAAAGAGCATGGCACGGGGCACGATTTGTATTCACCTAGTTTCTCAATGGCCGGCAAGACCGGAACAGCACAAAAAGATTATGGCTCTGGAGATAAGAGCAAGCTAAAATACATCTCTACCTTCTCTGGATTTTTCCCAGTAGAAGACCCAAAGTATTCGTGCATTGTAGTTATCCACGAACCTGATAAGAGTGTAGGGTACTATGGTGCTGACGTGGCTGGGCCCGTTTTCAAAAGAATCGCCCAAAAGATCTATACCGATACGCCCATTTTTGATGAGGTAGAAACGCTAGAGGTCAAAACCGCTGCTGTAGAAAAAAGTTTTGAAAAATATTACGACACCGCAAACAAGCACAAGACCATCATGCCCAATTTAAAAGGTATGCCAGTAATGGATGCCGTTTCCTTGCTTGAAAATATGGGGCTTAAGGTCAAGATTTCTGGAAGCGGTAAAGTAAATAAGCAGTCCGTAGAAGCTGGAAAAAAAGTAAAAGAAAATCAAACCATCGTTTTAGAGCTTTCATGAGTCAACTAAAGGACATATTATATAAAGTGAATATCGACGCCGTGGTCGGAAATACCGGCGTGGTGGTCAAAGATATTCAGTTCGACTCTCGAAAGGTTTCGCTCAATGATGTCTTTGTGGCAATCAGAGGTTCAGTAACTGATGGGCATGAATACATTAAAAAAGCAGTGGACCAAGGTGCGCTAGCAGTGATTTGCGAAGAACTCCCAAAAGAACTCGTAAACGGAGTAACATACGTACAAGTATCCAATAGCAACAAGGCGCTAGCTTACATGGCGGCCAACTATTACGAAAATCCATCAGAGAATTTAAAGCTGGTCGGTATCACAGGAACCAACGGAAAGACAACCATTGCAACCCTGTTATACCAACTTTTTAAAAATGCAGGATACAAAGTAGGACTCTTGTCTACTGTTCACATATTGGTAGATGACAAGAAATATCCAGCCACGCATACTACGCCCGATTCATTGACCATCAACAAGTATTTGAACGAAATGAGCGATGAAGGTGTTGAGTTCTGCTTTATGGAAGTTTCCTCACATGGAATTCACCAGGAAAGAACCACGGGGCTTCATTTTACAGGAGGAATATTTACCAACCTGTCCCATGATCACCTCGACTACCACAACACCTTTGCCGAATACCGAGATGTCAAGAAATCCTTCTTTGACCATTTGCCAAAAACGGCTTTTGCATTGGTGAATATTGACGATAAAAATGGCTTGGTGATGATGCAAAACACCAAGGCCAAAAAACATACATATGCGCTCAAAACCTATGCCGATTACCGAGCGCAGATTTTAGAAAACCAGTTTGGCGGATTGTTGCTGAAGGTGAATGACAATGAAGTGTGGACAAAGCTCATCGGAAACTTTAACGCCTATAATTTACTGGCCATTTTCGCTGCCGCGGAATTGTTAGGGCTCGAGACCATCGAAACATTACAATTGATCAGTGAACTCGAAAGCGTAAGCGGAAGATTCCAATACATGGTGTCGCCACAAAAGATCACGGCAATTGTTGACTATGCACACACGCCGGATGCACTAAAAAATGTGCTTGAGACCATCAACAGCATTCGCACCGGAAATGAGCAACTCATCACCATCGTCGGCTGTGGCGGTGATCGTGACAAGACCAAACGGCCTAAGATGGCCAACATCGCTTCAACCTTGAGCAATCGCGCCATTTTCACCTCAGACAATCCAAGAAGTGAAAAGCCCGAAGCCATAATCGAAGACATGGAGGCCGGTGTAGAGCCGCAAAACTTTAATAAAACCGTTTCGATTACCGATCGAAAGCAAGCGATAAAGACTGCATGCCAATTTGCCAATCCCAATGACATCATTCTCATTGCAGGCAAAGGGCATGAAACCTATCAAGAGATCAATGGAGTGCGAACCGATTTTGACGATTTCAAGATCGTAAAAGAGCTATTAAACCAACTAAACAAATAACCACGGTCATTGGCCGACTAGATGCATAGCATATGTTATACTATCTTTTTGAATATCTAGAAAAGCAATACCAGTTCCCAGGAGCAGGACTCTTCCAGTTCTTGACCTTTAGGGCAGCGATGGCCATTATTTTGTCGTTGCTGATCTCAACCATTTATGGTAAACGCATCATCAATTTCCTGAGAAAAAAGCAAATCGGAGAAACTGTTCGTGACCTCGGACTCAAAGGGCAGAATGAAAAGGCAGGAACCCCTACCATGGGTGGAATCATTATCATTTTGGCCACTTTAATTCCGGTGTTGCTGTTTGCAAGGCTAGACAATATCTATGTGATTCTTTTGATCATCACCACACTATGGATGGGAGCCATTGGCTTTGTGGATGACTACATCAAAATATTTAAGAAAGACAAAGAAGGTCTAAAAGGACGATTCAAGATTATCGGTCAAGTGGGGCTGGGAGTAATCGTTGGGACGATTTTATATGTACACCCCGAAGTGACCATCCGAGAAGAGCTGAAAAATCCCGTGACACAGCAAGAAGTAATTGTAAATGGTCCTGCACAACGAGAATTTAACAAAGAGGAGAAGTCTACGAAGACCACCCTTCCCTTTATAAAGAATAACGAATTTGACTATGCCGATATCATTACCTGGATTGATGAAGATTGGGGCAAGTACGCTTGGCTGATCTTCATCCCGGTAGTGATCTTTATCATCACGGCGGTGTCTAACGGAGCCAATTTGACCGACGGTATCGACGGACTCGCGGCAGGGTCCTCCGCCATTATCGTCTTTGCACTGGGAATATTCGCATGGGTGTCTGGTAACATCATTTTCTCAGATTACCTAAACATCATGAACATTCCGCGTGTCGGTGAGATGACCATTTACATTGCCGCTTTTATTGGAGCCTTGGTAGGATTCCTTTGGTACAACACCTTCCCAGCCCAGATTTTTATGGGTGATACTGGAAGCTTGACCATCGGTGGAATCATTGCAGTAATTGCCATTGCTGTTCGTAAAGAATGGTTGATTCCTATTCTCTGCGGAATTTTCCTAGCGGAAAATTTATCGGTCGTATTGCAAGTAAGCTATTTCAAATACACAAGGAAGAAATATGGTGAAGGAAGACGAATCTTTAAGATGTCGCCATTACATCACCATTACCAGAAGCTAGGATACCACGAGAGCAAGATTGTGACCCGCTTTTGGATCGTAGGAATCATTTTGGCCATTGTGGCGATAGTAACACTGAAGATTCGATAGTTGAAAGTGAAAAGTGAAAAAGATGGGGGAGCTAGTAGACAATCGTAAATCAGAAATCGTAAATCGTAAGTCGAAATGAAACGTCTCGTAGTGCTCGGCGGAGGAGAAAGCGGTGTTGGAACCGCAATATTGGGGAAGAAAGAAGGCTTTGAGGTGTTTGTTTCCGATAAAGGAAGCATAAAAGAAAAGTATAGAAACGTTCTTATAGATCTTGAAATTGATTGGGAAGATGAACAGCATACAGAGGAAAAGATTCTCAATGCCGACATCGTAATGAAGAGTCCGGGGATACCCGATAAGGTAGCATTGGTCCAGCGGTTGATAGCCAACGGAATACCAGTAGTGTCAGAGATTGAGTTTGCTACCAGGTACACCAATGCGATTGTCGTCGGAATCACAGGGAGTAACGGGAAGACCACAACCACGATGTTAACCCACCACCTGTTAAATGAAGGTGGACTTAACATTGGCATGGCGGGAAACATCGGAGACAGTTACGCCAAAATGGTAGCCGAAAAAGACCATTCGCACTATGTGCTCGAGATCAGCAGCTTTCAGTTAGATGGCATCATTGATTTTGCACCACATATCGCGGTGATCACCAATATCACGCCCGATCACTTGGACCGATACGAGTACAAGTTTGAAAACTATATCGCTTCGAAATTTCGAATAGCGATGAACCAAACAGAGAAAGATTATTTGATCTACGATGCCGATGATGAGGTGATAGTAGATTGGTTAAAGGAATATCCCGTGCGGTCAAGAACGTTGCCATTTTCGCTAAAAAGAAAGATCGAAAATGGCGCCTATTTAGAAAATAACAACATAATAATAAACATAGACAAAGAGAAAATCACTATGCCAACAGAAACACTAGCATTAGAAGGAAAACACAACGTTAAAAACGCCATGGCGGCATCAACTGTAGCACAATTGTTGAACATTAGAAAACAAACGATTCGTGAGAGTTTGACAAATTTTCAAGGCGCCGAACATCGCTTAGAAAAAGTGTTGAAGATTCAGAATGTCGAGTACATCAATGATTCAAAGGCAACCAACGTGAATGCCACGTTCTACGCCCTAGACAGTATGATCACGCCAACGGTTTGGATTGTTGGAGGTACGGACAAGGGTAATGATTATACCTCGTTGTTGCCAATGGTACACGAAAAAGTAAAAGCCGTGATTTGTTTAGGTGTGGACAATTCAAAGCTGATCGATGCGTTTGGAGGTGTGGTTGATCTGATGGTCGAGACCGTTTCGATGAGCGAGGCTGTAAAGATCGCTTATAAGATTGCTGATCGAGGAGATACCGTTTTACTGTCTCCAGCTTGTGCAAGTTTCGATCTATTCGAAAATTATGAAGACCGCGGAAACCAATTCAAAGCAGCCGTGAGAAACCTATAAATAATACATGAGCAGCATCATTAAAAATATAAAAGGAGATAAAGCCATTTGGGCCGTGGTAGCCCTGTTGGCACTATTCTCGTTTTTGCCTGTTTACAGTGCCAGTACCAACTTGGTCTATGTAGTTGGTAACGGTACAACTGTTGGGCACTTATTAAAGCATGGAATGCTGCTATTCTTAGGCTTTGCCATCATTTATGGTGTGCATCGTATTCCCTATCATTATTTTAGGGCGCTATCCATGATCATGTTGCCGGTGGTCGTACTATTGCTCATCTACACACTAGCTCAAGGAACCACGATTAGCGGGGCAAACGCCAGCCGTTGGATCCGTGTGCCTTTTGTAGGTATTGGGTTTCAAACTTCGACCTTGGCATCGGTAGTACTGATGATCTACGTAGCCCGATATCTAACAAAGATCCGAGATAAGAAAGTACGCTTTGTAGAAACCTTGTTGCCATTATGGGCGCCTGTGTTTATCATTTTGGCGTTAATCCTTCCAGCCAACTTTTCAACAACAGCTATCATCTTTTGCATGGTGTTGATACTGGCATTCTTAGGCGGATATCCGCTGAAGTATTTGGCGATGATCATTGGAGCAGGGTTGCTTGCTCTTACGATGTTCATTCTGGTAGCGAAAGCATTTCCAGAACTCTTTCAGAACAGAGTAGATACATGGGAAAGTCGTGTAGAGAATTTCATGAATGGTACAGACACCGAAGAAGATTATCAAATAGAAAAAGCAAAGATAGCCATTGCCCAAGGAGGCATTGTCGGAGTAGGCGCAGGTAAGAGTGTGATGAAAAACTTCTTGCCACAAAGTTCTTCCGATTTTATCTACGCGATCATTGTAGAAGAATATGGTTTGGCAGGTGCATTGACCTTGGTGTTTCTTTATATGCTGCTCCTGTTCAGGATTGTGATCGTGGCCCATAAAAGTGAAACCATCTTTGGTAAACTCTTGGTCATTGGTGTGGGATTGCCCATTGTATTTCAAGCGTTGATCAATATGGCGGTCGCTGTAGAGCTTTTCCCGGTAACAGGACAAACATTGCCATTGATCAGTAGTGGTGGAACCTCGATCTGGATGACCTGTTTGGCTATCGGAATCATTTTGAGCGTGAGCGCTAAACGCGAGATCAGCGTCGAAGAACAAGAAAAAGAAGAAAATCCCTTAGCAGTGCTAAGCGAAACGATATAAATATTGAATTGAAAGACCTAAAAGTCATACTATCAGGAGGCGGAACCGGCGGTCATATTTACCCGGCCATTGCGATTGCCAATGAGCTAAAACTGCGCCATCCAGAAACAAAGGTATTGTTTGTGGGAGCAAAGGATCGCATGGAAATGGAGAAAGTACCGCAAGCAGGTTATGAGATCGAAGGACTTTGGATTACAGGGATTCAGCGCAAGCTGACTTTGAAGAATTTGATGTTTCCCTTCAAACTGATCAGCAGTTTGTGGAAAGCAAGAAGGATCATGAAAGACTTTCAGCCTGATATCGCCATTGGTACAGGAGGCTTTGCCAGCGGACCCCTTTTGGAAGTGGCCAACAAAAAAGGGCTTCCGACCTTGATACAAGAGCAAAACTCGTATGCAGGGATCACAAACAAATTGTTGGCAAAAAAGGCAAACACCATTTGTGTAGCCTATGACAATATGGATCGATTTTTTCCGAAGGAAAAGATCGTAAAAACTGGCAATCCAGTAAGGCAAGACCTGTTAGAGGTTGAAAGTAAAAGAACAGAGGCCAAACGCTTCTTTTCGCTTAATGTAGAGAAGAAAACGTTGTTGGTTTTGGGCGGAAGTCTAGGAGCGCGCAGAATCAATCAGTTGATCGAAAAGGAGCTGGCCTTTTTTAAAGAGGAAGAGGTGCAAGTCATTTGGCAATGCGGGAAACTGTACCATGACGAGTATCAAAAGTACAACACGGAAGATGATGTGCAAGTGCATCAGTTTTTAAACCGAATGGACCTAGCGTATGCCGCAGCCGATGTGGTCATTTCAAGAGCTGGCGCCAGTTCGGTGTCAGAACTCTGCATTGTGGGCAAGCCAGTGATTTTTATTCCGTCGCCATGGGTGGCCGAAGATCATCAGACCAAGAACGCTTCCGCTATAGCAGAAAAAGGCGGGGCATTGTTGATCACAGAGAAAGAGCTGGATGCTAAGTTCGAAAGCGAGTTTTCGAACCTTGTCCATTCCGAAGAAAAAAGAAAAGAACTAAGTCAGCGTATCAAGCAAATGGCGCAACCCAACGCCACCAAGGAAATCGTTGACGAGATAGAGAAATTATTACAATGAATTTGAATAGCATACATAACGTCTATTTTGTGGGCATCGGCGGCATTGGCATGTCGGCCTTGGCGCGCTATTTCAAATTCAACGGAAAAGAAGTGGCAGGCTATGACCGAACCGCAACCGAGATTACCAGTGCTTTGCAAGATTTAGGAATAGCCATTCACTTTGAGGATGATGTGGGGCAAATTCCAGAGCTCTTTAGAAATCCTGAGAATACGTTGGTTGTTTATACGCCAGCGGTACCGGCATCACACGGAGAGCTCACCTTTTTTAGGGGGAAGGATTTCACGGTCAACAAACGCTCAGAAGTACTGGGGTTGATCACACGTGACACTTACTGCCTTGCTGTTGCCGGAACCCACGGAAAAACCACTACTAGCAGTATCCTTGGACATTTGCTAAAGGAAAGTGGTGTAAAGGTTACGGCCTTTTTAGGCGGAATATCAGAGAATTACAATTCGAACTTGATCCTCGAAGGAAACGACTGCACTGTGGTCGAAGCCGACGAGTTTGACCGTTCGTTCTTGCAGCTGTCGCCAGACATTGCATGCATCACTTCGATGGATGCAGATCACTTAGATATCTATGGTGAAAAGGAAGCCCTGACCGAATCGTTTGTGGCCTTCACCAAAAAGATCAAACCCAATGGAAAACTGTTCGTTCGAAACGGTTTGCCGATAGAAGGAATTACCTATGGCATCGAAGACGATGCTGACTATTGTATAAAGAATGTAAGAATCAAGAACGGGACCTACGTTTTTGATGTGGTTACGCCCAATGGGGATGTTGAGGGTGTACATTTTAACCAGCCGGGGCAACACAACCTGTTGAACGGTCTAATAGCTTTCGCGATGGCGGTGCAAACAGGTACCCCAACCGGCCGCCTCGCTAAAGCTCTGGGAACTTTTAAAGGAGTGAAGCGTCGTTTTACCTATCATATCAAGACCGACGCGTTGGTGTATGTTGATGACTACGCACATCATCCGACCGAGATCGATGCGGTGCATCAGGCAGTGCGCGAGATGTACCCTGGAAAAGAAGTGTTGGCGATTTTTCAACCACATTTATTTAGTCGTACAAAAGACTTTGCCGATGAGTTTGCAACCAGTCTTTCGAATTTCGATGAAGTGGTGTTGTTAGACATTTATCCTGCACGCGAAGAGCCTATCCTAGGAGTAACTTCAGAATGGTTGTTGGAGAAGGTCGAAAACCCAAATAAGAAGCTAATTCTCAAATCAGAATTAGTTTCCGAAGTAAAGAGAACAACGGCGCCCGTGATCGTCACTTTGGGAGCCGGAGATATAGGAGAAGAAGTAACAAGTATCAAAGAAGCATTGAGCGTTGAAAGTTAATTGGAATTACATAAAGCTAGTGTTTGCCATCCTATTTATGGCCGGACTCTACTCGTTTACATCCTTGCGAAACGAGACCCGAAAACTAACATCTGTGGACATCGAATTCGAGGCAGGAAACAACTTATTTATCACGCATCAGTCGGTTAATAAATTGTTGATACAAAATGAAGATAATGTTACGAGCATAGCCAAAGAAAGGGTAGTTTTGAATACGTTAGAGAATGCCCTAAACGCTAACGAAATGATTCAGCATGCCGAGGTCTATCTCACTGTAGATGGGCGACTTGGCGCCAAGATCAAACAACGAACACCTATTGCTCGTGTGATAAAAAACCGTTCCTTTTATATCGATTTAGAAGGAAGGGTGATGCCTTTGTCACCCAGTTTTTCTGCACGAGTCCCTATGGTGACCGGAACCATTGACACAAAAAATGTGGCCGACATTCACACGTTGGCGAAATACATCTATCAAGATGAATTTCTAAAGAAGAACGTGACCGAAATTCACAAAGCAGGTAACGCTTTTGAATTGCGTTTGCGCGTAGATGATTTTAGCGTAACGGTAGGAAAAGCTGAAGAACTTGAGAAGAAGTTCAACAATTTTAAGGCGTTCTACCAAAAGGCAATGAAGGATAAAAATTTGGACACCTATAAAAAAGTAGACCTGCAGTTTAACAGTCAGGTAGTGTGCACCAAAAAGTAGAATATGGAAGACAACAATTTCGCAGTAGGATTAGATATTGGTACCACGAAGATCGTGGCCATGATCGGCCGTAAGAATGAATACGGGAAGGTAGAGATCTTGGGCGTTGGAAAATCCAAAAGTTTGGGAGTGCATCGCGGGGTGGTCAATAACATCACCCAAACCATCCAGTCGATTCAGCAAGCCGCGCAAGAAGCAGAAGGTGTTTCTGGCTTAAAGATCGTTGATGTGGTGGTTGGTATCGCAGGGCAACACATTCGCAGTTTACAGCACAGTGATTATATCACACGTCCTAATTCGGATGAAGTGATCGATGAAGATGATGTTGAGCAGTTGTGCAATCAGGTGTACAAATTGGTGATGCTTCCAGGTGAAGAGATCATTCATGTATTGCCACAAGAATATAAGGTAGACGGACAGGCCGAGATCAAAGAACCGATTGGAATGTACGGTGGACGCCTTGAAGCTAATTTTCATGTGGTGGTAGGTCAAGTATCTTCTATCAGAAATATTGGCCGTTGCGTAAAGAGCGCCGGACTTGATCTAGCAGGAATTACTTTAGAACCCTTGGCATCAGCCAACGCGGTTTTGAGCAGAGAAGAAAAAGAGGCCGGAGTGGCCTTGATCGATATAGGAGGCGGAACCACTGATTTGGCCATCTTCAAGGATGGGATCATTCGCCATACGGCCGTGATTCCGTTTGGGGGTAATGTAATTACCGAAGACATTAAAGAAGGATGTTCGATAATCGAAAAGCAAGCCGAATTGCTAAAGATCAAATTTGGATCGGCTTGGCCAGGAGAGAACAAGGAAAACGAGATCGTATCGATCCCCGGATTACGAGGTCGCGAACCCAAAGAGATCACCTTGAAAAACTTATCGAAGATCATCCACGCTCGTGTGGTAGAGATCATCGAACAAGTATATGTCGAGATCAAGAATTACGGCCACGAAGAGCAGAAGAAGAAACTGATCGCTGGTATTGTGTTGACCGGAGGCGGAAGCCAACTAAAGCACTTGAAGCAATTGGTCGAATACATCACCGGGATGGATACCCGTATCGGATTCCCTAACGAGCATTTGGCGGGCGATAGTGATGCCGAAACGGCCAGCCCCATGTATGCCACAGCCGTGGGATTGGTGATGAATGCACTAGAAGGCAAAAAGAAAGCCGAGACCGTTGAAGTAGCACCGGAAGAAGTGACGACAACTGCTGCCGAAAACGGACAAGAAACTGAACCTGAAACTACCCCAGATACCCAAACTGAACCTCGCAAAGAACGCAAGTCGATCTTTGAGAAATGGTCAGAAAAATTAAAAGATTTTTTAGATAACGCAGAATAGACAAAACGTAAATCAGCACTATGAGTAGCAACACAGAATTTAGTAACATTTCATTTGATCTGCCAAAGAATCAAAGCAACGTTATTAAGGTAATTGGCGTTGGTGGCGGTGGTAGCAATGCCATCAATCACATGTTTCAGCAGGGGATCAAAGGCGTAGACTTTGTGATCTGTAATACCGACGCACAAGCCTTGCAAAACAGTTCGATACCCAATAAGATCCAGTTAGGAGTTTCCCTAACAGAAGGATTAGGGGCCGGAGCAAATCCTGAAGTAGGAGAACAAGCCGCAATCGAAAGTTATGAAGACATCCGAGGGATGTTAGACACCAATACGAAAATGGTCTTCATCACGGCAGGTATGGGTGGAGGAACCGGTACCGGGGCCGCACCGATCATTGCCAAGATGGCCAAAGAATTGGACATATTGACGGTGGGGATCGTGACGATTCCGTTTCAGTTTGAAGGAAAGATGCGTAACGAACAAGCGCACATAGGGGTAGAGAAATTAAGAAAACATGTTGACTCGCTGATTGTCATCAACAACAACAAACTAAGAGAAGTATACGGAAACCTTGGTTTCAAAGCTGGGTTCTCTAAGGCAGACGAGGTGTTAGCTACGGCATCTCGCGGTATTGCTGAAGTAATAACCCATCACTATACACAAAATATCGACCTTCGCGACGCCAAGACCGTTTTGTCAAACAGCGGAACCGCGATCATGGGATCGGCCAACGCCGCTGGATCCAACCGTGCGCAAGAGGCCATTATGAAAGCCCTAGATTCTCCGCTATTGAACGACAACAAGATCACTGGTGCCAAGAACGTATTGCTACTGATCGTTTCAGGTACACAAGAGATCACCATCGACGAGATCGGAGAGATCAACGATCATATTCAAAATGAAGCGGGCCATGGAGCCAACATCATTATGGGGGTTGGTGAAGACGAATCTTTAGAGGATTCAATCTCTGTAACCGTTATTGCTACTGGTTTTGATGCCGAGCAACAGCACGAGATCGTCAATACCGAAGCTAAGAAGATCATTCACACCTTAGAGGATGAGCAAAAGGCCGAGCACGACCTGTCGCCAAAATCAACAGGAACA
The DNA here is from genome assembly GCA_028279515.1 of Flavobacteriaceae bacterium. Taxonomy (GTDB): domain Bacteria; phylum Bacteroidota; class Bacteroidia; order Flavobacteriales; family Flavobacteriaceae; genus JANQNQ01. The sequence continues at coordinate 285,598 of JANQNQ010000001.1, forward strand.
ACTACACCAGTAACTGCCAAAGTAGAAGAGCCTGTGATTCGTCATACGTTGGTAGAAGACGAGGCCGAGATGACATTGATTCCGACGACAGAGATCATCAAGAATATTGATGTCGTTTGCGAGCAAGTGACACCAGAAGTATTGGAAGATGAATTCATCATAACGACGATGACTTCCGCTATAAAAGATATAGAAGTACACGACGCCGAAGTGGTCAAGGCCGAAGACGAAACGCAGATCGAGTTAAGCTTCGATATGCCATTGAGTACAACCGAAGAGACAGAAGAGAAGCAAGAGAATACCATTGTTTTTGACCTAACGGAAGATATCAAGGATATTGAGGTGACCGATCATGTAGAAGTAGCGCCCGAGGTGGATGCTGACGGAGTCACGCGTTATAGTTTAGATGACTACATGGAAATGGAAAAGACCCTCAACAATGCGCAGCCTCAAGAGCAAGAGCAGGAGCAATTGGCTCAGGTAGCTGAAGAAGAAGTGGTTTTTGAAAAGAAGGTAGTTGAAGAGCCAGTAGAGGAGGAAGCAACTTCAGAAGAAGCGAATCCGATGAACAGCTCGATTGAAGAAAGCTTGAAGAACCGTGCAGATGAAAGAAGAAGAAAGCTGAAGGAGTTCAACTATAAGTTCAACAACAGCTTGTCACGCATCGACGAGATCGAAAAACAGCCTGCTTACAAGCGTGCTGGGATCGATCTAGATGAGACGACTTCGTCATCAGAGACAACGTCATCAAGAACGTCGGTAGGCTCTGATGAAAATGATGATATTCAGTTGAGAAGCAACAATTCATTTTTACATGATAATGTAGACTAACGACTTAAGTTTAGTGTTATTTATTGTTGTAAACCCGAAGGTAGTGACTGTGCTATTTTCGGGTTTATTTTTTTATCTTCGCAGTCGATATTTAAAAATGAGGGGATGAGTTTACAAAAAGAAATCATGACCGCGATGAAAGAAGCCATGAAAGCAAAAGACAGCGTGGCTTTAGAATCATTAAGAGCAATCAAATCGGCCATTTTGTTGGTGCAAACAGAAAGTGGAGCCAAAGCCGAATTGACCGAAGAACAAGAGATCAAGATCCTTCAGAAGCTGGTAAAGCAACGTAAGGACAGCGCTACGATCTTCACCGAACAAGGGAGAGAAGATCTAGCCGGGCCAGAATTGGCGCAAGTAGCGGTAATCGAGAAGTTCTTACCAGAACCTCTTACTGAAGAAGAAATAGAAAAAGTGGTTGTAGCCGTTATAGACCAAGTCGGTGCCCAAGGCATGAAAGACATGGGGAAAGTAATGGGCATGGTATCCAAAGAATTGGCCGGACAAGCCGATGGAAAGACCATTTCGACCATCGTAAAGAATAAGTTGGCCCAATAAGCCAATTTGGGGCCCTGTAGCTCAACTGGATAGAGCACTGGATTTCGGCTCCAGCGGTTGGGGGTTCGACTCCCTTCAGGGTCACTACAAGCACAAAAGCCTGCAATTTATTGCAGGCTTTTGTTTTGCGAAAAGATGAAAGCTTTGCTTTCAAATCTTTAACGCAAAACAAAACAGCACCTCCGAAGGAGGCGCAGCTTTTGTATTTGGAGATGGGAGTCCCAAGGGACGGGCGCAGCCACTCCCTTGATTTTACCGCGATTAAGCCTTATACAAAGTTTATGGCCCTCCTTCGCTAAAGCTTCTGAGGGCATGAGAACGGCCGAAGGCACTCCCTTGGTTTCATCAAAAAAGAGTAGATTTATGAATCTAATAAACAGGAGAAACATGATAAATAAAGTAATGGATAATGTTCAATTCAAACTAGTGGGGCTATTGCTTGGATTGTTAATAATAGGTTCCTGTAAAACCAATAATCAAAAACTTAGTGAATCATCAATGGATAACAATGCAAAAATTGAATTCTCAGACTCATTGGGTAACAAAATATCCAAGGAAGATCTTGCCAAATCGACAGGTACGTTTAATTATGAGATTTTAGGGATTGATGATGTTCCAGAAGCAGCGGTATTATTACATAGACAGGCCAGACAATATGGTCAAGAGGGAGATTATGAAAAAGCTATAGAAGCATTAAATCATGCTCATGAGCAAGCGCCCGATTGGCCCTACCCTGTTTATGATTTGGCATACACCTATTTACTTAAAGATGATTACGAAAATGCAATAAAGTACTATAGATTAACGGATAGCTTGGCTCCTCGTGGGTTTTATACTTCAAAAACAGCTTTGCATACATTAGAAAAGGAACTCAAGGGAGAATTTGTGCCCGGCCTTTATAGAATGTTTTTGTCATTAGAGTGGATGGATGATCCAAAAGAGAAACTAGAGATGACTAAAATATTAGTTTCGAAGTTTCCAACATTTGCTCCCGGCTGGAAAGAATATTCAAACTTGCTAGAAGGAGAAGAAAGGAATAAGGCCATAGATAAAGGACTAGAGCTTGATTCAGATGCGCAAACAAAAGGAACATTTTTGATTAATAAAGCATTGATGATGAATCAAGACGGGAATCAAGAAGAGGCCGTTAACATATTGACAAGTTTGATTTTTGACCCAAATACCACTTTTGGCAATATCGAGATGGCTAAATTTGTGCTGAATGATATCGTTGAAAACTAGGGGACGAATATTTCGTCGGTCTAGAAATATTTTTTAAAACGATTTCAGACCTTAGTAAATCCACATTAAGGAAGTCCCGCTCTGCAAGGCCTCCAGCCCTCGCAGAACACAAAGACGAAGGTACTCCCTTTCCCATTAAATTAATACCTTCGCATTAAAGCGACAAAGTGAACCTCAAAACCGAAAATAAAAGACTGTTCTTAGTCGGACTAACCGTCCTGATTGTCATTTGCGTCTTGATTTTTAATGTGGTACACTTTTCAAGCTATTATGGTATAGCCCAGATCGATTATGTGAATTCGCTGTTGTTGATTCCTTTTATTGTCCTTATTTTTTCACTAGGGATGTTTATCGAACAACGAAAGCAAAAAGAAAGAGTTGCTCGTATCGATACGTACGGACTCACTCCAAAAGAAAAAGAAGTGGTTCAACTGTTGTTGGCAAGGAAAAGGAATCAAGAAATAGCCGACGCAATGTTTGTTGAACTGTCCACGATCAAAACACATATCAACAAGATCTACAAAAAGGTAAAAGTCAAAAACAGAGAAGAGTTGATGGATATGTTCTCGTAAATATTGATTTTAAAGGGTATGCTAAAAATCAACCCTTAATTCCACCCCCATAAATAGTCATGTTTTCTCGAAAAAACTGCAAGTTTGTTCTCGAATTAAAAACAAAGTAACGATGGACAAAAAAATTAAGTACGCTATTAAAATAGGTTTTCTTATTGCGCTTGCAGGAACCCTTTTGATGCTCTCCCTTTTAGGATTGAATCTGGTCGGACCCGAATCCGTCAGAAATGACAAATTGATGATCGGTGGAACGATCTTGTTTATCTCGCTCTATGTATTCCTTCTCATAGGAATATATAAAGCCATTGTACATTATAAGGCCAAAAACGACAACAAGATCAATTTCAAGCAAGCCTTTATTAATGGGTTTGTGGTAAGCTTGTCCACAGCGGTTTTTTCGGTGCTCCTTACCATTATTTTTTATGAGTCGATCTATCCCGATTACAACGAAGATATGACTACGGTACTCACTGAAAAGTTGTCGCAACAAAACCTTTCGACTACAGAACTATCTAAAAAAATAAAAGAGCAAACCCAGTATTACAGTACCTTTATGCAATCTCAGTTTGCATTCGTGGGCAATCTGATTACCGGTATTGCATTTACCTTGTTGTTGAGTTTATTCTTAAAATCAAAAAGTAACAAATGATGAATCCAGAAGTAACCCATTTCATTGAAAAATCGCCAGAACAACATCGTATAATACTGACCAAATTGCGAAATCTTATCTTTACAATGGTACCTGAAGCCAAAGAGCAATTTAAATGGAGTAGACCTGTATATGGGTTAGAAAAAGATTTTTGCTATTTGCAAGCCACAAAAAAACATGTGGTCTTAGGCTTTTTTGAGTTTGATAAGATAACCACCAACAGTCACCTGATCGAAGGTTCCGGAAAATCGATGAGACACCTAAAGATTACGAATCTGTCAGAGATAGCGGACCATCAATTGGGTAAGATGATTCAGGAAGCTTTGGAGTAACCGAATGGATAAAAAGTCAATACAGTTTTATAATGATCAAATTCCTAAAAGAAGTCTTTAATCATTTTTTTCGCAGCAACACCTTCCAAAAGGGAGCGGCACTAGCTTATTATGCCGTTTTCTCTTTGTTGCCCATGATCGTGATTGTGACCTCTATATTGGGGATTTTCTTCGGAAAACATGCTGTTTCAGGCGAGATCTATACACAGCTCAAAGACATTTTAGGAAGCGAAGCTGCGCAACAAATTCAAGCGATTATCAAAAATCAACACGTACATCACAACAATGTGTTGACAACTGTCATCGGTTTTGTGACCTTGGGCCTAAGTGCCTCTGGAATGTTTAGTCAGATCCACAATGCGTTTAACAGCCTATGGGACATCAAAGCAAAGCCCAAAAGCAGTATTTTGAGATATGTGACAAAGCATTTCACCTCTTTCGGAGTGATCATCGTATTGTTCTTTATTATACTGATCAGCACGACGATCAGTAGCTTTTTACTAAAATATACCGATGGTATACATGATGATTATAAACTTTCCTATCTCTATGAACACCTGTTGTCCTTTGCGGTAATCAGCATTGTTTTTATGATTATGTTCAAAGTGTTGGGAGATGCCAAAGTAAACTGGAAAGCAGCGCTCTTTGGAGGCCTGTTTACCTCCTTGCTTTTTCTCTTCGGAAAAGTTGGAATTGGCATGTACATTGGTCACAGCCATATATCGTCAACCTTTGGTTCGGCAAGCGTGTTGGCCCTATTGATGCTTTGGGTGTATTATACCTCCCAAATTGTATTTTTAGGAGCTTCCTTTGTCAAAGTAATAAGTGATACCATAGGACATGAAATTGAACCCAATGCAAATGCAACACGAATTATAAAAGTTGAAGTAGATTCATAATAAAAAGATGACAGCAGAAACCAACCTCACCAAACTGATCAAAGAAATGAGGCCTCAATTGAATGAAGGTGACTACGTTTTTGTGACCGTGGACGACGCAAATGCAATTGACCGTGCTGATACCATTTGCGAATTCAAGGAAAAAGAAGGCATCACCTTGGTATTAGAAAAAAGCAAAGCAGATGCCTTGCGATTGCCGTACGACTATATCGCCGCATGGATTACCTTGCAAGTGCACTCAGCTTTAGCCGCCGTCGGACTCACCGCTGCTTTTTCAAATGTGTTGGCAGAACACAACATTAGCTGCAATGTCATTGCGGGCTATTACCACGATCATATTTTTGTGGCAAGGGAAGATGCAGAAAAGGCGGTTGAGGTTTTAATTAGATTGTCAAAGAACTAAATCCAATATAAAATTGAAAAGAAAAGAAGTTTTCTGGCTTGTAGGCACCCTATTTTATGTGTTAGGGGTTAGTGTTGTTTTTTTTGGAATTGAAGTACTTAATCCTTTCGGTTCTGTTGACTTTAATGTGCACGACTCATATTTCGTAATGGTTAACTATCATTTCTTATTTCTGTTCGGAACTCTTGTCTTTTTCTTTGTCTATCTCGCAAGAATGCTAAGGCGGAATTTTAAGAACCTAACCGCAAACAGTGTGTTTGTCGTTTCGAATGTGCTTCTGGTCATTATCATGACCTATATCATATCGATGGTAGGAAGAATTGCAGTGTTCGATGGGACAACAGAATTTCCATCGCTAAGCGGAGGTGCTCAAGAACATGAAGGGAATGTGTTCGGAGTGTTATTTAATGTATTTGTACCTGTACAAGTTACTTTGATAATTTTATTGGCCTACAGCGCTTTTAGAACAGGAAAGAATTATAAAACAAACCCGTAAGTTTTCTCCCCACAATTTCGTAGCTTATAGCATGTTTTAAGGCAACCGATATGAGCACTGAAGAAATCATTTTAGGGTATTGGAAATCTTGGCAAGACCACGAAAATTGGGAAGAGACCCGTAGTTATATGAAAGACGATTTTCAGTTTGATGCCGGTTTGTTTAAAGCCAGTTCAGCCGATGAATTGGTAGCCATGATGAAAATGGGCAATCCATGGAAAGATATTGTGTTGTTGGATAAAGCGATAAGTGAAAATAAAGGCGCCTTGATCTACGAAGGTGTCGATACCGTAACCAATGCTAAAATCCGGATTGCTGAAGTTATTACTGTGAAAGACGGTAAAGTAGCCAGTGGCATCGCAAATATTACACAACTACCTACTGATGAATAATATGAAAAAAATCGGATTACTACTCGCAATGGTCTCGTTGTTGGTCGGCTGCTCAAAACAAGAACAATCTCCCATCGTCTATGAGTCCGAAAACCTAAAGATTGAAAAGGTCACGGATCATATCTATGTACATGTTTCTTATTTACAGACCGAAGATTTCGGAAAAGTAGGTTGCAACGGAATGATATATATCAACGGCGAAGAAGCCATCGTTTTTGACACGACGGTAGATGATGAAAGTTCGAAAGAACTGATCGATTGGATTCAAGATGAACAAAAGAAAACGATCAAAGCTGTGGTAACTACCCACTTTCATCACGATTGTTTGGGTGGACTCCAAGCGTTTCACGATAGGCAGGTGGATTCCTATGCGAATGTCGTAACACTTTCTCTACTGGCGTACGGTAGAGATGGCACCGATGATATCGTATTTCCTAATAAACCCTTTTATAACCGCACCGAACTTCAAGTGGGTGGTGAAACTGTGGTGTTGGACTTTTTTGGTGAAGGACACACAAAAGACAATGTAGTGGGCTATATCCCAAGTGAAAAAGCACTCTTTGGGGGCTGTCTTGTAAAGTCGCTCAAAGCAGGCAAAGGAAACCTTGAGGACGCCAATGTAGCAGCATGGCCCAGTACCATTAAAAAGATCAAACGAGAACTTCCTGACTTAGAGATCGTGATCCCGGGACACGGAAAACATGGAGGCTCTGAGCTTCTTGATCGCACCATCGAGATCTTTAGCGAATAGCAACAATCGGATTGTCTAGCGCACCAAGTTGGCCGAAATTTGTACTATGGAAAACAATCATCAATTCGATCTTGTCGCAAAGGCCCTTGGATATATCAAGGACCATCAGCAGCGACAACCCAATTTAGAGGATATTGCCAACCATGTACATTTGAGCAAGTTTCACTTTCAGCGCATCTTTCGCAAATGGGCAGGCATTAGTCCGAAAGAATATTTACAACACCTTACTCTCGAAAAGGCCAAGGAATCCTTGAGCAAAGGTCGGTCTACCTTGGCTTCTTCCTACGATTCGGGCCTGTCGGGCAATAGTCGTCTACACGAACTTTTTGTAAAGATGGAAGCCTGCACTCCAGGTGCCTTCAAGAAAAGAGGTAGGGGACTTACTATTTACGTCGATGTGATTAAAACGCCGTTTGGTGACGCAACAATCGGAGAGACCGAAAAAGGAATCTGCCATCTTTCGTTTGATCCTTCTGACATTATTCATTTTAAGAACTGGTATTCCGAAGCAACCTTTGTCAAAGGACTTTCTAAAAACGGACAATTAGTACAGCAGTATTTTAAAGATTGGCAAGCACCCGCCACTCCCATCGGATTGGATCTGGTTGGGACTCCCTTTCAAGTTCAGGTTTGGAAAGCTTTGTTACAAATTCCGAGTAGTCAGCTAGTGTCGTACCAAGATGTAGCCAAGGCCATCGAAAAACCAAAGGCCGTTAGAGCGGTCGGCACTGCCATCGGAAAGAACCCTATTGCCTATCTGATACCGTGTCATCGTGTGATCAAAAGCAATGGCGAAATGGGCAACTATCGTTGGGATTCTAACCGCAAAGTTGCGATCAACAGTTACGAGTCGGTTCATCTTCAATAACCGCAACAATCGTATTGTCTGCCCTTCCGATATGCAAGAACTTTGTGATATAAAATCAACAAGACATGAAGACAGCATTTAGAATAACTGGAATTGATCATGATTACCAAGAACTTTTCCGCCTAAATCAAGAAGAATTGACAAAAATGGGTGCCGTTAAAATGGTCGCAGACCAAGAACCGGGATTCCCGTGTCGAGTAAGTTTGGAGGATGCCAAAGTAGGGGAGGAAGTGCTCCTGTTTCAGTACGAGCATCACAAGGCGCATTCTCCCTATCGTGCAAGTGGGCCTATTTTTATTCGGAAGCATGCCAAATCGGCTCAACTCGAAACAAACGAGATTCCGAAGATGGTAGAACATCGACATTTGTCACTTCGTGCATACGATCAAAACGGAATGATGCTCCAAGCCGAAACGCTACATGGTGAAAGACTCAGGGACACGATCGAAGCGATATTTGCTAATCAAGAAGCGACCTATATCCAAGTACACAATGCAGGACCAGGCTGCTACAATTGCCAGGTGAATCGAGTTTGGTTCTGGCCTAGTTCTATATAAGCATGGATATTAATGAGATTCCATTTAAAAAAGTATATTAGCATATACTACTTTAGAAATGGAACCAATCGAAATTTACACCAGCAAGAGAAAATCAGTTCTTATACTACTATTATCAGTCGCTTTGGTTGTGGCCAGTATTTGGGTACTCACCAGTGGCGAGTTTGATTATGAAGATACAACCCTTGTCAAGGTAGCGAGTGTTGCAGGTATTTTGCTTTTTGGACTGGGGATTATTGTGTCGATCAAACGATTGGTCAAATCAGAATTGGCATTGATCATCGCCCCTGAAGGGCTCAACATAAACCCTAAAAAATCATTGGATGAATTTATCCCATGGGACGAAATTCTGGGATTCGACGAAGTGAGTATAAAGGGGACAAAAATCGTTATCATTGTGGTGAAAAACCCAAGTCATTGGATCGACAAAGAAACCAGTGCGTTAAAAAGGAAGATGATGCTGTTCAACGTTAAGAATTACCAATCGCCGTTCAATATTACAGCCAACGTACTTGATAGAAACCATGAAGAGCTTATGGCAGAATTAAGTCTTGCACACGACAAGTATGCATAATGCCAGCAATATGATTATAAACAAAAAGCGGCCCACATAGGGCCGCTTTTCTATGGTCAACATGTAAGATGATCAAAGATCAAAACGATCGGCGTTCATGACCTTGTTCCAAGCGGCCACAAAGTCGTTTACAAAGCGCTCTTTGCCATCGTTGCAAGCATATACCTCGGCAATCGCACGTAATTCAGTGTTAGATCCAAAGATGAGATCAACTCGAGTTCCGGTCCATTTTACAGCACCCGTCTTACGGTCACGTCCTTCAAACACTTGGTCGTCGTCAGAGCCCCATGAGGTATTTAGATCCAATAGGTTTACAAAGAAATCATTGGTCAATGCTCCTGGATTTTCTGTGAACACACCATGATTTGAACCGTCATAATTGGTTTCAAGTACACGCATACCTCCAACAAGCACGGTCATTTCAGGTGCTGTAAGCCCCATCAATTGTGCCTTGTCAATTAACATTTCTTCAGCAGAAGCCGCATACTTATTATTCTTATAATTACGGAAACCATCGGCACGCGGTTCTAGTACAGCAAACGATTCAACATCAGTCTGTGCTTGCGAAGCATCACCACGCCCTTGTGTAAACGGAACAGAAACTTTATGCCCTGCATTTTCAGCAGCTTTCTCTATACCTACGCAGCCTGCTAGGACGATAAGATCGGCCATGGAAACGTCTTTTCCGAAGTCAGACTTAACATTTTCTAGTGTTTTTAATGCGGCAGCTAATTGCGTTGGATTGTTTACACTCCAATCTTTTTGAGGCGCTAGGCGTAAGCGGCCGCCGTTGGCTCCGCCTCGCTTGTCAGAACCTCTAAAAGTGGAAGCCGAAGCCCATGCCGTCGAGACCAATTGTGATACCGACAAGCCTGAAGCTAGGATCTTTCCTTTTAGGTCGGCAATGTCACTATCGCTTAAGGAATGCGTTGCCGCAGGAATTGGATCCTGCCAGATCAATTCTTCTTTAGGTACTTCATCGCCTAAATAACGAGAGATAGGTCCCATATCACGATGGGTCAACTTATACCAAGCACGGGCAAAAGCATCTGCAAACTCATCTGGATTCTCCAAAAAGCGTCTAGAGATCTTTTCATATGCTGGATCCATACGTAAAGAAAGGTCGGTGGTCAGCATAAAAGGAGCGTGCTTTTTGGCAGGGTCGTGCGCATCAGGAATCAATCCAGCACCCGCTCCGCCTTTAGGTTGCCACTGATGTGCACCCGCCGGACTTTTAGTGAGCTCCCATTCGTAACCAAATAGGTTTTCAAAGAAGTTGTTGCTCCATTTCGTAGGAGTCGTTGTCCAAGCTCCTTCGATACCACTTGTAATAGTATCTCCGCCATGGCCACTACCAAAGTTGTTTTTCCAACCCATGCTTTGTTCAGCAATGCCTGCAGCAGCCGGTTCTCGTTCAACATATTTGTCAGGGTCAGCTGCACCGTGTGTTTTTCCGAACGAATGTCCGCCAGCGATCAATGCTACGGTTTCTTCATCGTTCATCGCCATACGCCCAAACGTTTCTCTAATATCTTTTGCTGCAGCAATCGGATCCGGATTCCCATTGGGGCCTTCTGGGTTCACATAAATGAGACCCATCTGTACCGCACCCAACGGATTCTCCAACTCGCGATCGCCTGTATATCTTTTGTCTCCTAACCATTCACTTTCAGAACCCCAATAGATATCTTCTTCAGGTTCCCAAACATCTTCACGTCCGCCAGCAAAACCAAAGGTCTCGAAGCCCATGGATTCCAGAGCACAATTACCAGTAAGGATCATCAGGTCTGCCCATGATAATTTCTTGCCATATTTCTGCTTTATCGGCCATAATAAAAGACGCGCTTTGTCTAGGTTGGCATTGTCGGGCCAGCTGTTCAAGGGTGCAAAACGTTGCGTTCCCGAACCGCCACCGCCACGACCGTCCGCAATACGATACGTTCCGGCACTGTGCCAGGACATACGAATAAAAAACGGACCGTAGTGACCATAGTCTGCTGGCCACCAATCTTGTGAATCGGTCATTAGGTCGTAAAGGTCTTGTTTCACAGCCTTTAGGTCTAAGCTTTTAAAAGCTTCGGCGTAGTTGAAATCTTCATCCATCGGATTCGATAAAGAAGAGTTTTGACGAAGAATGTTCAACTTCAATTGATTTGGCCACCAGTCGCGGTTGCTTGTACCACCCCCGGCGCTTTGCTTAAGCTCTCCGTTTAAAAAAGGGCATTGGGCCGCTCCGTTGGCGTTGGAATGTGAATGATTTTCCATGTTTCTTATAGATTAAGTGATTGTTGTTACTCTCAAATTTCGATATTTATTATTTATGTTTTAATTTATTTTCATATATAAAAACTATTATAATATTGGTGCACTTTATACCCGATGGGCATATCGAAGAACTATAAATTTACGGAAAAATAAGCTCATTATGAATGACTTATGTCATGAGTGTTTAAAGCTGCATGAAATTTCATGCCCTCGTGTAAATTGAGTATCTTTAGAGTGGCTTTTAGTTTGACTACCTGTAATACTGTAAACCGATGAAGCCAATTGAAATAGTGAAAGGTATACGAAAAATGTGCCTGATGCTTGTGCTGTTTTGCGGTACCATGCAAATGCATGGCCAAGATTCTAAGGCAGAGGTTGAGGCGTATTTTGGTCAATACCTGAACAACCGTGCCCAGTTAGAGCTCATTGCGGTTTCTTTACCCACTTTGGATCAATGCAAGCAAGTGTTTAAGGGTGAAAACGCAATTACCTACTTTAAGTTCGTTTCTAAACTGGACAAAGAGATTCTAGAGAAAATGTCGGGCTTGGACTACGAAGAACACGCCAAGTGCAAAGTAGATGCAATAAAGACTGATGATCTAGGAGAAGAAAACACCAATTATGATGCAGGTATGCATGAATACGCAGAGGTCTTAAAGAATGATATTACCTTTTACCAGCTGCGTTATTTTTTTGAAAATGGAGAAGAGGCCTATAACAGTACCTATAAGTTTTTTGTGAATTTAGAAGGAGAGTGGGTGTTTTTTGCAAATCCTGGAATCGTATTTAGAAAGTAAACGTATAAAAACAGCGCATGAAAAACGGAACCGTACTGGGGCTTAGTAAAAGTAAATCTCACACGTTTAACAAATACCATAGTGATACGATCAACTTGCTCGAGGGGCTTGGTGTACAGGGAGATGCTCATATGGGAAAAAAGGTTAAACACCGATCCAGGGTAGCGCGCGACCCAGATCAACCCAACTTACGACAGGTACACTTGATCCATTCTGAATTGCATGACGAATTAAATGAAAAGGGTTTTGATGTAAAAGCTGGAGATATGGGCGAGAATATTACCACTCGTGGCATCAACCTGCTAGAATTGCCAACAAATACCGTTTTAAAGATTGGGAAAACAGCAGAAATACAGATAACCGGATTGCGAAATCCGTGCAGTCAGTTAAACAACTTTCAAGAGGGTTTGATGCAAGCAGTATTGGATAAGGACGAAAACGGAAACTTGATACGTAAAGCCGGGATCATGGCTGTCGTGCTCAAAAGCGGCGCGGTCAGTACCGGAGATTACATTAAAGTGGTGTTGCCTAACGAGCCACACATGCGTCTTGAGCCGGTTTAAGCTTATGGTTTCTAAGTACTTTGTAAAAAGCCTAATACTTCCTTTTTATAAGAAATACCAATAGGAATTTCAGTATCTTCGATTTCTACATCATGAGTTGTAAACGCCGTGATCATCTTTGTGTTCACCACATATGAGCGGTGCGTACGAAGAAAATAGGATGGAAGCTTCTTTTCGAACTCGCTGATCTTGTCTTTCGTGGTGATGCGTTGACTCTTAGTATGAATACGCACATAATCCTTTAAACTTTCGACATATAATACATCTTCGAACAGGATCTTGACATGACGCCTGTTCGTGTTTACATAGATAAAAGAAGCCGAATCCTCTTTTGTCTCACTTACCGCTTGTGGCTTTTCTAGCGTGTCCAAGTATTTATTGATCGATTTGAAAAAACGGTCGATAGTGATGGGCTTCAGCAGATAATCAACCACATCCAACTCATAGCTTTCTACCGCATATTCTCTGTAGGCCGTGGTGAAGATAATACTGGGACGCTGTTGCATGGATCTTACAAGGTCGATACCCGTAAGCCCAGGCATCTGAATGTCCAAAAAGATCAAGTCGATAGTTTTGGTTTTAATAACGTCCAGCGCTTCAATAGCATTCCAACAGCTTCCAACAAGTTCCAGTTGCGGAAACTGATCGATATGCTTGGTAAGCAATTCTGTGGCCAAAGGCTCGTCATCAACTACTAAACACTGAATCTTTTTCATGTTCCTTGTATGGTTAAAGTCACTTCATAAGAGGTCGCTTCTTCGACAACTTCCATGGTGTATTGTTCGGGATAGATCAATTCGAGTTGGCGTGAAACATTCTTGAGTCCGATTCCTTCTTTGTATTGCATTTCGTCTTTTTGCACCAAGGTCTCTTTGGTATTGAAAATACGAAAATGTATTTGGTCATCTTGCATCGAGAGCGAAATGTTGATCACAGCGTCACCCATGGCATTACTGACGCCATGTTTAAACGCATTTTCTACCAATGATACTAGCAACAAAGGTGCGATTTGTCCTTGTTTATGTGCTAGTTCGTGCTCAAAAGTAATGGTCAATCGATTACCATATCGCAGTTTTTCGAGGTCGATATAATGCTGAAGCAATTCGATCTCTTTACTTAAAAGCACCCTGGGTTCTTTACACTGGTAAAGCATGTAATCCAACATCTCAGAGAGCTTTGAAACCACTTCGGGCGCTCGATCCGATTTGTTTAAGGTAAGCGCATACAGATTGTTCAAAGTATTGAATAGAAAGTGCGGATGGATTTGTGCTTTCAAAAAATTTAATTCGGCCTGGGTTTTTTCCTTTTGCAGCAATTCGATTTGGTGTTTTTCTGCAGCTCGATTTTTTACCATTTTAATAAAGATAAAAATGGCCCCAAAGAAATAGGCCCGTAAGAAATAGTTGAGTACGGTATACTTGCTAGTGATGATTTCGATGATGGATTCTTTTGGGTGTTCAGAACCCCCTAATGTTTCGGCAATGTATATGTTGTTAAAGCGATAAATGACGGTAAACACGAATGTACTCAGAATAAAACTAAGGCCAAATAGCACATATTTCTTCTTCAAAAATAACTTCGGAATTTGATAATATGCCAGAAAATAAGTGGCAGCCATTTTCGTTGGAAGCCCTACACCTCTATATAAAAAGGCCTCACCAATGTTATCGATGCCTTCTCCTGAGGTAACAGGTGCTAAGCAAAGTACCACAAGCCAAAAGGCAGCATGGGTCAGCCACCTGTTTTGGAGTAATCGATCTAGCAAATTGTTTTTTTCTGTCATGATTGACGAAAAGTAAAGAAAAATTTCAACCTACTTTACAAGGATCGCTCAATACGTCCATTTAACCCCTGAATTTGCATATTTACCCCACCAATACAATCCGTATGGTGGCAAACATCATCTATAGGTGATAAATGATTCTTGGTCTACTTCCTGTCTTCTGTATGTGATTAGCGGATAGTTTAGTCGAAAAACAAACCATTATGAGACATGCAATATTAATTTTATGCACACTCTTGATATTTCAAGCGTTAAACGCGCAAGAAAGTACAGATGTGACGATCAGAGGAGAAAAATCGCTTAAGGCTCACTCTGGAAAAATGATACAAGGACAGGCTGGAAGTTTTATGGTCCCAGAAAACCGAAACAATCCAAATTCAGAGAACATCAAGATTGAATTTGTACGATTAAAAAGTGCCAACCCCAATCCAGGACCTCCTGTATTTTACTTGGCTGGCGGTCCAGGGTCGAGCAGCACCTGGCAGGCTCGCGACGAATATTACCTAGAAAGTTGGCTGCCGTTCTTAGAACAGGGAGATGTGATCCTTGTGGATCAGAGAGGTACAGGAGACGGAACTAACCGAGTACTCTATATTTGGAAGGATGCGATCCCAGAGAATATTTTGGCGGATGCGACGGTTGCTCAAAAACATTTTAAAGCAATCGGAGAAAAAGCCTTAATAGATTTTAAAGAAAAAGGAGTGGACCTTAGAGGATATACCACTACTCAGAACGCTAATGATATTGACGATTTGCGCAAGGCACTAGGTTATGACAAGATTTCTTTGGTCGGTTTCAGTTATGGAACACACCTTGGTCAGGCATACATTCGAGATTATGAAAAACATGTTGAGAACGCCATTTTGATCGGAGTCGAAGGACCAAATCATACATACAAGCTTCCGATGGCCATGGACATTCAATGGCACAAGATTGCGCTTATGGCAAAGGCCGATTCTAATGTCAATAAAGAAGTGCCTGATTTGGTAGCCCTGTACAAAAAGGTTGCTAAGAAACTGAAGGCGAACCCTGCTGAAGTACAGGTGAACTCTCCATTTCAGCAACCGATGAAGGTCAAGGTTAGTGATTACGGACTTGCCCTTATGCTAAGGTTTGATGTGGGGGACGCAAGTGACATTCCCGTGTTTCCGAGATTGTTATATACCATAGATCAAGGGGATTATTCGATGTTGCAGTGGTTTGTGCAAAAGAGAATACGCGGCGTTTTCGGGGTACAGGCCATGTCGGCTACAATGGACGCAGCTTCGGGTGCTTCTGAAAACCGAAAGCAACTTATTAAAGAGCAGTCTAAGAAAAGTATGTTCTCTAATGTTGCCAACTATTCGCTAGGTACATATTGGCCAACGATCGTTGACTTGGGCGAAGCGTTTAGGTCCCCAATGATCTCACCCACCAGAACACTTTTTATGAGCGGAACATTAGATTTCAATACGCCTCCGTACCAAGCTGAAGAAGTGCGTTGGGGATTTTCGAACAGTAGTCATATCATTGTCACTAACGCTGGGCATGAGCAAATCATGACACATCCAAAGGCTATTGAGACCATGGCTCGTTTTTTAAAAGGAGAAGATGTAAATGATGTGGCCTTATCTCACCCAACATTGCGGTTTATTCCCGTGAAAGGAGAAACAGGAAAGCTTTGGCACCCTTCAATGGGGAAACGAGATTGAAGTGTTGAAATGTGCTGTGAATATAAAGAAGCTGGGCCCCAAGTATCGGGACCCAGCTTTTTCATCAATTGGAAGTGAGTTAATCTTTTTTCCACTTACCACTGCCAGAACCACCACTTATGGCAGCACCACCAACTAAGGCAATGAGTTGCCCAACAACGGTACCGTTAATGGACCAGTACACTTGGATTTCTCCTGCACCCCATGAGGCAGCTCCAAAATGAAAGTCCATTTTTTGACCATTTTTAGGAACTACCGACCACATACCACCACCGCCACCAGCAATGGCTTGAGGGCCAGTCCACATGGTGCCGCTAAAGGTCATGTCATTGCTTCCGCCAAAGTTGATATGGGCAGTGAGATCACCTCGAATAAAGCCTCCTGTAGAGACACTTCCAAAACGCCAAGTTTCACTACTCTTTCCTAGAAGACCCTCTTTGGGAGCGTCTTGCTTCATGTCGGTAAGTGCTTGGTTGATTTCTTTTTCGCGCTGCTCATGCGCTTCCTTAAGAAGATTCGGAATTTCAGATACGGGCTTTCCCAAAAGTACACGCCCCAATTTCATCTGCTCTTCCCAAAATTGTTTTGCATCTTTCATTGTGTTTTGATTTTGATTACTGTTTGTTTTTGAGAAGATTTAGGGAGAACGATTAAAGTTCGATGTTTTGAGGCGCAAATTTTAGAGGGCTAGTACCTGATTAGTAAATACCGTGTAAATCGTTAGCTTAAATCGACTTTGCTTTGAAAGATTTGGATGTCATTAGCAGAATTTCTAGCTTATTTTAGTACCTTGATGCTACCTGCGTCGAGGTTAAACCAAATCCCTTTGATGTTTGATATCAGTACCATACGCTGGGTTTATCTAACTACATGAAATCAAAACATTAAAAAGATG
Organism: Flavobacteriaceae bacterium; assembly: GCA_028279515.1. GTDB lineage: Bacteria > Bacteroidota > Bacteroidia > Flavobacteriales > Flavobacteriaceae > JANQNQ01. Next base: position 302,716 of record JANQNQ010000001.1, read on the forward strand.
ACCAAAAAAGTTACATTTTTAGCATTGGCCACTGCCGTATGTTTCGCTGGTTGCCAAGAACAAAACAAAGAGACTGAAGCAGATAACGCTACCGAGCCTGTAAGAGCTGGGAATACTCAAATAGTTGACCTAACGCATTCCTTTTCTGAAGAGACGGTGTATTGGGTAACAGCCAAAGAGTTTGAGCTGGAAGTTGTTGCTAAAGGGCAAACGGACAATGGATACTATTATTCAGCCAACAATTTTGCCACTGCAGAACACGGCGGTACACATATTGATGCACCCATTCATTTTGCCGAAGGAAGGCATACCGTAGAAGAAATTCCGTTGGAAAAATTGATAGGAGAAGCCATCAAGGTTGATGTTTCAAAGAATGCATTGAACAATCCTGATTATTTGGTAAGCGTCGAAGATTTTTTGGAATGGGAAAAGAAGGAGGGAAAACAGATCCCTGACGGAAGCATTGTCCTCTTACATACGGGCTTTGCTAGCTATTATCCAGATAAGGTGCGATACATGGGAACCAGTCTACGAGGATTTGAGGCTGTTAAGCTGCTGCATTTCCCAGGCTTGGACCCCGAAGCAGCTACGTGGCTCGTGAAAAATAGAAACATTAAATCGATCGGCATCGATACTCCGAGTATTGATTACGGACAATCTAAGGATTTTCAAAGTCATGTGATCTTGTTGTCCGAAAACATTCCGGCGTTCGAGAATTTGACCAATTTGGATCAATTGCCGAGCAAGGGGTTTGAGGTGGTTGCGCTTCCGATGAAAATAAAAGAGGGGACTGGCGCTCCGTTACGGGCCGTCGCTATTCTAAAAAATTAGTTTATTTAAGTCAAATTACACTACATGAACGAACCTATTATTGTAGAACATACCTTTGCCGCTTCCGCCGAAGACGTATGGAAAGCGATTACCCAACTAGATTTAATGATTCAGTGGTTTTTTGAGAACATTCCGGCGTTTCAACCAGAAGTAGGTTTCAAGACTCAGTTCTTGGTTACGAATGAAGGCCGTAACTTCACACACTTATGGCAGGTGACTGAAGTGTTTCCGCAGAAAAAGATCAGCTATTCATGGAGATACGAAGAGTATCCTCAGGGCGACGGATTGGTCTCTTTTGAGATATTTTCTTCGGAAAAAGACACGGTACTGAAGGTAACAGCTCTTGGGATGGATACTTTTCCATCTGAAATTCCTGAGTTTAAGCGAGAGAGTTGTGAAGGAGGTTGGAAGTACTTCATAAAGGACCGATTGCACACTTTCCTGAGTCGTTAATATGGTTTGAACGTGAAAAAATAAGACTTCATGTTTTTCAAAGAAATGTGACTTCACCTTTTTGTTAAATTCCAAAACCCAAAACCCAGCACCTAACACCCTAATGGAAGAACTCGAAGAAACCAAGAAAAAGAAAAAATTGAGCACCGGCCTAATTGTCGGTCTTATTGCGATTTTGATCAACGTGATCACTGTGTCGGTATACATGTATCAAACGAACATCATGCAGAAACAGCAGCATGCTTCGGTATGGCCACATCTAGAGTGGACAACGAGTTACAATGACGCCGAAGGTTTTATGTTTGTTGTCAAAAACAATGGGATTGGGCCAGCCCTTGTCAAGAATACTTCGATGCGATTGGCAGGTGAAGATATTACTCATTTAGACACACTTTGCGCGCGAATTGTTGGTACGAGTAGGTTCCCTCATTTAAAGGGATTCGTGAACAATCGGGTGATTCCTCCAGGAGAAAAGATTGTCTTGTTAAAATCTGAAAATCAAAAATGGTCAGAGTTACTTTACTACGGACTTCAGAAAAGTGACTTTACATTTGAGGTCTGTTATGAGTCTATATATGAGGAACAATGGACCTGCAAAGGGAGAGAAGTAGTGAAAGGATCTTGCCATTGATGTAAGTTTTTATCAGTTTCTTAAGACTAATCCATGCAATAAGAGCGTATCTTTAAACGTTATTTTTTTGCCATGGAAGAAACTAACCCAACCCCTATTTTTCTATATATCATAGCGGCCTTGATCTACGTTATGGGGTTTGTGTTTTTGTTCTTCCGTTTTCTCGAAACGCTTTATGCACATTTTTTTAGGAGACCGCTTTTTATTCACTTTTATCTTTTTAAACGTCGCCTCCCGAAAAAAGACCGGGAAGTACTAAAGAAGGAAATCAGTTTCTATCGAAGATTATCACCTAAGTATAAACGGTATTTTGAACATCGAGTCGCCTGTTTTATTGCTGACAAGGATTTCTCGGGACGTGGTGTTGAGGTCACCAAGCAAATGAAGGTGATGATCGCTTCCTCTGCGGTCATACTGACTTTCGGGATGCGCAACTATTTGATTCAATCGGTTTCGCGCATTATTATCTATCCTGCAAAGTATTTTTCCGAATTAAATCGACAAGAACATGTAGGTGAGTTTAACCCAGGCATGAAAACCATTGTCTTCTCTTGGGTGGATTTCTTGAAAGGGTTTGAGGATGGCCATGACAATCTCAATTTAGGCTTGCACGAATTTGCTCATGCATTAAACTTTAACAGCTTTAAACAGCGCGATATTGGTTCGCGTGTCTTTAAAGAAGGTTTTCTAGAGTTGCGAAAACTATTGAATGATGATGGCTTTGTTGACCGACTTCAGCAAACACAATACTTTCGAGACTATGCTCATACCAACGAGTTCGAGTTCTTGGCGGTGGCCATCGAACATTTGATCGAGACGCCTTCTGACTTCAAATCACAAGAGCCACGGTTATACGAGCACTTTAAGAAAATGCTCAATTTGCAACATGTTTAACTATTGGCTACAGAGCTCAAGTTCGTAATGGTCTTCTTCTGATCCTCTGACTTGAATACAAAACTTCCGGCAACTAATACATCTGCTCCTGCATCAACAAGGTCTTTGGCATTCTTGTCATTGACACCACCATCGATTTCAATCAGTGTTGATGCTCCTTTCTCATTGATCAATGCCTTCAACTGTTTTACTTTGTTGTAGGTGTTCTCGATGAACGATTGTCCGCCAAAACCTGGATTCACACTCATGATACATACAAGGTCAATATCGTTGATCACATTTTCGAGCAAAGAAACATTGGTGTGAGGGTTTAGCGCAACACCAGCTTTCATACCGGCAGCTTTGATCGCTTGAAGCGTTCTATGAAGATGGGTGCATGCTTCGTAGTGAACCGTAAGTACGTTGCTTCCTAGGTCGGCGAATGTTTGGATATAACGGTCCGGGTCAACGATCATCAAATGTACGTCGATGGTTTTTTTAGCATGTTTGCTAATGGCCTTTAGCACTGGCATCCCAAAAGAGATGTTGGGAACAAAGACACCATCCATGATATCAATGTGAAACCAGTCGGCATCACTTTCGTTCACCATTTCGATATCGCGTTGTAAGTTGGCAAAGTCGGCCGCCAAAATCGACGGAGCGATCATTTTTTTGCTCATAATGTTGTGTTGTTTGTTTATGAGGCAAAAATATGGGATTCGTTGAAAAAAACTCAGCTGTGGTCGATGAAGTTTTCAACCAGATCGATCATCTTATTCACTTTCTTCGAAGGATGGTTTTTCAACCAGTTGAGATAGGTCTTTAAGGATTGGGTGTCCTTGGGTCTTTCAATGACACTGAAGCCCGATGCATACCCTTTGAAGATGGGATGTTTGTAGTCCATTGAAGCGACTTTAATGACGTTGCTATGGCGAGCGTCAAGGCATATTTTTTCAAAAAGTCGTTCAACTTGTTCTTGATGACCTTCAAGAACCTGCATGAAATTTCCGTCGGCATAAAGAAGAATTCCAGAGATATTACTCTTCTCATTACGATGTTTGGTGGTGTCGAGCAGAGAAGATAGTGCTTCTTGCCTAAGGCTTGGATCGGCGGTACTTACATATGAAATAGAATGGGTCATGTAGGTTAGGTACTTTAGGTTGGGGTTCCTAAATATACAAAAATGAAAAACTCCGGTAATCAGCCGGAGTTCATTCATCAATCAAAAAACGAACAGTTATGATTAACTGTTGTTGCCGCAATATAGGAAATTATCCTAAATATGTCTTTAATATTTTACTTCTAGAAGTATGTTTCAATCTTCTGATTGCCTTTTCTTTGATCTGACGTACACGTTCTCTTGTTAAATCAAACGTTTCACCGATCTCTTCCAAGGTCATTGGATGCTGATTACCTAGTCCAAAGTACAAGCGAATCACATCAGCTTCTCTTGGTGTCAATGTTTCAAGGGCGCGCTCAATCTCTGTACGAAGCGATTCGTGCAACAGATCCTTATCAGGATTTGGAGACTCACCTGAACGCAATACATCGTAAAGGTTAGAATCTTCTCCTTCTACCAACGGAGCATCCATTGATACGTGACGTCCAGAGTTTTTCATCGACTCCTTAACATCATTCACGGTCATGTCCAACTCTTTGGCAATCTCTTCAGCCGAAGGTACACGTTCATGAGCTTGCTCTAAAAACGCATAGGTCTTGTTGATCTTGTTGATCGAACCGATCTTGTTCAATGGCAAACGAACAATACGAGATTGCTCTGCCAACGCTTGTAGGATCGATTGACGAATCCACCAAACTGCATACGAGATGAACTTAAATCCACGTGTTTCATCAAAACGTTGTGCAGCCTTGATCAATCCAAGGTTTCCTTCGTTGATAAGGTCAGGCAATGTCAAACCTTGATTCTGGTATTGCTTTGCAACCGATACCACGAAACGAAGGTTAGCTTTGGTCAACTTTTCTAAAGCACGTTGGTCACCTGCTTTGATTTTTTGAGCCAATTCTACTTCTTCGTCGGCAGTAATAAGGTCAACCTTACCAATTTCTTGAAGATATTTGTCTAGGGAAGCAGTTTCTCTATTAGTAACCTGCTTCGTAATTTTCAGTTGTCTCATGTATAAATCTCCAGATTTTTAATTATAGCGGAATCATTTCCATAGCATCAATTAGTTATACGCAGTATGTTACCAAAATGTTACAAAAAGGTTGAAAAAAGTTTTTAACAACTGAAATACAGGTGGTTATAGTCGCCTGTTTTCGATAACACAATGGGCATTTCTATTAAGTATGTCATAATATGTTCGAATCCTGACAGAAATCATGGAGTTTTTTTAATGGTAGCTTTGGAACGTATGGTTGGGCCTTGTGTAATGTTTTGAAAAAGATGGTCTATCTCTAGTAAAAAAAGAAAGCGGGAGATTCCCCTTATACGTCTCCCGCTTTCAACACTACTACTATGGCCTTAATTGGCTCTCACCAATCATTACTTCACCTATAGTTTCGTTCAAGGGCACTACCCTTGGTGCTAATTGTTATTAATGAAAAGCCCGTTAATAGGGGTCAACGGACCCCTACCTCCGAATTTATTTTAGAATTACTTCTTTACTAACTGCTTAGTGACCCGTCCGGTATCACTTGTAACGACCATGATATAGGTCGCAGATGCTAGTTGAGTAATATCAATGGTTTTTTCAAGACCAACACTGTTCAATGATACCGAATGAATACGTCGTCCGGTCAAATCGTAAATCGTCATGTCATTTAATTCAAGCCCCTGCGGATTGGACAGAAGAATCTGTTCAGAGGCTGGATTGGGCGACATCGTGATCGTGGATAGATCCATAGAGATGTCATCGATTCCTAATGTATTGTCTACAGTCACAGTGGCCATACAGTCAGTGGTGTTACCATTAACATCGGTTACGGTCAGCGTGACTGTATTAGGACCTACATCAAAGATGTCGAATGTGTTTGGCGATACGGTCAGACTTGCTATACCACAGGCATCGTTTGATCCATTGTCTACGTCGGCACCTGTAATGGAGGCATTCCCCATAGCATCGAGCATCACATTAATGTCTTGACAAAGCGCGGTTGGAGCCACATTGTCTTCTACAGTGACTGTGGGGGTACACATACTTGTCATACCACTTACCGGGTCGGTCACCGTCAATGTTACGGTATTTGGACCTATATCTGAGCAATCAAATGTGCTCTTATCTAGGGAAAAGGTAGGTGTTCCCAGACAGGAGGAGGAACCATCGTCTACATCCGCTCCAATAATAGAGGCATTCCCTGTCGCATCCAATTGCACAGTCAGGTCCTTACAAATTGCGACAGGTGCCCCATTATGTTCTGCAAAACTGAAGTATTGGCCATCGGTAAAGTCTACCATTGCCTGATAGTTTCCGCTGCCATCATCTGTTAAGGCAATATATGTATCGGTGTTGTCAAAGGTTTCGTCAGCACTTACCAGTAAAGTAGGGGTGTAATTGGGTAGGGCAGATTGCGGGATTCTCAAGGTCACCATACCTACGGTGCCGGTTTCAGCAACGGTCCATATGCGCCCCATACGTTTCAAACAAGTATCCCCTGTTATGTCTTCGGACACTGCAGTGCTCCCTGCGTCATTTCCCCAGAGCATATAAGAGAGATCCGTAGTGAAGTCATTAGGGTTTAATAGGTTCGTCGCCGAAATACCCACGTTGCCCATAGTGACGAACGCTCCAGTACTACTGGATAATGATTGTTTTTGATGAAGTGATGCTACGTCATCTCTTCCTATGCCTGTTACATCATTATGATAGGTCGCGTTGATATTATGATCCCAGATGGTGGTGCCGTCACTCGCCAGATAGTCTCCCTCCGTTCCAGTGACACTGCCGCTACCGTCATTGTCTGGGTTCAGGGTTATGCCATATTTTATGGCCAAATAGGTCTGTATGCGCCTTCGGTTGGTATTCGTTTGACGTGTTGGATATACGATCAGTTCGGCCAGTGTTCCGGAAAAGTCCTCGCCCGAACCGGCAAAGCTACCTCCGATACGACTGTTCGCTGTATTGAGGTCAAGAATGTTAGGCTCAACTAGGTTGTCGGTCATTACATCACTGCCGTTGATGCTTATGGTTCTGGATCCAAGATCAGGATCTGGACCTGATACCAAGGCATAATTATAATCGAAGTTCACAATGGTTGGAGTGTTCGGCGTTACGGCAGTACTGAGGCCATTGCCTGTAAAGTCTTGCTTTATCTGATTGCCAGAGTTAAGCCCATAGAATAATGCTTGATTGGATGTAGTATCGTCATTTCCTGTAGAAAATAAACTTGCATTTTGGTCGACACCAATATATACAGCTACCACATGATGGTCTGTATCGATTCCGGCCGATAGTGTACTTGCTACTGGACTTACAGGAGAACCGCTGAAGTTGATCCCAGGATTGAAGTTCAGGAAGTTCTCTACATACGTGGGAGCGGTTCCCACTTGGGTCGCCTCTAGTACCATGTTGCCACTGTCGAACCAACTAACGACCGGGTCACCATTCTCGGCAGGGTCCATAGTGACACCATCTTCAAAGGCTCCCTTGTCAGCTTGGTACCACATGAGGTTACCTGCCAATACCCCTCCTGGAACACAGTTTAAAAAGTCACCGTCAAAGGTGAATATCCCATCATCTTGCATGGCATCACGTTGTACAGTAGCATCACAGAACAAGAGCCCTGAGGCGCCAATGGTAACATTGCTGTTCGTGAAATTCTGCGCATGCCAACCTATTAAGGTGTTGTCCCAATTGGTCATGGACATCCCAGAAGAATTGAACATCTCATTACCATTGATCACGTTGTTCATGTCCCAACTCCCGAAGTTCTGGTCTACAGCATCATTGAGTTCGAACATCTCGGCCATTCGTGTCACATTGGTGGTCACCCAAGTGGAGATGTCCCAATTGAAGGCATCGGCATTTCGGAACATACCAGACATGTTAATGTCACTGGCCGTGAAGCGGTTGCTCCACAGGTCCAAGTTGGTTCCTTGAAAGGCCGTCGCCGAATTGAACATGTATCTAAAGTTTCCACAGCTTGTAGGCATCCAATTCCCGAGATCCTGATCAAATGCTGTCGCTCCATTGAACATCTCGACCATACTAATTACATTACTTACGTCCCAATTGCCTAAATTCTGATCTATGGCATTATTGCTCTCAAACATCTCGGCCATTCGTGTCACATTGGTAGTCACCCAAGTGGAAATGTCCCAATTGAAGGCATCGGCATTTCGAAACATCCCAGACATGTTGATGTCACTGGCTGTAAAACGGTTGCTCCACTGGTCAAGGTTGGTCCCTTGAAAGGCTGCTGCACTGTTGAACAAATAGGTGAAGTTTGTACAACTTGTTGGCATCCAATTGCCAAGGTCGGCATCGAACGCAACTGCACCATTGAACATTTCTTGCATAGCGATCACATTGCTCACATCCCAGTTCCCTATCTCTTGGTTGAATATATTGTTGGCTTCGAACATTTCGAACATATTGATCACGTTCGTTGTGACCCACCCTGTAATATCTGCATTGAAGGCATCGGCATTTCGGAACATGCCCCGCATATTAATATTGCTGGCCGTGAAATGATTGCTCCAATTGTTGAGGCCGAGTCCTTGAAAGGCCATGGCCGAATTGAACATATATGAAAAACTTGTACAGCTCGTGGGCGTCCAATTCCCTAGATTCTGGTCAAATGCTGCCGCGCCATTGAACATATCAGACATGCTGGTTACGTTACTAACGTCCCAATTGCCTATGCCCTGATCGAAAGAGTCATTATTTCTGAACATCTCGGACATTCCTGTCACATTTGTGGTGACCCAGCCTGTGATATCTCCATTGAAGGCATTCGCACCCCAGAACATGCCTCTCATGTCGATGTCACTGGCCAAGAAATGATTATTCCAGTTATTCAATCCCAGCCCTTGAAAGGTCGTGGCCGAAAGGAACATATAGGAAAAATTTGTACAGCTGGTAGGTGTCCAATTGCCAAGGTCGGCATTGAACGTGGTAGCATTTCGAAACATTTCAACTAAGCTGGTTACGTTACTAACATCCCAGTTACCGATATCGCGGTTGAAAAGGTCATTGAGATAAAACATTCGACCCATGTTCGTTACATTGGTGGTCACCCAACCGGTTATGTCTGCATTGAATGCATCTGCATTTTGGAACATGGCGCCCATATTAATATTGCTGGCCGTGAAGTGGTTGTTCCAATTCTCCAGACCGATTCCTTGAAAGGCAGAGGCCGCGCTAAACATTCCGCCAAACTGATTCACGCTGGTGGGCGTCCAGTTCCCAAGATCTTGATTGAAGACAGAGGCTCTGTCGAACATGAAAGACATAATCGTTATGTTGCTTACATCCCAAGAATTGAATGCAGTGGTTCCCACTAGCGAAAAGCATCTAGAGAACATTTCTTGCGTATTTGTGCAAACGGAAAGATCGGGAGCATCACTGGCCGTGACATCTAGATTCTCGCACCCAAGAAATGCTCTGTAAAAGGAAGACCAAACAATGTTTCCCCATTGGTTGACGTCTAAAATCTTTAGGCGATCCCCTCCGTTATTAAATCGAATGTTGAAGGTTCCTTGCACACGAATGGTGTAGGTGCCAGCTGCACCAAAATCATGGGTGACGGGGCCGGTAAGTCCAAACTCGTCAAAAGTACCGTCATTGTTCCAGTCCACGTCATAGTTTGCGGTTCCAACGGTTGGAATTGTTATTGATGTGCTGTTAGAGGCACCAGGGTTGTCCGTTTTCCATGTGGTGATGAACTCTGTTTGAGCCCAGAGCCCCATGGTGGTCATTATGCTCATACAGAAAAGCGGTATGAGCACTTTAAGGTTTACGTAGTAATTCTTCTTCATAATTGGTAAAATTTGGTTATAGGTTTAGGTTTGCCGCTAACACAGCATAATGGTCTTGACAACCATTGGGAGCATAGCTCATACCAGCGGTTGTTTTGGGTCGGGTGGGCCAGGTTGGGGGAGTTACTCTGATCCTGTCGAACACCGTTACACCCAAAAAAGGCGACTGGGGAGTTCAACTATGAAAAAGGTCTTGTGGGATTTTCTAATTCCTGAAGGTTTGCTTCAAATGGGGTCAATGATTTGATGATAAATGCAGTGGGTCTTCAGTAACTGGGTAGGGTAGGAATGCACGAAGCACAAAAAAGTAGGTTTTTTTCATAATTAATTTGATTTGGGTTGTTAAAAGCGTACCTCTCGTTACGATTGATGTTAAAATTTAGTTGCTAATGCGAAGTAGTCAATGCCTTGACTTCGAGATACTTGTGTGAATTTAAGAAGGAAGTGGTAGAAATTGATAAGAAATTACAGATTCGGAAGCAACAGGTTAATAAACGGTCGAATCGGGGATGTATTCGGTAAGCGCATATTTCACAAATAGGGCTTCTTATAAGTGAAAAACGTAAGAATCATACTAGAGCAAGTATGACATGAAATAGGGAATTAAATGTTCTTTCCTTCCAATCTCTGTTGTAATTCTTCCTGTTTTCTTCGTGAGACTGGTAACATGGTCTTGTCGAACAAATGGCAATAAAACCCATCTGACTTGTGAATGCTTTTCACATAGTTAAAATTAACAAGATACTGCTTGTGGATCCTCATGAAGATATCATTGGGGAGTATTTTTTCAAATCCACCAATGTTCTTTATTGTGACGATCTTTTCCCGATCTTTTAGATAAAGCGTGGTATAGTTTCCATCTGATTTGCAGTACAGAATTTCAGCGATTCGAACGATCTGGATGATCTTTCTACCAGGGACAGCAATGTAATCTCTAAGATTCTGCTGCTCATTTTTTTCTCTTTTTTGTTGAATGCTTTCTCGGGCACGAGCAATGGCCATCAAAAGCTCCTTGATGTCTATTGGCTTTAACAAATAGTCCACTGGGCTATATTTGAATGCTTTTAGGGCATATTCATCAAAACTGGATATAAAGATTATTTCTGCATCATTTTGGTTGACGATATCTAGAAGGTCAAATCCTGTATCTGAGTTTAACATGATATCAAGAAACATCAGCTCAGGTTTGGTTTTATCTATTAATAGGATCGCTTCATCAAGGCTATTGGCGATTCCTGACAAGGTTAGTTCTGGGCAATAGGTTTTTAGATGATGACATAATAGATCAACACTTTTGGAATCATCGTCTACGACAACTGCTGTTATTTTTTGACGCTGTATGCTTGTTTTAAACTCGCCCATCTATAGATTGATTGTAACTACAACCCTTGTTCCTTTGGCTTTTTTACCATCCATAAGATCTTCGGTTGTTATTTGTATATTATTTTGTTGCAGTTCGTTATTGATTTGAATACGCTCGCTCATAATGTTCAAAGCATGCGTCTTATATGTTTCCTTTTTTTGATTTTTAGCAGCTGCAGCCCGGCCAATACCATTGTCTTCTACGGTGCCTATGACCGTCTCATTTTCAATATGGAATGCTACCTTTAATATCCGATTTTTTTCTTTCGATTCCAAGCCGTGAAGTATGGCGTTTTCTACCAAAGGCTGAAACAGCATACATGGAATCTTTATGGATTGAAACGGAGCATCCTTTGGCGTTACATGAAACGAATAGCTTAAATTTTTATCGAGGCGATGCTCTTGCAACTTTACATAAGATTTCAAATAATCGATTTCTTCTTGAAGAGAAACGGTTCCTTGGGTCGTCATGTCCATAGTGGCGCGAAGCAACCTTGAAAAAGAAACGATATAATCGTTAGCTTCTGTTTCTGACTTAAGAATTAGATCACTATACATACCGTTGATTATGCTGAATATGAAGTGGGGATTCATTTGTAGCCTAAGTGCCTTCAATTCTAAGTTCTTGATTTGACTTTTCTGGAAGGCCTTGACTTTCTGCTTTTCGCGTTGTCTGTACATTACAAGAATCACCGTCCCGACCAGCAATGCAATGAAGCTAATAATAAAAAAGGGTGTTTTGTAAAAGATCTCGGCGACATATAGATCATATCTGATGTCGTTTGCAGACCTTACACCATTATCATTGTATCCTCGTATCCGTAGGGTGTAGCTTCCGGGGGGAATCCCATACAGCCTTAGAGTATTTTCATTGTTGAGGTTGACCCAATCGGAGTCCAGACCTTCTATTAAATATTCATACCTATCCTTTTCGAAGTTAAAGGTGTTGTTAAGCGCAAATTTAACTTCGAAAAAGTTGTTCTTATGATCAAGCCTGATCTCCCTACTTTCGTGAAAGGGAACCATGACCTCCATTATTGAGTCCGTTTCCTTTTGATAGTGTTTTACACTTAAGGCTCCAATGGAGACCGTATCGTTATACCCAGTAAGTTCATATGCATTGATCTTATGAACACCATTGGTTCCCCCAAATAATAATATACTATCATTCAGCTTAAGGTTAGACCGATGATTAAATTCGTTATTGTACACCTCCTGAGAAACGAAATAACTACTTATATGTTTGGTTGCCTTGTCCAATCGATTGAACCCATTATAGGTGCTTAGCCAAAGTGCGTCATCGGTCTCCAATATGCCACAAACGATCTTGTCAGACAGTCCATCTGACATATCGTAGTGTTTGACCTTATTTCCATTGGCGATATGTGTAAGGCCGCTGGTACTGCCCAACCAAACTTCGTTGTTGGTATCGATATAAAGGTCTACAAGATGATTGTTGGGAATTGATAGTTCACCCTTGTTCTCGGCATAATGAACCACATTTCGTTTCTTAGGATCGAAATGATAGGCTCCCGACCCTGTTGCTATCCAAAGTGTTTCGTCTGGCATTTGTATAATGTTCCGGACGATGTTGTTTGTAATGCTTGTATCTTCATTGAATTGACTGTAATCTATGTAACTCTCACTCTTCTCGTTGAAGAGATATAACCCGGTGGAAGACCCGATCCATATGTGGTCTTCGTCCTTTCTTTCAAGAATTGTGCAATCGCCCTCGATCTCGTAGACGCCTCTCTTCCCTGAGACCAGATTCACCTTATAAAGCTTATTAAATTCCACACCCCAGATGAGACTATCTCCTTGTACCAAAATAGAGTAGAAGTTACTGTCCTCAATTATATTGGTCACCCTTGAATCGTCATCTATCTTGTAGACACCACTATATGAGGTGACATAGATATCTCTGTTATCAGAAACAGTGATCTCTCGAGTGCTTATCTTTTCGTTAGGGTTATTCAAATAATGCTGGGTTGAAGGACGACCTAGCTTTACCTTTTCGATCTTATCGATATACCCTATGAACAAGTGACCTTGATGGTCCTCTACAACATTCATGGGCTTTTGTTCAGTATGAAGGCCAACCACCTCTTTCAAGTGGAGCTCTTCCTCCATTACAAATTTCCAACAAGATAGGCGATGGTCATTGTAACTCACCACCATGTTGCTCAAGACCCAGTACAGTTCAAAGGGTAACATCAATTCGTACGCTTCGGCTTCAGGAATATATATGTAGTTATATTGATGTTCTTGATACCAAAAAGACCCGCTTTCGTCTAATTCGGATACCACCTCAGAATAGATGCTCCTTGGGAGAAATGAACTTTCCTCTGCCAAGACCTTGATCAGCTTTAAACTGTCATTATCTATCTCATAGATGCTGCTCGAATCCCTGACAATTGTTCTTTCATCCGAAGTGATAGATAGGTCCAGGCGCTTATTGCCCACGATAGCATCATTCCTATAGATGACTGTGGAGTCGCTTTCGTCGAGTCTTACCACATGCCCCCAATTTGTTCCAAACCATATGGAGCCATCAGGTTTTTCGGTAAACGATCGAACACCTAGGTCAACTCTTGATTCCTTTGGTTTCCATTCGTACAACTGCTTCTCATACGAATAAGGGTCGATCTTGTATGCACCTATGTCACAGCCTACCCATATATTTCCCTCCTTGTCCTGAAAGATATCAAAGATCCAACTCGATAGGTCATTCTCCCTTAATTGCAAAGGAATAAAATGTCGTGTATCTCCAAAATTTTTGAAAATGCCTCCTGGTGTACCATACCAAAGGAATCCGTCACGATCGACCATTAGGGCACTATTTAGATAGGTCTGACTCTCATACTTAATTGGAAAGTGAAATCGTTTGTAGTTTTGCGCATGTGACGAATGACCACAAATGAATACTAGAAACCATAACATCGCAAGCCGAACGAATGGCCCAATAATAGGTGTAAGGTTCCCTTCCATTTGAGGGGTATGGATGATTGATCTCATGGTATTGTTGTAAAAGCAAAAACCTGACTGCCTTACATTGGGATCTTAAAAATAGGAAAAAATTGAACGAGTAGACAGAGAAATTCTAAGACAATGAAAAACCCTGAAGTAGAGCGAACTCACTTCAGGGTTTCAAGAACAAAGGATAGTAGCATCCTCAAATAAACTTAACCAACTATTAAAATTGATAGCTAATTCCAAAAACGAACCCCAGTGATATGGGCTTTATACCGTCATCTTGATACGATTTGATAAAATACTTAAACTGCGGTTCGAAATTGAACTTTACATGTTTAGAGATCTGGTAATGTGCCCCCAAGCCTCCAAAAACGCTGAATCCTAATTCGTTTAGATCTTTGGTTTTTCCAAGAATCAATTGCGAGCCATTAGCGCGACCAATGACTTCGTTTTCATCTAAGAACAATGTGCTAATTCCGGCGTGAGCCGAAATATTGAAGCGTTTCTTAGTGATATCATACCTAAATGTTATGGGGGTTTCTATGTAGCTGATTTGCTGTTCTAGTTGCAAAGCACTGCCATTCAAGAATTGTTCTATCGATAGGTTATTAATGCCAGGAGAGAAAGTCACCCCAGTTAGGTATTGCCCATAGCTTTGTGCGCGCACATTGTTGATCGTACTTTGGTAGTTGACTTTTTGTATGCCAAATTGCAAAAATGCTCGATCGGTCAGTTGGTAGCCAATGTGCAAACCGTACCCAAAGGTCAGGTCCTCTCGTTGTCTGCTACTACCAAGACTATCGGTCAAGGCGGCACGATTAGAGATCAGGTCATACGAATGAACATTTAATGTGGCGGTTAGTATCCACGGGAACTTTGTAGCGGCTAAGCTGTCTTTTTTGTTAGGCAAAGTAGATACAAGTGGTCGCTTGACCCTTTTCCTTTTCTCAGTCTTAGCAACTGTACTGTCGACACTTGCTTTTTTGTCGGCTTTTGGTGTGGCAGGCATTGATGATGCTTCGGCAATACGGTCTTTGTCAGAGCTGTTTCCTTCTGAAATATTAGTTGTCGGAGTTTCGGTTTCGCTAATTTCTTCTTTTGTTGGTTTTTTGTCGGTAGATTGGGAATTTGTTTTTTTCGCTTCCGCGGAAGCGATATCAGCGGTGTTCATTTTTACCGAGCGACCATTGTTTTGTGTACGATCGGCTCTCTTTCTTGAGAGCCCTTCAGCTGAATCATTTGCCGAAATTGATGGGTCGTTATCTATATGTATACTTTTATTCGCGACCGAAGCAGGATCTTCGCTGCCCTTTTCTATCCTTTCAACAACTGAAGACGAACCGTCACCATTTGTTGGGACATCAGGGAGGGCCACTTCATTGCTCTCTAGTGATGGTTTTATCTCAATTTGATCCGTATTTGGAAGCGTTTCATCTGGTGAGGCAAAATAATAGATGCCACTGCCTACAAGCAATAAACTCAGCCCACCAATGATCCAAAACCAAACGGGGGCAGGTCTTTTCTTGCCTTCTTCTTTCAACGTTGATTCAATGGATTTCCAAACCCCGTCAGAAGGAGCCTCCAAATGGTCCTTGAATTGTTCGCGAATGGCTTTTCCTATGTCTTTTCTTTCATTCATATGCATCCATTGGTTTGTGAAACCTCATTGAGGGCGACGATCTTCTGCTTTAAGATCAGCTTCGCTCTGTGCAGGTTCGATTTAGAGGTGCTTACCGAAATGTTGAGCATGCTTGCGATTTCTTTATGTGAATAGTCGTCTAGCTCATAAAGATTGAAGATCAATCGGTAACGTGTTGGCAACTCTTGAATTAGCCGTAACAACGTTTGGAGCGGAATGCGCATTTGATCATCATCTACCTTGGTGTCTTCGGTAATGGCTTCGTTGATAATGACGTTGATAAAGGCTTGCTTTTTATAGCGGTCGATGGCTTTGTTGATGGTGACTCGTTTTAACCACCCTTCAAAAGACCCTTTTCCTTTGTATTGGTGGATGTTTTTGAATACGGTTAAGAACGTGTCTTGTAAATTATCTTCAGCTTCTTGTCGGTTGCTACAGTATTTTAGGCACAGCGTGAATAGCACATCTTTAAATTGATGGTATAGGAGTTCCCTTGCTTTGGGGTCATTCCGTTTACACGCTATGATGAGTTGTTCTAGTTTCACTAAAGGTTTCTCATATGATTAACAATTGTTAGCTACGAGTTCGATTTCTGTAAATGATGTGTCACTGGTCACAATATTTTCAATACGAACGTATAGCGTTTGCGGATTGGTCGTATTGATATAAGGTGAGCCACTGATGATTTGATTGGTGTTGTTTTGCGCATCGGCCAAGGTTTGATAGAAAGTGACCGATAGGTCGCTGGCGTCTGCGATTCCCTCAATATAGAGGATGCATGAAATGTATTCATCAAGTGCAAATTGCGCAAATCCGGGTGTGTCTTCACAAACCGAAAAAGTGAGTCCGCTGCATACCGGAGGTGTTTCGCAGTTTTGGTTTAACGTAACAGAATCATTGCCATTGGTCAACACAATGGTGTTCTCGTCTTGTATGATCGCTGGCCAGTCCCGATTCCAGTACGCTTCAATTTCATCAGATGCAATAACGGTAATGTTAATGTGCAATTCGTCTTCGATGAATAGCGCTATCCATGTGCCCAAATACTCTTGATTGTCATGATGAAAAGTAACAGTGCCATCTCCTTCCATTTCAAAATAAGCATTCGGGTAGGGAGGGTCTAGCGTTTGCGGATAGTCAACTTCCCAAACACATTCAACTAGCAATCCATTGCAATATCCGAGAATTTCTTCTCTGACGCATTGATCAATGGATTGTTGTAATTCTTCATTGTTGTTGATAGAGATGACCGTTCCATCGTCTAAGGTACTTGTGATTGGATAATTGAGTCCGATCGAATATCCTTCCTCTAAACTCCCTAAAAAGGAGCTGAACTCAGCGTCATCCCCAATCACTTCAGATCCGATCAAGGTAAGTTCCTCATCAAAAATAAAAATGGTGAATGCGTAGATAAACTCAATGCAGGCGATATCATCTTCTACACCTTCATCACTGGCTACGCGTTCTACTAGTGTATAGAGTTCGGAGTCTACTTTTATAACTTCATCAGCATTGGCGGTCACGGCCTCAACTGGCTCGTTCTCGCATGAGATGGTAAACATGATAATTCCGATAAAGAGAAAGAATGCAATATTCTTGATGACTTGATTCATGATGTTATTTTTTGGTCTATACTATCTAGTCTCTACTTTTTGAAAAGGTTGCGTCAGATAGAAAAAATCATAGTTCGAAAAAGTAATCCGATTGCAACCAATTGGACAAGCTGTCGATCTTTCTATGAATCTTATTGAAGAACATCTTGCGGTCACGCTCTCCGGCCATTGAAAGGGAGGTAGAACTTTTAAGTTGTTTGTCAAAGTACGCTGCGATTCGGTCTGTGGTGATCTGATCTTCAACTTTAAAATATCCTAGCATTGAATATGGGGTGAAGACCAAATGCCGATTCTCGACTCTGACAAGGACATTGTTGTTGAGAATTAAAAGGTCATTACTATAAAGTTCAAGTTCTTCCACCGACCGTTCTTCAATGGTATCAAGCATTTCTTTCAGCGCCTCACAAAGTAAAAGCGCGCTGTCCTTACTGATGTCTTGGGTTTGATAGAAATAGCGTATTTGCTTCATGGTACTATCGAAGGTAGTGTCATTCCAGATTTCAATGCTCTTGATGGCTTTATAGATTCCTTTGAGTTCGGTTGCTGCTTGCAATAGAGATAAAGGGGGAGCAAACTGTTCGAATTGTGTGTCCTTTATTTGTTTTTTGGTATCAGAAAGTTTTAACCAGACATACATTTTAAACCGTGAAAGTAACCCATCATCCAACGTATAGAACAACGGAATGTCTTTGGCCGAATAGATCATTTCAGCACCTTCCATCTTACTCAGGGTCTCAAGAGACTCATGGGATTGTTTGAAGTACAATTCGAGGTCTGTAGCCGAGTTGATCGGAAGTGTCTTTTCTACCACAATAAGGTTGGGATGCTGTAAGGCCATTAAAGCGTCTAATGACATGTGAAAATGTTTGGCGATGAGTAGCCCTTCTTCAATAGTGATCTTGCTTTTTCCGGTTACACGGCGATGGGCGGCGTCATAGCTGATATCTAAAATTTCTGCCAAGGTTTCATTAAGCGATGCACCGGGCAGTAGTGCCTCCTTAATGTTATTGATAAGTGTTTGTTGGATCATACGTAAAGATATCGATTTTGTGATTATCACAAAAATAAGATATCAAATTAGAAATTATCGCAATTTTTTTTGTGATATACACAATAGTTTTGACATGCTAACTTTAATTTAAATGTGATGAGAAAACATTTTTGGATTACCGCATGTTTGGTTTTTGCAGTAAGTGCAAGCCTATTTGGGCAAGAAGTGCCCGAAAAGAAATTGGACACCCTTACTAGGGATGATACCGATGTGATGAAGGAACTCTTTAAGTTTCCTGGAATTCCTACTGAGCCATTTGCGCGAAAAGCGCCTAATGTGAAACGGAATGATACCATTAAGATCTTTAGCCTGTCTCCGATTCATCGTAGGGTGAAGAGGGTGGATGGCATGGCATTGGGTGTTGGTCATTATGAGAATGAGCGAATCGAATTTCAACAGGTTAACGGTTTTAACATAGAGGCAAGTCCGTTACCATTAGCGTTGATGACCTTCGCTCTAAATGCGCCTTTTGAGCTATTGGTCGTTGGTATCAATGATAATTCGGTGAGCAATGTGGCCTTCATGGATGAAGAAGTGGACACGTACATCAAGGTCAACGGAATCAACCTGAGCTCTGGCGGTTTTATGGGCGGAGCTCAAATGAACGGATTGAACATCAGTACGATCACAGCAATGAACGCCATGAATGGTTTTTCATTTTCGGCAGTTGCAAATGGATCAAAGAAGTTTAACGGAATCAACGTTGCCGGTATTGCCAACGTTTCTTATGAGGGCAATGGTTTACAGGTAGCTGTGTCTAATGTTTCGCGCAAACACAGGGGCATTCAGATCGGACTCTTCAACAATTCGAAGAATTTGAGAGGATTTCAGTTTGGTCTTTGGAACACCAACGGAAAGCGAAAGCTTCCGTTTATCAATTGGCAGTTTAAGGGATAGGGATAAAAAAGAAAACCCTGAAGTGAGTTTACTCTACTTCAGGGTTGTTTCTATATATCAAAAGAATCTTACTCTTCTTTCTTGTCTTCACGTGGTTTTCTATCTCTGTCACCACCGCGATGGTTTCGGTTACCACCTTTGTTGTTTCTATCTCTTGGAGGTCTTTCCTTGTAACCTTCTGGCTTTGGCAACAATGCTTTTCTTGAAACCTTGTCCTTACGGGTCTTTGGATCGATACCAAAATATTTAACGTCGATGATATCACCTACATTCACAATGTCTGTAACGTTGTTAGTACGTTCCCAAGCCAACTCAGAAATATGAAGCAATACTTCATTTCCTTGGGCTTCGGTGTATTCAACAACAGCACCAAAATCTAACACTTTGATCACTTTTACTTCATATACACTCCCTTTTTCGGGTTTGAACGTAATAGCGGCGATCTTGTCCAATACCTTGTCGATTCCTTCTTGGTCTGTACCCAAGATCTCAACCACACCTTGCTCGTCTACCTCTTCGATAACGATGGTGGTGTTGGTTTCTTTTTGAAGTTCTTGGATTACTTTACCTCCAGGTCCGATCAAGGCTCCGATGTAATCACCAGGAATAGTCGTAGTGACCATCTTCGGTGCATGCGGCTTCACATCTGCATTTGGCGTAGCGATGGTATCGGTCAATTTCTCAAGGATGTGTAAACGACCGTCACGTGCTTGTTTCAATGCATTTACAAGGATCTCGTACGAAAGTCCTTTGATCTTGATGTCCATTTGACAAGCGGTAATACCCTCAGCAGTTCCTGTTACTTTGAAGTCCATATCACCTAGGTGATCTTCATCTCCAAGAATATCAGAAAGTACAGCGTAACGCTCTCCATCAGAAATTAGTCCCATGGCGATACCAGAGACAGGCTTCTTAAGTTGAACACCCGCATCCATCAATGCCATGGTTCCTGAACATACGGTAGCCATAGAAGACGAACCGTTTGATTCAAGCACCTCAGATACTACACGTACAGTGTACGGGCAATCATCTGGCACCATTCCTTTAAGGGCACGTTGTGCCAAGTTTCCGTGTCCTACCTCACGACGAGACGTACCACGCAGTGGGCGTGCTTCACCAGTTGAGAAAGGAGGAAAGTTATAGTGTAGATAAAAACGCTCTTCACCTTGAACTGTTGGAAGGTCGATTACATTAGCTTCTCTCGAAGTACCTAAGGTTACCGTAGCAAGTGCTTGTGTTTCCCCACGTGTAAAGATCGACGATCCGTGTGTAGAAGGAAGGTAGTCAACCTCACACCAGATAGGTCTGATATCAGTAGTTTTTCTTCCGTCCAAACGAATTCCTTCATTCAATACAAGGTCACGAACAGCTGCTTTGTGAGCCTTCCCGAAGTACTTAGAGACCAAAGGTCCGATCTCTTCAAGTTCTTCTTCAGTGAACATTGCTTTTACTTCATCTTTTACTTCAGAAAAAGCAAGTCCGCGTTCTTTTTTGCCGCTACCTTGTTTTGCAATGTCGTAACATTTTTGGTAGGCAGCATCGTATACTTTTTTCTCTAGGTCTTCATCGGCAGCTTCTGCTTCGTACTCACGAGTTTCTTTTTTGCCAACGGCTTCGGCAAGACGACGTTGCGCCTCACACTGTACCTTGATGGCCTCATGAGCAAATTTGATAGCATCTGCCATTTCTTCTTCAGAAACTTCATCCATTTCACCTTCAACCATAGCAACAGAATCTTCTGAAGCTCCGATCATCATGTCAATGTCTGCACGCTCTAGTTGCTCGTAGCTTGGGTTGATAACGAATTCGCCATCAACTCTAGCAACACGCACTTCAGAAATTGGATATTCAAAAGGAATATCTGATAACTGGATAGCGGTTGAAGCTGCCAATCCCGCAAGGGCATCAGGCATTACATTTTCGTCGTGAGACATCAATTGAATCATTACCTGCGTCTCTGCATGGTAATCCTTTGGGAAAAGCGGACGAAGAACTCGGTCTACCAATCTCATTACAAGGATTTCTTCGTTGCTAGGTCTTGCTTCTCTTTTAAAGAAACCTCCAGGATAACGTCCTGCAGCAGCGAATTTTTCGCGATAATCGACGGTTAATGGTAAAAAATCTACTGGGCTGGCTTCGTAGTTAGAAACTACGGTACATAGTAACATGGCGTTACCCATTTGTACAACTACCGACCCGTGTGCTTGTTTGGCCAATTTCCCGGTTTCAAGGGTGATTTCTCTCCCGTCCCCGAGGTCAATGACCTCTTTAAAAACTTTTGGAATCATAAAAATTTTAATTCTTAATTAAACAGTGGGTTTGTAGTTGTGTTGTGTAGTTGTTGTGACCCAATGAAAAACTAATAATTCTCGCTTTCTTTGCCCTGAAAAAACACCAAGGACTTCATATTCTGTAATATCCGAAGCAACGCTTTGGATAAAAAAAGGGGGCATAAAGCCCCCGTTGTTTTATTTTCTTATTCCTAATTCCTTGATGATCGCACGATATCTTTCGATATCTTTTCTCTTAAGGTAATCAAGTAGGCTTCTTCTCTTACCTACCATTTTTACTAGAGAGCGCTCAGTGTTAAAATCCTTACGATTTTTCTTAAGGTGCTCTGTCAAGTGATTAATTCTGTGCGTAAACAACGCGATCTGACCTTCGGTGCTTCCAGTGTCTTTCTCTGACTTACCGTGCTTTTTGAAGATCTCTCCTTTAACTTCTTTTGTTAAATACATGCCAACATTAAGTTTAATAATTATTATGTACTGATAGTGTTTCTATCAAGGCGCAAATATAGAACTTTTTTTCTTAATAGATCACAGGTCTTCCCAAAGTAATTATTTAAGATTTTAAACCTTTTTTTCTTTACCAAGTCATAGAAGCACAAACGTTAAAACCATGTTAATGCAAAAGCATTAGGTGAAGTGAGTTGATTAATGTCCGGACCCCTTAAAAAACTCATCTGTAAGCGCGCTTGCCAAAGCGACGTGTGGTTTTTTGGAATTAACAAACAAAAATCAAAAAGATGAAAACAGATGTTAAAAAACTAAAAAGAACAATGCTAGCCGCGTTGGCGGCGATAGCGATCGTAGGATGCCAAAGTGAAGATGTGTCTTCAGACCTTGAGTTGGTCGATACAACGATCAGTCAAGAAGAAACAGCCCGTAATGCCCAAGTGGATCTTGCCACAGAGAGTGTAGACAATATTGTTGAAAGCGTGTATTTCAATGATGAGGTCGAATCCCTATCGGATACAGGAAGAAGCAACAATACCATCGATTTTCTGCCAGACTGTGTGACGATAACAACAGTAGTTACTTCTACTTCAAAGGAAAAGACCATCGATTTTGGAGATGGATGTGAGTTGCCTAACGGAAATGTTTTAAGTGGAATCATTAAAATGAGCTACGAGAAAGACATGGAGGCAGCTTCGAAAACAATCAGCGTTTCGTTCGAGAATTTTTATTTCAATGCAGTTCAGGTTGAAGGAAGCATGTCACGACTGCGTCAACGTGCCAATGATGCAGGGAATCCCCAGTCTACGATCAATGTCGACGTTAAAGTTACCTGGCCAGATGAAACCTTTGCGAGCAAGGTGGGAACCAAGATTAGAGAATGGATCGAAGGTGTAGGAACCGGTCAATGGGGAGATAATGTCTATTTGATCACTGGAAATTGGACCACAACCTTTAGAAATGGCAATGTACATGCTGGTGAGGTAGTGGTGCCGTTGCGCAGAGAATTGGCTTGTCTATTCTTAGTAAGCGGTGTGATTGACCTGCAACGCAACAACGCTTCTGGTTCGTTAGATTTTGGAGATGGGTCTTGTGATAATATAGCCATCTTGACCACCGCTAACGGTGAAGAAATAACAATTTACCTATAGTTCTTATATAGGTGGTTAATTAATGTTAGTTTATTTAGAAAAACCCTGAAGTCTCCACTTCAGGGTTTTTTAATGGGGATTTGCCAAGCAAATTATTTGTAGGTCGTTTGAGTGAGGTTAGTTCAATACAATTTTTTTAGGTTTCCTACCTTCTGTCAATACGATGAGGATCTTGTTTTTTGGTAATGTTGAAATCGTCCTTTTGTCCATGATTCCGTTAAAAATCACTTTTCCTGAGATATCGACAACTTTACACGTTTTTTGTACTGGAAAAGGCGATACTATCGTCTCGAAACTTTCAGTCGAAAGGGTCGTGCAATTGGGTATGGTGATATCTCCGTTTCCGTCTTTAAACTCTAACCAGTTCTGTTCTCCTGAATATTCGACACACTCTGTCACATTATCAAAGCCGGTTTCTACATACGACTTTGGCCAGTCTCCAGGGTCACAACCTTGCGTATATGTTTGTACGTACCCAGGACCGTAAATATGCGTTGTCTTTAGTTCAGATTCACATTCGACAGTGATCGTGTAGCCGTTGAGATAGAGATGTTCTACATCAATTTTCTTGATGATCGAAGGCGATGAAGGGCCAGAATAGTCGTCCCTAACAGTAAGGTCTTCTGTTAACGCCAGCGTCTGAGCAATGGCTGGCGTCACAAAAACAATGAAGATGAATGTAATTACTTTTTTCATGATTCCGAGATTTTAGAATGTGCGTTGTTGACAAGTTTGAAAACGAGGTTGTTCAAATAGCTAGTTGAGACATTTTAAACAAACGTTTGCCTTAAAAATGCGATAGTGGCTATCTAATAAATCTCAAGGTGGAGTCAGGGGGTAACTTTAACTTACATTGCAAGTTATAGCTTATGTAAAGAGAAGGGAATACGTACTAGGGCGTAAATTATACGTGTTTTTGCGTATGGGATAGTGTATAATGTATTCGTAACTAGCACATAGATTTAATTGGGCATGACTTAATTGATCACTGGGCTCTTGATAAGATTGATAATACGTTTTTGGACATTAATAGTTTTTTGGAATTTTTTATTATCGCTGTTCGCCTATGAGTGTTAATTAGTCAAAAAAAAACCTGCAGTTTTAGCTGCAGGTTTTTTGTTATGCTCTTATCGGCTGATTCTGTACAAGGTCCAGATAAAGGTTGATCTTATCTTTCAAGTCTTTTCGGTGACTGATGAAATCTAAGAATCCATGCTCTAACAAAAATTCAGAACTTTGAAAACCTTCAGGAAGGTCTTTTCCAGTAGTGTCCTTAACAACACGTGGGCCAGCAAAACCAATTAATGCACCTGGTTCGGCTACATTAATGTCACCTAACATCGCAAAGGATGCGGTGGTACCTCCAGTCGTTGGGTCTGTACATAATGAGATATATGGAATCTTAGCTTCTGCCAATTGTGCCAGTTTTGAAGAAGTCTTTGCCAGTTGCATCAATGACAATGCGGCTTCCATCATACGAGCACCTCCAGATTTAGAGATGATCATAAAAGGAATGTTGTTTTTGAGCGAGTAATCTGCTGCTCTGGCAATTTTTTCACCCACTACGGATCCCATTGATCCACCAATGAATTTGAAATCCATACAAGCGATAACCAGATCTCTTCCTTTTGATTTTCCTACAGCAGTACGGATGGCATCTTTTAGCCCTGTGTTCTCCTGGGCTGCTTTCAAACGATCAGGATATTTCTTGTTGTCTTCAAACTTCAAAGGATCCTTTGAGGTAAGGTTCTTATCCAACTCTTTGAACTCATTGTCATCAAAAAGGATTTCAAAGTATTCTTTACTTCCGATTCTAACGTGATATCCATCTTCTGGGCTCACGTAAAAATTAGAAGCAAGTTCGTCTGAATCGACGATTTTTCCAGTTGGAGATTTATACCACAGTCCTTTGGGAGTGTCTTTCTTTTCTTCGGTACTGGTCTGAATTCCTTTTTCTTTTCTCTTGAACCAAGCCATATTGTAAAAAATTAAAAGCTGAATAGCTTTATGTGCTATTCAGCCAAGGGTTGTTATAGGGTATTTACGTTGTTTAGGTCTTCGAAGGCCTGCTTTAAGCGTGTCTTAAAAGTGCCTTCTCCAATACGAAGCCACTTTCTTGGGTCATAATATTTCTTGTTTGGTTGATCGTCTCCGTCAGGGTTTCCGATCTGTGATCCAAGATAGGCTTCTTTTTCTTTCATATAATCTCTGATCCCTGTCATAAATGCATACTGAAGGTCGGTGTCGATATTCATCTTGATCGTACCATAACCGATGGCTTCTCTGATTTCTTCAAGGGTTGATCCCGAACCACCGTGAAACACAAAATCAATGGTGTTGTGTGGTACGTTATATTTTTCTGAGACGTGTTCTTGTGAGTTTTTTAGAATCTTTGGAGTAAGTTTCACGTTCCCTGGTTTGTATACCCCATGAACGTTTCCAAATGCTGCCGCCACAGTGAATTTGTCACTTACTTTCATTAATTCTTCATACGCGTAGGCCACTTCTTCTGGCTGCGTATACAATTTTGAATCATCAACATCGGTATTGTCAACACCATCTTCTTCACCGCCGGTAATACCAAGTTCGATTTCTAAGGTCATGCCCATTTTGCTCATACGAGTTAAATAGTCTTTACAGATCTCGATGTTTTCTTCGATTGGTTCTTCTGAAAGATCGATCATGTGCGAGCTGAATAATGGCTTGCCGGTTTCGGCAAAATGTTTTTCGCTAGCATCTAGCATACCGTCGATCCAAGGCAATAGTTTTTTTGCACAATGGTCTGTGTGGAGGATAACAGGTACTCCATAAGCCTCGGCCATTAGATGCACATGTTTAGCTCCAGCTACAGCACCGGCAACAGCAGCCTTTTGATCTTCATTTGAAAGTCCCTTGCCAGCATTGAACTGCGCGCCTCCGTTAGAGAACTGAATGATTACAGGAGCATTCAACTCTGCAGCCGTTTCAAGTACGGTGTTAATACTGTTAGATCCGATCACATTGACAGCAGGTAGCGCAAAGGCCTTTGCTTTCGCCAATTTGAAAATCTCTTGAACTTCGTCCCCAGTAGCTACTCCTGGTTTGATGTTGTGGTTCATAGTTGTTTGTTTTCTTTGTTTGTTAATAGAGAACAAAAGTAATAAAATTATATAGCTTAAAAAGGGTAATTGATACCAATGTTCAATACGGTATTGGCAAAGTTGTAGTCTTTAAACCAACGATTCCCTGTAGTAAGAGAGGGATCGTAGGTTTTAAAGCCCATGTCCAACCTAAAGACGAAGAAGTCGAAATCATAGCGCACCCCAAATCCAGTACCCAGAGCAAGTTCTTGTAGGTCTTTGAACCCTTCAAACTTAGCTGCTGGTGTTTCAACATTGTCAAATACATTCCAAATGTTTCCTGCATCGGCAAAAAAAGCGCCCTTTAAACTTCCGAAGATATCAAAGCGATATTCAAGATTGAGTGCCAGCTTAAAGTTGGCTTCATTAAATTCATTGGTCGAAACGCTGCTTCCTGGACCTAGTTTATAGGCTTGCCATGCGCGATTGTCATTCGCTCCTCCTGAAAAGTAACTTCGAGAGAACGGAATGTTGTCTGAGTTTCCATAGGGAATTGCCAATCCGATAAAACTTCTAAAGGCTAGCACGTCGTTTTTAGAAAGTGACCAGTGTTTGATGTAATCGAGCTCGGTTTTGACGTACTGAGAATATTCTACTTCGAATATCTCGAATTTGTCATTGGCGTTGCGTTCTAAGCCAAAGGCGTTCGAAATCGTCGATAAAACGTTACCCGCGAGTTCTATTTTGGTCCTGAATTGAGAAAAGCTGTTGTCTAGCAAATTCTCCTTGTTGTTTCTCGTATAAGTGAAATTGGAAGCAAATATGAGGTTGTTGTCTGTTAATCGCGTTTTTCGTTCGTCAATGGCATTGGCTTGTTGTGCCTGCTGTGAGCTTAATCCCAATGGATTTCCAGCTTGGATGGCCTGCGCTAAAAAACTGTTGGCCTGATCCGGAATCGCTAACGTTTCAGTAGAGCCAATGAAACCTACATCACGTGCAATACCGTTGAGGTCCTGAAAAGAGTTGCGATATACATTGAAGTAATTCTCTGTGTTCTTATTGTTCACGAACTCAATGTTCATGAGCTCAAAGGCATTCTTCTTAAATTTCGACGGACTCCAATTGTACCGAAGTACCGTGGTGAAATTCTGCTTGTCCAACCCAATATTTTCCTGAATACTGGTACCAACCGTAATATTGGTGTTGGGTGACATGTATTTTGGAACGATCTTCTCAGTATTGAAAGGCAAAAATATTCTTGGAAAGTTCAGTTTAATATCGCCGCCAATCTCAGATATATTGAAGAATCGATCGTCCGATTCTGCCAGATCGTTGGCAGACCCCAGCGTTCCGCGTAAAGAAACTTCTAGTGTCTCTGCACCTCTAAATATGTTTCGACTGATCAGAGAAACTCCGCCAGACACCCCAAAATCTTGAATGTTTGAATGTGAAAGGTCTAAGTCAAATCCCAATGAAAATCGTTTCCGTGGGGTCAACACAATATTAGCGATAAGATCGGTTTGCGTACTATCGGCATATTGATATTGAATGTTCGGGTACTTGAAATTTCGCAGGTCACTAAAATGCTTATAGGTCAAGAGACGGTCCGAATCTCTATAAATGTCCCCCGGTGTAATGAAGACCGCATTGGTCAAAGCTTTTGGTCTAAATCGAAGTTTCTCTTTGGAATAGATAGAATAACCATTATAGGTAGTGCTATCTATATAGGGTTCGTTCTGACTAGAAAAAGTCTTATCAGTATAAATATTTACTTTGGAAACTTTATGGACCCGGTAGGGGATTTCAATCACAGAATCTGGTGTTCTACGTTGAAGATTTCTAATATTAAGTGTCACAGGCATTTTGTAATCACCACTTATGGTATCCCATGCCACCGTAAATCCGATAGAGCTTTGTTGAAATGTGTAAACTCCCGAATTTCTAAAAATACCTGTCAGTCGACTTTGTTCGGCTTCGAAATCTTTAGTTTTAAACTGTTGCCCTTCCTTTACAAAGGAGTTGTCACGGTGCAAATTATAAAGCGAATCCAAAGCCTTGGATGCGATATCGGTATCGAGACTGTCTACAAAATACGGATTGCCCGTTTTGACGTAATAGTTGATATTGGCCCTTCTTTCTTGTTTGGTCGGAATGACCTCAAAGGAAGATCGTGCATTAAAGTACCCTTCATTAAAATAGTAAGCACGTAGCCTTGTCGTGGTCTTCTTTGCTTTTGAATCATCAATAATGACCGGCGCCTCTCCATTTTCGATCAGCAATTTGTTTATGCCCGAAACGATGAACGATTCTCCCAAACGTTTCACTTGTTTTTTAGAGAGGAAACGATTCAGTCGTTCGCGTCTTTTTTCCTTTCTATCCAACCATGCGGTGTAGGTTGAGTCAGACTTTAGGTTGGCCAGATTGTATAAGTTGAGGCGAAACGGATACCCTAGTATAGTAGTGTTAGGTTGCTGAATGATCTGACTTTCGACATCTTCGTTATTGATCTTCTTGTCGTTTACGTAGATCGCATTCTTTTTAAGGAGATATTCATTGTCTTGAACCCTTTTGATGGTATTGCACGAGCTAAGTAGCACAACAGTTACAATAAATAGTAATATTTTTGTGAGCGTAGTTCTCAATCGAGTTCAATTATTAGGTCCAAAAATACATTATTTGGGTGGTAAGCAAAAGTGAATTAAAAATTATAACGAGTTTACAGCAAAAAAAGTACCGAACTAAGCACGGGCTTTTTGTTGCTGAAGGTTTTAAGGTGGTTGACGAGCTTCTTCAATCAGACCTCGTCTTGCGAAAATTATATACGATGCAGGATGATTTCTCGGATGTTTCCGAAGAAAAAAAACAACACATCACTGAAGCCGAACTGAAGAAGATGAGTTTTTTGAAAACACCAAATAAGTGTTTGGCCCTTTTCGAAATACCCGATTCGTCATCCATCGATGACAATGGATTGGTAGTCGCTTTAGATGACATACGCGATCCGGGTAACCTAGGGACGATCATTCGATTGTGTGATTGGTTTGGGATCGCACAACTTGTGTGTTCAAAGGAAACGGTTGATTGCTTCAATCCAAAAGTGGTACAAGCTTCAATGGGGTCGATCACTCGAGTAAAGATTTCTTATCAAGATCTTGAAGATTTCTTGAAAGCTTCAGACTTACCGATCTACGGAGCTTTTATGGACGGGGTCAATGTGTACCAAAGCAGCTTGCCAGAGCAGGCCATTCTTGTGATGGGCAATGAGGCCAACGGAATAGCCCAAACAACAGAACAACTCATACAAGAGCGTATTAGCATTCCGCGATTTGGAAAACTAAAGCAAACAGAAAGCTTGAACGTAGCGACTGCTACGGCCATTTTGCTCAGCGAATTTAGACGTTAAATTATTCGAAAGTAAAATTGATGAATACCCCGCGCGATTGCATTTTTGCGATGTTGCTCGTCCATGGACTATTTGGGTCCACATCTGGCATCAACTCATCACTCAACGCGAATACCCCGCGAATCGAAGGTGTAAACTTGAAGTAGAACAGGTAAAGGTCAATTCCAAAACCTAATTCATAGTAATAGGTGTTACGCTTCATTCTGAAAGTACCGTTCGAATTGTCATCTGGATTTTTTTCGTTGCTAGACAAATTCAAAGAAGTAGAGAGTCCGGCCACTATAAAAGGCTTGATGTTGTCCAAACGTTTAGTGCTGATCTTTAACAAAAGAGGCACATGAATATAAGTTGATTTCACTTCCCTTAAGCGATCACCTGGGCTATCAAAAGCCGCATTGTCTGGAAACCCAAGATCTCTTTTCGTAAAATACAACCCTGGTTCAAGGCGCAAATCGAAATGGTCATTAAGACGCAACTCACCGACAAGCCCAACATTAAAACCTACAGACTTGGCAACTTGAATGTCTCCTTGATTTTCTCTGTAATCAAACTTGAAATCATATTGATTGAAGCCTAGGTAATATCCCCAGCTAAACAATGCCTTGTCCATATTTTCTCGATTGATAATAGGGTCTTTTCCCTTGCTACCAAATAATCGAAATTGAGACGAAGCTGTCTGACTAAAAATGATCAGTAAAAAAAGTAGGATCGCTTTTTTCATTCCTATACGTTTATGCTTTTTGAGAGATATAAATTGAGGCCACACCAAAAGTTTGAGGCTTATCTTCAACATCTATAAACCCAATTTTTCTTAAAATATTGTTGAGACGTTCTCCAAACGGAAAAGCTGCAGCAGATTCTGACAGATATGCATAAGCACTATTATCTTTAGAGAACATCTTTCCGATGGTGGGCATTATCTTTTTGGTGTATACGTTGTAAAACTGTTTGAACGGGGTTTTTGTGGGTACAGAAGTTTCTAAAATCACAAATACACCCTTTGGTTTCAATACACGATAGATCTCTGAAAGTCCTTTTTCTAAGTTTTCAAAGTTTCTAACACCGAAGGCAACTGTGATCGCATCAAAACTGGCATCCTCAAACGGAAGCTGCTCACTATCACCCAACACCATTTCGATGGTATTGTTGAGGTTTTTCTTCGCAACTTTCTGTTTTCCGATATCTAACATACCCGGAGAAATGTCTAACCCAACAATCTTTTCGGCTCCAGTATCACTGAGATTGATTGCAAGATCACCTGTTCCGGTAGCGATGTCCAAAATAGAATTGGGTTGATGCTTTTTCACAATAGAAACCACCTTTTTTCTCCATTTAACATCGATACCAAAAGAGATGACGCGATTTAGACTGTCATAATTGTCAGAGATCGTGTCAAACATCTTGGTAACCTGCTCCTTCTTTCCATCTCCAGAATTCTTATACGGAGTTACATTTTGTGGCATGCAAACAAATTTTGGCAAATATACTATTAATGTATCTTCTTTCGAGAAATTGAGTTAAAATAACTCTTGGGTGAGGTAATCAAGAAATACAAAAGGTTTTTGGTGTATATTTGCATTACTTTTTCAATACCAGATTAAATGAAGATTATAATTGCTGGAGCAGGTGAGGTCGGATTTCACCTAGCCAAGCTACTTTCTTTCGAATCTCAAGATATTACTTTAATAGATACCGACAAAGATAGCCTAGCCTATGCCGAGGCCCATTTGGACATTCGTGTCCTAAGAGGCGATGCAACCTCTATATCCATGTTAAAAGAGGCCCGAGTCAACAGCTCAGACCTTATGATATCTGTTACCGCATCAGAGACTACGAATATTACGGTATGCGTACTTGCCAAGCAATTAGGATGCGAACGTACGATTGCCAGAATATCAAACACCGAATTTATTGATAACAAAGAATTGGTTCGGTTTGAAGACTTTGGAATCGACGAGCTGATCTCACCAGAAGAGTTGGCAGCTGCAGAAATTCGTTTGTTGTTGGATCAGTCAGCTTTTAGCGATAGCTACGAGTTTGAAGAAGGTGCCTTGACCATGGTCGGTACCCGATTACAGAAAACAGCGCCATTTGTTGGGAAGTCGGTAAAAGAGGCAGCCAGCATTTTCCCTGAGCTGCACTTTGTACCTATTGCTATCCAACGAGCTGGGACACAATTCACGTTGATTCCGAGAGGAGATACACAGTTTAAAGACCGTGACCTTGTCTATTTCATCACATCGAAAGAAGGTGTAGATGAATTATACAAATTAACAGGAAAGGTCAAAGAGGCGATTAAGAATGTGATGATACTTGGGGCCAGTAAGATTGGTTACAAAACCGCTCGCGATCTGTGTACTGATAAGTTCAATGTTAAGTTGATCGAAAAGGACAAGGACAAAGCGTTCGATATGGCCGATCAACTGCCCAACGCCCTCGTGATCAATGGAGATGGTCGTAATGTCGAATTGCTCGAAGAAGAAGATATTTCAGAGATGGATGCCTTTATCTCAGTGACGGGTAATTCTGAAACCAACATCATGTCATGCCTTGTGGCCAAATCTAAAAGCGTCAAAAAGGCGATTGCCTTGGTAGAGAACATGGATTATTTTCAACTGTCTCACTCCATTGGTATCGACACTTTGATCAACAAGAAACTGTTGGCGGCCAATAATATTTTTAGATACATACGCCGAGGTGAGGTGGTAGACCTTACCAAGCTCAATAACGTCAATGCCGAAATCCTTGAGTTTATAGTGAAGCCGTCATCAAAAGTGACAGGCAAGACCATTCGCGACCTAGAATTTCCGAGGTCTGCGATCATTGGAGGCGTTATTCGGGATGGAGAAGGTATGATCGCCTTAGGTGATTTTGAGATCATTGCAGGTGACAGAGTAGTAGTATGCTGCTTACCACAGTCAATTAGTCGCGTCGAAAAATTATTCTTCTAATCGAAGCGTGGCATGAAAAGACTCAACTATAAGATCATCTTTCACTTAATGGGGCTGCTGTTGTTATTCAACGGAGGCTTTATGTTGTTATCGGCTTTGGTAAGTGTATTGTACAAAGATGGCGTTACCTTTTCGATAACCTTGGCAGGTTTGGTGACGTTGTTTGCAGGTACAGCTCTTATGTACACAACCAAGGGACACCGCAAAGAGATCAACAAGAGAGAGGGTTACATTATTGTGACCTTTGGATGGATTTTCATGTCCTTGTCTGGCACCTTACCATATATGTTTACAGGTGCCATCGATAGTTTTACGAATGCTTTTTTTGAGACGATGTCGGGTTATACGACTACGGGGTCTTCCATCTTAAATGATATTGAGATCATTCCAAAAGGAGTATTGTTCTGGCGCAGCACGACACACTGGATAGGAGGGATGGGGATCATCGTTTTGGCCATTGCCATACTGCCGTTGTTGGGAATTGGAGGAATGCAGCTCTTTGCGGCAGAAGCTCCCGGCCCAAGTGCTGATAAATTGCACCCTAGGATTACGGATACAGCAAAGAGATTGTGGTTGATCTATTTCGGGTATACGGTGCTTGAGACCATTTTGTTGAAGGTAGCCGGAATGAACTTCTTTGATGCAATAAATCACGCAATGTGTACCTTGTCTACTGGCGGTTTCTCAACAAAAAATGCAAGTGTTGCTTATTGGAATGACCAGCCGATCATTCAATATATCATAATCGTCTTTATGTTCTTGGCAGGGAGTAACTTTGTCTTAAGTTACTTTGCGTTTAAAGGACGTGTGCAGAAGATATTAAAGGACGAAGAATTTAGAACCTATAGTTTGTTCATCATTATTTTTGCGATGATTACTGCTTTGGTCATCTATTTTCAAGCGGATCTCTCAGCATCTAGCATTGTGCACCCAGAAGTATGGGGAGGTGCAGAAAGTTCTATCAGGCATGGGTTATTCCAAGTTATTGCGGTAGTGACCACGACAGGTTTTGTAACGGCAGACTTTACAGCGTGGACCCCCTTTATGACCGTTTTCTTTTTCGGGCTCATGTTTCTAGGAGGTTCAGCAGGTTCAACGGCTGGAGGTGTTAAAGTGGTTCGTCATATGCTGATGATTAAAAATGGATTGTTAGAATTCAAGCGAACACTTCATCCCAATGCGATTATTCCCGTTAGGTATAATAGAAAAACGGTTACTGAACATATTGTATATAATATTCTTGGTTTCTTCATTTTATATATGTTGGCGTTCATTATTGGAGCTCTTGTGTTGAGCTTTATGGGACTCGACTTTCAGACTGCTGTTGGAGGTGCCGCTTCTTCCCTTGGAAACGTTGGGCCTGCATTAGGAAGCCTAAGTCCGACTGACAATTTTAGTGCATTACCTGCAGCCGGAAAGTGGTGGTGCTGCTTTTTGATGTTGATCGGACGTCTAGAATTGTTTACCGTGTTGATTTTGCTAACTCCTTTCTTTTGGCGAAATAGGTAAGAAAAATCCTCTCTTTGTCACCATTTATAGTGAGATGAAAATTACCTACATAAGCGATTGACAAGCATTGTTTTTTGTTGGAATTTTACAGCATACTTATTTCATCAGATCATTATGTTCAGTTATTCGAAATCTTCAGAGTTCTTGTGGTTGTTCTTGGTACTAGTGCTTACGACTTTAGTGTTTTTTCTTCTAAATATTGGTGCTGGGACCGAACTGTCAAAAGAAGTCTTTGGGCTGAAACTGCCCATTAGCATGATCATTTTTTATGCATTGAATACGTTTGTGTTTTTTGGTGTCAAAGAATTCTTTAGAAAATACACCGAAAAGCTTCCCAATATTATCATTGTCGTAAGCGGAATGCTTGTGGTAATGTCAATCGTTTTTTTAAATTTAAGTTAAGTTAGTTGGTTCATGACGTTTGACTGACGTCATAAAAAAAGAGGAGTGAAAACTCCTCTTTTTTTATTTTATATAATTAGCTTGGTCTAGCTCACCACGTTCTTTATTCTAGCGATGGCCTCTTTCAGTTCGTCTTCTGAAGCTGCATACGAGATTCTGATACAGTCTGGGTTCCCAAACGCGTCACCCGTAACGGTGGCCACATTTGCCTCTTCAAGTAAAAACATTGCAAAATCTGACGCATTATTTATGGTCGTTCCTTTCAACGTCTTTCCGAAGAAACTGGAAATGTCAGGAAATACATAAAACGCACCATCGGGTACATTTAGTTTAAAGCCTTCGATTTCTCCTAACAATGAAAGTACCATATCGCGACGTTCTTTGAACTCGTCTACCATGTATTGTATCTTCGAAACAGGAGCATCAACAGCTGTGATAGTGGCACGTTGCGCAATACAATTGGCGCCACTGGTAATCTGTCCCTGCATTTTAGTGCATGCCTTGGCAATCCATTCAGGAGCGCCGATATACCCAATCCTCCATCCAGTCATTGCAAAAGCCTTTGCGACGCCATTAACTGTTATCGTACGATCGTACATCGATTCGATAGCTGCAAAACTAAAATTACCTTTTCCGTAATTGATATGTTCATAGATCTCGTCAGACAAAATGTAAATGTCCGGGTATTTTTCTAGCACCTTGGCCAAAGCTCTAAACTCTTCTTCGCTATAGACCGATCCACAAGGATTGTTTGGTGAGTTGAAGAAGATCATTTTGGTCTTAGGTGTGATCGCCGCTTCGAGTTGCTCGGGTGTGATCTTGAAATCTTGGTCAATCGTGGTCGGAATCTCAACATATTTTGCTTCTGCAAGGGTGGCAATCGCCGAATAACTCACCCAATATGGAGCTGGCAAGATTACTTCGTCACCAGGATTTAGCAATGCCATGGCGACATTTGCGATAGATTGCTTTGCTCCGGTGGAAACTACAATCTGACTTGGTTTGTAGTCAAGTTGGTTGTCTCTTTTGAATTTTCTGCAGATGGCCTCTTTCAATTCGCCATACCCATCAACAGGTGTGTACGAATTGTAGTTGTCGTTGATCGCCTGAATCGCTGCGTCTTTAATGAAATCGGGAGTGTTAAAATCAGGTTCGCCCAAGCTGAGTCCGATGATATCCTTTCCCTGTTGTCTCAATTCCCTTGCCTTTGCCGCCATTGCTAAGGTCTGTGATGTGGGAAGACTGTTGATTCGGTCTGATAAATGTGTTTTCATCACTTACTAAAATGTCCTTTGTTTAATTGGTTGATTGTTTGCCGTTTTAAGTGGTTACTGTGGCTGGCTTCATTCCCATTTCCTTTAAATACTTAAAGTGAGAGATGATGGCCTTCCTTGTAGTTTTAAACTCGTTATATGGTAAGTTGAACTCCTTTGCGGTCTCCTTAACGATCTTAGATATCTTAGTGTAGTGAATGTGACTTATGTGCGGGAAAATATGATGCTCTACTTGATGATTTAGCCCACCCGTAAACCAGTTTACCAATCGATTCTTGGTCGAAAAATTAACCGTTGTAAAAAGCTGGTGGATCGCCCATGTATTTTTCATAGTGCCTGTTTCGTCTGGTAACGGCATCTCGGCATCTTCGACTACGTGTGCTAATTGAAACACGATGCTCAAAATAAGTCCTGCAGTATAATGCATGGCCAAAAAGCCGATCAAGACCTTCCACCAAGCAATATTTAGAATTAGCATTGGGATCACAACCCAGATCGAAAGGTAAATGATCTTTGTTACGATCAGGAGGCTCCATTGTTTAGTAGGATTCGGTAACTTTCCGTAAGATAGTTTCCGCTTTAAATAATTACGGGTCTGCTTAAAATCGGTGGTAATGGCCCAATTAAGGGTCAATAGCCCATACAGTAAAACCGAATAATAATGTTGAAACTTATGAATGTAATACCATTTTGCATGTTTAGAGAATCGAATGATCCTACCTGCATCAAGGTCTTCATCGTGTCCATGGATGTTAGTATACGTGTGGTGTAGTACATTGTGTTGCACTTTCCAGTTGTATACATTTCCGGCAAGGATGTAGATGGTAGCACCCATGACCTTGTTTACCCATTCTTTACTGGAGTAAGAGCCGTGGTTACCGTCGTGCATCACATTCATTCCTACGCCGGCCATACCGATGCCTATTACGATGGTTAACAATAGTTTGAACCACTGATTGATATCTAACGTAAGAATCAAAAAGTAAGGCGTTAAGAATATGGTAAACATCACTACGGTTTTGAGGTATAGCTTCCAATTGCCAGTGCGCTTCAGTTTGTTCTCCTTGAAGTAGGTGTTCACCCTTTTGTTGAGTGTTCTAAAAAATTTCTTTTGATCTTGACGGGAAAATTTTAGTTGGGAGGCTTTTATTTCCATTCTATATTATTTCTGTGTCGAAGTTTCTTTTTCGAAATTGCTGTTAATGAATTTTTGTCAAAAATAGCTAATTATAATTTCCTAAACGCTTGATTCTTTTGAAATATTACCCACGAATTTGGCTATTTTTGCCCAAATCTTTGCCTGTATGGACATAATCCTAAAATATTTCCCAGAACTATCAGAAACACAAAAGGCGCAATTTGCCCAGCTAGAAACGGTCTACAAGGATTGGAACGCCAAGATCAACGTGGTTTCCCGAAAGGATATCGACGAGCTCTATACGCGCCATGTTTTGCATTCTTTGGGAATCGCTAAGGTGCAAGCTTTTGAACCAGGAAGCCGTGTTTTGGATGTAGGTACTGGTGGAGGATTCCCCGGAATCCCATTGGCCATTCTCTTCCCAGAGACCGAATTTTTTCTGATTGATGCCATCGGTAAAAAGATCAAAGTGGTCAACGAAGTGGCGAATGCCATTGGGTTAGAAAATGTGAGAGCTGAACATCTTAGAGCCGAAAAGGTAAAGGAGAAGTTTGATTTCATCGTAAGTCGCGCTGTTACCAACATGCCAGATTTTATGAAGTGGGTACGCAAGAAAGTATCCAAGCAGCAAAGACATGCGCTCAAAAACGGAATCCTGTATCTCAAGGGCGGTGACCTTTCAGAGGAGCTTAAGGATTTTCCGAAAGCGAGGGTATTCGATTTACCTGATTATTTTGAAGAAGAATTCTTTGAGACGAAGAAAGTGGTGCACATTCCACTTAAATACAAGCCATAACAATGATAGAGGCGCTTGAAATTCAAGCGCCTCCGTGTTATAAAGTATCAAATTAAGTTTGTTTTTCACCCACCACCATCACCGTAGCTACTACAGTCCGGTGTATGACATGGTTCGCCCTCAATGGCATCTTGAATGCTTGGCCCTGTTGGCCCTGGAGCTGTAAAACAATTGTTGACATTGAAGTTGAGTTCTCTCGGAACGTTGCAGGTGTCAGTCAACCCATTGTTGTCAGCAACATGCACGATACGAAGCGAAACATCCTCGTAGTCTTCTGAAGCATTTTGAAACACCCTTACCGTCTGAGACACATACGCATTCGCCGGAAGCGTAAATATCTTCGTTTCTATAATGTCGTTATCGTCAGTCGTAAAGTAGATAACCGAAATGCTACGACTGTATGACATGGCCGTATTGGTAGAGACATACGAATAATAGTTATTGCAGTTTCCATCGGCTTGATACTGACCATATAGAACAGGATTTAAGAAGTTTTCACTACAGTTTCTTGCAGTTGTTGAAGACCTTGACGATAGGGTAGTCGTCTCTTCTAAGGTTTTTGAAGCCAATTCCTCATCTTCAAAGGAAGAGTCTGTCGAACATGCGATAAATAAGAATACCGACATGCATAGATAAATGAAGTTTTTCATAATGTGGTAAATTGTTGTTAATAGAAAACTAAAGATATCCACATACCATATGAGTTTGAAGAATTACTTTGTGAACGCTCAAATAATTTGTGAGCGTCCATTTATTTGTTAACTGTATGGTTTTCACGTAAGAGAAGAAAGTTTAAAACATAAAAAAGCACCTTTTCAAAAGGTGCTTGTGTTTAGTCTTATTCGATGATAATTTTTCGATTGTGTATTTTTCCTTCGGAAAGCATTTTGACCAGATACATGCCCGATGCTAGATCAACTTGCATTGTATTTCGGTTGGTAGGGCTGCCGAAGCGCTTCTGCAACAATTGTTGCCCTGAGAGATTATACAGGCTCACTTCTAACTCACCCTGAATTCCATTGGATAAGATGACCAATTCGTTATTGTCAATCGGATTGGCCTCTATGATCAGTCCTCCTTCCAGCGCAACACCATCATTACTCAACACCGGATTTACGATCTCGTTCCAAGCAAAAGTGGCATTGGCATCAGTGATGGTAATATGGGGTTCGTTATTGGTAGGCATGTGCCACGCATCAAAAATGGTTTCGTTTACCATATCACCATTGTTAGGATTCGGAACAGCATACCAATCTTGTTGATTATCCAGCGCCATAGCACTGATCGTCGGAATAAAGTTGAAAAAATCGGTCTGTAAAGCGGCAAAGAAAGTGTCTATCAATGGATCGCCACCAAAGCCAGCAGCTAAAGAGCCCATATCAAAGAGTCCGCCCATAGCGGCATCAATACCATCAGTGAAACTGGGTGCTTGCGCATCGGCACTGTCGGTAAGATCACAGAAACACAAGAAAGGTGCATCTATAAAAATATAGCTGATCTCGGCCTGTGTGTTACTTGTTGGTGTAAAGGCAACTCTTAAGGTCGCATCAGTTAGAGGTCCGATATCTGGTATGGTAGTGTTTAAAACTTGCCTACCAGGAACGATGTCAACTCCAAGTTTATCCTGAAATGGATTTCCAACGCCACTTCCATTGATCATTGAGATCTTTCGAACGGTTTCAGGGTAGCCCGAGGTGGTTAATCCACTCATAGCACCATACATGATTCCGTTGAAGGGATGCGGTTCTGGAAGCAGTTTTGTTGGGTCAAAAGCTGCATTACTGCCGCTCGCCAAATGCGGTTCAAAATGGTCGGTCAGCATCTGTCTCGCTGCAGGAGACTTTAGCATGCCATTTACCACAGGTTGCAAGGATGTCACACTTTGATCGCCACCCAATCCGCCTAACTGAAGTCCAAATGCCAAACGATTAAAAAGATGCTGAAAACCAATAGGCACGTTGGCCCCGAGATGCGGCGTGTCGAAAGAGATCCACAATCGCGTGTCGGCATCTTGACCAAGACTCTCCATATAGTTTAAGGCATATCGAGATATGATTCCGCCCATGCTCGGGCCAATGATCACGTTTTGCTCGCTTCCTACTTTTTGTCCGTTTAATGTATTGATCAAGGTAATCAATATCATTGCGTTACGTTCAATAAAATCGGCGCCCCCATCGATCAAGGTGCTTCCGGCGGGATAGTCATTTTCATCAATGACCATGTCGTTGTTGGTGTCGGTAAGATCATCAAGCGATAAAAGCGAATTATCACTGAGTCTCAGATACTCAGGGAAATTCAACACAACAACATCAAAATTTTCCTCCGTCCGAATTCTGTCAGCAAGGTTTTGTGTCATACCGCCTCCGTCAACATAGGTAAACTCATCATAGACAGCAGCAATATCTCGAGTGTCAAAAGGGTCAAAACCGTCGATTACAATGATGGGTTTGTCCAACGTATTATCGGCACCTAAAAAGATCTCGTATTCGCCCATCCCGGCAAAATCAATTGCACCTGTATAGGCAGACAGGTCGGCTACATCGGTAGAAATAATGTTCTGTTGCATTCTTCCAAATAGGTTTGCATGGTCTGCCTTTGAGTAACTGATGTTAAGCGAGGCGCGTTGCGTAATTTCTTCACCATCTGAAAAGAGCAATTTGAAGTTGAGTTCTTTAGTTCCCGCATTGGGATACCTTACTTCAATATTAGTGTCAAAATGGGTTTCTCTGTATCCTTGTCCGTCACCAAAATCGCTGAGAATCTTGACAATACTGTTATTAGTGGCATTAACGAAAAAAGATTCTCTGAAATAAAAATGGGTCTTCAATCCCTTTTTGTTAATACTTAGTGGGGCGATAATGGTCTTCGTATGTTTCTCGAAAATGGGATCACTTGTATTTCGGATAAGGTCTCCATTTTCTGCAAGGGTCACTTTTCCTTCATCGATGGCACTTTGTTCGATGATTTCAAATTCGGCATGTAAACCACCAAGAAAGATGGTTTGACTATAGGTATTTATGCGGAAAGCATTGTGCAGTGCTTCAGAGGCGTTAAATCGTTGCTGTTGGTCGGCTCTTGATAGCTCTTTGTATGATTGAAGAAGACTGTAAGGACCGTAGTGATCATGTGATGTTTTGAGCACAGAAAGTGGGCTCACTTCTTTTACCCAAATAGAGGTCTCAAGATCATGAGTGTCAAAAGCATCATAGTTTATCTGACTCCATGCCATACTGAAGCATAGGAATGCAGCCAAGGCGTAAAGTTTTTTCATAAAGGGGTGTTAGGTTTTGGTTTCTCTCAAATATATGATTTTTTCACCTAACGCCCTATATGTTTGACTTTCACTAGTGTATTGCAAAAAAAAGGCCGCTTGTGATTCACAAGCGGCCTTCTCTATATAAATACTTAATAAAAGGTTATCCTAAAAACGGGTAACGATAGTCAACCGGAGAAACAAAGGTTTCCTTGATCAATCGAGGTGATACCCAGCGCAATAAGTTTTGCGCAGATCCTGCTTTGTCATTAGTTCCTGAAGCTCTCGCTCCTCCAAAAGGTTGTTGTCCAACGACAGCTCCTGTTGGCTTGTCATTGACATAGAAGTTACCAGCGCAATTTTCTAGTGCTTTGGTCGCTTGATCAATGGCATAACGATCGGTTGAGAATACCGCACCGGTCAATGCATATTCAGAAGTGGTGTCAACAAGTTTTAGCGTTTCTTCCCACTTGGCATCATCGTACACATATACCGTTACTACAGGTCCGAATAGTTCGGTTTCCATAGTGGTGTATTTTGGGTCTTTTGTAAGAATGACCGTTGGGTCTACAAAATATCCTTTCGATTTGTCATAGCTTCCGCCTACAACGATTTCAGCGTTGCTGTCAGACTTAGCTTGGTCGATGTATTTGGCCAATTTATCAAAAGAACCTTCGTGGATAACGGCAGTTACAAAGTTGCCCATGTCTTCTGGTGATCCTATTTTAAATGAGTTTACATCTTCCTTCACATAGTTAAGCACATCATCGGCCATTGATTTTGGAAGGTATACACGAGAAGCCGCACTACACTTTTGCCCTTGGAATTCAAAAGCACCACGTGTGATTCCGGTGGCTACTTGTTTTGGATTGGCACTAGGGTGCGCCACAATGAAATCCTTACCTCCAGTTTCTCCAACGATTCTAGGGTAGGTCTTATAGCTGTGAATGTTGTTTCCGATCTTCTTCCACAACTCTTTGAATACGTATGTAGAGCCTGTGAAGTGGATTCCAGAGAAATCAGGGCTATCCAATACAGTATCAGTGATCATTACGGGATCTCCGTAAACAACGTTGATGACACCGTCAGGCAATCCAGCCTCTTTGAAGATGTCAATGATTACTTTGGCAGAGAAAATCTGGCTGTCACTAGGTTTCCAAACC
Organism: Flavobacteriaceae bacterium; assembly: GCA_028279515.1. Classification (GTDB taxonomy): domain Bacteria; phylum Bacteroidota; class Bacteroidia; order Flavobacteriales; family Flavobacteriaceae; genus JANQNQ01. The sequence continues at coordinate 344,813 of JANQNQ010000001.1, forward strand.
ACTACATTACCCATCATGGCGGCACTCGCAGGTAAGTTTCCGGCGATGGCCGTAAAGTTAAAAGGAGTGATTGCATACACAAATCCTTCTAAAGGTCTGTACTCGACGCGGTTCCAAATACCTTCAGCAGAATCTGGTTGCTCGTCATAGATCTGTGACATGTATTCAACATTGAAACGCAAGAAGTCGATGAACTCACATGCTGCATCAATTTCAGCTTGATGGATCGTTTTAGACTGCGCGATCATTGTAGCGGCATTGATCTTGGCTCTGTAAGGGCCTGCGACCAATTCGGCAGCTCTTAAGAAGATCGCTGCACGCTGCTCCCAAGTAAGGGCAGCCCATGCCTCGCGTGCTTCCAATGAATTCGCAATGGCTTGTTCTACGTGTTTCTTTTCGGCAAGGTGATACGTTCCCACGACATGCTGGTGGTCATGCGGAGGTGACATTGTAGCCGTATTGCCCGTTCTGATCTCTTCGCTTCCGATATAAAGAGGCACATCGACATTTCCGTTAAAATATGCCTTGTATTGTTTTGAGACTTCTTCTCTTTCGGGTGTTCCTGGCGCGTATGATTTTACAGGCTCATTGACTGCCGTTGGAACATGAAAAAAACCTTTTCCCATTATATATTTGATTTAGATTTTAGTGTTTTATTAAAGAGTTTTCAAAGGTAATAAATTTAAAGCACACGTTTTTTGTGAATCCTTCAAATTTTGGGGTGCAATTATTTTAAATTTTGTAAGTTGTGATTTGTTTTTAAGACCTAACCATACATGTGTACTGTAAGCTTTATTCCGAAAGGAAATTCAGATTTTATTTTTACTTCCAACAGAGACGAGACACCGTTGCGAAAAACACTAAGTCCGCAAGTGTATGAAGTTGATGGAGTGCAGCTTTTGTTTCCGAAAGATGAAGAAGGAGGTGGAACGTGGATTGGAGTATCTGAGAATGAGCGTTTGGTATGTTTACTAAATGGGGGTTTCGACTTACACCGAAGGACGCCGCCATATCGCTTGAGCCGCGGACAAGTGGTCAAGGATTTTTTGATGGAAACAGACGTCAAGACATTGTTTGCGTATGATCTTGAAAACATTGAGCCTTTTACGCTATTGTTGGTAGATTGGAAGTCAACGCTAGTTTTCTACGAATTGGTTTGGGACGGAAAAGACCGTCATGTGACCAAACTGCCGATTGCACCGCGAATATGGAGCTCTTCAACCTTATATACCGATGAAATGAAAGAGCTTCGTCGGGATTGGTTCGCTACCTTTATGCAAGAGAGTAAAATCGATGATGCGTCGGTGATGGACTTCCATCTAAAGGGTGGAGTTGGTGATAAAAACATCGATACAGTTATGGACCGTGGATTCGTAAAAACGGTGAGTGTTACCCAGGTGGTCAAGAAAGTCGATCAATTGAGTATGCGTTACGACAACCTGTTAAGTGACCAAGTGCACACAACAAATTTTGAAACCTTAAAAGTTTGAAATATACTGGTAAGATAATTGTCATGGCGTACCCCGACACTTTTGTTCGAGTGTCTGAAGAGTGGGTATGCAAAGTGCTCCCTTATTTCGGAATTGGTACCAAAGAATACCTGAAAGCAGGCCATGCGGCTTTGGTGCTTATTGAAAATGAAACAGGGCATGCTGCCTATTATGACTTCGGAAGGTATATTACTCCAAAAGGAAAGGGTAGGGTAAGAAGTGCTGTTACCGATGCCGAGCTAGAAATTCCGTTCAAGGCACGAATAGATGATCTAGGGCAATTACTCAATTTGAAAGATCTGCTGTTGTGGTTGGAAGCGAACCCGAAGAAAACACACGGTGATGGTCGTTTGGTGGCGTCTGTTTGTGATGAGGTGGATCATGAAGCGGCCAAAAATTATATACTCTCATTACAAGGAAGAGGAAGCATTCCGTATGGTGCGTTTGTAAAAGAAGGCAGCAATTGTTCGCGCTTTGTTACGGATACGATCTTGGCAAGTACCAATAACAAGAAAATCATTTCCGCCTTAAAAAAGAACAAACAATTTACTCCTAGTACCGTAGGGAACGTTGAAAAGGCAGCTTCAGAGGTCGTTTATCAAGTGCATGACGGTGATATCAGAACCTACAACAGTTCGGCGCTTAAAGAGAATTTAACCAATTATTTTCATAAGAAACCTAAGACGGTTGTGCCGGCTGCAGGACAAACTGCCGGAAAGGTTCCAAAGAATGCACACTATCTTGAAGGCATAGGAAGTGGCGCGTTCTTTACGCTACATGATGAGCATACATCATTGGGTGCATATCGTATAAAGAGGTACGCAGAAGATGGCGTGAAGGATTTTGAAGGCGTGTTTAAGGTAAGTGATTTTAGCTTCGACAGCTCGCTGCCGTTTCAATTTGTGTATGATAGCAATTGCAATTACTGTCATGTAGAGCAATTAAAGAAGATATTTCGATTTGATTTGGTGAAAGAGCAGCAAGTGATCAATTCAGTGCGTGAGGCGCATTCAGCTTAAACGTAGGAATACAAACTCTAAACTGTTTGGTGGTCGTAAAATTGATCATGTTGTAATAACCGCGCATCGCACCGATGGGTGATGTTAAAAGACATCCCGAATTGTAAGTGTGTGATTCTCCGGGTTTTAGCACGGGTTTTTTTCCGATAACACCCTCGCCGTCAACAATTTCCTTGTCATTAAGCGCGTCAAATATCTGCCAGTGTCGTGACGTAAGTTGAACCGAATCTTTACTCTGATTCTCAATGGTAATTTCATAACCAAAGGCATAGTGCTTCTTGTAGTTCTTGTAGAACGTACCCTCAAAACTAGTGCGCACCGAAATTTTAATTCCTCTGGTAACTTGTTGAATCATAGATAACCACGTTTGTTTAACGTATCTGCTAAAATAGTAAAATCTACCATGAAAACTTAAAAATTAACAATAGATTTCACGAGTTAGATGAAAAAGGGAAGAATGTCCTATTCAATTGTTGATGTTGACCGAAGTTCCGCTGCCCACACCGATGACGCTATCATGTCGATCACCAAACCTTCTAAAGTAAACCAGCACCGTGTATGTGTTTTCGGTTTGAGAGAACGACCCACTAATGGCCGTGTCATCGATGTTTCCGTTTTCATCTACTAAGATGTACTTGTAATTGTAGAAGCCTTGCTTTAACAAGAGAGTGCATTGGTAAAGACCAGTGTTTTCGTTATAGGTCATTTTGGTAGAATCATCGATGGCGTAGTTGTTGAATTTGCCATAGACGTGAATGCTTCCAAAACCTATTTTTCTATAGTTTTCCAGCGAAAAATGTACGTAGGCATATTCGGCCTCTGTGCGATTGTTTCTTCCCTGAAGCGTACGAATTACGAAATCCCCATTAATATCAGGATTGTAGGTGTATGGTCTGTTTTCTCTTGTAATATTGGTGTAGAGATAGTTATGGTGAAGGTCCGTACGTTCGGTATGACTAATGCTGGCATTGGCACCGAGAATGTCTTTGTTGTCAAAGTTGAAATATTCATTCCCGCCCCAAAAACTGGCTTCTTTGTCGTATCTGTAGGACAATTCATTGCCGAGAACAAATTGAGGTTTTAAATTAGTGATGGCCGTGTTCCAGTCGTAATTCTGAAGCAAAGCAACCTTAACCTCCTGCATAGGGTTTTGCACTCTAACGCCTGTAAGATTGATGGTGAATCGTACCGCTTGTGCCTGATCTATGATTGACATGTCCCTAGACCGAAAGGTAGAAACACCAACAGCCGCTGCATCCTGATAAATGACAAAACGCCTTGTAAACATAAGTTCATCGTCATCATCATAGATCTTCATGATGTAGTTGCCCGAAAGCTTAAAGCCCGTTTCTTGATTCGGAAGCCTAAGTCGATACGTAGAGTAAGATTGTAAGGTGCCAAACGAGTTGCTGTAGTCGATAATACGCTCGTTATCAAACCCTCTCAGATATTCGAATTTAGATAAGTTGGTAGAAGGTGTCCAGTCAAAATTGCAGTGCTGTATCGTGTAATAGTAATCAGCTTCTCTGGCCCTGATGTCGTCAAAGAGCAATGTGATCGATTCGCCAAGTTTTATGATCGGAAACTGATCGCCTTCATTGGGTCCTCTGAAAATTATTGACTTGATATATTCTGGCGGGTTTACCTCGTATTCTACTTGCCCAAAGAGCGAAGCGGAAGCCAGAAAGAAAAACAGAAAATGTTTAGCGATTCGATTCATAAACAAGGTTAAATTGCGACTAGGCTTAAACAAAATACGTGCCTAAAATGACCAACGGCTCAAATGTAGTAAAATTGGAACTTCAAACAGCTTATTTAGAACGAATATAAATAAAATTATAGTCTTTATGTGGCTTTCGGATGCGATCATTAATTAGTAAATTTGCGCGAATTTTTAGTTAATTAACTTAGATCGTAATATATGTCAAAAGACATTCGTATCAAGAAAGGTTTGGATATCAAGTTGGTTGGCGAGGCTGAAAAGACTACTGATAAAGCAATCCCAAGCAACGTCTACGGAATCCGACTTTCTGACTTTCACGCAATCACACCCAAGATGTTAGTTAAAGAAGGCGCCAAGTTCAAAGCTGGTGAGCCAATTTTCTTTAACAAAGAGAACGAAAACATGAAGTTCGTATCTCCTGTTTCTGGTGAATTGATTGCTATTGAAAGAGGAGCTAGAAGAAAGATCATGACATTGAAGATTCAAGCCGACAAGCAACAAGAGATGTTTGACCACGGTGAAGTTTCTATTGATGGCATGGACGGAGAAGCGATTAAAAAACACTTGTTGGCATCTGGATGTTGGCCATTTATTAAGCAACGTCCGTATGATGTGATCGCAGACCCAAGCAAATCCCCTAAAGCAATCTTTATCTCAGGTTATGCAAGTGCACCACTGACTGCAGATTTGGATTATGTGCTAGAGGGCAAAGAAAAAGAACTGCAAACAGCCATCAATGCCATCGGAAAATTAACCGAGGGCAGTGTGCATGTTTCAGTAGGAAAGGCATCAACGAGTTCTCCGCTGGCAGGTTTGTCAGGAGTTGTACTTCACAAAGTATCAGGGCCACACCCATCAGGTAATGTAGGTACACTGATCAACAAAGTAGATCCTGTCAACAAGGGAGAGGTTGTTTGGACCATGAACCCACAAGACCTAGTTATTATTGGAGAATTGTTGCTTACTGGTAAATTTAATGCCGAGCGTACCATCGCATTGGTAGGGTCATCAGTAAAGGCACCAAAATACTACACCACCAAGATCGGAGCTGAGGTTTCAACATTCTTATACGATTCAGGAGTCAATTCTGAGCACATTAGAGTAATCAGCGGAAATATCTTGACCGGAACCAAAGTGAACCCTGACGGATATCTAGGATATTATGACAATACGGTCACAGCTATTCCAGAGGGAGACGATTATGAGTTCTTCGGTTGGAATAAGCCTATTTTCAATAAAGTGTCTCCATCGAGAGCATTGACCTTCTCATGGTTATTCCCTAAAAAGAAATACGATCTAAACACCAATACCAATGGTGAGCATCGTGCTTTTGTGGTAACTGGAACCTACGAATCAGTATTCCCATTAGATATTTATCCGTTGCAGATCCTTAAGGCCTGTATGGTGAAGGATCTTGATGAGATGGAGCAGCTTGGGATGTACGAAGTGGCTCCTGAGGATTTTGCCTTGACCGAGTTTATCTGTGTGTCGAAGCAACCACATCAGCAAATTATTAGAGACGGGTTAGACTTAATGCATAAAGAAATCGGTTAACCATGGGATTGAAGAATAAATTACATAAGCTAAAATTAAAGTACGAAGGCACCAAAATGGCGCCGGCGTTCAACGCACTACATACCTTTTTATATTTACCTAACGAGACCACCCATTCTGGCGGACACGTAAGAGCGGCAGACGATCTTAAGCGTACGATGAACACGGTGATCATGGCGTTGATTCCTTGTTTGGTCTTCGGAATCTTTAACGCAGGGTATCAACATCACTTAGCATTGGGCGAGATTGCACAAGCCTCTGGAGGATTCTTCAGTGGTGAGTTCTGGTCGCTAGATAACTTGTATGTTGGATTGTGGAAAGTATTACCACTCGTAGTTGTTTCTTACGGAGTAGGATTACTGATTGAGTTTATTTTCGCAGTTATCAAAGGACATGAAGTAGAGGAAGGATACCTAGTAACTGGAATGTTAGTGCCATTGATTGTACCGATCGATATTCCATTATGGATGCTTGCCGTAGCAGTAGCCTTTGGAGTTGTTATCGGTAAAGAGGTATTCGGTGGTACCGGAATGAACATCCTTAACCCAGCATTGACCATTAGAGCATTCTTGTTCTTTGCTTATCCTACTTGGATGAGTGGTGACAAAGTATGGGTACACGGAGCGGTTGAAAATGCAGAGCAAATTGCTGGAGGGGCACAAATAGATGCTATCTCTGGTGAGACCATTCTTGGTTCGCTTGCAAACAACGCAGCCTTCAAATATGATATCATGGACATGTTCTACGGATTCATTCCTGGGTCGGTTGGAGAGACATCAGCATTGTTGATTCTTCTTGGCGGACTCTTCTTGGTCTTTGCGAAGATCGGAAGCTGGAGAATCATGCTTTCTGGAGTACTTGGAGCTTTGGCCATGGGATTGATCTTCAACTTTGTTGTAGACCAAGGTTGGATCGCTGATACGAGCAAATTCTACGGATTGATGAGCACAACCTTCTGGCATCACCTGATCATCGGTGGATTCGCCTTTGGTATTGTCTATATGGCAACAGACCCAGTAACGGCGGCTCAGACCAATAAAGGGAAGTGGATCTACGGATTCTTGATCGGTTTTATCTCGATCCTGATTCGTGTGTTCAACCCTGCCTATCCAGAAGGAGTAATGTTAGCCATCCTATTGATGAATGTATTTGCTCCAACGATTGACCACTATGTGGTACAAGGCAATGTAAAAAAGAGATTGAAACGTCTAAAAGTTAAAACTGCATAAGACATGGCATTGAATACAGATAAAAATTCATACACCATCGTGTTCGCCGTTATTATGGTAGCGGTGGTAGGATCGATCCTTGCTTCACTAGCCATGGGATTGAAACCAAGAATCAAAGAGAATGAGCGCCTTGAAAAGCAGCAAAACATTCTTTATGCCATGGGAGTGAACGCCAACGGTGATGACACTGGAGCGATCAACTTTATTGGTACGGATCAAGTAACCGAAGAATTCAACAAGTACATCACTAAGCAATTGGTGATCGAAGGTGATAATGTGACCAAAGACGATCAGGCGTATTTGATCGATATTAAAAAGGAAGGTGACCTTGCGAAGGATCCATCATATACAAGAAGATTACCTTTATTCGTAGGCGAGAAGGATGGTGAAACATTCTACATCATTCCGATGCGTGGTAAAGGTCTTTGGGATGCGATCTGGGGCTATATGGCCATCAACAAAGAGTTGGTAGTACAAGGAGTGTTCTTTGACCACAAGGGTGAAACACCAGGTCTAGGAGCCAATATCAAGACCCGTTTCTTTATGGATGACTTTACTGGAGAGTACCTTTTTGCTGACAACAGCTTTAAAGGGATCAATGTAGCTAAAGGAAATGCTGATCCATTGAACAATGACAAAAATGATAACGAAGTAGATGCCATCGCCGGAGCCACTATTACAGGTAACGGTGTAACCGCAATGATCAAAAAGAGCGTTGCCATGTATCTACCTTATTTCAATACCTTAAAACAATAAGTTATGGGATTATTATCAAAAAAAGACAGTAAACTAATTTTAGATCCGTTAGCAGATAATAACCCAATTACCATTCAGGTATTAGGAATCTGTTCTGCCTTGGCGATTACTGCCGAGCTTGAGGCATCTATCGTAATGACCATCTCTGTACTTTTCGTATTAGGGGTAGGAAACGTAGTAGTTTCTTTGATGAGAAACATCATTCCTTCTAAAATCCGAATCATTGTGCAGCTTGTAGTAGTTGCTACCTTGGTAATTATCGTTGACCAGGTACTCAAGGCCTTTGCATATGAGTTGAGTAAAACCCTTTCGGTCTTTGTAGGGTTGATCATTACCAACTGTATTATCATGGGACGTTTTGAAGCCTTTGCTTTAGGAAATGGTCCTTGGAAATCATTCCTTGACGGAATTGGAAACGCATTGGGATATGGATTGATCTTGATCATTGTAGGATTCTTTAGAGAATTGCTTGGATCAGGAACGCTTTTAGGAATTCCAGTTTTAGGAGACCCTATCGCGAAGACAGGATTGTATTCAATCGGATACGAGAACAACGGTTTCATGTTGTTGTCACCTATGGCTCTTGTGACCGTAGGAATCATCATATGGGTACAGCGTAGTAGAAACAAAGCGTTGATTGAAGAAAACTAAAAGATAAGTAAACAGTTGTGAGTGTGTTCATCACTAATCATCAACTGAAAACATAAAGCATATGGAACATATAGAATTATTTTTTAAGTCGATATTTATAGACAACATGGTATTTGCCACGTTCCTTGGGATGTGTTCGTACCTTGCAGTTTCTAAAAAAGTATCAACAGCTGTGGGACTTGGTGCTGCCGTGATCTTTGTAATGGCCGTGACCGTTCCGTTAAACTGGTTGTTAGATCAATATATTCTGAGAGAAGGTGCGTTGGCATGGTTAGGGCCAGAATACGCTGATTACGATTTGAGCTTCCTTTCATTTATCATGTTCATTGCCACGATTGCAACCATGGTACAATTGGTAGAGATCATCGTAGAGAAATTCTCACCTTCTTTATATAACTCATTAGGAATCTTCTTGCCACTGATCGCAGTAAACTGTGCGATTCTTGGAGGGTCATTGTTCATGCAGTCTAGAGAGATCGCCTCTTTCGGACTTGCCTTGAACTACGGGGTGAGTTCGGGAATCGGTTGGTTCTTGGCCATTCTTGGTATTGCCGCGATTCGTGAGAAGATCAGATATTCAAACGTACCAGCTCCTTTGAGAGGATTGGGAATTACCTTCATCATCACAGGTCTAATGGCAATTGGATTCATGAGTTTTGGAGGAATGCTTACTGGAGATGACGGAGCTGAGAAGAAGTCTGATGGACCAACAAGTGCTCAAGTCGAAGAGATCCAGAAAGACGTTGACAAAAAATTAGCTGAATACACTAAAGAAAAAGGACAATAAACATGATGATACTAGCAGCAACGACAACAGGCACCGTAATCGCAACCGTAGTGGCGTTTTTAGTTATTACGCTTTTGTTGGTTGGACTTTTACTGTTTGTAAAGCAAAAATTAGCACCATCAGGTCCTGTAAAGATCAAGATCAACGGTGAAAAAGAAATTGAGGTACCTTCAGGAGGAACACTGCTTTCAACTTTAGGTAATCAAAAAATATTCTTGCCATCTGCATGTGGAGGTGGTGGTACATGTATCCAGTGCGAATGTCATGTACACGATGGAGGAGGTGAAGCACTTCCAACAGAAACTCCTCACTTTACAAGAAAAGAACTTCAACACGGAGCGCGTTTAGCTTGTCAGGTAAAGGTGAAGCAAGACATGGACATCTCGATTCCAGAAGAAGTATTCGGAATCAAGAAGTGGGAAGCAACCGTAGTTCGTAACTGGAACGTGGCGTCCTTCATCAAGGAGTTCGTAGTAGAGATTCCTGAAGATATGGACTACAAAGCTGGAGGATATATCCAGATTGAAATTCCTAAGTGTGAGATAAAATATAGTGATATCGATATTTCTGCGCATCCACAAGAGCATCCAGGAGAACCTGAGAAGTTCAAGATGGAGTGGGATAAGTTTAACCTATGGCCATTGGTGATGAAAAATGCTGATGTTGTAGAGCGTGCCTATTCGATGGCCTCTTACCCTGCAGAAGGAAGAGAAATCATGTTGAATGTTCGTATTGCAACTCCGCCATGGGATCGTGCCAAAAACGGTTGGATGGATGTAAATCCTGGAATTGCATCATCGTACATCTTCTCACGTAAGGAAGGTGATAAAGTGACGATCTCTGGTCCTTACGGTGAATTCTTCATCAACGAGTCTGAAGCCGAGATGCTTTACGTAGGTGGAGGAGCAGGTATGGCACCAATGCGTAGCCACTTGTATCACTTATTCAAAACGTTAAAGACAGGAAGAAAAGTGTCTTACTGGTATGGAGGGCGTTCTAAGCGAGAATTGTTCTACCTAGACCATTTTTATCAACTAGAAAAAGATTTCCCTAATTTCAAGTTCTATTTGGCTTTATCAGAACCTTTACCAGAAGATAACTGGAAAGTAAGAGAAGAGCTAAACGGAGAAGGAGACGGGTTCGTAGGTTTCGTTCATCAATGTGTGATCGACAACTATCTTAGCAAGCACGAATCTCCTGAAGATATTGAATTGTATTTCTGTGGACCGCCATTGATGAACAAGGCTGTACAGAAAATGGGAGAAGATTTCGGAATTCCAGATGAAAACATCAGATTTGATGACTTCGGAGGATAATTTCTGCAAGTGTTCAATATAAATAAGGAAAACCGATACGAAAGTGTCGGTTTTTTGTTTTGTCAGAGGTTTTAATAACAACTAAGCTTAATTACAGCAATTTTCTCTTGTGCGACATATGAGAATCGAATGAGATTTATATTATTTCTTACTTCTTTATCATAATCATCTTGTTTTCGAGAAAAAGAAAGCCGAAGAATTGATCGCTACTTATATTGAAAATCTGATCGTAAATACATTGAACAACCACAATCCGCGACATGAGTCTGTTGGATTGGCACCTTGGATATTTGCTTAAGGGGGTTTTATTTTCTAAATTTATAAATCAAATCTCCCCCTTACTTATTAAAAATCTAAAATAACCGTACTCAGCGGTTGTGCCTGAGTGCTAATAAAGTAAATCAAAATTTATTGAGGCATGCAAAAGTTTGTATATAATTTATTAGATGTACAGAGTATTAGAGAGTTAAATAGCGATCCACTTGCTCCCTCTTGTATCAAACAGGACGATACTATTTTAACTCAGGGCTATTCAAACCCAAATGACGGAGGAGGGGCGTATTACAGGGTGGAGAATAATACCAGTTCTAATGATAATGGAGGAAATATTATAAGAATTGATTCAAACCGCGTAGCTGTGCTTATCCCGGATGAGAACCTCAACGTAAAGCAGTTTGGAGCTTTGGGAGATCAAACAGCTCAGGACAGCATATCAATACAAAATGCAATTGACTACTGCCTTGCCAATGGAATCACTCAGCTAAATGTTCCAGAAGGGGTTTATTTGATAAGTTCTTCGTTGGTCATCAGTAATACAGTTGCATCCAGTAACCAGAGACCAGCAGGTTTGTACTTAAAGGGAATTGGCGCATCGGGTAGTATTGATTCTACCAACCCGCCGACAAATGCTACTGTGTTCATGGCCGATGACACTGCACCAGAGCGAACATTGTCTGGGCCAATGCTTGATATCCAAGGATTGTTCTTTGATGGCTCGTCGTTTATTGCGTCAACATATATGAATGGCGGTGGGATTGAAGGAATTTCGTTTTTTGGAAAGGGATTAGGTGATACAGAAAATCATGCCATCAAAATTTTGGCTTGGTGGAACGCCACTATTAAGAATTGCAATATGGACAACTTCAATGGAGATGGAATTCATCAGTTGGCCGATTTAAGTTTCAATCCGAATCCTGATTTTTCGGCTTCAAACAACTTAACCTATAAGAATCTTATCATATCAAGAGTGAGTGGTTATGGATTTAATAACTCAGTTTTCCAAAGTGCTGGAGGAAGTATTTTTGAGCAATGTGTGTTTACTTTTTGTAAGAATGGAGGAGTATTTATACAATCTTCATCCTGTCGTTTTACAAATTGCTCTTTTTCTGGTGGAGGTTGGCGAGAAAGTGGAGACAACAATAGCGGGGCTGCCTATGGAATAAATTTTGGAGGAACCTCTTTAACACCAAATTCCAGACATATTGTTGAGGGATGTGAGTTTGATACTAATTTAACAGCCCATATAAGTTCTTCATGGCTTGCTAATTCAAGAATATCGAATAACCGTTTTATTCATGGAGCCAGATATAATGAAGGGATGAATCCTCCAGTATTGAGGCCTAATGACGCAGTTATTTTTGCACCAAACTCAAATGATGAATCTTCCAGAAATGTGGAGTTCATTTCCAATTTTGTAAGGGTTGACAGTGAGGGTACTTTAAATGTTTTTAGATGGGCCAATCATGCCAACGTTATTAATATCCTAGCAGAAAAAACCTTGATAACCAATGCTCCCAATGCTAATTTAACAGTATATGAGGCCTATGATTTTAATAATTATAATATACGTAACAACTATGTTTTAGATGACACCGAACAAGGGATTGCTGGAGCACATGTTATTAGTAAGGGCACACCATCTCCATTTTATTTAGGTTCAACATCAAATACCCCAAGTGGGGCAGTGGGACCAAATTTTGTGGCATTACCATTTGAAATTGCTGGCGTTTCCTTTTTGCCTAACAACACCTATAACACTACAACAGGTGTTTTTACATGCCCAAAAACAGGATTTTACAATGTCAATGTATTTTTTACAATTACTGGTTTAGGTAGTGGAGTATTATTCAGAACAGAGCTTCGAAAGACAGTTGGGGCTACAACTCAAAGTGTAAATTTCAATTATTTGTTTGGAACTGGTGCCGTAAGACAAAATCTAGGATTAAATGCTAGAGTATTTGCTAATGAAGGAGACCAACTTTCCATAATAATAAATTCTCAGGGAACGTTTGGTATTGAACCAACATCAGGTTTCAATCAGTTGCTTATTGAACTAGTGTGATAAGAAAGAGCTAGAAGTTTTCACTGCAGATTAGAAATTTTCTGCAAGTGTTCAATATAAATAAGGAAAACCGATACGAAAGTGTCGGTTTTTTTCGTTTGGCATTTTGTGGACCACTAACTAAACTTTCTAAATGAAAAAAGTATACTTCTTTATCCCGGCGCTACTGATTATTGGTTTTATTTGGTTTTCAAAGACGGCACAACCTGTCAAAGACAATATTGTAGGCTTTGTGACCAAGCCTGATTTGATCAATGAAGAAGGGCTTACTGTAAGTCAACGAGTGAAACTTCCAGAAGGGTTTCAGCGTGTGTACTATCCAGAAGGGTCGTTTCAGGCGTATATTCAGAATTATACATTAAAAGAATTTGGCGCTCCCGTGGTCAATTACGACGGAAGTCATTATTTCTTTCAACAAGGACATTTTGGTGTCTTAGAAGTACCAGTACCTAGCAACGGACTCCAACAATGCGCCGATGCATTGATTCGCTTACGCTCAGAGTACCTTTGGGAGCAGGACCGTAAAGACGAAATAGGCTTCGAATTTACCAGCGGAGATTATTGTTCGTGGAAAAAGTATGCAGAAGGCTTCCGCCCAAAAATCAAAGGGAATAAGGTAAGCTTTCACAAAACGGCCCGTAAAGATACTTCGAAAGATAACTTTTACCGATACCTCAATCTCATCTATACCTATTCAGGTACCATTTCTTTACATGAAGAAATGCCAGCGGTTCAAAAGATTGAAGACCTGCGTGTTGGTGATATGATGATCTATCCCGGAAGTCCAGGTCATGTGGTTATGATTGCAGACATAGCCGTGAACGAGGCTGGAGAAAAATTGTTTATTTTTGTTCAAGGAAACACTCCGGCACAAAGTGTTCATTTACTTAAGAATCTTGAAGATCTTGACAATTCTCCTTGGTATAAAATACGATTGGGAGAAGAAATGGCGATTCCTGGTTATGTGTTCTCCAAAGCAAAGTTTATTAGATTTATCGAATAGTGGCAGTACTTACTGAGCAAGAATTACATTACTTGGCCATGAATATTGTGGGCAAAGAATTAGAACAGGACGGATTCGAGTTTTTAGCGGTGAATAGCAAGCTGAAAAAAGACCCTCAATTTGTATGCGTAAAGGAACGTGTCAAGTACTTCATTGTAGTGAGAGCAGTTGGTTTTCCGCATGACCCAGAAACATACGATATGTCCTTAATGCAGAAAATGAAAAGACATGCCGAAAAATTTGAGGCGAGAACCTTTTATGCTGGTGTAGGGCTCGTTAATCCGATTAATCATGAACTTCCTCTAGAAAAAGATGTCAAATATCTATTAAATTATGGTGGCCTAAAAGAGATTCTTTAATTTTACGATATGAAGAAAATCCTCCAAATTCTAATTCTTATCGCACTACTTTCCTCCTGTAAACAGGAAGTACAGCCCGGAAAGATCAAGACCAGCACCGGATTTGCCCTCGGAACGACATACAATATTCAGTACGAAGTAGACAACGATACCATTGATTATACCGATGATATTGAAAAAGTATTCAACGTGGTCAACAAATCAATGTCGACATATTTGCCTACCTCTGATATAACCCGTATCAACCGCGGAGATTCAACTTTGGTCGTAGATGAGCATTTCAAAAAAGTATTTAATTTTTCTGAAGATGTTTGGAAAAAGACCAAAGGATACTTTGACCCGACAGTCGGAGCTTTGGTGGATGCATGGGGCTTTGGACCCAATAAGGCCATCAACGTTACGCCTGTAAGAATTGATAGTATTTTAAAGTTCACCGGATTTGACAAGGTAGAACTCACAAGTAAAGGAACTGTACATAAAAAACATCCTTCTTTGGCGCTTGACTTCAATGCCCTAGCCAAAGGCTATACGATTGACCTTGTAGGTCAAATGCTCGATGGAAAAGGAGTAGAGAATTACCTTATCGAACTTGGAGGTGAGATATTGACCAAAGGGCAAAATTCTAAAACAGTCAAGAAATGGGTGGTAGCCATTGAAAGCCCAGTGCAGAAGGAAAACGAGCGTATACTTATCAAAAAGGTGCAGCTAGAGGATAAAGCGATGGCGACTTCTGGCAACTACAGAAAATTTAGAATTGATGAGAATACCGGAGAATACTATGTTCACACAATCAATCCATTATCCGGAAGACCATTAAAGAGCAATGTGCTTAGCGTCTCGGTAGTGGCGAACACCTGTATGGAGGCAGACGCGTATGCAACGGCATTTATGGTCATGAATCTAAACGACTCTAAGAAGTTATTAAAAGAGCTAAATGACGTTGAGGCGTTCATTATGATTGTAGACAAAGAAGGCGACCTTCAAAACTTTACAACAAGAGGATTTCAGGAGCTATTGGTCGATTGATCTCTTAAAACATACTGGGATAATTTCTCCCGGAGCTAAACAAAATCGTTCTACATCTGCCAGAGCGATTTTTTTTGTATAGTCTTCCTCGATTACTTCAAAGCCAATACCTCTAAGCTTGTCAAAGTAATCCCTACCATAGATGCGAACATGATCATATTGACCGAAAACCTTAGCGCGTTCCTTCGGATCTGTGATAGTATCGTCAACAAAAGTTTCAGCCCTGTTCAAGTCCTGCGGAATCTGAAAAATACCCATGCCGCCGGGTTTCAATACCCGATACAATTCTTTCATTGCTTGCGTATCATCGGGAATATGCTCAAGTACATGGTTGCACAAGATGACATCAAATTCATTGTCGGTAAACGGAAGATCACAAATATCAGCTTTTACATCGGCTAAAGGCGACAAAAGGTCTGTGGTAGTATAGTCAAGATTTTTTAGCTTTCTAAAACGCTTATAGAAGGCTTGCTCGGGGGCAAAGTGTAGTACTTTTTTCTGAGCAGTGAAGAAATCGGTTTCTTCCTTAAGATAGAGCCACAATAAACGGTGACGTTCTAGTGATAGCGTGCTAGGAGAAAGTACATTGTTACGCTGCTTTCCATATCCATAGGGAAGAAAAGAACGAAAACTTTTACCATCGATAGGGTCGGTGTATTTATTTCCTTTTAAGAAGAAAGACAACACCGGCCTGGCAACATAGCTCAAACGAATCAGTAAAGGTCTCGGAACGAGATTGAGAACAAGTTTGAAGAGCTTCTTCATTAGATCAAGACCAATTCTTGCTGTCTAAATTCATGTTCTTCGTCACTTTCAATGCCTAATGCATCGTAGATGTATTGAAACGTAGAGAGCAATTCGGGCTTGCCGTCGATAAGAGCAACATCGTGTTCAAAGTGTGCACTAGGCTTACCATCAGCAGTGAGGATTGTCCAACCATCTCGAAGTTGCTTGATACGATGGGTTCCCATATTGATCATGGGTTCGATGGCGACCACCATTCCTTCGATAAATTTCTTTCCACGACCTCTTCGCCCATAATTGGGCATCTCTGGATCTTCATGCATTTTTTGTCCGAGTCCATGGCCAACAAGCTCGCGCACCACACCATATCCATGCCCTTCTGTGTACTGTTGGATGGCATACCCAACATCACCAACACGGTTTCCGACTTTGAATTGCCTTATTCCCACATAGAGTGATTCTTTGGTTACTTTAAGCAACTTCTTAACTTCATCAGAAACTTCGCCTACCTGAAATGTATATGCGTGGTCTCCATAAAAGCCATTCTTTAGGGCGCCACAATCGATAGATATGATATCTCCCTCTTCTAGAGGCGTGTTATTAGGAATGCCGTGAACAACCTGAGCGTTTGGACTCATACAAAGCGTGTTCGGAAAGTCGTACAACCCCAAAAAGCCAGGCTCTGCTCCGTGGTCGCGAATGCAAGTCTCTGCGATCTTGTCAAGTTGCAGCGTTGTGACTCCTGGTTTTACCTCTTTGGCAAGCTCACCGAGTGTCTTTGAGACGATCAAGGCGCTTTCGCGCATTAATTCTATTTCTTCTCGACTCTTTATTTTGATCATGGTATTATTTCTTTAAAAACGAGAAAAGGCCCTTTTTCTTTTTGCTGATTTCTAATGGTGTATTCGAGAACTGCTGATATACTTCTCCCCAACCAATAAAACCACCGATGTTTCGGTCATCAATGAAGATATCGGCATTTATCTTTCGACTTAATGATGGGTCAAAAACTTCTTCGGGATAACTCTTGTTTACCGCATAGAACTTTATACCATTCTCAAGACAAAATTCAACCGCTTCATCCAGTCGCTTCCCGCTTCTGTATGTCCATAGAATTAATCTATGACCATCATCTTGCAAGCGCTTTAGTGTTTCAAAGGCGAACAACTTGGGCGAGCCGATCTTTGGGTAAGCATCTTCAACTATCGTACCATCAAAATCTACTGCTATCAGTAGGCTTTCCTTCATATTCATGCTGCAAAAATAACTAATATTTTTTAGAGAAGGAGTTGTAAGTGATTAATGTGCAATGCAGCTTATTCGGCGTAAGCGTGCTTGTAAGTTTGTCCGCTTAAAATGGCAAGCATATCTTTTTCTAAACTCTCAATAGGATACTCTACAATGCGATTGATCTCTTTACCATTCTTATAAAATATGAAGGTCGGAACGTTCGTGATATTCAAGCCTTCTTCGTATTTATTCGGAGTGTCTTTTTGACGGGTCATAGTGATCATCTCAAGGTTGCCATAGTCAAAATCAGCGGCATCCATGATCTTGTAGAATCTAGGAGTTTCTCTCTTGCTGTCGCCACACCAAGTGCCCATGAAAGCCTTGACTTGGATTCCCTTTAACAATGGATTAAGGCTTTCTACCGTTTTGGTGTCAACAGTATAGTCGGCGAGATTTTTGTTGAACCATTTAGAAAAAGGCTCTTGGTCAAACCCTTTTCTATTCGCTTTTCCGACAAGGATAATGGTTTCTTTATAGGGTTGCGTCTGATTAATGGGCGTCATATCTTTTGGCTTTGGAAGCTCTTCGGCGACCACAACGGCTTCTTCTTTCTTTACTTCGGTGTTTTTCATCACCTCTTGAGTGTTTCCGCAAGAAATAAAGAAAACAACAGCTATGAGTAAACTGATTCTTTTCATGAGTGTGTATTTATACGAGGGATTTTTGGGTCATCGCCTCAGGTTTGTTAATTCCCATTAAAGATAATATAGTTGGTGCAATATCTCCAAGAATTCCATCTTTGATTGATTTAATATCCTTGTCAACAAGGATGACCGGCACAGGATTCGTAGTGTGCGCCGTATTGGGACTTCCGTCTGGATTGACCATGGTGTCGCAATTGCCATGATCTGCGATAATAATGGTTGCATAGTCTTTTTCTAGAGCGGCAGTGACCACATCCTTTGTACACTCATCAACCACTTCACAGGCTTTTATTGCAGCAGCCATATCTCCTGTATGGCCTACCATATCTGGATTTGCAAAGTTGAGGCACACAAAATCGACTTCACCTTTTATTAATTCTGGCACGATGGCGTCACGGATGTCATAGGCGCTCATTTCGGGTTTTAAATCGTACGTAGCCACTTTTGGAGATGGGCATAAAATACGTTCCTCTCCTTCAAAAGGTTCTTCACGTCCGCCATTGAAAAAGAAGGTCACGTGAGGATATTTCTCAGTTTCGGCAATACGAATTTGTTTCTTGTTATTGGCTTCCAATACTGCACCTAGCGTGTCTTGAATGTTGTCTTTGTCATAGACCACTTGGATTCCTTCGAAAGAATCGTCGTAGTTGGTCATGGTTACATAATGCAGTTTGAGTTTGTGCATGTTAAACTCGTGAAAATCCTGTTGTGACAGTGCTTGCGTAAGCTGACGACCACGATCTGTTCTGAAATTAAAGAAGATGACAACGTCTTCGTCCGAGATGGTGGCTACAGGCTTTTCTTGGTCATCCACCATTACAATCGGCTTGATGAATTCATCGGTGACATCATTCGTGTAGCTTTTTTCAACACTTGCAACCGGATCCGTGCCTTTTTCTCCAACTCCATTAACCAATAGGTCGTATGCCAATTTTACGCGTTCCCAACGTTTATCTCTATCCATGGCATAATAGCGACCGCAAATAGAAGCTATTTGTCCGTGTGTTTTACTCATATGATTTGTGAGCTCCTTTATAAAACCAGCGCCCGACCTTGGGTCAACATCTCGGCCGTCGGTGAAAGCATGTACGTACACATTGTCAAGTCCGAAGGCGTGTGTAGCATTCAGCAACCCCTTTAGATGATCGATATGTGAATGAACACCTCCATCACTTACCAATCCTAAGAAGTGTATTTTCTTGTTGTTCTTTTTTGCATATTCAAAAGCTTCGACAAGCGTAGGTTCACTTTTTAGCGTATCTTCTTTAACCGCCAAATTGATCTTGGCCAGATCTTGATATACAATCCTACCGGCGCCCAAATTCATATGCCCTACTTCACTATTTCCCATTTGACCTTCCGGAAGGCCAACATTCATTCCATCGGTCAGCAAATTGGCATCTGGATATTGTTTATATAAAGAGTCGATGAATGGTGTATTGGCATTATCGATAGCAGAAACTTTTGGGTCAGGAGATTTTCCCCATCCGTCCAAAATCATTAGGATCACTTTCTTGTTCATTTTCGGTCTTTTGAATAGTGCATTATAGTACTCAAATATAGGAAGAACCCTAAAGATATACGGTTTTCTTTATCGCAAAAATTAGGGGCTTTAAATGATAATTATTCATTTTTAAACAGAAGATTATCCAGAGACTTCAAAAAGGGTTTAGTTAAAGGAATTTATTAGGGAAGGGTTAACCTTAGGTTATATCGAAAAAAGCGCGATGTAGAGTCAAAAAAATGTACTGTCTTTGGGACGTAAATCATAACAAACAACAAACTCTAAATCTAAAATTATTATGAAAAAAGCAATGTTAATCCTTTTCATCGTGGTTATGGCTGTTCCGAGTATAACAGAGGGCAAAGAGAAGCCATTGGCCTTTATGGTTACCTACAAGGTGGTAAAGACCAAGACAGTAAATGTGAGTCCGCTATGTCTTGCCGTGGTACAAGGAGATTTTGGAACGGTGAAACGCTTGATTGAACTTGGAGAAGATGTGAACAAGGTTTCTAAGAATTCTATGACCCCGTTAATGTACGCGGCAAGACACAACAGAATTGAAGTTATGAAACTCTTACTTGCCAATGGCGCAAAAGTAAGAGTAAAGTGCTCAAAAGGGTACACGGCGATGAAGTATGCCGAGCTTTCGAACGCAGCTGATGCAAAAGAGCTTTTAAAGATGGTTAGTGCTAGGAAATAGCTTTTGGTTAGGTTAGAATTCTTAGTGAAGGGGCCTCACAATTGTGGGGCCTTTTAAACTGCATGTTTTTTATTGTTAAAATTTTATGGGCTTGTTAACACATTCTTAGCAGCAAACGGCTTTTAGTGTTAAACCTGCGTTAATTTATCGAATTTGAGTAACGCGCCCATCTTTGAGGCGTCCTTATAGCATAAGGCATTCATTAATCAATAAACAAAATCTAATTATGAAAAAAACAGTTTTTTTATTGTCGGCAGCATTGATGTTGCTTACAACAGTAAACGCCAACAACACCGTTAATGCTACTGAAGTAGCCAATGATGTAACATTTGTGACCCCGATGGTCAAAAAAGTAGGACCATTTTGCATGGCGATCGTGAAGAACGATCTTCCAGCCGTTAAAAGAATGATTGAGCTTGGAGCAGATATCAACAAGACGTCAAACTCCTTGACACCTATCATGTATGCAGCCAAGTACAATCGAGTTGAAATACTAAAATTATTGATCCAGGAAGGGGCAGACCTGAAGCGCAAATGTTCTAAAGGGAACACAGCGCTGAAGTATGCAGAACTTTCAAGTGCCGACGAGGCTGCTACGTTGATCAAAAAAGCAATGGAAAAGAAGAAGAGAAGAAAGAAGTAATTTTTGAGACGTACAGCACATATAAAAAACCCCGCATTCGCGGGGTTTTTAAGTTTTAAGTAAATTGATTAAAGGGGAAATAATCCTCAATTTCTTTTGTTGTCGTTGTGTATGATAAGGAAATATATGTTTTTAGAATGCAAATCCTGTAGCCAATCTGTATACGAAAGCGTAAAGGATGATTCCGATACAAGCGAAACAAAACCAAGACATGATCTTGAAAATGTTAACTGATACTTTATTTCCTAAGTTGCTAAATGCGCTTGTGTAAATGTCTTTAAAGAGTAAAAGTGTTGTCATATATAAGAGTGTTAATGGAGTTTATTATTTGTTTACATGGCAAATAAACGGCAGATTTTACGGGTCTTAAATTAAATTGGATGAGCGTTTCAAAAAAATGGATAAAAAGACCAACGGGTCATTTTTTTCGGTGAATGCACTAAAATAAGTGAATTACCCCCTGACCAAAAATAACAGCGGCTTCGAGAAATCGAAGCCGCTGTTATTTTTTATGTAAAATGACCTAGTCATTTTAAATGCTCTTTCTCGCTGAAAGAGCGGTCAGGTGTTAAACACATTAAAATGCGAAACCTGTGGCTAATCTGTAGATAAAAGCATAGATGATGATTCCTATACACAGGAAGCAAAACCAGCTCATGATCTTAAAGATATTCGCAGTAATGGTGTTACCCAATCCTTTGAATGCGTTTAAATAAAGTTCTTTAAAAAGTAAAAGTGTCCCCATACACGATAATTTAAATGTTAACTGACTATACCGTATTTCAAAATGCCCTAATGAAATACTATTACAAAAGTACAAAATGGGGAATCCCTCGATAAGTAATTTAGATTAACGGTAAGAATTATAGATAAACGACGAGCCCGTCATTGTTTGGGTGAGTCAAAACAATAGCAATGGCGCTATTTTAAAGTGTAACTTATTGATTTTTAGTTGTTACGATACTTTCTAATTGCTTCTCTGATTTTTTCAATTCTGTTCTCTGGATCGGGATGTGTACTCTGAAATTCAGGAGTTCTATTGGGGCCGCCAGCAGCTTTGAGAATCTTCATGACACCCACCATTTCTTCTGGGTCGTATCCGGCTCTAAGCATAAACAATACGCCTAGGTCATCGCTTTCCAATTCGTCTTCTCGTCCGTACTTCATATTGATCACGTTAGCGATCATAGCCGCCATCTGAGTTGTAGCCTGACTCTCACTACCTACAGCCACACCACTTAAAATGCCTTGTGTTAACCCCTGCTTAGAGATTCTGTCGGCCGAATGGCGCCCAACGACATGACCGATCTCATGGCCTAATACACCGGCCAATTGGTCTTCGGTCTCTAGTTTTGCAAATAGGGCATAGGTGATAAATATTTGTCCGCCGGGAAGTGCAAATGCGTTGATAGTGCGGTCATCGGCAAGCAAGTGAAAGTCGTACTTATAGGGTGTTTCTCGGGCAATGCTATTGTCAACTAATTTCTTTCCTACGGCATCTACCAAAGCCTGATATCTTGAGTCAGGATGAAGTCCGCCGTGTTGTTGTGCCATTTGTGGTGCACTTTGTAGACCGATAGCAATTTCTTCTTCAGCTGAAAGTGTAATGTGTTGCTCTTTACCAGTATAAGGATTGGTCTCTGCCGAAGAACAATATTTGAACACTGCAAACAGGATGATTCCGCCTGCGATCAATAGCCGTATTTTGCCACCACCTCTTCTCATGATAATCTAAATTTGTTTCTGTATAAAATTACAAAAACTTTCAGGAAAGTAGTGTCGGATTGATATCCAGAATGTTGTCTTTTATGTACGAATGGATGAATTTTTCGGTGAAGTGCTCACTTCCCATCAATTTTTCAGTCTGAAGCATTTTTTTGACGTCCAACTTTCGATATTCCTTCAGCATAGGTATCGATAACGGTGCATAACTGTAGTGCCAAGGCTCGTATTTGAATCCCATTCGATTCGGAAGGTCTGTATACACCAAATAGAAACCAAATCCATTGGCATGTTCATCCATCCAATCTTTGAGTTTGCAAAAGGGGCCATTACCATGAAACTTCTCAGGAACCAATACGTCTCCAGATTGGTCTCCGTTGGCATCGATAATATCTAAGTCGGTTCCCCAATGGTGACGGGATGTTCCTGGAATGGTAGAGTATTCGACAATTTTTTTAATGGCGGCAGTTGGTGAGAGTCCTTGCTCGGTAAATCGCTTGTACTTGCGTTCCCAAATACGATTTTGGTGCGCATAGTTTCGATAGCTAGAAACCACCTTTATCTCAATGTTATCTTGTAATGCAGCAGCCTTCAGCTTTAAAAAGGCGGCATGAGCTTCCTTTCTTAGTTTGTACGAATCTCCCAATAGGTTAGGGGTTCCTTTTCCGATGAGGTCTTCATACGAAAATGGTTGCGCTGAAAAAGACCATAATGAAGGAGTGGTAGCCAATATAGTGGCTCCTGCAGTATTTTTTATAAAGGATCGTCTATTCACTTTGAAGTTGTTTTAACAACACTTGAAACGGAAGATAATACACTCTGGAAACTCCGTTTTCAGCTTTGTTCAGTTCTTCTTTTAACGTTTTTATGGTCAGTGCATTGTACGAAGGTTGCACATTGGTCTTTTCGCTGGTAAAGAAGAAAAACTTCTTATCAAACGTGACAAAGGGACAATAATCAATTTGGTTGCTGTTGATCATGTCGCCTAGATTGATACCTTCCTGCCATTTTCCGTCTTTATTAAAACTAATAAAAAGATCTCCCTTTCCAAAACTACCGCGACGTCCGTAACTTCCGTATAATATAAAAGATTCGTCTGGACTCACATAAGCATTGTATTCGTAGCTTTTTGTATTGGCTCCCTCAATGCTTTTAGCAGGTTGAAAATCTCCGTTGACAAAGGAACTTTTGTAAATGTCTTCTTTTCCTTTGGTATCCATTCTAGTAGCAGTAAAATACAGAGAGCCATCGTTGGTCACAGATGGATAATACTCGTTGTCTTTGGTGTTGATGTGCTCATTAAGTCGGGCAGGAGTTTGCCAACTTCCATTTTGCTTCTTCGTCACCCAAAGGTCATAGTCTGGTTTTGGTTCATCTCCTTCCAAAGGACGCTTTGAAGCAAAGAAAAGTGATTTTCCGTCAGGGGAAAAGGCCGGTTCGATATCGTGATATTTTCCTGAGAAAGAAGCGATCTTAAAGGGAATCCATTCTCCGTTTACTTTTTTGGTGGTCATGATAGTCCTAAACGCATTCTTCGGTCCATCTAAAGTGAAAAACAATTCGTCGTAATTAGGTGAAATTGCCATATCTCTGATGTTGATGTTCTTGAAGTCAGGCAACTCCAAAAACATCTTTGGACTGGTAAGTCCTTCGTCGAAAGTAATAGAAGGAGATTGCGCGTTTCCTAAAGAGAAAAACAGCAAGGTAAACAGGAGTAAAAATGGTTTCATATGTTATTTTGTATTATAAAAATGTTCTTTTTCGATACAGTACAATTTGGCAGGGATACCATCGTATTGAAATTCTTTTACAAAGTTGAGTCCAGACTTTTCGGCTACCTTGTGGGAAGATGCATTATCTATATGAACATGGGCGTAGATCCGTTCAAGTTTTAGGCTTTCAAATCCATAAGCAATTGAGGCCTTGGCGGCTTCAGTGGCATATCCGCGTCCCCAGAACTGCTGGTACAGTCGATAGCCCACTTCGACCAGGTCATCTTCAGGATGATATTTGAGTCCGCACCATCCTAAAAAAGTCCCATCACTTTTTCGAATGACTGCCCATCGTCCCATGCCATATTTTTCGTACTGTGCATAGTTTTTTACAAAGTCAAAAGCCTGTTCAGTACGAGCAAAGGGACCATCACCTGTGTATTTTACAACTTCGGGGTCGCTGTTCATTTCATAGAAGTGTTTTCCATCTTCAGGAACGAACTCACGCAAATAGAGCCGACCGGTTTGCGTAATGATCTTCATGAGGTATTTGTTTGCTGTCCACGTATTTAAAAGTAAGGCTAATTTGGCGGAAGCTGTTCAAGTTTAACCAAATTTTAAAAAAGTTGTAAATTTGATTTGGAAATACAATATAGGTTGTCTTATATTTGCCGTCCGAAACGCGGGAGTAGCTCAGTTGGTAGAGCGTCAGCCTTCCAAGCTGAATGTCGCCGGTTCGAACCCGGTCTCCCGCTCCAAGAAGCTTCATCGAAAGGTGAGGCTTTTTTTGTGTCTGAAATTTTTAGGTTGATGATTAGGTTTATTCTAAGCGAAATTCACCAGGCTGCATTTCTCTTGGTTCTTTATCCGACTCGAACACCCGGGCTGTATGTTCTCCGCACAACGAAATGCGGTCACCTTCAACTTGTAGCCAGCTTCCTTCTCTTAAACCAACAACTGGAACGTTATTGAATTGATGAAATTCATTGATTCTGGTTTCACGAGTTTCACCCATATGCTTACTGGATGGGTCTGGGTCTAGATAATGCGGATTTATATTGAATGGAATCATTCCAAGAGTTTTGAAGCTTGGAGGGTATATGATAGGCATGTCGTTGGTTGTCTGCATCGTGAGTCCGCAGATATTGCTTCCCGCACTGGTGCCGAGATAAGGTGTTCCGTCAAACAAAACCTCTCGTAGTGTCGGCATCAGATTGTTCTTATACAATTGAGAAACCAAAAGAAAGGTGTTTCCTCCACCCGTAAAGATGCCTCTTGCGTCTCTGATAGCCTTAATGGGGTCTTCAAATTCGTGGATGCCCTTTAGCTGCTTTCCAATTTTTTGAAAGGCCTTTTGAGCAGCCTCAGTATAGCCGTCATGAGATACGCCGCCTGGCCTCGCATACGGAATAAAGACAATGGTATCTGTTTTCTCGTACAGTTTGGACAATGTTGGTAGTAAATAATCTAAATAGGTGCCACCATGTACGGTCGACGTGCTCGCGATGATCAGGTTTTTCATCCAATGAATTTTTCGTAAATTTAAGTAATGGACATATTTAACAAAAGTTTATACGGCTTTGTTTTGTTTGCCCTTGATACTTTAGCGATCTTTAACTGTCATTTTTAACAGGCATTACGACTGATAACTTATGTGACTGACCTAAAAAACATCTATGAAAACAATTACTGCCATCACCCTCCTCTTACTTGTCTCTTTTAGCGCAATGTCGCAAATTGACCAACGAACCATATTGCACGGTACTGTTTTGTACCGCGATAACAACGTTATTGGTGCCAATGTGGTCAACAATACTTCGCAGCAAGCTACGATTACCGATTTCAATGGGCGATTTTCGATTCGTGTCAAGGAAGGGGATGAGCTTATCTTTTCTTCCTTGCAATACAAGATCAAAAGCGTGACCATCACTAAAGACATTCTTCGGATCAATCGACTGGTAGTTGAGGTGAAAGAAAAAGTGACACAACTTACTGAAGTGGTCGTAGGTCCTGAGAATCAGGAGAAATTCTTAGACCTCAAAGAAGAAGAGTTTGAGCGCTATGACTATACACAGGATAAACAAACTCGTATTCGAAATACGATCATGGACAAAGACCGTTTTTACAACGGTGTAAATTTTGTGAATATATACAAGGCAATCTTCAAGAGGAAAAGCAAGGAGAAGAAGACCTCCGAGAATCCTATTTTGGTCAGCGGACTTCTACGCGAAATGTACGAGGATGAATTTTTTGTAGCGGATTTGGGAATTCCGCAAGATCGTATTGCTGACTTCCTGTATTTCTGTGATGAACAGCTTCCGTCTGAAACATTGTTGCTAAAGGATAATGAATTTCAACTGATCGACTTCCTCGTAAATCAAAGCAAAGAGTTTTTAAAAGGCTGAATCTATTTAACAGAAGTTTATAGGGCATTTAAGTTTTTTGTAAGAAAAGAGGGCGTTTCTTTACGTCAATGAAAAGAACTTTACTCCTGTCCTTATTTCTCATATCGATCATTATAGTGCGCTCTCAAACACAACAAGAGCGCCAAATCATACATGGTACCGTACTGCTTAAGGATGTTCCTACAGTAGGGGTGCATGTTGTTAATAATACAACAAGCGAAGCCACCACGACCAATAAGTATGGCGAATTCTCAATCCGCGTATCCCTGAACGACCTTGTAATTTTTTCGACGGTAAATACACAAGTTGAAGAACGCGTTATAACAAAAGATGTGTTGGCCAAGAACAGACTGGTTATTGACCTTAAAGAGCAAGTGGTCGCTTTGGATGAAGTAGACTTGGGTGGATTTACCCCTAACTTCGGTTCTCCAGAGTATATCAAAAACATGCAAGTGTCACCTGACCAATATTCAAAGGTGCAAAATGAAACACTTAATCCAAGTATTCAAGGTGGTCAGTTTGGAGTTGATTTCATCTCTTTGATCGTAGCGCTTTTCAAGAGCAAAAAGAGGAAAAAGAAAGAACGCCTCCCATCTTTTAGAGAAAAGACAAAGTTCAGTGAGGCCCTTTTAGGTGTTTTTGATGAAACATTTTACACCAAAGATCTACAAATACCCAAAGAGAGAATTACAGATTTTCTATATTTCTGCGATGAACAGGAATATCCGGTGACCATTTTTAAAAAGGAAAATGAATTTCAATTGATTGATTTCTTGGTCATCCTGAGCGAGAAATATAATAAGGTGATCAAAAATTGAAGTACAGTATACGTATCATATTACTATTGAGTTTCTTTTGGGCATCGGCTCAAGAAATACAGATAAAGGAACTGAAAGGTACTATTAGCCATGATAGCCTCAACGTAAGCGGGGTGCATATCATTAACAAAACCAGTGGCGCAACTACAATTTCTGATGCAGATGGAGACTTTTCAGTATTGATCAAGATTCAAGATACGTTGCTTTTTTCAGCAGTTCAATTTAAACCGCATGTGATTATTGTAAACAACAAGATCATGCAGCAAGACAAGATCACGGTATATCTTGAGCAACGGGTCAATGAACTGGCAGAGGTTGTGATCAAGCCTCACGACCTTTCAGGAAACCCTGCGGCTGATATGAAAAATTCGAATGTCAAAGAACCGATCAATTTTGATGATGTTGGGATTCCTGGATTCAAAGGAAAGCGAGAAGAGAAAATAGTTCCGATTGTACCAGGAATTGGTACGCTCACAACGGTGGACATCGAAGCGTGGTACAAGCATCTTAGCGGGTATTACAAGAAATTAAGGCTGCGCCGCAAATGGGATAAACAAAACCAAGCCGTTGTAGACTTGATAGAATTTTACGGAGTACGTTTCTTTATGGAAACCTATGAGCTGACACAAGAAGGTGTCTACGAGTTTGTACTCGCGTGTGTTGAAGATGAGGAAGAAGATGTGATCGAGAATCTCAAAAATGGAAACCATTCCCTTTTACTGGATACCTTCGCGCGCAAGTTTGAGTCCATAAAAGAAAGAGAATAAGTTGCTTTGGAACGTTTTTTGTCTAGATGTTTCAGAAGAACTAATTTTACGAAAAATATAGAAAAAGAAATGTTTAAAAAGAGTTTACTGCTATTGCTGATTCCATTGATGTCCTTTACGGCTGCACACAAGTTTTACTTAAGTGTTACCGATATTGAGCATTCCGAAAAGAATAAATCCCTTCAGATCATTACCAAAGTGTTCATTGATGATATGGAAGACGCCCTAAACGAACGGTATGATATCACAGCAAACTTGAGTTCAAAGAATGAGTCTAAGGCAGCCGACCTCTATTTAGAAAAATATCTCAAAAAGAAGATTCAGCTTACTATCAATGGCGAAGAACGTAGTTTCGTGTTCTTGGGAAAAGAATTTGAAGAAGACTTAATGCTTTGCTATCTCGAGGTTGAACAAGTGGAAAAACTAGAATCTATAGAAGTGGTTAATTCAGTACTTTGTGATATGTTTGATGAGCAACAAAATATACTTCACATCAAAGCAAACGGAAAAAGTAAAAGTTACATGCTTGTAAAGGAAAATGATAAAGCTTTGTTAAACTTTTAAGGTTTCTTTACAATTTCTTGCAGTTTCATTAATTTCCGCGAATCAAAACTCAATTCACCTATAAAAATGAAAAATTTCAAATATTTTTTCATGTCGGCGATCTTTTTGTCGGCGGCTTCAGTTTTTGCCCAGGATACTGAAGAAAAGAAAGAGGAGCGCAAGCCAGGGCACGTTAATCAAAATAAGTTTAGGCAACTCTACAATGAGTTTTCTACGCCTAATCAATACAGAACGGCTTCTGGTGCTCCGGGAGCTGCCTACTATCAACAACAAGCTGATTACAAGATGGATATCGAGCTTGATGATAAGACACAAAAGATATACGGAGTAGAAACGATTACCTATCACAATAACTCTCCTGATAATTTAGAGTATTTATGGGTGCAATTGGATCAGAATGTCCGTTCGGCAGATTCACCATCTCCGTTGAGAAATGGAGGGGGCGTACCAGTGGCAGATAGTCCTGGAGGATTTGCAGGAAAGCACTTAGGAGCTCCTTTCGATGGTGGATTCAAAATTGAATATGTGAGAGACGCAAAAGGGAAACCATTGTCTCACATGGTCAATCAGACCATGATGCGAATCAATATTCCGCAACCGCTTAAAAGCGGAGAGAAAATCTCATTCTCTATCAAATGGTGGTACAATGTACCTGATCATACAGTAAACAGAGCACGTTCTGGATTTGAGCATTTCGCAAAAGATGGGAACAATGCCTATGTAATTGCTCAGTTCTTCCCACGTATGTGTGTGTATAGTGATGTTGAAGGATGGCAAAACTATCAATTCTGGGGAAGCGGTGAGTTTGCACTTCCATTCGGAAACTATGACGTTAATATCACCGTACCTGCAGACCACGCGTTGGATGCAACAGGAAGACTTCTAAATAGAAAGGAAGTGTTTTCAAAAGAAATGATGAAGCGCTACGAAAAAGCGAAGCGCTCGTACGATAAACCAGTTATTATCGTAACCCAAGAAGAAGCCGAAGCAAAAGAAAAGAGCTTCTCTAATAAGAAAAAGACTTGGAAGTTTAGAGCAGAGAATGTTCGTGATTTTGGATTTGCCACATCACGTAAGTTCATTTGGGACATGCAAGCCGTTAAAATCGGAAACAGAGATGTAATGGCGGTATCAATGTATCCTAAAGAAGGAAATCCACTTTGGGAAGAGTACTCTACTAAGGCGGTAGCGCACACGCTACGTTCTTTCTCAGACCACACATTTGATTACCCATACCATAAGGCGATCTCTGTGCATGCAAAGAACCAAGGGATGGAATACCCAATGATCTGCTGGAACTACGGTAGACCAAACGAAGATGGCAGCTACAATGACAGAACCAAATACGGAATGATCAGTGTGATCATTCATGAGGTAGGACACAACTTCTTCCCAATGATCGTTAACTCTGATGAGCGTCAATGGGGATGGATGGACGAAGGTCTTGATACGTTCATGCAATACGTTGCAGAGCAAGAGTTTGGTGAAGCGTATCCTGATGCGATCGCTCCTAATAAGAATTATCCATCAAGACGTGGGGCACCATCTAAAATCGTGAACTACATGGGCGGTGACCAAGAGTACATTGCACCGATTATGTCAAACCCAGAGAACGTTTACCAATTAGGAGCAAATGCTTATGGTAAGCCTGCCACCGCACTAAACATCTTGAGAGAGACTGTGATGGGAAGAGAGCTATTTGACCACGCATTTAAGACATATGCAAATCGTTGGAAGTTTAAGCACCCAACCCCAGAAGATTTCTTCCGCACAATGGAAGATGCTTCAGCAGTAGATTTAGACTGGTTCTGGAGAGGTTGGTTCTATACAACTGATTACGTTGATATGGGTGTGAAAGACGTGAAAAAATACTATGTATCTTCTAAGCCTAACAAGCGCGTTAGAGAGATCATGGAACAAAGAGGTATGACAGAAGCCGACCTTCCGCCATTAGTATATATGGTAGAAGAAGGAAGCGAGGATTACAACGAAGAGATGAAAGGAAAAGAAGTGTTAGAAAGCTCTGCAACTCTTAAAGAGTATGTGATGGACAACTTTAGCCCAGAAGAGCGTAAAAACATCAAATCTCCTAAGTATTTCTATGAGGTTACCTTCGATAAGCCAGGCGGACTTGTTATGCCTTTGATCGTAGAGTATACCTATTCAGACGGAAGCAAAGAGACCATCAAGTATCCTGTACAAGTTTGGAGAAAGAACGACGCAGAATGCAAAAAGGTGATCGCTTCTGAGAAGGAAATCGTTGGTATCGTAGTCGATCCAGACCTAGAGACTGCCGATGTCGATACGTCAAATAACTCATGGCCTAAGAAAGAAGGTGATAGTAAATTTGACAAGTTCAAAAATAAGATCAAAGGATAATCGATCCTTCAAATCATAAATAAAGCCGACTTCTTTAAGTCGGCTTTTTTGATGGA
Source organism: Flavobacteriaceae bacterium (assembly GCA_028279515.1). Classification (GTDB taxonomy): domain Bacteria; phylum Bacteroidota; class Bacteroidia; order Flavobacteriales; family Flavobacteriaceae; genus JANQNQ01. Next base: position 376,015 of record JANQNQ010000001.1, read on the forward strand.
CACAACTTGTGTATATTTGTAACCTAATTCACGGTATATGTTTTTGTTTATCAGTGGCGCCGAAATAGCCTTTATACTTTTCATCGTTTTGATGGTCTTTGGAGCGGACAAGATTCCAGAGATTGCGCGCGGACTTGGTAAAGGAATGCGCCAATTAAAGGACGCTACCAATGAAATCAAATCTGAGATTCAAAAAAGCGCAGAACAACACGGCGTTGATACCGACCTTACTTCAGATATCACCAAAGAAATCAATAAGGTGAAAGACGACGTAGATGACCTCACAGGGTCGATTAAAAGAAAGTTCTGATATTTGCCTATGCTTCAGGAGTACGATATCGACATTTTGATATTTTTCAATCAACTTGGTTTCGAGGCGTTCGATTCTTTTTGGATCGTCGTGACTAATATCTTGACATGGATTCCTTTGTTCTTGTTCATGATATGGCTACTCTTTAAAACATTTCCAAAGCCACAAGCAGTAACGACCTTGCTTTTTGGAGTAGGTCTGGTACTTTTCACGTTATTGTTTACAGAACTTGTCAAAGAGATAGTACAACGTGTGCGACCCAGCAATGACGTTGAGGTAAATCATCTTATTAGAGTACTGAAAAGACCTTCGAATTACAGCTTTTTCTCCGGACATGCCTCTAACTCGTTTGCACTGACTACTTTTTTGTTTTTGGTACTACGGAAACATTACAAAGGCATCGCACTCCTTTTTATCTGGCCGTTATTGTTCATTTTCAGTCGTTTGTATGTTGGGGTACATTATCCGTCTGATATTTTAGTAGGAACCGCTGTAGGTATTTTGTTTGCATTCGTCTTCTATAAATTCTACAGACGAAGAATCCCTGCTACAAAGTAAGTTTTTCCAGTAACGAATTATCAATAACGTAAAATAGGACGGTGCATTTTATCGATCTTATAATGCATGCATAGTAATTTTGAGAATTATTTAATATATTCGGTCGATTTTTAACTAATTCTCAACTTAATCATGAAAACAACTAACCTCAGATGGCTCCTGCTATCACTGGTAATCATCGCCGCTTGTTCAAAGGATGATAATCAACTAAACCAAGAAGAACAGATTGTAGAAATTGAAGAAACTGAAGTAGTTCAGAGAACACCTCTTACACCCATCGAGATCAATTCAAGGATCAATACACAACTAGAAGAAACAGGAAAATTTGATTGGAAAGATGCAGACGACCACTTGCTGTGGAGTGCTCTTGTACATGGAGATTTTATCTTAACTGTCGGGTATGGAGCCGAAGGACAGTTTTCGCGCGAACCAGGTGACGCAGAAATGAAATCTGTAAAAAAAGAATTGGTGCGTCTAGCTACCGACGCTGAAAATGAAGGATTAGACCAACGCAGAGAACTTGAAATGGTCGATGATGAAGTACTGAACCTTTTTGATATTAAAGTTGAAAAACTTGCAACAATTCAGCGTTTAAGAGCACAAGACAATGTACGCTACCTAGAACCTGCGGGGTATCGCTATCTAGATTATGAAGGAGGACTTACCAACTCTGGTTCTGGATGTGATTTTGACGGTGCCAACTTAGACAGCCAAGATTACAGAACAATCGCTCCTGGAAGCCGCGTACCATGGACATTTGATAAGCACAACGTTACGCAAGCTTGGTCATACAGCACAGGAAGTGGTATCGGAATTGCCGTAATCGACACGGGGCTTTCTCCAAACCAATATTTACTAAACGGAGGAATCAATGACGGGTATTCTTCAGGAAGAACTGTACAGAAGTACGGTTTCTATGTAGATTCATGGTGGCCATGGTCTACCAGCACAGATGGTCCAAACGATCAATGTGGACACGGAACGAGCATGGCTTCGGCTGCTGCTGCACCAAGAAACAACGATAACTTGCCGGTAGGTGTTGCCTATAATGCAGATTTATTTTCTTACCGCGGAACGAGTGATGTTGTGTTGAATGGGTATCATGAGCAAAGAGGCGTTGCTAACGCGCTGAAAAACGCCGCAAATAAGAGCGATGTAAACATCATTTCGATGTCAATTGGATACCCTTTCTCTATCGGAAGAATCAAAGATGCAGTTAGATACGCCTACGGAAAAGGAAAGTTGATCTTTGCTGCGGGTGGAACATCTACTTCGTTCACCAATTTTGTCGGAGTTATTTTCCCTGCTTGGATGTCAGAATGTGTGGCTGTAACAGGAGTAAAAGACAGCGGTTATACGAAGTGTGATATTTGTCACTCAGGTAGTGAGATCGAATTTACAATCCAAATGGAACGTAGCAACACAGGTAAGAAGATGCCAGTATTAGGCTACTATAATGGTGATAATGATTATGTAGGAGGTTCCTCTGTAGCTACGGCGACCACTGCAGGCATTGCAGCTCTCGTATGGGCAAAGAACCCAGGATGGTCAAGAAGTCAAGTATTAAACAAGCTTAGACAATCGGGAGATTTCTATCCAAACAAACACTCTAAATTTGGATACGGAAACATAGACGCATTAAAAGCCGTACAATAAACATTCGCTAACTAACCAACCTTTATTTATATTAACTAAGGTCCCGCGTAACATTATGTTGCGTGGGATTTTTCATTTTTAATTTGAAGGTTTTACAGAAATACCCTTACCGCATAGACTACAAAACCCTGCTAATCGTTAAACCATCACGAACAGGAAGCAGTACCGTTTCAATTCGAGAATCTTCGGCCAAGAGTTTATTATATTCAATAAGTGCTTTGGTAGACTCGTCATCCTCGGCTACTTTTTCAAGAACTTTTCCGCTCCATAGCACATTGTCAGACAAAATGATTCCGCCTTTGTTCATCTTAGATATGATTAGCTCAAAGTATGTCGGGTAGTTGGGTTTGTCGGCGTCTATAAAGACAAGGTCGAACGATTCGCTCAAATTAGGGATGATCTCAGTAGCATCCCCGAGATGTTGCACGATTTGTCCACCATATTCCGAACGATCAAAATAGGAGCGTTGAAAGTCAAAAAGTTCTTCATTGACATCAATGGTATGCAATACACCCTCTTTTTGCATTCCCTCGGCCAAGCACAAAGCCGAATAGCCAGTATACGTTCCGATTTCTAAAATGTTCTTAGGATTCGCAATCTTAGCGATCATACTGAGGATCCTGCCTTGATAATGCCCGCTGAGCATTCGGGGCTGCAGTATCTTCTGATACGTTTCTCTTGTAAGTTGCTGTAGCAATTTGGGCTCTTTTGCCGAGTGTGCTACTACATAATTATCTAAGGCTTCTGGAATAAAGTGCATAGCTTACGAGTTGCTTAAGATTCGGTTGATCATTTTTTGTTTTCGTGCTTCATCGTTTCCGTAAAGCCATTGTAATACATTGTTCTCCCACATGGCGTCGTACTGACCTTGGTTGATGATATCTCTCTCCATAGCGAGGTCCAGGATCTTTCCAGGGTAGGACGATTGCGGAGCGCTCTCCATTTCACCCAAAGGATAAGGGTCATCCAATCCCATAAGTACTTGGCCTGCTCCTTGGTTTTCTACCAAAAGTTTTAGAGAACCTGTATCATGAACCAAGGTATCAAAGAAGATGTTCTTATGACCTACCGCTTTTCGTGGGTGTTGCTTTCCTTCAAACATGTCAGGCCTTCCGTCAAACCCTTGAATACGTCTTCCAAGGTTGATCTGCGCTAATTGTCCACCATGAGCAAAACAAACACGCATGCCCGGGTATTTGTCTGCGTAGCCATTCAGCGTTAAAAAGTGATACGCGTCAGCACACTGGGCCAACATCCATATTAGATGAAAGCGCCAGGCAGTATTTTCAAGCAGAATAAATTTCTCTCCGTCATAAGGATGTACTTCGACTGCCAAATTATATTTGCTGGCCAACTCGAATATCGGCTCATTTTCCTCATCAAAAATACAACGCCACGTACCGATGGTGTCCATGTAGTGGGTTGGTAAACACAACAGGTCAAGACCAAGTTCTTCGACACAACGTTCAATTTCCCATAATGCACCACGAACATATCCTGGATGCACAACAAAACCACAGGTGAATTTGGACGGGTTGTCATGTTGAATTCGTGCGTTGAAATCATTTTGGAAACGCAAGGCCTGTTTCATTTCCTCCAGACGAAGTCCGTTGCCATACAATTGAGAAAGGTTGAGTACGACCGCGTGGTCGATCTTGTAGCGTTCCATCCATTCGAGCTTTTCATTTAAGAAGAAACTCGAGTCGGTCACAGGTCGCTTCCATCCCTTTTGAAGCATGTACTTTCGTTCATCGTCGACCCAGAATATCTCTTTGTCTTTCATGAACTGCGGAATCTCTTCTGGATAGGGAAGAAGGTGCGAGTGTCCGTTGATTCTCAATTTTCGTTTAGTTTCCATATAGGCTAATTTAACCGTGGGAGGTTATTAAAAAGTTAGGTGTACTTTATTACTTCTTTGTTGGTGGTTGCATGATGTTTCCACAATTCGGGCATGTTCTTTTCAATATGTCCGAGTAGTATTTGTCGAAGATCTTAGGCATGTCGGTCTCGATGTTTTCTACCGTAAAATCTTCTTCATACAATTTGGTCGTGCAGTGCTCGCAATACCACTCTAAAGCATCTTGCATACCTTCGGGGCGCTTGTATTCAATGACAAGCCCAACAGTGTTTGCTCCGCGCTGCGGAGAATGTGGCACCTTTGGAGGCAATAAATAAATGTCTCCTTCTTTGATATGCACATCTTTGGGTTCGCCGTTGTCAATGATCTTTAAAACAATGTCTCCTTCAATTTGATAGAAAAACTCAGGAGTTTCGTTATAGTGGTAGTCTTTACGACTGTTTGGACCACCAACAACCATCACGATAAAATCACCGTCTTGCCATACACATTTGTTGCCGACAGGTGGCTTAAGAAGGTGGCGATTTTCTTCGATCCAAGCTTTAAAATTGATGGGTGAAACTAAATTGCTCATTGTGTTGTGTTTTAGTTTATAATGATTTTGTTCTTCCGCCATCTACCGGCAGATTGATTCCGTTGATATATGAAGCCGCTTCACTGGATAAAAAAGCAACGGCATTGCCTACCTCTTCGGGTTGCGCAAAACGATTTGCCGGAATGCTGGCTTTCATTTCTTCAGTAACGGCCTCAACACTTTTACCTGTCTTTTCAGCCTTATTGTTAATGATTGAAGACAGCCTTTCAGTAGCGGTTGCTCCTGGTAATACGTTGTTCACGGTAATACCAAAAGTGCCCAACTCGTTTGCCAAAGTTTTAGACCAATTACCAACCGCACCACGAATTGTATTAGATACACCAAGTCCGTTTAGCGGTTGCTTTACAGAAGTTGAGATTACGTTGATGATACGTCCGTATCCAGCATCCTTCATCCCCGGAACCACTGCTTGTACTAATATATGGTTACACTTTAAGTGCTGTGTAAAAGCGCGCTCAAACTCATCGAGTTGTGCATTAAAAACAGGTCCGCCAGGAGGGCCTCCTGTATTGTTGACCAAGATGTGATACACATTTGTAGATTTCAAGCTTTCGGCAACCTTTATACCAAGCTTTTCGGGGTCTTGAAAGTCGGCAACGAGATATGCATGCGACTGTCCGTCTTTTTTTGGTAACTCAGAAACGGCTTTTTTCAAGCGTTCTTCATTACGAGCTACCAATGTGACATTGGCGCCCATACCCGCCATGGCCATGGCAGCGGCTTTTCCGATTCCTTGGGTGCTTCCGCAGACCAAGGCATTTTTATGAGTTAGATCTAAATTCATTCTTTTTTAAAGTATTGAGTACTTAGTATTGAGTATTGAGATTATTATCATTTCCAAATTCCAATTATTAGTTTTTCAGTATTCACTTTCTAGCTTACACTCCTTCACTAAAGTTTCGGAGTATAAAGACAAATTTCAACATCCGTCATCGGTCACCGGACATCCATCATCCAACTTCCAAATTCTAACTCCTAGTTTCCGTTATTTCAAATTTCTGGTTAAGGGGCTCTTCGCTATTCGCTTTTTCCTTATCGCTTTTCATTTTCTAACAACTAATAACCAACAACTAACAACTATTCATACTTAATACATACATTTTTCGGTTCTGTGAAAAAGCGTAACGCTTCAAAGCCACCTTCTCTACCAACCCCAGAGTTTTTAACGCCGCCAAACGGTGTTCTCAGATCGCGCATGAGCCAAGTGTTGACCCAAACGATACCTGCTTCTAAGGCTTTGCTGACCCTCATGGTTCTATTCAAATCAGAAGTCCAGAGCGTGGCTGAAAGTCCATAACGAACGCCATTGGCCTTTGCCAAGGCATCTACTTCATCGTCAAAGGGCATGATGGTCACTACGGGTCCGAATACTTCTTCTTGGTTTATTCGGCATTTGTCATCCGTAACCTCAATTACTGTGGGCTCTAAATAATAACCACCTTCATAACCTCCAACTGTGACTTGGTTTCCGCCTGTTAAAACGGTTGCACCTTCTTCTTGAGCCATCTCTATATAAGATACGACTTTTTCCAGATGTGGTTTTGATACCAGCGCACCTAAGTTCACGTTGTTATCAGACGGGTGCCCAACTACCAATTTTTTCACACGTGCCACAAAATCTTCCTTGAATTTATCATACAGCGATCGTTCCACAAAGATTCGTGACCCGCAAAGACATATCTGCCCCTGATTTGCAAAGGACGAACGTAGTGTAGTGGTCATCATATTTTCGTAGTCACAATCGGCAAAGATGAGGTTCGGGTTTTTTCCGCCCAATTCGAGGGAGAGTTTCTTGAACATGGGAGCCGCTGTGCGTGCAATATGCGCTCCCGTTGCAGTGCCTCCGGTAAAAGAGATGGCTTTGATATCTGGATGTTCAATAATGGCTTGTCCTGCGGAAGGGCCCGTACCATGAACAATATTGAGAACTCCTTTGGGTAGACCGGCTTCCGTACAAATATTTCCTAAGAGGAAGGCAGTCATCGGAGTCACCTCAGAAGGTTTTGCAACAACCGTATTTCCGGCAGCAATAGCCGGAGCGATTTTCCATGTAAAAAGGTATAGCGGAAGATTCCACGGTGAAATGCAACCCACGACACCAATAGGTTGTCGTAACGTAAAATTCATAGCTCCCATTCCTACACTTTCGTGCGCTTCTGAAGCAAACTGTGTGATAGCATTCGCAAAAAAGCGAAAGTTGCTTGATGCCCTCGGAATGTCTACAGCCTTTGCCAACCAAAGCGGCTTTCCGTTGTCTTTTGATTCGGCTTCGGCAAGCATGTCTAAGTTTTCTTCGATCAATGTTGCGATGCGCAGCATGATCTTGCTGCGTTCGTCCAAGGTGGTCTGAGACCAAGAAGGGTAGGCTGCTTTGGCTGCATTATAGGCGTTTTCGATATCCTTCGCATCCGAATTGCTGATATGGCTGTAAACGTTTCCGTTAGAAGGGTCATAGTTGTCTAACCATTGATCGTTCACTGGTGCTTCGAAAATGCCGTTTATGTAGTTGGTGATCTGTAGCATGCTATAAACTTTTAAACAGCCCTCTTATCTGATGGGCCGTATTTTTAAGGTCATTGGTATAGGTGTTGATCTCGTTTTCATTAAATCTAGCCGAAGGTCCCGAAGTACTTATAGCGGCAATGAATTTTCCTTTGTCACTTAATATCGGAACGGCCACACAAATAAGTCCGATTTCGCTTTCTTCCATATTCAAGGCAAATCCTTGTTGTTTGATCTGCCTGATCTCTTTGATCAACTTTTCTTTGTTGATAATGGTATTGGGCGTTTTCTTTGCCAGCGTTTCATTGTGAATCAATTCTTCGAAATTATCAACGGCAAACGCTAACATCACCTTACCCATTCCGGTGCAATACAACGGTTTGTAGCTTCCGATCTGCGAATTGATCTGCAAACCGTGTTTTCCTTCGACTTTATCAAGATAAAAAACTTGTTGGTCCTTGTAGATGGCCAAGTGCGCTGTTTCTCCTGCAGTTTCTACCAGCTCTTCCATAAACGGATGTGCCTTGGCAATAAAGTTTCTGTGAATACTAACTTTGTTGCCGAGTTCAAAAAGCTTTAATCCGAGGCGATATTTGTCGTTCTCAGGATTCTGCTGAATAACATTTAAGGTTTCCATCGTAGCCAACAGACGATACATCGTACTCTTGTTGGTGCCCACTTTGTTGGCGATTTCGGTTACACCCAATTCTACTTCTTCATCGCTAAAGCAATCCAAGATCTTGAATGCTTTGTCGATAGAGGTATTAAGTATTTTTTTGGATGCTTGCGCCATAGCTATTGTTTTTTGTAAGCCATTACCTTGATCTCAACCAACAAATTTGGGTGGGGTAGCTGATGCACTGCAACCGTTGTTCTTGCAGGCCCTGTCTCTTTGTCAAAGTATTGAGCATAGACCTCGTTGTATCCTGCAAAGTCGTTCATGTTTACCAAAAAGGAAGTTACATCAACTACATCGGCTAAAGTGGCGCCTTCAGTGGCTAAGTAATCCTTGATGTTCTCTAAAACAGCTTTGGTTTGTTCTCGTACGTCCAAACGCATGGTGCCCATTTCGTCTACTTGATGCACACCGTCAAAGGTATTGTCTGGTCTGCGCGAACTGGTTCCTGAAACGAAAATAAAATCGCCTACGCGCTTAATGTGAGGATACGCTCCTCTTGGTGTTGCTTTATCTTTTATGAGTTTACTAGATGAATCGCTCATGATATTATCGTGTTAGTTTTGCTATGTTGATTTCTTTTAATTCTTCGGCGGTTTCTTCCTGTACTTTTTGCAACACACTATCGATTGGAGTGTTGTGGTCAATATCACCATCGGCGATGAGATTAAGAAGCACTTTGTCTTGCGCCCTTCCTTTGATCATGGCTTCGTGATATCCTATGTTTTCATTGAAGGTGACCATAGAGTATTTTGAGAAGTACGTCTCTGGAAAGTTCTTTTCGAGAGCCATTTCGAACTTACGTTTTTCTTTGAAGATCGGATTCGCAACATGATCGCGCATCTCGTAATAGTTCTCTTCAGCGAGTATCCCAATGGCATCAGCATCTGCCTTACGTGCCTTTTGGTAGGCTTTGAAAATGGCGGCCCAATCGCCTTCGTGTTGATTGATAAAACGATCTAGGACGCTTACATCTTCAAAAGAGGCATTCATTCCTTGTCCGTAAAAAGGAACCACAGCATGTGCAGCGTCTCCCATCAAAAGAGTTTGTCCTTTGTAATACCAAGGTGAGCATTTTACCGTACCAAGAGCGCCCGTTGGATTGTTGGCAAATTCTTCCGCGATATTCGGGATCAAAGCCAAAGCATCTGGGAATTGTTCTGTAAAGAATTCTTTGATCTTTTCTTCCGAAGATAAATTGGCGAAATTGTATTCGCCCTCTTCATGACTTAGGAAAAGAGTAACGGTGAAGCTTCCGTCCAAATTAGCCAATGCGATCAGCATATATTCACCTCGCGGCCAAATATGTAAATAGTCTTTGTCGATAAGGTGGGAACCGTCTTTCGCTGCTGGAATTTCCAATTCTTTATAGCCGTGTGTTAAAAAGTTCTGCGAATAGCTAAACAGGAATTTTCGCTCTAAATAGTAGCTTTTTCGTAGTGAAGAACCAGCCCCGTCGGTTCCGAAGATGACATCTGCCTTTACGTTAAATTCTTCGTTGCTCACTTGATCCAGAAATGTAATCGTGTTCGTATCAAGGTCAACGAATGTACATTCCTTTTGGAAATGAATGGTTAGGTTGTCATGTGTATCGGCTTCGGTAAGAAGCAAACCATTTAGGTCGCCTCTTGAAATCGAATTAATACACTCATGGTCACGTCCAGAGTAGTTTGAAGCAAAGGTATTTCCTTGGGTGTCGTGCATCAAACGCCCTTTCATCGGAATACAGATATCCTTGGCCTTTTCCTCTAATCCAACCAGCCGCAAGGCTTTAAAACCTCGATCAGAAAGTGCTAAGTTAATGGACCGTCCGGCCGAAATATCGGTGACACGAAGGTCTGGTCTACTTTCATAAACATCAACCTTGTAACCGCGTTGGGCCAATCGAAGGGCTAGTAATGAACCACAAAGTCCGGCGCCGATGATTACTATATTTTCTTGTTTTGCGCTCATCAAATAGTTTTAAGCAGTTCTTTTAAACGAGATACCATTTTATAGGCATCTTCGAATGAATTATAAAGCGGAACAGGAGCAACTCTTATAACGTCTGGTTCTCGCCAATCTGAAATGACACCTGCGTCGGTTAGTTTGTCATGAAGACGCTTGTCGGCACTTTTCACTTGGATCGAAAGTTGGCAACCACGCTGTTTTGGGTCTCTTGGGGTGATCACCTGAATTCGGTCATCTTCTAGTTCGTCAAGAAGAAACTCGAGATAACCAGTAAGTTTTTCAGATTTGCGACAAAGAGCTTCCATACCCACTTCATTAAAGATATCTAACGATGCTTTGATGGCTGCCATCGATAGGATAGGAGGGTTGCTTAATTGCCACCCCTCTGCTCCAGGCAATCCGTCAAAATCATGGCGCATATTAAAACGGGTGTCTTTATTGTGACCCCACCAACCTGTAAATTTCTTTAGATTTTTATCAAAGGCATGTCTCTCGTGTACAAAGATACCACTGAGGCTTCCTGGACCCGAGTTTAAGTATTTGTAGGTACACCATGCGGCAAAATCCGCATTGCTTTCGTGAAGGTTTGGCATGATATTTCCGGCGCCATGTGCTAGGTCTATACCAACCATACATCCTTTGGCGTGGCCCATTCGGGCTATTTCTTTTAGATCGAAATACTGCCCGGTGTAGTAGTTGACCCCTCCAATCAGCAACAAGGCAATTTCATCACCTTGTTCATCCAATATCTGCTGAAGGTCTTCAAGATGCACCAGTTCTTCACCTTGTCTGGGTTTCCATTCGACAAGACTTTCTTTTGGGTCGTGTCCGTGAAACTTAAGTTGAGACTCTACTGCATATCGATCCGACGGAAAAGCATCGCTCTCTATAACGATTTTATATTTTGTTGCGGTAGGTTGATAAAAGGAGACCATCAACAAATGAAGATTGGTCGTCAAGGTATTCATACAAACCACTTCGATGGGTTTGGCGCCGACTAACCTCGCCATGCTTTCTGTTAAGAACTCGTGATACGGAAGCCATGGATTTTTGGCATGAATATGACCTTCTACTCCCAGAGCTGCCCAGTCTTGCAATTCTTGCTGTACATAGGTTTCAGTCTGTTTGGGTTGCAGTCCAAGCGAGTTGCCGCAAAAGTATACCCAGGGTTCGCCATTTTCACGTTTTGGAAGGTGAAACTGTTCGCGATACTGTGCCAATGGATCCTGCTGGTCCATTTCTTTGGCGTATTCGAGCGTGGCTTTATGTGTCGTTTGAAGCATAGGTGTTTTAATAATTGAAACAGTGTTTCGTAAAGTTACAAAAATTAAGGTTTATGACCCAAGTTCTATCATCAATTAAATTTAAAAATGTATTTTAGTCGCCTTCAAACCAACTGATATTGAATTCATTACTACTCATTCTTTCTAGATTGCGGTACTTTGCCCCGGCTTGGGTGTTCGCCTCGTTAAATATTATGACGGGTACCTGGGTATTATACATTCCTTATGTCAAGGACACGTTGCAAATAGATGACGGCCAGCTCGGAATCGCCTTGTTTTGCTATGCTTTTGGTACCTTGGTAATGATTCCTTTTTCAGCCAAGATCATCGATACTTTGGGTGTCGGCAAGAGCACGTTGATCGGAGTAATATTGTACGCCGTTGCTTTTGTGTTCCCCATAATCGCAAGTAGTTATGTAATGCTATGCGGACTTCTAATGATTACAGGCGCACTGTCTTGTTTCACTGATATCGCGATGAATGCTTTAGTGTCAGATATTGAGAAGGAAGACAAAGTACACTTCATGTCTGCTTCTCATGGCTTTTTTAGCTTAGGAGGTGTAATCGGCGCTGGAATAGGAAGTTTGATTCTGAAGTATTTCAACATTCCTTTTTATCATATGGTGTACGCCATGGTATTCGTGGTCATCACTAATTTGTTGATTTGCAAGGCATATCTGGGTATTAGAAGTGATCATGCCGAGCGCGAAAAGAAAAGTTTCAATTTGAAATTGTTACGTCCTTTGTTAGGACTTACCATTATTGGTTTCATTATCATGGGAAGTGAAGGGGCCATTGAACATTGGAGTAAGCTCTACCTTCTGGATATCGTCAACGTTTCGTCTGAAGAGATTGCGGGTTTTGGTTTTGTTGCGTTTTCAGCAATGATGACAGTTGGGCGTTTCTTCGGAGATGGCGTGAGCAGCAAATACGGTCCATTGAAGATCATTATAGCTGGATGTTTGATCGGGATTATGGGCTATGCCCTAATACTTATGGCCACAACAACACTTTCGCTCATTGGATTTGGCCTTGTTGGTATCGGATTTTCGGTTATCATCCCAGAGCTGTTCAGACTTGCAGGTAAAGCCAAAGGAATTTCTTCTTCAGAAGGGATTTCATTCGTTGCTGGCTTCGGATATCTTGGTTTCTTGCTTGGCCCTGTAGTGCTTGGGTTTTTGTCAGACCTTTCGAGTCTAAGATTGAGCTTTATCTTCTTATTGTCTATAGCAGCCATCGCAATGCTGACCGCTTATATCTTGAAACAACGACGGTCTTGATTAATTGACTTTGATATCGGTAAAGTAGAGTTTCCAGCTTCCGGCGTCGCGATTGTGTGTCTTGGCGATCTTTAGTCCGTTGAAAGTTTCGTAATCTTCCCACGAAGTAATCAAACCAGCTTCGGGAGCGTTGGCTTCCCTAAATGCCCACTCTTTGATAACGAAATCTTTTCCGAAGTAAAAATCATACGCATCTCCAGGTGTGTATCCACCTTCACTTTTATAGACAATAGTCAACTTTTGCATCGCGGTCTTGCTGATTGGAGCAGTGGCCTTTTCTTCGTGTGTATAGGTGAAACTCTCCTGGTCCCAGATCAAGTTGAAAGGGGCTAAGAGCCAGTATTTGTCATTGATGAAGCCTTGATCAGCTCTGATAAACGTTGAATCTATCGTGCCTTTTCGGCTATAGGAAATCGTATCGTTCATCGTGATTTGGGCCGTCTTTGGTTTCCAGCTCCAGCTACGGGCGTAGTGATTGCTGTCACGTTGCACGTTAAAAACGTATTGGATTTCATTTACGTCCTTCCAACGGTCGATACCATGTGCATTGGCCACCTTTTCAAGGATAGAAAGCGGTTTGGTTTCAACTTCTTTTTCAGAAGTGCTTTTATCCGTGTTTTCATTTTTACAGGCCAGTAGGCTTAGGCAAACGGAAATGATAAATGCTACTTTTTTCATGTTGGTTGGTTTTGAAAGCATAAAGGTAGGTTTCCGTTTCGACAATAAAAAAAGCCCCGTGAGATTTAACGATCTCACAGGGCTCCGTCACCTAACCAATTACCCCACTGTAGTTATTGTACGATCAAGGTATTGTCTGTTGATGTAGGGTTTAATGGGCAAAAGTAAACGTACTCCCCTTTGGCCAACTTTGTCGGTTTAGAAGTTTGTTTTGCTCCAGTAGAAACGGCTTTTGTTACATAGGCCGTTTTGATGTGATTTTTTGGATCGTTAAGGTCTTTTCCTTTTTTGACCAAAACGAATCCTACATCATGTCCTACACCATTGTTGGCAATCTCGAATACATATGTACCCTGAGATACCGTGATCTGTTTTTGTGTAAACTCTCCTTTGGTTTGTTCAAGAGAGATGGTCTTTGCTTGGCTCTGTGCATTTGATGTAAATGCAAATCCAAGAATCAATGCGAATGCTAAAAGAACTTTTTTCATTTTGTTTGTTGGTTTAATGTTATGCTAATTGAGATTCTAAAGGTTGTGCGACTGGAAAGTCAACCGGAACTTTCGTTGTGCTGTGTAAATAGTTAGAGATGGTCTTGTCACCTACAAGAACGATGGTGTCTACCAAGTTTTCTTTGGTGTATCCTGCTTCTAGGAAGTTTTCGATTACGGCTTGATCCGTACGTCCTCTGTTTTCTGTAGCGTTTTTGGCCAAACGAGCCAAGGCGTCCAGTTTATTGTCAAAAGAAGCTCTACCTGCTCTTAGCTCAAGGATTTGCTCGTCGTTGAAGCCGTTCATTTTTCCTATAGCAGTGTGGGCAGACAAGCAATAAATACACTCGTTAACCTGGCTTACAGCTAAGTTTACAACTTCTTTTTCTTTGGCTGATAGTGATGTCTTTGCATTTGCAAAGGCCAAATAATTGCCCAATGCGTTTTCTGAGTGCGCGTAGGTAGCATAAAGATTTGGTACGAAACCTAAAGCTTTGTTTAAGTTGTCAAAGATCGCTTGGTTGTTAGCGCTTACTTCTTCTCTAGTTGGTACATTGAATGTGCTCATGTGATTAAATTTTTATGTGAATGTTTTATTTGAAATTTCTTGATACAAAATTCGGACTCAGCAGCACGACATTCCATACAGATATTTCCTTGCTGCATATCAATTTGTCCCTTACGGTTGATTTAGGTTGATTACGTGGGGCTTTTCGGCGTCGCAATAGTAATCGTGCAGTCCTTTTTGCTCGCAATGCGTTTTAGGGCTGATCGTGTTTTTAATGATGTTATTGCTTCGTCTGAATATGTTGATCAAATTAAAGATCGAGGTGTTTTTTACGTTCATCTTGTACTTGTTTTAAATTGACAGTACAAAGATGCTTCTAAAAAGGAGGGAAGTACATGTAAGGATGGCACGACCACATGTCGATATTTCCCTAATTAATGAAAAAGCCCTGAAGTAGAGAACGCTCACTTCAGGGCTAGGGTAGTAGTTGTGATTCGTATTTTATTTGAATCGGCTTCCTATAATAGGAATTGACTTTTTGTATAACCAGAGAACAATTGCGCTAAGCACAAAGGTTACTACAGCCGTTCCGAAGAGAACCCCTCCATCGCCTTTAACTTCTATACCCAAAGTAGTAAGGTGCATCATGATGGCGCCACCAATGATTCCTAGGGTCAGTGCAGCACCAAGCCAAGCAGTTCTTGGTATCAAGAGCAAGATACCGGCAATAAGTTCGGCAATACCGATGCCTATTCTTCCTATGGGTTCTAATCCAACGGTTTCAAAGATGTAGACACTATCTGGATGGGCGGTGAATTTAAATCGCAACGTTTGAATGAGAATCACTGCCACAATAATTCTCAATGCAATAGGAAGGTACTTCTTCATAATTAGTTTTTCTTTTGTTAGTTGAAATGTTATAGTATGCTTGTTTCTTTTGTTTTTTGCTGTCGGAAAGATGATGGTGAAAAACCTGTCTGTTTTTTAAACAGCCGGCTTAAGTGGGAAGCATCATCGAACCCAAGTTCGTACGCCACTTCTTTGGCGGTTTTATCTGTATAGTAGAGCAGCCTTTTGGCCTCAAGAACAATACGGTCGTGAATTATCTGCAATGGACTCTTTCCATAGCGTGAAAAACGATTAGAAAGGGTCTTGGGTGATTTGTATAGCTGTTCTGCGTAAAACGATACCGAATGTTCCTTTCTAAAGTGTGTTTCTACCAATTGGTTGAAAGATCGAAAAAGGTTGGTCTGCTTTTCAGAATCTGTAACTCCTTTATGTGCTTTGAATATGCGAGTGGTCTTGATGATGAACCTAGCCATGAGCATGCGAAGCATTTCTGCTTGAATGGTGTCCTTGGTCTGCAATTCGTCTAAGAAGATCTTGTGAAGCATATCGAACTTCTCAGATTCGATTGGGTCAAGGGTTATGATGGGTGTCGAATGGTCCCCGAAAAATAGGAGTCCGTTGCAACTTACTTCCTTGTCGTGATCTTTGATGCAATAGAACTCTCTGTTAAATTGATACACCACCAAATCATCTCCATGCAAGAACTGAAAATGCTGTGCCGTTGTTAAAGCAATGATTTGTCCTTCGCTAAGCATGACGGGGATGCTGTCGACAATAAATTCAGCCAATCCCTCTTTTACCCAAATAAAGGTAAAGAACTCTAAGAGCTTTGAATTGCGATAATCTTCTAGTAGCGTTTTGTCTGAAACGTTGAGCAAGGCTCCCGTTGAAAATTCTGAAAATTTATTGATCATAGCACCTTAGTCTATGTCTTTGCCAAAAAATTACAAATAAAAAAGCCCTTTGCAATTGCAAAGGGCCAGTGAAAATATATGGACGCGGTATGCGGGGTATTTGTTATATATACGTTTGTCAATAAAACTTTGGATTACTTACAGTCCAATTTCTGTGCCAAAAAAAAAGCCTGCAGTAATCTGCAGGTTTTTTTTAATACTATTTGAAGTGGGTTATAGCTTAGAAAAAAGCTTTTCCATCTTTTCTTTTTCTTCAGTAGCTAAGGTTGGGTCAACCAAGATACGTCCACTGTGTTCGTCAGTGATGATCTTCTTTCTAGAAGCGATCTCCATTTGCACCTGTGGTGGAATGGTGAAGAATGATCCTCCAGAAGCGCCACGCTCGATCGGCACAACTGCCAATCCATTCTTAACGTTCGAACGAATTCTTTTGTAAGCAGAGACCAAACGATCCTCGATCTTCTTTTCGAATTCTTCAGACTTTTCGATCAAGGCCTTTTCTTCTTTTTCAGTCTCAGCCAAGATAGCGTCAAGCTCGTCCTTTTTATGCTTAAGGTGCGTCTCTCTTTCTCCAAGTTTTTCCTTGGTGTCACCGATCACCTCTTTTTTCTGTTCGATCTGCGATTTGAACTCTTTGATGTTCTTTTCGGCTAATTGAATCTCTAGTTCTTGAAACTCAATTTCTTTAGTGATCGAATTGTACTCACGATTGTTACGCACATTCTTTTGCTGCTCGTTGTACTTTTTGATCAATGCCTTAGCCTCTTCAATCAAGTTCTTTTTATTTTTGATGCTGTCGTCGATAAGTTCAAGGTCAGCATTCAGCTTTTCCATTCTTTTGTTCAATCCAGCAACTTCATCTTCTAGGTCTTCTACTTCCAATGGTAGCTCACCTCTAACATTTCTGATCTCGTCCACTCTAGAGTCTATAAGCTGAAGGTCGTATAGTGCGCGTAATTTTTCTTCAACCGTAACTTCTTTCTTTTTTGCCATGTTTATGAATACTTGATTGGATTTGTATTGTGTTCAGATAAAACGATTGCAAAATTAGGAATTTTTTTCGTAAGATGATCAACAATCAAATTTTTTGTATACTGTTCGGTCTCATAGTGTCCGATGTCTGCCAGCAGTATTTTACCCTCAGCCTCGTAGAACTGATGATATTTAAGGTCTGCCGTGATAAATGCATCAGCCCCAGCACGTTTGGCAGCCCCAATGGCAAAACTTCCAGAACCCCCTAAAACAGCCACTTTTTTAATAGGTTTATCTAACAGGGCAGAGTGCCTTACACAGTCGGCATTCATGCGGTCTTTTAAGAAGTTTAGAAAGTCCTTTTCGTTCATCGCATCGTCCAACGTGCCTACCATGCCCATGCCGATGGTTTGATTGGTGTTGTCAAGGGTAACGATCTCGTATGCGATTTCTTCATAGGGGTGACTACTTTTAAGTGCATTCATTACCTGTCCCTGAAGATGTGAAAGGAAAGTGATTCCTATTTGCACTTCCGCTTCAAAATGGGTCTTGCCCACGGTTCCTATTGTCGGATTGGCATTTTCTTCTGGTTTAAAACTTCCCTGTCCTTCTACATTAAAACTACAATGCGAATAATTTCCTATGGTACCGGCTCCTGCGGCAAACAATGCTTCTCTCACACTTTCTGCGTTCTTTTTAGGGACGAAGGTGGTGAGCTTTTTAATGGTGCCTTTTTTAGGTAGAAGCACTTTTCGGTTATTCAAGCCAAGTTGTTGACAGATTCGGGCGTTAACACCTTCAATCGAATTGTCCAAGGCGGTATGAATGGCGTAAATAGCAATGTTGTTCTGAATAGCCTTTATGACCACACGTTCAACGTAATTTTTCCCATTTAACTTTTTCAATCCAGAAAAGATGATCGGATGGAAGGTCACGATCAAGTTGCAGTTTTTCTCAATGGCCTCGTCAACGACAACTTCGAGTGTGTCTAATGTTACGAGAACACCGTTCACTTCTTGATTGCTATCCCCGACTAAAAGTCCGACATTATCAAAATCTTCGGCATAAGCCGTTGGTGAAAGTTCCTCTAGTTGGGTAATGATGTCTTTTATGCGCATGCTGGTCTAGATATTAACTGAATGAAGGTACGGTAATTTGCGTGGTAAATTTACACAAATAGCCAAATATGTTTTGAAGATATATGCGAAGAAAAGATAAATATCATACTTTCGTTATGATGAAATGGATCAAGGGCATACTTTTCCCGTTCGCATTGCTCTACAATGCGATTACTGCTATTCGGAATTTTTTTTACGATCAAGGTATTCTAAGATCTACTTCATTTGATATTCCTATAATCTGCGTAGGAAACCTAAATGTTGGGGGCACCGGTAAATCACCCATGGTCGAGTATTTGATTCGGCTGTTAAAGGAAGATCATCAATTGGCAACCTTGAGTAGGGGGTACAAGCGAAAGTCTACAGGCTTTCAAATAGGAGGGAAGGATACCACCATCGATACCTTAGGCGACGAACCTTTTCAATTCTTCCGAAAGTTTCCAGATATCGCGGTTGCTGTTGATGCGCATCGAGTACATGGAATCCAACGTATACTCGAGTTGAAACCGGATATCGATGTTGTGGTATTGGATGATGCGTTTCAACATCGCAAGGTACGTCCTGGCTTTTCTATCCTATTGACTGCTTACGACGATCCCTATTATGCTGATTGGCATTTGCCCATGGGATTCTTACGCGAGAGTATTTCGGGCCGTAAAAGGGCAGATTTGATCGTGGTGACCAAATGTCCTCAAAACCTAAGTAAAGAGGAACAGGAACGCATGAAGAGGAAACTGA
Source organism: Flavobacteriaceae bacterium (assembly GCA_028279515.1). Taxonomy (GTDB): domain Bacteria; phylum Bacteroidota; class Bacteroidia; order Flavobacteriales; family Flavobacteriaceae; genus JANQNQ01. The sequence continues at coordinate 394,948 of JANQNQ010000001.1, forward strand.
AGCCTTATTCTGGACAAGAGGTGTTCTTTACGAAAATCGCTTATGCAGAAGAGGTATTCGGAAGCGATCAAAGCATGCAGCTTTCAGCGTTGAAGGATGATACATTCGTGCTGGTGACCGGAATCGCAAATCCGAAGCCCATGATTGATTTTCTAGCGGAAAAAGCATACACTTTTGAACATTTGAAGTTTCCTGACCACCATAATTTTTCCGAAGCAGATATCGAAAGGATTATAACCATAGCTGAAGGAAAGAAGATCCTAACCACCGAAAAAGACTTTGTGAGGCTTCAAAAGCGTTTGGCGAAAGCCTCCCTTTTTTACTTACCGATAGAAACATCCTTTATAGAAGATAAGGCATTGTTTGATGAGAAATTATTGGGGTATATAAAAGAAGAAGTGCGACCCTCGCGATCGCACTAACTTAACTAACCAACTCTTATTATTTGAAAATGAAAACGTAGTAGCGTGTTTTCATTTATATATTATCAAACTGCGTGCCAAAAATTAGCTTTTCTGTAAACTTCCTGTAACCGACTCTGATATTTTCTTGTAGAAAATGTCTGGTTTAAAGGGTTTTGTAACCACATCATTACACCCTGCTTGGTAGAAGTCGTCGGTGTTTTCGTCTAACGAAATCGCCGTCAATGCAATGATTGGAATAATGTCGTTGAACTTTCTGATCTCTTCGGTCGCCTTTAAACCGCTTATACCTGGCATGTGGATGTCCATCAAGATCAGGTCGTATTCGTTCTTTTTGGCAAGGTCTATAGCTTCATAGCCGTCATTTGCGATGTCGCAGCTCATACCTTTCTTGTTCAGCATCTTCTTAGTGATAACCTGGTTGATCTTGTTGTCCTCAACCAAAAGAATCTTGAGTTTGCTAAAGAGGTCTGGTCCTGCTGCAAGCACTTTTTTCTTGATTCTACTTTGCACTTTCTTCGATTTTTCAAAATCTACGGCAAAAGAGAACGTCGTCCCTTCGCCAAGGGTACTTTCTAGTTGGATCTCGCTTTCTAGCAATTCCAATAAGCTCTTTACAATGGTGAGTCCGAGACCAGTACCTCCGTACTTTCTGTTAATCTGGATCGAGCCTTGCGCAAAACTATCAAAGATGGTCGCCTGCATTTCTTCAGAAATACCAATACCGTTGTCCTTAACTGCAAAGTGAAGGCGTATGGAGCTTTCGAGTTCTTCTTCTACATTGACAATGATTCGTACATCACCGTTTTCGGTGAACTTCAAGGAGTTGCCAACGAGATTGATAAATATTTGAGAGAGCTTTAGCGGGTCACCGATTATATACATCGGAATACGCTCATCGAGCTCAAGGTGTATTTTGTTGTTGTTTTCTTTAGCTGTAGTACTCAACGAGTTGACCACATCTTGCAATATTTTCGCCAAATTGAGGTCGTCTTTTTTGACCGACAATTTTTTCGCTTCGATCTTGTTGATCTGCAGGATATCATTGATGAAAGCCAATAAGTAGTCTCCGGAGAACTTTAGCGACTTTAAATGCTCTTCTTGATGTTTGCTTGGGTTTTCTTCCAAGAGCAGGTGCGTTAAGCCTGTAACCGCATACAGCGGTGTCCGGAGTTCGTGACTTACCGTAGACAAGAACTGTGCTTTTGCCTGCATGGCCTTTTCGGCTTTTTCCTTGGCGATCTGTAGTTCGTTGTTTTTCTTAACCAATAACTGATTGGTCTTGATCTTGATCTGATTGTTTCGATACAATGAGATCGTGAGTAGGGAAATAATGATCAGCAAAGCTGAACTCAGTATTGAGGTCAGTTTCGAGATCTTTACCGTTTGGTTAAGCTCATCACTGTTACGGCTCATCTCTTGAATCAAGTTTTCCTTGAATTCGGAATCAAATTGTGCCGTTGCTTCTTTTATTTTTACCAAGCGATCCGTCGAAAAGACAGAATCCCTCATTTTATTATGCTGCTTCAAGTAGTAGATAGCGTCAGAAAGCTGATTGGTATCTTCGCTGATCTCATACAAAAGATTGTACGATTGCATCATTAACTCTGGGAAGTCGTACGACTTGGCAATGTTAAGTGCGTTGAGCGCGTCGATATTGGCATCTACGTTCTTGCCTAATTTTTTGTTTGCCTCAGAAAGCAATAGCAATACCTTAGAACGCAAGAAGTTGCCTTCATAAGGGTCTACAATGGGCAAAGAGTTTTCTAACTTGACAATGGCCTCTTCATATTCGCCCAATTCCATGTACAAGATACCCTTGCTCATAGAGACTTTATTGAAGCTCTCAAAGGTCTTGTTAGTCTCAAAGATGGCTTCGGCTTCATCAAAGTAATTGACGGCCTTTCTAAACTCCTTTTGCTTTACGGCGGCCAATCCTCTGGAGGTCAGTGTAGTGGCGTGGCCGATTTTATCACCCGAAAGCTTTTGTATCTCTTCGGCTTTGTCCAAGAATGCAATGGCATCCGTATGACGGTCCCGATCGATGTACAGGTCGGCGAAAATGTTATAGGATTTAGCGATTCGAACAGAATCAGAGGCAGTTTTGGCTAAGAGTAAGGCCGATTGTAAACTCGTTACGGCCTTGTCATATTCTGCTCGGTGTTTGTGGTCATATACATTGATAAAAATGCTATCAATACTATTGATGACATTTTCATCATAGTCTTGAGCAAACACACTTTTCGCAGCGAGTACAAAAAGGAGTATCAAATATTTGACTTGGGACCTCACAGAAATCTATATAGATTAGCCTCAAATATACTTATTTATTTGAAATCAGCTCTATTAAGTCTATTAATCTACTAGAATAACCTACCTCATTATCATACCATCCGATCACTTTGACCATCTTGCCAATAACCGAGGTCATTTGTGCATCAAACGTGCATGAATGCTGATTGTCGACAATGTCGACCGATACAATCGGGTCTTCGGTATATGCTAAAATTCCGTTCAAGCCGTTGCTGGCAGCTTCTTTGAATGCGCTGTTGACCGCTTCTATGGAGGTTTCTTTGGTCACATTAAAAGTGATGTCTGTCAAAGAACCATCCGGAACAGGCACGCGGATTCCGCATCCTCCAATAACAGAAGAGAGGTCAGGAAATATTTTAGTCAACGCTTTTGCAGCTCCTGTTGTGGTCGGGACAATGCTTTGGCTGGCTGCTCTGGCCCTGCGAAGGTCTCTGTGTGGTTGATCGTGTAAACTCTGATCCGTGGTGTAGGAGTGCACAGTGGTAATGTATGCTTGCTCAATACCACACAATTCTTTAATGACCTTGATCATGGGAGCTGCATTGTTGGTCGTGCACGAAGCATTTGAAATGACGGTTTCGCTTCCGTCAATTGTATGCTCATTGACCCCAAGCACAATCATTTTGATGTCATCGTCAGCAGGAGGCACTGCCAGAATCACTTTTTTAGCGCCCGTTTCGATGTGTTTTTCGAGCACTGATTTGGTTTTAAACTTCCCAGTGGATTCGATGACAAAATCTGGTTGACTTACGCTCCAATCCAAGTCGTCAATAGAGGCGTGTCTTGAAAAAGGAATCTTTTCTCCGTCAATGATGATATGGTTTTCATCATATGTGATGTCACTTTTCGAAACGCCATGAATACTGTCGTATTTTAACAAATGGGCCATGGTCCTTGCATCGGCCAGATCATTGATGTGTACTACCTTGATGTGCTCATGTTCCTGTAAAAGTCTGAACAAGGTACGCCCGATTCTTCCAAATCCATTGATGCCAACGGTAACCTTATTTTTCATATATAAATGATGATCAAATTCAAAAAAATATTCCTGCATAAAAGCAGGAATAAAGGTATGGTAATATGCAGTGAAATCCTATTTATTCGATGTGCTTGTGCGCCTTGTAAGACGAACGAACAAGTGCGCCACTTTCTACGTGTCTGAAGCCCATTTCTTTACCAAGTTCTTCATATTTCTTGAACTGGTCTGGTGTTATGAACTGCTTCACAGGCAAGTGTTTTTTACTCGGCTGCAGGTATTGTCCAATAGTCACAATATCAACATCTACAGAACGAAGGTCCCGCATCGTTTGGATCACTTCTTCCTCGGTTTCCCCAAGTCCTAACATGATGCCCGATTTCGTTCTTCTGATTCCCTGTTCTTTTAGATATTTCAGTACACCTAGGCTTCGGTCGTATTTGGCTTGAATACGTACTTCTCTTGTGAGTCTTCGTACGGTTTCCATATTGTGCGATACCACTTCTGGTGCTACTTCAACGATTCGGTCGATATGTCTTTCGATACCTTGAAAATCTGGAATTAGGGTTTCTAGGGTGGTCTCTGGATTCATTCGGCGGACAGCTTTTACGGTTTCTGCCCAAATGATGGATCCCATGTCTTTAAGGTCATCCCTATCTACCGAAGTCAATACGGCGTACTTGATATTCATGATCTTAATTGAACGCGCTACTTTTTCTGGCTCATCCCAATCTACGGTCTCAGGTCTTCCTGTCTTAACACCACAGAAACCACAAGAACGTGTACAAATGTTTCCGAGAATCATAAAAGTGGCGGTTCCTTCACCCCAGCATTCGCCCATATTCGGACAGCTTCCGGAGGTGCAAATGGTGTGAAGTTTGTATTTGTCCACCAAACCTCGTAATTCAGTATATTTTTTCCCAGTGGGTAATTTAACTCGCAACCATTTCGGCTTCCCTTTAGGTGGCAATACACTGGTAGTTGTTTCGGTGCTCATAGTGCAATTTTTTCCGCAGACAAAGATACGAATCGCTTTTCAGATTTCAACATCCGAATTGAAATCGAACGTTTCCGCTTATAAATGTTCTAAAAATTATAAAGTGAAGAGGTAATACACGCTAAATCCAACAAGGAAAAAGATGCCTGCCCAACTCAATATTTTCATTCCTGTAGAGGGTTGCCATTCTTTTGGTGTGTGCTTCGAACTGATTAATACGAAATTAGCAATGGCATAAAACGGCGCGGTCACAAAAGAAAGAATGGTGGCAATCTTTACCAATAGCCCCATCTCAGATAAAAAGAAGGCCAAAATGGCGATGGTTCCAATGACCAATACCGCCATCCAAAATATATAGCTGTGTTTGATGAGCTTTCCAAGCAATAATTGACTGGCCTTTGCCATAGCTCTTGGTGACGCATCTAATGTGGTGAGGGTAGTACTAAACATAGTGGTGAATGCTGCAATCGCTATAAAGATGTATACAGATTCCCCCAGGCTTGCCGTATAAAGATTTATTAATTGACCAGCAAACTCACCGCCTTTGCTTGAGAAAGTCTCTCCGCTACCAAACATCACCAAAGCGCCCAAGGACACGAAACAAATACCCAAGATGATGGTGGTTACATAGCCAATATTAAAATCGAACAACCCGCTTTTGGTGTTGAAATCCTTTTCATCTTTTTTCTTTTCAATAGCCCAGAGCGAATGCCAGATAGAGATATCAAAAGGAGCGGGCATCCATCCCATAAAAGCAATCAAAAAGGCAATGCCAGCCGTTTCAGTTGGCATGACCTGGGCAAAGCTAACCGTGGCATGTTCAGAAGAAGTTGCGATGATTACTGCTATCAGCGTACTGATGGTCAAAGTAACGATAATGACCTTCATCAGATTGTCTAGCAATTTATAACGCCCTATTAATAGCAGCAGTAAACATACAAACGTGATAATCAGACACCATACCTCAATGCTGATGTTTCCTGGAAATACTTCTACAGCCAACCCAGCCGTTACGATGGTCACCGCCATCTGAATGGTAAACATCGTGGCAAAAGAGAGTATGAAGTAAAAAATCAAGACGCCACGCCCTAATTTTTTATAGCCATCCAACAAGCTCTCACCGGTTGCCAACGCATATCGTGGTCCAAATTGAAAGAAGGGATACTTGAATAGATTTACTAATAACAGCGCCCAAATTAGTCCGAAGCCAAAGTCTGCGCCTGCCCGTGTAGATTGTACCAAATGCGAGACACCAATCGCAGCGCCTGCGAATAATAGTCCGGGGCCTAGTTTTTTTAGGTTAAACGCGCTCATTTTCTGTCCTGAATGATTTCTGCCAATAATTTTTTGGCTCTCAATAGTTTTACTTTCACATTGTTCATCGACTCATCAAGCTTGGCAGCAATCTCTTTGTAGCTCAATTCTTGAAAATACCGCAGATTGATTATCTCTTGATAGTGTGGCTTCAATTCTTTGATATCGCGAAGCAATTGGGCCAGGTTCTGTTCGGTGATGATCTTGTCTTCAGGCGTAGGAGCATCGTCTGCGATGGCGTACACCTTTTGTTCTTCGTCATCACTCGCTTGAATTGATATGGCGGTCTTCTGCCTTCGTAATAGGTCTACATGAACGTTTTTCGAGATGGTCATCAACCAAGTTTTGAACGTATAATTGGGGTCAAAGGTATCGATCCGATCAAAAGCCTTCGCGAAGGTTTGAATGGTGATATCTTCGGCATCATTTTCATGCTTTGTACGTTTAAAGATAAATCCGTAAACGTCGTTCCAATATGTATCAAGAAGAAACTTAAAGGCCTTTTGATTGCCATCTTTGGCCTTTTCGATATGAGTAAGCAAGTTCTTTTCTATTTCCAATGGTTGGGTCTTGAAAAACGGTTTGCGATAAATATAGTGAATTGAAACAGAATGAGAAACAATTCGAATATCGGAATACCGACCGTGAGGTCTTTTTCTTCTAAACGTTTTGCAGCCTTGCCTAGTACGATGTATTGTGTTAAAAAACGAAGTCCGATCAAACCAACTACCCAAGGCCATTGAAAGGTAATAGCACTCAGTGTAATGGCCAAGGCCCAGAACAGTAATTGCGAAAGGTAAAAAAGCGCTAATAGAATCTTGTGATGCAGTTTATAAAAAGAGGCTGTGGACACGTGCCTCCTCTTTTGGCGGTACCATGTTCCAAAAGTCTTTTTCGGAACCGAGGTGGTAAAACTTTCTTTGGTAATACAGCAAGCTGTGTTTTTACCATTGGACACTTGATTGACGAAAAGGTCGTCGTCACCCGATTTGATCCGGATGTGGTCAACAAAACCATTGACATTGAAAAATTCGTCTTTGCGATAGGCCAAGTTTCTTCCAACGGCCATGTAGGGTGTTCCGGCCTTTGCATAGCCAAAATATTGCACGGCAGTTAGCAAAGTTTCAAAACGGATCAATTTGTTCAAGAAAGACCCTTTGATCTTTTGGTAGGCCCCATATCCCAATACAATGGTCTTTTCCTTGCTAAAACAATTTGACATGGATTGGATCCAGCGCTCAGAATTTGGGACGCAATCGGCATCAGTAAAGAGCAAGTGCTCATAGCTTGTTTGCTTGATGCCAAGGGTAAGCGCGTACTTTTTATTTCCCCAAAAAGCTTCGTTGTTCTCAACATTCACCACTTTTATTCGAGGATCTTGGCTGGCAAATTGTTCCATGACCTCGCGTGTGTCATCGCTCGACGCATCATTGATGAGGATGACTTCAAAGGTGGGATAGTCTTGTTGTAGTATTTTTGGGAGGAAGGTAGTTAGGTTTGCTGACTCATTCTTCGCGCAAATAACGACCGAAATAGGAGGGAAGCTACCTTGTGGGATGTTCGCTTTTGAAAACGAAAACTTTCCGAATAAAAAAAGATAATAAATAAGCTGAATGGCAACAATGCCAGCAAAGGTGTACAGGAGTACCGTGAGCATGAAGTTTAGTTGAGTGTCTGCTCTGGATTTTTGCACTCCTGTTCGTATGGCATTTTACCACACATACCGCAAGGTTCTCCTTCTTTGTTGAGAAAAGGACTCTGACTTGCACAGGTTCCTGCGAATTTTCCGTCTTTTTTAGACCAGATCTTAATGGCGATTCCGGCAATACCTAGACCCAATAGGGCGATAGAAATCAATACAAGCTTCATGCTATAAGAATTATAGCCGCAAAGATACGCTTTTTGCCGCAAATAAAAGGGAACAAAAAAACCGCTGAAAAGCGGTTTTTTTCTAGTTAGTGCCTGTGGCTAGATTATTTTTGAACGCAATGTTGGCCACGAGATTTTCTACGGTGGCGTGGTCATTGCCGCCTTTAGGTTCTATTGTAATGTTATAGCTGGAAGCATTTTCTTTATACGGAATGCTCAGCAACTTGTTTTCGGCTTTTTCCAAAACGCCCAAACTTACCATTTCACCATCGACATCAGCCCACATCTGGAAGACTTGATCTTCTGGTAAATCAGGAAGGTCCACCACATTGATGAGTGAAACTTTTTCTATTGAGTTGATATAGGCAACAGTCTTGAGGTTCTTGGCTCGTTGATTACCACGCAACACGTATTTCTCGGTTTCGGGGTTTCTGATACGGGCCAATTCGTCGTAGGCATCTACGAGCCTAGAGTTGGCCAAGGTGTTTTGGTTTCTTAATGTAGCAATCTCTTCATTGACCAATGCGTTTTCATCGGCCAACTGATTATTTACACTATATAGGTAGAATGAAGACCCAGCAAAGAACAAAGCTGCGATGGTTGCTGCTATGGCATACCATGGCGTTTTCTTGTTCGCGCTGTCTATCGCGATCGCTTTAATAATTTCATCTCGCGTGCCTTCTGGAGGCGCAACCGCATAGCTTTTAGAATAAGCCTCAAGGTTTTCTTGTAACTCGTCATAACGAGCACTTACCTCAGGATATTTTTCAATATACAAAGCTACTTGGGCATTCTCTTCGTCAGAAGTAGTGCCCATAAGATACCTTTCTAAAAGGTCGGTCTCTAAAAATTTTTCAATAGTCTCTTTCATAATCATCTAAACACTCAACAGGATTACTAATAAAACAACAGCCGATGCGCCAAATACTTTTCGCAATTCACGAAGCCCGATTTTCAATCTAGATTTGATCGTTCCTAACGGAATGTCAAGCGCTTCGCTAGCTTCTTGCTGTGTCATGCCTTGAAAGAACAACGCATCTAGCACAACCTGGTATTTTTCTTCCAGACCATTTACATGTTTTACAACATCAATATGTTCTGGTTTGAAATTAGCAATTCCTAAATTATATACGTTAGAAACTTCTAATTGGATTTCACGGTCATTCTTTAGATTGTTGCTTCTCAATTTGTCGATAGCCGTATTTCGCGTGATCCTAAATAACCAGGTAAACAGCTTTGCCTTTTTTGGGTCGTAGGTGTCTGCTTTTTTCCAGATTTTTACAAAACTTTCCTGAAGCGCATCTTTAGCAATGGCTTCGTCGTTGGTTACTTTTAGGGCCACACCATACAAGGTATCGGCATAATGGTCGTATAAGAGCGAGATAGCCTTCTCGTCTCTCTCCAACAATAATGCAACGATTTGTTGTTCGAGTAAGGTGCTCATGTTGTTATGAAAGGTTTTAACAAATTTTTTGTACTTGTCCGAAATCCAAAGGTCATCTGACCCCCGTACATAGTGTAACGAGTACTCGCCAAATTTATTAATTAAAAACTTTAAAAAGTTATGAAAACGAAAAAAAAATTATTTGTACTTGTTCTGTTACTTATTGGTTTTCAGTTAAATGCACAATTTGATAGCAGTAAAACTGCTGTTGAAGATGTATTGCTGGACACCCCAGCTAAAATGCAGGGAGACATCGTTGATGTTGCTGCAAGCATTAGTGACTTTAGCACTTTGGTAACTGCAGTGAAAGCTGCCGAATTGGTCGAAACCCTAAAAGGAGATGGCCCATTCACAGTATTTGCGCCTACCAATGATGCCTTCTCTAAATTACCGTCTGGTACGCTAGAGAGCCTATTGAAAGCTGAAAATAAGGGGCAATTGGCGAAAATATTAAAATACCATGTGGTTGTTGGAAAAGTGATGGCCAGCGATGTTATCTCTGCTGTCAAGAACAATCGCGGAAAGTACACAATTAAAACAGTAAGTGGAGACGCACTTGTCGCTTCAATCAACAACGGAAACGTTGTGCTCACCGACGCAGCGGGCAACACTTCTACCATATCAAAAACAGACGTGGGGGCTTCTAACGGAGTCATTCATGTAATCGATACAGTTGTTCTTCCAGAATAATTTGTTTTAGGTTAGTTTAGTTGAAACCCTCGCTTGGGGAAGCGAGGGTTTATTTTTTTCCATTTTTTAAGAGGAAGGCAAACGCTTCAAATTTTATAACTTTATAAGATCAACAGCCTTCATCATGAAACATTCACGCATCTTATACTTTCTCCGTATTTCTATTTTTCTTGTTGTAGCCAATGTCTTTCCGCAGGAAAACCAAATAAAAGCACTGATAGGCGGAACCCTTATCGATGGTTACGGCGGTGAACCCATAAAAAACAGTGTCATCATTATTGAAGGAAAGAAGATCAAATCTGTAGGGAACATCTACACGATACCCGTCCCTCCCAATGCTGAGGTGATCTCGACCGAAGGTATGACTGTATTGCCCGGACTTTGGGATATGCATGTACACACCATGATCAACGGACATGCTGATTATAGCTATTGGGACAAGACTTATCCACCTCTTTTAGAAGATGTGATCATGCCTGCTTCTGCGTTGCAATTGTTGATGGCCGGAGTTACGAGCGCCAGAGATTTGGGCGCGCCTTTAAAAGAATCCATCAGTGTACGCGATCGAATTAACAATGGGGTAATCCCTGGAGCCACACTCTATGTTTCGGGGCCCTTCATTCAGCACAAACCATATCCTGGAACCGAAGCATTTAGATGGGGCATAAGCGGCCCTGAAGATGGAAGAAAGAAGATCAAAAAATTGGCAAAATCGGGTGTAGATTGCATTAAGCTCATAGATCAAGACCAAATGACCATGGCCGAATTAAAGGCGGTTGTTGATGAAGCGCATAAAAATGGTTTGAAGGTGGTGGCTCATGGTCATCGTCCTGAAGAGATCCGAAAAGGACTCATGGCAGGAGTGGACTGTTTTGAACACACAGGTCTTTCCTCGGCCCCAAGATATCCCGATGATGTCATGGAGATGATCAAAGAACGCACGGCACAGATGAATTTGGGCCCATTATATTGGTGTCCAACGGTCGAAGGCCTGTATAACTACGAATATGTTCGTGACAATCGGGAGCATCTAGACAATGATTCGTGGCACAGAGGATTACCGGATAGCGTGGTCGTAGATATCAAGAACAGTTTTAAACATCCAGACCGCCTGCCATATTTTCAATTAACCCCCATGCGAAAACCGACGCTAGAGACCAAGATCAAACAGTTGATGGAAGCGGGCGTAGTACTCATGATCGGCACCGACAGCGGGATTCCTATGAAATTTCACAGTCAATCTACCTGGAATGAACTGGATGTGTGGGTCAATGAATTTGGGATCGACCCCATGTATGCCATTCGCGCGGCTACTTATTGGCCAGCATTATGGACGGGTGTCGCAGATAAGGTCGGTACGGTAACCGAAGGCAAGGATGCCGATATCATTGCCGTTAAGGGCGATGTGCTAAGGCATATCAATCTGTTAAGTGATGTCGATATTGTGATCAAGCACGGAAAGCGATATAAATAGCGAACTATAATCGTAGAGAAGAAATCCTAAAAACGTTATTGCTGTGACTTACCCGATATCTTTTTTGTCGAGAAAATCTACAATTTTAGGCATCGCCAAGGTAAAGGCAAAAATAAAAATGGCAGCTAGGATCATATCCATGGGTAAGGTGTTTAGTTAGTCGCAAGCTACGTGCTTTGCCCGAAAACCTAATGCTAAAAACGGTCAATAAAATGGAATAATCGATAAACGGATGATATCTCACCACAAATGGTGATGTACAGTGTTAGAGTTTCCTTTTGTTTTCTACGGTAATTTCTGATCCTTCAGCAAGCATTACAGAAACTGGAGAAAGATCGTTGAGGTGTGCAAAATCAGCTCCGTACACGGCACCAAAATCTACCGATATTTGATGGTCTACTATTTCATAGGCATGCCACTTTGGGTGAGTTACCTCATATTCATAAGTTGTGGTTGGGCTAATTTTGGTATATCCCCAATAGTGTTCTGTGATGAATTCAGTTTCGCTGTTTTCTTCAATTTTTTGCGGAGTTTTTAATGCGGAAACACCAAAGGTCTGCCAGTTACCATTTAGTTTCCATTGGTACGTTACGTTGAGCAGGTCATCTTTCTCTTCCCATAGATGTTTCATTGGAAGCGTTTGATAATGTTCTTTATAGATTGAGTTGGCAACAAGGGTCAGCGCCGGTTTCGGAACGATCTCTTTGACAAAAACGACACCTCGTTTCCACTCACCTTGGTCTTTGTAGCGTACATAAAATCGAAGATTTACTTCTTCAAAGTCCTTGTGAAAAGGAATCGGAATCCCAAGTAGTTTCGTATTCTTGAACATAAATCCGACAAGACTTACATAGCAGTTGCCATTCCAGATGTCTAATTCGGTCTTATGCGGAAGGTATTTTTCGAGCAGGGCAGGGTCAACCACATAGTTACCCAGTGCCAATTTTCGCCATTCGGCCTTTAAAAAACTCATAACTATAGTACATTCACTTCGGCTTCTATATCGATGCCGAAGCATTTTTTTACCTTCTGTCGTATTCTTTGCGCAAGTTGCCAGATCTCTGCACCGCTCGCATCTCCATGATTCACGAGCACTAGTGCCTGATTCTTATGTACGCCTGCATCTCCGTAACGCTTTCCTTTGAATCCTGCAGTTTCGATCAGCCAGCCAGCCGGCACTTTGATTTCGTTTTCACCAAGAACATAGTGTGGTGCCTTGGGATAAGTTTCTTTCAGCTTTTCGAATGCCTGTTTGTCAATCACAGGATTCTTAAAGAAGCTTCCGCTGTTGCCTAATACTGCAGGGTCGGGAAGCTTGCTCTGACGAATGCTGATGACCGCGTCAGATACTGCTTTTATCGTTGGTTCATTGACCCCTTGTTCGTTCAGTTTAGCTTCAATAGCACCGTACGAAATATTAAGCTTGTGGTCTTTCTTTGTCAATCGAAACGTCACCGACGTAATGATGTACTTTCCTTTGGCCTTTCGTTTAAAGATGGAATCTCGATACCCAAACTCGCAAGCTGACAAATCAAAGAGTTCTTTATTCTTAGATTCAATGTTTATGGCTTCACAATTAACAAAGACATCCTTTAATTCAACGCCGTAAGCCCCAATATTCTGAATAGGAGCAGTGCCTACATTCCCTGGAATCAGAGAGAGGTTTTCGATTCCTCCGTAATTATGATCAATACACCACAACACAAATTGATGCCAATTTTCACCGGCGGACACTTTAAGTGTTACGTAGTCGTCATTTTCATCTATTACCGTAATTCCCTTCAGGTTTACATGAATGACCAATTTGTCGATGTCTTTAGTGAGGAGCATATTGCTTCCGCCGCCAAGGATAAATCGGTCAGGGAATTCTTCCGAAGACAACACTTCGATTAGAGAAGCTTCCGAAGAAACAGAAACAAAATGTGCAGCCTTTACATCAATGCCAAAGGTATTGTATGGTTTTAAAGATATGTCTTGTTGGATGTTCAATCCCAGTTGTTGATTCTTAGTTATTGGATTCTTGTCTATGGGTCCTAAAGTTATGCATTATATGTTTCAAGAGCTGCCTTTAGGATAGCAACCGACTTGATAAGGTCTTCTTCATTTAAAACGTACGCAATTCGCACCTGATTCAGGCCAATGCCGGGTGTTGAATAGAACCCTGCGGCCGGCGCTACCATGACAGTTTCTCCGTTATGGTCAAACTTCTCCAAAAGCCATTGTGCAAAATCATCGGCATTGGTCACGGGAAGCTCTGCAATACAGTAAAAAGCACCTTTAGGTTTGGCAACACGAACCCCTGGAATCTCTTTAAGAGCAGCAACTAAGGTATTTCTTCGTTCTACATACTCTTCGATCACATCGTCAAAATAACGCTGCGGAGTGTCAAGTGCCGCTTCACTGGCCACTTGTGCATAGGTTGGTGGCGAAAGACGTGCTTGAGCAAATTTCAAGGCAGTACTGATAACGTTTTTGTTCTTTGAAACGATACACCCAATTCGGGCACCGCACATACTATAACGTTTTGAAACTGAATCGATCATGATGGCATGATCTTCAAGTCCGGCCTCTTGCATTACTGAATAATGTGTGAGTCCGTCGTATGCAAATTCGCGATACACCTCGTCAGCAATTAGGAAAAGGTCATGTTCTTTGACAATGGCCGCCAACTTTTTGATTTCTTCCTTCGAATACAGGTATCCAGTAGGATTTCCAGGATTACAGATCAATATGGCTTTGGTCTTTGTTGTGATCAGCTTTTCGAATTCTTCGATAGGAGGAAGTGCAAAATTGTCTTCGATCTTAGAGACAACGGGCACAACTTTTACTCCAGATGCCGTTGCAAATCCGTTGTAGTTTGCGTAAAAAGGCTCAGGTATGATCACCTCGTCTCCTGGATCTGTGATGCTTCCCATGGCAAACAGAAGCGCCTCACTACCACCAGTGGTCACAATGATCTGCTCTGCATTTACTTCGATATCGTTTTTATGATAGTACCCAGCTATCTTAGTTCGGTATTCTTCAGACCCTTCAGAGCGGCTGTATGCCAAAACCTCAATGGTATTGTTCTTTATGGCGTCTAAAGCTACTTGCGGCGTCTTAATGTCTGGTTGCCCGATGTTTAGATGGTATACATGATGTCCTCTTTTTTTTGCGTCTTCGGCATATGGGACGAGCTTTCTGATTGGAGATTCGGGCATTTTTTGCCCTTTCAAAGAGATTGCTGGCATTGTCTAGAATTTAGTAAGACAAAGTTGCAAAATATATTCAAAAGAAGGGGCATGAAAACGGCGTTTTTATACCCGTTAAATTGTGTTAAATGCTAGTTTTTGACCTCAAAATTTATTAAATTGGTAAGTCACCGAACCAAAATCTAAGCGGCCTAAACCTTGAGATTGTTAAGTAAATACATGTTTGTTCTGCTGTTGCTCGTTGCTTTTAATGGGCGATCGCAATCTGGTTTTTCACTTCCAGATGACCAGAAAAGCGAACGAATGAACTTCAAGTTCATCAATAATCTCATCGTCATACCCGTTGAAATAAATGGGGTAGAGCTCTCCTTTTTACTGGATTCTGGTGTAAACACGCCTATTCTGTTCAACTTAAGCGAAAACGACTCGGTGGACCTTCGAAATGTTCAGGATATCTACTTGCGTGGATTTGGTGATGGCGAACCCATCAGAGCCTTAAAATCAACCTACAATCGCGTAAAGGTCAAAAACATTTACAACAACAATTTGGACCTTTATGTGATTCTGGACCAAAAGATAAACTTTTCACCCAGATTGGGGATTCCGATTCACGGAATCATTGGCTATGATTTGTTTAAAGATTTTGTTGTTGAGATAAACTATGCAGCTAAAAGGCTAAAATTTTACGACCCTGATAATTACAAATACAAACCGTGTAGAAAGTGCGATGATTTTGAATTGACCTTCTATAAGAATAAACCCTATATTGATTTGAGTGCAGACTTTTCTGGGAACAAAGACGTTCCTGTGAAGTTGTTGATAGACTCTGGGTCTAGTGATGCACTTTGGCTTTTTGAGGATGACCAAGAAAGGGTATCGGTACCTAATGCCTATTTTGAAGATTTTCTCGGAAGAGGTCTAAGCGGAAGCATTTATGGGAAACGAGCCAGGGTCGATAATCTTCATGTCGGAAAGTTTACACTGAAAGACGCTAAAGTGGCGTTTCCTGATTCGACCTCATTGGTATTTGTGAAACGTTACAAAGAGCGAAACGGAAGCTTGGGGGCTGAGATCTTAAAGCGTTTTAACATGGTGGTCGACTATCCACACGGAAAATTGCGATTGAAGAAAAATGCAAGGTTTGCTGACTCTTTCAAGTATAATATGAGTGGGATCGAATTGCAACACAACGGCATTCGAGTGGTAAGAGAGTTACAATCAAGATATCAAAGCGCCATCAAGAATGATGATAACAATAGTGGTGCCGTTGAAATTGTGCTAAACCGCACTTATGCGTATAGCTTAGAACCTGCCCTTGAGATTGCAGAAGTTCGAAAAAACTCTCCGGCAGAAGAAGCTGGGTTAAAAACGGGCGATGTGATTCTTCGGGTTAACGGTAAAGATAGCCATCGTTATTCGCTTCAAGAGGTGATGGAAATGCTACAGGATAAAGAAGGGAAGCGAATTCAATTGCTGGTCGATCGAAAAGGACGACGATTAAAATTTCAATTCGAACTTAAAAAACTGCTATAAAAAAAGCCCTCTAAATGAGGGCTTTTCTATTTTGCGTCATGGTCGTTTGCTATTGCTGCTCTGGACCTGTTTTTTTCTTCATCATGACACTCTCGTTGTTGCCAGCTAAAACCTTTCCTTTGATCTTTAAAGCAACCGTAGGCGTATCAGCATTTGAATATACCGTAATGGTCTTTCTGATCGGACCAACACGCTTGGTGTCATACTTTACCTGGATCTCACCAGTTTCTCCTGGTTGAATCGGCTTTTCAGGTTTTTTAGGAATCGTACAACCACAGCTAGAGTATACCCTAGAAATGATTAATGGCGCTGTTCCTGTATTCGTAAATTCGAATGCGCGAACACCGTCGCTACCTTTAGCGATCTCACCATAGTCAACCACGTCTTCCTTAAATTCGATTTTGGCCGTCTTCTCCTGCGCTTGAATTCCAAAACTCACTAGGCCAACAAACAATATCGTAATAATTTTTTTCATCACTTTTAAGATTTGTTTAGAACGTAAATTTAATCACTTTTTGACCAACCTGCAAAATATTTAAATCTCTTTTATAATCTTACAGAGTTAAGTACTTTTGCACTTCATATTTCAAAAACTAGACCAAAGTATGAGTATCCCAGCAAAATTTGAGGCCCACAAGGTAGAAGGTAAGTGGTACGACTACTGGATGAAACACAATTATTTTCATTCAGAACCTGATGAGAGAGAGCCATATACGATAGTAATTCCTCCACCAAATGTCACCGGAGTCTTACATATGGGCCATATGTTGAACAATACCATTCAAGATGTGTTGATTCGTCGTGCGCGTCTTAAGGGATATAATGCCTGCTGGGTACCAGGTACCGACCATGCTTCAATAGCAACCGAAGCAAAGGTTGTTAATAAGCTAAAAGGTCAAGGAATTGACAAAAATGACCTAACTAGAGATGAGTTTTTGAAGCACGCTTGGGATTGGACACACGAACACGGTGGAATTATCCTTGAGCAACTTAAAAAGTTAGGATGCTCGTGCGATTGGGAACGCACAAAATTTACCATGGATGACGATATGTCTGCATCGGTGATCAAAGTATTTGTGGATCTATATAACAAAGGGTTGATCTATCGCGGATATCGCATGGTAAACTGGGATCCAGAGGCAAAGACAACGCTTTCTGACGAAGAGGTTATCTATGAAGAAAAGCAAGGAAACTTATACTATCTCTCGTACGATATTGAAGGGAGTAACGAAAAGGTAACCATTGCTACCACACGTCCTGAAACTATTTTGGGTGATACGGCTATCTGTATCAACCCGAATGATGAGCGTTATAGCCACCTGAAAGGAAAGAAAGCAATCGTACCTATCTGCGATCGTGTGATTCCTATCATTGAGGATGAATATGTTGACGTGGAATTTGGAACGGGATGCTTGAAGGTAACTCCCGCACACGATGAAAATGACAAGGTACTTGGCGATAAACATAAACTTGAAGTAGTGGATATCTTCAATGAAGATGCTACCCTAAATGGTTACGGACTTCATTACGAAGGAAAAGATCGTTTTGTTGTGCGAAAAGAGATTTCAAAAGAGCTTGAAGAGAAAGGGTATTTAGTAAAAGTTGAGCAACATACTAACAAAGTAGGAACCTCTGAACGTACAAAGGCCGTTATCGAGCCTAGACTTTCTGATCAATGGTTCTTAAAGATGGAAGAACTAGTGAAGCCTGCGCTAAAAGCTGTTTTGGAAGATGAAGAAGTAAAGCTGTTTCCTAAAAAATTCGAAAATACCTACCGTCACTGGATGGAAAACATCCGTGATTGGAATATCTCTCGCCAATTATGGTGGGGGCAACAGATTCCGGCGTACTATTACGGCCCTGGAAAGGAAGACTTTGTCGTGGCCGAAACACCAGAAGATGCTTTGGCATTGGCCAAAAAGAAAACCAATAACGATGAATTAACTGCAGCGGATCTTAAACAAGATCCAGATGCACTAGATACTTGGTTCTCGTCATGGTTATGGCCAATCAGTGTTTTTGGCGGAATAATGGAACCAGAGAACAAAGAAGTGCAGTACTACTATCCGACCAATGATTTGGTGACCGGGCCAGACATTCTGTTCTTCTGGGTAGCCCGAATGATCATTGCAGGATATGAATATCGCGACACCAAACCGTTCACGAATGTGTATTTAACAGGACTGGTAAGGGACAAGCAACGTCGTAAAATGTCAAAACAACTCGGAAATTCTCCTGATGCGTTGAAACTTATTGAGAAATTTGGTGCAGACGGTGTTAGGGTAGGGCTTCTTATGAGTTCGGCAGCTGGAAATGATTTGATGTTTGACGAGGCACTTTGTGACCAAGGGAAGAACTTTACTAATAAGATATGGAACGCTCTCAAATTGATAAAAGGCTGGGAGACAAATGACTCCATTGAACAGCCAGAATCCGCAAGGATTGCATTGTCTTGGTATGAGTCCAAATTCAACAAGACCTTGGTCGAAATTGAAGATCACTTTAGCAAGTACCGTATTTCTGATGCGTTGATGGCGATGTATCGATTGGTATGGACCGACTTCTGTTCTTGGTTTTTGGAGTCGATAAAGCCAGCTTACCAGCAACCTATTGATAAAAAAACCTACGAAGAAGCGATTCGTTTGTTCGAAGCTAATCTGAAAATCCTTCATCCTTTCATGCCATTCTTAACGGAAGAAGCCTGGCATCAAATTGAAAACCGCACTTCAGAAGAAGCTTTAATAGTAGCTTCA
This sequence comes from Flavobacteriaceae bacterium, assembly GCA_028279515.1. GTDB lineage: Bacteria > Bacteroidota > Bacteroidia > Flavobacteriales > Flavobacteriaceae > JANQNQ01. Next base: position 413,924 of record JANQNQ010000001.1, read on the forward strand.
TGGCCTGAAATTGGTCAAATTGACGAAGATGTGCTGTCCAAGTTTGATTTTACGTCGGAAGTAGTCTCAGGTATTAGATCTATAAGAAAGAAGAAAAACATTCCGAATAAGGATTCCATTTCCCTTTCTTTGATAAATAACGAGAATGTCGGCAAAGAAATGGATGCAATAATAACGAAACTCGGCAACGTTTCTGCCATTTCTTATGTAGAAGAAAAACTAGACGGAGCACTTTCATTTAGAGTGAAAAGTAACGAGTATTTCATCCCGATGGAAGGTGCCATCGATGTTGAGGCCGAAGTAGCCAAATTGACCGAAGAACTTAAATACAATGAAGGTTTCTTGAAGTCAGTTCAAAAGAAGCTCTCTAACGAACGTTTTGTGAACAATGCACCAGAGCAAGTAATTGCAAAGGAACGGCAAAAAGAAGCAGACGCCTTGGCTAAGATTTCTACGATCAAGGAGAGTTTGTCAGCACTTAAGTAAATAAAATCCCCAATTATTACATAAACAAGCCCACTTATTACGTGGGCTTATTTTTTGTCAGAGCACCATAGTAGCTTCGTATGAACGGAGTCTCATTAAAGAGACTCTTCCCAAGTTATGAATGCGAAACTACTTTTGGCGTTGGGGATTACCTTCTGCATTGCAGTCTCCAATTTTTACGGACAAACAGGCCCTGGGGGAGTGGGTGTTGATGGCGGAGTCAACGATCTACGACTTTGGTTAGATGCCTCTCGAGGAGTTACTATAGATGCAAATAATCAAGTTGCTAGTTGGGCCGATGTCTCAGGGAACAATGAGATTTTAATGCGTGCTGGCAGCGGAGGATTCCCTTCTTTGTCTTCCTCTTTCGTAAATGGCTATGATGCTGTGAATGCGAATACTTCGGGTTATTTATTGGATACCACGATCAATGACGGTGACTTCACAGATGATTTTTCGTTCTTCATTGTGGTGCAGGGGCAAACCGCAAATGCTCCTCAATTTAGAGCCGTTTTCACAAACCTCTCCAATTGTGCAGGGGGAGGGGGCAGTACAAGTGATTCGTTTCAATTGGATAGTGACGGCAATGGAAATTGGAGCCATTTTACAAATCTTCGACGTACGGTAGCTCCTGTTAATGTCAATGCATGGCAGCTTTTAGGGTTTGACCTGCATGGCCGTTTGTTGGAAACATTTAGTGACGGACAGAGATTCTTTTCTGGAAATCTACCCCTCATTTTTTTGGGTAATCGTTTCCGAGATTACCAAGTGGGAAGAAATAGGGGTTGCTGGGCCAATTTTCCTGCGCATATCGCTGAAATTATTGTCTATCAAACAGATGTAAATGCAGCGCAGCGCATTATTGTAGACAACTATCTTTCGGCCAAGTATGGGATGACACTAACTGCAAATGACCTGTATACGCAAGACGACACAGCTCAGGGCAATTTTGACCATAGAGTAGCTGGTATCGGGCAGGCTTTAGATGGGTCAAATCAAGTTGATTCACAAGGTACAGGCATTGTGCGTATGAGTAATCCTTCTACTTTAAATAACAACGACTACTTATTTTGGGGAGCAGAAACTCGAAACCCCACCTATAATTTCACGACCAATGCATCTCTTTATGCCGAACAACTAACCGCGAAATGGCGAGTGAGTAAGGTCAATGACCTAGGAAGCGTTTCAGTTTCATTTGACATTTCAGAGATAGACATATCGGGAAAAATGTCATGTGCTCCGTTACGTTTGACAGTGAGCAATGATGCTCAATTTTCCTCTGGAATCCGAAATTATGATCTGACCATTACTGGAACCACCGCAACAGCTCATAATGTGATGTTCGATGATGCGGATTATTTCACATTGTCGTATGCAAATGAAATCTTTTGGGATCCTGATTCAACTTGGGGGTTTTCTTGGAAAAATGGATCAGGTCAGTTTGAGGCTCCTGGCCCTCATGATGAATGTTTTAAGCTAACGGTGTTAGCAGGCTCATCTAACAATTTTCCTGTTATTAATTCGGAAGCTCACGTCAGAGAAGTTGAAATTCAGGATGGATGGAATCTAACCGTGGCGAACACCGGGTTTTTAGAAGTTGAAGAAGGAATCAATCTTGGAGTGGACAGTGAACTGATATTACAAGGCGAATCACAATTGAAGCAAAACCACACGGGAACTTCATTGAATATAGGAACGGGCAGGCTGACCATTGCGCAGCAAGGAACAAGCAATCCGTACAACTATAATTATTGGAGTGCTCCTGTAAATCGCAATGACACTTGGCAAATCGGGTATTTAGAAGATGCAAATGGCTCTGTGAACTTCGTCCCTTCCGCAACACCAAACCCTCCAGCTGTCAGCAACCAGTTTTTATACACCTTTCCGCCATCCAATGCTGGATATTATGGTTGGGTGTACACCACAGTCAATACTGATATTCTTCCGGGCTTGGGATATACTATGAAGGGGTCAGCCACGGGTCTTTCAGAAAATGAATACAACTTTGCGGGGACACCTAATGATGGCGAGTATCGACATGATCTAACAGGTGGCCCAACAGGTGTCTCACAACTTGTTTTAGTGGGAAATCCGTATCCATCGGCGTTGGATGCCAATGCATTTATCGCTGATAATGGTGACACCATTCAAGGGACCTTGTATTTCTGGGAAGGCTTTTCAACGAATAGCTCTCACAATACTAGTGAATATCACGGAGGGTATGCAACCTACAATGGCGCAATGGGGCTTCAGGCGGTGGCAGGAAATGTAGACGGAAACATCATCAGCATGGAAGGTGCCCCTAGCAAACCAGCTCCTGAGCGTTACATTCCGGTAGGTCAGGGTTTCTTTGTCCAAACACTTGATAACTTTAGCGCTGTTGGTGATAGCGGTACGTTGGTGTTCAAGAATTCTCAGCGAGCTTTGGTTCGGGAAAGTGATGCATCGGGATCTGCTTTTTTTAGAGCAAATATGGGGGCAGTTCATAGAGATGAGCAAACAATAGATACCAGACCAAAACTACGTTTGGGAATCAGGACACCAGATGGGATATATAAACAATTAGGTCTAGGGTTTGATGAGCGAGCTACCATAGGAATAGATACACTATATGACGCCCATTCTTTTGATGTATTGAATAATGACTTTTTCTGGGTCATTGAAGATCAGCGATTCGTAATACAAGGATTACCCGTTTTAGAATCAAATGTTCAAATTCTGATTGGCTTCGATGTTCAGGAATCAGGAGATTACATGTTCAGAATTCACAGTCTTGAGAACTTTCCAGACCCCATGTCAATCTATTTATATGATAGTTACAGAGGTCAATATTATCAACTCAGTCAGGAAGAACTCATAAACCTTTCTATTGAAGCAGGAGAGACGAATGATCGTTTCTTCGTTACATTTTCTTCTGAGACCATGGACATTGGTCATAAAGAATTAAATGAGATCAAAATTTACTACTTGTCCAATACTTGTGAAATCCTCTTTAAAGGAATCGCCGTAGAGGAAGTAAGCAGGTTGGAAGTTTTTGATATGTCAGGCAGGAATGTTCGAGTAACATATCCTCAGAAACAGATAGTTAAGCTGTCATTAGCTAGCGGTCACTACATCATAAAACTTAGCCGCCAAGATGGTTTGGCACATACCCAAAAAATAACAGTGAAATGATTAATGAACAAGGGTTCACTGAAACAAATAAATTTTAAAACATCTAATAACAAATTCAGATTGAAATCTATGAGAACACAAGTACTATTTTCCCTCATTTTTACGATAACATTTGGCTTGATAGGCCATGCGCAACAACCTTGCGTAGGTGATGAAGCTAATGTATTCAGGTTTACACTCTCTTCTGGGGTTAACTATGAGTTGGTTAAAGAAGAAAAGAATTGGGCAGAGGCTGCTGCTTGTGCCGTTGAACGCGGTGGTATTTTAGCAGAAGTTGTAGATGCCAATGAACAACAAGAAATCATCACACATTTACGATCTGAAGCCAGTGGCATTGATCTTATGGCAAATCCAACACGTTCTGTTGCTCCTGATGGAGGCGGAGCTGTTTACGTCTGGATCGGAGGTAACGATATGGGCGCAGAAGGTGACTGGGTTTGGGATGGCAAAAATTCGGGTAATGGTGTGCCATTTTGGACGGGTGATGTTACTGGAAGCGCAGTGGGTAGCTCATTTAATCATTGGGGTAATGGGCCTAGTAACCTTGATGATGTGCAGGATGCCCTGGCCATGGGTGTGACTGATTGGCGTCCCAATATATCAGGAGCTGTAGGAGATTGGAATGATCTTAACGAGCAAAATGCCTTGTACTATCTAATAGAATATGCCCCTTCACTTAGTATTGATGACGTCACAGTGGACCATGGTCTTCGTATCTATCCAAACCCGTCAAGTGATTTTATTGCTTTGTCGAGTGAGCATATTGACTCAGTTACGATTTTCGACCTGACTGGGAAAAAAGTACAACAAGTATTGAAATACGAAAGTAATTCGCACATCGATATCTCTAACCTTCATAAGGGTGTTTATCTTGTAGAATTAATATCAGAAAGAGGAAATAGCGCTGTGAAAAAAATGGTCAAGGAGTGATTTCCTAACTTGGATTCAGCCAGGGATGAGGTAAAGCGGAATCAATATGTGACTGATTGTTATTAAGATTTAGGAATATGTTGGTCCACTAACTTGATGTATTCGCGCTTTGCCTCTTCTTCACTTATATTACGTACTTGAAATAGAGCATTGGCCTTAAAAGCGTTGATCAGTGGTTTACGACTCCCGGGGTTTTCGTTATTTTGTGTAGCCTTTTTGTAATAGGCATATAATTTAAGCAAGAGATCGGCCTGCAATGGTTCGAGATAATTGTTTACTCGAGCTACCGCTTCATCAAATGCGATATCTAACTTACTTTTCTTCATTATTGTTCAGCAATGACATCAATACCTCCTTTTACCATCTGATTCAAGGTCACCTTTACGTTAGTGTCCAAAGGCAAGAACAAATCTACTCTTGACCCAAACTTTATAAACCCTGCATCTGTGCCCTGTACAACTTGCATCCCTTCTTTAGCATAGTTAACGATTCGCTTGGCTAATGCCCCTGCTATCTGTCTATACAAGATTTCACCATAGGTTTCATTGGCAACTACAACTGTGGTGCGTTCATTTTCTTCTGATGCCTTTGGATGCCACGCTACAAGATACTTTCCGGGATGATATTTACTGAATTTCACAGTACCTCCCAGCGCATATCTGGTTACGTGTACGTTTATCGGAGACATGAAAATGGAAATTTGCAATCGCTTGTCCTTAAAGTATTCTTTCTCAAAGACCTCTTCGATAACGACTACTTTTCCGTCTACGGGAGCAATCACGTGTTTGTCATTGATCGTTGTAACTCGCTTTGGGTTTCGGAAGAACTGAAGGATAAGGACCAAAAGGATCAAAGCAGCAACTTGTACCAAGATCTTAAGCCAAGGTATAGAAATGAAATATTCTGCACCAACGGCCAAGGCAATGGTAAGTAGTAATGTGATGGTAATAATTTTAAATCCTTCTTTATGAAACATAATTAAAAAGTTGTAATGTTAAGTAGATAAATGGAGCGGCAAACACTAAACTGTCCAATCTGTCAAGCAGACCACCATGACCCGGTAAGATGGCGCCACTATCTTTGACTCCAGCTTTTCGCTTAAATTTAGATTCGATAAGGTCACCAATACTGCCAAGAATAACGGTAACAGTTGCTAATATCAACCAATGGATAAGTGGCAGCACATCGGTATACTTGTAGAGGAAATAGGCTGCGACAAGAGAAAAAGCAAATCCGCCAATAAATCCTTCTATAGTCTTCTTTGGTGAGATCCTTTCGAAGAGTTTGGTTTTACCAAAACTCTTTCCGACCAAATAGGCAAAAGAATCATTCACCCACATCAATATAAAAATACCAAATATTAAAAACTTAGCAAAGCTATTTCCTTGATATGGAATCAATGTGAGGAAAATACAGCCAGCTCCCAAATAGAGCAAACTGATGACAAACTTTGCGGGTGCATTGAACACACGTTCTTTCTTAGAGAACAAGTCAAAAATCAAGAAAATGTTGACAGCCAATGTAGGTGCGAGTAAAGACCAAGCGAGTACTTGGTCATCGAGCTTTTCATTGAGTAAGTGAAATAATAACCACCACAGCACCAAAAAGGCTAGGAAGATGTGATATCCCCTAAGTTTTATAATGCGCTTAAATTCATAAAGGCAGGTTAGACCGAAGACCAAAAACAGAAAATTGAAAGCATCGTTAAAGGTGTCGTTGCCCAAAAAAACAGCCGCAAGTAACAAGAAAACATACAATGCCCCTGTAATGGAGCGCTTTAAGAGTTCTTTCATTTTAAAGGTCTTCGAGTAGCAGCAAATATAGGTTTTTTGAACTACTTCCATAAGACAGGAAGTCTTTTTCTTCGGCTACTTGAAAGTGCTTTATCGTAGTAATATTGCTGGGAATAGATTTGGTATGCTTATTTTTTATACCGCGCAATCCTTCGCCAATAGTATCCACCAATTGACTAGTGGTGCTATAGATAATGAAGTTGTCTGGAAGGTCGTTCAGTTTTTTCTCGGCGATCTGATTTGAGCTCACCAAAATTGAACCATTGTCGGCTACTAAGTACTCACAAGTCGAGAAGAAGAAGGCCGCATTATGGCTTTTCTTCTGAAACATAACATCAAAGCTTTTAAACTTCTCCTTTAGATTTTCATCCAAGCACAGCACTTCTTTTTCGTGCCAGTCATTTTCATCTAGAATATTGGTGAATGCTTGATTGACTTCATCCAATGAATCACAATACAAGAATTTACCTCCATTTTGTTTGAAGGTGATTGTAAACTTTTCATCTATTGGCAGCTTGATCTCTGGCATGTATTTACCACGCTCCTGAGCAGGCTGGGTGCTGTCGGGGGTCTTAGATTTTGGGCCGAAAAGTTTCTTAAAAAGACTCATGGAGTAGCCTAATTGGTGGCTATTTATTATAATAAAATAAATCTAAAGATAAAAAATCTTAACATAAACATGAGTTAAATTAAGATTTTTTAGAAGCGTAAAAGCCTTTGTCTTTAGCTTGCCTTAGATTCAGTGCTATCGTCATCGCTTGGCACCTCGGTAGTTTCTTCCACCTTTTCAAAAGGTCGTTTGCCGAATATCTTTTCTAAGTCGTCTTTGAAGATTACTTCTTTATCCAACAAGTGTTCTGCCAACTCGGTGAGTTTGTCCTTATTGGTTTCCAAAAGAGCGATAGCTCGTTCATATTGTTCTTCAATGATTTTTGAGATTTCTTTATCAATTATCTGAGCCGTTTCTTCGCTATATGGCTTTGTAAAGCCATAATCTGTTTGACCGGAAGAATCATAATAGGTAAGGTTTCCTACGGTCTCATTTAAACCATAGATGGTAACCATACCTCTTGCTTGTTTAGTAACCTTCTCAAGGTCGCTCAAAGCTCCTGTTGATATCTTGTCGAAAATCACTTTTTCTGCAGCTCTTCCTCCCAAGGTGGCGCACATTTCATCCAGCATTTGTTCTGGACGAACGATCAGACGCTCTTCAGGGAGATACCATGCAGCACCTAGAGACTGTCCTCGTGGTACGATGGTCACTTTTACTAGCGGAGCAGCATGCTCTAGCATCCAGCTAACTGTAGCATGTCCTGCTTCATGATAAGCGATGGTCTTCTTCTCTTCTGGAGTAATGATCTTGTTTTTCTTCTCTAGTCCGCCAACGATACGATCAACGGCATCCAAGAAGTCTTGCTTATCAACGGCTTTTTTGCCATTTCTGGCAGCGATCAATGCAGCCTCGTTACATACATTGGCAATATCGGCACCAGAGAAACCAGGTGTTTGTTTTGCCAAGAAATCTGTATCCAAGGTTTCGGCTGTTTTTATCGGACGTAGGTGTACTTCGAATATTTCTTTACGCTCACGCAAATCTGGAAGATCTACATAGATCTGTCTATCGAATCGTCCAGCACGCATCAAGGCTTTGTCCAATACATCAGCACGGTTTGTCGCTGCTAAAACAATTACGTTCGTGTTGGTCCCAAACCCGTCCATTTCGGTTAGGAGCTGGTTTAGAGTATTCTCGCGCTCATCATTTGATCCTGTGAAGTTACTTTTACCTCTAGCTCTTCCTATGGCGTCTATCTCATCAATAAAGATAATTGATGGTGATTTGTCTTTTGCTTGTTTGAAAAGATCACGAACTCTTGACGCACCTACTCCAACAAACATTTCGACGAAGTCAGATCCTGATAATGAGAAGAAGGGCACTTTTGCTTCACCAGCAACTGCTTTTGCAAGCAAGGTTTTACCGGTTCCAGGAGGGCCTACTAAAAGGGCTCCTTTCGGAATCTTTCCTCCTAACGAAGTATACTTATCAGGGTTTTTCAAGAAATCAACGATTTCTTGTACTTCTTCTTTAGCACCTTCTAATCCAGCGACATCTTTGAACGAAACCTTAGTGTCGGTCTTCTCGTCGAATAGCTTGGCCTTTGATTTTCCGATGTTAAAGATTTGTCCGCCGGCACCTCCGCCAGCACCACCAGACATACGTCGCATCAAGAATATCCAGATTCCGATGATGACGATAAAAGGAAGCAATGTCAAGAAAATATCGCCGATGAAATTGGTGTCGTTATCAAATTCTCTTTCAACACTTAGATTGTTATCACGAACAATGTCATCGAACTTGTTCTCAAAGTTCTCTTGACTACCATAGGTGAATTCATAGTGCGGAGCATTCGCATTTGGAAATAGGCTTTTGCTCTTGGTCTTTTTATGAATATCCTTCTCTTGCGCTTCTTTGGTAAGAAACACCTTTGCTTTAGAAGTGTTCTCAATGATCAAGACCTTACTGATGTCACCATCTTTAAGAAACTTGAAGAAATCAGATTGATTGGTCCGTGCAGCGCTTTGCCATTGGCCATCCCCGCTAAAAAGCGTCATACTAAGGAAAATGGCAATCACAATTGCATAGATCCAATAGGCACTGAACTTCGGTTTTTTATTTGGAATATTTTCTTTCGACATTAAGCTGTTTTTTAATAATTAGTAGATATCGTAGTCATCTTTGCATCGCCCCATAGGCTTTCGATATCGTAGAATTCTCTGATGTGCTTCTGGAATACATGTACCACAACGTTCACATAGTCCATTAGTACCCACTCTGCATTGTCGGTTCCTTCAACATGCCATGGTTTATCTTGAATTTCTTTACTTACTGTTTTTTGGATGGAGTTTACGATGGCGTTTACTTGGGTGTTAGAAGTACCATTGCAGATTACGAAATAGTCACAAACAGTATTTTCTATCTCCCTCAAATCCAAAATATCTATATCTCTTCCCTTTACTTCTTCTATCCCCTTTAAGATAAGTGTGATTAATTGGTCTGCGCTACTATTCGTTTTTGCCATTAAATTTATTTATTTTACGCAAAGTTATTACTTTTTTAGTTTCACGAAGGACTTATTTAACATAAGATTCATAATACTTGTCATGAATATAATCAAACTTGATGCCACTGACTCTACCAACGTGTATCTACGACGTTTAAGTGCTGCAAAAGAGTTGGAAGATTATACCGTTGTGATGTCCAAAACTCAGAGTAGTGGAAAGGGTCAAATGGGGACCTCATGGCAATCTGAATCTGGCAAAAACCTTACGTGCAGTGTGTTCAAGAAGGTTACCTGTGTGGGCAATGATGAGCAATTTTATCTGAGTGTTGCCACTTCATTGGCTATTTTCAAGGCCTTGAAACACTTTTCGATACCTCAATTGAAGATAAAATGGCCAAACGACATTTTGTCAGCAAATCGTAAAATATGTGGCATATTGATAGAGAATGTCATTAAAAATGGCAAAATGAGCGCTGCCATTCTAGGCATAGGTCTCAATGTAAATCAGGCCGAGTTCGGTAACTTGCACAGTGCATCTTCATTAAAGTTGATCACTGGGGTGCATTACGATCTGGATGAGATTCTTCATCAAATCATTCTTCAACTCAGAAACTACGAGTCCTTAATCATGGACAGAGCTTTTACAACGCTAAAGGAAGAATACGAGACCCATTTATTTCGCGTGCACAAACCTTCTACCTTTAAAACCACCAAAGGCGAATTGCTCATGGGGTTCATCAAAGGGGTGTCTGACCACGGGAAACTGCAGGTGATGCTCGAAGATGAGGTACTTAAAGAATTCGATCTAAAAGAGCTGAAACTCCTCTACTAACTTATAATTTTGACATGCTCTCTGAGAGCGAACCAATGAATTTTGTGATAGGCCCTTTGATCATCATAGACATCATTGGGTTAAAATCACCTTCGAACTGCAATTGAGCTTCACTTTTGTTCGCTTCTATTTCATCGATGTTTGCAGTTAGTGTGAAAGGTAACTTGTCACTAGCGGCTCCTAGTACAATTTTGTTAGGAGCTTCCTGTTCTTTGAGTTTCAAAACGATCTCTGGCATTCCTTTCAATGCAAAGACAAACTTACCTTCTTCCAACACTTCAAATTTACTAGTGTTCTCAGGCATCAATGTTTCAAAGTTCTTTACGTCAGAAAGAAAATCAAATAATTCTTGGGCAGATTTGTTTACCGTTACTTTTGGGCTTTCTAAATTCATTAAAAGGGAAATTTTAATTGGCGCTCCATGTAGATGGATCCTTGCGCCAAGACTGTAATGTTATTAATTCGTTTTCGCTCACATAATTTGTGTCAAGAGCTTGCTCTAACAAATGTTCATAATTGCTGAGCGTGTGGATCGAGACATTGGCTTTTTCAAAATTTTCAGCCGAGATATCAAATCCGTAAGAGAAAATGGCAATCATTCCCTTTACGACAGATCCTGCTTCCTTCAACGCAGCAACAGCGTTTAAACTACTTTTACCAGTGCTGATAAGGTCTTCGACAACTACTACGTTTTGTCCTTTTTCCAAAAAACCTTCGATCTGATTTTGACGACCATGTTTTTTTGGTTCAGGTCTAACATAGACAAATGGTAGCCCCATGTACTCTGCAACAAGCATGCCGATTCCGATAGCACCTGTGGCAACCCCTGCAATTACGTCGGGCTTACCATACAATTCTTCTATTTGCTTGGCCATATGTTCTCTCAGAAAGTTGCGAATCGGAGGAAACGAAAGCGTGATTCTATTGTCGCAATAGATGGGTGAGTTCCAACCAGAGGCCCATGTAAAAGGATTTTTAGGATTCAACTTTATTGCATTAATTTGCAATAGAAGTTCTGCAGTTTTTTTAGCTGTGTCTTTGTCCAAAATCATGCTGCAAATGTATAAAGTTTTTGTCAATGAACGCCCGATAATTTTAACAAATACGCTTACAAAAGAAAGTGGATTTAAGTTATTTCTTTTAGACGAAGTCCCCCTCGAAGAAGTTATCAAGCAACTGAATTCTGGAAGCATTGATGAGGCACACCTCTATTTTCCAGATAAGACGCAATTGTTACAACGCTTCATGAAAAAATTACCAGTCGTGAGAGCTGCTGGTGGTGTAGTTAGAAACGACGCTGGCGATCTTCTTTTCATTTATCGAAACGGAAAATGGGACCTTCCGAAGGGAAAGATCGAAAAAGGCGAAACCATTGAAGAGACTGCGGTACGAGAAGTAGAAGAAGAAACTGGCGTTTCAGGAATCCATCTGAAGGACTTCATCATGCACACCTATCATATCTTCAAGCGCAACGGCATGTACAAACTGAAGGTGACGCACTGGTACGAAATGGAGACAAGCTATAACGGGACACTTACCGCTCAGCTAGAAGAAGGGATTGAGGATGTTGTTTGGAAAAACGATACGGCTTCACGAAAAGCACTCGAAAATTCATATCCGAACATTCGAATTCTATTAGGCGAAGGTACACTCTCTTTAACGTAATTCTCGATATACAGGATATCGCAAGTGCGCTTTTTCGTAGTTGTCAGATTGTTTGTGTATCCAATCCAGTTGCGCATACCAATTACCAGCGAAATTTTCATCTTCGGCTTTCTTTTTCTCGAATTCAGCTTTGAGCACAGCATCATTTTTTAGCAATTCAGCGGCTTTGTCTTCCCACACATAAGGCGAAAATCCTTCTTTCTGCTGCAAAATGGTATCAAAAAAGTTCCAGTTGAAGAACGAATCGGGTGCTTCAGGCTCTAAGGTTTCGATCAGATAGCGAAAGGCAGGTTGATCGGTCGGAACTCGATAATATTGCTCGGCTGGCAGCACAACTTTCTCCATACTATTCTTTACAACGGTGTTGTAGTGTGTATAATGTCCTTCGTAAGGTTGCTTGTAGGTTTCGTACGAATCGATATGATAGACTTCAACTTCCATTTCGGTTTCATCTTCGATCAGTTCCATATCGACTTGATTCACTTCTAATCGACTGATCACTCTAACCCTTGATTTTGGAATCAAATATGCCTTCGGAACCGAGACACTTTTAGTGGGTTTAAAATAGTTTTGGTAAGCGACATCTTTGGTGAATGGTTGATCATTATCGTAATACAAACGTTGTCGTCCAGTGACCTCACTGGGTTTCATTACGCCTTCATATCCCTTGAATTGTAAGGTTGTCGTTTGGGTAGTGTCGATGCTCCATTGAATTGGATAGGTGTCTTTTGCTACCCAATCTTCTCGTGCCTGGTCTCTCAGTTCTTGGATCTTCTCATGGTCACGCTCAACAATATCGATCATACTTTTCATGAGTTCATAAGTGCCTTCTACGCGTGATTTGTAGGGTTTTAGCATGTGGGTCTCAACCATCATTCCCAGTGTATTCCACAGCGTTGTATATCCCGTCGAATAGCGAGGAGAATCTAAGAACTGTGAAAAGCCATTGTCTGGCGTACGGTTAAATACATTGACATATGGCGTGATGTCCCAATCTTTTTCGGCCAAGTTCTTTTCGAGCGACGGTATCATTTCGGTATGCAGATAATTTCCAAGCTCACCGCCCAATTTGTTGTGTTGGGTAAACAAATGAGTGAGTACATATTGATAATCGGCTCCGTTGCTTACGTGATTGTCGATAAACACATCAGGTTTCACCGCGTGAAAGAATTTGGCGAACGCACTTGCGTTGTAGGTATCTGCCTTAATAAAATCTCTGTTAAGGTCGTAGTTACGAGCGTTTCCTCTAAATCCATATTCTTTAGGACCATTTTGGTTGGTGCGAGAAGTAGAATTTCTGTTGAGAGCACCACCTACGTTATATACTGGGATGGTTGCTAAAACTGTATGCTCGGGCATCTTAACCTTGCCTTGAGCAATATCTCTAAAGAGCATCATAGTTGCGTCAATACCATCTGATTCGCCAGGGTGAATACCATTGTTGATCATGATGATCCTTTTGTCTTCACGAAGATTGTTGAAATTGGTCTCAGGACTTGGATTGATGATCACCAAGTGAAGCCGTTTCCCGCTATCTGTACGTCGCGTGTTTCGCAGTTTTACAGCAGGGTAGGCGTCCGCTAGATTTTCATAGAAATCGATGACTTCTTCATAGGTGGCGGTTTCAGTGCCTTCACTTTTTTCGTAGGGAGTTGTAAAATCATAATTGGAGGCCTCTTTTTCGATCTTGCAAGAGACGAGTACAAGTAACAATAGCGCGTATTTTTTCATCGAAAACGGTTTAGTACTCAAAGGTATTCAAAATATAACAATATCCTTACGCTTTTAACTTGTCAGAAAGCAGAATAGCTGTATTTTTGCCGCTCTTTAAAAGACAGGTAGTTATGACTGATTTTATTAGAAAGCGAGTAGCAAATGCGAAAGATGATATTTTAAGTGGATTGACCGTTGCCTTGGCCTTGGTGCCAGAGGCTGTTGCCTTTGCTTTTGTGGCAGGAGTTGATCCTTTGGTGGGATTATATGCTGCTTTTATGATCGGACTCATAACCTCTGTTTTTGGTGGACGTCCCGGAATGATCTCTGGTGCTACAGGGGCCTTGGCCGTTGTGATGGTAAGTCTTGTGGCCGAGGGAAATGCTATGGGCGCCGAAGGTGAAAACCTCGGGCTCTACTATCTGTTCGTGACCGTGATCCTAATGGGAATCATTCAAATGCTCGCCGGAGTTTTTAAACTCGGAAAATTTGTACGTTTGATTCCACATCCAGTAATGATGGGCTTTGTGAACGGTTTGGCCATTGTGATTTTCTTGTCACAACTAGGAATGTTCACAGAGATTGTTAACGGAGAACAAGTTTGGATGACTGGAAATAAACTATGGTTAATGATCGGCCTAGTCGCCTTGACCATGGGGATCATGTACGGATTGCCAAAACTCACTAAGAAATTACCAGAGGCTTTGATGGCCATCTTAGTGGTTTCTGCCATTGTAATTCTTGGAAACTTAGACGTGGCCACTGTCGGTTCGTTCATTAAAGAGGGTGGAGGAGAAGGCCTTAAAGGTGGATTACCTCAGTTTCAATTTGCCATCTTCGAGAAGATTCCTTTCAATATGGAAACCCTACGATTCATTGGCCCATACGCCTTGATCTTGGCTGCTATTGGTTTGATCGAATCGTTGATGACCTTGAACCTGATTGACGAATTGACTGAAACTCGCGGAAACGCTAACCGCGAATGTATGGCGCAAGGTGGTGCTAACATTATCACTGGACTCTTTGGTGGTATGGGGGGGTGCGCGATGATCGGACAGTCCATCATCAACATCAAATCGGGCGGAAGAACCAGACTTTCTGGTATCGTTGCTGCGGTGACTTTATTGATGTTCATTCTCTTTGCTTCAGGCTTGATCGAACAAGTTCCGATCGCGGCATTGGTAGGAGTGATGTTCATGGTGGTCATCGGTACCTTCGCTTGGAGTAGCTTCAGAATCATGAACAAGATTCCTTTATCTGACTTGATTGTATTGATTCTCGTATCTGGACTTACCGTAGTGTTTGACTTGGCTATCGCTGTGTTTGCGGGTGTGATTATTAGCGCCTTGGTATTTGCTTGGGAGAACGCAAAGCGCATTCGTGCCAGAAAGCGCATGAAAGACGATGGCACCAAAGTATACGAGATCTGGGGGCCATTGTTCTTTGGTTCGATCTCAGCATTCAACGAAAAGTTTGATGTAAAGAATGACCCTGCTAACGTAGAGATCGATTTTGTAGAATCGCGTGTTAGTGACCACTCGGCTTTAGAGGCGATATTCAACTTGGTAAACAAATACGAAGCCGCCGGAAAGTCCATCAAACTTAAACACCTAAGCGAAGATTGTAAGATGTTGCTGTACAAGGCGAGTCCTAAGTTTCGAGAGGTGATCGTAGAAGATGTAGACGATCCACGTTACCATTTGGCGGCCAACCCTGAAAAGTTTACAAAATCCCTTTCTGAATATTCGCTATAATTTTTTAGGCGGAAAAGCTCTAACTACGTTGCAAAATGTACATACTCTCATTGAGGATTTCTTTTTTGATGAGTGCTTCGTGTGCTTTAGCATAGACCTTCGATAAGCCGAAACCATCTGCTGCCTCGAGAAGCTGATAACCATCTAAGTTTTCATAGTATTTTTGCGGAGTTGTCTGATGCGAGAACGGGTCTTCTGTGTCATTGTTGCTATCAAAATAATGCAGGAGACGCTTGTACACTTTTGTGTCTTCGACTTCAGGTAAGTACGAAACGCTTCCGATGCAATCGCCTTTCTTTTGAAGTTTTGCAAACACCGAAAAAAGTTTGTCGCAGGTTTTTTGATCCAAGAAGAACAATACCCCTTCCACTAAAATAAAAATAGGAGCCTTACGGATCAAAGGCTTCAAAGTCGAAACCATCTGCGCCTCTGAATCTTCATTAAAATCCAATGCCAAATACTCGATATTTCTTTTGGGTAGCGCGCCATTGTTCATCCACTGATCAATGCGGTCTTTCTTGTGATCGATGATGTCCTTTTTGTCAATTTCGATGGTGTTGACTTGTTCGCTCAGTTGAAATTGGTACATACTGAAACCCGCTCCAAAATTGACAAGCGTGCCACCGCCGTGTTTTTCAAAATAGGAGGTCATGAATTCGTAAAAGAATCGGTTGCGCAAGGCATGCAAGAGCGCTTCGTCCTTAGAAATTGTTTTGAGGATGTTAGGGATGAGCGCATCGGTTTTGGGATTGTTCCACAGTTTGGCAAAGTGATCTTGGCTCACGGTTTCATACATCGAACGATAAGTAGAAACGACAAAGGCGGTCTCGTGTATTTGCATGGTGCTTCCCTTTAAAAATGTACCCTGAACCTGCTATTCATTATGTTGGATCAGATCCCATTTGTTTCCATAAAGATCTTGAAAAACAACGACAATACCATAAGGTTCGTCCCTGGGTTCTTCAAGAAAATGAACACCGCAAGATTTCATGTGCTCGTAATCCCGCCAGAAGTTATCGGTTTTTAAGAAGAGAAAAACGCGTCCACCGGTTTGATTGCCAATGGCGTCTTTTTGAGCGTCATCGACGGCTTCGGCCAACAAAAGACCTGCTTGCCCGTTGCCTTTAGGTGTCACAACCACCCATCGCTTTTCATCATCCAAACGAATGTCTGAAGTAAGTTCGAACCCAAGTTTTTGAGTGTAAAACGCAATGGCTTCGTCGTAGTCACGAACAACAAGGGTGATATTGAGTAATTGCTGGTTCATCGATTATTGCAACACAAATTTGATCGGAATGGCAAACTTGGTGATGACAGGGCGTCCGTATATCTTTCCCGGAGTCCAATTTTCCATAAGACTTACGACCCGTACGGCTTCGGCATCGCAATCCTTCGAAACACTTTTTACAGCGCGAATATCAGTTAACTTTCCTTCTTTGTCCACTTTAAAACCAACCAATACGGTTCCTTGGATGCCCAAGCGTAAGGATTTTCGAGGGTATTTGAAGTTTTCAATTATGACCTTGCGAATACCTGCTTGCCCCTGATTGAATTTAGGTTTTTCAAAACGCGTGGTGTAGTTGTATTGGGTTCCTTCGTGCCAACTTTCACCACTGACCAGTTTTCCTTCTTCATAGTTTTCTTTGTAGAAAAGGTTCCCATCACTGGAGGTTTTGGTCCATGTACCAACTTTGAGTTTATTTTCAACACGACCTTCAATGATAGCTGTGTCTTTGGTTAGCTCGCGATACAATCCGTTGCCCTCGGTGATCAACTGCTCTCCTTTTTCGTCCCAAAAATCGAGGATCATTTCAGGAGCGCGGTCTTCAAGCACGTCTTTGGTTTCGGGATGGTCTTTTAAAGATTTAAGCTGTCCGCTCTCATACCAATAGTACCAAACACCCGCAGGATTGCCTCGCTGCATGATGCCTTCGCGTTCTTTTTTTCCGTCCTTGTAAAAGTAGGTCGTGTGCCCCATTGGAGATAAGTAATATTTTGCTTTAGACTGTGTGCGCATTTCTCTTGGGGCCAAAGGAGTGGGTTTGCCATCAAGCGCATACACATCCATCGTATAGATGTTTTTTTGATCTTCGTCTGTAGAAACGCTATCAACTATGGCAAAAAAATTGGCATCTTCAATCGCTACTTTTTGATAGTTCTTTGCGTAATAAAGCGTATCACCTATTTGGTATTGAGCAATGCCTGCGTACATACAGAGAATTGCAATAAAGGATAGATTTTTTTTCATTTTAGGATTTAAATACAAACAACCAACAACTAAGAACTAACAACTAAGAACTAACAACCACCGTATCAGGAACCAATATCGAATAATCACCCCCGTTACGAATTACATCTCGCACGATGGACGAAGAGATATAGCTCTTGCCCGATGAGGTCAATAAGAATACGGTCTCGATTTCTGAGAGTTTACGATTGGTATGGGCGATGGCCTTTTCGAACTCGAAATCACCGGGGTTACGAAGTCCTCGTAAAATAAACCCGGCATCGACCTTTTTAGCGAAGTCAACAGTAAGACCTTCGTAGGTCACTACTTTGATCTTTGGCTCATCTTTGAAGGCTTCTCGAATAAACTGTTGGCGTTCTTCAAGCGAAAACATGTATTTCTTATCAGCATTGATACCAATGGCGATGATTAATTCATCAAAAAGCGTGATTCCGCGTTCAATAATGTCATAATGGCCTAAAGTAATGGGATCAAAAGACCCCGGAAAAATCGCACGTCTCATAGTGTTAAAATTACGAGTTTTTCTTTAAAGCTTCTTCAATGGCGTTTCCAAATAGTTCAGGCAACGAGACACCTGCCTCGTGAGCTTGCTGTGGCAAGATGCTTTCTGTGGTTAGCCCAGGGATGGTGTTTACTTCGAGTAAATGAGGTTCGCCATCTACAAAAATGTACTCGCTTCGGGTAAAGCCTTCCATCTTAAGAATTTCATAGACCTTTTTGGCAACCTCAGAGACACGTGTTCTCATCTCTTCAGAAATACGAGCTGGGGTGATCTCTTGGGATTTCCCCAGATACTTAGCTTCGTAATCAAAGAAATCATTTTCAGAAACAATTTCAGTGATAGGAAGCACGGTGGTTTCTCCTTTATAGCTTATGACTCCGATAGAGACTTCGGTCCCGTCAAGAAAAGCTTCGATAATGATCTCATCATCTTCTTTGAAGGCCACATCAATGGCGTTTTGAAGTTCTTCTTTTTTATGCACTTTGGTGATACCAAAACTACTACCTGCACGATTGGCTTTCACAAAACAAGGAAGTCCAACCTTTTGGATAATGGCATCCTCATCGATGATGTCACCTAGGTTAATGTAATAGGATTCGGCTGTTTTTATTCCGTACGGTTTTAATACCGAAAGGCAGTCGCGCTTATTAAAGGTGAGCGCCGCTTGATAGAATCCGCAAGAGGTATGCGGAATCTTCAAAAGATCCAAATAAGCCTGCATATAGCCATCTTCGCCAGGTGTCCCGTGAATGGCGTTGAAGACGCAGTCAAAGGTTATTTTCTTCCCATCGACGGTTACAGAAAAATCGTTACGGTCAATAGAAGTTTCAACACCATCATCATCTACATAGACCCATTTTTGTTCAAAAATATGAACACGGTACGCTTGGTATTTGGCTGGATCCAGATAATCAAAGACCACGTTGCCACTTTTTAAAGAGATCTCGTATTCAGAAGAATACCCACCCATGATGATCGCAATGTTCTTTTTCATTTATGTGCTTTGTGATGACCGGTTAAATTTATATTCGTGAATTAGTGGCCTACCTAATAATACGCTCAAATTTACGTTAACTAAAAGAGTTATAAACAAAAATATCATTTATTTGAATCCCAATTTAAAAAGGATTCCGTTTTTATATCTTTGTGCCGTAAAACTGAATATATGAGTTTCTTTAAGTTTCTATTTAGTAAAGCGTTTTTAAAACAGATCGGTCTGGCGATCGTAGCCCTTTTGGTGTTGACCTTTGTCATCTTACAATGGCTCAAGGTAAATACCAATCATGGTGAAACATTCTCTGTGCCGGATCTAAGTAAACTATCGCTTGCAGAGGTAGAGCAGCGCTTAGAAGATGTGAATATGCGTTTTGAAGTAATGGATTCGACCAATTACAATCCAAGTTACCCTAAATATTCAGTGATCGAGCAAACTCCTGCAGCGGGTGATCAAGTAAAGAAAAACCGCAAGATCTATTTGACCATAAATCCATCGGGTTATAAAAAGGTAAGTGTGCCCAACATCATTCAAAATACACGACGTAGCGCTACGGCTACCTTAAAGGCGGTAGGCTTTGAGCTAGGTAAGGTCGAGTACGTGAACGAGATTGGAAAAGACATGGTCTATGGAATAAAATACAACGGAAAGCGCATTCAACCTGGAACCATGGTCAAGAAAACGTCGAAGATCGACCTCATACTTGGAAATGGAAACAGACCAAGTAGCAATGCGAATAATGAAGCAAGCAATGGCGGACAATAACTCCAACCTACCCGAAGAAGAGAACGAACTCTACGAACATTATAGCTTTACGGCAGACAAGGGTCAAGAACCACTAAGGGTCGATAAGTATCTGATGAACTTTATCGAGAACGCTACTCGCAATAAGATCCAACAAGCAGCAAAAGATGGAAGTGTTTTTGTCAACGGATCTCCAGTAAAATCCAATTATAAAGTAAAAGGCGGTGATGAAGTAAAAGTGCTTTTTCAACACCCGCCGTATGAGTTTTTACTCACTCCAGAAGACATTCCGTTAGATATAGTATTTGAAGATGATCACTTGTTGGTAGTGAACAAACCTGCTGGCATGGTCGTACATCCAGGGCACGGAAACTATTCTGGGACCCTCATCAATGCTTTGGTACACCATTTCGAAAATCTTCCAAAGAATAGCAATGACCGTCCGGGGCTCGTACATCGAATTGATAAAGATACTAGCGGACTCCTAGTTGTTGCTAAGACCGAAGAGACCATGACACATCTGGCCAAGCAATTCTTCGATAAGACGTCCGAAAGAGAATATGTGGCCATCGCTTGGGGAGACCTGAAAGAAGATGAAGGTACCATTGACGGACACATTGGACGCCATCCTAAGAACCGTTTACAAATGACCGTTTTCCCAGAAGGAGAGCACGGTAAAGAAGCCATCACCCACTACAAAGTGATTGAGCGCTTGGGATACGTTACCCTAGTTTCCTGCCGCCTAGAAACAGGAAGAACCCATCAGATCCGTGCGCACATGAAACATATTGGCCATACATTGTTCAATGACGAGCGCTACGGCGGAGAAAAGATCCTCAAAGGGACCACCTTCACCAAGTACAAGCAGTTTGTCGAAAATTGCTTCAAAGTGCTACCACGTCAGGCACTGCACGCAAAGACCTTAGGGTTTGAGCATCCCGTTACTGGAGAGCAAATGCGCTTTGATTCTGAAATTCCCGACGACATGCAACAATGCATCGGACGTTGGAGACATTACGCAAAACATCTTAAGTAGTTCACGAATGGAATTCCAAGCCTAACTCTGTAGTGAGTGTACTCTACTACAGAGACCGCTTGCGCAAGAGGGAGTATAAATTATAACTATTTTAAAATAAGTTATAAATGTTTTCGTCTATGGTGTTTGATGAGATGTATGCCTAATTTTATCATCAAACAACAACCATGATGAAGATTCAAGAGCTTATACTATACACATCTCGATTAAAAGAGCAATACCAATTTTATACAGAGACCTTACAATTGCCACTGGTAAAAGCCAGTCATGACCAATTCACGGTACAGGTAGGAAGAAGCCAATTGACCATACTCAAAAAACGGCAAACACCTGCCGTACATTACGCGATAAATATACCATCCAATATGACACAAAAGGCGCTACATTGGCTAAAGCAAAGAGTAAAGTTGCTGCCTTATGAAGGAAACGATGTAATCGACTTCGAAAATTGGAATGCAGATGCGCTTTATTTTTACGATGCAGACGGCAATATTGTTGAGTTTATCGCACGTAAAAACCTCCACATACACGGAGCCGGAGATTTTTCTCCAGCGCATCTCATGAACATCAGTGAAGTCGCCTTACCTTCCTCAGATATTCACAATGTGTACGATGCTTTAAATTCCATCGCGAAAATTCCTATTTTTGATGGGAGTTTTGATCGATTTTGCGCCCTAGGAGACGAATACGGGCTTTTCATCTTGATCGATACACAAAAGAAAAAATGGTTTCCAACGATGGAAGAAGCATACCCTGCTGACCTAGAAGTCAAAGGAGACCATAATTTTAAGTTCATTAACGGAACCGTTCATAAGACCGAAGCATTGGTTTGATCGTGTTCTAACTGTTTCAGAAAAAAATAAAAGCATCTATGAAAATAGTCATTTCTCCAGCCAAGTCACTCGATTATGATTCGCAACTACCAACAGCACGTCACAGTGAACCTGCGTTTCTAAAGGAATCAGAACGACTAAACAAACTGCTAAAGAAAAAGTCAGCCAGAAGCTTGTCGAAGCTCATGAGTATTTCGGCTAATTTAGGGCAACTTAATTACGAACGTAACCAATCATGGAGTCTACCGTTTACAAAGGAAAATGCCAGACCAGCAGTGTATGCCTTTAGCGGAGATGTGTATCGTGGGCTAGATGCGTATTCGTTACCCGAAGATAAACTGGACAAACTACAAGACACCTTACGAATCATATCTGGACTCTACGGTGTTCTAAAACCGTTAGATCTGATGCAGCCGTATCGTCTAGAAATGGGAACCAAGTTTCCGGTAGGTGTTAAAAAGAATCTATACGAATTCTGGAAAAAGAAAGTTACCGATAAGTTGAATGAAGAATTGACCAATGATGAGCTGTTCGTCAATCTGGCCAGTACGGAGTACTTTAAGGCTATTGATACGAAAAACTTGAAAGTTCCAGTAATTACCCCTGTTTTTAAGGATTTAAAGAACGGAGAGTACAAAACCATCATGACCTTCGCAAAATTGGCCCGAGGATACATGACACGTTACATTGTTGATACAGGAGCTCAAACCATAGACGATCTTAAAGGGTTTGACCGAGAAGGTTACCGCTTTAGTGAAGCAATGTCAACCGATACAGAATTGGTCTTTACGAGATAAAAAAAGAAGCGTGTTTCACGCTTCTTTTTCTGCTTCTTCCTTTTTAGGTTTTGCTTTTGCTTTGGCCTTTGGTTTCGCCGCCGCGACAGGTTTTGCAGCAGCAGCAGCAGCCTTTGCAGCTTTTCTACGTCTTCTAGCTCCGTAGGTTCCGCGGTGTATTTTACCACGTCTAGTTTTCATATCTCCTTTTCCCATAAGGTGTTTTTGTTTTGGTTGTGACTTAAAGGTACCGAATTTGTTTGCCAAATTCAAATAATGGACAAACAATCAGTGCTGAAAATGAGCATAATAGCAACCTATGTACAATTCAATACATCGATGGTACAGTTCAATGCATTCGGTTTTGAAATGAAGTGGTGAGCCTGCACCTTTGTCTCATCAAATCACAATCGAAAAACGAACAGTTATGAATTCAGTATTAAAAATTGCGGTAAAATTACTTTTAGTTTTTGCCTTCTTGACATCTTCTTCATTACAAGGGCAAAATAAATCGCGATCGGTCAACGTACATGTAAATGATGACAAGACCACTATCCAGATCAAAGATGGAAAATTAGGAAAGTTCTCTGTAGAGTATGAAGGTGACATTACTTTGTCTGATGATGACAAAGATATTGTGGCTATTTCCAGAGGAGGTTTCATCGAAATCAAAAAGTCAGCCTTTGGCAGCAGACGTCGTATCTTGATCGAATCAGATGGAGGCGGAAGACTCATCAAGAAGTATTACGTGGGTGGATCCAATGAAAGCTTTGAGCCAGAAGGTAGAAAATGGCTGGCAGAGATCCTTCCCGAAGTGATCAGGTCCACAACCCTAGGAGCAGAAGACCGGGTAAATCGTTTTTATGCGAAGGGCGGCGTTAGAGCAGTACTAGATGAGATTAAGCTAATAGAAAGCGATTATGTAAAAACGGCCTACGCAAAACTGTTGCTCAACAAATCATTAAAAGTTGCTGATCTCAGAGGGCTACTGAAACTGGTTAAAAGCGACTTTAAGTCTGATTACTATATGTCACAGATCTTGGGACATAAACAAACCAATTATTTCGCTTCTGAAGCCTTAACATCGGATTATTTAGATGTGGCAGGTGCCATCAATTCAGACCATTACAAATCAGAGTTACTGAACAAAGCCATTAAGAATGCAGATATCTCAGATGGCCAACTAACAAAGGTTTTCGGTATCACAAAAAATATCAACTCTGATCATTACAAAGCACAGGTGTTAAGCAATGCCATGAAAGAAAGGTCATTGACTAGAGGCAATGTAGACCTTGTTGTAAAGATCTCTGATCAGATCAATTCGGATCACTATAAATCTCGTGTGTTGAAGCAAGCACTTGATGCGTCAGGTCCTAGTGGTCAAAATTACGACCTTCTTATCGGCACGCTAGATGATATTCAATCGGATCATTATACCAAAGAAGTACTTTACAAGTTGTTAAACAAAGATTTAAACAACCAATCCTTAGAACGTATTCTTCAACTGTCGGCCAAATCGATCCAGTCAGACCACTATATGTCTGAAGTACTTAAAAAAGTCATCAACGAGCAAGAGTTAAATTCGCAAAACCTGAGTAGTTTGATTTCTGCGATGAGAAGCATCAACTCGGATCATTATGCCACTGAAGTAATAAAACGCTTATCGCGCCAAAATCTTAGTGAACAGCAATTGATCAATGTGCTTCAAGCAACAAGACAGATCAACTCAGACCACTACCAATCTGAAGCACTTAAGAGTTTTGCATCTCAAGTACGTCGATCTGGTAGCAATGTTAAAGATGCATACCGTGACGCCTGTAAGAGTATCTCATCAAACACCTACTACGGCAGTGCTGTAAAGGCAATTGACTAATCAACAGCAAGATTTCATCCCTACCAAGTACGTAACTTTGATCTTTTATTGATACTTTGGTAGGATGAAGTCTTTCTTTCTAGATTTTTTATACCGACCAACTGTGAGAAAGCACATACTTCTCGTCCTTATAGGATGCGTTTTGGGCATATTGTCCTATCTCTTTGTAGGATATGCTGCAGGTCATGGCCAAGACAAATTTCTATGGGTAGGCCTATTAGGCATATGCATTGCATACGTGACCTACGGAGTTACACGATTGCTTAACGCTTGGCTGCCCTGGAAATCACAATCAGGAGGACGTCTTTTAGCCGGGATCATTGCAAATGCTATGCTAGCCTATGTCATGGTTTGGGTTGCCGAGCGATTATATTTTCTACTTTCCAAAAATGAAATTTATCTTTTTCAGGGCGAATCCCAATTGGGGTTGAAGATCTTGATTCTCATATTCTTCATTTCACTGATCTACAATGTGGTCTATTTTGCGTTGCATTCCTATTACGAATATGCCAAGGGACAGTTGATAACCCTTCAGCTCGAACGACAACAGACCGAATTACAATTAGCAGCCCTCAAGTCACAATTACGCCCCCATTTTCTATTCAATAGCATGAATACCATTTCAGCATTGCTTACCAAAGATACAGACCTAGCTGAGCGTTATATCCGTCAGTTGGCCTCTTCATATCAGTACATGCTGAACAATTATAAGCGTAAGCTAGTATCTGTTAAAGAAGAACTTCAATTTGTTGAAGCCTATAGCTTTTTGTTAAAGACACGCTTTGAGGATAGTGTTCAGATTGATATCGATCTACACGATTTAGTGCTCGACTCGAAGATTCCACCGTTAACATTGCAAATGTTGGTTGAGAATGCAGTAAAACACAATCAAATGTCTGCGGATCAAAAGTTGTACGTGAAGATTGGTCATGGCGAAAAGAAGATACATGTGAGCAATAACAAGACTTCAAGGCCCAAAAAGGTCGATTCTCTTCATATTGGGTTGGACAATATTGCTGGCAGATATGAGCTGTTGACGCATAAAGAAATAGAGATTGTAGACGATGAAGATTTCACTATAAAATTACCGATCATCTCATGAATAGGCTCTTCATCCATAACCCACTATTTCGATTGATAAGTCCGCTTTGCAGTGGCACCCTTGTGTATTTACTTATTTTGTTGATCAACAATAATGTTGGGCAACTTAAAGAACAATTCTTAGGACAAGAGTTGTATGTATGCATCGCACTCGCCTATATTATTCAAGAGTACTCCAAACTTTCGTTAGTGTTCTTTAAGCGATTAAAACGCCCAAAAGAATTGGGATGGCGTATCTTGATCCAATTGGTGTTATCGGTGTTGGTTTGTGTTGCCTTGGTCACCCTAGTTATGAATTTATACTTCAAGTGGTTTTTGGGATATACGCCTAATTTCTCTGAGCTCACAGTATTCAACAGCATCTTTTCAGTGATTACAGTGATATATCTTAGTATGTATTTGAGCCATGAATTTTTACACAAGGTGAATACTGAAAAACTAACGCAAGAATTAGCATTGAAAAAGAAGATCGAGCAGGATTTCTTAGCGTTCAAACGAGGGATCAATCCTGATTTGTTATTCGAGAGTTTAGAGTCGCTGATCGTATTGATGAAAAAGGACCAAGATGAGGCCGAGGTATTGGTCGATCGTTTCTCAAGCCTATATCGTTATATTTTATCAAGGCGCAATAGAGAATTGGTTCCCATTGCAGAAGAATTAGAAGTAGCCGATGAGCTGTTACAACTCTTTGATCACTTGTCGTATCGAAAAACGCGTTTACGCCAAGAGTCTGAGTCTGCCACATTGATTATTCCGGGGAGTATATTGTACATTATAGAACAAGTGATACGCAGTACCATTCCTACCAGTGATGAGGTGATGTATATTGGCCTTACAGAAACCGAAAATTATCTACAGTTGAGGTACCTTCCGCAGGAAAAGATAACGCAAGAATTACATCAAGATTCATTGGCCGATATTATGAAGGCCTATGAAATATATACCCACAAAGACATCAAAGTCGAATCAGACGGAAAGACCAAAAACATACAAATTCCAAAACTAACCATTCATGAAAGTAGTGATCATTGAAGACGAGGCGCTCGCGGCTGAAAAACTCGAACGCTATCTGATCAAGTGCAATCCTCAAACAGAGGTTTTGGCAAGGCTACGGTCCATTAATGAGGCCGTTAGTTGGATAGAAGACCCCAGCGATGAGGTCGATCTTTTCTTCATGGATATTCAACTAGAAGACGGACTCAGTTTTGAAATATTTGACCAGGTACAAGTTAAAAGCCCTGTGATCTTCACCACCGCCTTCGATGAGTTTGCGATCGATGCCTTTAAAGTGAATAGCATCGATTATTTGTTAAAGCCTGTTACGTTTACTGATTTGTCAAAGGCACTAAAGAAACTGGAAGCCATGCGGTCACAGTTTTCAGGAGGAAACACCATCAACGCAGCTGTGAAAAACTTATCCAAAAAACAGTACAAGGATCGTTTTCTGGTAAGCTTAGGCAATCACATTCATTCGGTTAAAAGCGAAGACGTATGTTGTTTTTATGCCGAAGGAAGAGATGCTTATTTAGTGACTGATAAGCACAAAAAATTCATGGTCGAATACACCCTCGAAACGCTTGAAGAATTAGTTGACCCCAAACACTTTTTTCGAGTCAACCGAAGCTTTATCGTCAACATCAACGCCATCACTGATGTACTCGTTTATTCGAACCGACGCCTTAAACTAACGTTGGACTACAAGACAGAGAAAGAAGTGATTGTAAGTCGTGAAAAGGTTGCCGCTTTTAAACAATGGTTCGAAGGCGCTTAGCACCGCGATATTTTGTATTTTCACTTCGCTTACGATAAATTGTGTTTTTACATACCCATCCATACGAACCATTCATTCCCGAGCATGCGACCAAGCTGATAGTTGGTACGCTACCTCCACCGCGATTTACCACAGGCGAGTTAAAACCAGGCGATATCAATTTTTGCTACGGAAGCCGTGACGGCCAGTTGTGGGCTATTTTAGATCGAATATTTGACCTCGGACTTGTGTTTGAAACATCGGATCGCGCTATTGCGCAGCGGAAGCAATTCCTTAAGGATCGCGGCATTGGCATTTGTGATATTGTCGCTTCGGCCAAACGGAAAAAGATCGATGCTTCCGATTTGGGGATGCAGCAGGTAAAGTTACGTGACCTGGTAGGCTATATTAAAAAACATCCCAAAGTCGATACGCTAATTTTTACGGGCGGAAACAGTAAAAACGGACCCGAGTATTTCTTCCGAAGACATCTAAAAGAATACGACTTAACCCTTAAGGTCGTATCTGATGAAGTACCACGAATTCATGAAGTTTCCATCCCAAACGGATCAAAGGAAAGGTTGATTAAGACAATTTCGCTAACTGCACCTTCAGGTTCGGCCAATCGTGCCATTGGAAGCCTTCCACTTTATAAAAAACTAAAACAGGAGAATCCTGCATTCAACACCTTTGATTTTAGAGTGTTGCAATACCGAGAGTTCTTTTAGTCTTTATTTGACCTCTGTGCTAAGCAAAGCATAGAACATCTTTAAACCATAGTGTACATTGGCAACGCGTAGATTTTCATTCGGACTGTGTTGATTGTTGTCCGGATTCACCATTGGCACAATGATCGCCGGAACTCCCAATGCATTGATAAATGGAGATATCGGTACGGTGCCACCCATAATGCGAATGTTGACCGCAGGTTCTTTGAAGTTAGCTTCGGCAATGCCTTGAACCCATTTTGCATACTTACTGTTCATATCAGTTCTAAAGGCCTTAGTGTGCGAACCCTCTTCGAACATCACGATCTTATCGTGTTGTTTGCGCTCTTCGGCGGTTGGTTCTTTATCGGTCACATGGAAATCTTGGGCCTCAATGTGCTTTTTGACCAGTTGTTTTAGACGTACGCCATCACTTTCAGGAACCAATCGAATATCAATCGCTGCCGTTGCTTTGTCAGGGACAATGGTGCGTGCTTGCTTTCCGACCCAGCCCGAAGATAGCCCTCGAACATTTAATGATGGATATTGAAGGGATTCTTGATAGTTACCGCCTACTTTTTCTGGGGTTTTAACCGAAAGTCTATCGAGCAATTTCTCACGATTATCAGGAACAGATGCTAGCATGTTTTTGGTGGATTCATCAAGCTCGATGCCATCGTAATATCCCTTGATCAAAACGCGTCCTTCTGCGTCTTTCATGCTAGCCAATAGTTGCGCCATTTGAAACCCAGGATTGGGGGCGTAGTTTCCAAAATGTCCACTGTGTTGCGATTTGATTGGGCCAAAGGTAGTAAGACTGATAGTGGTGATACCGCGACACCCGTAAACCAAGGTTGGATAGCCTGTGCTGTGAGATGGCCCGTCGCTTATGATCATTAAATCTGCCTGCAACAGATCTTTGTATTCTTTGACGGCGGCAGGGAGTGGTTTGCTGCCCCGTTCTTCTTCGCTGTCCAGAATGACCTTCACATTAAACGGAATGGATTGACCATCTTCTTTTAATAGGTCGAAGGCATGTAAGAACATAATAATCGGACCTTTGTCATCTGAAACCGAACGTCCAAAAATGCGCCATTCGGGGTCGATCTTTTCGGAAAGTTTTGACCAATCCAAAGTTTTCCAAGAATCACCCGATTTTTCCTTTAAAACCACTTCATACGGGCTCGCTTGATTCCACTTAGAGGCATCCACAGGTTGCCCATCAAAGTGCATGTAAAATAATATCGTGGGAATATTTTCTTTCATGGGCAAGGCCGCAAAAAACAATGGTTCGCCCTTGGTCGGCAGGGTAGAAGTATTAAACCCACGTGAACTAAAGGCTTCATTGAGCCAAGTAATGTTTCGGTTGATATCGGCCGATTCTAACGAATTATTTGGGATGGCTACAAATTCTTTAATATCAGAAAGTACAGGTCCCACTTTCTTCTGAAAATCTTGGGCCGATAGTATCAGCGAAAAGAGGAGGGCAATCAGGAATGCGAATCGATTCATTTATCTGTGCTTTTTTAATACTCCGTGAAGGAGTGAAGTAATTGTACCTCTAAGATACGGAATATGAAGCACACGTATCACCTATGAGAAAAACCAAAAATCAGCAATCGGTTCTTTCTTCCAATCTAGCAACAATTGTTTAATGACCTTTTTATCATGAGGCGAGTTGACGACCACCATTATCTGCGGATTTTCAATGTCCTGAATATCATTTTGATGCTGAATGGTGACATCGTAAATGTCCTTTCCGATCTTCTTTTCGTTGTCAGAGACCCAGTGAAAAGTATCGTCATAGCTTTGTAAAAGCTTGGCCATGTCTTTTCCGTTTCGACCAGCACCCCACAGTACAAGCGGACGTTCACGATCTCGGTCTAACTCGTAAAAGAATCGAAGTTTCAGGTCAAAATAACGATTGTCTTTGTATTCGTCCCAAGTACGCGAAATACGGTTAGAGCGATCTCGCCAATGATGTAAGATCACATTGATGCCAATGACTTTGAGGCCCAATCGATATAAACGAAAACACAGGTCATAATCTTCAGGATACACGATAGGGTCAAAGGCACCCGCTGCATCAAAATCTTCCTTATGGATCAACCAACAATGCGACGGAATCACGCATTCGCGGTAGATTTCTTCATAATGGGTGCTCGTTCGTGCTACCTCATTGAGCCATTGCTCGTATTTGATAAAACCATCACCAACTTCGCCTTCATCCACAAAGTGCTCCGTTCCCCCAGCAATCACATGCCCTTTGCCATATTTGTGCCATTCGTCAACCATGACCTGCAGTTTGTAGTCAGGCATTTTATCGTCAGAATCCATACGGTTAATGAGTGTGCCACGCACATGCTTGTATCCAGTTTGTAGCGTCGGAATCAGTTTAAAACCTTCACTATTAAAGAAGCGTATACGCAAATCTTTGGCAGCATATTCTTGTAAAATACGGTCACTACCATCAGATGAATGGTCGTTCACGGCGATTAGTTCCCAATTCGTATAGGTCTGCGCAAGAATCGAATCTAGGCAATCAGGCAAGTAGATGGCAGTGTCTTTCACCGCCATGATGATCGATACCAAGGGTTGTTCGCTCATGAATTTTTATTTTTTCGCCATGAAGGCGGAAGGTTCTTTTCGATTTCTATGTTTTCGAAGGAAGCACTTTGTCGCGCCCCATGTTCTAGGACCCAAGCAGCCATATCGACCAAACCATCTTCCAACATGACATAGGCCGAAGGTTGAAAAACGTTGGCAAATCTTTGATGGCTGGAATACGCGTGAAGCACTTCTTCTCGTTGTTCGAGATATGTGACCTTTGGTGTAGCTCTCATTGCATTCCCGACGGCGATGGCGAGTTCATTTACGGTGTGTACGGTATCACTTCCGATATTGAACGTTTGGTTGTAGGCCGAAGGTGTTTTCACCGATTTAGCAATATAGGGGGCCACATCATTTATATGACTAAAAGCCCTGCTTTGTTCACCGTTGCCAAAGATGGTCAACGGTTCGTTTTTGAGCAGTTGATTCATGAAGATGCCAACGACGTTCCGGTATTTGTCACCAATATTCTGACGGGTCCCGTAGACGTTGTGTGGTCTAAAGATGATATAATCTAATCCGAACATCTCATGGGCGTTTTGTAAGTCTTGCTCCACGGCATATTTGGCAATACCGTATGGATCTTCTGGTTTTGGATGTTGCGCTTCATGCAAAGGAAGTTCGTTAGTGCCATATACAGCGATTGATGAAGTAAAGACAAAACATTTCACTTGATGGTTTACTGCAGCATTGATAAGGTTGATGCTTCCGATGAGATTGTTCTCATAATTGAACTTTCGGATAAAATGACTTAAGCCTTCCGCAGCATAGGCCGCCAAATGGTATATATAATCAAACTTGTGGGTTTCAAAAAGTGTATTTACCAGTGAACTATCGGTGATCGATCCCTTGACAAAAATAGCTTTGGGATGCACATTGGTGATGTTTCCGCCAGAAAGGTCGTCCAAAACCACCACTTGCATTTCGAGTTGTATCAAATGGTCCACTACATGTGACCCGATAAATCCGGCGCCTCCGGTTACAAGTGCTTTCATACTACAAACCTACAGAAACAAATGCTGCCTAAAAAATCAAGTCTAAAACATCCATTATCGAATGGACGCTGCAAACTGATCGATATTTTCAACACCGTGCTTTGTCAAGTGTTTGATAAAGGCAGATCCGATGATGGCGCCTTTTGATTGTTGCGTTGCCTGCTGAAAAGTTTCCGCATTACTGATACCAAAACCAACGATCTGCGGGTTGTTGAGTTGCATGCTCGAAATACGGTTGAAATATTCGCTCTGCGCATCGCCAAAACTACTTTTGGCACCTGTAACACTCGCCGAACTTACCATATAGATAAACCCGTTAGAAACGCTATCGATAAATCGAATGCGTTCTTCGCTGGTCTGGGGCGTGATCAGAAAGACGTTGATAAGTCCGTATTTCTCAAAGATTGCTTGGTATTCGTCGTGATACACGTCAACAGGAAGATCCGGAATGATGAGTCCGTCGATACCGATCTCTTGACATTTTGCGCAGAAAGCTTCGACCCCGTATTGCATCATCGGATTGAAATACCCCATGATGATCAATGGAATGCTGACTTCCTTTCGAATATCTGCTAACTGTTCAAAGAGTTTCTCGGTGGTCATTCCGTTTTTCAGGGCCATAGTCGAGCTCGCTTGAATGGTTGGTCCATCGGCCAAGGGATCACTGAATGGTAGACCGATCTCGATCATGTCTACTCCGTTTTGCTCAAGTTCTTTGATGATGGTCACCGTATCATCCAGCTTTGGATACCCGGCGGTAAAATATATTGAAAGCAGTTTTTGGTCTTCTTGCAATTTTTGTTGAATGCGGTTCATATGATGGGTGTTGGGTGTTGGGTTCTGGGTGCTTGGCTATTCGATTAGAACTAAAACCTAGGACCAAAAACCTAATACCAGTTACAACTTAAAATATTTGATATAGGTGTCTAGGTCTTTGTCGCCACGTCCAGAAAGGCTGATAACAACAACATCTTCTGGTTTGAATTTCTTGTGTTCAAAAATGGCCAAGGCATGGCTACTTTCGATGGCCGGGATGATGCCTTCCAATTGTGATAATTCGAGTCCGGCGGTCATCGCCTCGTCATCCGTAGCTGAATAGAATTCGCCACGCCCCGAACGATACAAATGCGCATGCATCGGTCCGACGCCTGGATAGTCTAGTCCAGCAGAGATCGAATACGGTTCAGTGATTTGTCCGTCTGGTGTTTGCATCAACAAAGTTTTGCAACCGTGAATGATGCCTTCTTTACCTAGTGCTGAGGTAGCGGCACTTTCTCCCGAGTCAATGCCTTTTCCTGCCGCTTCGATGGCAATAATGCCTACGCCTTCTTGATCCAAAAAGTGATAAAAAGTTCCTGCGGCATTGCTACCACCACCGATACAAGCAACCACGTAATCCGGGTTTTCACGCCCTTCTTTTTCTTTTAACTGCCATTTGATCTCTTCTGAAATGATGCTTTGAAAACGGGTCACCATATCCGGGTAGGGGTGTGGTCCGATAGCCGATCCGATGATGTAATGCGTGTCTACTGGGTTGTTGATCCAGTCTCTGATCGCCTCGTTGGTAGCATCTTTTAGGGTGCGACTTCCTGATAGTGCCGGACGCACTTCAGCACCCAACATCTTCATACGTGCTACGTTCGGTGCCTGACGCGCAATGTCGATCTCACCCATATAAACGATGCATTCGATGCCCATTAGCGCACAAACGGTAGCAGTTGCCACACCGTGTTGTCCTGCACCGGTTTCGGCAATGATTCGCTTTTTCCCCAGACGCTTGGCCATCAAAATTTGCCCGATGGTATTGTTCACCTTGTGAGCTCCGGTATGGTTAAGGTCTTCTCTTTTCAGGTAGACTTTGGTGTTGTATTTTTCCGAAAGGCGTTTGGCATAGTACAGGGGAGAAGGTCTTCCGACATAATCTCGTAACAGTTGCTCAAATTCCTCTTTAAAGGAAGCCTCGTTCATCACTTCGAGGTATTTTTGGCGAAGCTCTTCGACATTGGGATACAACATCTCAGGAATGTATGCCCCTCCAAATTCGCCGTAATATCCTTTTTCGTTTACGTTGTAGCTCATCTTAGCTGTGTTATAAATTTTTCTATGTTTTGTTCGTCTTTCAACCCGGGTTCGATTTCGAATTTACTGTTGACATCGATCGCATGGATGGGCAGATCTGTTTTCAATATTTCTTTTACCTTTTCTATTTCGTCGAGACCAATTCCTCCACTCAAAAGGAATGGTTTTTCAGAAGGGTAGTTTTTCAATACTTCCCAATCAAATGTGTATCCGTTACCTCCTGGTAGTTTTCCTTTGGTGTCAAATAGAAAGTAATCACAAAAGGGTTCGAATGTTTTTAATACGGAAAAGTCAAAGCTGTCTTTTATACTAAAGACTTTAAAGATCTCTTTTCCGCTCATGTTGTCATTTCCTCTTAATTCTTGACAATAAGAAGCACTTTCTGCACCATGCAACTGTACCGCATCGAGAGAATGTTGCTTCACCTTTGAGACCACTTCATCAACGGAAGCATCTACAAAAACACCTGCTTTTTTAATTCCTTTAGGCAGCACAGGTATTTCGCCCTTAAAAAAGCGCGCAGATCTTTCCCAGAAGATAAACCCCATATAATCGGGGTGCAAAGCCGCGATGGCTTGCATGTTCTCTGGATGTTTCATTCCGCATACTTTTAACTTCATGACTATCTCAATTGGTGTATAAATTCTTTTGCGCTTGATGCCGGACTTTCGGTTTTCATAAAATTCTCACCGATCAAGAACCCTTGATATCCAAAAGGTCTAAGTTCTTTGATGGCTTCGATACTACTGATGCCGCTCTCTGAGACCTTTACAAAGTCATCTGGGATGAGCGTTGACAATCCTTTGCTGGTTTTTAACGACACTTCAAAGGTTTTTAGATTGCGATTGTTTACACCTAGCATGTCCAAACTTGGCATGATGGATTTGTGCAATTCTTCTTCATTATGAACCTCTAGCAACACATCTAGGCCCAAACCTTTGGCACATTCTGAGAGTGATTTTATTTGATCTCGAGTCAATACGGCTGCTATGAGTAAAATTACGTCAGCACCATGTGCTTTGGCTTCGATCAATTGGTACTCGTCAATGATAAATTCTTTACGTAACAACGGCATGTTTACTGAGGCTCTTGCCAACAATAGATCGTCTAAAGAACCGCCAAAATATTTTCCGTCGGTCAAGACAGACATCCCACAGGCTCCCGAGCTTTCATATCCTTGTGCCACTTCTTGCACGGTGACCTTTTGATTGATCACCGATTTTGAAGGAGAACGACGTTTGTGCTCGGCGATGATACCCGTGTCACTGTTTCTCAATGCTTGAGCAAGCGATGTTGTTGGTCGTTCAAACAAGACAGAAGCCTCCAATTGCGATACCGGAATCACACTTTTTTTAAGTGCTACTTCTTTGTATTTGTCTGCAATTATTTTATCTAGAATGTTCATTTTTAGTTGTTAGTTCTTGGTTCTTAGTTCTTGGTCCATACAGTCCGAAACCTCGGTGTAGGGCTGTCATTCTCGCGTAGGCCGGAATCCTTTGTTGTTACTATTTGCTTAATTCTTGAAGCTTCTTCAACGCCTTATGCCCCTTTCCGGAAAGCAAGGATTCTTTAGCGAGCTCAAAACCTTCTTTAGGTTCAAGCCCTTTGACGGTGGCAATGGCCATACCGGCGTTGGCGCAGACCACGTTGTTTTGTGCCTCTGTACCTTGTCCGCTGATCACGTTCATAAATATTTTTGCTGACGATTCGACGGAATCTCCGCCATAAATGTCTTCTTGTTTTAAAGCCGCAACACCAAAGTCTTCTGGACTTAGCATGCCATCGGCATGATTGGAGATGGTCTTAGTGCTTCCTGTCAAAGAAATCTCATCGTATCCATCAAGAGCATGCAAGATGGTAAAGTTCTTATCAGTTTTTTGGTAGAGGTAGCCGTACATTCTGGCTAATTCTAAATTAAAGACTCCAACCATCTGGTTCTTCGGAAACGCCGGATTTACCATAGGGCCCAACATGTTGAAAAAGGTCTTTACGCCGAGTTCCCTTCTAATCGGAGCCACATTTTTCATTGCTGGGTGAAATAGGGGGGCGTGCAAGACACAAATGCCTGCTTCATCAATTGATTTTTGCAAGAAGTCTTTGTCATTGCTAAACTTGATGCCCAAGTATTCCATCACGTTGCTTGACCCACACGCTGAAGAAACGCCATAGTTTCCGTGTTTAGTGACTTTTACTCCGGCTCCTGCAGTAACAAAGGAAGACAATGTAGAAATGTTGAAGGTGTCTTTTCCATCGCCTCCTGTACCACAAAGATCCACTGGATTGTAATCACTAAGGTCTACTGCCAGACATAGCTCGAGTAAGGCATCTCTAAAGCCTTCGAGCTCATCTATCGTAATGCTTCGCATCATATATACGGTCAAAAAAGCAGCGATCTGACTCGGATTGTAATCACCTTTGGCGATATTGACCAGAATCTGCTTTGATTCTTCCTTGTCCAAGATCTCGTGGTTAATGAGTCTGTTTAATATTTTTTTCATTTTACTTTTTTTCTGTTCTAATTTTTGCTTGTCCGCACCTCGACTGCGCTCGGTGTGACAACCTCGACTGCCTTAGGCAGGTGCCCTCGACCAAAACGTGTTTCGCTCTCAAGCAGTGCTTGGGAGGACAATCGCTCCTCTTTTGAATATTGTTTACCGTCTTCCCGAGCGCAGTCGAGGGACAATTACTTTTTCTCTTTTTGTTCTTTTTTGCTTGTCCAAAAAAGAACCTAAAAAGGACAACTTTTCCGAGGAATTTTTAAAGTTTCAAGAAACTTTAAAACCCTTTGTCAAAACTTCGCGTCGTTCTAAGAACTCCTGTTCTCGAAGTTTTGTCAACACATTCTGCGGAAAAGTGTTATTTCGACTTTGTCGAAATTTTAATTTCAATCACTTTTTCAATTAAGCCTATCAACTAATGACTAACGACTAAAAACTAATGACTGGCGTTAGCTATTGATCCAATTCTCTAAGATCTTCTTTCCATGTGGGGTCAATACCGATTCGGGATGGTATTGAACACCACAAACGTCATATTCTTTGTGGCGAATCGACATTAACTGTCCGTTTTCATCGAAAGAAGTGGCTTCCAAGCTTTCTGGTAGTTTGGTGTCAACTACCCATGAATGGTAGCGACCTACTTCAAATTCATTGGGCAAGCCCTCAAACAAAGGGTCTTCTTTGGTCAAAGTGACCGTGGTGGCAACCCCGTGATACACTTGGTCCAAGTTGATGAGGCTTCCCCCAAAAACTTCTCCGATGGCTTGTTGTCCCAAACATACACCGAAGATGCTCTTGGTTGAAGCATACTTTTCAATGATGGGTTTTAACAATCCGGCTTCCTCTGGAATGCCTGGCCCGGGAGAGAGCACGATCTTTTGAAAAGGCTCGACCTCTTCGAGCGTCAATTGGTCGTTTCGTTTTACGGTGACCTCGCAATTCAGGTCTTCTAGGTAGTGAACCAGATTGTAGGTAAAGCTGTCGTAATTATCAATAACTAATATCTTTTTCATTTTACAGGGGTTTTGGACTGCGCCAAGGATTGAGGTTTTGTCGGAGCTCATTGTAATTGCCGTTAATTAATGGCCCTCGACTGCGCTCGGGCTGACAAATACAATTACAATAGCGACTACCGAAAGCCTGATCCTCCTACGTCCTTCGGACTACGGAGGAGGTAGGGGAGGCGCCCAAATTATATGATCATTTTATACGTTCTGCAATTTCAAGGGCCTTGTTAAGGGCCCCAAGTTTATTATAGGTCTCTTGCAATTCGTCTTCTGGGTTTGACTTGTCAACAAGTCCGGCCCCAGCTTGAAAATGCAATTGATGGTTTTTACTTAAAAAGGTTCGGATCATAATGGCATGGTTAAAGTTGCCAGAGAAATCCATGAAGCCAATGGCTCCGCCATAATAGCCTCGACTCGTCTTTTCATATTTTTCTATGAGCTGCATGGCCCTGTGTTTTGGAGCCCCGCTCAGTGTCCCTGCAGGAAAGGTGTCGGCTACCACCTGCATGGTTGTACTCTCAGGTTTTTTGGTTCCGACGACCTTGGAAACCAAATGGATCACGTGCGAAAAGAATTGCACTTCGCGATAGGTTTCGACCTGTACATCGGTACCGTTTCGACTTAGGTCGTTACGTGCTAGGTCAACCAACATGACGTGCTCACTATTTTCTTTATGGTCTTGTGATAGTTTTTTGGCAAGCTCTGCATCTTGTTCATCATTTCCGG
Organism: Flavobacteriaceae bacterium; assembly: GCA_028279515.1. Lineage (GTDB taxonomy): Bacteria > Bacteroidota > Bacteroidia > Flavobacteriales > Flavobacteriaceae > JANQNQ01. The sequence continues at coordinate 451,809 of JANQNQ010000001.1, forward strand.
TACGCCTGAAGGTGCCGGCGATTGGATGAATCTCAGTTTTGCCATTGTTGACAACCAACTGTGCTTCTGGTGAGCTTCCGAATATTTTGAAATCTCCGTAATCAAAATAGAATAGGTAAGGCGACGGATTGATGCTTCTTAAGGCACGATAGACATTGAATTCGTCTCCTTTAAAACCTTGCGAAAACCTACGCGAGAGTACCAATTGGAATACATCGCCACGACGACAGTGCTTTTTGGCCAATTCAACATGTTCTTTGTATTCTTCGTCTTTTAGATTGGAGGTCGGAGCCCCATCTTTCGTAAACCTGAACGAGGCAAAGTTTTTGACACGAATCAATTGTTCTATCTCATCGACATTGCTTTCTGAGTTGTAACAGTGCGCAAAAATATAGGCCTCATTCTTGAAGTGATTGATGGCGATGATATTTTGATACACGGCGTAATAGATATCCGGAATGTCAACACTATCTGGTTTTTTAGTGATCGAAACGTCTTCAAAATATCGTACAGCATCGTAGGCCATATAGCCGAAGAGTCCGTTGTTGATGAATTTGAAGCCGTTATTTTCTGCCTTGAACTTTTTACTGAATTCCTGAATTGTCGCTGGGATATCAGTATCGGCATTGATTTCATTCTTGGTCACAGCACCATCCGGAAAACGTTCGGTAATGACTTCGTTGGACACCTCGATTGAGGCGATCGGGTTGCAACAGATGTATGAGAAACTATTGTCGTTGGCGTGGTAGTCACTACTTTCGAGCAAAATACTATTGGGAAAGCGATCCCTGATCTTTAAGTAAATGCTCACCGGGGTTATCGTATCTGACAGGATCTTTGTGTAATGTGTGTGTAAATGATAACTCATTGTCTATTGATTGTAAAATAAAAAAAGGCTTGTCGTGATTGACAAGCCTTTTTCATATGTGTTACATACAATGGAGGTGTGCTCACGACGTCTGACGTAAGTTGTTCCACCACCAAGTATGATTTGTTCTGATTTTCATTTCGAGTTCAAATATAGGAAGCTAATTTTATTTTTCAAACGAAATTTAAAAGAAGTGCTTCAGAATTTATATTTCCAACAAAAAATCCCGCCGAAGCAGGATTTTTAAACAGGTATATCTGAGTGATTGATTCTTAGAATTGTAGGTCAACCACTAGATCAAATTCGTCATAGATAGTACGGTCTCCTAAGTTATCAAAGAAAGTTCCTGATCCGTAACGTACGTCATACTTAGAACGGTCTACCTTTAAAGTAGCAGAAGCTTTGCTTCCGTATATAGACATATCAAAGGTAATCGGATTGGTTTTTCCTTTGATGGTTAGGTCACCAGTCACCTCGTATGAGTTTTTACCATTGGCTTTAGCCGAAGTGATCTTCAAGGTTGCCGAAGGAAACTTCTGCACTCCGAAGAAATCATCAGACTTTAGGTGTCCGTTTAGTTTGCCTTGATACTCACCAGACAGGTCGGTGGTATTGATGCTGGTCATGTCCACAGTGAAATTACCTCCAACAAGTTGGTCTCCTTTAAATGAAAGCGTACCTTCTTTAAGAGCGATAGTCCCTTCGTGCGATCCGGTAACTTTGTACCCTTTCCAAGTTACTTTTGAGTCTTCAGCCTTTACTGCTTTTTCTTGAGCCGTTGAAAAACTAACAGCACCAAAAGCAATGACTAGGGTTAAAGCGGCGTTTACGATTCTCTTTTTCATGTTTTAAATTTTAATGAATTAAGTTAAGGTTATAAATTATTTGATGTTCGTAATTTTTCTAATAATGAATTGATTTGCGAGGTTTCTTCTGTTGTGAGGTTTTCGATCACCTTTTCTTCTGCAGCATCAATTAATGGGTCGATTTCATTTAAGATTGCCAAACCTTGGTTAGTGATGAAGATTTCAACCTTTCTGCGATTGGCCTCACATATAAAACGCTCTACATATCCTTTAGTGATGAGCTTGTCAACTAATCGCGTCGTATTGCTCATCTTAGCAACCATTCTGTCTTGAATTGTAGATAGATTAGCTGGTTTCTTCTTTTGGCCTCTTAAAATGCGCAACACATTAAATTGTTGTAAAGACAGATCAAATGGCTTTAGTACATCGACAACGATATCAGTCACCTGAGCAGCGGTCACCATAAGATGAATGACAGTTTTTCGTGCTATGGGCATATGTTCGCTTTTGATGATTTGTTCAATTTTCATTATTGTTATTACAATATTTGTATATACAAATGTATAATTTTTTTGATTCCCCCTAACAAATGCGTTGATAATTTTATGTTAAATGTGTTTTCGAGTGGGGGTGGTTCAATATTTGAGTTTAAACTTTTATAGCCATAACCAGTCCAACCCATATATGAAAACCAAGCATCTCAAACATTTACTCGCGCGTTCGGCCTTTGGTACCAATGCTGGAGATCTTGAACGCTATAAAAGCAATTCAAGAAAAGAAGTGGTCGAGAGTCTTTTCGACAAGGCCAGTACATATACCCCATTATTAGTAGACATTTCTGAAATCCAAAAGGCCATCGACCTTGGTCCTAGAAAACTAGGGAAACAGAAAATTCGCAAATTGATCAGAGAAAGCGCTAGCAAGGTTGCCGACCTTAATGTTGCTTGGATAAAGCGATTGCAGACCACCGATGAGTCGTTACGCGAACGTATGACATTGTTTTGGGCGAATCACTTTGTATGTCGAGATACTAACATCTTACATATCATGAAGTATAACAATACGCTTCGAGAACATGCCTTAGGAAATTTTAAGGACTTCGTCTTAGCCATTTCGAAAGAAGCGTCCATGATAAAGTATCTGAACAACAGACAAAATAAGAAGGGCAAGCCGAATGAGAATTTTGCCAGGGAACTCATGGAACTCTTCACTTTGGGACGTGACCAATACACTGAGGAGGATATCAAAGAAGCCGCTAGAGCCTTCACAGGTTGGAATCACGATTTTGTGGGTGATTTCAGGTTGGTATTGCGCCACCATGATTTTGATCTGAAGGAATTCTTTGGCCAAACAGGAAATTTTGGAGGAGAAGATATCATTGACATCATTTTGGAAAAGCCCGAATGTGCTGCTTTTATCTGTCGGAAGGTGTATCGCTATTTTGTAAATGAAGAAATCAACGAGCAACATGTGAAACAGATGGTAAAGGTATTTTATCCAAACTATGATATTGCCGAATTGATGCGATTTGTTTTTATGTCTGACTGGTTCTACGAAGAAAAGAACATTGGAACCAAGATCAAGTCGCCTATGGATCTGCTAGCCGGAATGTATCGTGTGGTTCCTTTTGAATTCAATAAGATCAAACAATTGCGATACGTACAACGCTTATTGGGTCAGGTATTGTTGAATCCGCCTAATGTGGCCGGCTGGGAAGGAGGAAAGGGCTGGGTAAATACCAATACCTTGATGGTGCGCATGCGTCTAGCTTCCGTTTTACTGAACAGCGGTTTTATAGCCTACGAAGATCTTGATGAGGTCGATATTATGATGTCTAAGAACGCAGTCAAGAAAAACAACCTAAGACGTAGGTTGGATGTTTCGGCTGATTGGCAGCATTTTGAAAAAGAATATGAATCGCTTCCGAAGAAAACATTACAGTCGTTACTACTTTCTGGAGAAGTGACTCCTACGACCGAGCGTTTTTTACAAGAAAACGAAGCCGAAGATATGCGAGAGTTTCTCATACAGATAATGTCTTTACCAGAATACCAAATGTGTTAATTAGATAGACCATGGAAAGAAGAGATTTTTTAAAGAAAAGCGCCTTGGCCAGTAGCATGATGATGATGCCTTCGTTTTTGAAGGCGTTTGAAGGAATTCCGAGACGTTTGGCCACTGGGAAGAAGTTGGTGATCATTCAACTTTCGGGAGGTAATGACGGACTTAATACCATTGTTCCATTTCGTGATGATATCTATTACCAGAATCGAAGTAGTATTGCAATTGGCGCCAAGGACGTGCTAAAGCTTACGGATGACATTGGTTTACATTCGGCCATGGGAGACCTCAAATGGTTGTATGACCAAGGATATTTAACGATCATCAACAATGTAGGATACCCCAACCCAGATCGATCTCACTTTCGCTCTACTGATATATGGCAAACGGCCAGTAATAGCAATGAATACTTTACCACGGGCTGGCTGGGTAGGTATTTGGATCACTACGCTGATAAACCGTATGAGGCGATTGAGGTAGACGAGATCATGTCTTTGGTAATGAAAGGAAAGAAAATGAACGGCGTGGCCACCCAAGACGCGAACATATTGTATAAAACATCGCAGGCTCCTTTTTTTAATACGCTGTATGATGTACACAAAGACAAACACTTAAGCGAACACAATCTTGGATACTTGTATAAAACATTTATCGAAGCGAAATCCTCTGCCGCGTATATTTATGAAACGTCTAAAACCTTCAGGACAAAAGCCGAGTATCCACAAAATCCTTTTGGTCGACAACTAAGGACCGTTTCTGAGTTTATAAATTCTGGCTTGGACACCAGCGTATACTACGTGTCCCTCGATGGGTTTGATACGCATGCCAATCAAAGCAATCGGCAAGAGCGACTTTTACAGATGTATGCGGAAGGGGTAAAGATATTTGTGGAAGATCTGAAGAACAACGGAACTTTCGATGACACCCTCATATTCACCTTCTCTGAATTTGGAAGACGTCTGAAACAGAACGCTGCCAACGGTACGGATCATGGAGCGGCCAACAATGTATTCGTCATAGGAAACAATCTGAAAAAACAAGGACTTTACAACCCAATGCCAGACCTTTCCGATCTTGATGAGAACGGAGATATTCAGTACAAAATAGATTTCCGGAACCTCTATGCGACCATGCTCAAAAACTGGTTGGATGTTGATCCTAGTAAGGTATTGCTGCGAAATTTTAACACGCTAGACATCCTATAAATTTTTGTTAAACACACTAATTTTGGACTAGAAGTTAGCTACTTTTAAGCCAGAATTGAACGTGATGAAGAAGTACATTCCTGCCCTCATTATTTTAATAACCCTCTTTTCTTGCAAAGAAAATCAAAAGGTAGAGTCACCTGAAACAATAGAGGTCGACACGAAAGAGCTGGCATATAATGATGCCGAGCTTCCCATCTATAACTTCGACCAGTTCGAACCATACTTAAATAAAGAAGACGATCAAGTATATGTGGTCAATTTTTGGGCTACATGGTGCAAACCTTGCGTTGAAGAGCTTCCGCATTTTGAGGAGGTGAACAAAAAATTCGGAGATAAGAACGTTAAAGTTGTTTTGGTTAGTTTGGATATGCCAAAAATGATCCAAGGACAATTGATTCCCTTCTTAAAAAAACGTAACTTGTCTTCTGAAGTGATCGTTCTGGATGACCCCAAGCAAAACGACTGGATTCCGAAGGTCAGTGAGCAATGGTCTGGTGCGATTCCGGCAACCGTGATCTATAACAAAGATAAGCGAGCTTTTTATGAGCAGACCTTTTCTTATGACCAATTAGTAACCGAACTCAATAAATTTTTAAATTAACTATACCATGAAAGCACTTAAAATTACTTCTGCAATAATTTTGGTCGCCGTACTCAGCGCTTTTACCATTAGCACAACAAGCGCAGACAAAGGATATGACGTAGGCGATTATGTCGAAGATTTTAGCCTAAAGAACATTGACGGAGAAATGGTGTCCTTGGCAGATTTCAAAGATGCCAAAGGCTTTATCATTACATTTACTTGTAATACATGTCCGTATGCCATCGCGTACGAAGACCGTTTGATCGCATTAGATAAAAAGTATAAAGAACTGGGATATCCTGTGATTGCCATCAACCCAAACAACCCAGCAGCAAAACCTGGAGACAGTTTTGGAGCCATGAAGGACAGAGCCGCAAGAAAAGGGTTTACCTTCCCATATCTGTTTGATGACGGACAAAAAGTGTATCCGCAATTCGGAGCAACAAGAACTCCGCATATCTTCATACTTCAAAAAACGAGAAAAGGAAACCAAGTAAAGTACATTGGTGCCATCGATGATAACTATGGTGACGCAAAAGCGGTTGAGACCAAGTATGTAGAAGACGCAGTTGATGCCCTTTTAAATAAGCAAGACATTCGAATCAAGACGACCAAAGCGATTGGTTGTTCGATTAAAGTATAATAGCACCTTATTGTTGTGTTGAAAGACCGAGGCCTAGCCTCGGTTTTTTTATTGGTTATAAGGGGGATAAGGTGTATTTTTGGGCAAATAAAAAGAAATACAACATGGCAGATTTAAACCAACAAGCATGGCAAGAGCAGCTTACTGCTGATGATAGCGCAGTTATCTTAGATGTAAGAACACCTTCTGAATTTGAAGAGGGCTACATACCGAACGCAAAGAACATTGACCTGTACCTTGGACAAGGTTTTATTGATGAGGTAGAAACTCTTGACAAATCAAAGAATTACTATGTATACTGTCGTTCGGGAGGACGAAGTGCGCAGGCTTGTGCTGTTATGAATCAATTGGGCTTCGAAAACGCACACAACCTACTCGGTGGTTTCATGGAGTGGGAAGGCGAGGTTGCTCAATAATGGAATACTATTTGTAAGAACCTTCGGTGTACACCGAAGGTTTTTTAATGCCTTGTTTTATGAAAAGAATATACTTTTTGCTGCTCGCTTTCAGCATCACTTTTTTTGCCAAAGCACAGACTGACGAACTAGACACCGATTGGAATCTTTTCGGGTTCAAAGGACAGGTAAAGGTCATGGTAGAAAAACGATATGGTTTGAGTCCACGTTCTGACGTGTCAAAAAAGCCCCGCAAACATCTTCAGGACAAGACGGAGTATATTTTTAATGAGGAAGGACTATTGGTGCGAGTAAATTTCTATTATGACCGAGAGTCACCTCTCGAATACCAGAAGTTCTTTTATGAAGAAGGGTATCTAAAAGGAATATCGAGCTACACACAAGAGGGCAAGTTTAGAGGAAGAAAGGTTCCTACGGGATATGTTACCAATATCAAGGTGAAAGGATTCTATCATTATGATGGCGGCCAAAACCTAAAAATGGAAACCTTCTTTAGCTGGAATGATCTCGGGCAACGCGTTAAGATTGAAGGTGTGTCTAAGACCGACAGTACAAGTCGATATACCATACAGTATTGGTACAACAAAAGAGGACACATTCACAAGATGATCGCTGATTACCACAACGATCCCATCACTGAGACCATTGAACATTTATCGTATGATAGCAATGGCAATTGGTTAGAAGCACTAAATAAGGGGACTCATTTTAAGGATGCACTTATAGAAAGGACCTATACGTATTTCTGATCCAACACCTTTAAAAAAGTTTCGGGCTCTGGACGCACACGATAATTGTCGGTGAGGTCAGCGAAAATTATCTTCCCTTCTTTGTCAGTAATGATTACAGTAGGCATCGCTGTGTCACTATCATATCCCAATACTTGAAACCCGGCAGGAATTCCGTTTTTAGCATCGATGCCTAACTTGGTCGCGACTTCATTATTCTCATCGACCAAAAAATGAAATCCAACATCAAACTTTTTCGCCAACGAAGCTGTATACTTATGCGGTTGTGGACTCACCAGAATAGTGTCTACTCCGCGTTTTTCTAATTCTTGGTATTGTTCAGCAACTTCTTTTATCTGTGCCATGCATAATGGACACCAGTTACCTCGATAGAATAAAAAAATGCTTGGGTTTCCTAAAAAAGAGGAAGCAGCCACGGTTTCTTTGCTCGAGTTTTTTAGGCTGAAATCTGGAAGTTGTTGCCCTACTTTTAAGTTTTCGCTTTCCCGCTTATCAAAGACCGAATACCACTTCAAATATAGTATCCAACCGAGTACAATGGCCAGGCTAGTTGAAGAACCAATAATCTCACCATTCTCAAGGATACCTCCAAGAGCTACGCTCATAAGAAATCCCACAAAAATCAAAACGGTGTAGACCTTAGGGTTTCGTTGCGTCCGTGCCCGTTTGGCAATAAATAGACCTCCAAAGAAGGCGACGACAGCAAGGGCGGCCACCAGACGTCCAGTATAGCGCCAGGAGAATCCGTTGTCGGCCATGTGCCAAATACTGTCGATGGTTATGTACAAAGCAAATACCGGAAATAGTGAGATGAATACAGAGCGAAGCATATTCTTCATGATAAGAAATTTTGTTTTTAGTGCGAAAATACGCTAGTTGCCTTACAAAAATGATTAATTTAGAACTCTTAACCATACATAATGAAGGAAGATTTTTTGTACTACCTATGGCAGTATAAAAGAATAACGCTTCATGACCTGAGAACCGTTCGCGGTGAAAAAATTACCATACAGACCACGGGTCTGTTCAACGAAAATGCCGGCCCCGACTTTTTCAATGCCAAAATCAGAATTGCAGACCAATTATGGGCTGGCAATGTAGAAATACATGTGCGAGCTTCAGACTGGTACGTGCATCATCACGAAAATGACCCAGCTTACGACAATGTGATTTTACACGTGGTCTGGGAATACGATACCGATTTATACAGAAAAGACGGTTCTGTGATTCCTGTCCTTGAATTGCGGTCTTTTGTGAATACCGTATTGCTAGCAAAATACCGCCAATTGTTTTTACAGAAAAAACAATGGATTCCCTGCGAAAAAGAAATAGGCACCGTTGACCCATTTGTTCGAGAGCATTGGTTAGAAAGGCTATACTTTGAACGCCTGGTTGAAAAGTCGGTAACCATTAAACAGTTACTACATCAGTCTTCCAATGACTGGGAGGCTACACTCTTTAAGCTTTTGGCGAGAAACTTTGGTGTTAAGATCAATGCTGACGCCTTTGCGAGTATGGCGGAATCTTTTCCGTTTTCTTTAGTGAGAAAATTACAAGCGCACCCAATTCAACTTGAAGCGTTGTTTTTGGGGCAGGCATCGTTGCTGACTTCGCAGGTTGAAGATGTACACCTTCAAGCATTGCAATCTGAACATGCGTATGCTGCACGAAAGTTCAACCTTGTGGAGAAGGGGGCATTTATTCCGCAATTTTTTCGATTGCGTCCCATGAACTTTCCAACCATCCGACTGTCTCAATTAGCGCAACTCTATTCTCAACAAACGAGTTTATTTTCCGCAGTAATTGAGGCAAATACGTTGGCAGAATTCTACAAGTTATTCTCAATTGCTCCGAGTGCCTATTGGAAGAGTCATTACACTTTTGGAACTCCGTCAAGAAAAAGTGACAAGCGCTTGTCAAAGAACTTTGTAGACATCCTTTTGATAAATACGGTGATTCCGCTAAAGTTCTGTTATGCCCAACACATAGGGAAGGACATAAGCGAAGAGATCATGCAACTCCTAATATCCATAAAAGCAGAAAATAACAGTGTAATTAAGAAATTCTCAGAAATTCAAGTGGCTCCAGAAAATGCCATGCAGACGCAAGCCTTGCTCCAAATGAAGGTAAAATATTGCGATAATTTACGATGTTTGCAATGTGATATTGGGAATCACCTTTTAAAAACATAGAATTACTATATTTATACAAATGAAGTTGATCTACAACATACGACACTATTTTGAGAAACACGGGTTTGATGTTTCCTCAAGGTTCGCTGACCGACTGGGGATGAAGACGAAGAATGTTAGGCTGTTTTTTATTTACGTGTCCTTCGCAACCTTTGGGGTGTGGTTTGCTGTATATCTGACCTTGGCCTTTTGGCTTAAGCTCAAAGACCTCATTTATACAAAACGAACTTCAGTATTCGATCTATAGCCTATGTTTAAACTTTTCAAGTCTAAGTTCTTCACGGCCATCTTTTTGATGTTTTTTGTCTTCTTTATCGGAGTAGTAGGATTTATGCTTTTGTCTGATTATGGTCTGGTCGATGCGATTTACATGACCATAATTACGGTTACAACGGTAGGATTTAGTGAAGTGAATCCATTAGACCAACCCTCTAAGGTCTTTACCATCTTTTTGATCATTACCAGTGTTTTTGTTTTTGCGTATTCACTATCGGTGATCACAGAATACATTGTGAGTAAAAATACAGTAGAACAATTAAGAACAAGACGAGTGAAAAAGAAAATTGACGCATTGAATGGCCATGTAATTGTTTGTGGCTATGGTAGAAATGGAAAACAGGCCGCATCTAGGTTAAGAGCGTACAGGAAGCCGTTTGTGGTCATTGAAAAAAAGAAGGAACTGATCGAACGTTACTCGAGTGAGGTGTTGTTTGTAGAAGGAAATGCTAATGAAGACGAAGTGCTGATCGAGGCGGGGATTGAAAGGGCAGAGAGCCTGATCGTGGCATTGCCAAACGATGCAGACAATCTTTTTGTGGTGCTTTCAGCTCGTCAGATCAATAAGAAGTTAGTCATCATCAGCCGGGCTTCTGAAGAATCTTCTCAGAAAAAGCTGAAGCTTGCAGGGGCGGATAATGTTATTATGCCCGATATGATAGGAGGAGACCATATGGCCTCTTTGTTGGTAGTGCCAGATTTGGCTGAATTTTTAGACAACCTATCACTTGAGGTCGATGATTCGGCCAATCTAGAGGAGGTAGCTATTGAAGACCTTCCAGAGAAATATTTGAATCGATCCATTCGTGACCTCGATTTAAGAAAAACGACTGGATGTACGGTAATTGGATTCAAAGGAACCGATGGTAAATATTTGATAAATCCAGAGGCAGAAACCAAATTGATTCCACAATCCAAACTGATCGTATTGGGTCGTCCAGAACAGATAAACAAGCTAAATGCCCTATTCAATATCTGATATCATTTAACGGGTAAAATTTGATTTCAACTAATTTTTTTAGGATATTGCCCACTTAATTTTAACAACCACACAAAATTTTAACTATAACTAATCTTAGATTATGAAGAAAAGACTCCTCGCCTTGTTGCTATTGATCACCCCTGTTTTAACGTTTGCTCAGGAGGTCGCCGAAAAAGGGTTGGACGAAAGAGTAAATGATGCATTTATGCCGGTCGCATCGGCTTGGGAAGGCTTCGTTTTGACGAGTATCCCAATTGCAGGATTTAATGTTCCAATAGTAGTAATACTCTTGGTGATTGGAGCTACATTCTTTACCATATATTTTAAAGTGCCCAGTATCACGAAGTTTCCGATGGCGATTAATACGGTTAGAGGAAAGTATGATGATATCGAAGGTCACGAGGCTGCGGATAGCGCTGCCGTAAATGTGGTAGACGGTGATATTGTAGATACTATTAGAGATGAGAGTCAAGAAGGAGAGGTAAGTCACTTTCAGGCCTTGGCAACAGCAGTTTCTGGAACTGTTGGTTTAGGAAATATTGCTGGGGTTGCTGTAGCAATCGCATTGGGAGGTCCTGGGGCCACCTTTTGGATGATTGTCTGCGGTTTGATTGGAATGGCAACCAAGTTTGTTGAATGTACGCTTGGTGTAAAATATAGAGATGTAGGTGAGGACGGCACTGTATATGGCGGACCTATGTACTACTTGTCAAAAGGACTTAAAGAGACTGGAGTAGGTGGCCTAGGTAAAGTATTAGGAGCGTTGTTTGCTATACTTTGTGTAGGTGCTTCTTTTGGAGGTGGAAACGCTTTCCAATCTAATCAGGCAGCCGTTCAGTTGAGCTCATTGTTTGGTTTAGATGGTGGGGCTACCGGAGTTCTCATCGGATTTGTTCTGGCTGTCCTAGTCGGAATCGTTATTATCGGAGGTATTAAGAGAATTGCAAAGATTACAGAGAAGATTGTACCATTTATGGCCGGAATTTATGTGCTAGCCGCATTGGTTATCATCTTTGCAAACTTTAGTGATATAGGAACTGCATTCGGATTGATATTCGAAGGTGCGTTTACACCAATGGCTGGACTTGGAGGTTTGGTTGGTGTTTTGATTGTTGGATTTCAACGTGCTGCTTTCTCTAATGAGGCAGGAGCTGGATCGGCAGCGATTGCACACTCGGCGGTTAAAACAAAGTATCCTGCATCAGAAGGTGTTGTGGCTTTATTAGAGCCATTTATTGATACGGTTGTTATTTGTACAATGACTGCATTAGTGATTATCTTCTTTAATATCGATGGAGGAAACATGCAAAGTATTTTTGCTTACGGTGGAGACGGAGCCAGTAATGTGGTGCTAAACTCAGATGGTAGTGTTGTTGGAGGTGTAGATCTTACATCTATGGCGTTCGATTCTGTAATTCCAGGATTCTCTTACATACTTACTATTGCCATCGTGTTGTTCGCGTTCTCAACGATGATCTCATGGTCATACTATGGACTGCAGTCTTGGAAGTATCTTTTCGGAAAAGGAAAGACAGCTGACCTTGTTTATAAGGTATTGTTCTTGGTATTCGTGGTAATCGGAGCTGCAGCAACGTTAGATGCTGTGATCAAGTTCTCTGACGCGATGATCCTTGCCCTGGTATTCCCGAATATGATCGGACTGTTCTTCTTGTTCCCGAAAGTAAGGGAAGAAATGAATAAATATGTGGCAGCGATAAAAGCTAACAAGAAGTAGCACAATTTCTATGAAACATATCAAATCCCACTTCACGTTTGACAAGAAACAACGAAGTGGGATTTTCTTTTTGTTATTAATCATTGGAGCTGTTCAGATTGTTTATTTTACAGTCGACTTCAGGACAGCATCAAGTCCACAGATCGAGGAGGCTCGATTACTGGCCTTTCAGCAAGAGATAGATTCTCTTAAGTTGGTAGCGCTTGAAAACAAAAAACCAAAGATCTTCCCATTTAACCCAAACTACATAACCGATCACAAAGGGTATACCTTGGGTATGACTCCCGACGAGGTTGATCGATTACACACGTTTAGGGAGGAAAACAAATTTGTCAACTCGGCTAAAGAGTTTCAGCAAGTCACCAAAGTTTCAGATTCGTTGCTTGCAGCAATTTCTCCATTTTTCAAGTTTCCAGATTGGGTGATACAACGACAGAAGGCTTCCGCTAAAAAGCAATTCAAAAAACCAAAGAAGGATGAAGTTCCTGCCGTACGAAATGATCTTAATACCGCTTCCGCGGAAGCGTTAAAAGAAATAAGTGGCATAGGAGATGTACTGTCGAAGCGTATCGTTAAGTTTCGAAACCGTCTTGGAGGTTTCTTATCAGAAGAACAACTGCACGATGTGTATGGTTTGAAGCCTGAAGTTGTAGAACGTTTGCTGTTGCGATTCGAACTACAATCCAAGCCAGCTATAGTGAAAATCAATATTAACGAAGCTTCCATCAGTGAGTTGGCTGCATTGGTCTATTTTGACTACAAAACAGCAAAGCGAATCGTTGCGTATCGAACTCAGGTGGGCAATATTGTTTCTTTTGATGAATTAACAAAAATTGAAGGTTTTCCATCCGAAAAAATTAATAGAATTGCGCTATATTTGACATTCGAATAAATTGCATGCAAAAAGACATCCCTTCTTCTGGTAGATGTTTAGAATAATTGTTAGACTATGGAGAACACCTTGTTAGATACCAATACTACTTATTTCACCGAAGAGCACGAAGTTTTTAGACAAAGCTTTAAAGATTTTCTTCAAAAAGAGGTCGTGCCACATATAGAAAAATGGGAAGAGACAGGAACCATCGACCGTTTCATTTGGGAAAAGTTTGGCGAGATGGGCTACTTTGGACTTCACTATCCTGAAGCGTATGGCGGAATGGAGTTGGATTTCTTTTACACGGTGATCTTCTTAGAAGAACTTCAGAAAATAAATTCAGGCGGATTTGCCGCTGCCATGTGGGCACATGTCTATTTGGCCATGACACACCTTAATAAAGAAGGTTCGCATGAAATCAAGGAAAAATACCTGACGCCAAGTATCGAAGGAAAAATGATCGGATGCTTGTGCATCACCGAACCCTTTGGTGGGTCTGATGTCGCCGGAATGCGCACAACAGCAGTGAAGGATGGTGACACCTATATTATTAATGGGTCTAAGACCTTTATCACCAATGGGGTCTATTCTGATTACTTGGTGATAGCTGCAAAAACAAATCCGGAACTAGGAAATAAAGGAATGAGCATTTTCGTGATTGATCGAGACACGTCAGGAATCTCTTCTACTAAATTGGACAAGTTAGGTTGGAGGGCTTCTGATACGGGAGAGATCGCGTTTGACAATGTGGTAATACCAGCTTCGAACCTAATGGGTGAAGAAGGTAAGGGGTTTCCGTACATTATGCAGCATTTTGCACTAGAGCGTTTGGTAATGGGTGTCAATGCACATGCCAGGGCCGAGTATGCGTTGGAGTATGCCATTCAATACATGTCAGAACGAACCGCTTTCGGAAAGACCATCGATCGTTTCCAAGCATTGAGACATTCAGTAGCCGAAATGGCCAGTGAGGTCGAGATGTGTAAAGAGTTTAACTATGCCATCGCAAAACGACTTAATAAAGGCGAATACGTTGTGAAGGAGGCGAGCATGTCAAAACTAATCTCAACAAAGATTGCCGACCAGGTAATCTACCAATGCCTACAATTGCTTGGAGGATATGGATACATGGAAGAGTATCCAATGGCAAGACTACTTCGTGATAGTCGTTTGGGGCCAATTGGCGGCGGAACATCAGAAATTTTGAGAGAGATCATCGCCAAGATCGTCATCGATAAAAAGGAGTACAAACCTGCTACATAGACTTCTTTTTGACAAGGGTGAAAAAAATAAGATTTCTTGTTTTGTAAATCCAAAATTGTACATATCTTTGCCGTCCAAACGAAAGGAGGTGATGACACTATGTTAATTATACCAATAAAAGAAGGAGAAAATATTGATAGAGCGCTAAAACGTTTCAAAAGAAAATTTGATCGTACAGGTACTATGCGTCAGCTACGTTCACGTCAGCAGTTCACAAAGCCATCTGTAGCGCGTAGAGCTCAAATTCAAAAAGCTCAATACATCCAGCATTTGAGAGACCAAGAAGAGATCTAAAAGTATACGGTCTTTAGGTTTTAAAATATAACCGTTAGTAGGCAAAGTTTAATACCTTTGTTTTCTAACGGTTTTTTCATGTCCATACTTTCCTTCATTGAGTATCTGTCCTTAGAGAAAAAGTATTCTAAGCATACAGTTGGCGCTTATAATAGAGACCTCGAACAGTTTGCTGATTTCTGTCTTGAACAATATGAAGAGACCAGCATTGAGGGTGTCAATTATTCGATGATTAGAAGTTGGATTGTTCATTTGGTGGACCAAGGTATTTCAAATCGCTCGGTCAATAGAAAAGTAACCTCCTTGCGGTCGTACTATAAGTTCTTGTTGAAGGTAGAAGTCATCGAAGCAAATCCGCTGGCCAAACATAAAGCCCTAAAGGTCCCCAAGAAGGTACAAGTGCCATTTTCTCAAGACGAATTACAGCGTGTACTCGATGGGCTAGCCCACGATGAATCTTTTGAGGGAATACGTAACAAGCTCATTATAGAAATGTTGTACGCCACTGGCATGCGACGCATAGAGTTGATCGAATTGAAGGTGGGCGATGTTGATTTTTCGAATCAGACCATTAAAGTTTTAGGGAAACGAAATAAAGAACGCATCCTTCCGATATTAGACAGGTTGCTGCAAAGTATCAAGGACTATTTGGAAATTAGAAACGCCGAATTCCCAGACACAGATTCAGACCATTTTTTCCTCACTTCAAAGGGAAAGAAATTATACGAAACACTTGTTTACAGAATAATAAATGATTATTTTAGTAAAGCATCAACCAAGGCAAAAAAAAGTCCCCATATACTTAGGCATACTTTTGCTACCCATTTGCTAAACGGAGGTGCAGATATGAATGCTGTAAAAGAATTGCTCGGGCATGCGAGTTTGGCATCGACACAGGTTTACACACACAACAGCCTCGCCGAACTTAAAAAGGCACACGCCAAAGCCCACCCTCGTAATAAGTGATTCTGGTAAAGGCATCAACCAATGTTTAACCGCTTAAAACGACTTGACATGAAAGTGAACACCCAATCCGTAAATTTTACTGTAGACCAAAAACTTGTAGAATTCATTCAAAAACGAATGGATAAGTTGGACAATTATTACGACAAGGTGATAGATTCTGATGTATATTTGAAGGTTCAAAATACAAGTGCAAAAGAAAATAAGATCGTCGAGGTCAAAGTGAATGTTCCAGGAGATGGTTTCATCGTTAAAAAACAATGTAGAACATTTGAAGAAGGAGTAGATACAGCAGCAAGTTCACTAGAAAGAGTGCTGCTAAAAAGAAAAGAAAAGCTGCGAGCTCACTTATGAGAAAATTTTCAGAAAAATTGTTTTGTTTAAAAAAATAAATCAATACATTTGCAGTCCGTTAGAAATAGCGGACTTTTTTTATGGAAAAAAGCCGGTATAGCTCAGCTGGCTAGAGCAGCTGATTTGTAATCAGCAGGTCGTGGGTTCGAGTCCCTCTACCGGCTCAGAAGAAAGCAGTGAAAATGCTGTTTTTGGTTCTTTGAAATACAGGAATAGTTTTGGGGAGATACTCAAGCGGCCAACGAGGACAGACTGTAAATCTGTTGGTTTTTACCTTCGCAGGTTCGAATCCTGCTCTCCCCACAATATTTCCAAAAAAAGAAAGCGTCAAAAGCTGGCTTTTGTAAGCTTGCGCTTTTGGAAATATGGTGAAGGGTCCCCTTCAAGGATGCACGAGTGATAACGAGTGAATCCATAAGTTGAAACATTAAGGATTCAACATTAAAAATTGAAAATTAAGAATTGCGGGAGTAGCTCAGTTGGTAGAGCGTCAGCCTTCCAAGCTGAATGTCGCCGGTTCGAACCCGGTCTCCCGCTCTAAAGTTCCTGCGGAGGCAGGAATCTCTTCACGAAAGGAGAGAGTTTAAACACTTTACGCCGGTGTAGCTCAGGGGTAGAGCGTTTCCTTGGTAAGGAAGAGGTCACGGGTTCAAATCCCGTCATTGGCTCATTTTTGTATATAAATTGAACACTAATATATAACTAAGATTAAATTAATTAAATCATGGCAAAGGAAACTTTTGATCGTTCCAAACCCCACTTAAATATTGGTACTATTGGACACGTAGATCACGGTAAAACAACTTTGACAGCTGCTATTACTAAAGTATTGGCAGACGCAGGTCTTTCTGAGGCTAGAGATTTCGATACTATCGACAACGCTCCAGAAGAAAAAGAAAGAGGTATTACTATTAACACTTCTCACGTAGAGTATCAAACAGCTAACCGTCACTACGCTCACGTTGACTGTCCTGGTCACGCCGATTACGTAAAGAACATGGTAACTGGTGCTGCTCAGATGGATGGAGCTATCTTGGTAGTTGCTGCTACAGATGGTCCTATGCCACAAACTCGTGAGCACATCCTTCTTGGACGTCAGGTAGGAGTTCCAAGAATCGTTGTATTCTTGAACAAGTGTGATATGGTTGATGATGAAGAGCTTTTAGAGCTTGTTGATATGGAAGTAAGAGATCTTCTTTCTTTCTACGAGTATGACGGTGACAATGGTCCTGTTATCCAAGGTTCAGCTCTTGGAGCACTTAACGGAGAGAAGCAATGGGTTGATTCAGTATTAGAGCTTATGGAAGCTGTTGATACTTGGATCGAACTTCCAAAGCGTGACGTTGATAAGGATTTCTTGATGCCAATCGAAGATGTATTCTCTATTACTGGTCGTGGTACTGTTGCTACAGGTCGTATTGAGACTGGTGTTGCTAACTCAGGTGACGCTGTTGATATCATCGGTATGGGAGCTGAAAAATTGACTTCTACAATTACTGGTGTTGAGATGTTCCGTAAGATTCTTGACAGAGGAGAAGCTGGAGATAACGTTGGTATCCTACTAAGAGGTATCGAGAAAACTGATATCAAAAGAGGTATGGTTATCTGTAAGCCAGGTTCTGTAACTCCTCACGCTAAATTCAAAGCTGAGGTTTATATCCTTAAGAAAGAAGAAGGTGGACGTCACACTCCATTCCACAACAACTACCGTCCTCAGTTCTACGTACGTACAACTGACGTAACTGGAAACATCAACCTTCCTGATGGAGTTGAAATGGTAATGCCAGGTGATAACTTGACAATTACTGTTGATTTGATTCAGCCAATCGCCCTTAACTTGGGTCTACGTTTCGCTATCCGTGAAGGAGGTAGAACAGTAGGTGCTGGACAGGTTACTGAAATTTTAGACTAATTATAGTTTAATATAATATGGTATAAGGTGTCCCGATTTATCGGGATGCCTTTTCTACCAATAAACGGGTTTAGCTCAGTTGGTAGAGCACTGGTCTCCAAAACCAGGTGTCGGGAGTTCGAGTCTCTCAACCCGTGCTTTAGAATGTCGGTCTTAGAAACCGATAGTTGACATACAAATTGACGAAGGTGGGTAGTGTGAAATGCGCAGTTTCGTTTAAATAACATTAAGTAAGATGGCAGGTTTTATAAATTACATCAAAGAATCTTTTGAAGAGCTTAAAAACAATGTGACATGGACCAATCGAGCCGAAGCGCAAAGGTTGACCGTTGTTGTTGCTGTCTTTTCAATTATTTTCTCTTTGGTGATTTGGGGCGTTGACTCTGGATTCGCACAAGTGATCAAAGGATATTTCAATATTTTAAACTAATAAACATACATTGAGATGGCGGATACAATGGTAAAAAAGTGGTATGTTGTTAGAGCCGTTAGCGGGCAAGAAAACAAAGTAAAGAACTACATCGAAACAGAGATCTCTCGATTGGGACTTTCTGATTATGTAGAAGAGGTGCTTGTTCCTACCGAAAAGGTAGTTCAGATTCGAAACGGTAAAAAAGTCAATAAAGAACGCGTTTATTTTCCTGGATATGTAATGGTCAAGGCCAACCTTGGAGGAGAGATTCCTCACATCATCAAGTCGATTACCAATGTGATCGGTTTCTTGGGCGAAGTAAAAG
Source organism: Flavobacteriaceae bacterium (assembly GCA_028279515.1). Classification (GTDB taxonomy): domain Bacteria; phylum Bacteroidota; class Bacteroidia; order Flavobacteriales; family Flavobacteriaceae; genus JANQNQ01. The sequence goes on from JANQNQ010000001.1 coordinate 470,725, forward strand.
GAGGAGACCCTGTGCCATTAAGACAGTCTGAAGTAAACAGAATGTTAGGTAAGGTGGATGAGTTAGCGGTGAAGACCGATAACGTAGCTATCCCTTATGTTTTAGGAGAGACCGTGAAAGTAATCGATGGACCATTCAACGGTTTCAACGGTACGGTTGAGAAGATAAACGAAGAGAAGCGTAAGCTTGAAGTGATGGTGAAGATCTTTGGAAGAAAGACACCACTCGAATTGAGCTATATGCAAGTAGAAAAAATATAATTGTTACATATTATATAGAAGGTGTACACTATCGCTTCCAAAAATAGAGTACACCACTAAATTTTTTTAAAATGGCAAAAGAATTAAGCAAAGTTGTAAAACTACAAGTTAGGGGAGGTGCTGCGAACCCGTCGCCACCGGTTGGACCCGCTTTAGGTGCTGCCGGAGTTAACATCATGGAGTTCTGTAAGCAATTTAATGCTAGAACCCAGGACAAGCAAGGTAAAGTATTACCTGTTGTTATCTCTGTGTACAAAGACAAGTCATTTGACTTTGTCGTAAAAACACCTCCAGCGGCAGTACAACTATTGGAAGCGGCTAAGGTTAAAAAAGGCTCTGGTGAACCTAACACGAAGAAGGTGGCAAGCGTAACTTGGGATCAAGTGAAAGGCATTGCCGAAGACAAGATGCAAGATCTTAACGCATTTACTGTTGAATCAGCGATGAGCATGGTTGCAGGAACTGCAAGATCTATGGGTATAACCGTAAAAGGTGCCAAACCTTTTTAATCCTTAAAAGAGAACAAAATGGCAAGACTTACTAAGAAAAGAAAAGAGGCCTTAAGTAAAGTAGATAAGAATAAGCTTTACTCTGTAGAAGAGGCGTCTAGTTTAGTCAAAGAAATCACCAATGCAAAGTTTGATGCTTCTGTTGATCTCGCCGTTCGTTTAGGAGTTGATCCTCGTAAAGCCAATCAAATGGTAAGAGGTGTTGTAACACTTCCTCACGGAACAGGTAAAGACGTAAAAGTATTGGCGTTGGTAACTCCAGATAAGGAAGCTGAAGCTAAAGAAGCAGGAGCTGATTTTGTAGGTTTGGACGAGTACTTGACGAAAATCAAAGGTGGGTGGACTGACGTTGACGTTATCATCACCATGCCTAGTGTAATGGGTAAACTAGGACCTCTAGGACGTGTTTTAGGACCAAGAGGTTTGATGCCAAACCCAAAGACCGGTACAGTAACTATGGATGTTGCCAAGGCGGTAAGCGAAGTAAAAGCTGGTAAGATCGACTTTAAAGTTGATAAAACTGGAATTGTACACGCTGCTATTGGAAAATCATCTTTTAGTGCTGATAAAATTGCTGGAAACGCAAACGAATTAATCCAAACACTATTAAAGCTTAAGCCAACTGCAGCTAAAGGTACTTATATCAAAAGTATCTACATGTCTAGCACAATGAGTCCGAGCATTGCTTTGGATCCAAAGGTAGGAAGCTAATTGTTAGTTAATAAACGTTTTTATTATGACTAGAGAAGAAAAAGCACAAGTTATAGAAGATTTAACTGCACAGTTAGCCGATAATGCCAACATTTATTTGGCAGATATCTCTGGTTTGGACGCGGATACTACGTCTAGATTACGTAGAGCGTGTTTCAAGGCCAACGTGAAACTTGCAGTGGTAAAGAACACCTTGCTTGAAAAAGCAATGGAAGCTTCAGAGAAAGATTTTGGTGAACTTCCTTCAGTATTGAAAGGAAATACATCGATGATGATCTCTGAAACTGGAAACGCACCTGCCAAGGTGATCAAAGACTTCAGAAAGAAATCTGAAAAGCCTTTGCTTAAAGGAGCTTTCATCGAAGAAGCGATCTACGTGGGTGACGATCAATTGGATGCACTTGTTAACATTAAGTCTAGAGAAGAACTTATTGGAGATATCATCACATTGTTGCAGTCGCCTGCTAAGAATGTGGTATCTGCACTTCAATCTGGAGGCGGTAAATTATCAGGTATCCTTAAAACATTATCCGAGAAAGAAGGATAATCAACGCAGTACGCACTTTATAACACTATATTAAATTTAAAAATTTTTAAAACGATAGAAAAATGGCAGATTTGAAAGATTTTGCAGAACAATTAGTTAACTTAACAGTAAAAGAAGTTAATGAGTTAGCTGATATCCTAAAAGAAGAATACGGTATTGAGCCTGCAGCTGCAGCTGTTGCAGTAGCTGGTCCTGCTGGCGGAGCTGGTGGAGACGCTGCTGAAGAGAAAACTGAATTTGACGTTGTCTTGAAAGCCGCAGGTGGTTCTAAATTAGCAGTAGTTAAACTTGTAAAAGAACTTACAGGTCTTGGACTAAAAGAAGCGAAAGCTATTGTTGATGAGGCTCCAAAAGCCATCAAAGAAGGTGTATCTAAAGACGAAGCAGAAGGTCTTAAGGCATCTCTAGAAGAAGCAGGAGCAGAGGTTGAGCTTAAGTAAGCTTACCAAGCTTTAAAAACTTGGTTTAGGTCTTTCCCGCAAGGTGGGATAGGCCTAAACCCTTTTGCGTATATAAACGTATTATACGTTTTACTTTTTTATTTTAATCAAAATATTGTCCGTTGATGTTCACGAATCAGACTGAAAGATTAAACTTCGCCTCAGCCAAGAACACACCTGATTATCCAGATTTTCTAGATATTCAGATCAAGTCTTTCCAAGATTTCTTCCAATTGGAGACGAAATCAGAGGAACGAGGTGATGAAGGTCTTTATAACACCTTCATGGAAAACTTCCCGATTACGGATACTCGTAATCAATTCGTATTAGAATTTTTAGACTATTTCATCGATCCACCGAGATATTCGATCCAAGAATGTATCGAAAGAGGATTGACTTACAGCGTTCCTCTAAAGGCAAGGCTAAAGCTTTACTGTACAGACCCTGAGCACGAAGATTTTGAGACCATCGTACAAGATGTGTACTTAGGAACTATTCCTTACATGACACCAAGTGGTACGTTTGTTATTAATGGAGCAGAGCGAGTGGTGGTGTCTCAGTTACACCGTTCACCAGGGGTATTCTTTGGACAATCATTCCATGCAAATGGTACAAAACTTTATTCAGCAAGAGTTATTCCTTTTAAAGGCTCTTGGATTGAATTTGCTACCGATATCAATAGCGTTATGTACGCGTATATCGATAGAAAGAAAAAATTACCTGTAACTACATTGTTCAGAGCTATCGGCTTTGAGCGTGATAAGGACATTCTTGAGATCTTTGACCTTGCAGAAGAGGTGAAGGTATCTAAGAGCGGACTTAAAAAAGTGCTTGGTCGCAAGTTGGCTGCCCGTGTATTGAACACTTGGCACGAAGACTTCGTAGACGAAGATACAGGAGAAGTGGTATCTATTGAGCGTAACGAAATTGTATTAGATCGTGATACTGTACTTGAAAAAGACCACCTTGAAGAAATTCTTGAGGCTGATGTGAAGACCATCCTTCTTCACAAAGAAAGCGCTCAGCAGGGTGATTACGCGATTATTTACAACACGCTTCAAAAAGACCCAACAAACTCAGAAAAAGAAGCGGTAGAGCACATCTATCGCCAGCTACGTAACGCCGAACCACCAGATGAGGAAACGGCACGTGGTATTATAGATAAATTGTTCTTCTCAGACCAACGTTACAACCTTGGTGAAGTAGGTCGTTACAGAATGAACAAGAAATTAGGACTTGACATCGACATGGAAAAGCAGGTCCTAACCAAAGAAGATATCATCACAATCATCAAGTACTTAATTGAGTTGATCAACTCTAAGGCAGAGATTGATGATATCGATCACCTTTCTAACAGACGTGTTCGTACAGTAGGTGAGCAACTTTCTGCACAATTTGGTGTAGGTCTTGCTCGTATGGCACGTACCATTAGGGAGCGTATGAACGTTCGTGACAATGAGGTATTTACTCCGATTGACTTGATCAACGCGAAGACGCTGTCTTCTGTGATTAACTCGTTCTTTGGTACAAACCAGTTGTCTCAGTTCATGGACCAAACGAATCCACTGGCAGAGATCACACACAAACGTAGATTATCTGCACTTGGACCTGGAGGTCTTTCACGTGAAAGAGCTGGTTTCGAGGTTCGTGACGTTCACTACACACACTACGGTCGTCTTTGTCCTATCGAAACACCTGAAGGTCCGAACATTGGTTTGATCTCTTCATTAGGAGTATTCGCTAAGGTCAATAACATGGGATTCATCGAAACTCCATACCGTAAAGTAGAAAACGGAAAAGTTGACATCAACAATACAATTTACCTGAGTGCCGAAGAAGAAGAAGGAATGAAGATTGCACAAGCAAACATTCCGTTGGATGATAAGGGTACAATCACAGCTGATAAGGTGATTGCTCGAGAAGAGGGTGATTTCCCAGTAGTAGATCCAGGTCAGGTTCAATATACAGACGTAGCACCAAACCAGATTGCTTCGATTTCGGCTTCATTGATTCCATTCTTGGAGCACGATGATGCAAACCGTGCATTGATGGGATCTAACATGATGCGTCAAGCTGTACCATTATTACGTCCGCAATCGCCAATCGTTGGTACTGGATTAGAAAGACAAGTAGCTTCTGATTCAAGAGTATTGATCAATGCAGAAGGAAACGGAGTTGTTGAATATGTAGATGCTGAAAAGATCACTATCAAATATGACAGAACCGACGATGAGCGTATGGTAAGTTTTGATGATGATTTCAAAACCTACGAGCTTATCAAGTTCCGTAAGACAAACCAAGGTACTTCGATCAACTTGAAGCCAATCGTTCAGAAAGGCGATAGAGTAGAAAAAGGACAAGTACTTTGTGAAGGATATGCAACGCAAACAGGAGAGCTTGCTTTAGGTAGAAACCTTAAAGTGGCCTTCATGCCTTGGAAAGGATATAACTTCGAGGATGCGATCGTGATTTCTGAGAAAGTTGTTAGAGATGACATCTTTACCTCGATTCACATTGATGAGTATTCATTAGAAGTACGTGATACCAAATTAGGTACTGAAGAATTGACCAATGACATTCCTAACGTAAGTGAAGAGGCTACTAAAGACCTTGATGAAAACGGAATGATTCGTATTGGTGCCGAAGTAAAACCTGGTGATATCCTTATCGGAAAGATTACTCCAAAAGGAGAGTCTGATCCAACACCGGAAGAAAAACTACTTCGTGCGATTTTTGGCGACAAAGCAGGGGATGTAAAAGATGCTTCGTTGAAAGCTTCTCCATCATTGAGCGGAGTTGTTATTGACAAGAAGTTGTTTGCACGTGCAATCAAAGACAAGCGCAAGAGAGCTAAAGACAAAGAAGAGATTGCAGCACTTGAGCTAGAGTACTCTTCTAAGTTTACAGAGCTTAAAGATAGACTTGTAGAGAAGTTGTTCAACGTTGTAAATGGTAAGACATGTCAAGGAGTTCAAAATGACCTTGGCGAAGAAGTATTGCCAAAAGGGAAGAAATACACCCTTAAAATGTTGAACGCTGTTGATGATTTCACCCACTTGGTTGGAGGAACTTGGACAACAGATAGCGCTACCAACAGCATGGTGGCCGATCTTCTACACAACTACAAGATCAAAGAAAATGATCTACAAGGATCATTGAGAAGAGATAAGTTTACCATTTCTGTAGGAGACGAACTTCCAGCAGGAATCATCAAACTTGCTAAAGTTTACATTGCAAAGAAACGTAAGCTTAAAGTAGGTGATAAGATGGCAGGTCGTCACGGTAACAAAGGTATCGTGGCACGTATCGTTCGTGAAGAAGATATGCCATTCTTGGAAGATGGAACTGCGGTAGATATCGTATTGAACCCACTAGGGGTACCTTCTCGTATGAACATTGGTCAGATCTATGAAACGGTTCTAGGTTGGGCTGGTCAAAAACTTGGAAGAAAGTTTGCGACGCCTATCTTCGACGGTGCTTCACTAGATCAGATCAACGAGCTTACTGACGAAGCGGCAATTCCAAGATTTGGTCATACGTATCTATATGATGGTGGTACAGGTGATCGTTTTGATCAACCAGCTACCGTAGGGGTGATCTACATGCTTAAACTTGGCCACATGGTTGATGATAAGATGCACGCCCGTTCAATTGGACCTTACTCATTGATTACGCAACAGCCATTAGGTGGTAAAGCACAATTTGGTGGTCAGCGTTTCGGAGAGATGGAGGTATGGGCACTCGAAGCATACGGTGCTTCTAGTACCTTGAGAGAGATCTTAACTGTGAAATCTGATGATGTTATTGGTAGAGCCAAAACGTACGAGTCCATCGTAAAAGGTGAGCCAATGCCAGAACCAGGGCTTCCTGAGTCGTTCAACGTATTGATGCACGAACTCAAAGGACTTGGTCTAGACATCAGATTAGAGGAATAATAAGGCCCATGACCTCTTCGAAAGAAGAGGCCAAGGCTGCATAAAGCGTTACATTAAAATTCATTATCACCATTTATTATGGCTAGAAATAAAGATAAGAATACAGTTAAAAGATTTAATAAGATTTCGATTGGATTGTCTTCTCCTGAAGCGATCTTGGCAGAGTCGAGAGGTGAGGTCTTAAAACCTGAGACCATCAACTATCGTACGCACAAGCCAGAACGTGACGGACTTTTCTGCGAGCGTATCTTCGGTCCTGTAAAGGATTATGAGTGTGCCTGCGGAAAGTACAAGAGAATTCGATACAAAGGAATCGTTTGTGACCGTTGTGGAGTTGAAGTTACCGAGAAAAAGGTACGTAGAGACAGAGTGGGTCACATCAACCTTGTAGTGCCTGTAGCACACATCTGGTATTTCCGTTCGTTGCCAAACAAGATCGGATACCTTCTAGGACTTCCTTCTAAGAAGTTGGATATGATCATCTACTACGAAAGATATGTAGTGATTCAACCAGGGGAAGCAAAGAATGCCGAAGGCGAACCATTGCAAAAAATGGATTTCCTTACTGAAGAAGAGTACTTGAACATTCTTGATGCCCTTCCGCAGGAAAACCAATACTTAGAAGATTCTGATCCTAACAAGTTCATCGCTAAGATGGGTGCCGAATGTTTGATCGATCTTTTGGCAAGAATTGACCTTGACGGACTTTCATACGAACTACGCCACAAGGCAAACAACGAAACATCAAAGCAACGTAAGACCGAAGCATTAAAGCGTCTTCAGGTTGTTGAAGCGCTGCGTGAGGCAAACAACAACAGAGAAAATCGTCCGGAGTGGATGATCATGAAGGTTGTTCCTGTTATTCCACCAGAATTACGACCGTTGGTACCACTAGATGGTGGTCGTTTTGCAACGTCTGACCTAAATGACCTTTACCGTCGTGTAATCATCCGTAACAACCGTTTGAAGCGATTGGTAGAGATCAAGGCACCAGAAGTGATCTTGCGTAATGAGAAGCGTATGCTTCAAGAATCTGTAGATTCATTATTTGACAATACAAGAAAATCTTCGGCAGTTAAGACCGATTCTAATAGACCATTAAAGTCGCTTTCTGACTCGCTTAAAGGTAAGCAAGGGCGTTTCCGTCAAAACCTTCTTGGTAAACGTGTTGATTACTCTGCACGTTCGGTAATCGTCGTTGGACCTGAGTTAAAACTATACGAATGTGGTCTTCCTAAGAACATGGCAGCCGAGCTTTACAAGCCTTTCGTAATCCGTAAGTTGATCGAAAGAGGAATCGTAAAGACGGTAAAATCTGCTAAGAAGATCATCGATAAAAAAGAACCAGTAGTATGGGATATTCTTGAGAACGTTCTTAAAGGGCACCCGGTACTACTAAACCGTGCCCCCACACTTCACCGTTTGGGTATTCAAGCGTTCCAGCCTAAACTTATCGAAGGAAAGGCGATTCAGCTTCACCCACTAGTATGTACGGCATTCAACGCCGACTTTGACGGTGACCAGATGGCGGTACACTTACCACTAGGGCCAGAGGCGATTCTAGAAGCACAGTTACTGATGTTGGCTTCGCACAACATCTTGAACCCTGCTAACGGATCACCGATTACGGTACCTTCTCAGGATATGGTACTTGGTCTTTATTACATGACCAAGGGTAGAAAGTCTACGAAAGAGCACCCGATCAAAGGAGAAGGACTTGTGTTCTACTCTGCTGAAGAGGTGAACATGGCTTACAATGAGAAGAAAGTGGATCTTAACGCAATCGTTAAGGTAAGAGCCATGGACTTCAATGAAAATGGCGAATTGGTGCCTCAAGTAATTGAGACCACTGCAGGTAGAGTACTGTTCAACGAAGTAGTACCTGAAGCAGCAGGATATGTAAACCAGGTATTGACCAAAAAGTCGTTACGTGATATTATCGGTAACATCCTTAAGGCTACTGATGTACCTACAACGGCTGCGTTCTTGGATAAGATCAAGAACATGGGATATAAGTTTGCATTCCAAGGTGGATTGTCATTTAGCTTAGGGGATATTATCATTCCTCAAGAGAAACATACAATGATTGATGACGCCAACTCTCAAGTTGACGGTATCATGATGAACTATAACATGGGATTGATCACCAATAACGAACGTTATAATCAGGTGATTGATATCTGGACCTCTACCAACGCAAGTCTAACCGAGTTAGCTATGAAGCGAATTCGTGAAGACCAGCAAGGATTTAACTCAGTGTTTATGATGTTAGATTCTGGAGCAAGGGGTTCTAAAGAGCAGATTCGTCAGTTGACCGGTATGCGTGGTCTGATGGCCAAGCCTAAAAAATCGACTGCAGGTGGTGGAGAGATTATCGAAAACCCGATTCTTTCTAACTTTAAAGAAGGACTTTCGATTCTTGAATACTTTATCTCTACTCACGGTGCTCGTAAAGGTCTTGCGGATACGGCCCTTAAAACGGCCGATGCTGGATACTTAACACGTCGTTTGGTAGACGTTTCTCAAGATGTGATCATTAACATCGATGATTGTGGAACGTTGAGAGGTGTTGAAGTAAAAGCACTTAAGAAAAACGAAGAGGTTGTTGAGTCACTTGGAGAAAGAATCTTAGGACGTGTATCACTTCACGATGTATACGACCCATTAACTGAAGAGTTATTGGTAAGTGCTGGTGAAGAGATTAGTGAAGAGATTGTAGTCAAGATCGATGCATCTCCAGTTGATAAAGTAGAAGTGCGTTCTGCATTGACATGTGAAGCTAGAAAAGGTATCTGTGCCAAGTGTTACGGACGTAACCTTGCTACCGGTAAGATGGTACAAAGAGGGGAAGCCGTTGGTGTTGTGGCAGCACAATCGATTGGTGAACCTGGTACACAGCTTACACTTCGTACCTTCCACGTAGGGGGTATTGCAGGAAACATTTCTGAAGAGAACAAACTAGCTGTTAAGTTCGACGGTATCGCTGAGATCGAAGACCTTAAAACAGTGAAGGGAGAAGATGTTGATGGAAATGCTATCGATATCGTAATCTCAAGAACTTCAGAAATTAAACTTGTTGACAAGAAAACAGGAATTACACTAAGTACCAATAACATTCCTTATGGATCGACCATCTTTGTAAAAGACGGAGACAAACTTTCTAAAGGAGATGTGGTATGTCAGTGGGATCCATATAACGGTGTGATTATCTCTGAGTTCTCAGGTAAGATTGCTTACGAGAACATCGAGCAGGGAGTTACCTACCAAGTTGAGATCGATGAACAAACTGGTTTCCAAGAAAAAGTAATCTCAGAATCAAGAAACAAGAAGTTGATTCCAACCTTGTTGATTCAGGATACAAAAGGAAACACCTTACGTTCGTACAACTTACCAGTAGGTGCGCACATCATGGTAGATGAAGGAGAGAAGATCAAAGAAGGTAAAGTATTAGTGAAGATTCCACGTAAGTCTGCAAAATCTGGGGATATTACAGGAGGTCTTCCAAGAGTTACCGAATTGTTTGAAGCACGTAACCCTTCGAATCCAGCAGTAGTTTCTGAGATTGATGGTGTTGTTTCCTTCGGAAAAATCAAGCGTGGTAATCGTGAGATCATTGTTGAGTCAAAACTTGGTGATATCAAGAAATACTTAGTGAAATTGTCAAATCAGATCTTGGTACAAGAGAACGACTATGTACGTGCCGGAATGCCATTATCTGATGGGTCGATCACGCCTGAAGATATCCTTTCTATCAAAGGGCCATCTGCAGTACAACAGTACTTGGTGAACGAAGTTCAAGAAGTATACCGTCTGCAAGGGGTGAAGATCAACGACAAGCACTTTGAGGTAGTTGTAAGACAGATGATGCGTAAAGTGAAGATCAATGATCCAGGAGATACGATCTTCCTTGAGAACCAATTGGTACACAAGTACGACTTTATCCAAGAGAATGATGAGATTTTCGGAAAGAAAGTGATCGAGAGTGCTGGTGATTCTGAGAATTTGAAAGAAGGACAGATCATCACTTCAAGAGAGCTTAGAGACGAGAACTCAATCTTGAGACGAAACGATAAAGCACTTGTAGAAGCTAGAGATGCTGTACCTGCTACGGCAACTCCAATACTTCAAGGTATCACAAGAGCTTCGTTACAGACTAAGTCGTTTATCTCGGCTGCTTCCTTCCAGGAAACAACCAAAGTATTGAACGAGGCTGCTGTAAGCGGTAAAGTAGATACACTAGAAGGATTAAAAGAAAATGTAATTGTAGGTCACAGAATACCTGCTGGTACCGGAATGAGAGATTACGATTCGATCATTGTTGGATCTAAGCAAGAGTATGACGAGATCATGGCAAATAAAGAAGAGGTTAATTTTTAATCACTTATGAGCGATCAAAACAAACCAAAAGACAAGCAGATCAATATTGAGCTGGACGAAAAGGTAGCCGAAGGAACCTATTCCAACTTGGCGATCATCAACCACTCGGTATCTGAATTTGTAGTCGACTTTGTAAGCATTATGCCCGGTACGCCAAAGGCAAAGGTGAAGTCAAGAATTATTTTGACACCACAACACGCCAAGCGTTTGCTAAAGGCATTGGGCGACAACGTGCATCGGTTTGAAAACGCCCATGGAGAGATCAAAGATTATGAACAACCTCCGATTCCGTTGAATTTCGGACCTACAGGAGAAGCATAACACAAAAAAGCCTCGAACATTGTTCGAGGCTTTTTTTATATGATAAAAATAAAATGATCTATTGTTCGAATTCGCTCGTGAAGTGCAGTTTGACGTTCGGATACTTTTGTTGCGTCATTTGGATCGAAAACGACGAGTCAGCTAAGAACACTAATTGTCCGTGCTTGTCTTTGGCCAAGAACTTTTGCTTCACTCTTTTAAATTCGGCAAACTCATCACTCTTAGGGTCTTCAGTCGAAACCCAACAAGCCTTATGTACATTCAGGTTTTCATAGGTACACTTGGCACCATATTCATGCTCCAAACGATATTGGATCACTTCATACTGTAAAGCGCCCACAGTACCGATGATCTTCCGCCCATTCAATTCCAAAGTAAATAGCTGAGCAACACCTTCGTCCATCAATTGGTCGATTCCCTTGTTCAGTTGCTTAGATTTCATAGGGTCGGCATTGTTGATGTACCTAAAATGTTCAGGCGAAAAGCTCGGAATTCCTTTAAAGTTGATCTTTTCACCCTCGGTCAAGGTGTCTCCGATCTTAAAGTTTCCGGTATCGTGAAGTCCCACAATATCTCCAGGATAAGACACGTCTACGATCTCTTTCTTTTCAGCAAAGAATGCATTCGGACTAGAAAACTTCAATTTCTTGTTAAGTCCAACATGCAAATAGGGGGTATTCCTCTTAAATTCTCCCGAAACGATTTTTACAAAAGCCAATCGGTCTCTGTGCTTTGGATCCATATTGGCATGAATCTTAAAGACAAACCCCGTGAAGTTCTTTTCGTCTGGTTTTACCAAGCGTTCTTCACTTTGCTTCGGACGTGGTTGCGGTGCGATATCAACAAAGCAGTCCAATAACTCACGTACTCCAAAGTTGTTCAACGCTGATCCAAAGAACACCGGTTGAAGCGTTCCAGCAGCATATGCCTCTTGATCAAACTTTGGATACACCTCATAGACCAATTCGAGCTCTTCACGCAACGTAGCGGCCGCTTCGGCGCCTATGTGATCTTCTAATTCTGGATTATTTACATCGTCAAATTGAATACTATCTGAGGTCGTTTGCTTGTTTTCTCCTGAGAACAAGTTGATGTTCTTTTCCCAAATATTGTAGATCCCTTTAAAATCGTACCCCATTCCTATCGGAAAACTCAAAGGCGTAACCGTCAGTCCGAGTTTTTGTTCAACCTCGTCCAATAGATCGAAGGCATCCTTTCCTTCACGGTCTAACTTGTTGATGAACACGATCATCGGAATGTTACGCATACGACAAACCTGAACAAGCTTTTCTGTTTGTTCCTCAACACCCTTAGCAACGTCAATTACAACGATCACGCTATCAACAGCCGTCAACGTTCTGAAGGTGTCTTCAGCAAAATCCTTGTGTCCAGGCGTATCGAGAATGTTTATTTTCTTGTCTCTATAAAGAAAGGCAAGTACAGAGGTAGCTACCGAAATTCCACGTTGGCGTTCGATTTCCATAAAGTCACTCGTAGCTCCTTTCTTGATCTTATTCGACTTAACGGCACCCGCTTCCTGAATCGCTCCACCAAAAAGCAGCAACTTTTCTGTCAAGGTCGTTTTACCCGCATCCGGGTGCGAAATAATGCCAAAGGTTCTCCTGCGTGAGATTTCTTCTAAAAAACTCATAAACTGTACTTTACTCTTAAAATTTTAGTCGAATGTTTCGTGGCGCAATATTAATCAATTTGGGTAGGCTATCAAAAGATTTGTGGCTTTTACATGTACAGAGATCATATGAATTTTACTGTGATTTTATTTTATGATAGGTTTAACCTATTTTGTAGCTTTATTGCGCTATTTTTAACTGCTATGACTGAAGAAAAAGTAATTCTTGTAAATGAACAGGATGAGCAGATTGGGTTGATGCCCAAGATGGAAGCTCATGAGAAAGCGTTGCTGCATCGGGCCTTTTCTGTTTTTGTAATGAACAAAAAAGGAGAATTGATGTTACAACAGCGCGCACTTCACAAATATCACTCGCCCGGGTTGTGGACCAATACATGTTGTAGCCATCAACGTGATGGAGAGTCTAATATTGCTGCAGGTAAAAGACGGTTGCAAGAAGAGATGGGGTTTGTGACGGAATTAAAGGAAACGGTATCGTTTATTTACAAGGCGCCTTTTGATAATGGCCTTACCGAACATGAGTTCGACCATGTCATGGTTGGAACATATGAAGGAGAACCTAATATCAATGAAGAAGAAGTGGCTGCATGGAAATGGATGCCGCTCGATTCAGTAAAAGAAGACATAGACAAAAATCCAGACCAATACACAGCTTGGTTTAAGATCATCTTTGATAAGTTTTACAATCACTTGGAATAATCGGCAGCATGAAGGTAACTGTACATAGAAAAGCGCATTTTAATGCTGCCCATCGCTTATATCGAAAAGATTGGAGTGATGAAAAAAATACTGTGGTTTTTGGTAAATGCAATAATCCCAACTACCATGGGCACAATTATGAGCTCATTGTCAGTGTTACGGGACCTATTGATTCTGAAACAGGCTTTGTGATCGACATGAAGGTGTTGAAGGACTTAATTTATGAAGAAGTAGAAGAGTACTTAGATCATAAGAACCTGAATGAGGATGTGGCCGAGTTCAAAGACCTCAATCCAACGGCAGAAAATATAGCCGGAGTGATCTGGAATAGGCTTCGAGCAAAGATCCAACAGCATCTACAGTTGGAAGTGACCCTATATGAAACACCTAGAAACTTTGTTACATACGCGGGCGAAGAATGAAATTCATTTCATCAGTTGAAGTAATTCGTAGCATATGAACACAAAAGAGGAAAAGCTATATCCTTTAAAATTTCACCCAATCTTTAAAGAACGTCTTTGGGGCGGCTCAAAACTGAGAGATGTTTTGGAAAAGGAAATGCATGGGGAAGGTATCGGAGAAAGCTGGGAACTTTCTACGGTTCCTGGAGAAATATCGGTGGTTTCAGAAGGAGTATTGAAAGAGACCTCTTTGCAGGAGTTGATTAAATCGTATAAAGGAGACTTAGTAGGCGAGAAGGTATATTCTGAATTTGGCGAAATGTTTCCGTTGTTGATCAAATTCATTGATGCTAAGCTCGATTTATCGGTGCAGCTGCATCCTAATGACGAATTGGCTCAGAAACGCCATGATTCCTTCGGAAAAACAGAAATGTGGTATGTTATGGAGGCTGACGAAGATGCGAAGTTGATTGTTGGATTCAATAAGGATACAACAAAAGAAGAATACGAGCAGCACCTGAAGCACAACACATTGTCAGAGCTTTTGAATTTTGAACAGGTAACCGAAGGGGACACCTTTTTCATCAATACCGGTAAGATCCATGCGATCGGTGCCGGAACGCTGTTGGCAGAGATCCAGCAGACTTCTGATATCACCTATCGTGTGTATGATTGGAACCGTAAGGACAAAGACGGCAAAACTCGAGAGTTACATACAGAACTCGCCTTAGATGCAATCGATTATGAAAAGAAAGACGATTTTAAGATAAAGTATGATCACAACCATAATATTACCAACGATATGGTAAGGTGTGATTATTTTGTTACTAATTACCTAAACTTAGATAGTGACATGAACTTTGACCATAGCGACAAGGATTCTTTTGTAATATATATTTGCGTTGCTGGAGAGGGGAGTATTGTCACAGAGCATGGTAAAACGAGTATCAAAAAAGGAGAGACAATACTCATTCCTGCCGCATTGAAGCAGGGGACCATCGAAACGGCTTCGGCTACATTTTTAGAAGTGCATATTTAACAAATTTGCTGTACTTTTGCAGCAGTCAAAAAAATAGAAAATATGGCAAGTGTAAAAAACCTAAAAAAAGATATCAACTTTGTTTTAGGAGACATTATTGAGTCGGTATACATTTGGGAACTTGATAACCCAAAAGCAGACACTAAGAAAAGTGAGGCAATCATTGATGAGGCGATCGCTACATTTGATGAGTTGATCATCAAGGTAAATGACAAAAGTGTCGAGAACAAACGATCTCATTTTAAGCAAATAAATGTTGAGCTTGAACAGAAGGCAACGGCATTAATAGAAAAATTGAATAAGCTATAAAAAAAGTGTAGCTAAAGAATACCAGAGCATTGCGAGATCGCAATGCTTTTTTTATGGAAAAAACTTTCAAAAATGTTTGTAGATACCAATTTCAAAATTATATTTGCACCCGCTTACCGATTCATTATTGGGGTTGGTAAAACATAAAAGCCGATATAGCTCAGCTGGCTAGAGCAGCTGGTTTGTAATCAGCAGGTCGTGGGTTCGAGTCCCTCTATCGGCTCAGAATAAAAAAAGCGCTAAACCTTGGTTTAGCGCTTTTTGTTTTATCATTGTTTAGCTGGTCTTATTCTTTAGTTGCTTCCAGTAGCTTTTCTAATTGCTGTCCATACTTTGAGGCTTTAACTTCAGGAGTCAACACTTTGTTGATTGAGTCTAATAGCACCGGATTGGCATCATAGATCTCATTGACCGCAATGTAAGGTGCGATCTCAGAATTTTTGTGCATCAGAGCAAAGTTGATGGCGTAACGATATCTTTTTCTAAGCCAGCTGTTCGATGCTGCTTCAATACTGTCTAACTTTATAGCATCTTCTGCCTTCTGTGCATCAAAACGAGCTTTAAACAGGTCTAGTTGCACTAAGTTGAACTCGCGCATCATGCCAAGGTATTCGTTTAGTAATTCGTTTGAAGCAGATCCTGATACATTAGCTTTGACTTCAAACTCTCTTAGTTCAGTGTTGATGGTAATGTTTCCTTTTTCACCGAAGAATTGGATACGGTCGTCGTTTTCGTCTGCGTCTTTCTTATCGAGTTGTAAGTAGAATACCTCTGGACCTTCAATCATAGCACCAAGTACAAAGTTGCTGTCGCCATCGATGACCAGTGAATCTACATTGACAATGACAGAATCTTGTATCTTTTGAAGATACAATGTTCCTTTTTTAAGGCCTTTGACGTTTCCAGAAACGGTCATGTCATATTCTTTCTTTCCGCAGGAAACAATAAAAAGCGCGGCAATCAGTGCTAATACTATATTTTTTCTCATCTTAAAACTTGCAGATTCTTGGTTTTCAACACTTCGGGCCGTTCACAAATATAATGTGCACAATTTTGAGCGTTGATAGGACATCTCCCAGTTATTTTAGGGATGCGCAAATATATCTAATACGATCAATATTCTAAACTTTTGAAGCTATTTCCATCAAAATGGTACACAAGATAGCTCCATAGGTTCCTACCACATATCCAAATACAGCCAATAGTACGCCCACTGTGGTCAACGACGGATGGAATGCAGCGGCAACAACAGGGGCCGAAGCGGCACCTCCTACGTTAGCCTGACTTCCTACTGCCATAAAGAAATAAGGCGCTTTGATGAGTTTGGCCACAAGAATGAGTAATCCAGCGTGAATCGCCATCCATACAAGTCCGATCATGATCAAACCTGGATTTTCTAATATTTTACTTAAGTCCATTTTCATACCGATGGTTGCTACTAGAATATAGATAAAAACACTTCCGATCTTGCTAGCACCTGCGCCTTCATAGTTCTTTGCTTTGGTGAAAGATAAAATGATTCCGATGGCCGTGGCAATCGTGATTAACCAAAAGAATTTAGAAGAGAAGGATGACAAGGCAGAAGATTTATCGGCGACTGCGTCAACATTCTCAGTAAGCCATCCAGAGATAGCTTCCGAACCCCAATGACCAATTCCTACAGCCGTAAAGGCCAGAGCCAAGATGACCATCAGGTCTGTTAACGATGGATTGCGTGATATTTTTTCAGAGAATTCTGAGACCCTACGCTTTAGTTCTTCGATAGCCGAAGAATCGGCCTTTAACCACTTATCGATACGTTTGTTCTTTCCGATTCCAAGAAGTAGAATGGCCATCCAAATGTTGGCAACAACGATATCAACGAGGACCATTCCTCCGTATTTTTCAGGATTGTATTGGTATATTTCTAGCATGGCTGCTTGATTGGCTCCTCCACCGATCCAGCTTCCCGCTAAAGTGGAAAGCCCGCGCCATACGGCATCAAATCCAGCGCCACCAACGGTTTCAGGAGAAAACAAGGATATCAACAAAATGGCCAACGGTCCACCGATGACGATACCTATGGTTCCAGTAAGGAACATGATCAATGCCTTAGGACCCAAATTGAAAATGGCTTTAAGGTCAATACTTAAGGTCATCAATACCAATGATGCAGGTAACAAATATCTACTAGCGATAAAATAGGTCTGGCTATGTTTATCAGATATGAGACCCAATGAATTAAATATGGCAGGTATCAGATAGCACATCAAAAGGGCTGGGACAAACTTGTAAAATTTTGCCCAAAATCCAGTTTTTTTAGACTCTGTATAAAAGACAAACCCTAAGGCAAGCATCAGTAGCCCAAAAACAATGGCATCATTGGTAAATAGTGGTTGGTTTTCCATAATGTTGAAAAGATTTATTTCTGCAAAGTAGAAAAAATAAGCGACTTAAAAGTGTTTTTGAATGGCTTTGGCAACGCCATCTTCTACATTGGCCAACGTAACTTCATCGGCAATGTCAAGCACTTCTGATTTAGCATTTGCGACGGCAACGCCTAAACCTACGGCTTCTAGCATTTCGATGTCATTATAGTTGTCGCCAAAGGCAATGACTTGGTCTAGATCGGTTTTGTAGACGGTTTTGAGAAGTTTGTTGATGGCAGTGAGTTTGGATATTTGGTTGTTGGCTATTTCGAGGTAGGTGTCTTTAGAGCGATAGAGGTGCAATTTGTCGCCAAACTCTTCGGTTAAAAAGTTATGAATGCGGTCAATCTTTTCAGCATCGCCCATACACATGATCTTGTGGGCACCTATTTTTTTCTGTTGCCATGTATCCAGCACATCCTGTAACCTGCGTAGTTGCGGCATTACCTTAGTGTTATTCACTTCTCTGTTGGCCCAATAGTCCATTTCTTCTACATACCAATTATCGTTGTGATACAAGCTTATATGCGCATTGTTGGTCGAATTGAACTGCAGCAAATGCTTTATGAGTCTCGGTTTGATCACTGTAGAATGTATGGCTTTCCCTTGAACCAAAATGAGTCCGCCGTTGTAACAGATCATCGGTTGATCGAGAATGCCTAATTCGGCCTGTAAATGCGTCATGGCACTTGGCATGCGTGAAGAGATCAAAATAATCGGAATGTTGTTTTTTATGCGCTGTATTTCTGCAATAGTGTCTACAGAAAGTTCGCGATGCGCATTCAGAAGGGTTCCGTCTATATCACTAAATAGAAGTTTGTACTTCATGGCTTAAATGTTTAACCAATAGGTCAATTTTAGGTTGATCGATCGATTTCTGGGGGCAAAGATACCATCAGTGATGTAATTGTCATTATATACTAAGAACAGGTCAGACAAGGGAGCAAAACGCCATTGCAGGCGTGTATTGATGCCCAGATTGTCGCTCTGGTTACTGTATTGCACGATCGTTGACCAAAAAATCGATTTGCTAAAGGTAACATTAAAGTTTTGACTAACGATAAAGATCGATGCACTTGGAAATGGATCCGGTAGATTAATTCGGTTGAAATTGAAGCGTAGTGAGGTAAAGAAATACGGTTGCACTCTTAGGTTCATGTCTCCTTCGATGGTATAGATGTCACCGTTAAAAAACGAACCAAACGATGGATTGATGCTATAGCTAAAAACTTGTCGTCTGTCTGACTGAAACTCAATACCATATGTCGTAAAATGATATCCCTGGTCTGCGGGAAGCTCTACACCGTCAGAACCCGTTGGGTCGAAGCTACTTGTTAGAAAAACAAAGCGATTGTTGAGTTCGAATTCTAACCGCGCTGTGTTCTTAAATTCTGCCCTCCAACTGGTTTCAATGTTGTAATCTGTATTCTTGAACTCTAATTCTGGGCGCCAAAGAAAAGAAGGTTCTAACGAAATGCGATGATTGTTGATACTGCCTTTGCTTGGCCAGAATATCCTTTCCGCTGTAGGCCGAATTCTAAAAATATCTGTTCTTCTAATAAACCCAAGATCTGATCTAAAATCATCCTCAACATAGAGCGAATTTATTCCGAAGCGATAAAAACGAGAATTATAATCAAGACGTGCCCCAGCAGAGAACCCGTCACCATTTTCAAAGTCAGAAAAAGAACGATGTGCAAAGAACTTACCCACCCAAGTATTATCTTTGGAAGCCAAGTTGTAATCAAGGCCGAAGACACGATTGTATCGATCATTATCTTCGGTAAATACAAAATCATCGTCAAATGTTTGTCGGTTGATAAAAATGAATCCGATGTTTGAGCGTGAAAAGACCTTTTTTTGAAGTGCCAGTACTGTGTTGTTGTTACTGGGAATTTCGTTTTCTTCGTCTTTTTCAGTCTGAAGATTTAACAACCCTAAACGCCAATTCTCATCTAATTTTCCACTAAGACGAATCCCTCCGATGATCTCATTTTCTATGTTGTTTCCGTCTGGGTCTGTTACGATTCCGATACGACGAGAGAAGAACGGGTTGGCATCACGAGAATCTCCAAAATCTGCAAAAAGATCGCTATTGTCAATGAAGAACTGTCTTCTTTCGGGCAGGGATATTTCAAAACGTGTTAGGTTCGCAACCAAGTTGTCGACCTCGACATTTGAAAAGTCAGGATTGACAGTGATATCAAGGTTCATTCCGTTACTCACCGAAATCTTAGCGTCGCCGCCTACTTTTAATCTTGAAGTTGCATCACCTGTCTCGAAATCCTTTCCGGAGAAAACATTTGTATACGGGATAATAGCTATTGGCGTGCGAGATCTTCCCAAAGGTTTTTCGAAAACCATATCGCCCATAAAGGCCAGATTGAAAATAAACTGATTACGAGGAATACGCATCCAAGTACTTTGCTCATTGGTCTGTGTGTCGAATCGGTAACTGTTGAATCTGAATTTTGTTTCCCCTTCTTTGAATTTTAAGGAGGTTAGTGGTATGGCCATTTCGGCCGTGTAATAACCGTCATACAGTTTTGCTTCTCCTCGCCACTTCACATCCCATGTGGTATTGAAACCTCTAAGTTCGGAGCCTCCGCCAGATATCAAAGCTTCGCGTCTCACTCCATACGGATTTATTCCGAAGAGAAAGGCATTGGTACCGTCATTGAAGGTGTCAAAAAGTAAGCTAATATTGTCGTTGCCACCGGCTCTGAAGTCCCGGCGTAGGGAAGGGATGATGTAATCGTTTCCTTCGGCTTGAATGGTGATTCCGATATACAACGTGGTATCGTCGTATAACATTTTTATGTCACTTTGTTGATGGGCTAACAAAGAATCGGCAGGAAAGTACTGCCAAAAGTCCTTGGCGCTTTCTGCTTGTGTCCAAATAGGCTCATCTAAAATACCATCAATGGTAAAATCGCTGTTGACATGTTTTACGGTAAACTGCTTGTTTTGGCCGTAAATAGCCAAGCCTACCATCATAAAGAGGGTAAGCAAGATGTATCTTTTCAAGTTACTTTCAATTTAAACCGTATCAAAGATACATTTTTAAGGTATACGATAGACATCAGGACACGTCGTCAGGATTTTTGGGTTTTGGTTGTCGCTTGGCTTGCTTTAGGCTTTGCATGAGCATCCATTCGATCTGACCATTGGTGCTTCTGAATTCATCAGCAGCCCACCTTTCGATCGCTTTCAGCATGTCTTCATTGATGCGTAGCGCAAATGCTTTTTTCTTTGCCATTCGTTTTATTACTTGTTAATAAAAGCTACCAGTGTATCTATAAGCGTATCGGCCAGCTTAAAGTCGGCACTGTAATAGGATTGCATATTCTCTTGAGCGTTGTTAACCGCCTTGAGAACATGGTTCATTTTTGGGATGATCTTTATGGTTGCGTTTGTATTTGCTGCGGCCAAAGCTTTGGCGTTCGCCACTGTTATTTGAGAATCGGCATCGCCGTTTACAATAAGTACAGGAATGTTCACCTTTTTCATTTCTTCAACTGGGTCATAAGCTAACCATGATTTTAGAAAGGGATGGTTGGCAGGTGCAAAGATCGAAATGAGCATTGGGTTCACTTCTTTGATCGTTCCTGTTTTATTGAGTTCATCGATATGTGCTTGTGTTGCTTGTCCTAGTGCTTCGCTTTGAGCTGATATTTGTCGTACGAGTGAGGTCTCTAGTGTTTCGCCCATTCCGGCTAAAGAAACGAATTTAGAGATTGAGTCGTCCAATGCTAGCATGCTTACCAATGAACCTTGACTGTGACCGATCAAGATGATCTGAGAGAACCGCTTGTCGGCTTTAAAATGATCAATAGCCACTTTAGCGTCATCTACAATACCATCAAGGGTTAACCCCTTAGAGTGTGCTAAGTTTTCCATTGTTGCAGTGCGCTTGTCATAACGGTAAAACGCAATACCTGCTTTGTTCAGTTCGTCACCAACCATCTTGATGTAATTGGCTTTAACGTTAGCTCCGGCTTGATTTCCGTTACGATCTGGATTTCCCGAACCATGAATCCAAATGACTAGGGGAGATGTTTTTTGGCCTTCAGCATATGTCAACGTGCCAGGAAGCTTGATCTTGCCATTTGCAAGATTTATGTCTTCTGTGGCGATCTTGACCTCTTGGGCCAGGCATGTGACAGATATCACGTAGATCAGAATGTGTAACAAGGTTTTCATCTTCTATGTTTTTTATGTTATTAGTTAGGCGGGTTGCTTATTGATCTTTCTGAATTCTATAAAGTATATGATGATAGGAATAAACACTACGAGCAACGTGATGGGAACAAACCAAACACCCAGTGGATCGACTCCGTCAACATGCGTTCTTGAAACCGTATATGTAATATATGCGAAGATGAGTAGCACGACAGCGTTGATAAATCGAACGAATCGTGTACTAAGCTTATAGTTCTTAAGCGCATTATCTTCGGTTATATTTGTCATATAATTGTGTAAATGGGGAAACTTATTCAGTACAAACATGAGCAAGAAAGTAAAGGTAGAAATAGCAGGCAGCGACCAAATAAAGGTTTTCTTTCCATGCCCATCTACTTCTCCCTTTCCGTTAAAATGAGT
This sequence comes from Flavobacteriaceae bacterium, assembly GCA_028279515.1. Taxonomy (GTDB): domain Bacteria; phylum Bacteroidota; class Bacteroidia; order Flavobacteriales; family Flavobacteriaceae; genus JANQNQ01. The sequence goes on from JANQNQ010000001.1 coordinate 492,934, forward strand.
AGGAATCTCATCTGGAAGCTCACCATAGGTTGTGATGACATATCCCCACATTATAACAAGCAGGGTTATGCATAATACATCCAAGATGAGATCTATGGTCTCATACGGAACTTTCAGTACAGGTCTGTTGTTCTTCATGTTTATCGATTCTTTTCTCTTTCGAGCACTATGGTGATGGGTGATCCGGTTTGGTCATATCCAATGCTAGATACTTTCCAGCCTTCACGGGCCATATTGTTTATGTTATCTTCAAGCGCTTCATTGGCCTTTGACCATTTGAATTTACGTCTTATGATTTTATATTCTTTCATGTACAAACAGTTATTAAGTCAACGTTCCGGTATTGATCACTGGTGCGGTATCCTTGTCAGAACAAAGTACCACCATAAGGTTACTGACCATATTGGCTTTTCTCTCTTCATCTAGATCCACTAGTTCTTTTCGATTGAGCTCGTCCAGTGCCATTTCGACCATGCTTACCGCGCCCTCGACAATTTTATGTCTTGCGGCAACAATGGCGGTGGCTTGTTGTCTCTTCAGCATGGCATTGGCAATTTCTTGCGCATAGGCAAGATAACCAATTCTAGCCTCTAAAACTTCGATGCCGGCCATCTGAAGGCGTTCTTGCAATTCTTCTTCAAGATCTTGACTCACTTCATTGACGCTAGAACGCAAGGTGATGTCCTCTTGATGTCCGTCATCGGCAAAATTATCGTACGGATATTTACTCGCCAATTTTCGGACCGCCGCATCACTTTGGATTCGTACAAAATGCTCATAGTTGTCAACATCAAAGGCAGCTTTATAGGTGTCAAGTACTCTCCAGACTAAGATGGTACTGATCATGATCGGGTTTCCGATCTTGTCGTTTACTTTAACACGCTCACTGTCAAAATTGCTCGCCCTTAATGAGATCTTTCGCTTTGAGTATAAAGGATTCACCCAATAAAAGCCATTTTTCTTAACGCTGCCCACGTATTTTCCAAAAAGCAACAATACTCGCGACTTATTTGGATTGACCAAGAGGAAACCTGGTAATATAAAGAAGGAGAGAACGATAAGAGCAATGAACCATGGGTTTTTGGTGGTGATAAGCCCTGCGACTCCACCCACTAAGGCACCTAGGTATATAAACAGCATCAAATACCCATTTGAAGGTGTGATTGTTTTTTCTTTATTCATGATTGTGTAGTTTATAATGATAGTAAAATGATATCATAAAGATATGAAATTTTTCGAAAACTCCAAACCAGAAGTGTTAAACTGTTAAAAATGAGTAAATTAGATTATGTTTGTATTGCCTTGTATTTTACTAAATTAAACCTATCAATTATGAGGTCACCCCTTAAAACCCTGGTGTCGATAGTCCTTATCACCAGCGTCTTGTTTTCCTTACAGTATATTTGTAAACCTTACCATCTAATCAAGAGAATATGAGATGCCTTTTATTCATGCTGTTTCTTTCAGTATGTAGTTTTGGAACTGCGTGTGATGCGGTTTGGGGAAAAACTGGACACCAAATCACGGCACATATAGCGCAACAACATCTAAATGAGCAAGCAAAAACTGCCATCGCAGAACTTCTAGAAGGTGAAAATATGGCCGCTGTTTCTAACTATGCCGATGATATAAAGAAAATCCAAGCGTTTAAGAAATATTCACCTTGGCACTATGTTAATTTTCCTTTTGATGAGCGTTATGGAGATTCTCCTGTTAGTGAGAAAGGGGATCTGGTTATGGGTATTGAAACTTGTATTGCTTTATTAAAGGATTCAAGTACCGAGCGATCTGAAAGAATATTCTATCTAAAATTGCTGATCCACTTTATGGGCGATTTACATCAACCTCTTCATGTAGGAAGGGCCTCAGATAGGGGAGGTAACGACATTCAAGTGCGTTGGTATGACCAAGGAAGCAACCTACATCGTGTATGGGATATTGATATAATCGATCATTTTGGAATGAATTATTCAGAATGGTCAGAGAGCCTGCCAAAACCCAATGCACAACTAAAAGCTAAGATCCTTGAAGGAAATGTGATCGACTGGGTCCATGAGTCGCAAGAATTATCGAAAATGGTATATGCATCTGCGACCATTGGAGAAAAACTGGAGGCTGAATATTTGAACACGCATATAAAAATTGTACGTGAGCAATTGGTAAAAGGAGGTTTACGTTTGGCTAAGGTTCTCAATGCTATTTTCTCCTAAGTATCCCTAAATTTTTTAAAACGCTTGTATTCCTTTTCCATTAAGGCTACGAATTTGGAAGGCGGGGCAACTTCAAGTTGCAATTGCTTTTCGAGTATCGGGTGCGAAAACTCTAGTCCAACAGCTGCAAGAAAGAGTCCTTTGTGAAGTAATGTCTTCCCTTTTATGCCGTACTGAGTATCGCCAACAATGGGATGTTCGATAGCAGCCAAATGGCGCCTTAGTTGATGTGTTCGGCCTGTTTCGGGAAACAGAGAAAGCAGCGATAGCCAATCGTTGCGCAACGATTCAAGAGATTTATATGTTTCATAACGTGTCAATGCCGTTTTCCCATCCAGCTCCAGATTGATGACACCTTCAGGCATGGTTCGGCCTGTTACTACAGCTATGTATTTCTTTTGAATCTTCTTTTCTTCAAATTGCTTGTGCAGCCTCAACTGTGCCTCTTTGGTCTTCGCGACTAGCAGCAATCCTGAAGTCGGTCCGTCCAGTCGATGCACTGGCATCGGACTTTTCAATGCATCAAATTCGCTTGATTTTTTTAGGTTGAAAGGAAGGGCATTTAGTATTGTTTTATAATAGTTGCCGCTGGTTGGAAATCCGGCAGGCTTATTAACAACGGCTAAGAAATCATCTTCATAAACGACTTCTAGCTTTAGTTTGAATATCTTGCCTGAAGACTTTAAGGAAGATTCTACTAAATGTATTTCTTGACCTTCTTCGATCCAATGTGCTGTATCAGCAACTTTTCCGTCGATAAGAATCTCTGACCTTTTAATGGCCTTTTTGAGGGCACTTTTAGTCGTAATGGTTTTAAACATGTTGATACCATACTCCTGAAGCCTGACCTTTTGGTCAATTGCGGGTACGATATGAGTTTCTAAAATTTCCAAAGGATAGGATAAAGCACAAAACTAACTATTTAATAGGCTTTTTTTAAATCCTTTAGGGGTGTTTCCGAAGTGTTTTTTAAAACTTTTGGTCAAATGACTCTCATCTGTATAACCCAATCTAAAAGCAATCTCAGAAACCGTATGGTCTGTATTCATAAGTTCGTGCTTCACAAGCGTTAGCTTATACCTTGTTATAAATTGATGCAACGACTCTCCCGTGTTTTTCTTGAAGTAATTATTGATATAGGTCGAAGAAAGGCCAAACTTTTCGGCCAAAGCCGAAGATTTGATGAGGTCAGGATTGTATACATTCTTCCTAACATAAGAGAGAATAGTACTCACCGTGCTATCCAGTTTCTCAGGTCTTTCGACTTGACCAGTATAGCTTTCTTCGATATTGCGGGCAATCAAACTCAATATGGTACTGATCGCATTCGATATGATGTGTTTAAAATACGATTTTTGTTGGTTGAACTCACGAATTACCAGTTGCTGAATATCCCAAACAACCTGTCTGTCCTCTCGATTCTTGATAACATCTCCCGGCATCAGATTCGGATGGTGTAAAATATCATGTATTTGCTGAAGCCAGTGAGCACGGTTGGCCAGTTCTACCTTGTCAGAAAACAACAGTTCAGTAAACTTGAAATAACAGAACTGGGTCTTCTGGTTGATCTCAAAATGATGTTTGTCCTGGGGTGATAATAAAAAGACATCCCCTTTTTTATAGGGAAACCTGATTTCGTTGATGGTGTGAAATCCGCTTCCATTTTCGATAAAGATGATTTCAAAGTAATTATGGGTGTGTGGTTCAGATTCCCAATCATCGAAATCGTATTGATGCACAACAAAGGTTTCGTGAAGGTTGAAACGTCTCATTTTGAATGATTTGGTATCTAAAGATAAGGGATCTTTTCAGCTATAAAAATAGGAACGAAAAAAAGACGAAAACTCCGAAAACGTTTTCGTGTTAATTGATTTTCCTGGCAGAATGGTTTTTTACAATTTTTAGATACTTTTTTACAAGTCGAACGCTATGCATGCATAATATATTTGCACTCGCAAAAATTAACAACGTTTGTATTGAAATTCAAGGGGTTACATATTGATACGCTTAAAAAAATAATAGGAGGTATTCTTATTTTGCACGCCATTGTAAATGTTGTTGTGTATTTGGATTTTTTGGATCGACTGGATGTATATTTTTCGAATACCTCCCTATTTAACAATATATTTTTGAAGTTAACCGCTCCCTTGGTCCCATTTGAAGAATTTACATTGGGACTGTTTTTATTGCTAGGTTTTTACGAGAAGAGAACACTGCAGGTAGGCACCGTATTGTTTCTTTTCTTTTGTTGTTTTCTATTGAGTGCCGGTTTTACAGGCTTGGGCCTTGCCCACGGCGTTGTATCTCTTTTGATGCTGGTATTTCTATTTCACCACATGGGGTGGAATGTACCCAATAGATTGCGCTTAAAATATTTTTCGTAGCACAGGTCTTAACGCCGGACTATAAATATGCCCCAAACGTTTAAGGTCCGGTTGACTGTGCTGATGAAGAGATTAAGTAAGAATTTTTCATAGTTTATATGATTTTTTATGTTGGTTAGTTGTTAAGAGGGCCTCGATTCATCGAGGCTTTTCTTTTTACAACGATCTTTTATGGTTTCACAACATTTTTAATGAGGTGCCCCCGTTTTTTTGTAATATTGATATATAAGTTAAAAGCCCAAACTTACCAAAACGTATAATTTATTATGAGGACATTGGCCCAAGGGTGCTAAAGGCAGTAATAGATTATGAAAAGATCGGTTCTATGTAACCGATTTTTTATTTATTGGTGTACCTTTATAGCCAATAATAGATAGGTAAGCCAATGAGAAAGATCGTTTTATGTGTGCTGTCTTCCCTGTGCTTGGTCGCATGTAAAAAAGAATCACCTGAAAATACGCCAACGAGCGAAACTGCAATATCAGATGCCTCCCAAACATCTGAATATACTTCAGAACCAAAGATTCCCCAAGTTTTTGAGAAGATTGCTGCCAATACCAGCAACATCAATTTTAACAATACTGTCAAAGAAAATGTGGGAACCCTCGAGAATCTCTTCGATTTTGACTATTTCTATAATGGCGCTGGGGTAGGAGTGGCCGATATTAATAATGACGGTCTTAAAGACATTTTTTTCTGCGGAAATCAAGTGCCTAACAAACTCTATTTGAATAAAGGAGGGCTTGTATTTGAAGATATTTCTGTCACAGCAAACATAAACCAGAATAAAGCTTGGTCAAACGGAGTCACTTTCGCCGATGTGAATGGTGACGGCTGGCTGGATATTTATGTTTCTCAGGGCGGACCAAAACCGACTGAACAAAGAGAAAACCTTTTGTTCATTAATCAAAAGGACTTGAGCTTCAAAGAGGAAGCGAAAAAATATGGTTTGGCCGACAACGGGATCAGTACACAAACTGCCTTCTTTGACTTCGATAAAGACGGCGACCTAGATTGTGTGGTGTCCAATGAAAATCCATTTTACGGTTTGGATCCAGTGAGTTTTGCCAAGGCCGTTACCCAAAGCAAAGAAAACCTACATAGCAGTTGTGGTCATTTGTACCGAAATGATGGAGGCAAATTTGTAGATGTAACCGAGAAAGCAGGATTACTGCAACCTGCATTCGGGCTTGGCCTATGCGTCAGTGACATCAACGAAGACGGTTGGCTGGATATCTATGTGGCCAATGACTATTACGTTCCTGATGCGATGTACATCAACAACAAGAACGGCACTTTTACCGATCAGGTAAAGCAAGACACCAACCAGATATCTTTCTACGGAATGGGTGTTGACATCGCTGACATCAATAACGATGGACTTCAAGACATCTTTGTGCTAGATATGGCATCCAGCGATCACGTACGCTCAAAGACCTTGATGGCTTCAATGAATACCGAGCAGTTTGACCTATTGGTGAAACGGATTAATTTTCCGTATCAGTACATGTTTAACTCCATGCAACTCAACCAAGGAAACAACAAATACCATAACGTAGCGCAGCTTTCGGGACTTTCAAAGACCGATTGGAGTTGGGCCGGACTCATTGTTGACTTCGATCTAGATTCAAAGAAAGACATCTACGTCTCAAACGGATATCGACGATATGCACTTGACAATGACCTCAAACAAAAAGTGACCAAGGCCAAGCAACAGTACAAAGGAAGGGTCCCACTTGCTATAAAACAGCAATTGTATGATGCCATGCCTTCAGAGCGCCTTCCTAACATCATGTTTAAAAACAAATCGCAACTCAAGTTCGAAGACGTTGCACAGGATTGGGGACTTGGTACTCCGTCGTTTTCCAATGGAGCTTCCTATGCGGATCTTGATAATGATGGTGATTTAGACTTGGTGGTCAACAATATGGACGATGCGGCTTTTCTTTACAAGAATCTTTCCGTAGAAAATAACTTCGGAAACTTTTTAAAGGTAAAGGCCCAATCGAGTACTTCAGAACCTTTTGCAAAGGTGAAGATCACTTATGGAGGCCAAGTGCAAATGATTGAAACCAAACGAGTAAAAGGATACCTTTCGGCTACCGACAATGAAGCATATTTTGGATTGGGAGATGCCGAAACCATCGACAAGGTAACGGTAACGTGGCTTTCGGGTAAAGTGGAAGAACGCTTAAATATACCAGTGAATGAAGTGCTGGTCTTCAACGAAAAAGATGCAAAGTCAAGAATAAAGACAAACGAAACCCCTTCAATGTTTGCCGAGGTCGAAGCAGCAGATCTAGGTTTGGACCATGCCCATATAGAGAATGAATTCGATGATTTTGAAAAGGAAGTATTGCTTCCTTATAAACAATCAACGTTGGGGCCGTTTATTGCAAAAGGAGATGTCAACAACGATGGTAAAGAAGATCTTTATTTAGGTGGAGGCATCGGGCAGCCAGGACAACTGTTTATTCAAGGGTCAAAAAGTTTTCAGAAGAAAAATGTAGCCGCATTAACCGCAGACGCTGGTTTTGAAGATATGGAAGCCGTTTTCTTCGATGCTGACAGCGACGGAGATAACGATTTGTATGTGGTTAGCGGCGGAAACGAATTTCCTGTCTACTCAAAATTGTACATGGACCGATTGTATCTCAATGACGGTGCAGGAAATTTCACAAGATCGACCGATGCAGCTATCTCTAATCAATTTCAAAGCGGAAAAACAGTTACTGCGATTGACTTTGATAATGATGGAGATCAAGACCTTGTAGTTGGAAATAGGATTATTCCGCAGAACTATCCAAGAGCTGCCACATCAACAATATACAGAAACGACGCCGGAAGCTTTACGATCGTTACGGATCAAGTGGCTCCCGAACTTTCAAATTTGGGCATCGTAAACAAGGTCATCGCGTCTGACTTTAATAATGATGGTTGGCAAGACCTTGTGGCAGTCTCTGAATGGGGACATGTGGCCATGCTGCAAAACAATAATGGCACATTTGAGGATGTTTCAGATAAAAGTAAACTGACCGAAGACAAGGGGTGGTGGTTCTCTGTGGCAGAAACAGATGTAAACAACGACGGACTCAAAGACTACGTCGTCGGTAATGTTGGCTTAAATATCAAGTTCAAGGCAAGTCATGAAAAGCCTTTTAAGGTGTTTGCGAATGACTTTGATGGCAATGGAACCTTAGACATTGTACTGAGCCAACAATACAACGGAAACTATGTTCCTGTTCGTGGTAAAGAATGTTCTACACAACAAATGCCCTTTATTTCAGAAAAGTTTAAAACGTACAACGAGTTTGCCAATGCTACTTTGGTCGACGTGTATGGAGATAAGGTGAATGATGCCTATTCAAAAGAAGTGACCGAGTTCAGATCGATGGTGTTGATCAATAAAGGAAACGGTATGTTCGACAGATCTTACCTTCCGAATGCGGCGCAAGCATTCCCCATATTGGATTGCACCTTTGAAGACATCAACAAGGATGGTTATGATGATGTTGTTTTAGTCGGAAACTTATACGATACCGAAGTCGAAACACCTCGATTGGACGGTGGTGCTGGGTTGGTTCTTTTATCAAATCAAAAAGATAACTACAATGTAGTTCCAACTACAGCATCTGGATTGTACTTTCACGGAAACACTAAATCCTTGGAATCAGTTTCTATAGGAGGAAAGAAATATTTGCTGGCCGCCAAGAACAATGATCGCATGTCAGTGGTTCGCGTCGAAAAGTAAAAGAGTTGAATACTATTGCACAGTTTTCTTGAGTTCGCTTCGATATTTCGAAGGGCTCTTTCCTGTATACTCTTTAAATGACTTGTTGAAATGGGAGAAGTTGTTAAACCCACTTTCAAAACAGATATCTGTAATACTCGCCGGTTTTTCAGCCAAAAGCTTAAGAGCATGTACTAGGCGGTATTCGTTTACAAACTTGGTAAAGGTCTTTCCTGTGTTCTTCTTGAAGTAACGGCAAAAAGCAGGGACTGTCATGCTCGTTAGACTGGCCACTTCTTCTAACGGAATCGAGCGCTTAAATTCTTCTCTGACTAAATTGAACACAGCATTGATGCGCTCGTTATCTTGCGGCTCTGTTTCAATGACCATGCCTTCAATGTTCAGAAATGCGAACTCTTTTGACTGCGCCAACTCGTTCAGAATATTTAAAAAGGAAAACAAACGGTCAAAGTGGTTCAAACCAGCTAGGGCCTCGATCTTCTCTCCAATTATCATCTTCGTGTTTCCTTCAAATACAATTCCTCTTTTGGCGCGCTCAAACAATTGCTTGATCTGAACCATCTCGGGAGCGTCTAAGAAAGCATTCCCCAGAAAGTCTTCTCGAACCTGTATGACGGTTTCACTTTTATTGCCGGAAAGACGATCCGTAAAACCAAAATGAGGGAGGTTTGCCCCTATGAAAATAAGGTCGCCATCGTTATAATACGAGATATGACTACCTATATGACGTTTTCCTGAACCTCCGTTTACATAAACGAGCTCCATCTCGGGGTGAAAGTGCCAATTGGCCAATTCGTTCTTTCCGCCTTTAGCATAGTGTTTTATCTCAATAGAACTACCAAAAAGCGGCTGAATCTTCTCTAATGAAGGCTTTTTCTGTTTCATAGCAAATCGGGACATTTTTGCAAAGATACGATAGGGTCTCGCATGATGTCTTATGCAAAATTAACCACTAGATGTGCTATTTTAACCTTGATGTGTATTAAGTAATTGTTAAGGGTTAAAATATCATATAAAGTTGAAAAATGGGATGTAGTTAGTGGGGTAAAGTCGCCAGATATTTGCCCTGTAATTGTTACAATCAAATTAATGAATCTGTCATGATCAAATGATTGACATGACAGATCCGAAACACGGAAAAGAAAAAAGTAAAACTATTAAAAAATGAAATAAGTATAAACAAATTTAATTTTTTGCTTACCCACTAAAATAATTAAACTTTTTATGCGAAAGCGAAGCGGTTGGTCTAAGCAGAAAATTTTTATTTGTTTGATTTTTAGTAAAATAAAAATTTTTAAAAAGAGGAAAAAGATGAAAACAATTAAATTAACAATCGCAAGCTTAATGATGTTAGTATCTATGGTAGGTATGGCATCGAATGACGTAACGCTTAAGAAAAAGGACCCCAAGTCTGGATCAAAAGCAAAAGAGCCTTATGTGAAAGTTGACAACGGTCGTGTAACCGTTTCAATTTTGAACAGAGAATTCGCTAGATATAATGTATCGGTATACAACGACCAAGGAATCTTGGTGTACAATACTTCTTTAGGGAAAAGTATTAGCCTTGGTAAAATGTTTGATTTCTCGAATGGAGAAGGGACCTATACGCTTAAGATATCTAACAACAAAGGGAGCAAGTATAGTTTTCAGGTTGAGACTGAGAATTAGTTTTTGTTTACTTACTTTTACTTGAATTGAAAAGAGAGGGTAGTGCCTCTCTTTTTTTATTTACGAGATATACGAAAAAGCCCAATACATCAATCCAAATTGTAGAGGGATCCGTAAGATCAATATCCAACTGGGAATGCCTGCACTGGCTTCTTTAGATGACAGCATGTAAAAATGCACCGACAAGAAGACAACAAGCATGAGAATGATCCCTAGCAAGGCCAGGTTCTTGGTCAGAGGGAAACAAATTAAAATTCCTAGTAAGATCTCTAGCGCTCCCGTTAGAAAAACCATCATACGATGGTTAGGGATGTATTTTGGCATGACCCTAACGTAAAATCTAGGCTTGGTGAAATGAAACGTGCCAGCAACGATATATGCGCCAGCCATCAGGTATAAGTGCCAGGGCATCATTATTCTACAAGTTTAGCGTTATCAGGTTTTGCAAATAGTTTTTCGTCTCCTTGGACAAAGGCAATGTTTTTTAGTTTAGCCTTTCCTAATGTTTTGGTGAGTCCTTTTTCTTGAGTCCACCCATAAAATCGCCAACGCGTAGCTATCGGAACACCCTTGACCGTCTTGTAACCTTTGTATACAATGGCATGCGGGTCTTGCTCTGCAACTTCGGTAGGGGTTCCTCCATAAGTAACAATATAGGCTGCAGCATGAAGCCTGTTGTCTTTTTTGTCGGCATATACCACATACCAATCATCAGGGGCATCACCAACATTTTTACCAAAGGTCAATCGTCCGGCCGACAGCATGTCACCATTTAAATTTTGTTCATCTAGATATTCCCAATTAGTGCCTGGATCGTTGAGTTTAAATGGAAGCGCAAAAAAGTACGTCCACGTAAACATATCAAAACGGGCTCCGCCATAAGGTACATCAGCTGGTGTCTGATACGCGTTTTTTCCGTCGAAGATCAAGGTAGTGCCATCGGTCTTATCAATGCGAATCTTTGTGCTATTGGTGAGCATGGTGATTTTTCCGACGAGATGAGTGCTTCCGCCAAATTCAATATCAATATCAAAAGAGATGGCTTCTTCTTTTAAGAAAAGGTCTTTATTATGGGCCTTTTCAATGCCTTGCGTAAAGGCGTTGCCAATGGAGGGTGCTTCGTCATTCCAGTTTTTTTCTGTAGAAATGATGGTGTCTTTTACCGTTTCATCAGGAATGACCGTTTTCTTTTCCTTTTTGTCTTGGGCACAGCTAGCCAATACTAGCAAAACCCACATCAGTAGGAAGTTAGTTTTCATGTTGTGTTGTTAATGGTAGAGTAAAGATAGAAATTCTTGGGGTTTCACAAATTTTAAAATTTGTTAAACAAGTTTGCTGTCACTCTTTATAATGCCAAAAGGGGATGTCGATTCTCGAGAATTTCACCACACTATCTTTCCTTTTGAGACTAGAAACGACCTTCAGCATATGCTTTCCTTCTGGGATATCCTTGGTGGCGACATACGTTTCAAAACCACGTTGTCCCTTAGCATTGGTGCTCACAATAAACTCTGGGTCATATTTCAAAGAATCGACGTGCACGCTATACATTTCGTTGAACGTTTTCACATAGGCATTGAAAAAGCTGTCTCTTTCTTTGACGGCTTCTAGGGAGAAATCATTATTGGTGAATTGAATTTTGGTTTCCAACCCGCGAAGATCTTCTTTAGGACCCAACGTGGTGTCGAACTTACATATGGCATTTTCTACGCCTTCGGTATAGGCAACGAAAACCTTTATAGAAGGGCCTTGTATGATTTTAGAAGGGATAGATGCGATTCGAACAAACTCGTCATGAATTTCCATTTCATCTTCATAATTCCGTATGTCTGCAACGATGCTAGAACTCCTTAAAGTTTCAGGAATAAAATTGGACTCGCGATGCTGTAAGGTAGCTACAAAAAACAGCAACAGGTAGATGGGAATCAACAATAAGCTAATTCGTTTCCCGAATCGATTGTCTAGAAAGTTATAGACGATCGGCCTGTAAATAAAAGACAAAGTGACAAAACTAAATACCCAATAAAACGGAAAGTATACTTTGGCAACCCATTTGTTTCGTTTTAACAACCCCTGTGTAATAAAATCGAAGAACGTTAGCCCTGCTCCCAGTGCAATGAACAAGATAAAGGTACCCCCAATAAATTGACGTGGGCCTTCGGGTAGATAGTCGTTGATAACGACAAAATTGACAATACCAAGGATGCTAAAGACAAACATGAAAAGGGCAATGACATAGAATATCAATAGGAAGCTAATAGCGAAAAGAATACTACAATAGTTTTCTAGATTCGCTATATAACGATCAAAAGAGCCTATTTTCTTTTGAAGAAATTTCTTGAAGCGGTCACTGTATTTTAAGTGTTCGTAGTCAATGTCGCCAGATACGTACCGAAGACCCAACGCGCCGATCCACAGGCCGCGAAGTACTACGTGAATTAACAGATTAATCATTAATATGATGCAAGCCATTCGTGTAAACATCAAAATTCCTACCCTAAGGTTGCGATCGGTATTTTCGGCGATAGCAATTTCTTCGACGATCGTTCCATAGGCCACGAACAACCCATAAATAGCGAATCCAGAGATGATGAGTTCCAATTGCCAGCTTTCTTGCTGAAGCTTATCTAGCCACTTTTTAAAGGCTGGGTCGCGGTAGTCGTTACTCATAATTTGAAGGTAGTTTTTTGCAAGATAGCTATTTCAGAATTTTCGTCACAAAAAAACCGCTTCGCAAAACGCGAAGCGGTTTTAATTGTTTATAAACAAATATAATAGGTGCTTACTTGATCATATCGTAGCTACGCTTAATGAAGCTTGTAAGCTCTTCTCCCTTTAAAAGGCCTTGTGACAGTCTGGCTAGGTCCAACGATTGTTTAATGAGACGTTCTTGTTTCTTTTTTGTTTTAGTGTTCAGTATTTGTCCAACCAATTCATGATTGGTATTGACCACCAAATTGTACATCTCTGGGAAGTTGCCAAACATACCGCTGCCACCAGTTTGTTGCATCTCTTTCATACGACGCATAAACTCGGGTTGAGTAATCATAAAAGGTGAAGCATCGCTGCTCATGGCTTCCAATTGAACACTAAACTTGTCCTTTGGTACAGTTTCTTCCAATACCGTTTTTAAGCTATCTTTTTCTTCATCAGATAACTTCGATATCTGCTCATCGTCTTTCTTGATCAAATTGTCAATATGGTCGGCATCAACACGAGCAAAGCTGATATTCTCTTTACTAGCCTCCAGTTTTTGGATCAAATGCGAAACGATAGGAGAATCTAACAACAACACTTCATAGCCTTTATCTTTTGCAGCTTCGATGTAAGCGTGCTGCTCTTGGGTATTTGAAGCATATAAAATGACCAATTTGTCATCTTTGTCAGTTTGCGTCTCTTTGATCTTTTCTTGTAGCTCTTCGAATGTAAAATAAGTGTTGTCTACGGTCGGGTATAAGGCAAACTTGTCGGCTTTTTCAAAGAATTTTTCTTCGGAAAGCATTCCGTATTCAATAACAATCTTGATGTCATTCCATTTAGATTCGAAATCTTCACGGTTATTTTTGAAGAGCGAATTTAGCTTGTCAGCCACCTTTCTAGTGATATAACTGCTGATCTTCTTCACGGCACCGTCAGCTTGAAGATAGCTTCGTGAAACGTTCAACGGAATATCAGGCGAATCGATAACCCCACGCAACATCGTCAAAAATTCAGGAACGATACCTTCAACATTGTCAGTGACAAATACTTGATTTTGGTATAGTTGAATACGATCGCGTTGCATGCTGAGGTCGTTGGTCAACTTCGGGAAATATAAGATCCCCGTCAAATTGAAGGGGTAGTCAACATTAAGGTGAATATTGAATAAAGGCTCTTCGAACTGTGTTGGGTACAATTCGCGGTAAAAGTTTTTATAATCTTCTTCCTCAAGCTCACTTGGCTGCTTGGTCCAAGCTGGGTTTGGGTTGTTGATGATGTTGTCAACCGTCACGGTTTCTTCTTTGGCATCATCACCCTCACCAACTTTGTTGGTCTCTTCACGCGTACCGAATTTGATCGGTATAGGCATAAACTTGTTGTACTTGACCAGTAATTCTCTGATACGAGCTTCGTCTAAAAACTCTTGCTCATCTTCGGCGATGTGCAGGATGATCTCAGTACCACGGTCCGTTTTATCATGAGCGTCTAATGTATATTCAGGAGATCCATCACAGGTCCAGTGCGCTGCAGGCTCATCTTTGAAAGACTTCGTTATGATCTCTACTTTATCGGCCACCATGAATGCCGAGTAAAAACCAAGTCCGAAGTGACCGATGATTCCGGCATCTTCAACTTTGTCTTTATACTTGTCCAAAAATTCTTCGGCTCCTGAAAAAGCCACTTCATTGATGTATTTCTTTACCTCCTCGGCCGTCATCCCGATACCTTGATCGATAACGTGCAATTTTTTGCCTTCACCGTCGATCTTGATTTCGATCTGCGGATTGCCATAATCCACTTTTGCTTCGCCAATATTGGCAAGGTGCTTCAGTTTTAAGGTCGCGTCAGTCGCGTTAGAAACCAATTCTCTTAGAAAGATCTCATGGTCGCTATACAAGAATTTCTTTATGAGCGGAAAGATATTTTCTACCGATACATTAATGTTTCCGGTTGCCATATGTAAGTTTTTTAATTTTTATACGATTATTAGATTAACAAACTGATTGGAGTTTTTCAAAAAAAATACCATTCAAGGAAATGATGACAAGATGTCATTTAGCTTGCCAAATTGCATGAAAGAATTTTAACAATCTTTTTTGTTTAAGTTATTTGATAAAAAGTTAAACATTTCTTATCTTTGGAAAAGCAAATCTGCTATACTTTGTTCAAATTATCCAATTAAGTGGAAATTATTGCTATGAAAAGGGTAATTGAAAAAATTTAATTGGTTTGTTTATTTATTGGTTAGGTTGTTTGAAAGTGTGCTGTGGTGGCACGCTTTCGGTTGAAAAACCAAAAAGTCGCCCGTTCTCACGGGCGACTTTTATTTTTTGGTTGGTTGTGCGTTAAACAGGTTATTTGGTACCCGTGACTGGTTTGGGCTCCATCTTCTTGTTTTTCACATATTTTTCAAGCCATTGATCCTGCTCCCATAATAGGTGAAGGATGCTTTCCTTGGCCCGGTATCCGTGGCTTTCTTTTGGTAACATAACCAAACGTACCGTAGCCCCGAGTCCTTTGAGTGCGTTAAAATAACGCTTGCTCTGCAACGGATAGGTGCCTGAATTGTTATCGGCCTCTCCGTGAACAAGTAGCAACGGTGTTTTCATTTTATCAGCGTGCATAAACGGAGACATGGTGTAATAGATCTCTGGTGCTTCCCAGTAATTGCGCTCTTCGCTTTGAAATCCAAAAGGAGTAAGCGTTCTGTTATAGGCACCGCTTCTGGCAATTCCTGCCGCAAATAGATCCGAATGCGAGAGTAGATTGGCTACCATAAAGGCACCGTAGCTATGACCGCCGACCGCTACGCGATCTCGATCAATGTATCCTAACTTATCAACAGCATCAATAGCAGCTTTGGCGTTAGCGACTAATTGTCCTCTAAAAGAATCATTGGGTTCGGTATCACCTTCACCTACTATTGGAAAAGCGGCATCGTCCAGCACAACATATCCTTTGGTCACCCAATAGATTGGTGAGCCCCAATATGGGTAGGTGAATTCATTTGGGTTTTGCGTGTTTTGTGACGCACTGCTCTTATCCTTGAATTCTCTAGGATAGGCCCAAAGAATCATCGGCATTTTATCTTTTTTGGCCTTGTCATATCCTACAGGTAAATAAAGGGTGCCAGAAAGCTCTAATCCGTCATCTCTTTTATAGGTAATAACCTCCTTACTTACATTTTGAATGCTTTTGAACGGATTTTCAAAATCGGTGATCTGTTTTATTTTCTTGTTCTTCAGATTTCTGAAGTAATAATTGGGATACTCACTTTTAGACTCGATACGAACCAGCAACTGATTCTTTTTTGGATCATATTGATTGAGTCGTTCTAATCGGTCGGTATATTCAGACTGATACAAACGTTTCTTCTTCTTGGTCTTCAAATTCATTTTATCAACAAAAGGAAACTGTCCTTCTTTTGTGAACCCAGCCCCAATCAAAAAAGCGTTATCGCCGTCAAGCGACAACACGTAACTTCCCATTTCGTTGCGCTCTGAGACGAAATTACCGGGAGCGCTATATCTGTCCTGGTAGTTACGGTCTGAGATGATCGTAGGCTCTTTTGCTGCGTTTGAAGGATCAAACACATATGTCTTCGTATTTCGTGTGTTCCACCAATAATCATAAGCAATGGCCGTGTTGTCATTACCCCATTGGATTCCGGAGTATCTGTTGATGGTTTTTAAAATACTCTTGGGAGTGCCGTTGAAGGGTGCATTAAGCTCAAAAACTTCATCACGGTGCGAAACTTCTTTGGAAGGATCTCCGCCATCTAGGGCTTTGGCAAATATCAAGGTGGCCGGTTTATCGCTACGCCAGCTCATACGTCGACGCCCTTCTCTGGCGGCCATGAAACCCTTTGGAAGATCTTCGATCAACGGAACCTCTAATACGGTTTCTACTTTCTTGGCCTTGTTGTCATAAATAGTGGTCTTTGACGGAAAACGGCTATAGGGTACTAAGTAAGAAAAAGGTTTTTCTACAGTAGTAACCATGACATAATTTCCATCAGGCGAAAAACTAATGCTACCATACATGGCACTGTCCAGCCATTGTTCCTTTTGTCCGTTTAAAGAAACCTTGTAGATAGTTGAATGCGCCAACTGTTCAAAGTTGTGCTCGTCTGTCTTGTTCTTCAATAAATCTTGATAGGTTCTGTTTTGCGCCTTTTTTCCATCATTTACAGAGATGGTTGGACCAGTAGGTACAGCTTCGGCTGCATCGATCAAAGCTTTTCGGTTAGAAGGAAGCATTTTTACCAAGATATGCTGACTGTCTTCAAACCAGTTGATGACATCGCGCATGTTGGCGTTTACATTAGCGTCAGTGAGCTTTTTTACACTGGCGGCAGCAATGTCCAATACCCAGATTTCTACACCATTGGTCGTGGTGTTTGTCAAGGCGATTTTCTTTTGATCGGGTGACCAGCTAAAATTTGCAAGACGGGCATTGGCTGGCAAGCCTTTTACTTGTTGAGCGCTTTTGTCTTTTATGCGCTGTACTTTGACATTGTTGTAGTAATTGGTGCGGCTGCCAATATTGGTCTTCGGATTGATTCGTAATCCACCAAGGCGTAATTCATCCTCCGAGAGTTCGGTGATGGTTTTGAAAGCATCACGGTAGAGCAGTACCATGTATTCCTTCCGGTCATCCAATTGTACGGCAGGGGCCAAAGGAGCATCTACCAATTCGAGAATCTCATTCGATGGTTTTTGATAGCCAACATTCTCTTGAGAAAAGCCCAAAAAGAAAAGGCATATCATTACAAATGACAAGGTAATCGTTTTCATGAGTTATTGTGTTTGATGTTGTGACAATGAGCCTATGAAGGTACTCAAAAAAAGACAGTTTTTAATGCCGATGTTTGTTAAAAGACGTGCTTTTCGAAGGGGAAAGGTATCGATGCATGTGTAAATTATTATGCATGCATATAATATAAGGGGAAGTTTTTTTAGGAGTTTAGACAGAATACTTAAATTGCACGTCACTTTTTACAATTCTCAATAGCAGATTAGGATTTTGAGAATGTCTAAATTTTAATACCAAAAAAACTATGTACAATGCGAAAATAGCAGGTCTTGGATATTATGTGCCTGAAAATGTAGTGACCAATGATGACCTGTCAAAGGTGATGGATACCAGTGACGAATGGATCCAAGAGCGAACTGGAATTAAAGAACGAAGACATGTGATCAATGGTGACGGGGATACGACCACGGCTATGGGTGTAAAAGCAGCCAAAGTGGCCATTGAAAGAGCCGGTATCGATAAAGACGAGATCGATTTTATCATCTTCGCTACCTTAAGCCCAGATTATTACTTTCCAGGGCCAGGCGTATTGGTGCAAAGAGATTTGGGTATAAAGACTGTTGGAGCACTAGACGTTCGTAACCAGTGTTCTGGATTTGTATACGCGCTTTCTGTCGCCGATCAATTCGTCAAGACCGGGATGTACAAAAATATTTTGGTCATTGGGTCAGAACTACACTCAAGAGGACTTGATATGACCACCCGAGGACGAGGCGTCTCAGTAATCTTTGGAGATGGGGCAGGGGCCGCAGTCGTAACAAGAAGTGAAGACAACAGCAAAGGAATTCTATCTACACATCTTCACTCTGAAGGACAGCACGCTGAAGAGCTTTCATTGATAGCCCCAGGTATGGGACAGCGTTGGGTGCTCGACATTATCGATGATAATGACCCAGATGATACTTCATACTATCCTTATATGAATGGCCAATTTGTATTTAAGAATGCCGTGGTGCGTTTTAGTGAGGTCATTATGGAAGGATTAAAAACCAACGGACTTACCGCTGATGATATTGATATGTTAGTGCCACATCAAGCAAACTTACGCATATCGCAATTTGTTCAGAAGAAATTTGGACTGAGCGACGACCAGGTATACAATAACATCATGAAATATGGTAACACGACCGCAGCGTCAATTCCGATTGCATTGACCGAAGCCTGGGAAGAAGGAAAGATAAAAGAAGGAGATACCGTTGTGTTGGCAGCTTTTGGTAGCGGCTTCACATGGGGAAGCGCCATTATCAAATGGTAATGTAGCCCTTCCTCTTAATAATAAAAAGAACAAACCCCGAAGCAATGCTTCGGGGTTCTTCAATTAATAACTAACAATTAACACTAACCATCAACTTATAAAAAATTGTTGAGCTATTAAAGAATTCTTGTGAGTATGGCGGCTTAGAAAATTCCTCCGCTGCCTGATTTTTCATCGTTATCTCTACGCTTACGCGACTTGGCTCTGTACTTGCTGCTACCAAATCGGTAGGATAGTCCTACAAAGACCGTTTGACTCTCCCAGTTGAAGGCTCCCACTTGGCTAAAAGGCCTAGTGCCATCAAAAGCGAATTGCATCGTATTGAAGATATCGTTGTAGTTTACGCTAAGCGTTCCCTTTCGGTCTGCAAAACTATAACGCGCACCTACGTTCACAAAGTACATTGGATCTAGATCAAATTGCACGCCTCTGTTTTTTCCACGGTAGAATCCGAAAGCAGAAAGTGATAATTTCTTGGTCACTTTAAAGTTGTTGAACATTCTAAAATTCCAAGCGGTGTTGTCCACAGAAACGTTTTCAGTTACGATATCGTCAACAGATGGAGTTACTCCGTCTTCTCTTGGTAGACTTTCTGTAAAACTTTTTTGCGTTTGCGTGAATAGATCAAAGCTCGCGTTAAAATTCCACCAACTTGTCGGTCTATAATTACTAGAAATCTCGATACCGTATGAAGAAGTGTTATCAAAGTTGTCATGTGTTAGGATGACTCTGTCCAAATTGTTTCGGTCTACATACACAGCTCTGTTGATTTCATCTTCGATGGCACGATAGAATACGCCTCCAGTGATACTACCTTTTTCTAGCTGGCGCGTGTAATTTGCTTCGATAGAGTTGGTGAACTGCGGTATCAACTGAGGGTTCCCGAAGGAAGAAATCAATGGTGTCGCCCATTCTCTAATTGGGTTTACCTGTCCGATACCAGGACGATCTACACGTCTACTGTAACTAACTTGATATGTATTCTTCTCACTTGGATTGTACGTCAAGAAGACCGATGGGTATACCTGAGTATAATCATTTCTAAAAGCTGCTACCGCATTGGTATCGGCTACCACTTCAACCGTTTCAAAACGAGCACCTACTTGGTACGACCATTTCTTGTATTGCTTTCCGTAGGTCACATAGGCCGAATAGATATCTCTTGTGTATTCGAACTTAGTACTAGGCGTAGGTACCAGCTCTCCATTAGAATTAAATGATTGCCCGGTTGAGCTATAGTCAATCGTAGAGTTGAATAATCTGGCTTGCGCTCCAAGTTCCAATTTTTCAGTATCTGAAAGCGGATTCACATAGTCTAAGTTCACTGTGGTACGATCTCTATCGGTATCAGAGAAATCCATATAGTCATCTAAGAAAGCCGCTCCTTGAAAAGAGAAATCCGCGTCCTCATCACCATCAAAGACGTTGTAGTCAACTTCTAATTCGATGTTATGTCCTTCTTTTGCAAAATCTAACTTATAGTTAAAGTTGTATTGAGACGACATATTATTGTTGTCATTCAAGAATAACTGAAGGTTGTTTCGAGCTGTATCGTCATAAAAACGAATATCAGTTGTTCCTTCAGTTGCTCCGTCAAAGATGTTTTGATTCGTAAAGAACGAAAGCGTGTTTTTTTCATTCAGATAGAAATCGATTCCGGCCTTGATGAGGTGGGATTTGCTGTTATCTCTGAATTTGAAGAATTGCTCAGAATTGTCATCTGCTCTAAAGATGTTTCCGTAGTTGTCATTCTTAGCGATGTTATTTCCGTAGTTTCCGTAGACATTGATCTTACCATTACGGTAGTTCATATCGATAGAACTGTTAAACTTCGCATTCTCGTCATAGTTTAGACCGATGTTTACGTTTCCGTTAAACCCGATATTGGCATTCTTGTGCAAGACGATGTTAATGATACCACTCATCCCTTCTGGATTATACTTGGCCGAAGGATTGGTGATTAATTCGATCTTTTTGATCGATGTTGAAGGAATTTGTCTCAACAGCTGTGCTGCCGGAACATTGGTGAGTTTTCCGTCAACCATCACCTGAACATTCTGGTTTCCGCGCAAGCTAATGTCTCCTGTTTGCTGGTCAACATTTACCGAAGGAATATTATTCATTATATCTGAAGCCGTTGGCCCAGAGGTGGTAAGGTCTTTACCGACGTTGATCACCTTTCGGTCGATCTTTTGCTCGATGGTTGATCGCTCAGCTACGACTTCAACCCCTTCTAATTCGGCAATGTCTTCCTCTAAAGCAATATTGCCCAGTTTTAAATTACGATTCCTTCTAGTAATGGTTAGATCCTGGTTATAGGTCTTATATCCTATAAACTGAACCTCTAAAACAAAGTTTCCTTCCGGAATTTTTTTGATCTCAAATTTTCCGTTATCATCGGTGATACCACCGGTCACGGTACTTTGATCTTCTTTTTTCTTAATTACAACAGAGGCATAAGGAATAGGCTCTTGTAAATTTTTGTCGATAATGACACCTGAAACGCTTCCGATACTTGGTAAAGAAGGTGAAGAAGATGCTTGTGCGTTGATTTGAAGTGCAAACAACAGTGCGCACAAAAACATGAATTTTCTCATTGGTTAGATTGTTTTCGTTTATTGATTGATGAATTATAAAGCCTACTTTTGCGTAAGTTTTATACAGAATGGACGACGTTTAGATAATTGTGTTACTCACTTTAACACACCTTAACACTACTTTAACAAAATGAACAAAAAGACATTGGTTTTAGGAGCTTCTTTGAAACCCGATCGATATTCTAACCTGGCAATTCATAGATTGACCAATAAAGACATTGAGGTCGAGGCCTTTGGCTTAAAATCAGGCGATGTGGCGGGTGTTTCTATCGATACCCAATTGATCGCCTACGATAATATTGATACCATTACTTTATATTTAAATCCGAAGCGACAAGAAGCGTATTACGATTACATTTTAAGTTTGAAACCGAAGCGCGTGATTTTCAATCCAGGTACTGAGAATCCTGAACTGATAAACATCCTCCAGAAAAACGGAATTATAGCAGAAGTGGCTTGTACCTTAGTGCTACTCTCTACGGATCAATACTAGGCCTAAGAAGGTGAGGAGCCCGTTTACTATGAGCAATTCAAAACCAAATATATAGCCACCCAGCAGAGCTTCAGAGTTATTGGCGAGTAAATAAGAAAGTATCACCGAAATCCCTGCTACTATCCAAACGTATCTGTCTTTGACCTTTTCTTTTGTAAAGATTCCGAAGGCAAAAAGACCTAATAGCGGGCCGTAGGTATATCCAGCAACCGTGAGTAACTCGTCAATGACACTTTTGTTGTTTAAACTATTGAATATCACCACCACAATAACAAGTAACACAGACATGGCAACGTGTACTTGTCCTCTGATTTTCTTTTGAAGTTCCTTCGCTTTTTTCTCAATATTTAGGAAGTCTACGGAAAACGATGTGGTCAGAGATGTCAAAGCAGAATCTGCACTTGAATAGGCAGCCGCTATAAGTCCGAGCAAAAAGAAAATACCTAAAGAAATCCCTAAGCCACCATTGAGTGCAATTTCAGGGAAGAGTAGGTCGGTCTTTTGTTTGCCCTCCATCATGGGAATTGCAATGTCAGCTCTTTCGGCATAGATAAACAGTAAAGCGCCTAGCAAAAGGAAGAAAAAGTTGACCACTACTAATACTAGGCTAAAAGAGACCATATTCTTCTGTGCATCTTTTAAAGTTTTGCAGGTAAGATTCTTTTGCATCATATCTTGGTCCAACCCTGTCATACAAATGGCAATGAACATGCCACCCAAGAACTGTTTTATCAAGTGGTTCTTTGCTAAGAAACTATCTGTAAACCAAATCTTGTTATACTTGGCCAATTCTTCTGAAGCAAGAAAATCTCCAAACGACCAGTTTAGTTGTTTTAAAATTAAGACAATAGCAAACCCAACAGCCAAAAGCATAAATAACGTTTGTAAAGTGTCTGTCCAAACAATGGTCTTTATTCCGCCGCGAAAAGTATAGAGCCAAATCATCAGAATCGAGATAATTACTGTAAACGTAAATGGCCATTGTATTCCAAAGACCTCAATGTCGTTAAAGACAAACTGCTGAAGTACAATAGCTACTAAATACAATCTAAAGCTTGCACCCAGAACCCTTGAGATAAAGAAGAAAAAAGCACCCGTTTTATGACTTACAGTTCCAAACCTTTCATTGAGATATTCGTATATAGAAGTTACATTTAGTCTATAATAAATAGGCATGAGAACATATGCAATTACAAAATACCCAACCAAGTATCCAAAGACCACTTGCATATATCCAAATTGACTACTGCCAACCCATCCAGGTACAGAAATAAAGGTGACGCCACTAAGCGAAGCGCCGATCATTCCGAAGGCCACCAAGTACCATGGAGATTTCCTATTAGCCTTGAAAAAAGTTTCATTGCTGTTATCTTTTCCAGTAAAGTATGAGATCAAGATCAGCACTCCGAAATAGGCGGCGATCAAAAAAAGAATGTGGGTAGATTGCATAGATTTGATATTGCTCGCAGCAAAATACAAACTTCGCGGCATAAAATCTAACATTGATAAATCTAAAATCGTAAATTCGCAGCTATGGAATTCTCCTCGAAATTGCTTGAAAATGCGGTGTACGAAATGTCGCAATTGCCAGGGATTGGTAAACGTACGGCCTTGCGCTTGGTGCTACATTTGTTGCGCCAACCACAGGATCAGACCGAGCGACTTTCGTTTGCGTTACAGAACCTTAGAAGCGAGATCAAGTATTGCAAAAACTGTCATAATATCTCTGATGTGGATCTTTGCGAGATATGCGCAAATAGCTCACGAGACGAAAGCATTGTTTGTGTGGTCGAAGATATCAGAGACGTCATGGCTATCGAGAATACGAGCCAGTATCGTGGTCATTATCACGTTTTAGGCGGAAAGATCTCGCCAATGGATGGCGTGGGTCCGCAGGACCTCACGATTGCATCGCTGGTCGAAAAGGTGAAATCGGGAACCGTGAAAGAGCTGATCTTTGCATTGAGTTCAACGATGGAAGGAGATACCACCAATTTCTATATTTATAAACAGATCGAAGGACAAGCGGTCGAGGTGTCTACCATCGCAAGAGGAATTGCCGTAGGTGACGAACTCGAGTACGCCGATGAAGTAACGCTGGGACGAAGCATCCTCAACCGAATTCCGTTCGAAAATTCTCTAAAAAGCTCATAGTACTTCATGAAGCTGTCTGTCATTATTCTCAATTACAATGTTCGCTATTTCTTAGAGCAATGCATCCAAAGTGTGCTTCAGGCTACGAAAGATTTGAATGCAGAGGTCATTGTAGTAGATAATGCATCGGCCGATGATAGCTGTGCCATGGTACGCGAGAAGTTTCCGCAGGTAACATTAATAGCCAACACTGATAATAAAGGGTTTCCGAAGGGAAACAACCAAGGAGTTGCCGTGGCTAGCGGAGAATACGTCTGTATCTTAAATCCAGATACGGTCGTGGCCGAAGATACGTTTGTCAAAGCGCTGGACTTTGCCGAGAAGAAAGAACATTGCGGAATTGTTGGAGTCAAGCTGATCGACGGGACGGGCAATTTCTTGCCAGAAAGCAAGCGAGGGATTCCGACGCCATGGGTAGCCTTCACCAAGTTCAGTGGCTTGCACAAGCTTTCTTCTAAATTATTCGGAAAATATTATGCCTCTCACTTGAGTCAGAACGAAAACGGAAAAGTTGACATTTTGGTCGGTGCCTTTATGTTGATGAAGAAAGAAGTATATGAGCAAGTTGGAGGTTTTGACGAAACCTATTTTATGTTCGGTGAAGATGTAGACCTTTCGTATACGGTACAGAAGGCTGGGTATGAAAACTACTTCTTTTCTGAAACAACAGTTATACATTATAAAGGAGAGAGCACTCGGAAGGATAGTACCTTTCTCAAGAATTTTAGAGACGGGATGCACATCTTTCACAAGAAGTACTTTAAGGGCGGGTGGTTATTTGACCTTTTTCTAAAAATTGGGATTGAACAGTTTTCACGCTTCAAGATGAAACAAGGAAATGTTGATCGTTACAAACGACCGCAAAAGACCTTCGTGTTGTCGAAAACTGACCTTGATTTGAATTCGATCAATAATGCAATCGGACTTACAACAGAACGACTTTCAGATATTTCACAACTTCCTCGAAAAGAAAGAGAAGTGCTTTGGCAAATCGTCTTTGACGGAAATTCATTTTCCAACAAAGAGATTATCAGTATGTTAAACCAGCTCAGAAATGACAACTTTACCTTTAGGATATTACCAAAAGATTGTAATTTTATCCTCGGAAGTGATCATAGTGACAGCCGCGGAGAAGCGATTGTGTTACAATAGAAATTTTATTGCATTTAATTTAAAAAAAGAACTCTATTTTTAATATTTTTGCAATTCAACAATAAAAAAACATCTTCATTTTACAGATATGGCAAAGTTTGAGCTAAAACTGCCCAAGATGGGAGAGAGTGTTGCCGAAGCAACAATCACCACATGGTTAAAAGAAGTGGGGGATACCATCGAGATGGACGAAGCGGTGCTAGAAATAGCGACCGATAAAGTGGACTCTGAAGTTCCGTCAGAAGTAGACGGGGTTTTAGTGGAAAAATTCTTTGATGTTGATGATGTGGTACAAGTAGGACAAGTACTGGCTGTGATCGAAACTGATGGCGAAGGCGCTTCAGACAACGGAAGCGAAGTGGTAACCGCCACCGTTCCTGAATCTGCAACTGTAGCGGCTGTTGAAGAAACTGTATCCGTAGCAAAAGAGACTGCTGCTCCTGCGGTGGCTGATTTTTCAAGTTCAGAGCGCTTTTATTCACCTTTGGTGAAGAACATCGCCAAGGAAGAGGGCGTTTCGTTAGAAGAGCTCGAAGCCGTTCAAGGAACCGGAAAAGAAGGCCGCGTAACGAAGAATGACATTTTAGATTACGTAAAGAATAGAGGGTCGAAATCAGCACCGGCTGCTGCACCTACCGTTAAGCCGGCGGCTGCAACTCCGGTAAAAGAAAGCCCGAAGGCAAAACCTGTAGCAGTACCTGTTTCAGTCAATGGTGAAGACGAAGTGATCGAAATGACACGAATGGGCAAACTGATCGCGCACCATATGGTAGAGAGCGTTAGCACATCTGCTCATGTACAAAGTTTCGTTGAGGTTGACGTGACCAACATTTGGAACTGGCGTAATAAGCACAAAAAAGCCTTCGAAGCTAGAGAAGGAGAGAAATTGACCTTTACACCGATCTTTATGGAAGCGGTGGCCAAGGCATTGAAAGACTTCCCGATGATGAATATCCAAGTCAACGGAGATACGATCGTCAAGAAAAAGAACATCAACTTAGGAATGGCAGCAGCGTTACCCGATGGTAACCTGATCGTTCCTGTGATAAAGAACGCGGATCAATTGAACTTGGTCGGAATGGCCAAAGCGGTTAACGATCTTGCCAACCGTGCTAGAAACAACCAATTGAAGCCGGATGAGATCCAAGGCGGAACTTATACAGTAACCAACGTAGGTACGTTTGGAAGTGTTATGGGAACCCCTATCATCAATCAACCTCAAGTAGGTATCCTTGCACTTGGAGCCATCAGAAAGGTGCCAGCTGTTATCGAGACACCGGAGGGAGATTTTATCGGTATCCGCATGAAAATGTTCTTATCGCACAGTTATGACCACCGTGTAGTGAACGGAGCGCTTGGAGGGATGTTCGTAAAGAGCGTAGCCGACTATTTGGAAGCGTGGGATAGCAATAGAGAGATCTAAGAGAATATAGAATATATAGTAAAGAGAGACCTGAACACATTGTGTTTGGGTCTTTTTGGTTTAAGACGCCTCAAAAGACAATCCGCGATGTTCGTGTTTCTTAATAAACGATTTGAGCACTGAGATTCCAGGATTGCGAACCTTCGGGTCGAGCCCCTTAAACAATCGCTCTTCGTTTAACGCCTTTTGTCGCTTGTGAATATCAAAATTGGGAGTCACATTCTCGAAGGCCATGTCCCAAGCATCAAATTGACGTTCGTAAAGGTCGCCTTCGGCTATTTTTATGACGTGCTTATGACGCACATCCTCCTTTATTTTTTGAAAGAGATGCTGAACGGCAGGCTTGCTTCCTTCAATGTATTGCACAAAATTACCTTCCTTATAAAGTAAGAGTCCAGTGATCCCGTTTTCCTTATTTAAAAAACGAACCTGTTCATGCAATTCTGTGAGCATGTCTTCATCAAAAGGAAAAGCCTCGTAGCTTATGTAGCATAAATAATGAACCATAACGTATGCGTTTTTATGATTCTTAGAAAGTAAAAATGATTAATAGCGTTGCTCGATAAGTTGCTTCTTAAAGTTACAAAATATTCTTATGAAAAAGAAGATAAAAATCTGTAAAACAGGCATTTACGGTTTAACCGTAATAGGTTGACAGAAAGGCATCAAAAAGAGTTAGTCTTCAACCGATACCCAGGTCGTGACCACAGCATTGGCCGGATCCATCTTATCCAGTTGATAAAGATCAAAATCGGTACGGTAGGCTCTTTTCAGGTCTGAGCTCCAAATATGTACCCAAGTGTCCAAAACAGATTTTGGGAGCTCACCCCGTGAAGTGAAGATTTCAAATTGACCATCGGCCATTATACCAACCATTCCGTCAGGAATTTCATCAAGTGTACTTACACGACAACCCAAAATACAGTCGTACCAATCCAAATGGTCACTTTGATAGTTTGTGTAAACGTTGTAAAGATCCGTACTCACCTTATTTGGGATGTTGTCCATGATACCCTCTGCAAAGAAACGGTCCCACAGATTTTTAATATCTGTACCTGCTTTCTTATCCTGGTTTATGGTTCGCACAGAAATGCCAATTATATAAGTGGTCGCAAGGGTTCCTTTGGCTGATGTCATGACTAAAAAGTATGGAGATTTTGAATGACTAAGATACGTCAAAATCAGTGAAAATACCTGCGCGATACTTCAAAAGCAATGTGTATCTTTACACGACTAAAATTAAGCAATGGAATTAAAACTTACGCGGCCCATCTGTTTCTTCGATTTAGAGACGACTGGGATAGATGTAGCCAAGGATCGTATTGTGGAGATCTCTGTGTTAAAGGTGTATCCCAACGGAAATAAAGAAAGCAAAACCTGGTTAGTAAATCCAGAAATGCCCATTCCTCCTGGAGCAACAGCCGTTCATGGCATTACGAATGAAAAGGTGGCCAACGAACCTACCTTTAAACAGCTGTCAAAAGAAGTTTACAATATGGTTAAGGATTCGGACCTCGCAGGTTTTAATTCGGATCGTTTCGACATTCCACTTCTGGCTGAAGAATTGTTACGCGCAGATGTAGATTTTGACATGAAAAACAGAGTTTCGGTTGATGTACAGACTATTTTCCATAAAATGGAACAGCGCACACTTTCTGCAGCGTATAAATTCTATTGCGATCAAAGCTTAGAAGACGCCCATAGCGCAGAAGCTGATACCAAAGCCACTTACGAGGTGCTCAAGGCTCAGTTAGACCGCTACAGTGATTTAGAGAACGATATCAAAAAATTAAGTGAATTCACAACAAGAAGAAGGAATGCTGACTTTGCCGGTTTCATAGGGTTTGATGAAGACGAAGAAGAATGTTTTTCCTTCGGAAAGCACAAAGGCAAGAAAGTAACGCAAGTGCTGCAAGAAGAGCCTGGCTATTTTGGATGGATATTAAATGCTGACTTTCCACTTTATACAAAGAAAGTGTTGACCGCGATCAAATTACGTAGCCTCAATAATAAGTTTTAAGGAAAATAGCCTATGAAGATCATTTGCATCGGACGAAACTATACCGAACATATTGAAGAGCTTCAAAACGAACGACCCGAACATCCTGTTATTTTCATGAAGCCCGATACGGCCATCCTTTTAAAGAAGCAACCTTTTTTCCTCCCTGATTTTTCTGAAGACGTACATCACGAGATCGAAGTATTGGTAAAGATCAATAGAGTGGGCAAGTACATTCAAAAGAAATTTGCACACAAATATTACGACGAGGTAAGTCTTGGGATCGACTTTACTGCCAGAGACCTGCAGTCGCAACTAAAAGCCAAGGGATTGCCGTGGGAAAAAGCAAAAGCCTTTGATGGATCGGCAGTTGTGGGCAAGTGGTTTTCTAAAGAAACATTTGGTGATTTAGACAACCTAGATTTTAGGTTAGAGAAGAACGAAACCCCCGTCCAGGTTGGAAATACAAGCCATATGCTTTGGAAGATCGATGAGATCATCGAATATGTATCCCAATTTTTCACATTGAAGATCGGTGACATCATTTTCACCGGAACCCCAGCAGGTGTAAGTAAAGTGAAAGCAAACGACAAATTAGTTGGGTTTATTCAGGAGAAAGCATTATTTTCGGTGACTGTAAAATAATCCCCTCGCAAAAAGCGGTATGTTTTTTGCTATTCCTGACAAGGAAAAAAAAGTTAATTGCATGAAAATCTATAACTTAGATAAGTTAAATGAACTATCTGGTGGAGATATGGAATTCGCACAAGCCATTGCGATGACCTTTATAGAAGAGACTCCCGAAGATGTGGTGCAGCTCTCAAACGGAATTAAGGCTCATGACTTCACCGCAACTTATCAAGCTGCACACAAGATCAAACCAAATTTAGACCTCTTCGGAGTTGCCAATGCGCACGCCGATATCCTTAAGATCGAAATACTGGCCAGAGAGAATGCCAGTTTTGACGAGATCGAACCTTTGTTTGAGCGCTCTAAGCAAGTAATCGATCAATTGGTCGAAGAATTAAAAGCAGACTTTGGGCTGTAACTACCATGAAAGCCGAAATAATTACCATCGGAGACGAGATCCTCATTGGTCAGATCGTTGATACCAATTCTGTCTTCATTTCTAAAGAACTCAATAAGATTGGCATCGAAGTGTACCAGATTACCTCGGTTCAGGACGAACGGGATCATATTCTCAACGCCTTGGCCGATGCAGAGAAGCGTGTAGATGTGATTTTGATTACCGGAGGCTTAGGCCCAACCAAAGACGATATCACCAAGCATACATTAGCACACTATTTTGAAGATACGTTGGTGCAAAATGATGAAGTGCTCGCTAATGTCGAAGCATTATTTGAGCGTTACATCAGCACACCCATTTCTGACGTTAACAGAAAACAGGCGTTGGTACCTTCAAAGGCGGTTGCCCTTCACAATCAATATGGCACCGCACCAGGAATGTGGTTCGAGAAGAACGGAAAAGTATTTGTCTCTATGCCTGGTGTCCCTTATGAGATGAAGGCACTCATGACAAACGAGGTGATTCCAAGATTGCATGATAAATACGACACTCCTTTTATCGTGCATAAGACCGTTCTTACCTATGGATTAGGAGAGAGCGCGATCGCGCAAAAAATAGAAGCCTGGCAAGATGATCTGCCCTCATTTATAAAATTAGCCTATTTGCCCAATGCCGGGCGAGTGCGTTTGCGTTTGTCGGCCAAAGGCCCCGACAGAGAGACCATCGAAGCCGAAGTAGAAAAACGTATTCAGGCACTGTATCCATTGATCGGAGATATTATTTACGGAATGGAAAATGACCATTCCATAGAATACATTGTCGGAGAGATGCTTGCAGACAGAAAGCGGTCTTTAGCTGTGGCTGAGAGTTGTACCGGAGGTGCCATTGCACAAAGAATCACTGCTATTCCAGGAGCTTCAAGGTATTTTAACGGAAGCCTAGTTACCTATGCGACTGAGTCCAAAACCGACATTCTCGGGGTACCGAAAGCAACAATTGATAAGCATTCAGTGGTGAGCGCTCAAGTAGCCAAAAGTATGGCGAGCAATGCAAGGCGTACATTGAAAACAGATTACGCCATCGCCACTACAGGTAATGCAGGCCCAAGCAAGGGTGACGCCGATGCCGACGTAGGCACAGTATTCATTGCTATTGCTACTCCAACAGATGTTGTGGCACATGAGTTCAACTTCGGAAACCACCGTGAGAAGGTTGTCAACAAAGCGGTCAATAAAGCCTTCGAACTTCTACAAAAAGAAATTTTAAAAAACTGACTCATATTTTTTGTCAGTGAGCCTAAAATTTCGTTAATTTGCACCCTGTTTTGAAATAACGACTAAAGTTTAGAAAAAATGTCAAGAGTTTGTGAACTTACAGGAAAGAAAGCGATGGTTGGAAACAACGTATCGCACGCGATGAACAAAACCAAGCGTAAATTTCACGCGAACCTTATGAAGAAGCGTTTCTACATCCCAGAAGAGGACAAGTGGATCACTTTGAAGGTTTCTGCGGCAGCGCTTAAAAACATCAACAAAAAAGGAATCTCTGCAGTGCTTAAAGAAGCAAGAGCAAAGGGATTCATCAAGTAATAGCCAAAAGCGTTAAAGACAAAAGAAAATGGCAAAGAAAGGTAACAGAGTTCAAGTAATCCTAGAGTGTACAGAGCACAAAGATTCTGGTATGCCAGGTACATCACGTTATATCACAACAAAGAACAAGAAGAACACTCCAGATAGATTAGAGATCAAGAAATTTAATCCTATCTTGAAGAAAATGACCGTTCATAAAGAAATTAAATAATTAAGAGTCATGGCAAAGAAAGCAGTAGCATCGTTACAAACAGGATCTAAGAGATTGACAAAGGCCATCAAAATGGTAAAATCTCCAAAGACAGGAGCCTACACTTTTGTTGAGGCGGTAATGCAACCAGAAAAAGTAAACGACTGGTTAAAGAATTAATAGAAGTTCACAAGACACTATATAAAAAGCTATCTTCCCAACCGAAGATAGCTTTTCGTTTTTTCATATCTTTGGCGTCCCAGTGAAGTAGGGCAAGCTCACTTCACTGACAGGCCTTCGGTAGTCGCTATTAAAATTGCTTTTTTGGTGCAATCGCTGTCACATCGAGCACTTACGTTGTCACATCGAGCGCAGTCGAGATGCGACCTTGAAAAGATCCAATTTTAATGAGCTCCGACAAATACCTCAGTCCTTGGCCGAAGACAGTAACAATAAATCGACTTAAAGCTCAATAACGATATGAGTTTGTTCAAAAAAATATTTTCTTCAGAAAAGAAGGAGACCCTAGACAAAGGGCTCGAGAAATCAAAGACCAGCTTTTTCTCAAAGTTGACCAAGGCCGTAGCCGGAAAGTCAAAAGTAGATGATGAAGTACTCGACAACCTCGAAGAAGTGCTCGTAACCAGTGATGTGGGAGTTGATACCACATTAAAGGTCATAGATCGCATCGAAGAGCGTGTAGCCAAAGACAAATACATGGGCACTGATGAACTTAATCAGATTCTTCGTGAAGAGATCGCTGCGTTGCTTTCAGAGACCAATAGCGGTGAAGAGACCGACTATGTGATTCCAACAGAGAAAAAACCATACGTACTTATGGTTGTCGGCGTTAACGGAGTAGGTAAGACCACCACCATTGGAAAACTGGCGTATCAGTTCAATAAAAAAGGATTAAAGGTCGTTTTGGGTGCTGCCGATACCTTTAGAGCAGCAGCCATCGATCAATTGCAAGTTTGGGCAGATCGTGTCGATGTACCCATCGTAAAACAAAAAATGGGAAGCGACCCAGCTTCTGTCGCATTTGATACCCTGCAATCGGCTGTAACACAAGATGCCGATGTAGTGATCATTGATACTGCAGGAAGATTGCACAACAAGGTCAACTTGATGAATGAGTTGACAAAAGTAAAACGTGTAATGCAAAAAGTGGTCGGAGACGCACCGCATGATGTATTACTTGTACTAGATGGCTCTACAGGGCAAAACGCCTTTGAGCAAGCTAAGCAATTCACCAAAGCGACTGAAGTAACTTCTTTGGCAGTCACCAAACTCGACGGTACAGCAAAAGGCGGAGTAGTGATTGGTATTTCGGATCAATTCCAGATTCCAGTAAAGTACATCGGAGTAGGAGAAGGCATCGAAGACCTTCAAGTCTTCAACAAGTACGAGTTCGTGGATTCGTTTTTTAAGTAGTTAGTACTGAGTAGTGAGTACAAAGTATTGAGAAAGTACTAAGTACAAGGAAATTTTGAATGTTGAATTCTGAATTTTTAATTGTAAGCTGGAATTTGGTATTTGTCTTCACAATCCGAAGCCCTCAGGGCGAAGGGTTGAGATTTGGAATTTGCAGTTTACAGTTTACCTTCCAACACCTCTTTATACCCTGTACTAACTACTTTGTACTTTTCTCACATCTCACATCTCACATCTCACATCTCACATCTAACATCTCACTACTAATTACTAACACTGATGTTAAAGTTTGTTATGCTGCAGTAACCATTTCGACTGTGTTGAAGGTAATTAACTATCTTTAATATATGAAAACATACACAACACTACTCATTGCCCTCTTTCTTTTTGTAGCCTGTAAGAAAGAAGAAAAACCACCCGTAAGAACCCTTATCACTTGGGAAACGTACGATGAAAAAGCCGAAATTTCTGATCAGGGTCAGCATGAGAATTCGCGCATGCGCTATAAGCTCATCCAGTCACGTTTTTCAGATCGAAACGATTTGTGGAAACCTTTTGAGAAGGAACTCACAACGTTTTCAGACGAAGAATACGAAAGGTTGAAGCCGCTTATTTTAGAGCAAGACATCCTCACCATACAACGCAGCATTTCCGAAGGAAAGCTATCGTACGAACAACTTACCCTTTTTTACTTATATCGCATCTATCTTTTTGAAAGCGATCCAGATAAGTCATTACATTCGGTCATTGCGCTAAATCCAGATGTACTAGTAGAAGCAAGAGCACGTGACAAAGAGTTAAAAAGCCTTGATATACGACATCCTGTTTACGGAATGCCCATCTTACTAAAAGATAATATTGGTACGGACGGTATACCAACAACCGCTGGAGCCGTCGCTTTAAAAGATAACATGGCCAGCGATGCCTTTATCGTAACAAAATTGAAGAAACACGGAGCCTTGATCCTCGGAAAAGTAAACCTAAGCGAATGGGCCTATTTCTTCTGTAGCGGTTGTCCGTTAGGTTATAGTGCCATTGGCGGACAAACGTTAAATCCGTATGGCAGAAAGGTCTTTGAATCTGGAGGTTCAAGTGCGGCCAGTGGAACAACAATCGCAGCAAATTATGCAGTGGCGGCAGTTGGTACAGAGACTTCAGGCTCTATCTTATCGCCATCAAGCCAAAACTCTGTGGTCGGATTAAAGCCTACCATTGGATTGCTGAGTAGAACTGGCATAGTACCTATTTCGAGCACATTGGATACGCCCGGACCGATGACAAAAAATGTAACGGACAACAGTGTTTTACTGGATGCCATGTTTGGTTTTGATTCATATGATACGGCTTCTAAAGATACAGGTTTGGCAAATGGTCATTTTTATCGATTGGACGATCATTCAGGGCTCAAAGGAAAGCGCTTTGGCGTGTTCAAAGGGTTGATAGAAAGTGATTCTATTTACAAGATGACTGTCGAAAAGATAAAGGCTGAAGGAGCCGAAATAGTCGAATTCGATCCGCCGCAAGTACAGCTTACAGGGTTTCTTACCTTACTGAACATCGACATGAAGCATGACCTTCCGGCGTATTTAAAGACGCAAGCAGGGGATAAAGTTACTGTTCGTTCGGTGGCCGATGTGGTGGCCTTCAATCTAAATGATACCATAAACAGAGCGCCTTACGGACAACAATTGTTTGAAGGTATCGTCGCAGACTCAACTACTTTGGAAGAGTTGGCTGTAATCAAAGACAGCCTTCAGCTTAAAGGAAGACTCTATTTTGATACTCCGGTAAATGAACATCAATTAGACGCTGTTCTTTCAATCAATAATTACCATGCAGGGTTCGCCGCAGTAGCTAAATATCCTGCATTGACGGTGCCGATGGGCTACAAAGAAAGTGGGGAACCCATTAGTCTTACGTTTATCGGTAGACCTTTTGGTGAAAAGAAACTATATCAATTAGGACACGCTTTTGAGCAGGCCACCAAGTTGAGGCAGATACCTGAAGGATACGAATGATCAATTAATAAGTTGGTTGAGTTTAAGCCAAAGTTCATTGTCAAAACCTGAAGGACCCAATAGTGTCTGACCGGCATCGCCGCCCATTCTCACAATGACCAGGTTCTGGCTTGGTACGACATATAGTTTTTGGTCGTCTTTGCCAAGACCAGCAATTAGATCGGTTGGAGCATCGGGCACGAGCATGCCAGAAAACTCGACTTCGAGACCTGGAGTACGATAGCTTGATTTTCCGTTGAGCCACCATAAGTATCCATACGATTCATTCATGGATTGTGAGGTCGTGACCATGTCTTGCCAATAGTTGGTGTCATTCATGATCGGTGTCGTGTCCCAATATCCTTTGTTTAGGTTTAGTAGGCCAAAGCGAGCCATGCTTCGGGCGTTACTATAATATACATTGGCAAACCCCAATTGGATCCAAGCACCCTGCATGCCGATGGGATCTTTGATCTTTTCTGCAAAATAGTCATTGTAGTTTTCGCCTGTGGCACCTTCAACGATGTCCTTCAATAGGGTATAGGCAGCATTGTGGTAATACCAAAAGTCACTGGGATCGTTTAAGTAATTCAAACATTCTGGATCTGTGCAATTTTGATTGGATACATTGTAATCAAGTCCACTGGTCATGGTCAAATGATGCCATACGGTGATGGCATCTTCTTCAGTTTGGGTGAGATTGCTCCAGCCTGTACCCATGTAATTGGCAGAAGGAAGGTTTATGTCGAGAAGTCCTTCCTCTTGAGCAATTCCGGTGAGAAAGGCGGTCAAGGTTTTTCCGGCAGAATACCATGGATTGTTTGTGTTTACTGTCGCTCCGTTAAAGTACTTTTCAATGACTATTTTCCCATCTTTCAAAATGATGAAGGCTTCCGTGTTTCTTTCCTCTAAAAAAGAAAATAATTCCTGCTCGGCAGAAGCATTCCAACCCAAAGATTCAACAGAGATCGTTTCCCAAGTCTCACTATTTTTAGGCGGGAAGTACAAGGCCGTTTCTGATGGGCCTTCATTGTTGTTTTCTTCTGAGGTCACTTCTTCAGTCTGTGAGCTACAACTGGTCAAGACGGTTGCGAATAGTAAGGGAAGTATCTTTTTCATCGGTGGTCATTTTGAAAGTTAGACCACAATGAACTTCAAGGGTTTAAAGTTTGAGACAAGTTAGCGAGCGTCGCAATACCCAAAACAAAGAACCCCCTGCTCTTTGAATTTATCCATGGCTGTTAACAAAAGGGCGTCGATCTTTTTTCTTTTGTCTGTTTTGGTCAAGGATTTATCCTCTAAAATTTTGGTGATGGCGGTATCAACAACTTTCTTTTCATTTATCACTGCCTTTTCCTTCGACCAATACACCAAAATGATAGAGCAATTATCGACATAGGCTTCATGGTAAATAGTAGCAACGCCTTTGGGTTTTTTCTTTAGGCGATCATATTCTTTATCACTGACCTCTTTCACACGATCCCCAAAAGTGAATTCCATTTCTTTGATGAGTTGCATTGAGTCGACCTTGTCTTTACCAATAGACACTCTGTTTTTAGGGATGAAAAAATCCAACTCGATTCCATCAGAAGTACTCAATGTCTTTACTTCTGTATATATATTGAATGCAGTCTTTGGATAATTTTTAGATATATAATCAAAAAAGCTGCTTTTTGAAGCATCAAACTTTTCTGATAAGGTGTACAAATAGATGTACCCTTTATGCATGTGATTGTCCTTT
The DNA here is from genome assembly GCA_028279515.1 of Flavobacteriaceae bacterium. GTDB lineage: Bacteria > Bacteroidota > Bacteroidia > Flavobacteriales > Flavobacteriaceae > JANQNQ01. The sequence goes on from JANQNQ010000001.1 coordinate 529,513, forward strand.
GTTTGCACCTCTACTTCATAACGCCAAGCTTGTCCGGCATCGGCAGTAGCCTGAAACGTTATCATTATGAATGAAATGAGTAGTAGTAATCTTTTCATTAGATGAGGGTCTTTTGATTTCTTGCAAAAATAGGATTTTTATATATCTAATCAAGAATTGAATCTTCATCAATTCTGAACTCATTGTAAACACTTCTATGTCGTTTGCCTTCATGAAGTTCATTTACGATGTTTTCCTTCTTTAAGAAACCTTCTCCATTTTTTCCTAAATACATCTTCGCATTGAACATCGAAGACTCATCTAGCGCATACAAAGCAATTTCATAGCAGTCTACAACACCTAATTGATTATGAACTCCAATTTTTGTTTCACCAAGAACACGGACTCTAAAAGAGCGAAGCTCTTTGTCTGCAATGTAGATGTCTTTGCTAAAATTAAGATTTAAAGAAGTGTACATTAAGTACAATTCGACCGCGGCGAAGCTTGTGAAAACAAGAGGTTCAGAACTGTTGACTAGGTACTCTTTTCCCTCTTCGTATGTATAATTGACCCTTCTCGGGTCGTCAAATACAACTTTTAGCGAATCACCTACTTTTGTCTTAAAGAACTTCGGACCATTGGACCATGTGTAAGAAAGCGAATCATAAAGAACCTGCACTTCATTTTCATGTTTCAACAACATTTTAATACGCTGAAATTCTGCAGGATTCATATGTTGCCTTGCTTTTTCTCGAAACATAACGAGTCGTTCTAAATATAGGGTGTCGCCTTTCTTATTGTATGTCGTTCGATTGTAGTTTTTCCAATCATATTCATGCCCACCATAATGCCTTCCTGCAAAATGATGCTCAAACTTTTGAGCGTTTGTTGAAATTGCTAGAAACATACCTATCAAAAGAAGTAGTAATTTTTTCATTCAATCTTAAGTTTAAGATTTTTGATGAAAATATAAGATCTAAACCTTGAGCCAAAGCTCGAAGTAACAAGTGGTAAGGACAGAGTAATGCTTGGGCTAATTATCGGGATAACTGAAATTTTCTTGTGTTTCGAAGTCCCTTCTGACAATAATCCTTCCCTTTATTTCATCCTTCAAACCGCAATGCGTACTTTTGCAGACCTTAAATGCGTATTGGTATGAGAACGAAATCCTTGAAAAAGAATAAGATAAACGTAGTGACCCTTGGCTGTTCTAAGAATGTATATGATTCTGAAGTGCTTATGGGGCAGTTACGCGCCAACAATAAGGAAGTGGTTCATGAAGAGGAAGGAAATATCGTGGTGATCAATACTTGTGGTTTTATCAATAACGCCAAGGAAGAATCGGTCAATACCATATTAGAATACGTCCAAAAAAAGGAAGAAGGCGCGGTAGACAAGGTGTTTGTGACAGGATGTTTGAGTGAGCGTTATAAACCAGACTTGCAGGAGGAAATACCTGATGTTGACCAATACTTTGGTACGACCGAACTGCCTGGCTTACTAAAGGCCTTGGGAGCCGATTATAAACATGAGTTGATTGGAGAGCGCCTAACCACGACCCCAAAGAATTATGCCTATTTAAAGATAGCCGAAGGCTGCGACCGTCCGTGTTCGTTTTGTGCCATCCCATTGATGCGCGGTAAACATCGTTCGACACCGATCGAAGAATTGGTGGTTGAAGCTGAGAAATTGGCTGCTAACGGAGTTAAGGAGTTGATCTTAATCGCGCAGGACTTAACATACTACGGACTCGATCTTTACAAAGAAAGAAGATTGGCTGCATTGCTTAAAGAGTTGGTAAAGGTAGAAGGTATTGAGTGGATTCGATTGCACTATGCATTTCCAACAGGTTTTCCGATGGACGTGCTTGAAGTGATGAAGCAAGAGCCAAAAGTGTGTAACTACATTGATATTCCGTTGCAGCACATCGCAGACCCGATTTTAAAATCAATGCGGCGCGGAACAACGAAAGCCAAGACGACAAAGTTGTTAGGAGAATTTAGAACGGCTGTTCCTGAAATGGCCATCAGAACTACCTTGATCGTCGGATATCCGGGAGAAACCGAAGAAGATTTTCAGACATTGAAAGACTGGGTCACCGAGATGCGTTTTGAGCGTTTGGGATGCTTTACTTATAGCCATGAAGAGAACACCCATGCCTATAATTTGGAAGACGACGTACCTGAAGAGGTGAAACAACAACGCGCCACCGAAATAATGGACGTGCAGTCACAGATCTCTTGGGAACTGAACCAAGAGAAAATAGGGAAGACCTTCAACGTAATCATCGACCGTAAGGAAGGAAATTATTTCATCGGCCGAACCGAGTTTGACTCACCAGACGTTGATAACGAGGTACTCATTGATGCTACAAAACACTATGTAAAACAAGGTGATTTTGTAATGGTGATGGTAACTGAAGCAGCAGATTTTGATTTGTACGCAGAGCCTGTTGTGTAACAGGAAACTACTCCATCATCGCCACAACCCTAGCGGGTGCAGCGGATGCTCCGACAATTTTTAATGGAAAAACAGCTACTTTAAATCCGCTATACGGAAGCATATCCAAATTGACCAACTGTTCCATATGACAGTATTCTTTTCGTTGCCCTACTAAATGGGCTTGCCAAAACAGGTCTGGATCATTGGTCTCCTTGGCCTTCTTGATCAAATGAGGTAACGGAAGATCCCAGCCCCAGGCATCGATTCCCATGACCTTAACGCCCTTGTCGATAAGCCATTCGGTGGCTTCGGCGCTCATACCTGTTCCGATCTTGTGAAAATCTTTCGTTCCGTTGAATTTGTCACGCCCCGTCTTGATCAATACGATCATGTCTTTTTCTACGGAAAGTTTTTCCTTCTTAAGGAAACTTTCAACGTCAGCCACAGTGATCTCTTCAAAATCGGGCTTGTGTTTCATGTCAATGACAAGTCCGTCACCATAGCACCAATCCAAAGGTACTTGGTCAATCGTTTTGGCAGGTTCTCCGTTACAGGTAGGGGAATAGTGCCATGGAGCGTCAATATGCGTCGTAGAGTGCACACCCATCTTCACAATAGTATCATCGGCCCACCCTACAAAATTCTTCGGAAATAATTTAAACGGAAGCCCCAAGATCCGAATGAGCCATTTAGCTTTCTTATGTGGTTTGTGCTTGATCTTCACTTTCATGAACCAGGGGTCATCTGCATTGTACTGTATAGGTTTGGATAAGTCGACGATTTTCATGGTTGTTGGTTTTAAGGTTGTTTGGTTTGATACGGTTATTTTTTTAGGCATTCCATGAAGTAGAGCAAAGCTCACTTCAGGACCTGGCTATCGGTGTAACACACTTAAGTATTCAATCCAGGGCCCCACTTGCAATTTGTACTGCTTTGCCATGACACGGGAGATTTGATTGATGTGCCCAAGGTCGTGAATGGTCCATGTAGATAATAGTTGTCGCAAGGTGGCTTTACCTAAAGCGGGATGCACACCTTCTTTGTCTAAGTCAGAAGAAGAGATATTCATTGCGTCTAAGGTCTTTAGATTCTGAAACCGGAGCATTTCAAAGGTATCGAGTAGCTCGGTAAGGGATTTTCCTTCGCTATCTTTAAATTGGGCAAAACGATCAAAAGGCTCGAAAGTCTTGTTGTCGGTGTCACTTAAAATAATTTGTGCCCTTTGGATCCAATCGGTCTTTTCTCCGTGGATAAGGTGGCCGATAATGTCATACGGACTCCAAGTGTCCGGTCCCTCATTTTCGTGCGTCCATGCTTCAGGAAGCCCTTCTAATAGAGTTTTTAGTGTGGCAGGAGTGCGTTCTAAAACGGCCATGGCTTGGTTGAGGTCGAATTCCATTGGTAGTGTCTTTTTAGGTTTCTTAAATGTAGTGATTAATCCCCTTCAAATGTTGTTAAAATTTAAACTAGGCTTCCATCTAAATCACTTTATTTAATGCCTATTTTTACAAAAAACATTTCAATGCACACGCGAGAAGATCAATTAAAGGCATTTGACCGTCTACTGACTATAATGGATGAACTTAGGGAGCAATGCCCTTGGGATAAGAAGCAGACCATGCAAACACTTAGGCATCTCACCATCGAAGAAACGTATGAGTTGGGAGATGCCATTTTGGACAATGACCTAGAGGAAGTCAAAAAAGAACTGGGTGATCTGCTGTTGCATATTATCTTCTACGCCAAGATCGGAAGCGAGACCAAGGATTTTGATATTGCGGATGTGGCCAATAGTATTTGTGACAAGTTGATCGATCGCCACCCTCATATTTATGGAGATGTGGTCGTCAATGATGAATTGGACGTGCAACGCAACTGGGAAAATTTAAAACTCAAAGAAGGAAAGAAATCGGTTTTAGAAGGAGTGCCAAAGAGTTTACCAGCGTTGGTCAAGGCAAATCGTATTCAGGATAAGGTCGCGGGTGTAGGTTTTGATTGGGAAGCGCCAGAGCAAGTTTTTGAAAAACTACAAGAAGAACTGGCAGAGTTTCAAGAAGAAGTGAAAGCAGGCGATCAGGATAAGATCGAAGCAGAATTTGGCGATGTGCTTTTCTCCATGATCAATTACGCAAGATTTTTAGATGTCAATCCAGAGAACGCTCTAGAACGAACCAACAAGAAATTTATCAAGCGATTTCAATATCTCGAGTCAAAAGCAAAAGAAAACAACAAGAGTCTCAAAGACATGACACTGGCAGAGATGGATGTCTTCTGGGAGGAGGCTAAGAAATTGTGAAGTTAGTTAGATTTGAGTATTGAGTATTGAGTATTGAGTATTGAGTATTGAGATTTTAGTACAAAGTCATAAGCGAAAAGTTATGAGCGAAGAGCGATTAGGCAATAAATAATATTTTACCTAACACCTGCTTAATAATCTGGAGCTTATAGAACGAAGGACCGAAATTTGAAATTTATGATTTGAAATTTTACTTTCTCACATCTCAACCCTACGCCATTTCATGGCTTCGGATTGTAAAGACACATCTTATCCTCATACACTGAAGCTTTACGCGTAGGTGTATCTCACATCTATAAACTATTAATCAACACCTTCACCTTTTGTAGTTTCGCTTGCCACAAGCCTAACGAATCCTTATGACGATCTATGTTCTTGTGTACTTCGGCCACTAATGGATTTCCTTCACTACTATTTGAGAAGAACTGCAAGTTATTTTCAAGCTGATTGATCTCGTGTTTTACCTCGTCAATCTTACGCAAAATGAAAGAACGCTCTTTATACAGTCCGCGTTCATCACCGGTCAAGGCATCCAAACGATTTTCGTACTTGATCAGCTCGCTTTCCTGCCTGTTCATGTCCAATTTACCAAATAAGGCATCCAGCACTTTGTTGAACTTTCCCTCGATATTACGTTTGTTGAAAGGTACGCGTCCAATCGCCTTCCATGCACTGATTTTTTCCTTTATAGCAGCGAGATCCGCCTTGGCATCTCCGCTTAACTCAAACGACTTTAATTCATCGAGAAAGGATTTCTTATTTTCGAAGGCTTCGTGTTCTTCCTTGTTGGCTTCATTACGCTGTGCATGCAATCTGTCAAAGTAATGATTACAGGCTGTTTTGAATTGCTCCCATATCTTATCAGAATATTTTCTAGGAACATGCCCAATGCTTTTCCAGTCACTTTGGATCTTTTTCATGATGGGAGTGGTCTCTTCCCAGTCCTCACTATCCTTAAGCGACTCAGCCAGTTTTACAAGTTCTAGTTTCTTACCTAGATTTTCCTGTTGTTCTTTTTTGAGTGACTTGTAGAAGGCATTTTTATTTCGGTTGAATCTACGCACCGCCTCTTTGAAAGAAGTCCAAGTACTTTCATTTGCCTTTTGCGGCACTTTGCCAGCACTGAAGAAGGCCTCGCGTAAGGCTTCGATTTCTTTGATCTTTTTTTGCCAAGCGCTATGCGAATTCACAATGTCATCGGCTACGGTCTCAATGTCAGTGATGATCTTTTGTTTAATCACTAGATTTTCTTCGTACGACTTGTCAAGAACCTTAAAGTACTCTTGACGTTTATCATGAATCGCTTTGGTTGCATTACTGAATCGCTGCCAAATCTCTTCGCGGTGTTCTTTGGCAACCGGGCCGATCTCTTCTTTCCATACCTTGTGCAAGGTCTGAAGTTCTCTAAAGGCTTTCGAAACATCTTCCATTTCAGCCAAGGCCTCAGCACGTTCTACGATTTTTTGCTTCTCTTCTAAGTTGTGCTTGAAGTCAAGATCCCTTAGATCTCTGTTTAGATGCAGAAAATCGTAAAAACGCTCAACATGGTGGTGGTACGTTCTCCACACATTGTTGTATTGCATTCTAGGAATAGGGCCTGCATTGCGCCAGCTTTCCTGTAATTCCTTAAAATGCTTGTATGTGGTGTTGATGTTCTCTTCAACGTTCAGTAGTCCTTTGAGTTCTTCAATGATCTCCAGACGCTTTTTAAGATTGTCTTTGAGTGATTGCTCAAGGTCTTTGTAGTATTGTGTTCGCTTTTCTTTGTATTCGTGGTAAACACCATTGAACCGAGTTTTGACAGGGCTGCTGTAATGAAAGTCTATTTCATTGCCTCCATCTGCTGTAAACTCTTCCTTCTTTTGTTCAAGGAGTTCATGGTATTTTTGATTGAATTCATTTCTGATACCGTCAACATGATGTTTTATTGCCTGAACCTTTTCATTCTTTACCAATTTGTTGAGCTCGTCAACCAAGGCATTCATGTCCATCGAATGATAATCTAGCATAGGAATTTCGTGGCGCTCAGAAGTAGACTCATCTTCAGAATCCTCGGCAACGGATTCTTCCATTGTATTTACAGCTTCCTTGTGCTCTTCAGAAGTTTTTTCGCCGGTTTCCTCTTCAACGGTTTCTACAGCTTCGGCTTCGGTCTCTTGTGTCTCGATGGGCGTTTCTGTGGATGGTGTTTTTTCACTAGAAGTAGGGGTGTCATTGGTGTTTTCTAAAACTTCTTCCTTTCCTTCTGCATCTTGCAGGTTATCATTTTTCTCTTCTAACATCTTAAAAATGTTTACGGTTCATCAATGCTTTCTGCCTCGAAGATACTAACAAGAGTTAAAAACTCAAAGTTTTTAGAAGAGAGATACCGCCAGAAATCTGTTATAAAGAATGGTTCTGTTTACGAATTCCAAATTTTCCATGCCTTTTCAGCTTGAAGCTCTAGCATACGAAGTCCGTTGCAAGTAGAAGCTCCATTTACTCTTCCTTTAGAGAGAAAAGTGGTTTCAGATGGATTGTAAATGAGATCGTACAGCAGGTGATTTTTTCCGATGAACTCATATGGAATATCTGGGCAACGTTCAATATCTGGGAAAGTGCCTAGGGGAGTACAATTGATGATCAACGTGTGGGTCGATAGCAAGTATTGATCGAGTTGCTTGTAGATCAAACCATTTTCTCGCGGGGAGCGTGAGACAAACTTATAGCTGATCTGTAGTTCTTCGAGAACAAAGGCCACGGCCTTCGAAGCACCGCCAGTACCCAAGATCAAAGCATGCGTATGACTTGGTTTCAAGTGTTTCTTTAGCGATTTTTTGAAACCATAGCAATCGGTGTTATACCCCTTCAACCGCCCTTTTTTGGTACGTTTAATGGTGTTGACTGCTCCGATTTTTTTTGCCTTTTTACTCAAGCGGTCTAAATGCGGAATAATAGCCTCTTTGTAAGGAATGGTTACGTTGAATCCAATAATGTCCGATTGGTTGGTAAGTGAAAGAAAGTCTGCGATATTCGGAATATCAAAGTTTTCATATGAATGGTCATGCAAGCCAAGCTTTTCAAACTTCTCGGCGAAATATCCTTGAGAGAATGAGTATGATATGTCCCGCCCTATAAGGCCGAAACGGTGTTTACTTGACCTTTCTTGTTCGTTTTCCATACCAGTCTAAGGCTAATACAATTAGTACTCCGATCATCACAAATATAAGGGCTACCCATGTCTCCCTAATCGAAAGATCCGGAAAAAAACGCTGATAATTTTCAATGATACGCTCGCCCGAAGAGTCGAGCAAAAAAGCGCCTGTATCATCCGTTTTGTACATGGTACGCTTCCATGGCCAGACGACCCCCAGAGATCCGGCAATAAAGCCCATGATGGTCGCAGTGGCGATGTTCTTATAATGCTTCAGCACGAAATTAAGCAGATGAGACAGCGTTACAAGCCCCACCGCAGAACCCGCTGTGAAAACTCCGAGTATTGATAGCATTTTCAGTCGAGGTTCATTACTGGTAAAGCTGAAGTCTCCGCGAAACATTTCGGCAAAGGTATCATACAAAGCATTGACAGAGTCTACAAGTAGCAGCACATAGTTTCCGAGTAAAATCAAAATGAAAGACCCAGACAAACCGGGAAGTGTCATGCCCGAAACGCTAATAATTCCGCAGAAAAAAATAAAAATGAGATTATCGTTTTCTTTCGCCGGACTCAATAGACTTATCGAGATTCCGACAACCGTCCCCAGGATTAGAGAACAGACTGTTTTATAGTTCCAGCTTTTGAAATCCTTCCCGATGTAGTAGATGGATCCGATAATCATTCCGAAGAAAGCAGCCCAAACATAGAGTTCGTGTTTTTCGATAAAGTAATCCAATAGTTTGGAAACGCTAAAATAACTAATAAGCATTCCTAGGATAAGTAACCCTAAAAATCGTCCATGGATATATTGAAAGAAACTTTTGAATCGCCCATTGAACAGCAATTTAAAGGCCTTTCCGTTGATCTTTTGAAGGGCGTATATAAATTCCTCGTAAAACCCTGCAACAAACGCGACGATTCCGCCTGAAACCCCTGGTACCTTATTGGCGGCACCCATGGCAAGTCCTTTGATAATCAGGAATACTTTATCCTGTAGGGTTCGTGCGGCGTTGTACATCTATTGCTTTTTTGTGGCCAGTTTTTCTAGTATCAATATCGTTAAAAAACCGACAACCATCAAGAGTATGGCGTATAGAAGTTGATTGTCTCCTTCAAATTGACCAGGGAGAATGCTTTTTTGTAATAATGGCACTTCTTCTCCGCTACTGTTGGTGCGCCAACTAAGTGTTTCCTTCCAAGGCCATATTTTATTTAAAGATCCGATCATGAAACCGGTGAGCAATCCTAATGTTAGGTTCTTGTGATTTGAGAACATCCAATTTAAGATTCTCGAAAAAAGTTTGATACCGACAATGGCCCCTAAAACAAGCATTAAAAATTTGACAAAGGCATCAGAAAACTTGTCAAAATTTCCTTCAACGATGGATTCTCGAAGCTGGTTTACAGTATCAAGCGCAATCTCGTAAGCACCAAGAAGTACGAGAATGAAGGACCCAGAAATACCAGGTAATATCATAGCGATGATGGCGATCGATCCACACAAAAATAAATAGGCATTGCTGTCAGGCGAAGCCATAGGTTCAGCAATCGTGATATAATAGGAGACGACCAAACCAATGATTGTTGCCAAGATGACCTTAAAATTCCACTGTGTGATCTGCTTTCCGATGTATACGATACTAGCGATTACGAGTCCGAAGAAAAAGGCCCATAACAGAATCGGATGAAATTCTAGCAGCCACTTGATGGCTTTGGCCAACGAGAGGATACTGGTGGCGATACCAATCAGCAAAGCGAGCAAGAAAGCTCCGTTGATCTCTTTCCAAGTGGCTTTTAGACCATCGGTTCGAAGCATTTTGAAGGCCGACAGATTTACTTTGTTAATGGTGCCAATAAGTTCTTCATAGATTCCTGATATAAAAGCAATGGTCCCACCCGAAACGCCCGGAACCACATCGGCGGCACCCATGGCAATTCCTTTAAGTGAGATCACAAGGTAATCACGTAAAGATCGTTGCATAGACTGAAAATTCAATTACGCAACAAATGTATGGAATTTTAAGGGGAGGGTTTTTTAAATTCTGTTATAATATTCTTAACAGAAGTTCTGCTATACACTGTAGGGAAAAGCTCCTTGATCATATGAGATTCATCGGCATTTTCTTTAAGGGCATTTTTTAAGTGGAAACTTCCCTTATGGCTATCTGCCACCAAGTAATACATGCCGGCCAACATGTACTCAAGAGCGGCATGATCTGGATAAAATTCCAACGCTTGAAGCAACGCCTGAATGGCACTGTCAAACTCACCCACCTGTTTGAGCACGTGTGCCCATGAGATCCAAGTTTCCAATTCGTAATTACCCAGTTCTATGGTCTTTTGAAAGGCTAGGTCTGCTTCTTCCAAAAAGCCCAGTCGCATGTTTATTTCTGCGCTGCGTCTCCAGTAGAGCACATTTTCACTATCAATATTAATGGCCTTGTTGATATAGTACAATGCCTTTTGGAAATTTTCTTGTTTGAAGTAAAAATCTGTGATCGCAATCCAACCCTTATCTAACAGTGGGTCTTCATGAACCGTCTTATAATAATATTTCACGGCCAACGAAGTGTTCTCCAAACGCTCATAACATTTACCCATGCGTAAATAGGCAAACGAAGTTGGGTCATCCAGCTCAAGGGTGATCTCATAATTTTCAATGGCTTCATTGTAACGACCTAATTTCTCCAGTACTTTCCCTTTTTCAAGATAAGCACCAATGAAGCGTTCATCACAAATGACTGCAAAATCAAAGGCGGTTAGCGCCTCTTTGTACATTTTCTTGGCAAAATATTGCTTTCCAAGTTGATGCCAACCCACTTCACTATATGGGTCTTTGTCCAAAAAGTCATTGATAAACTCAATGGCACCATCATAGTCATCTAAGAATTCAAAGCAATAGATAACGTTGTATAGCGCTGAGTAGTCCTCAATATCTTCCCTCAAACACTTGATGAAATAGTCTTTTGCAGAGGCAAAGTCGTCTACAAAGAGAAACTCCATTCCAATGAGAGAATAGATATCCGAAGGTTCGTCAGAATAGGCGAGCGCATTCTTTAAAAGGTCTATGGCCTTGTAATGCTGATCCCTTTTTGAAAGGATGTTTGCCTTCTGAATATAGACTTCCTCATTGGTAGATTCCAATGTATATAGATGGTCTAACAGCTTTTCTGCTTCGTCCAATTTATTCTCAAAAACTAGGAGTTCTATCTGAATTAACTTGAGGATTGTAGAAGAAGGGTGCTGTTCGAGTCCTATTTTGATCGCTTTTCGTGCGAGCCCGACTTTTCCGGAGTCTAGATAATGTTGGGCGATGTTTTCGAATTCTGAAGAATCAAAGAAAAAAACATCGTTGGTCTTAAGCATTGATTCAAATTTTGAAAGCGAGAAATTATGGTCTTCATTAGGACTAAACTGCATAGGCATGCATTTTTTGATTTCTACATTAACTAATTTAGCGTTTGATCTGGTTGATTTTGATTGGAAAGTGTTATTGTTTTCAACAATTTAATTAACAGCTGTAATTAAAAAGTTGTGGTACAGTTATATAAGCAAATATGATGCCTAAACTGTATTAAGGCAATCTAGGACAATTTGACAGCCCTCCCGAATCTCCTCTTCAGAAACGGTTAGGGGAGGGGTGATACGAATTGCTTTTGGCTCAAAAAGTAACCAAAAAAGGATCAATCCTTTGTCCTGACATGCAAAGATGACCTTGTTCACCAACTCTGGGTCTTCTAACATAATGGCCAACATGAGTCCTTTTCCTCGTACCTCTTTGATTTTAGGGTGTACCAGAAGCTCTCTGAACAGTTGCTCTTTCTCAAGTGCTTGTTGCATCAGGTCACTTTCGGTGATCTCTTTTAGGGTAGCGAGGCAAGCAGCCGCAATGACCGGGTGGCCTCCGAAGGTTGTAATGTGTCCAAGCTTGGGCTGATCTTGAAGTTGTGACATCATGTCTTTAGATGCCGTAAAGGCACCTACGGGCATACCGCCGCCCATACCTTTTCCCATGATGACGATATCGGGGACCATATCATAGTTTTGAAAGCCAAATAAGGTTCCTGTACGACCAAAACCAGGTTGGATTTCATCTAACATAAGGACAGCACCTACCTTGTCACAGCGCTTTCTTACCTTCTTTAAATAATCATCTTTTGGAGCAATAAAACCTGCGCCCCCTTGAATGGTTTCTAGAATAACGCCTGCCGTGCGAGTGGTGATTTTTTGAAGATCTTCTTCGTTATTGAATTCGATAAAGTCCACATCAGGAATTAAGGGCCTAAAAGCTCGTTTGCGCTCTTCGAAACCCATGACACTCATGGCGCCTTGGGTGTTGCCATGATAGGCATGTTTGGCAGCGATGATTTGGGTTCTACCAGTAACTCGTTTTGCTAATTTAAGTGCGCCCTCTGTAGCTTCGGTCCCTGAATTGGTCAAATAGGTGACCTCCAATGGATCGGGTAGATGTGCAGCTAACAATTTTGACAACGCTACTGCAGGTTCTTGTACATATTCGCCATAGACCATGACATGTAAATACTTATCAAGCTGCTCTTTGATAGCAGCTACTACCTTGGGGTGTTTGTGCCCCAAACTGCAAGCCGAAACACCTGCTACAAAGTCCAGATATCGTTTGTCATTTGCATCGTAGATATAAGAACCTTCGGCATGAGAGATTTCCATCGCCAAGGGATGAGGCGTGGTTTGTGCTTGGTATGTAAAGAAATCATCCTTGAGCATTGCTAAAAACTCATTGCTTGTCTTGTGCCTTTACCAGCTTTTTCTTGTCAATCGTTGCTGCTGGCTTCGGTTTCTTTTTCTTCGGAAGTTGTTTAGAAGGATCTTGTTGTTCCTCCTGTTTCTTGAGAAACTCTTCTTCGTCGAGATCAAAGGGCTCTTCAACGCCTCGGATCTTCACCAGTTGTATGTTGTTGTCGTCTTCGTCGAAGATGTCGTCTTTGTTTTCGATCATTTCATCACCTCGCCAAATGAAGCCTCTTAATCTTCGGGCATTCTTCGGAAGGTCTTCCTCTCTAAAAATATCACCATCGGGTCGCGTAAAGAAGGTGATGTCACGAATCTGATTCTCTTCAATTACCATATTGATCTTACTGCAGATCGTTTTGTCAATACCGATTAACTGTGGTGGTACATCTTCCGTATACATATAATAGATGACCTCTGTATTTTTGATGACGTCGACTTCGCGTAATTCGTTGTCTTGGAACTTTCCGTAGAGATTTTTTCCCTTTACTTGGTTGTAACCGTCATCGCTTAAGGTGTCTTTTGATACGATAAATGCGTTGTTGATCACCTTCAAAGAATCTAGTTTTTCGGTCTTCACATTTGATATCAAGTGGATCGTATCTCCCGTCATCTGATTTCTTCCAGACCACATAATGGGTTCGGTGATCATTTTGGTAAGTCCGGTCTTTTGGTTCACGTGAATAGAATCACATTTTCCGCTCATGTCAAGTTTGTAGAACTTTACATTTCTAAACCCGCGGATAATACGGTTGTCTTCTGGCCCAGTGACCATCAACGTATCACCGTGAATGTACATCGAGTCCTTTTCGACCAAGTTGATGGCGACGGCTCTTTTGGTGATGAATACGGAATCTTTCGCCCTGTAGACTTCAGCATAATGTCCTTTAACAACACTATTGTTGATTGTGTCAGTCACTTTGATATTGTTCGTGGCCGAAGCAAAACTCTTCGGTTTGTCAAAGTACAAACTGTCTCCCTGGATCTTGCGATTGTCGTAATTGATGGTCGAGTTCTTTACGAAGAAACCGTTATCGGTCTTTGTGTCATAGAATCCTCGTTCGCAATAGATATCATAGTCTTTTCCGATAATATCTGACGGACCATACATATACGCGTGACCTGTAGAGGTGTAATAGTCGAGTTGTGCCGAATTAAGGGTGTACTCTGGGTTTACGATTTCGACGTCTGAAAGGAATTGGTACTTTTTAAAGTCCATGTAATAGCGACCGCGATCACTCGTCAGTACGTTCACCGAATCACGAACGGTTCCGTTGCTGTTGTAATATGCTTGTTGAATGTTTCTGTCAAAATATAATGTGTCAGTCACCAAGCTGTGCTCTGGTGTGGTCAAACGCACCTTTTCGGTAGACATGGCAAGTTTGGTATTGCCATCGTATTCGATATAATCGCTGTTCATGGTTACCGTATCGCCCTGTTGCAAACGAACACGACCATAAGCTCTAAAGAAATTACGCTGCTTGTAAAACACCGCACGGTCAGCCCAAACTTCAACACCTTCGTGCGAAAGTTTTACCTGTTTGCTATTACGCTTGTCGAGTATACTGGCACCCGGAAATTTATCTTCATCCTTGACGAAAGAACCTGCGTATTCGATCTGGATCTGCTTTTGATCTTCTTGTGCAAAAACGCATACAGTAAACAGAAGCGTAAGAATGTATATGCTATGTTTGAAGGATTTCAATGCTTTTAAATTTGGTTCAAAAATAACGTTTTTTGGGTTAGAGGATTGTGTTTTCACAGTTATTTAGGAAAGCACGTAAACAAAAAACGCTCCAAAGTATCTTTGAAGCGTTTGTATCGTATTTGCAAAGCCGTTTATCGGTGAATGGTCTGTGTCCTGTCTGGCCCAACCGAAACGATCTTGATCGGCACCTCAAGCGCTTCTTCTAAAAACTCGATGTATTTGATCAAGTTCTGCGGAAGTTGTTCAGCTTCGGTCATTCCGGTGAGGTCTTCATCCCAACCTGGCAATTCAGAATATATGGGCTTCACATTTTCTTCTTCAATATTAAATGGAAGATGTTGAATGGTCTCTCCTTTGTATTCGTAGGCAGTACATACTTTCAAGGTCTTGAACCCAGAAAGAACATCGCCTTTCATCATCATAAGTTGCGTTACTCCGTTTACTTGTACTGCATATTTCAATGCTACAAGATCTAGCCATCCACAGCGTCTTTTTCTTCCGGTGGTGGCTCCGAATTCGTTTCCTACGCGACCCATGGTCTCTCCGTCTTTGTCAAAAAGCTCAGTAGGGAAGGGACCGCTACCCACGCGAGTGGTATAGGCCTTGAAAATTCCGAACACATCTTTGATCTTGTTTGGTGGAACTCCGAGTCCAGTACAAGCTCCCGCAGCCGTTGTGTTAGAAGAAGTTACGAACGGATAGGTTCCGAAATCGATGTCTAACAAAGAGCCTTGGGCGCCTTCGGCTAGAATACTTTTTCCACTTTTTTGAGCTTGGTGCAAGTATTCCTCGCTATCGATAAAGGTCAAACTCTTTAATACTTTTACGGCTTCGAAGAATTCTTCTTCTAATTCAGCTAGATCGTACTGTACATCAACGTTGTAAAAGTTGATCATGGCCTCATGTTTGTTGGCCAAAGCACGGTATTTTTCCTTCCAATTGGCAAGTTCGGTATCACCAACACGAATCCCGTTTCTACCAGTCTTGTCCATATAGGTTGGTCCAATTCCTTTTAGGGTAGAGCCAATCTTGGCCTTTCCTTTGGCGGCTTCAGATGCTGCATC
This sequence comes from Flavobacteriaceae bacterium, assembly GCA_028279515.1. Classification (GTDB taxonomy): domain Bacteria; phylum Bacteroidota; class Bacteroidia; order Flavobacteriales; family Flavobacteriaceae; genus JANQNQ01. Next base: position 544,905 of record JANQNQ010000001.1, read on the forward strand.
CAACAAACGATGTGTTGGAAGGATCAAATGTGCTTTTCGTGAGATGAGCAACTTCGATTTGATATCGATGTTGAATTTCTCCAGATTGTCTAGTTCTTTCTTGAAAATGACCGGGTCGATTACAACACCGTTTCCAACAATATTCACAGCGTTGTCGTGAAAAATTCCCGATGGAATGGTGTGCAAAACGTGTTTAATTCCGTCAAATTCTAGAGTATGTCCTGCATTAGGTCCGCCTTGAAAACGGGCAATAATATCGTAGTTAGCGGTGAGTACGTCGACGATCTTTCCTTTTCCTTCGTCTCCCCACTGCAGTCCTAGTAGTAAATCTACTGCCATTGATGTGTTGTTGTGTTATTTAGTTGTTTTTTTTGTGCCGTAAAAGTACAATGAATGATTGTGAATCTCAACATCAAAGATCTCTTCTATGGTCTTTTTTATCGATTGGATACGAGGGTCGCAAAATTCTTTCACCTCTCCAGTGTCTGTGAAGATAATATGGTCGTGCTGCTTGTCGAAGTATGACTTTTCATAATGTGCTTGGTTTTGCCCGAATTGGTGCTTGCGTACCAAGCTACAATCTAAGAGTAGTTCTATCGTGTTGTACAGGGTAGCACGACTTACACGATAGTTCTTGTTTTTCATCTTAATGTAAAGAGATTCGATGTCAAAATGTTCTTCACTATCATAGATCTCCTGTAAGATAGCAAAGCGCTCCGGAGTCTTACGATGCCCATTTTCCTCTAGGAAAGTGGTGAATACATTTTTTACAATCTCTTGGTTTTTATTTTCTGCCATGGTGAGCTTCAAAAAATTCGACCCACAAAGTTACGCTTATATTTTTAATCGCGCATCACTTTCTCAATACCGTTTACCTTTTTAAGGTTTTCCATGAGTCGTTTTAGGATGGTTTTATTTTTTACGATCACGGTGATCTTTCCGTTGAAGATTCCGTCATCGGTATCAAAACTGATGTTTCTAATGTTTACGTGCATATTGCCAGAAATGACCTTGGTCACATCGTTGACAAGTCCTAAGTTGTCAATACCCGAAAGTCGAATGACTGCTGTAAAGTCTTGTTGCGTCGAATCGATCCATTTGGCAGGCATAATGCGATAGGCATAATTTGACTGCATGCTGAGGGCGTTGGGACAGTTCTTTTTGTGCACTTTGATACCATCATTCACGGTGACAAAACCAAATACGTTGTCGCCAGGAATCGGGTTACAACAAGTCGATAGTTTGTAGTCCAGGCGCTCTTCTTCCTTGCCAAAGACCAGCATGTCATATTTTGACGTGATCTCGTCTTTATCAATGTCTTCAGGCACACCTGGTCGATTGATACGATTCTTGAAGAAGTTAATAAAGGTGTTGCTTCGAGAAGCAGCGTAACTCTTTAATTTTTGGTTATCGATCGACCCAATACCTACACGGTAAAATAGGTCCAAACTGGTCTTCAGTTTAAAATAAACTACCAATTCATTGACCACTTTCTCACCGAGCGTGATCTTTAGTTGTTTCAGTTTTCTGCGTAGGATTTCTTTGCCTTCCTCCGCAATAGCCTTTTTCTCTTCCTTTAAAGAAGATTTTATCTTGGAACGTGCTCTGGCTGTTGTTGCATAATCGAGCCAGTTGGCTGTGGGTTTGGATTTTTCCGAAGTGATAATATCAACTTGGTCTCCGCTTTTCAACTCATAACTTAAAGGAACCAATTTGCCGTTTACGCGCGCACCGCGAGTACGCATACCGACCTCGGTATGAATGCTAAAAGCAAAATCTAAAGGAGTTGCACCTTTTGGGAGCGACTTAAGGTCTCCTTTCGGCGTAAATACAAAAATCTCTTTCGAATAGAGGTTCAGCTTAAATTCTTCTACGAAATCTACGGCGTTGGCCTCAGAATTCTCGAGCGCTTCTTGTAAACGGTTTAGCCAGATCTCTAGTCCTTGTTCGTTTTGGTCTCCTTGTTTGTATTTAAAGTGAGCAGCGTATCCCTTTTCAGCGATTTCGTGCATGCGCTCGCTTCGGATCTGTACTTCTACCCAACGCCCTTTGGGTCCCATGACGGTGATATGCAAAGCTTCATAACCATTAGACTTAGGCGAAGAGATCCAATCACGTAAACGCACGGGATTAGGCCTAAAGTGGTCGGTGACCACAGAATATATCTTCCAAGCTATGAACTTTTCGTTCGCTTGATCTGATTTATAGATGATCCTGATGGCAAACTTATCGTAGACCTCGTCGAAGCTTACGTTTTGTTTTACCATTTTTCTACGGATGGAATAGATGGATTTTGAGCGTCCTTTGATCTCGTAGTTGAGTCCTTCTTTGTCCAAAGACTCACGAATCACGCCAGAGAAGGAAGCGATATAAGCTCCTTGCTCTTCTTTGCTCTCTTCCATTTTATTCAGAATGTCATTGTAGACATCGGGTTCGGTGTATTTGAGGCCAAGGTCTTCGAGTTCGGTCTTAATGTTGTATAGGCCGATACGATGTGCCAGCGGAGCGTAGATATACAACGTTTCTGAAGCGATCTTCACCTGCTTGTGCTCGGGCATGGAATCCATAGTTTGCATGTTGTGCAAACGGTCGGCGATTTTGATGATAATCACACGTACGTCATCGTTGAGCGTAAGCAGCATCTTTCTAAAATTCTCCGCCTGTAACGATACATCTTTATCTTTCTTTAAGTGTGAGATTTTGGTAAGGCCGTCTACGATACGCGCCACCGTTTCACCAAACATCTGTTCGATGTCTGTCAATGAATACTCGGTGTCTTCAACGACATCATGTAACAAAGCTGCTGCAATAGAAGTTGCGTCCAGCCCAATTTCTGAAGCTACGATCTTTGCCACTGCAATAGGGTGAAAGATGTAGGCCTCTCCAGATTTTCTGCGCTGGTCTTTGTGTGCATCAACAGCTACATCAAAAGCACTACGAATTAGCTTCTTGTCTTGGTTCGATAAGGTTTGGTAGCTAATGCGCAGTAACTCCTTGTATTGTTTTGCAATCTCCTTGTTTTCCTTTTCTACGTCAATTACCGCCATAAATTAAAAATAGCATAAACTTTATTAGTATACAACAAATTCTATGCCTTTAAATTTTTAACGCGTTGTAGTAAAGTAGGATGTGAATAGTGCATGAACACGTAGGCGGGATGTGGCGTGAGATTGCTCAGCGTATTCTTGCTGAGCTTTTTTAATGAGCTGATCAAAGGGTCGGCGGCATACGTCATTTTGGCATAGTTATCTGCCTGATATTCGAAGGTACGTGACACATAGTTCATGATCAACCCGGTGATCTCTGAGATCGGACTGTATAATATCCCAAAAGTGATGAGGCCAATGTGAAAACTTGGTGTTTCTACACCTATAGCTTGCGAGAGTTCGGGCAGGTTAATAAAAAGGGACAAAATGAACAGCGTTAATCCGGCTAGCAATATAGAAGCCACAAGATTGAAGATGATGTGCTTTCGTTTGTAATGTCCAACTTCGTGGGCTAATACAGCCACAATTTCCTCGGTTTCCAAATCATTGATGAGAGTGTCATATAGCGTAATACGTTTTTCATTCCCGAAGCCTGAAAAATAGGCATTGGCCTTGGTCGAACGTTTGGATCCATCAATCACAAAAATCTTATTTAATGTAAAGCCTACCTTTTGCGCATAGGCTTCAATGGTTGTTTTGAGTTCTCCGTCTTCCAGAGGCGATTGTTTGTTGAATAATGGAACGATCAGTTTGGCGTAGTACATATTCATGAAAATGGTAAATACGGCCATGGCCCCCCATGCATAGATCCAAAAATTAGCCCCTGCCCATTGATAGAACCAAATGATCAATGCCAAGATGCCTCCACCGAGTATGGCGGTCATTAACCATCCCTTGATTTTGTCTAAGAGGAAAGTCTTTCGGGTCGTTTTATTAAAGCCGAATTTTTCTTCGATCACAAAAGTATTGTAGTACGAAAAAGGCGTCGATAGGATATCGCTTCCGATCATGATGATACCAAAGAAGATCAAAGCAACCCATATGGGGTGTTCTGAAAAGCTTCGTGCGTAATTGTCGACCCACTCAAATCCGTCCAGAAAGAAGAAACTCAAGGTCAAGAGTAGTGAAAAGGTAGAGCCGATCAGTCCAAAACGATACTTGGTCTTTTTGTAAGATTGTGATTTAAGGTATTCGTCCTTGTCATAAACGTCTTCCAGTTCTTTTGGGATCTCATCATTAAAATGCTTGGCATTTAGTGCGTCTAAGATTTTGTCAATAAAAAAACTGATGATCAGTATGGCAATGATGATGTAGAAAAGCGTAGTGGGTTCGATCATATCAATCGGTGGTGTTATGAAAAATTTCGTTGTCGTTTGGCTTCAAAGATTAGAATTCCGGCGGCGACTGATACGTTCATCGAGTCTATCGCTCCTTGCATCGGAATGATTATGTTTTGAGTCGAATTCTGCAACCATTCATTACTGAGGCCCGTGGCTTCCGTGCCAACAACAATAGCAGTCGCTTGTTTAAAATCTAGGGTGTCATACTGTACAGAAGCGGTCAAAGCGGCGCAGTTGATATTGATTCCTTTTTCTTTTAGAAAAGCAATGATCTCTGCAGTACTTCCGGTGGCTACTTGGTTTGTGAAAATACAACCTACACTGGATCGAATGATATTGGGATTGTACATGTCTGTTTTTGGGTTGGCGATGATAACAGCATCCACATTGGCCGCATCAGCCGTACGAAGCAGTGCACCTATATTCCCTGGTTTTTCAGGTGCTTCGGCGACTAAAACCAACGGGTTTTCATTATCAAATTCGATCTTGTCTAATGTTAGGGATTTGGTATTGGCCACTGCCAAGATACCTTCGGTCGTTTCGCGATGTGCTAACTTTTGATACACTTCTTTGGTGATTTCGATACGGGATATCTCTTGTGCAGTCATGGTGAGTAACTGAGGCATTTCCCCGTCAGGGAAAATAGAAGGGCAGAACAAAATGTTGCTAATTTCATATCCTCCCTCTAATGCCAAGGAAATCTCTCGTTTGCCTTCTATCAAGAATTGTTGTTCCCTTTTTCTAGCACGTGATTTTTCTTTGAGCTGAAAAAGTTGTTTCACCAGCGGGTTCTGTACGCTGCTAATCTGTTTGTGCATCTATGCGTAAATTTTAAACAAAAATACAGCTATTCTTTGTAATGGAATATTTGTAAATTCGACCCACAATCAGAACAAACTTTATACAAATGAAAAAAGTACTAACCTTACTTATTGTAGCATCAGCGCTCTTATCTTGCAAGCAAGAAGCGAAAAAGGAAACCATCGAGGACAATACGGTGGTTACCGAAGAGCCAACCATCGATATGTCTATGTATCCTGACGGACTTCAACGTGTCTTCATTACACACGGCGGACTTGATCTTTGGAACAAGATGCAATCATTGACCTTCGAGATCAAACAAGAAGAAGGTGTTGAGAAGCACTTTATTAATCTGTGGAATCGCAAGGATCGTATTGACACTGATGCGTTTTCAATTGGATACGACGGAAACGATGTTTGGTTAAAACAGGATGGTGATGCCTATAAAGGCAATGCACGTTTTTACCACAATTTGATGTTCTATTTTCAGGCGATGCCGTTCGTGTTGGCTGATGATGGAATTACCTATGAGAAAGTCGAAAATCTAACCTATGGTGACAAATGGTATCCTGGATACAAGATCTCTTTTGCCAAAGGAGTAGGGGATTCATCGAATGACAATTACTTCATTCATTACGATCCTGAAACGTATCAAATGGCATGGTTAGGATACACCGTTACCTATGGTCAAGAAGAGGAGAGTGATAATGTGCGCTACATTCGTTACGCTGGTTGGGAGAATTTGGACGGAATCATTTTACCGAACCAAATTAATTGGCACAAGGTTGAAGATGGAAAGATCGGCGAGGAGCGAAACTCGGTCAATTTTGGAAATATCGAGATCTCGGAGATTCCATACGGAGAGAATGTCTTTGAAAAGCCTGAAGGTGCTGTTGTTGTAGAAAAATAAGGATTTCAATTATCCACTAAATAGAAAAGCGGGCCATTTGGCCCACTTTTGTTTTATACAAGTTCTTGAAGAATTACTTTCCTTGTTGGTATTTGACTTTGTATCGCTTCCAAAGTTTTGTTTGGTGCGTTTCTAAGCTGATCTCTCTACCTTGGATGAAGGCGTCTGATATGCTATTAGTACGCATATCCAGTGCATCTCCTTCCGAAATAAAAAGTGTTGCATCCTTTCCTGTTTCTAAAGAACCAGCGATGTCGTCAATGCCTAAAATCTTAGCGGCATTTAAAGTGATCATCTTTACCGCTTCTTCTTTATCAACACCGTAGGCAGCGTACGTTCCGGCATAAAATGGAAGGTTACGTGTGTTCATGCGCTCCATTTGCCCTTCCATTCCGATAGCGACGGTAATACCCTTTTTCGTTAGGATATCTGCCATTTTGAACGGAAGAAGGATGTCTTCATCAACACTGCTTGGCAGACGGTGAGGCCTATCCAGCACAACAGGGATATCATTCGCCTTAAGCAAATCGGCCACTTTATAAGCCTCACGCCCATGGACAATAACAAGTTTTTTAATACCATCTGCTTTTGCCCAATTGACAGCGTCAACGATTTCCTTTTCAAGTCCGGCATGAATGTATAAGGCTTGTGAGCCATCATATAACCCTTTCACCGCTTCGTACTGAAGATTTTTCTCTCCAGGATTGCTGCGAAGGTAGGCCTTGGCATTGTTCATAAAATCTTTGATGCCTTGGATGTTCTTTTTATAGTCCTTGTTGGGTTTTAATGCAGGATCTTCTCCTAACCACCAACGGCCACCTCTAAAGCTTGCGGGCCAGTTTACATGGATACCGTCATCTACTTTGATCGCGGCATCTTCCCAATTCCAGGCATCCAATTGCATGACCGAAGATGTTCCTGAAATGGTACCGCCCCGCGGGGTGACTTGTGCCATCAAAACACCGTTTGGACGCATGCTTTCAGTCACTTTCGATTCGGCATTATATGCAATCAAACTTCTGATGTGTGGTAGATAGGCACCTACTTCATCAAAGTCGCGTGTAGCTCGTACAGCATCTACTTCTGCCAGCCCTAAAGAGGCATTGGTAGCAATAAATCCTGGATACACATGCTTGCCAGAAGCGTCGATCACTTTCGAAAAGTTGCTTCTATTGGCCTGACTGGCGGGTCCCACAAAAGTGATCTTACCGTTGTCAAAACCAACGGCACTGTTAGCAATAACTTGTCCGTTTCCAATATGCGCGGTCGCTCCAACAATAAGAATAGAAGCCGACTGCTTACTTGCGGGTGTTTGCTGAGCAATGGCAACTGCGCCAATCAGCAAAAATAAAAGTCGAATAGAGTTTATTAGTTTTTTCATCGTTCTTATTGTTGATAGATTAATGAATCACAGTGTAGCATTTCTTTTTCCTTCTTCTTAGGCTCTTGCGTTTTCATACCATTGTTCTTGGCGCGAAGCATCATGTTGATCAGTTGATTCCTTTCGGTCTCAATAGCTTTGATCATCGCAGGAAGTTTCTCAATGTCGTAATAGATGACGCCTTCGATCATGGTCTTTTCAGCCTTACTGTAGATAGACATCGGGTGATCTGACCATAATACAAGATCAGCATCCTTGCCTGTTTTTACACTACCGATCTTGTTGTCCAAGTGCAGCATCTTTGCCGGGTTAAGTGTAACAAATTTCCAAGCATCTTCTTCAGAGACTCCCCCATATTTGATGGCTTTGGCGGCCTCTTGATTCAATCTTCGAGACATTTCACCGTCATCAGAGTTAAAGGCGGTTAACACTCCTTGATCGTGCATGATGGCTCCATTATACGGAATGGCGTCTATCACCTCATATTTATATGCCCACCAGTCAGAGAAAGTTGATCCGGCAGCACCGTGTTTGGCCATTTTATCGGCCACTTTGTACCCTTCAAGGATGTGAGTGAAAGTATTGATGTTGAAATTGAATTTCTCTGCGACCTTCATGAGCATGTTGATCTCACTTTGCACGTACGAGTGACATGAAATGAAACGCTCTTTGTTCAAAATTTCGGCTAAGGCTTCTAATTCAACATCGTATCTCGGCGCTTTCGCTGATGCCTTTTGCTTTCGTGGAAGCTTGTTGTATGCCTTCCAGGCTGTGTCGTATTCTTTGGCGCGTTGGAAGTAATCTGTATATACTTGTTCGACTCCCATACGTGTTTGCGGAAAACGTACCGTATTGTTGTCACCCCAGTTACTTTGTTTTACATTTTCACCTAAGGCAAATTTGATAAATTTCTTTCCGTTTGGATCGATGAGCTTATCTGCAGATTCGCCCCATTTCAATTTTAAGATAGCTGAACGCCCTCCGATCGGGTTGGCCGATCCATGCAAAATTTGAATCGATGTCACCCCACCGGCCAAGTTCCTGAAGATATCAACATCATTGGCTAGGATTACATCTTCAATCGTCACTTCGGCAGTCGAGTTGTGTCCGGCTTCATTGATCGAAGACGCGGCAATGTGCGAATGCTCATCGACGATACCTGAAGTAAGGTGCTTACCTGTACCATCAATGACGCGGGCCCCGCTTGCAGAGAGATTTTTTCCGATACGAGCAATTTTTCCGTTTTGAACCAGTACATCTGTGCCCTCGATGATACCGTCGGCTTCGTTGGTCCACAACGTCACATTTTTAAAAAGTACCGTTTCTTGCCTTGGTTTTTGCTTAAATCCGTAGGCCGTATTCGGGAACGTTACAGGCATGATGACCGGTATTTTTTCATCCTTCTTCATGCTGTCTTTCTTTTCTTCCTTCTTGGCTTCAGCAGGCTTTTTAATGGCGCGCCAAGAAATAGCAGTTCCATTGGTTAGGCTTCCTTTTCCGCTTAAATTATCACCACTGGTCACGGCAGCATTCAGTCTTACAAATTCACTTTCTTTGTCTCCTTTTGGCGTATAGAAAATGTTGAGCCATCCGTCTTTATAACTGACCTTGCTGGCAACCTTAAGTGAATCTTGTTTCAACTCGATCTTTGGCTTAGCGGCATCTCCAGTAATTGCCATGTCAAAGGTGTTTCCGGCAACGGTTAATGTGTAGTTTCCAGAAAGGTCCTTTACATTCATGTCGCTTAACATATGTCTGTTGCCCTGTACCCAGTTTTCGTACAGTGTTGTCTTCTTGTCGAAAATATCGCCCGAAGTAATTAAGAAATTAGCATGAGCGCCTTTGTTGAGGTTTCCGATGTTATTTTGTCCTAACAATCTCGCAGGAACGGTTGTGAGTGCTTCTAGCGCCTTGGTCTTATCAAGTCCGTGTTTGATGGCGTTCATCAGGTTTTTCTTGAAGTCGCCAGCTTTTTTAAGATCCGCAGTGGTCAACGCGAACGCAACGCCATTATCTGCCATTACTTTTGGATTGGTTGGCGCTTGATTCCATTTTCTTAAATCGGCCAGCTCGATCATGGAGGCGGCAGTAGGATCACTGACGTCATAAGCTGCCGGAAAATCAATAGGAATGATATAGCTAGCATTGGTACCTTTAATTTCATCGATTCGAGCGTATTCATCGCCTCCTCCTTTAATAATGTAGTTGACGCCAAATTCGTTGGCGACCTTATCGGCACGCAGTGCGTTCATCATGCTTCCGGCATCAAATATCTGCGGAAGGTTTCGGTTGCGATCAAAGGCCTCAAGAGACATGTCTCTAGTTTCTGAACCTCCACTCTGATACCATTTTGAATCGTGGTATACCTGACGGATCAAGGCCATGGCACCCATAAGAGAAGTTGGATATGCCTGACGAGAACTGTTTCCTTTGGTAAAAGAAAAATGTTGCGCCACCTTATCAGAAAGGATACGTTTGGCATCTCCTTCGTCTGTATTCAAGGCAACAAGAACACTGGTTCCTCGAATTATTCCATCTTGAAAATGCGTATTCACAACCCCAAAGCCAGCTTTGATGAGCTCTTTGGCTTTTTTATCGTCAAATTTGAGCTTGTCGATTCCGTTTACTTCTGGCATGATATGGTCATTCCAGTAGTATCCTTCTCGCCCAGCATCGTATTGCGGTCGTGCATTGAAATTGTTGTTTCGTTTTGGTTTCTTGATACCGAAGTCGGTATACATTTCGATAAATGAGGGATAGATGTGTTTACCGTTTAGGTCAATTACCTGAGCATTCTGCGGAACACTAACCGAGCTACCGACGGCTGACACTTTTCCGTGTTTAACGAGCAAGGTTCCATTCTCGATGACGTTGGTGGGTGTCACGAATATTTTGGCATTAGTAAATGCCGTTACTTTTTCATTCGTAGTTTTTACTCCGTCATTTTTTGGAAAATAGTCTTGCGAAAATAACGCAAAGCTACACAGCAGAAAGCTGAGTACAAGGAGTTTTCGTTTCATAAGGTGTAATTAATTGAAGTTTGCTGTTTTAAAGATAAGATAAGTTAAAGAAAGCGCGGAGGAGATTGGTTTTTTTAACAGTTACAGTGTATGGTGCTTGTAGTAATTCACAAACAAGGCAACTACGTAACTATAGCTCTTGATTCCTTTGTCTTGGCTGTTGGCTTTCAAGTAAGTGTCAAAGGTCTTTTTGAACACGGGTTCGGCAGGATTTTGATAGTGATCCCAAAAGCGAGTGACCTCTCGATAATTTTCTTTGACCCCTTCATTTATCGAAGCTGAGAGTTGTTCATACATCTCTTTGTCTCTTCTATAGACCTCGCCCAGACAATAGCGCAATCCATAGGTGTAGCCGACATATTTGAAATAGATGTCTTCATTGTGAATGGCGGCCAGATACCCTATGAAATTGGCTTCGTTCTCAGCGGCAAAACCTATCTGATGGGCTTGCTCATGGCAACTGGTAGTGGGAAACTTATATATGGGCATTTTCGAATTTACCTGGGCCTCGTTGGTAAACGGATTTATATAACCGCTGTATCCCATGTAAGTTAACGGAATACTGTAGATCGATTTTTTGATGCTTATCGGGTTGTACGCCAGTTTCGGGTATTGCTTACTCAAATGCTCAAATCCATTTTGGGTCATGTCGAAGATCTCATTGCGTGTGTATGGTAAATCAACCTTGACGCATTCGTTTTCTGCTAATTTTAGGTGAAAGGTATTTGACTTGTTTATAATGGCCTGTGTAAACTCGAATAGCTCCTCATTGGTGTATTGATCTTCTATAGAGAAGAATTTATGCAAGGGTTCACGATGATAGTTCATACCCCAGAAAAAATGAAAAGCAAAGTATAGAATGGAAACACCCACAAAAACTTCTCTGAAAAATTTTCGGGTACTGTAGAAGAACCATTTCCCTCTTTTGATTAAAAACCGAATGATTAAAATGCTGGCAATTGTATAGAAAAGATCACCTATTGAAAACGGAAGCCATCCAAATACAATTCTCAAACCCTTAGAGACAACGGGGTATAGGCCGTTACTGTAGTAGGTCTCTACGAGGTCGGGTCTTTTCTTTATCAATGTGACCAATAGGTATTGTGGCACGATTGATAGTGCAATGATATTTTTTATGTTGAATTTCAAAGGTTAATCAGACTCTTCTTACTTTATTCTTTTCTGCGGAAACCTGTCGTGCATAATCCAGGAATTGCCAATATCATCGAACACCGAAATCACCTTATCTTCATTTCTTTAAAGACGGTAGAAGGTTGTCACGAATACAATAAGAACAATAATGGAAAACAGCAGAATCGCAAAAAGGACTTCTTCATATACAACTTTCTGTAAAAGTACTAAAACTTATAACAACTAAGACCGGGTATAAAAATAGCTTTTTTGGTGCTACCTTTGCACAACAAAAAACCAACAATCAATGAATACCGAAATAAGAAATTTAGAACCTAAAGAGATCTGGAATCATTTTGCCGACCTCAATGCGGTTCCGCGACCTTCTAAAAAAGAAGAGCGTGTCATTGCCTTCATGAAGGAATTTGGGGCGAAGTTAAAGCTCGACACCCATGTTGACGAAGTGGGCAACGTGATCATCAAGAAGCCTGCAAGTAAGGGTATGGAAGACCGTAAGACGATTGTCATGCAATCGCACCTCGATATGGTACACCAAAAGAATGCAGATACTGACTTCGATTTTGACACACAGGGAATCGAAATGTATGTTGACGAAGATTGGGTACGTGCCAAAGGAACCACGCTCGGTGCTGACAACGGATTAGGAGTGGCTACCATCATGGCGGTTTTGACCTCAAACGAGATTCAACACCCTGCGTTAGAAGCTTTGTTTACCATAGACGAAGAGACTGGGATGACTGGCGCTATGGGATTGAAAGGAGGGCTGCTTGACGGAGAAATACTGTTGAATTTGGATACTGAAGAAGATGATGAGATTGACATAGGTTGTGCTGGAGGAGTTGATGTTACGGCAACCAGAACGTATGCAGAAGAAACAACACCGGAAGGTACTGTAGCCTATCAGATCGTTGTTAAAGGATTGCAGGGCGGACACTCTGGGATGGACATTCACAAGGGACTCGGTAATGCCAATAAGATCATGAATAGAATGTTCTTTGATGGTTTTGAAAACTTTGGTCTGCGAATCGCAGAAATCAATGGTGGGAGTCTGCGAAATGCTATCCCACGTGAGAGCTTTGCTGTTGTAGTGATTGATAAGGTGCACGAAGATGCCTTCGCATTTGAATTCAATCAATTAGCGAGCGTCATCAAAAAGGAGTTAAAAACCACCGAGCCGGACCTCATTATCACTGCTGAAGCAACCGATAGTCCAAAGAAGGTAATGCATTTGGGCGTGCAAGAAGGCACCATCAGAGCTTTGTATGCTGCACACAATGGAGTATACCGCATGAGCGCTGACATGGCGGATCTTGTTGAGACCAGTAATAATATTGCCCGCGTGATTGTCAAAGATGGCGCCATTAAGATAGGTTGCTTAACCCGTTCGTCGGTAGAGACAGGCAAAATGGATTTGGCCAATGCACTGCGCGCTACTTTTGAGTTGGCTGGTTTTGAGGTCGAATTTTCTGGAAGTTATCCGGGTTGGACGCCAAATGTAAATTCAGAAATTCTTGATGTACTTGCTTCAAAGTATGAAGAGCTCTTTAATAGCAAGCCACGTGTTGTGGCATGCCATGCTGGATTAGAATGCGGAATCCTGGGACAGAATTATCCTGACATGGATATGATCAGTTTTGGACCTGACATTAAGGGAGCCCATTCTCCAGATGAAAGAGCCAGCATTAGCTCAGTTCAGAAATATTGGAAGTTTGTACTCGAAATACTAAAAAACATTCCTAAAAAGGATTAAATAGAAAAGGCCCGCCATTCGGCGGGCCTTTTTTATGATATAAAGCGGTTTTATTGTGCCGCTTTCTTGTCTAGAATTTCAATGTCGAATACTAGATCGGCATTCGGAGGGATTACATTTCCGGCTCCATTCTCACCATAGGCCAAATGACTTGGGATAAAGATTCGGGCTTTGTCACCAACTTTTAGTTGTTGAACACCTTCTTTAAATCCAGGGATCACTCTAGCCTCATCACTGTAAGGAATGGTCATTGGTCTAAAGCGTTGCCCTAATTGTTGCAATCTTTCAACGGCATTATGAGTTTCGGCAATTTCTCTCTGGCAGCTGTCAAACAGCGTCCCATCCATAAAATACCCGGCATAATTTAGCGAAACAAATTCTCCAGTCTTCGGCTTCTCACCACCACCATCTTTCAACATTAGAATCTTAAGTCCAGAAGGTAAAGCTTCCGCTTTTTCAGGTTCAGTTTGAAAAGCCGCAGCCAATGAAGCGATTACTTCTTTTGCTTTTGCTTCTTTTTCGTTTTGTTTTCTTTCGGCTTCCTCGAAATAAAGGGTAAACGTCTTAACGGCATCAAACTTCTTTGCAGCTGATCCTTTACGAATGATGTCTACCTTAATAATCGTATCGTTTTGAGCGATGGTATCAACCACTTCTTGTCCTTTTACTACATGGCCAAACACTGAGTGTAGGTCATCTAGGTGAGGCGTAGCTCTATGTGTAATGAAAAATTGACTTCCGTTGGTATTGGGACCACCGTTGGCCATCGATAGGATTCCAGGACCCGAGTGTCTCAAGTCTCTTACAAATTCATCTTCAAACTTATAACCTGGGCCACCACGACCGTTTCCGTCTGGATCACCACCTTGGATCACAAAATCTTTGACCACACGATGAAAGATAATTCCGTCGTAATAGCGCTTACCAGCATAGGTCGAATCTACAAAAGGGTTGTTTCCTTCTGCCAATGACACGAAGTTGGCTACCGTGTTGGGCGTTTTTTCAAATTCTAATTGAAGTAAGATGTCTCCTTTGTTGGTTTGGACATCCGCGTAAAGTCCGTCAGAAAGGTCGGGATATTTGGACTTGCATCCTACTAGCAATACAAGGGCTAGCATAAGTAATGAAAATTGTTTCATATGTTCAATTGTTAATTCAAGATTTATTATTGTTCTGTTTTTTTCAGTTCGAGAAGGGTTACAGTGCTTTTCAATGGCACATTGATTCCAATTTTATCTTCATCCCCATGATATCCATACGCCATGTGAGAAGGAAATAAGAAGGTGACGGTTTCGCCCACATTCATGAGTTTGATGCCATTGCGCAGACCTGGCATGAGATCTTCTTTGTCAACTTTGTAGGTTCGGAGCCCTAATTCTTCCTTCGAGTAGATGGTTGCATTGTTAAGATCTTGTACTTCATATTGAAATACAACAATGTCATCTACTTCAGGAAAAAGGGTGCTTGTTGTGTCTTGTGCAATGTAGCGATACCAGAATCCATTTTCCGAAGCAAAATATTCGTTTAACGAATCGTTTTTGATGATTTGTTTGATTGCGGCTTCTTCTTTTGCAAACAAGGCCTTATTTCGCTCTACTGATTCTTTAAAAAAAGTGCCCGAACGCATGGTAATAGGTCTTCTTGGCTCCGGACTGTGACAGGATGCCATTAAAAGCAAGATGCCTAAAATTGTGAATAGATTTTTCATGGGGCTTGTAATGATTCTTTATATGTTGGCAGCAAGCTTACAAACTTGTCGATTGTTTCTTGCAGTGTCAGGTCGCTTCGTCCTCCTGCAGCATTGGTATGTCCTCCACCGTTAAAATGTGCTCTCGCAAATTCATTCACAGAGAAATCACCTTTTGATCGTAACGAGATCTTCACATATTCTTCTTGGGTATTCTCAATAAAGATGACGGCAAAGATAACGCCTTTCAAAGATAGTCCATAATTGACAAACCCTTCGGTATCTCCTTTTTTAAAGTTGAAAGACTCCAGTTCGTCTTTCGTAAGGCTTATATATACGGTGTTATATTCTTCTACCAATACCAAATTCTTTAGGGCACAGCCAAGCAACTGAAGCTTACTCAAAGAGTTGGTGTCGTAAAGGTTGTTGTGAATCTCGGCATTCTTGGCGCCACGGTCGATAAGATCGGCCACTACTCGATGGGTCGTACTGCTAGTTGAAGGGAATCGAAAAGAACCCGAATCGGTCATGATCCCAGTATAAAGGCATGTTGCCATATTCGCATCAATTGATGATTCTTTGCCTAACCAACCAATGAACGTATATACCATTTCGCAAGTAGACCCAATGCTCACATCAGAGTACATGTACTTAGCATAAGATGCAGGCTCTTGATGGTGGTCGATCATAATAAAGGTGGCGTTAGCACTCTCTACAGGGTCTGCCATATCGCCAATACGACTCAGGTCATTGAAATCTAATGTAAATATGATGTCGGCCTTTTTGATTAAATCTTCGGCAGCTTCTTGTTGTATATCGTATTTGATGACTTGGTCTTCAAAAGGCATCCATTTCAGAAAAGTAGGGTAGTCATTAGGTGCGATTACCTTTGCATTATGGCCTTCCTTAACCAAAAGCAGACAGAGCGCAAGTGTAGAACCGATGGCATCTCCGTCAGGATTCTTATGTGGAATGATTACTATATTTTTAGGAGCACTCAACAGCGCCTTTATCTCTGAAATTTCCTTCTCATTCATGGTGGGCTAATATAGGGATTCCATTTTAAAGATATATTCGGATTTTACTTTTAATTAACATTGAAATGTGTACTTTTGCGCCAAATTTAAAATTACAAATGGCAACAAATAGAACATTTACCATGATCAAGCCCGATGCCGTTGAAAATGGACACATCGGAGCAATTTTAGAAAAGATCACTGCTGCAGGTTTCAAAATCGTAGCAATGAAATATACACAATTGAGCAAAAGAGATGCTGAGCAGTTTTATGCAATTCACAGCGAGCGTCCATTCTTTGGAGAGTTGGTTGAATTCATGACTCGCGGACCTATTGTTGCTGCCATTCTTGAAAAAGACAACGCAGTTGAGGATTTCAGAACCTTGATCGGTGCTACAAACCCTGAAGAAGCGGCTGAAGGAACCATCAGAAAACTGTATGCTACTTCAATCGGAGAGAATGCTGTTCACGGATCTGACAGTGACGAGAACGCAGCTATCGAAGGTTCATTTCACTTCTCAGGAAGAGAGATCTTCTAAAGATAATTGTACGGTTAAACATAAAAAAGGCGCTGAGTTATTCAGCGCCTTTTTTATTTGAGACTATTTTTTATCGTAAAATAAGTTCTTTGATCAGGTCTTTGCCTAAGGCTTCATTGAGCATGGTGATGATCTTCTGTTTTCCGTAGCTCAATTCTTCTCGCAATACCGAAGAGCTAAGACTTACATAAAGCGTTTCGTTTTTGAGAATTACATCTTTTGTGTAGGTGTTAACACCACTGCCCATGAGTTGTTTCCATGCGTCTCGTACCTCGATTTTGTCGAGCCCTTTTTGAAGCCGGTTCTCAGCAACAAATTCCTTGAGCACATCTTTTAGTGAGCTATGTTCATTTTGACGCTTTGGCATGTGTTACTGGTTTAGGGTTACCTTGGTAAATCGTTTATAGTGGTACTTGTTTTTGTTTTGATGAAATATCACCATGTGGTCATCGGTTGCCTCAATGACGGTCTCTTTCCATTGCGCATATGGCGTATCATACGCTAAGTGCAAGCTATCACCAGTGATATTTACCACAAAAGATGCACTATTTTGCGAAGTGGTAAAGCTTCCGTCAATGCTGGGGGATAGTTTTTTTCTAACACCTTCTTTGCCATCTGTTATTTGGATAAAATCAATGTTTTGATTCAAGTCGTACTGCTTCTTTTCGCCATTCGGCGCTTCGACATAATCAATTTCCCAATAGCCAGAAACCTTTGGTAAAAGTAGAGCAGGATCGGTTTTAGAACAACCGATTACCGCGAAAAGTAACATAAAGGTTAATACGTGCTTCATAGCGCAAAAAGTTGGTATGATTGGTGAATATCTTTCACAATATTTTCGGTTCGTTCAGGATGGGTGTCAGTGATAAATAACTGACCGAAGTTTTCGTCATTGACCAGCCCTATGATGTGGGTTACGCGCTGCTCATCCAATTTGTCAAAGATGTCATCTAATAACAGAATCGGACTCACTTTGGCTTGTTCCTTAATAAAGTCAAATTGTGCCAGCTTCAATGCGATCAAAAAAGACTTCTGTTGTCCTTGACTTCCAAACTTCTTAATGGGATGTCCCTCGATCTCAAAGCTCAGGTCGTCTTTGTGAGCTCCGACACTTGTATATTGCAAGGCTCTGTCTTTGCCCAAATGCTCTGTCAATAGGGCCTTCAACGATTGGTCATGCAATTGACTCTTGTACGAAAGTGACACGTTTTCGTTTCCGTCAGAGATGGTTTGATACCGTTCTTTAAAGATAGGGATAAAAGCGTTCAAAAACTCCTTTCGCGTGTTGAATATTTCGGTTCCGTATTCATCCAGTTGGTCATTATATACACTTAGGGTGTCTGGGTCAAAGGTGTGGTTTAGTGAAAAGTACTTCAACAGTGCGTTTCGTTGTGATAGCACTTTGTTGTAATTGATCAGTGTGGTCAAGTACTGTTTGTTGGATTGAGAAATAACCCCGTCTACAAATTTTCGTCGTGTCTCACTACCCTCGATGATAAGGTCACGATCTGCAGGAGAGATGATCACCAGCGGTAAAAAACCAATGTGTTCAGAGAACTTGTCGTACGCCTTTCCATTTCTTTTAATGACCTTCTTTTGTCCACGTTTTAAGCTGCAGATTACTTTTTCGGTGCGTCCATCTTTTTGATATTCGCCCTCAATAACGAAGAAATCTTCACCGTGCTTAATATTCTGAGATGAAATGGGGTTAAAGTAGCTTTTTCCGAATGACAAATGATAGATGGCATCCAGTACATTGGTCTTTCCGATGCCATTATTACCCACAAAACAATTGATCTTTTCATCAAACTCGAAAGAAGCCGATTCAAAGTTCTTGTAATTTATGAGCGAAAGTGTCTTTAAAAACATAGAAGTCAACGCATTGTGACGTGGATTGTCATACTGTGAAAAAGAATCGCAAATTATTGAAAAATATCAAATAAATTCCCTTTTACATTAGAATAAAAATTTTATTTTTGCGCACATTAATTACACAATTTATGGCTACTTACAAGAAAAGAGGATATAAACCAAAGACAAAAAAGGAAGAATCTCAGATCGAGGAAATGGACAGTACAACGGCTGAGGTTTTTAATACCTTGGATGAAAGTGCTTCGAAGACCGAAGAGTGGGTTGCTAAGAATCAGAAGTATATCTTCATCTTCATTGGTGTAGTAGCGCTTATTGTTCTTGGGTATCTAGGTTACAAAGAGTACGTTCAAGGACCGAAAGAGGTAGCTGCAACGAACGAGATGTATAAAGCTCAACAGTATTTCGAGCAAGCTTTAGAAGGTCAGAATAAAGATTCACTATATACCTTGGCACTTCAAGGAGGAGAAGGAAAATACGGATTCTTAGATATCATCGATAAATATTCAGGTACGAAGGCAGCAAATCTTGCAACCTACAGTGCTGGTATGTCATACTTAGGAATGAACGACTATGAGAATGCTATCAAGTACTTAGGTGATTTTTCTACTGACGATGCGATCTTAGGAGCGCTAGCACAAGGAGGAATTGGTGATGCATTCGTACAGCTGGATCAAGCGTCTGATGCTATCGGATACTATGAAAAAGCGATTGCTCATAGCACAAATGATTATACGACTCCAAAATACTTGTTGAAAGCAGGTATCACATCTATGGAGCTTGGAAACTACGACAAAGCACTTCAGTACTTCAACAGAGTCAAAGACGAATTTGCTTCAACTGAAGAAGGAAGAACTATTGATATTCATATCGGAAAGGCTGAAGCACTGAAATAATGGCTACGACCAATAAAAATCTATCAGATTACGATAAAGCAACAATCCCAAACGCGAAGGACTTTCGGTTTGGGATTGTTGTTTCTGAATGGAATGAGTCCATTACCGAAGGTCTTTACGAAGGAGCTGTAAAGGCGCTTTTGGAGAATGGCGTTTCCGAAGAAAATATCATTCGTTGGGACGTTCCTGGAAGCTTTGAGCTTACCTATGGCTGCAAGCGTATGCAGCAGACTCAGAAGGTAGATGCGGTTATCGCTATCGGAAGCGTGATTCAAGGTGAGACCAAACATTTTGACTTTGTGTGCAGCGCTACTGCTCAAGGAATCAAAGACCTCAATGTACAATCAAATGTACCTGTCATCTTCTGTGTACTTACCGATAATACCATGCAACAGGCCATCGATCGTAGTGGAGGCAAGCATGGAAATAAAGGCACCGAAGCCGCCATCGCAGCCATCAAAATGGCAGCACTTCGCAAGAATTCTTAATCAAAACAAGACTTTCAAGACAATTTGGCGCGTCATATGTTAACAATTTTTAGGAATTGTTCTACGGCATTGTTTTTGTTTTTAAGTAACTTTGATAATCTGCATTAAAGCTACATTGTTGTGAGAGTTAAACTTTTTAAACTTAGAAAAAACCGAAGGTTCAGTTATACACCTCGCTATTACGAAGGGAAAGATATTGGTAACATTTACGATTTCGATTCTAAGTTCGGAAAGTATCGAGATGCAACCAGCAAGGATGATATTGGGGCCCAGTGGAAAGAGGCGAGAAGCAGTAGTAGACATCGAGGAAATCGAGAGATCTCTACAAGACTTCTTATCATTATTGCAGTTTTGGTGCTTATTTTCTTATTCATTATTGATTTCGACCTTTCAATATTCAAGCAACCGAGATAGATGGCAGACATTATTCAGCTTTTACCAGACCATGTTGCTAACCAGATAGCAGCAGGCGAGGTAGTTCAAAGACCCGCTTCGGTTGTTAAGGAGTTGTTGGAGAATGCCATCGATGCGAAGGCAACCAACATCAAACTCATTGTTAAAGATGCTGGTAAAACCTTGATACAGGTTATTGATGACGGCGTGGGTATGAGCACTACCGATGCCCGTCTGTGTTTTGAGCGACACGCCACGTCAAAGATCAAAGCAGCCGAAGATCTCTTTCAGTTAAATACCAAGGGATTCAGAGGTGAGGCTATGGCTTCTATCGCGGCCATCGCACATGTAGAACTCAATACGAAACAAGAGAACGATGAGGTAGGAACCCAGATAAAGATCGAAGGAAGCAAAGTGATTTCGCAAGAGACAGTTGCCACTCCCAAAGGAACTTCGATTCTGGTCAAGAACCTATTCTATAATATTCCCGCACGAAGAAACTTCTTGAAATCCACTCCGGTAGAATTACGACATATTATTGACGAATTTCACCGTGTGGTCTTGGCGCATCCAGAAATTAGTTTTGCCATGTATCACAATGGGGGCGAACTCTTCAATCTGACAGCTTCCAATCAGCGACAACGTGTTGTCAATGTTTTTGGAGGAAAGACCAACGAAAAGTTGGTGCCGGTGAGTGAAGAGACCGAGATCGTGAAGATTTCTGGCTTTGTCGGAAAACCTCAATTTGCTAAGAAGAGCAGGGGAGAGCAATTCTTCTTTGTAAACAATCGATTTATCAAAAGCGCGTATTTGCACCATGCGATATCCAATGCGTTTGAAGGATTACTCAATGAAAAAACACACCCTAGCTACTTTTTGTATTTGGAGGTGAACCCAGAATCGATCGATATCAACATTCACCCTACAAAGACCGAGATCAAGTTTGATGACGAGCATTCATTGTACGCGATTTTACGTTCTACAGTGAAACACAGCCTCGGACAATTTAGCGTGGCGCCCGTCATTGATTTTGAGCGCGACCCTAATTTGGATACGCCGTATGGATATAAAGATAAACCCATAGTGGCTCCAACGGTTGAGGTCGATTCGACCTTTAATCCTTTTAAAGAGGAAAAACGAAAAACCTCTTTTGGGACTCCGTCCTATAAAAAGGACAATACGCAAAGTTGGGAAAGCCTGTATGTAGGTCTTGAATCAAAGTCAAATACGGCTATTTTTGATACCAAGGAGCTTACGTTTGAATCGGAAGAAGTAACCGGGTCGTTGTTTTCGGAAACTTTAGAGCCGAAAAAGGTAACCACGTCATATCAGCTGCATCGCAAATACATTGTGAGCACGATTAAATCGGGCATGGTGGTGATCGATCAACACAGAGCCCACCAGCGTATTCTGTACGAACAATTATTAGAAAATATTACGGTAAAAGAAGCGGTGAGTCAGCAATTATTGTTTCCGTTGGCCTTGCAGTTCTCGACTACCGATATGGCCTTGTTACTTGAGCTGAAGGACAGTTTGGAACATACAGGCTTTGCTTTTGGAAGTTTTGATGGCGAGCAAGTAGAAGTTACCGGAATCCCTATGAATATAACCGAAAGCGAAGTAACCATCATTCTGGATCAGTTGATTTCAGACCTTCAAAATGAAGTGCCCGAAACCAGCTTTAGCCAGTCTGATATCATGGCGAAATCTTTGGCCAAGAGTTTGGCAGTGAAAACAGGAGATGTGTTAGAAGAAGCGGCACAAGAAGCCCTGGTGAATGACCTGTTCGCATGTAAGGAACCCAGCGTTTCGCCGTTTAATAAACCGACCTTCATCACTATGACAGTAGAAGAGTTGGATAAAAAGTTTTTGTAAGATGATGAGAATCACAGATACAGTAAAGCACTTAATAATAATTAATGTAATCCTTTGGATAGGAACCTGGTTATTATTGAAAAGAGGAATCGATTTAACTGGCTTGCTAGCATTGTATTTTCCTGAGAATCCAAATTTTAAAATTTGGCAAATTGTTTCTCATATGTTCATGCACAGCCAATCATTCTACTTTCATATTATATTTAATATGCTAGCCTTATGGATGTTTGGGACGCCCTTAGAGCAAATGTGGGGACGAAACAAGTTCCTTTTCTTCTATTTTTCGGCGGGTTTAGGAGCTGCGTTATTGCAACTGGCTGTTTATTATTTTAACTTTTATCAGCTTCAAGATCTTTTAGTATCACAAGGGTTTAGTCTGGAAGAAATAAGGCAACTGTTAAGCCTTCCAACTCAAGATTTAATCGATCAACTGAACTCACATACTTTTAATGGCAAGCCCATAACAAACATCCAAGAGATTTTTGACAGGTCTGGTGATTCGTTTAGGTCGGCAATGCTTGGTGCCTCTGGTGCTATTTCAGGAATACTTGTTGCATTTGCGTTTATGTTCCCTAATGCAGAACTGATGCTGATATTTCTGCCCATTCCGATCAAGGCCAAGTATTTTGTTCCAGGGATATTTGCATTGGATTTATTTTCGGGAGTAACTGGGATATCAGTTTTGAGCCCTGGTAACACGGCCCATTTTGCCCACCTTGGAGGAGCCTTGGCGGGATTCATAATGATGTGGTATTGGAAGAAAAATCAATTTAGAAATAATCGTTGGGATTGATGAGTTTGAAACAAGACCTGAAATATCGTTTTGCTCGATTAAATATCGCTGAGAAAATCATTGCGGTCAACGTAGTGTTGTTTATTCTGCCATATTTGATACGCACAATTTTGTTCTTATTCAAAGCTCCAACTGGCTCTTTTTTAAGCTGGGTTGAATTACACAGAGACATCACACAGCTTCTCTATAAGCCTTGGACCTTGGTTACTTATGGATTCTTTCACGCGGGATTATGGCATATCCTGTTCAATATGATCATGCTGTTCTTTGCCAGCCGTATCTTTTTGAATCTCTTTAATGGACGAAGATTTTTAAATGTTTACTTTTTGGGCATTATTGCCGGCGGTCTAGCATTTCTGTTGAGCTACAATGTATTCCCAGCTTTTTTAACCAAACAGTCCATGCTCATTGGTTCTTCGGCAGGTGTGATGGCCGTATTGATCTTTGTGTGTACCTATATCCCGAATCAAGAGGTTCGGCTAATCTTCTTTAATCTAAAGCTCTGGTGGATCGGTGCATTTTTCGTGGTGATGGATCTTATCCAGATTCCCGTGTCGAATGCGGGAGGACATATCGCACATTTAGGAGGTGCTTTGTTGGGTTATATGTATGCTAGACAACTAAGTAAAGGAAACGATATCGGTGAGGGCTTTGCCAAACTGGTAGATCGTATTACAAATATTTTCAAACCACGCACTAAAAGTCCACTAAAGACCGTTCATAAAAAAGCGCCCAAAGCAAAGGCAACGTCTAATGTGTCCATGAAAGATATTCAACAAAAGAAGATCGACGACATTTTAGATAAGATCAGCAAGTCTGGATATGAAAGTCTTACTAAAGAAGAAAAGGACTTTCTCTTTAGGGCCGGAAAAGATAACTAAACAACGAATACGCCTAACAAAGGATGCTAATTCCCCCATCGTAGCGACTTTTGGCTTTCCGACAACTGTTTATAAAGGTTGTACGGGTCTAAAACCTTAGAAATAACAAATGAAAAAACTCGGTTTTTTTAATAAGATCATTTTGTTTTTCAACTCCATCTTTGCCATGTTGCTCTTGTTGTCGTATGTGATTCCGTATATGTCACCTAAGACATTTCCGGTGTTGTCGGTGTTGAGCCTGATGGTGCCTATTTTGATCATTATCAACCTGCTCTTTTTCTTTTACTGGATCATACGACTAAAAAGACCTTGGATACTATCGTGTTTAGTACTGCTTATTGGTTTTAAACACCTAAACGGACTCTATAAGTTTGGAGGGAACTCACATCCAGAACAGCCCGAAGATCTGTCGGTAATGAGTTACAATGTACGTTTGTTCAATCTCTATGACTGGATCAAGGACGCTTCGACAGAAGAGAAGATTGTCAACTTTATCAAGAAAGAAAATCCCGATGTACTTTGCTTGCAAGAGTTTCATGTAGATAAGAAATCAGAGTTTGGACATTACCCTTTTAGTCACGTTAAATTGCGCAGTACAAGCAATAAAGCTGGGCAAGCGATCTTTTCAAAGTTTGAAATTATCAATACAGGTTCTTTGGATTTTCCGAATACAACGAACAACGGAATTTATGTAGACATCGTAAAAGGAGAGGATACAGTCCGTGTATATAATTTACACCTGGAATCCATGCGTATCGCAGATCCAAACAATCAAGAACTGTCTCAGGAAAACTCTGAACGATTGGTAAAGCGCATTAGCCGTTCTTTCGTGAAGCAGCAGTTTCAAGCAGAGGTGTTTGATCAGAATCAAAAACAATGCCCGTATAACAAGATCGTTGCTGGAGATTTCAACAATACACAGTATTCAAATATTTACAAGCGGATTCGCGGAGATATGAATGATGCCTTCAATGAGGCCGGAAGCGGATTTGGTCGTACATTCAAGTTTAAATTCTTTCCGGTGCGGATCGACTTTATTTTGACCAGTGACGAAATTCAGGTAAAGGATTTTAGAAACTACGATCAGGAGTTCTCAGATCACTACCCTGTGTTTTCTATAGTGCGACTGCCTTAGATCATCAGACAGTCGATTTGATCGGCCAAAAGATGCAGTAAGAGTCCAATAGCTAATACCCTTGTTTTCTTCGGAAAAAGTAATGCTACATAAACGCCCATTGCGTAAAAAGAGTGTAACGGATGAAACCCGATGCTGCAACGATTTGGATCAAAGATGGGGTTTGCCAGCAAGTGGTCCAGGTCTATGAGCATGGTTGCTAAGAAGATCAAATACACTTTCTTCCAGTTATGTCGGAAAAATATCCATGCGATGGCCAGAGGGATGATAAAATGGAATCCGTAATGTGCTATGAAACGTACCATCATTCAACATCTAAAATCTCTTATAAAGATTGACTTTCTAGATAGGTTAGTGCGTTGGTGCCCTCGTTGAAGAGCAAATCCAAGATACTTAGATTTTCGAGATACCCATGCTTTTGTTCAAAGACCTGCGTATAGGCGTCAAAATTGTAATCGGGCTGCTTTTTTGCGGTTACCAAATGGCGAAGGTCGTTTATCCCTTCCGGCGTTTTCTCAAAGCGAGTGGTCTTTTCGAAGCTCAAATCTAGTTGAAGACATTCAGAAACGATTTCAATGGTTTTAAGGTTCAAGTCCATTAAGAACGAATGCTTTTCCTCAAATATCGGAATCAATTCCGCTTCATAAAATTCAAAAAAAGGAGAAGTACGATAGGCCGTTTCCAGAGATTTCCAATGCTGTTTTTGCCAAGGAAATGCATCTTCGATACGAACATCCTTATATTTTTGATGTCCTTTTTTCTGGGTATGTTTTATAGGAATGGTCAACGACAGGCGTCCGTTGGCACCATACATGTACATCCGATTACGATACGTCTGTTTTTGGTAATTGTCTTCGGCTTCAAAAACAACGCCTGAAGCATTCACCATTGCAACAAAACTCGCAACCGACGGAAAATACGTTGGATGTATTAAGATGCTCATGAGCTAATTAGGCAGCCTTCTTCTTGCGTTTTCTGAAATAGTTGAATCCGATCCAAACGAGCAGGGCGCCTATAAAATACCGGAAGTAGGATACCGATTTTCCGCTGCCACCAACGGTAGTGAACACACGGTCCCATCGAATACTCCAGTTCTTCAATCCATCGTTGAAGTTGTCAATACTCATCCAGATAAAGACGGGTTTTCCAACCACGTGATTGTAGGGTACATATCCCCAAACGCGGCTATCTTCAGATCGGTGACGATTGTCTCCCATCATCCAGAAATAATCTTGCTTAAAGGTGTATGAGTCGGCTACCTGGCCATTGATACTGATCTGGTTGCCAGCAACACTGATGGTATTTCCTTCGTATTTGGTGATGATCTTTTTGTATAGCGGTAGTACGTCTAGATTCAACGGTACTGTTTTGCCGGCTTCTGGTATATAAATTGGGCCAAAGTTATCATTGGTTCCGCGGTGTGCTGCACTCTGCGGAAAAACATAGTTGCCCGGTTTCTTTTCGATAAAGCGCTCCACGCTCAAAATCTCAGAGCTGTTGGCAAACGCTTTTGCTTCCTCTTCGGTCATGTTGAAAAGCGCCATATCCTTAGTAGATTCGGCTTTTAATACGTTGGCTACATTCTGCTCCGAAATTCCACCCGTAAAGTACACATAGGTTGAATCTTCCTTGAAACGAGTCAAAAAGGTGCGCTCGGCAATTACACGATCCGCGCTTGATTGTTTCATCACGTCCTGAGGAATACGAACCAGACTTCCTGCATAGTTCTTTCTACCCAGCGCATTGAGCGTGTTATTATTTAGCGGACCTTTAGTCGTTACAACATGGTGGTATTGCGGTTTAGCCCGGTCTGATAGAACCAAACGCTCACCGTTGATGTGTACTCGCCCATCAATGATCTGCAATGAATCACCAGGTAATCCAACGCAACGTTTTACATAGTTCGATTTTTTGTCGATGGGTTTTTCAACGCCCTTTTCTTTCTTGAAAAACTGTCGAACCGTATCAGCTGGCCAACTGAAGACCACAATGTCGTTTCTTTTTATTTTCTGAAAGCCAGGTAACCTAAAGTAAGGTAGTTGCGGCTTGTTCAGATATGATTTTGATTTCACTACAGGAATCGTATCATGCACCATCGGAAAGGACACGGTCGTCATAGGTGTTCTGGCTCCGTAATGAAATTTACTTACAAACAGGAAATCACCGATCATCAGTGTTTTCTCCAAAGATGATGTCGGAATCACATAGGGTTGCATAAAATAGGTGTGCACCAATGTTGCAGCAACCACAGCAAACAAGATCGAGCTGACCCACTCACCGGCCGCCGAGCGTGGCTTTAAATCACGGTCTTTTTTATATTCAACGTCTAAGCCATAGCTCACGTAAAAAATGTAAAAACCTAGTGTCAATACTACAAGCCAAGTGTCTAAAGTTGAATTTCTTCCAAAACTTCGAATCGTTTCCACCCAAACCACCGGGAACATGATCAAATTGATAATTGGAATGAACAAGAGAATCACCCACCATTTCGGACGGTTGATGATGCCCATCAATACAACGGCATTGTAAATAGGAACGGCGGCTTCCCAAGCTTTACGTCCAGCTTTTACATATAATTTCCAGGTAGCTAAAAAATGAACAACTTGAATGATCAAGAAGAAGAGTAGCCATTGTGTCATAGTCATAATGATGATCTTTTATTGGTATGCCTTTAGGCAGTGTGGTTTAAGGTTGCGCAAATATAATTGTATTGACAAATAAATGAAAAAACTTGGTTCTGAAAGCGCCACTTAACCTATGTTTAACACGTCTTTCATGTCAAATACGCCTGTTTTTCCGATGATCCACTCAGCAGCGATTACGGCACCTAAAGCAAAGCCTTGTCTATTATGTGCCGTGTGTTTGATGTCGATGGTATCTACAACGCTTTCATACGAAATGGTATGGGTTCCCGGTACCTTTTCAATGCGCTTAGCGGTAATTGGGATTTCGTTGGTCTCTACTTTGTCTAACTTCCAAGCAGTGTAATCAGTATTTTCGATAATGCCTTCGGCCAAAGTGATGGCTGTGCCGCTAGGTGCATCCAACTTTTGTGTATGGTGGATCTCTTCGATGCTTGTATTGTATTGCTGTAGGTTCTGCATCATTTTTGCCAGCTGCTTGTTCAACTCAAAGAAGATGTTGACACCAAGACTAAAATTGGATGCATAGATAAAAGCTCCGTTTTTTTCTTGACAAAGTTGGGTGGCCTTTTCAT
The DNA here is from genome assembly GCA_028279515.1 of Flavobacteriaceae bacterium. Lineage (GTDB taxonomy): Bacteria > Bacteroidota > Bacteroidia > Flavobacteriales > Flavobacteriaceae > JANQNQ01. Next base: position 573,035 of record JANQNQ010000001.1, read on the forward strand.
AATTCTCTAACCAACCAGTGGTTCCCGAAATCACAGGAACTCTGTTCTCAAAGCAATTGGTGATGTTGTTATAAGCCGCGGAAGGAATACTGAAGTCAATGGCGACATCGGCTTTCGAGATGTCATATTCTTGGTCACTATCAGAAACTTTGATGATGATTTCATGACCTCGGTCTAGGGCAATTTTCTCAATTTCTTTTCCCATTTTTCCGTAACCGAGTAGTGCGATCTTCATAGCTAGAAATTTACATTAAAGGTCAAACCGACATTGGTGGAACGATAGTTAAAATCATGTTGCTTGAAATGCGGTTTCACTGAAAGGTTGTCATTTACATTGTACTGAAGCAAATGAGCATCGACATTAGCGTCGATGATGTTCAATACGTAAATGGCCACGGTAATCAACAACGAAAGGTCTCTTCGTTTCTCGAAGAAGTCTTGTGCGTCGATTAGCCTATCGGTTGCTACCTGCGGAGAGGCTAGGGGATTGCCATCGGCATCTTCTCCCCAAAATTCGTCATCGTTAAATCCTTGTAGTCGACGCTTGTAGGCATCGCGATAACGAACACGTTCTTTATTATTGTCGATATAAAAATAAATACCGGTTCCTAGTGCGGCGTACACAATAGGAATCTTCCAATACTTTTTGTTGTATGCTTGTCCTAGTCCAGGAAGCACCGCAGAATAGAACGCGGCTTTAGAAGGCGACAACGGATCGATCCGTTTGGTTGTCTTTTCCACTTTAACGGTGTCCTGTGCTACCAAAAGCTCTTCTTTTTCTTGCGCAGTTGCAGATGAAATTGCAAAAAGAAGTACTAATAAAAATGTGAAGTTACTTTTCACTCTTGATCAATTTTTTCAGACGCATAAACTCATGTTCAGATCCAAAAGGGATGATGAGTTTTCCTTTGCCATTCTTCCCTAACTTAACGTCTATTTGTGTCGAAAAGTATTCTTCGAAATCTTTAATGCCTTTTTTGATATGCTTTGGCATTTCTTCAGATTCTTCAGCTTTGGCTGCAGCATCTACATCTTTGGTCTCTTTGTACTTTTTGACCAAGTTTTCAGTTTCTCTAACTGACAAGGATTGCGATACAATTCGCTCGTAGATGTCAATTTGTGCCGACTTGTCATCAATGTTGATCAGCGCTCTACCGTGCCCCATGCCGATAAAACCATCGCGCATCCCAGTCTGGATGATCGGGTCAAGTTTTAACAGTCGTAAGTAATTGGCAATGGTGGATCGTTTCTTTCCTACGCGATCGCTCAATTGCTCTTGTGTCAATTGGATTTCATCGATTAGACGTTGATACGACAAGGCAATTTCAATAGGGTCTAAGTCCTGACGCTGAATGTTTTCAACAAGCGCCATCTCAAGCGACTCTTGATCATTGGCAATACGAATGTAAGCCGGAATGGTCTTGAGTCCGATAAGTTTAGAGGCCCTAAAACGACGTTCTCCAGAAACTAGCTGGTATTTGTTGAACTCTAGCTTTCTAACCGTTATTGGCTGAATGACGCCCAGCTCTTTGATCGAAGTTGCTAGTTCTTTTAGGGTGTCTTCGTTAAAGTTGGTCCTTGGTTGAAACGGATTTACCTCAATGGTATTGATATCCAATTCAACGATGTTACCAACAACCTTGTCAGCATTCTTGTCTGATGCTGACTTTATATCATTTTCGGGATCTTTCAGCAGTGCTGAAAGTCCGCGACCTAATGCTTGTTTTTTTGTAGCCTTTGCCATAAATCCTTCTCCTTAGTTTTTCTTAATGATCTCGTGAGCCAAATTTAAGTAATTGGTAGCACCTTTACTACTTGCATCGTAATTGATGATGCTTTCACCAAAACTTGGGGCCTCACTCAAACGAATGTTTCGTTGAATGATCGTTTTGAATACCATATCGTTGAAGTGTTTTTGAACTTCTTCGACCACCTGATTTGACAAACGAAGACGCGAGTCGTACATGGTGAGCAGCAATCCTTCGATATCCAATTCGGGGTTGTGGATCTTTTGGACGCTTTTGATGGTGTTCAGCAATTTACCGAGTCCTTCTAATGCAAAATACTCACACTGAATCGGGATGATTACTGAATCAGCAGCTGTGAGTGCATTTAGCGTTAATAATCCCAATGACGGAGCACAATCGATCAAGATGTAATCGTATTCTTCCTTAAGACTATTAATTGCCTTTTTGAGCATGTATTCCCTTTGGTCCTTATCTACCAATTCGATCTCAATGGCGACAAGGTCGATATGGGCGGGAATGATGTCTAGATTTGGGGATTCGGTTGCGACAATGGCATCCTTGGCGGCGGTGGTGTGCTCTAGCAATTGGTAGGTGCCATTTTCAACGCTTTCAACGTCGATTCCAAGGCCAGAAGTGGCATTGGCCTGAGGGTCTGCATCGATCAACAATACCTTCTTCTCTAAGACGCCTAACGATGCTGCTAGATTCACGGAGGTAGTGGTTTTTCCTACCCCGCCTTTTTGATTTGCAATAGCAATTATCTTGCCCATGTGTAAGTTAGTTATGTTGGGTAAAAATACAATTATTTGTGGGTTTATGAAATCAATTTTGTTAACAGTCCTCTAATGAAAAAGAGGGCAGAAAACCTGCCCTCTCTTTTACTTGTTTTATCCTTTATTCTGGCATCAGAATTCCGGTGATGTGCCCCTTAGACAGGTATTTTTTTGCAACCTTCTGAACATCCTTTTTAGTAAGCCCGTTTACAAGATCCTCGTATGAGTTGAGCTTTGTGATATCTTTTTGCTCATAATCGGCTCTGCGCAGATTGCTTAACCAAAAGCGGTTTTTCTTTACATCTTCTTTACGCTTCAGCAGTTGTCCTTCTTTTACCTTGGCCAGATCCTTATCGGTCGGCCCTTCTTTGATGATTTTTTCTACTTCAGCGATTGCTGCTTTTCTAAGCTTATCAACATTTTCTGGTCCGCACGGAAAACCAATGCTAAATCGGTAGCTTCCGTAAGGTACTTTGTTGATGTTTCCTCTGGCGCCAACACCATACACTCCACCTTCGTCTTCACGAAGCTTTTCGATGAGTTTGATCGTTAGTACTTCACCAAGACTTCTTAACGCATGGGCTTCCTTAGCATCATATTTCGTTTCTCCGCGCCATACCATGTTTACTTGGCTCTTTGGTTCGGTTCCTTTTTTGATGACTTTTTCGTGTGACCCACTCAACGGTCTAAAGTCTGAAACTTTATAGGTCTCATTGCTATTTTTTCCAGGTAAACTAGCCAAGTAGGTTTCGGCGTACTGCTTTAGCTTGGTTTCGTCTATGTTTCCAACGAAATAAAAGTTGAAGTCCCCAGCATCAGCAAAACGCTCTTGGTACTTTTCGTATGCTAGATCATAATCGGCTGCATCCATCAACTCTGCGGTCGGGAAGCCGATATACCTTGGGTTTCCTTCGTTTTGAAACTTATTGAACTCGTTTGAGAAATAGGTCTCGGGTCTAGACAGCAAATTGGTCAAAAATCCTTTTTGTTTGCTCACATACGAAGCATAGGCTTCTTTGTCTTTGTTAAGAGCCGTGAAGTTCAAATACACCAACTGAAACAGTGTTTCTAGGTCTTTCGGTGTTGTCGAGCCTCTAAAGCCTTCTGTCGTGCCGGCGATGTATGGGAAAACGCGAGCGATCTTTCCAGACATTACCTTATTCATGTCGTTTAAAGAGAGTCCGTCTACACCTGTTTGCGACAATCCACCATTGGCGTAGGCCGTGGCCTTATATTCGGCATCGGTGTACAAAGAAGTCCCTCCAAAGCTAAAGGCTTCGAACAATACTTCGTCATTCTTAAAATCGGTCTGTTTGTAAGTGACCGTAGCTCCATTACTTAAGGTAAGCTTTGTAAAATCAAAGTCCTTATTGTGCTCTGTTTTGACGATGCTCCCTTTTTTAGGAACATTTGTCATTAAGGCTTCACGAATGTTTTTGTCTTTGTATGGCTGAATATCTTTCGAAGCCTCGATGTTCTTTAACAACGCAAGCACTTCGTCTTCACTTACCTTATTCAACCCTTCCTTTTCAGGGCCTGTCAATACGATGACGCGATTCTCATCTCGAATGTAATCGTTGATGAGGGCATTTACTTCTTCCAGTTTAATGCCTGGCAATGTTTTCTTGTATTGCTCAAACGACCATTCGATTCCAGGAATCGGAGTGCGCTCTAAATAGTGATTCACATATTGTCCAACAATACGATTAGACTCCTGTTTGTCACGATCTTTATACGATTTTTCAAGGCGTGCTAAGATATCTTTCTTAGCTCTTTTGAATTCTCCATCTTGGAATCCGAAGCGTTTTACACGTTCGTTTTCAGTCAATAAGGCCTTTAAACCATCCATTTGTCCTGTTTCGCTGGTAGCGGCAAATGACTGATATGCGTTTCTACTGCGTGCTAGCGTGCCACCGTGGTAGGTGAAACCATATACGAAAGGAGGTTGCGCTGCATTTCTCAATTCTCCTAGTCGGTTATTGATCATTTGGGAGAAAAGCCCTTTGATCATTTGATGTCTATAGTCGTCAATCGTTTCGACCAACTCACTATCTTTCTTGTCTTTGTAAATCACTTGAACTCTCGAACCGCTTGCTTCTTTGTCGGTTTCGATGGCTACAAAGGTTTCCTTGTGATATGGCATTTCGAAGGAAGCACGAGGTCTTGGGTTTTTGACAGGTTTGATTTTAGAGAAGTGATCTTTGATCTTTTTCTCGAGTGTCGCGACATCTAAGTCTCCAACGGCCACAACAGCCATTAGATCTGGACGATACCAGTCTTTGTAGAATTTACGAATGCTTTCATATGTAAAATTCTCAATACTCTCTTTGGTGCCAATTGGCAGGCGTTCGGCATATTTAGATCCATATGCGATCTTCGGAAGATACTTTTGCAACATACGGTCATCAGCGCCTAAACGAAGCCTGTACTCTTCAAGTACGACGCCACGCTCATCGTCAATGTCCTTTTCTTCTAATAGCATGTTGTGTGCCCAATCTTCGAGAATCTGAAACCCCTTCTCGAGCTTTTCAGCATCATCACTTGGAATGGGTAAAATATATACGGTCTCATCGAAACTAGTATAGGCGTTAAGGTCTGCTCCGAACTTAACTCCGATACTCTGCAGATAGTCTACCAATTCATTCTTCTTGAAATTTGTACTCCCGTTGAAGCCCATATGTTCCAAGAAGTGCGCGAGCCCTTTTTGATTATCATCTTCGAGTACAGAACCTGCGTTGACAACCAGGCGTAATTCTACTTTGTCTTCGGGTTTTCCATTGTTACGAATGTAATAGGTGAGACCGTTATCAAGTTTGCCGATCTTCACATTTGGGTCGATCGGTATTTCGGTGCTTTCTAACGTTGAGGTCTGTGTTTCAGGGTCTTTGGCGATCTGAGCCTCTGTGCTGTTGGTAAATAGCAAAGGAACCAAAAGCCCCAGCAATGGTAAAAGTTTTTTATTCATGAGTTAGTGTTAAAGGTTAATGAATCGATTATTTTAGCATCAAATACCGTGCTAAAATTCCGACTTTTGTAAAAATACACAATGAAAAGGGTAAAGTTGTTAATGAATTTGTAAACGTTGAAGATTCTTTGTGAACGAATGTTAAAATGTTAAAAACAAAAAAAGAGCCCAGCGCTGGGCTCTTTTTCCAAATATATGATATGAGGATTATTTCTTGTTTTTAGAACGAATCATGGCCTCGAGCATATCCCACATTGGTTTTGGTACTTGCTCTAGCATATTGAACTCCCCTGCACCTTGCAACCATTCACCGCCGTCGATGGTCACTACTTCGCCGTTGATATACGAAGAGAAATCAGACACTAAATAAGCGGCGAGATTCGCCAATTCTTGATGTTCTCCGGCACGCTTTAATGGTACCTTTTTGCTCACGTCAAACTTTTCTTTTAAATCACCAGGTACCAGTCGGTCCCAAGCGCCTTTAGTAGGGAAGGGGCCTGGAGCGATGGCGTTAAAACGCATTCCGTATTTTGCCCATTCAACAGCCAGACTTCTTGTCATGGCCAATACACCAGCCTTTGCTGTTGCCGAAGGGACCACGTATCCAGATCCGGTCCATGCATAGGTAGTGACGATGTTTAGCACATTTGTGTTCTCTTGTTTGGTATCGATCCAATGTTTTCCAAAGGTAAGGGTACAGTTTTTTGTTCCCTTTAATACAATATCGATGATGGTGTCAAAAGCGTTTGCCGAAAGTCGCTCGGTTGGAGAGATGAAGTTTCCAGCAGCATTGTTCAACAATACATCGACTTTTCCGAAGGTATCAATGGTCGTTTTGTGCATTGCTTCCACTTGGTCAATATGACGCACATCGCATTGAACGGCCAAACAGGTGCCTCCTGTTTCGGCTTCTAATTCTTTGGCAGTACCTTGTAATTTTTCGAGGTTTCTGGAAGTGATGGCTACGTTAGCTCCCAATTCTAAGAAGTATTTGGTCATGGCTTTACCGAGACCGCTTCCGCCACCGGTTACCACGATGGTCTTTCCTTTTAACGCGTCATCACGCAACATTTTATCTGTATATCCCATGGTATTTTGTTGATTAGGATCGTAAAGGTACTAATTCCTATTTTATTATGCATGCATAAAATTAACCTTCCGAAGAATCGATCAAAATATCGAGCATCTTGATAGCGGCATCACTGATCTTGGTACCTGGCCCAAAGACGGCTACTGCTCCTGCGTCGAATAAGAATTGATAGTCTTGAGCAGGAATCACACCACCAACGATGACCATAATGTCTTCTCGGTCGTGTTTTTTCAGTTCGGCGATTACCTGCGGAACAAGTGTTTTGTGGCCTGCTGCCAACGAAGAAACGCCCAGAATATGGACATCATTTTCTACCGCTTGTTTTGCTGCCTCTTCGGGTGTTTGAAAAAGCGGACCGATATCGACGTCAAAACCGACATCTGCATACCCGGTGGCAACAACTTTGGCGCCACGATCATGTCCGTCCTGACCCATTTTGGCAATCATGATTCGAGGACGACGCCCTTCGATCTCTGCGAACTGATCGGCCAATTGTTTTGCTTTTTCAAAACTCTTATCGTCTTTTATTTCTTTGCTGTACACGCCTGAAAATGATTGAATTTTGGCTTTATATCTTCCGAAGACGGCTTCGAGCGCATCAGAGATCTCTCCCAATGTTGCTCGCTCTCTGGCGGCGTCTACTGCTAAAGCTAGTAAATTTTCTGAACCTGACTTTGCGGCGTCGGTCAATTTTTGAAGTGCCGCTTTTACGGCTGTGTCGTTTCTATCTGCTTTGATCTGCTCTAATTGAGCGATCTGCTGTCTTCGAACGGTTTGGTTGTCGACCTCTAAAATGTGTAAAGGATCTTCTTGCTCTAAACGATATTTGTTAACACCCACGATAATATCTTGTCCGCTATCAATGCGTGCCTGTTTACGGGCTGCGGCTTCCTCGATGCGCATCTTTGGGATGCCTGCCTCGATGGCTTTGGTCATGCCCCCTAAGTCTTCAACTTCTTGAATGAGTGCCCAAGCTTTGTTGGCAATTTCATGCGTTAAGCTTTCTACATAATAGCTTCCGGCCCAGGGATCCACCGTTTTGGTGATCTTGGTTTCTTCCTGTAAATATAATTGGGTGTTTCTCGCAATACGTGCTGAGAAATCGGTTGGAAGCGCAATCGCCTCATCCAGAGCGTTGGTGTGCAATGATTGTGTGCCTCCAAAAGCAGCGGCGGCGGCCTCGATACAGGTTCGGGCCACATTGTTAAAAGGATCTTGTTCTGTAAGACTCCAACCACTGGTCTGGCAGTGTGTACGTAGAGCCAATGATTTTGGGTTCTTCGGGTTGAATTGCTTCACCAATTTGGCCCAAAGCATTCTGGCGGCTCGCATTTTAGCGATCTCCATAAAGTGGTTCATCCCAATGGCCCAGAAGAATGACAATCGCGGAGCGAAGGTGTCAATGTCCATACCGGCTTCTAATCCTTTTTTGATGTATTCGAGCCCGTCGGCTAGGGTATACGCCAATTCGATATCACAGGTTGCCCCCGCTTCTTGCATATGGTATCCCGAAATACTGATCGAGTTGAACTTGGGCATGTTCTTGCTGGTATACTCGAAGATGTCTGAAATGATCTTCATCGAAGGTGTTGGTGGGTAGATATATGTGTTACGCACCATGAATTCCTTCAGAATGTCGTTTTGGATGGTTCCTGAGAGTTGTTCAGGTTTTACGCCTTGTTCTTCAGCCGCTACGATATAAAAGGCCATGATGGGTAAAACGGCGCCATTCATGGTCATCGAAACGGACATCTTATCTAACGGAATCTGATCGAACAGGACCTTCATATCCTCTACAGAGTCAATGGCAACGCCTGCTTTTCCAACATCTCCAACCACGCGTTGGTGGTCACTGTCGTATCCTCGGTGCGTGGCCAAATCAAAGGCGACTGAAAGTCCTTTTTGTCCTGCTGCCAGATTTCGGCGGTAAAAGGCATTCGATTCTTCTGCAGTTGAAAATCCGGCGTACTGACGAATCGTCCAAGGTCTTCTCACATACATGGTAGAGTAGGGGCCCCTAAGATTCGGAGCAATACCGGCTACAAAGTCCAGATGCTTTAACGACTCAAGGTCTTCTTTGCTGTAGGTTGATTTGACGTTAATATCTTCGGCAGTTGTATAGCTTGAAGCGGCTTCAGTTGAAGTTTTTTTACTCCCGGCATTCTGCAATGTAATATGTTGAAGGTCTTTTCTCATGGTTGCTTAAGCTTCAGTTGCCAATCGTTCTTTCTCGATCTTTTCGGCCAATCGTCTTTCAATGATCGGAACGATGCTGGTCTTTCTTGGGTTCTTGGCTACAAAGGGATCCAGTTCAAGGTCGTGTTTCATACGGTCTTGATCGTTGGGATATTTGTTGGTTCCGATGAGGACTTCTTTTCCTTCATCAAACGCTGACTGTTCTTTGTTGGCACTTTCTTTGATCTTTCGTTGGATAGTGCCATCGACGAGCTGTTTTATGAGTCCGCCATTGGCTTCAATATCTTTGAACAAATCCAAGGCCTTTTCGGCCAACTGCTGTGTCAGTTCTTCAATATAATAGGCACCATCGGCTGGATTGTTGACCTTGTCGAAATAGCTTTCGCTCTTTAGGATCAACAATTGATTTCGTGAGATGCGATCTCCAAATTCATTTTCCTTGTGATAGATGGCATCGTATGGAAGATTACAAATATCATCGACGCCCCCAAGAACTGCACTCATGCATTCGGTGGTGGCTCGCAACATATTGGTGTTGTAATCGTATAGTGTTTTATTTCTTTTTGTTGGAATGGCCAAAATCCTGCAATCGTTCGAATTTTCATAAGCTGAAGCCATCGTGCTATACAGCAACCTTAGTGCTCTTAGCTTTGCGATTTCGAAAAAGTAATTAGATCCCACGGCAACGTTGAAACACATTTCAACGCCTGAAGCTGTATCTGTTTCCAATAGGTTTAGATATTCATTGGCGTGTGCCATGCCATAAGCCAGTTGCTGTACAATATTGCTTCCAGCATTTTGGTATAGCGTCATGTCAACGCTGACCGATGTACTTGCGGTTTTATCAACGAGGTTTTTCCAAGATTGAAGGTCTGTTTGTTGGCTATCTGACCAGTTTCCGCTACGGGCAAAAGTAGCAATCAGGTCGGCATGTAGGTAGAACGATGTGCTTTTTCCGTTCGCGAAGTCTTTCCCCCTTACAAAAAAATCATTGTCATAGGTCAACGTACTTATATGAATCACCGTGTTAGCGACATCGATTTCGTTAAAGAGTTTTGAAAAAGAAATGTCAAGGTTCTCAATAACAAACCAGAGGGAGGTGGCACCTTTGGCAAGTGCTTCTTTGGCTCTTTGGTTGGACGTGATTTCGTCATTTACAGTAATACGTTGGCAGATATTCCAGCCAGTAGCTCCAGTTTTCTGTGTATATTCTGGATGTTGGTCGTCTTGATGGTAAAACGGTTTTACGTCAATACCTTCGGGCGTTTTGAGAATAAGCGTTTCGTTGTAGTCGGCACCTTTGAGGTCTACCTGTATCTTTTGTTTCCACTGTTTGGAAGAAACGGAATCAAACTCTTCAAATAAGTTGGCACTCATATCGGTTAGGATGTTTGGTGGTTAACACCGCGTCAATTGTTTCTATTTTTTTTCTTCGAGATCTAGGCTGTCTTCGTACTCGATGATGTAGATCTCTTCACCTTCTTTTTTCATGTAGTACTTTTCACGAGCGTATTTCTCGAGTTCGGCATCATTCTTTAGTTTTTTGATCTCTTCTTTATCGCTTTGGATCTCTTTTTGAAAATGCTCTTTTTGATCCTTTATTTTGTCGATTTCTTCATTGAGTTCTCTGTGAAACAACAGAGAGTTAGCATCCAAGAATAGCATCCAGATCAAAAAGACCAACAAGATCAAGATGTACTTGTTCGTCAAAAAATTAAACCACTTTTTTTCCTTCAGCCCTTTGAAATTCATCGATATTAAAAATATGAAAAACTTATGACAAGCGTTCGTTGATAATTGTGCGCACTATATCAACTGCCACGGTGTTGTATTTATTGTTAGGAATGATGATGTCTGCATATTCTTTGGTGGGCTCAATAAACTGTTGATGCATGGGCTTTAGCGTGGTCTGGTATCTCGTGAGCACCTCGTTAATGTCCCTTCCTCTCTCTGAGATATCACGTTTTACACGTCGGATCAGGCGTTCGTCTGAATCGGCGTGTACAAATATTTTTATGTCGAACATGTCGCGAATCTCAGGATTGGTAAGTATGAGGATTCCTTCAACAATCATCACCTTTCTTGGGTGTGTTAAAATCGTGTCTTTGGTACGGTTGTGTTGTACAAACGAATAGACTGGTTGGTGAATGGGATTCCCTTTTTTCAGTTCTTTGAGATGATCCACTAAAAGTTCAAAATCAATGGCTCGTGGATGGTCAAAGTTGATCTTTGTACGTTCTTCGTACGACAAGTTTGAGGTCTCATTATAATAAGAGTCCTGAGAGATGACACCGACTTCATTTTCAGGAAGTTCGTTAATGATCTGATTGACCACGGTCGTTTTTCCACATCCTGTTCCGCCTGCGATACCAATAATGAGCATGAATTTCGATTTTCGGCAAATTTAAGGATTTACTTTTTTACGGCAGAAACTTCTTTGACAGTTACCATTTTGTTATCACTGTTGCCCCAAGAATTCAAAATATAGTTCATGACATCGGCGACTTCTTCGTCGGTAAGTCCTTGGTTAGTCATAACTCCATTGTATTCGATATCGTTAACAATGATCTTGCCTTGTTGTCCGAATTTAATGGCTTTGATACTTTCCATGCGACGCTCCATCAGATAATCTGATTGAGCAAGGGGAGGAAAGGCCTTTGGGACTCCTTCACCACTTGGTAAATGGCAGGTAACGCAAAGATCTTCGTAGACGAAGCGCCCTCTTTCGATGCTTTCTTTGAGTTCGGGAGATTGTTGTTGGGTACAGGAACTGAGTGCACATACTGCGACGAAAATAATGGTGAATCTTTTCATTTCTTCGGAAGGAGTTTCACGATTCCCTTGCCTTCGACGGCCACATAGATATAACCATCGGGACCTTGACGAACGTTGCGAACGCGACCTATGTTCTCCAGAAGTTTTTCGCGTTCTACGACTTCATTGTTGTCGATCTTAAGTAATTCGAGATATTGAAAGACCAATGCTCCAACGAGTAACTGACCTTTCCAATCTGGGTATCGGTCACTTGTTATGAATGTCATTCCACTTGGCGCAATAGAAGGAGTCCAATAATATAGCGGTTGTTCCATACCCTCTTTTTCGGTAATGTCTGTGATCTTGGTGCCGCTATAATTGATGCCATAAGTGATAACGGGCCAGCCAAAGTTCTTTCCTTTTTTTACAATGTTGATTTCGTCGCCTCCGCGTGGACCGTGTTCGTGTACCCATATCTCACCAGTTTCGGGATGTTTTGTCATTCCCTGTGGATTACGGTGCCCGTAGCTGTAAATGGCCTTTTTGGCATTTGGAGTGTTAACAAAAGGATTGTCGTTAGGGATGCTTCCGTCATCATTTATGCGATAGACCTTTCCGCAATCGCGTGTAATGTCTTGCGGATTGACGTCTCGGTTTCCGCGATCACCGATGGTGAAATAGAGAAAACCGTCATTGTCGAACTCAAGACGGCTTCCGAAGTGCTGTCCTCTGCGACTATTGGGTGAGGCTTTGTACAATATTTCCTTATCTACAAATGTATCGCCATTAAGTTTGGCGCGCATCACTGCGGTGTTGGCTCCACTACCTTCTCCTTCTGAAGAAGAATAGGTAAGGTATATCCAACCGTTTTCTTTGTATTTAGGATGTAGCTCAATATCCAGGAGTCCGCCTTGGCCTCTAACTGTAACATCTGGGCCGTTTTTTAGAAGAGTCTTCTTTCCATCTTTAAAGTGGATGATCTCTCCGGATTTCTCTGTGATCAGCATACTTTGATCCGGAAGAAAGGTCATTCCCCAAGGAATGTTGAGGTCTGGCACGACCGTTTCATAACTGTAGGACGGGGAGGTTTCGGTAACAATTGTCACGTCATTTTTTTTCTGCTGGGCACATGAAAAAAAGGAGATGAGACCTAGGGAGAGAGCGATGTTTCGTAAGGTATGGGTCATAATGTTGTTGTTGCCGGATGAAATTACAAAATATTGCTATTGGGAATGAATAAAAAGTATATATTTGCAGTCCAATTTTCAAAATTTAACTTTTTGTAGAAGAAGCAATGTTTGAAAATCTATTGGATTTTTGAGCTTTTAGGTTGAAAGGCCCGCCGGGTTCCCAGCCTACTCATTTAGAGTGCGTTTTGGAATTTGGAGTTTGACATTTAGAATTTTACATTTTATACACCATCGGGGTGTAGCGTAGCCCGGTTATCGCGCCTGCTTTGGGAGCAGGAGGTCGCAGGTTCGAATCCTGCCACCCCGACAGAAAAAGTCTGAAACTTTCGTTTCAGACTTTTTTGTTTTGGAGCATCGCCAAGTTTGCTTGAGCGAATGCGGAAAAACAAAAAGTTGTCGAAGCACATCGTGCTTCAGACTTTTTCTAGCAACATCCCCCGACTCAGGATGAACGAGCGAAGCGAGTTAATCCGGTTTCTGGTTGTTGGTCTTTAGTCGTTGGTCTTTGGTGTTCATACAAATGTATATTTTGTAATAAACGAGTGTTCGGACTTTCTTGAGCAACATCCCCAATCTAAGATGAACGAGCGAAGTGAGTTAATCTGGTTATTGGTATTCATTCTTTTCGCTTTTGACGAAGTTTGGTCTTTTGTCCAGTTCTAAACTTTCTGCTCTTCTTGTAACTATCTCTAAGGCTAAAAGATTTGATTTCTCTTTTTCTGAATTTTTCATACTCAGAAATGAATGCTTCCACCGTGTCGTATGGCCCAACAATTTTTTCTGGCCTTTTGGAGTCCGCAAAAAAATAATATTCCTCATCTTTTTTATAGGCAACCAGCCAATGGTTTACAAATTTGTTTCCATTTATAATCACGGGCTCGAAAGCTATTTTTAGATACCAGATATCAATGGAAGGTTGGATGGTTTGAGTAGTTTCGTAGGCAAATCTCGATATGTCCAAACATACCCCTTTCTTAATGCCATAAAGCTCTTCTGGTGATAGTATCGAAGTCATGCCTCTTACCTTGTTATTATTGGATAACAGCCTTGCACGCTCCATATCATAAGTGAAATTGTTGCCCATCCAATCATGGATGTCTTCAACACTTTTCCATATTGTCAGGGCCTCTTGATAACTTACAGGAAATGATTTGTGAGTCTTCTGTTTGTTAGTTGAGTAATCGAGTAGGTCTAGACTGTCTGATTGTTCAATTTGAGCATTACAAGCAGGACCAATAATCATGGCAACTGCTAGAGAGCGTAGAGCAGATTTAGAAAACGATTTCATTCCTCACTTAGATATTCGTAAAACAATTTGGCGCGATGATAATTGCCTATTTCTTTTGGAGAAACTTCCATTGTCTTTTTGAAGTAATCCTTGGCTTTCTCATTTTCGCCCAACACGTAAAAAACGAACCCCTTCATTTCGTAGGCGCCAATCTGTTGTTTTGGATCTTCCTTAGGAATGTTTTCAAGAAAAGTGAAAATCTTTAATGCCTCTTTAAGTTTCGGGTTTTTGGACTTCCAGGAGCGATAGTTTTTAGGACTCCACCAGTAATGAAATGGGATGCCTTTAGACTCTCTTATCCAAACTTCTTTAACGATATCGGCACCTAAGTCCCAAAGTACAAAAGGGTAGTCTCCGATTTTAGGCTTTTCACGTTTAAGGGTGGCATACTGCTTTAATGCTTCTACCGCCTCTTTATGCCAGACGATTTTTAAAAGATCTTGTTTAAGAGAATCTTTATGATGTGCCCTAAAATAATCTTCTTCAAAAGAGGGAGGAAATAACTGCTTTAGGTCCTGTAACCATGCCTCTTTAGATAATTCACTTTTCAGGTCTAATTGAATGACGTCTTCATAGTTGTGAAAGGCATAAAGGTAGATTTGTCTTTCTTTTAGATTAAAAACATACGAAAATTGTGTTGGGGCCGGGCCTTCTTGATGAACTCTGCTCAACAAATTTCTAAACGATGTTACAGATATTGGCATCTTCTTTGAAAGCGTGTCGTCTAAAATTTTATATCGAAGACAATCATAATTTTTGGCGGCTATATTACATGCATTAAAGTTGGTAGATATTTGGTAATCGCTCGTTCGTTTTATGATACCATCTTGATTGACGAGAATTGAATTTCCTGACGCATCTGCCAACATGGCTTGACTAAATGCCGAATGAAATTGATATTGGCCTAAGTATACAAGCGCCTCATCAACAGTTTTGCATTTTGCAAGTATTTCTGAAAAGAGATCTCCATAGAAAGAAGACTTTCCTGCATTGTTTTTCCCTTCAACTTTATCTAGAGCGGCAAAGTCAAAGGCCAAACCATGTTCGTTAACAGCGATCTGCGCTTGATAATCAGAGTGACCTAAGTACAGAATACCAAAACTTTTTTCGGTGGCAGGTCGTGTCCACATTTTAGAAAAAGGATCGCTCCAGTCTTCATTTCCAGCCATTAATACCTGATTGTTTCTGGTGGCACAAAAGAAACTACAAGCGTCGGCATATATGTGTGTTAGCAAAAATGCAATTACAAGGAAATAGTTAGCATTGTTCATTTATGATGGTTTTAATCTGTATTGAGGAACACATTGAAGATTGAGTGTACAAGATAGTCTCCAAAACGCGTCTACACCTTAACAGACCTTGAAAAGGTGTCTTATCGGAAGCAGTGGGACTATTATCACGGTTTCTTTGGGATTGATGGATTGCCTTTTGTTTAATAAAAGATATATTTATGAAAGTAAAACTGAATAGTTCTTTTGATAAGTTTCACATCTAAATATTATCTCAATATCGGTTGCGCGGTCGCAGTGTTTTGGCTTCTGACAACTCATTTAAGTTCCGTGCAAAATGCTGACGTCCTTGAAATGGTAATTAGTGATAACTCGCAGGCAATAAGGGATGGTATAAATTACGATCCGTTGTATTCCATTTCAAGAAAAATAGTCCGACAAGAGTTACAGAAAGATGACCTAAAAGAGAAGGGGTCCGAGAAAGCGCTGAAACAAAAAAAACAACTTAAGAAACAGCGAAAAGCAGATAGCAGCTGGACGCCAATAATCATTTTTTCGTTGATGGTGGCGCTGTTGGTCTTTTACGTTTTCTTTTTTAAGGAGAAGATGAAGAAACCAGCCAATAGTGGTAATGGTCTTAAAGAGGACGAGGTAGAAGCCCTCAAAACAGCACTCGAACATACCATGGTTTCAGAAAAACCGTATCTAAACAAAGACTTGTCATTGAATGAACTCGCATTTTTGGTCGGTACCTCTGACAAAAAAATGTCCATGCTACTCAACCAGCATCTAAACACCAATTTTTACGATTACATCAACAAGTTTAGGGTAGAAGAGTTCATTGCCCAACTCAAGCTCGATGAGCATAAAAATTATTCGATCGAAGGGATTGCGCTAAACAGCGGATTCAAATCGAAGAGCAGTTTTTACAGAATCTTCAAGAAGGAAATGAAAGTTTCTCCTTTAGAATTCAAAAAAAGCCTTGAAAAAAACTAGGTTGTTGAGTGAAACCATTAAAGCTTAATAAAACTCTTATTGGTAATTTTCCACTGACCGCTTATTTTTTGCAGCGTTAATAAGTCAATAAATAACGCATTGCCGACCTTGAACTCGACCTTGGCCGAAGCCAGCTTATCCGAAATGATGTCCATACTCAAGACTTTAATCCAACTGATAGCTTTGTCTTCGGGTTTCATCGGCGGCTTCGAAGCCCAATTTTGAACAATGTCCTTGAAATATCCATTTTTAAAACCTTGATTGTCTTCACTTTTGACAGGTAGTTTCATCGTACCGTTTTCAGTATCAAAAGCACTTCGAAGTTTTCCGAGATCACGTTCTACATAGCCTTGAAAGTAATTATCTAGCGTTTTGTTGATGGTGTTTAGGTCATCTTTCCCACTTTGGGCATATGATGATACAAATAAAAATAGGGCGATAACAAGAAGACTCTTTTTCATGATTTCTAAGCTTGTAAGTAGGGTGAAGTTATGAAATATTTGACTCTTTAGATCTTATGTGTTGCCCAATTCTTCTGAGAACCCTACATTTGAAAGTTAAATGAGCGATGCAGAAAAGGTCGCTCACTGCTCGATAAAAATGGAAAGTATTAGTGTTTTTGACATGTTGAAGATAGGGATTGGTCCGTCCAGTTCCCATACCCTTGGTCCTTGGCGTGCCGCCGAGCGTTGGATAGGCGAGTTAAAAGAGGCCAACATCTTTGACGATATCATAAAAATTCAGGTGGACCTTTATGGTTCTCTTTCCCTTACGGGGAAGGGCCACGCGACCGACCTCGCTGTTTTACTAGGTTTGTCAGGGGCAGACCCCGAGACCATTCCTGTAGAAAATATTCCGCAGATCATCGAAACAATAACGGAAAAACACTTGCTAAACTTCAACGGTGAACGTGCCATTCCGCTAAATAAGGATACAGATATCATTTTCAATAGAGAGTTTCTACCTTTTCATGCCAACGGACTCACCTTTACTGCATTCACTTCGGAAGCTGAAATGTCTTCAACATTTTATTCGATAGGAGGAGGTTTTGTTGTGAAAGAAGAACGTGAAAACTCAAAGAAGAAAGACGAGATATTCTACACCGTATTTCCGTACCCGATACAAAAAGCGAGCGAATTGTTAGATTACTGCCAGAAACTGAAGATGTCAATTTCTGAGGTGGTGCTGGAAAATGAACGATCCATTCGGTCTAACAAAGAGATTGATCACGAACTGCAGCGTATTTGGCGTACCATGCTAGAATGCATGTATATCGGTTGCCATACAGAAGGAAACTTACCTGGCGGACTCAATGTAAGACGGCGTGCCTATGATACGCATCAAAAATTAAAAGGAACATTACCCTACGATTCTCCACAGGAATGGCTAGGGACCATACGGAAGACAGAAGTCAAGTTTCGACAGATTCTAAAATGGGTAAGCTGTTTTGCTCTTAGCGTTAATGAAGTAAATGCTTCACTTGGACGTGTCGTTACGGCGCCAACAAACGGGAGCGCCGGAGTGATTCCAGCAGTATTAATGTACTATATGGTGATCGAAAATCATCAAGCCGATTTTAAGCACATCAAACAATTTTTGTTGGTGGCA
The DNA here is from genome assembly GCA_028279515.1 of Flavobacteriaceae bacterium. Classification (GTDB taxonomy): domain Bacteria; phylum Bacteroidota; class Bacteroidia; order Flavobacteriales; family Flavobacteriaceae; genus JANQNQ01. Next base: position 590,872 of record JANQNQ010000001.1, read on the forward strand.
GGCGAAATTGGCAGCATCTTCAAAAAAGGAGCCACCATATCTGCAGCCATGGGAGGATGTCAGGCCGAAATTGGTGTGTCTTCGGCCATGGCCGCGGCGGCTTTATGCGAATTGTTAGGCGGAAGCCCAGAGCAAGTGATGATTGCTGCAGAGATCGCCATGGAACATCATCTTGGACTCACCTGTGACCCCATCGGAGGTTTGGTACAAGTTCCTTGCATCGAACGAAACTCCATGGGCGCAATCAAGGCCATAAACGCAGCTGAGCTGGCATTAGAGACGGACCCGAACAATGTGAAAGTACCCCTGGATAAGGTGGTTGATACCATGTGGGAGACGGCCAAGGACATGCACAACAAATACAAAGAAACTTCAGAAGGCGGACTGGCTGTTAAAGTAAGTTTATCCGATTGTTAGAATACCCTTTTTTGAACAGTTTAATAGACAAATTGCTGTTGTTTGACAGCTAATCCCAGTTGATGGTAGAATTAATTTACGGTATTGTCAATTAGTACTTACTTTACGTGCAGTTATTTTCTTTTTATGGAAGTGAAGACCAGAATAGTCTCGGTAGATATCCTACGTGGAGTGACCATTGCCGCGATGATTTTAGTAAATACTCCTGGTACTTGGGGCCACATATACGCTCCGTTAAGACATGCAGATTGGCATGGACTCACACCAACAGATCTTATTTTCCCTTTCTTTCTATTTATTGTGGGTATTTCAATCCACTATGCATACACCAATAAAGAAACGAATCGAGCTTTGTATCAAAAGATAACAATTAGGAGTCTAAAACTAATAGGTCTAGGGTTGGTCCTAAATTTATTTACTCCATACTTACCTTTTTTTGTCGATCTGGATACCGTTAGAATTCCTGGAGTGTTGCAACGAATAGGTATCGTTTTTTTTATTTCAGCCCAACTATATATCCACACAAACTGGAAATCACTTTTGGCCATTGCCTTATTGATACTGTTGGGGTATTGGTTGTTCATAGGGTTTGTGTCTTTCCCAGAAGGAATGCAGCCTACATTTGATCGAGCACCCAACAATTGGGCCTTATATATTGATCAAAAAATTCTCGGAACACATATGTGGAAACCAGATTATGACCCTGAAGGGCTCGTGAGTACAATTCCATCTATCGCTACTTGTTTGATCGGAGTATTAATAGGAAGGTTGTTGTCTTCTAACTTCAGTAAGAAACTACAAGCGTTGTTTGCCTCGGCCATGTTGATGTTGATCTTAGGATATATTTGGGATTATTGGTTTCCGATGAATAAGGCCTTGTGGACGAGTAGCTATGTGCTTGCTACAGCAGGCTGGGCCACATTTATTCTAACTATTGTATATTACTTTAGCGACATTAGGGCTGTTAAATTTGGAAGCATTTTTAAATATGTTGGCATGAATGCCATTACTATTTACTTCGTTTCTAGTCTGATCACGAAGGCTTTTTTCATAATCAAAGTAAGTGATAATGATAACATACATTCATGGTTGTACGGACAATTATCAAGCACAATTTCGTTTAGTCCAGAGTTTTCTTCGATGCTTTATGCCCTAATTGTAATGCTGTTTTACTTGTTACTAGGGTATTGGATGTATAAGAAAAAGCTATTTATTAAGGTGTAATTAAATAAAATTACCCTTCATCTGATTCTTGAAGAACAACCGAACCCGCCACCAAGTCATGTAATGCCTGTTTTCTTTCATGACCAGTAACGGTAAGGAGTGAAATCCATCCCAACAGCACCTTCACCACAAATCTGGGAACTGCCTTAAAAAAAGGAATGTTTTTAGAAGGGTCAGCTTCACGCTTCACAACGATCTTACTAAAAGAGTGCCCAATAGTGGCACCGAACATGCTTGTCAAGAGGGGATCATACAACAAGAATATACATACAAACAATACAATTCTGATAGAATCAGGAACATTTTCAAAAGTTGCAAGCACACCTGAAATGACGTACATGGTAACAATAAGTAAAATAGAGTCAATAACAGCAGCTTTGACTCTCATAGGCAAATTAGCATATGGATGGTTCATGATATAAAATGATGAATTGTTTAGCGAATGAAAGATATTATTTTTCCAAATGCGAAGGGTGAAATGAATCACATTATTTCTTCATGGCCGCTTCAATATCGGCCCAAGTATCCCAAATATCTTTGACCAACGGTTTAAAAACAGTAGAATCCTTGGTGGTATTTATTTGATCAAAAAGGTCGTGCATCTCACCACGTAGATCCGGATAGTTATCAGTGACTTTCATGGTGTTTTGCCAAGCCTTAATATGACCTTGAAATGCTACCTTGAATTCTTCTGCACAGCCATCATAACTTAATTCTGAAAGTCTATTGGTGTATTTGGTAATAGTGGCACTCAGCGAGATTTTTTCACAATCGTGATTTCGATCCTTGCCAAAAGAAGAGTCTAAAGCTATGACTCGTTCTATGCAATCATTTATTTTGGCATCGGTGTTTCCCTGTTTTTCGTTAGAAGCAACATTTTTACATCCAGTTACTAGCAAGGCCAAGGCACAAATACATATTAGATTTTTAAACGTACACATAGTACCTTAAAGTTATGAAATATATAGTTGCTAGGGAAGAGAGGCATACTTTTCAGTAAACTCTTTATTAAAGGAGTCAATACAGAATTCAAGGAAATCTTGCATCTCCCGTTTTTGTAACCAACTATTCCTTGAACTTTTTCCCGTTCTGAAAGCGATCGTATCTTTTAAAATAGGTTTGAATTTTTCAGGAGCGTCTTCCAATAAATATTGGCAAGCCTTCCTTTTGGAAGAAACTGAATTTTCTCGTAGCGTAAACAATTGTCTCGCAACGCCCGAAACACACCAAGCATTCTCACTTCTTCTAAAAAGAGTAATGTAGAAATAGGGGTGTAAAGGGTTCTTCGACCCTTTTAGCCAAGAAACCCAATACGTGTTTATGTTTTGATATAGATATTGATGAATTGCGTGCCAATCGACTTTGATGGAAAGATCTTTACAGTCTGGTCCATATAGCGTGATGCCGTAAAGCTTTAGTTCTGCCCAGGTTATAGGATTGATTTCATAGAAAGCGTTTGGGTTAGAAACTCTTTTCAAGCTGCCTTCATGAAAAAATGTGATCATTTCAATAGCTGTTCGCTCTTTGCCAATGTCGCTCTCCAGTATATAGATTCCGTTGAGGTTGGGCTGTAACGTTCTTTTTTCAATGGTAGAATGAACCATCGCTAGAGCTTTCATTTCCGTTGTAGACAACTGTCGTCTCAGGATGACAACAAAATCGATGTCACTCAAATTATCATTGAAATCACCCAAAGCATAGGACCCTACAATATAGATGCCAATGACATTTTCGTCAATCTCTTGACGGAGCGCATTTTTGAAGATTTCCAAAATGTCATCAGGGTTCTGAGATTTGGGCTTGGATAATTTCTTCTTGAGTTCTCTGAATACCTTTTGGATCATGGAAAGACTTATACGTTATAGATGAAAACGGTCTTTTGCTCTGTTACGCATTAAAGGTAAAAATAATTGTACAGTATTGTTTGTACCTCGATTAGAAGTCAAGATTCACTTCGTCCATCCAGAGTATGGGAATGTTGCTCAAGCAAAAGCTGTAAAGCTTCGCTTTCTTCTTTTTTTGTTTTCACTTCGGTTTGAAGACAGGATTGACTTCGTCCATCCAGAGTATGGGAATGTTGCTCAAGTAAAAGCTGCAAAGCTTCGCTTTCCTCTTTTTTTGTTTTCACTTCGGTTGACGGACAGGATTGACTTCGTCCATCCAGAGTATGGGAATGTTGCTCAAGTAAAAACTGTAAAGCTTCGCTTTCCTCTTTTTTTGTTTTCACTTCAGTTTGCAAACAAGTTTGCACTTCGTTCAAACAAAAAAAGCCGAACCAAAATGGTTCAGCTTTTTCTTGGTCGGGATGACTGGATTCGAACCAGCGACCCCACGCACCCCATGCGTGTACGCTACCAGACTGCGCCACATCCCGATGATGTGTTTTGGGCTGTGGTGGTGCATGTACGCTACCGCTCAGAGCAGTGCTCTGAATGCCACATCCCGATAACAGCTTATCACTGCGAAATGAAGAGCAAAAATAACTAAATAATATACTCCAGCAAAGAGGTTTGGAGTATTGATGAAATAAGCATGTGGAGATTTTTCATCAGAGAAACTTTTATTCTCATTCAATGTTTTTCATTACCAGTTACTTAGGGTTGTTGAAGAAATGACACTGTTAAAATGTGGAACAAATTCTATATTTTCGGTAAGTCATGTAGGATGTGTCCGACTATATTTCGAGTAACATTACTAACCCACGACCGCTTTAATGAAGATTTCATTCGAAGACATAGCTATACTGATCTTTGCACTCTCTGAAAAGGAAGAGACCAAACGAAAGGCCTTTCTGCATAATTCGGGAGTACATGATCAACTATTGGCACAAACCAAAAAAACGGTTGCGGCAACAGGTATTGACTATTACCATTTTGATGAACAACAGCAGGTCGGAGATACCTTTGGAGAGCGATTCGCAAATGCGATCACAGAAGTATTCGAAAAAGGATACAAAGGTGTGATCACAATGGGTAGTGATGCGCCGTCGCTTTCTAAGCAACATATTTTTAAGGCAGCCGATCAATTGGTAGCTGGCAACTTTGCCATGGGTCCTAGTTTTGATGGAGGGTTCTATCTCATGGGAATCCGCAAAGATCACTTCAATAAAGAGCACTTCCTCAACTTTTCGTGGAATACTTCAAGCGTAGCGACCGAAGTTAGGCAATACATCCAAGCACAAGATGTAAGCATCTACCGTTTACCATACCTGCATGATATTGACCGTTTTTCCGACTTAAAAAAAGTATATACCACAATAGGTAGGTGTTTGACACAGTTGCGAGGGCTCATTCAAAACTTGCTCGTCAAGCCGATTCACTTATACGTATATGATATTGCACTCAGAGTACAGTACCACTTCAAAACCACCATAAACAGAGGCCCTCCAAGGCACTTCGTTACTGTGTGACACACACCTTTCAATTCATCTTTTTTAAACTTAGAATACGTGTAGACTCGCCATGCTGCGTCTACTTTTAAATCACAATTAATTTTAATTTACATGTACACTCATTACTTGAGAGCTTGTTTTTTTCTACTTGCATTTTTCTTTTCATTCGCATCAATCAGGGCACAAGAAACGACGGGAACCCTTCAGGGAACCTTATCTGACACCGAAGGAAACTCTGTAGCCTTTGCCAATGTTATTTTGACAGATACCGATACGAATTACTCCTATGGCGCCATATCCCAAGAGAACGGCTTTTACATTATTTCCAACCTTGTACCATCTGCTTCGTATAAGATAGAAGTATCATTTGTAGGCTATCGTACGATTGTCGAAGAACAGATAGCGGTAGATCTGGGTAATACAACCGTGAAAGATTTCGTTTTGATGGAAGACAATGTAGCTTTGGATGAGGTAGTGATTACAGCTTCAGGAGCTGTGCAAAAGAACGGAAATGAAAGTTTGGTCAATAAAAAGCAGATACGGTCTACCCCGACGATCAATAGAAGCATACAGGATTTGACCAAGAATTTACCTGAGAACAATTTAAATTCCTTTGGCGGGGCCAGCAATCGCTTCAACAACCTCAATATCGACGGAATCGCCAATAACGATGTAATCGGTTTTCAAGAGCCTGCAAGCGGTGCGGCTGGCTCATCGGCCAACGGAACGCCAGGTAGTCTCTCTCGTACCCAACCCATTGGTTTTGGGGCCATCAAACAGTTGTCGGTAAAGGTAGCGCCGTTTGATGTAAGCATCGGAAACTTTAGTGGTGCCAGTATCAATGTGGTCACCAAGAATGGAACCAATAACCTGAGTGCTGAAGCCTATGCCTACGGAAACAATCAAGCACTCTTAGGAAGCTACGCCGATGGTATTGAACAGAGTGTTCCCACTTTTTATGACGTACAGTTTGGCGGAGGTGTTGGCGGCGCCATCATCAAAGACAAACTCTTTTACTACGTGAATGTCGAGCAAGCGTTGTCCAATAATCCAGTGCTCAATGCGCCTGGAAGTACTACTTCAAACATCCCGATCGAAGATGTACAAGCAGTGGCCGATCGATTGATTAACGTGTATAACTATGACCCAGGAACCTTTACAGATGCATCGATCAAGACGTCGAGCACCAAGCTTTTTGCACGACTGGATTATAATATTTCTCAGAAGCATAAACTTACGCTTCGCAATAACTACGTGAACAGTTATGCCGATAATTTAGAGTGGAATAGCTCGATCTTCAACTTTGGAAATCAAGGGTATCGCCACAACAGTGTTGCCAACAGCCTTGCTCTAGAGCTAAAGTCGAACTTTGACAACGGACTCTCTAATAACTTGACACTTGGTTTTAACACTGTCAAAGAAGATCGTGACTTCGACGGAAGGGTTTTTCCACACATACAAATTGCGTCGAATTCGACCAACCGAATCTTTGCTGGGACCTACCGAGAAGCCTCAGTGTACAGCTCTGACTTTTACACGTTGCAATTGGCTGATAAACTAACATACACCACCAAAGACCATACTTTCGACTTTGGCGGACTCCTGCAGTTCAATGATATCGAATATGGGTTCTTATCTGCCTGGAACGGTCGTTGGGAATACCGCTCGGTCGATGATTTCTTAAATGATAGACCACATCGTATTCGAGGTGTTTACAACGTAAATAACAATGATTTCGGATTTGTAAGCAATCGTCCGTCAGCAACTGTATCGGTGTTAGAAACCGCTTTGTATCTTCAAGATAAGTTTCGTGTTTCTAACAAGCTCACTTTAACTGGCGGAATACGACTGGACGCACAATTTTTACCAAGCGATCTTCCGGTCAGTCCAGAAGTGCAGAATACGCCAGAATTCAGTCGTTTTGACAACAAGATTTCGAACAAGCCACAACTGAATCCGCGTTTTGGATTTAATTACACATTTGACGACCAAGGAAAATACAAACTTAGAGGAGGCACCGGACTCTTTTCGGGGCGCATACCGTATCTTTGGTTCGCCTATACAGAATACATTTCGGGTACCGAGTATTTCAATATTGACATTCGTCCCAACAACCCAGTGCCACTTACCGAAAACCTGGACGATCTTCGTAGTTTGCAACCCAACCTTACCGAGATCAATTTGATCGACAATGATTTTACGCTTCCGCGAGAATGGAAAACGAACATAGCTTTTGAGGCCAAACTACCTAATGATTGGGGAGTAACAATTGAAGGTACATATACTGAAGTGCTCAACGGATTGTTCTTTCAATCCATCAACCGTCGCGATGAATTGGGCAATTTCGCCGGAGCTGATAACAGGCCCTACTTTTTAGAAACAGGTGAGGACATCAAGATCAACCCGAACTTCACCAACGTGTTCTTACTGACCAATACCGATAAAGGATATCGTTATAACTTAACTACCGGAGTTTCAAAAGAAATCGGTAGGTATTCGGGCTATGTAGGATATACGTACGGATTAAGTAAGGATGTCTCGAGTACGGTTAGAAGTTCACCAGCGGCGAATTTTGAATGGAATCAGGCAGTGTTTGGTAACAACCCTTCTTTGTCCTTTTCAAACTTTGACTTACGTCACAAGATCATCTCGAGCCATTCCTATAATTTCGAATTAGGAAAGTCAGACGACCTCTTCCTGTCATTCTTATACAACGGACGCTCCGGAAGTCCTTATTCCTTCGTATATCAAGGCGACCCTAATAGGGATGGTTCTTCGAGAAACGATTTGGTCTACGTACCCCGTAATGCTTCCGAAATAAATCTTGTAGATATTACTGATAGCAACGGTATTGTCACGGTTACGGCACAAGAGCAATGGCAACGATTGGACCGCTACATTCAAAACAATTCGTATTTAAATGAACGAAGAGGAAGGTATGCGCAACGCAATGGAGCCAAAACTCCGTGGAATCACGAGTTGGACATGAAGCTACAATACAACAAACGATTTGAAAACGGACAATCGGTGACCTTTTCATTTGATATGCTGAATGTACTCAACTTCGTGAATAAAGATTGGGGCCGATTGGTGTTTGTGCCCAATGTTGTGAATTCGAGTTTTAGCTTATTGAATTTCGTCGGAATCGAGAATGAACAACCACAATATCAGTTCAATATTGATGATAGCGAAGAGCCATGGGTAACAGATCTGCTCAATTCGAGATGGCGTGCCCAGTTAGGGATTAAATATAATTTTTAAATCAAATACAATGAAAAGCCCCGCTTGCTGCGGGGCTTTCTATATTAGGGTTCTTCAATACGAACGTAATTTTCAGAGAACATCCGATTACCGTCTATATCTATATTGATCTGTCGATATTTGTTTTTTTCGAGCTCCAATTCAAAAGTGAACACACGCATGGTGTCGATGATTTTGAGCATCGAAGCCGACCCGTATTCGATGGTCTCTGTCAAGGAGGTGTCGGTAATCTGATACGAACCATAACCGTACCACTCAATCGAATCAATCGGAACCTTTCGAGACCACATGACCTTACCGTGTTGGTACATTTTTATTTGTCGATAATCGGCATTGTTCGAAAAGGAATCGATTACCTCGTTGTCTTCATACGTATAGTAGTTTGTCAATTCCCAAATACCTTCAAGCGAAAGCGCTTCGGGCTCTGGGGTGGTATCTTTTAGCTCGGTGTCTTGGGCTTTTTCCTGATTACAGGAAATCAACACCAAAACGCACAGGAGTAATTTCGAAACTGTTTTCATAAAGGATTGTTTTGGTTTGAAAATCAAGGGATTGCGTATAATAAGATACGAAAAAATGTCGAGATTACTATATGTTTTGTAGAAAAGGGATGATTAAAAAAAAGAAAGGCCGCTACCTGCGGCCTTTCCCATTAACCAAAAACTCCATATATACTGCTCTCTTGCGAACAGTAAGTTTTACATATTGCTATGATGCCTTTTTGATTGATGAAGGTTCTTTTATGGATGATTCTTCAGAAATGTCTTTGAATAGTAGCATGTCCTTTACACGATAGGAACCGCCTTCGTAAAAACCAGTCTCAGCAACAAATTCCTTCGGATTATGAAACGTACCGAACAGCATGTCGATAAAGGACAGGTCAGTGTAATTATTTGCATGGATTCCTTTGGCATGATGATATGCATGTCCTTCAGGTCTCTGCATGATATAGCCTATCCAATGTGGTGTTTTGATATTGCAATGCTGAAAGATGGCAAAGAAGTTGGTCAGCAAAAGAATGATTACAACCGCCTTAGGGTCAAAGCCAGCTATGATGGTAAAGCATAGACTGCCCAAGAAAGTAAAGCCAATCATATCAAGAATGCTAAAGTAAAATGCGCTATAGCTGTCTAATCGCTCAGAGCTATGATGCATTTGATGAAATACCTTCCAAAGTCTATCATAACGATGTAAGGCACGATGCCATGCATACAGCACTAGTTCGTAGAGAATAAATCCGACCGCAGCACCACCTAATACCCCTAACCCGGTGAGGTCAAAAAGTTGGTAGTCGATCAAATACGTATCCCATATCAAAGGGAGATAAGAGGACAGATAGAAGAAGATCGCAAAGGCAATCATGCCTCTTAATTTCCAATACTTCAATTCTGGGAGCTTTCTTGCAGGAGCCACCGCTTCCCAAATGATAAGCCCAGCGTACATTGCTAAAATGATCAACGAGATCGGATCTAGTAAAAGATCGATGGGGCTTGGCAAATTTGATAATACGTCTTTCATAATGTTCGATTTATACGGTTTAATTTTTGATTCAATTGTGTTCGTCTACGTACCCAAATGTCCTTGAGGGTACCCTTGTTTTGATTTCTGTTGTTTCTCATGTGTTTAATGATTGATGTTTTAAAAAGAGGGCGGAAGAGGGTAGGGCTATCATTGTAAAACCCGATGATCTTGGAGGTAGGTTCCGCCCTCATGATGCGTATGCCCTCCAAGCGAAAATGTTCATTGAGAGTCTAGGAGTTCTTTTCTGATTTCTTCTTCGAGGTCAAAAGAAAATTCTTCACCTCGTATCTGTATTACCTTCATAATGATGAAGAGTACAACCGCAAGGTTCAAGATGATAAGTACAATAAAAGTTCCCATGTCTGTTCGTATTTTGATCAATAGCGAGACAAAACTAAATCAAGGGCTAACATGTTGAAAATAAATGAGGTATACCCGAAGTGTACAGGTCAAGGATATGAAGTAGACAATACGAAGATAGTTGTTAAGGTGAGGTAGACATCAGGTCAACAAAAATATTTAAAAAGCTGAAAATCAATTATTTGAATAAAGTTAAATTTTAAGAAGAAAAACAGTGCTTTCAAGCCATATTTGATCAAGCTTGACCACTTTCCAGTTGTAAAAAGTAGCTTAGGAGGTCATCTTCGGTTTGAAGATTCAGCTTTTTGCGAAGACGATAACGGGCGGTTTTGGCACTTTCTGGAGATATCCCCAAGACACTAGCGGTTTCTTTAATATTCAAATTGAGTCTTGTGAGCGAGCAGATCTTAAGGTCGTTCGGACTTAGGTCGGGATGCTTCTCTTTAAGTTTCTTGTGAAAATCGGTGTGTACCTCTTCAAAGAATCGTTTAAAGTCCTCCCAGTCCTTATCAATGGTAAGGTGTTGTTTGATGGTACGATTCAATTGGTCAATCAATTTATCCTTGGTTGCCGGACTTGCATTTTTTGCCTCTTGTACCTGTTCTTGCAATTGCTGCAACAATTCATTTTTCTGCACAAAGTTTAGCGTGTAAGAGGTAAGTTCTTTGTTTTTGTGAGATAACTGTTGTTGTAATTCTTTTTCTTTCAGTTGTGAGTTTTCCAACGCCGTCTTCGATAAGGCTTCTTGTGAGGTTATCAATTCTTGCTTACGACGTAAAAGCTCTTTGTTTTGCAAGGCACGTTGCCGCAAACTGGCAATGATCAAACTACTGGTAAGCGCAATGCCCAATGCACCAATGATCAGACTCCATTTGATTACAGTGTTCGAACGTTCTTGCTCTTTGAGTAATTGCACTTCCTGCTCTTTGGCATTAAGGTCGTTCTGAAATGCCACAGCAGCGATCTGCATCGAAAGTTCCGAATTAAAGATGCTATCCTTTAAAGCCGTATATCGGTCAAACTGTTCTAACGCTTCATCAGGTTTTCCTTGCGCTTTCTTCAATTCTTTTAGCTCTTCATAGGCTGCTAGCTCATATTTTTTTAGGCGATTTTCTTTCGCTCTTTTCAAACCAATGTTAAGATGCGCTTCTGCGGCGTCCAATTTGTTATCCAATCTTAGTAGTTTTCCGTATTGGATAAGATTGCTCACCATACCATGTTCATCATTGATCTCCTTTCCAAGAATAATAGACCTTTCAAGATGATAGTAAGCTTGCTCTCGTTCATTCTGAGCAATGTATAAAATACCCAAACGATTGTGCGCTTCTGCCATGCCATAGGTGAAATCGGCTTCGGTATGCATGGTCAGCGCATTGCCCAAATAAGTTTTAGCATCATAGAGTCTGCCTTGCTCAATATAAATACTAGCCAATTTTGTATAAGTGGTAGCGATTCTACTTTTTTGGTCTAAAGTTGTAAAAGCATTGATAGCTTGTTCAAAGAGCGTTTGGGCTTTATCATAGTCTTTGAGGTCAGTGTAAACCATGCCGGCATTCATTTGGCTATCTGCTACACCCGCTGGGTCTTCCAAAGCCGTATATTCCTTTTCAGCCTGATCCAGAAATTCAATAGCGCGTACATGGTTTCCTTGGGTCCAATGTGCTACACCCACAATACGATTGGCCTTGGCGATTCCGGGTTGGTAATTGATCTCTTTTGAAAGTGAAAGGGCTTCATTCCCCAATTCAATGGACTTCTTAGAGTCTATGATCCAATATTCATAACCCAATGCGTTTAGGAGGTCAACACGATCGCTCGTTTTTTCCGAAGACTTTTGTAAGGCGTTTTGCAAACTATCCACTTTGCTTTGGGCAATGCCTAAAGACGAATAAAAGAGCAAGAGAAGAAAGATCAAAAAACGCATATAACTGTTGTTGAGTGTGATACAAAGATATAGGTTGCGCAGATATAGTGCATATCTTTGGTGTTAATTTGATTGCATTATAGTTTGATAACAACTTTTTATAAGTTGTTAGTAAGGATTTTGGTAAAAATTCTACTTTTGTTTTGTAAACTATTTAGAAGAAAAGATTATGTCTGATACAATAGAAAGAATAAAGTGTTTGATCATCGGTTCTGGACCTGCCGGCTATACCGCCGCGATCTACGCAGCGCGTGCTGATCTTAAGCCTATTATGTACACCGGAATGGAACCTGGCGGACAGCTAACCACTACAACAGAAGTGGATAACTTTCCTGGATACCCTGAAGGAATTGATGGCCCTACAATGATGGTGCAGCTGCAACAACAAGCAGAACGATTTGGCACAGAAGTACGCATCGGGATGGTAACATCAGTGGATCTAAGTGATGAGGTGGGAGGGATCCACAAAGTCACTGTAGACAACACCACTCAAATCGAAGCTGAAACTGTGATCATTTCAACAGGAGCTACTGCCAAGTATTTAGGATTAGAAAGCGAACAACGTTTACGTGGCGGAGGAGTTTCTGCTTGTGCCGTTTGTGACGGGTTCTTTTACAAAGGACAAGATGTAGCCATCGTTGGAGGTGGAGATACCGCGGCTGAAGAAGCTTCGTACTTGGCCAATATCTGTACCAGTGTAACCATGCTAGTACGTAGAGATGAGATGAGAGCTTCAAAAGCGATGCAGCATCGTGTAAACAGTATCAAGAACATTGATATAAGATACAATACTGAAGTAGAGGAGGTATTGGGAGAACAAGTAGTCGAAGGACTTCGTATGGTCAATAACCAAACAGGAGAGAAGGAAGAAATCGAAATTACCGGTTTGTTCGTGGCCATCGGTCATAAACCAAATACCGATATCTTCAAAGGACAGATCGACATGGACGATACTGGATACATCATCACAGAAGGCAAGTCTACTAAGACCAACAAGCCAGGTGTATTTGCTTCGGGAGATGTTCAGGACAAAGAATATAGACAAGCCGTCACCGCAGCCGGAACGGGTTGTATGGCAGCTCTTGATGCTGAACGCTACTTGGCATCAGTCGAAACAGCAGTAGAAGCTTAATTAGTACTGAGTATTGAGAAATAAACGGTTTTGCTTGTTCTCGACTGCGCTCGAACTGACAAAACCTAAATGAGTAAATAGTTAGTTGAGATGTGGTAAAATTGAGAGAATGATACCAATAACTAATGACTAACAACTAAGAACTAAAAAAGTCCCTCAACAGAGGGGCTTTTTCTATATAATTCTATCGGAGATTCCGTAAACCTCAGACAGCTCTTTCATCTTCTTGTAAAAAGCATCACGATAGTAAGCCGGTAGCTCATGAGAGTTTGAAAAGTACTTCGTATAACGCTGTTCTAAATGCGGAAAATGTTTTTGTATGGCATTTAATACCAGGGTTTTGCTGTCGGCTTTTCCATTACCAAAGAGCGTAATAGTTGCAGGCATCACATAGGAAGCACCACACTCCTTAAAAGTACTGAACAGCAGATTCAAATGTTCTGTGGTATCAGAAATAAACGGAAGCATAGGCATCATACTTACTCCTGTTAAGAAGCCTTGATCAATCGCCACTTTCATTGCATCGAGACGGTCAGAAGGGCGTGTCGCTCCCGGTTCAAAAATACTAGCAACGTCGTCATCCAATGTCGAAAATGAGAAAGTAATTATGCAGCCTCTTCCCAAGGAAGTTTTTAGATCTTTGGGTAAGATGGCCACTTTGTCAATTTCCTTCAATAGATCAAGGTCTCTTTTGATCAATGCTGACTTGGTGATGACATGCACCGGAAAGCGATGTTTCAAAATCACCTGCAACGCTTGCCGTGTAAGCTCATAGTCTTTTTCAATCTGTAAATAAGGATCGGTGGCCGATGAGAGTACGATGATTCCATACTGACCTTTTTTGGACCGATTGCCCAATTGTTTGTCCAACAATTCGATAGCATTTGTTTTTACCGAAAGACTCGCCGCGAGGTTTGTACCGTACTTGCTTCCACGGATGTAGCAATAGAGGCAATTAAAAGAGCAACTGCTGTACAAGTTCACCGTGTAGTCATCCAAGAACCAAGCATCTCTTTTCTTGGTCTTATTCAAAATGGATTTGACAATGATCTCTTTTGGCATGTTTCTTTTTTTAGTTAGAAGCACTGCAACTACGATCTATGAAGACGACTGAATCCACTTGCTAGTGGTAGATGGTTGATAGGCATACATTTTTTCGAGTAATGCTTCGACCGAATCAGCAATCAAAAGCATACTTCGGTTTTGTTCTTTCAGAAACCCTTTTTCCGTCATCGTCTGAAGCAAGGAAACCAAATGGTCAAAGTATCCATTGATGTTTAAGATTCCGATAGGTTTTTGATGTTGTCCAAGTTGCCCAAGGGTCAATACATCAAAAAGCTCATCGAGGGTGCCAAATCCACCCGGAAGCGCAATCATTCCGTTAGATAACTCATTCATTTTGTGTTTTCTCTCGTGCATGGAGTCTACTAGAATAAGTTCGGTAAGGCCGTTGTGAGCAACTTCTTTTCCCTGTAGAAATCGGGTGAGGACACCGATAGCGCTTCCGTTGTTTTGCATAGCCCCATCGGCCACGGCTTTCATGATACCCACTTTGGCACCACCATATACTATGTCAATACCCTTTTGGGCCAGTATTTTTCCTAGGTTGTATGCGGTCTCTCTGAAAACAGGGCTGTTTCCGTCACTAGAACCACAGAAGATAGCGATGCGTTTCATGAGTGTTCCGTTTAGATTCCTACTAAGTAACAACTTTTCTTAATACTTTTCGCCTGATTAGAATCAAGTTTCCTTAGCCTGCGATTGAATGAATTGATGACCATAAAAAAGGCCGCTGCAACAGCAGCGCCCCTTCCTCTTAAAAATATAACAACGCTTACAGGTTTAGGGATACTCCCAAAATAATTTGCGAAGGTCTTGAATCGACCCGTCCTTGAATATTCGTGATATTATCGCTTACAAAGTCGGCTTCGTTATCAGAGAGACCGCGCTCGTAGCGAATGTCTAGTCCGAGGTTGCCTAATTGCAATGCCGCCCCGATATGAAGTCCAATAGTAAAATCACTCTCAACATCGTTCAGATTCACGTCGTCCAGATCATTGTCAAGAATGTACTGAAAATCTGGTCCAGCGAAGATGCTCAGCGGACCAATGATCTTGTACCCCAAGAGTACAGGAAGGTCGAGTTTGCTCAGATCGTAGTCGGCACCATCATATTCACTCTTGGTCTTGGTATAGACCAGCTCAGGTCTTACGTAGAATTTAGAGAGTGGAAGGTTTGCGAATACCCCAAAGTGATACCCGATCTTGCCGTCAGATCCAGTGACAGCATCTTCAGCCGCATTCCCTACTTGGCTGAGTGTTAGATCTCCGTTTTGGTTGTAGTTAAGTCCGGCCTTTACTCCAAATTTGGCCTGTGCCAGCATGGTCATTGACGACAATGCGAACACAAAAAACAATAACTTTCTCATGGTTTTAATGTTTATAAGGTTATACACATTAAAACGAACGAGGGCTGTAATTATTTTCTTTTAAGGACTTTCAGAGATGCTTCAACAATGGCTTTGTCGTTGAGACCGTACTTTTCCATCAATTGGTCCGGAGTTCCTGATTCACCAAAGGTATCGTTGGTGGCAACGAACTCTTGCGGAGTTGGATGCTGCTGCGCTAACACACGAGATACGCTCTCACCAAGACCGCCAAGATAGTTGTGCTCTTCGGCCGTAACGACGCATCCAGTCTTCTTAACTGAGTTGATGATGGCTTCATCATCCAATGGTTTGATGGTGTGAATGTTGATCACTTCAGCAGAGATGCCTTGCCCTTCTAATGTTTCGGCAGCCTTTAGCGCTTCCCAAACAAGATGTCCAGTAGCAACGATGGTTACATCGTTTCCTTCGTTTAAAAGGGCCGCTTTCCCGATTTCAAATTTTTGATCTTCGGGGGTGAAGTTTGCCACCTTTGGTCTTCCGAAGCGAAGATATACAGGTCCGTGATGCTCTGCAATGGCAAGCGTTGCTGCCTTTGTTTGGTTGTAATCGCACGTATTGATCACGGTCATACCTGGCAACATTTTCATAAGACCGATATCCTCAAGAATCTGGTGGGTGGCACCGTCTTCCCCTAGTGTTACACCTGCATGCGAAGCACAGATCTTCACATTCTTATCAGAATAGGCGATGGATTGACGAATCTGATCGTACACCCTTCCGGTTGAGAAGTTGGCAAAAGTTCCCGTAAATGGAATCTTTCCTCCAACGGTCATACCTGCTGCAACACCCATCATGTTAGCTTCGGCAATTCCTACCTGAAAAAAGCGTTCTGGGTGATTGTTTTGGAATTCGTTCATCTTAAGGGATCCTGTAAGATCGGCACAAAGCGCCACGACATTTGGGTTGGTCTTTCCTAGTTCGGTGAGCCCAGCTCCAAATCCTGAACGTGTATCTTTTTTTCCGGTGTCTGTATATTTTTTCATAAGCGTACCCAACTTCATTGATCGAAGTGTGAATGGGTGATATTTATAAGTTGTGTTTCAAAAATTAGTGTACTCGTCATTTAAGAGTCTAGTAGTCTCCTAGTGTCACTGGATTTTGCGCCAAAGCAGTCTCCAATTGTTCGTCGTTAGGGGCTTTGCCATGCCAAGCATGTGTGTGCATCATAAAGTCAACACCATTACCCATTTCTGTATACAATAACACACATACAGGTTTACCGTTACCAGTTCTAGATTTGGCGTCTTTCATGCCGTTGATGACAGCTTCAACATTGTTTCCTTCTTTGATCTCGAGAACATCCCATCCAAAAGCTTCAAACTTCTTTTTAAGGTCGCCCATTGGCAAAACATCATCAGTGGCTCCGTCGATCTGCTTTCCGTTAAGATCAATCGTAGACACTAGGTTGTCTACATTCTTTCCGGCAGCGTACATGATCGCTTCCCAGTTTTGACCTTCTTGCAATTCTCCATCACCATGAAGACTGTATACGATAGTATCTTCACCATTCAATTTTTTGGTAAGTGCAGCACCAATAGCAACAGACATACCTTGGCCCAATGAACCAGAGGCAATGCGAACACCCGGAAGGCCTTCATGCGTCGTAGGGTGCCCTTGCAAGCGAGAATCGATCAAACGAAAAGTGTTTAACTCGTCTACAGGAAAATATCCGCGGCGTGCCAAAACGCTGTAGTACACAGGAGAAATGTGTCCGTTGGATAAGAAGAACAGGTCTTCACCCTTTCCGTCCATTTCAAATCCGTCTTTGAGGTCCATCACCTCGTTGTACATCGAGACAAAGAATTCGGCACATCCTAAGGACCCACCGGGGTGACCAGAATTTACTTTGTGAACCATTCGCAAGATGTCCCTACGAACTTGAATGACAAGATCTTCTAATTGTTGTGTGTTAGGCATAGTTAACTTGTTAAATTAAGCCCCAAAAGTAAGGCATTATGAAACGTCCTCAAAAAACGATCGAGAAGATTTTTCAACCAATATTTGAAATAGTTAACAATTTAAGGACTTATTAAGAACGAAAACGCTTAAGTTAATTATCTTTGCTGCTTGTTTGCAAAACAGGGATTGTTGAGATCTTTGGCAATAATTACACCGTTTAAGAGTATATGGATTTTAAGTTACAAGGAGCAGATTCTCAAAGCAAGGCGAGAGCAGGAGTAATTACTACGGATCACGGAGTGATCGAAACGCCAATTTTCATGCCTGTCGGAACGGTAGCATCTGTGAAAGGAGTGCATCAACGAGAGCTGAAAGAAGACATCAATCCAGATATCATTCTTGGTAATACGTATCACTTATACTTAAGACCGCAAACCGATATTTTAGAGAAAGCTGGAGGATTGCATAAATTCATGAACTGGGACCGCAATATATTGACAGATAGTGGCGGTTATCAGGTCTATTCACTTTCGGCAAATCGCAAGATCAAAGAAGAAGGTGTAAAGTTCAAGTCGCATATTGACGGTTCGTTTCACTTTTTTACGCCAGAAAATGTAATGGAGATACAGCGAACCATCGGGGCCGACATCATTATGGCCTTTGATGAGTGTACACCTTATCCCTGTGACTATAAATACGCGAAGCGCTCAATGCACATGACACACCGTTGGTTAGAGCGTTGTTTGACGCATTTGAAAAAGACACCTTTTAAGTACGATTACAGCCAAGCATTCTTTCCAATCGTTCAAGGAAGTACCTATAAGGATCTACGTATGCAGTCGGCAGAATATATTGCTAACGTTGGCGCAGAAGGAAATGCCATTGGTGGTCTCTCAGTAGGAGAGCCGGCCGAAGAGATGTACGCCATGACCGATGTGGTCTGCGGAATACTTCCCGAAGACAAACCACGTTATTTGATGGGAGTTGGAACTCCAATCAATATTTTGGAAAACATAGCTTTGGGCGTAGATATGTTCGATTGTGTAATGCCAACACGAAACGCGCGTAATGGGATGCTATTTACAGCGCATGGTACGATCAACATCAAAAACAAAAAGTGGGAAGATGACTTTTCACCGATTGATGAAATGGGAATCACCTATGTAGATACTGATTATTCAAAAGCATACTTACGCCATTTGTTCACTGTAAATGAATTGCTAGGAAAACAGATTGCGACCATCCATAATTTAGGTTTCTATCTTTGGTTGGTGCGAGAAGCAAGAAAACATATCTTAGCGGGAGATTTTAGAGCTTGGAAAGACAAGATGGTAAAACAAATGGACAAAAGACTATAGATTGGCGATCATAGATAGATATATCATCAAGAAATTCTTGGCCACTTTTATAGTGATGATTCTACTATTCATCCCTATTGGGATCATGGTAGACATTTCTGATAAGATCGATAAGTACATCGAGAGAGAAGTGCCCTTAGATGCGATTATTCAGCATTACTTGGATTTCATGGTGCATATTGGATATTTGCTGTTTCCGATATTCTTATTCCTTTCAGTTATATGGTTTACCTCTAAGCTGGCTAACAACACTGAAGTCATTGCCATGCTGAGTTCAGGTATATCCTACGCGCGTTTTTTAAGACCCTTTTTGATGGCCGCAACCATCATTTCCGTATTTTCTTTAGTTATGGGAATGTATGTAGTTCCTGAAGCCAGTAAGGGATACAACGAGTTTAGGTTTCAATACATGAAACGCGGAAAAGACAAAGAACGACAAACGTCAAACCTCTTTACACAGCTCAACAAGAACGATTATATATACGTTAGTAGTTACAATCCGAAGCGAAAAATAGGATATAACTTTACCTATGAGCACTTCGATGAAAACGAACTTGTATACAAGATCTCGGCGCGAAACATTCGTTGGAATGACAAAGACAGCACTTTCGTAATGAACGAATATAAGAAGCGAATCATAGGAGAAGGCAATGACATCATTCAAACCTTTAGAAGAAAGGATACCTTGTTTTCGTTTGACTTGGAGGATCTGTCACCCGTTTCGTACATTGCCGAAACACTCAATTATAAAGAGCTCAATAAATTCATTGAAAAGGAGCGAAAACGCGGAGCCTCAAACCTAAGCAACCACCTTTTGGTTAAGTATAAGCGACTGAGTTTGCCGATTTCGGTTTTTATCCTAACCATTATAGCGGTGGCCGTTTCATCCATGAAAAGGAGAGGGGGAATGGGAGTCAACTTAGCCTTCGGAATCCTCATCGCCTTTACCTTTATCTTCTTCGATAAGATATTCGGTGTGATGGCAGAACAGTCTGGTTTTTCACCCTTGTTGGCGTCTTGGTTACCCAATATTATCTTTGGTGTCATGGCGGTCTTTTTATTGAACCATGCTAAACGATAAGCTAAAAAATTATTTTCACCTTCATTTTATAGTCTTCATCTGGGGATTCACAGCGGTTTTAGGAGCGTTGATCTCAATAGATGCTATACCCTTGGTTTGGTATCGTATGTTGTTGGCCTCTGGATTTATATTGCTGTTTATTGGTGCTACTAAGTTGTCCTTGAGAATCACTAGAAAGATGGGCATCGGATTTCTCTTTGCAGGGCTTTTGATCGCCTTGCATTGGCTCACTTTTTTCAAAGCGATCAAAGTGTCTAACGTATCAGTCACACTGGCCATGATGTCAACCGGTGCCTTTTTCACCTCATTGCTAGAACCCTTATTTTATAAGCGGAAGATCATCTGGTACGAGCTGTTATTCGGAGCTATTGTAATTGCGGCATTATATATGATCTTCAATGTTGAGCTTGATTATGTGGAAGGTATCATCTATGCCTTGATCTCTGCCTTGCTTTCGGCATTATTTTCAATAATCAATGGCCAGTATGCGCAACGATACAATGCTACAGTAATTTCATTTTATGAGCTATTGGGAGGGGTAGGCTTCATTACGATATACCTATTATTTGTAAAAGGTTTCAATGCTGAATTTTTCACACTGACACCTCTTGATTGGTTGTGGATCTTTATCCTGGCTTCTGTCTGTACGGCCTACGCCTTTATCGCGTCAGTAGCGGTAATGAAGTACTTAAGCCCGTATACGGTAATGCTCACCATTAATCTAGAACCTGTGTATGGTATTGTATTGGCATTTATCGTACTCGGAGATAGTGAGCAAATGAGCCCAGAGTTTTACTACGGAGCATTGGTCATTCTTGCCACTGTGATCGCTAACGGAATCATAAAAAACAAAATCAGTCGAAAAAGGAATTTGGCATAACTCACTTCGCAATTAAAGTTTTATATTTGTAGGCTAACTAACAACAATTCTAAACCCTATATGGAATATTTAGATTTTGAGCTTCCGATCAAAGAGCTTGAAGAACAGCTAGATAAGTGCAAGCTGATCGGAGAAGAAAGTGACATTGACGTTACCGATACATGTAAGCAGATCGAGAAAAAGTTACAGGCGACCAAGAAAGATATCTATAAGAATCTTACCGCTTGGCAACGTGTTCAAATGTCAAGACACCCCTCTAGACCTTACACCTTGGATTACATTAGAGCATTCGCTGGTGATACGTTCTTAGAACTTCACGGCGATCGAAATGTAAAGGATGATAAGGCAATGATCGGTGGACTTGGTAAGATCGGCGATCAGACCTATATGTTCATCGGACAACAAAAAGGATATAATACCAAAACTAGGCAGTATAGAAACTTCGGGATGGCCAATCCTGAAGGATATCGTAAAGCACTACGATTGATGAAGTCTGCCGAGAAGTTCGGAATTCCTGTAGTGACCTTGATCGATACTCCTGGAGCCTATCCAGGATTAGAGGCCGAAGAGCGCGGACAAGGAGAAGCCATTGCGAGAAACATCTTAGAGATGACCCGCTTAAAGACACCTATTATCACCGTGATTATCGGAGAAGGAGCTTCTGGAGGAGCACTCGGGATAGGTGTAGGAGATACCGTGTTGATGTTAGAGAATACTTGGTACTCTGTGATATCTCCCGAATCGTGTTCATCGATTCTATGGCGCAGCTGGGAATACAAAGAGCAAGCTGCTGAAGCGCTTAAGCTTACGGCAAACGATATGAAGAAACTACACCTTGTAGACCAGATCGTTAAAGAGCCGTTAGGAGGCGCACATTCAGATCGCGAAAAGACATTTACCACTGTTTCTGATGCCATTGAAAAGGCCTATCAAGACCTTAAAAAGTTATCACCAGAAGAATTGGTAGAACAACGAATGGATAAGTATTGTAATATGGGAGTTTACAAAGGCTAATTCCTTACAACATACGACTTCGAAAAAATCCAAAGTGGCCACTTTGGATTTTTTTGGCCTTATTAACAATAAAAAATAGTTATCAACAGTTCAATTGTTAAAGACTGGTGAAGAGAGATTTTTAACTGGCGTTTACAAATTGGCTACATTCGCAGCTATGGAAAACCTAAAACCAATCAAAGGATATCAAGTTGACAAAGGTACCCTTATCAATCTCGAGAAGGGAAAGATCCCTCCGCAAGCGATCGACTTAGAAGAAGTTGTGCTTGGCGCGATGATGATTGATAAGAAAGGGGTAGATGAGGTCATTGATATTTTACACCCCGAAGCTTTCTATAAAGAGGCTCATCAATACATCTTTGAGGCCATCTTTAAACTGTTCGAAGGGTCAGAACCCGTAGACTTGCTCACCGTCTCTTCTCAATTAAAGAAGGACGCGAAACTCGAAATGATCGGGGGCGATTTCTACTTGATCCAACTCACACAAAAAGTAGCTTCATCAGCGCACATCGAATTTCATGCGCGCATCATACTGCAAAAATTCATTCAGCGAAGTCTGATCAAAATATCAAGCGAGATCATCGAAGAGGCCTATGATGAGACCAAAGATGTATTTGATCTGCTAGACAACGCCGAAGCCAAACTATACGAGGTAACGCAAGGAAACATTAAAAAGTCGTCAGAGACGGCCCAAAGTTTGGTGATCCAAGCCAAGAAAAAGATTGAAGAGATCTCAAACAAAGAAGGGCTCAGTGGTATTGCCACAGGGTTCGACAAACTTGATAAACTTACTTCAGGTTGGCAACCCAGTGACTTGATCATCGTGGCAGCACGTCCTGGTATGGGTAAAACCGCTTTGACTTTGTCGATGGCAAGAAACATCGCCGTGGATCAAAACACGCCCGTAGCGTTCTTCTCGCTCGAGATGTCCTCGGTACAGTTGATCACCCGTTTGATCTCTTCCGAAACCGGACTCTCTTCAGAGAAACTAAGAACCGGAAAACTCGAAAAACACGAGTGGGAGCAACTCAATGTAAAAGTAAAAGACCTCGAAAAGGCACCATTGTTCATTGACGATACGCCATCGCTGTCCATCTTCGACCTTCGTGCAAAAGCACGACGTTTAGCATCTCAGCATGATATTAAGATGGTAATGATCGATTACTTACAGCTGATGACTGCTGGCGGATCTAGCAAAACAGGAAACCGTGAACAAGAGATCTCGATGATCTCACGTAACCTCAAAGCACTGGCCAAAGAATTGAATGTACCAGTGATTGCGCTATCACAGTTATCACGTGCGGTTGAGACCCGTGGCGGAAGTAAGCGTCCGTTGCTATCCGACCTTCGTGAGTCGGGAGCGATCGAGCAGGATGCCGATATCGTGTCGTTCATCTATCGTCCCGAATACTACAAGATCGAAGAGTGGGATGACGAAGAAAGAACACCGACCGCAGGGCAGGCAGAGTTTATCGTTGCCAAGCACCGTAATGGTGGATTAGATAATATTAGGTTAAAATTCATTGGGCATTTAGGTAAATTTGATAACTTGGATGACTTTGATTCTCCATTCGAGTTTCAATCCAAGATGAATGAAGACAATCCATTCATGACCAAAGACCTTCCTAGTGCAGATGAAGCTTTCGGAAGCTCCATGAATGACGGTGAATTTAACCCAAATGATGACGAAGTTCCGTTCTAAGATTAAAAATTTTTTGGGGCCATCCATGCCAAAGGCATGGTCGGGCTTTCCGCTATATCCGTGTAGTAGAGCAAAGCACACTACACGGGATGCCGCTGCAATCCCTTGTCCGGTCAGGGTAACACCCAAGAAGACCGTGCTATGGATCGTGGCGTTCTTCTTTTTAGGACTCAGCCAAATGATGGCTTCCTATGTATTGGTTCCCATGGATGCCGATTCGCAAAAAAATCACCTAAAAGCCTACGGAATAACCTATTGGACCCTCGAAAAACAAATGAAAGTAAAATGGCTGCTCAACTATCGTGGCGGCTCATTCCTATTACCAGATACCGAAGAAATTCGCAGAGAATGCCAGATCCGCGGTGTATCGTTCGAAACGCTGTCCAATGCCAAAGCCGAGCAGATTCTCACTGAGATCAGTAGCCCGGCAGTTAATCAAGAGGCGGTTGTGCTGGAGAAAGCGCCCAAAATAGCAGTGTATTCACCAAAAGGAAACCAACCTTGGGACGATGCCGTAACCATGGTACTCACCTTTGCCGAGATTCCGTATACGGTGGTATATGACGAAGAAGTACTCAACAACGAATTGTTGCTATATGACTGGCTACACTTACACCATGAAGATTTTACTGGTCAATATGGAAAGTTCTACGGAGCCTATCGTGCGGCACCTTGGTACATCGAACAAAAGAGAGAAGCCGAAGAGCGTGCCAGCAAATTGGGCTTTAGCAAAGTCTCTGAAGCTAAGAGAGCTGTAGCCCTAAAGATTCGGGATTATGTAGTAGGTGGCGGTTTCATGTTTGCCATGTGCTCAGCCACCGATAGCTTTGATATTGCCTTGGCAGCCGAGGCTGTTGATATCTGTGAACCCATGTTTGATGGTGACGCGTCTGATCCAGGGTATCAGAATAAGATCGATTTTAGAAAAACATTTGCCTTTACCGACTTCTCCTTAGAACGAAGCCCAGTGGTATATGAGTTTTCGTCGATCGATATGACGCGAAAGCGCAGAATACCACAAACCACCGATTACTTCACTCTGATGGATTATTCAGCAAAGTGGGATCCCATACCAACAATGCTCTGTCAAAACCACACTGCATTGGTAAAAGGGTTTATGGGACAGACTACCTCTTTTGACCGAGACAATGTAAAGGCCAACGTATTGGTGATGGGAGAGAACCGAACCAACGGAGAGGCTCGCTACATCCACGGGATCAAAGGAAACGGATTCTTTACTTTTTATGGAGGTCATGACCCAGAAGATTACAGACATCGCGTGGGTGACCCAAAGACCGAACTCGAATTGCACCCAACATCTCCGGGGTATCGATTGATTCTCAACAACGTACTGTTCCCAGCAGCTCGAAAGAAAAAACAAAAGACCTAATTCGCGTTAGGGATTGAGGTATTGTCGGAGCTCATTGTAATTGTTTTTGTCTCTCCGAGCATTGCTTGAGAGCGAAACATGTTTCGATCGAGGGCACCTGTTGTAGGCAGTCGAGGAGCATTTGAGTTACACAATTACAATAGCGACTACCGAAAGCCCGGCCGTAAAGTGAGCTCGCTCTACTTTACGGAACGCCCAACTTTTAAAACTCAGAGATCTTATTGTTTACCTCAGAAATGACTTTTGGATAGAGAATGTTCAATTCTGACAGTAAGGTATCAATGCTATCTGTATCTGCCGAAGAACGAATGTCTTTTTCAATTTGGTTTAAGAGCGAAGACGGTTTTTCGATGCCCAATGACTCAAAGCTCGACTTTAGTTTGTGGGCCATTTCACTTGCCTTTTCATATTTGTGCGCTTCGATCAACTCAACAAATAGGCTGTAGTCTCTTGGGGTATCTTCAAGAAAGATCTCGAGTAAGGATTTGATGAAGCTTTTATCGTCACCAAAAGTTCTTTTTAAGCGCGCTAGGTTGAGCAAAGATTCGGTCTCGTAGCTTTTTCCGTGATCGGTTTGAGCAGTGACCAACTTGGGAGTAGATGTATGCACATTAAATTCACCTGCCTGAATGCCCAGAAGGATATCTTTCAGTTCATTTTCTACTACAGGTTTGGTGATGTAAAAGTTGACACCCGCTTCTTTGGCCAATTGCCGCGACTTTGGGAACGCATCAGCCGAACAAGCAATGATAGGAATCTGTTGTTTTGAAGGTGATTCTGAACGTCTGATCTGAGCAGTGGCCTCAAACCCGTCCATTACCGGCATATGTAGGTCCATGATCACTAGGTCGTAGTGTGCTTCGTTAAGTTTTTTCAAGGCAGCTTTTCCGTCTTCGGCAATGGTGACAAGGGTTCCCCAATTGTTCAACAGTTGCGAAATAAAGATCTGATTAAGGCGATTGTCTTCAACCACCAGAATTTTCAGACCTTTTAGAGCGCCTTCGGAATCTCTCCTTGGTTTTTGAACGACCTTCAGTTGCTTTGATATTTTGTACGGAATGTCGAAAGAAAAGGTAGATCCGGTTTTTAAAACGCTTTTTGCCGAAAGTTGACCTCCTTGTAAGGCAACCAAACTTTTCACGATAGAAAGTCCGATACCAGTGCCTTCGGCTTTGTTCTTGCCAGGCTCGAATACCTGATAAAAACTGTTGAATATTTCATCCAGTTTGTCTTGAGCAATACCAATTCCCGTGTCACTCACTGTAAAATTCAACACGATATTTTCTGCGTCTTTTTCTTTAACGCTGATCTGGATGTCAATGCTCCCATCGTCAGTGAACTTGACAGCATTACTTAAAAGATTCGATAAGATCTGATTGAGCCTAAACTGATCCCCGCGTATAAACTTCGGAACATCCTTGGCAATGTTCGTCGTGAGTGTCACCCCTTGCTCTTTGGCTTTTAAGGCAAACCCTCTCGACACGTCATCAATCATGGTATGCAGGTTAAAGTCGGCAGTCTGCAAGGCAAGTTTTCCAGATTCGATTTTCGAGAAGTCCAGAATGTCGTTCACAAGATTCAAAAGATTCTCAGAAGCGTAGATAATGCCTTCTAAGTTCTTTACATTGGTCGGCGAATCTTCAAGTTTATTCTTCTGGAGGATTTTGCTTAGACCAAGAATGACGTTAAGCGGTGTTCTGATCTCATGGCTCATATTCGATAAGAATACTGATTTGGCTTCTGCAGATTTTTCGGCAATTTCCTTAGCCTCTCTGATTTCCTTATCGATAAGTTTTCGATTGGTGATATCACGAATAAACGCATTAAAGATATATCCGTTTTGAGTAATGATCGGACTGATAGAAAGTTCAATATCGATATGCTTTCCATATCGATTTGTGATGGGAACTTCAACACGTTTGTTAACGATTAATTCTTTTCCGTGCTCGATATATTCGTTCAGTCCATTACCAAGGTTAGTTCCCAATGATGTGGGCAGTAATTCGTAAATCACATTTCCGATGGCCTCTTTCTTCGACCACCCCAGTATTTCTTCGGCCTTGTGGTTCCAATTAAGGATGGTGCCTTCCTCGTTAACAAGGATAACACCGTCCATGGCCGTCTCAAGTACGATGGTCTTCAATTCTTCGCTATCCTTCAGGGCACGCTCCATTCGCTGGCGCTGCTTCATCTCCTTTAGTAGGGCAGCGTTCTTTTCTTCAAGACTGTTTACCTTTTGCATGAGCATCTTATGCATTTGCTCCTTACTTGGTAAATATGCTTGCTTTTGCTCTAAGATTCCTTGCGGTACAATATGCAAAGTAGCGCTAAAAGTATCGAGTAAATAGTAGTTTTCGAAGTACGCTTTGTATACGGTATGGTAAATGCTCACTACAACTTGCTCGCCTAAACTTTCTTTAAGCTTGTCAAAGATCTGCTTAGAGTGGTCTAGAAGTTTCTTTTTACCATATTTAGTGCCGTGCTTTTTCTTGAACAGGTCTTTATCACCTAATGTTTCTTGAGCCTCAATCAAGAACGGATCGTGAAAATTTCCGAAGATCTCTGATGATCGATCCAGAACACTTTTCAAGAGGTTTCTGCAAAGAGCGATCTCTTGTAAGTCCTCTCGAAGAAAGATCAGCTTAAAATTTTCATATTCAAGCAAGAGATGGAATTTCTTCTTAATGTATTCGCGTACCAGTCTTTTTGAAGGCCAGGCCGAATTCTTCTGATTCACCAAATGGTTTTCAAGATGTAGATATATCCAAGGAAGTTTGTCGATCTTTTCTTTAGCATTCAACTTCTTGTAGTCCTTGGACTGTTTAGAAAGGCTCACTACATTTTTAGGCATAGAGATCTGGGACCAAAAGAAGTCTAGCATCTCGAAGATATCTTCAGATGTCTGACTTTGATCCACAGCAGAATACCGTTCGCCCAGAAGGCGATGTAACCATTCTTTGATCATGTTCGCAATATTTAAGGTCTGATCTTAGACCTTACTTGCCTTGTAAATTTTGTAGAAGCCTAGTGCAGATAATCCCCACGTAATGATAAGAGCGATGAACCAAAGGTATTTTCCAGCGACCTCTCCAAATAGGTTTTGAAAGATGTCGTAGTGAAAAATATGGGCGATCTGCATGTGAATATGACCAACGGCCATCACAACAAATCCCCAGGCCAGAAGTTTCATGCCTGCTCCAAACTTGCCGCCTTTTAATCGGGTTGCAGTCAAAAAACTGAACACCAGGGCGATCAAGAGAAAGGGAAGCTCCAGCAGCCCGAATATTTGCTCTGAGGTAACTCCGTCAGAAGCGTGTTCGGTATGCTCTTGAGCAAATCCTACAGTAAAACAAAAAAGAAGTAATGATAAGGTTAGTAGTAATTTTTTAGGCTTCATAGGTTATTGGGGTATCTTAAAAAATCGACCTAAAATATCAAATACTACGACGATTTCAAAAAAATATGCCATAAAATGTGCGAAACAACGCCTATTTTGCCGCGCTTTTATGGTAAAACCATCGTCAGTAAAAACAAAGAGGCCGTTTTTCTTTTTGAGAAAAACGGCCTCTTAATGCGAGATAATATGTTAAACGTTTACTTTACTTTATCAACAATCGCTTTGAACGCTTCTGGGTGGTTCATAGCAAGATCGGCAAGAACCTTACGGTTCAATTCGATGTTGTTTGCTTTTACTTTACCCATAAATTGAGAGTAAGACATTCCGTGAAGTCTTGCACCCGCGTTGATACGTTGTATCCAAAGTGCTCTAAACGTTCTCTTTTTATTCTTACGGTCTCTGTAAGCATATTGCATTGCTTTGTCAACCGCGTTTTTGGCTACTGTCCAAACGTTCTTACGTCTTCCAAAGTAACCTTTGGCTTGCTTCAATACCTTTTTTCTTCTGGCTCTTGAAGCTACTGCATTTACTGATCTTGGCATAATTTCAATTTTTTTTGTAGTAGGCGGTCTATCGACACTTGCTCATGTACAACCGAGGTTGTTATTGGCCCAACTCCAGGGTTAATAATTAATGATAACCGTGAACAAGATTACTTTAAACGTAATTGTTCCTTAATGCTGTTAACGTCACTTTCGTGTACTAACGTAGAGTGCGTTAACTTAAGCTTACGCTTCTTAGATTTCTTTGTCAAGATGTGACTCTTAAAAGCGTGCTTTCTTTTGATCTTACCAGAACCTGTCAACTTAAAGCGTTTCTTGGCACTGGATTTTGTTTTCATTTTAGGCATTTTCTTCCTATTTAGATTATCTCGCATTTTATTCTCCTTGGCTCTCGCGAAAGAGAATATCCTTTTATATCAACTCTAGATAAACTAGAGGTCTACTTTTTCTTAGGAGCGATGAACATTGTCATACGCTTTCCTTCAAGCTTAGGCATTTGTTCAACCTTTCCAACTTCTTCAAGCTCTTGCGCCAATTTAAGCAACAAGATCTCTCCTTGGTCCTTATAAACGATTGAACGCCCTTTAAAGAACACATACGCTTTCAATTTAGCGCCATCTCTTAAGAACTTTTCA
The DNA here is from genome assembly GCA_028279515.1 of Flavobacteriaceae bacterium. GTDB lineage: Bacteria > Bacteroidota > Bacteroidia > Flavobacteriales > Flavobacteriaceae > JANQNQ01. The sequence goes on from JANQNQ010000001.1 coordinate 620,410, forward strand.
GCATGCTTCTTTTTGAAGGCATAATCGTGGTCATCCGTCTGAGGTCCAAATCGAATCTCTTTGATGACTACTTTAGTTTGTTTGGCTTTTAGGGCCTTGTCACGTTTCTTCTGTTCGTACAAGAACTTTTTATAGTCCATGATCTTACAAACAGGAGGGGTTGCTTTTGGCGAAATTTCAACAAGATCCAATTCGAGCTCTTCTGCTTTGGCCATGGCTTTGCTAGTAGGATAAACACCTACTTCAACATTATCACCTACCAAGCGTACTTCGGGCACGCGAATCTTGTCATTGATCCTGTGCGGATCCTTTTTTTCTACCCGCATTGGGCGTCTACTCTTTTTTCTACGTATTGCTATGGTCGTAAATTTTAGTGTCTGCCCAAAGGCAGATGGATTAAACTTAGAATTCCTTTAATGTACTCTTTATTTCGTTATTCACAAGGTCGGCAAAAGCTTCAATAGATATGCTACCAAGGTCTTCACCACCATGCTTTCTTACAGAAACCGTACCATTTTTTTCTTCTTGCTCGCCAACAATCAGCATGTATGGAAACTTGCTAGTTTCTGCCTCACGGATTTTCTTCCCGATTGTCTCGTTACGATTATCCACGAGGGCGCGAATTTCGTGATTTTCCAATAAATTTAAAACTTTTTCCGCATATTTTTCGTACTTCTCACTGATAGACAGCAATATAGCCTGTTCTGGTGTTAGCCATAACGGGAAATTTCCACCCGTATGCTCAAGCAAGATAGCCACAAAACGCTCCATACTTCCAAAAGGTGCACGGTGAATCATCACTGGGCGATGTAGCTCATTATCACTACCCTTGTAAGTAAGGTCAAAACGCTCAGGAAGGTTGTAATCCACCTGAATAGTTCCCAACTGCCAGCTTCTGCCCAAAGCATCCTTTACCATAAAATCAAGCTTCGGGCCATAAAAAGCAGCCTCGCCTTCTTCGATGATATAATCGAGTTCTTTGTCTTTTGCTGCATTTATAATGGCCTGCTCGGCTCTGTCCCAACTGGCAGGGTCACCGATATACTTATCTGGGTTTTGCGAATCTCTTACCGAAACTTGTGTCGAAAAATTCTCAAAACCTAACGAGCCAAACACATAAAGCACCAGATCGATTACATTCTTAAATTCTTCATCCAACTGGTCCGGTGTACAAAAGATGTGAGCATCATCCTGGGTAAAACCTCTAACACGAGTCAAACCATGTAGCTCGCCACTTTGTTCATATCTGTATACAGTGCCAAATTCGGCATAGCGCTTCGGAAGGTCTTTGTAAGACCATTGACGATAGTTGTAAATCTCACAGTGGTGCGGACAGTTCATCGGCTTCAACAAGAACTCCTCATCTTCCTTCGGAGTCTCTATCGGTTGAAAGCTGTCTTCACCATACTTGGCGTAGTGTCCCGAAGTCACATACAATTCTTTCTGCCCAATATGCGGTGATACAACCATTTCGTAGCCTGCCTTCTTTTGCGCCTTCTTCAAAAAGTTTTCTAAGCGCTCTCTAAGCGCAGCACCTTTCGGTAGCCAAAGCGGAAGACCTTGTCCAACTTTCTGAGAAAAAGTGAACAGTTCTAATTCTCTTCCCAGTTTTCTATGGTCACGCTTCTTAGCCTCCTCAAGTAGCGCCAAGTATTCTTTAAGTTCTTTTTGCTTCGGAAAAGACGTTCCGTATACACGCGTTAACTGCGTGTTGTTTTCATCTCCTCTCCAATACGCACCAGCAACACTCATCACCTTCACCGCTTTCACGATTCCTGTATTCGGAATGTGCCCACCACGACATAAGTCCGTAAACGTATCATGGTCACAAAAAGAAATGGTGCCATCCTCCAAGTTCTCGATCAGCTCCACTTTGTACTCATTCCCTTTAGAACGATAAAAGTCCAGCGCCTCGGCTTTGCTCACCGAGCGCATTTTGTATTCGTGTTTACCACGAGCGATCTCGAGCATTTTATCCTCGATCTTTTTGAAGTCTTTGTCAGAGATGCTATGCTCACCAAGGTCAACATCATAATAGAACCCATTATCGATGGCAGGTCCAATGGTAAGTTTCACGCCAGGGTAGAGCTCCTCAAGAGCCTGTGCTAAGATGTGAGAGCTCGAGTGCCAAAAGGCCTTTTTACCCTCGTCATCTCTCCATGTATATAATATAAGGTCACCATCCGTGGTCAATTCGGTCGAGGTTTCAACGGTCTCATTATTGAACTTTGCCGAAATCACATTTCTGGCGAGTCCCTCACTGATACTCATGGCCACATCCATAGGAGTGCTTCCATTCTTAAACTCTTTTACCGAACCATCGGGTAATGTTATATTGATCATCTATTAAAATTTAGGCTGCAAAGATAAGACGATATAGAAATTCATACAATATATATGTATATACTTTTTTTAGGGCGTTCCATGAAGTAGAGCAGGCTCACTTCACGGGCGGGCCTTTGGCAGTCGCTATCGGTCTGTCATGCTGAGCATTGACTGAGGGCGAAACATGTTTCGAAAGATGGCACCTGCCGAAGGCAGTCGAAGTGCGACAGACCGATGAGCTCCAACAAAGCCTCAGTCCCTAACGCAAACCTTTCGGTGGTCGCTATCAATTTGTCACATCGAGCGCAGTCGAGATGCAAATTGATGAGTTCCAATAACACCTGCACTCAGCACTGTCAAAACCGAAAATATATTTTGGCTGAAGATATCTGCCATAGGCTGTCAACGCACGTCGCAAGTAGCGTCTGCTGGGCTTACACTGAGCGCAGTCAAAGTACCTCCAAAACCTTTTTTCAAAAAAAATATCGAAGTGCTTGCGAGTTTAAAAAAGCGTCGTATATTTGCAGCCGCTTTTGAGGGATATGCGATGGCATGTCGGGGGCGGGATGAGATCTTGGCGACGATGTTCCAGGTGGCCTTTTTGGCTGCCGCTGAGGGCCTTGCGGGAAATTTGAAAAAAAGTTGACCGGGGGCTTGCGGGAATGGAAGGGTCGTCATATATTTGCACCCGCTTTGAGAGAGAAGCGAGAATGTAGAAGTTCATTGGAATACTGGAAGAATTAAGTACAACAAGTACAGACGAGGCGTGCGGCCCCTTCGGGGGTCGCACATCGAAGACTAAGACACGATGCGACATTCGGGTCCCGGGACAATTTTTTAAGGTCTATAAGACTATACGATGAAGAGTTTGATCCTGGC
>JANQNQ010000007.1 GCA_028279515.1 Flavobacteriaceae bacterium
GTCGGCTATCGGCGCCGTGCTGTTGAAGGTGGTGTAGTTGTGCTCCTCCACCAGGTTGTCCGAGGCCTTGGGAGGGATCACATAGGTGAGGTTCCCGAAGCGGTCGTAGACGTACTGGGTGTCATGAGGGAGTCCGTTGTTGTAGGTACGCTTCAGGATGACGCGCCCCTGCAGGTCGGTGTACTCCTCGGTGGTATGGTCGTTCGCGTTGGTCTGTGAGGGCGACCAGTTCTCGTCCCTGGTCACGGCCTTGGAGAGCGTGCCCACGGCATAGTGCCCCTCATAGGCGATCCCAGGTGCCTCGGTATCCCCATTCGTGAAGTCAACGTCGAAGCGTCTCACCTCGTCGGTGGCATTGGTCTGATAGCCGAACTTGATCGTATGGTCGGTATCGTTGGCGGCGTCCACGGCCCATGCAGCGCCTGGAGCGCCCTGCTCGAGCGGGCGGCTCAGCGGCGAGGTCTCCATACGGGTTTCGCTGTACGGATTCGTGGTGTTGCCATATTTCGTGGTGTCGTAGAAGGCATTCAGCTCGGTGAGCGGGTCCACGTAGATGCCCCCTCCCTGTGTGCCGTTGGCCGCATACGGGAGGTATTCTTTCGTCTGCCTTCCGAAGGCATCGTACTCCATATGGCTCACGATGTCCCTGGCCAACGACTCTTCGACGACCTCCGTGATCGGAAGCAGGTTCTCGTCCATGCGCTCCACGATCGGGTTATAGAGGTATTGCCTTGTGTTCTCATCGGTCGCGTAATACAGATAATTGCGTACACGGGTCTGGGTGGAGCTAACGTCCCACTTGAATTCGTTACCACTGGAGATCTTATTTCCATTGACATCGTATATCCCGGCCACGCCTGAATATGCCCCAGTATAGTCATGCGGGTGTACCACCCCGACCATCAGGTACCAGATATCGAGTTGTGGCAGGTCTCCCGCTAGAAAATAGGGATTCAAATGAGGGGTCCCGTCCAGATAGTTCACGTTCTGGATTCCATGGTAGGTATTACCATCGCTCAGGTTACCCGTCTTCTTCACCCAGACACTGTAGCGATAGCCATAGGTGTTGTCGATGTCAAAGTAGTCGGTGTTCCAACCTCCATCGGCATCTGAGGCCAGATCGTTGCCGCACTGCCATTGCAATACGCTGTCACCATGGGGACCTGCCGCAAAGAGGCGGGTGTTCTCGCTCGTGCTTCCGTTCTGGTTGAAGAAGGGGGTGGAACCGCTGCCCGCGTCCCAGTCGCCCTTCCAGTCCAACAGGTTCAACGCATAGGTGCGTCCGGCGGCACGTACGGCCACCGATTGCTTGGCACGGCCGAGGCCGTCAAAGTAGTTCACCTGCTCGACCATCTGGTCCTGGGTGAGCCCGTTGCCATCGAGGGCAACGCTTCCGTCCTGGGTCTCCACCTGGTAGGAGGTGGTCCTGACGTAGTTCTCGGTCTGTGTCTGCCCGAAGATGCTCATCGGCAGTATGAGGGCGAATGCTATGAGGATGTTCTTATATGTGTTCATATGCATCGTTTTAGTTTTGTTCTCTATAGTTGTAATCGTTCTTCGAGATCAGGTTGCCGTCGGCATCCTTGACCTGCTTCAATCTGTTGGCCACGTCGTACTCGAAGTACGAGGTATGGCCCCGCGGGTCGGTGATGCTGGTCACCCCGACCATCGGGTCGTAGGTGTAGGTGGTCACCATCGCATCGGGAAGGCCCTGGCGGATAGTGTCGTAATGGGTCAGAAGCTGCGCATTCGTGGTCGTGGCCAGGTTGATGCTGATTGGTATTAGTGCATCCAGTTGCGCCTTGGTTGCATTCTGGACCTCTGCAAGCAGATAGGTCTCCGTGGTATCCCAGAGTAGGGCAGTCGATGTCCCATCCTCACGCTTAATGTCAACAGGCATCCCTTCCAATAGGGTATAGGTCGCATGACGTTCGTAGTCGCTCGGGATATATCCGGCAGAGGAACTGTTCGTACCGGCCCCCTTGTTGTACCTATAGGAGGCCGTGACATTGCCATCGCTATCAAATTCGGCAAATTGCCCCTGGATCAGCTCCCCGTCCTTGTAGACCTTCTTGCTTACCGGCAATGCGATCAGGTAGTCGGTGTTGAAGGTAGCCATCTGTGTATCCTCGGTGGTATGGTTGTTGGCATAGGTCAGTCGTATCTCGCCATATTCTCCGTTGGCATCGAATGCGAGGATGCCATTTTCAATGTCCTGCTCGCTGGAAGCACTGTAACGTCCATCAAGCTTCTGGGTAATGAGTTGCATGTTCCCGTTATAGAAATACTCGACAACATTGACCCTTGCAGCAAACGAGTCCACGAACTGTTCGTACAGGTGGTCCACCACCGTACGCTTGGCAAGGACATGGCGCCTAAGGTAGTAATGTGCGGTCTCGACACCACTGTATCCCAATACCTCTGGTCCATTCGAAGGATTGGCATAGCAGTACTCCTTGTCCGCCAATATGTAATGGTCCAACTGTGACAGGAGGGTGTTGTCATACTCCATCAGCGTGGTACGGACCCTTTGGCCGTCCTTGAGCATCTCCTGTTTGGTCATCACGGGCTCATAGTTCTTGTTGCGCAGCGTGTGCTCGAAATACTCCTTTGTGGTGATATTCTCGGTGGTCCCCACCTGGTCGATGGTCACCTTCTTGTAGTAGTGTCCCGACTTGGTCAGGGCCGGGTTCAAACTGATGTTGTTCGAGGAGAAGACCCTGCGATTGTTGCTGGCATAGCTCTTGGTATGGTCGCTAACGCTCGGCGCGTATCCCTCGAGGTCCTCATAGGTATAGTTGGTGGTCTTCACCGCCTGTCCGCCAGTGTCCTTGTCGACCACTGTCTTCACACGCAATCCGCCGGTATAGAACGTATTGTTCGGGTCTGGCGCCATCCAGTCTATCCCCACGCTGATGTCGGCACCGGGATTGGCGTTTAGGTCACTGGTCTCCACCTTCAATTCGACGGCATAGGATCCGGTGTCCACAAAGACGTTGCCTTGGGCCCCAACGAGCTTGTCCGTGGGGGTGAATATCGGGGAGTTATAGTCCACCGTGTATGTCCCGTTGCTCTCGGTGGCCGGGTAGATGTTGAAGGCCGAGCAGTCGATGCTGTTGTTGAAGTCACAGATGCTGGAGTCTGTGGAATAGGTAAGTGTGGTCTGGTCGGCAGTAATATCCAGATAGGCCACGAAATGGGTGTAGGAGCCATTGACGTAGGTATGCTCATAGCTGAGCGTAGAGGCCGTCTCGCTAATGCTCACATGGTTCCCGTTGAGTGCATTCGGGTCTGATTGGGTGTTCGGCTCATAGGTAAACTCCGTGCTTCCGCCCGTCGGATATTTGACGCTCTTCAGGGCACCTATCTTGAGGTAGTTGATGTCCTCCTTCCGGTCGGCCAACTTGGCGCGGTCAATAAGGTTCAAGGTATTGTATGCCAACAATGAGAAGGGCACCAGGGTCTGGTTGCCGGTCTTACCGTTGTAATATCCCGAATGGTCCTTTGCGTAGCTTCCCTTTGCGGGAAGGTTCCCTGCCATATAGGTGAACTTGTGTGGGGGCATATACTCTCCTCCGAAACTTACCTCTTGGACCTCGTCCAGTCGCAATCTCGGGTCCCCCGAGAACTTCCCATAGGTGAACAGGAAGGACTTGGTCTTGTTGGCGATCTTGTCCAGGATGTCTATGGAGGTGAGCTTCCGTTGCCAGGTGGCGAGTGTCGTGTCATCGGCATAGTTGAAGGTGACCTTCGTAGTGCTGGTCTCTATGGTCTTCACCAACTTGTTGGAGGGGGTGTATCTGACCGAGGTGGTCGAAGGCGTGGTGCTGAATGCGGATTCGGAAACATCCGCGCCCATGCAACCGCATTGCGAGATTTCTCCATCAGTATCACAACCTCTAGCATGTGTAAGGCTGTGCGATAGCCCCACGATGGTATAGTCCAGGTCGTACTGTTCGTAGGTCCAATCGATCTGCTTGCCGTTCTTGGTGACGACTCGGTCAAGCATCCAGCCCGACACGTTGGTCGTGCGCGACATGTCAAGCGAGGTCAGCCCCGTGACGTTCGTGGTGACGGTGGTGTTCTGTTCCTTGTCACCATCGAAGTAGAAGGTGTTGCCGAGCCCATCCTTGGCCTTGAAGTCGAAGTGGTTGTTCACCAAAGCGATTGTATCTATCTTCATGGCGTCCTGGAACTCGTGGGCCACCTGCCCGTTCAGGTCGAATATGAAGCTTCCGGACCTTCCCAGGAAGTTGAAGCTGAAGTCGTCGGGATAGTAGTCCTCATTCTGGTCTGAGTTCGATATGCTATTCTGGGTGGACAGGTCATACAGGTTGTGGTTCGAGAGCCAGGTAGGGTCTATCGAGCCCCTTTTGCTGGGAACGAGCCATCCGTCCTCGTCTGGCCGGTCATTGGCCTGTCGGAAGATACCTCCCCCGGCGTTGAGGGTCCACTTGAGGCCCACCACGCTGGAGAGCTCGTCCACCTTCACGCCCGAGGCGTGGTAGGAGATGGAGATCGGGATGGTCACCCCGTCCTCCACGATCGTGTGGATCGGGATGCTAATCTGCGGTACGCCGGTGGAGTGGTTCACAGGAGTGTTCCCGTAGATCATGAATGTGCTCGCGTTGGGAGTCACCGGGGTATACTCCGAGTGGTACTCCACATAGTCTGGTGTGAATTCCTGCCCGAAGGCCGTCAGCGTACCGAACAGGAAAAGTAAAAGGACTCTTCTCATAGGTCTAATTTTTAAATGTGGTTTATGTTAAAGGTTCGTTATGTGTTCAAGTGGACGAGGGCTATCCAACATCAAAGGATAGAACTTTCGGTCAAAAATCCTAGAACGATCTCATGAGCGCGCAAAAAACTTTGTAAGCGCTAGGTTTTTGATTATTTGTTATCTTTTTTAAGAAATATTTAATAGGAAAAACCCTAAAAATGAGATGTTGGCGCATGCGGGTTCTGGTTTAAAATTCCCTCTGTTTTTTTGAAGGGAAGCAAAGATGACATTTTCTTAAAGGGCGGCAAAGGGGTTTTGAGGGTTGTTCCCGTAGTTGCAGTTGATAGTTGTTAGTTGTTGGTCTACACGTGCTCTTTATTTTCCTCATAGTCCGTAGCTCACAGAGCGTAGGACTAGTCGTTAGTCTTTAGTCAATGGTCGTTAGACCACTTATGCTCTGTTATTCCCGCGAAGGCGGGAATCTGTTTCTAACATTCTTAATCATGGTTGATAGCTCAACTTAATGGATGTTCCATCTAAATAGGCAACACAAACTCCCCGCTTCAGCATAGCTGAACCACCCCTCTTTGACTAAAGAGGGGAGTTTAAATCGTACTCCGAACAAACAACTAAACGAATCAACACATAAACAAAACCTAATTCTTAATCACTTTTACTTCTTTGTTCAAGGAAACTTTGATCGAATCGTTATAGGCTTTGAGCAGTTTTAGTTCTCCGATCATTTGTCCTTCGCGGGTTCGGTGTAGTGCGCCGTTGACCTTGATCATGGCTAACTTGTTTTTGCGGTCATTGGACTTGACAAATCCTAAATATTGAATGGCTGGCCACAGAATTGGCTGTGCCGGAATTACTGCTTTTTTTGTACCCGATGAAGTTTTCTGGGTTTTAACTACACGGCGAGGTGTATAGGCTTTTTTGAGAAAGGGATCGACAGAAACTGTTTGTAGTTGGAAGGTATCTTTTTTGAAGTCTATTACGAATTCAGTGAAACCTTGTTCAACAGCTGTTGGTGGCAACTCTGGCTCACCACCAAAGTAGTTGGCGACCACTTTATAGCCAAGCAATCCCCAAACGACGGCCACCACGACCATCAATCCTATATTTAGGTACTTTTTGTTCATGTGTTAATTGACGATCACAATTCCTGTTTCGGTGTATGAACTTACATTGCCAGCACTATCCTCAGTACGCACACGCCAGTAATAGGTGTCTGCTGTATCAAAAGCGTGTAATTGTGAACTACTGGTCGTTTCATAGGTTCGTACAATATTCGTAAAACTTGTATCGGTTGCCAACTCCAAAACGGCTGTCACCGGAGATTGTATAGTTCCTGTATCGGCTCCAAAGGTCCATTCGAAACTTATCTGTTCGTTGACGGTAAACGTTGCATTGTCAACTGGCACATCTAAAGTAGGTGTCTCGGGATTGGTGCGGTCTATTGAAATCGTTCTGCTTGAAAAAGCCGTTTCGCTTGTAGCATTTACGGCCTTGACCTGCCAGCGGTATTGTGCATCTTCAGAAAGGGCCGTTGTGGGTGCTAAGTAACTCGTTGATGTAAGGCCTGAAGCATCGTCAACAACTACTTCACCTCCTGTCACTTTTACTAACTGAAATTGATACGTCTCAGCCGTACTTATGGCCAACCACGCAAAGGTAATGCTCGACAGATTCGTGAATAAGGCATCAGAAGGTAAACTTAAAGCCACTTGCTGATTGGTCAAGTCTTCATTAGCTTGTACCGAGAAATTAGTGGGGAATGTATATGGAGTCTCATATGCGAAATTCTCTGCACGTACCCTCCATGCGTAATCTCCTGGGTCCAGTGGATAGGTAAACGTTGTGGTGTTTACCAACGAATCCAATATGGAAACTTGTTGGTCGGTTACAATCTGAATTCTATAATCGTCAGCACCTCCAAGGGTTTCCCATCTAAATTGAGTCACATTGTTAGTGATCACGTCATCTTCCTGTGGTGTGACGGTGACTACATTATCGTTTGAAATGTCTTCTTCTAGTATATCATCACAGCTTACCAGACAGGTTAGCGCTACTATTGCCAAAAACTTAGTTGATCTTCTCATAATTCTGAAATAATATTTTTGCGTACAGCTTTTCTTTTTTCTTTGCGTGATCGGTTGTCGTATAAAAATTCACATTGACCACATTGGATTGTTTAAACTTCTTTTCTAACTCATAAACTGCGTGAAGTAAAGCATTAAAATCGCCCGACAACGTCAGTTGATTGGAATAGATCACAAACGAGCGATCTTCGACTTCATGCACCACATCTAATCGCTTTATCGTCACATTGCTATATTTAGATATGAAATCTAAAATCCCTTGTTGCACTACCTCTGGTTTGAGTCCGACACCGCCGATAAGTCCGTCCAATTGACGAATCTCTGCGGTGAGCGTAGGTGCATCTCTCGTCTCTGAATCCATGCGCTCAAAACGTTCGGCCAGCTCCTGTTTATGCTTTTTGGCATCCAACGTTACTGAAAAAGATCGCTTATAGGCGGCAAATGACAACATCACCACGACCAGGATCAGCGCTAAAAACTTCTGTTTATATGTTAGATTGTCAAACATTTACTACTTGATAAAAATTTGCACTTTAAATGTATTGGACCTTCGATTGCTACTCAGGTCAATCTTATCGACCTTAGATACCCAATCTTTGCGGTTCATTTGTTTTATCCATCGGTTAAAGGCAACATTCGACGTCGTTATCCCTTCAATATCAATACGCTTGGAATCGAATGCGATCAATTCGCCGTCCTTTATTTTATTTCCTAGCGGAAAAACTTCCAGCTTTTTCAATCGCATCTCACTCGGAATCGACATACTCACCTCTTGTACTAAAAAGGAAATAAACTTTTCATTGAAGAAGCCCGTGGTTCTCAATACATCTTCTTTGTTTGCTTTTTCAGCCACCAACGCCTGAATCTGTAAATACGACTCTTCAGATTGGTAGATCTGATTCTCAAGGATCAGTGCATCTTCATTATACTTGTTCAGCATCAAATAACTGATCAATAAGGCCGCAAAGAATCCGATCAGTGTGATTGCACCGAGTAGTTCGAAGCCACGTTTAAAGCGATACTCCTTTACTTCTTCTTGTAGCACATCATATTCAAACTGAATCGCTGGATTCGGAAAGAAATGATGCAAACTTGCTGCAAACAACGGGGCATGTGCAGCATTCAAAACCTCATCACCAATCACCGTTCGTTGTTCTTCGTCTTTGACAGATTCAAAACCAACAATGGTTCCCTCGTCTAACGATACTACAGTGTTTCCGGCTACCAATCGGTGTTCTTTTTCGAATAGTGGCGCCAATGACACCGCTATAAAGGGACCGATGGTGAGGTCCACCACGCTGTATTTTTTCTCACTAAATTGTTCTATGACCGCATCCACTTGGTCTCTACGGGCCATGGATATGTATAAATCCTCCTCTTGCTTTACTTCGTAGAAATAGAAGTCTTCTTCAGATGCGTTAAAAATGACACTATCGCGATAGCCGACCTCATCTTTTACTTTTTTGTTCAAGACGCCTTTCCCCATAAAACATAAAAAGACTGGCGTCTTTGTGGGCACCTTTTCAAAGAGAGTTTCGGCATCCAAGCCTTGCTCCTTTTCGATAACACGTAATTGTTGCTTTTCCTTTTGACAAAGCATGTACGTATAATCGACCTCGTTGCTCGAAAATTGAACTCCGATTACGGCAATCTTGCTGCCTTTGAATGCGATATCTTTTAGCTTTTCAATCATTAATAGATGACCGTTGGTTTTACAAAGATGTGTAGCTTTGATTTTTCTCTTCTCTTGCTTCGGCTGCTAAAAAACCACTTGATGATCGGGATTCTTGAAAAGAATGGTGTTCCTGTTCCAGAATTTGAATTCTCCAATTCGTCCAAACCTCCTAATAGCACCATTTCGCCATTCTTTACACGAATCATGGATTCGAATTTCTGCGTAGCTTTTCCAGGAGGGGCGTTCTCTCCTGCTCTTCCAAGAAAGGCGCTTTTTTCCACATTGATGGTCAAGGTTACATGCTCATCTCTTGACACATATGGTTTTATGTTTACACTTAGGTTTGCTTCGGTTGATTTCCATTGTCCTGATTGCAGGACGTCGTTGCCGAGCCCGCTATTGATCAAGCGGTTGTTCTGTTCAAAGTAGTAGCTGGTTTCCCCAATAGAAAGCAAGGCATCGTGTCCGCTTAACATGGCCAATTTTGGTGTGGATTCTAAACGAAGTACCGAGTTGTTCTCTAATGCTTTTAGGGTTAGGTAGAAGTTTTCGGTCACCTTGCCCAGATTGAATATCCCGAAACCATTGAAGGCGTCGATTAAGTCATTTACCGATGTTGCATTTAAGCTGATCTCAGATTCTGGGAATAAGACCCCAGTAGTAGTTCTGTTATTGGTGTCCAAGCCCGCTTTAAGTCCGGTCTGCACTTCGAACGACTTGTTATATTGTGCGATGATCACTTCGATCTGCACCATGGGCACGACCTTGTCGATCTCTCTGATATAGGTTTTGAGCTCCCTGATCATCGGTTTTGACCCAGAAACCATCAAACCGTTTAGCTCAACAAATTCCTTTACTTCTAGATCCTTGGTCAGCGAAGCTGGTAAGGTACTAAGCACCGTTTCTATGGTTCGATTTTCAAGCTGAATGAGCTCTGCCGCACGGAGGCCTTCAGTCGTTTGCTTACCGATCAAATAGAATTCATCGTCTTTCTTATAGGTGTATTCTTTCCCCTTAAAAACATGGTCTAAGAGATTATCAAAGGTAATTCCTGTTGCTACCAATGTGGTCTTTGCATCTTTGGGTGCGTCGTACATAAAATAGTTGATGTTCAGCGACTCGGCTGCTGCCTCAATGATCTGCGAGACACTGATCTCGAAGGCTTTCACCTTTAGAAATCCTTGCTCATCAGTTGCCACCTCAAAGTCACCCGAGTTAGCCACCCTTGACCCTGCTTTTCTGTTATTGCGATTGTTGGCCTGCTTGTTTTCTTTTGGCGTAGTGTCCTTTTCAAGGTAATAGAATCCGTTTTCGTCTTTATTGACGGCCAATCCGTTGGAACGAGCCATCATTTCCATCACTTGATCAAACGGGCGATTTACGATATAGGCCGAAATCTTTTCGGTCTTTACATTGGGTGCCAATACCACGTTCTTTTTTGAGACATCTGTGATCTTCTGAGCCACGCTTGGTAATGAGTCGTTCTTCAGCTTTACGGATAGGAAATCGTTTTGGTCATTGTACGTGATATCGATGACCTTGGGTTCGGGTTTCTTTTCTTCGACCACCACCTTTTTCTTCTTAAAAATGATAATGTTACCCATAAAATCAACATCGATGTCATGCTTTTTTATGAAGAATAACAACACCTCTTTCACTGGAATATCATAGAAACTATTCGAAACGATTTGATTGAGTTCTGGGTCGATGCTCATGTTGATCTGATGCTCGTCGGCGATGAGCCCAAGTAAATCGTATAGGGTAGCCCCTGAAACATCAATACGCATCTCATCATTCAGTCCTTTCCTCGTTTCTGAAAACGCTTCGAGCTTGTTTTCTATTTCGGTGAAATCTTGCGCAAACGCAGAAACACTACACAAAAACAGGGCTATATAAATTATCTTCCTAATCATTCTTAATCAATTAATATGGAGTAGATCTCTTCTAACGAGGTGACGCCTTTGGCTAAAAGGTCATAGGCCTTATCAGAGAGTTTACTGTTCTTTTCTTTTAATTCGATTGTTTCGATGTCTTGCGAGCGATCTTTGATCGCTTTGGCAATATCGTGGTCTATCGGAACCATTTCATAGATGGCCGTTCGGCCTTTGTATCCCGTATAATAACAGTGGTCGCATCCCACAGGAACACTATAGGTTTCTAGCGGAAAGGGTGGTTTAAAATTGAGTGGCAATTGGCTGGCGTCGAGCGGCTGTTCTTTCTTGCAATGCGGGCACAGTTTTCGCACCAATCGTTGCGCTACTGAAACATTTAACGTCTCAGCAATCAAAAAGGCAGGTACGCCCATGTCGATCAAACGGGCAATGGTTCCCAGAGCGGAATTGGTATGAATCGTTGACAATACCAAATGTCCTGTCAAGGAAGCCCTAATGGCCATTTGCGCCGTCTCCCCATCACGGATCTCCCCGAGCATGATCACGTCTGGATCTTGTCGTAAGAAAGAGCGTAAGGCGCTAGAAAACGTGAGTCCGATGTCTTCTTTGAGCTGTACTTGGTTGACGCCTTCGAGGGTATATTCGATCGGGTCTTCGACGGTTACGATATTGCGTTTGATGTCGTTGAGAAGCTTCAAAGTGGCATACAAGGTGGTTGTCTTACCCGAACCGGTGGGTCCACTGATAAGGACGATTCCGTTGGAGCGTTTTACTGCTTCGAGATAGACCCTTTTTTCGCGTTCTTCGAGTCCTAAACGTTCCAAATCGATGTTGGAGGCATCGTGCCCCAGGATACGCATCACGATCTTTTCGCCATGAAGTGTTGGTAAGATCGACACACGGATGTCGAAGGTCTCGTAGTTAATCCTCCCATCTTGTGGTAATCGTTTTTCGGTGATGTCCAAGTTTGAGCGGATCTTCACTTTGTTGACCAGTTCGAGATAGTTGTCCTTTTCGATCTTGTACTTTTCGATAAGGACTCCGTCGATACGAATACGCACTCTGGCTTCGTGTTCGTAGACCTCGAAGTGGATGTCACTACTGCCCAATTGCTTCGCTTCGAAGATGAGTTTTTCTAAGAAGTCATTCCCTGCAAGGGAAAAACCTTGCGAACTGCCATTCTGAGCATTTCCGTTGTGGCGATAATATCTGGCGAGTGCCTTGCCGATCACCGCCGAATCGGTCGGAACGAAATTGATGCGCTTGCCAAAGAGCATTTCGAGTTCGTCTTCGATATCTGCACCATTCTTGGTCTCATCAATAAAGAAGTCCATTTGCGCATCGTCACAACTTTTTGGGACAATGGCATAGTGATTCGCCAAGTCGGCGTTGACCAACTGTTGGATCTCTGTGGTGATCGATATTTCTTGTACGTTATCCAAGGCCAATGATTGGGTTTTTAAACAATGAGGACGCCGTAAATTGGTCTGCGACCATCAACAGCAAAATATAGAGTGACAAATAGCCCGCAAGCGGGATGTATTTGTTCTTTATCACGTGTTTTAGTGCCAAATGACACAGGATCGAGAACAACATGCCTGTAATGAAAAACAGGATGTATGCTCGAACATAAAAGAGCGGAATAACCGCAATGAAGAACACGATATCGCCTATCCCTATGTCACTGTTTATCGGGTTGACGAGGGTTCTTCTTTTGATCGACATATACGCAAATAGACCCAGCATGGTTATTGCCAAAAACAGGAATGTTGTTAGCAATTGTTGGTACGGATGTCCTTCTTCAAAGTAGACGTAGAGGGCCACGACAAACGTGAGTAGCGGCAGCACAAAGTGAATGGCTCTGTGCTTCATGTCTTGAACGAAGGTGAGTACCAGCAAAACAACCAAGGCGATATGTGCGATCGTTAATAACACTTAGTCTTTTACGGTTTCGGTTAGTATTTTATTCTGGTCGATCTCCCATGTATTGAAGCTTCCGTCGCCATCAAAATCTGAAAGGGCGGTTGCTCTGGCTTTGAAGGTATTGACCGTGGCTTCGATGATCTCGATCTTATAGACGGCTCTTCCGCCTTTATCAATCGTTAAATTGGGTTCGAAACCGAGTTCGTTAAAATCGCTCGAGTACTTTGAATAGCGATAGAAATAACTCTTCTCTAGTCCGTATACTTGGTTGAGCATGCTCTGTGCTTCGATGGACTTGGCCTGCGAAACGATCGAGGTCTGATTGGGCAGTACCATCATCAACAGAATGCCGATGATTGCCAGTACAATCAGGATCTCGGTGAGCGAGTACGCATCCAAATATTGTTTGTCTCTTTTTTGCTTCATGGGTCTATGAATTTTGCTATTATCCTCCATTAATTATTTTACTTAGGTCAAACATGGGCGAGTACATCGCGACCATGATGACACCGACCACCAAACCGATGATGATAATGATCAGCGGCTCTAGCACGACGCCTATCATCTTTGTCTGGTGTTCTATCTCTTCGTTGTATTGATCGGTGAGCTTTTTGAACATGGTGTCGAGCTCGTTGATCTCTTCGGCCACTTGGATCATGGAGACCATCTTGCGGTCGTATACTTTGTGTTTTTCTAGGCTTTTATGAAATGCTAGCCCCTTCATAATATCTGATTTGATCGGTTCGATGGTGGCTTCGAGCGGATAGTATCCTAACATCTTTTCGAGCAGCCCCAAAGAGGTAACCAAGGGTGTCTTTGCCGCCAATAACAGGTTGAGCGATTGACAGAATCTGGACACGTAAATCTTCTTTATTAACTTTCCGAAGAATGGAATCTTAGATACCATTAACGAGGTCCCGCGTCTATAAAATGTCTTTTCTTTATTTATTAGATGGAAGGCGATCAGTCCCAACACTAGCAATAGAAATACCAAGGTCACTGTCGGAAACACCTCAGAAAGTGCAATGATCTTTTTGGTCAATGACGGAAGCTCTCCACCAAATTGTGTAAACACCGACGAGAACATGGGCACCACATTGTTTAGCATAAAATACAGCACCAAAATGGTGACTGCCAGTACCATGGCCGGATAGGTAAATACTGATACCAATTGGCGTCTCATCTTGATCTTTCGCTCGAAGAACTGTTGTAGTTCGAGCAGGATGGGTTGTAGCTTTCGGGTTTCTTCACCAATTCGAACGCTGTAGTATTCGTAGGCTGAAAATTCGCCTGTTTTTTGCATGGATTCGTGTAGGCTTTTTCCTGAAACCACTTCCTTTTGGATGGCTTTGATCAAGGCCTGGTCCTTTTTCTTTGGATATTGAGAAATGATAATGTCCAGTGCCTTTTGAAAATCTACCCCTGAACGGATCAAAATGGCGAGTTCTCGATAAAATTGCTCTTTCTTCTTGTTCGAGAATTTCTTTGAAAAGGAAATCTCTTTAGACAGCACGCCTCCGGTCGCTTTCTCTTTTTTTGGACGCGTTACCTTGCTTTGCTTTTGATATTTGGCCAAATCAACTCCCATACTGAAACAGTTCGTTTATTTGATTGGCCACCCCGTATTCTTTGTCAAATAGCAGGGTCATATCTTGGTTAAACACGGATAGATTCAAGGTCACGGTCTTTACGCTGCTTTCATCAGAAAGTTCGGTTTCGTGCGACAGCTTCACGGCTTTTACCTTAAGATTGAAAGTATCGATCGCCTTTTCAACCGTTCGGATGATGGTTTCGTCCTTGAATTCATATGTTGATGCCTTTTGATCATAGTCGATCAGTACTACCGAACGCTCGTCGAGCTTCTCGATCAAGTACGCGTTTTGCATTTCGCGCTTAAAAGTGAGGTTAAAGGCGTCTAGCTCATTGACTTGTTGATTGTACGATACCGTCGCATGCAATTGTTGACTTAAATTGCTATAGGTCACATACACCATTGCCACGACAATGCCCATTATGGCGAGGCCTACGACCACTTCGAGAATGGTAAATGCGGGTATGTGTTTCTTAGTTTTCAACGGTGACGATATATGTAAACTCTTTTTTATGTTGTGCTGCTTCGATCACGAATACAACTTCTTTTACTGCGGTATTGTCTTCGAGGTCATTTACATTCTTTTGAATGCTAAACCCTTCGTATCGAAACTTTTCATCCTCGAATGATTGTTCTTGTTGAGTTTGATGTAGCAAGACCGCCATTTCATGCTTTGCCTTGTAAAAGGCAAAGGGGTAATTCTGATTCATGGACCGCCCATAAATCAGCGCCGCAATGCTGATACATGCTGCAATGATTGCAATAGCTATCACCGACTCCATCATGGAGCTTGCGCGAAGGCCGTGCTTCAATCCTTGCTGTTTATATGCTCTTGACCACTGCATAGCGTTGTGTTGTATTCTCAAATAGCGGTAACCGCACAAAATTCTCGGGCAGGTCGGTCGCATTGATCTCGCCATCCAAGATATAGTTGATGTATTTTGATGATTTCGTTTCTAAATAAAAACTCTGGGCATGCACACTTCCGGTAACCTTACCTGTTAATTGCACCCTTCCCTCAGCGTACACATCCCCTACTACTTGTGCATCTTCATCGATCTGCACCAGCGTGTTGTCTGTATTGACCATGCTGGTTTCGAGGACTATTCCGCCTAAAAGCATGCTTTCCTTTTCTAAGACCACCTTGGCTTGTTCACCGTCTTCCGCTGTGAGCGAAATTGAAGACGGATATTCTAGCACGACCTGCTCTTCAAGAATCACTTCTTGCGTTGCTGTGACTTGCACGTTTCCTCTAAAACCTGTTTCAAAAGTGACACTTGGCGCTTGGACCTGAATGTCATTGAGTATGGCATCACCTCCTATGATGATTGGTGAGATACTTCTTAATACTATGTTCCCACGAAGCATTATGTTACCCAAATCGTCTTCGGGACTTAGCTCGATGATCAGTGTTTCTTTGTGAAACGGTCGCACCAATTTTTCAAATTCTCCTAGTTCTGAGAATGTTGTGGCCTGTATACTTTCTATGCTTTCAATGGATGGTGTAGCTTGCAGTCTTGGCAGGCGTTTATCGGCAATACTTATGTTTCCTTCAACTAACTTTCCTGAGCTAAAATTTTGGTTATTGATATAGGCGCGCTTAACGCCGTATTTTGATGTTTTGACATCTCCGATGATCTTGGCGTTGCCGACCATGTTTAACGGTTTGCCCAAATCGGTGAGATAGAGCGCTTGTCTGTTGGTTTTGTTTTCTTTGCCTACAATACCAGCGGTTCTGATGGTATCATTTTTAAAGTATGCTTCGCTTATCAATACGTAAAAGGCTCCCCAACGTTTTTTGATGGCCGTATGGTTGAAATCGTCAAAGTAGATGGCATTGTTTCCTTCGGAAAGTAAATCGAATTTTCCGAGAGCTATCTTAAACGCTGAGTTGCTTCTATCTACCAAATGCTCCTGACTGCCGGTCATGGCGACATATTGCGTTTGCACATTCGCAATCAAGACGAATGCCCCGCATAATACTGCCACTAGGAAGCAGACAAAAACCGCATATAGAAGTGACCCTGCTTTGATCATTGTTGTTTCTTTGTTTTTTTCTCGTTCTGTTCTTTTTCGGGCTTCTCTTTTTTATCTTTCTTTTTGAAAAGGCGCTGAAAGAAGGAAGGTTTTTTCTTCTTTTCTTCTTTTTCTTTTGCCATCGCTTCTTTGTCGATGACCTTTCCTTTTTTGTAGAACACCGTATCCTGTTTGCTATGATCAATCCACTTACCGTGTTTCAGCCCTTTGGAATATTTTCCTGAGGCTTGCAGTTTTCCTTCTTCGTCATACGATTTAAACGCCCCCTGTCTTTTACCTAGTTCCCATCTTTCTTCTTTTGTTACCCTGCCTGTTTCTGACCAAGTTTTCCAAACACCAGCTCTTAAACCGTTTCTATAAGTGCCTTCTTGTTGTTTTGCGCCATCTTCTGTATAGGTGATGTGGGTTCCATTTAGGATTCCTTGTTTGTATTCGATGGCTTTGATGAGATTACCGTCGGTAGCCCATGTTTTCCAGAGGCCATTTTTTAGTCCGTCATCAAAATCTCCCTTTTGAAGCAGGTTTCTGTTGACATCGAACTTCACGTATGTTTCGTGCAACACTTGTCCGCCAACATCACCTACAGAGGTGTGGATCTTTCCGGATCGGAACCAATGATAGGTTCGGTCGGTTTTGAACTTTTTAGGCTGTTCGAGTTTGATATAAAACTCTTGAGTGTGATCAGAATCTGAAATAATTCGCTTTAACACCGTGTCTCCATAAAAGGACATCATCATCAATGCCAACACAGCGTAAAACACTTTCTTGAAAACCTTATTTTTTATTGTTATCATGACCCAATTATTTTGTGAACTAACCAAGATAGCGAATCTAATAATTCTCATTCACTTTTGTCAAAAAAACTTTGTGAGCGCAGCATATTGATTTATAAGCGCAAAATCTCAACTGTTTTGACTCGTTAGAATGGAAAGAAATAAAAGAAAGCACCATTCCTTAGGAAGGTGCTTTCTTATAACCAATCGTCCCTTCTCTACTTATCACAATATCATTGATCGAGGGTGTATTTCTTGGAATTGTCTAGTCAAAGATCCCGTTGAGAAAATTGGTAAAGTCAATCCCAGAAAATTCGTCGTACGAACATGTATTGCTTGCTGGATTTGGAACGGTCGTTGGCACCAGTCTTGCCATCACAATTGTGTGTGGGTCGAGCGTTAATGTCAGCTCATTGATGGTAGCATGAGTTACTTTACCGTCATCGGTGCTGCCGCGTTCGAATCCGTAGTTTGATTCGAAGGTTGTGAGCGGGTGTGCCGTAGAGGTCATTTTTGCACCTGCAGATGTGGTATCTATCCCACCTGGGAAATACAACTCGATGCAATGATCTTCTGCCCAATACGCTATGAGCTGATCGGTCATATACTCTGGCTCACCGCAACATGTAGGTACCGCAACTCCCGGAGGTGTCTTTGGTTCTCCGTCTTCTTTACCTCCTGAGAAGCGTTCTAACAGCAAGTCGCGAATAGCATCTTCAAAATGAGATGACGATGGATTGTCGAACAAATCATCTAAAGATACGGTGTTGTCTGTGGTCAAGAAACTGGCCACTTCGTTCTTCACCTGCGAATCTGCGTACATTGCCTTGGCAGCGAAGTACGTAAGCCATTGCATTTTTGCTTCTAACAGCTCTGTTTCGGTCAAAGGTGGTTCTTCTTCGGTGGTTCCTTTGCTGAACAAGCTTTCGGGTTGGTTCTCAATTGAGGTTTCTTCTAAAACCTCGTCGTTTGGCTGACAGCCAATGCATACTAAAAGTACTGTCAGCATGAAATAATGTAGTTGTCTCATTGCTAAATAATTTAAGTTAACGAAACAATATTACTCGATCTGAAGAATACTTCTAAACCCTATTATATAAGTGTCAACCCGCAATGTTTAAACGTTGGATATTATTTCATAAGTGTTTTTTGGAATACAATCAAAATAAGAGGCACCGCCCATGGGCGGTGCCTTCTTTATTCATTGAAATTGTAATATATAGTGTGATTTTAGTTGTCTATTCCATCTAGGAATTCTTCGAAGTCAATCGCATCGAACTCTGTATACGCACATTTAGGGTCCATCGGATTATCGTTTGGTACCAACCTAGCTGACATAATTGGATTTTGATAGGTAAGCGCAAAGATCTCATCAACGGTAAGGTCGTCAACCGTAAGATCATCATCGTCCTTACGCATAAATGCATAGTTAGCATCTGCATCGGTAAGTGGATGTGCTGTGGACACTATTGCAGGATCCAATGGATGAAAATACATTCCTTTGGGTAAATATATTTCTATGCAATGATCATCTAACCAATATGACATCAACTGTGCTATTAGGTCTTCGGGGCTTCCGCAGCAGGTTGGCACTGCAACTCCCGGAGGTGTTTTAGGCTCGCCATCTTCTCTGACACCTGTAAAATGGTAATTGATCACACTATTAAATGCCTCTACGAAGAGTGGTGCCTGACCGTTTTCTAGTAGATCTTCTAGGGAAATCGTGGTTTGATCAGATAAAAGTAGCTTCACTTCATCTCTTACATCCTTATCGGCCATTATGGCCTTTGCGGCAAAATAGGTCAACCATTGCATTCGTGCTTCCAGGAGCTCTGTTTCGGACAAAGTATCTTCTCCTTTATCAAAAAGTGCTTCGGTTGGGTCTTTAATCATGGTTTCTTCTAAAACTTCGTCATTTGTCTGACAGCCCATACATACTAAAAGTACTATCAGCATAAAATAATTTAGTTGTCTCATCACTCGATAATTTAAGTTAGTGGTTTACTATTGCTCAATCCATACAACACCTCTAAATCCTATCATACAAGTATTAACCAACAATGTTTAGTTGTGGTGTATTATTTTTGCAGGTGCAAATCGGATAAAGCCTAAAGAATAAGAACACCACCGGTTGGCGGTGTTCTTCTATATTTGTTCGTCTTTTTTGTAGTAAGACTTTAATTGTCTATCCCATCTAGGAATTCTTCAAAGACGATCCCGCTAAATTGAGGGTACGTACATGGATCATTATCAAAAACAGGTCTTGCTACCACCATTGTAAATGGGTAACTACCAGCGAAAAGTTCATTGACGGTCACTTCATCAACTGTTGGTCTATTTGACAGAACGCGCTTAAATCCGTTATTAGTTTCACTGTCAATTAATGGATGTGCTGTAGACACCATGCTAGTTTCGATAGTACCCGTGCCAATGATTCCGTTCGGGAAGTAAAGTTCGACGCAATTATCGACCGTCCAATAATCAATGAGTCCTGCCATTATTCCGTCTATGCTTCCACAACAAGTAGGCACCGCCGCTCCTGGAGGCGTTTTAGGCTCGCCATCTTCTCTGGTACCTGCTATGTATTGATAAAGTACTCCCTGAAAAAGGGTATTGAAGTGACCAAGATCTTCATTAGAAATCAACTGATCGACCGCAATTGTATTATTTGGAGAGAGCATCGGAGCAAGTTGATTTTTCATTTGTGGGTTTTCTCTAAGAACCCTCACGGTGATATAAGCTAGCCATTGGTTTCGAGCTTCGAAAAGTTCGGTGTCACTAAGACCTAGTCCAAATCTTCCGTTATAGGATTCTTTTTGAAAGGTGGTTTCTTCGTTTTGTGGGTCGGCGATGACCTCGTCATTGGTTTGGCAGGATGCCATCACCAGGCAGCATGTCATCAAAATAAGTTGAGGGATTCTTTTCATAATCAAATAATTTAAGTTAGTGTTGTGTTAATTGCGACACAAGCTATTGATTGTCATGTAGTTTTCATACAAAAACTTCGTGAACGCATCATTTGACTTAGTAAACAGAACTTTTTAGCAGTTTTCTAATCAAATATCTTTTTTAGCGCGTAGTCTTTTCGGCGGCTCGATACGGGGACTTTAAAATCAAGGTGTACAATGAGTACTCCTTGTTTGCTGTACTTGAGCACGTGTTTCTTATTGACGATGTAGGATTGATGACATCGAATGAACACATCTTCGGTAAGGATCTCTTCGATCTTCTTAATAGGTTTCGAAACTACAATCTTTTCGAGTTGCTGTGTAAAAAAGGTAGTGTAGTTTCCTTCGGATCGACAGTAAATGATATCGTCTTCGTAGATCGCATATACGGTATCGGCGGTCTTGAGGATGACCCTTCTTTTTTGCGCTCCGCGGAAGTATTCGCTAGAGACCTCTATGAGCTTTTCGATATGTTCTTCCTTTTCTTTGGTATCGAGTGCCTTGTTCACCGCCTCGGTGAATTCGTCATCATCAACCGGTTTTAGAATATAATCTAGAGCGCCGACTTTAATCGCCTTGATGGCATGATTGTCGTATCCTGTGATAAAAATAATATCGAATTTCTTGAAATTACAACGCTCTAGCACATCAAAGCCGGTACCATCACCAAGGTTGATATCTAGGAAGACCAGGTCGGGCTCAAACTTCTCGATATTGACCACTGCAGTCGCCGTGCTTTCTGCTTCGGCCACAATAGCAATGTCCTTTGCAAAATGGGCAACTACCTTCTCACGAATATCTTCGCGTACGTGAGCTTCATCATCAACAATTATGGCTTTAATCATCTTCTGTTAGTTTAAAAGGAATCAAAAATGTTACGATCATGCCCGAAGTATTGGCTTTAATATCGGCTTTGTTTTGGACCTGCACCTCTTGTTTGGTTGCCTTTTTAAGAAAGTCAGCAATCAATTGAGTCGAGGCCGATCGTTTTTCTTTTTTATTAGACGTAACTTTTCCTTGTCCGTTGTCTTCAATCGTACATTCTATGAATTTTTTCTTCCGCGTAAGCGAAATAACTATCGACCCTACACCATCCATATTATGAAATCCGTGTTCGATGCTGTTCTCTACAAAGGGTTGCATAAGCATGGGTGGGATGAACAGCAATTCGTCTTCTTCTAGATCATGGAGCTGAACATCATACGTAAACTTTCCGGGGAACCGCAGCAACTGCAAGTCCATATATTTCTTTAGTGACTCTAATTCACTTTCAAGCTCCACATAGTTCTGCATCGAATTTTCAAGGATTAGTCGCAGGAGTCTTGAGAATTTGAGCAAATACTTAACCGCCCCGTCTTGGTCGGTCTTTATATGATTTTGAATCGCATACAAGGTGTTGTACGTAAAATGCGGATTCATCTGTGAACGTAACAGGCGTTGCTGCATTTGTATGCTTTGTCTTTCGAATCTGTATTGTCTTTGTTTATAGACAATAAATCCAATAGCACCTAACAATGCCGCGATGACAATCGACAGAATGAATCTGTTTTCGAGTCTTAGCTTTTCGATAGCATCGGCTTGCTTCTCGGCTAAAAGTTCTTTCTCTTTTTCATTGGCCTTTTTCAAAGCGGCCAATTCGGTAGTGAACTTTTCTTGGTACTCTTTATTCTGATGCTCAAAAATATCTTCGAGATACTCAAAAAGATCTTCATCTGAAGCGTCAGTGTTAATAGCTAACTTGAGCCGATGCGTCAAGACATTTCGCTCCATATCTCTGGTGACACTGTTTGCGCCAAGGGTTTTAAACGAGTCTATATATTTCTGAGCTTGGTCATATTCTTTGAGTTCGATGCTTACCTCTGCAAGATTCGAATAACTGTATGATAAGAGACGCTTCTTATTAGGAACGTCTAACCTACGTTTGTAGTATAAGCTTTTGAGGTAGTAGTCTTTTGCTTTTGGATAGTCGCCTTCTTTGAACAAGTACGAACCGTAGTCTCCAAATACAACTCGGTTTTGATCATCGGTGAGCCAGGATTCTTTCTTGACAAGGTCGGCCAACTCATCATATGCCTCTTGTTTCTTGCCGGATTTGTATTGTAGTTCGGTTCGAAACAAAATAACATCGACCATACCAACTGTGTCCTTGGCTTTTTCCAGTAATTCGATTCGTTTTTGATTGTTGGCCAATGCTTTGTCGTATTCCTTGAGCTTGGTATAGGTACTCTCACCCATATAGTAAGCTACCGCCCACCAAGTATCTGGGTGATCTTCGTCTAACAATTCAGTAAAACGGTCCATGACGGTAATGCAATCGCCTGATTTGTCCAAGCGATTATACATGTCCCAAGCGCTATAGAAATAGTTGAGTTCAAGAACGTTGCCTACTCTTCCCTTTACAAAATCGGAAGCGTCGTGAAAGTTGATAACAGCACTGTCTTGCACTCCTTTCTTGGCATAGTATTGGCCAAACAGGAATTTGTTCTGAGCCTTTAACGAGTCGGAAATTGTCGTCGTTCCTTCAATTAATTTTTGGGCTTCACTAAGTGCAGTATAGGTAGAATCTAACGAGCTTTTTCCAGCGATTTTCTGTTGTGCAATAATTGCTGCTTCAACTGTCGCTACGTCTTGCTCATTAATCCCAGGTTTACAACTTATTACGAATAGCCCTACTATTAAAACGTAAAGTTGATGGGTTTTAAGCATAACCCCAAACTTATGAAAAAAAACGCTGGGAGGTGTTCTTTGCTTGATAAGCGGTTATTTTTTCGGGTAGGTTTCACAGGTTTTTGATTTGCTGTGGGGTGTTAGGTATCAATTTTGCTCTTTTACAATATGCCGATATATTACCTGTTCTTTTTCCATTGATGAAAAAGAACCAAAAAATCTAGCCTTACCCTTCTTCTTCACCCATTACACTTTTAATGCTAAATAAAATGAACTCCTTGCTTACGCAAGTCAAACAGCATTTTATTCTAAACGTATTTTCAAGCATTGGGTCCCGAAGTCGAAGCGAAGGACAATGAATTAATGACTCATACCTTTTAACTAATCTGTTTTTTCTACAAAAAATGTCAAAAATTACAGCATAATGCACTTTTCGAAGTACAAAAAAGTCCTGAACCCCCCTTCCTATAAAGGTTTACATCAAATAGGATGACCATCCCTTTGGGATGCTA
>JANQNQ010000008.1 GCA_028279515.1 Flavobacteriaceae bacterium
GTCGGCTATCGGCGCCGTGCTGTTGAAGGTGGTGTAGTTGTGCTCCTCCACCAGGTTGTCCGAGGCCTTGGGAGGGATCACATAGGTGAGGTTCCCGAAATCGTCATAGACATAGTGGGTATCGTGTGGCACAGCGGTCTCATTGGTTCCGTTGCCATCGGTATCGGTGGCCGTATAGGTCCTTTTTAGGACGACACGGTCCTGTTTGTCCTTGTACTCTTCGGTAGTGTGCTCGTGTATATTGTACTGCGTTGGCGACCAGTTCTCATCCCTAGTGATGGTCTTGCTTAGGCTTCCAACAAAATAGGGGCCTTCCTTTAACAGTTGGATATTGTAAAGCCCCAGCGTGGCGTCCCATTCTGCCAACGCTCGAAAATTCTTGAAGCCGTTGTCCGAGATGATGGTGACCCTTACATCGTCAATAGACACACTGCTGCCATTTGGTGCATTGGTGACCTGAAAGGCAAGCTGAGAGCTAGTAGCTCCTGCAGGGACTTCGTACTCATGTACATGGTATCCGTTGATCGCCTGGGTGAGCAGCTCGTTCACTGTAGCACCATGGACCATGCGAACATTCAGGTCTGTGGAGTTCGAGACATCATAGAGATTGTAGCTGACCCGTATGCGTGTTTCTGGTGAAAGAGTCAACGGCAGTTGCGCTCCCCCAACATTGCTCCCACTTTCCAAAAGGACCTTCATCCTATCGTTCTCTACCAATAATGTAGCACTATCCAAAGAAGTCCAATCTAGGAGCTGGTTGCTGTCACCAAACCTGTAAACGACCAAATCGGTATTAGTTCCTTCCTGGTTTACATCGTATTCAAACTTGATGGTATGGTCGTTATCGCTACCATGGTCTACTACCCAAGAACTTCCCGGCGCACCCTGCTCCAAGGGTCTGCTTAAAGGCGAGGCTTCCATGCGAAGCTCACTATATGGGTTTGACGTGTTATATTTTGCAAGATAGAAGGCATTCAGCTCGGTGAGCGGGTCCACATAGATATCTCCCCCTTGGGTGCCGTTGGCGGCATAGGGAAGGTATTCCTTGGTCTGCCTTCCGAAGGCATCATACTCCATATGGCTCACAATGTCCTTGGCCACCGATTCCACCAATACCTCCTCAATCGGTAGCATGTTCTCATCCATGCGCTCCATAATCGGGTTGTAGAGATACTGTCTTGAGTTCTCATCCACACCGTAGTAGAAATAATTGCGAACCCTTGTATCTACACTATAGCTTCGCCACTTGAACTCGGTGGCGTCCAATACCTTAGTGCCGTTGATGTCATAGACCCCACTTACGCCCGTATCACTTCCCGTATAGTTATGTGGATGCACCACTCCGACCATCAAGTACCAGGTGTCGATCTGTGGCAGGTCCCCCACAAAGAAATAGGGATTCCCATTCTCCGTACCGTCCAGGTTATTGACCTTTTGGATTCCGTGATAGGTATGCCCATCGGCGAGATTTCCGGTCTTCTTCACCCAGACACTGTAGCGATAGCCAGAGGTCTTGTCGATGGCAAAGTAGTCTGTGTTCCATCCTCCATCGGCGTCCGGGGTCAAATCGTTACCGCACTGCCATTGCAGTACGCTGTCACCATGGGGGCCTGTGGCCATGATACGTACGTTTTCACTGGTGGGACCGTTCTGGTTGAAGAAGGGGGTGGAACCGCTGCCCGCGTCCCAGTCGCCCTTCCAGTCCAAGAGGTTCACCGCATAGGTGCGTCCGGCGGCACGCACGGCCACCGATTGTTTTGCACGGCCAAGCCCATCTACATAATTCACTTGTTCTATCTTATCGTCATTGCCAACATTGCCATCCTCGGTAGCAACCTGATAGGCTGTTGTCTTAACGTAATTCTCGGTCTGTGTTTGTCCGATGGCCAGCATCGGAAGCATGAATGCTATTGCTAATATGATTCTTTTCATCATCGGTCTAGTTTTGTGGTCTGTAGTTGTACTCATTCTCTGAAAGGATCTTACCTTCGGCATCCTTTACCTGCTTTAGACGATTGTGTTCGTCGAACAGATAATAGGTGGTGCGTCCGCGCGCATCAGTGATGCTAGTTACCCCAACCATTGGGTCGTAAGTATAAGTGGTGACCATGGCCTCGGGAAACTCCGCTCGAAGCGCTGCCAATGCTGTTCTTAAGGCATCCTCGGTTGTCTCATCCACATCGGCATTGGAAGCTGATATGGCCGCATCGATTGCTGTCTGTTGCGAGGCGGTAATACCGCTCTGCTCGACATTGTCGAGCTTGGCGATCGGGTACTTCGCATCATACCCCCAGGCATAGGAAACCGCGGTACCGTTTGCCTGTTTGGCCTGTTTTGCGTTTCCGTTTGTGTCATATTCGAACTCTACACGGGATTCAATAGTGTGGTCCGTACCTTTAGCTATCTCAATCTTAGCGACCTGAAAGCCCTGTCCAACCTGTGCGTAGTTGTTCTTTCTTATAGACATTCGTTGCCCTTCTCTGAAGGTCTCTACCTGCAGTTGATCGGTCAAACGATTGCCTGTAACCATCGCTGTAGATACCGCATCTGTAAGGTCCTTTGGATAGGTGTATGTTGTCTTGAGTTGTCGATCGTCGCTATCGGTGGTAATGGACTCACGAAGTAGCCAATCGATACTGGAATCGTAGCTCATATCCACTTGCTGGTGTTCTTCTACCCCGTTATAATAGTTGGTGGTCTTGACCTGAATGGTATTCCCTATTCTTCCACCCGCAGTAACGACCTGCATGGTGTTGCCAGCCAGTTTCAAATCATTGAGACATCCTGGTTCGATACAGGGTTGTGGATTGGAGTGACAGTTAATCCCCAGATAATAGGAATACAAGCAATTGATCTCTGCATCTATGAACTCATAGGTGTAGAGTCCGTTGGTAGGACTCTGCACCACTTTTGGATACTTGAAGGTATTGCCAGGTTCGCGCTTGATGGCGATTCCTTTGTTGATATAATACAGATGGTCTTCATAAGCGTACTCGCTCAAGGTCTTTTGACTCCCCGAATCGTCGTACTGTTTCATATTCTTTTCCTTACCCACCTCATGATTGGAGATATAATAGGTAAGGAACGGAGGCAGTCCATTCGAGTAGATTCCGGAGCCTGAATCAGACCCGTTTCCGTCGTTATAGAACTCATGTTGAGTGTATCCCAAAGTGCCGTTGTTTCCATCATTCGAGATCTGTTGTTCGAAAACCTTGGAATAGGCCACATGCGGTCGACTACCTCCGCTGGAGGTTGATACACGGTTCATGTACTGCACACTGTTGATCCCCTCGCTGAGAAAGGGGTTGTTGGCCGCTGCAGCCTGTGTGACATTGATCTGTCCTTGCGTCATATAGGATAGGTAGGGTCTAAAGACCACCTTTCCCGAGGAATTTGGTCCGTTCACGGAAGTACTGTAGGAATATCGTTTTTCGGTGGCCAGCTCTCCGTCTTTTGCATAGTTCTTAATCGAGGCGACCCTGATTCCGGCGCGCTCCACCGCTCCCTGTCCGATGGTGCTGCTACTCACGACTTCATCTCTGGATACTTTGGCTGAAATCGTCCTATTCGGATTTCTATTGACCAGCATCATCTCATAGCAACCCGGTTCTAAGTATTTGCTTTGATTTCCTTCGGTGAAGTACCATGCAAAGTCTACTTGCACATAACCAGATTGATCATAGACCTCATCATATGCCAATGTCGAAGAAGGACAGGTCACAGTTCCTCCAGATGTAGGTGGTTGTCTTAGGAAGATAAAGGCCTCCAATGGAAATACCCCAGCCAGATTGTCTCCTACATTCGTGAAGGAAAAGTCATAGACGCCAGCCTCTTGGATGGTAAAGTTCAGAGAAGCCACCTTGGGAGGAGTGGCACCATATAGGTCCTGACAGTAATAGTTACAAGGTGTGCTATTGTCGATGCCTCCGGTCAGCCCGAGTTGAGCATAGATGACCTCTTGTTCCTGTTCGTTTATATTGTCGTCGTAGTCGTAGGGTGTGGTATGCGGTTCGAACTCGAATATGCTATGTCCTCCTGTTGGGTACGTCATCTTGGTGAGTATCCCAATTTTGGCAAAGTTAAAGTCCGGATCGCGATCTGCACCACCATAGGTGTCCTCATCGATTGTGATCGATGGGTAGAGCACCGTATTGGAGTTAGCCCCGTTGTAATAGCCCAAATAATCTTGGGCCAGGGATACGCGTGATGGGAGTAATTCTGGTGATTCGTACTCAAAGCTGAACTTCCTGATTTCTGTAGAACCAGGAGCAGAAATTTCTAAACTGTCCAGTTTTAATCTTATATATTCATCATCCAAAGTGGATACGGGAGAGTTTGTGACATCACCAAAGTAGCTGTGATAAAAGGTGAAGGTCTTGAATGCAGTACTTTGGTCGGGCAGATACAGATGGATATTGTCGACGGCCGAGTTAACCCCAACGATGTCAAGTCGTGACTTAAGGTCAATCGAGAGCATCTTATCCCCATTGTGATGTATTTCAGACAGCACTTGCTGGTTGATGTTGTATTCTGAATTCTGGAAGGTTCGGTTTCCATACTCAATTGGATAGTTCTCTACTGTTTGGTTACCATCATCCATGTTGTTCACAATCGATTGCACGGGAGATGGTGATTGCGGCTGCGTCCAGAATCCCATTGCCGTATAGCTGAAAGTAAAAGTGTCCTTACGATTAGGCGATTCGATCTTGGTGAGCAGCCATGAAGAATTATAGTCCTTGACCATTCCATAAGGGATCTCGCCGTTGGTCTCATCGATATAGGGATCCTCTCCTTGGTAGTGGGTCTCTTCGGCTACTTCGAAATGGAATTTTGTGCCACCCTCATTTGTGATGACCCATTCGGTGATCGAAGAAGTAGTGGCGTCCTGGGTGAACTCTACTTTGATTCTTGGGTTGTGCAGGGTCCTTGGAATTCTCGTTGCTACATCGAATACGATATAGTCGTTGATTCCCAAAGCATTTAAGCTGAAATAATCTGGTTGTGTATCGTACTTGTTGATACTCACGTCCTTTAAGAAATAGAAGTAATCAGAAACTTCCTGTTCGGTGGCAAAGTAGGTGTTCTCGTTGATGTAGGATAGCATACCTTGTTGAACTACATTGTCCCAAATGGTGAAGTACTCTGGATTGGCATTCCTGAAATCGTCAGGGAAACCATTGGCGATGCGGCTTATACGTCCGCCAACATTTAGGTTCCAACCAAGGCCCACTTGAGTGGCCAGCTGCTCAATCTTGATACCACTGGCATCATAGCTGAGACTGATGGGGACGCCCATCTCTCGGCCCTGAATCGTATAGATTGGTACCTGAATGTTAGGTGTTCCTGTGTATAGGCTCACGGGTATATCACCATACTTGGTGAAGGCTTCTGCTTCCGGAGCGTTAGGGACTCCGGCGACGCGTTCGAGCTCGGCGGCCGCGTCGAAGAGATTCGTTTGTGCTTGGGCCATGAAACATACCATGCCAAGCAACAACAATAGAAAAACTTTCTTCATTGGTTAAAAGTGTTTAAGGTTGACGTTATGTAGTTTATCTCGATCTGTATTAAAGCGGATGAGGGTTTTCCAATTTCAAAGGAGGAAACTTTCGGTTGAAAATCCTAGAACGATCTTGTAAGCGCTGAAAAAACTTTGTAAGCGCTAAATTTTTAGTTTCTCATTTTGTTTTTTAACAAAATATTAACAGGAAAAAGCTTAAAAACGGAATGTCGATGCATATGGATCTTGGTTTAAAAATTCGGCTATTTTTTCTTGAAGGGAGGTAAAGATGGTATTTTCTCTGAGGGCTGCAAAGGGATTTTGAGAGGTGTTCCCGTAGTTGCAGTTGATAGTTGTTAGTTCTTAGTCGTTAGTTGTTGGTCTACCCGCGCTCTTTATTTTCCTCATAGTCCGTAGCTCACAGAGCGTAGGACTAGTATTTAGTTATTAGAGACAACCCTTCCGTCTTGCCCTTCGCTACTCAGGGCAATCCACCTTCCCTTGGAAAGGGAAGGAATTCTTACTTTTCTTATTTGAGTTACCACTATCTAAATTAGGGACTGATAGCTTCTGACAGAAACTTCGTGTAATAAGCAGGGTGGATATGGAAGTAATTGGAGTTGTGCTTCCCGTCATTGCAATTAATTCCTGCGAAGGCAGGAATCAGTCGTTAAACCTTCGCATAAAGCTTCGGTTTATGATTATAGTCTTTGGTCGATAGTCGTTAGACCACTCATGCTCTTTATTCCTGCGCCCGCGTGCCGCTGAAGATTTAGCGGAGAGGCAAGGCAGGAATCTGTTCTTAGTTCTTAGTCTTTAGTTATTGGAGTATCAACCCTTCCGTCTTGCCCTTCGTTCCTAAGGGCAATCCACCTTCCCTTTCCAAGGGAAGGAATTTCATGTTTAATTTAAGAATTGGCCCCTACAGATGGAAGTTTCGTGTAATAAGTGGTTCGCTTTTGGGATAAGCGTAACAAACTCCCCGCTTCAGCAAGCTGAACCACCCCTCTTTAACCAACGAGTGTCATTCCCCCGTAGGCGGGAATCTGTAATCCTCCCCTCTAGAAAGAGGGGACCGAGGGGTGTGTATTATGTGATTTCTAGTTTTTAAGCATTTTATACACCTCCCTTAATCCCTCCTTTTTAGGACGGAGATGTATCAAATAAAAAAAGAGCGCCCGATGGGCGCGCTTTTCTGCTTATATAAAAATCTTTAGGATTAGTTTCCTGTGATCTCTACTCTGTCTAATTGTAGGGTTGTAGAGATGGTTCCTCCGTTACTGTCGTATACAAAAGCAACGTATCCTGTACCTGTTACAGTAGAAAGATCGATTGGATCAGAGTCTTCGTATACGTTGTCGAAGAATCCTCCGTTGTTGATCAATCCCGCTGTTTCATCAGCTCCGATCTGTGTCCAAGTAGCTGAGTTAGGATCTCCGTTTCCTGTGTAATCCGTAGAATAGAAGATCTTCAATGGATTTCCGTTTTGGAAGGCATCAGCCATCTTGATTCTCAACGCTTCGTTTCCTTGCGCGTCAAAATCAATCTCTGGAGTTACCAACCAAGTTACTACATCTAGGATTGGGTTTCCGCCACCGGCGAAAGCACTCATTTGCGCGTAGAAAACACCTCCAAAGTCATTCGGGTTCCAAAGGGCAGTTCCTGTAGTTGCTACAGTTTCCCATGTTGCAGGAATACCACTGTTAAACTCTTCTTCGAAGAACGCTACTGGCTCTTGACATCTTGCTCCTGTCATACCTGCAACACCGTCCAAGTTTCTCAACAATAACTGTGGAGCGTTGAAAGTAGATGCAACACCTAAAATCGGTCCGTTTCCAGTCGCTACTGTATCACCGCTGAAAGAAGCAGCAGATCTTGTAAACATTGCCAATGTATTGTTACAATCTGTGATATTTTGTGTTCCAGAGTAGTTGTCTCCTTGTTCGTCATCTAGGAACTGAACACCGTCGATCTGTACGTATTGAGATTCGTAATCTCCACTTAATACGTCGCTGATCGTTACTACTGCAGGTCCAGGTAATGCATTGTTTTGAGAAAGAATCTCAACATCGTCAAAATCGATGTTCTCTAATTGTACCAATCCGGCAAAAGTATCTAGGTTGTATCCGTCGATTGCCAAACGTACCATATCACCTTCCATTAGGCCTTGTCCGTCAGAATCAAAACGGAATACGATTCCGCCAGTCTCATCCTGAACAACTACGTTTCTTCCAGTAATATTGTCATCGTTGTTTCCAGAAAGGATTACAATCCCTTCTACAAAACGAGAATCGTTCAATGGCGTGTCTTGCTCTTTCAAACGCAATGCACCAATACCAATTCTTTCTAAGGGTTGTCTTGCTCCTTCAATCTGAACATCATCAATGGTACGTGCCAATAATTGGTAATCGTTACCAAACTTCGTAAGGATTCCTCTAACAGTACCTCTTCCTTCAGCAACTGGGAAAGAAGCAAAATCTGCAAATGAACTTGTTCTGAAGATCACTTCGAAACCAACGGTATCACTCAACAAGTGGTTTGTAGAACCTCCAAGATCGTTACTTTCATCGTAGTACGTAGTTCCGATAGCATCATCCAAGAACTGAACATCTGTGAACTCAACCAATGTGTTCAAGTATTGGTCAGAAATCTCATTCACTCCGATTCTGTTAACGATGTTATCCTCTTGAATAAAATCACAAGAACGGATTACAACGTCTCTGTAAATGGTTTCAGGAAGACGTCCTACTTGGTTTCCTCCAAAAAGGTCTCCAATCTCTAACGCGTCAAAGTCAACTGCCGTGTATCTATCCTTTAGCTTGATGTATACCTTTCTTCCTGGTTCGAACTCTGTGTAAAGATCCGTCACGTCAATGGCAACACTAAATCCAAGAGAACCATCTAGGGTTTGGATAGAAACATTCTTAAAGAAGTTACCTCCTTCATCACTTGATACTACGTATCCTTCAATCACATCGTCATCCGTATACTGTGTCGCATTTTGAGTAGACACATCAAAAATGTCTTGAACCGTTTTTGTAGCGGTCAAGCCTGGATCATTACAATCTAAATTTGGAATCCCGAAATCATCATCCTCAACACAGCCCGTAAAAAGACCAACTGCCATCAATCCGAAAAGGAAACCTTTAATGATATTATTTGTTTTCATTATAAAAATATTTTCTAAGTTCATTTTAATTAAAAGCTAACCGCTAGGTTTACAAAATAGGTTCTTCCGAAACCATAAAAATATCTTGGAGCAAACGAAGGTGTTCCGTTGGCTTGGTCTTGAGAAAGTTCTCTAAAGTTAGCCGCTCTTGATTGTTCGAAACCTCCTGTCCTAAATGTCTCGTCCAACACGTTGTTGATACTGGCAAACAAGCTAATATAGGCTCCTTTATATCTCCAAGATTTTCCTCCCACAATATTCACTAGGTAGAAGTTATCCAATTCATCCTGCTTTAACAACTCTCTTGCTGCCTCTTCGGTTGCCTCTGGAAATGGAAATCCATCAGGGTCATCTGGGTTAAGAAAGAAGTTATCGGTACGTACGATCGCTGAAACATCGGTATAGTTATTTGACAGGTAGTTTCCTGTTACACCGATCCACCAGAACTTAGGATCGCGGTACTCAATTCCTAATGAGAACGCTCTTTGCGGTCCACTAGAAATTCTGTAGTCTTTTAGTTTGGCTGATCCCAATCCAACTGTTGGGATTTCATCTGATGCAATGTATACATTTGGATTATTGGTATAGGTATATTGTCCTACGGCTGCAACACCTGATACTTTGATCGTTGGTGTTACTTGCACTTCCACCCCAAGTTCACCTCCAACATGTAGTTTGTCAATTCCAACTACAGATTCAGAAACGAAATCTTGTGTTACATCAGTTAGGTCTTCGTTGAACCCAGCAAGAGCCAATCCATCAGTAAAGAAGAACGATACCTCAGAAGCATCTTTAAATTGTGTGTAGAAACCACTCAATCTTGCTTTTACCTTAGGTGTTCTTACAATATAACTAGCATCAAATGAAGAGATCTTTTCGCTGGTCAATTCAGGAACGATATCGTTGTTTACCCTAGCATTTGCAAAAGCACTTCTTAAAGTAGGTGCTTTTGTCAAATACGCAGCGTTGGCTGTAAGTACGTGTCTTCCGCTGATCTTGTAGGTCAACCCTCCTTTTACCCCTGCATTGTTAAAAGTCAGCTTATCACTTTTTCCAAATGAATTTTCGAACTGCTCATTTCTAAACAATCCATTTCTTTGGTATCCTGTATAGCTATACGTTGCTCCAACAAAGAAGTCTAACTTGTTATAAGAGAATTGTAGTTGAGAGAACATATCAAAGTTGTTGGCATCGATCTCGTAATTGTACAAGAATCTATCTCCAACCATTTTGATCTCATTACCTCCTAAGTTGTTAGATGTATTTGAGAATGCATCGAAATCTCTGTAGAATGTTCCTCCTAAAAGATCGTTCAACTGTGCAAAGTTCTCAGACTTTAGGTTTCTGAAGTTTAATCCTGCATTGAACTTGATGTTGTCATTTGCTTGGTATCCCAAAACAGAGTTGAAGGTAAGCTGTGTATCATCGTTTCTATCGTCATATAGTACGTATACACTTTGTCCGTTACCATCTTCTCTTAGGTTTGACTGGTAGAAGAAGTTCCAGTCCATTTGCGGATTTGCTATGAACTGCTGTCTAGCCAATTCGGCATTTATCAAATCAGGGCCGTCCTCTTGGTTCAAATAGAAGCTAGGAAGGTATCTGTAATAGATAGGATTTGGGTTCTGCGCATTTTGGTTAAACACTCTGCTTCTTCCCACTTTTCCGGTTTGGTAAGCGACACTCGTCTTCAAAGAAAGATCATCACTTTCGTAGAAGTGGTTCAACATGAAGATCGGCTCTTCGATCTCACGAACTCTAGAGTTACGCTTTTCACCATTCTGGAATCCCCAGTTCGGGTTGTATTCTCTTCCGACCAAATTAAAAACCTCTTCAGTAATCGCCGTAGAGCTTCCTCTTCTGTTTGGCGAATACATGGCCGTGGCATTGATCGTATGATTCTCGTTGATCTTATAATCCAAAGAAGCGAACATCGAGTAGGCATCGTATACGGTACCATCGATAAATCCTTCTTCGGCCCATCTTCTCGATGCCGATACTGTAAAGGCAAGTCCGTTACGCATCTGACCCGTACTGTACGTAGCCATGGCACGTCCGCCATAGGTTCTGTTAGAGTACGAACCTGAAACTCTTATTCCAGGGCGGTAGTTTGCCGCTCTCGTATCGATATTGGTTGTTCCAAGAATTCCTCCAAAAGAATAGTCAGAGGCTGTAAGGCCATTGCTAAGCTCTTGATTTCTTGTCACGTCATTAAGTCCTCCCCAGTTATTCCACTGTGGTCTTCCGTTAAAGAACTTGTTCATCGGCACTCCGTTGATCATCACAACCCCTTGTTGAGAGTCGTATCCACGAACTCTAAAAAAGGCTTGTCCAAAGTCAAACGCCGCTCTACTTAAAAAGATGTCTCTTGTTGCCTGTAGTAACCCTGAAGTCACATCGGCACCTGTTCCGTCATCTGACAGATCATTCTCGGTAAGTGTAATCAAATTGTCCGCTTGCTCCTGTGCAACATCGTTCTCTAGTGCAATCACATCTAGATCCAAAGTTGCGCCCTCTGCTACGACAATAGGTAAATTTTGTGTTAAGTACCCCGTACGAGATACCACAACGATGAAATTACCCGTAGGGACATTGGTAAAATTGAAATCTCCCGATGCATTTGTGGTCATCTCCAATGCCGTTCCATCAATTTTTACCATCACTCCTGGCAATGCATTCTTCGTTTGGTTATCAACCACTTTACCTTGAACCGTAGAAAGGCTCTGGGCTGAGACCATTAAAGACAACATTGCGAAGAAGCAAAATAAAATACTTTTTCTCATAAAATCATCTAGTTAATTTAAATAATATTACCATGTTAAAAAAATGATAATGCCTGCAAATGTACATTATTTGATAGAATTAACTACTTTTGGCGCGAGTTTTGTAATGGAGTTTACGGAAATATAATATGGTACCTATGAAAATGACTAAACTACTATCTTTTGCCCTGTTGCTTTTAACATTTTCCCTTTCAAATGCCCAAGGAGGAAAAAAGTACAAGGTGCATACGATTGCTTTCTACAATGTAGAAAATCTATTTGACACTATCAATAATCCATTGACACGGGATGATGACAGAACCCCAAACGGAAAAGACCGCTGGACCTCTGATGTCTACAAAGACAAAGTGAGCAATATAGCTCGAGTTATCTCTGAGATCGGCACGGAAGTTACACGCAATACTCCTGCTATCCTTGGACTGTCTGAAGTTGAAAACAGGGAAGTTTTGGAGGACCTTATCAAGGACCCAAGATTGAGCAACAAGAACTACGGAATCATTCATTTTGATTCTCCTGACCGAAGAGGCATTGATGTTGCTCTTCTCTATCAAAAAAATATTTTTACACCTACAAACTTTAGCAAGCACGAGCTCCTCATTTTTGACGATGAAGATGGTGACCGTGTTTTCACCAGAGATCAACTGCTGGTTTCAGGAATGTTAGACGGTGAACTCATTCACGTAATTGTGAACCACTGGCCGTCTCGTTATGGTGGTGAAGCAAGAAGCCGACCAAAGCGTGTGGCTGCTGCAAAGCTGAACAAAAAAATCATCGATTCATTACAAACCATTGACGCAAAGGCGAAAATCTTCACCATGGGTGACCTCAACGATGATCCGACCAATGCTAGTATGAAGGATGTATTAAAGACTAAAGCTAAAAAGAGAAAAGCGAAAGGAACCGATCTTTTCAACCCGATGGAAGAAATGGCTCGTAAAGGGGTAGGTTCTCTAGCGTATCGTGATAGCTGGAATCTTTTTGATCAAATCGTGATCAGCGCTCCTCTTTTGGACGACAAAGACTTTTCTTCGTATCGTTTTTACAAAGCAGGCGTGTTCAACAAACCGTATTTGACGGCTAAAAAAGGCCGTTACAAAGGATATCCTTTTAGAAGTTTCTCTGAAGGACATTACACTGGTGGTTTCAGTGACCACTATCCTGTGTATGTCTATGTGATAAAAGAAGCACAATAGCCTCACAATAAATTTGACAAATGTCAATAAAAAAAGCCCTGAAGTTTCAGGGCTTTTTTTATTTATAGAAGTTCATCTCGTCTATATATTTCCAGACTTCGGCCGGCAACAACGGACGAATGTTCTTTTCTTCTTTGATTGCATTTCGAATGGCTGTTGAGGAGATCTCCATGACCGGGGCGTCGACCCGATGTATCTTTGCATGATCATTGAATTGTGTCTCAACCACCCCTTCAGAAATTCTTGGATACACATATACATGATGATGCTCTAATATGGCTTCGTAGTTCTTCCACTTGTGAAAACTTTTTAAATTGTCTTCGCCCATGATCAACGAAAACTCATGGTCGGGATATTTTTCTGAAAGATGTGCCAAGGTATGTACCGTATAATTGGGCTGTGGCAATTTAAATTCTATATCACTGGGTTTCAACTTTGGATAATGTTGCGTAGCCTCATACACCATTTGAAAACGGTGGTGATTGTCTAGCAATGAACTTTTCTTTTTGAAGGGATTGTGGGGTGTCACGACCATCCATATTTCATCCAGGTCGCTATTTTCGGCCATATGATTGGCTATTGCCAAATGTCCTACATGAATAGGATTAAACGTACCGAAGTACAACCCTACCTTTTTCTTCATGCTTCTTTTTTTTTAATTCCGATGAAGTCTGCTACTAGTTCTTCAGCCTCTGCTAAGGCCACGTCGAGGTCGTAATTTTTGATGATCTTGTCGAACTGTGGCGCTGTTGCCAACTCGACCGAAGCCTTTGCGATGCGCATATTGATCTTGTCTTCGCTTTCGGTCTTTCTTTTCTTCAGTCGAATTTTGAGTTCATCGACACTTGGCGGTTTCACAAAAACGGCCAAAGTCTGTTCGGGAAACTTCTTCTTGATACGCAATCCGCCCACAACATCGATGTCAAAGATGACATGTTTACCCATGGCCCAAATGCGCTCGACCTCAGTTTTGAGCGTTCCGTAGAAATTATCACGATAGACTTCTTCCCATTCGACGAAGTCGTCGTTTTTGATATGTTGTTTAAAGTCTTTAAGCGATATAAAATAATAGTGCTTGCCATCTTCCTCTTCTCCTCTTGGTGCACGAGAGGTAGCCGAGATCGAAAATTCTAGGTTCAACTCTGGCAATCCTAACAAATGACGAACGATGGTAGTTTTCCCAGAACCCGAAGGGGCCGAAAAAATGATCAATTTTCCTTCTTTCATTCTAAAGCACGTTTAGCATTTGTTCCTTGATCTT
This sequence comes from Flavobacteriaceae bacterium, assembly GCA_028279515.1. Classification (GTDB taxonomy): domain Bacteria; phylum Bacteroidota; class Bacteroidia; order Flavobacteriales; family Flavobacteriaceae; genus JANQNQ01. Next base: position 13,904 of record JANQNQ010000008.1, read on the forward strand.
TTCTAGCTCGTCTTTCATTTGTACCACCAGTTGCTGCATAGGCGCATGGTTTGATTTAGATCCAATGGTATTGATCTCTCGACCGATCTCTTGGCAAATAAAACCAAGTTTCTTACCGTTAGAGTCGGCTGATTTTAAGGTATTGGTAAAGTACTCAAGGTGATTCGCTAAACGCACCTTTTCTTCGGTGATATCAAACTTTTCGAGGTAATAGATCAATTCTTGTTCAAAACGGTTTTGGTCTACCTCTTCCTTAAGATCGGACACCGCCTTTTGCAAACGTGCTTTCACGGCTTCCATTCGGTCAGGATCCATGGCCTTTACCTCTTCAAGAAGGTTTGAAATATTTTGGATGCGAAGTTCAAAATCCTTTTCAAGTGCCTTTCCTTCGTCAGTTCTAAATTCTTTAAGTGCCTTCACTGCATTGTGCAAAGCCTTCTCTATGGCAGCGAACTCTTCCGCGTCAATTTCGTGGCGCTCCGTTTTTAAAGCATCCGGCATACGCACTGCCATCTTCATCAGTTCGACATCACTGTCGCTTCCGATATTACCTGGTGCTACTTGCCTCAATTGTCGCATATACTCCTTTACGATGCCTTCATTTACTTTGGTCGAGGTTTCTTCCGCAGTAATTTCAACAAACAACCCAAAATCTACTTTTCCTCTTAACAAAGCAGTGGCGATGATATTACGCATCTGCAATTCTTTCTCTCTGTACAGCGAAGGGATGCGTGCATTGAGGTCTAAATTTTTACTGTTGAGTGATTTTAATTCGATGGTGATCTTTTTCGTGGGAAGCTGAATAACTGACTTCCCAAAACCCGTCATGGATTGTATCATATGCTTTGCTTAAAAAAGTTGCACAAAGGTACACAAAACACGGTATACCCGATATGTTTTCGTTGGTATACTGATCAAAATATTGATTTTCTATGCTGAAGGGTGCCTGCTGCGACACTATTTTATACTTCTTCTTCTGGGGTTTCCGCGGCGATCAAATCTGTTCTTCAGGAATCGCTCTGTCAAGAAGGTTGAAAATACGATGAAGAGCACTAACAATGCACCCCATATGAGCAATACAAAATCTGGAACATAGTAAAAGCTGAATACCGAAAGAACCAAACTCGATAGGACAGAAGCAATCAAGAGATTGGCAAAAAATCCGTTGGCCGCTTTCCAAACGACATCTCCATTGGCGCCTCTGGGTATCCAATACCCGTAGAACCAGTTTTTTCGTTTTGGGGGAAATATTCTGTAGGTAACTGATAGTGACAGCAGTATACCACTAGCAATCAATACAATCCATAGTAGGTCCATTTTGTTGGGGCAAGGGGAATGTTCTTAATCATTTTAGGTTTCTAAGGGGGAACTTTGCTTTAATAGCACTCATGCCATAATTCAAAGCATTGCAATGTTAACATATTTTTTGCAACATGTCAAGTTTTATGGAAAACCCTCATAGAAACCCTACTAAAGTCGTTTTATTTTGATGTTTCTGTACCAAACTTTATCGCTATGATCCTGCAAACCAATGTGTCCCGTATTGTATTCACCAAAACCGTCCCAATCCTTAAATTTTGAGTTGTTGACCATATCCTCCCAATCTTTTCCGTGAAGTGGGAACGTAGTTACTTCTTTTCCATTCAAAACTACGGTTCCTTTGTTGGCTTTTTGATCTATGGTGATCACACACAAGTTCCACTCGCCAGCGGGTTTTGTGGTGTCTTCTGAAGGTTCTACCATGTCGTACAGCGCACCGGCCTGGTGTAACTTTCCGGCGATTTTTGCATCTGGGTGTCGCAAGTTGTCAAGGACCTGAATTTCGGGGCCTGTCATATACGGCTCTTTAAACTTTGGTGCTTCGAATACCCCCCAAAAGATACCACTGTTGCCTGCTTCAGAGATTTTCCACTCCAAAGAAAGTACGAAGCTGGTGTATTTGTCTTTGGTGATGATGTTCTTTCCTCCCTCAGGACCTGGAGTAAAAGCCAGTGTACCTTCTTCAATAGTCCATTCTGCTGGCATGGTCTCCATACCGTATCCCCGCCATTGGTCAGCGTTTGAACCGTCGAAAAGTACAGTCCATTCCTCTTTTTTCTCGGTTGCTTCTGAGGTTTCTGTGGTTGTCTGCGGTTCGGTTTCTTCAACCTTTTCTTCCTTTTTCTTACATGCGACCAGTGTACTTAGTGCTATTGTTAAGATGAGTAATTTCTTCATAGTGTCTTGGTTATAATCCTAGTATCTTTTTCAGTGTTTCTTTGTCTATTTCCGCGCCAGCGAAATCGTCAAACGCCTTTTGCGTGGCCTCAATGATGTGGCTTTGAATAAAGGGTGCTCCTTCTCTGGCTCCTTGCTCCGGACTCTTAATGCAGCATTCCCATTCCATCACTGCCCACACATCGCAACCGTATTCGGTGAGTTTCGTGAAAATGGTCTGAAAGTCAATTTGTCCGTCTCCAGGAGAACGATAGCGTCCGGCACGATCGATCCAATCACCATACCCTCCAAACGCGCCTTTCTTTCCTGTCGGATTGAATTCGGAATCTTTTACGTGGAAGGCCTTTATGAATTCGTGATAATGGTCGATGTATTCAACGTAATCCAATTGCTGCAAGACAAAGTGTGAAGGGTCGTATAAGATGTTGACGCGTTTGTGGTTTCCGGTGGCTTCCAGAAAACGCTCGAAGGTCACTCCGTCATGAATGTCTTCACCTGGATGCACTTCGTAGCAAACATCTACACCGTTTTCATCGTACACATCCAAGATCGGTAACCAGCGCTTGGCCAATTCCTCAAAGCCCATTTCAACCAATCCAGCCGGTCGCTGTGGCCATGGATGAAAGGTATGCCATAGCAATGCCCCTGAAAAAGTTGCGTGTACATTGAGTCCCAATCTTCGGCTGGCTACTGCTGCTTTTTTAACGGTTTCAACCGCCCATTCGGTTCGCGCTTTGGGATTTCCTTTTAACGCATCTGGCGCAAAGTTGTCGAACATCAAATCGTAGGCTGGATGCACTGCCACTAATTGTCCTTGTAAGTGTGTGGACAACTCAGTGATCTCGAGTCCGTAGGAATTGATGGTTCCTTTTAATTCATCACAATAGGTCTGACTTTCGGCCGCCTTGTCCAAATCGATCAAGAAATTTTCCCACGTAGGAATCTGAATTCCTTTATATCCAAGATCTGCGGCCCATTTGCACATTCCATCCAAAGTATTGAAGGGTGCTTTGCTGTCTACAAACTGCGCCAAGAATATAGCCGGCCCTTTTATCGTTTTCATCATGTTCTTTGTTTTGTTACTTCTAAAGTTTTACCCAAGCGGCGTTGTTCTTATCACTTTTTACTGCAGCGTGGATAAACTTGACTCCGCGCACACCGTCGGCTACCGTTGGGTAGTCTGGTCTCTGAATCGGTTTCCCTTCGAGTCTTGCCATGAGATGCGTGGCAAAATTTCGGTATACGTTCGCAAAGGCCTCTAAGTAGCCTTCGGGGTGTCCTGAAGGGATTCGAGAGGCTGCTATCGACTCAGGATACAGATTATTCCCGTTGGGCGTATAGATCTTTTTTGGCTCGTCTAACCAACGTGTGATCAGCTCATTCGGGTTTTCTTGATGCCATTCCAGGCTTCCTTTTTCGCCATACACTCTAACGATCAAGTTATTTTCTTCACCTGTGGCAATTTGAGAGAAGGACATGGTGCCTTTGGCTCCATTAGCAAAGCGAAGCAATACGTTTCCATCATCGTCTAAAACTCTTCCGGCGCCTACACGACCTAGGTCTGCTGCAATCTCAGAAAGTTCCATTCCTGTGATAAATTCTACTAGGTTTTCGGCATGTGTACCGATATCTCCAAGTGCTCCTCCTACGCCTGACTTAGTGGGATCCACGCGCCATGAAGCTTGCTTCTGGCCCGTCTTTTCGACGGCCGTGGCCAACCAGCCTTGGTGGTATTGCACATTTACTTTTCGGATGGCTCCGAGGTCGCCGTTGGCCACCATGGCGCGTGCTTGCTTTACCATGGGGTTTCCGGGGTAATTATGGGTCAACGCGAATATCAAGCCTGTTTCGGTAACGAGTTTTTCTAAAGCTTCGGCTTCTTCGATCGTTAGTGTCATGGGCTTATCACAAACTACATGAAATCCATTTTCCAGCGCCATCTTTGCGGGTGCAAAGTGCATATGGTTGGGTGTTACGATCGAAACAAAGTCCATACGTTCGCCTTCGGGTAGTTTCTTTTCTTCGAGAATCATTTCTTCGAAGCTTCCGTAGCAACGATTAGCAGGAAGAAACAATTCTTGCCCCGACTTCTTTGACTTTTCGGCACTGCTGCTAAAAGCCCCACAGACCAGCTCGATCATGCCGTCTATAGAGGATGCTTTTCGGTGTACATCACCGATAAAGGAGCCGATACCGCCTCCAATCATACCCATGCGTAATTTTCTCATATGTCTCGTTGACTAAGTATCTATCAAAGTTAGGCTTTATATTCTATTTTTTCATTCTTAAAGAACAAGGCGAACAGGACCATCACAACCGCAGCAAAGATTGCTGGATAGATCCAGATCTGTTCCCATACATGGGTCCCGTCGGGACGTATAAACTCATCTGAGATTTTTCCGGCTACCCAGAACCCAATAAGCATCCCTACGCCATACGTAGCGAGGGTGATCAAACCCTGTGCAGCGCTCTTAAATTTTTCTCCAGCTTTGCTATCCGTATATATTTGACCGGATACAAAGAAGAAATCGTAACAAATCCCGTGAAGTGCAATTCCGACGATCAGCATAAAGGCTAGCTCACCTGCATTTCCATAAGCAAATAAGACATAACGAACAGCCCAAGCGAGCATTCCAACCAACAGCGTCTTTTTAAATCCGAATTTCTTAAAGAAGTACGGCAGCAATAGCATGAACACTACTTCAGAAGCTTGTCCGATCGTCATTTTTCCAGTAGCATTTTCTACTCCGACTTCTACGAGAAATGGATTCGCTTGCTGGTAATAAAATGCCAATGGAATACATATTAATATGGAAGCTAAAAAGAACATCAAAAAATTGCGATCCTTTAAAAGTTTTAATGCGTCCAATCCTAGAATATCAGAAATAGTGACTTTTTCGTCTTTGTTTACCTTGGGAGGTGTCTTAGGTAATGTAAAACTGAATAGCCCGAGAACTGCAGACGCAATGGCCACCATTAAAAACGTATTTTTCAACATCCCGTCAGCAATCGCTTCTTTTGCATCCCAATGAAATACGTAGCTGATCACCAATCCGGCCACGATCCATCCCACGGTTCCCCAGACTCTAACAAATGAGAATTCCTTAGCTGGGTCCGTCATTTGACTAAAGGACACCGAATTGACCAAGGCCAAGGTTGGCATGTAGAGAATCATATACCCAAGTACATACGGATAGAATCCGTTGAAGCCTGTGGCCTGGGACATTTGATACATCAAAAAGGCTCCGATAAGGTGAAGTACTCCGAGAATTCTTTCCGCATTAAAATAGCGATCAGCTATCAATCCTATAATAAATGGTGCGATAATCGCTCCCCAAGATTGGGTAGAATAGGCCATCGCCGTCTCTCCTCCAGATGCATTGAGATTGTTTCCTAAAAATGTTCCGAGTGTCACAAACCATCCGCCCCAAATAAAGAATTCGAGAAACATCATAAAGGATAGTTGAAATTGTGTCGTTTTTTTCATAAATGTTTTGTTTTGGTTGGTTAACGGGGGCTATATCTAGGCAAGCTCGCGACTTGCTTTGATCAATAGCTCTCTGGTAGCAAGGATGCCTTGTTCTTCGTTTAAGCGACTTCCTTCGTACTCAACACCAATGTGCCCTGTGTAACCTGCATTTTTAACGATCTGTAACATCTTTACATAATCGATGGTGGTTTCGTTTCCGTCAGCATCAAAATCATACGACTTAGCGCTTACTGCCTTGGCATATGGCATCAATTCTTCTACTCCTTTGTATTTATCGTATTCTTCAACACAAGGTGCTCCCCATCGGGCATCGCCTTCACGTCGTAAACAGAAGTTTCCGAAATCTGGAAGCGTCCCGCAGTTGTCCATGTTCACTTCTTTCATGACCTCAGCTAATAGTGCTGCATTCGAAGAAAGATAGCCATGATTTTCGACCAACACATTCACATTGCTTTTCTTAGCGTATTCTGACAAACGGCCCAAGGCATCAATCGAGGTTTCTTTCCAGATCTTTGGGTCGTTGGTTCCAAACAGATTGATACGCATCGAATGACATCCTAGTCCTGCAGAAGCATCCACCCATACATGATGGTTTTCGATGGCCTTATCTCTTTCTGCTTTATCGGGTGAAGACATATCGCCTTGTCCTTCACGTAGATCTACCATCATGATCAGGTTTTCAACACCATTATCATTGCTTCGTTGATTGAGTTCTTTCACCAAACTGGACACCGCTTTGTTCAGGTCAGTATTTTCACTCCATTTAGAAGTATACAGATGATTCACATATTCGAGTCCGCTAAAGCCCCATTCTTTTGCTTTTTTGGCAAAATCCAAAGGGTTCATCCCGCCTTCTTGGATCATCTTATGAATTGACCATTGAGCCAATGATAATTTAAAGAATGGCTCGGCCAATTTTGGCGTTTCGACAAGAGGAGTTTCTTGTTCTTTTTCTTTCTTTTCTCCAGCACAAGAAAGTAGTCCGAAAACCGAGAGCGCTAGGCTCGTTTTTGCTGTATTTTTTACGAAATCTCTTCTGTCCATTTTTTGGGTTTAAAAGTGAAAATTGCGAATTATGCAATCGAAAACGTTTTCGAATGATTTTTCCTTAAAATCAGGCACTTAAAAGTAGAAAATTAATTTTATTTTGACTAAATTCATGTCAAATTATCAACTACAATATGAGCAATTTTTATATCAATTCGAACCAAGAATCTTACGATGCTATCGTTGTTGGAACGGGCATCAGCGGCGGTTGGGCTGCTAAAGAACTCTGCGAAAAAGGGTTAAAGACCTTGGTCTTAGAAAGAGGTCGTATGGTAAAACATATCGAAGACTACCCGACCATGCATAAAGACAAGTGGGATTTCGATAATAATGGCGAACTCACCCGCGAAGAACTCAAGCGTCAAGAAAAACAAAATCGTACTGGATACACCACCCATAAAGCGCACAATCATTTCTTTGTAGATGACATCGATCATCCCTATAATGAAGACAAACGTTTTGATTGGATGCGTGGTTATCAAGTAGGTGGAAGATCCCTTGTTTGGGGGCGCCAAAGTTACCGCCTTGGTAATGTCGATTTCGAGGCCAATGCCAAAGAAGGAATTGCGGTCGATTGGCCGATTCGATATGAAGACTTGGCTCCTTGGTACGACTATGTCGAAGAATATATAGGTGTGAGCGGTGAAAACCTTGGATTACCTCAATTGCCTGACGGAAAGTTTCTAAAACCGATGGAGCTTAATTGCGTTGAAGACCACTTAAAAGGTTCGATTGCAAAAAATTATACCGACAGGGTCCTTACCATCGGAAGAGCTGCACACGTCACCGAAGGTACCAAACCAGGATCCGGAAGAAGCTCTTGTCAATATAGAAATCGATGCATGCGCGGTTGTCCGTTTGGTGCATATTTCAGTAGTAATTCTTCTACGCTTCCGGCTGCTGAAGCTACCGGAAATATGACCTTGCGACCCAACTCGGTCGTCTATGAGGTCATGTATGATGAAAACGCAAAAAGAGCTACGGGCGTCAAAGTGATCGATGCCGAAACCAAGCAGACCTATGAATTCAAGGCCAAAGTGATTTTCTTGTGTGCTTCGGCCGTTGCTTCTACGAGTATTTTACTCCAGTCAAAATCGAATCGCTTTCCTAACGGAATGGGGAATGATTCGGGTGAATTGGGACACAATATTATGGATCATCACTTTAAGGCGGGTGCCTTCGGAAAGATCGATGGTTTTGATGACAAATATTTTATAGGAAGGCGTCCTAACGGAATCTACATTCCTCGCTTTAGAAATCTCGGCGGAAGCACTGACCAAAAGGACTTCCTTCGCGGTTACGGATATCAAGGAGGTGCTAGCCGACAAGATTGGAGCGAAATGGTACGCGAATTAAGCCACGGAAAGGCACTTAAAGATGCCATCCTTTCTCCTGGTGATTGGCAAATGGGATTGATGGGCTTTGGTGAAACATTGCCCTATCATGAAAACAGAATGTACCTGGACTACGATAAAAAAGACCAATGGGGACTCCCTACGGTCACCTTTGATGCTGAATTCAAACAAAATGAATTGAACATGCGTAAGGACATGATCGCGCAAGGTATGGAAATGCTAGACCAAGCTGGTTTCAAAGACATTCAACCTTGGGATGATATCGGAGCTCCTGGACTTGGCATCCACGAAATGGGAACCGCTCGTATGGGTCGTGACCCCAAAACCTCGGTGCTCAATAAATACAATCAAGTTCATACAGTACCTAATGTGTACGTCACTGATGGGTCAGCCATGACTTCGGCCGCCTGCCAAAACCCTTCGCTAACTTATATGGCGCTAACTGCCAGAGCAGCGAATCACGCCGTTGAAGAACTTAAAAAAATGAACCTATAAACTTCGTAAAATGGAAAGAAGAGAAGCGATAAAAAATTTAGGATTGTCATTTGGTTTTATGATCACCGCTCCTACAGTGATGAGCATTTTGCAAAGTTGTGAAAAAGAAGAAGCACCTTGGATTCCAGTATATTTTACTGAGCAAGAAGGCATCGTACTGAAAAAGGTGGTGGACATCATCTTGCCTTCTTCTGAAGATACACCAGGCGCACTGGATGTAAATGTCCCTCAGTTTATTGATAAATTCGTAAATGAGGTCGTTGCCGACGAAGAGCGAGACATGGCAAGGGAGTTTATGGGTATATTCACCAAAAAAGCACTCGCTGATTCAGGCAAAGAAGACATGAGCAAGTTGAAGGACGAGGATATCGAACCGATCATTGCTGCTAGCCTTAAAAAAACAAAAGAGCAAGAAGAAGAGATCTTCAAAACCCTCGGCGAACATGTTGAGGCCTTGACAAAAGGTGAATCTTCTACCTTACCAGACGACATTGCCATTTATTCATTCTTAAGCAATATCAGAGGACTCTCTATATGGGCCTATAAGAACAGCCAATATGTGGGCACAGAGGTCTTGGCCTACTCTCCCATCCCAGGAAAATATGTGGGTTGCGTAGACCTTCAAGAGACGACCGGCGGACGCGATTGGTCAATATGGTAAACTTGTGAAACGAAGAACCTTCATACAAAACACAGCCCTAACAAGTGGTTTTTTAGCACTTGGTGGGGCTTTTTCGATTTCGGCTATAGCCAATACTAAACCTACCTTTCGTCTAAAATATGCTCCCCATATAGGCATGTTCAAACACCATGCTGGGGAGGATGTTTTGGATCAATTGCACTTTATGGCTGATCAAGGGTTTACTGCCTTTGAGGATAATGAGATGAAAGGTCGTCCCATTAGTTTGCAAAAGGAAATGGCCAAGGTGATGCAACAAAGAAACCTAGAAATGGGCGTTTTTGTTGCACATAAGATCTATTGGAAGGAACCCAACCTCGCCAGTGGAAAACAAAATTGGCGAGACGAGTTCTTGTCTAACATCAAAGAGTCCATCGAAGTGGCCAAACGTGTCAATGCCAAATGGATGACCGTTGTACCTGGGCATGTTGATCTACGGCAAGACATGGGGTACCAAATGGCCAATGTGATTGAGAGTTTAAAGCAGGCTTCGGCCCTTTTAGAGCCTCATGGTTTGGTGATGGTGCTAGAGCCCCTGAATTTCAGAAATCATCCTGGACTATTCCTCACCAAAGCGGCTCAGGCCTATGAGATATGCAAGGCCGTTGACTCGCCTGCGTGCAAGATCCTATTCGATATTTATCATCAGCAAATTCAAGAAGGAAACTTATTGCCAAACATTGAGCAATGCTGGGACGAGATCGCCTATTTTCAGATTGGAGACAATCCTGGACGTAACGAACCCACTACCGGCGAGATCAATTACACCAACGTTTTCAAGTACATCCACCAACAAGGTTACACAGGAATTCTAGGCATGGAACATGGAAACGCACAAGACGGCAAAGCCGGTGAGCTTGCTGTCATCAATGCATATAAAAAAGTGGATTCCTTTTAATCTTAAGAACCTTATTTGATGGTTCTAAAATACTCCGCTAAGTTTCTAGCTTCTTCTTCAGTAAGATTCTGATTCAGCATCACCGTACCATTGTATTCTTTTAGCAAGGCAACTGCGATCGGGTCTTCTTTCAACATCACATCTGGATTCAACATGATGTTCATCACCCACTCAGGACTACGGCGGTCGTAAATGTCCTTCATGCTTGGTCCTATGAATTTTTGTGCTGGTTTATGACAAGCAACGCATTTGCTTTTAAAGGTGGCCTCACCGGCACTTGCCATATCTTGATTGATGGCGCTATCGAACTTCAATTCTGAAATAGGCCCGATTCCTTTATTGCTCATATCAACCGGAACACTGCTCTCAGCAGTTTCGGTCGCAGTCTTTTTGGTTTCTTTCTTGGTATCGTATTGAAACTTTTCTTTCTTTTCTTCTTTTCCGCCACAGCTTATTAAAAGTGCGGTCATCATCAAAGCCAGTGTATAGTGTAATGCTTTCATTTGGTATGGTTTTGCACCCTAAATATAACAATAAAGTGGCAGTAATTGGTCGTTTCTGAAGGGCTTCAGACCATCGAAACGGTTTTCGTTAATTACTTTTTTTCAATCTGGCTCATTTCTGTTAGAAAAACGCTACAAAATATGCTCTTTTACAAACCGAATGGCTCTTTTTTCGTTGTAGTAAATATTTTTCCGATCATAAAAACCAACGTGACCTCCATGGGCTGGCATCTCCAAATACAAGTACTTACTTTTCTCTGCTTCTTCCACCGGAAAACACTCGGAAGACAAGAATGAATCGTTCTTGGCATTCAAAATCAAGGTCGGTACTTGAATGTTAGAAACATGAGGCAGCGAACTGGCCTTTGCGTAATAGTCTAAGGCATCTACGAATCCGTGTGCCTTTGACGTATAAAAATCATCAAAGTCCTTGAGCGTGGCAATCTTTTTGAAGTCTTCATCGGCTACTTTGTCGGGAAAGTCCTTTTGTTTTTGCCTAAGTTTATCAAGCAGGTTCCTCTTAAACCTTTTGGCATACAGTACGTTTTTAAACTTATGGATCTCCAGCATCGACCCGTACAAGTTACACGGTACCGAAACGGCAATCGCTCCTTTGATAGACGAAGGCACGTCGTTTCTCTCTCCCAAATATTTTAAGGTGAGGTTTCCGCCCAAACTAAAACCTTTGATAACAATATCGTCATAGGATCGAGTCGAAACGATATGGTCGACGACAGCTTGCAGGTCTTCGGTGGCTCCCGAATGGTACGAACGATATAATTTATTGGGTTCTCCGCTGCACGTACGCAAATTGACGCAGACCGCATCAAATCCGTTTTGATTGAAGATCTTGGCCGCCCCTAGCATATAGGGACGTTGCCCGTTTCCTTCGAGTCCGTGGATAATGATGGCCAAACGGTTGTTTTTTTCTTCGGAAAAACTCCAATCCAGGTCCAAAAAATCGGTATCGGGTAAAGTGATACGTTCTCGTTCTTGATTGACTCCGTTAACGCTTCGAACCAATCCAGAATAGATGGTCGAAAAATGCCCATTCTTGAATACGTGAGGGGGATTGTAGGTTGATGTTATGATCGGCATGTTGTTGATTTCTGCCCCTAAAATAATGAAACTGATCGGGTCATTCAAGTCTTAAGTGACACATATTGCGTAGGGGTCATATTGGTCACTTTTTTGAAGGCTCTATAAAAACTGGTCTTGCTGCTAAAACCACATTCTTCACCAATGGCCTGCACTGATAGTTTTTGCAGAGCACCTGATTGTAACAGCTCTTGCGCCTTTTCAATGCGATGTTGGTTCACCATCTCGTAGAAGTTGGTCTGCATACGCTCACTAAGTACTTGCGAGATGTGATGCGACGGCACCGCTAAGGATCCTGAAAGGTCAGCAATCTTCAAATTGGGATTCAAAAAGGGCTGGTCGGTCCTAAAATAGTCACGAATCTGTTGCTCGATACGTTCGGATTGCATGTCAGAAAGTGGAGACGTTTTGTACTTTCCCCCTTCAAGAATAGGTAATACCTGTTTGATATCTACGATCCAATATCCCAACAGCAAAATAGCGATCGACATCACTGCCGAAAGCACAATCTCAGTTGTAATGGCCGAAGCTCCGCTAAGGATAAACCCAGCTTGCACCAACATCTCTAAAGTTGCCAAGAGTACAATAAGCCAGCTAAAGCGCTTTAACAGCACACCGTTCTTTCGGTCCTTATTGTATAGTAGCAGCAAGGAGGCTACGCCATATACAAAGAGCAACAACAAATGTAAACTGGCTTGTAACCAAACCGAGAAAGCTACCATCCCATCAGGAATAATGTCGTAATAGTAATTGATCACTTCACTCTTTTCTTGAGCACTTGCTGTGTATCTTGGCACGAAAGCGATGAGCATCACCACAAAGGGTAGAAAGTGCAACCACTCTACCTTCTTTAATCGAAAAGAAGGATTTCCATAACTTTTGATGAACAGATAAAAACAGGAGCCTACCAAATAGAGTAAAGGAAAGGCTATTCCTAATAAATGCGGCCACTGCTTGATCAATTGGGTCGTAAACAACAGATAGGTAACTAAATGCTGAATGAGCCCAAAGAGCGCGATGGCCAAAAACCACCTCGATTGTTTCAGCGATATGCTCTTTAGAACCAAAAGCACCACAAAACATCCAATCAAAATGACTCCTCCTAGCAAAAAGGTGATGAGAAATGAAAAAGACTCAATACTGCTCATAGCGTAAAATTAGTGATGCTTAATTAAATGGGAAAATAAGTACATCCATAATCTTCTTTAAAGAAGTTTCAATTAATTGAGAGGTGCGTATTTAGGCGGAAAGCGGCCGAATTCTTGGGTACTTTTACGGTACATCAAATCGCCCCTCCTTCGCTGAAGCTACGGAGGGTTTCAAAAAACGAACAGTTATGATCCGTAAAATTTTAAAGACCATTGCACTGCTACTAAGCCTTTTGATCATTGTACTATTGGTCTATGGTTTTATCCAATACCCAAAGGCAAAAGGCGAACAACGCTTTACTGCAGAGCGCATCATCAACGCTCCTAAAGACAAAGTGTGGAACATCATCTCAGACGTAGGCAACTACCACAAAGTGACCGCCGCCGGTATTCACGATGTAAAGATCATCGAAGGCGAAGGACTCGGACTTAAACGTGTATGCAGTGACCCCAATGGGAATAGTTGGGAAGAAACCTGTACCCTCTGGAATCCAGGCGAGGCCTTCGAATTTGTAGTAAATACCCAGCGTGAAGATTATCCTTTTCCGTTGAAGTCTCTTAAAGGGGCTTGGAAGGTTTCCGAACTCAGCAACTATGAAACAAAACTCACCTTGGACTTCACCTATGAATTCAAGAATGCCTTTCTGAGTGGTTTTTTCTTGTCAATGGGGAAAAAACACGCCACAGAAGACACTAAAATTCTACTCGACAATTGGCAACGCATGGCCGAAAACCAATAACCTAAAAAACACATTATGAGAACATCGATTATTATTACCTTACTCTTGTTGCTAACCCAATTAGTTTCTGGGCAACAAAAAATGCCAGAATGGTTCACAGAAAACATGGAAACTTCCATCGGTACATGGATTACGGACAATAACCAATACAAAAGCGAGAATGAACCTTTTGACCAATACGGGATGGACTGGACTTGGGGCATTGGTAAGCAAAGCATTCAAGGAAACCTCTATGGTATCATCGATGGCAAGCGTCAAGCCACTTTTTGGGAATTTACCCAATACTGGGATTTCGAAAAGAACCAAGGGATGGTCATTCAATATGGAGTGGATGGTACTGTTGGGTCTGGCACCATGAAACCGATGGATGGGTATAAACACGAGCTTATCCAGACGTTTACAGGCCCTAACGGAAGTTTTACAACTTCGCACGTGTCTACCCTGAAAAATGGTACCTTAGTGACAACCTCTTTTGACATAGCAAAGGATGGTTCAAAAAAACCTAGGCGTTCATACACTTGGCATATAACTAAAAACAACAATACAATGGAACTTGGCACCTTTTCAATTTCACTGGCAGTGAAAGACATTAAAGCTTCAAAGACTTTTTATGAAACATTGGGGTTTGAAATGATCGATGGCAATCTAGACCAAAATTGGGCGATCTTGAAGAATGGTTCTTCAAAAATCGGACTCTTTCAGGGGATGTTCCCATCCAACACGTTAACCTTCAACCCAACAAATACGGCCAGAAACCTCTATCAAAAGGCAAAAGAAAGTGGCTTAACAATAATGCATCCCAACGGAATGGATAAATCTGAAGGACCAGCATCTTTTATGACCACAGACCCTGATGGCAATCCGATATTGATCGATCAACATTAAAAAAGTAAGCGCCATTGGCGCTTTTTTTAATTCTTACTCTTTTTCTTTGTACAAGGAATAACGTTAAAGTTATGCATGCATAATAGATCGTTTTGTAATTTTGCTAAAAACCAACGTATATGTACCTAAAAGAATTTGAGATCCGCTGGAACGACATGGACGCCAACAGGCACTTGGCCAACAAAGCATACATAGAGTTTGCCGCGCATACGCGCATGTCCTTTTTGACTGAAAATGGTTTTGACCAACGTACCTTGGCAAAGAACAACATCGGACCCGTTGTCTTTTATGAACACATCTACTACTTCAAGGAGGCATTCGCTGGACGACCTGTAAAAGTTTCTCTTGAGCTAACGGGTCTAAGTGAGGACGGTATGTTCTTCGAGTTTACGCATAACTACTATGATCATCAAGGTAAAAACTTTGCGCATTGCGAAATGATGGGTGCCTGGATCGACCTTGCAACGCGCAAACTGATCGGTTTACCCGAAGATGTGAAAAAGCATATGGATGGTGTACCAAGGCCAGAAAACTTTAGAGTCCTTACCAAAGAAGATACCAGAAGGTACCAAAAGGCACCAGTGCACCTTTCGTAACAACAGATTTATGCAGATGCAGGTTTCTTAGTGGTCAAATAGACTCCCAAGAAAATAAGCGCAGCTGCTACAACTCGCAACGGTGTTAGCGAATCGACACCAAGCATGATGGCAAATAAGGTAGCCAAGACGGGTTGTAGGTAGATGAACGCACCGATGGTTGAGGCCTTCAACTCTCGCAATGCATAGATATTAAAGAGATAGGTCAATACAGTGGTTCCTACGACAACGAAGGTCATTTTCCAAACAGCTTCAAAGGGTAAGGAGGTCCATTGCACTTCACTGAACTCGCCAATGGTTACTGGCAAGTTGATGAATACAGCAAGCAAGAAGAGCCATTTCATCAACGTGATCGAATGGTATTTGGCCGTCAATGGCTTTACGATGATCAAATACAACGCATAGGCTGTGGCGTTGACAATAAATAGTATGTTTCCCAACGGAATGTTGGGTGCGTTTTGTTGCACTCGCTCCCCGAAAAGTATAAGTAGTAAAGCTCCTGCTAGTCCGATGAAAATTCCGAGGGATTTGATCAAGGTGATTCGCTCTTTGATCATAATAGCAGAGAGAATCAGCAAGATTACCGGTGACAAGGTAATGACCACCGAGCTGTTGATCGGGGTTGATAAACTCAATCCCTTAAAGAACATCAACATATTGATCGACATTCCGAACAGGGCACAAAGTACCAATCTGCCCCAGTCTTTTCGTTCAATCTTTTCTTTGGGTCCCCAAAAAGAAATCAGCCAAAACAAAAGTGCAGCACCGCCAACCCGTAACAAAATAAATCCGTAGGGCTGTATATAGTGCGGCATCACACCTTTGGCAATGCTGTGATTGATGGCATAGATCGCGCTCGCCAAGGTGGCGGCGATCAACGCCAAAGTTCGTTTACTCATGGAGGGCTTGTTTTGCGGCTTCGACCACTTTTTTGCTATTGCCAATGAAGATCTGGCCTTCTTGTATGATCACTGGACGCTTTAAAAACGTATAATGTTCAAGAATTAGCGATTTGATATCGCTTTCAGAAAGTACTTCGTTTTTGAGGTCTCTTTCTTTGTAGAGCTTTGCGCGTTTGCTAAACAGCGCCTCATAACTTCCGGCCAACGCATGCATCTCTTCGAGCTGCTTTACGGTGATCTCGTTTTCTTTGATGTCTTGTAGCTCAAATGCCTTGGACGGTTGCAGCTCGTTCAGGATTCGTTTGCAAGTGTCACAGGTCTTTAGGTAATAGATCTTTTTCATTATGTTGTGCGGCTGATTTAGAATACAAAGTAAGTCAATTGACCCCTAATTTTTCTGTTTTTACCAAAAAATAACAATTTGCTCAACGGGGTTATATTTGAACTATTCGCGCTTCAAATAAGAACGGATGACCTGCAAAGGAAGCTCTATGAATTGTACCCCTTCAACATAAGATGCGATTTCATACTGATTGTAGATCATCACCATGTGATCCTCACCATAACCTACATTCTCTGGCAAATGAAATTGGTCTTTTTCAAAATAAAATCCCGTAGAGTTGATACTCTCTGTCGTTGGAATTTTGTGTTCCTTTCGAAAATAGGTTTCTGCCAATTTCTCGACAGCTTCCATGTCTTCAAAAAGGTCCTCTCTTGACAATAACTCTCCTGTCTTTGGGTCAAAGTTTAGTAGTCGTATGCTAATATTGCCATGGGCCCCACCAGTGTACATATTGGCATTTACACTTATGGTCAACACTTCATCACTTTGATAGTCGACATGACTGTAAATTTCTGCATTCCAAGAAGACGCTGCTGACGGAAATTCTTCTTTATCCGTTAAAAAAGCTGTGTGAAATGAATTGACCGCCCTCTTCACCGTATTGACATTTTTTTGGTCGGAAAAGTCAAGCAATGAAACGATTGTATCTTGTATGACCTTGTTGATCTTACTTGATGCAGTTGAAGATGTTAGTGCTTTTTCATAGACCACTTCGACCGAAGCACAGGGCGCCAACTCGCAGTCATTGCTGTCTTTTTTCAATTCGATGGTCTCGAACGTAAGCATTTCGTGTTTTGAACAACTAACTAGCGAAAAAAATAGCAACAATACACAAATGGAACGGTTCATATGATGGCATTTTGTTAAACCTTCTTTAAAGGTAGTTAGCCCATTGGGAATCCCCAAAAGAAACGGTACATTTGTGAAGTTTTTAAGACAACAGTTATGAGTGATTCATCAATGAAATTCAATACAAAGACCATTCACGGAGGTCAACAACACGATCTGGCGTATGGAGCCGTAATGCCTCCGATATATCAAACCTCAACCTATGCGCAAACCACTCCTGGTGGACATAAAGGTTTTGAATACAGCCGTACACACAATCCTACCAGACAAGCGCTAGAAAACGCCTTTGCCAGCATCGAAAATGGAAAGCACGGATTGGCATTTGGTAGCGGACTCGCGGCAATCGATGCTGTGATCAAATTGTTGAGCCCTGGTGATGAGGTAATATCAACCAATGACCTATACGGAGGAACCTATCGTTTGTTTACGAAAGTATTTGAAGGTTTCGGCATCAAGTTTCACTTTATCGGTATGGAAAATGCTGAAAAGATCGAAAGCTATGTGAACGAGAACACCAAGTTGATCTGGGTCGAAACACCAACGAATCCGATGATGAATATCATCGATATTGAGGCAGTTTCAAAAGTGGCGAAGAAACACAATGTTTTGTTGGCTGTAGACAACACTTTTGCTACGCCGTATTTACAACGCCCATTGGATCTTGGTGCTGATATCGTTATGCACTCGGCTACCAAATATATGGGAGGACATAGCGATGTAGTAATGGGCGCCTTGATCGTAAAAGACGACGTCATTGCCGAAAAGCTATACTTTATTCAAAATGCAAGCGGAGCCGTTTGTGGGCCTATGGACAGCTTTTTAGTGCTTCGTGGTATCAAGACGCTACACATACGTATGCAACGTCACAGTGAGAACGGAAAAGCCATTGCTGAGTATCTTGCCAAACACCCAAAAATTGAAAAGGTGTACTGGCCAGGTTTTGAAAATCACCCAAATCACGAAGTGGCCAAAAGGCAGATGGACGATTTTGGCGGAATGGTTTCGTTTGTGACCAAAGGAAACAACTATGATGAAGCTATCAAGATCGTCGAAAACCTAAAGATCTTCACGCTGGCAGAGTCGCTTGGAGGTGTCGAGTCGTTGGCAGGACACCCTGCGAGCATGACCCATGCGAGCATTCCGAAGGAAGAAAGAGAAAAGACCGGAGTTGTCGATTCATTGATTCGTCTCAGTGTAGGGATCGAGGATATCGATGACCTTATCCATGACCTTGAGCAGGCCATCGGTTAAGAAGTCTTCCTAAATATAAAGCATAAAAAATGCCGCTACATGAGCGGCATTTTTTATTCCGAAGAAATAAAAATAAAACAAACTACTACTAATTAATTACTTTCTTGGAAACCGTGCCAGATGCGGTAAAGAGCTTTACAATGTAGGTTCCAGAACCAATGGTAACTGGCGCAATGATCTGCTCATTGTCTTCATTGATGTTTTGCTCAAACACCGTTTGCCCTAACACGTTAAATATCGAAACACCTTTGATCTCTGCTCCTGCAGGATTCTCTATGATCAGGTTGTCTCCTCTTTGATCAAAATACACCGCTAGCTGCTGCAAGTTAAACTCATCTTTCGCCAACACTTCTTGAAACGGAGCGGCCTCAAAGACGATCTCAAATCGTTTATGATCTTCTCCTTGGGGCAGTTTCACCAAGTACTTTGATTCGGTTAAATCATGCGTCAACTTTAGCTCATTATCTCTTAGGTAGATCTTCCCATTAAATCCTTCCGCCTTATCGATCATGAAGGTATATTCTCCATCTGTTTCTGCTCTATATCCTAACGGAAGCGTTGCACTTGCATCAAATCCTCCCAATGCTTGAATAATGTATCGCTCGTCTTGAATCATCCAAAAGAGGTCATTGTCAAGGTCTTCGACAAGTTTTCCGTCATAACCGTAATCCACTTCATCGGAAGCACCGTCGATATAGGCCAACAGCAACTGTCTGTGATACCCTTCTTGGTCTTCGAATCCGATTCGAATCCTCGGTATCTCGGTTTCGGTATTTTGTGCTTCATGGTTTCTAAAGAACTCTGAGTCTCCAGCACCTTCGGTTCTGTAAACACGTTGACCGTTATTAAATTCGATGGTTCCTCCATCGGTATCTGCTTCAACAAAGAATCCTTGTCCAACCGAAATGTATCTGGTAGGCACTTTTGTTCCAGAACCTGTTGCATTGACTTCGGGATGTGCTACTGCGGCAACACCGCCTGCCTTAGTATACATGGCATAGCCACCCACATATTCGACCGTAACGTGTGAATTAGAAGCCATAAATTGGTCCCAGAAATACAAGGTTCCTGTGGTGGCACCCCCATTGAGGACCCCTGCATTATCATCGATAAACTGGTCGGCATCAAGGGCCGAAGGATATGGGTTTCCAACTAGGGTTTGATTGCCACCAGCGATTGCATGCTGAATAATTCCATTATTTGGTTTTCCTTCAAAGCGGTAGTTCTGAAGGTCGGTGATCAATCCATTTCCGGGGCCTTTCATCGTAAACCCTAATCCCGCACCAATACTTCCTATATCGGTTTGAAGTGCCCAAGAGTTGTAATCTTCTGCAGGGCTATTTTCAAATGTATAGATCCATGCATTGCTTAACGTAATTGGTGATGTCTGAAGGGCTGGTGGATCAATGTTTGTAGTGAAACTGATCACACCTGCATTGTCCTTAAGTTGCGCCGCAATAAAAGGCGTATTGTTACTCACAACGCTCGAGGCTCCTACCGGTGATGAGAAGTAGTTATAGGCATACTGATCCCTGGTACCTTGCTGGTCTCTTTCTAACGTTCCTGCACTGGTTACCTCTAACGTACTATTGGTGGTTTGAATCAGTTGCGCCTCTCCCTCAAGGTCGATGCGTCCGTCCAATTCTAAATACCAATCGTTGGTAATACTATTATCATTGTTTACAGTTAAAGAACCACTGCCCTGAACAATCAGTCCGAGCAATCTATGATCATTGATGGTGGTCACATCATGACCTAGATCAACGATGGCCCAATCTTTATTGCTTGCTACGTTTTCAATATCCCAAACATCTCCGTGCAACCAAGTTCCTTGAGTTGTCCATGGCCCATCTGCATTGGTCTCATATGGCATGGGTGCCGTCTGTGATTGGAATGTAGTAATGTTTTTCAAGTACGCACTTCTTCCGTTTCCAGAATAATCGGTAGTTCTTCCGGTGAGGATGTCGGTCATGGGGAGGTACATCTCCAATTCGTTCCAAGCGACCATGGTTCCACCATCCTGCGAAACGTCTTTCGGAATCACCGTTCCTCTTACTTCTCCCGCATTGTTTTCGATCTCCTGATATACCAAACGTTGCAATTGCGAAGCGCTTAATGCAGTGTTAAACACACGAACTTCATCTATCGCACCCATGTAATAGTTACCATCAACACCGCTTTCTCTTCCGATGATAAAATCTGGATTGGGAGTCGACAACGATCCATCCAGTACTCCTGATGTTGTTACCGAGCCTTCTAATTCACCGTTCACATAAATTCGTGCCTCATTATCGGCCGAGCTAAAGACAGCTGTTAAATGCACCCATTCGTTCTTGATCACTGCTCCAGAGGCTGCCGTTATCGTTGTGTTGGTTCCTCCGGTAGTGTTGACATATAAACTAGGGAGTCCGGCAGCGTCTGTATATAAATAGAACATTTCCTCTCCTGCAATATGACCGCGATTTACATACGCTGTATTTAATTTCACCCAAGCCATGATCGTTACCTCAGACATGTTGCCCATGAAAGAAGCAGTCGTCATATGATCGTCGATGCCATCAAAGTCAATGGCAGCATCTGTAGGTGGATTCGCAAAAGGCTGGTCTCGGTAATCGAGATCTCCTCCTGCGCCCAAGTCTCCGTCACTATCTGGCAGAACACTAAGGTTTGTGGGATCGTTGATCACATCATTAGGGTCGTATCCGTCAAGGTCGGCAATACTGTTCGGAACACCGGCTCCGTTTTCAAAGACAAAATCAATTCCGTCGGTATCAATATCTACCCCTGCAATTCCGTTTGACATTCCGTTTTCTTGGATGTCTGGGATGCCGTCATCATCACTGTCTGTATCTCGATAATCGGGTATTCCATCACCATCGGTATCCTCTACTGAGGTAAATCCTGTTCCGTAAGCTATATTGATTCCGCGAGAATTGGAAACATTTACCGCAAACGGAAATCCAAGCGGACTTGTCACAAAGGCCACCGTAGGGGCCACATAACCATTAGTAGGTTGTGCTTCTATGTTATCAGGGATTCCGTCATTGTCGCTGTCCAAATCCACATAATCAAGTTTGGTATCACCATCTGGGGTTGCGCGTAGCGTGTAGTTTAGAATTCCACTATCTGGAAATGTTTCCAATGCATCTAAAAGCCCGTTAGCACCAACGGCAGTGGTTCCGTTATCAACGGTTCCGTCAAAATCTGTATCGTAGCCATGACCTACTTCCATGGTGTCAAGGATGCCATCTCCATCCGCATCAATATCCAGGTGGTTAGGATACCCATCAGTATCGTTATCGTGTCCATTATTGATCGATACTACCGGGTCATCAAGGTCTTGTACGTTGCACTCTCCAAAATCAATAGAGAAAATTCTAATCGAACTGGTCGAAGTGGCACATTGCACTTTAAATACTGCACGATTAATGAACCCAAAGAACATCACAGCACGCGCATCTCTTGTTGACGCGATATAACTTGCTCCAGAAGAAGAGAAGCGTTCTCTACCACCACTCAAAGACACGTGTTGCACATCTGTTGGTGTATTTAGTGCAAAGTAATCTGGTGAAAAGATCGTTACACTCTCTTCGAAAGGGCGTCCATCAAGATCGATGGCCACTCCACCGAAACGTGGCACTGAAAAAGGTGTGTTTGTACCGCCGATGACCAAAGTCACTTCAAATTCGATAAAGCGAAGGTCGTTGGCATCACCCACCACACGAGGTTGCCAGTGATCGTCAAAACCAAAAGCTGTAACATCGATATCTACCAATGTGGCTTCTGCAGACTTATCAGTCAATGTAACGATTGCGTCCAAATTCAAGCCGATATAGGTAACCACACTACTAAATCTCCAGACCGCTCCGATCTCACCAAAGGTTCCGCTTTCGAGTGTTGGGTTTTCAAAGCGCGCATCTGGAAACGAGCAAAAACCGTCGATATCAATTTGAATAAGATCCGCAAAATCCGGGATTCCATCATTATCGTCGTCTATGTCAACATCATTGTTGATGCCATCACCATCGGTATCTGGAAAATCAGGTAGTGCATCGCGGTAATCAACATCTCCTCCGCCGACACCGACATCTCCATCACTATCAGGAAGTAATGTTGGATCGTTTATGTTTCCGTCAGGATCTCCATAACCCGGAAGGTCATCAACGTAGTTATCAAGTCCGTCACCATCGTAATCGCTTCCGCTTAAAGCAAGTCCTGCTTCTACGCTATCGTTAAAACCATCACCATCAGAGTTGGTATTAAGGAAATCAAAAGAGCCATCAGACAACGTATCTTCTGGGCTAATCCCTGTGGGCTCGTATGTATCTACCAATCCGTCGCCATCTGTATCGGTAGCGTTGTAAGTGACAAAACCACTAGTGGTTTGTCCTTCGACATTGTCAGGGATTCCGTCACCGTCACTATCAAGGTCGTGGTGATTGGCAATATTATCGCCATCGTGATCGTATGCTGGTTCAACGATACCGTTGTCATTACCGATCAAGGCGTTGGTGTCATCATCATCAGTAAAGATCGGTACAAGGTCAAAATCGCCGTCTGTTAGTGGGTCGATTCCGCCAGATTCGACAGTGTCTAAGATTCCGTCGTTGTCATCATCGATATCAGTTGCGTCGGCATTGCCATCTCCATCGGTATCCAGATTTGCAATGGCTATGGTAAATATGGCCCCGTCTGGAAGGTCGATCGCAGCGACAGAATAAATATTGTCTCCGGCCACATTATCATCTCCGTTGTTACCATCGTCATACATAATGGTGGGCGTTTCGTCGGTAAGGCTTCCGTCGAGGTCAGAATCGAATACGAAGAAGTACTGAGCACTCGTAGGGACATCAAAAAAGGTATTGTCCATATCGATGGCGATCTCGAGGTTTCCGATGCTTCCGGTTTCTGAGATCTTCCACTTTCTATCTAATACAAAATAGCCTGCTGGGTTATCGCTTGAGTTCCATGCGGCGTTTCCGGCGTTATTCCCCCAAAGCATAAAACTTAAATCGGTAATCGCATTGGCGTTGGCGGCATTGGTTGCCGCGAGTTCAGTATTTCCGATGGCTACGATTCCGTCTTGACTACTAGAGATCGATTGCTTTTGGTAAAGTCCCTGACAATCTTCTCTCCCGATACCGGTAATGTTGTTGTCAAAGCCTCCTGAGTTTCCGTAATCCCAAATTGGAGCGGTGATAGAGGCGTCATAGGCCAAGTAATCTTTAGAAAGGGCGATTCCGTATTTTAGGGCTAGATAGGTATCTATCCGGTCTCTTTCGGTGACATTGGTGATGACTCTGTTATAAACAAGTACCTCAGCGATCTCTCCATCCCAAAAGCCATCAGAAGTAGAAAGCCAACCCCCTAATTTAGCTGTGGTCGATGCTGCTGTGTTGTAAGGAGCAGACACCGAATCGTTAGCAAACAGGACACCGTCTCGATAGAACTCGGCCGCACCTGCGTTAATTGCTAATGTATTGATCGAAGGGCGGCTATTCTCCCAGTAACCAGAAGTAGAAAAGGTGGCTTCACCATCTTCGTTTAAGATACCACTGGAAGATTCATAGATGTCGGATCCAAAGGCAAAGGCACTGTTTCCGCTGGTGTCCCCATGTCCAAAAACATAGGAATCATCAAGGCTATTTGGTCGCACCACCACATAGATGGTACGGTCATTTGCTCCTGAGTTAAAATTAACCCCGTTCAAGGTATATACTGAGGTGATACCATCATTAAAGGTAATCGCTTCGTTGTAGTTGATGTAATTGGCAGTGTTGAGCGTCGCGCCAGTACCATCGGTCAGTGTAACTCCAGCACCTGACTGGTCGGTCCAGCTTAGTCCTCCAACATCTGCGCGCAACCAAAGCTGCAAGGAGGCCGAAGTACATGCAGGCGGTCTTGCATGTAGATTTTTAACCTCAGCTTGTTGGGCTGTCTTTTCGTTTTTTCTTTTCCGCTCCTTTTCTTTTTCATAATCGCCTTGAAAGGCAAAGGCATTGCTGCCAATAATAAGTGCCACCAAAAGGCACCGTAAGGGGTAGTTTTGTTGCATAACTTGAGTAGGTTTTTGAAGATTTCATTTGGGATGAATCTTTGGGGTTTGTTCAGTCGTCAAAAATCAAAAATGTTCATTATCAGAACATAAACTTTAGAAAAATATATTTTTTTTTGGTAAATGAAAGCTTGCTTAGGAAATAATCGATGAACTGCAAATATTATGCAAAGTTTTTTCCTACAAAAAGAGAAGAATAATACATTTGAACCGATCTTTCGATCATTTAATCGATGTTTGATCTATTGAAAATTATTCAAGCATAATAAAAATTGAATTTATAATGTTAATATAGTATCAATATTGAACAAGAAGAGGAAGTTATCGACAAATTCGATTCTATTAATTCAAAAAGTGGTTGAAAAAGAAAAAACAGCGGCCGATCTGGGCACAAAAAAACCCGCCAAAATTGGCGGGTTTTTATACTTTTTATGTGGTAACTAGTTAAAGTCCAAGTAATAAATATATCCTACACTTAAGAAGAATAACCAGTCATTTGCTTTATTTTCATTGTAAACACTATCATCAGGATTTACACCATCTACCCAGTTAGAAAGGAAGTATTGCCATCTGGCGTCTACCAGAAGATCTGATACGGCAGAAAGCTTATAACGCGCCCCCGCACTCATCACGATAGACCATACAGAACCAGATTCTTCACTAATGTTGTCAGGTCCGTACTTATCTCTAAACTGATGCCCCAAAGGCAGCACTGAATAGTCAACATTTACCTCGGGTGTATAGTTACCAAACTGAACACCAATACTTCCGTAGGGTGCTATTGAGTATCCTCCGTTTTCGAAGTCTCTGATACTTAATGGGAAATATTCAAGCTGTGTACCAATATTAAAGATGGTGGTCTTTCCGTTCATACGACGCAAGAATTCACCTCCAGCATTATCCCTTTCTGCCCATTTTCCGAAGTGATCCAACTGAACGTCTATATAAGAGATCTCATTTCTTACCTTAAAGTGATCGTTGAAGTAGGTGTAGGTCGTGTAGCAATCACACTCACTCTTGTACGAAAAGTTCAAATAGTGAATGATCCCCACTCCAAAACCAACATTTCCTTTGTTGGTCTCAAAATCATATCGAAGACCATAGTCAGATTGGAAAGGCACGGGCCCCGCAATTACACCTATTTCATGAGAAAAGCCTAGCTGTGAGTATACAAGGCAGTTCATGATCAGGGCTGTGACTAATGTTAAAAATAAGTTTCGCTTTAACATATTATGAATCAAAGAATTTTGGGGCTCTTTGCAAGCAAATATATAAAAACTCGTATAACAAAAAAATAAATCTCCGATTATCTACATTTTTTTGGTGTCAACGGTACAACAAACCAAAATATCAGAGCTAAGGCTCATTTTAAAGAATCTAAATACTAAAACGTTATCGTGAGAAGAAAATTATCATATTGCAAAAAATAGGTGCTAATTTTTTAATTAAACGTATATTTGCCAACAAATTTTGAACGATTCAATAAACATAAATTCAAGACTTTTTCATGAAAGCAGCAATTGATTCTTTTTTGGCCACCGTGGAGGAAAGAAATAGCCACGAACCAGAATTCATGCAAGCTGTTCGCGAGGTAGCGGAAACCGTGATTCCTTATATCGTTGAACACAAAATTTATCACGGAAAGAACATTTTATTACGAATGGTTGAACCAGAAAGGGTCGTAATGTTTAGAGTCCCTTGGGTTGACGATAATGGCGAGATCCAAGTAAACAGAGGATATCGTATTGAGATGAACTCTGCTATTGGACCTTATAAAGGAGGATTGCGTTTTCACCCAAGTGTAAACCTAAGTATCCTTAAGTTCTTGGCATTTGAGCAAGTGTTTAAAAATAGTTTGACCACGCTTCCTATGGGAGGTGGTAAAGGTGGTTCTGACTTTAACCCTAAAGGAAAGTCAGACAATGAAGTGATGCGTTTTTGCCAAAGCTTCATGACCGAATTATTTAGACATATCGGCCCTAACACTGACGTTCCTGCGGGTGATATCGGAGTTGGTGGGCGTGAGATCGGTTACATGTTTGGTCAATATAAAAGACTTAGAAACGAGTTTACCGGAGTACTTACAGGTAAAGGAATGTCTTGGGGTGGTTCGTTGATCCGTCCTGAAGCTACAGGATACGGTAACGTATACTTTGCCGAAAACATGCTGGCCACGAAAGGTGATAGCTTTAGCGGAAAAACCATTGTTATCTCTGGTTCTGGTAATGTGGCACAGTATGCTGCTGAGAAGTCTATTCAATTGGGCGGAAAAGTGGTGACACTTTCTGATTCGTCTGGTTATATCTATGACAAGGATGGTATCGATACCGAAAAACTTGCCTTTGTGATGGAGCTTAAGAACGAAAGACGCGGAAGAATCCACGAGTATGCTGAAAAATATCCTTCGGCTGAATTCCATAAAGGAAAGACGCCATGGGAAGTTAGCTGTGATATCGCGCTACCTTGTGCTACACAAAACGAACTTGATGGTGATGACGCCAAGAAATTGGTTGCCAATGGTTGTAAGTGTGTAAGTGAAGGTGCCAACATGCCTAGTACGCCTGAAGCAATCGAAGTTTTCCACGAAGCAAAGATTCTATTTGCTCCTGGTAAAGCGTCTAACGCTGGTGGTGTAGCAGTTTCTGGTCTTGAGATGGCTCAAAACTCGCTGCGTTACAATTGGACACGTGAAGAAGTTGATCAAAAACTCAAAAGCATCATGGCAGACATCCACCAAGCCTCTGTTAAATACGGTAAGGATGGGGATTTTGTAAACTATGTAAAAGGTGCTAACATTGCCGGTTTCGTAAAGGTGGCCGACGCAATGCTTGCTCAAGGAGTTGTATAATCACCACGCTACAATATAACTTATAAAAGCCTCCAATTTGGGGGCTTTTACTTTTTAAAGGGTTGACTCGAAAAGGTCTCCAACCTACGATTCACCATTTGCAGAATCACAATATCTGGTTGTTCTTTGTCGATCAGCGCCAAGTCTGGTGTTTGTGTATTTACGAATAAACATTCGGCAAAATCTTCCTTGAAAAAAGGTATCATCGCCAATGAATACGAATCTCTGAACACTAAGACCTTCAACTTCTTTTTTGGGTTTTTGAATCGATCCACTGGTCCTTTGCTATAAGTTCGGCTTCCATTGGTCTCAAATTTTGGACGAAGCACGGTTATATCTTCATCAACTTTTTGATTGATCATCATGGTAAGATCCTGTTGATCTACCTTCTCGGTTACTATGCTGTATTGATCCAATTTAGGCGCGGTCAACCCCATCTCACGCATCATATATTGGTAACCATAAAACGCCCCTAAGTCATTCCAATGCGAATCTGTTTTGTGATACAACAAGCCATTGCCCTTGCTATTCATCATCGTAGTTTTCAAATCAATTACAAATGGAAAGCGTTCTTTTAGCGTATCGATCATTCGATCAAACTTTGGTAGACGTTCTTCAAAATTGAATGGCAAGTGCTCACCATACACTTCGTGCTTATTTGTGGCAAGAACAAAATAAAAAGGAATACCTCTTTTATCAAGTGCTTCCTTTAAGTATTGAAGCTTTTTCGAAGCTAGCTTTTCCTCTTTTTTTTCTGCGGAATGCAGTCCGATACTATTGCTAAACACATTTTCATAATCATCCCCCAGGAAATACCAACCATTCTCTCCAGCAAATGCCTTCCGCGGAAGCGGGTCTTCCTTTAAAACATTCGACTTAAACGAACTATACTTAGCAAAAGACAACTTTCTGAGTCCAAAATTATCGTTGTAAAACTGCTTGAATCCTTTTACCGCTTGTACCGGATGTGTAAAGTCGATCTCGTCAAAGGTCATCAACTTGCGATTCTCATTGTTTGGTAAGTGTTTCTCCAGGCCTAGCATCATGACCACATTAGGTAGCACAATGAGCAACAAGAAAATTGCTGAGAACAGCTTGTATATGTTTTGCTTTGACTTCATTAAAACCTAAAATAAATAAAAGGATTATACGTGTCATTCGATACATACATGGCCGAAACCATAAAAACCAACATCAGCAAGGCATATCGCATCGCTAATGATTTTCTTCGTGCCCAAACCTTATTGTAGGCAGGCATCGCAAAAATGACACCAAACAACAATGCGAGCCAAACCTCAGTGTTCAGGTAAAAGCTTAAGAACTCGAGCTTTAGATCAAAGTTAAACGCAAACATGTTTTGGCAATAACGCAACGCCTCACTAATACTCTCAGACCTAAAAAAGGGCCAACTGGTAAATATGACAAACAACATGTAGGCATGCGATAATACCTTTCTTTTAGCCAAGAACGATCCTAACCATATCTTTTCAAGCACGATAAATGCTCCATGGATCAAGGCCCAAACTACAAAAGTCCAACTTGCTCCGTGCCAAAGGCCTGTAACCAAAAACACCAGCATCAGGTTGAGATAAGTTCGAGTTGATGACAAACGGTTTCCGCCTAAAGGAATATAAAGATACTCTTTGAACCAAGTAGAGAGCGAGATGTGCCAACGGCGCCAAAACTCTTGTATGGTCTTCGATATGTACGGATAATTAAAGTTCTCGAGAAAATCAAAGCCAAACATCTTACCTAATCCTATTGCCATATCAGAGTAGCCAGAAAAATCGTAGTAGATCTGAATGCTATATGCCAGTACACCCAACCAACCTAAAGGCATGGTCACCTCGGCCGCCGGTAACGAGAAAATAGCATCGGCCAAAAAGGCACTGTTGTTGGCGATCAACATCTTTTTAGCGAGTCCAATTGTGAACCGCTCAACACCTTCTGCAAATTTTTGCGGACTGACAGATCTGTTTTCTAATTGCAGATGAATATCTTTGTACCTGATGATGGGTCCAGCGATAAGCTGGGGGAACAAAGTGACATAAGTCGCAAAGTCGATGAAATTACGATTGGCCTTGACGTTGCCCCGATATACATCAATGGTATAAGACATGGTCTGAAACGTATAGAAACTGATCCCCAAAGGAAGTACTACCTCGCCAACCGATTTCAATGTTTGCGCATCGATCGCTAAAAGTTCTGAGAGTAGCACCAAATTATCAACGGTGAAGTTGAAGTATTTAAAGGAGAAAAGGATTCCCAAATTAAAGAGGATCGAGAGCCAAAGGCCCAGTTTTCTTCTTCCGTTTTCGATCATGATCCCGCAGGTATAATCGACCAAAGAAGAAGCGATAATGAGCACCACCAGTTCTTTTTCGCCCCAAGTGTAGAACAGAAGGCTGAAAAGCAATAAGATCAGATTTTTATATTTTTTGCCCACCGCATAATAGCAAAGAAGCACTATCGGAAGGAAAAAGAATAAAAAAATAGGACTGTTGAATAACATTAATTCAGCAAAATGTTCGTTAAATTAAAAACAAAATAAGAAACAAATATATCAAGATGGCCAAGAAAAGTATCTTCATACTTGTTCAATTTTTAATAATAAGCCTTCAAGCACAGGATTTTTCAGGTAGCTGGAAAGATTATTTCTCCTATAATGACATACGCGACATCTCTTTTGGAAACAACAAGATCTATGCTGCTTCCGAAAATGCATTCTTCACATACGATGTGAACACCAATGAGGTACAAAAGAAGTCAACAGTCAACGGACTATCGGGTGAGACCATTGTTTCTATTAATTACAATGAGGCTACCAATCGATTGATCATTGGTCATGACAATGGGCTCATTGAAGTTTTTGACGAAGACACCGAAGATGTGATCAATGTAATCGAGATTGTAGAGAAACTGACCATTCCACCAAATACCAAATCCGTAAACCATATCATGGAATTCAATGGTCTGATGTATCTATCATGCGACTTTGGGATTTCATTGTACGACATTGCGCAGTTAGAATTTGACGACACCTATTTTATCGGTCCAAACGGAAGTCAAATCAGCGTGCGTCAAACCACCATTTTCGGAGATTTCATCTATGCTGCAACCGACGTCGGTGTGTACCGAGCGCCTATTGGAAATGACAATCTAATTGATTTTGACCAATGGGAAGTCGTGATGACCACCAACGGACAAGATTGGTTGGGGATTCAAGAGTTTGGAACTGACCTTTATGGAGCTAGAAACAACCGTAGACTCTATCGTTTTGACGGGACATCCTTTGTTCAGGTTGCTGTCTATGCTTCAGACATAAAAGATGTGAGAAGAAATGGAGACAATCTTTTGGTAACAACTATGAATGAGGTATTTGTCTATGACAACGCGTTCATTCAAACAGCAAGTGTATCGACTTTTACAGACTATCCAACCGTTTCTTATAATGTAGCCCAAATAGCAGGAAATGATCTATTTAACGGAACCTCCTCCTTCGGAATCTTAAAAACATCATTCAGCAATACCAACGAAGTACAAGAAATACATCCAGACGGTCCTTTGAGAAATAATCCATTCAGAATTACCGTTGTCCCAGGAGAGGTATGGTCTACTTTTGGAGGCTACAGTTCTGTATATGGGTTTTCAGGAGGTGTCGCTAGAACTGGAATCAGCCACTTCAAAGAAAATGAGTGGATCAATATTCCTTTTGAAGACCTTGGTGGAGATATTCTATACCTTACAAAAATTGCCGTCGACCCACAAAATCCATCGATCGCATATGCGTGCTCCTATTTTTCTGGAGTTTTAGAAATAACTGACGATACACCTGGGACTCTTTATAACGACACAAACAGTACGCTTCAAGCCTTAGTTAATTTGTTTGAGCTAGCAATCAACGCCACCTTTGACGATAGTGGAACTCTCTGGGTGTTAAATGCCAGAGTAGACAATGGAATTCATTCTTTTGCCAACGGCAATTGGACTGGATATGATGTAACCGGAATAGTCTCTAGTCCACCCAATGAAAATGGCTATTCGAATTTGGCCATCGATCGAAACGGATATAAATTTTGGGGGACTTGGAGTAATGGAGTAATTGGTTTCACCGAAACAGGAGGTGGTATCATCAAGAACATCACCGAGCTCAACAATCTACCGATCAACGACGTACGATCGGTTGCGATTGATAAACGAAATCAGCTATGGATCGGCACGACCGAAGGTTTGCGCGTGGTTTTTAATCCCGGAAACTTTTTCAACGATGACGATATCACTGCTGAAGCAATTATCATCCTTGATGACGGCGAGCCAAGCGAACTCTTATTCCAGCAGTTTATCAACGTAATCACTGTTGATGGAAACAACAACAAGTGGATTGGAACATCGGATGCAGGTGTTTTTTATGTTTCTTCTGACGGAAGAGAAACCATTCATCATTTCACCAAGGATAATTCGCCCTTACCAACCAATGTGGTCAACGATGTGCAAATCGATGAGCAATCAGGAGAAGTCTTTATCGCTACGCCGAAAGGGCTCCTTTCTTTTAAAGGAACATCCATAGCGCCCAGCGAAGACCTTAGTGACGTCTATGCGTTTCCAAATCCTGTACGCCCTGGCTTTTCTGGTAATTTGACCATAGCAGGCCTCGTTAATGGTGCCAACGTAAAGGTGGCGGATGTCGAAGGAAATCTCGTTTTTGAAACCGTAGCCGAAGGAGGTAGTATTCAGTGGGACATGACAGCTTTTGGCAGACATAAGGTAGCTTCTGGCGTCTATGTGATCTTGGTTTCAAACGATGATGGCACCGAGACGGCTATTTCAAAAGTAATGATTGTTCGATAATGCTGGTACAAACCAAGGCCATCGTCATATCTTCTTTACGATATGGAGACACAAGCCTGATCGTAAAATGCTTCACTCAAACAGATGGACTTAAATCCTATTTGCTCAAAGGCATTTTAAAATCGAAAAAGGCCAAGATCAAGGCTGCTTACTTTCAACCATTGTCTATTTTAGAGATTGAAGCTTCGCACAAGAACAAAGGAACGTTAGAAAATCTGCGGGATGTCAAGGTTGCTATTCCGTATACCAGCATCTTCAATGATATTAAAAAGAGCTCTATTTTATTGTTTCTGGCCGAAATGCTTCACAGTGCCATGCAAGAGGAGCAATCCGACCCTTTGCTATACGACTACCTTGAAAATTCGCTCATTTGGCTCGACACACACGACCAAACATCGAACTTCCATTTGCTTTTTTTGCTAGACTTGACCAAATACCTCGGATTTTATCCCGATCTTGACAATGCTGACCTTCCATTCTTCGATCTTCTCGAAGCGCGGTTTACAGCACAAAACCCCTTTAAGCATGCTATTTTTGACGAAGATCTTAACATCTTCAAAAGGCTGTTAGGCACAAAATTTGATAGCATTCATAATATTGGTTTTACCGCTGACCAGCGCTCAAGAATTCTTAACATTTTGATTGAATATTTTCAGTTACATTTGCAAGGTTTCAAAAAACCCAAGTCGCTGGCGGTTTTAAATGAAGTTTTTCGATAATATGAGATATGTAATCATTGTTTTTGTTACCCTCCTTACACAACAAATTTTCGGGCAAACGGTGCGCATCTTTGATGAGTACTCTGGAGAGGTTTTGCAAAACGTCGACATCTTCAATGAAGACCAGTCAATCTCTACCATCTCTGACGAAAAAGGGAACGCTGACATTTCGGCTTTTTCTGATAGCGACCGTATCCATTTTCAATATCTTTCTCACGACCTATTGATTCTTACAAAAGCTCAGTTAGAATTGAGTAAATACAAGGTCTATTTGACACCCAGCACACAATCACTCAATGAAATCGTGATTTCGGCTTCTCGGTTTCAACAACGTAAAAAAGACATTCCGCAGAAAATAGCAACAATTAAGGCAAATGAAATTGCATTAGCCAATCCGCAAACCTCAGCCGACCTTTTGAAAAGCAGCGGACAAGTGTACATTCAAAAAAGTCAATTAGGTGGAGGAAGTCCGATGATTCGTGGTTTTTCGACCAACAGATTACTTCTTTCTGTGGACGGTGTTAGAATGAACAATGCGATTTTTAGAGGCGGAAACATTCAGAATGTAATCTCAATCGACCCATTGTCGATAGATCGTACTGAAGTTGTTTTGGGACCAGGCTCAACGATCTATGGTAGTGATGCTGTGGGTGGTGTGATGAATTTTTACACTAAAAAACCTACGATCTCTTATTACGACGATATGCAGGTTCGAGGCACCGGAATGCTCAGATATGCAACAGCCAGCAACGAAAAGACGGGGCATTTTGATGTGAATTTGGGCTTCAAAAAATGGGGGTTCTTAACGAGTGTTACGTATACCGACTTCGATGACCTTCGCATGGGAAGCCATGGTCCAGATGACTATCTCAGGCCTGAATATGTTAGAACGGTGAATGGTGTGGATGAAGTGGTTGCTAATTCGAATCCCAAGATTCAGAACCCAACGGGCTATGACCAGGTCAATTTCATGGAGAAAATTGCCTTCATGCCTAACGATCGATGGAATTTTAATCTAGGTGTTTTTTATACCGCTACTTCCGATTACGCAAGATATGACCGTCTGCTAATTTATCGTGATGGGCTTCCTAGATCCGCTGAGTGGAACTACGGTCCGCAAAAATGGTTTATGAGCAATCTGCAAGTGCGAAACAAGGTAGATGAAAACTTTTATGATGAAGTGAAACTCACCTTGGCCTATCAAAATTTCAAGGAAAGTAGGATCGATCGAAACTTTCAGTCAGAAACCAGACGTAACAGAGAAGAGAACGTTGATGCTTTTTCGGCCAACATTGATTTTGAGAAGCGATTTAATCCAAAGTCAAAATTCTTCTACGGAGGTGAATATGTTATTAATGTTATAGGGTCTGATGGTTTTGAGCAAAATATTGTTAGCGGTGAACGCAACACGATTGCCTCTAGATATCCAGACGGGGCCACTTGGCAATCGATGGCTGCCTATGCAAGCTATCAATATAAGCCAGCAGAGTCCTTAGCTTTGCAAGCAGGGCTGAGATACAATCACATTATTGCGTATTCTGACTTTTCAGAGAACAATGCCTTTTTCAACTTTCCGTTTGAAGAATCCAATGTCAATACCGGTGCCTTTACAGGAACAGCAGGTATAAGTTGGTCTCCCAACAAGGTTATGCAATGGAAATTAAACTTTGGAACTGCTTTTAGAGCACCGAACATTGATGACATCGGAAAAATCTTCGATTCAGAACCTGGGTCGGTGGTAGTTCCTAACCCCAATATTAAATCTGAATACGCCTACAATGGAGAATTGGGATTACAATTAAACTTTGACGACAAGGTTACACTGGATATTGCCACCTATTATACCCTGCTTAATAATGCCTTGGTGCGAAGAGATTTTAATCTTGATGGGCAAACAGAGATCATCTATGATGGCGAACTCAGTAACGTTCAGGCCATTCAAAATGCTGCAATGAGCAAGCTTTATGGTTTTGAAGTGGGAGCCAATATAAGGCTCTCTGAACGCCTTAATCTCACCTCTCAGCTTAGTTATGTAAATGGTGAAGAAGAGCAGGATGACGGCTCTATTGCTCCCATCAGGCATGCGGCGCCCCTTTTTGGCAACTCGCACTTAGTTTGGAAGAACGAGCGCTTAACGCTCGACCTCTTCACCGAATACAACGGTCAGTTCGACTTTCAAGATCTGGCACCTACAGAGGTGAGCAAAGCCTATTTGTATGCTTTGGACGAAAATGGCAACCCTTTTGCCCCTTCTTGGTACACCTTGAATCTTCGTACTCAATATGACATCAACGACAAGATGAATCTTACGGCTGCCCTTGAGAACATCACAGACCAACGTTATCGTACGTATTCTTCCGGAATATCTGCCCCAGGAAGAAACCTGATTCTGTCTTTAAAGTACAGCCTGTAAGTAAAAGACAGGTCGTTTAACTCCCTATTTTTCCGATTAATAGAAGGCGATCAACCATTAATCGTTAATTCCTACGATTGATAGATTTTTCGGCTTAACAAGGATTTAACACAATATATTTATCCTGTTTCTACTAAGAAAACCTAACCTAAAAACTAATTGACAATGTTTATCCCCTTTAAACATAAAGGACTCTTTATCGCTCTTTTTTTGGCCGTATTCTCAACCACGACCATGGCCCAGGAGTTTCAAAAAATTCGCCTAGGATTCGAAGACAACACTGGATTTCACAGGCAACTATTGCTTGCTTTCATTCCGGGGACTACCCATGGATCAGATTTTGGCTATGATGCAGAGCTCATCGACGACCAAAATAACGACGCATATTGGGTGATTGATGAGGATCGATATGTAATCCAATCCATTCCACCAATTGAAACTGAAGACGATATCAAATTAGGTGTTGACATTCAATCGGCTGGTGAGACTACCTTTATGATAGATGCCTTGGAAAACATCGATGAAACCATGGAGATCTATTTGATGGATCACTTCCTTAACAAACAGCACAACTTAAGAGAAGTTGGATACACAGCCCATGTTGACCTTGGCAACTACAATGAGCGTTTCAGCTTAAAAATCGTCCAGCAAACAAATATCCTTGGGGTATCAGATATTGAGCTAAACAATATTAAGTTACACTACAATTCGTTTGATAAAACTTTGATGGTCAACAATGCCTCTCACTTACAGATCGACCGCATCGAACTCTATGACTTGGCAGGAAAGAAACTGCAAAGTCAATCGGTAGATTCTGTACAAAACAAGAACTTCATTCCTTTTGAAGCTTCAGGCGGTATTTATATTGCAAACATCCACACCGACAAAGGCATTGCAAGTAAAAAATTCATCAAAAAATAACCTTTCGATTTACAAATACTTAAAAGCCTTCTGTTTAGAAGGCTTTTTTGATTTCTTAACCTAAGTTTTCATCGAAAATCGTTAATTTCGCAGACTTAATAAAAACAACGGCAGTTATACAATGAAGTTTACTGAGTATAAAGGACTTGACTTACCTAATGTCGCAGAAGAAATTCTGAACTATTGGGAAGAGAACAACATCTTTGAGAAGAGCGTTACTACACGCGAAGGAAAACAGCCTTACGTATTTTTTGAAGGCCCACCTTCGGCGAATGGATTACCGGGTATTCACCACGTAATGGCACGTTCTATTAAAGATATTTTTTGTCGTTATAAAACTCAGAAAGGATTTCAGGTAAAACGTAAGGCCGGATGGGATACACACGGATTACCTATTGAGCTTGGTGTTGAAAAAGAATTGGGCATTACCAAAGAAGATATTGGAAAGAAGATCACTGTTGAAGAGTACAACCAAGCTTGTAAAACAGCTGTGATGCGTTATACCGATATCTGGAATGACCTTACCCGAAAAATGGGCTATTGGGTAGATATGGAAGATCCATACATCACCTATAAGTCCAAATACATGGAAAGCGTTTGGTGGTTGCTAAAACAGATCTATGACAAAGGACTGATCTATAAGGGTTACACCATCCAGCCGTATTCTCCAAAAGCTGGAACAGGATTGAGCTCTCATGAGCTAAACCAACCCGGAACCTATCAGGATGTTACAGATACCACAGTAGTGGCTCAGTTTAAAGCAAAAGACGAAACTCTTCCTGATTTTTTAAGTGGAAAAGGTCCCGTTCACTTTTTAGCTTGGACGACCACTCCTTGGACCCTTCCGTCAAACACTGCATTGACTGTTGGGCCTAAGATCGAATATGTATTGGTAAAGACCTTTAATCAATACACCTTTGAACCGATCAACGTTGTTTTGGCAAAGGCCTTGGTCGACAAGCAATTTGCAGGAAAGAAATTCAATGAAGTTGAAGAGGAAGCGACACTTGCTGAGTACAATGAAGGCGATAAGACCATCCCATATTTTGTGGAAAGCAGTTTTGTCGGAAAAGATCTCGTCGGTATTCGCTACGAGCAACTTTGGACAGAAGCTCCGCTTCCAAATGACAATCCTGAGAACGCGTTTAGAGTGATCTCTGGTGATTTCGTAACTACTGAAGACGGTACGGGTATCGTACATACGGCGCCAACTTTTGGTGCCGATGATGCTAAGGTCGCTAAAGAAGCTACACCCGAAGTTCCGCCGATGCTCATCATGGACGAAAACGAGAACCTTGTTCCATTGGTAGACCTACAAGGACGCTTTAGACCCGAAATGGGTTCTTTAGGCGGAAAATACGTTAAAAACGAATATTACGACCAAGACGCTCCCGAAAAATCGGTTGACGTTGAGATCGCCATTGCCTTGAAAACTGAGAACAAAGCCTTCAAGGTTGAAAAATATGTACACAGCTATCCTAATTGTTGGAGAACCGACAAACCCATCCTTTACTATCCATTGGACTCGTGGTTCATCAAGGTAACCGATATCAAGGATCGCATGTTCGAGTTGAACCAGACCATCAATTGGAAACCAAAAGCTACTGGCGAAGGACGCTTTGGTAACTGGTTGGCCAACGCCAACGACTGGAACCTTTCTCGATCTCGTTTCTGGGGAATCCCATTACCGATCTGGAGAAGCGAAGACAAGAAAGAGGAATTGATCATCGGTTCTGTAGCCCAACTAAAGGAAGAAATGGCGAAAGCCGTTGCTGCAGGCGTACTTGAAAAAGACATCTTCGAAGATTTTGTGGTTGGTGATATGAGTGAAGAAAACTACGACAAGGTTGATCTTCATAAAAATGTAGTGGATCGAATCACCTTGGTGTCACCATCTGGAAAACCGATGCGCCGAGAGAGCGACCTTATCGATGTATGGTTCGACTCAGGAAGTATGCCGTATGCACAATGGCACTATCCATTTGAAAACAAAGAAAAGATCGATCAGGGGACTAGTTTCCCTGCCGATTATATTGCAGAGGGAGTAGACCAAACCCGTGGATGGTTCTACACACTTCACGCCATCGGAACCATGGTATTCGATTCGGTAGCCTATAAAAATGTGGTGTCTAACGGACTTGTTCTGGACAAGAACGGACAAAAGATGTCAAAACGTCTCGGCAATGCCGTTGACCCGTTTACCACATTGAAAGAATACGGCCCAGATGCGACTCGTTGGTATATGATCAGCAATGCTAATCCTTGGGATAACTTAAAGTTTGATATCGAGGGCATCGCCGAAGTGCGCAGAAAGTTCTTTGGAACACTCTATAACACCTATTCGTTCTTTAGTCTGTACGCCAATATTGACAACTTCGAATACAAAGAGGAAGATATTCCATTAAACGAACGACCAGAGATCGACCGTTGGATCCTTTCAGAGCTACATACCTTGATCAAAAAGGTAGATGAAGCCTATGCAGACTATGAACCAACAAGAGCCTCAAGAGCCATCTCTGACTTTGTTCAGGAGCATTTGAGTAACTGGTTCGTACGCTTGAGCAGAAGGCGTTTTTGGAAGGGAGATTATCAAAAAGACAAGATCTCTGCATATCAGACCTTGTACTCATGTATGCTAACTGTTGCCAAATTAGGAGCACCAGTAGCTCCGTTCTTTATGGATAGGTTGTACCAAGATTTGACGGCCGCCACAAAGACAGAAACTGCAGAAAGCGTGCATATTGCAGACTTCCCAACGTACGACGAAAGCTATGTCGATAAGGCCTTAGAAAGCAAAATGGAGAAGGCTCAGACAATATCTTCACTAGTTTTATCGTTACGCAAGAAGGAAATGATCAAAGTACGCCAACCGTTACAGAAAATCATGATCCCCGTTTTAGATGCAACCCAAAAGGAAGAAATCCTTGCAATTGCACCTTTGATTAAATCTGAGGTTAACGTTAAGGAAATAGAGCTTTTAGACGATGCTTCAGGCATTCTTGTGAAGCAGATCAAGCCTAATTTTAAAGTATTAGGGCCTCGATTTGGAAAGGATATGAAATTGATTTCCAACGAAATACAAAATTTCAATCAAGAGCAGATTCAAGAAATTGAGCAAAAGGGTGAAATTCAGGTTGAAATTAACGGAAAAAGTATTACATTAGGAATTGATGAAGTAGCGATTTCATCACAAGATATCGAGGGCTGGTTGGTAGCCAATTCAGGAGCATTAACTGTAGCTTTAGATGTCACTATTAGTGAAGAACTTCGAAAAGAAGGTATCGCCAGAGAACTTGTAAATAGGATCCAAAACCTACGAAAGGACGCTGGTTTTGATGTCACTGATAAGATAGACATTAAGCTTCAAAAAGACGGTACCGTTGAGCAGGCAGTTGAAAAAAACCTAGCGTACATCAAGAACGAAACGCTCACCGCGCAACTAGAATTTGCAGATACGGTTGAAAATGGAACAGAAATTGCTTTTGATGAGATAAATACCAAATTGTTTATTCAAAAACATTAAGACTATGGCAGCGGAAACAAAAACTAGATACTCAGACAAAGACCTGGAAGAATTCAGAGTGTTGATCGAAGAAAAGATCGATAAGGCCAAAAACGATCTTGAGCTTCTTAAAAGTGCCTATATGAACGACCATAATAACGGTACTGATGACACCTCACCTACCTTCAAAGCTTTTGAAGAAGGTTCTGAAACCATGTCTAAAGAACGAAACATGCAATTAGCGATTCGTCAAGAAAAATTTATCAGGGACCTTAAAAATGCCTTGGTACGAATCGAAAATAAGACCTACGGTGTATGCCGCGTAACCGGCGCTCTTATCAATAAAGAACGTTTAAAGCTGGTACCACATGCAACCTTAAGTATTGCTGCAAAGAATATGCAGAAGTAAACAAACCATAACCGTATACAAAATGTCCTTCAGAAATCTGAGGGACATTTTTTTTTGCCTCGAGTGTAACCTTTTCTAACTTTAAGACTATATAGTTGTAAAACCGATCAAAAAATCTTGAAAACGCTAACCGACGAAGATCTAATGACCGCCGTTTCCCAGGGCAATCTGGACAGCATGAGCTTTCTATTTGAAAGGTATCATGTGCGCATCTTCAATTTTTTATACAAGATGTGTGGCGACCGAACGTTAAGCGAGGATCTTACACAAGAGGTGTTTTACAAGGTGATCAAGTACCGAAGTTCTTATAAAGGCGGAAAATTTGCATCCTGGATCTATACGATTGCTCGTAATGGTCTCACCAACCATTACCGAAAACAAAAGGAAAGTGTTGGCAGTTTGGATCAGGTCATGTATAAATTAAGTGAAGAGCACGAAGACATGAACGAAGAAGTCACACATCTTCACAATATGATGAACAAATTGAATCCGCAGGACAAAGAACTATTGGTCCTTAACAAGTTGCAAGGGATTCGTTACGAAGAATTGGCAACGATTACCGGAGGAACCACCGGTGCTGTCAAAGTAAAAGTACACCGTGCCTTAAAAAAATTAAAAACGTATTATTTTCAAAATATTGAATGATGAGTACCCATGTAGAGCAATATTTAGTGGATTATGTAGAAGGAACGCTAGACCCTTCTTTGGCTAAAGAAGTAGCTGACCATTTAGCCGAATGTGAGCAATGCGCTCAAGAATTGAAGGAGATCCAATTTCTGTTCGAAGCCTTCAACAAGGCCGAAGAAGTACAGCCGTCTGAAACCCTGCGCACGAATTTCTATGAAATGCTCGAACAAGAAAAGCAACAGCAAGGCAAAGTGGTTAACCTAAACAACACCAACAAACGCTCTTGGCGATACACATGGCAAATAGCAGCCAGCGTAGCTTTGATCGTCTCTAGTTTTTTCTTCGGAAAATATCAGCAAAACCAAGAAAACCTAGAACAGATCACTGAGCTTACCACCGAAACAAAAGAAGTAAAGCAACATATGATGTTGGCCCTGGTCGAAAACGAATCGGCTAGCAAACGCGTATTAGGGGTCAACTATATAGAAGAACTCTCGGAAGCCAATACCGAGATACTCCAAGCGCTGATCAAACGTATGAATTATGATGAAAACACCAATGTGCGCCTCGCCGCGGTAGACGCACTGGGTAAATTTCCGGAATCAGACATAGCCCGTACGGCATTGATCAACGCATTGGAATTTGAAGCTGTACCCGAAGTACAAATTGGTATCATTCAGATACTGGGCAATTTCAAAGAGCAACGCGCAGCAAAACCAATGGAAAAGCTCTTAGAAAAGGAAGACGTTCCTGCCTATGTGAAAGATCAAATTCGATTACAGCTTCCTAATTTGGCATAATTAAAAACAGTGAATCAAAAAACGAATAGTGAATTTGGAAAGATCGTAGTATCAATCAAACGATAGGTCTTCCGCATAAAACCAGAAAAAAATGAAAAACATAGTAGCCATTCTGATCTTTAGTTTTTGCTTGGCATTTACACATGCACAAGAAAAACAAGAATACACCCACTCTTTACAAGGAATTTCATGGGTAAAGGTGTCTTCGTCAACAACCGTTGTTGTCAAGACACATGACAAGAACCAATTATTGATCCAAGGTGCTAACCAGATCAAGAATCCCGAAAAGGCCAAAGGACTCAAGGCCATTTACGCCGATGGCGAAGACAATACTGGCATCGCCTTTTACGTGAAAAAAGAAGGAAGCAATCTCATTGTGAGAAATCTTAAAAACGGAAACAGTGGTAAGAAAGTGGTTATCTACTTGCCAAAAACACAGAACGTTTCTGTAAAAAGCCGTGGATTGGGCCATGTAAAGGTCTCTGGATTTACCGGTGAGGTTGAAGCCGATTCAGGAAGCGTGGGTCATTTGACCATTACCGACGTTACTGGTCCTGTGACGGCTTCTTCAAACACGGGCGAGATCGAAATTGTCTTTGACAAGGTAAATCAATCTTCTCCAATCTCGATCACCACTACAACTGCTGACGTCGATGTAACGCTTCCGGGCAATACTCCTGCCGATGTAAAGCTGGTGTCTAACATGGGAGATATCTACACCAACTTTGACATCGACCTGCCCGACACTTCTAAAAACGGAATGTCTCGCGTAGCTGGCGGTCAAAAGGCATCTGGAACTATCAACGGCGGTGGTGTAAAAATCACTCTGCGTACCACAACTGGAGATATCTATCTAAGAAAACAATAAAACCAACATCATGAAACGAACATGAATTTTTTTAATCAAAAACTACACGGTCTTATGATTAAAATAAATTCATGAGAGAACGAGTGCAACGAGTGGTTGCATGGGTTCTTAAATTTTTAAGTGGTTTTCTTTCAATAATTTAAAAATTTTAAACACATGAAAAATATTTTAGTGGCGTTCATGCTTTGCATGTTCGCAGGGACAGTTTTTGCCCAAAAAGTAGTAGAAAAGACCATTAGTGCCAATGGAAAGAAAGAAATGTTCTTAGATGCCAAATTCGCCACCGACATTGAATTGGCCACCTGGGACAAGAACGAGATCTATGTTAAAGCTTCGGCCAGTATCGACGAAGGAGAGTTTGATGATTACTTTGACCTAGTGTTTAGTGATGACGGATCAAGCTTGGACATCGAAGAGGAATACGGTACGCTTTGGGATGATCTCAAAGAGAAATGGAAAAAGAAGAAGAACGATAAGAAGTATTGCTGCAATACCGACATGGAAATCACCTATAAGGTGTTTGTTCCAAATGGGTTGAGGTTGCGCCTCAAAAGCATCTCGGGCTCAGCGGTGGTTTCACAATACAAAGGCGATTTAACCGTAGAATTCATTAGCGGGGACGTTGAGATAAAGCGCTACGATGGAAACGTCAGCTTAAAGACAATCAGCGGGGATTTGGACATCAAAGTAGATGAGGCCTTTTTGGTTGCTGAAACCTTCTCGGGCACTATTTACTCTGATGAGAGCCTAAGTTTTCAGGCTGACAAGCGAAGAAGCTTCGGACAACGAATCAAGGGAACCATCAAAAGCGATCGAAAAACCATCAAGTTAGATTCGCACAGCGGTAATATCTTTATTAGAAAGTTCTGATGCAAACCCTAAAAATTTGTAAAGAAAGCGTCCATACTGTGGCGCTTTCTTTATTTTTGGCTTTATGAGACTTTGGTTGATCATAGCGATAGTTTGCACGCAGACCCTTTTGGCACAAAAACAAGTACACAGGGAGATCGACGCGCGTGGCGTTGACCTTATCAGCATCAATACAGATCGTATTTTCAATGTTACATTGACCAGTAGCGACTCGTCTTTCATTGTTATTGAAACCTCATCAGAAGGCGAGTACTTTCAAGATATTGTTATAACTACAAAACGTTCGGAAAACAGCTTGTCTATCGGGAACGAATTTCAGCCTGCTTTTAAAAATGCCAATGACAAGCTAAGCGCTCATAAGGTAATCGCAATAGACATGACCATCAAAATTCCGAAGAATAAAAAGGTACAGCTTACCAGCGACATCACGAACCTCATCGCCTCGGGTGACCATGTTTCTTTGAGAGCTGTGCTGCACAGCGGAAACTGCATATTAAAAAGCTTCTTTGGCGGGGCCAACATTCAGACGTATAGTGGTAACATCACCTTGAAAGAAACC
This sequence comes from Flavobacteriaceae bacterium, assembly GCA_028279515.1. GTDB lineage: Bacteria > Bacteroidota > Bacteroidia > Flavobacteriales > Flavobacteriaceae > JANQNQ01. The sequence continues at coordinate 57,839 of JANQNQ010000008.1, forward strand.
TCGGGCGATATCTCGGCATTCTCTAAAAATGGCAAGGTCACTGTGGGCACACAAAACAACAGTTCGCCTAAAATTTCGTTAAAAAGTATTCACGGTGATATCACAGTTATTAAAACTGAATAATATTGCTATTTTTGTCAACAATCTGAGCTCGTCTTGACTTTTTGAATTCAGCCGAGAAATCGGGCTTTTGCCATGAGATGAAGGTTTTTTTGCGCTGCATAGCAGGGCTATGAAGCAAGAAAAAGGCGAAATATCAAGGCAAAATGGCAATTTAGTAGGCCATTGAAAAAGTCAAGACGAGCTCTTTATTAAAAATCACATGTCGCTAAAGAAAGCTGGGATCATCATATTATTGGTCTTGTTGATCGATCAGATCGTCAAAATCTACATTAAGACACATTTTGCTATTGGTGAATCTCTTGCTGTTACTTCGTGGTTCAATATCGTATTTGTTGAGAACGAAGGGATGGCCTGGGGAAGTAAGCTCAGCGACTTTATTTCGTTCATTTCAGAACCGACTTCGAAAATCATTTTAACGACCTTTAGACTGTTTGCCATTACCGCTATTGGCTATTGGCTGTATACATCTATCCAAAAGCATGCACCAAAAGTATTGGTCGTTGCTGTTTCATTGATCTTTGCGGGTGCTTTAGGAAACATTTTGGATTCGCTCTTTTACAACTACATCTTTGACATGGGTAAGACCTTTGATCCAGAAATAAATGACTGGGTAAATTATAGAGGACTCGCCAAAGCCAATTTTGAAGGATACGGTGGCTTTATGCAAGGGTGCGTAGTTGATATGCTTCAGTTTCCTTTGTTTGAAGGAGTGCTTCCGGATTGGATTCCGTTTGTTGGTGGTAAGTATTTTCGATTCTTTGAGCCTGTCTTCAATATTGCCGATTCGGCGATCAGTATCGGGGTGGGTATTTTGATTGTTTTCAATAAGAAAGCTTTTCCGAAGGAAAAAAAAGAAGTTCAAAAATCTAGTACAGAAGCTTAAGAGTTGAACACACTTTGAATATCTTCTATCTTAAGAGGTTTTAAAAGATAATCAGTAATTCCTTTAAGTTCGTGTGCTTTTTTGATATCGCGTGGGTCGATTGACGAGCTTACCATGTAGAGCGTGATATCCTTGTTCACTTCGTTCTTAACTTTGGCAAACTCTTGAACAAATTCCCATCCATCCATAACGGGCATGTTTATGTCTAAGAAAATCACTTCAGGAATCTTCTCCTCGTCCAAATTAGTGATGATCGCCTTAAAGTAGTCCAGTGCCTCCTTGCCATTGCTAAACACGAGCAAGTTCTTTGCCAGTTTCTTCATTCTGATGATCTTGGTGATCAGGCTTACATATACACTGTCATCATCAATTATACACGCTAATTCAACCTTCTTCCTTTCCATTAAAACACTATTCTAAATGTTGTTCCTTCATTTACCTTACTCGATATGTCGATGGTGCCACCAAGTGCCTCTACTTGGTTCTTGGTGATAAAAAGACCTACACCTCTCGCATCCTTGTTCTCGTGAAAGGTTTTGTACATTCCGAAGACCTTATCTTCGTTCTTGACGAGGTCAATCCCTAGTCCGTTGTCGGTTACTTCCAAACACGTTTGCCCTTCGTTTTTTAAGCTCTTCATTGTTATGTGAGGAGCTCGTTCTGGATGCTTGTATTTTATGGCGTTTGAGATCAAATTGAGCATGATGCTATCCAGATATTCCGGAAGATAGCTGATCGTCGGCGCCTGAGAAAAATCACAATCCACTTGAGCATGTGTCTTCTTTATGATGTTCTTCAACGAGTTCTTTACAGACTTACTTCGCTTTTCGAAATAAACTTCTGTGAGATTTTCGCGCAGTTTGGTCTTTATGGTTACCGCATCGTTGAGATGCATAATGGTATCGCTTAGATTCTTAGAGATCTTATTTAGATTGTCTAATATTGCCAAACGTTCTTCTTCTGTTTCTACAAAATTCAACAGGTCGATGACCATTTCTAAATTAGAAGAATGCGAGCGCAAATTATGCGAAACGATATGGGCAAAATTGTGCAGTTGCTCGTTTTGTGCTTCGATCAGGTCATAAGACTCTTTTAACTTCAAGGCCTTTAGCTTGGCCTCATCGATGTCCTGAAACACTCCTCGAACACCAATGATGTCTTCGTTTTCGTTGTATACCGGTTTCCCAATAGTTCGAATCCAGACAAGTTCTTTGAAAAAGGTAACTACTTGCATCTCTAAATCAAAAGGCACACCTTCTTCCTTACATTTCTGAAAAGAATGGCTGGCAAGTGCTTGATGTTTTTCGGCAAAAAATGAGATTCCTTCTTCAAAGCTAGGTTGAAACCCGGGAGGTGCCTGATGAATTTTTCGCACCTGATCATCCCAAAACACAGTCATGTTCATGGTATCAATATACCATCCACCGGTCTTTGTCATAGACGCGGTTTCCTGATAAAAGAAATCATGATCCTTTAACATGCTAGTTTATAGGGTTTGCTTTAGTTAGGTTTGGCTAAATTAGAAAGCGTCGATCTAATTTGATCTTTTTTTCGATTAACAGTCTGATTTATCAGAAAAATAGATGAAATGCACGCTAAAATTGGTAGGTCTTTTCAGGGGTAATGCAGTAATCAAGCCTAATGTCGTTTGGATGCGTGTCTTGAATTCTGGCTTCGGGAGAAAAGAATGAAAGTCCGACTTTTATGCAAGAAGGGTCGCAATCAGCCAAAAAATTATCGTAGAATCCTTTACCGTAGCCAACTCTATTTCCAGTAAGATCAAATGCCAGCAGTGGTACAAAGACCACTTGTATCTTTTCGGGCGGTACTTCAATGCCATCTTCAGGCTCAGGAATTCCCCACTTATTGACTCTGATGCGCGTGCTATCGGTAAGTAAAAAGTGCTTCATACTGTTATCTTCGAAGTTGCTCTTGGAAATCAGTATTTCTTTGTCTTTTCCGGCCAAAATATTTAAAAGGAATTCTGTATTTACTTCTTGTTTAGATGCGATTGTCAAAAACGTATGATAGTAGGTGCCCTCCCAGATAGGTAATCGTATGGCATTGTTAGCGATAGCGAGACTTTTTTCGTCTACTACTACTTCATTGAGCTCTTGTCTAAGGGCCTTATACTTTTTTCTCAATTCTGCTTTTAACATTCCTCTTGAAATACATCGCAAAATAAATGAAATTAATTAATTTCGTTCTATGTCTACGCCTTCTTTAGAACTACAATTAAAGACCATTCCCACAAGTCCTGGTGTCTACCAATATTATGACAAGGATGGGAAGATTCTCTATGTAGGAAAGGCAAAAAATCTGAAGAAGCGCGTTTCGTCTTATTTTCACAAGAACCATGAGAATGGTAAAACGCGTATTCTGGTAAAGAAGATCGCCTCGATCAAACACATCGTGGTACCTACCGAAACTGACGCCCTACTACTCGAGAACAATCTGATCAAAAAGTACCAGCCTCGATATAATGTAATGCTGCGCGATGATAAGACCTACCCATGGATCTGTATCAAAAAAGAACGGTTTCCGAGAGTGTTTTCGACACGAAAAATGATCAAGGATGGATCAGAGTACTTTGGCCCATACACCAATGTCAGAACGGTACGTACTTTATTAGAACTCATTCGTGGACTCTATCCGTTGCGCACTTGCAATTATGACCTTTCTGAAGAAAAGATAAAAGCGGGGAAATACAAGGTATGCCTCGAGTATCACTTAGGTAATTGTTTAGGGCCATGTGAAGGATTTCAAACAGAAGAAAGTTATAGTCAAGAAATAAAAGCCATTCGTCAAATCATTAAAGGAAACTTTAAAGATTCATTACAGCAATTTCGAAACGAAATGAAGCGACTGGCCGAAGAGATGCATTTTGAAGAAGCGCAAAAGATCAAGGAAAAAATCGAAGTCCTCGAAAACTACCAAGCCAAATCGACCATTGTGAATCCTAAGATCAGTAATGTCGATGTATTTTCGATCGTTTCTGACGAAAGCTACGGTTATGTCAACTTTTTGCAACTCTCGTATGGTTCGATCATTCGGTCACACACGATGGAGATCAAAAAGAAATTGGCAGAAACAGATGAAGAATTGCTGGCCTTGGCCATTACCGAAATACGACAGCGATTCCATTCAATCTGTAAAGAAGTATATGTCCCTTTTGAGGTAGAATTGGGAGAAGGCATCAAAGTAACCGTCCCAAAGGTCGGTGACAAAAAACACATTGTAGACCTATCAATCCGAAATGCTAAATTTTATCGTTTAGAGCGCTTAAAGCAAATCAAGGTCACGGATCCTGATCGACACGTCAATCGTATCATGGCACAGATGCAAAAGGATTTGCGTCTTAACGAAGAACCTCGTCATATTGAGTGTTTTGACAACTCGAACATCCAAGGGACCAATCCCGTGGCCGCCTGTGTGGTTTTCAAAAATGGAAAACCCAGTAAAAAGGACTATCGACACTTTAACATTAAGACCGTCGAAGGGCCGGACGATTTTGCTTCGATGGAAGAAGTCGTCTTCAGACGTTATAAAAGATTGTTAGATGAAGAGCAACCTTTGCCGCAATTGATCATCATAGATGGAGGAAAGGGCCAACTTTCATCGGCACTAAAAAGTTTGGATGTGTTAGGCTTGCGCGGAAAAATCGCCATCATCGGAATCGCAAAACGACTCGAAGAGCTATATTACCCAGGAGATTCAATCCCTCTGTACTTAGATAAAAAGTCGGAAACATTGAAGATCATTCAGCATTTGAGAAATGAAGCACACCGTTTCGGCATCACTTTTCACCGTAACAAAAGAAGCAATGCTGCTTTAAATTCTGAGTTAGAGACCATTCCCGGAATCGGTGAAAAGACAATAGTTGACCTATTAAAGCAGTTTAAATCTGTAAAACGTATAACCGAAGCTTCGCTAGACAGCCTATCAGCTGTTGTCGGAGCTTCAAAGGCACAAAAGATCTATGACCACTACCATGAGAAATAATAAAGCACTTCTCATAGCACTTTCTATCTGTTGTTTTGCCATGACAACCACCTCATATGCGCAAGAACAACAAAAAAAAGATGTGAAGGTAGGCCTAGTGCTAAGTGGTGGTGGTGCCAAGGGCCTAGCACATATTGGTGCGCTCAAGGTCATTGAAGAAGCGGGCATACGCATCGACTATATCGGCGGCACGAGCATGGGCGCCATTGTAGGGGCCTTATATGCTTCAGGCTATTCGGCACATCAACTAGATTCGATCTTCAATGTCGCTGATTTCGAAAAATTGATTCAGGACGAATTGCCACGATCCGCTAAAACTTTTTATGAAAAAGAAGATGCCGAACGCTACGCACTGACCCTGCCTTTTGATGATTTCAAAATTTCATTTCCTTCAGCACTTTCAAAAGGGCAAAATGTATACAATCTGTTGGCTCAGCTCACAAGACACGTTAGTCACATAGAAGATTTCAATGAGCTTCCGATTCCGTTTTTTTGTGTGGCCACCGACATTGAAAAGGGAAAACCGGTTATTCTAAACAAAGGATACCTGGCCGAAGCTATCGTTGCCAGCGGAGCATTTCCTTCATTGTTTGAACCTGTAGATATAGACGGCACTTTGTTGATCGATGGTGGTGTTACCAACAACTATCCTATTGATGAAGTAAAGGCCATGGGTGCCGACATCATCATCGGAGTCGATGTACAAGATGCCTTGCTGGATCGTGAAACCTTGAACTCTGCTCCAGAAATCCTGCTACAGATCAACAATTATCGTACGGTCGAAGCAATGGTAGAAAAGTCAAAAAAGACCGACCTCTATATCAAACCAGACATCACTGACTTCTCGGTCATCTCTTTTGATCAAGGTCGAAATATCATCGATAATGGCGAAGAGGCAGCGCGTGCCAAATTGCGCTCGCTTACTGGCATTGCCCAACAACAAGCCCCGTCGGCTCCAAGAGAAAAAATAGACGCCATCACTGATGAAATCTTTATCAATGACATTAAGATAAACGGAAACGACCGCTATACCCGTGCTTATGTACGTGGAAAACTTCGATTTAAAACTCCAAGCATGGTGAGCTTTCAAAAATTGAATGAAGGTATCAGTAACCTATCGGCTACTGGAAACTTCAAGGGCATTCGCTATCGATTTAACAACACCCCTCTCGGAAATCAATTGGCCTTGGACCTCGAAGAAAAAAAGAACACCACCTTTTTAAGGCTGGGGGTTCACTATGATGATCTTTACAAAAGTGCTGGATTGGTAAATATCACGAAAAAAAGACTGTTGGCCGACAACGATGTGGCTTCACTAGATCTCATTCTCGGTGACAATCCACGTTATAATTTTGAATATTACATCGACAAAGGATTCTATTGGAGTATCGGACTCCGTTCTCGATACAATAGCTTTGAGAAAGGAGTTGATTTTGACCTCTTTCAGGATGCAGCCATTGAAGCAGAGATCAATAACATCAACATCGACTACGAAGATTTCACCAATCAGTTTTACCTACAAACGGTGCTTCGAGAAGAGTTCGCCTTTGGTATTGGGGCTGAGCACAAGCGCTTGAAGATAAGTTCTGAGACCATCGTTGAACGGGAAGAGGAGGAAACCTACTTCGAGAAAAGCGACTTCATCAGCGCCTTTGGTTTTTTGAAATTAGACACCTATGACAATCGCTATTTCCCAAGAAAAGGGGTCTATTTTGACGGAGATTTGCATTGGTACCTTCATTCGTCTGACTTTACAAAGCAGTTTAACCAGTTTGCACTAGCAAAAGCCAAGATCGGTTATGCGACGACCTTCTTTGATGCTCTTACCCTGCGTCTAGAATCAGAAGGTGGTTTTAAAATAGGACAGACCGAGTTGCGTTCGCTAGACTTCATCCTCGGTGGGTATGGCAATAATTTTGTCAATAACATCATTCCCTTCTACGGATACGACTACTTGAGCTTTGGAGGGGACAGTTTCGTGAAAGGCACCATCACATTGGATTATGAGATCTTTCCAAAAAACCACATCAATTTCGTGGCAAACTATGCCAACGCAGCTGACAATATTTTTGACGATGGCGAATGGTTTACCACTCCTAATTTTTCAGGATATGCCATAGGTTATGGGCTCGAAACATTTATTGGCCCCATTGAAGCAAAGTACTCTTGGTCTCCTGAAAATGATGATGGCCGTTTTTTCTTCACATTGGGCTTCTGGTTCTAAGCAGTTACCGTTCAACATACAACTTGTTCAAATATTTACGATATTTGTGGTATGAGCACGCTTTTTTGGACAGAGCGATTGATATTCCTTCATTATCTTATGAAGCGAAACCCTGAATAAAAGCATACTGACACTGGATGAGCAATCAGTGCCAACGATGCTATCTGGTTGTGAACAAAGACTTTTATTTCTAATCTTCAAAATCAGCGCATATGCCTTTTTATCATAAACTGGGAAAAATTCCACATAAAAGACACACCATTTTCCGTAAACCAAATGGCGACCTCTATTATGAGCAACTATTTGGAACTATTGGTTTCGACGGAATGTACTCTAATATCTATCACGAGCACAGACCCACACAGGTCAAAGAAATCAAAAGACAGTATAACGTTGCTCCAAAAGTGGCGAAGGCCAACAACATGCAATCGTTTCGCTTTAGAGGATTTCAAGTACCGCCTGAGGCCGATTTTCTCGAAAGTAGAAAAGTGGTGCTTACCAACAGTGATTGTAACATCATTTTGGCGGCCCCACAACAATCTACAAGAGACTACTTTTACAAGAATACCGATGCCGACGAATTGATATTCATTCATAAAGGAAGCGGAAAGTTAAGAACCATGCTCGGAAATCTCGATTTCAAATATGGGGATTACTTACTGGTTCCGAGAGGCATTATCTATAAGATCGACTTTGACACCGAAGACAACCGTTTGTTCATCGTCGAGTCCTATCGCCCGATATATACACCCAAGCGTTACAGAAATTGGTTTGGACAACTATTAGAGCATTCTCCTTTTTGCGAGCGCGACCTTCGAAGACCCGAAGAGTTAGAGACGTACGACGAAAAGGGAGATTTCTTGATCAAGATCAAAAAACAGGACGAGATCTTCGATATGGTCTATGCCACGCATCCTTTTGATGTGGTGGGTTATGACGGCTTCAATTATCCATACGCCTTTTCGATCCACGATTTCGAACCGATCACAGGACGTATTCACCAACCACCACCGGTACATCAGACTTTTGAGACCGATGCTTTTGTGGTATGCTCTTTTTGCCCAAGGCTTTATGACTACCATCCAGAAAGCATTCCGGCACCCTATAATCACAGCAATATAGATAGTGATGAAGTACTTTACTATGTTGATGGTGATTTCATGAGTAGAAATGACATAGAAGCGGGACATATTTCTCTGCATCCTGCAGGAATTCCGCACGGACCGCATCCCGGCGCAGTAGAACGAAGCATCGGGCAGACAGAAACTGAAGAACTGGCGGTGATGGTAGACACCTTTAAGCCTCTACAGGTCACCGAAGAAGCTATGAAAATTGCAGACGAAGATTACTTCAAGTCTTGGCTAGAGTAATTTTATGATGCATGATACTATGAAGAATCGAATAGACATAACATTTCATGTGCGAGCCATGTGGTAAGTTGCTTTGAACACTTCAAACAATCAAAGTTAATTATTCACAAATCGTAACATTAAAACACAATAAAATGGCAACAGATACAAGCTCAATGAAATTAGAAAAAGTGGCTCCTTCAGCAGAAGATTTTCTTCCTTTGTTAGGAACCGACTATGTAGAATTATATGTAGGAAACGCCAAACAAGCAGCACATTATTACCAATCAGCATGGGGGTTTCAGCCTTTGGCATATGCAGGACTAGAAACCGGAATGAAAGACCGCGTGTCTTATGTGCTTCAGCAAGATAAGATCAGACTAATACTTACCTCTCCTTTAGAGTCGGGCGGAGACATCAATCGCCATATCGACGCCCATGGAGATGGTGTAAAAGCCGTTGCGCTCTGGGTCGATGACGCCACCAAGAGTTATCAGGAAACGGTAAGCCGAGGAGCAGAGTCCTATATGGAACCAAAAACCATCAAGGATGAAGATGGTGAAGTTGTGCTTTCTGGAATTCATACCTATGGAGAAACCGTTCATATTTTCGTAGAACGTAAAAACTACCATGGCGTTTTCATGCCAGGTTACCAAGAGTGGAAAACTGATTACAATCCAGAGCCTGTAGGACTCAAGTACATCGATCACATGGTAGGTAATGTAGGATGGAATGAGATGAACAAATGGTGCGAGTTCTACGCAAAGGTCATGGGCTTTGCTCAGTTGATCTCTTTCGATGACAATGACATCTCAACCGAATATACCGCGCTCATGAGTAAAGTGATGAGCAATGGTAACGGTCGCATCAAATTCCCAATCAACGAACCTGCCGAAGGACGTAAAAAGTCACAAATCGAAGAATACATCGATTTTTATAACGGTGCGGGAGTACAACACATTGCAGTCGCTACCGACAACATCATTGAAACAGTTACTCAATTAAAAGCTCGCGGCGTAGAATTTTTGTACGTTCCTGAGAACTATTATGACACCGTATTGGATCGTGTTGGTGAAATCGATGAAGACCTAGAGCCACTCAAAGAATTAGGCATCTTGATCGATCGTGATGACGAAGGATATTTGTTACAGCTTTTCACCAAGCCTGTTTTGGACAGACCGACCATGTTTTTCGAGATCATTCAGCGAAAAGGAGCTCAATCGTTCGGAAAAGGGAACTTTAAAGCCCTATTTGAGGCCATAGAACGAGAGCAAGAAATGCGAGGTACATTATAAAATTGATGAATCTTTGAGGATTTCGCAATAAACGAATTGCCACCTTAACAACTTGAAAGCCTTTGCGTTAAAGTTTATTATTATGCTTGCACAGCAAAAAAGTTGCCATACATTTGCCCTCGCAAAAGCGGGTGGTTCCCTTTTGCAACTTTAAGTAAAGTTTTCATAATTTAAAGTTTTGGTTGGTTAATGAATTAGCTCGGTCGTAAGACCGGGCTTTTTTGTTAGCCGTTTCGTTTTTGGAACGGTAATTGACTATACAATAATGTTAACATTATTTTGTTATTGATTTTACTATTTTTATAACCTACTATGAACGTTATGAAACGAGTTGTATACACCCTATGTTTTTTTATGGCTTTGGTCGTTTTTGGTCAATCAGACACAACGTCCAACGCAACCCCGACTTATGCCTCAAAGCCAACAGCTAAAAAAGAAGCCTTTAAAACAGGCGAATGGTTCCAGTTTAGAATACACTATGGTATTTTCAACGCAAGTTATGCTACGCTGGAAGTAAAAGATTCCTGGCTTAACAATAAGCCTGTATATCATGTTGTTGGAAAAGGAAGAACCACAGGATTGGCACGTCTTTTCTTTAAGGTCGACGACAATTACGAAAGTTATTTTGATAAGAAGAATGGACAGCCCTATCGTTTTATCAGAAAGATCGATGAAGGCGGCCATACCAAAGATATCGAGATCAATTTTGATCATGCCGAAAAGAAAGCACATGTAAATAATAAGAAGCACAATAAACAAAAGAGCTTTACAATCAAGGACAATGTGCAAGACATGATCTCGGCCTTTTACTACTTACGAAACAACTATGACGTAAGTGACCTAAAGAAAGGAGAGTCGATCGAACTAAACATGTTCTTTGATGACGAAAATTTCAAGTTCCGATTAAAATTCTTGGGCAAAGAGGTTCTCAAGACTAAATTTGGCAAGGTCGATTGCTTAAAATTTAGACCATATGTGCAAGCCGGAAGAGTGTTTAAAGAGCAAGAAAGCTTAACTTTGTGGGTCTCTGATGACGACAATAAGATACCATTACGAATAAAAGCCGATCTAGCAATAGGGTCACTAAAGGCAGACCTGCATGCGTACAAAGGACTCAAAAATCCTTTCTACATAAAATTTTAACCTATGGAAATACCGCCTGAAATTGCGCTGAGAATTGAAAAACTGGATAAAAAATTCAAGAATTCTGGTCAAGATCTCGGCTCTTATTTAGACGGACTCCTACACCAACGGTATCTTACTTATTGGGATTATATCCACCTTGACACCTTGTTGAGCCTACAGATCCCGAGAACGTATTTCCCTGATGAAGAGATCTTCATCATGTACCATCAGATTACCGAGCTTTACTTCAAGCTGATCATTCACGAGCAGAAACAGATCATTGATGATAAGCTTCAAACCGCCGAGTTCTTCACCCAACGAATCACGCGGATCAATAATTATTTCAAAGCATTGATCTCTTCCTTTGAGATCATGATCAATGGGATGGAGCGCCAACAATTCTTAGACTACAGAATGTCGTTGCTTCCTGCCAGCGGATTTCAATCTGCACAATATCGCATGATCGAGTTTTACTCGACGCCCATGGAAAATCTGGTGCATCACTCGGTAAGAGATCAATTCAGCTCAAAAAATTCGCTCGATGATCTCTACGAGAACGTCTATTGGAAAAAAGGAGCCACTGACACGGCCACGGGTGAAAAAACATTGACCTTAAAACAATTCGAATACCGTTACACACCTCGCTTTATGCGTATTGCCAACGAGGTGAAAGAATCTACCATCTACCATAAATACCTGTTACTCCCCCAAGAAGTAAAACAAGATAAGAACCTTATAAAAGCACTAAAGGCCTTGGACCAAAACGCCAATATCAATTGGCCTTTGATGCATATGGGATCCGCCTATCGCTATTTGCGAAAGGACAAAAAAAATGCAATCGACGCCACCGGAGGCACCAACTGGAAAGATTATCTTCCACCGAGTTTTCAAAAGATCATCTTTTTTCCTGAAATTTGGAGTGCCGAAGAGCAGAAAGACTGGGGCAAGCAATGGGTAGAGCATATTTTTAATCCTGATAATTCAAAAACACCTTGAGAAAAATTGTGATGATGCTGTCGGTACTGTTAGCAGTAACCGCCTGTAAGAAAGAGAAAGAAGAAGAGCATCCAATTGTTGAAGAAACGATCGTCGAAGAACCCATCGAAATGATCGAGTTTGGGTTCAACCTCAATGATTATGTGGTTTTAAACGATACAGTTCGGTCTGGTGATAGCTTCGGAAAGATCCTGTTAGAGAACAATGTTGACTACCCTACCATTGCCAACATCTCCACTACAGTAAAAGATACCTTTGACGTACGTCGTATCAATGTCGGAAAACCATTTACGCTACTGAAATCCAAGGACACGTCTGAAACGGCGCAGGTATTTATTTACCAGCACAACCGTGTGGACTATACTGTTGTTGATTTTAGAGACAGCATCGTGCAAGCCTATAAAGAAAGCAAGCCAATCACCATCGTTAAAAAAGAAGCATCTGGAGAAATCGTTAGCTCACTATCTGAAGCGATCGAGTCTCAGAACCTAAGCTACACCATGGTCAATGACCTGTCTGACATCTATGCTTGGACCATTGACTTCTTTAGATTGCAAAAAGGTGACAAATTCAAGGTAATCTACAATCAACGCTATCTTAACGACAGCATCAATGTGGGTATCGAAAATATTGAAGCCGCCTATTTTGAACACAACGGAAAACCTTTTTACGCCTTCGAATTTAAAACGGATAGCATCAAAGGCATTATCGATTACTTTGATGAAGAGGCCAAAAACTTACGCCGTGCTTTTTTGAAAGCCCCTGTTCAATTTAGCCGAATCTCATCACGCTACAACCTGAGAAGAAAGATTCGTTTATACGGTAGAGTGAAGCCGCATCGTGGTACTGATTTTGCTGCACCCGTCGGAACCGAGATCATGGCCACGGCCAATGGTACCGTTGTAAAGGCAAGTTACACCCGTGGAAACGGGAATTATGTAAAAATCAAACACAATAGCACCTATAGTACTCAGTACCTGCACATGAAAAAACGTAAGGTGCGTGTGGGAGACCATGTAAAGCAAGGTGACGTCATTGGATGGGTAGGGATGACAGGATACACTTCGGGGCCTCATGTTTGCTACCGCTTCTGGAAAAATGGAAAACAAGTAGATCCATTTCGACAAAAACTTCCTGATGCCGATCCCATAGACGAAGAACTGAAAGAGAAATTTCTGGATTATATCATTCCTATAAAACAACAACTGGACAGCATTCCTTTTCAAGAAATTGCACCTCCAGAAGACAATCCCGAACCATTGATCACTTCAATAAACTAACAACCATGTCATTAAAAACAAAGAACCCAGAATTGGCGGATTCCTGGAAAAAGCTTCAAGACCACTATCAATCGGTCAAAGACGTTCACCTAAAAGATCTTTTCGCAAAAGACCCTAAAAGAGCTGATAAATTCACCCTTAAATGGGGAGACTTCTTGGTAGATTATTCCAAAAATAGAATGACCGACGAAACCCTGCCACTGCTAATTGAGCTGGCTAATGAAGTTTCATTGAAGGAAGCCATCGAACAATATTTTGGAGGTGACATCATCAATGCCACCGAGGGTCGCGCTGTTTTACATACCGCTTTGCGCGGAAAAGCTAGTGACTCGGTTGTGGTAGACGGGGTCAACGTGATGCCTCAAGTAAACGAGGTGAAAAAGCACATCAAATCCTTCTCTGAAGAAATCATCTCAGGATCAAAGACCGGACACACCGGAAAAGCCTTCACCGATATCGTAAACATCGGAATTGGTGGTTCTGACCTAGGACCAGTAATGGTAACCGAAGCGTTAAAATTCTATAAGAATCACCTCAATGTGCATTTTGTATCGAATGTTGACGGTGATCACGTGCAAGAGGTTATTAAAGACCTAGAACCAGAGACCACGCTATTTGTAATCGTATCAAAATCGTTTACCACCCAAGAGACCTTGGCCAATGCCACAACCATTAGAAAGTGGTTTTTGCAGCATGCCGATGAGAGCGCCGTGGCGAAGCATTTTGTGGCCGTTTCTACCAACTTGCCCAAGATCGCAGAATTCGGAATTGCCGAAGAGAACGTATTCCCGATGTGGGATTGGGTAGGTGGACGCTTCTCACTTTGGAGTGCCGTCGGACTTTCTATTGCTTTGGCCGTAGGATATGACAACTTTGAGAAGCTGTTACAGGGAGCCAATGATATGGACCGTCACTTTAGGGAAGAGTCCTTTGATACGAACATTCCTGTGATTTTGGCACTTTTGAACGTCTGGTACAATAACTTCTTCAATGCTGAGAGCGAAGCCATCATTCCGTATACACAATACCTCAGCAGATTCTCAGCCTATCTACAGCAAGGAATCATGGAAAGTAACGGAAAAAGTGTCGATCGGGCTGGAAATCGCGTTTCCTATCAAACCGGAACCATCATTTGGGGAGAACCTGGAACCAACTCCCAACACGCCTTCTTCCAACTGATTCACCAAGGAACCAAGTTGATTCCGGCTGATTTCATTGGCTATGTTTCACCTTTACATGGCGACCTTGACCATCACGACAAACTAATGGCCAACTTCTTTGCGCAGACGGAAGCATTGATGAATGGCAAGACCGAAGAAGAAGTGTTAAAAGAGCTTCAAAGTAGGGAAATACCTTCCGAAGAAATCAAAAAACTACTGCCGTTCAAGGTCTTCGAAGGAAACAAACCAACAAATACATTACTTATTGATAAACTAACACCAGAGAGCCTTGGTGCCTTGATCGCCTTGTACGAACACAAAATCTTTGTGCAGGGAATTATCTGGAATATTTTTAGTTATGATCAGTGGGGAGTAGAGCTCGGAAAGCAACTTGCCAATACAATTTTAAAAGATTTTTCTTCAGACGGCATTGCGAATCATGATGCTTCTACCTTAAATCTCCTAGAACATTATAAAGCTATGCACGCATAACTGTTAATAATTCAGCTAATAAGTTAAATTACCTTAAAAAATTCAAATTCCTTTTATTGTTACCTTGTTTAACATATTGCTAACATTTAACATTTCCTTAATATAGGAGCCGTTTATATGTGGCAATTTTGCACCATTAAATAAACTAAATAACAATGAAAGGATTCAAAAATTGGATTTTTGCTGTTGTCATGTTGTTCTCAGCATCAGCAGCTTTTGCGCAAGGGGTAATTACAGGTACCGTGGTTGACGCTGAACTAGGCGAGCCACTACCTGGAGCGAACGTCGTTGTTAAAGGAACTTCAAATGGAGTTTCTGCTGACTTTGACGGAAACTTCCAACTAAATGTAAGTGAAGCTAGTGGAACACTAGTTATTTCTTACGTTGGATTTGTTGCTAAGGAAGTAGCATTTACGGCACCTGGTTCTGTAGGCACTATTTCTCTTCAAACTGGAAACGAACTAGATGAAATCGTAATTGTTGGGGTTGCAGATATCGCGAAGGAACGCGAGACTCCGGTAGCGGTTTCTACCATCAGGGCATCTGAAATTGTAGAGCGCCTTGGTAACCAAGAACTTCCTGAACTATTGAACGCTACACCTTCTGTGTATGCAACGAAATCTGGGGGTGGATTTGGAGATTCAAGAATCAACATTCGTGGATTTGACCAAGTGAACACTGCTGTATTGATCAACGGGGTTCCTGTGAACGATATGGAGAACGGACGTGTATTCTGGAGTAACTGGACAGGTCTTGCTGACGTGGCTTCTGGTATCCAAGTACAAAGAGGTCTTGGTTCTTCTAAATTGGCCATCTCTTCTGTAGGGGGTACTTTGAACATCGTTACAAAGACTACTGACAGACGTGAAGGTGGTTTCTTCGGAACTACGCTAGGTAACGACAACTACTTAAAGACAATCGGTTCTTACTCTACTGGACGCATGGAAAACGGTCTTGCTGTAACTGCTTTATTGAGCAGAACTGCTGGAGACGGATACATCGACGGTACTGGTTTTGAAGGATACAACTACTTCTTAGGTTTTGGATGGTCTGACGATAATGACAAGCACAGTGTACAGTTCACTGTAACAGGTGCTCCTCAGGTACACAACCAAAGAACTACAAGTTTCTTTAACACTGCTACACTAGCTCAGTACTTACAGTACGGAGACAAATATAACTTCAACCACGGATTCTTCAACGGAGAAGAGTTTAACTGGAGAAGAAACTTCTACCACAAGCCAGTAGCTTCTATCAACTGGGATTGGAATATCAATGATCAATCTACACTATCAGCCGTTGCATATGCATCTTACGGTCGTGGTGGTGGAACAGGAGACCTAGGACGTCTAAACGGTAGATTCGCTAGTGATAGCCGTTTCAGAGATCCTAACACTGGTCTTGTTCAGTGGAATAAGATATTCAACTCTAACCGTGGTGTTGCTACAACATTCGGTGACCTTTCTGGAAACGGATTTGTATATAATAACCAAGTGGATCCTGTTACTGGAACGTTCATCGTTAACGATACAGATCTTAGAGACGGCGCTGTTGCAGATCCTGCTGCTAACACACTTCCTGGTGTGATCAGAAGAAACGGATTTATCAGAAGAGCGTCTATCAACTCTCACAACTGGTTTGGTTTCTTAGCAAACTTCAACCACGAGTTGAACGAAAACTTCACATTCGATTTTGGTGTTGACCTTCGTTCTTACAAAGGTTTCCACTACAGAAGAATTGATAACCTTTTCGGAGCTGACGGATATAGAGATAACGATGACGTGAACAATCCGTTCAACGTATTATCTACAACATACTCTTCTGACTTCACATCTATCGTGAACGTATTCCAAGATATCGATGACGAAGAGAAAATCGACTACTACAACATCGGATACGTTCGTTGGGCTGGAGTTTTTGGACAAGTTGAGTACAAGAACGATGACATCTCTGCTTTCATGCAGTTTGGTGGATCTAACCAAGGGTTTAGAAGAGAAGATTTCTTCAACTACTTAGATAGTGACCCACAACAATTGACTGATTGGGAAAACATCCTTGGTGGTAACATCAAAGGGGGTGTGAACTGGAACATCGATGAAAATCACAACGTTTTTGCTAACGCTGGTTTCTACTCTAAGCAACCATTGTTTGACGCTGTTTTCTTGAACTTTGTAAACGATGTGAACGAAAATGTTGAAAACGAAAAAGTAATAGGTACAGAACTTGGATATGGTTTCCGTTCTGAGAAATTCGATCTTAACTTGAACTTATACCGTACATCTTGGAAAGACAGATTCATCTCTGTTGACAAGACGTTCGATACCCAAGGAGATGGTCTTGGTGATGATAACGCTGACAACGATGATGACGATGATATCCAAGGTACAGCTAACATCAGTGGTGTTGAGCAAGTACACATGGGGGTTGAAGTTGATTACACGTACAGACCTTTCCATTTCTTGACTGTAAGAGGTATGTTCTCTGTAGGTAACTGGGAGTACAAAGGAAACCCAAGTGGTAATGCCTTTGACGACAACCAAAACCTATTGGGTACTACTGATTTGATTCTTGATGGAGTAAAAGTTGGTGATGCTGCTCAAATGACTTCTCGTTTGGCTGCTATCGTTGAGCCAGTAGAGCGATTGAAATTTGACATCGCTTGGTTTAGAGCTGCCAACCTATATGGTAACTTTAACGCTGACGAATTTGCTGATACTGAAGACGACGGAATCACACAAGCTGACAACGGTGGTGTTCAATTGAAGTTACCTGCATACAGCCTATTTGACGGAGGTATCTCTTACAAGTGGCTACTTGGTAAAGACGATGCAAAGTCATTGAACTTTAGACTGAACGTGAACAACTTGTTCAACACTACGTACATCGCAGAATCACTTACCAATATTGGTGCTGAGGCTGGAGATGATACGTTTGACGGTGTAAACACTAGAAACAAAGCTTTCTTTGGATTTGGAAGAACTTGGAACTTTAGTCTCCGTTACAACTTCTAATCTTTAAGAAATAGAGATAAGAAAAACCCTGCTTTGATAGCAGGGTTTTTTTATGCCTAAAATCGATATCTTTGTGAAGTAACCAATCAAATTCATTATTATGTACGACGCGGTAAAAACGTTGCATTCCTACTGGGCCTATTTAGTATTATTGATCGTGATCATTGCGGTGGTTAATGCCATTGCGGGCATGAGCTCTAAAAGACCTTTCGGTCACAAAGACTTGAGAATTTCACTTTTCGGACTTATCGTAACCCACATCCAATTGGTAATCGGACTCATCCTTTACTTTGTATCTCCACGTTTTTCTCTTTGGAGCGAACTTGGTATGGGCGGCGTTATGAAAAATGCCGTTGCACGCCTTTATTTGGTAGAGCATCCATTTGTAAACATACTTGCAATTGTATTGATCACCATGGGATGGTCATTGCACAAAAAACAACCAACAGACAAGAAGCGATTTAGCCGTATCGCCATTATGTATGGTATCGGACTCGTGTTGCTTTTATCTCGTATTCCATGGAGTGAATGGATCTAAGATATTTATAAAAGAAGAACCGCACTCATCATAGACAATGGGTGCGGTTCTAAACTAAATAACCAACCAAAAAATCAACTAACTAATTTTTACTTTTTTACGCTCACTTTTGCGTTCTATCTTCATGGTCTTATTCTCGACCTTCTTACGTTTTTTCTCAATTGTTCCCTTTCCTGTAGGGCTTCTTAGATACTCGATGTATCCTCTTCCTGTCAACTCATAGGTCGTTCCCGAATCTGGGTGAAACAACTCTATCGTTCTATCATCTATAACGATCAATTCAAAATAATCATTGCCCAGGTAGTCATAATCAAGTGTTAAAGTTTTCAAGTACGGATCACCGGCAACATCGTACACTGTATAGATTCCTGTATAATCCCACAGTAAGTTGCTGAGTGGTGTGCCGTTAGCATCTTCCGAAGATCTAAACTCACTATCGTTTCCGCCCGCCAAGAATTGTAAATAATTTTCGGCATCAAACTCATTTATGGCTCCTTCTTCACTTGCATAGGTCTTTTCCCATGCTTCATACTCCTGCAAGAAATAGTGAATGTTATCATAGAATACAAAGTCATAATCAAAGTTACTTCTCTGATAGCCGGTCAAGTAATAAGACGTATTTGACGGTCTGTGATAAAAACGAAGTCGGTTGCTGCTCAACTGATCCACTTCTAGCTCCCAATACCCATCGATATCGTGGGTCACTTCAAGAACGGTTCCGTAGGTACCATAGTATCCTACATCGATCCCAAAACCGCCTCCTTGGCTCCCAAAACCTACCAGATTGTTATTGGCGTACATGGTTCCGAAGCGAAACGACACGGTAAATGCCTTTTGCAAGAATGGCACTTCGCCATTTCCTGTAGTTTGATTAATATTCACATACCATAATTCATGGGTGTCTAATAACTCGGCCAAGGTGATTCCAGGTTCATCGATCACAACATCATCTACGATCACTTCAGCCACGCACGACGTTAAAAGGGTCGCCGTCAGTGCAAATCCGAATAGTAACTTTAATGCTTTCATATTTCCAGGGTTTTTAGGTGAATTCCAGAAATACATACTTCCAGAATTATAAGGTTCGATATACAATAACCAAGCATCGTGCCAAAATTTTAAACAATTGATAATCAAGCATTCACATAAAGCGTAGATTTTTAGTTATTTTTGAATTCTATTTACAACCCATGAGTAACACTCCCGTTAAATATGCAGTGATCGGCGGCGGAAGCTGGGCCACGGCCATTGTCAAGATGTTATCAGAGAATCTCGACGAGATCGGATGGTACATGCGAAGCGTTTATGCCAAAGAACATCTATTGAAAAACCGTCACAATCCCAACTACTTAAGTTCGGTCGAGTTTCATACCGAGCAACTGAAACTAAGCAACGATATCAACGAAATAGTTGAGTATGCTGACTATCTGATCTTTGCGATTCCTTCGGCATTTTTACACGACGAATTGCAAAAAATGACCGCTTCTTTAGAAGGAAAGATCATCTTCTCAGCTATTAAGGGAATCGTTCCTGAAAGCAGCAAGATCGTTGGTGAACACTTTCACGACATTCATAACATTCCGTTCGAAAACATCGGGGTCATCACAGGTCCATGTCACGCTGAAGAAGTTGCCCTAGAACGACTTTCATATCTCACCATTGCCTGCGCCGATGAGAAAAAGGCCGAGAACCTGGCCGACAAGCTTTCGGGGCGTTATATCAAATGCAAGATCTCTGATGATATCATTGGTACAGAATACGCTGCGATGCTAAAGAATATCTATTCCATCGCTGCTGGGATCGCTCATGGACTGGGTTATGGTGACAACTTTCAGGCGGTACTCATGAGCAATGCTATTCGCGAGATGAAACGCTTTATCCGAAAAGTGCACAAGATGAAACGAAACATCAACAATTCGGCGTATTTGGGAGACTTGCTAGTAACAGGATACTCTGTATTTAGTCGAAATCGTATGTTTGGAAACATGATCGGAAAAGGATACACCGTAAAATCTGCCCAAATGGAGATGAGTATGGTGGCCGAAGGGTATTACGCGACCAATAGCGCTTACAAACTTAACGAGAAAAATGGTGCCAACACACCCATTATCGATGCTGTGTATTCTATTCTTTACGAGAATAAGAATCCAAAGAAGATATTTGCAAAGCTGACCGAGAAATTGGATTAGGACGTATTACAAGCCTTCCAAGTCAAAATCAGCATGTCGTTTTACCTCATCCTCTATTTCTTTTTTATGGGCGGAAACTTTAGCGCTATCAACCTTAAAGAGTTGTTCATATTCAGCTAAGACGGGATCTAGTAGCTTGAGGACACTGTCAATATCAAAATACAAGCGACCTGTTCTACGAATAAAGAAGTCCGATGGCGTCTGAAGCATTTCAAACTTTGCACAAAACCAAAATTCGGCTTTTGCCAAACGCACATGTGCATCTTTGTCCTTCAGCTTTTCAAACCGCTCAAGAATCGTTTCAGCTTGTTTTCCGTAGGTAGTGACCAAAAACCAAGCATCGTAAGCAGTCAATCCCAAGGGAGTGACGCGCTCGGTAAGGCTCTTGATGTACTTTTTGACCTCTTTATAGTTTTTAAAAGGTCCGCCGCACAATGAGATGTCTTCCGTTTGGCTTTTTTCAAATTCTTTATCGTGATCCTCTTCGAACAATTTCGTGACTCGATTCACCACGCGTTCGGCCATTTTTCGATATCCTGTGAGTTTTCCGCCAGCAATACTGATCAATCCTGTATGCGAAGTAAATATCTCGTCCTTTCGAGATAATTCTGACGCTGATTTTCCTTCTTCATGAATCAACGGGCGTAGTCCTGCCCAGGATGAAATAATATCGCTTAATTCGAGCTGTATGCTCGGAAACATATTGTTCACAGCACTGATCAGATAGATAGCATCGGCCATGTCTACCTCAATGTCGTCCTTGTCATCTGTATAATTGGTATCGGTAGTGCCAACATACGTGACCTTCCCCCTCGGAATCGCAAAGATCATTCGGCCATCGGGCACATCAAAGTACACCGATTGTTGTACCGGTAATTTTTTATGCGGAAACACTAAATGCACACCCTTCGTTAAATGCAAGCGTTTCCCTTTTTTAGAGTGATTTACCTTGCGAAGGTCATCTACCCAAGGCCCCGCTGCACTCACAACATACTTACCGTGAATCTCGTACATCTCGTCGGTGATGGTATCTGTCACTTTTACGCCCGAAACATGTTCTTCATCATTATAGACAAACTCCGTAACCTTGGTATAGTTAATAGGAACGGCCCCATACTTCAATGAGGTTTTGATGTTCTCAATGGTCAATCGGGCATCATCGGTACGATATTCAGCATAATATCCAGCACCTTTCAATATTTTCTTCGGAAGCAACGGCTCTAGTTTCATGGCTTCTTTTTTCTCGAGCATCTTCCGCTTGTCGTCTCCTTCTACCTGTGCTAAAATATCATAGACTTTGAGGCCAATCGAAGTCAGCCACTTACCATATTGGCCCTGTTCGATCAACGGAAGCAACATCTTCTCCGGAATCACCAAATGCGGAGCCAATTTATGCACGATGGCTCGCTCAGAACCGACTTCCTTCACGAGCCAAAAATCAAACTGTTTTAAGTAGCGCAGTCCACCGTGAATCAACTTGGTGGATTTGCTTGAAGTTCCAGAAGCGAAGTCTCCCTTCTCTACCAAAGCGACCTTCATACCGCGTGAAGCAGCATCCAAGGCAATACCAGCGCCCGTGATCCCACCACCAATGACGACCAAATCGAACTCAGTGTTCTTTAAGGTTTCAACGCGTTTTTTTCTATCGAGATTTGTAAAAGATATTGTCTTCATTTACGATCTATCTAATTAAGATTTGGTCCAGTTCATCGTTCTTTTGATGGCTTTTTTCCAGCCTTTGTACAATCGCTTCCGTTGTTCTTTTTCAAGCTCAGGCTGAAAGATTCTTTCCATTTCACGGTTTTCTTTAATATCCTCCTGTGTCCAGAGTCCGACGGTGATTCCAGCCAAAAAAGCGGCTCCCATCGCCGTAGATTCGATGACTGCAGGGCGTTGTACTTCGGCATTTAAAATATCAGCCTGAAATTGCATGAGCAGATTGTTGGCACAAGCACCTCCGTCTACCTTTAACCCAGACAATTTGATGCCTGCATCTTGTTGCATAGCGCGCACCAGGTCCTTGGTTTGATAAGCTAGCGATTCTAATGTTGCTTTTGTAATATGAGCTTTTCCAGTATCACGTGTTAACCCAAAGATGGCGCCACGGGCGTACATGTCCCAATAAGGTGCACCGAGCCCCGCAAAGGCAGGAACAACGTATACGGGATTCTCCCCTTTCACCTCTTTGGCAATCCCTTCAGACTGGGCGGCATCGTCAAAGAACTGCAGCCCATCGCGTAGCCATTGAATGGCCGCACCTGCAATAAAAACACTTCCTTCTAATGCATAATAGACATGGCCATCAATTCCCCATGCGATGGTGGTTAGCAATCCGCTATCAGAAAATTGGGGTTTCTTCCCAGTGTTCATTAGCATAAAGCAACCCGTGCCATAGGTGTTTTTTGCACTTCCTTTTTTAAAGCACGCTTGGCCGAATAAGGCAGCCTGTTGATCTCCTGCAATGCCTGCAATGGGAATCTTTACACCTTCAAACTCAACATCGCCAAAATGAAAAGCCGAAGGTTTTACCTCAGGTAACATCGCCTTCGGTACATCTAACTCCTTTAGCATTTCTTCGTCCCAAGAAAGCGTGGTTATATTATAGAGCATCGTTCGTGATGCGTTCGAATAATCAGTGACATGTGCCTTTCCTTTTGTGAGATTCCAGACCAACCAGGTATCAATGGTTCCAAAAAGGAGTTCGCCTTTTTCGGCACGTTCTCGAGCACCTTCGACTGTGTCGAGAATCCACTTCGCTTTGGTTCCTGAAAAATAGGAATCGATCACCAGACCTGTACTTTTCTTTACATATTCTTGGAGTCCTTTTTTCTTTAGTGACTCGCAAATATCTGCCGTGCGTTTGTCTTGCCAAACGATGGCGTTGTAGATTGGTTCTCCCGTGTTTTTATCCCACACCACCGTCGTTTCTCGTTGGTTGGTGATGCCAATGCCTTTGATGTCTTTTGGGTCTACCTTATGGTCTTCAATTACTTTTTTCAGTGTACGTAATTGGGTGTCCAAGATCTCTTTTGGGTCGTGTTCTACCCAACCTGATTGCGGAAATATCTGGGTGAACTCTTCTTGAGCCATTCCGATAATTTTTCCGTTTTGATCAATCAATAAGCTTCGAGAACTGGTTGTTCCCTGATCTAATGCAATGATATAGTGCGGCATAGCAAAAGCGTAATGTGTTACCTTTTAAAGGTACGCTTTTCGCATAAAATTTTTGAGAGAAGTTATCAAGGATTCGAAAACGATATCGCTATCGATCGTGTTCAGATAAATTCAGGTTATTTCCCCAAGATTCCTTTGAGTTCCATGACAGGGATTGCTCCGATGGTATCGGCTGAGACGGTGTTCTTTTCGAAAACATACTTCTTATCGTACATTTTTCCGTCAGCAAAAAAAGTGACTCTAAATTCATTGGTAAGTGCCAGTACTTCTTTCTGAAGCAGCTCTATTTTGGCATATGACTTAGGCGGCATTTCCTTGATCGAATGGCGCATCGTAGACGTAGTCTTGTCATCATTAAAGCCACTTGAGACGATCAACACCATTTCGATGGCTGTATCTCGATCATTGATCATGTAGGCATTCCAATCATTCCATTCGAACTCTGGATTGTACTCCTGCACAATCGCCACATGCACGTCCTTTACTTCTGGGATTTCGATATCAGACTTCATACGAGAAGAGACTGTTTATAAGGCAGATTTGAACTGCTCTAAGAAACGAATGTCGTTTTCACTGAGCATACGGATATCTGGAATCTGATGTAATAACAAGGCGATACGGTCGATTCCCATACCGAAGGCGAAACCAGAGTACTCTTTTGAGTCGATACCACAGTTTTCGAGTACGTTAGGATCTACCATTCCGCAGCCCATGATCTCGAGCCATCCGGTACCTTTTGTAATTCTATAGTCTACTTCGTTGTTGAGTCCCCAATACACATCTACCTCAGCACTTGGCTCTGTAAATGGGAAATAGGAGGGACGCAAACGAATCTTCGATTTTCCGAACATTTCGGTAGTGAAGTATTGCAGCGTTTGCTTTAGATCGGCAAACGAAACGTCTTTATCAATATACAAGCCTTCCACTTGGTGAAAGAAACAGTGAGAGCGCGCTGAGATGGCTTCGTTTCTGTATACTCTACCAGGAGAGATCGTACGGATCGGTGGTTTGTTGTTTTCCATATAACGCACCTGTACCGAAGAGGTATGCGTGCGCAACAAGATATCGGGATCAGTTTGAATAAAGAAGGTATCCTGCATATCACGCGCTGGGTGATATTCGGGAAGGTTCAAGGCGGTGAAGTTGTGCCAATCGTCTTCCATTTCTGGACCTTCTGATACGTTAAATCCAATGCGCGAAAAGATATCGATGATCTGATTCTTCACCAATGAGATCGGATGACGCGCACCTAGCGAAATTGGTTCGCCCGGACGGGTCAAGTCTCCGAATTGTCCTTTTTCTTCTACCTTGTCCTCTAGTTCTTCCTTTAGTTGATTGACTTTTTCTTCAGCCGTTTTTTTCAACGCATTGATCGTCTGGCCAAAGTCTTTCTTCATCTCCTTCGGAACGTTTCTGAATTCAGCAAAGAAATCATTCAGTAAGCCTTTTTTTCCTAAATACTTGATTCGGAATTCTTCGACAGCCTCTTTGGTTTCTGCTGTAAATTGTTCTACTTCAGCGATGTGTTCTTTTATCTTGTCAATCATCTCAACTTCAATTAAGAGCGCAAATTTAGGTATTTTACTCGATAATCGAGAGTAAAATGCTCTAAAGCGCACTGCGGAATGCTAAATTTGTTTTCCTTAGTCTATAAACTCTTTTTCTAAGAAATACTGTACAATGGCCTCTTTCATCAAAACGCTCTGTTCGCCAGCCTTTAAGGGAGGAAGCTGTTCTTTTACCTTGTAATGGGGCCAACCGTCATCATCGAAGAAGTCAAATTCGTAATAACCAAAAGGTTCAAGCAGACGACAAATGGCAATGTGCATCAGATTTACCTTCTCGTCTTTTTTAAACTTTCTGTGAAGTTGCCCTAATTCTTGCACTCCGATCAAATAGATCACGGCGTCTAGTTCAAGTGTATCTCCGTCTGCGAATTGGGCTGATAATTTATGTACGACGCTCTCCCAGCGTTCTTTGAGTTGTTCGTCTCTTGCCATATAAAAAATTAAGCGCTACAAAGGTAGCGCTTAATCAACAGAGGTAGGCAGGGGGTGGGAGAAAAATTGCTATTATTCTAAAACTCCCATTTAATACCAAGTCCAGCGTATTGATGTCGATACCCTCTAAAAGATCGGGCAGCGAGATCAGTATAATTGGTACTGCGTACTCTGCTATAGATATTTGCGGTAATGAAAAGATGGTCGTTGAGTTGATGCTCGGCATCAAGCGTAAATTCGGCATATTGATATTGGATCTTTTCGCCAATGGCTTCTTCACTGTCTCGTGCTTCAAGAGATGCATAGTTTCGGGTTACAAACGAGAAAGCGGTTCGAACTTTTGTTTTGTCATTGTCGTATTTGAGCCCTAGTTTGGGTCCGTACATGGTAAATCCTGATTGATTGTTGTTGTTATTGTCAATACGCACATAGTACAGAAAACTTGGTTCGACTTCTAACGTTTTGCTCAGTGGCAACTCGTAAAATGCATTGGCTCTCACATAATCCCAATCACGTTTTCCTTCAACAATGACATCAGAAGCATTGAAGGTATCGTAGTTTCGCTTCTTCACATAAGCTGAAAGTCCGTAGCGGTGTTCGAGTCCGTTTGACTCAAACTCTTGTGCGGTCTTTACCAACAACCCAAACTCGTTGAACTGCAGATCTCGGGAGCCAAAGGCATCAAAATCCTTGAAATTATAAAAGGCTTCGACCGAGGTCTCATTATTTGCAAAGGGACTAAATTCAACGCCTCCACTTAGTCCGAAATTGGTATATCCCAATGGGTTTACCAGAATGTCCTGCGCACCATCCAGTCCCTTTCTGTTCATTCTTTTAATGCCGCCTTCTAGCAGCAACTTTGTATTCCTATTGAACTTGTAATCATATTTGGCGGTTGCGTTAAGCTGCCAATAACTGTCTTCTGTGCTTTCATAGAAAACTCTTGCTCTTGGGGTGATAGAGAAACGTATTCTGTTTTGATTCCATTTATAACGATAATCATAGTCTACGGTCACATCTTGGTACAAACTGCTTGAGATGAGATCGTCTTCTGTGAGTAGGTCTCCATTCTGTGAAATTTGTCTTGGACTTTTAAAATAGTTGTATTCATATCCGCCTTGTGTTTCGGCGTCTAGCTGATGTTTGCTTTGTGCTATTGCGAAAGAGGAAATAAAGAGGGTTACTAAAGTGATTGCTATTATTCTCATCTGTCTTTTTTGATTTTACTTTTCGTGTTGTTTTATTGATTTGATTGCGTTTTCGAGTCCGCATTTGTTAACTAATTGTATTCCGAGGCCTGGGCGTACATTTACTTCCATGATCTGTGGCCCTTTGTGTTGATCGATGACGACATCTATTCCCAAATATTCAAGCGGAAAGGCCTTGGATGTATCGACACATAGCTTCAAGATCTCATCCCAATAGGGAATCTCTCGACCGTTTACTTTGTTGGGGTTATCTGGATGATGTTCCATGTATCGTTTTCCGTCATAGACTTGGGTCAGTGTCCCTTTGTTCATGTCTACGCCGATTCCAACACCGTTTTGATGTAGGTTTGCTTTTCCGTCAGAGATTGAAGTAGGCATTCGCAGCATGGCCATTACGGGTCGATGTTTTAAGGTGATGACCCTAAAATCTGGTACGCCTTCGTCATAGATCTGTGCAAAGAACTCATGAGGTACAATCAGTTCTTCGATCAAGCAGCTGTCGTTTGAACTCATGGAAAACAGCCCAGAAATGATGCTGGTAATGTGATAGAATATGCGTGATTCAGAAACCACCTTTCCGCCAGTGGTCCAATTTCCGTGTGCATCTTTTTTAAGTATTTTGATTCCGTCACCTCCACAACCATTCGCAGGTTTGATGGCCATCGCATTGTATTTCTCACACTCTTTCCACTTCTTCTTGATGTCGCTCACTTTAGTAATGACCGCATAGGTGGCCGCACAGGCAATATCGTGATGATGCAATATCTCTTTGGCTTTTACTTTATCGTCAGCCAATTGATAGTCTTTGGGCTGATTGTGAGGATAGATCAAGGAGATATTTCTTTTGTTGAGTCCCATGACTCCTTTGGGGTTTTTTATGTTGAAAATTTTCTGAAGCATCTTATGCATTCTTTAGGGTTAATAGGGGTCTAAATCTTATTAGTTCGGTCCAACGCAATCCTATATATCTCCCCATCATCATCGCCAAGGCTACCAGGATCAACAATAACTCTGGAAAAACGATAATGATCGATGGTAGCCATTGGCTTGACAACATGAAGTAACAAAAGCTAACTGCTATCAACGTTTGCAATAGGGTTGCAGAAGCCTTTTGAAATCCATCTTCGATGATGAGGGTTGAAAATCGTTCGGCAGAAACCGTTAAAATGATCGTTGGGAAAAAGGTTAGCGTAGTTAACCATGGCAGGTTGGCCATTGTCCCAATGTACGACCCAACGACCATTACTAGGACCATCAGGGTAAGGGAGATTACTAGTTTTGGCGTATGTAATAGCCCTAGTTTAGTAAACGGTTTCGAAACGATTCCAACAAAAAGAATCAAGAAAACAAATAACAACATTCCGGTCACGAACCCTGTTTCGATAAGAGAAAAGGCGATCAGCACGGGTAAAAACACCCCAAAGGTCTTTAACCCAACCACATTCCTTAAGAATGCCACCAGTAACCCTCCAATCGGCAGCATCAAAAGCAACGTCAAGGCTTGCATCGAGATCACCCTTTTCTCTATCAATCCCCATAGCGACACAGCAGAGATCTCTTGGAACTCGCTGGCCCCTATGTTCAAGAAAGGAATGTTATTTTGTTTGTGTATTTCATAGGTATAGTCAAAATGTATGCCTAGGGTATGAGTGACCAAGAATTCATCTCCTTCATAAATCTCAAGGTAATTGGGGGGCAAAGAGGCGAAATGGCCATTAAGACCGTCAAACGGAATCCATTGGTCATTGATACTGATCTCTCCCCAGGCATGTGAGGTTCTCTTATTAGCTTCTTCAAGGATGATTCCTCCTTTGATTCGTGCAGGATATCCAAGGTTTCTGGCCAAGGCAACCAACAACCTACTTTTACCATTACAAGAAGCCCTATTTTGTTCCAAAACGGTAACGGCGTCAGTAAGTGTAATGATTGGCGCCGAAGGAATGGAGTAGACGAAGTCAAAAATCGCTTTGACCGTCTCTTGGTCATTTTTAGCCGACGCTTTCAATGTTTTCGCTATTTTTTCAATGGCGGGGTCTTGCGACTGAATGTATTTTGAAGGTGCTAAAAAAGATTGAAGTTCTATCGTACTTGAAGAAAAATCCTCTGGTAGCTTATATTGTTTCGATTTTCCTTCGAACGTGAATCGAAAATCTACTTGCTCGTAGTGGTTTTTTTGAGTGCTGGTCCATACACCTTTTATATTAGTTCCAACGGGAGTTTTTTTGAACTTAATTCCATTACTCACCTCTGAAGTGACTGCACTGATACGCTGTCTTTTATTGTTTTTAGGAAGAAATGCCTTAACGACGGTTTTCCCTTCATTGGTCTTATAGAAATAACGATAGGTCACCTCATACCTTTCTTCAGCAAAGAAGTTATCCATATGATTTCTCAACGGAATCATTTTCAGGGTTAAAGAGGCTATTCCAATAAGTAGGATCGTGGCTACGATATAACGAAATTTGTTACGCTGGTTCATGAGAATTTTTCTATTTTTGGGTATAGAACAGGTAATTGAATTTTTACCCTACCCCCCTCCCTTAAAAAAATCACATTTAATGAAGAACTCCCCCGAATCTATATGTGAAGAGTCTGTCTTCAATCGATGTTTCAGTCTAAATGCCGAGGGGCTTCGCAACTACCTCTACTACCAATGTGGTGACATGCAGCAGGCAGAAGACTTGATGCAGGATGCTTTTATTAAACTTTGGAACAATTGTAAAAAAGTGCTGGTCGAAAAGGCCAAGAGTTTTCTGTTTACGGTGGCCAAGAATGCGTTCTATAATCAAGTAGCACATAAAAAAGTAGTGCTGGCATATGAAAAAGCGCCACATCGAACAGCCGATCACGAAACCCCCGAATACAAGATCGAAGAAGAAGAATTCATGGAGAAGCTTCAGACTGCCATCGACGCCCTCCCAGAGGGTCAGCGCGAAGTGTTTCTACTTAATAGAATAGATAAAAAAACCTATAAGGAAATTGCCGAAATGTTAGGCGTATCGCAGAAAGCGGTTGAAAAAAGAATGCATAAAGCGCTGGTAAAAATGCGCAAGACTATAAAAAATATTTAAGGAGGGGGTAGGGTAAATGAATCCCTAGCTGTTTCAACAATAATGCATAAGATCATGTTTGAAGAAAGAGATGATACCATATTAGCCAGATGGCTCGACGGAAGGTTAACTCCCGAAGAACGCGCTGATTTCGAAAAATCGCCCGAGTTCGAGGAGTATCAGGCTATGGTTAAAGGTATGGCTCGTTTTAAGAAGCCCGATTTTGATGGTGAGTCTCTTTTGCAACAGCTACATGATAAAATTCAACAACCCCAAAAGCGAAAGGTAATTGCCCTAAGGCCATTGCTTTATGTGGCAGCTGTGGCTGCCTCTATCGTTTTGATCGCTGGGCTTTTCTTTAATGAAGTAACCTACACAACCGGTGTGGGTGAACAACTGGCAGTTGTACTTCCAGATGGCTCAGAAGTACAATTGAATGCACAATCTTCTTTGACGAGAAAGCGTTTCTTTTGGAACAATGACAAAGTAGTGACCCTTAGTGGAGAAGGGTTATTTGATGTAGAAAAAGGAGATGGTTTTTCGGTGGAAACTAATGCCGGAGTTGTTTCGGTTTTGGGAACATCATTCAATGTGCGTACGAGAAAAGATCGTTTTTCACTGGCTTGCTACGAAGGAAAGGTTCAGTTTGAAACTACCAGCCAAAAGGAAATCTTGGTGCAAGGCGAGGGATTGAAGTTGGTACAAGGTCAAGTTGAAAGAACATCTATTTTAGGTAGCGTTCCTGATTGGACTCAAGGTCGAAGTGATTTCGAGAATGCCCCTTTACAGCAGGTGCTTGAAGAATTGTCGCTTCAATACGGAATCGAATTTTCAACTAATGACATTGACCTTTCTAGGCATTTCACCGGAAGCTTTGTACACAATGATCTGACAATAGCACTGCAAACGGTGCTTACCCCAATGAGTATTAACTATGAAATCTTAGATAATCAAAAAACGGTCGTACTGCGATCTCCCTAAACAAACAACACTTTGATGAAAAAATTGCTCTCCATCACCCTCCTCCTCTATTCATGCTTTGCCTTTTCTCAAGAAACCATCGCCGTATCCTACAACAAGACTCCGCTAAAAACGGTATTGGCCGACATTAGCGCAAAGACCAACTTGCTTTTTTCTTATAGTGAAGAGGCTGTTGCAAGTAAAACCCTTACACTTGCCGAGAACAGCATTTCAATCGATCAATTTCTTGTTGAAGCCAGTCGACAAACTGGACTAAGTTTCAAAAAGGTCTCTGATCAACAGGTCATCATTAGCGTCCCCGACACCAGAATTGATGTATGCGGTTATCTCTTTGACGCCGAAACAAAAGAACCCCTTGCTTTTGCTACCGTAATCGTTGAAGGGCAATCAAGAGGCACAACGTCTGATGAGAATGGTTATTTTTCTTTAGACAAAGTATCTCAGCAAGCCATTTTGGTCATACAATCGGTCGGGTACAACAACACCAAGCTCAATGCCCGATCTTATACAAACCAAACCTGTCAAAACATTTTGGTGAGGCCATCGGTCCAATCGCTTGACGAAATCGTCATCCTTGCATACATCACCAAAGGAATAAGTAAAAGTGAAGATGGCTCGGTAATCATGAAAAATGACGAATTGGGAGTACTTCCCGGAATGGTAGAGCCCGATGTTTTTCAAAGCATACAACTTATTCCAGGCATTACCAGCTTGGATGAATCTGCGGCTGGTATTCAGATCCGAGGTGGGTCACCGGATCAAAATCTCATTCTTTTCGACAACATTAAAATGTATAATACAGGCCATTTTTTCGGAATGCTCTCTGCTATAAATCCATACATCACAGAAAGTGCAAAAGTCTACAAAGGTGGTGCCGACCCTAAATATGGTGATCGTATTTCGGGGGTTATCGATATTTCGAGTGATGAGAACGTTCCTGAGAAGTTCAATGGAGGTGTGGGCCTAAACGGAACGCATGGCGATGTCTTTATCAAAGCTCCGTTTTCAGAATCAGTCGGTGTTGTGCTTTCTGCACGTAGATCGTATACAGACCTGCTTCGAACACCAACCTTTGATGCCCTCTCTGAAAAGGTGTTTCAAAATACCAAATTGGTCACAGATACAGCCGGTGTCGTGACTGAAGAGGAAGAGGAGGAGTTTGAGGACAATGTCGGAGAAGAGGACTTTTTCTTCTATGACGGAAGTGCTAAACTTATCATTGCTCCTTCAGACAATGACAAGGTGAGCATCAGTGGACTTTTTGCTAACAACGACCTTGATTTCTCTGTACGGGACGACGAAGACATTACAAGTGACCGACTCATTGTCGAACAACAAGGTGCCAGCTTTGTTTGGGAAGGAACCAAGGCAAAAAAATGGCATCACACTTTGACAGGGTACTATTCAAAATTGGATGTTGACTATCGCAATCGCGTTACACAAGAACTCGTTGTCGAAGAGGAAAACTTGCGAAGAAACACCGTTGAAGATTATGGCTTCAGTGCCGACTTGATGTATGATATTTCCTCAAAACACAAAGTCAAGGCGGGATATCAATATTCGAATATCGAAACCTTCTTTAGATTATTTCGAAATGAAAATGATGCTGGTACTGACAATCCTAGGGAGTTTGATGAATTGAACATGGGCGTTAACAGGGCACATACAGTTTTTGGAGAATATCGATATATTCCGAAGGAAAAAGCGCTGATAAGTTTGGGTTTGCGCGCCTCACACTTTAGCGTTGTCGAGGATTTCTTCATAGAGCCTAGATTGAATATTGAATATCCTTTGTCAGATGCTGTTCGTGTAAAGGCAACTGCCGAAAAACGCTACCAATCCATCAGTCAGTTGGTTGAGTTTGAAGATACACAACTACGCTTGGAGAACAACATATGGACGCTCTCTGATGGCGACGAGATTCCTGTTTTAGAGAGTACTCAGTTCTCTGGCGGCTTATTGTTTGATGCAGATGGTTGGACTCTCGATATTGATGGGTACATCAAGAGCATTAAAGGACTCACTTCTTTCACCAACGGGTTTACCAACGATACTGATGAGCTCTCTGAAGGAGAAAGCGACATCTACGGGGTCGATGTTCTTGTTAAGAAAAAACTAGGTGATTACAATATCTGGCTGGGCTACACTTTTAATGATATCACCTACACCTTTAACGATTTGCAGAACACTTCTTTCCCAGGAAACAATGACATCACCCATAACTTCAGGATATCAAACACTTATGAGACCAATAACTGGCAGTTTTCGCTAGGTTGGACCTATCGTACTGGAAGTCCGTTTACCCCTGCCGACAGTTTTGACCCCAATACAGGTGATATTGAATTTGGTGCCATCAATAGTGAACGATTGCCTAATTACCATCGTTTGGATGCTTCTATCTTATATCGTTGGGGTAAAAAAGCTGACGGATGGAAGGGCGCTCTCGGTGTCTCTGCCCAAAACCTATACTCCAGACAAGTGCCTACCTCTGTATTTTATCGTGTGAATGAAGATCCAGATACTGGTAGCGATGAACTAGATCAGATCGAGCAGTTGTCTCTTGGTTTTACACCAAACATTACACTGCGCTTGTATTTCTAAAATTGTGTACTTTTAAAGCATGAATTTTATTGATATCGTCTTAGGTGGACTTATTCTGTTTGGGCTCGTACGTGGACTCATGAAGGGTCTCTTTGTTGAAGTAGCCTCCCTTGTTGCTTTAATCGCTGGTATTTACGGCGCTATTCATTTCTCGTATTTTGTAGGTGATTATCTGCAAGAGCGGGTTAGCTGGGATGAGAAATACATCAACCTTACGGCCTTTGCCATTACGTTCATTGTGATCATCGTTGCCGTTTCGTTGGCAGGAAAAATGTTGACCAAGATGGCTGATTTTGCTTCTTTGGGCATTCTGAACAAATTGCTGGGCGGGGTATTTGGTGGTTTAAAGATCGCTGTCATTCTTGGCGCTGTCCTTGTGTTTTTCGACAAGACGAACAACACTATCGAATTCATCAAAAAAGAAACCATTGACGAATCGGCTCTATACAAGCCTGTAAGAGGTATTGGAGATTTTGTTTTTCAGTGGGTACTAAAAGAGAAGCCTCTGGAGAATGAAGAAGAAACACCAAACGTTGAAACTTCTACCGAAACCTCAACACCTTCCGAATAAAAAATAAAGACATAAAAAAAAGAGCTACAACTCCTTGTAGCTCTTTTTTGATTTGGGGAAATCTTTTATCAAACTTGCGTTTGAAATAACCTTATCATTAACAACACTTCAAACATACAGCATGAAAGATTTTATATGAAATCTTTGTTGTGAAATGACCTATTTATGTTATCAACGCATCATTTAATGTGGTTTTCCCGTAATCAATATTCGTCTTTTACGTTATCTATGACGTACTTAATGCACGCATCGAAGTCATCAAAGATGCGATCTTCTGAGACAAGATCAGGTACGATGTCAATACGTTTTAGCATATAAAGTGGTTGCTTTTGTGGTGCTATCATTAACGTATGTACATTATTTTGCTCTAGTTCTAACAGTACATCTTCTAATGCATAGAGTCCCGATTGATCAATATATGGTACCTTATCCATACGAAGGATCACGTGCGATGCCGTGTCCGGAATTTTCTTAGCCATGGCTTGAAAATCACTTGTATATCCAAAGAACAGCGGTCCTTCGAGGTGCTTGATGAACACTTCTTCTTTAAAACGTTCAGGGAAATTGAGCTCATCGCTCCAAAGCTTTTCCCTTCCGTTGGCTTCGTGTAATTTGAGTACTCGAGATTCATCAGCCGTGAAGTCTCCCATCTTCTTCATAAACATGATCGAAGCTAAGACCAGTCCGATACCAACGGCACTTACCAAATCCCAAACAACGGCCAAGATCAAAACAATGAGCATCACCAATACCTCAGAGCTAAACTTGAATAACTTCAGGTTCATATCTTTTGGCATACTCGGAATAGCTTTCAGCCCTTTATAGTCCATCACGCCAATTCCAACGGTAATCAAGATCCCCGCCAATACAGCTGCCGGAATCTGAGAAGCAACTGGTCCAAGTGCCAATAGGATGACCAGCAACAACACCCCAGCAATCATTCCCGATAAGCGGGTCTTTCCGCCTGAGTTGATGTTAACAACGGTACGAATTGTGGCTCCTGCTCCAGGAATTCCTCCAAACAACGCAGCAATACTGTTTCCAATTCCTTGTCCAACCAATTCTTTGTTCGGGTTATGTTTGGTCTTGGTCATGTTATCTGCCACTACCGAAGTAAGCAGGGAGTCAATCGCCCCCAGAAATGCCAGAGATACGGCTGTAAATATGTACGGAGTAATGGATGCTAAGCTGAAATTGCTGAAAATACCCAGATTTAGTTCTGGAAATCCGCTTGGGATCTGTTCGATCGGTCGGTAATCTAACTTGGCGAAATATGCGACTCCCGAAACAACCAGTAACGCAACCAGTGTGCTCGGTACTGCTTTCGTGATTCGCTTAAACCCATAGATGATGAAGATCGTTACCAAGGTGAGAATCAACTCTAAAAAGTTGATGCGCCCCAAAGCTCTGGGTAGTGCCTTTATGGTTCCGACCACTCCAGAGACATTGCTCTGCGCCAGTGATTTGGATTCGACCATGATCTGGTCTTGAGTTATTGCGCTTGCCCGTTTAATGGTCTCGTTAAAGTCTTCAAGCACCAGAATATCCTCTCCGGCTTCCTCTTGAAGGATCTTTTCGAGAATCACTTCTTCTGCCTCTGGTTTAAAACTATCTACAAAATCAACATCCTCTTTTGCATAATATCCAATTGCAGGAAGAATCTGTGTCACCAGAATCATGACCCCAATTGCGGTCATGAATCCAGATACTACGGGATATGGGATGTACTTTATGTACTTACCGATTCCCATGACCCCGATCAATATCTGAACGAGTCCTGCCAGCAAGAATACCGTCAGAATTGCAGGTAATGCTTTGTTCACATCCCCTTCATTCGTGGCAACAATTCCTGCGATGATCACCAAACTTACGGCGGTCATCGGAGCTGTCGGACCCGAGATCTGCGTAGGGGTCCCCCCGAACATTGCAGCAAAGAAACTGATAAATATCGCGCCATATAACCCAGCACTTGGCCCTAGTCCAGAAGAAACTCCGAACGCCAATGCCAGTGGCAATGCCACAATTCCTGCGGTGATTCCTCCAAAGGCATCACCCCTAATATGCTTAAATAGATCTTTCATGACTGATCAATGGTTTTAGTTTTTAGTTTACAGCAATTCTACCTTACCGGAAGATAAATGGTATACGCCTCCTACCATTTTGATTTCGCCGTTGTCTTCCATTTCCTTAAGGATTGGACTCTTTTCACGAATTCTATCAATGGTAAGTTTTACGTTGTTCTCAACGGTCTTTGCAACAAATTCTTTGTTGCTAGAATTTGCCTCTCCATCTACTTGGTCGGCCGCTGTTTTCACGGCTGGTAAAATGTTTGATAACAGTGCTGTAATGTTCCCTAATTCAACACCGTCGCACGCTGCTTTTACGGCTCCGCATGCTTCATGGCCCAATACTAAGACCAACTTGCTACCAGCCACTTTACAGCTATACTCCATGCTTCCAAGGATGTCTGTGTTTTCAAAGTTTCCTGCTACGCGTGCTACGAAAACGTCTCCAATTCCTTGATCGAAAACTGTTTCGACCGGAACTCTTGAATCAATACACGATAGAATAACCGCCTTCGGAAATTGTCCACCAACAGTTCCTTCAACCTGCTTTAAAAGGTCTCGACTTTCCATGTTGGCGCCAACAAATCGCTTGTTGCCTTCCATCAAATCAGCCAATACGTGGTCTGGAGTCATAGCGTCCTGCGCCGCCTTATCTAATGCTTTTGTAATCATTGTAATAGAAATTTTTATAGTTGGGGAGTTTGCCATATTTCCTCTCGAAATACGACAGACTCGATTAATTTTTCATAAACTGGTGTAGTAGTAGACCAAGACTTTTTAAATCTTGGACACTGGGCTTTATACCCATTCTGGAGGAGGGGATGTAATGTCTATGGACATTTCATTCAAAGAGGAGACAAACTGGCCAAACCTGTTTTTTACATCATGTGAGGACATGACCATATAGGATGGGGTTCTTACCAAAAAGATCTCTTTGGTTTCTTTTTCTAATTTAGATTCAGATTCTTTTTGCTCTTCTTCTGAAAGATCGACGACACAGGTTTTAGCCTCATCTACCAAACTAACAATAGAAGGTGCCAAAATGGATCCCGTAAGAATAAGGGATAACAAAAAAGTTGCTAAATGTCTCGTCATTAAATCTAAATAAGGATTAAAGATACACTTATGTGTCCTAAATTTAGTTAATTCTTTTTTAAAAATCCTTAAGTAATTTAATGTCTTCTGAAGGAATCCAACCCACCTTGCCATCTGATAAGCGAATCTTCATCCATTGGTCAAAATTATCATCGACCTGAACTTTAGTCCCTTCGTGCAATACAAAGGCCTCTTCGCTACTGAGCTTCGGGTCAACTCTTACAACAGCTTCTTGGGCAAATACAATCCCAGGGTTGTCTTTTTGGTTGCTCTCATAACGCTGAAAAGCGAAAACGACACTGACCACCATAAAGGCGAGGGATAGGATGGACGTTATAAAGTAAATTCGTTTGATGGACGTCCTGTAGGAGAAATAATAGAGTAGAAATAGCAGTACGAACGCAAAAACGAATGCAATTGCCAATTTGGCCCAACCATTGTGGTCAAACATGCCTGTAACATTGTTAACAATTTTTGAAATCCCGGTTTGCGGAATCACATCAATGGCATCAATCGTCATGTTCTGGGCAAAGGCCAAGTTGTTCTTGATATCTTCGTCATCAGGTGCCAACAACAGCGCCTTTTCATAGTAATAAACACTAGGGCCTATATTGCTTAGCTTGTAGTTAGCGTTAGCGATATTGTAATACAGTTCGGCTGAGTGTTCACCTGTTTCCAAGATCTTCTTGTAGGTATCAATCGCTTCCTGATACCTGTCCTGATTATAAAGTTTGTTGGCTTTTTCAAAGAGTACATCATTCTGTGCCGCTGCACCGAACGAAATAAAAAAGAGGAGTATGTAAAAAATTGATCTCATTTAATGCTTTCTTTTCCTGCCTAACTTATTTGTTTGTCGATTTGTGAGATTACTTCTACAGCCTTTTGATAATCTTGCTTCATGGCTTCACCCGAGGCTGGGGTATAACGTGCAAACTCACAGCTCTTTAACAATGACACAAATCCATCTGTTGTATTGAAAGAAACATTTCGCTGTCCTAAAAGCTCCTGAATTTTCTCTTTGCTGAATTCTGAAGTTTCAATCTTAAGCTTCGCTTTCAAGTAGTTGTGTAGCGCACGTTCTAGGGCTTCATAGAACGATTCTTTGGTTCCTAACGCCTTTTTGGCTTCAGACAAATACCTTTTGGCCAATCTATTGGCTTTTCTCACTTTATTCCCTTCGACATCATTTTCCATTTGACGCTTTTTCTTTCCTATAAATAAAGCAATAGGAATGATCAAAAATGGAAGTAACAGTAGCATATAGAACGAGCGCGTTCCGAAGAAATCTTGACGTGCCATCGACTGTAAGTTCGGGCTCAGTTTGAATGATCTAAACTGCGAATTACTAGTTGTTACGACTTGTTTGGTGGTCGTATTTGTTTTAGGATCTTCTACTGCAGATGCATTTGTCGGCCCTTCCAAAACATTAACAATCAACTCGTCTGAAGTTAAGGTCTTGTAGGACTCTGTATTTAAATCAAAATAGGAAAAACTAATGGTTGGTATTGGATATTTTCCTTGGTATTGTGGTACAATGGTATAACTATCAGCGATTTTTCCGCGCATTCCACTTAAGTTCGTTCGAACGCTCTCATCATGTTCTGGCTCGTAAATCTCTAGCGAGCTAGGTACGTTTAATTTTGGTAGATTGAAGAGTTTTAGGTTTCCTTTCCCAGAAACCTCAACCTTAGCCTGAAGCGATTCGTTAGCGTTCAACTCGCTTTTGGTGGTGGTCACCTTAAAGGTGAAATCACCCACCGCTCCTGTAAAATTATCGGGTTTCCCTGCCTCTGGCAATGGTTTTACATTGATGGTACGTTTTCCAGCGGTGACAGTTTTCTGTGCTTGCGAATAGATTCGACCACCGAAGAAGTCTCTTCTGTTGGTCGCCACATCAACCGATACGTTGAGTGACAAGGGCTGGATACTCAGCTTTCCAGATTTTTGCGGATACAACACGACTCGCTTTAATACATAGTAGTTGTATTGTTTTCCTTCATACACGCCACGTTCGGGTGTATAACGCTTGATCTCTATATTCTGACTCCAAAAGTCATTGTACTTTGGACTGTCGAGTACGTCATAATCTCGAGCATTTACATAAGGTCCTACATACAGTTTATAGGTCACCGTAATTGGTTCATTGAGATACGGCTTGCTATTGGACACTTCTGCCACCAGGTGGATGTTTTCTTCGGCGATGTAGTTGGGGTCGTTTGGATCCTTCGGAATCTCAACCGCTGCAGTTACCGTAATCGGCACGGGCAAGGTCTTGTAAGTTTCACCTTCTATCTCGATGGTTGCCTGCTTTATGGTAAACTTTCCGCGTTTTAATGGTGCTAAGAAATAGGTGTATGTTTTAGAGAATGTACGCTTTCCATTAGTCCAAGAGTTGCTCACCGCTTGATTGGGTCCTCCTATAATCTTAAAGCCCTGAAAGCTAGGTGGTGTAAAGTTATCGCCATCCTTGTTCATCACAAAGTCGATACGCAATCGCTCGTTTACACCTAGTTTCTTCTTGCTCACTTTGGCTTCAAACTTTACTTGAGCCGAAAGTGCCGTAGACACTAAAAAGAACGCTATGAATAGGTTTCTAATCATATGATATTACCAATCTTTGTCGGTTTTCACAGGAATTCCTTTTACTTTCTTTGCGTTGATCTTGTCCTGTACTTTCTTTTCTTCGTTACTCATGGCCTCTAGCAGGTTCTTGACCTGCTGAGGAGATAATTGACCTGGTCTAGGCTTAGGCTTCTTTTGTTCGTCTTTAGGCTGGTCGCCTCCTTTATTCTGGTCGTCCTTATCTTTCTTATCTTCTTGGTCGCCTTTATCGTCTTGGTTTTCGCCTTGCTTATCTTTGTCCTTGT
Source organism: Flavobacteriaceae bacterium (assembly GCA_028279515.1). Classification (GTDB taxonomy): domain Bacteria; phylum Bacteroidota; class Bacteroidia; order Flavobacteriales; family Flavobacteriaceae; genus JANQNQ01. The sequence continues at coordinate 98,119 of JANQNQ010000008.1, forward strand.
CGCCTTCTTGATCATTTTCGTTTTGATCATCCTTATTCTCCTGATCGCCGTCCTTATCCTCTTTATCTTGGTTCTGGTCTTGGTTTTGCTGATCCTGATTTTGTTGATCTTGATTCTGATCCTCGTTTTGTTCGTCGTTCTTGTTTTCTTCCTGCTCTTTTTTCAACAGTTCTTTGGCCAAGGCATAGTTGTAACGTGTTTCTTCATCGGTTGGGTCGTTGCGCAATGCATTTTTGTAGGCTTCAACCGCTTTTTCATATTCTTTATTCTTCATGAACACATTACCCATATTATGATAGGCTTTGTGCTTGTCTGGTCTTTCTGTTGCTGTCTCGCCTGCCTGTTTATAACGACCAAAAGCTTCTGGAAGATTCTCCTTTTCGTAATAGGCGTTTCCTAGGTTGTATCTTGCTGTTGCATCATTTGGACGCGTTGAAATGGCCTTTCGGTATTCGGCTTCAGCTTCGACATAATTGTCTTCGGCTAAATTCTCATTGCCTTCATATACGTAATTGTTGGCCTCTTTTAAAGCTCGCTTGTCAAGTGCTTCATTCTCTTGTGCCATGGCTATAAAGCCATTCAGCATAACAAAAAGCAACCCTATTTCTTTCACTCTTCTCATGATGCTTTCTCATTAAACAAATTCAACTTTTGCAACCATGCAGTCTTTCTTTCCAACAAAAATATATCTAGAAAGAGCAACAGTAATCCGATGGCTAAAAACCATTGAAACTGGTCTTTATAATCTACAAACTGTTTGGCCTCGAATTCAGTCTTGTCCATTTCCTGAAGGGTCTCTTTTACAAAGTCGACCACTTCTTGGGTATTGGCACCGTTGATATAGGCACCATTGGTCTCTTCGGCTATCTCCTGAAGTACTTCGTCATTTAGTTTGGTGATCACTACCTCACCGTCACGATCCTTCTTGTAGCCATCGTTAATTCCGTTTCTTCGCATGGGTATCGGGCCTCCTTTGGCGGTTCCGACTCCGATGGTAAAGATTCGTATTCCTTCTTCATTTGCCGCCTCTTCGGCAATGCTAACCGCACCTTCAGAATGGTCCTCTCCATCTGAAATGATAAACAAAACTCGATTGGTTTGCTCATCGTCATCATAGTACGTTTTTGCCAATCGAATGGCTTGATCGATGGCCGTTCCTTGAGACGATAGCATATTGGTGTTCATGCTTTGCAAGAACATTTTGGCTGATGCATAATCTGTAGTGATCGGTAACTGCGGAAAAGCACTTCCTGCATAGGCGATAATCCCGATCCGGTCACTTGCCAACTGGTTGATGATCTCTGACACCAAACGTTTTGACTTATCCAATCGGCTTGGCGCAACATCTTCGGCCAACATACTTTTAGAGACATCTACTGCAAATACAATGTCAACTCCTTCTCGCTTTACGGTTTCTAACTTGGTTCCGATCTTCGGATTTACCAGAGCCAATACCAAAGAGGCAATGGCCAAACTAAGTACTATTAGTTTTAGTATCGGTTTGAAAATCGAGCGGTCCGGACTTAAGCGGGCTAAAAGGTTGCTTTGTGCAAACGAACGCTGCTTCTTGGTCTTCCACCATTGCATCAACAAAAACACCACCACCAACACGGGGATGATGAATAGTAAGTAGAAATATATTTTTTCTTCTAATTGATACATCTGTTCTTTTTAAATAAAGCTTCTAAATACGGTTGCTCTCAAAAAGATCTCGAACAACAATAATATTCCGCCAAGCAAGACCAAGGGTCTAAATTTCTCTTGATAGTTATAATATTTGAACTCTTCGATCTCTGTCTTTTCCAATTTGTTGATCTCGTCATAGATCTCTTCGAGTTTCTTATTGTTGGTTGCCCTGAAGTACTTGCCTCCAGTTTCATCAGCAATTTCCTTTAGAAGATCTTCATCGATCTCAACCTGTTTGTATCCGTAACGAAAGGTTCCGTTGCGGTTGATGCCAATCGGTGCTAGCGCATTTCCGTTTGTCCCAAGTCCGATTGTATAGGTTTTGATTCCGTATTCGACTGCCAATTCTGAAGCGATCTTCGGGTCGATGAAACCTGAGTTATTCACCCCATCGGTCAACAGAATAATTACTTTACTCTTCGCCTTGCTGTCTTTTAATCGGTTGACCGAAGTGGCCAATCCCATTCCGATGGCCGTTCCGTCTTCGATAATACCGTCAAATTCAATCTCACGTAACGCTCTTTTCACGATACGTTTGTCACTTGTGATTGGGGTTTTGGTAAAACTCTCACCTGCATAGATAACAACGCCAATACGATCACTAGGCCTACCATCAACGAACTCTGAAGCCACTTTTTTAAGAGCTTTGAGTCGGTTGGGCTTAAGGTCGCGGGCCAACATACTCGAAGATACGTCTATCGCCATGACGATGTCGATTCCTTTGTTGGTCTTCGTCTTTGTCGAAATGTCAACCGTCTGCGGCCTTGCCATGGCAGTGACCAAAGCACCCAATGCTAGTAAGCGAAGTGCAAACAACAACGGTTTTAGTTTCGGTAGAAAAGAAGACTGTATCTTGAAGCCTTTAAGACTTGATATCTTTAAAGACGCCGTTTCTTTCTTTCGTTTGAAGATATACCAAACGATGGCTAGTGGTAGCAACAAAAGCAACCAGAAAAACTGCGGATTGGCAAATTGAATGTCCTCTAGCATCTAGCTTCCTTCTTTAAATGTTATTGAATTCATCACACGTCCAATGATCTCTTCTGCATATTCATCTCCAACCTCGTAGGTCATCACTACTTGTTGAATTCCTCCGTTATAGTTGAAATGTACCAAAACATACTCATTTGTCTGATATTTTTGGGTTAAGGGATTCTTAAAATCACCTCTACCATATGTCTTAAGTCCCGTGACACCTTGTGGTGTTGTAAAGTCCTCTGATTTGACCAATAGGTTTCTTGCGCCTTGATCTTCCCAAATTTTAATGTTTGCTGCTGCTGCTTTTCCTAGATCCGGCTCTTGTCCTTGTGGAAGGGTCACTGACGAGGCCAAAATATAGAAATGATCGATCAAGTTTCCGTAGACAAATACTGGGATTTTCACTGAGGTTCCATCCTCGGTCTTCCCTATTTCAATCTCTGTTCGCTTAAGTACTTTAGGTGTTTCAAGGGTCATCGCTGGTACTCCGTAATCACTCTGAATCCAATCGGTTTTGACCAACTCGCGGGTTGGATGCCCTAAGATCGAATCCTTTACATACGTAAACCCGTAATGTGCGATAACTGCACCCGTACTTATAAGCAGAAGTAATCCACCAACAACCGATGCGATAACTATCTTCTTCTTTCGTTTCTTTCTCTCGAGCTCGGCTAAGTATTCCTCTTGTTGTAACAACTCTTCTTCGGTAGGCTCTGGGATGGCTTCGCGTGTTTGCTTTACGATATTTTCAATGGCAACGCGATCTGCTTCGGCTTTACTCATTTCGGGTTCTGCCTTGGCAAACTTCACCAAGTCGGCTGTTTGGAGTACGCGTCTAAAGTTATCGATAGTCACCTCGTCCAATTCAAGGTTTCCGGCATCACGACGCATTTCGAGCTTTTCGATCAATTGAGAAGTGGTACTCTCAAGTGCGTCGACGTGTGCATCTTCCTCTAAATAAGAGCGAACGATATCTGTTAATTCGGAATAGTATTTCTTGTGTTCGGACTGGATCAAGTATCTGGAGTTTTCGAGTTCCTTCAACTTTAACATCGCCCTGTCAAAAGCAGGAAGCATGGCGATCTTTTCTTCTTCGGTCGGCTTTTTCTTTCTAAAGATGAAGAAATACAAAATAGCCGCAATGACCAGCAAGATGCCCAGTCCCCATAAGAGGTATTTCCACCAACCGTCGTAATTCTTATTGACTTCGATGATTGGCTTAATATCAAACATCTTTTGTTTGGTAGTATCGACTACCACATCAGCCACATATACCTTTACAGAATCAGTCAAATACTGTTTGCCATCAATCAATACTTTTTGTGACGGCAAGGTATACTGACCCGAATCCCATTGCGTCAGTCCGTATTTTTTTATGAGGTTGAATTTGGCCTCCTCTCTGATCGTATCGATATCAAATGACTGAGTAACCTCTAAAGGAGAGAAGGTCTGTCCTTGCGGAAACACCACTTGTGCTGTAGAATCTACCTCGACCTCAACGGTATAATTGATTCGCGCACCGATCTTGATGCGCGTAGAGTCTGCGTAGGAAGTAATCTTAGGTGTTTGCGCCAAAGATGGTAACGCCCACAACAAAAAGAACGCAACTATAAAGACACTTTTTAGTTGCTTACGCTGACTCAATGGGTATGTTACTTTACGATCTTTCTGCATTGCTTATCCTCTTCGTTTAAAGTATCCCAATAATTTTTTCACGTAACTTTCGTCAACACGGCTGCTCAATACACCGGCTCCAGAACGCGTGAAGGTTTCTTTGAAGTAATCGACCTTTTCTTTATAAAATTTGGCGTAATTGGTTCGCACCTTTTTAGACATGGTGTTCACCAACATAAGCTCGCCGGTTTCTTCGTCTTCCATTTGTACCATACCAATGTTCGGGATGGCCTCTTCACGCTTATCATAAACTCGAATACCTGTTACATCGTGCTTTTTTCCAACGATCTTTAAGGTTTGCTCGTAATCGTCAGCGATAAAGTCTGAAAGCACAAAGACGATGGCCTTTTTCTTCATAACGCTCGACATATACTTGAGCGCTTGAGATACGTTGGTCTGCTTGCTTTGCGGTTTAAATTCGATCAATTCACGAATGATTCGTAAGACGTGCGACTTTCCTTTTTTAGGCGGAATAAATAATTCTATCTGATCTGAAAACAAGATAAGACCGATCTTATCATTGTTTTGCATGGCCGAAAAGGCAAGTGTCGCCGAAATCTCGGTAATGATCTCATTCTTGAACTGCTGCTCGGTACCAAAAAGTTCAGACCCACTGACATCTACCATCAACATCATGGTGAGTTCGCGCTCTTCTTCAAACACTTTTACAAAAGGTTCGTTGTAACGCGCGGTCACATTCCAGTCGATGTTTCGAACGTCATCACCAAATTGATATTGACGCACTTCACTGAAGGTCATACCACGCCCTTTGAAGGTAGAATGATATTCTCCCCCAAAGATGTGATCGCTTAAGCGACGCGTCTTGATTTCGATCTTTCGAACTTTCTTTAGTAACTCTTTAGTGTCCATGATTCGTGATTAACGATTGTAGATTGACGATTTTGGTTATTAGCTGACTTCAAAAATCGTAACTCGGAAATCTAAAATCTTTAAGGCACTTCGATCTCGTTAACAATCTTGTTAATGATCTCTTCTGAAGTAATGTTTTCGGCCTCTGCTTCGTATGTGATTCCTATTCTATGACGTAATACATCATGTACAACGGCTCTCACATCCTCTGGCACCACATATCCTCTACGCTTGATAAAGGCGTAGCATTTCGCTGCATTGGCCAAGTTGATACTTCCCCTTGGTGATGCTCCGAAGCTGATCAATGGCTTAAGGTCGGCCAGTTTATATTTTTCAGGATATCTAGTAGCAAAGATGATATCCAAAATGTACTTTTCGATTTTTTCATCCATATAAACCTCACGAACGGCTTCTTGAGCTTTTAGAATCTGCTCTAAAGAAACCACAGGGTTCACTTGCTCAAAACCACCTTTAAGGTTGGCTCTGATGATCATCTGCTCTTCGTCAATCTTTGGATAATCGATCACGGTCTTTAGCATAAAACGGTCTACCTGCGCTTCAGGAAGTGGATACGTTCCTTCTTGCTCAACCGGGTTTTGCGTTGCCATTACCAAGAAAGGTTTGTCCAAGATGAAGGTCTCGTCTCCAATGGTAACCTGCTTCTCCTGCATGGCTTCAAGCAATGCTGATTGCACCTTTGCCGGAGCACGGTTGATCTCATCTGCCAAAACGAAGTTGGCAAAAATGGGGCCTTTTTTAATGGAGAAATCGTTCTCCTTGATATTGTAGATCAAGGTTCCGATAACGTCGGCCGGTAAAAGGTCGGGTGTAAACTGAATTCTGCTAAATGACCCTTTTACTGCTCTCGACAAGGTATTAATGGCCAAGGTCTTTGCCAAACCAGGCACTCCTTCCAATAATATATGCCCTTGCCCAAGAAGTCCAATCAACAATCGTTCTACCATGTGCTTTTGCCCAACGATCACCTTGTTCATTTCTCCGGTTAATAGGTCTACGAAAGCACTTTCTCTCTCGATCTTTTCACTGATCGCTTGGATGTCAATAGTACTAGTCTCTTCCATCAAATTTTTAATTTTTAAAACGCGTGAATTTACTAATCACTTTTCAATGTCGCAAATTGAAGATTTATTTACGTTTTTGCTGTTAACAATTGGTTAAAAGTTGTTTGCGTGTCGGGCTTTTAAGGAAGCTTTAAGTTTAGTACTTTTAAAGTTGAATTACCATCTATGAAAAAGAACACCTATTCTAGAATCATCGCTGGGACGATGACCTGGGGAAGCTGGGGGAAACAGCTCGATAAGAAAGGCATGGAAACACTCATGCATCATTGCCTAGAACAAGGCATCACCACCTTTGATCATGCCGATATTTATGGAGGTTATACAACCGAAGAAGATTTTGGCGCGGCCTTTGAGCAAAGCGGAATACAGCGAGAAGACATTGAGCTGATCACCAAATGCGGAATCCAATACATTTGTGACAAACGCCCTAACAAGGTAAAGCATTACAACTACGGCAAGGATTACATCATTTGGTCAGTAGAAGAATCTTTGAAAAATCTCAAAACCGATTACCTAGACCTTTTACTGTTGCATAGACCCAGCCCACTAATGCATCCACATGAGGTTGCCGAGGCTATTTCTTCCTTAAAACAGCAAGGTAAGGTTAAAGATTTTGGGTTGTCTAACTTTACACCTTCACAGACTAATCTGATTGCTAGTGAAACCTCGGTAAACGTTAATCAAATCGAATTCTCAATCACGGCATTTGACGCAATGCACAATGGCAGCTTGGACCACATGCTGTTAAAGGGAATCACTCCAATGGCCTGGAGTCCGTTGGGAAGTGTTTTTAGAGAAGAAAACGACCAAACAAGCCGTGTTCATCAACAATTGTTTGACCTTATGCCCAAATACGAAGCAACTGCCGACCAGTTATTATTAGCATGGACATTGCGTCATCCAGCCACTATTCATCCTGTCATCGGAACCACCAATAAAGAACGTATCGCCAATTCGGTCAAGGCTATGGACATAGAATTAGATCTTGAAGATTGGTTTTTATTATTGGTGGCTTCACAAGGACACAAAGTACCTTAATATATGAGAAAAACAGCATTAATTACAGGGGCTACTTCTGGAATCGGAAGGGCTACCGCCTTCGAACTTGCCAAGCATGACATCAATCTTATTCTCTGCGGAAGGCGACAAGAACGCTTGGATACTATTTCGCAGGCGCTTGAAAAATATACCAATGTTCACAGCTTGAATTTTGATGTGCGCGACAAGAACGCTATTCACGAAGCCATCGAAAGTTTGCCGTCTGATTTTTCTACTATTGATATTTTGGTCAATAATGCAGGAAACGCGCATGGTAAAGACCCTATCCAAACGGGAAGTACAGACGATTGGGACGCCATGATGGACATCAACGTAAAGGGCTTACTATATGTAAGTCGAGCCGTGATTCCGAAAATGGTAGAGCGAAATGTCGGACACATTATCAATATTGGATCTGTGGCAGGTAAAGAAGTTTACCCTAACGGAAACGTCTATTGTGCCAGTAAGCATGCTGTTGACGCCATCAATCAGGGGATGCGCATGGACCTGAATCAACATGGCATTCGAGTGGGTGCAGTCAATCCTGGACTGGTCCAGACCGAATTCTCAGAAGTTCGATTTAAGGGGGATACTCAACTCGCTTCAACTGTTTATGAAGGATTCAAGGCATTGCAGGCTGAAGATATCGCCAAGATCATTCACTTTGTGGTAAGCATGCCCACACATGTCAATATTTCCGATCTTACAGTTTTTCCAACGGCTCAGGCTAGTTCAACGATTCTTAATAGGAATTAATTATTGTTTATTTCTATTACCTATTGTTTATTATTAAAATCTAATGAATGGCTCATTATGAAACCTTTGAAACCCTCGAAATTTATCAATTAGCACGAAAACAGTGTAACGACATCTGGAAATTAATTATCAACTCTCCTCTTAAAAGAGACTTTAAGCTGCGAGATCAAATCAACGGCTCTTCTGGTTCTGTGATGGACAACATCGCCGAAGGTTTTGGAAGAGGTGGTAATAAAGAATTTATAATGTTTTTAAGCTATGCCAAAGGTTCTTGTTGTGAGACACAATCTCAATTACAAAGAGCTTTTGACAGAAACCATATTGGTGAAGGTGAATTCAATAGGTTGAACGTTCAGTCTCAAAAAATAATAACCCAAATTTCAAAATTCATCAATTACCTTAAAAACTCAGACAAGAAAGGTCAAAAGTTTAAATAACTTAGTGCAAAACACACGTTTAAATAATAAGTAATAGAAATAAATAATAGACAATAACCTTTAAAATGATCAATAAACGCCTTCTTATCAAAAACCTGTTAGCTCACAATGATGAGAACAGTTTCTATGACAAGAAGCGAAAGGTAAACATTAGTGAAAAGGAAGGAAAAGCCAAGTTTCTAAAACATATCTGCGCCTTGTCTAATTCGAACCCAAAGAACAATTCGTATATCGTTATTGGTGTCGAGGACGAAGACAACAAGATCATCGGAGTCGATTTTTTTGACGATAGCAAAATTCAGAATTTAATCAACGCCTATTTAGACAATCCTCCGATCATTTCTTATGAGAACATCCCTTTTCCGCATTTACCAAGCGATAAGGTAGTTGGTCTTGTGACCATTAGGCCCAATGAAGGGATTACTTCGCTCCGAAAGAACATTTGGAAATACTACGGCGGATCGGTCTTCTTTAGAGAGGGCAGTATGTCAATGCCCAAGGTCTTTGACATCGAAGTGAAAGACGTGAACTCAGAGATTGTCGCGGCCATTGAAAGCCATGCCCAAAACAACATCGAACACACCCTCGACGGCGTCTTCGATTTTATGAATAGCAAACAAGATTACGACCCAAAGTATAAGGTGTTCAAAGAATATTTTGTGGTCTGTTGGGCCGGTATTAAAAAGGTCGTCAAGGAAAACACTTATTTCTCACGAGTAGATATTGAATTGATCAACGAGCAAGTACGTTTGTTCTATTCTTTATTGGATGAAGTCAGCATTGAGCATGACAACGAATCCTTCAAGATCGTTGAGTACATTCAATTGGGGCTTCAAGGTAATTACAAATACTATCCGCTCGAAGAGGTCATCATTAAGTTCGAGGACAATGCTTCTTACAACATTGAAAGTCAGCTACTATTCGAAGCGCCGCAATTCGATAAAAAAGTGCTACATCATATATACAACTCGAACAATGCCATTCTCGAAAAACTCAAAAAAGGATATGCGCTAACTGAAAATGAGATCTATGACATTCAGAATCTTCCGGCGACGTATATGATCTGTTATCTCAACCTATTTCATGATGCCCTAGACAAACTGACAGAGGCAAAACCGTATCTAAAAGCATACGATCCTGGCGTTTACAAATCCTATAAAGAATGCATGCGGGTCTTGAGAAAGATACGTTACAGCTAAGATTTTTGTCGTTAGACCGAAATCATATTTCCACATAAAAACTATTGCTTCGATAGCCAATATCTTACTATCTTGTAGCTTCAACTTATTAAAACAAAAAACTATGGGGCTTTTTGACGAAATAAAGAAAAAACTCAGTCACGAATTTATTGACATCGTCGAGTGGTTAGATAACACCAACGACACCATTGTTCATCGCTTTGAACGCTACCAAAATGAAATCAAGAACGGAGCGCAACTGGTCGTTCGCGAAGGACAAATGGCCGTCTTCATCAACGAAGGGCAACTGGCCGATGTCTTTAAACCAGGAACCTATACCCTAAACACAGAGAACTTGCCGATTCTTGCCACACTAAAAGGATGGAAATATGGTTTTAATAGTCCTTTTAAGGCGGAAGTATATTTTGTAAGCACACGCATCTTCACAGATGAAAAGTGGGGTACCAAAAATCCGATCACATTAAGCGACGATCGCTTTGGACTGGTCGAGATTCGTGCTTTCGGAACCTATACATTTAGAATTTCGGACCCTGGAAAGTTCATTGTCGACGTAGTTGGTACTGATGGAAATTTTACAAATTACGAGATCAACGAGCACTTAAAAAGCTTGATCGCCACTCGTTTTACAGACACTATTGGTGAAGCCAATCTGCCAATCGAATTATATGCGGCTAACACAACCGAGCTTTCTGACACTTGCCAAGAAGTAATGCAGCCTGAATTTGCCCGTGTTGGAATCGACCTCGAGAAATTCTACATCGAAAATGTATCAATGCCCGAAGATCTCAAGAAAGAGATCTTTGAGTACAGTCGCCTCGATAAGCTCGACATGCAAAAGTTAGCACAATTCAAAGCTGCTAAAGCCATGGAAGAGGCCGCGAAAAACGAAGGCGGTACTGCTGGAGCCGGAATGGGTATGGGTATGGGCTTCGTGTTGGCACAACAAATGGGCAACATGATGAACCCCAATCTAGGCCAAGCACAAAATACAGGTCAAGCACCGATGGCGCCGCCTCCAATTCCTGTTCAAGTACAATATTATTATGCAGCCAACGGACAACAGGCTGGACCCGTTACTTTTGATGCGCTAAAAGCATTGTTTGCCAGCAGAACGATCAATAAAGATTCGTTGGTCTGGAAACAAGGAATGGATAACTGGGCGCCGCTTAAAGAAGTGGAAGAGTTGAAGGCATTTTTAGGCGGAAGCACTCCACCACCCCTACCTAATTCGTAAGTTGAAGTTGTCATTCCGCGCTTGTCGCGGAATCTGTTAAATTTAACACGCTTGATTCCCGCATTCGCGGGAATGACAGAATGCAAGAACAAGAAGTAAAAAGATCAGAAGAGAAAAAGTCCTGCGCCAATTGCGGCGCAGAACTTAAATATAAGCCGGGATCGCAACAGCTGCTTTGTGATTATTGCGGTTATGAAGAGTTTATCGAACAAAGCAAAAGCAGTTTCGAAGAGCTCGAACTTCAGCATTATCTGCAAATCGTGGGTGACAAGGCCCACACCGACACCATTAGCCTTTTGCACTGTAAGAATTGCGGCGCCAATCAGCATGTCGAAGAAAACTACAAGTCGCTCAAATGTGTGTATTGCAGCGAACCACTCATTCTTGAAGATGCACAAGACGAGGGCTGGATACTTCCGGGTGCTGTAGTCCCTTTTCAACTTGACAATAAAAAGGCGCGGCAGATCTTTAAACAATGGGTCAATGGGATTTGGTTTGCCCCTAACAAGCTCAAAAGAGCTGCTTTGGACCCTGAAGGTATTCACGGACTCTATCTTCCATATTGGACCTTTGACTGTGATCTCAAAGCAGATTATGTTGGCAAACGTGGCGATCATTATTATGAGACACAGCGAATAAGGGCCTCAAACGGACAAATTCAACAACGACAAGTACGAAAGACCCGTTGGCGCCATGCTTCGGGTAATGTCAGTGGTTTTATCGATGACATCTTGATCAATGCTTCTGAAAAGAAACGCAGAGAAATTCCGCATAAAATATCACGGTGGAACATCAAAGAGTTGGTTCCTTTTAATGCAAAATATCTTTCGGGCTTTGTCACAGAAAAATATACGATCTCACTCAAAGATGGGCACCATCTTTCGTTTCAAAAAGCCAAAGACATTGCCTATACATGGATCCGCAGGGATATTGGAGGTGACACACAGCGCATTCACCATGCTGATATCAATATTAGCAATGAGACCTTTAAGCATATCCTGCTCCCTGTGTACATTAGCAGTTATCGCTACAACGGAAAGGAGTACCATTTCTATGTAAATGGTCAGACCGGGGAAATCTCTGGAAAGCATCCGATCTCGTTCTGGAAGATCTTCTTTTTGGTACTTTTCATCATTGTCGTAATTGCCCTAATCGCTTTCTTTGCACAATGAGCAGAACACTAGTAATTGGCGATATCCATGGTGCATTAAAAGCACTCGAACAAGTACTGGGAAAGGCCCAAGTCACTACGGAGGACACATTGGTCTTTTTGGGTGACTACATGGACGGTTGGAGTGATGCTGCTCCCACACTTGATTTCTTGATCGAATTGAATTCCTCACATTCGTGTGTTTTTTTAAGAGGAAATCATGACGAACTGTGCCTCGAGTGGCTCATGGATGGAGAAGAGAATACGATGTGGTTACATCATGGCGGACAAACCACGGTGGATTCTTACGCTGAAGCTTCCAACGAGCAGAAAAAGCTACATATGCAGTTTCTAATGGGACTCGATAACTTTCACCTCGATAAAAAGAATCGATTGTTTCTACATGCTGGTTTTACCAATATGCATGGCGTTTTACACGAATATTTTCCGAAGGTATTCTATTGGGATCGCACCTTGTGGGAAATGGCACTTTTAGTAGAAGAAATCGGTATTAAGAAAGTGCAGCGCTCCAGAGCTAATCCGCAACGATTAAAGCACTACCACGAAATCTACATCGGACACACGCCCGTCACCCGTATCGGAAAGACCACTCCCGTAAAGGCCGCCAACGTTTGGAACATCGACACAGGCGCTGCCTTTAAAGGCCCATTATCTATTATGGACGTGGATAGCAAGGAAGTATGGCAAAGTGATCCTGCCTATACATTCTATCCAAATGAGGATGGTCGAAATTAGTTGGGTCGTAATCGTATTTCGACCTCAGCGGTGATTACATGACATTCGTCCTCCGTGACTCTTATAGCATTCGAAGCGAACGTTTGGTATCCTTGTTTGCTTACAGTGAGTATGTAATTTCCAGCGCGCTCCCATGCACCCAAGAATACTTGGTTTCCTTCAAGATTTTCTAAGGTTTCTGTGTAGCTTCCATCGGTGGCTATTGCCAAGACTCCGTCGGTAAGAATAGCATCGGTCGTATCATCTTTAACGGTAACCGATAGCCCTGCCACCAACACTTCGGTACAGTTGATCGGATCATTGTTATCATCATTGGTACTACATGACCACGATAGGGTGACTATGAGCAATAGTCCTACTAACTTTTTCATTGTGATAAGGTTTCTTTATAGATGTACGTTTGAAGTGAGGGTTGCGTATGTCTTTTGTCATTCCCGCGAAGGCGGGAATCTTTTTCTTAGTAGTAGAATTTCAACTAAACGTATAAACGACTTAAAGTTGCCAACGAGAGATTCCCGCCTTCGCGGGAATGACACTAAAAACCCGCTTCATGAAGCGGGTTTTCTTAATCTAACAATGTTTGAAAGAGGTTCTTTGCGTTCTTCTTTTGATTGCGCGCTTGTTTTTCCTCTTTCGCTTGTTGTTGCTTGGCTTCGATACGCTTGATCTCTTGGTCCATATGGCTTCTGAAGCTGTTGTTCAAACCAAGCTTTTTTGCTTGTTTAAAATGCTTCATTGCTTTCTGGAACTTTTCGACCTTTTCGAAGAGGATGCCTTTATAAAAGGTCAATACCGCCGTATCTGCGCCAGGAATTTTCATTCCGATGCTCAATACGCGCTTAGCTTCGGCGTATTCATCCATCCAAATCAACAAGCCAATGTAATAGCTATATGTAGGCACATAGGTATGGTCGATGCTCAAGGCCATTTGGTAATGGTATTTGGCGTTCTTGTAATCGCTCATTTGCTCTTCAAAGATTCGACCCATCAAATAGTGTGCACCTACATGTTGGCTATCACCACTGATTACGTATTGCAATTTTTCAATGCACTGTTCAACATCGTACGGATAGTTGTCCAATGCCTGAATGAACAATACTTCTTGTGCATTAATTGCCATGATTTCTATTTTCTTATTTGGGCATTCCCTCTTTCGTTAAAACTTCAGAGGGTCGGGCTATTCGCTGTATCCCTGTAGTGAGTTTACCACTACTACAGGGGATGCCGCTGCTATCCCTAATGCGGTTATTAATTTTTATCCATTCGTACGATCTTCGGAGTAAATTTTCCAACGACCTCGACCAATTCGGTCTGATGGGCCATGACTTTTTCAATGTTTTTATAAGCCATTGGCGCTTCGTCCAAACCGCCACCGATCAAGGTAACCCCATGATCTTTCAATACTTTCTTCACATCACTTTGCGTGATCGAAGTCCTTGCCGCTCGTCGCGACAAAACACGTCCGGCTCCGTGCGATGCAGAAGCCAAGGATTCAGGATGTCCTTTTCCACGAACGATGAAGCCTGGAGTCGTCATCGAGCCTGGGATGATCCCCAACACATTTTCCTGTGCTGGCGTCGCTCCTTTTCGGTGTACGATCATCTCTTTTCCATCCACTTGCTCTTTCCAAGCAAAGTTGTGGTGATTTTCGACCACCGCTATCGGGCGCGATCCCATACGCTTTGACAAACGCTTATGAATATCGTGATGACAAGCCGAAGCATAATCCCCAGCCAAATTCATCGCCAACCAATATTCTTGTCCGTCGTGCGTGTTCAAGTCCAACCAAGCCAAATGTTTGGCCTCCTGCGGAAGCGGTGTCTGCTGCATCGCCATTTTGGTATAGTGCTTCGCAATATTGAAGCCCAATCCACGTGATCCACTATGTGACAACACACCTACATAATTGCCGGGTGGTACACCAAACTCGTTTTGCTCATCCAATACCTCAACGATACCGAACTCTACAAAGTGGTTTCCACCACCCGAGGTTCCCAATTGCTTGTAGGCCTTGTCCTTTAGTTTTTTCACCAAAGGAATGTCCTGAAATTCCGAACGTTCAAAGATCTCGTGATCATTCAAATTCTTGTGAACTTCATAGGCCCCAAACTTGGTGTGAGCTTGCAACATGTTCATGTACTTGTCTTTGTGTCCTTCTAAATACGAAGGCGTGATATCATGAATGCTTAAACACATTCTACATCCGATATCAACCCCCACTCCGTAAGGAATGACTGCATTCTCGGTAGCCAATACACCTCCGATTGGCAGACCATACCCTGCATGCGCATCGGGCATCAAGGCACCGGCCTTGGCCACAGGAAGCTTCAGTGCTGTATACAACTGACGCTTTGCCTCATCTTGGATGTCATTCTCACCAAAGATGGTAAACGGTGCGCGTGTTGCATTTAACTTCTGAGCTTCCACCTTTACGGGAGCTATCAATGCTTCGGCGATCTTTCCGAAGATACCATCGTCCTTGTATTTTTCAGGATCTTTCAAGACGGTCTTTAATCGTTGTAAGACCTTGTCTTTACGTTCGCGTTTGTAGTGACGCAGCATGGCATCAATCGCGATGCTGATCACTTTTCCTTGCGGATATCCTATTGCTATGAGGTCTTTACCTCGTAATTTTAATTTTGCCATTTTCTTTGTTTTAATATGCATACTTGCTCATGGTCAAGCCCACTTCCTTCATCCAAGATTTGATAATTTTCAGATCTTCTTTCGAAGGTGTTTCGTTAAATCGGGCTCTCGCCTGAACAATCTTCAATTGCTTCGGATTCACTTCGATGGTCACTGACCGACCCATAAGCTCTTCCTCTTCATTATACGTTCTTAGAGAGAATATGGCACTGTTACCTCGGGCACAGTTTTCACTGTAAGAAGCCACACAGTGACCCATCTTTCTCCCTTCTTTAAAGAGCTCGATCGAGTTACAAAGTTCTTCGATGCGATAGGATGCAACTTCTTTGTCGTTGACCTTGTCCTGAGTGAAAGGCTCGATTCCAGAAGCTTTCCATTTTTTAAGGTTTTTCTTCTGGTTTTCGAGATACACTCGTTCGTGCCATGCTTCCGACAATCGCATCAATCCATTATAGGATCTTCCCTTTATCGAAAAGTCTTGGTTTTCACGCTTGGCATTCTCAATATAATCCAATATTCCGTAGAACTCTTGGTGATTAAGTCGTTCTTCTTTACAGAAAAACTGCACCACCGAACCCCAGAACGGATCGTCCAGCCGATTGTCATCGACCAATCGCGAATTCACGATCATGTCTCCAATCCAAGGCTTTGGATCATTGGCGAATACCTTGGCCCTTTTCATGGCGTGTTCTACTGGGTATGTCCCTTTCAAATTTAAGAAGGCATGCGCCATCTTTTTGGTAAACCCAGTTGGAAAATTTGGCAGACTGAACAAACTTCTTCCGCGTGCCAACTCTACATACCACTTCATGTGTGCGTGGTTGTTGTAGTAAAAGGTACGCATCAAAAAGGGCGGTGTCTTATACAACTCAAAGCAATGCTTGATCAATTCATTGAGCTGTTTTTCGGCCGATAGTCCATCTCTTTTCCAATCTTCCACAGGTCGTACCATCTTGTCACCAAATAGTGCCATTCGAAATAACACCTGCACATAACTCAAGTTATTTAGTATCATAAAGCAACGCTCGTAATACAAATGCAGCAACATTCTTTTAAAAATGGCACGACGCCATTGATACTTGCCTTTTCCTAAGCGAGAGAAATAGAACCTCAAATTCTCTTCTAAGCTCTCTCCTTTGTCTATGGTCCCGCTGTCTTCGTCATATAATTTACGAACCATGCTGACAAATTGGGAGGTCTCTTTTCCTTTTTTTATCAGATAGATCTTCCTTGAATCTATGTTGATATCAAATTGTGTTTTCATACTAATTTCGTTTTTAATTCTTGCTTTTCTGAAAACATCAATCCTTGATATCTTCAGCATTCTAAGGGTTTTTCCTCTGATTTCGCATCTATTGTTCTGTTTTAAATCGTTAAAAAATAAAAGCCCGATCCTGTGAAGAACCGGGCTTTCTATTGTGCATAATCATTCCTCGTCAAAAAGGAATATTCCGTTCTTCTATGCCATATCGGTGGATCTGGTCTACGGTACCGATCCAACCTATGACTGTGCTATGTGTGACTACTTTGTTCATTTTCGGGAATAAAAAAACCCGAGTCTTTTATGGAACTCGGGTCTGTTTTATCTTGAGTTGTTATACGCTATCTAAAACATTTAGCCATACCCGAGCCGCAGCTTGTACTATCCAGTACTATGCTGTTAAATCCATATGTCGAGTTTGTTAAATGCATCTTTTTAAATTTTGTTTTTTGATGGCTTCATTGCCAAAATTCGTTTGTCCTCTGAAGTGTCTTTATGACACGAAAGAGGATGCAAATATAGGTTCTAGTTTCAATTTTGCAAGTTTTGATCCGCTATTTAAAATCAAATTAAATAAGTTAAAATCAAGCCATTAAAAAACCCTATCTAAAGATAGGGTCCTTTCAAATTGTATAGAAAATGATTTCTTAAAGATCAAACTTGATTCCTTGTGCCAATGGCAATTCGGTTGTGTAATTGATCGTGTTGGTCTGTCTTCTCATGTACACTTTCCAAGCATCCGATCCAGATTCGCGTCCGCCACCAGTTTCTTTTTCACCTCCAAAAGCGCCACCGATCTCAGCACCAGATGTACCGATGTTTACGTTGGCGATTCCGCAGTCAGAACCTGCATGACTCAAGAAACGCTCAGCCTCGCGAAGGTTGTTGGTCATGATGGCAGAAGAAAGTCCTTGTGCCACACCGTTTTGAACGTCGATTGCGTTTTCAACATCTCCAGAGTACTTCAACAAGTACAATACCGGAGCAAAGGTTTCGTGCTGAACGATCTCAAATGAATTGTCGGCCTCAGCAATTGCCGGCTTCACGTAGCATCCGCTTTCATAGCCTTCACCAGAAAGTACACCACCTTCAACCACAACGTTTCCACCTTCTTCAACTACTTTTTCCAAAGCAGCTTCATACATACGAACAGCATCTTTGTCGATAAGCGGTCCGACGTGGTTGTTTTCGTCTAATGGGTTTCCAATACGAAGTTGTCCGTAGGCATCCACTACTGCATTTTTCACTTGATCATAAATGCTTTCGTGAATGATCAAACGACGGGTAGAAGTACAACGTTGTCCAGCAGTACCAACAGCGCCAAATACAGCACCGATCACGGTCATTTTGATATCAGCATCTGGCGTTACAATGATTGCGTTGTTTCCACCTAATTCAAGCAATGATTTTCCAAGACGCTCACCCACAGTCTTTGCTACGATCTTACCCATACGAGTCGATCCTGTAGCAGAAACCAATGGAATGCGCTTATCTGTAGTCATGAATTCACCTACTTTGTAGTCACCGTTGATCAAACAAGAGATTCCTTCAGGAAGGTTGTTCTCTTTTAATACATCAGCGATGATATTTTGACAAGCTACCCCACATAGTGGAGCTTTTTCACTCGGTTTCCAAACACAAACATCACCACAGATCCAAGCAAGTGCTGTGTTCCATGACCAAACCGCTACTGGGAAGTTGAAAGCAGAAATAATTCCTACAACGCCAAGTGGATGATATTGCTCATACATTCTGTGTCCTGGACGCTCAGAGTGCATGGTTAAACCGTGCAACTGACGTGATAATCCTACAGCGAAGTCACAGATATCGATCATCTCTTGAACCTCTCCTAAACCTTCTTGGTATGATTTACCCATTTCATATGAAACCAACTTGCCAAGTGGTTCTTTAAGCTCACGAAGCTTTTCACCAAACTGACGCACAATCTCTCCACGTTGTGGAGCCGGCATCACTCTCCACGGTTTGAATGCTTCCGTGGCGGTTTTCATCACTTTTTCGTAATCTTCACGGGTAGTGGTCTTCACCTTTCCAATCAACTCTCCATCAACTGGCGAGTATGACTCGATCAAGTCTCCAGAAGAGAACCAATTAGACCCTGTTGAAGTCCCTTCGTTTATATCAGCAACACCTAGCTGTGCAAGTGCTTCTTTCATTCCGAAATCTGTTGCAACTAATGACATTTGTAACTTTTGTTTTAGTTTTTGTTAAATTCTTGGCGAATTTACGAGATCGTCGGCAGGATAAGAAACATTTTCGTTCCTAATTACTTACGTAAAAAAAGTTGGGTGTAATAGTAGGTTCCAGAGCCGTTTTTGATGGCACTGATTCCGATGTGGGTAAAGTTTCCTTCTATATTTTGTCGATGCCCGCTACTGTTGAGCCACGCATTCATGACACTCTGGGCTGTAGGGTAGCCTGCGGCTACGTTTTCGCCTACATTTGAAGCATTTTCTTGAGCAAACAATTGATCGGCTCGTTCGCCAAAACCATCATGACTTATGGCTCCTTGATCGATCATGTACAATGTATGATCTTTTGCCAGTTCTTTGGCCAATGAATTAACACTTAATGCTGATTTTCCAATACTGGCGCGATGGGAGTTTACCAACTGAAGGATCGCATCTTCAATCGTGGTTTCTTCAATCACATTTTCTTCTGCTGTTTCGGTCACCATCGAATCATCATCAGAACAAGCGAAAAACAGACTAAATAGCAGCAAAAAGAATACTGCTTTTGGCATTTTTGATAAGGGGTATTTCATCAGTAATGATTTGGGTTGCGATATAATATACGAATATCTTAGCCATTTAGATTTTTTAGCGTTCACAAAGAATCTTTGCGTTCATGAAAAAAAGCTAGGAAATAAGCGGTCCCATTTCGTACTTTTCAATACTGAAATGCTTAATTTTAAGGCAAATCACTTTCAACATGAAACGAAATCTCCTTTTTCTTGCGCTGTTGGTTGCACTAGGAAGTTGTAATCAAGGACAAAAGACCGATACCGCTGTTGCGGAAACTCCTGTCGAAACCCCGAAACAGTCGTTCGGAATTGTCATTCACGGCGGTGCCGGAACCATCCTTAAAAAGAACATGACCCCTGAAAAGGAAGCGGCCTACAAAGCCAAACTCGAGGAAGCCATTCGCGTAGGGTATGAAATCCTGGAAAACGGCGGAAGCAGTATGGACGCCGTTGAAAAGACCATTCACGTGATGGAAGAATCTCCTTTATTCAATGCTGGAAAAGGAGCCGTATTCACTTCCGAAGGAAAAAACGAATTGGACGCCTCTTTTATGGAGGGAGCTACTCTAAACGCTGGTGCGGTTGCAGGTGTAACTAACGTAAAACACCCCATATCTGCGGCTCGTATGGTGATGGAAAAATCACCACATGTAATGCTAGCACGAGAAGGTGCCGAAGTCTTTGCTAAAGAACAGGGGCTTGAAATCGTGGATCCTTCTTACTTCTATACCGAAAGACGTATGAACTCGCTAAAGCGTGCTCAAGAAAAAGAAAAGATCGAGCTGGATCACGATGATAAAACTGCTGCATTTTACGATGCTGATATCAAGGATTCCAAATTTGGAACCGTCGGCTGTGCTGCCCTAGATAAAAATGGAAACTTGGCCGCTGGAACCTCAACAGGGGGTATGACCAACAAGAAATGGTCTCGTGTTGGAGATTCTCCGATCATCGGCGCAGGCACCTATGCCAACAACAAAACCTGTGCGGTTTCTTCAACGGGTTGGGGCGAGTATTTTATTCGCGGAGTCGTTGCTTACGACATCGCTGCCATGATGGAATACAAAGGTGTTTCACTTCAGGAGGCTTCTTCCGAAGTCATTCAAAATAAATTGACCGAACTGGGCGGAACCGGCGGTATCATCGCCATCGACCACGATGGAAATGTCGCCATGGAATTCAACACCGCTGGTATGTACCGCGCCTCGATGAACGCTTCGGGCGAGCTCTATATTGGTATCTATAAAGAATAATCTTCTAATTGACCGCATCATAACAACTTCAACCTAACAAAACAAACCATCAATATGCGTATCACTAGATTTTTCCTTTTCGCATTGGTCTCCTTTCTTGTTTTTTCATGTAAAAAGAAAGAGGAGGACGATCAAAACCAATCCAAGCTTCATGAATACAGTCAATATGTATCTGATGTCTCTTCGGGTATCATCTCGACCACCTCTGACATTCGAATCGTCCTGGTTGAGCCGGTCGAAGATTGGGCCATCGACACCGAATTGGATGACGGTCTGCTTACCGCGTCTCCAAAGATCAAAGGAAAAGTGATGGCACTGAACAATCGCACGATTGCCTTTGTTCCTGATGAGCGTTTACAACCCGATACTGAATATAGTTTCAAACTGAAACTTGGAAGGATACACGACGTTCCGAGTAAGTTCAAAACCTTTGATTTCAAAGTCAAAACCATTAAACAACAGTTCACGGTTATCACCGAAAAACTTCAGTCGTATAGCAAAGATTGGCAATACATCAACGGTATCGTAAGGGCCAGTGACGTACTCGATGAAAGCACGGCTACAGAGCTAATAAGTGCTACACAAAATGGGAAAGAACTAGCGGTAAAATTTGATATGGCAACCTCTAACGGACGTGAATTTCAGTTTACCATCGATAGCATTCAGCGCTTTGTAGATGATTCGGAAATTGTTTTAGAATGGACCGGAAAGTCGTTCAATATCGAGTCCGAAGGCGAAGCCAATATCGAAATTCCAGGAAAAAACAACTTTAAGATCGTCGGCATCGATGTCTTTGACAATGGTGAACAATCTGTCGAGATCAACTTTACTGATCCCGTAAAGAAAAGTCAGGATTTTAGAGGGTTGGTTACCCTCGAAGGTGGCGGAACTCTTAAATACACCGTGGATGGCAACGTGCTAAAAGTATACCCAAATCGTTCGGTAAAAGGAAGCGCCAAACTTGAGGTATTTTCTAGCGTTCAAAGCACCGATGGTTTTCGCTTGAAGAACGATTACAGTGAACTCATCTCTTTTGAGCAACTGAAACCAAGCTTGGCCTTTTTACAAAGCGGAACCATTCTGCCAGGATCTGATAATCTCAAGGTCAATTTTGAAGCCACGAATTTGCGCGCCGTGGACGTTTCGGTCTATCGCATCTATGAAAACAATGTGCTTCAGTTTTTACAGGACAACAACCTTGGAGGACAAGGAAATCTTCGGCTTGTAGCTAGACCGATCGCCAAAAAGACCTTGAACCTCGAAGATGGCGGACTCAATGTCGGAAAACCAAATGCCTATGCTGTTGACATTTCTAAATTGATCCAACCCGAACCAGGGGCTATCTATCGTGTGGAGCTCAACTACAAAAAGGTCTATTCTGCCTATAAGTGTGATGAAGTTTCAGAAGAAGATGTGGCCGCCTTTGAAGAGATCGACTTTGATAGCGAAACGCCCGATGATTCTAATTGGGACAATAATTATTATTACTACGATTATTACGGATA
Organism: Flavobacteriaceae bacterium; assembly: GCA_028279515.1. Lineage (GTDB taxonomy): Bacteria > Bacteroidota > Bacteroidia > Flavobacteriales > Flavobacteriaceae > JANQNQ01. The sequence goes on from JANQNQ010000008.1 coordinate 120,405, forward strand.
TGACTGGAACGAGCGCGAAAATCCGTGTCATACTTCGTATTACTACGATAAAAAGATTGCCACTAATATCTTGGCTTCCAATCTTGGGGCCGTGGTGAAAAAAGGTGCTAACAACTCCTATTTCATTGCAGTAACCGACATCGTTACCACCATGCCGATTGCCAATGCAAAAGTTACTTTTTACAACTTGCAGCAACAAGAACTCGGTTCTCAAACTACCGACGAAGAAGGAAAGACCATCTTTGATGCAGACCACAAAGCATTCTTTGCCGTGGTATCCAAAGGCACCGAAAAGACCTATGTGCGTCTTAACGATGGCAACGCGCTTTCGATGAGCAAATTCGACGTGGCTGGCGCCAGTTTGCAAAAAGGACTCAAAGGATATCTCTATGGCGAACGCGGCGTATGGCGTCCGGGTGACACGCTCTTTTTATCTTTTATGTTGAATGACAATGCGAACAAACTTCCGGCAAACCATCCTGTAAAATTTGAATTGGCCGACCCTTACGGAAAGGTCACGCATCGCGAGATCCAAACCAACGGATTGAACAATTTCTACCGTTTCACAGTGCAAACCGATCAAGAAGCACCTACCGGAAATTGGCAAGCACGTGTAAAGGTTGGAGGTGCAACCTTCAACAAACTCATTAAGATCGAGACCATAAAACCCAACCGTCTTAAGATCAAGGTCGGTTTTGATAGCGATGTGATCTATTCAAAGAGCGATGTAAACGGAGACCTTGAGGTCACTTGGTTGCATGGTGCGATCGCGCGAAACTTAAAAGCTGATATCAACGGCCGCTTCTCTCAGACCAAAACAGAATTCAAGAAATTCCCAGGCTACGAATTTGATGATCCTGTACGCCGTTTTAATACAGAAGAGTTTGTCGTCTTTGACGGCAAGATCAATGACCAAGGAAAGGCCTCCTTCAATCTTGATCCAGCCTTACGCCGAAAGGCTCCCGGAATGTTGAAGGCTTCCTTCATTACCAAGGTCTATGAGAACGGTGGCGATTTTAGTACCGATGTCTTTAGCAGTACCTATTCGCCCTACGGACAGTATGTGGGAATCAATGTGCCCAAAGGTGATAAAGCACGTGGTATGTTGCTCACCGATCAAGATCACAATTTTGAAGTAGTCACGGTCGATGAGCAAGGAAATCCGCGTGCGGCGAACAACCTTGAAGTAAAAGTATACAAAGTCTCATGGCGCTGGTGGTGGAACTACTCTGACGAAAATCTTTCGTCCTATGAGAACAGTAGTTATTATGCACCCTATAAGTCTTTAAAAGTTTCGACCAATGCTAACGGAAAAGGCAATTTTAAGCTGAAAGTTTCCGAAAATGATTGGGGCCGTTACCTCGTTCGTGTTATTGATCCGCAAGGCGGGCACGCCACAGGAAAAGTCATGTACTTTGACTGGCCAGGTTGGGCCGGAAAAGCTCGAAAAAATGATCCTTCTTCAGCATCGATGCTGGTATTCTCAACCGACAAAAACACGTATAATGTTGGCGAAACCGCAACGGTGTCCTTCGCATCTGGAGGTACAGGAAGAGCATTGGTCACTGTCGAAAATGGATCTGAAGTATTGGATGCCCTTTGGGTGACTCCTCAAAAAGGAGAGACTAAATTCACCCTACCTATTGACGAATCGTATACACCCAATGTGTACATCAATATCACTTTGTTGCAACCGCACGGTTCTGCCGAAAATGACTTACCCATTCGAATGTATGGCGTAGTTCCAATATCAGTCGAAAACCCTGCAACCAAGTTAACACCAGAAATCAGCATGCCTAATGTGCTGCGTCCAGAAGAGAAAATCACCGTAAAAGTCAGCGAAGAAAACGGAAAACCGATGACCTATTCGATTGCCATCGTAGATGAAGGCTTGCTCGACCTAACACGCTTTAAAACCCCCAATCCTTGGGATGATTTCTATGCGCGTGAAGCACTTGGTGTAAAAACCTGGGACATCTTTGACGACGTCATTGGCGCCTATGGCGGCCGCATCGACCAGATATTCAGTATTGGTGGGGATCAAGACCTTGCTGGCAGTAAAAACAAAAAGGCCAATCGCTTTAAGCCCATGGTCGTTTATGAAGGTCCGTTTACCCTTGGAAAAGGCGATACACGCTCTCATGAGATCAACATTCCTAAATATGTAGGGTCCGTACGTACCATGGTAGTGGCCGGAGATGCCACTACTGGAGCCTACGGAAATGCCGAAAAGACCACACCCGTTAAAAAGCCATTGATGATTTTGGCTTCGCTTCCGCGGAAGATCACTCCAGGCGAGAAAGTCACACTACCCGTGACTGTTTTTGCTGGCGAGAAAAAAGTAAAAAATGTGACCGTAAAGCTGAAGCCCCATGCGTCTTACACCATGGCAGGCCCGAGCTTGAAGAGCGTTTCGTTCTCACAACCGGATGAAAAGATGGTGTACTTTGACCTAGATATTGCTCCGTTCAATGGTATCGGAAAAATTACAGTGGAAGCTTCCGGAAATGGCGAAAAAGCTTCCTACGATGTCGAGATAGACGTAGTGAATCCAAATCCAGTGACACATGATTTTGTTGATGTCATCCTCGAACCAAACAGCGAAAAAACAGTTGACTTTTCAACCTTTGGCACCCAAGGAAGCAACAGTGCGCAAGTTGAGTTGTCTTCGCTTCCGCAGATGGACTTTAACAGAAGGCTTCAATACCTGATTAGATACCCGCATGGATGCGTAGAGCAAACGACTTCGGGAGCTTTTCCGCAGTTATACCTATCCGACATCTTTGACCTTCCAGCAAACAAGAAAACAGATGTGCAGCGAAACGTAGAAGCCGCCATCAATCGATTGGCACACTTCCAGATTCCAAATGGAGGATTCTCGTATTGGCAAGGTGGCAATGCTGCCAACGATTGGAGCACATCGTATGTGGGTCATTTCATGTTAGAAGCCGAAAAGAAAGGCTATGTGCTACCGATTGCCTTTAAACAGAATTGGATCCGCTATCAAAAAGATGCCGCCAAACGCTGGCGTAAAAAATCTGATAGTCGTCGAAGAGATGACCTAGCGCAGGCCTATCGATTGTATACCCTAGCCTTAGCTGGAAGTCCGGATCTTTCTTCTATGAATCGTATGCGAGAAACGAATGGGCTATATAATGAAGCCAAGATTCGATTGGCAGCTGCATACGCCTTGGTCGGAAGAAAATCGGCCGCCGAAAAACTATTGAGCACTGCCAATTTTGATTTTACTCCGAGACGTTATTATTATGGATATGGTTCTTTGGATAGAAACCGAGCGCTTGGTTTAGAGACCCTCACCATTTTGGATCAAAAACAACGCGCCAATGAGGTTGCCAAAAAGATCGCAGAAAACTTATCGAGCAGTCGTTGGATGAGTACACAGGCTTCGGCATACAGTTTATTAGCCATGGCCAAGTACGCTGATTATATCGGTGGTAAAGGAGTAGATGTGAGCTTTGCTACCAATGGAGGTGCTTCTGCCAAAGTAAACACTGATAAAGCGTTAGCTTCCCGCGGTCTTCAGATAAAACAGGGTGCCAACCAACTGACTCTAAAGAACAATAAAAGCAACACTATTTTCGTACGTGTACTGACTAGTGGAATTCTTCCCGTGGGAGAAGAAAAAGTGGTACAAAAGAACTTGACGGCCACGATGGCTTTCAAAGGAAGAAACAGTGCCAGAATGGACATTTCTCAATTGTCACAAGGCACCGATTTCATTGCCGAAGTGACTATTAGCAATCGAACAGGAGAGCTTGTTGAAGATGTAGCGCTGTCACAGATCATCCCTTCAGGATGGGAAATTGTGAATACGCGCTTCACCGATTTTGGAAATTTTGCAGAGAACAAAGCGGATCATATTGACATTAGAGATGACCGATCCAATTTCTACTTTGACCTGAAAAGACAGGAAACTCGAACCTTCAGAATTTTACTCAATGCATCCTATCTCGGCAAATACTACTTGCCAGGCATACAATGTGAAGCCATGTATGACAATGAGTATGCGGTGCGTACTAAAGGACAATGGGTGGAAGTGGTCAAATAAGCGACTCAAAACTATAGAATCCGAACCCCCTAGTTGCTAGGGGGCTTTCTTTTTTAGGTTACGCTTATGAATCCATTAGCTACGTTTACAAAATAATTTAGGTAATCTGCCAAAAAACCTGAATATTTGTGTTCTAAATTCCTTCCAAGTTATGAAGAAACTACTACTATCATTCGCATTGCTTTTAGCGACTTTTACTTTTGCACAAACTCCAGAATCCATCAATTACCAAGCTGTCGTTAGAGACAGTGGGGGAAGCCCGCTTGCGGCTACCAATGTGGGTGTGCAGATTGCCATTTTAGAAGGCGCTGCCAATGGTACAGCGGTCTATACTGAAACTCATACAACTACAACCAGCGACCAAGGATTGATCAATTTGCAAATTGGTGCAGGTACGACAACTGATGACCTGTCAACCATCGACTGGAGCGCCAATAGCTACTTTGTGCAATTAGGCGTTGATACTGCCGGAGGAACCAACTACGCCATCATCGGTACCACTCAATTACTAAGTGTACCCTACGCTTTATATGCAAAGAATGCGAGTGGTTGGGAAGAGAATGCCAACGGTGTCGAATACGATAATGGAGATGTGATCATCTCTGAACCTGGAAGTTCATTGGTCTTGACCTCTCCTAACGGAACGCAATACGAACTGACTGTAAATGACGCGGGCGAGTTGTCACTGCCGACTTCAAATCAGTCAAGCAATACACCTACCTCTCTGTATTTATACGGAAGCTTTAACGGTTGGGATGCTGCAAATGCGCTGCAATTGACCTTTAACAGCCCTGGATTCAGCAATGGTTTTCTGGGATATAAATACTTTGCAGCGGGTACCGAAGTAAAGTTCTTGGCAGCACAGAACGAAAGTGTTGTATATGGCGGAAACGGTATCTCGGGTAATCTGGACGAAAATGCTGGAAACATTCAAATCACCAATTCTGGCTTTTATCGCATTACCGTGTTTAACGGAATCAACTACCAGTTTGAATCTGTCAACGTCGAATTCTACAATCAGACCATGAGCTACGATGTAGGTCAGGATGAGTTTTCGATTGCTACAGCAAACTGGAGCAACGGTATCAACCGTTTTCAAATCGGGTTCTTGGACTACGGAGATAATCTTGGTGATGGTACAATCGAAGTAGGAGGCGCTACCATTGACATTCCTTCGGGTTACGCCCGTGTTGGGATTGACCTGACCATTAACTTTAATGGTTCGGGAACGTATACGATGACCTCATTGCCAGCTATACCGGCACAACTCTTTATTGACTTTGAACTTTTTGGTCCGTTTGAGATGACGCAACCCTCACTTGGCGTGTTTACCATTGCTTTAAGTGGCGCATCTGACCTCAACTTTACCTTTGTTCCGCAGACTACCTCTAATGATGGTCGTTTAGGTGGCACAAACGGGATGCTGATCGTTGGTGGGCCCACCATCAATTCAGGGACGGCTTCTCCTACAGGAGATTACATTTTCGAGGCCAACTTTAATACGATGACCTATTCGATTACACCGAACTAGTTGTTAGTTTTTAGTACAGAGTACTGAGATGTGAGATGTGAGATGTCAAAATTGTCTTCACAATCCGAAGCACAACATGCGTAGGATTGGAATTTCAATTAAATGCGCCACTAATTCACCAATGTTTAGGTGGGTTTTTCATTCCCAATAAGCAACCAAAATCGATAATAGACATCTTAATTAATAAACAACTCATCATGAAAGTCAAGTATTTTTTTAGCCTTTTTGCCACCGCAATCCTGTTATTTTCATGTTCTGAAGATGACAATAACGAAGCCAATGAAGCCAATAGTGTAGTAGGTACATGGAGGATGGTGGCCCGCAACCTAGATCCTGGGGATGGTAGCGGAGAATTTACACCCGTAACTTCGAACAAAACCATTACGTTTGAAAGCGATGGTACGGTAACTTCAAACGGAAATCTTTGTTCTTTCTCGGTCGACTCTGATACCCCAACTTCTGGAACCTATTCTGTCGAAGAGGGAAAAATATACCCTACCGACTGTGATTTCACCTTTGGGTTCTCGGATGATTTAACATTTGAACTGGTCGATGGAGAAATGATTACGTCAGTGCTCTGCTTTGAGCCTTGCGAGGTAAAATATGTAAGACAAGAAAGTCGATAGTTCAGATTTTACACAACCTTCTTTAGTCCTTCCTTTTTAGGAGGGAAATAAAATAATCATCGCTTAATCGCAAAATGCCCTTTAAAGGTCTGGTCTTCGATGTTAATCACGTACCAATAATCAGAGGCAGGAAGGGTTTGTCCGTTAAAGGTACCGTCCCAAGACAGGGTTGTACCGTTTCCACTTTTGAGGAGTTTTCCGAAGCGATCAAAAATGTAATAGGTAGACGATGAAAAGAAACTGAGTCCCTTCACCTCAAACGTATCGTTTCGACCATCACCATTGGGCGTTACATACTTCGGAATTTCTAAATGATGAAACTGTACGGTATCAATCCCACAACCAAACGTGTCCCTAACAAAAGCTGTATAAATTCCGCCTTCTACAAAAGGAAAGACCGGAGACGTCTGAAAATTGGTTCCGTCTAATGAATATTCGAAACTACCTTGGTTGGTGGTTTGTATCACAACCGAAGGCCCATCTGAAAACGGAGGTTCGGACAAAATGGGCGATGTAAGCCCTGTTACTACGAAAGTCTTCACGGCGTTGCAGCCAGCGCCATTGGTCACCGTCACGGTATAGGTGCCTGGTGTATCGATTGTAATGGTCTGCGTCATCTCGTTGGTATTCCACTGATATTGGAGTCCGGCAAGACCAGCATCCAAGGTAGCCACTTCGTTAGAGCAAAGCGTTAGTGCTTCAAACGTAGAAGGCAACACAGGAATGCTATTGATCGTCAAGGTCACCGCCGTTCGCACCGGATTGATACAGTTTAACCCATTTACATAAGCTTCCGCATAATAAATCCCCGCTTGTGTAGGGGTGTAGTTATTACTGTTGGGTTCTAGCAAGTTTCCGCCAACAGGGGCATCATACCAGGCCACTCTTCTATTATTTTCTACCGTAACTTGAAGTGCCGGAATCGCTTCGTCTTCACAAATCGTCACGTCACCAGCGCTTACTGGAGATGCAGGAATGGGTACGATATCAAATAAATAGGGTTCGGATAAAAATGAGCAAAACGGACTTCCCAGATTGCTAGGATTCTCAGCCACATTTACTCTATAATATGTGGTTGTATTGATCGGTGGAGGTGTGTATATATTGTTGGTCGCTCCTGGAATGTCAGTCCATGTGTTACCATCAGGGCTTTCTTGCCATTGAAAAGAATGGGTGCTGTACACTGAAAAGTCAGGAGTCGCGGTCAAGGTCGCATTCACAGGTGCATTGGACTCGCATGTCACAAAATCAACGCCACCAGAAATATCAGATGTTATCGAAGTAAGATCTCCACATGCCGCAAAAACGATGTCGTCGATGGCTAGGTCGTTTCCACAACCACCATCTCCGTTGTTCAACATTTTAAGGATCACCGAGCTTTGACCTGTGGCAGTTTGGAATACCAAACCATAGCGTTCCCAATTTGGAGAGCTTGTTGACCCGATATTTCCCGTATCTCCTGCTGCCAATAAATTGGTGTCAGTAGAATCCCAAATTTCAAAACGCACATTGATCGGTATTCCGCCATTGGCACAAACGCCTGCATCAAAATCGTAGACATTTAGTAACCAAGCTGAAAATTCATAAAAGGTATCCGAGCAGAGTCCGGTAATGGTGCGATTAAAGAATTGATCCGCGGTAAAGCTTGCGTTTACGATAAAGGCCTTGCCATCAATATCATCTTCAGTATGGTCTCCTGTATTGTGCCATGAACCTAATTGTCCCATGTCGCTCGATATGGTATATTGACCGTCCTGTGGTCCAGCACCGACAAAGGTATAGGTTGTAAAACCAAGTGGTAAGGCGGGTCCGTTAGTAGTTCCGGTACCAAAATCTTCTTCAAAGATGGGCGCACCCTTATCTCCAGGGCAAAAACCCAACTGGGCATGACCCAATTGAAGTCCTAGCAAGCATATACATACTAGGAATACTTGTAATATCGTTGAACGTAACATAGGCAAGTGGTAAATATAGCCAATATTAGGCGATGCGTCCTATTGGTCGAAATTCTTTAACAAAATGACGCCTTCAGTATAGAAAAAAGAACATTTGACCAAAAGTACGTGATGGAATCCTCGCCCTATTGCTGTATCTTAGATGCAGGTAAACAACCCGCTAACATGACATCAGAATTTAAACCGTATTATGCCGTTATCTTCACCTCTATTCGTACTGAGGGAGATGACGAAGGCTATGCAAAGATGGCCCAACAAATGGAAGCATTGGCAAAGCAACAGCCGGGCTTTTTGGGCTTTGAAAGCGCCCGAGAAGAATTGGGCGTGACCATCAGCTATTGGGAGAGCCTCGAGCATATCAAAGCTTGGAAGCGACACACCAACCATCTTGTTGCGCAACGAAAGGGAAGGGAGGAATGGTATCAATGGTACCGCACCAGAATATGTAAAGTAGAACGAGAGTATGAGTTCTCCATTTGAAACGAATTATACACTACATAAAACGCCATAAAAAGCGATCGGTAATTGTACTCATCTTACTTATCGCCTACTATTTCTGTTTGCCAAGGCAATTATTCGATGACCCTACCTCTACGGTCGTTCAAAGCGTTGAAGGAGAACTCTTGGGAGCCAAGATCGCTACTGATGGGCAATGGCGTTTTCCTGCGTCGGACAGCATTCCTGAAAAATTTAAGCAGTGCATTCTTTATTTTGAAGATCAGCATTTTTACAAGCATCCGGGGTTTAATCCAGTATCGATCTTTAACGCCATGCAGCAAAATGCCAAAGCAGGCAAAGTGGTTCGTGGAGGCAGCACGCTTACCCAGCAAGTTATTCGGCTTTCGAGAAAAGGAAAAGAGCGCACCTATTTTGAAAAGCTTATCGAAGTGATTTTGGCAACACGTTTGGAGTTTCGATCTTCAAAAGATGATATCTTAAAACTATACGCCTCGCATGCCCCTTTTGGCGGAAATGTAGTTGGCTTAGACATGGCTTCTTGGAGATACTTTGGAGTGCAGCCGCATCAGCTTTCATGGGCCGAAAGCGCCACGTTGGCTGTTTTACCGAATGCCCCTAGTTTAATCTTTCCGGGGAAAAATAAAGAACGGCTTCAGGCGAAACGCGACCGTCTTTTAAAAAAGTTACACGACGAGGGTGTTATCGACCAGATCTCGTATGAATTAGCTGTTGCCGAAGACCTTCCGCAGAAACCATTTCCGTTACCACAAATTGCACCTCATTTGGTCGAACGTATGGCCAAAACACATACCGGAGAACGGATTACGACTTCGATTCCATATCACACGCAAAACAATGTAAATCGCATTGTCTCTACCTATCACAACATCTTTAAGCAAGGCGGGGTTCACAATATGGCCGTTTTGGTGTTAGATGTAGAAACGAGAGAGGTGCTTAGTTACGTCGGAAACAGCCCTACTGACAAAGAGCATGAAAAGGACGTAGATATCATCATCTCTGCAAGAAGCACGGGTAGTATTCTAAAGCCCTTTTTATATGCTGCCATGCTCGATTCGGGCGAATTGTTGCCTGATGCCTTGGTGGCCGACATCCCAACATCGATCGCAGGGTATAGCCCGAAGAATTTTAGTGAATCGTATGATGGGGCCGTTCCGGCAAAGCGGGCGTTAGCGCGCTCTTTGAATGTTCCGGCGATTCGATTGCTTCAATCGTACAGCTTGCAAAAGTTTCGCGAACAACTAAAGTACTTCGACCTAAATGACATCGATCGTTCTGCTGATCATTACGGACTTTCCCTCATCTTAGGTGGAGCCGAAAGTAGCTTGTGGGACCTCTGCAAAAGCTATGCGAATCTGGCTTCCACCTTACATCATTTCAATGAGACATCGAGCGAATATTTTACTCAAGAATTTCGGTCGCCTTCTTTTTTCCGTCAAGCGGAAGTTGATTTCGGAGAACGCACCCAAGAGAAACCGCTCTTTGACGCCGGAAGCATTTATCTTACGTTCGAGGCTATGAAAGACGTGAATCGACCCGAGGGTGATGAGGCTTGGGAATTTTACGACTCAAGCATCAAAGTAGCCTGGAAAACAGGAACCAGTTTTGGCAATCGTGACGCATGGGCCATAGGTGTTACTAAAGACCATGTAGTTGGTGTTTGGGTGGGCAATGCCGACGGCGAAGGGAAACCTGGACTCACAGGCGTTACAGCTGCAGCGCCTATATTATTTGATGTGTTTGACATCTTACCTCATTCGGAATGGTTTAAACCTCCTTATGACGAATTGATCGAAGTGGAGGTTTGCGAAGATAGCGGCTATTTGGCAACGGCCATCTGCCCGAAAAAAACACAATGGGTGCCTGCTGTCGGGACCCGTGCTGATGCTTGTTCGTTTCATCAAACCGTACATTTAGATTCAAACTTACAGTATCGCATCAATACCTCTTGTTCTCCTATCGATGAAATGGTGACGCAATCTTGGTTTGTGCTGCCACCAACCATGGAATACTATTTTAAGAACAGCAATGTCACCTATCGATCCTTACCGCCGTATCGCAGCGATTGTTTGGGCAGTGAAACTACTTCGATGGAATTTATCTTTCCGAAAGGGCCTAGCAAAGTATTTCTTCCGAAGGATTTTGAAGGAGATACCAACGAACTTGTGCTAAAGCTTGCGCATACCCAACCCGACACAACCGTTTTTTGGTATTTAAATGACCTATATATGGGAACGACCCAAACCTTTCATGAGTTTGCCATTTTACCTGAAGCTGGGATTCATACTATTACAGTAGTAGATGAGTTTGGCAATGAGGTCGTGCAGACGATTGAGGTTAGGAAGTAGTTAGTATTGAGATGTGAGATACACCTACGCATAAAGCTTCGGTGTATGAGGATGAGATGTGTCTTCACAATCCGAAGCACGGAGTGCGAAGGGTTGAGATGTGAGAAAAGTACAAAGTATTAAGTACAGAGTTCAAAAGGGAATGTCATTCTCGCGAATGCGAGAATCTGCCCCAATCTTATCTTTCAATTTACAAAATTCAACTCCTTCTTTTTAACGCTGCTAGTTTCTCTTCTATTCCTACTGCCTAAGCCAATTTTCAGCTTCTTCGGTATACCAATGTCGTGAGAAGTTTTTTGCGTTTGCTACATTTTTGAAATGGTGTGACGCTTTAGAAAGATCTCCTTTTCGATCGTAAAAGGTGCCTAAGTAGGTTCTCACATATGGATTGTTAGGGTCTTTCTCTAAAAGTGTTTTTCCTATCGCTTCGATATGGGTGTCAAAGTCATTGAAGGGACCTAGATTCCTGTAAAAAGCCACGTCTTTTAAGAACGATAAATTGTGTAGCAGACCAAGGTCTGCATATTCAGTGTAGTTTGGATATTTTTCAAAGACCCGTTTCAATAAAGCCGCACTGGACTGTATTTTACTGGAATCATACCGTGCCATAAAGGATTCTGCCAGGGCTTGGGCCAAAACAAGGTCGCGCGTTACTTCTCGATGTTTATCAAAATTGATTGTATTTGGCTCGTGAAACAAGGCCATTTCTGGAGCATCTATGATATAGTTTTTCAAGAAGCTTAATGCGAATAAAGAAGAGGTCAGGTTTCCATACATCAGTCTCGCGGGGTCGCTCATTAGGTTGTTGTTTGCTAACAAAATCAAGGTTGTGTTTTTTGATGGAATCTTCACAAACAGACTCGAATAACAATCGTATTGGCCATAACCCCATATCGCATCTACACCATAGACTTTTTGGTTGAAAACTCCGTGTCCATAGGGTAAGCCCTCTTTAAACGGAGTAATCATTTTAATGAGGTTGGCTTCTTTCAATAGTGTATTGGGTTTGAGGAATTTGCTCAGTTTCAACAGATCTCTAGTGTCAGAAACAAGTCCGGCTGACGTTGAGAAGCCATATTCTAGTCTTCCTTTTTCAACGCCGTTGTCTAACATATACGGAGAAGCAAGTCGTTCTTTAAACAGCGCAACGGTAGCAGAATCTTTGAGGAAAAAGGTGTTTTGCAATTTCATTGGCGAAAACAATTCAGCCTTGAATAATTCTGCCAACGATTTTTTCCCTGCCTTTTCAAGAACTGGTGTTAGGGCTCCGAAGCGTGTGCTATAGTAAAAATGTTCTCCGACAGCTCCTTGTGAGGTATGAGAAATCACATGCTTTAGTTGAACAGAATCGCCAACTTGTTGACCTCCGATATATTTGCTGAGTGAATCTTCAAGGGATAGTTTGCCTTGTTCTTCGAGCTTCATGGCCAGAAGACCCGAAAAGATCTTGGTGAGGGATGCTACCGGAAACAAGGTGGTCGAATCAACAAGGGTCTTTGTCTCTATATCGGCAAAGCCCAAATAATTCTCGTATACGATTTGACCATCCTGCTCAATAACGGCGGCCATTCCGGGTATGTTGAAATACGCTTGAAGCTGGGCGAGTTCGGATGAAAATGTATCGTTGTTGTTATTCACAGTGCTGTTCTCTTTCGAACAACTCAAAAGTAGAAGAACTAAAAGAACCGAAAGGATGTGTTTCATAGATGCCTTAGTTTATATATAGACTTTGGAGTTTTAGCCGTGTTACACTTCCAAAAAAAGAAGCAGAAAATGTGCGTTGCCTTCATTCTCGATCCAGCTGCTCCAAAATTAGATCACTGAGAATTCTGTTTCCCGTAGCCCTAGGGTTTCCGTCGGCTTCGCCCGAATTGGTAAGCACCATGACTAATAACTCCTTTTTGGGAAAGTATCGTATGACCGCATTATGTCCGAAATCATTGCTTCCTCGGCTCCAATATTCCACAGCGCCTTTTTCGTCGGTTGACACAAACCACCCCAGTCCCATCGATAAACCATCTCGGATTTTGAAGGTATCTGAAAAAATCTGATCGTAAGTCTCTTTTTTGAGAAGCTTCTTCTTATACAAAACTTCATGGGCAAATCGCTTAAGATCAGCTTGCGTACTGATCATTCCTCCGCATCCCGTATATCCCCAATTTCGTTGCTTAGAAAGCGCCGATGGCTCGTAGGTTTTTTGAGCAAAGTAGCTTGCATTGGTGTCATCTATCTCTCCCCAAAAATAGGTTTCGCGCATGTTTAGTGGCAATAGGACGTTGTTTCGGACATAATATTCGTATGAACAATTCGCCACCTTCTCAACGATCATGGCAAGCAATGAATAATTTGAGTTGCTGTAAGACCAAGACTGCCTTGGCTGGTAAAACAACGAATCATTGAGCATCGCATTTTTTGCCGTATCAAAATCTTGAATGTCATCGGTTACATACGTCTGCCGTAACCCTGAGGTGTGTTGCAGCAAATCTTTAATTGTTATAGAAGATTTTGGGGACGGTATATCTTTAAAGAACTTGCCTAGATGATCATCCAAACGTATACGACCTTCTTCTACCAATTGCATGATTGCTAAAGCGGTAACGGATTTGGTTATTGATCCAACGTGAAAAAAAGTATGGGCAGTTATCTTCGATCGTTTGGACGCATCTGTATGTCCGAAGCGTTCCTTTAAAATTTTATCGCTACCCAACTCAATCGTCACCACTGCTCCATAGCGATTGGCAATTGTGCTTCGTAAGACGTCTTTTGTTGAACGTATGCGTTCATTGCTGATATTGCTTTGAGCCATACCGTAGCTGCATAGCATCAGCGCCATTAAAAATTTTAGGATTTTCATTCGTTTTTTGATTATGATGATATTAAGCAAATATAAGGGTAATGATTTTTCTTTGGTTTTGTTTCCCAAACTCCCCGGTTCAGTAAATCTGAACCACCCCTCTTTAACCAAAGAGGGGAGCTTAAATAGAACCCACAATTCGGCTCCTCCCTTTGACAAAGGGAGCCTGCCCGACTTAGTCATTCAGGCGGGGTGGCAACACTTTTGGTGTTGACGGAGGGTTCTTCAAATTAAGCCAAATAGAAGCAATGAAAGAAAACTCGTCGCATTCGCCTTTAAAAATCGCAGGGCTTTGGTGATGTGTACCTCAACCGTCTTGGTAGATATGCCCATGATCTGAGCGATCTCTTTGTGCTTTTTCTGCTGAAGTCTGCTCAATTTAAATACCTCTTTGCATTTCTCAGGAAGACGTTCGATGGCGGCTTCAAGCTTGACCCAATTTTGTTCTGAGACGTTTTCTTCTTGCGAAGGATGATGTATTTCGAAGAGTGTTTCCCATTTTAGAGCATCCAGAGTAGCGATCTCTTGTTTTTTCTTTCTAACGTGCATCAAAAATTCATTGTGACAGGATCTAAACAGGTAATTCTTAAAAGAAGTATTCACATTGAGCGTGGCTCTTTTTTCCCAAATCCGCAAAAAGACATTTTGCACGAGATCTTCTGATAGTGCTTGGTCCTGACAAAGCTTGTACACATAATTGCAAAGCCATGCATAGTGCTCATCAAACAAAATCTTGAAGTAGAGCTGGTCGCCTTTTTTTAAGCCTTGAAGCAAGGTTTTTTCTATGTCACGGATGTCTGTTTTCATGATGAAATCCTATCACTAAATTAAAAAAAATTAAAATCATGTAGGGGAATTGTGCGAAATCTGCATCATTAAGGTGTAAATAATGAAGAATGAACAATCCCTTAACATATATCAAAAAATACCTGTCGGGCTCGATCTCTTCTGATGAGAAGCAAGCCCTTCAAAACTGGGTAGAGGAAAGCGAAGAAAATCGTAAAGAGTTCATTGCGGCAGTAAAGCGCTGGAATGCGAATCAGCCAACTATTGATGTCGATTCTCAAAAGGTTTATGCCAAGTTGATGGATAAGATGGTTCCGGTGAGAAAGCTGCATCCAGTCTATCGTTTCAGTCGATACGCTGCTATCTTTATTGGTGTTGCTGCTATGGTGTATTTCTTCAATAAGAAGGAAGATAGCTCTACAAATGCTATAGAGGTTGTTACCAACCCAACTGAAGACCATAATGCCGACAAGGTGAAAATAACCTTGGCCGATGGAACTGTTTCCTATTTGGATGTGGATGGCAGTTCTGACATTAAAGATGCCAACGGAAATGTGGTGGGTACCAAATCAGACCGAAATGTACAGTTTCAGGCTAACGAAAGTGAAACTTTGGTGTACAATGAGATTGTAATTCCGAGAGGTGAAATGTTTCAGCTCACACTTTCAGACGGGACACAAGTATGGCTCAATGCGGATAGTTCTTTAAAGTTTCCGCAGAAATTCATCAACAATGCTCCCAACAGAATGGTGTATTTGGAAGGCGAAGCCTTTTTTGATGTTACCACTAATAAGGAAAAACCTTTTGTCGTAAAGGTCGACCAAATGGATGTGCAAGTATTGGGAACACAGTTCAACGTGTCCAGTTATGCAGACGACCCAGCGGTAGCGACTACATTGGTTGAAGGGTCTGTGTTGGTTCAAGAGACCGAAGTACGCGAGAATTCGATCATCTTGACCCCTAGCTACCAGGCAACCTTTGATCGAAGCGACAAGAAAATGAAACAGCAAAAGGTTAACACGGATCTATATACGGCCTGGCGATCCAAAAAGATTGTCTTGCACAATGAGCCCTTTTCGAAATTGGCGAAACGTATCGAAAGAGCATACGATGTAGATATCGTAAATCACTATGAAGCATTAAACAATGCAAAGTTTACGGGTGAATTTGATGTAGAGAACATCGAGGACATTCTAATGACCTTTGCTGAAATTTTACCATTTACCTATGAGATAAACGACAAGAATATCACGATCACGCCTTGATATAAAAAAGGAAGTGCGGCAACACTTCCTTAGTTAGGTGTTGATCATTAAATAAACCAAGTACTAACGACCAAACTTTTCAAAATTATGAAAAAAACCTTTCATGGTCTTTCACAGCTATTATCTGTGAAGGATCCAACTATCCGACTAAAGATGAGACTATCCTTAGCATTATTGTTTTTCTCGATCTTTCAGATGAGCGCTACGGCTCCGAGTTATTCGCAAGGAACCGTAGACCTTAACTTTGAGAACACCCCTGTTTTAGAGGTTCTCAACGACATTAAGAACCAAACCGACTACAAGTTTTTCTATATGAGCGAAGCTGTAGACCTTTCGCAAAAGGTCTCAGTAAAAACTATTGAAGAGCCTGTAGAAAAGGCCTTGGCTCTAGTCTTCGACAACCTTGATATTTCATACTCGATTGTTGGAAAACAAATTGTTCTTAAAGCAAAGACATTTTCAAAAGAAGACAAGAAAACCGAACTGTTTAGAGAAATTCGCGGTACTGTAAGAGACGCTGACGGCAACCCGCTACCAGGAGCCAACGTACTGGTCAAAGGAACAACTATTGGAACGCAAACCGATTTTGACGGAAACTTTATACTCGATGTCCCTGAAGGAAGCAATATTATCACTGTTTCCTATATCGGGTTTATTACACAAGAGGTCGATGTTACCGGTAAAGATGTATTCGAAATCACTTTAAAGGAATCTTTGGCGCAACTTGATGATATCGTTCTTGTGGGCTCAAGAAACCCAAGCCGAACGGCCACAGAAACAGCTGTTCCTGTCGATGTCATCGATGTCACTCAACTAGCGGCTCAAGGTCCGCAGACGACCGTTAACGAAATACTGAACTACGTCGCCCCTTCCTTTACATCGCAGACGCAGACCGTATCAGATGGTACTGACCATATCGATCCGGCCTCTTTGAGAGGACTTGGTCCAGACCAAGTGTTGGTATTGATCAACGGAAAAAGACGACATAACACCGCCTTGGTGAATGTAAATGGTACCGTAGGTGCGGGTAGCGTAGGAACGGATATGAACGCCATTCCGACCGCTGCTATTAAACGCATCGAAGTATTGCGTGATGGTGCTGCTGCTCAATATGGATCTGATGCCATTGCAGGGGTAATCAACATCGTTCTAAGAAAAGACACAGGAAAATTAGATCTTACGCTTACCACCGGCGCTAACTTTAGCGAAAACTCTAATCAATTTGAAGGTGGAAGTGATGGCGAAAAAGTACAGCTAGATGCCAACTACGGACTCTCTCTTGGCGACAAAGGAGGCTATATCAACTTCACTGGTTCTTTGGCGACCAGGGCGCCTGCTCTGAGAAATAAGGACTATGCTGGCGATATCTTTAGAGGTTTTCATGGTGCTGAGCGCGTCTTTGCCGAAGGCGGCGGAGTGGTTGCCGATATGACCCTAGCCGATTATCAAAGTGCGGCCCAAGGCATTAGTTATTTGGACCAAGCGACTAAAGATCAAATCGCTGCTTTAGATGTTGGCGACGATACAGATATTGATACCCTGCGTAGCTTGCTCGATTTTGATGCGGATGAAGATGAATTGGCGGCCAGAGGACTCACACGCGAAGATTTTAGATTCAAAGTAGGAACCGCTAAACTGCGCGAAGGAAAGTTCTTTGCCAATATGGAAATTCCATTGAGTGATGATACTAAAATCTACGGTTTTGGAGGTATTAGCTATCGTCAAGGACTCGCTTCTGGTTTTTACAGAAGGCCGGCTCAAGGAGATGGCCGTGCAAATACTCCTGCTTTTCCAAATGGATTCTTGCCGAATATTGGAACTGATATTTTAGACCAATCTTTTGCACTAGGAATCACTGGAAAGATCAACGGTTGGAACGTGGATTTCTCGAACACCTATGGAAAAAACACCTTTGATATCACCGTTGGAAACTCAAGTAACGGAACACTAGGCGTGGCCACACCACGTAACTTTGACGCAGGTTCATTAGGGTTTGCTCAGAATACCGTGAACTTGGATATCAATAAGTTTCACGAGGATATCTTCAGTGGTTTCAACGTGGCAATTGGTGCCGAATATAAAGTTGAAAACTACAGTATAACCGCAGGTGAAGAAGCTTCGTATACAAGCTACGATATCAACGGAAATCCTGTAAATAGCGCCACTCCAGATAATCTTCTGGTACGCAACAACTTCACAGGTGCTCCGTTAGGTGGCGGTGCTCAAGTATTTAGAGGATACGATCCAGGCAATGCTACTGACAAGTTTAGAAACAGTATCGCAGGCTATGTAGATCTTGAGGCTGACTTTACCGAAAATTGGTTGGTAAGCTTAGCCGGACGTTATGAGAACTTCTCTGATTTCGGAGACACGTTTAACTACAAATTAGCAACACGCATAAAAGCCACCGAGAATATTTCGGTACGTGCAGCTCATAGTACAGGCTTTAGAGCACCTTCATTGCATCAGCAATTTTTTAGCAGAACGAGTACCGTTTTTGTTGACAATCAGCCATTCGAACAAGGAACGTTTACCAATGATAGTAGGGCGGCTTCTTTAATCGGAATCGCTAAGTTGAAGGAAGAAACTTCCAACAGTTTTAGCATCGGTGCTACGGCGAAAATCAGCAATTTTACCATCACGGCTGATGCATATTTGATCAATATCGATGACCGTATTGTCTACAGCGGAAGCTTTGGAAACGGTGGTGACCCTGAACTTACGGCCATTTTTAATGCGGCCGGTGCAACGAGCGCTCGTTTCTTTGTCAATGCTATCGATACCAAATCACAAGGATTGGATATCGTAATCTCTCATAAAGGAAACATCAATGACAAGATTACTATTAGAAGTGACCTGTCGGCGACCTTTGCTAAAACCGAGGTCGAAGAGATCCGAGTACCAGAACGTATTGCCAACGCTGGCTTAAGCGGTAGTTTTTTCGACGGACAAGAGGAAGCCTTTTTGACACTTGCACAACCAAGAACGAAGTTCAACCTAGCGAATGTGGTTTCTATCGGAGATTGGGACTTCTTACTGCGTAACTCCTTCTTTGGTGAAGTGACCGATCCAGACGACTTTAATGGTGACCCAAGAGTAGCAGGAACAGACGTAAGTGCTGACGCAGTTTACGGCGGAAAATTGGTGACTGACCTTTCTGTGACCACCAAATTGTTTGAGAACCTCAACGTCACCGTGGGCGCTAACAATTTGTTCGACGTATATCCTGATGAAAATAGAGCGGGTGGTACCGCGGGAGATCAGTTTGTCTACTCTCGTAGAACCTCTCAGTTTGGATATTCGGGAAGATTTTTATTTGCACGTGTCAACTTTGACCTGTAGCATATTTATTTTTTGGTTAGGTTACCTAAGCGTAGTTTAAGTGTTTAGACAAGACTGTTCTTTATTAATTATTTAATTGGCTTAGGTAATGCAAAGCGGGGTGTAGACCCCGCTTTGTTTTTTATTGCGAATTATCTCTAAAACTGATGAACCCATGGTTGGTTTTCGAAACGAACTCCCCGCTTCAGCTCCGCTGAATCACCCCTCTTTAACCAAAGAGGGGAGCTAATAAGAACTTTAATCCTGCAGCTTCACTGAAAAGTTGATTGGAAATCAATATCTAGCTCCTCCCTTAGGTAAAGGGAGCCTGCCCGACTGGAGTCATTCAGGCGGGGTGGATTATGGTTGGCATAGCTAACCATAAGACGGAGGGTTTCCTTTAGTCAATTAATCATTAGTGAATTTGTGGCAAAAGAGGCAGGCTTTCTGCTTTGTTCGAATCTCAATTAGACAACTTCTTTGCTTTCTTATAGTACGAAGCGGCCTTTCGGTTCTTGTTCTGTGCTTTGTAAGTATCACCCAAACCAATCAAAGGTCGTTCGGAAGTTGGATGCTTTTCAATCAGAAGTTCGAACAACTCTTCCGCAGCTTCATATTGTGCATTCTTTAAATAAAACTCGGCGATGCTGCAAGCTCTACTTACCCTCAACCTACCTATGAATCCGGTCTTTTTAAATTCGGTTGCCAAGGCTTCAAATTGTTTGTAATTATTGGCTCTTATTGCATTTCTTGTGATGCTGAACATCGTCCAATCTGATAATTCAGGAGAAAAACCGTATTCAGAAGCACGCTTTTGATAATAGTCATAAACATAGGTCAAACCTCCGGCCTTTGTGAATTCTTCTAGATTGGTGAATTGCAACTCGGGATAATATTCGAAGGTTTCCCTGATTCCATGGTACAAGGTTGTAAACGGAGTAGAGCGATGCTCTTCGGCTTCTAACTCTCTAAAAACCCAATTCATCGATGCTGGAGCATTGTTTGCTAGCATGGCATTCAAAGCGCTTGTGCCCTCTTTTACAACGCCTTCATTGGTTCCTGAAGTGAAGAATAGGAGCCTGTCAAAATCTGGGGCCTGTTTTAATAGACTATCTAGACGGGTCACTTTTTCCTTTATCGGAAAAGGGCTTGCGGCAATATAGGTGTCGAATAGTTTCGGTTGGGTTATCAAGGTCTCTAGGACAAATCCGCCACCAAATGCCCAGCCAAATAACATACGCTTCTCAGAAGTTCTGAATTGACTGTCAATTAGATCAATCACTTCCGTTTTAATGAACTCCAAATACTTCTGTGAATTAGCACTGTACATTCTGTTTCGATCCGTGGAATTCTTTGAGATTCCAACAACGATAAACTCCGGTGTTTGTTTGAAATCTCTAAACGATTGATGAAGACTAACACCGTGCAAGAAATACCGTTGTCCGTCTAATATATATAACACTGGGTACCTTTGATCGGTGTCTACGTATTCTTCGGGTAAGGAAACCTGGATCACTCTTTCATCGTTCAGAACCTTTGATTGAATGGTGAACAATGTACCAACAACATGGTATTTTTGTTCAATCTGTGCGTTGGAATGGAAACACAATATAAGAGCTAGTGTGCCAAGGAAGCTTTTGATTTTCATGACGGACTGTTGCTTCTTATAAATGTAGCCGATTCTAATCGAATAGAGTTCTAAGGTTTTGTTAAGAGTTCGCAGGGAATCTATTGAAGGCTAAAACCTGCTATCAACATTGCATGGTCTGAGTACCAAGTATTCGATTTTGAAATCTCTGTCACTTTCATTTCTTCGGAAACCCAGATATGGTCGATAGACAACAGTGGAATCCCATAAGGCCATGTTTCTACAAACCCAGAACCGGCTTCGGTGAGAGCATGTTGAAAGACTTCTTTATATGGCTCAAAAAACTTAGATCGTAGTGGCGTGTTGAAATCTCCCACGACTATATCACACTCATGCTCTTTGACCTCTGAAAGTGTCTCGAAAAGGATTTGCTTTCGTGAATGAAATGGGTTGGCTCCAACATCAACCGCTGCTACTTTTAATGGTTTTTTATCTTTAGCCCCTGTTGAGAACACAACCGAGAGTGAATAGTTTTCGTAATGCCGAATCGCTTCGATCTTAATTGGAAATTTCGACATGATACCAATCTTTCCTTCTATCAGTTCAAAATGATATTCTGAGTTATCGGATTTGATAAATCGTAAGCTCTTCTTTTCATTCTGATCGTATTCGACCATCACCAGAATATCCGTTTCTTTTTCCTCGAGGACTTTAAAGGCATCCTCAAAATTGTTACGTTTAGCGGCATTCCAGAAAGCGATATGCACATCTCCTTTTTCGGAAGGTTTTGTAATCATAAAACTTTGATGAATCCAAAAGGAGAATAGTGTGATTGTCACCGTCAAAAAAACAACCAAGTATTTTCTTCCCTTTCGATGCAAGAATGCCAGAAGTGCTGAAAGAAGTACTAGAACCGGAAGTGGTAATGCATAAAAGAGGATTCCTGAAATGTAATAGGAGTCTTTTATAGTCAAATTCAATATTGTTCCAAGGAACAATAGACCAATAAGTCCAAGTCTAACAAATCGCAACATAAATCATCGCAACGGAAACCCTTTTGCCGCCCACCAAGGGTGAATCTCGATCACTAATCGACCTGCTTTGACCATCGGGTCCATATTGGCCAAACTATCGGCTATTTCAAAGGTGGGTACATTGTAGATCGTGATGCCTCTGATGTCACCATCATCACCAAACGGTCCCGAGATATCGGCGTAGCCTTGTTTGTACATAGCTCCCAAATGCGCCATATGCAAGCGCTGTAAGCTGTCTGTTTCGGCTTTATTCTGAGAACGGTTTGGCCCCCTTTTCAAAAACGCCATAAAATATTGTTGCATGACTGTGACTTCTCCCGTCTCTTCATCGACATAATCAAAAACTTGAAAGCCTTTTTCCTTGAGTTCGGCCGCGAGTTGTTCAGAAGCTTTGTTCTTCTCAGCTAAAATTTCTTCGGCTGTTTTTTCGACAATTTCTTCGATTTCCTTTTCCTGTTCTTTGACTTGCTCTGCACAAGAAACGAAGAGCAATAGGGCTAAAATGGTCAAATATCTCATCATGATTGGTGTTTGTTTATTTCCAGTTTTTGTATGGGTCTTTGGTCAAATTCGAATTGTAGTAACGTACATCACCCGTTACTTCTTTACCCAACCAAGCAGGTTTTGCAAAAGGCTCGTCCTTATGTTTCAATTCGATTTCGGCAACAATTAATCCTTCGTTATCACCCATAAATTCATCTATCTCAAAAGTATGATTTTCGCTAGGCACCTCATATCTCACTTTTTCAATTGTGCCTTCTTCGCAATACGGGAGCAAGGACTCGGCCTCTTTTATGCTGATCACTGTTTCCCATTCAAAGCGTTCAGTTCCGTCTTCGGTACTCGGGCCTTTTACGGTAAGGAATCCTTTTTCTCCTTTGATGCGAACTCGAACCGTACGTTCAGGAGCCGTATTCAAGAATGCTTGAACAATTCTTTCCTTGTTAGATGCCTCTACTCGATACTCTTGAGAGGTCACTAAGAACTTGCGTTCAACTTCTTTGCTGTCATCTAAATTCTCCATGGTGGATTTTTTCGGTTTTTTCCGCCCCAGAAAAGGATCAATTTATTACCGTCAAGGTCAGTCAATCGCGCTTCGCGCCAACCCCAACTTCGATCTTCTGGCAACTCATCAAAAGTAATTCCTTTTTCCCGAAGTTGCTTCACATATTCATTTAGGTTTTCCTCTTCGAAATAAACGACAACCCCTTCTCCTTGTCCCATTTTATCAACATGATGAATGGAAAAGGTAGCTTCTCCATCTGGCAATTCAAACCGTACGTAGCGCGGCAAAGCATTAACAATCAATTGCAATCCCAATGTTTGATAGAACTTGGTAGCACGTTCGACATCGGTCGACGGAATGGTCACTTGATTAAGGTTCATTTCCTAGTTCTTGTATTTTATCAGATAAAATGATTTGTCTGTCATATCCTTCGTTGGCCAATCGTACCATGGCCCTTGCAATCTTTTCGGGCCTAATGGATCGATACTTTTTAAGACCTCCAACCATTAGCGGATTGATCAATTTCATGAAGATTTTGCCTATGTATTCTCCGATACGTCTTTCAGATCGGTTTCCTCCAATCAGTGATGGGCGTAGCACATACGTATTTGGAATTCGCTGTGATAACACCGCACTTTCCATCAATCCTTTTACTTTGTTGTAAAAGATACTGCTGGCAGTATTGGCACCCATGGCCGAGACGACGATAAACGTGTTTATTCCATTTTCTTTGGCAAGGGCAGCGGCCGTTGCCGGAATGCCATAATCGATTTTCTTGTAGGTTTCTTTATCGGGTGTCTTGGCGGCAGTCGTACCAATACAGCAGAACACCTCATCGGCTCTGAAGTCTTCTTTGTGGTCTGCCAATTGGAAAAGGTCAATGATGTGCTCTTTTATTTTTTTATGCGGAAGCTGAATCGACCGTCTTCCAAAAAGCACTACGGCCTCATAACGATCATCATCGAGCAAACGTTCAAGTAATAATCCTCCCGTCAAACCTGTAGCGCCAAGTATGATGGCCGTCTTTCCCATGATTTAAAGATATGCTAAATTTGTTAGATGGACGAAGCACTCCCTCTGCGCAAGATCATTCATGTAGACATGGATGCCTTTTATGCTTCGGTGGAACAAATGGACAACCCCGAACTCAAAGGCAAGCCCATTGCTGTGGGCGGTGGTGAAAAGCGCGGTGTGGTCTCTGCAGCCAGCTACGAGGCGCGCAAGTTCGGTGTGCGAAGCGCCATGCCGGGTTTTAAGGCAAAGCGAAACTGTCCGGATCTGATCTTTGTTCGTCCACGGTTTGATCGCTATAAAGAGATCTCGACGCAGGTTCGAAAGATCTTCTACGATTACACCGATCTGGTAGAGCCCCTTTCGCTTGACGAGGCCTATTTGGATGTCACCGAAAACAAAAAAGGAAATCCGTCAGCCACCTTGATCGCTACAGAAATTCGAGAACGTATCTTGAATGAAGTTGGCCTCACGGCTTCGGCGGGTATCTCGATCAACAAGTTCATTGCTAAAGTAGCCAGTGATTACAATAAGCCCAACGGACAAAAAACCGTGAATCCTGAAGAGGTATTAGATTTCCTAGAGACGCTTGATATTCGAAAGTTTTATGGCGTCGGAAAGGTCACTGCCGAAAAGATGTACAAACTGGGCATTTTTACGGGGAAGGATCTCAAAACCAAATCTGCTGAGTTCTTAGAACGTAACTTCGGAAAATCAGGGCCTTTCTATTACAACGTAGTTCGCGGGATTCACCGTAGTGAAGTAAAACCGCATCGTATCGCTAAATCGGTAGGGGCCGAACGTACCTTCTCTGAGAACCTAACCAGCGAACTCTTTATGCTCGAAAGGCTCGAAAAAATCGCCGAAGAATTGGATCGAAGATTGAAGCGCTATAAGATCTCTGGCAAAACCATCACGCTAAAGATCAAGTACAGCGATTTCACAACCCAAACGCGTAGCAAAACCCTCGATTTTTACATTGCTGACAAGAGCTTGTTACTCGAAAACACCAAAGAACTGTTGTATCAAGAAAAAATGCACAATTCCGTAAGGTTATTGGGCATTTCGCTGTCTAACCTCAATACCGATTCTGACAGAAAGAAACCAGAGCAGAAAAGTGTGTCGGTACAGTTGAAGTTTGATTTTTAAACTATCTTTATATATCTAATTCTCTCGTATTGAAACCATTTAGAATCCTCGTTTTTGGCATTGGCGGTGTGGGTGGTTATTTTGGCGGCCATATCGCAAAAACCTATCAAAATGACCCTAGCGTCGAAGTTATTTTTGTAGCTCGCGGTGACCATTTAAAAGCTATCAAGGATCACGGACTATCGGTCGTGACTCCTGAAGAGTCCTATGTTGTACATCCGGATCACGTAACAGACGATTGCAGCACCATTGGTCCTGTTGACCTTGTGATGCTCTGTACAAAGAGCTATCATTTACAAGCAAGTGTCGAAGCCATTAAACCTGCTTTGGGCCCAAAAAGCTATGTGCTTCCGTTGCTCAATGGGGTTCATATTCATGAGTTGGTTGAGCAGCAACTACCGAAGGCAAACGTCTTACAAGGATGTGTGTATGTCAATGCTTATAAGACCAATCCTGGTGAAGTGACCCAAAAGAGTGTTGTGCAAAAAATGATCTTCGGAAAAAACGATGCCACAGAAAATGAAAAGCAATTCATGGATCGTTTGAATACACTATTGGAAGCTACCGATATTAATCTCGTATACACGGAAGACGCACTCAAAGAGATCTGGACCAAGTACGCTTTCATTTCATCTACCTCAGCCATCACCTGCCTTACTGACAAGACCTTTGGTGCTTTTAGGGAAGATGCAGAAGATATGGAGAAAGTATCATCATTGATCAAAGAGATCATTGCTCTGGGGCAGGCGAAAGGAATTAACATAACAGATGCTTTACTCGAAAAGCAATTGGGGTTGATTCAAAAGTTTCCGCCCGAGACCATCACTTCAATGCAATTGGACATGCGAAATGGTTTTAAAACGGAGGTCGAAACCATGGTAGGGTATGTGCCTTCCGAAAGTAAAAAATACAATGTATCTGCGCCCGTAAGTAGCTCTATTTACGCAGAATTGCGTAAAAAACTCTCTTAAATTGTTTGATCTTTGTTTGTTCATTTCGTCCTTTTTGAAAAAATGATCAGACAAAAATGTTAATCTCGTTCTAGGAGCGCATTATCCCCGTTTACTTTGGTATTTTGCGACCAAATACGATTACGATGAATGAGTTAAAAACGTACGACCAAGCTGCTCAAAAGTTTTATCAGAAGCAACCCGTAAAGGCGCTTCCGTTTATGGCTTGGGATGTTTATGCCGAGTATCTACACCGAATCATTGATTTGAGTGATGACATCACCCAGTTGAAAAAATTATCGAAAAAATGGGATGAGTCTTGGGATTTCAATGATGCATTGGCCAACAAAAATCAAGTGGTCGTACTTACGGATGCCAACCTCAAGATCGTGTATTCTTCAAAGAACATGAAGGCCATGAATGGCTATTTGCCCGAAGAAGTAGAAGGGCAATCACCTAAGATGTTTCAGGGGATTGGTACTTGTGAAGTTACTTCATCGCAAATCAGAAAAGCCGTGGATGCAAGAGTTCCGTTTGAGGAAACCATTCTAAACTACCGAAAGGATGGGTCTGAATACCATTGCCATATCAAAGGGTTTCCTGTGCATGACAAACATGGAAAGCTGATTCACTTCATCGCATTTGAAAAAGTTGCATAAGGAGCCGCGTTAGCGGTTGCAGCGACATCCCCTGTAGTAGTGCAAAGCGCACTACAGGGATATAGTGGAAAACGCGCCGTGAAGTAGAGCCAAGCTCACTTCACGGAACGCCCAAAAACTAATCTATTTCAGAAACACGTAGCGTGTTCACCATTCCTTTTTTGGTGATTGGCATGGCGGCCAAATTGATCAAAAAGTCTCCTTTTTTCACAAAGCCTTTTTCGCAAGCTATGGCGTTGATATCATCTACGGTGTCATCGGTGCTCACAAACTTGTCATAATAAAAGGCTTTTACCCCCCAAAGTAAATTGAGTTGGGTTAGGATCCGACGGTTGGATGTGAATACCAAAATGTGCGCATCTGGGCGCCAGGCTGATATTTGAAAAGCGGTATACCCACTGTTGGTCAATGTACAGATGGCCTTGGCTTTGATCTCATTGGCCATATGCGCTGCATGGTAGCAGATCGACTTGGTGATATAGCGTTTGGTACGAATATGCGGTGGTGATTGTGGTACTTGGATCAATGGTGAATCTTCGACACTCTTGATGATGTTGGCCATTTGCTCGATCACCTGAACAGGGTAGCTTCCTACCGAGGTTTCTCCTGAGAGCATCACGGCATCGGCACCATCCATGACAGAGTTGGCCACGTCGTTTACCTCGGCCCTTGTTGGGGTAAGGCTTGTGATCATGGTTTCCATCATTTGGGTAGCGATGATCACCGGAATTCTGGCACGCTTTGCTCTAAGCACCAATTTCTTTTGGATCAACGGCACTTCTTGCGCTGGAATCTCTACACCGAGGTCACCACGAGCCACCATGAGTCCGTCGCAATAGGCCACGATCTTGTCTATGTTCTCGACAGCTTCTGGCTTTTCGATCTTCGCTACAATCGGAATTTTCACCTCTGAGTGCTCTTTGATCAATTCTTGCAGATCGATCAAATCTTGACTGTGACGTACAAAAGAAAGTGCGATCCAATCTACTTGAATCTCAACGGCAAAGATGGCGTCTTTGACATCTTTTTCGGTGAGCGCTGGCAAGGAAATGTTCGTGTTTGGAAGGTTCACTCCCTTTTTGGACTTTAACGGCCCTCCTTGAATTACCTTTGCTTTGACTTCGTTTTTCTTGTTTGTTGAAACGACCTCGAAGATGAGTTTACCGTCATCGAGCAAAATGCGCTCTCCAGGATTTACGTCCTTCGGAAAGCTGTCGTAATTCATATACACCTTTTTGGCGTTTCCTTTGAATTCTTTTCCGGTACAAAAGCTGATCTCGTCTCCTTTGCTAACGACCGTGGCTTCGGCCATGACACCTACTCGAAGTTTTGGTCCTTGAAGGTCTCCAAGTATTGCCGTATTGAAACCGTATTCTTCATTGAGCTCGCGAATCATCTTTACACGCTCTTTCACGTCTTCATAATCGGCATGCGAGAAGTTGATGCGAAAAACATTGACCCCTGCCTTCATCATCTTATGAATGATCTTCTTAGTACTTGTGGCTGGGCCCAACGTTGCCACTATTTTGGTCTTTTTTTGTTTAGGCATTACTCAAAAATTAAGTTCTTTTTAGATTTTAGTTGGTTGATATCGATCTGATAGGCGGTTACTACACGCGCAATCTCCTTGATACCCTTAAGTATCTTTTGAACGGTCGCTTCATTGGGTTCGCCCGATATCTTCAGTAAATAGTCTGCCTTTTTATATTCGGGTACCAAGTAGTGTGGCACTCGGGTCTCAAAGGCCTCTGTGAACAAAGAGGTTTGTTCGATTTCTGCTGTGTATGTTACTGTGAAGCGATTGGCAGTTAGGTTCCATTGTGTTTCTGTATGGTAATCATACCATTCGTAGATGGGCAACAAGTACTTTTCGTTAAAGTCGAGATCATTTCTTCTTCGGCTAAATCCAGTGCTTAAATACCGATTTAAAAAGTACACCAATCGATAATCTTCTAAGGAAGAATGTATTGCTGTCAATGCGAAGGAATCCTCTTCTAATGTGTCGTCAAATAGCTTGTAAACTGCCATGTTATATCTTGATCGAAACGTAAAGATATAACTTATGTATAAGATTCAACACCTTTATTATGAATGTTTAAGGATAATTTAATAACGAAAACGTTTTAGTTGCGCACCTCGTTATTTTTTTGCTTGGTCTTTGTGCAACGGTAGTGAAAAAATAAACGTGGTCCCTTTGTTTACTTTACTTTCGACCCATATTTTTCCATGATTCATCTCTACAAATTCTTTGCAGAGTAGGAGTCCGAGTCCGGTTCCTTTTTCGCCTTTTGTTCCTTCGATGCTAAAACTCTTTTCGATATCAAAGAGCTTTTTGAGATTATCTTCAGAGATTCCGATACCATTGTCCTGTACGGCTACATTTACAAAATCACCATCAATGACTGAATATATGTTGACAATCCCTTTCTCTTTAGAAAACTTGACAGCATTAGACAAAAGGTTTCTAATAATGGTCGCGACCATTTCTTTGTCGGCATAAATATCGACTAGATCGTCAATATTTGATATCAATTCAATCTCCTTTTGAGCAAAAACTGGTGCCAACACATTGGCTGATTCATTGACGGTTTGTTCAAGATTATGGTATTTGGGTTTGAATTTGATGTCCCCTGTCTGCAATTTTGACCAGCTCAACAAGTTGTCAAGCAGTTTCAAGGTGCCTTTGGTCGATTTTTGAAGATCCCCAATGATCTCTGAAGTGCTCTCATCTTCAAACTCTTCTTCCTTTAAAAGATCTGTAAACCCAATGATAGATGCCAGCGGACTCCGTAGGTCATGAGCAATAATCGAATAGAATCGATTCTTGGTAGCCATCAACTTGGAGAGCTCTTTACTTTGACTATGAATCATTGCATTTGCCTTTTTATAAGAGAATATCTGACGTAGCAACAATCCAAGAAAAATGATCAGTGTGGCGAACCATCCTAGCAGAAGACCCATGATATATTTGTTTCTTTTGTACGGTTCCTTGTAGGCAGTGCCAATGGTGATAGGAATACCATGAAAATGTGCTTCAGAATAGATGAAATCTTCGTCGGTCACATCAAAATTCTTATAGTATTCAGGATCTTTGTTTGGATTGTTGACCCTGGTTTTGTCGTAGACTCTCTCACGGTCGAAGTCTACTCCTCGATGTGACCTAAAACGAAACACAAAGTCCTTGATCGTTTCTTCTGAGTAAATGCGCTCGACAATGGGCTTAAAGTCTGTAATGGCCGAAATGTATCCGATGGATTCACCATTTTTTAGAATTCCAAAATCCAGGGTGATTCCCACACGTCCTTCAACTAAGTTGACGGGGCCAAACGACTTAAAACTCTCTGATCGTTTTACGCTTTCAAGGTTGCGAATTCCCTTGGCGCCTACGATATCCTTAACGGATGTACCAACAAGTCCGTCGGGGTTTACCTGACTTCGTGTAAATGAATACCTAAAGATGTGGTTGGCATCTACATAGGATATCACCATAGAATCTTTTACCTCAAGCTCTCTTGTTTGATCGATGATAAATGCCCTGAGCTCTTCAGAAGAAGGCATGTCTTCAGAAAATTTGATATAGGAGCGCACTCCAGATATTAAGGTGGAAAAATTACCAAGGGCTTGTTCGACTTCGGCCTTTACATCCTCATTTACTATTGCCAAATGAAGGGCTCTCTGTTCCTGTTCTTCTCTTTTGATTGAGACATCCACAAAATAGATCAATGCCCCGGCTAATAGAAGTAGGGCGATAAATATCAGAACGGCATTGTTGTATAATCTTTCTTTCAAAATGTAATAAGCATAAAGGGGAATATCCTTGCAAAAAAAGATATTTGCGTCAAAGGAAGCCTTTTATATCGTTATTTCTTGACTATTTTTCGTTGAAGTGCAAAAAAGGCTCGTTTAGACGCTTTTTCTTCAGCCTTCTTTTTTGACGTGGCGCGCGCTTTTGCAACTACTTTTTCATTGATGAACAGCTTGACAGCAAAGTGTTTAAGCTCATCATTCCCCGTGTCTTCATAAACAAGATAGTTGAAGCTCTTTTTCTCTTTTTGACACCATTCGATGAGCAAACTCTTATAGCTGATCACTTTTCCTTCGAGACGCTCGATGTCTACATATGGATCTATAACTCTGTCATAGATGAACCGCTCACAATAATCATAGCCTCGATCCAGGTAGATGGCACCTATCAGAGCTTCGAATAGGTTACCGTGAATATTTTCACCGAAGTTCTCTTTTGGAATTTTAGTACGAACAAAACGTATAAGGCGCAAGTCTCGGCCCAACTCGTTAAGGTGCTCTCTGCTCACGATCTTTGATCGCATCTTGGTCAAATAGCCTTCGTCTCCCGAAGGTACTTCTCTAAATAAGTGTACCGAAATCACGGCACCTAACATTGCGTCGCCTACAAACTCTAGGCGTTCAAAATTGATAGCGTTTCCTTGAGAGTCACGCTTATTCATCGACCGATGGGTAAACGCTTTCTTGTAGTACTTTTTCTTTTTGGGTTTAAACCCGAGGACTTCTTCTATCGCTAAAAAAAAATTCCCGTCAGAAGCTGATCGGGAAGTCAATATTTTGCGAATGATATTCATTCAGAGGAAATTTCTTTAATCGAGTTTTTTAAACAGCACACAGGCATTGTGGCCGCCAAATCCAAAGGTGTTGCTCATCACAACATCTACATTTCTTTCTTGCGCTTTATTAAGCGTAAGATTCAATGATGGGTCGATATTCTCATCTACCGTTTCGTGGTTAATTGTCGGAGGAACCACCCCATGGTGCATAGCTAAAATGGAGGCGATTGCTTCTATCGCTCCTGCAGCACCCAACAAGTGTCCTGTCATCGACTTGGTAGAATTGATATTGATGTTTTTGGCATGATCACCAAATACTTTTGAAATTGCTTTGAGTTCTGCAACGTCTCCAAGAGGTGTTGATGTACCGTGTGTGTTGATCGCATCGACATCGCCTGGCTCCATTCCGGCATCTCTAAGACAATTGAGCATCACGCGCTCTACTCCGATACCATCTGGATGCGGAGCCGTCATGTGATAGGCATCACTTGACATTCCTCCTCCAACTACTTCGGCGTAAATCTTAGCACCACGTGCTTTCGCGTGTTCATATTCTTCTAGAATCAAGGCTCCTGCACCTTCCCCGAGTACAAATCCGTCACGGTTGGCATCAAAAGGTCTTGACGCGGTCGCTGGGTCATCATTTCGTGTTGACAGGGCATGCATGGCATTAAACCCTCCCATACCAGCGATAGTTACTGCTGCTTCACTACCTCCAGTGACGATTACGTCACAATGTCCTAAGCGAATATAGGTCAAGGCATCGATCAGCGCATTGGCAGATGATGCACATGCAGAGACCGTAGTATAGTTTGGCCCCATAAAACCATGCTTGATGGAAATATGACCGGGCGCAATATCTGCGATCATCTTCGGAATAAAGAAAGGATTGAATCTTGGAAGTCCATTTCCGTTGGCGTAACTAATTACTTCATCCTGAAAAGTCTCCAAGCCTCCAATTCCTGCTCCCCAGATCACTCCAACTCTAAACTTGTCGACAGTGTCCAGGTTTAGCGCAGCATCTTTGATGGCCTCATCTGAAGCCACCAAAGCGTACTGTGCAAATTTGTCAAGTTTTCGGGCCTCCTTTCGATCAAAATGATCGGTGGCCACAAAGTCTTTTACTTCGCAAGCAAATTGTGTCTTAAAATTGGATGCATCAAAATGTGTTATTGGAGCAGCTCCGCTTTTTCCATTAACAAGCCCATCCCAATAGTCCTCAATAGAGTTCCCTATTGGAGTCAAGGCACCTAATCCTGTAACTACAACTCGCTTTAATTGCATATAATCTTGAAATTATTTTGCTTCTTCAATGTATTGAATCGCTTGACCAACGGTAGCAATGTTTTCTGCTTGGTCATCTGGGATTTGAATATCGAATTCTTTCTCGAATTCCATGATAAGCTCAACAGT
Organism: Flavobacteriaceae bacterium; assembly: GCA_028279515.1. GTDB lineage: Bacteria > Bacteroidota > Bacteroidia > Flavobacteriales > Flavobacteriaceae > JANQNQ01. The sequence continues at coordinate 153,027 of JANQNQ010000008.1, forward strand.
ATCTAATGAATCTGCTCCTAAGTCGTTTGTGAAGCTAGCTTCTGCTACAACTTCGTTTTCATCAACTCCTAGTTTATCTACGATAATCGCTTTTACTCTAGATGCAATGTCTGACATAATCTTTTGTTTTAAAATTTAATTGTTGGCAAAAATAAAAAACTTTGACTTAAAAAAACGTTTTACTACGAAAATGTGTTTGTAAGGTACTAAATTTTACTCCAAGTAATTTGCATTTGCCTTCGTTTTGTTACTATTATTTCTTTTTTTTGCTGAAGAACCAAAACCTGTAATACCTTCATGAAGCGCATCGTTATTTTTGCTTCTGGTTCCGGAACCAATGCAGAAAACATCATAAGACACTTTCAAGACAGTACGGAAGCCTCAGTCGTTCAAGTGCTGTCTAACAAGAAGGATGCCAAAGTTCTGGACAGAGCTAAATCCCTTGATGTCAGTGCTTTTAGCTTCAATAGAGTTGCCTTTAAAGAGGGACATGTACTTTCTTTGTTAGAAGCCATGAAGCCGGATTTAGTAGTTTTGGCTGGTTTTCTTTGGAAAATGCCCGAGGACATTGTCAAGGCTTTTCCGAATAAGATCATCAACGTTCATCCGGCCTTACTTCCTAAATATGGAGGTAAAGGCATGTACGGAAAACATGTACACGAAGCGGTCGTAAATAATAAGGAAAAAGAATCCGGAATTACCATCCATTATGTAAATGAACACTATGATGAGGGAGCGATCATCTTTCAGGCCAAGACAAACGTCGAAGAAAACGACTCTGTTGAAGATGTTGCCGCCAAGATTCATAAGCTCGAATATGAACACTTTCCGAAGGTCATCGCCAAACTATTGAACCTTTAACAGCATGCCAGAAGCACAAGTTCATATATACACAGATGGCGCCGCAAGAGGCAATCCAGGACCCGGAGGTTATGGCATTGTTATGGAGTGGGTGGGCAAGCCTTATAAAAAGGAATTCTCAGAAGGTTATGAGCACACCACCAACAACCGCATGGAACTACTCGCCGTAATCGTTGCCTTGAAACAGCTAAAACTCCCTGGCACCCATGTTCAAGTCTTTACAGATTCAAAATATGTGGTGGATTCTGTTGAAAAGGGATGGGTCTTTAATTGGGAACGCAAAGGCTTCGTAGACAAGAAAAACGTAGACCTTTGGGTGCGTTTTCTACGAATCTACCGAAAGCACAAGGTTTCCTTCACTTGGATCAAAGGTCACAACAATCACCCGCAAAATGAACGCTGCGACCAGCTCGCCGTGGCCGCTTCTAAAAAGGACAAGCTGCTAAAAGATAACGGGTTCAAAAGCGATGATACACTGTTCTAAGGAGACATTTGGCATCAAATTTGTATTTTAGCCAGCGTAACCCTCCCCTATATTGTTTATGAGAAACATACTTGTTTTCTTTTCTTTATTACTTTTTCTTTCGACCAATGCTCAAAATCCTTGGAAGCTAAAAAAAGACAAAAATGGCGTTCAGGTTTTTGTCAGGAATGTCGATTCTTCAAAGATCAAAGAGTACAAGGCGGTTACCCAAATCAACACTTCTGTAGAGCAAGCGCTATCCATAATATTAGATGGAAATCGATTGGCTGATTGGAACTATAAAACTTCTGAGAGTAAGACCATTAGGAAAATCACAGATGACGAATACATTTTCTGGATGAAGAACGACCTTCCCTGGCCAGTAAAGAATCGAGATAACGTAACCCACGTAAAGGTCAACAAAATAAGCAAAGACAGCATACGTGTTGATCTGGCCCCAGACCGCACAAATGCCGTACCCGAAATGGATGGGATGATCCGAGTGACTAACTTCAAAGGGTTTTGGTTGGTCTCACAAAAAGGAGACAAGGTCGAAGTAATACAACAATTATATGGTGACCCAAAAGGCAATCTTCCGTCATGGATATTAAACTCAGTCTTAACCACCGCGCCTTATCGATCTTTCCTCAATTTGAAATCGCTTTTAGAAGACTGATCTAGAACCGAATATTGGTGTTCATTTAAATGAAATTTCTACCGATTTTCTTCTTCATAAAATCTATGTACATTTGCAGAAATTTTAATGAGGTATGAGTAAATTATTGATCGTCGGAACGGTCGCTTTTGACGCCATCGAAACTCCTTTCGGAAAAACAGATAAAATACTGGGTGGAGCCGGAACTTATATTGGGCTCTCTGCCGCTCACTTTGGCGTAGATGCTGCTGTTGTTTCAGTAGTTGGAGATGACTTCCCGCAAGAATATCTTGATCTTCTAAAGAACAGGAACATTGACATTTCGGCCATAGAAATTGTTAAAGGCGGAAAAACTTTTTTCTGGAGCGGGCGCTATCATAATGACCTCAACTCAAGAGACACCTTGGACACTCAATTAAATGTACTGGCCGATTTTAGTCCGAAAGTACCAGAAGCGTATTCAGATGCCGAAATCTTAATGCTCGGAAACTTGCATCCAATGGTACAACTTAGTGTGATCGATCAAATGACCACAAAACCGAAGCTTACCATTTTGGATACCATGAACTTTTGGATGGACAACACATGGGATGAGCTTATGCAGGTTATTGAAAAGGTGGATGTGATCACCATCAATGATGAAGAAGCACGACAACTAAGTGGTGAATACTCTTTGGTCAAAGCGGCGCAAAAGATCCATGGAATGGGGCCAAAATATGTAGTCATCAAAAAAGGTGAGCACGGTGCTTTGCTTTTCCATAACGGAAACATCTTCTTTGCTCCCGCGTTACCATTAGAAGAGGTATTTGACCCTACTGGTGCCGGAGACACCTTTGCAGGAGGTTTTGCTGGATATTTGGCAAAACATGAAGACATCTCTTTTGAAAGCATGAAGAATGCCATTATATATGGTTCGAACCTCGCTTCCTTTTGCGTCGAAAAATTTGGGACGCAGCGCATGGAGTCGCTGACCAAAAGTGAAGTGCAGGATCGCTTGCAGCAGTTTAAAGACCTAACACAATTTGAAATAGAACTCTCATAAAAAACACGCCCTGAATTTTCAGGGCTTTTTTGATACAACAACACAACAACAATGAGTGATGCCTTAAAACACGAATGCGGAATTGCCCTCATTCGATTATTGAAACCCCTTGACTACTACAAGAAAAAATACGGCAGTGCATTTTACGGGGTAAATAAAATGTACTTGATGATGGAAAAGCAGCACAACCGCGGACAGGATGGGGCTGGTTTTGCAAGCATCAAACTAAATGTTGAGCCAGGTGAGCGATACATAAGTCGAGTGCGATCAAATCAACAGCAGCCTATTCAAGATATTTTTTCGCAAATCAACGAGCGCATCAATCAAGAACTAAAGGATCACCCAGAATACGCCGATGATGTGGCACTTCAAAAAAAGAACATCCCTTATATCGGTGAGCTTCTTCTCGGACATGTTCGTTATGGAACCTTCGGAAAAAATAGCATCGAAAGTGTACATCCCTTCTTGCGCCAGAACAACTGGATGCACCGTAACCTTATCGTTGCAGGTAACTTCAACATGACCAATGTGACTCATTTGTTTGACAATTTGGTTACACTGGGGCAGCACCCAAAAGAAAAGACAGATACTATCACCGTCATGGAAAAGATCGGTCACTTCTTAGACGATGCCGTGGCTAAACTATACAAGCAAATTAAGAACGAAGGTTACAATAAATTGGAAGCCTCTCCGCTAATCGCCGAACGCCTTAATGTGGCTAAGATCCTGAAAAAGGCGGCCAAAAACTGGGATGGAGGCTATGCCATGGCTGGGCTTTTAGGGCATGGTGACTCATTTGTGCTGAGAGATCCCGCCGGAATTAGACCTACCTATTACTATCAAGATGATGAAGTTGTGGTAGTGGCTTCAGAACGACCTGTGATCCAAACCGTTTTTAATGTTGACATTGAAAACGTCAAAGAACTTTCTCCTGGAAAAGCCATCATCATCAAAAAAGACGGAACCGTAAACCTTAAAAGAATCTTAGAGCCACTTGAGAGAAAGGCATGCTCTTTTGAGCGTATTTATTTTTCCAGAGGAAGTGATGCCGAAATCTATGAAGAACGAAAGATGTTGGGAAGACTTTTGTTCCCCTCCATTTTGAAGTCTATTGACAACGATATGGAAAATACGGTATTCTCTTTTATTCCGAATACGGCGGAAACTTCTTTCTACGGAATGGTCAAAGAGGCACAAAACTACCTCAACCAACTTAAAGAAGAACAGATCCTATCGGAAGGCGACAATCTTACCAAAGAACGTCTTCATCAAATACTATCCATAAGGCCTCGTATTGAAAAGGTCGCGATAAAAGATGCCAAACTACGTACCTTTATTACCGAAGACAGCAGTAGAGATGACCTGGTAGCACACGTATACGACGTTACCTATGGTTCAGTAAAAACCACCGACAACTTGGTGATCATTGACGACAGTATCGTTCGCGGAACTACTTTGAAGAAAAGTATCATTAAAATGATGAACCGCCTACACCCAAAGAAAATGGTCATTGTTTCTTCGGCTCCTCAAATACGTTACCCTGACTGTTATGGTATTGATATGGCCAGAATGGAAGATCTTGTTGCCTTTAGGGCTGCATTAGCTTTATTGAAGGACCAAGGAAACTATCACATTGTTGAAGAAGTGTACCACAAATGCAAGGAGCAGTTGCAACTACCAGATGTCGACATGAAGAATGTGGTCAATGAGATCTACGAGCGTTTCACCGACCAAGAACTTTCATTAAAAATATCTGAACTGCTGACTCCAGAAGATGTAGATACAGAAGTTGATATCATTTTCCAAAGCGTTGAGAACTTGCACATGGCTTGCCCGAAAAACCTGGGAGACTGGTATTTCACAGGGGATTACCCAACTCCAGGAGGGAATCGAGTTGTAAACAAGGCGTTTATTAATTTCTTTGAAGGTAACAAACAACGGGCGTACTAATTGCCTTGTTAAGGCAACCTTAAAGATTTCATAAAAAGGGTATTTCATCCGATATAAATGTCGTTTATCTGATCTTTTGTTGCTGGGTGGTAAACATTCGTACATTAGCAGAGCCATAGCATAAGTAGGTTAAGTTCATGGTAAGATTTGGGGCAAAAAAAGGTGGAAACTTCTCCGCCTTTTTTTATTTTATATCGTTTCGTTTTCCAACCCGTAAAGACATTCCTCCATTAAAGATCATTATCTCCACAAATAGTGGTTTTTGTAAGTTAAACGGATAATTAGGTCGTTTATCTGATCTTTTGTTGTGCATGAATAAACATTTATACATTAGCAGAGCCATAGCATAAGTAGGTTAAGTTCATGGTAAGATTTGGGGCAAAAAAAGGTGGATCTTCTCCACCTTTTTTTATTGGAAATAAAAACGGGGGTCAATGATTGACCCCCGTTTTTAGTACTATCTAAATTGTCCTACTTGCTTGCTTCATAACGCTTAGAGACCTCATCCCAATTGATCACGTTAAAGAACGCAGAGATATAATCAGGTCTTCTGTTTTGATAGTTCAGGTAGTAAGCGTGCTCCCAAACATCCAATCCCAAAATAGGTGTTCCGCCGCATCCGACAGAAGGCATTAATGGGTTGTCTTGGTTTGGCGTTCCGCAAACCTCTACCTTTCCTCCTTTATGAACACACAACCAAGCCCATCCAGACCCAAATTGTGTAGCAGCTGCCTTTGAGAACGCATCTTTAAATGCATCAAAAGAACCAAAAGCATCATTGATAGCATCAGCCAATGCGCCTGATGGTGTTCCTCCTCCGTCTGGAGACATCACTTCCCAAAACAAACAGTGGTTGTAATATCCTCCTCCGTTGTTTCTTACTGCTCCATTCGACATGTCTAAATTTGTCAATATATCATCAATTGATTTTGATGCTAGGTCAGATCCGTCAATGGCCGCGTTCAATTTTGTGGTATATCCATTGTGATGTTTCGAATGATGGATTTCCATGGTTCTCGCATCAATATGAGGTTCTAGTGCATCGTATGCATATGGTAACTTAGGTAATTCAAAAGCCATAATTGTATAGTTTTTTGATTATTCGTTTGTTTTCCAAAGTTACAATAAAGTGGCTCAAAATCCCAGAGCATATCGCAAAGAAGTCATCGAGATTTTTTATTTTGGTATAAAATTTCAAGATTGGGAAATCCTGCCTTTAAGATATATAATGCCTCTGCTGGTTCGGGTAAAACCTTTACGCTGGTAAAGGAATATCTTAAGGTACTGCTCACTTCTTCTAAAGGCATGCCATTTAAGCATGTGCTGGCCATCACCTTCACCAATAAAGCGGTTGGTGAGATGAAACAGCGAATCATCGAAAACCTAAAGAAATTAGCTTCCGATGAGATCTTGAGCCAGCCTAGCGACATGTTCGATGTATTGATCAAAGAGACCGGGCTTACGCCTGCGGCCCTTCAGCATAAAGCAGCGTCCCTCTTAAAATCTATATTGCATAATTATGCCTTTTTCGATGTATCGACCATCGACCGCTTTATGCATCGAATTGTTCGCACTTTTGCCTATGACCTTAGACTTCCGTTAAGTTTTGAGGTAGAACTCGATACAGATCTGTTACTGGGTCAAGCTGTAGACGCCTTGGTGGCCAAAGCCGGGCAAGACCCCAAACTCACCAAGCTATTATTAGACTTTGCTTTTGAAAAGGCTGATGACGACAAAAGTTGGGACGTTACTATTGACCTCAACAAAGCAGCCAAGTTGCTGACCAATGAAAACGAACTGCGGCATATCGAAAAGCTGAAGCAACGTACCCTAGAAGATTTCTCGTCGCTCAGACGCCTCCTGGCAGAAAGAATAAAACAAAAAGAAACGCTTGTTTTGGAAAAAGCCACCGCGGTTTTAGCTCTGCTCGCTTCAAATGGGTTGGAAACTTCTGATTTTACCCGAGGTACGTTGCCTAATCATTTTAAAAAAGTAGCGGCACTGGATCTGACCAAGCTTTACCAGAACAAACTTCAGCAAAACATTGAAGAGGGAAACGTTTACAACAAATCGCTTGATAGCGGCAAAGCATCGACCATAGACGGTCTTCTTCCTGAAATACTTGCTTCCTATCTATATATTAAGGAGGAAGTGACTTCGATTGGGTTTTTGAAGAACTTCTACAAAAACATCACACCCTTGTCGGTGCTAAGCGCCATTCATCAAGAACTAAAACAGTTACAGGAAGAACAATATGTGCTTCCGATATCGGATTTCAACACTATCATAGCTGAAGCGATCAAGGACCAGCCTGCTCCTTTTATATATGAGCGTCTTGGTGAAAAGTTTCGACATTACTTCATTGATGAGTTTCAGGATACATCGTTGATGCAATGGAGCAATCTTGTGCCACTGATTGCCAATGCACTAGAATCTGAATCTTTAGATGGAAAAACTGGCTCGTTATTGCTTGTGGGTGACCCAAAGCAAGCTATTTACCGATGGCGCGGTGGCAAAGCCGAACAGTTTATCGGACTCACCCTTGGCTATCATCCATTTTCGACGGCAGCGCCCGAGATTGACAACCTTCCTATAAATTTTAGAAGTCACGAGGCGATTGTTCATTTTAATAATGACTTCTTCAATTTTATGGCTCAGAAGCTCAGTGACCCTGTTCACAGTGATATCTATCTACTGGGGTCACAGCAAGAGGCCAACACCAAAAAGGGCGGGTATGTAAACCTCGAATTCGTACAAGCAAAAAACGCCGAAGAACGGGACGAAATATATCCTGAACATGTTCTTAAGAATATCTCAGATTGTTTGGAGCGTGGGTTTGACTATGGGGATGTCTGTGTCCTGACTCGTAAAAAAAGGGAGGGTATTGTTATTGCTGATTATCTTTTGTCGCACAACATCCCAATCGTTTCATCAGAAACCTTGTTGCTAAAGAATACTCCTGTGGTGCAATTCTTGAATCATTTGCTAAAACTCTCGCTTCATCCCAGAGACAACGAGACTAAAATTGCGATTCTAGCCTTCTTGTACAGACATCTCGAAATCAAGCAAGACCAACATTCCTTCTACAAAATGCTATTGGCCCATCCTACCGAAAGCATGTTTGAGCATTTGAACTCTTACGGGGTTCATCTTGATTTCAACGAGTTTTCGCAGCTTCCGCTGTACGAAGCCATTGAAAATGCCGTCAAGGATTGCAAACTTTCGAATATCCCTAATGCGTATATTCAGTTTTATTTAGATATCGTGCTCGACTTCTCTCAAAAGCACATAACTGGAATTCAAGGGTTCTTAGAGTATTGGGAAAAGAAAAAGGACACCTTAAGTATTGTTGCCCCACAGGGGGGTAATGCGGTAGAGATCATGACCATTCACAAAGCAAAAGGTCTTGAGTTCCCGGTTGTTATTTTTCCGTATGCGAACCTAAACATTTATAAGGAGATCGAAGCCAAAACTTGGTTTCCTTTAGACAAAACCGAATACCTGGGTTTTGAAGAAGCCTATCTTTCTTATAGCGACAAAACGGTCTCTGAATATGGGTCGGTCGGAGCACAAATCGCCACAGAACGAAATGCTCAATTAGAACTGGACAACATCAACCTTCTTTATGTTGCTTTGACCAGAGCGGTAGAACACCTATATGTTATAAGTGAAACCGAAAAGATACAAGATGCGCCAAAAACCTATGCTGGCTTTCTGATTCAATATCTCATCGAAAAAGGGCAGTGGTCTGATGAAACCTTCTCCTACGACATTTACGGAACTCCAAAAAAGGTGTCCGAAAAACGACAGGAAAAACAACTTACTGTACCCTCCAAATCCTTCATTTGTGGAGCCCGAAAAGCGCATCAAATACAAATGATCACAAAACAGGCGCTGTTATGGGATACCGTTCAAGAAAAAGCCATCGCTCAAGGGAACCTGGTTCATGACATTATGGCCAAGGTCATTTACAATACCGATATAGACATGGTTTTTGAAACATTGCTTCAAGCAGGGGGCATTGACCAAAACGAAGAAGCTTCTCTCAGACAGTTGGTCACGCTCATTACCGAGCACCCTTTACTCCGCGAACTATACGAAGACAAGGGTCAAGAGGTCTATGCAGAAAGAGACATATTTAATAAGGGCAACATCATTCGCCCAGACCGTGTCAATGTAATGCCTAACGGTGAAACCACAATCATTGACTACAAGACCGGTGAACGCAGCACGTCGCATCACCAACAACTTATATCGTATCAAGATGTGTTAATTGAAATGGGCTTTCATGTGGCCAAAAAGTTTTTGGTATATGTGGATCAAGAAATTACCGTAGAAACTGTTTAACTCGAAATCGATGTAGTAAATTAGCACTTTAAAAGAAACCAACATGTACGGAAAAATAAAACAACACCTTCAAACCGAACTACAAGAAATAAAGGATGCGGGGCTATATAAAAAGGAACGCATTATCACTTCACCACAGGATGCTGTTATCAAGATATCAACTGGAGAAGAGGTCATCAATTTTTGTGCAAACAACTACTTAGGGCTTTCGTCACATCCAGACGTTATTCAAGCTGCTAAAGACACCTTGGATTCTCATGGCTTCGGAATGTCTTCGGTACGTTTTATCTGTGGAACACAGGACATCCACAAAGAACTGGAAGCAAAGATCGCCGATTATTACCAAACGGAAGATACCATATTATATGCTGCCGCATTTGATGCCAATGGTGGTGTTTTTGAACCACTGCTCACAGCAGAAGATGCCATCATCTCTGATTCGCTAAACCATGCTTCGATCATTGATGGCGTACGTTTGTGTAAAGCAAAGCGTTATCGCTACCAAAACAATGACATGGTTGACCTAGAAAAACAGCTAAAACAGGCCCATGAAGATGGGGCTCGTTTTAAGATCATCGTCACCGATGGTGTATTTTCAATGGACGGACTCGTAGCTCCTTTAGACAAGATCTGTGACCTGGCCGATGCTTATGACGCCTTGGTCATGATCGATGAGTGTCATGCAGCCGGTTTCATCGGTGAGACAGGGCGTGGTACGCTTGAGGAAAAAGGAGTGATGGGTCGTATCGATATCATTACTGGGACCCTTGGTAAAGCCCTAGGGGGTGCCATGGGTGGCTATACCACGGGTAAAAAGGAAATCATCGAGATGCTTAGACAGCGTTCAAGACCTTATCTATTCTCAAACTCATTGGCTCCTGCCATAGTAGGTGCGTCGATAAAGGTATTTGACATGCTTTCTTCTAATACTGAGCTACGCGATAAATTAGCTTGGAATACAGAATATTTTAAAAAAGGAATGAAGGCCGCTGGCCTGGACATCATTGATGGTGATTCGGCTATTGTACCCGTAATGTTGTACGATGCAAAACTCTCTCAAATTATGGCCGATAAGCTGTTGGAAAGAGGGATTTATGTCATTGGATTCTTCTACCCGGTAGTTCCTAAAGAAAAAGCCAGAATTAGAGTACAATTATCAGCTGCTCACGAGCAAGAACATTTGGACAAAGCCATCAACGCTTTTACTGAGGTTGCCAAGGAGCTGGGAGTTATTTAAATTCACTCTAAACCTTTGTGTTTTCTTAGCTAGTTTAAAAAAATTAATATATTTGTTTTTGTTAATAACATTTAACAACTTACATTTGTCATTAATTAACACTTAAAAAATTAATATTTTGAACATGAAACATCTTAGCAGATTTTTAGTTGCTGCGTTGCTTGTTGTAGGATTAAGCAGCGTACAAGCACAAGACCAAAACAATCCTTGGCAGGTGAGTTTCGGAGTAAATGCGATTGACGTTTACCCAACGAACCAACCAGGACTAGGTAATTGGTTCGATGAATATTTCAATGTAGGTGACCACTGGAATATCCTTCCTTCAGTTTCTACTATCGCCGTTTCTAAGTATGTAGGTGATGGATTCTCTGTAGGTGCAAGAGGGTCATTAAATAAAATCAAAAACTTCGGTGATACTCAAGTTGATGATCTTTCGCACTACGCGATCGATGGTACAATTAAGTACAACCTGAACGAGCTTTTCAAGACAGGGAAATTTGATCCTTATGTAGAAGTTGGTGGTGGTTATACTTGGGTAGATGAAATCGGAGCTGGTACAGTAAACGGAGGTTTAGGTATCAACTATTGGTTCACTGAGAGCCTTGGTATCAACATCCAGTCTTCTTACAAGCACGCTTTCGAAGATTACGGTGTACCTCACTTCCAGCACGTTGCAGGTCTTGCTATCAAGTTCGGTGGAACTGATACTGACGGTGACGGAATCTACGACAAAGATGATGCATGTCCAGAAGTTGCAGGTCTTCCAGAATTTAACGGATGTCCTGATACTGACGGTGACGGAATCGAAGATAGCAAAGATGCATGTCCAGAAGAAGCTGGTCCTGCTGAGTTGAACGGATGCCCTGATTCTGACGGTGATGGAATCGCTGACAAAGATGACGCTTGTCCTAACACTCCTGGTCTTGCTGCACTTCAAGGATGTCCTGATGCTGACGGTGACGGAATCGCTGACAAAGATGACAACTGTCCTCAAGAAGCTGGTCCTGCTGCAAACAACGGATGCCCATGGCCTGACAAAGATGGTGATACTGTTCTAGATAAAGATGACGCTTGTCCTGACACTCCTGGTACTGTTGCTAACAACGGATGTCCAGAAATCAGTGACACTGTAATCGAAGAATTAAAGGCTATCGGTCAGGTAATCAACTTCGATACTGGAAAATCTTCTATCAAAGAAGCTTCTCAAACTGAGCTTGATAAAGTAGTGAAAATTATGAACGATTTCTCTACTTATAACTTTACTATCGAAGGTCACACTGACAGCGTAGGTAGCAAGTCTCTTAACCAAAGACTATCTGATAGCAGAGCTGCATCTGTAAAAGATTACTTAGTATCTAAAGGAATCAGCGCTTCTAGATTGTCTGCTGTAGGTTACGGAGAAGATAACCCAATCGCTTCTAACAAAACTAGAGCGGGTAGAGCACAAAACAGACGTGTAGAATTCAAGCCTGTTCAATAATATAGTTTCTTAAGTAGAAATTAATATATAAAGAAACGCCTCGATAATCGAGGCGTTTCTTATTTTTATACGGTATAGTTCGTACTTATCTACCACTAAAACCAATACTGCATGCGAAGCTTTATATCAGAGGTCGTCGAAGCGGTGCTTTCTAAGGCACTTCCGATTTCTGATTGTACATTTGTACTGCCTAGCCGACGTGCCGGTGCCTTTCTTAGAAAAGAACTGTCTCACCAACTCCAAGAGATTACATTCGCTCCACAGATATATAGCATTGAAGAATTCATTGCCATTATTGCAGGGTTGCGTTCTTCGCAAAATACCACACTTCTTTTCGAGTTCTACAATGTCTATCTAGAGATCACTCCGAAAGATCAACAAGAACCTTTTGATGTTTTCTCCAAATGGGCTCAAGTACTATTGCAAGATTTCAATGAGATCGACAGACACCTGATCGATCATCAGCAGATATTCTCTTATCTGGGTGCTATAAAAGAGATGGACCATTGGTCGGTATCCCAAGAAAAGACCGAAATGGTCGCCGGGTACATCAACTTTTGGAATAAACTCCCACTCTATTATGAACAATTTGTAAAGCGTCTCTTAGCTGGAGGGATAGGATACCAAGGACTCATTTATCGAGAAGCCATCGACAATCTTGAGTTCTATCTTCAAAATAACAACAACCATCATGTTTTTGTCGGGTTCAACGCCCTAAATACTGCCGAATCAAATATCATTCAAGAATTGCTTCAGTTGGGTGTGGCTTCCATTTACTGGGACACAGACGTTCATTTCTTTGATGACCCTGATCATGATGCTTCTCTCTTTATAAGAGAGCATAAACACTCTTGGAACTATTTTCAACAACATCCTTTCGAATGGATCAAGAGCAACTATGAAACTGATAAGGACATACAGGTCATTGGCGTTCCAAAGAACATAGGGCAGGCCAAATATGTAGGAGAGTTGTTGCAATCCGAATCAGTAGCCATAGAGAAAACAGCCGTTGTGCTAGGTGAAGAGACCTTACTGATTCCCATACTAAATTCGATTCCTAACAATGTACAAACGGTGAATATCACCATGGGGTTCCCAATGAGTGCTGTACCGACCACCTCACTGTTTAGTTCGTTGTTTGCACTACATCAAAAACACAAAGGGGGAGCTTTCTATTATCGCCATGTCATCGACACGCTGTCACACCAACATATTCGCCATCTATTTACCATTGATGACATAGATCATGCGGGGCAAGTGGTGCAGCAGATCAACCTTCAAAACTTTACGTATATAACACTTCCGCAGCTTCTTAGATTAACGCCACAATCGTTGCATACATACATGCGTATGCTCTTTGATTCGTGGGACCAAAAGGCTGCAACCGGTATAGGCCAGTGTCTCGAGCTGATAAAGACACTAAAAAAACACCTATCGAAAGACAAAGAGAACCAATTGTTGTCGTTAGAGTATCTATTTCGATTCAACGAGATCTTTTCTCAAATAAAACGACTAAATGATTCTTATGACCATATCAAAGACATAAGGACACTTCAAAACATCTTTAAAGAGCTATTGAGCATGGAGACCCTTGATTTTAGAGGAGAACCTCTGCAAGGGCTTCAGCTTATGGGAATGCTAGAATCAAGAGTACTGGATTTTGAAACCGTCATTCTCACATCAGCGAATGAAGGAGTGCTTCCGTCAGGAAAAAGCAACAACTCCTTTATTCCATTTGAAGTTAAAAAGCAGTTTGACCTTCCGACCTATAAAGAAAAAGATGCAGTGTATACCTATCACTTTTATCGCTTATTACATCGCGCCAAAAACGTCTATTTATTATACAATACAGAATCCGATGGGCTCAATGCCGGCGAGCCCAGTCGCTTCTTGACACAATTACAAGTTTATAAGCAACCTAAACATCTTGTCACACATAAGGTGGTCGCGCCCATGGTGCCAAAAATCCAAAACACACTGCAACAAGTAAATAAAAACGATGATATAATGGCCAGATTAAAGGAGATTGCCCTGCGAGGCTTTTCTCCTTCCGCGTTGACCAATTATGTCAGAAATCCGGCAGACTTCTATTATGACAAAGTGCTGGGCATCCAAGAGCATGAACAGGTCGAAGAAACGGTAGCCGCCAACACGCTAGGAACTGTCATTCATGATTCGTTGGAGTTCTTCTATAAACCGCTTGAAGGTCAATTTTTGACGTTGGCACATATCAATGCTATGCGAGAAGCTCTGGACGAAGTAGTCCGAAACACCTTTAAAAAAGTATATGGTGCTGGAGATATTTTAAGAGGAAAAAATCTAATCATATTTGAAGTAGCCAAACGCTACATTCATAATTTCCTCACCGCCGAAGCCACTATTTTAAAGCGCGGCTCGCAGTTGAAGATTCTACAGGTCGAGACAGACCTCAAAGCTGCCATTGATATCCCAGAGCTTAACTTTCCGGTCTCTATACGCGGAAAGGTAGATCGTGTGGATCAGCTAGACGGTGTTGTTCGTGTCATTGACTACAAAACCGGAAAAGTACTTCAAAACGAAGTCGAATTGATTGAATGGTCCCAGTTAAATACAGACTATAAATACAGCAAGATCATTCAGATATTGGCGTATGCCTACATGATCAACAGCAATGGTATTATTTCGGCTCCGGTTGAAGCTGGCATCATCTCCTTCAAGAATCTGCAGAACGGCTTCCTGAAGTTTGCCAAAAAAAGTAGTTCACGTGGGCCCAAAGATCATCTGGTCACCAACGAAACATTTGGTCATTACTTGACCGAGCTAAAATCCTTAATTTTAGAAATCTGTAACCCGAACATTCCTTTTATAGAAAAAGAAGTATGATCATTGAAAAAAACAAGGTCTTACATCGACCTCAGCAAAAACCCGTTGTGTGGGATGTTTTTTACCAAGAAAGCCCTCCCAAAAAACCTCTGGTAGTTTTCTGCCATGGCTACAAAGGATTTAAAGATTGGGGTGCTTGGGACCTTGTAGCTAAGGCTTTTGCACAAGCAGGTTTCTTTTTCGTTAAATTCAATTTTTCACACAATGGTGGTACCGTTGAACAACCCATTGATTTTCCTGATCTTAACGCATTCGGCGAAAACAACTATAGCAAGGAGCTAAAAGACTTAGACGACGTGCTGAATTGTTTATTAAATCAAGACACCTATACAGACCATATTGACGCTTCGACACTCATTCTTATCGGACACTCTCGAGGCGGTGGCATCGTCACCTTAAAGTCGGCCGAAGATTCGAGAATCACCCATCTCATCTCGTGGGCCGGAGTATGCGATTTTGGAAAACGCACGGCGACCATTGGAGATTTGGACGAATGGAAAAAGGAGGGTGTAAAATATGTGATGAATGGGCGAACCAAACAAATGATGCCACATTTTTACCAGTTTTACGTAGATTTTAAAGAAAATGAAGAACGTCTTCATATTGAAAGTGCAACAAAACAAATTGATATTCCGCATTTGATTGTACACGCCGAAGGTGATCCGTCAGTGAAATTTGAAGAAGCTCAAGCACTTCACACATGGAATCCGAATAGTGTCTTGTATCCCATTAAAGACAGTGACCATGTTTTTGATGCCCGACACCCCTGGGACAAAGACGAGATGCCTGCAGCCCTGGCAGATGTAGTTGAGCAATCTATCCGTTTTGTATCAGAGACACTGCATACCCAGTAAAATGACATTCGCGCACTCTGCGTTGGTCCCCACCATCACTATAGGCTTTTGTAGTAATAGAATCATTGGCGCTTAGGAACAAGGTAATGACCATACTCCCCGTCCCTCTTTTGCCTGTGTCTTGTCCGCTCCAGGCACGTGCTTTATAGGCCCCGTTAAGGTAGAAATATACAAAAACATCATCTTCGGTGTCGTCTCCAAAACCATCTTTCACAAATGAGATTGCAAAATGATAAATCCCCGGCTGCGGAGCAGTAAAGGTGTTTCCATTCCAGAAATCACTGGCCAAATGGGTCTTGTTGTATTGGATTAAACTGGCACTGCCTGAAGAGGTATGATCGCTACATTCGGCACTAAAAGCTACTGGTATCATGAAATTTATCTTAGCCCTACAAAGTTGTCACTAAGTATTCAATATTGGTAGGGGGTTTTTCCTGAGAATGGTATAATTTACTCTAGTACTTTCTTCTGTTTACTCAAGAGAAAAAAATTCTCTTGAGGTTTTTATCTTTTGTTTAAGTGTAATCCTTCTTAGAGCGTTCAGCTCCTAACTAACATTTGATTACTGATCACAGGCTCTCTTATTGGGCACCTCTCGTAACAAGAATGTCCCAAAAACTCACAATAAGACCTTAAAAAGAAGGATGGCCGTTCATTATTGTGTATTATAAACTAATTTGCCACTTATCAAAAATGCACTACAAATGAGACCCTATCATCTTCAACTTAGGAAACTTATTTTCTTCCTCTTCGCGTTAGCAAATCTATGTGCCACTACTAGTTGTCAAGACCAACAGGATAAGAATAACGCTGCCCCACTTGAGGTTCATCACCTTGATTATCTTCCTAAAATGGTAGGCCCGGGTGTTATTTCAACAGGTGCTTTCGAAGGACATGCGAGTATTACGCCAGATGGAACAGAACTGTATTTTGCTATCTACAACAATGACCATAGCTACAGTACCATCGCCTACGCAAGAAAGACGGGTGAGTCTTGGGCAGAACCGAAAATCGCACCATTTTCTGGACAGTATAGAGATGGTTCACCAGCCTTATCTCCTGACGGAAATACGCTCTTTTTTAGTTCTAATCGTCCTGTTTCAGGAACCACTATCAATGCCTCAAACGACCTATGGATAGTTAAACGAGAGAACAATAGTTGGCAAAAACCGATACACCTTCCGCAGATAAATTCTGAAAAAAACGATTTTTCACCTTCCATCGACCGAGAAGGGAACCTCTACTTTTGTTCCAATCGTTCGGGTGGTTATGGAGATATGGATGTGTACGTTTCAAAGTTTGAGAATGGGACCTATCGGCCTCCTGCTTTACTTAAGGAGAACATAAACTCAAAATACCACGAAGGCAATGTGGGGGTATCACCTGACGGAAATCTGTTGTTTGTCATGGTACAACACAAACCGGGAGATTTTGGCTATGATGACATTCATTACTCGAAAAAAGTCAATGGTGATTGGACTCCCTTGAAAAATGTGGGCGACATCATCAATACCTATACCTACGATTTTTCGCCCAAGGTGTCGCCAGATGGCAAGACCCTATATTTTTCGAGTCGTATCAATAGGGATTATATCTCAAAGGAAACGCCTTATGACTATGCGACCTATCAAAAACACTTGAAAAGTCCGCTTAATGGATTGGGAAACATCTATCAAATTGAGATCGACGCCTTAAAATTGGACTGATATGTCGTTGTATGAAGACCTTATGATGTTTATTTCTGATATAAAAGATCCTTCAGAGCGAAAACTACTAGCTCCTTATGCGACCGCATCATCCGACCTTGAGTCGTTGTTGTCAGAAATTCTAGCGAAGGCGTTGACAAATCATGAAATGGACAAACAGACGCTAAAAGATACGTTGTGCGAACTATATTACTCTAAACCCACACTTGTTACTTTTGTTACTGAAGATGCCGAGCAGCAACTTCAATTTGACTTTTCGGCCCATCATATCAGTGACATTGTTTTTTTCAGAAAGGGGTATCACGCCTTGCAAACCTACAGATTGTCGCACCAGCTAAAGGAGGAAGGGAAGCATATTCTGGCATCGTGGTTACACCATAGAGCTACCTTGGTCTTTCAAGTAGATATTCACCCTACGGCACAACTTGGACGAAAGATCGTTCTGGACCATGCCACAGGAATTGTTATCGGCGAAACAAGTATAATCGGAGACCAATGCAATATCCTTCACAACGTGACTTTGGGCAGCACAACAAAACACGATGGCAAGCGCCACCCAGAAGTAGGGTCAAATGTTACCATCGGAGCTGGCTCCACTATTTTGGGATGCATTAAAATAGCAGATTCGGTCACAATTGCAGCGTCTTCCTTAGTTGTCAAGGATGTTGAAAAAAGGAGCGTCTAACAAAACATCCTAATCGAGCCTTACTATTTTCCCATTTTTCATTACAAATACACATTGTTCGATGGCTTTTGGGTCTTTTTCAAGGTTTCCTGAAACCGCAATGATATCAGCATAATATCCTTTCTTCACCACACCGAGCTTTACTTTTTCGCCTATCAACTTTGCTGCATTGATAGTAGCGTATTGCAACAGGGTTTCAATAGGAACTTCGGCTTCTAACCACGCAACAATTCCTTGTTTGGCAGCTTCTCCCCTTGTGAAGGACGTTTTCGAATAAAAATCAGAGCCAAAGGCGATAGGAGCACCGCTATCATATAACCTAAATAGTTGCGTGCTTTGTCGCTTCTGAGAACGATCCAGAATCTTCTTTCTTCGAAGGGTGTCTGTTATTCCATATTTGGTATAAAGCTGATCAGAAACATTTCTGCTCGAATAGGTCGGAACCAAATAAATTCCTTTTTTCTTGATCAATGCCAGCGTACTATCAGCCATCACATAGGCATGCTCGATACAGTCAACATTTGCTTGGGCAGCATTCCACACGGCCTGATTTGTGATCGCATGAGCGGTTACTCTTTTTCCGAATCGTTTTGCTTCCTTCGTGAGTTCTTGCAATTCTTCAACACTTAACATGGTTCTATTCGGAATGTTATCGGCGTATACTTTGATTACATCTACTTTCATAAGCACATGCCTACGTATGGCTTCGATGGCTTCTTGAGCTCCGGTTACGATTTCGTATTCCTCCTCTTCGAGATGTTGATATTTGATGTTCATTTTGTTGAGCTGCCCACCTATTGCTGCTATGCCAGGCCCCGATACAAACATCCTTGGCCCGGTAACGAGTTTCTCCTTGATTGCATCACGTAGGTCAACGTCCTGATAAATACCAGAATTCCCAAGATCACGTACGGAAGTAAAGCCTGCCTTTAAGTAACTCTCTGCTCTATTGGCAGCCTCAAGTGCCCTTCGCGTCTCACTTTTATTGACCAGGTTCTTGACGACTGCTTCGCCAAAACCATAGTAGGTAGCATGCAATTCTTCTTCAATAAAGAGGTGTGTATGTGCATCAATCAGCCCTGGAAGAAGTGTGACGTTTCCGAGGTCTTTGACTGTGGTTTTGGTTAAATCTACCTTTAGGTCCTTGCCGACAGCAGCAATCTTATTTCCTTTGACATGAACTTCAATATCTTGAAGAAATTTTCCGTTTTCGCTATCGTAAAAATAATCTGCTTTAAGCAGCATGTCTTGTGAAAATGCAATGGCCGGAAAAAGGAGTAGCAGTAAAATTCGATATTTCATAGTCCAAAATTTAGCATGACTAAAAGTAGCATAAAACTGCGTACAATCTATTTGGACATGTCTTAAACGCTGCATTGAGACATTTAAATTCTCAATTTTGTTCGTTTTGTTCGATATACTCCTTCGGGGTCATCCCCTCGAGTTTATTGAAGTATCTGTAAAAGGTGGCCTTCGAGTTAAACCCTGCCATTTTGGACAATCCTGTTACATCGTATTTGTTGTTCTCTTCGAGTCTAGATAGTCGTTTAAATTCGTCTATACGATAGGCATTGATAAAATCATTGAACGTCACTTTCTCATATTCTAAGAAGAACTCTTTCAGCCTGTTTTGCGGTTGATCTATTAGCACCGCCAGGTCTTTCATACTAAATTCAGGGTTCTTATAAGGTTGTTCTGCTTCAAGTACATGCTCGATATTAGCTCTCATATCATCTGCACCAGAAGCTAATGTAACATCCTTTTGAATGTTCTTCCCAACATAATACGATTTAAAGGTCTGTGATTCTGTGATCAAATAGATAACGAGAAATAGTACCTGTAAAAACCCTATGAAAAGCAAGAAAGTTCTCACTGACAGACTTGCGAAAGTAGCACTCAATTGTTCATAAGCGGGTTGCGAGATCCATCTAGAACTGGTAAGTGCAAGCAAGATCAACAAATTGCCAATCTCATAACCATTGATGACATAATAGAAAAGCCGAAACTTTCTTCTTACTTTATCTTTTAATTGATTGAGTAACTTTTTTCTAAACTCTACAATACCCCACCAAAAATAAAACACAAAGTAACCTGTTTTTAAGAGGGCTGAAACCACTGTAATAACAGAATAATTACTGTTGCGGAAACCTGAGAATCCCACCTTCAAAATCAACAATATCAGTACATATAGCACCGGAAAGATAAAATGGTATTTTATCTTTTGCTTTGAAACAATGGCAATGTGTAGAAACAATAAGGGAGGAAAAAATATTTCAATGGCATCTCGATAAAAAAAAGAGAGTAGGGTGTAATCTTGCACAAAGACGAAGGTAGAAACCCTAAGATATGCAAGTCCTAAGAGCAGTAAAAAAAATCCCAAAGCCCGCTGTCTAGTTTCTGAATCAAACAACTTGAAAAAAGACAATAGGAATAGTTGGCTGCCCAGACACAGAGTTATTCCTTTGTAATAAACAGACCAATCTTCCATTGTATTCTACCTTCTGAGTTTTAACCTTAAAGACTCCTAGCAAATGTATGGGATTTTTGGAGACTCACTACAAGCAAGCTCGGTGCTTCTTAAATGGGATTGGCTTCACCTGGCCCAACATCCTCGCACCGCTGCAAGTAGAAAAACCACGGCCATGCCGTCCTTTTTTTGTTCCCTTCAACGCCTCGAGCAAGCTCGGCGCCTAATCATGGGATTGGCTGCGCCTGGCCCAACATTCTCGCACTACTGCAAGTAGAAAAATCCACGCCCCTGGCGCCCTTTTTTTATTCCCTACAGTGCTTCGAGCAAGCTCGGCACTTTCGGGAATAAAAAAATCCACACTTCTGTGTGGATTTTCTGAATGATGTGGAGAAGATGGGACTCGAACCCACGACCTCTTGACTGCCAGTCAAACGCTCTAGCCAGCTGAGCTACATCCCCATTATTTTAAATTCTCTTTTCTCCAGCGTCTTCCGGCTGCAGACTTTAAGTATTTTTCTCTTGACCTTGCTTCAATTAGTGAACTCGTTCAAGCGGAGCTACAATCCCAAGATATCAATCCTTTTTCGCACTCATAACTAACAACGGTATGGTGCAGTGAAATTCGCGCTTCAAAATTATATTTTTTTCCCAAAGTTTCACGAAAAATCCGCGTTTTCTTCTAAAAACACATAAAATATCTGGATGATTCTCTCTAAAGTGCTCTAGTACTCCTTGAAAAGTAGTTGCGTTCTCTGTAATAGTCACATTAGAACTAATGTCCATCAACGCTGAATCAATTGTCAGGTCTTCCTTCTTGTAATCTGGCGTTTTTACCAATAAAAGGTTCACCTTAGTTCCGAATTTTTCTTGAAGCTGCATCAATGGTTTTAGCTTCTTCTTGCTCTTGAGAACTCCAGACTTAAAAGCAGTCAATGCAGTTTCAAACGAAATAAAGGTGTTTCCTCTTGGGACAATCAGCGCCGGAATATCGGTTTGCTTCACAATACTTCCCGAGGTGTTTCCTAAGAAAACTTCCTCTCTAATATCGTTGCTTCGGGGTTCGAGAACGATCAAGTCAATTCCGAGCTCCTTATCAACGGCTTTTATTCCGTCTAAAAGCTCTCCCTTGCTAGTTACTATCTTGACATTCACCCCTTTTTTGTCCACCTTCTCCACGACCTGCTGGATACGCTCCTTACTAGAACGCGCAGCTACTTTGTCTACATTGGCCATCATCCCTGCAGGGGTCTTTACATTGTAGGCCTGCATAGCTAGGATTTTACAATCAAATGCGGCTGCAAAATCAATAGCATACTGCAATGTGTTTGCTGAATTGTCGGAAGAACCTATTGGAACAAGAATATTTTTCATGAGACCGTGTTTGATAGTTTTGGTGGTGTTTCGAATCGATGACGATTATTTCGATTCTCTAAGTTTTTTATTAAACACTATAAGCTTAAATTTACTTCTTCTTAGAGAAATACAGAAATTTTATTGATGATTCGTCGTGCAAAGGTATCAGAAATTGATCAAATCCTAAAACTTACTAAGGCATGTGCTGCCGCAATGATCAAGAAGGGCATCTTTCAATGGAATGAACATTATCCGTCGAAAGAAGCTTTTTTAAGAGACATTGATCGAGAAGAGCTGTACGTTCTTCTCAAAGATGAAGAGTTGATCGGTACTATTGTGATCTCAACTCATATGGATGAAGAGTACATCCCCATAAAGTGGCTTACCCCCAATGACTGTAATGTATATATACATCGTGTGGCTGTACATCCTGATCACCAAGGATTGGGACATGCCCAAGGGCTTATGGACTTCGCTGAGCAGCAAGCCAAAGAACAAGGGTTTACATCCATCCGTTTGGATACTTTTAGCCAAAACGAAAGAAACCAGCGTTTTTACGAACAAAGAGGGTATCAACGTTTGGGCAATATCTATTTCCCTAAGCAGAGTGAACATCCTTTTTATTGCTATGAATTTGTTTTTGAGTGAAAGCATCCGTCACCTTTAAAAATATCAACCGATTGGCCATCCCGGCCATTGTTGCAGGAATTGCAGAACCCCTACTTTCTATCACCGATACGGCGATCGTAGGGAATATTCCCGAATTCGGTACCGAATCCTTAGCTGCTGCCGGAATCGTGGGATCCTTTCTTTCGATGCTCATTTGGATTCTCGGACAAACGCGCAGTGCAATCTCAGCCATTATTTCACAATACTTGGGAGCAGGGAAGATTGACGAAGTTAAGACACTTCCAGCACAAGCAATCTTCTTCAACATTTTGCTCAGTCTGGTTGTACTGTTAACCACAATATTCTTTATTGAAGATATTTTTAGGTTACTTGAGGCCTCCGGCAAGATCTTGGAGCTTTGCGTCTCGTACTACGGTATTCGTGTTTGGGGATTTCCGTTAACCTTGTTCACTTTTGCGGTATTCGGAATCTTCCGCGGATTACAAAATACCTTTTGGCCCATGACAGTCGCTATCATTGGCGCCGTGCTCAACATCATTTTAGACTTCATTCTAGTGTACGGTATCGAAGGTTGGATACAGCCTATGTACCTTGAAGGTGCCGCTTGGGCCAGTCTTATCGCGCAAATGGTCATGGCGCTCATCTCTTTCATTTTATTGATCACCAAGACGCAAGTGAGTTTGAGACTGCGTTTTCCTGTAAACAAAGAATTAGGCCGACTTGCTATTATGAGCCTCAACCTTTTTGTCAGAACGATAGCCCTGAATGCAGCTATCATTTTAGCCGTTCGTGAAGCCACTTCTTACGGTGAAAATTATATCGCTGCTCATACGATCGCCATAAACTTGTGGTTGTTTTCGGCTTTCTTCGTCGATGGTTACGGTGCTGCCGGAAACATTATGGGCGGGCGCTTTCTTGGTGCCAAGGATTACAACGCTCTCTGGACCTTGGCCAAAAGGATTGCTCTTTATGGTATTATTGTCGCTTTGACATTGATGCTGCTTGCCACTGTTTTTTATATTCCTGTCGGAAGGGTTTTCTCTAATGAAGATGCTGTGCTATCTACCTTCTACAGCGTGTTCTATATTGTCATCCTTGTACAACCCATCTATGCCATTGCATTTGTCTTTGACGGGCTCTTCAAGGGTTTGGGCGAAATGCGCTACTTGCGAAACGTATTGTTGGCAGCTACCTTTCTTGGTTTTGTTCCTACCTTATTCATTCTCAATGAATTTGACCTGAAACTCCATGGCATTTGGATTGCCTTTGCCGTTTGGGGATTGGTAAGAGCACTGGCGTTAGTGTTTAAATTTAGGCATAAGTTTAAACCCATGTTACAAAAGGCATAGTTCGCTTTAGAATTATCAATACCTTTGTACTCTAAATTTCGTACCCCATGAGTACTATTCGAATCACCAAACAATTTTCTTTTGAGACTGGACATGCTTTGTATGGATATGACGGAAAATGTAGAAATGTTCACGGACACAGTTATAAGTTGTCTGTTACGGTCATTGGCACGCCCATCACAGACACAAATCACGTAAAGTATGGGATGGTCATTGATTTTGGGGATCTTAAAAAGATTGTGAAGGAAGAAATAGTCGATAAATTTGATCACGCCACTGTATTCAATAAAAACACTCCGCATATCGAATTGGCCAACGAACTGGCAAAAAGAGGGCACTTGATTATCTTGGCAGATTATCAGCCAACAAGTGAAAATATGGTCGTCGACTTTGCCTCAAAGATAAAGGCACGTTTGCCTCAAGACATAAGTCTCCATTCGTTAAAACTTCAAGAAACCGAAACCTCTTACGCCGAGTGGTTTGCTAGCGATAACTAGCGTTTCGGTATTAACTATTGTTTTTGGCTATATTTACAGCATGCAAATTTCCGAAGGAAAAAAAATATACTTTGCTTCTGATAATCACCTTGGGGCTCCAACACGTGAAGCAAGTTTTCCGCGTGAGCAAAAATTTGTAAAGTGGTTGGACGAGGTCAAAGAAGACGCTGCAGCTATCTTCTTACTTGGTGACCTATTCGATTTTTGGTTCGAATACAAGACAGTAGTACCAAAAGGGTTTACCAGAACCTTAGGAAAACTAGCCGAAATCACTGATTCAGGTATTCCTGTTTATTATTTTGTAGGGAATCACGACCTGTGGATGAATGGCTATTTTGAAGAAGAACTCAATATTCCCGTGTACCACAAACCCAAGGAATTCACCTTTAACGACACCTCATTTTTTATTGGACACGGCGACGGACTCGGCCCTGGAGACAAGGGATACAAGCGCATGAAGAAGGTGTTCACCAACCCTGTGGCCAAATGGTTCTTTCGTTGGTTGCATCCTGACTGGGGGGTGAAATTGGCCCAATATCTTTCGGTCAAAAACAAACTGATCTCTGGAGATGAAGACATCAAGTTCTTGGGCGAAGACAATGAGTGGTTGGTGCAATATTGCAAGCGAAAACTTGAAGAAAAGCATCGCGACTATTTTGTGTTTGGACATCGTCATCTTCCGCTGGAGATAAAACTAAACGATTCTTCGACCTATGTGAATTTGGGTGACTGGATTGGGTACTTCACGTACGGTGTGTTTGATGGTAAAACCATGGCACTGAAAGAGTACAAGTAAAGGCACCCTGTTGGTTTTGGCATTACTTCACGACCAAAACTCAAAACCAACTAAACATGACCTATCAAGATTTTCGACGTGAACAACGTTCGTTCTCTTCTGCTCAAGGCATTTTAAAATACATTGATAAAGGTACTGGCCCCGCACTTTTATTGCTTCACGGAGTGCCTACGTCTTCATGGCTTTATCGCAAGATGATCGATCAATTGGCTGACAGCGGATACCGTGTCATTGCGCCCGATATGTTGGGATTTGGAAGTTCAAGCAGTCCCAAAGGATATGAGGTCTACAATCAAAAGCAACATGCAACACGTCTATTGGCACTGATGGATTCTCTAAAAATCGAACAGTGGACACATGTTTTTCATGATGCCGGCGGACTCTGGACTTGGGAATTGCTTGCCATGGCTCCCAATCGAGTATCGAAACTTGTGATCTTAAATACCATTATTTATGTGGAAGGGTTTGATCCTCCGGTGCGCATGGAGAAAAACTTCATCACTCAATTTACCATGTGGCTCTATCGAAACGGAGTTACCACCAACCTGCTTTTGAAACAGTTGTTTAAAGTGGGACTTGTACATGATTCTTTAACAGAGGAAGAAGTTGAAGGCTACCGAAGGCCACTACTCGAAGGAAAGACACGGGCGATGTTCTATTTCTTTTCGCAGACCTGCAATGCGCTTCCGGATTATTCAAAAGTGATCAAAGGGCTTGATATACCGGCCATGGTCATTTGGGGAAAACATGATGAAATGCTCGAATGGCTTCCGCAGGAAAAAAAGGTAATGAACGATCTAAAGATCGAAGCTCAAGACGTACACCTTATCGAAGCCAAACATTTTATTCAGGAAGAAAAACCAGCCCAGATAACTAAACTAATTCTTGATTTCATCAGTTAACAACTCTTTTAATTTCTGCAAACATCGCGCAAGTAGCTCTGAAGATCAAGGTTAAACAGTGTACCTTCGATTAGGTCATTGATGGCCTCCAACTCTGGAAGGCTGACGGCCAAATCAATATTTTGCGAAGGAGTGCGCAACAAGATCGAACGACATTGCGACGGGTTTTTACAATCGGCACAACACCCTCTAGAAGCTGCTTCTCTACTACAATTTAGAAAAAGCGTAAGCTCATCGCGTGTTAAATAGAATCCCGTATCACGAAACACCAATTGAATCTTGTGTTGTTTGCGGGCATCTCCCTTTTTCCAATAAAAAGCGATGCCAAATTGGTTTCTGTAGATCTGTTCGATTTCGTTCATGACCTTCCTTTTCAAGCAAATATATAACTATTTATAATCATTCTAAATAAAAAGATTGTCTTTTTTTAGAGAGGAGAGTTGCAGTCATAGCTATTCGCATTTCCCTCCTAAAAAGGAGGGATTAAGGGAGGTGTATAAATGACAAAATAAAACGTAAATCTACTTCCTACACACCCCTCAATCCCCTCTTGTTAGAGGGGAAGGATTTCGATTAAATAAAAAACTTCTTTTGAGGGTGTCCTCCCTCCTAATAAGGAGGGACTAAAGGAGGTGTACAAAGTATCTTTGTTCTCAATACTCTGTACTCAATACTCTGTACTTTGTACTAACAACTACTTTATATCCTTGATCTTTAGCTGAAGGCTCACATTACCCTGCCATTCATTTTCGTCAATGGTGTATACCGCTTTGAAGGGTTTTCGGCCCATAATGGCCTCATACTTATCGCCCAAACCAAATCCAATGCCAACAATAGACGGGCTATCGTGCTGTTTTACAGTTACCCTTAAATGGTCTTTGGCTTCACCAACACACTTTCCGTAGCCTGTGTCTCGTAGGTCTTGTGTCATAAAAACAGGAGTCATGTTCTTAGGACCAAAAGGAGCAAATTGCTTTAGAATCCTAAAGAATTTTGGCGTGATCATTGAAAGGTCTATCGCAGCGTCGACCATCACTTCGGGCGTCAATAATTTTTTGTCGATGGTTTCGGCCACGACCTCTTCAAACTTCTGCTTGAACGCTTCGTATTGCTCTTCCTTTAAGGTAAGTCCAGCAGCGTACTTATGTCCACCAAATTGTTCAATATGCTCACTGCAGGCTTCGAGCGCATTGTAAACATCAAATCCCCTTACTGATCTGGCTGATGCTGCTAATTTCTCACCACTTTTGGTAAATACCAAGGTGGGTCGATAATACGTTTCGGTCAATCGCGATGCAACGATACCAATTACCCCTTTGTGCCAAGATGGGTCGTACACCACAGAGGTAAAACGCTCTTGCTCGTTAGCTTCCTGGATCTGTTCTAAAGCTTCTTCAGTAATCTGTTTGTCCAGAGTTCGTCGATCTTGATTAAAGGCCTCTACTTCCTCAGCAAATTTTATGGCCGTGTTAAGGTCGGTCTCGGTAAGCAGATTCACTGCATGTTGACCGTGCTTCATTCTTCCGGCAGCATTGATCCTTGGAGCGACTACAAATACCACATCCGTAATCGTCAATTTCTTTTTAAGCTGAAAAGTTATCGCTGCGATACCAGGTCTCGGACTCTCATTGATGACTTTCAATCCCAGATGGGCAAGGGCTCTATTTTCGCCCGTCATCGGAACAATGTCAGCCGCAATGGCGGTCGCTACCAGATCCAAATACACCAAAAGATCTTCAGCCGAAGCGCCCTTTCTACTTGCCAATGCCTGAATCAACTTAAACCCAACGCCACAACCGCACAACTCATCATACGGATAACTACAATCTTTCCGCTTTGGGTCTAAAACAGCTATAGCATCCGGCAGTTGATCTCCTGGACGGTGATGATCGCAAATGATAAAGTCGATACCCTTTTCTTTGGCATACGCGACCTTATCGATCGCCTTTATTCCGCAGTCCAACGCAATGATCAAACTAAACCCATTGTCATCGGCAAAGTCGATTCCTTGGTACGAGACGCCATACCCTTCTTCATAACGATCCGGAATATAGGTAGCCACATTGGGGTAATCAGCTAAAAGGTATGAAGACATCAAAGACACAGCTGTTGTACCGTCAACATCATAGTCTCCAAAGACCAGAATGTTTTCTCCCCGTTCGGTGGCTTTTTCAATCCGGGCCACTGCCTTGTCCATGTCCTTCATTAAAAAAGGATCATGGAGATCTTCTAACGAAGGCCTAAAGAATTTTTTCGCTTCGTCAAAGGTCTCTATCCCCCGCTGCAAGAGTAAGGTAGCCGTAATCATATCGACTCCTAAAACCTGAATAAGATGTTGAATTTTGTCTTGAGAGGGTTTTGGCTTTACCGTCCAACGCATGCAATTAAAATTATAAACGTGAAGTTACAAATTCCAAAGGTAACCAATGTCTTTGCTTTATTTTCAATTTTTGAATTTGTACATTGCCGTACCAATTCAAAAAGGACATTCAAACTTCAACATTAAGAATTAAAATTTAAAAAATATGCCATTAGTAACACCCTTATCGGCGGATCACGATCCAGAAACAAGAGAACTGACCGAATTTTTCAATGAAACGCTTGGGTTTTGCCCAAATTCGGTATTGACCATGCAGCGCAGACCTGCTATCTCAAAAGCCTTTATCAACCTTAACAAAGCAGTAATGGCCAACGAAGGTCGCGTAACTTCTGCTTTAAAAAGAATGATCGCTTGGGTAAGTAGCAACTCGACCGGGTGTCGTTATTGTCAAGCGCATGCCATTAGGGCAGCAGAGCGCTATGGAGCAGAGCAAGAGCAATTAGACAACATCTGGGAATATCGCACCCACCCTGCATTTTCAGAAGCTGAGCGCGCTGCGCTCGATTTTTCATTGGTGGCTTCACAAGTGCCAAATGCGGTAGACGAAGAAATCAAAGAGCGTCTATACAAATACTGGAACGAAGGTGAGATCGTCGAAATGTTAGGTGTGATATCGCTGTTCGGATACCTAAACCGTTGGAACGACAGCATGGGTACAAGTATCGAAGATGGAGCTGTTGAAAGTGGTGACCAATATTTAGGAAAGCACGGCTGGAACAAAGGCAAGCACGTCTAATCAGACTTCTTTATAAATCATAAAGGCGCTTTGAGGGTAGATTCAAAGCGCCTTTTTTATGCTTCAAGCATCGGCTTGGGCAAAAAATGAGTATCTTCCTATACCCAAAATCTGCTCCATCATGGAAATACTCTATTGTGAAAATTGTAATGCCGAAGTCTCTCCTGTTGAAGTTCATTGTGAGCGTTGTGGCTTTCCGCTTGCGGGCACCGAAAAAGAAAAGGCTATTTTTATCGGAAGGCAAACGGTCGATCAGTCGACCTTGTCTGAAGCTTCTCAATACCAAAAACGGTCCTCCATAATTCTATACATCGTCGGTGGTTTACAAATATTCGCCGGAATACTGAGCTACATGAACAATGAATTTATGCTGGAATTGCTCATCTATTTGTTTATCGGGCTCGCTTTTATCGTCTTTGGGA
The DNA here is from genome assembly GCA_028279515.1 of Flavobacteriaceae bacterium. GTDB lineage: Bacteria > Bacteroidota > Bacteroidia > Flavobacteriales > Flavobacteriaceae > JANQNQ01. The sequence continues at coordinate 182,704 of JANQNQ010000008.1, forward strand.
TCTTGGCACGAAAGAAACCTGTGCTTTTCATTGGTCTCGGTCTGTCTTTCCTATTGGGGCTTTACATTATGGATGTCATTTACGATCCTAGTACGTTGGGGCGTGGAATTATCTGGAAAATGATCCTCGTCGGAACCTTGGTTTATGGCCTCATCAGTTCGATCAAAGAACGCAACATTCGAAAACGCAATAGGTCGTTATAACGAAAAAAGCCGCGAACTCCCTAAAACAACTTAGGGAATCCGCGGCCACAGTAAAACCAACCAACCTAACGTTTAATAATCTTTTTGGTCGCTTCTTTTCCGTTGATCGAAATGCTACACAGATAAATTCCTTTTTCCCATTTTGAGATGTCTATCTGCACTTTTCGTTCTTCGGTGGTCATAGAAAACAGTGTTCTTCCTGCAATGTTCGTGATGCTTATTGCAGCTTCTCCGTTAACTTCTTCTTTGGAGAAATCCACTGTTACAAAATCCTTTGCTGGATTCGGAGCCACTGCAACCTCTAGTTGTCTGTTATCTCCAGAACGTTGCTCTCTTGGAAGCTCTATATGCTCTTGTTCTTCGTCTTCCCATCCAATGATCTCACGCTCACAACAAGCGATGGTGAAGAACTTGTCAACCGCGTGCCATGGGCTACCAACAGCCAGTCTAAATCGATATACTTTGTTAGGTCTTAACTGATATCCCGCGGGAAGAAAACTAGCAATATCAATGTTGTTTGGTGCCGTACATCCTGCACACACCCAAGCAGAGTGTAATACAACTACGTTGCTCCAGCTCATCAAATCAAACTCGGCGATCTCAACAAAGTACCCATCCTCGTTACAGCTAGGTGTGCCATCAACCAAAAGGTCATCTACCAAGCACAACTCGGTTACTTCTTGCGGACCGTATAGTGACGGCATGGAGATCACTTGGTTTGGAAAACGGAATTCAAAATCAGCCGTTGCTGGTGCTCCTACTTGACAATCCGAGCAGTTAAATACTTGAAAGTGTGGCTTTCTATTTGTGTGGTAATTGGTTCCTTGGAAACTCTTGTCTCCAGCCAATACAAACTTGCAATCGTGGAAGGCAGAGGCCCAAGATCCGTTGATGTTTCCATCTTCTTGATAGTAATGCACAAAGCTATTACCTACATTGTACAGACGTGCCTTAGCTCTTGAGCTATCGGTCCATGAGATCAATAAATTGTCTGCGACATCTACGTTCACTTTGGTCTTTGGATTCGGATACACATTGTAAGTCGAAGCGCCCGAAATACGTTTAACACCATACAATCCGTTGATGTAAAAGACATCACCATTTGCGCGCAAGGCTACTTGGTGCGAATTGTTGCTTTCTAGGTTTCTTCGGTTGAATCCGCCAGCAAATGTATAGGTGTTCGTTAAAGCTGAAGCAGCTGGGCTAATAGTATTATAGGTGTACTTCTTTATGTATGAAGTTAAACTCGAATGAACACCGCGAGAATATCCAATTAAGATCTTCCCATTATTAAAATCGATGTTCTGTGCACGTAAGTTTGAAGTAGGTAAATGATAATGTGTGATTCCGCTGGCTACATTGATCACTCCTTTATAGGTCAAACTACTGTTATACGCACGAATTCGTACGTTGTTCCCTTCAAAAAGCGATACAAGCACATCGCCATTGTCGGCTAAGGCCAGATCATACATAGACCCTCCGATGTTGTGGTTTACAATCGTGGATCCAAGAAAAGCGCCCGAAGTATTGTAGCGTTTCAATACTAATTTATTGACCGCACTGTAGCTGTGTACTCCAAGCACATAAATAATGTTAGCGCTTGAGATTTGCACACGACTTACGTTAAAGCCAATATTGAAGACTCCAATATCACCCGTAATAGGGTTGCTATTGCTGTCGTACACTTTTAACCAAGTGCCTGTACCACCAGGGCTGGTGCTAGGGTGTTGGTTGCCATAGGTGATGACCATATACTTGTCGTTAAGGTCGGCATCTACTTTCCAGTTGGGTTGTGAGTAACTTGTAATCGCAGTTGATGGTGTCACCACCCACTGGGCGTTCATCGTTGTTGCCACTAAAAAGGCAATCAGTAACATTGGTAATGTAGAAAGTTGTTTCATGATGTGATAATTTAAAGTTATACATCATCATATCAACAGCGCTTTCATTTTGTTACCTCTAATGCTGAAAATTTATTTTGAGGTAAGGAAATTATATAATCCTTCAATCACAGTTTTAAGTTCTGGGTTGTCTTTAACAAAATCATCGTAAGTGAGGTCAGACTCTACTGCATAATCGCACAATTTAATTTTGTAATCATTTTTTAGTGTTCCCGATTGGGCTCTGAATGCTCTATGGTTTTTCTTCAAAACTCCATGATTAATAAGTTTCTGTTCATAATATTCACCAAGGCCAATTTTCTTGTATTCTGATTTCTTTATTTCAAGTCCGTTGACAGGTGTATCAGTATCCACTAATCGTTGCAAAAAACCCTCAACAATTTTCGTTGGCAAAAGATTTTCTATCTCGGTTAACTCTGTGTTCTGATATTTAAAATTTTCTTGTTCTTCCGAAAGAACCTCTAATAGAGTTCTTCTTTTGCCCTTTTTTGTATTTCCCTTTGCATTGTCATTATCAGCTAGCAAATAGATTTTGTTAGACAATGAAAAGGCGCGTATTCTATCTCTGACCTCTTCATCTTCCTCAAAATCATCCTCGAACAAGTAATGTTGGATAAGGTTTCCTCCATATTCAAAAAAAGCATAGTCGATATCTTCTTTTAAATAAGACTTGCCAAGATGTTCCGAATAAACTTTTAATAGTTTTGAAATATACTTTCTGTCAGTAGGGCCTTCCACCCATATCGAAGTATTCGCCAAAAAAACCGAAGATGTCTTGACTCCAAGTAAGTCCAGGGTTTCTTTGGACGGTTTAACATTGGGCTTAATTTCAAAGTAATCCTCATTCTTTTTGTTAAACTGGAAAATGGAAATGTCATCTTCAGATAAAGTCAAATCAAGAAAATGATTGGAGTGAGTTGTAAAGAAGTATCTTAGGTTTTTAGATTTTAAGAATTCATTCTGTAATAAGGTTTCTATAAATATTCTTTGTAACCCGGGATGCAAATTTGTTTCAGGCTCCTCTATAAAGAACCAATCGTTCTTTTTTGCCGTGAAAATTGGGAATAGTAAAATAATGAGGGACTGTATTCCATCTCCAATATCATGTATTTCTCTTTCTTCTCCATCAATCGAAAAAAGTATTTTTTTTGATTCAATGTTCGATGTTATCACGATTTGCTTTGAATCAAAAAAATGTTTGGATAAGAATCTTTCGAACTCCTCAACCTTGTCCCTATTCTCTTTTACTGAGTTCTTAAGTTCCCTAATTTTTCTAAACAACTCTAAACCACAAAACACATTCTCACTAACCCCATAGTTTTCCTTTATTGTTTGGGTAAAACTTTCTTGTTGCAAATATTGATTGTCATGGATGCTTCTTAACACGGGAAGGTAGAAACTGTCGTCCGGCTTATGTTTCAAGCTATATTGAATTTCTCCATTTAACGTTTCTAGACTTTCAATAAACTCCATTTTCTTTTCCAAAGCTAATCGTTTACGAAGTTGGTGAGTGTTATCATATGCACCACCTAAATCAATCCTAGCTCGAATTTTAATATTCGGGATTTTATCAAAAATGTCCTTAAACCTTGGGGAATAGTTCGACCTTATTGCAGAGTATTGTAAATCTCTCAGTCCTAAACCATTAATAATTGGGTCAATATCATTTGTAAAGTAGCTTCCCTGATTCTTTAGTTTATGATAATCATCATTGCACCATTTTTTAAAATACTCCGCTCTGGAACCTATCGAAACGGAAGTTTCACATATATTAAAAAGACCTCTCTCTGCTCTAAGCAGCCCCCTTAGAAATCTGCTCTTACCACTATTATTCGCTCCAACGAAAAAATTAATTTTCGAGAACTTTCCAAGATTTCTAGTTCCTTTTTCAATTTCTGATACAATTCTCTCATCGTTAGAATAATAAACACACGAACTGGCATTTCCCCCAAATTCGTCCAAAAAGAAATCCTTAGAGTAGACAAAATCTAAATACATCGTACAATTTTATTTATACAAATTACAATATTTTATGTACACTTTTGCCGTTAAATAATCCTATGCATTCGGTGCTTTAATTCAGGAAGCACATCGTGCGCAAACCATGGATTCTTGCTGAGCCAGAATCGATTTCGCGGCGAAGGATGCGGTAAGGGAAAAAACTTCGGAAGGTATTCGTGAAAGGCACGAACTGTTTCGGTAAGATTCTTTTTGGTGTTATTTCCTAAATAGTGCTTTTGCGCATATTGCCCGATCAAGATCACCAGTTCGATGTTTGGCATATTGGTCAAAAGTTCTTCGTGCCAAAGTGGTGCACATTCTGGTCGCGGAGGAAGATCGCCCGATTTTCCTTTTCCAGGGTAGCAAAAGCCCATAGGCATGATAGCGATCTTCGTTTCATCGTAGAACGTTTCGTCAGATACTTCCAGCCATTTTCGAAGTTGATTTCCGCTCGGGTCATCCCAAGGAATGCCTGTTTTGTGTACTTTAGTTCCAGGCGCTTGTCCAATGATGATAACCTTGGCATCTGGGTGCCCAGAGACCACAGGATTAGGTCCCAATGGCAAATGCTCTTTACAAACCTCGCATTGTTTGATCTTAGAAAGTAATGATTTCATGAACTATTTGCTTTTTCCAACGACCACGATCACGATCTCACCTTTGATGGGTTTGCTCTCAAAATGAGCAAGGACCTCTTTGGCGGTTCCGCGGGCGTTCTCTTCATGAAATTTAGTGAGTTCTCTAGATACCGATACTTGTCGGTCCTCACCAAAATACTCCACGAAATTGGTCAACGTCTTTAGCAATTTATGCGGCGACTCGTAAAAGACCATGGTGCGCTTTTCTTCGGCTAGTTGGGTTAGTCGGGTTTGCCGTCCTTTCTTAACGGGTAAGAATCCTTCGAATACGAAACGGTCATTGGGTAAGCCCGAATTCACCAAAGCCGGAACAAAAGCGGTAGCGCCTGGCAAACATTCTACTTCAATGCCATTTTCGACACACGCTCGTGTCAATAAAAAACCAGGATCAGAGATAGCCGGAGTGCCCGCATCACTGATCAAGGCCATGGTTTCACCTGCCTGCAATCGGCGCACTAAGGCTTCCGCCATTTTGTGCTCATTGTGCATATGATGACTCTGCATGGGTGTATCGATCTCGAAGTGCTTCAAGAGCTTCCCGCTGGTTCGGGTATCTTCCGCTAGGACAACATCAACTTCCTTTAAAACACGTATTGCCCGAAGGGTCATGTCTTCCAGGTTTCCGATAGGTGTGGGAACCAAATACAACTTCGACATGGCTATTGTTTTCTGGTTTTGAGGAAGGAATCCAAACTGAAACGATCTTTTTCCAACGGAATCATCATCAAGAAAAGGAGCAGTGCGCTTCTAAAAAACACATGCTGAAGATCCCAGATGGGGCTGGTGAGTCCGTGACCAAAGGAAACGATAACCAATACGATGGCCAATATCCAATAGGCTTGCTTTCGGAAAAGTCCGAGGATCAATAGGAGTCCGCATATGAGTTCGGCATACGAAGTGAAATAAGTGGTGAATTGAATGATGGACTTTGGTAAGAAGGTTTCTTCATAGGCCTTAAAGCCATTGTTATATACGTTCGAAACTCCCCACGTAAACACTTTTCCAAATCCTTGCATCAAGAAAATAACGCCCAGCAAGAGCCGGGCAAAAAGTGTAGGGTACGATTTGTCCATAAAGTTGGTTTATGCGAATTTGCTTTCGACCACCTGCAAAAAGCGTTCTTCATACGCTTCTTTACCTTCCCAATTGTTGTAATCTGGCTTTACCATGTGCTCGATAAAACTTTTCGCATCTTCTTCGTTAGAGATGGTGTTAAGTTGCGAGATCACACGGTTGTAGTCTTCCTGACTGCCATTGAAAAGATGGCTGATAAACGCCAAACGATCATTGAGTCCGATATGAATTCCTTTTTTCAGCTTATCGTTCAAGGAACGCTGCTTGGATTCAATGGTCTCTTTTTTCTCGATCACAGGAGTAACGATGTCTGCGTCACGCTTTACGAAGGTAGGCTCTGGCAACACATCGCCCAAGATGTCTTCAAGAGTTTGCTCTTCTTTTGGCATTTCGGTCATCATGTCCTTGATGGTATCGATTACGGGTGTGATGATCTGCTCTCTAGGCTCTTCAGACTCATTGTAGGCTTTGAGGTTGTGCTTGATGATCTCATCATTGTTCTTACTCTCAAAGACCTCATCAATGGTGTCGAAAACTGCCTTGTTACTTACGATCGAGGGTTTATCGTCCAAATGCTCTTCAACAAATTTCAAAACGGTAAGTTTCTCGTACAGTGTTTGCGCTTCGCGCTGAAGATCACTGACGTCTGCTGTTGCATCGAGCTTCAGAATTCGGTGTGCTAGGCTAATTAATTCTGCTTCTAATTTCTTCTTCATAACTTTTGAAATTAATGCCGATCAAAGCTTTTGTTTTTAATAAATTTGTTCCAATTTTATATAAAACGCAAAAGATATTCCTTTTCGTCTTGAAAATTACAAAATGTTTCTCGAAAATACAGTAAATCATAAGGAGCAATTTGGGTGGATTGAGGTAATTTGTGGTTCGATGTTCTCTGGAAAGACGGAAGAATTGATCCGCAGACTCAAAAGAGCACAGTTTGCGAAGCAACGAGTTGAGATCTTTAAACCCGCCGTAGATGTACGATACGATGATGAAATGGTGGTTTCTCATGATTCAAATGAGATCCGCTCAACACCCGTTCCTGCTGCCGCCAACATCAGAATTTTGGCCGATGGCTGTGATGTGATCGGTATCGATGAAGCTCAATTTTTTGATGATGAGATCGTCGCTGTATGCAATGATCTGGCAAACCAAGGCATTCGTGTGATTTGTGCTGGATTGGATATGGACTTCAAAGGAAATCCTTTTGGCCCCATGCCTGCACTCATGGCAACCGCCGAATACGTGACCAAAGTACATGCTGTTTGTACACGAACCGGCAACCTGGCCAACTACAGTTTTCGAAAGGCCAAAAGTGATGACCTTGTTTTACTTGGAGAAAATGACGAATACGAACCTCTGAGTCGTGCGGCTTTTTACAAGGCCATGCTCAAGGAAAAGATAAAAGACATCGAAGTAGATTCTGAAGAGGTTGCTTCGAAACCTAAAGACCGAAAATAGCGCATGCCAAAAGCCGAAGAGACCGTTTTAGAGATCGACCTAAATGCGCTGGCTCACAATCTTCAGCATTTACGGTCTAAACTGCAACCCTCGACAAAATTCTTGGGAGTGGTCAAAGCCTTTGGTTATGGTAGTGATGCCATTGAAATTGCCAAGCATCTTGAGCATTTACAAGTGGACTATTTTGCCGTTGCCTATACAGTAGAAGGAATTGCGCTTCGAAAGGCTGGTATTACTACTCCTATTTTAGTGCTGCATCCACTTCCTGCGCACTTTGATGAAATCATCGAATACAATCTCGAACCCAATTTATACAATGCCAAGGTACTCAATGCTTTTTTAGCTATAGCCGAAGCACAACAAACAAAAGATTTTCCGGTACATATTAAATTTAATACAGGTCTGAATCGTTTGGGGTTCTGGGAAAATGACGTTGATTATATCATCTCAAAGCTCAATGGGGCTTTACAGGTAAAGGTTGCTTCTATCTTTTCGCATTTAGCTGCTTCTGAAGATCCAAACGAGCGTGACTTCACACTACAGCAAATCAAGAGTTTTGAAAACACCGCTGATGCGTTTATTGAGAAACTGGGATATCGCCCCATGTTGCACACACTAAACACTTCGGGTATCTTAAATTATCCCGAAGCGCAGTTTGATATGGTACGTAGCGGTATCGGACTCTATGGTTTTGGAAATGACCCAAAACACGATCAACATCTAACTCCAATCGCCACGCTAAAGTCAGTCATCTCGCAAATCCATAGGATCGAGCCGGGAGAAAGTGTTGGTTATAACCGTGCTTTTAAAGCCCCTCACTTTGCGAAAACCGCGACCATACCCCTTGGGCATGCCGATGGTATCTCAAGGCAATACGGTAATGGGGTTGGCTACGCCACCATTAATGGACAGAAAGCTGCTTTCATTGGAAACGTTTGTATGGACATGCTAATGATTGACATTACAGGTATCGAATGTAAGGAAGGAGACGAGGTTATCCTCTTCGGTAAGTCTCCAACTGCCGATGAGTTTTCTGGCAATGCAGGCACCATTTCTTACGAACTTTTGACCGCCATATCACAGCGTGTAAAGCGTGTTTTTCTGAGGTAATTCTTACTTTGGATTTTGATTCAATTCTGTTAACATTTAAGATTTTTACTTACATTAGTGAATGTATTAACCAACTAACACTTATAAATCATGGGATTTTTTAAAGACTTTAAATCCTTCTTAATGAAGGGAGACATCGTAAGCTTAGCAACTGCGGTAGTAATCGGTGGTGCATTCAACACCATTGTAAAATCGGCGGTAGATGATGTCATCATGCCAATTGTTGGTGTCCTTACTGGTGGTACAGACTTTACCCAAAAGTTCATCGCTCTTGATGGTGCCGATTACGAAACCCTCGCGGCCGCAAAAGAGGCTGGAGCAGCCACCATAACATATGGTAACTTGATCCAAGCTATCATCAACTTCATTATCGTAGGTCTGTTCATCTATTTGTTCTTGAAAGCTTATGAAAAGAGTCAAAAGAAAGAGGAGGCACCAACTGCACCAGCAGGACCTTCTGACAACGATCTATTAAAAGAGATTCGCGACTTGCTTAAAAAGTAGCCAACCGCTACATCACACATAGTAATCACTAAACCGCTCTTTTCAGGGCGGTTCTTTTATATTATTGTTTTATATATAACTTTTTGTTAAATAAATAGTGTTTGCAATTTTTATGCTGGTTAGCGCCAATATATTAGCTACTTTTGTGTTGTAATTCTAGTTAATAACAAAGAACATAAGTACAATACTATGAGAGTCGCAGTAGTAGGTGCCACCGGAATGGTCGGCAACGTCATGTTAGACGTTTTAGCGGAAAGAAATTTTCCAGTCAGTGAATTGATCCCCGTTGCTTCAGAAAGATCTATCGGGAAAAAAGTAATCTTTAAAGGCGAAGAATTTACCATCGTTGGGATGGAAACGGCGATTTCCATGCAACCGGATATTGCGGTTTTCTCAGCCGGAGGAAGTACCTCTCTCGAGTGGGCCCCTAAATTTGCCGAAGTAGGGACCACGGTAATTGACAACTCTTCAGCTTGGCGAATGGACCCAACAAAAAAATTGGTGGTACCAGAGATCAATGCTTCTAGCTTAACTGCTGACGATAAGATCATTGCCAACCCAAACTGTTCTACGATTCAGATGGTGATGGCCTTGGCTCCACTTCACAAAAAGTACAATGTGAAACGCGTTGTCGTTTCGACCTATCAGTCCATTACAGGTACTGGCGTTAAAGCGGTTCGTCAACTCGAAAACGAGTTTGAGGGCAAAAAAGGCGAAATGGCCTATCCATATCCTATCCACAAGAATGCGCTTCCGCATTGCGATGTATTTGAAGAAAACGGATATACTAAAGAAGAAATGAAACTGGTTCGCGAGACTCAAAAGATTCTCGATGACCGCACTATTGCTGTTACCGCAACTGCTATCAGAATTCCGGTTGTTGGTGGACATAGTGAAGCCGTGAACGTTGAATTCACCAATGATTTTGACATACACGATGTTCGCAAAATTCTAAGCGAAACCGATGGTGTTACTGTTCAAGACAATCCAGACGTCAATGTATATCCAATGCCGATTTACGCTCACGGAAAGGATGATGTCTTTGTAGGTCGAATTCGTCGTGACGGTTCTCAACCCAACACTTTGAACATGTGGGTGGTGTCAGACAACTTACGCAAAGGAGCTGCGACCAACGCAGTGCAAATCGCTGAGTATATCGTTGAAAATCAACTCGTAAATTCTCTAGTAAGCTAATACACAGAATTCTAGGTTTTGATTTTTTCGGTATCTTTAAGATAGGAATTGCAGAAAATTCCGTCAAAGAAATCAACTAATCAAAACTAACAAATTATGAATTCGAAGTTCACCATGATCCTGCGTATACTGCTAGGATTGATTTTCTTAGTGTTTGGAATTAACAAGTTTGCCAACTTCATGCCCGCTCCTGAGCTATCTGCCGATGCCGGAGCCCTTATTGGAGCCATTGCAGGAAGTTATATGTGGCCTGTTTTGGGTGCGATCTATATTGTAGCAGGATTACTGCTTATTCTTAACAAAGCGGTTCCGTTTGCATTGCTGCTTTTGGCGCCAATCGTTGTCAATATCTTTTTGTTCCATGCGGTTTTGGATCCAAAAGGTCTACTTGGACCTTCGACATTGGTTACCCTGCTCACGGCCATACTATTTTACAAATACTGGGATCGATTTAAATCACTATTACAATAGTCTCCCCTTAAAATAATGTTAAAAGCTTCTGCCTAAGAAAGGTAGGAGCTTTTTTCCGTTAAATTTGACACTACCAATTAAAACCAATTTACTCATGAAACGATTTATAATCGCTGCTGTATGTGCAGGATCTTTGATATCTTGCAATACTTCAGAAAAAAAACAACCGATTGCATTGGATTACCCTGTTACCAAAAAAGTTGACACCGTAGACACCTATTTCGGAACCGATGTCCCTGACCCATACCGCTGGTTAGAAGACGACCGAAGCCCCGAGACCGAAGCTTGGGTCAAAACACAAAATGATATCACTTTTGGATACTTAGACAAGATTCCTTTTAGAGACCAACTTAAAGAACGACTCGAAAAAGTCTGGAACTACGAAAAAATCACACGCCCTTTTAAAGAAGGCGAACACACCTATTTCTACAAGAACGACGGACTCCAAAATCATTATGTCGTTTACCGTAAAAAAGGGGATGGAGCCGCAGAGGTATTCTTAGACCCCAACACCTTCTCTGAAGATGGAACCACCTCATTAAGTTCTCTTCAGTTTTCAAAGGACGGTTCGCTGGCTGCTTACTCCATTTCAGAAGGTGGTAGTGACTGGCGTAAGATCATTGTAATGAATGCTGAAACTCGCGAAATTGTTGAGGACACCATCGTTGATGTGAAGTTTAGCGGAATCTCTTGGAAAGGCAATGAAGGCTTCTACTACGCTAGCTACGATAAGCCTGAAGGAAGCGAACTTTCTGCCAAAACGGATCAGCACAAATTGTACTACCACAAATTGGGCACTCCTCAAAAGGAAGACCCGGTCATCTTTGGTGGCACTGATGCTGAAAAGCATCGCTACGTAGGCGGCTATCTCACCGAAGATGATCGCTATTTGATCATCACAGGAGCTGTATCGACTTCTGGAAACCGCCTTTTCATGAAAGACCTACAAGATCCGAATGCAAAGCTAGTGACCATTCTTGACCACACTGATAGTGATAGCTATGTGATTGACAACCGCGACACCAAACTGTACATCATGACCAACCTCAACGCACCGAATCAAAAGGTGGTAACGGTTGACGCATCTGATCCTGCCCCTGAAAACTGGGTAGATTTTATTCCTGAGACCAAAAACGTATTGAGCCCATCATCTGGTGGAGGGTACTTCTTTGCAGAGTACATGGTCGATGCCGTTTCTCAGGTGCTTCAGTATGATATGGACGGAAAATTAGTGCGTGAGATCGAACTTCCCGGACCTGGAAATGCTGGTGGTTTTGGCGGAAAAATGGATGAGAAGGAAATGTACTTCAGCTTTACCAATTATAAGACACCTGGTACTACCTATAAGTTTGATGCTGATACCGGAAAGTACGAAGTGTATTGGAAACCAGACATCGATTTCAACTCAGACGATTACGAATCGAAGCAAGTATTCTATCCTTCAAAAGATGGCACGAAGGTTCCGATGATCATCACCCATAAAAAAGGACTTGAACTCAATGGAAAAAATCCAACAATTCTGTACGGTTATGGCGGATTCAACATCAGCTTACAACCTGGATTTAGCATCACTAACTCAGTGTGGTTAGAACAAGGCGGAATCTACGCAGTTCCTAACTTACGTGGTGGTGGTGAATACGGAAAAGAATGGCATGATGCCGGTACGCAAATGAAGAAACAAAACGTTTTTGATGATTTTATCGCTGCCGCGGAATACCTCATCGAAAACAAGTATACTTCGCCAGACTATCTTGCTGTACGCGGAGGCTCTAACGGTGGATTGCTCGTAGGTGCCACCATGACACAACGTCCAGAATTAATGAAGGTAGCCTTGCCCGCCGTAGGTGTTATGGATATGCTTCGTTACCACACCTTTACTGCAGGAGCGGGATGGGCTTACGACTACGGTACTTCTGAGCAAAGCAAGGAGATGTTCGAATACCTAAAAGGATATTCACCTGTGCATAACGTTGAAGCGGGAACTCGATACCCATCAACGCTAGTGACAACTGGGGATCACGATGATCGTGTTGTACCTGCGCACTCGTTCAAATTTGCTGCCGAGTTGCAAGAAAAGCAAGCTGGGCCTAATCCTGTGTTAATCCGAATTGAGACCAATGCAGGTCACGGTGCCGGAAAGCCAACCTCTGTAATTATCAAAGAGCAAGCTGATATTTTAGGGTTTGCTTTGTACAATATGGGATACGAAGTTTTGCCAAGCAAAACTACCGATAAGATAAAAGGGTAATCCATCCCAAATGATTAATTTAGCCGCTGATTCTGTTGGAATCAGCGGTTTTATTTTTGGCCAATGTTACAATTAAAGAACGTTCATTTCTCCTACGAAAAGCAACCCGTACTTCACGATATTTCGCTGCAAGTTGCACAGGGTGAACATTTGTGCATCATGGGCGAGAGTGGCTGCGGAAAATCTACCTTGCTCAAGATCATTTACGGACTGCTTCATGTTGAAAACGGAAGCCTTCACTACCACCAAAAACCCTTGTTGGGACCACTACACAACTTGGTTCCAGGAGAGCCTTTTATGAAATACGTCGCTCAGGATTTTGATCTGATGCCCTTTATTTCGGTCGAAGAAAACATTGGGAAACACCTCTCTAATTTTTTTCCTGAGGAAAAGGCTCAGCGAACTCAAGAATTGCTAGAGGTTATTGAAATGACGGCCTTTGCCAAAACCCATGCTAAAAACCTCAGCGGCGGACAGCAACAACGGGTAGCGCTGGCGCGTGCTTTGGCCAAACAGCCCGAAGTGCTCTTGCTTGATGAACCCTTTAGTCAGATTGATAATTTTAAGAAGAATTCCTTCCGAAGAAATCTATTTTCCTACCTAAAAAAAGAGAACATCACCTGTATCATAGCTACGCATGACGGTAACGACGCCCTCTCTTTTGCCAACAGGGTTGTGGTATTAAAAGAAGGCAACATCATAGCAGAAGACCTTCCGAAGCAACTCTACAAAAATCCAAAAGAACGATATGTGGCCTCGCTTTTTGGAGAAGTAAACGAAATCCAATTCACACTCAACGGCAAAGAAGAGACCGTTTTAGCATACCCACATCAATTAAGTATTTCAAAAGATGGAAACATCGCCGTTACCGTCACAAAAAACTACTTCAAAGGCAGTCATTTTTTGGTGGAGGCAGACCACAATGGCAACGCCCTTTTTTTTGAAAATTTAGAAGAGCTATCAGCAGGTGAAAAGGTGCTTTTGAAGCTTCGCTAACTTCTGTTTTATTAAGACCGAATCTAAAGTTTAGGATTCCTGAAATTTTCTTAATACTACGTATTAAGGGAAATGTAACACTAATTTTTTTACACAACCCATTTTGAAAATTGAATTTTTTAAATAAATATTTGCAGCGCAGATGACAAAAATTATAGTACATATCAACAACGACCTCCTGAGTTTTTCGGGAGCGAATGAAGTAAAAATTAGCGAGTGCGTTTTTGCAGGTCGAGAAGAATGATTTCTATCTCCAAGACATTGCAAAGCGCTCCGTAAAACGAGCGCTTTTTTTATGCCTCGTTTCAAGCAAGAAAAATAAATTAAAACAAAAAGTATGAGAAATATGAGTTTACATAGTGCAATAGAACAGATCCGTAAATCGGATTGGTTTTGTGGGGAGGTACTGTATCCGACACCACAGCACAGGGCGAAGTGTAGACTCGTGACAGATCCAGATAGGTAGCTATCTCGATCCGTAAAGTTTAAAAAGCGCCCACCAACATGGGCGCTTTTTTTATGCCCAAACTGAAAAAAGTTCTTTGACATACTGAAAACAAGCCTAAAAAGTCCTTCCCGATTTAGGGGAGGAAGCCCGAGCCTTTGGCTTGGGACGGAAGGGGTGAACCCCTTCCGAAATTATGACGTATAGCTTAGTTGGTAGAGCAGCGTGCTTTTAACACGAAGGTCGTAGGTTCGAATCCTACTGCGTCAACAACCGGGAATGCGTCGGAGTTGGAGAGCCGAGGCAGACTGTAAATCTGCTGCCGTTGGCTGAATAGGTTCGAATCCTATCATTCCCACCATGCATGCGAGGCCCAGGCACGGGCATTCTGTTTAATAAGATGGAAACGGTGCGGGTTCGAGTCCCGCCAGTATTGCATTCGGAGACAGCAATTAAAACAATTGCATTGTTCTCCACTTTGACAACGTGGCCGAACGGCAAAGGCAATGGTCTGCAACACCATTTTTTGAGAGTTCGAATCTCTCCGTTGTCTCTAAACAAACCTGTAGTGTAAGGGTAGCACCCGAGACTTTGACTCTCGGAGTATTGGTTCAAATCCAATCAGGTTTTCAACAATTGATATTTAAGTGGGTTCCGGGTTCGGTGAACAACAGTAGCCGTTGCCGGAATACAAACACTTTGATATCACATCATTTTTAATTTAAATCCTAATGTCATGAGTAACGAAATTATGAAACGGTTCTTGCACCGTACCGATGTATCCGGAAGGTTTGTGGTTCAATCCAGCGTCACCGGAATCACGTATTTCGTGGAGCCTATTGACAATGGAAAACCCAATCATTTATGGGGCGATCTAGACCCCGTTACAAAGAAACTTACAGGCAATTACGGCAACCAACGAAGAGGGGCCGTCAGCCTGAAGGAATCTTTGATCACTTCTGAGAATGGCTTTGTAAACATTGACCTGTTCAAAGGCAGTCCGCTTGCCGAGATCGACCGAAGAGATCGTCTCTATGAGCAAGGCAATAACTAAGAATTTGCAATGTCAATTTGTTGTGACCCCGTTGCGCTTTTCAAATGCTGTAGGGTATTTGAACCATTATCTGCACACGCAATGGGGTCTTGTTTGCTCTGTTCGTATAATGGCTAGTACGCCTGACTTTCTATCAGGAAATAGCGGTTCGATTCCGCTACAGAGTACCAAAAGTCTCGTTGGCGGAAGCGGCATACGCGTCTGATTTAGAATCAGGATTTTGGGAGTTCGAATCTCTCACGAGACACTGAGTTTATGGTGTAAGGGTAGCACGACAGTTTGTGGTTCTGTTGGTCTGGGTTCGAATCCCAGTAGACTCCCAACTTGGAGCGGTAGCAAAGTTGGTCAATGCGTCAGATTGAAGCTCTGAAGATCGTGGTTCGATTCCACGCTGCTCCGCACATCGCACCGTAGCTCAAAGGCTAGAGCATTTCGCTTACATCGAAAGGGTTGAGGGTTCGAGTCCCTCCGGTGCCACTTTAGTGTCGTAGTTCAACGGTAGAATTCCCGACTGTCTATCGGGAGGTTGCGGGTTCGAATCCCGTCGGCACTGCTACTACAAACTCAAGCGGGTCTTGTTGGGTGTTTCTGTATAGCACTATTGTGTGATGCGCTGCAATACTGTATGGCGTTTTCATATGCAACTTGACTTGAAGGTTTGGGCTGTTCACCAAAGAAACAGCCACCACTCTGTAGGTCGTGGGTTCGACTCCCACTCTCACTTTTATGAGATAGTTCAGTTGGTTAGAACGACAGATCGCTGCGCAGGCTTAAAATCTGCCCAGATTCTTAGGTAGAGCACCAGTCTCATAAACTGGATGTCGCCGGTTCAAGTCCGGTCATGGCATGAACCATGTAGCTCAGTTTTTAGCACCTAACTGTTAATTAGGAATGCTCCTTATGAATGAACAACAAGGCTTGCAAACTGGTTTCATATGCCCTAAACATATGATCAGCAATCGCACAAGGCCCTGAAATGCATGCCTTGTACTGACGATGATCGGCACTTCTTGCCAAGCAAGATAATGGTCGCGACTTCTGTTTTGAACATTGGTCAACGCTATTATTCTTCCTTTAAAAGAACGGTAGGTCTGGCTCTTTACATTCGTGCATTTCCGCTTATTGTGGATGGTTTGCATCCCTGTTGTTTTTATGATGAATAATTAATCCTCCATAGCCTCGGCGAGGGAGGGTATAGATACAGCTGTTTAATTAGTTGTTTGTCTTGACCACAGGGCAACAACGCTATTGTTTAATTTTTAAAATGAAGAACCCATGAAAAAAGTGAGAATTCATACTGGAAAAGTAGGTTTGGTCTTCAAAAATGGCAATTACCAAAAGGTAATCACCGAAGGTGTTTACTGGTTGGGATGGTCTCAAAAGGTCATGATCTTTGATCTGACCAGAGCTTTCCACGCTCCGATAGCGTTGAATCTCTTGATCAAAGACCAACAACTGGCCGATATGCTTCACATCGTTGAAGTGAAGGACCATGAAATCGTACTGCACTACGAAGATCAGAACTTCAAAGGCGTATTGACCCCAGGTCGATACACCTTTTGGAAAGGTGTCATTGAACACCGATTCGTAACTGCCAACTTGAATGAGTTGGAAATTCCAAAGACCATTGACAAGAGTTTGCTAACTCGTTACGAGTTGACCAAATACACTCGTGTCTTTGAAGTGTTGGCCTACGAAAAGGCTGTGCTGTTGATCGATGATGTGTTCGAAAAAGTCTTGGATAGCGGTATTTACCGTTACTGGAAAAACGACACTTCAGTAAAGATCAACAAAGTAGACCTTCGTCAATTGCAACTAGAGATCGCTGGTCAAGAACTGTTGACCAAAGACAAAGCTGCTTTGCGTGTCAACTTCTTCACCAAATACAAAGTTGTTGACATCCTAAAAGCTGTGATGGACAACAAAGATTTCGAGAAGCAGTTGTACATCACCATGCAGTTGGCACTTCGTGAGTTTGTAGGTGCCTACACTTTGGATGAATTGCTAGAGCGCAAGGATGAAGTGGGTGCTGCCGTTATGAAAACCGTGACCGAAAAGGTGAAGACTTTGGGTGTCAAGGTGCTTGACTGCGGTATTCGAGACATCATCCTTCCTGGTGAAATGAAAGAGATCATGAATCAGGTATTGGTGGCTCAGAAAAAAGCCCAAGCGAATATCATTACCCGTAGAGAAGAAACCGCCTCTACCCGTAGCTTGCTGAACACAGCGAAGCTGATGGAAGAGAATGAAATGCTCTACAAGTTGAAAGAGATGGAATACGTTGAGAAAATCGCTGAGAAAATCGGCGAGATCACCGTCTCTGGAAACGGGAACATGGTAAAGCAATTGAAGGATATTTTCTCTGTGAATAGGTAGTTGTTGATGGATGCGGGCGTCGCTTCCCGCATTCATCTTTTTTGAAGACGTTTCTTCGAATTCTAAACTAACACAGACGAATTCTAAAAAGTGGCTCAAAACACTTTTAGCCCACACTAGTTTTATGATGAAACCAAAAACATACTATTATGAAAAATCTACGCAAAATGGTCATCAAGGCCATCGAGCGAGAGATCAGCTTACAAGAGTTTGAACGTTGGTTGTATGACTATGCCGATACGGCTCCGTTGATGCATCAACCTATATGGCATGAACTCTTGGAATTCAATTATACGCAAAAGGATGCCCACTATTATTTTGAGGGTTTCTTGAATTATTTCGATAAGCAAGATTATGTCCTGGTCATGATCGAGATAAGCTGCGAAAAGATTCTTGCCAAAAAAGACCTGTACAACAGCTTGTACAAATTAGAACGCTTTAAAGGATATGCGCCTCGATTGTCTAAATTGACCGCCTATCGCGAGCGTTTTGATTCATTACTGTTCTCAGGAATTTGGGGCAAAGAGCGTTTAATCTCTCAATTACAGAAAGAAGCAGGTCGACTATTAAAAGACCTGCACCAACGAAACAGATCACAGAAACTTGCTTATCTAAAACAAACCTCTGGACCAGCGTTGATTCCTGCCAAGAATCATCGCCCTTGGTGGAAGTTTTGGAAAAAGAAGCATGTGCTCAAATTTGTTTCATAATTACCGAAGGCAGCCTAAAGCTGCCTTCTTTTTAGGAGTATAGTTCAAATGGAAGAACATTCGGCTACGGACCGGAAGATGTGAGTTCGAATCTTGCTATTCCTGCTTTTACCCTTGTTTTCAGTATTATCACTTACTTTATGAACCCTCTTTAGCATAAAAGGAAGTGCTATGGTAAAAGACTTTTAATCGTAACCATGGAGTGGTTGGAAGATGTCGTTAGCGGCAAACTCGCTAATGAATAGATTTTGCAGAAGCACCGAAATAGACAGGATCCAGAGTAGGGAAGCGCATTTAGAGCCAACCTGTTCGCGTAAGCGAAAGTCCCAGTTCGAATCTGGGGGGAGGGACAAAACATACAAGTTATGATATCACTTAAATCATTAATCGGTAAAATTATTGTCTTTGGAACTCATCACATTCAGTCAGAAGATAATGTTAGAGACTTAAAGAAGTTACTAGTAGAACTCTATTCTCTATTCCTTCAAATCGAAGTTGGATTCGACGAAACGAACTATGAAGATAGGATAAGTTATGAATATTGTGATATTCGAAAACAGGTAGAGGTTAACTTCCCAAATCTTGGCATGTATTGGTCAGTTCACGATTCACAAAAAATTATGTCAGATGCTGATGTGGTTGTTGGTGATGCCATCGATGATATCACAGACATTATTAACGACCTTCTCAAGGTCAAATGGTGTTTCGAAAACACAAGTGAAATTGATGCCGTTTGGCATTTTGATTTTTTAATGCGGAGCCATTCTGAGCAGCATCTATTGGATTTGCTCAAACATTTTAAAAACTGTTCCGAATAGGGTGCAAAGATTTCATTTTCCTATATTCGTTTACTCTGAGGGAAATGTAAGCCTATGATCAAAACAGAATTCAAGCGAGTCGCTGAAAAAGTAAATGGAAAATTTTATTTCAAAGATGAAACCTTAGATATTGGAGGTGGTGTTCGAAGCCCCGATGTAACCTTCCTCATCAAGTTTGTTCACAAAGGTGTAGAGGTGGCCGCAATGAATCAAACAGGAACAAGTTTCGTAGGCACTGTCCTTTGTTCTTATCCTGAAAGACCAAAAAAATTCAAGTTCGAAATTGATAATCGAAGCTATCTTTCTCGGTTATTCTTTAGGAAAAAGCCTCCATTTATAATCAAAACTCAAAACAAAAATCTTGATTACTTTTTTAGGCATAATAAAGCGCTCAAAGCGTTAAGTGACATTGCCAAGAAAGTACAATTTGAGCCTTTCTTTTCTGGTAAGAATGTCAAGGGAAAATACAAAGTCATCACAAAATATCACCTGGAGTTTGATGATTGGACCCAAGTCCTTGAACCCTTGGTCCAATTCTATATAGACCTCATTGATGAGTTTGAAAAATACGATTGATTTATCATCGATGCATCCGATCCAAGATGTCTATGACCTCTTGCTTTTTACGCACCGAAACTGGGACGTTTTCTCCGTTCTTTAGCATCAAATAGCCACCATCGGTCTTGATAAACGCGCTGATGCACTGCAGGTTGACCAAATGACTTTGGTGTACGCGTAAAAACTGATAGCTTTTCAACATATCGGCAAAATACTTGAGCGTTTTGGTCACAAAGACCTTTTGTCCGTTGTTGAGATAGAAGATGGTATTGTTACTGTCCGATTCGCAGCGGACGATGTCCTCAAGGTCCACAATGATGATCTTGTCGAGCGTATGAAGCGAGATCTTCTTTGGCTTTTCTTCTGGGGCTTGCAGTGTATCTTTTAAAATATCGAGTCGCTCTTTATTGGGTTGAATTTGCGCCTTGGCCTTGGCAATAGCCTCGGCCAATTCTTCGTTCGAATACGGCTTTAGCACATAGTCGATCGCAGCGAACTTAAAAGCGCGTATTGCATATTCATCGCTGGCCGTCACAAAGATGATCTTGGAAGTAAGATCTGGAAAGATCTCAAGCACATCGAAACCTGTTCCGTCGCCTAGCATGATGTCCAAAAACAGAATGTCGGGCTGTTGTTTGCGAAGGGCTTTCGCAGCTTCGACCACACTTTGGGCAGTGTCAATGACTTGTATATCGGTGTGATTGGCTTCCAAATCGCTTTTTAAAAGCTGAAGCGCATCGGGCATGTCTTCTACAATGATTGCTGTTAGCATGTTGTTTTTGTTTTGTTTTCTATTCATTTTTTTCTTGACAAAAAAACGAATCAAAAAAGTCAAGGCTTAAGAAACTATTCCTGAAAATATTTATCGCTACGGCGCAAAAATAAACATTTGCAATGCCAGAAAAATACAATTTCTATCAGGCCCTTATGATATCAGAATAATTTGCTTTCACTCATTTTTGCTTTACCCTACACTCTATTCATTTTCCACGGAATATTTTCTTAGGCCATAACCTCATATCAGTAATCTGTTACAAGCGGAATCTTAAATTGTATTTGTGTGCCGGCAATGGTGTTGCCGGCAGTGATTTCTTTGATGGTCAAACTTCCTTTACCGGCCATTGACTCGATACGTTCTTTGGTCACATCTAAGGCTACCGATTGATGGTTGCTCTTCTTTTTGGCTTGCTGTGATTGATAGATGCCAACCCCGTTATCAGTAATGCTACAATATAAAAATTCTTCGGTGGTGTTGAAGGTAATCGTTAGCAATCCGTCGTGCTGTACCGAAAGGATTCCGTGGCGAATGGCATTCTCTACAAAGGGTTGTATCAACATGGGCGGAATCAAAATCTCTTCGGGATCCAAGTCCGTTTTCACATCAATCGCATAATCAAACACTTTGGTCGTCATCAATTGTTCGACCTCGATATAGTGCTTTAATGTCTTTATCTCTTGTGCCAAGGTAATCTCGTCCTGGCGCGAATTGTTCAAGGTGTCACGCAATAGCGTCGCAAAGGTGTTGATGGTAGTGTTCATCTTACCGGGATTGCTACTACTCATCGCCTTGATGCCATTCAATACGTTAAAAATAAAATGCGGATTCATTTGCAAGCGCAATGCTTTCTGCTCTAACGATAACAGGTGATTCTGCATTTGTAAGCGTTCGCGCTCTTCTTTGTTGCTTCGCTGAATTCGGCGCACTTGTACAAAGGTGATCAGCGCCAACAGCAACCCAGCAATTCCTATGGCCGTCCACTGAAACCAAGGTTTCTTGTACAGCGGACTGTCTATAAAAAACTGAAACGATATCGTATCGCTTTCTTCCCAACGCAGGTTTCGGGATTGCACCGTGAAGGTGTGCGAACCATAGGCAAGCCCTGCCAAACTTTGTCGGTTTTCTTTTGACCACGGACTCCAAGCGTCATCGCTCAATTTAAAGCGGTACCAAACATCATTCGGGTGGTTGATATCGACGGTTCGATATGAAAAAGCCACTTGTGTTTGCTCGGGTGTGAGCGATAGTATTTTGTTGCTGTTCGTCCATAAATTCAAGTCAATCGAATCGACCGATCGATACGCCACCTCAACATCTTCAAAGTGGATCTTCGGTTTTACCGAGGACTTTTTGGTATCGCCTGGTTGATACTGCGTCAATCCGTAGATGGCGCCAAACCAAAGGTTTCCTTTGGCATCTTTGTCCACAGCATTTAGGCAGGTTTCAATCCCTAAGAAACCGTCATTTCTTCCGTAGTGAAATACGTCGACCACTTCCATTTCTTCACTCAAAATGATTTGGTCTACACCGCGCTCGGTACCCACCCACAGATTGCCTTGATCGTCAAAGATCAGTTGATAGATGTTGTCAGAATAGGTGTTTTTATCGCCGTTGAGCTTCGTAAAGGTAACCGGCTCAGAAAGATCGGACCACCAGATGCCACTGCCCGAGGTTCCGATGACCAAAAAGTCTTCATGGAACAAGAGGGTGCCAATAGCCACATTTTGCCCCAACACATCAGGTAAATGCGTTAATTGATTGTTTTCAATATAACCTAAGTGACCGTTTTGTGTCGCATACCAAATCCTTCCTTTGTAGTCGGGTTTCATATCTCGGATCAAGAGGTCTTCGATGCCGTTTTTCTTTCCAAAGTTTTTGACCACTTTTAAAGTTTCCGCGGAAGCGTCATAACGAAATGCGCTAATGCCTTTTGAATAGGAGGCCATCCATATAATATCCTTTTTGATATACAGGGTTCGAACCCAATCAGAAACCAATCCCTTTTCATCGTCGATGACATGATTTTTGACAATCGTCTGCGAGATGGTGTCACGTTTTATGGCATTTACATCGGTACTATCGATGACGATGCTATCTAAGGTTCGTTGTTCGCGAAACAAGATTCCTCGCCCATCGGTACCTGCCCAAATATTACCATTGGAATCACTAGTGATGGTTTTTATTTTTACTTCGGAAAGTCTTTCGTCCTGTTGAATCGGGTGAATTCCGGTAGCATCGATCCGGACGAGTCCGGCTTCAGAATTTGACAGCCAGATGCCGTCGGAAGCATGGTGCACGGCGTAGACACGGTTTCCTTTGAGTCCTGTGTCTTTATCGTAATGCTTGAAATTGTTCTGAAAATGCTTGAAAAGTCCGCCCCCAGACGAAGCGATCCAGATGTTTCCCTGCCGATCCTTCATGGTCTTTCTAATGTGCGAAACAGTAAGTCCGTCGCGACGCCCGATCTTTTTGATCACTGCATAATTGACGGCATCAATGACCGTGATTCCGTTGTTATCGGTCGCTATCCAAAGCTCCTTTTCGTTGTACAATGCAATGTGGTTGATTCGCAAGGGTTCGCGGATCAACTCATATTTGGAAGGTTTGTCTTTGTCAAAGACCAAGGTGCCATCGTTAAAGGTGGCCGCGAACACTTTGTCACCATAAAAGGCAATCGACACAAAGTTGTTGGTCTCAATCTTTTCGAGCTTTTGTGGTGTTTCGGTGAGGTCGCTGGCCTTCCAGAGTCCTTTGCGGGTAGCGATCCAAAAAGCGCTTCCATCAAAACGGACCTCTTTGACGATCGACGTGTTGATCTCTTGGTGCATTCGCACTTTCTTCAAGCTGTTATCTCGCCAAACAAAGACGCCGTTGTTGGTTGCAAAAAACGTGCTCGAATCATGATGCAGTATCTGGTTTACCTGAGGCCCTTCCGCAGAAAAAAAAGAACCTTTTGTCTTTATAGAAACTCCTTTTCGTGTGCCGATAAAGAGGCTGTCGGTGGTAAAAGAAAGCGCGTGAATATAGTTCGAAGGAAGTCCGTTACGGGTATTGTATATATCAAACTTGGCACCGTCAAAACTCGCGAGTCCGCCGCCTTGAGTGCCCAACCAGAGATACCCGATATCATCCTGAACCAGGTCATACACCTGCGATTGCGGCAATCCGTCTTCTTGGGTATAAGCTTGCAATCGACTGTGTTGGGCCGTGGCGAGTACTGAAACGCAAAAGAAGCAGAGTAAAAAGAGGCGTGTGATCAAAGTCTGGATGATTTTAAACAAATATAAACAAACGCTTTTTCTGATGAATGAGTTTTAGAGCAATCGATATAATTGGGTGTCTTCGATGCTGGCAACACGGTATTCATCCTTTTGCATGACGGGTTGCATGACGCAGAGCACGGTGGTCTTTCCTTTGATGGTGAGTGTGTTTCCCGACACGCTGCTGCGCCAGCGATACTTTTCAATCGGAATGTTAAGTTGATGCAAAGCCAATGCGATCTCTTCGTCTTCAGAGATCCAATCCATGATGTCGTCTCTGTTTTTTAACTGTGGAAGCTGCTCAGGATCATCAAAGGTGAATTCCCAAGTCACCGGAATGTTGAACTTGTATGTATACACCGCTCCTGCTTGTTGCTCCTGCCGAATCTTTAACGCTTCGAACCAGTTGATCGATACGTCGGGATAAGTTTCTTTGAACTCTTTGGCCAAGGCGTATGGGCCTGGCGATTCAGCCGTAGGGTAAAAACCGTAGTAGGGTTTGGCCAAATAATGCCCGGCATATTTTCCGCCAAAAACATTGAAATAGGGTGAAGCCATTACTTGTGGTGCTGCATCTGTTGAGAATACCTTTTTTAGCTCGCGAAGTAGCGGCATGTTCTCACCGAGTCCGCAAGAATGAAAGATCACTTGGGTGTTTTCGGTGATCGGTGCTTGTAGCTTCGGAAGGGTTTCTTCGGCTAAAGCTTCAGTCGTGATACGTTGCCCGTCTTTGGTCACCTTCATCGACATGCCTCGCCACGGATTGCTATGACTCACTATATGGATCTGCTCGTACTCTTTGTAATTGTGGTGTGTGTTGAGCCATGTGATGATCTCTTCCGCAGAAAACAAACTATCTACGATCTTTAGGTTTTGATTTTCAAAGTGCGCCTTGGCGTTTGCATAGTAGGTGTTGTCTCCTTCATCAAATCCAGCAATGAATACAACGGATTGCTTTGGAGTGGTTTCGATGATCTCAGCAATGGGTTGGGCTTGATCCAAAGGTTCTTCACAGCTTACCAAGACCATGGCCGAAACGATCAATAAAAGGACGAGTGCTCTGATGACTATCTTCATGACGTTGGATTTTATCGGATTAAAACTTAGTAGTTTGCGCAAGACCGTCTTGGGTGTCGAAGGCATCGTCTAACCATTGAAAGGTTTCTGCCACTTCCATGCGGGTTACTTCGTAATTTTCGTCATAGTATACATCGCCTACCACGATCTTTCCGGTTTGTCCAAACGGTTGCGATGGGAATAGGTACATCACTTCAGCTTCTCCTGTATCACAGAATACATTCTCTAAAACAGGAAGTTGAATCAAGTTGTCATCTTCGGTTACTAATAAAAAGTGCGTATAGACTGATGTACAACAAGCCGAATAGCCCAACTCTACTTTGATGACCTCTTTTACACCTTCAAGGCCTGGGTTCTCTAGTACGGTTACGTAAGCTCCATCATATAGGTAAGGGTCTTCGACGGTAAACGTGGCTAGTTTTTCTTCGTGATCAGAGTCTTTGATCAAAAAGACTTCTTGCTGTAGTGTGTCAGTTTCCTTGTCAACAGCATGGTCGGCAATACGATATTTCTCTGTGTCCTGAAAATTTTGTGCTTGAACAAAGGCAATGGCAAAAAGGAAAGTGAAAAGTGCGATTAAATTTTTCATGATTTCTAGTTTTTAGTTTGATTATACATGTCAAATGTAGGCGCACTTTTACTCTAAACTGGGGTGCTTTTAGTATTCGTTGGGATTAAACTAGAATTCGTTGAGATATACGTTTTGCGCATAAAAAAGACCCCCAGCATCGTGACGACATTGAGGGTCCAAGCTATTGGCACTTGTCAATTATTTCTTTAACGTGATCGTCATCGGTTTTCCAGTGACAAAGGCTTGCGGGATCGCTTTGGTAAACTCGGTGAGCAATTCTGAAACGGCAACCCATTGTCCGTTGTGTAACTTTTCAATGCTGGTGATATGTCCTTGCGCATCGAATTTAACTCTAAGGTTCTGGTACTTTTCTAAGTACTTCTTAACCAATTTAGAATAGGTGGCTTTGAATTTCATAGTGATTCTTCTTTTTTCTGTTTTCATTAATGTTTCGTCCGCATGGATCGTCATGGTAAACGATTTACGGAAAGTGGTCTTCTTTGATACCCCTGCTTCAGCACCCACTGCACTATTATGTACGTTGGCGGGCATGGGTAACGGTTGTTTTACGGTCTTTAATGACCCATCTTTGTTGATTACTTCTTCATCTACGGCCACGAAAGACGTGTATTTTGTTGCCAGATTGTATTGCAATCCTAGGGCGGTTACTTTGTCTTGTACGTCTTCGTAAAACAAGGTGTTGTAATCATCCAGTATTTCAATTTCTTTACGAGCCCATAAGTAACGTAATGCCTTGTTATCAGCGCTCAAAACACCGTCGCTTACCTTAAATTCTTGCTTAAACCGCTTTTTACCTTGATAGCCAGTCACAATAATCTTGCCATTGGGCGTTCCTTTGTATTTTCCGTAGATGACCACAGGTCTTGCTGCAAATACATCTGGTACTGATTCTGGGGATACATCGTAGATCTCGAACCCTCTGGTTTTAAACTTTACTTGCGTCAATAATGGGGTCTCGATATACTTCTTAAAATCTTGAGCCACACCAAAGGCTTCGTCCTTGCTGGTGGCGATAAACGATTCGCTGTTTGATACTTTGGCCATACCTTCGATCAGGTAGCGATTGACACTGGATCCGATGCCAAATGTGAATACATTGGCTTGGTCTAAGTTTTTCTGTATAAGCTGAAAAGCTTCTTTCTCAACGCTGATGTATCCATCGGTGATGACCACCATCGAACGTGCGCTACCTTCGTCGGTTCGCGGAAGCTGGTATGCACGGTTCAATGCATTGAGTAATTGAGTGCCTCCCCCACCTTGTCCATTTGACAGGAAGCGCGTAGCCGCCTCTATGTTCTCTTCATAAGCAGGCACGGGTGATGCGCTAAATACGGTTGAGCTAGAAGCAAATAATAGTACGTTGAAGGTGTCTGTACTTTGCAGATTACACAATAGGTTTCGCATGAGTTCTTTAGAAACTTCAAGCGGATATCCATTCATGGATCCTGAAACATCCACTATAAAAAGATACTCTCGCGACGGAATCTTTTCAAGCGTTACTTTATTGGTAGGTTCCATCATATAGGCAAAGAAATTCTCATCTCCATGTTCGTATAGCAATAGGCCTGTTTGTACTTGATTTCCTCTTAAATTATAGTTGAGTATAAAATCTCGGTTGGCCGGATTCTCATTGCTTTTTGACAAGAATACTTGCGCCGATTTTGCATCTGGGTACTGTACATTTATCTTGTGTGAATCACTCGTCACGCTTTGAATCATCATCCCCGCTTTGATATTCACTTTCATATCAAAATCGAAGGTGTCTGCAATTCCTTTTGCAGTATGTCCGTTGTTGAAAACCGTTTCACTTTGGGCACTTTCTCCCGTAAATCGTGGACCCACTACGCCTGGTGCTACAAATTGATATTCGCCATTTACAGGCACCAACATTTCTGTGTAGAAAATATCGATGATAACCTCATCATTGGGCATAATATTGCCCACACTCATTTGAAATACATTGGGTCGCTCTTGGTCTAGTTTCGCAGCTCGCTTTCCTTCGCTTACCGCTTGATCATAGACTTGTTGCGCTTCTTGCTTTTCGAAGATCTTGGCGCGGGTGGTTCGACCGCCAACGGTCATTCTCATATCATGCACTGCTGATCGGGTAGATAAAGGGAACACATATTTGGCTTCAATAGGTTCGCTTCCTAAGTTTTGGTATACTTGAGTTACTTTCACATGGGCAATGGTTCCGGCGATTTGTACATCGGTCTTAGATGCTTTTAATGGCACATTGGCTCCCGGGGTTGAAACCAACAGATACGGGCTTTCATTGTTTTGCGCAAACACCGTGAAGGTGAGGCTCAAAAAGAATAAGACTATTAAATTTTTCATGACGCTTAGGTGTTTAGCGCCTGTTTAGGAACTTATCAATTGTTTTTCTATGTCGCTTTTTGCGCCTCGCCGTGTTGTAACCTCCTCAAGTAGCTAAGGCTATTATCGTCGATTACGCCTTGCGATGCATCAAAAACAGCCTATACAAAATGTCAATCATAAGTTCCTAAACAGGCTTAGTTAATTTTTGATTTGATTCAAATGTAGTTGCGTCTGTCTTCAGAAAAGAGGCTGTTCTAGAATTCGTTCGGAATGAATTAGAATTCGTTAAAAGTTGGTGCCAGGGCTTTCTCAAATGCTGCATTTAACACCCTTCACCTACCCAACTTTCTGTTTCACAACATTTTTTAAGACTCCTTATTCCGATCCCATATATTTATCATCCCTAAAATCCTATTTATGTTTATTTTATTTGGCACACGCGGACTCAAACATGCTGTAAACGATAGTCCAGCCATTCCCAATGCTTGCCCAAACTGCAGTAACGGAAACCTGGTTCATAAGTTGTACCGTAGATGGTTCACCTTGTTTTTTATTCCAGTGATTCCTTTGGATGTCATCGATCGTTTTTACGAGTGCGATAAATGTTCGAGTGCTTATAATGAAAGTGTGAAAGAAGTATTAGAACGCTCTCAAGAGGAAATCGACAATGCAGAGAAAGAAGCTAAAGCGACCTATGCCAAAGCTTTGATTGCTAGTATGACACATATGTCTACCATCGATAATCACCTCGATGAGGCTGAAGAGCGAGAGATCAATGATGCCATTGCTCAGTTTCCTGAGTTGAGTGCTGACCTTGTGGGTATTTACGAACATGTAAAGCTTAATGGTAATAAAGACAATCAAGTTTTCAATCTGTTAAATGAAGCTCGAAATTCGCTATCCCAAGAAGCCTTGGTGAATCTTTTGGCACAAGCAGCAGTGATTTTGTTAGCAGATGGAAACATCGAAAAGGAGGAGGAAGCATTGATGAAAGAATATTTGATCGCTTGCGGACTTCCGAAGGATCTGTATCCAACGCTTATTGGAAAGCTGAAGGCAAAAGACATCAAAGAAATAGGAGCCGAACAACTCAACTAAGCTAGCCCCTTCACAATAGGCCTTTGGCCAATCTAAGCGAACCTCAATCCCTTTTGGTTCGCTTATTTTATGTTTTTGATTGTAATTGATTTTCCGTTAAAAGTAACCGTCTCTCCTGCCTTCTTGCCCACCAATAACTTACCTATCGGTGTATTGGCCGCAATGGCAAAAAATGTTTGGTCATCAACCGTAAGCTGTCCGACCGAAATAGCGATAAAGTAATTGGCTTGCGTTGTATAGACCAAACTCCCGAGCTTCACCTGCTCAGCATCCGATAAGTCTATTTTACATAATATTTGGTGCAATTTTTGAACCTCAGCCAACTGGCGGCCTGCTTTTTCGCGCTCTAGTTGCGCCATGGCTCTACCTGTCTCATGCTTATCACCTGCGGTGCTTTTGGTCTCATTGAGCAAGGATTCTTGAATGGCCGCTATCGTCTTTTGAATACTTTCTAACCGATTGTTGACTGCTTCCTCGCATTGAGAAAACAGGTGTTCTTTAAGGTTGCTTTTTTCCATAGGTCTGGGGTTCTTCGGCGGCTTTAAGAAAGTCCTCCTGCTCTACTTCGTATTTTTTAATATCTCCCAATAGGTTTTTGATCCTTGTCACCTGAGCTAGCACATCTCGTTTTAATTCACATTCCCAAATGACCAATACCTTCCAATTGTGTTTGGACAGCTCGGCTTGTTTGGCTTGATCGCGTTGTACATTTTTGGTAAACTTCTCCTTCCAAAACGGTTGATTGGTCTTGGGCAAAGAAAGATTGCAATGCGGACATCGGTGCCAGAAGCAACCGTTTACAAAGATGGCTACTTTCTTGGTCGTGTACGCGATATCTGGTCTGCCTGGCAATTGTTTTTGATGCAAGCGATAGCCTCTTAATCCTGCTTTCCACAAGGCTTTTCTCAGTATCAGCTCGGGCTTGGTGTTTTTACTTTTGTTGGCACTCATTACACGAGAAACGGTCTCACTCTTTGGTGAAGGTGAGCGTTTATCTCGTTTATATGTCTGCCGTTTTTTCAATGAATTAATGATATAATGAGTTAATGAAATAATGCAATCATATCAATGAGGCTAGCTCCTTTCCGATGAGGCTTCCGATGGCGACGCCCATACCGCCTAAACGAACTCCGCAATAAACGTTGTTTGAGCATTGTTTTACGATGGCTTTCTTTTGGCCGCCAACGCCCATTATGCCGCTCCAACGATGATCGATCTCAAATGGAGTTTCGGGCAGGATGACTTCTTTCAGCAAGGCTTCAAGCTTGTTTTGCACCAAGTCCGTCTGTGTCATTTCGGTGGTTTCTTCGGCCTTAAAGTCTAAATTTCGGCCGCCGCCAAAAAGTATTCTGTTGTCTATATTTCTAAAGTAATAATAGCCTTTGTCCAGGTGGAAGGTGCCTTTGATCTGCAAACCTTCAATGGGTTTGGTCACCAACACTTGTGCGCGAGCCGGGGCCACTTTTTCAATCCCTAGCTGTTGTGAAAATCCGTTGGTGGCCAACAGCAATTTTTTAGGACTGAAGGTAAATGAATCGGTTTTTACATGCACGTTGTTATTTCCTTCGGAAAAGTCCCGAACGGTGACATTGTTAAGTATTTTGATTCCGGCGGAAACGGCTCGCTTCAGCAGCGCTTCCATCATTTTTCCGGTATCGATCTGCCCTTCGAATTGATTGAAAATATAGTCGGGCTGAATGTTTTTAAAACCGAAGCTGTTCTTCCGCGTAGCGAAAACATCTTCCTTAAAAATAGGGCGCAAGAGCGCGTTGATCACTTCCTTTTTTTCAATACAAGTTTGAAACAAATCCCTATCCTCGTTTGTGAACAGCTCATAGCCACCGTTTTCTTGATAATCGATTGTGGTGTCTCCCAAAGTCTTCCGCAGTAATTGAAGGCCTTCCCATCGCTTTTGTACCAATTGGAGCACTTCTTCCTCAGAATGAGAATTCAAGTCGTCTAGTATCTCTGAAAGGCTTCCGAAGCAAGCAAAACCTGCATTTTTTGTGCTGGCACCCTGCGGAAGCAATCCGCGCTCTAAGACCAAGACTTTGGCGTCCTCAAATCTGTCTTTCAATTGAAGTGCGGCGCTTAGGCCAACGATACCGCTTCCGACAATGCAGAAGTCAACATCGGTAAGCCATGATTTTATTTCCCAATAGCTGTAATTCATTCTATCGTAAAAGTACAGAATTTGGCGTTCGTAAAAAATTCGAAGCGTTTATGAATTATCGTATGGAGGGCTGAAAAGTATTTTCTATTTTACATCCCTAAACAACCTAAAACATGAATTTGAATTATTTGAAAAAACTAGCGGCGGCTTGTGTGGCAGCAGGCTGTTTTATGGCCTGTAGCGGCGAAGCTGAAAAGACCAAAGAAAAAATCGCTTCAACCACTAGCGAAAATAAAACAACCCTGAGCAACGAAGCAGAAATCTTTCTTGGAAAGGCCATTGTAAGTTTTAAGGACTGCAAAGCTTCCGCAGAAAAGCGAATGGATTGCCGAAACAGCATCACCAAGATGGTATCAGAATTTTACACCATTGATGATTTCAAAAATGACAAAGGTAACTTTGTGATCTACGACAGCATTCAACCCATCGTAAAGCGCTCTAGTGATTGGAAACGTCTTGGTAGTGCCTTGGACCAAGAAGTGCTAAGCAAGGCGCAAGAGAATGCCAACAATGGCAAGGCTACCATCGCCATTGATACTTCAGAAACCTACGGTTTGGTCGTAATGGTGGTTCCTGGTGAGACCCGCAAATCAAATGCATGGAGTTTGAACACGCCAAATGCAGCGGCCTTGGTCAACTATAATCCCGAAATGTCTTTTTTCAACAAAGCGCTTTCTTACGCGTTTAAAAGCCCAAAGAATGTGGTGCTCTTTAGCAAAGAATAATAGTCATTTTGATATAAAAAAGAAAAGCTCCTTTTTTCAAGGAGCTTTTTTATTTGGGTGTTTCTTAGTCTTCTTTTGGATCTTCCATTTCGAAGTCTTCCATGAACTTGGTCGTATAGTTCCCAGCCACATAATCTGGGTGGTCCATCAACTGTCTATGGAAAGGAATGGTGGTCTTTACACCTTCGATCACAAACTCGTCTAATGCACGCTTCATTTTGTTGATCGCCTCTTCACGTGTTTGCGCTGTGGTGATCAACTTTGCGATCATAGAATCGTAGTTTGGTGGAATCATATATCCGCTGTACACGTGTGTGTCCAAACGAACTCCGTGACCTCCAGGGGTATGTAATGTAGCAATCCTTCCTGGTGAAGGTCTAAAGTCGTTATAAGGATCTTCGGCGTTGATTCGACATTCGATCGAATGTAGCTTTGGTTCGTAGTTTTTTCCTGAGATCGGCACACCTGCCGCTACTAGGATCTGCTCACGGATCAAGTCGAAATCGATTACCTGCTCGGTGATCGGGTGTTCAACCTGAATACGTGTGTTCATTTCCATGAAGTAGAAGTTACGGTGCTTGTCTACCAAGAACTCTACCGTACCGGCTCCTTCGTATTTGATATATTCTGAAGCTTTTACTGCAGCCTCTCCCATGTCCTTACGCAATTTCTTGGTCATGAACGGGGAAGGAGTTTCTTCGGTCAATTTCTGGTGACGTCTTTGTACCGAACAATCTCTTTCTGAAAGGTGACACGCCTTACCAAATTGATCCCCCACAACCTGAATCTCAATGTGTCGTGGTTCTTCGATCAATTTCTCCATATACATGTCATCATTTCCGAAGGCGGCTTTAGATTCTTGTCTGGCAGAATCCCATGCAGGTCTTAGATCTTCTGGTTTCCATACAGCACGCATTCCTTTTCCTCCACCTCCAGCAGTTGCTTTAAGCATTACTGGATAACCCACTTCAACTGCTAATTTTTCACAGGTTTCAAAGTCTGGGATAATTCCGTCACTTCCTGGAACACATGGTACGCCTGCAGCCTTCATGGTTGCTTTGGCCGTAGCCTTATCTCCCATTTTTTCGATCATCTCGGCAGATGCTCCGATGAATTTAATATCGTGTTCTTCGCAAATCTTAGAGAACTTGGCATTCTCAGATAGGAATCCGTATCCTGGGTGAATGGCATCTGCATTGGTGATTTCGGCCGCCGCGATGATGTTTGCCATTTTTAGGTACGATTGGTTACTTGGAGCGGGTCCGATGCAGACGGCTTCGTCTGCAAAGCGAACGTGTAAGCTATCAGCATCTGCTGTAGAGTACACTGCCACCGTTTTAATACCCATCTCCTTGCAAGTTCTAATGACGCGCAGTGCGATCTCTCCTCTATTTGCAATCAGTATCTTTTTAAACATAGTGCTTTCTGATTAAATATCTAAAATTCGAAGTACGGTCATCCTTCTTGTCTTTTGTTGAAGGTCAAGATGGGAGTGTTTGTCTTCTGAATTTTATCAATTGATTAAGACGGGTCTATCAAGAATAACGGTTGATCAAACTCAACAGGTGAGGAGTCGTCTACCAATACTTTTACAACCTTACCTGATACTTCAGATTCGATTTCGTTGAATAGCTTCATCGCTTCAATGACACACAGTACATCTCCTTCTGAGATCGACTGACCTACCTCAACAAAAGCAGGTTTGTCTGGAGAAGGTTTCCTGTAAAATGTACCAATGATAGGTGACTTTATAGTGATGTATTTAGAATCATCTTCTGCGGCAGCGGGTGCGGCAGCCGGGGTTTGTGGTGCGGCAGCGGCAGGCGCTGCTTGTGGTGCAGCAGCAGGTGCTGCAGTTATTGCTGGAGAAACAGGAATCTGTTGAACGATCGTGGTCTCTCCTTTTGTATCTTCAGAGCCTGTTTTGATGGTGATCTTTACATCTTCCATCTCTAGCTTTACTTCGCTAGCACCAGACTTAGCTACAAATTTAATTAGACTTTGAATCTCTTTTAAATCCATGATTATAGGTTATCGTTAGTTTTAAGTTGTTAGTTCGTTTACTTGTTACTCGTCATTAATTGTACGCCCAAGTGAGATAAATTGCTCCCCAGGTGAATCCGCCTCCAAAAGCTGCAAAAACCAATTTGTCTCCTTTCTTCAACTGCTTTTCATAATCATGAAGTAGCAAAGGAAGCGTCGCAGACGTAGTGTTTCCGTATTTGTGGATGTTGATCATTACCTTCGAAGGGTCCAATTTCATTCGATTGGCCGTAGCGTCAATGATTCTTTTATTGGCTTGATGTGGCACTAACCAGTTCACGTCGTCATGTGAAAGTTCGTTACGTACCATGATCTTCTCGCTTACATCTGCCATATTTGAAACGGCAAACTTAAACACCGTTTTTCCGTCTTGGTCAACAAAATGTTGTTTGTTCTTCACCGTTTCTTCACTTGCAGGAAGGATTGACCCTCCAGCGTCTATCTTCAAAAACTCACGGCCCACACCATCAGTGCGCAGGACTTCATCTTGAAATCCATACCCTTCGGTGTTTGGTTCGAACAATACCGCTCCCGCACCGTCACCAAAAATGATGCACGTAGCTCGGTCTGTATAATCAATGATCGATGACATTTTATCGGCACCGATCAATAATACTTTCTTATATCTTCCTGATTCTATATAACTGGCAGCTGTAGACATTCCGTAGAGAAAACTAGAACAAGCTGCTTGTAGGTCAAATGAAAAGGCATTGACCGCACCAATGTTTGAAGCAACGTATGCAGCAGTAGAAGCTACTGGCATGTCGGGCGTAGCCGTTGATACGATAACAAGGTCAATTTCTTTGGGGTCAAGGTTTCTTTTCTCGAGAAGTTCTTCGGCGGCTTTAATGGCCATGAAAGAGGCGCCCGCGCCTTCTTCTTTTAAGATTCTTCTTTCTTTAATACCAGTACGTGTAGTAATCCACTCATCATTAGTATCAACCATAGTTTCAAGAATCTGATTGGTCAACACATACTCGGGCACATAGCCTCCTACAGCGGTAATAGCTGCTGTGATTTTGCTCATATCTGTTTTAATTAGTTTTTGTCAATTTTTAGCAAAAACCGAATAAAAATTAAATGAAATTACTAAAATTCTTCAAATTTCGGCGCAAAATACTTTGTTTTTAACACACAGAAAAATTTTTCAAACAAAAAAAACCCCCACAATGTGAGAGTTCATATTTTCTTCGAGAAAGATGCTTACGCTTCTCCTTGCTCGCTATTATCGATCAAAACTTGACCTCTATAGTACAATTTTCCTTCGTGCCAGTGAGCTCTGTGAAATAAATGCGTCTCACCAGTTGTTGGATCTGTAGCCAATGTTGGCGCTACTGCCTTATAGTGAGTTCTTCTCTTATCTCTTCTTGTTTTAGATATTTTTCTCTTAGGATGTGCCATCTCTAACTCTTATTTATCCGTTAATAGTTTCTTTAATGTATTCCATCGAGGATCAATTTCCTCGGCCTCTTTCTTTTCTTCTTTGGGTTGAAGTTCTTCTAGCTTTTCCAAGATATCAGACTCCAATGTACCGTTCTCAACACCGGGGTGAATTCTTTTAGACGGAACCGATAAGACAATCATCTCATATATATATTGTGAAACATCTACTTGATGTTCTCCATGAGGAATGATCAAAATCTCTTCATTCTCGTCATTGAACTCTTCTCCGAACTTGACCACTAAACCTAAATTACCTTCAATTGGAAGGTCAAAAGGCTCATTGGTGAGATCGCAATTTACATTGACCGTACCCTTGGCCTCAAATGAAAACTCGAGCAGGGTCGATTTTTTGTCCAAATCGGCAACTACCTTTACATTGGACTCATTGAAATCTTGAAATTCAAAAGCTTCAAAGAACGCGTTCTCAACGTCAAATTCAAACTGGTGTTTTCCTTGTTTCAATCCCACAAATGGAATTATGAACTCTCTCAGATTCTTCATTTTAACATCAGTTTCGAGCGTGCAAAGATAAAAAAAATTCTTTACCACACTTGTGTTATCAACATTTTTTTGTTTATATCTTCGCTGGCGCTTTTTTCAGTTTGTTGCTGCTTATTTGCGCATACTCTGTGCGCTTTCTGAAAATTGATATCGCCTTGAAAACTGCTTCTTTAAAAGAGCTTGCATCAGCCACTCCTTTTCCAGCAATCTCATAGGCCGTTCCATGGTCGGGTGAGGTTCTTACTTTATTAAGTCCTGCCGTGTAGTTGACACCTCGTCCAAACGACAAGGTCTTAAAAGGAATTAGTCCCTGGTCATGATACGCAGCAACCACGGCATCAAAGCTCTTATAATTGCTTGAACCAAAAAAGCTGTCAGCCGAATAGGGTCCGTAGACCAACTTTCCGTTTAGTTGGATCTCTTCTAGCGTAGGTCTTAATACGGTATCGTCTTCTTTTCCGATAACGCCATTATCTCCACTGTGCGGATTGATGCCTAACACAGCAATCTTTGGTTTTCTGATACCAAAGTCTGCCACCAATGAATTATATATGGTGTCTACCTTCTTTTTAATAAGTTCGGGTGTGATGTGTTCGGCCACATCTTTCACCGGAACATGATCGGTAAGCAATCCCACTTTCAGGTCATCGGTCACCATAAACATGAGACTGTTTCCTTGAAGCTCTTTGGCCAAATAATCGGTATGCCCAGGGAAGTTGAACGATTCAGATTGAATGTTGTTCTTATTAATAGGTGCAGTCACTAATACATCAATCTCATTCTTCTTCAGGGCTTTCGTCGCCGCCTGTAAAGATTTCAAAGCGTAAGTGCCTCCTTCTTTCGTTTCTTTTCCTTCTTCAATGTTCACGATCTCCTTCCATACTCCCACAACATTGACTTTTCCGTCAAGAGCTTTCGCGGCATTGTCGATACCGTGCAATGCGGTTTGCACCTTTAAGCCTTTCTTTAAGAATGAAAGTGTTTTGACTGACGCAAAAATAACAGGTGTGCAAAACTCGAGCATTCTCGAGTCTTCGAAGGTTTTCAGTACGATCTCTGGGCCAATGCCATTGAGGTCACCAATAGAAATCCCTACCTTTATTTTTTCTTCTTTCTTCATCTATTATTATCGCCTTAATATTCGTTATTTTTGAAAAGACAAAGTTAACTAATTAAATCCATTGCATGTTTACAGGGATCATTGAAACCTTAGGAAAGGTAATTGCTATCGAACGCGAAAAAGAAAACTTGCACATCACGATAAAGAATGCAGTCGCACACGAGCTTAAAATCGACCAGAGTGTCGCCCATAATGGGGTGTGTTTAACTGTTGTTGCCATTGAACAAGACACCTATACGGTAACCGCCATTCAAGAAACACTTGACAAGACCAACTTGAATCATCTTGCTGTAGGTGACACGGTTAACCTTGAACGCGCTATGAAGCTAGGCGATCGGTTGGATGGGCACATCGTTCAAGGACATGTGGATCAGGTGGCAACCTGTACCGACATTTCAGAGCAGGACGGCAGCTGGTTCTTTACGTTTGAGTACGACCCTGCACTCAATAATATTACCATTGAAAAGGGGTCGATCACTGTTAATGGTACGAGTCTTACTGTGGTGAATTCTCAGAAGAACAGCTTTAGCGTGGCCATTATTCCATATACATATGAGCACACCAACTTCAACACCTTTAAAGAAGGTACGGTGGTCAATCTAGAGTTTGATGTCATCGGAAAATATGTTGCAAGACTTCAGCAACTGCAATAAAAAAAGCGTTGCCAAAACAACGCTTAAGTTCATTTGATTTTTCTACGAATTCCGTAGAACAGGCCAACAATCGCTACCCATAGCAAACCCTCCGTAATCGGAAAGCCTGGCGGCGGGGGCGGTTGTGGCGGGGGCGGATTCGTTTGTGCTATACCAGAAAATGATATCAATAAAAAGGCGAGCACAAACAAGATTTGTTTATTTTTTACTGCCATAACTGCTGTAAATGTAAAAAAAATAATGAGTTGACAAAAAATTTTGTGGTGATACATTCAAAAAAATCTGTGAAACGCAACAAAACGTCGTCAACTTTAAATTTTTCTTATTTTTTACCTCTTCAAAATGTTAATAAGTGGACCCAGAAGGGCTCGAACCTTCGACCCCCTGATTATGAGTCAGGTGCTCTAACCAGCTGAGCTATGGGTCCTGAAACAGGCTGCAATATTACTACTTATTTCAATACGCTCCAAACATTTTAGTTGTTAATAACTATTTCTTGGCAGAGCTCTACAAGCACGCCATTTGTGCCCTTTGGATGCAAAAATGCGACCAGTTTGTTATCGGCTCCACGCTTCGGAATCTCATTCAAAACGACAAACCCTTCACCCTTTAATCGATTGATCTCTTTTTCGATGTCTTCAACATCAAATGCAATGTGATGAATCCCTTCACCACGCTTCTCGATGAACTTTGCAATCGGACTGTCTTCTCTTGTCGCCTCGAGCAATTCGATCTTGTTTTCTCCAACCTTGAAAAAAGACGTCTTTACGCCTTCGCTTTCTACTTCTTCAACCTTATAATGTGGCTCGCCAAACAACTTGGCGAACAAATCATTAGATGCTTCGATGTCTTTTACGGCAATTCCGATATGCTCTATTTTTTTCATGTTCTATCTATTAAACAAATACATTGGCAAATTTATTGCACTATACAGGTTCTACAAAGAATAATATACTATTAATACGTATTTTTGCCACATGGAAAGTAACAGACAGAAAAAAATAGCCGGCGTACTACAAAAGGACCTCGCCGATGTTTTACAAAAAGCAGCAAGAGATGGTGGTTTGCAGAATGTGCTGATATCCGTCACCAAAGTGAACGTTACCGTTGACCTATCAATCGCCAAAGTATACCTTAGTATCTTCCCGGTCGACCAAGGCCCGAAATTGCTAGAAGGTATCAACTCCAATGCTCCGTTGATCAAACATGAGCTTGCGCAACGCGTTAAGAATCAAATGCGAAAAATGCCAGCGCTAAAATTCTTTATCGATGATTCGTTGGAGTACATTGACAATATCGAGCAATCGCTCAAAGGTGATGATAATCCTATCGAAAATCCAGACCTGTTGACCAAACGTAAGAAATCGTAACGCTTGAACTTTCCGTTCTACATAGCAAAACGATACTTATTCTCAAAAAGTAGCCAAAACGCTATCAACATCATAAACATGGTAGCCGCCTTCGTAGTTGTGGTTGCCACTTGTGCCTTATTCATTGTCTTGGCGGGCTTTGCTGGACTTAAAGACTTTGGCCTTTCCTTTTCCAATTCATTTGATCCCGATCTAAAGATTGTTCCCGCCACGGGCAAAACCTTTGACTTGAACGATGCACAATTGACGAAACTTGAAAACAATGGTCAAGTCGCTGCCTTTTCAAAAGTGGTCGAAGAGCGGGTCTTCTTGAACTTCCGTCAAAAAAGTCATATTGCTTATTTAAAGGGTGTGGACCTCAATTATAATAAAGTCAACGCCATCGACAGCATCGTCGGACTCGGAACGTGGCTCGAAGAAGACCAAAGTCAAGTGGTCATCGGTTACGGAATCAGTGACATTTTAAACCTCAGCATTTTTGACTTTAGCGAACTCCTTGAGATCATCGTTCCAAAACCAGGAAAAGGTAGCATCACCTCATCGGCCAAACGTCCTTATGTAAACAAGATGGCGCAAACCGTGGGCATCTATATGATCAGTGAAGATCTGGATAAAAAGTACGTGTTCTCAGACATCCAATTTGCTCGTGACCTCCTTAATCTAAAAGAAAATCAAGTCTCTTCGATCGAGATCAAATCGGTTGCCAATGTTGACGAAGACGCTTTGAAAAATGAACTGCAGACACTCTTTGGCAATCAGGTTATCATCAAAAATAGAGCACAGCTCAACGACGCGTTGTACAAGATGCTCAATACTGAAAACATCGCCATTTACCTCATCTTTACCTTGGTGCTTATCATCGCCTTGTTCAATGTTATCGGGTCGATCATCATGATGATATTGGACAAAAAGGCCAACCTCAACACCCTCTTTAATCTTGGTGCCACGGTCAAAGACATCAAGCGTGTTTTCTTCCTTCAAGGAATGCTGCTCACCGTATTAGGTGGGCTCGCAGGCATCTTTATCGGACTACTATTGGTATGGCTTCAAAAGACTTTTTCGCTGTTGATGATCACTCCTTCACTGCCCTATCCTGTAGAACTCAAAGCGCTGAACGTACTCATCGTTTTTGCAACAATAGTGCTCTTGGGCATCATCGCTTCCAAGATCGCTTCCAGCCGAATTACCAGAAAATTGATTGCTTAGTTTTTGATGTTTTGGCGGGCTCTTCGCCAATGTGCCCTTGGCTCAGACCAGGCTATTCGCTGTATCCGCGAAGTAGAGCAAGCTCACTTCACGGGATGCCGCTACTATCCTTGCCCGAGGATTTCTTCTACTAAAAAATAAAACGAGAAATTATGCGAATACGTGATCACCAAACTTTTCGAGTACTTCGTCAAAGGCTGCGAATACATCGGCTGCATCGTCGCTTGTCACCATTTTAGTTCGGTACTCTTTGAAATGAGGAATCCCTTTGAAGTAGTTAGTATAGTGACGGCGCGTTTCAAAAACGCCCAATTTATCACCTTTCCAATCGATGGCCATTTGCAGGTGTCGGCGCGCTGCCTCCACGCGCTCTTGAATCGTTGGCGGATCTAAGTGCGTTCCTGTTTCGAAGAAATGTTTCACCTCTTTAAAGAACCAAGGATATCCAATACTTGCACGTCCTATCATAGCGCCGTCCAAACCATAGACGTCACGCATCTCAACCGCCTTTTCAGGCGAATCGACATCTCCGTTTCCAAATACAGGAATGTGCATACGCTGGTTGTTCTTCACCTCAGCGATCGGTTTCCAATCGGCTTCACCTTTGTACATCTGAACACGGGTTCTTCCGTGGATTGAAATTGCAGCAATCCCAACATCTTGCAAGCGCTCAGCAACCTCAACGATCTTGATCGTGCTACTGTCCCAGCCCAATCGTGTTTTTACGGTCACTGGTAAATGGGTTCGCTTCACCATCTCTTCAGTGAGCTTCACCATCAACGGAATGTCTCTTAAGATCCCCGCACCGGCGTTTTTGCTTACCACCTTTTTCACCGGACATCCAAAGTTGATGTCGATGATGTCTGGATTTGATTTCTCGACGATCTCAACGGCACGAAGCATAGAATCCAATTGAGCTCCAAAAATCTGAATCCCAACAGGGCGTTCCTTTTCGTAGATATCTAATTTTTGTACGCTCTTGGCAGCATCACGAATCAATCCTTCCGAAGAAATGAATTCAGTATACACCACATCGGCTCCCTGCTCTTTACAAAGGGCTCGAAACGGTGGGTCGCTAACATCCTCCATAGGTGCTAACAACAGCGGAAATTCAGAAAGTTCTATGTTACCAATCTTTACCATGCAATTACGATTCGTTTTTTAAGGTCTGCAAAAGTAATGAAAATTATGTGAGTGACCACCCAAAATTCAATTAACCTGCTGTATGTCTGTTAGTTGGACTTTAAAAAGGTGACTTCTTTCTCAACTTCTTCCCCGTTTCGATTGACGGTAACCATTGTGGTCATGCCTTCTTCAAAGGTCGACAATGCCTTCATATAGCTCATCATATCGGTGACTTCATGCTTGCCTAATTTGACAACGATGTCTCCTTTTTCCAACCCTGCTTTTTGAGCGGGTTTATCTTCACTGATGCCGTCAATGCGCATTCCGTTGCCGTCGAAGAGGTAATCGGGGATCACTCCCAATGCCACTTTAAATCGCGGTACTTGCTCGCTTTCGTTCTTGGTTTTCTTAAACGTGAGCTTAGGGTCATCGTCCAATTCGGTGATGATCTCCAGTATGTAATCTGAGATAGCTTGCATGCCTTCATAGTTCAATTTCTCATGGTCGTCTGAAGGTTTGTGATAGTCTTCATGCTGCCCAGTAAAAAAGTGCAGGACTGGAATGTCCTGTAAATAGAACGAAGTATGATCAGAGGGTCCGATACCTGATTCTTTCAACACTAGGTCAAAGTCCTTGTTGACCGAATTCAGTACTTGCGGCCAAATGCGTGCGGTACCCGTTCCGTGGATGGCTAGGGTCTTTTCGGGCTTAAGCCTTCCGACCATATCCATGTTGATCATAAAATTGGCCTTCGACAGATCGATGGTCGCATTCTTAGAATAAAAGTTAGAGCCCAACAAGCCCATTTCTTCTCCTGAAAAGGCAATGAAGAGATAGTTGCTTCCCTTGTTCCCTTCTTTTAATCGGTCTGCAAGTTGTAGCATCACCGCCACACCACTAGCGTTATCATCGGCACCGTTATGTACTGCATTCTCTCCGCGATGTAAGGATCCGCGTCCACCGAAACCTAAATGGTCATAGTGCGCTCCGATAATCACGGTTTTGTTTGCCCCATTATCTATATAACCCACTACATTGGTGCCGGTGGTGGTTCCGTTGCCGGCATCGATAAACTTCACTTCTTCGTGTGGATCATTGCTGGGTTTAAAGGTGAACGTCTGAAAATAGCTTCCGGCGTTTCCTTTAGGTTCCAGTTCAATGTGCTTCATCCGATCGGCAATGTAGTGTGCTGCCTTCTGCTCTCCTTCGGTTCCGGTTTCCCTTCCGCCTAAGGCATCATCGGCGAGAAACGTAATGTCGTCGGCTATGGTATAGGTTCGCTGCGTATCGCTTCCGCAGGAAAGAATAAAGGGGAAAAACAAAAGTAAAATTGCTCGATTCATGGTCATTGTCCTAATTTTGTATAAAATTAATCATCTTATGAGAAACCTGCTGCTTTTTATTCTATTCGTTACTGTAATCGCCTGTAAGCAAGAAACAAAAACAGAGAACACCACTCCTGAAAATACTATTGTCGAAGGGCAGGAAGTACAAAAGGACACGTTGATCTATCCTGAAGAAAAGTACTTTAAATCTATTGAACAGGTCACCTTTGGCGGGGACAATGCCGAAGCGTATTGGAGTTTTGACGACAAGCAAATGGTGTTTCAATCTAATAATACAAAATGGGGTGTTGAATGTGACCAAATGTTTTTGTTTACTGTTGGAGAGACGTTTAGAGATTCGGTGGCTCCGCCGATGGTAAGTACCGGATTAGGACGCACAACTTGCT
Organism: Flavobacteriaceae bacterium; assembly: GCA_028279515.1. GTDB lineage: Bacteria > Bacteroidota > Bacteroidia > Flavobacteriales > Flavobacteriaceae > JANQNQ01. The sequence continues at coordinate 225,681 of JANQNQ010000008.1, forward strand.
CGTATTTCTTGCCCGACAATAAGCACATTGTGTATGCCTCGACGCATCTTGGGGATGAGAAATGCCCTGAAGTGCCTTTGCGGAAGAACGGAAAGTATGTATGGCCTGTCTATGACGACTTCGACATTTTTGTGGCAGACCTTGAGGGCAATGTTACGGGACAGCTGACCGATCTTCCTGGGTACGATGCCGAGGCCACGGTTTCACCAAAAGGAGATAAAATCGTCTTTACGTCAACCCGTAGTGGCGACCTCGAATTATACACCATGAATATCGATGGTAGTGACGTAAAGCAGATCACAGATGAATTGGGATACGACGGTGGTGCTTTCTTTTCACCTGACGGAACCAAGTTGATCTTTAGAGCTTCACGCCCTAAGACCGATGAAGAAATCAAAGAATACAAAGAACTGCTAAGTCAGGGGCTGGTACAACCTACCGAGATGGAACTATTTATCTGTGATGCTGACGGTAGCAATATGAAGCAACTCACATATTTGGGCAATGCCAATTGGAGTCCGTTTTTTCATCCTTCAGGAGAAAAGATCATCTTCTCTTCGAACTACGAAGCAGAACGTGGGTTTCCGTTCAATTTATATATGATCGACATTGACGGTCGTAACTTGGAACGAATCACACATGGAAAAACCTTTGATGCTTTTCCTGTTTTCTCTAATGACGGCAAATATTTGGCTTTTTCAAGCAATCGAAATAATGGGGGTGGGAGAGACACGAATCTCTTCATCGTAGAGTGGCAAGAGTAATTTGAAAACCGCCAGATTTTCTGGCTTTTGGACGCCCAAATGTGCCTTCAAAAATTTTCAAATTGACTATCGTTTTTAAATGTATCTTTGCACACCAGATTATGAATTAGGAACGCAGGCATGAAGCACATTAGAAATTTCTGTATCATCGCACATATCGACCATGGTAAGAGTACCTTGGCAGACCGTCTTTTGGATTTTACCGGATCGGTAACCGAACGCGAAAAGCAGGATCAATTGTTGGATAGTATGGACTTGGAGCGCGAACGTGGTATCACGATCAAATCGCACGCTATCCAAATGGAATATACATACAAAGGAGAAGAATACATCTTAAACCTGATCGATACTCCCGGTCACGTAGACTTCTCGTATGAAGTGTCGCGATCCATCGCTGCTTGTGAAGGCGCCTTACTTATCGTTGATGCTGCACAGAGTATCCAAGCACAGACGATTTCTAATTTATATCTAGCACTTGAGAATGATCTAGAAATCATTCCTGTATTGAATAAAGTGGATCTTCCTTCTGCTAATCCAGAGGAAGTGACCGACGATATTGTGGACTTGTTGGGTTGTGATGCTGAAGAGGTGATTCCTGCCAGTGCGAAAACTGGACTCGGAATCGAAGAAATCCTTGAGGCCATCATCGAGCGTGTGCCAGCCCCAAAAGGAAATCCGGATCAACCGCTTCAGGCGTTGATCTTTGATTCTGTGTACAACCCTTTCCGTGGCGTTGAAACCTATTTTAGAGTCATTGACGGAGAAATCACAAAAGGACAACAGATCAAGTTTATCGCCACTGGCAAATCGTATTTTGCTGATGAGGTGGGTACGCTTAAACTGAATCAAGTTCCGAAGAAAAGTATCAAAGCTGGAGATGTAGGCTACCTCATCACGGGTATCAAAGATGCGCGTGAAGTAAAAGTGGGTGATACTATCACCGATGCGAAGAATCCAACTACCAATGCCATTGAAGGTTTCGAAGATGTGAAGCCAATGGTATTTGCGGGTATCTATCCTGTTGACACCGAAGATTACGAAGAACTTCGTGCGTCAATGGAAAAGCTTCAATTGAATGATGCTTCTTTGGTGTTTCAGCCAGAGAGTTCGGCCGCATTAGGATTCGGTTTCCGTTGTGGTTTCTTGGGAATGCTTCACCTTGAAATCATTCAGGAGCGTTTGGAGCGTGAATTCGACATGACGGTGATCACGACGGTCCCTAACGTAAGTTATCACGCATTTACCAAGAAAAATCCTGATGAAGTCATTATTGTAAACAATCCTTCTGACCTTCCTGATCCTTCAGGAATGGATCGTGTCGAAGAGCCTTTTATAAAAGCATCGATCATTACCAAAGCTGATTTCGTCGGACCTGTAATGTCGTTGTGTATTGAAAAACGCGGACAAATCACGAATCAAACGTATTTGACTCCTGAGCGTGTCGAATTGAGTTTTGACATGCCGCTAGCCGAGATCGTTTTTGATTTCTACGATCGTTTGAAAACGGTTTCTAAAGGATATGCTTCTTTCGATTATTCTCCTATCGGAATGCGCGCTTCGAAGCTGGTAAAAGTAGACGTGTTGATTAATGCCAACTCGGTGGATGCTCTTTCTGCCTTGATCCATGCTGACAATGCGTATACTATTGGAAAGAAGATGTGTGAAAAGTTACGTGAATTGATTCCGCGTCAGCAATTCGACATTCCGATCCAAGCTGCTATTGGTGCTAAGATCATCGCGCGTGAGACCATCAAAGCCTTGCGTAAGGATGTAACCGCAAAGTGTTACGGAGGTGATATCTCTCGTAAGCGTAAACTTCTCGAAAAGCAGAAAAAAGGTAAGAAACGTATGCGTCAAGTAGGAAATGTTGAAATCCCACAACAGGCGTTTATGGCTGTTTTGAAGCTTAATGACTAGTTATTAGTTCTTGGTTCTTAGTTGTTGGGATTAGGGGTTCGAAGATAGTTTTGAAGGCTAGAGGTCATTTTAGCCATTTCTAACAATAACGCCCTTGATTGTTGATTGATTTCACCCGTCGTATATTTCCTTCGTTTCGCAATTGTTGAGCAAACTACACATTCCCTAATAGAGCTTTGGGCTATTTGTAAATACCGGTTGAATTGCGGACGTGTTCCTCCTGCACCTTCGGCAATGTTTAAACAAATTGATTGCGCTGCTCTGACGTATTGAGAAGATAATTGATATCGTTCTTCTTTTGGAAAAGCACTCGTAATCTGATAGACATAATCTAGAAAAGCCAATGACTTTTGATACACTTGTAATTCTTCAAACTTAAATTCTGTATTCATCATCTTTTTTCGTTTACATTCGAGTAAACATGACGAATTTTTGGGCTAAAAACTAAGAACCAAGAACTAACAACTAAATAAGCTCAATCGGCTTCCCTAAATACACCAACCTGTTTCCAGCTTCGATATTCATGGTTTCATTGCGCGCAGGAATGATGCTGAGTTCGCCTTCGTTGTCTTTGATAAATAACGGAATGGCCTCTCGTTCTTCTTTTAAAACATCTAAGTTTTCGAGATAGTGTTCTTTTGACTTGAGTTCGAGCTCATTGATCCGCGGGTAATCTCTGGCTACTTCACTCAAGTTGATGTAGTCGTCGGTATGCGAGAAAAGGCCCTCTTGAGGCGTATTATTGGTATCTTGCATCTCGTCGTTGGTGATCAATCGAAACGCACCATTTTCGCCTAATTGCTTGCTGAAACGATTTAGGGCGTGCTGATTTACTTCTTTACTTGCAGTTAAAGCCATGAGGTAACCAATATCGCTTAGTTCGACATTGTTAGTGAGGTCTTCGGCAAACACATTGGCTTCCTCTGCCGACAGACTCATATCTCTTGCTGCCTCAATATTTTCTTTGTTGCTATCAATGAGCACTACATGTCTTCCGTTGTCTTGAAGGTATTTCGCAATCAATCTTGAAAAGGTCCCTGCGCCCACCATAAGAATTCCGTTAGACGATTTTAAGAACACCCCAACCATCTTGGCAAATGGTCTCGCGGTGGTGGCGTTCAACAATACGGTTCCTAGCACCACCATAAACACTAGTGGCGTTATGTACTCTGCTCCGGGCACTCCTTTCTGAACAAGTTTGGTTCCGAAGAGCGAGGCAATACCGGCAGCTACAATACCACGAGGTCCCACCCAACTAATAAAGAGTTTCTCGTTGGTTTTTAATCCGGATCCTCGTGTGCTTAAAAAGACTCCGAGTGGACGTATTAAGAATATGATGATCAAGAATAAAATACCTGTTTTCCAATTATAGATAAGCTTCATATCTTCAATATTGATATTCGCCGCAAGGACAATAAAAAGCATTGAAATCAGGAGGACACTTAGGGATTCTTTGAAATATAATAGTTCTTTTAGGTTTGGAAGATTGCTATTCCCCATCACCAGTCCCATGACCACAACCGCCAATAGACCCGATTCATGCGCAAAGATGTCAGATTCAACAAACACGAGCAGTACTACCGACAGCGATACCACATTCAACAAATAGTGAGGAATCCAGTTTTTTCGAATGATAAACGCCAAAGCATGCGCAAACGTAAAACCAAAAGTGGTTCCGAAGAGCAAGATCTTTCCGAACTCGATCAAAGCCGTTTTGGTATACGCTTGTCCTTCACCAACACTAATGAACTCAAAGACCAATACTGCGACAAGAGCACCAATGGGGTCAATCAAAATCCCTTCCCATTTAAGTACGGCCGACACATCTTTTTTAAGCGGAATGTTCCTCAGGATAGGTGATATTACCGTTGGACCTGTTACAATGATCAACGCTGAAAACAGGAAAGAAATCTTCCATCCCAGATTGAAGGTATAATAAGCTGCTACCCCTGCTCCGATAAAAGTGATAATTGTTCCAACGGTGATCAGCTTGGTAATCACAGGGCCCACATTCTTTATCTCATTACGTTTTAGGGTAAGTCCGCCCTCAAAAAGAATAATACTTATGGCAAGCGAAACAAAATAGAACAAGTTGTCACCAGGGAAAAGTCCTTCCTTTCCATTCCAGATAGGCTCAATCCACTTACTACCGTCGACAGTGATCAAGGTAGAAACAGGGCCTACTAATAGACCTATTAAAATGAGTGGAAGAATGGCAGGAATTTTAAATTTCCACGCTACCCATTGCGCCAATATTCCTAAGATGATGATTCCTGCTAATTCTAACATGTTTATTTTTTTCTGAAAAATACTATTTTTCTCACGAATTCGGAACCCATTTTTGGCACTCAAAAAAATAATTCTGAATTTGAGTCGGGACCAAAGTCGTTTGCCAAGGGCAAAAAACTGAAACCATCAGTGGTCACAAACCGTTTGAAAAAGATAATCTAGGTCCCAACTTCTGTTAAAAAAGTGGTAATAAAATAGGCTGATTCTCCGTATTTTGTGGAGCTTTTCTTATTTTGCAGCATTATACTTTATTCCATGAAGTTATATCCAATTGAAACGGGGAACTTTAAGCTAGATGGGGGTGCGATGTTTGGAGTAGTTCCGAAATCCTTATGGCAACGAACCAATCCCGCCGACGAAAATAACATGATTGAAATGGCCGCTCGCGCCTTGTTGATCGAAGATGGTGATCGTTTGATCCTTATCGACACAGGAATGGGCAATAAGCAATCCGAAAAATTCTTCGGTTATTATTATTTATGGGGGAATCACTCTTTAGACGCTTCCTTGGCAAAACATGGATTTCACAGAAACGATATTACTGATGTGTTTATGACGCATTTGCATTTTGACCATTGCGGTGGAAGCATTCAATGGAATAAAGATCGAACAGGCTACGAACCGGCTTTTAAGAATGCGCGTTTCTGGACCAACAAGGCGCATTGGGAATGGGCCACAAAACCCAACCGAAGAGAACGTGCTTCTTTCCTTTCTGAGAACATTCTGCCACTAGAAGAAAGTGGACAATTACAACATGTTGGACTTCCTCAAGGAAACTATCTCAAAGAAAGTGGTCTGGGTTTTGATATATTGTTCGTCGACGGTCATACCGACAAACAAATGATCCCGCACATCACCTATAAAGGCAAAACTATCGTGTTTATGGCAGACCTGCTTCCTACAGCGGGACACTTGCCGATTCCTTTTGTGATGGGCTATGATACACGACCTTTGATTACGCTCGATGAGAAATCAGACTTTCTCAACACCGCCGCCGACAATGACTTTTATTTGTTTTTAGAGCATGATCCAAATAATGAACTTATTACCGTACAACATACCGAAAAGGGAGTTCGCCTGAAGGATTCCTTTACTTGTGAAGAATTATTTTAATCAAATACCATACAATGAAACTTATTAGAACCATAACCCCTTTGGCCATCGGAATTACACTACTGTCTTCATGCGGAAGCACAGCGCCAGTTTTAGTGTCTACTCCAGTTGAAAATATTGACGCAACACCGCTCAAGATAACGCCACTTAGCGAAGACGAGAAAAAAGTCTGGAGCCACGCAGACCTAGTGAAAGATACGATTCCTGGAATGAGTGTCGACAAGGCCTATGCCGAATTGCTCAAAGGAAAAAGAGGAAAAACTGTAATCGTAGGTGTGATCGATTCTGGAGTTGACATTGAACATGAAGACTTGAGAAACGTGGTTTGGAAGAACTCGAAGGAAGTTGCCGGAAATAATCGTGATGACGATAACAACGGATATGTAGACGATATACACGGCTGGAACTTTTTAGGAGACGCCACCGATGAAAACCTAGAGTTTGTTCGTATCATAAAAAAAGGTGACAAGAATTCTGCTATATATCAAAAGGCCGTTGCCGAACGTGAAAAGGAATATCAACAAACCCTGCAACAAAAGCAGCAAGTAGATCAAATAGTTCAAATGATTCCTCCTGCTGAGAAAACATTGAAAGAATACCTTAAAAAAGACACCTTCACAGAAGAAGATGTGCAAAAGATCAATACAACCGATCAAGATGTGATGCAGGCTAAAGGTCTGTTCAACTTTTTGTACTCGAACGATCTTACTCCAGAGATCTTAAACAATTATGCAGATAGCTTGTACGACTCGCTTAACTATCACCTCAACACTGAGTTTGACGGAAGAACAGTGGTAGGAGATAATCCTGACGACCTTAGCGATAGAGATTACGGTAATGCCAACGTTATGGGTCCAGACAAGGACGATGCCAAGCACGGGACGCACGTTGCAGGAATCATCGCTGCACAACGTAACAACGGGAAAGGAATGAACGGAGTTGCACATAATGTGAAGATCATGGCGCTTAGAGCGGTTCCTAATGGCGATGAGTATGACAAGGATATCGCGTTAGCGATTCGTTATGCTGTTGATAATGGTGCAAAAGTGATCAACACAAGCTTCGGAAAATACTATTCTACACACCCTGAATGGGTTTGGGATGCCATCAAATACGCTGGTCAAAAAGACGTGCTTATTGTGAACGCAGCCGGAAACGAAGGATACGATCTTGATGATACTAGCCATGATGTGTATCCAAACGACCAAGTCGATAACGGAAAAGAAATCTCTGATACGTTCTTGAGCGTAGGTGCTTTGACCGACAAGTACGGTTCTGAAATGATCGCAGGATATTCGAACTATGGAAAGGTAAACGTTGATGTATTTGCCCCGGGTGAGAAAATCTGGTCAACAACACCAAACAACGAATACGAGTTCTTAGGCGGTACTTCTATGGCCGCACCAAGTGTAGCAGGTGTAGCTGCCTTAATCCGTTCTTATTATCCGTCGCTATCAGCTTCTCAAGTAAAGCAAATATTGATGGATTCTGGATTGCCGATAAAAACCAAAGTAATCGTTTCAGGAAGTGCTAGCGATGTAAAGGCTTTCCCTGATGTAGTGAAGTCGGGAAGGATCGTAAATGCGTATAACGCATTGATAATGGCCGAAAAAATGGCGAAATAATAAACCAATGCAATACTTTATAAAATGAAAAAAGATCTGTTTTTAACACTGCTTGCTGGTGTTGTCATGTTTTCATGCGATGCGAAGAAGCCTACAGTGTATACCGATGCACAAAGTCCCTCAAAAGAGGTGTCTGCAACAAGTGCATCTCCTGATTCGTATTGGCAACAGCATGTCGACTACAAAATGGAGGTTGACTTTAATGTGAGTAACTTCCAATACAAAGGAATCCAAAAATTGGTCTATACCAACAACTCTCCTGATGTCTTAAACAAAGTATTTTATCACTTGTACTTCAATGCTTTTCAGCCGGGTAGTGAAATGGACGTAAGATCCCGAAGCATTGCTGACCCTGACCCTAGAGTTGGTAGCAGAATTGAGGCGCTAAGCCCATCCGAGATCGGGTACATCAAAGTGAAAAGTTTAAAGCAAGACGGAGTAAGCGTTCAGCATAATACCGAAGGAACGGTACTCGAAGTTTCCTTGGCAAAACCGATTCAACCAGGGGCATCCGTAACTTTTGATATGGAGTTTGACGCACAGGTACCAAAGCAGATTCGTCGCTCAGGAAGAAATAACAAAGAAGGTGTCGCCCTGTCAATGACGCAGTGGTACCCTAAAATGGCTGAATACGATTTTGAAGGATGGCATGCGCATCCGTATATCGGACGTGAGTTTCACCAAGTGTGGGGGAATTTCGACCTAAAACTTTCAATAGATAAGGACTACACTGTGGGCGGAACTGGATACCTTCAGAACCCGCAAGAAATTGGACACGGGTATGAAACCCAAGGCCAAAAGGTGAAGCAAAAAGTGAAGAACGGAAAACTTACTTGGCACTTTGTAGCGCCTAATGTAATGGACTTTACTTGGGCGGCCGATCCAAACTATATTCACGACAAAGTGCAGGTGCCTAATGGCCCAATGTTGCATTTCTTGTACAAAGACAACCCTAACATTCAAGAGAACTGGAAAAACCTTCAGCCTAAATCTGTAGCGATGATGGAGTTTTTTAGCGACGCTATCGGAAAATATCCATACAAACAATACTCGGTCATCCAAGGTGGTGACGGAGGTATGGAATACCCGATGTGTACATTGATCACAGGCGAACGCTCTTTTGGAAGCCTTGTTGGCGTTACTATTCACGAGATGGCGCACTCTTGGTTTCAGCACTTATTAGGAACCAATGAGTCTAAACATGAATGGATGGACGAAGGATTTACCGTATTCATCTCTGACCTATGCTCTAATAAGGTAAATAACCTAGACCGTGAAAACCCGTTTACTGGGTCATACAGAAGCTATTTTGGGTTGGCAGCATCCGGAAAAGAGCAACCACAGACCACCCATGCTGATCGTTTTGAGTACAACGGAGCGTACGGAGCTTCAGCTTATAGCAAAGGAGCTGTATTCTTAGCACAGTTGGGCTATGTTATCGGACAAAAAAATCTGATGAATACGCTCAAAAAATACTACGAGGATTGGAAGTATAAACACCCAACACCTAATGATTTCAAACGCACTGCAGAGAGGGTTTCTGGTCTAGAGCTCGATTGGTACTTGACCGATTGGACAATGACCACCAATACCATTGATTATGGTGTAAAGGATGTTGTTGCAGACGGAAATAACACCAAAGTAACCTTAGAGCGTGTTGGTATGATGCCAATGCCACAAGATATTTTGGTAGTTTATAACGACGGAACACAGGAGACATTTTATACGGCTTTGCGCATGATGCGCGGTGAAAAAGAAAACCCGTATAGTAATCTCAAAAGAAACGTGTTGCCAGATTGGCCATGGGCGTTTCCAACCTATGAGTTTACCATCAACAAGCCTAAGAGTAGCATCAAAGCTATTGTGTTAGATCCATCACAGTTGATGGCCGATGTAAAACGTGAGAACAATACATTCGAAGTGAACTAGTCACTTTAGAATTATACAAAACAGAAAGAGGGAGCCATGAGCTCCCTTTTTTATTTGGCTAACAACCCCTCGACAGCACTTGGCGCAAGCACCTGGGTTCCTGTTGAGAGTGTCTCTTCGAGCGCAGTCGAGAAGCGTTCAACCAAGAAAATGAACTTAAATTTAATTCTTCCTACGAAGTGCTTCTTCCAACAAAATGATCTTGCTCTCCAGGTCGTGAAGGCGGTCATATACATCTACAGGTTCGGGCATCTGCTTCGAAGCAAACATAGTGACATACCAAACCTCTAAGATGTCTTCGGCATTGATGGTATAGGTCGGATAGTTTCCGTCTTTATTGTCGGATTTTAGAATCAGTTTTCCACGTTCTTCGATGCGACTGATAACCCGCTTTAGGACAATCCCTTCGTTTTTGCTGACAATCACATACACACGTCCATCTTTTATATCGGAAAGCGCTTCGATATAACGGCCAAAGACCAGGTCGCCATCAAAAAAAGTACGCACCATCGAATTTCCTTGCACTTCGAAACAGCGATACGTACCATTGGTCAAATGCGGCATTCGAAACGACGGAAGCGTCTCGATATACTCGGCATCACCATACCCGTCCAAATAACCCGCTCTGGCCTTAATAGGCACATAGACCACATTCTCTTCGCCTGTCTGGTCAACGGCTACTACTTGTGGTACTCCAGCATATGTTTGAACCTCTTGAGATTCTCCCTTGAGCAACTGATCACTGCCTCCGAAAAGAAAATTTGGGTTGATGTCAAATTCGTTGATGATGCTCTGCAATAAGTCAAAGCCTGGTTTGGTTCGTTTTCTAGAACCATCGGGCTGCAATCGCCCAGTTGTTATACTATCAATGGTAGTACTGGTGACTCCAATACGCTTTGCGAAGGCATTATTATTAAGTGCAAAATGCTCAATAATAAACCTGATTTTTTCATGAATGGCTTCCATAGGCGGGGAATTTAGTACAAGTTAAACATTTTACAGAAATATTCCATCTTATGTTTGTCTTTTTCTGTAAAATGTTTTATTTTTGTCCTGTATTTGTTGCTAAGATACGAAAAAGTCTTCAGAATCAAACATTTGTAAAACTTGCTTGCAACATTTTATCTGTTTTAGGCGGAAGGGTCTCTGCTTAGAAACAACCGACGGTAAACTTTTCAAACATATGCTTGAAAAGGGGGGGCTTCATTGTCTTATCATTAACAAATTAGCTTATGCAACGATGTAAAAATTTACTGAAAAAGAGGAAACACTTTGTCGAAACCTATGTAAAAGACAACCCCACAAAACAAATGAAGGTCATTGTCTCAGAATTGTCTGAGCGGCTTTTCATTTCTGAAAAAACAATTTATAACATTCTAAAAGATTAAACCATGGAAAGAGTTATTGGAGCACTTTTTTGGTTGCTCACACTACTATCACCCATGAAAATGGTGATCCTTACGATGGTCTTTCTGATTTGTGTTGACTTTGTTACCGGGGCCTTTGCCGCTTACAGGAACAAAGAGCCCATTAGCAGCAAACGCATCGGAAACACCATCTCGAAGTTTTTCATTTACAATCTGGTCATCCTTGCCTCCTATTTCTTAGAGGAACACATTGTAAAGGAAATTCCTTTTTTGAAGATCATTGCAGGTTTCATTGCAATCACCGAGATTAAATCGATCCTCGAGAACTTCGACAAAATTTATGGAGTCAACCCGTTTAAAGCATTGGTTGGCATTTTAAAGAAGACCTATCTAAAAGGGTCTGTTGAAGAAGAGAGTCCATCGAAAAAAACAACTAAATGAGAAAAGGTGCCGTCTGGCACCTTTTTTATTTCCTATTTTTACCGCATGGACCTATCATATCCTACCAAAGAAAAGCTAAAAAGCCGCCAGCTCATTGAACGTCTATTCGCCGAAGGCGAATCGGTGACGAAATTTCCGTTAAAGTTAGTGTTCGCTAAGGCCGATTTAGCTGAAGATGTAAAGGTCCAAGCAGGTGTGTCGGTGGCCAAACGAAAGGTTAAGTTGGCAGTGAATCGCAATCGTATCAAGCGATTGACGCGTGAAGCATACCGTTTGCATAAGCACCTAGTTTTTAACAAAATCGAAACATCCTATGCGTTCATGTTTTTGTATCTTGGCAAGGAAGAACCCTCGCAAGAGTTCCTAAACCAGAAAATGATACTTCTGTTAGAGAAGTTCCTAAAACATGTTGATGATGAAGAAACTACTTAAAAGACGCGTGATTATTCCTGTCATGGCAATTTCCTTTTTGTTTGCCGGAGCCAGTTATACCTACAAGAGCGATTTTTTTGAAATTGCTAAGCAGATCGAGATCTTTACTACACTTTTCAAGGAATTGAACATGAATTATGTAGATGAGACCAACCCTGCTGAGCTGATGGATACTGCCATCAAAGAGATGCTCAATGACCTGGACCCCTATACGCGTTATATGAACGAACAAGACGTTGAGGCCTATAAGATCCGAAATGCTGGAGAATATTCGGGCATCGGAGCCATGGTGCGTCGCTATAAGGACAAAGTGGTGATTGTGGAGCCTTACAAGGGCTATCCTGCAGACGATGCTGGCCTAAAAGCTGGCGACGAGATCATCAAAATTGGTGATATTGTCGTTGCCGACTTTAAGGACGATGCCAGCGAGCTGCTAAAAGGTGCCATCAATTCTTCAGTTGATATCACATACAAACGTCAAGGCAAGACAGCTATAACACAATTGACCCGTAAAGAAATCGAGGTGGATGCCGTACCATTTTACGAAATGATCGACGGACAAACTGGATACATTGCATTGACAAAATTCAATCGCAAAGCTTCTAAGCAGACCAAAGCGGCATTAGAAGATCTAAAGTCTAAAGGAGCTGAGCGCATCATTTTAGACCTTCGTAGCAATCCAGGCGGGCTGCTTACAGAGTCGATCAACATTGTGAATCTGTTTGTGCCCAAAGACGAGGTCATTGTGACTACAAAATCGAAGGTGAAGAAATTCAATCGCATTTATAAGACCAAGAAAGAACCGGTTGACACGTCGATTCCGTTAGCTGTTCTTGTGAACGGCCGAAGCGCTTCGGCTTCAGAAATCGTTTCAGGAGCACTGCAGGATCTGGATCGTGCTGTGGTTATCGGCGCTAGAAGCTTCGGAAAAGGGCTCGTACAACGCCCTAAAAAGCTAACGTATGGTACGCAACTTAAAGTGACCATTTCTCGTTACTATACACCTTCGGGAAGGTGTATCCAAGCCTTGGACTACTGGAACCGTGATGATGAAGGGAATGCTGTTCGAACCAAAGCGAAAGACTATAACGAGTTCAAAACAAAAAACGGCCGTAGTGTATATGATGGAGGCGGGATCATGCCTGACATAGAGGTAACTTCAGCGAAGAGCAGTAGCATTACAAAAGCGTTACTTTCTGAAAACGTGATCTTTGATTACGCAACTGAGTTCTACTACAAGAATCAGTTTGCCGATGTAAGTGCTTTTAGCTTTTCTGATAAAGATTACGAGGCCTTTAAGAAATATGTGTCGCAAAGTGATTTTAGTTACGAAACCCAAACTGAAAAAGCATTAAAAGAGGCCATGAATTCTGAAGAAGCTGATGACCTTGGTGTAACGGTTCGTACTGATTTCAACAAGCTGTTGCAGGATATTCAAAACAGCAAAATCGCAGCGTTAGATACGTTTAAGGCAGAAATAAAGAAAGACCTTCAGGATGAGATTCTAAAGCGCTATTTTTACCGTGAAGGCTTATTTGAATACAACTTGACCAGCGATGAGGCCGTTATTGAAGCAACCAAGTTATTGGGCAGCTATTCGAGGTATGAAAAGATATTGAAATAGACTTTGCATCTATTAAGACGAAGGGCCGCGAATGCGGCCCTTTTTTATTTTTTCAGCTTAGGAAAACTTGCTATTTTGCGCACTCAAATGTTTTCCCTTCATGAAAAAGATTCTAATTGCTTTTCTCGGTCTATTGACTTTTCAGCTTACAAATGCGCAGCAACCTTCTGTTGAAAAAGAACTGTACTCTTATGAGATGGATGATGTACATGATGTTGAGGACAATGTTTTCGAACATGGCGGAAAAGAAATAGAGCCTAGAAATGACAATGAACGTTTGATAAAAGTAGACATGTTTTTGGGCATCGCTTTTGACGAGGTTGGTGATGACTGGATTCCTGTAAAACGTTCTTTGAAAGTGCCCATGGAAGAAATGCTGCTTACCGATATGGAAACCACTTGGTCTCCTCTTTTATTGTTCAATCAAGAAACCGAACAAACGTATCGCAAAAATGTATATAAAGTGTCTTGGGGATCGGATCTCATGGATAAGTACGTCACGTTGGTTTACTCGGTTCCGAAGGATAAGTTCCCAATTCGTATGCGCATCGGAAAGCAAGACTTTAGCTTACTTTTAGGTGCACTAAACACCTTGGACTATCCTATTGAAGAGGAAAAATTGGTCGATCGATACATGGACAAGGACATGAGAACCAAAGAAGTCAGTTGGGTCGAGTTTTACAGGGTTTCTGAAGATCAATGGCTAGAAAAATACTTTAATAGTAGCCGAATACTAAACTATGAAAGCGTCATTAGCAAAGAGAGTCATTATAGTCCTTCTCATTTGAAGTATTACTATCCTAACGGAAACTTGTGGAAGGAATTTACATGGGATGAATACGTAAATCTGGATGGCTTATTCACCACGTATTTCTCCAACGGGAAAAAACAGAAAATTGAATATTATATCCACGGTGAGCTGGAAAAAGTCGTTGCTGAATGGGACGAAAATGGTAGGCAGATTATTGACAATCCAATAGAAGATTAGGTAGGCCTACCTCGAATCATGTTGATATGAGGTATTCCATCTTCAAGGTACTCCTCTCCTACTTGTGCAAATCCGTGACCTTCGTAGAATTTTTTTAAATAGGTCTGTGCCGATATCAAGATTTCGTCGGAATCATAGTATTCTTTGACTACTTCGACACATTTTTTTACCAGTTCGTGCCCAAAGCCAAATTTTCGGTCTTTAGCGGGCACCACTACCCTTCCGAAGCTTGGTTTTTCAAAATATTCGCCAGTATTAAATAGACGCGCGTAAGCGCGAATTTTTTTTTCAGTCGTTCCAAAAACATGCAATGCCTTGCGGTCCTTACCATCTAAATCAGGATATACACAATCTTGCTCAACAACAAACACATCGCTGCGAAGCTTCATGATATCATGGAGTTCATCAATCGTAAACTCTTCAAACCTCTTTACATGCCAGGTAAGTACTTGGGCCATGATTAAACACAGGCTATTTTTTCAACTCTTCGTTTGTGTCTTCCGCCTTCAAATTTGGTGTCTAAGAAAGTCTTGACCATTTCTAGAGCTTGCGGTAGTGAAGTAAATCTTGCAGGGATACTCAATACATTGGCATCATTGTGTTGACGGGCCAATTCGGTGATTTCTTTGGTCCAACATAAAGCAGCTCTCACCTTCTGATGCTTATTGGCAGTCATGGCAGCACCATTACCGCTTCCGCAGATAATGATTCCGAGGTCAGCATTGCCTTCTTCTACATCATTCGAAACCGGGTGAATAAAATCTGGATAATCAACACTGTTCATTTCATTAGTACCATAGTTGGTCACTTCAATCTTTCTTGACTTTAGATACTCTACAATCGAAAGTTTGTACTCGGTACCGGCGTGATCGTTTCCTATAGATATTTTCATGGTAGTTAGTTTGTTGTTTATTATAAACAAAGGTAGCAAATCACGGTTATACACCCTGAAAATCAGCACTGTTAATTTTAAAACGTAAAGCACTAATTGTCAGTATATTAAAAAATTAACAGCTTTGTTAATATCTATTGACTAAAATGGAAAAATCTTTTTTGATGATTCAAATAATTTTTCAATACGCCATCTTTTTTAAATTATCAAAGTTTAAAAGTCACGAATTATTGAAAAGTTTTCTTCCGTTTTTAAACGGTTATTAACAGCATATAGAAGGAAAAAATATCAAAATTTAATCGTTGAAATCGGTTGTTGACAACTGTCAATAAAAATCAAAATAGTACTCTTTATCAAGTGATTGCCATGTTAGTTTATTGTTAATTAAACGTAGCGAAATGGTGATAACCAATTTTCAAAATATACCTTCAACAAGTTTTAGTAACTATTCACACACAATAATAGTCATCATGTTTATTTAAAATTTTAAAAAAGAAAAAAGATGTATTTATAATAAAAGTTGATAACTACTTCGTTTGACTAAACGATTCGTAGGGGAGAAAGTTCTTTGTCGAGGTCTTCGATAATCTTTTTAGCAAGGGTGACGTCATTCTTGTGAACCTTGAGTTTGATGCCGCCAATAGCGTAAGAAGAGAAGGGGATGACGTTGATCATTGCTTCGTTTTCAAAAACAAAGCGAATCCCTTCCTGCTGAAGTAGGGTTTTCAGGACTGCATATTCAAAAGGATACGTAAAGGTAGCGATGACTACAAAATCTCTCACAGACAATTCTTTATGGTTTCAACTAAATTTACGAAAAAATGCTTAGTTGAGGTAGAAGGTCTTGTCTGCAGTATTTTTGTTTTCTTCATTCTCTCTGCAATCGGTAGAATCTGATGCATTGAGCTTCTCATTCTCGTCATAAGAATAGCTAATATATCCTGCAAACGAGAACACACCTATCAAGAAGATAGCTACGAAAAATAGGATTATTTTATAAATGCGTTTCATGATGATTGATGAGTTGTTGTATACTATAGACGAAGCCAAAACAGAAATGTTACATTTTTTTTAATAAAATTTTAACTTTTTTTAAGATTTAGATATTTCCTTACAAATCAAGACGGTAATTGATGATTAAAGCGTAATTTTGATTTGAATTATTAGAATGAATTATGCCGAGAAAGAAAAAGAAGAAGTCTACTAAGATTCCAAATCTTACCAATAGCATCTTAAAGATCTTCAAAAAAGACCCAAAAAAAACTTTCAATTATAAACAGATTGCTTCAAAATTAGGTGTTAACGACGCTAGCAGTCGCAATCAGATTATCAAGCGATTAGGACAGTTAAAATCAAAAGGTTCTATCGAAGAGATTGAACGCGGTAAGTACAAGATCGTCGCAAGTACAGATTACTACCAAGGTAAACTTGAGTTGACAATGAAAGGGCAAGGTTTTGTTATCTGTGATGATTTCGAAGAGGATATTTTTATTCCGAGTAACAACATCAACAAAGCCCTTGACGGAGATGAAGTTGAAGTGTATGTATATAGAAGACGAAGAAATAAAAGACCTGAAGGTGAAATAGTTAGTATTATAAAACGCGCAAAAACCGAGTTTGTTGGGGTTATTCAACTTCAGAAGAATTTTGCCTTTGTGCAACCCTCTAATCCTAAGATGTACACCGATATCTTTGTACCTATCAAAAAGATCAAGAAAGCTGAAGATGGAGACAAGGTATTGGTGCGTATCGAAGATTGGCCAGAAAAGGCTGATTCGCCGTTTGGAAAAGTAGTAGATGTACTAGGAAAACCAGGTGATCACCATACTGAGATACATTCGATCCTTGCTGAATATGGCTTGCCATATGAGTTCCCTGCAGAAGTAGAATCATATGCGAACAAGCTGGATACTTCTATAAAGAAAGAAGAAATCAAGAAGCGTCGTGATATGCGCGATGTATTGACATTCACTATTGATCCAAAAGATGCCAAGGATTTTGATGATGCTTTGTCATTTCAAAAGCTAGACAATGGCAACTATGAAATTGGAATTCACATTGCCGACGTATCACATTACGTACAACCAGGAACTATCTTAGATGATGAAGCCTATGAGCGAGCAACATCAGTGTATTTGGTAGATAGGGTAGTACCCATGTTACCAGAAATTCTCTCGAATGGTGCTTGCTCATTGAGACCCAACGAAGAGAAATATACGTTCTCTGCAGTATTTGAAATGAACGATAAAGCAGAGATTAAAAATAGTTGGTTCGGAAGAACAGTCACATATTCTGACAAACGCTTTGCATACGAAGAAGCTCAGGCTATTATCGAAAATGAGAACAACATTGTTCCTGAAGAGGTATCATTGACGGGTAAAGAATATACAGTTGATAATGCCATTGTTGAAGGGATTCTTACCATGGACCGATTGGCCAAGATCATGCGAGCTAATCGTATGGGAGCTGGAGCCATTTCTTTTGATAAGGTTGAAGTAAAATTCAATTTGGATGAAGAGAATAATCCGGTGGGCGTGTATTTCAAAACATCCAAAGATGCCAATAAGTTGATTGAAGAATTCATGTTATTGGCTAACAGGAAAGTAGCAGCCTTCATTGGAAAACAGCAACCAAAAAAGACCTTTGTATACCGTATTCACGACGAACCGAATGATGAAAAGTTGATGCAGTTACAAGGAGTGATTGCAAAGTTCGGATATCGTTTGAATCTAAAAGATCGAAAGTCGGTAACATCTTCTTTGAATGAACTGTTACGAGATGTTCAAGGAAAAAAAGAACAAAACCTGGTAGATACCTTAGCCATCAGAAGTATGAGCAAAGCTGCCTATACAACTGAAAACATAGGTCACTACGGACTTGCTTTTGATTATTACTCGCATTTTACGTCACCAATTCGACGGTATCCAGATGTGATGGTACATCGCTTGTTGCAGCATTATTTGGACAATGGTAAAAGTGCCAAACAAGAGGAATACGAAGAAAAATGTGAACACTCTTCAAACATGGAGAATCTTGCGGCCAATGCAGAGAGAGATTCTATTAAATACATGCAGATAAAGTTCATGGAAGACCATAAAGATGAGAACTTCTTAGGTGTGATATCAGGTGTGACCGAATGGGG
The DNA here is from genome assembly GCA_028279515.1 of Flavobacteriaceae bacterium. GTDB lineage: Bacteria > Bacteroidota > Bacteroidia > Flavobacteriales > Flavobacteriaceae > JANQNQ01. The sequence continues at coordinate 244,204 of JANQNQ010000008.1, forward strand.
TATCTATGTTGAAATCATCGAAAATAAGTGCGAAGGAATGGTCAGAATTCGTGATATAAAGGATGATTACTATGTCTTTGATGAAGGCGAATACGCACTGGTCGGCGAAGCTACTAAAAACATGTACCGCCTTGGTGATGAGGTCATCGTCAGAGTCAAGAATACCGATCTTGTAAAACGTCATTTGGATTTCGATCTACTTGGAAAAAGAGAAGAGCTTGAATAATTTATTCGAATTGGAACAGTTATTGTAACAATACGCCCAAAGTGACGTCATTTTAACAACATTGTTATACAACTTCAAAATTTCAAAGCGATGAAGAGATTAGCCTTATTATTTATTTTTTGCACAACAGCGCTTTTGGCGCAAGATTCTAAAACAGAGATTGTTGGAAAATTCTCTGAGATCAAAGTATTTGATGGCATTTCGGCCAACCTGATTAAATCTGATGAAAATAAAGTGGTCATTTCTGGTGAAGACATCAGTGATGTGGCCGTTGTCAATAAGAACGGAAAGTTAAAGATCCGTATGGAAATTGATAAGATATTTAGTGGTCATCGCACTTTTGTAGAAGTCTATTTTACAGAGCCTATCGATGTGATTGATGTAAACGAGAATGCCTATATAGCTTCAGACCATGTTTTTGACCAAACAAGCATTGCGATCAAAGCCCAAGAAGGAGGAGAAGCCGATTTAAAAGTGGCCGTCGAAAAAGTGAATGTGAAAGCTGTTACTGGCGGAATGATTGAACTCTCCGGTGATGCAGTAAATCAAGATATCTTTATCAATACTGGCGGACAATGTGAAGCCGACGAACTAGAGACCGAGCAAACTACTGTGAGCGTTAGCGCAGGAGGGAAAGCTTATGTCAATGCTACCGAATTGGTCGAAGCCAAGGTAAAAGCGGGTGGTATCGTTCGTATCTACGGAGATCCAAAAGTGATTGATAAAAAGACTTTTTTAGGCGGAAAGATCATCAAAATGTAAGAATGTTTCCGCACAAACAAATAACCCTTAAATAATACCAGGATATTTCATAAAAATGATAAAACAATTTATTGCGCTACTGTTTTTGGTAGCAACTACTACAACATTTGCACAAGAAGATATTTATCCACCAGCTGAAGGAAAGGCAGTAATCTATTTTGTACGAACACCCTCTCCAGGTTCCTTGATGAACATTCGCTTCTTTGAGAAAGGAAATTACCTCGGAAAATTCAACGGTGTCAATTATCTTAGAGTTGAAGTAGATCCAGGAGAAAGTATCTTTTGGGCCAAAGCTGAAAATGTAGACTTTATCGAAACCGACCTTAAAGAAGGAGGTATCTATTTAGTAGAAACTAGAGGAAGAATGGGAGGATTCTCTGCAGCCGTAAAGCTTTTCTTAGTAGATTTTAATGATGAGAAGCAAATGAAGCGCATCAATAAAGTGTTTGAAAAGAAAGAAGGAGTGGCCATAGAAGAAGAAGACATCACCAAAGGACAACAAAATACAAGCGTAATACAGCAAGGAATGATGACCGTTGTTAAAAAACGCAAGTCAAAACCTCATAAAGTTAAAAGGCTAGCTCAAGACATGAATTATGTTATGGAGTAATAATGGAGCTATCTTTTTATAATTTTGCGTAATTTTATAAAGCTGAACACTTGCTTCAGCTTTTTTTATAAACTTCAACAAGTAACGATTCATGTTAGATGATATACAGGCAGCGATTCCATTGGGCTTTTTTCTGAGCTTCATGATCGGACCTGTTTTTTTTGTACTGCTAGAAACCAGTGCCATTAAAGGATTCAGAGCTGCGATAGCCTTTAATGCCGGGGTGATCATTGCCGATATTATCTTCTTGTTCATTGCCTATTTTAGTAGTTTTCAATTGCTCGAAAACCTAAGTAATCAACCAGGTCTCTATGTTTTTGGAGGTATGATTTTGTTGGTATATGGAGTGGTAACCTTCTTGAAAAAACCGAAAAAAGACTGCGATGATCCTAAAGATCTAAAACCAAAAAAACAAAGCGATTACATCAGTCTGTTTGTAAAAGGATTTCTACTCAATTTTATAAATATTGGGGTGTTGGTCTTTTGGTTGGGTGTGATCATAATAGTAGGTCCAAGTTTAAATAATGACCCAGATCGTATTTTGATCTTCTTTGCAACAATGCTTATTGTGTATTTTATTACCGATATGTTTAAGATATTGTTGGCTAAGCAATTAAGAAGAAAACTAACGCCAGAGAGAATTCAACTAGTAAAGAAAGGGTTAGGAGTAGTGCTTGTGATTTGCGGTTTGGTTATGATCACCAAAGGCTTTTTACCAAAAGACAAATTGAACATTCAAGACGGAATCGAAAAGATACGAGAACAGTAGTAAAAACTACACTTTATGAAATAAAAAAAGACGCTACATCAGCGTCTTTTTTGTTGAGGCGCCGAGCGGATTCGAACCGCTGTACAAGGTTTTGCAGACCTCTGCCTAGCCACTCGGCCACGGCGCCATTGTTTTTCTGGTTGGCAAATGTAACAAAAATATTATTCTCTCACCACACTATTTTGCTTGCTTTTACCGTGTCAAGGTCATTTCGATGGTGACCATTTCTACATTGCCACCAATTGGAGGATTGATCTTCGAAACATTCACAGTCGCTTCGTTGGCAATAGAAATTTCAGCAAAGATACGATCCAAGATACGTTTGGCCACATGTTCTAACAATTTTGATCGAATGGCCATTTCCTCCTTGACAATGCGATTTACATGAACATAATCAACGGTATCTTTGAGTTGGTCACTTGCTGCCGAGGGTTGTAAATTGGCCTTTACAGCCACGTCCACTCGGTAGTCACTTCCAATCTTTCCTTCTTCAACCAAACACCCATGGTATGCATATACTTGAATGTTTGTGATCTTGATAATTCCCATGATAATAATAAAGCGCAAAGATATCAAAAATAAGGACCGTTTATAATCGAGTTTTCCCCGCCAACGGTCCTTACATAAACAAATCTATAGGTTTGATAGCAGTATAAAGTGAATACACTTTAGACTATTTTAAAATTACAAAAAATAATTAAATGATAATCAGGTAGTTATGAAATATGGAAAGGATTATTTTTGATAAAGTTTCTTTGGGGTAATTTCAGTAAATTTGTCGCTTTAATTACAAGTATGTCAGAAGAAACACGCTCACGAAATTTTATTGAGCACATTATAGACGAAGATCTCGAAAACGGAATGTCAAATGACGTATTACGGTTTCGATTTCCGCCAGAACCCAATGGGTACCTGCATGTAGGTCATGCCAGTTCTATTTGTTTAAATTTTGGACTAGGTTTAACGTACAATGCACCTGTAAATCTTAGATTTGACGATACCAATCCTACCAAAGAAGAACAAGAATACGTTGATGCCATTAAGCTCGATGTACAATGGTTAGGCTTTGAATGGGATAATGAGTGCTATGCTTCCGACTACTTTCAGCAGTTATACGACTGGGCTGTTGCCTTGATCAAAGACGGAAAGGCCTATGTAGATTCGCAGTCTTCCGAAGAAATGGCAGCACAAAAAGGAACGCCAACCGAACCAGGAACCCACAGTCCGCATCGTGATCGTTCTGTCGAGGAGAACCTTTCCTTGTTTGAAAAAATGAAGAATGGTGAGTTCGAAGAAGGAGCACATGTATTGCGTGCCAAGATCGATATGGCATCTCCAAATATGTTGATGCGCGATCCAGTAATGTACCGTATTCTACACAGACATCACCACAGAACCGGAAATGATTGGTGCATCTACCCGATGTATGATTGGACACATGGTGAAAGTGATTATATAGAACAAGTATCGCACTCACTCTGTACGCTCGAATTTAAGCCGCATAGAGAGCTTTACAACTGGTTCTTGGACAATGTATACACTAACGAGGATTTGCGCCCAAAACAGCGCGAATTTGCCCGTAGAAACTTAAGTCATACTGTGGTAAGTAAGCGAAAGTTATTGCGCCTAGTAGAAGAGGGGGTAGTAACCGGATGGGATGACCCACGTATGCCAACCATTTCAGCATTGCGCAGACGTGGTTATACACCGGCATCTATTCGCAATTTTGCTGATACCATAGGGATCGCCAAGCGCGAGAACTTGGTAGACGTTTCGCTTTTAGAATATTGCGTAAGAGAAGACTTGAACAAGTTGGCGCCAAGAGTTATGGCCGTATTGAACCCAGTGAAGCTGGTCATCACCAATTATCCAGAAGGAGAAGAAGAATGGCTCACTGCAGAAAACAATCCGGAGGATGAAAACGCAGGTAGTAGACAAGTACCATTCTCTAGAGAACTGTATATAGAGCGCGAAGATTTTAAAGAGGAAGCCAACCGCAAATTTTTCAGACTTACATTGAACAAAGAAGTACGTTTGAAGAATGCCTATATCATCAAAGGGGAATCCGTAGTAAAAGATGCTGATGGCAATATTACTGAGATCCATTGTACGTACGATCCAAAAAGTAGAAGTGGTAGCGGTACCGAAGAATCCATGAGAAAAGTAAAAGGAACTTTGCATTGGGTATCGATCAACCATGCCGTACCTGTTGAGGTGCGTCAGTACGATCGTTTGTTTATGGACGAAGCGCCAGATAGCCACAAGGACAAGGACTTTATGGAATTCGTAAACCCTGATTCACTCAAGGTGATCAATGCCTTTGCAGAGCCAAGCTTAAAAGAAGTTGAAGTAGGAGACCGCTTCCAGTTTCAACGTATAGGTTATTTCTGTGTTGATACCGAATCGACCCCAGAAAAGATCGTTTTCAACAAGACGGTAGGCCTAAGAGATACCTGGGCCAAAGTACAAGAAAAGAAATAGGAAAGTCTCATATAACATAAAAGAACCCAAGGTTTACCTTCTGTAAATTTTGGGTTTTTTGTTTTATTATGCTAAGTTTAGCGCTCCTAAAACCCCTTGATCATGAGAACGACCTACGTTACTATCCTCATTTTTCTATGCGCATTTACACTTCAGGCACAGAAAATAAAGATTAAAAAAGAACAGCTTTACGTCGATAAAGTTCACTACGGAAAAATGGTCGTAGAAGAGCTTGGTAAAGGAAAAAAGAAACTCATTTTAGAGAATACCGAAGGAAAGCAAGTAGTTGTGGTAGAGCCGAAACAGGTACTATCGCCCATCTATCACGACGACAAGACGTATGAATATATCGAAATTTCATTTCCGACGGAAGAAGCCAAGGTAGGCCTGAAAAAGGAAGAACTACGCTGGTCACGCGATGAGGTCATCAAATTCTTAGCAGGGTATAGCGTCATGAGCGCCGGAAGCATTAATATTGATGGTGTAGACGCCTTATTGTCAGACCACCCACATGAAGTTCCTATTGATATTAAAGAAACGGCAGAAGCAGAGATGAAGATCTTTGAAACCGCTGGGAAGATGATCGATCGTGATTCTAGCAAAGAGATTTTCGTGGTCTTTAGCCGAACCAATAAAAAGAACAACAAAGTATACGCATCACACTACACGATCATTCAAGATAAAGTGACCATTGGTAAGGCCATCGCCGAAACGCCAGTAGGGCAGATGATCCCAGGAAGAAATCAGAACAAATTTAAACCGACGGCAGACTCAGAACCCAAGGTATTCTTTTACGCCTTTGACGGATTGCCGGTGGGTTCATTAGAAATTGGAGATAAAGGAGTTTTACGAACGTATCTTCCGTTTAAGATCTACGGACAAAACGAAGCCAATTACAATGATGAAAGTTTAAACTTGCTTCAACGAATTGCGAAGGCAGCTCAATTTTTTGTCACCCAAGGAAATCTATAAAAAGAGTAACTGATCAAACAAAATAAAAACCCAAAGTGAAAGCTTTGGGTTTTCTATTGTAAGCAGTGTTTGGATCAATAAAACTTATGATAAAGAAAATTGATCATCAGTAAATTTTCATAAACCTGATCTATTGAAATCGACCTTAAATAAGAAGCTCTCAGCACACTTTATTTTAGTTTGAAGACCATATAAGCGAACCAGACCAAAACCTTGTGAAAAGCCCTTAAAACAAATAATCCTGAGATTTTACCTAGGATCATCGATTTGCTATAATTTTTCTTGCGTAATGACGTCTTTCGGAATCTGAATACTCGTTTTGAGCTCCGGAAAAATATCGGCCCTTGCCGCTTCACTCATTTGTGACCCTTCGACAAAAGTCCACTGTTTTTTCTGCTCATTATAAAATCCGAAGAGATGACTTTGATTCACCACTTTTCGTTTTTCGATGATCATCGTCACTTTGGTAGCGACCAAACAACGATACTCATTTTGTTCTTTTCTAAAATCCTTTACATCCAAAACTTCGAAGGCTTCAAAGAAGAGTCCGTCAATTTCCATGTTGGTCTTGATTTCATCCAAGACTTTGATCATGTTTTCTTCTCCACCAGCAAAAGCGGCTACGTTGGGGTGGGTGTATTCAAGAATTTTGTGAGGCTCCCAATTGAGGGTGGCACTTCCAGCAGCTTTGGCATCTCTTAGGATCATGTCCTTTATTTCGGCCTCAGTCTGAGAAAAGCAAGTGCCGACCGAAGTCAGCACCAGCAATATCATAAATTTGATATGTTTCATGATGTTCTAATAGAAATCTTATTCATCGTTTTTCTCTCGCTTGGTCTTCTTCATAGCCTCACCAATTTGGTTGCTAGCAGTAAATGAAGCCACCATATTGTTCAGCATGTCACTTCCAGCCTGTGGAGAGTTCGGTAACAAGATCAAGTTGGTATTGGTTTCTTCACCGATCGATTGTAACGTATCGTAGTGTTGTGTTACAACGATCAGGGCAGAAGCCTCCTGACTATTGATACCTACTTTGTTCAATACTTCAACCGACTCTTCAAGACCGCGAGCGATCTCTCTACGCTGATCAGCAATACCTTGTCCTTGTAAACGTTTGCTTTCAGCTTCGGCTTTTGCCTTTTCAACAATTAGGATACGTTGTGCGTCTCCTTCAAATTGGGCAGCGATCTTTTCACGTTCAGAAGCGTTGATTCGGTTCATGGCTGCTTTTACTTGTGCGTCAGGATCGATATCGGTAACAAGCGTTTTGATAATGTCAAAACCGTAGTCCTTCATCGCTTCCTGCAATTCACCCTTTACCGCGATGGCAATGTCATCCTTTTTAACGAACACGTCGTCCAGCTTCATTTTTGGCACCTCGGCACGAACCACATCAAATACATACGAAGTGATCTGATCGTGAGGATATTCCAATTTATAGAAAGCATCATATACTTTGTCTTTGATCACTACATATTGTACAGACACCTTAAGTCTAACAAATACGTCATCTAAGGTTTTGGTTTCAACAATTACATCGAGCTGTTGGATCTTCAGGCTGAGCCTTCCAGCAATTCGATCGATAATCGGAATTTTAAATTGAATTCCTGATTGTCGTATACTATGAAACTTTCCGAAACGTTCTATGATAGCAGCAGTTTGTTGCTTGACAATGAAAATAAAAGATAGAAGGATTAAAAATCCAAATACTGCGATAGGAATGTAAATAAGTGACCCCATGATAGTGATTATGTTTAAGATGGTTAAAGTTTTGGGAAGTTACGAAAAAAACTATATTTGCCTGTAAACTCAACCCCCCCGATAAATATGATTAACAACAAGCAATGTATCTTATTAGTAGCACTTGGCCTACTCTTTGTTACAAACATTTTTGCACAGCGACCCAGTTATCAGATCCGAAGCTATTTGGGCATTCAAGGAGGTATCACGCAATTTGATATCCTGACCGACAATTTCAACACCAAAGCCGAGACCGGTTTTATGGGAGGTTTGACCGCTGTTGGAAACATCGAGCACAAATGGTACAACATCAGCTACGGAATCCAATTTGTACAAAATAGATTTAGTTTAGAAGGAAGAGAAACACAAGACCTTGCCGCTGCTGTCGAAGATATCAAGTTTCAAATGTCGGGAGCGCAGTTGGCCGTATTGTTCCACGGAAAACTAAATAGAGACAACTTTTGGGTTGATTTTGGACCCGTACTACAGTTCAACGGAGAACTGGAACTACAAGACAAAAGCCGTCAAGAAGATTTCTATGTAGTGACCAATGAAAACGAATTGATCATCGCTAATGACTTGAAGAAGATCTCTAAGTTCAATGTGAATTTGGCCGCAGGTATCACAGCAGGTTTCAAAAACTTCAAGATCAGAGGGCAGTATCAATATGGTGTAACCAACTTGTTAGGTAAGCTTAACGATGAGAACCTAAGCAACACCAAGTTCAAAGGAAACGGAAGCATGATCTCAGGAACTGTACTTTTCCTGTTTTAAGAAGACTATTATTAAATAACAATTGAAGCCCCGTTTGAAATGGGGCTTTTTTTAATCCAAATCGCATATTTATGAAGAGAATTTTTACGCTTACATTAGTGTTGTTTTCAATGCTATTACATTCGCAAACGAAGCAAATTGAAGTTGATTTAGAAGAGAGTGTTGTTGACTTAGGATTTAATACAGACGGTTCTTTCTATATTGTCGACGGTAAGAAACCAAAAATGATTATTCTGTATAAAGGGAACCGGATACTTAGGTTTTCTAATGATTTATCTAAAAAAGATCAAGACATAAAACCTGACATTAAGTTTGAGGTAGAAGCATCTTCGCCTACAGGAGAAACATTTAAAATATCAGAATCTAAAATGAGCCGTGGAAATTTATTTTCTGGTTATAATTTTTCTGACCACTACTTAGTTCAAGAAGGGGTAATGTCACAATTGGTCAAGAGAAAAGAAGTTAAATCAAAAATCAAATCTAAGGTGTCTTTTCTCACAGACAAATATTCTTTTTATCTAGGTAATGAAAAAAAAGGATTGGACCTAAAATCCAAAGGAAAGGTTGAAGTTATACGAATGAATAACAACAACCTTGAAAAGGATTTTTTCACCCTCCAGCTTCCAAATGACCTTATTTCATTTGGAGAAGAGGTTATTGTAGAACTAGCAGCTCTGAAAAAGGACTCTTTCATATTAGCCTTAAAAGACATGAATGAAGATTTAAACAAGAGTGTTTATAATTTGGTTGAATACAATTTTGACATGGAATTTATAAGTTCTACTTCTGTTAATGTTAATCTAGAAGGGAAGTGCTTTATGGCAAGTAATAATGGAGCGGGTAGAATGAGTAAAAATGTTAGCACAGGAGTAACAGTTCTTACAAAAGGTGCGATTTCCAATGTTCATTACACCGAAGAAGGGTTTTATATTTATGGTGTTTTCACTGACAAAAAGAAAAAGATAAACTCAACCACCATACCTAAAGGATTTTATATCCATAAATTTGATAAAGAAGGGAAACTTTTATGGAAAGAGAATAAACTAGTAGATAAAGGGAATCTATTCAATGATAAGCAGTTTGGTCCAAATATCGACCTTGACCTTTATGAATCTAAAGATAGAGTTGCCTTATCTTTTACCTTATCACTTAAAAAGGGATCTTCAGTTTTTTATGAATTCAACAAAGAAAATGGAACTATTCTTCAAGAAGGAGTAACGGAAAACGTTAAATACACCTATGAATTTAAGAGCGTTGGAGGTAAATATGAACTGTTTTATACACTTAAAGAAGATAGTTTTAAAAAGAAAAAACTAGACGGCACATCATTGTATGCAATGTATACTAATAGTGAGTTTAAGAACTATGTAAGCAACTTAGAAGTTGACAAAAAGGAAGTAACATTTGTGTCATCAATAACTCCAGAACAGATAACACTTATTCATTATGACAATCAAACATGTAGGGTTGTTCAATTTAAGAACTAAAAAAAGCGCCTGATTTCAGGCGCTTTTCTTTTTTATAAATCGAACGTTATAACGTATCAATTGCTTTTTGGATGCGAGCGATGGTTTCTTCTTTTCCAATCATTGAGGCGATGGTAAAGACATCGGGTCCTTGCAAGGATCCCACCAAGCTTAATCGCAAGGGCATCATCACTTTTCCGAAACCGATCTCTTTGGCACCGATCCAGCTCTTTACAAAATCTTGTACATTGGCTACCGATAAATCATCCATAGATTCTAACAATCCGATGAGCTCATCCATGAGTAGGGCAGTGCCTTCTTTCCAAGCTTTTTTAGACGCCTTTTCATCATAAGAAGTTGGTGCTTCAAACAAGAAGCTACTCAAACTCCAAAGGTCACTGACAAACGTAGCACGCTCTTTGATTAGGCCAACGACCGATGTCAAGTAGTCCTTATGGTCACCCCGAGCGCAGTCGAGGGGTAATGTTTCTTTAAATAACTCAGCCAATTCTTCGTCATTTTTAAGCTGAAGGTATTGCTGGTTGAACCATTTTGTTTTGTCTGGGTTGAACTTTCCTCCAGATTTGGTGACATGGTCTAAACTGAAAACACTTATCAACTCATCCAGGGTGTAGATTTCCCTTTCAACGCCTTCACCTTCATTCCAGCCTAATAAAACCAGCATGTTAATTATTGCTTCAGGAAAATAACCTTCCTCTCTAAATCCTTTTAGAGTCACATTATTTTTCTTATCAAACCATTGTAATGGGAAAACTGGCATTCCTATTTTATCCCCGTCACGTTTACTCAGCTTTCCTTTAAAACCAGCAGGTTTTAGAATAAGAGGCAAATGCGCAAACTCTGGAGCCTGCCAACCAAAAGCATCGTACAATTGTTGATGCAGGGCTAAGGAAGGAAGCCACTCTTCACCGCGGATCACATGCGTGATTTCCATCAAATGATCGTCAACGATATTGGCCAAGTGATAGGTAGGCATTCCGTCGCTTTTAAAAAGCACCTTATCATCCAAGATGTTGGTATCGATGTTGATGTCTCCACGAATGATGTCTTGTAGCTGTAACGTTTCGTCTTGCGGAGACAGAAAACGAATTACATAATCATCTCCAGCTCCTAGCTTAGCTTCAACTTCTTCCGCAGAGAGCGATAACGAATTCTTCAACTTCAAACGATTGTGCCAATTGTAGATAAAGGTCTTGCCCTTGGCTTCATGATCTTTACGATGAGTATCCAATTCATCTGAAGTATCAAACGCATAATAAGCTTTTCCTTCAGCAATCAATTGATCGGCATATTGTTTATAGAGATGTTTTCGCTCGCTTTGTCTGTAGGGTCCAAAACCTTTGTCTTTTCCTGGACCTTCATCAAAAGGAATGTTGCACCAATTCAATGAATCGATGATGTACTGTTCGGCACCTTCTACATAACGAGTTTGATCGGTGTCTTCGATACGAAGAATAAAATCACCACTGTGCTTTTTAGCAAACAAGTAATTGAAGAGGGCCGTACGAACTCCTCCGATGTGTAGAGGCCCTGTTGGGCTAGGCGCAAAACGAACGCGAACTTTCTTTGACATGGGTTAAATTTTGAGCTGCAAAGATAGCGATTAGTTGAAAGTTAAAAACGAAAAGTGAAGGGTGATTGTTTAGAATCACGAAACAAGAATCAAGAGCCAAGACATAGTAAGTACGAGTAGTTCTTGTACTTAATACTTTGTACTCAATACTCAGTACTATAAAATAGCCTCCCGCATCTCATCAGGAATACGCTTGTTCATCACACCAAACCAAAGTGGTGGAATCAAAGACATCACCATAGAGGTGGGGTACCCAAACGGCATTTGCGGACTCACATCATGGTAGTCCAACACCTGATACTTTTTGGCAGCACGATAATGGTGATCACTGTGTCGGGTCAATTCGTAAAGTACCACACGGCCCATGACGTGATTGCTGTTCCAAGAATGAATTTCGCGCACACGCTCGTAACGACCCGATTTGGTTTTCATTCTTAGGAGTCCGTAGTGCTCGATGTAGTTAATGGTCTCGAGCAATAAGAAACTAATAATGGCAACCCCAATGGCAAATAGGAGTCCGAAGGTGCCTAAGAAAAAGAAGACACTTCCCAAGTACAGAAACTGAAAAACGGTATACCAAAGCATATCATTTTTTACAGAGAAGAAGGAAGCATTGCTCCGTTGTAAAAGATCCTTCTGAATCTTCCAAGCGCTAAAGTATTGTCTAAACACCGAAGTTACCCAAAAAGCATAGACGGTCTGATTGTATTTGGCCGTGGCTGGATCTTCTTTCGTGGCAGCCATTTGGTGATGACCGAAGTTGTGTTCGATAAAGAAGTGCATATACAACGAAGGAAGCAATAACAACTTACCTAAAAACTGCTCGGCTTTGTTTTGACGATGACCTAACTCATGGGCAACGTTGATACCGTTAGAGCCGAGTACAATTCCAGTAGAAAAGAGAAGGCCAATGATTTCAAAAGTAGAATGCACATTAACGGTCACATCGATCAAGGTAAAAGTCAAGATACCAAATACGATAGGTACGTTGAGGTATAGCAACCAATCAAACAAACGATTCTTTAGTTTTGATTCGCGGGCTTCATCATCAAGGTTGTCTGTATCTAGCGGAAGGAGCAGCTCCAAAATCGGAATGACCACAAAGGCAAATATCGGTGTGGCATACGACCAACCTCCTTTAAGCGATAATCCAACGATGGCCATCAAGGGAATAGAATAGGCCGACATGTATTTTAGGTCCTTCATCATAAAGCGCTTTTTAACAGAATGTTACCAAAATTAGCGAATTAAACCTGAAAATAAAATTGTAGTTTTATGAGTTCTCTAATGTATAAAGACGGTTTCAGGGTGAATAATTTCAAGAACATACAAGGCAAGCTAGAGCAATTTATAAAGAAATATTATACGAACGAATTGATCAAAGGAGCGATCCTTTTCTTTGCGATCGGACTCTTATACTTTTTGATCACGTTATTGATCGAGCATTTTTTATGGCTCAGCCAAACCGGAAGAACCATTCTTTTTTGGTTGTTCGTTGGAGTAGAGGCCACCTTATTCTATAAGTTTATAGCGCTTCCGTTGGCCCATCTTTTCAAGCTAAAGAAAGGCATAGGATATACAGAAGCGTCCAAGATCATCGGAAACCATTTTCCGCAGGTAAATGACAAATTGCTTAACGTACTTCAGTTGGCAAACGATTACCGCAAATCAGAATTATTGTTAGCCAGTATTGATCAGAAATCTTCCGAATTAAATCCTGTTCCGTTTAACATCGCCATCAATTTTAAGAAGAATGCCAAATACTTGAAGTATGCCGCTGTTCCGGTGTTGATCATCTTGTTGGCTTCGGCAACTGGAAACTTCAATCTATTTAGCGATAGTTATAAACGTGTAGTGAATTATCAGGTGGCTTATGAAGCACCTGCGCCGTTTCAATTCTTCGTGGTCAATGACAATCTTCGGGCCATCGAGAACGAACCTTTCTCAGTAGAAGTACGAACGCAAGGAGACATTGTTCCGCAGCGCGCACAGATACATATCAATGACGAAACATATTTCTTGGAGGATATGGGTGGCGGAGCGTTTCAATTTACAGTAGACCAACCTAAAGAAGACTTGGAATTCTATCTGAGTGCAAATGAGGTTACATCAAAACCCTATACGCTCGAGGTGGTTAAAGTTCCTTCGTTGGTGAGCTTTGAAATGAAACTGGATTACCCGGCATATACTAAGAAGCGTGATGAGATTCTTAAGAGTACGGGCAATGCCACTATTCCAGAAGGCACGAATATCACTTGGCAATTGAGCACCAAGCAGACAGAGACGGTTGATTTTGTAGTACGCGATACCGTCATTGGTTTTGAAAAGAGCGCCGCAGCCTTTACACTAAGTCAGCGTATTTTCAACAATACCGACTATCAAATAAGCACCAGTAACGAAGAACTTAAAAATTACGAAAACCTTGGGTTTAGCATCAGCGTGATCAAAGATGCGTATCCAGAGTTGGACATGAAGTCCGAACGTGATTCTACCGATAACAATACGATGTATTTTTTAGGACAAGCTTCAGATGACTATGGACTCTCAAAACTTCGTGTAGTCTATTATCCGCAAGAAGCTGAAGATGATAAGAGTCGAGTGCAAATCCCGTTTGAAGCAACCAACTTTGTGCAGTTTGGATATACCTTTCCAGGCAATCTACCGTTGACGGAAGGAGTCGATTACGAGTTCTTTTTTGAGGTCGTTGACAATGACGCGCTACGCGGAGGAAAGGTCACCAAAAGTGAGGTCTATAACTTCAGAAAGTTGACGCAATCAGAATTAGAGCAACAGCAGTTAGAGCAACAAAAGGAAACCATAGACGAGTTCAATAAATCGTTGGACAAGTTAGAAGACCAAAAGCAGGAGTTGAAGGAACTTTCTAAAACACAAAAGGAAAAGAGCGAGCTAAACTTCAACGATAAAAAGAAGCTTGAAAATTTCTTGAATAGGCAAAAGAAGCAGGAGAAGATGATGCAGAACTTCTCTAAGCAACTCAAAGAAAACCTAGAACAGTTTCAAAAAGAAGAAACCCAAGATGACGAATACAAGCAGTTGCTCGAAGAGCGTTTAGAGCGTCAGCAAAAAGAACTCGAAAAGAACGAACGTTTGTTGGAAGAACTCAAAGAACTTAGTGATAAAATCAGCAAAGAAGAGTTGGCAAAGAAGTTGGATGAATTGGCCAAGCAACAACAAAATGATAAGCGAAGTTTAGAGCAGATCGTCGAATTAACCAAGCGTTATTATGTGGCCAAAAAAGCTGAAAAGATTCAGAAGGAATTAGCCGAGTTAGCCAAAGAACAAGAGGAGCTTTCTAAGAAAGAAGGAAAGGAAAACACAAAAGAGAAGCAAGACAAGCTCAATGAGAAATTCGAAGATCTTCAGAAGCAAATGGAGGAGCTTCAAAAGGAAAACCAAGAACTGAAGAAGCCGATGGATATAGAGTCTGATAAGCAGACAGAGAAAGAGATAAATGAAGAGCAGCAAAAAGCTTCCGAAAAGTTAGAACAAAGCGAACAATCACAATCACCCGAGCAACAACAACAGCAACAAAGCGGTGCACAAGAAAACCAAAAGAAAGCGGCCCAGAAGATGAAGAAGATGAGCCAGCAAATGGAGTCCATGATGATGGCCGGTGGTGGTGAGCAAATGATGGAGGATGCCGAAATGCTGCGTCAGATTCTGGACAATCTAGTAGTATACTCTTTTGAGCAAGAAGACTTGATGGAGCAGTTTCGTGACACCGATAATCGCAATGCAGCTTTTGCAAAGCGCTTAAAAAGACAGAACGATTTGCGCCAAATGTTCGAACATGTTGATGATAGCTTGTTCTCATTATCACTTCGCAGACCTGAAATAGGAGAGCGCATTAATAAGGAGATTACTGAGGTATATTTTAACGTTGACAAATCGCTAGAGCGGTTTGCAGAGAATCAAGTTTACCAGGGAGTCTCTAATCAGCAATACGCTTTGACGTCATCAAATAATTTGGCAAGTTTCCTCAGCGATGTATTGGACAATATGGAACAAAGTATGGGGTCGGGTAGCGGTTCAGGTTCAGGAATGGGCTCGGGTCAAGGTGGAAAACAAAAAGGATTCCAACTACCAGATATTATTCAATCGCAGGAACAGTTAAATGAACAAATGCGGCAAGGCCTGAAGAAAAGTCAAGACGGACAACAACAGCAAGGCGAGGGGCAGGAGAGTGAAGGTAAAGATGGCAAGCAAGGAAAACAGGGTCAAGGAAAAGAAGGTGAGAACGGACAGAAACCTGGTGGCGAAGGACAGAGTGGAGAAGGAGGAAGCGGCGGTGATTCTGATTCTGAACAAATGTCTGAACAGTTATATGAGATATTCAAAGAGCAACAACGACTTAGACAAATGCTCGAACAGCAATTAGATGATAAGATGGGAAAAGGTCTCAACAGTGACACAAAACAGTTGTTGAAAGAGATGGAACAGATCGAAGATGAACTCATAGAAAAAGGATTCAACGAACGCACCTTGCAGCGTATGACAGCACTAAAACATAGACTACTAAAGATGGAAAATGCTGCATTCCAACAAGGAGAGAAACAAGAACGTGAGAGCAACACAAACAATAAAGAATTCAAAAATACTACTGATAATCAAATTCCTAATGCGGCACAATATTTCAATCAAGTTGAGATATTAAATCGACAAGTATTACCTTTGCGGCAAATTTATAAGCGTAAAGTACAGGCGTATTTTAAGGATAATGATTGAATTCAATTACGAGAACGACTTTCAATTACAGAATGTAGAAGGACACAGAGATTGGTTGATGGCCGCAATTGATTCTGAACAGAAGCAATGTGGAGACATCAGTTTCATCTTTTGTGACGATGAATATTTACACAGATTGAACCTTGATTTTCTCAATCACGACACCCTAACTGACATCATTAGTTTTGATTACAGCGTGGGAGATCTTTTACAAGGGGATATTTTTATTTCTACGGAAAGAGTAACCGAGAATGCGTTGGATTTCAATGTTTCTTTTGATGATGAGTTGAGAAGAGTGCTTGTACATGGTGTGCTTCATTTCTGTGGATATAAAGACAAAACGGAAGAAGAAGCTACACAAATGCGCTTAAAGGAAGAAGAAAAGATGAGTTTGTTCCACGTGGAACGATCTTCAGATAAATAATGACTGTTCCACGTGGAACATAATGTTTTTTGACCATGTTCGATAAGGTTTATGACGTAATTGTTGTCGGTGCGGGGCATGCAGGATCAGAAGCGGCCGCAGCGGCCGCTAATATGGGTTCGAGCACCCTGTTGATCACCATGAATTTGCAAAACATAGCGCAGATGTCGTGCAATCCTGCTATGGGCGGAATTGCAAAAGGACAGATCGTTCGAGAGATTGACGCGTTGGGAGGATATAGCGGAATCATCACGGATCGCTCTGCGATCCAATTCAAGATGTTGAATAAATCAAAGGGCCCAGCCATGTGGTCGCCAAGAGCACAATCCGATCGAATGCGCTTTGCTGAGGACTGGAGATTGATGTTAGAGCAGACTCCGAATCTTGACTTCTATCAAGAGATGGTCTCCGGACTTTTGATTGAAGGAGGAAAGGTGGTAGGAGTGAAAACATCTCTTGGAATTGAAGTGCGGTGCAAAGCAGTTGTGTTGACCAACGGAACCTTTTTGAATGGACTCATCCATATTGGAGAGAAACAATTTGGTGGTGGACGTGCTGGAGAAAAAGCAGCTACCGGAATCACAGAAGAACTCGTTGAGCTCGGTTTTGAATCTGGAAGAATGAAGACCGGAACACCCCCTCGTGTTGATGGACGTTCGTTAGATTATTCGAAGATGGTGCCGCAACCTGGAGACGACAATCCAGAAAAGTTCTCCTATTTGGAAACAACAAAGCCGCTTACCGAACAACGGGATTGTCATATGACATACACCAGCAATTTGGTGCACGATTTGCTGCGTGAAGGTTTTGATAGATCACCCATGTTCAACGGTAGAATCAAAAGTATCGGACCAAGATATTGTCCGTCAATTGAAGATAAGATCAATCGTTTCGCAGATAAGGATAGACACCAGATTTTTGTGGAGCCAGAAGGATGGAATACCGTTGAGGTATATGTGAATGGATTCTCTACATCATTACCTGAGGATGTTCAATTTAAAGCGTTGCGTTCGGTTGCTGGATTCGAAAAGGTGAAGTTCTTTAGACCCGGATACGCTATCGAGTATGATTACTTTCCGCCAACACAGTTAAGGCATACGTTGGAGACCAAATTGGTCGACGGACTCTATTTCGCTGGACAAATAAATGGAACAACGGGATATGAGGAGGCAGCTTCACAAGGACTCATGGCAGGGATAAATGCACACCTCAAAATACAAGAGCAGGATCCTTTTATCTTAAAGAGGAACGAAGCCTATATAGGGGTGCTTATAGACGATTTAATAACGAAAGGAACCGAAGAGCCCTATCGAATGTTTACGTCCAGAGCAGAGTATCGTACGTTGCTTAGACAAGACAATGCCGACTTTAGATTGACTCCGTTTTCGCATGAGATTGGTCTGGCGTCAGAGGATCGTCTTCGCCGTATGGAGAAGAAGAAAAATGACTCGGATGCCTTCATTCAATTCTTTAGAGACACGAGTGTAAAACCAGAGGAAGCGAATCCGGTATTAGAAAACAAGGGTTCATCTTTGATGAAGCAATCGGATAAGATGTTCAAGATATTCTCACGTCCTGGCATCACCATGGAAGATGTAAGCAGCTTTCAAAAAGTAGCAGAATACATTGATGAGAATCAATTGGACAAAGAGGTTTTAGAGCAAACAGAAATCCAAGTCAAGTATGCTGGGTACATCGAAAAGGAAAAGAACAATGCCGACAAACTAAACCGTTTGGAGGATATTAAGATTCCTGATAATTTTGACTACGACAAGCTTAAGTCATTATCTTTTGAAGCGAAGGAGAAACTACAGTCGATTAGACCGACTTCTTTGTCGCAAGCTTCTCGAATCAGCGGAGTATCACCTAGTGATATAAGTGTAATGTTAGTATACATGGGTAGATGATAGAACAGATTATTTTTAAACAAGAGAAACCCCAAAAAGTGAATTATCTTGGCGGGGCTTTTTTATTACTGGCTGTTGCAACTTGGGGTCAGTTGACACAAATGATTACATTGGCTGGATTGGGCATCATCTGTTTAGGGTACAGTACCACCATCCATATCCATAAAGATTTTAGAATTTATAAAATGGTGTCCTTCTTAGGCGCTTCTATTTTGAAACTGCGAATCAAAACCGACTATCCAGAGTACGTTTCGATCTTTGCCGCTTCGTTTAGAGAAGAGAATGAATTCGGCCCCGTATCTGCGCTCGGCACTACTTCAAAACACAAGGACATCGTTATTCGATTGTTTAAAGGAAACAAGCACATTACCATCTTCAAGACGAATGACTATTTGTTGGCAAAAGAAAAGGCCACGGCGTTGAGCAAGATGTTAGAAATTGAGCTCTACAATCCAATGGAAAAGTAATTGTTCCACGTGGAACAATGGGCTAGAATTTATAATTTCCGTCCTAAGTTTGGTTCGATTGTTGTGACATGAACAGCAATCAAACTAAACGATCTCATGAAAAAACTACTATCCTTTTGTGCGTTGATTATTTTAGCGCAGTCATGTATCCCCACCAGCATTCCACCTAGAATTAAAAACTATCGAGTACTTAAAGGAAAAGAGATTAGAAAACTGAAGCTCGACAAAAAGAAACACTTCTTCGTTTTTGAGAATGATTGGAGAGGGGTAGACTTTTTGGATTTTATGGCCGACAAGTTTGGGTTCGAACGAAACCCATTTATCAAGAGTTTTGATGTTGATATCGAAAATGAACCCTTTACGCTTTTTGTGCATACTAGAAAGAAGACCGAAAAAAGTTTGGACCTGCTCAGTCCGATACTTTTTGAAGATGCAGATGCAGATGTTGTAGAAGGAGACACCTATCACTACGTAGCACTTTCGGTCTTGGATCAAAATGGAAAAGATTGCCTGTCTGAAAAATCACTTTATTATGAGACGACAATAAAGTATCTTCGTGACCTCAAGAAAGAATACTTTGTCTATTAATGAATGCTGAAAGCAAACGCGACCTCTACATCACCTGCAAAGATCACACAGTCTCTGGCGAACAATTTCAACTGCTGTTGGACGATGAGCTAAACATGCTCGTCACATCTCCCAAACCAGATTTGAACGTTTTGGGAACGTATTACGAGAGCGAGGATTATATTTCGCATACCGATTCAAAACGAAGCCTGTTTGAACGCGCCTATCATTTTGTCAAAGGAATTGCGTTAAAGCAAAAAGTAAAACGCATTGAGCAAGCGCAACCCCAAAAAGGAAAGTTGTTGGACATCGGAGCTGGTACTGGCGATTTTTTATTGACAGCTAAAAATCATGGATGGGATGTTTTAGGATCCGAGCCCAATGAGGAGGCAAGAGCGCTGGCCAAAGAAAAAGGAATTTCACTTTTAGAAAACCTAGAGACACTTCCGGCAGATTCTTTTGATGTCATCACCATGTGGCATGTGTTAGAACACGTCTACGATTTAAACGAGCAGATTTCTGAACTAAAGCGTTTATTGAAACCTGGAGGAAGTCTTTTCGTTGCAGTTCCTAATTACGAATCGTATGACGCAACATATTATAAAGAGTTTTGGGCAGCCTATGATGTGCCGAGACACCTTTGGCATTTTTCAAAAAGATCGATTCAGAAATTATTTGAAGTGCAAAACATGAAAGTGGTTAAAATTCTTCCGATGAGGTTTGACGCTTTTTACGTGAGCCTACTTTCTGAAAAATACAAAACCGGAAGAATGAATCCGATCACCGCTTTTTTTATTGGTTTGCGATCGAATCTGAAAGCCAAGCGTACAAAAAATCATTCTTCACTCATTTATTGTATAGAAAACGGCGAAAATTAATTCAGAAGACCAAGAACGAACGATCTCACCTTAAAACGCCCATTACCCTTTCCAAAAACAGAAACGCCCTTAGAGTACATTTATACGACTCGTTTTCAATAGTGTCTAATTATTTTTATTTAAGCTTAAAATAGATTTTATCTATTTTATTAAAATTGTCCATAATATTCCCGATCGGTAACTTGATCCTGTTTACATTTGCCATCATTGCAATCGATAAGAGAGGTGTGATATCAAATTACATCTGACCTTTGAAAAACAATAAAATTTAACTGATGAAAAAAGTAATAGTAGTTTTTTTGGCGATGGGCGCTTTGTTCTCATGTCAAACTCCAGACAAGATCGGTTTTGTAGATAACGTAGAACTGATCAACGAGTACCAAGAAAGAAAAGACATCGAAGCTGAATTCAAGGTAAGGGTGGAAGCGTATACCAAAAAAAGAGACAGCATTTATCAAGCCTTCGATATTGAATACAAAGAGGCAGGCCTTAAAGCACAAAAGATGTCACAGAAAAAAGCGCAAGAATTAGCGGCTGAGTTACAACAAAAAGGACAGATTCTTCAGCAACAACTTCAATTTGAAGAGCAGCAAATTC
Organism: Flavobacteriaceae bacterium; assembly: GCA_028279515.1. Taxonomy (GTDB): domain Bacteria; phylum Bacteroidota; class Bacteroidia; order Flavobacteriales; family Flavobacteriaceae; genus JANQNQ01. Next base: position 265,184 of record JANQNQ010000008.1, read on the forward strand.
AGCAGGCGAGCCAAACAGAGATTGATACGCTTGTTAAAAAAGTGAAAGACTTTGTAAAGGACTACGGAAAGACCAACGGCTACACCTACATTTTAGGATCTAACGATGCCGGAAGCGTTTTATACGGAGCCGACGCAAAAGATCTTACCAAGACCTTGCTCGAAGAACTAAACAAAAAATACGAAGGAGAGAAGAAATAATCTCAAGGATAGAACTAAGAAAAAGGCGCTGATAATCAGCGCCTTTTTTATTTTAAATAATTGATAGTCAGTTATTTGCATAATAAAAATACAGTAAATATTGCAGGTATAAAGTAGATGACTATACCCTTGGCTCCTTCATAATCCTTAGCAATTCTTTGACCAAACAATAGCATCAACAACGCTACACATGAAACAACTGCACCGTACAATGCGTACGTTTTGCTTCCGTCAGAAATCAAATAAAATACCCCGACGATCATAAGCAGTGCAGCAACGATTTCAACAACCAAAATGACCGCCAATGCAGCAGACACCATTCCTCTTAAAAAAGTCTTTGAAAAATGCTCTGTTAACCAACCCACATTGCCTTTCCAATCTAGAATTTTGTCCAGACCACTTTGTAAAAAGGTAATGATGAGTAGAGCGAGTAGTAGTAGTTCGGTAATGTGATTCATTACGGCATCCATAGTATAAGGTTTTAGGCTGATTTCTTATGTAGAAGGCGGGTGAGTTTAATCGAAAGGTCCGTCAAGATGATCTTGGCGTTTCCGTTACGCTCAATGTGATAAATGGCATCCTGAAGTTCTTCAGAGATTTCCATAATGTTGTTTCCGTGTACAAAAGGAGCGAATTTTTCAAGCGCAAACCCCTTCACTTTCGGCTCCATAAAGACCAAAGATTCGGCTTTATAATTCAGTAACATAGCTTGACGGAAAAAGTCCAAACAAAAACGCAGAAACTTCTTCTGTGTCTCACGCCCCGTACCAGCAATCATCGTACTCCACTCGATTAGATCGTGAATAGCGCCTTTGTTTCCTTTTGCTTTAAAAGCACTTCGGATCCAGGTCACAAACCACTCTTCAAATAGAATGTCTTCACTGTCATTATTCACCAGGTCCACTGCCTTGTTGTAGTTTCCGTTGGCTTGATGGGCGATCTTTTGCGCCTCTACCTCACCCAGTCCTTTTTGAGAGACGAGAGCGTCCTTGATGACAGCTTCGCCCAAAGGAGGGAAGTGCAATACCTGACAACGTGAACGAATGGTGCCGATAATTTGCTCTTCGTCTTCAGCAATTAACACAAAAAGAGTTTTTTCTGGCGGCTCTTCAATCAACTTTAGCAGTTTGTTCGAGGCAGCGATATTCATCTTTTCGGCCATCCAAATGATCATCACTTTATAGCCTCCTTCATAGGATTTAAGGGAAAGGGATTTCACAATTTCGAGCGATTCATCAACACCGATCTGTCCTTGCTTGTTATCAATTCCTAGCAACTTGTACCAGTCAAAAAGGTTACCGTAGGGCTGCTCGGCAACAAACTCACGCCATTCCTCTAAAAAATGATTCGAAACAGGGTGCTTTTTCACCTTATCGTTGGTCGCCACCGGAAAGGCAAAATGAAGGTCCGGATGCGAGAGGTGATCAAACTTCAAATTACACGCCTCATTACCTCCGGTATTTTCTCCGTTAAGATTGCCACATAAAATGTACTGAGCATAGGCGATGGCCATAGAAAGCGTTCCACAGCCTTCTGGGCCGACAAAGAGTTGCGCGTGAGAAACACGTCCGTTTTCAACGCTTTGTGTCAAGTGCTTTTTAATGTGGGTTTGTCCGAGGATATCCGAAAATCGCATGAGGCAAAGATAACAAAGTATCTCCCTTTTGAAACAAGCCCAATCAATTTGAAAGCCAAGACCTGAGTACGTGGCTCTTAAAATTTTTGAACGATAACGTTTTAGCTATATAAAGGGCTTTAAAACTCAGGTAGAAAAGCCTACATTTGCGGTCAAATACAGAAGACAACTAAACTAAAATTTTGATGAAAACAATCAACGACTTCAATTTTGAAAACCAAAAAGCCCTCATTCGTGTAGATTTTAATGTGCCTCTAAACGAGGATTTTGAAGTAACTGATGCCACTCGAATTCACGCTGCAAAACCGACCATCATTAAGGTGTTGGAAGACGGCGGAAGCTGTGTGCTTATGAGTCATTTGGGGCGTCCGAAAGGTGAGGTGAAAGAAGAACTTTCGCTGCGTCATATCGTGGCTGCGGTTTCAGATATTATCGGAGTTGAGGTGAAGTTTGTGTCAGACTGCGTAGGCGAGGAGGCCGAGGCAGCCGTTGCATCGCTAGAACCAGGTGAGGTTTTGTTGTTAGAAAATCTTCGTTTTTACAGTCAAGAAACCAAAGGAGATGAGGCCTTTGCTTGGCAGTTGTCTAAGCTTGGAGATATCTACGTAAACGATGCCTTTGGTACAGCGCACAGAGCGCATGCTTCTACGACGGTTGTCGCTCAATATTTTGACGGAAATAAATGCTTCGGAAACCTTTTGGCCAAAGAAATTGAAAGCATCAAAAAAGTGATGGAGACAGGAGAGAAGCCCGTTTTAGCCATTTTAGGCGGAGCGAAGGTTTCTTCAAAGATCACCATCATCGAGAATATTTTAGACAAGGTTGATCACCTTATTGTAGGAGGCGGAATGACCTTCACTTTTATCAAAGCACAAGGCGGAAACATTGGCGATTCGATCTGTGAAGATGACAAGATGGAATTGGCCCTTGACATTATGAAACAAGCCGAAGCAAAAGGTGTGAAGATCCATCTTCCGGTTGATGTAAAAGCAGCCAACGCTTTTGACAACAATGCCGAAACACAATTCTTACCAGTGGATCAAATTCCTGCCGGATGGCAAGGACTGGATGCAGGTCCGCAATCTTTAGAGCTATTCAAAGAAGTGGTGCTTGGGTCTAAGACCATTCTTTGGAATGGACCTTTAGGCGTTTTTGAGTTCGAAAACTTTGCTAACGGGACTATCGAACTCGGAAATCAGATTGCTGAAGCCACCGAAAATGGAGCCTTTTCATTGGTAGGCGGAGGAGACTCGGTTGCTGCCGTAAAGCAGTTTGGATTTGAAAATAAAGTAAGCTACGTATCTACGGGCGGAGGCGCCATGCTCGAGAGCCTAGAAGGAAAGACATTGCCTGGTATCGCAGCAATTTTGTAATAACAATACATACAATACATAGTAAGAAAGCCATCCTTATTGGGGGTGGCTTTTTTCATGTCCCCAGCTTTTAACAAGTCTTTAATTTGGAAATCGTTAAAAAAACACGATTTTAGCGGTAAGCGCGTTGTAGTAGTGTGCACCCTAAATACCATGCTATGAAGATGCGTAAACCGCTACAAAAGAAAAGGATAATGAAGTTTCGTTGGTTTTCAATGTTGATTGTTGTGATTCCGTTTATTGCGAACGCACAAGACACACCGCAAAAACAAGATTCTATTACTACCAAGACTGCCTTGGTACCCAAAGATTCCCTTGCAATCGAAGATGGTAAAACGATCGACCTCATCGCTAACGATTCGATCGTGATGATTGACGGGCAGCCCACGTTCGAGAAAAAGGCCGATAATAAGTACAACCTGCAAGATTATGCCCAAGCGGCCAAGATCGATAGTTTGTGGCTTCAGGAGTTGCACAACATGGCCACTTTTGACTCTATCTACAAGACGGTTTCAAACCTTACGTACACCAAAGTCGAATACGTAGACCTTCCTACAGATACACTAAAAGCCAGATTAAAAAGACTCAATGCGCGTACTCCATTTAATGTAGAATACAATCCGTCGTTAGAAAGTGTCATCAAGAATTTCTTGAAGAACCGACACAAGTCATTGACTCGTTTGATGACCGTGGCGCAGTACTATTTTCCGATGTTTGAGCAAGAACTCGACAACTACGACATTCCGATAGAGATGAAGTACTTGGCGATTGTTGAGTCGGCTCTAAATCCAAGAGCGCGATCACGAGTTGGCGCTACCGGATTATGGCAATTTATGTATGCCACCGGAAGGCAATACAACCTGGAAGTAAACTCGTATGTTGACGAACGAAGCGACCCAATGAAAGCCACCAAAGCAGCTTGCGAATATTTGGCAAGCCTATACAAGATCTTTGGGGATTGGGACTTGGCGCTAGCTGCCTATAATTCGGGCCCCGGTAATGTATCAAAGGCAATCAGACGTTCTGGAGGCTATAAGAATTATTGGAATTTACGCCCATATCTTCCACGTGAAACAGCAGGCTACGTTCCGGCATTTCTGGCCACCATGTATATCTTTGAATATGCCGATCAGCATGCATTTCAGCCTAAAATAACTGAAACACCTTATTTCAAATCAGACACGATCCAAGTGAAGAAACTGATCACATTCGATCAGATCTCTGAATTAATAGATATTAAAGTAGAAGAGCTTCAGTTCTATAACCCTTCCTACAAATTGGACATTATTCCGAATGTAGAAGGAAGGGACTATGCTTTGCGACTTCCAATCGACAAGATCGGTGTGTTCGTTTCCAATGAGGAAGCGATCTATGCCCATGTACAGGCGGAAAATGACGCCAGAGAAAAACCGCTTCCGCAGTTATTCAAAATGGATAGCAAGATCCGTTACCGTGTTAGAAGTGGGGACTACCTCGGAAGAATTGCCCGAAAATTTGGGGTGCGTGTCAGTGATATCAAACGATGGAATGGCCTTCGAAACAACAATATCAGAGTGGGCCGACGCTTGACCATTTATCCTAAAAAACCTGCGTTTACCAATGTAGCTCCTAAGAAGTCTAAAAAGAAGGTAAACCCGAACGCCAAGGTATATGTGGTACAATCAGGAGATTCACTTTGGAGCATTTCTCAAAAATTTAATGGGGTTTCCGTTCAAAATTTGAAAGATTGGAACGATATTAGTGGTACAAAACTAAAACCCGGAATGAAACTCAAGGTTTCGAAATAATTCCCACTAAAACTCAAACACGTGAAAAAGCTATTTATACTTGCATTGGTCGCACTAGGAATGGTGGCCTGCGAGAGTAAAAAAGACCCAAACGTACGTTTTATACCCGACTCAAACGGTAACATCAACGCACTTACGGTAGTCATTGAAAACGACCTATGGAGTGGCCCTGTAGGCGATGAGATTCGCAGAGTCTTTGCCGCCGCCGTCGACGGATTGCCACAGCAAGAACCCTTATTCTCTATCAATCAAATGCCGCCCGTGGCGTTTTCTGATTTTGCGCGCAACAGCCGTAACGTACTTTTGGTAACCCAAGAAAACAAGTCGGCCTACGATATTAAAGAAGATGTATACGCCAGACCACAGCGCGTTGCCTTTATAAAAGGAAGCAATCAGCAAGAGATCATCGACAGCATTTCAAAGAATGCCAAAAAGATCGTTGCAACTTTTAAGTCCAACGAATTGAAGGAAAAGCAACGCCGTATCGCGAAATCACTCAACCGAGACAAGAAGCTTGAAGAAGTGTTGGGAATCTCATTGAGAATACCTTCCATCTATGAGATCGTAAAGCAAGAGAAGAATTTCTTCTGGATTGAAAAGGAAATACAAAAAGGCACGATGAACATCATTGCTTATGAAATGCCGCTAAACAGCATTCCGAAGGATAGCACGACCGTTGATGCCATCATTAAAATGAGAGACTCGATCGGAGAGTCCTATATTCCCGGAAGACTTGAAGGAGCACATATGATCACTGAAAAGGCCTATGCTCCGTACCTGTACGATGCCATCATCGACAACAAACCTGCGTTTGAGACGCGTGGTATGTGGGAAGTGAAGAACGACTTCATGGCTGGACCCTTCTTAAATTATGCTGTCGAAGACAAGATCAACAACCGATTGTTGGTAGTTGAAGGCTTCGTTTTTGCACCTTCGATCAGTAAACGAGATTATATATTTGAGCTCGAGGCGATCCTAAGGTCCTTAGAGATAAAAGAATAAGTTTTAAAGCAAGTGCTTAAAAAATGAATCCCGCTTTTTCGCGGGATTTTTTTATTTCCTAGCGGGAAGATTTTCTACATTTACCACCGCACAAATTATCAGTTATGCAACGATTGTCATTTATAGTAGATCAGCTCCCTATCAAAGAACAGCAAGTCAAGAACACCCTAAAGCTTCTGGACGAAGATTGTACGATTCCGTTTATTTCGCGATATCGAAAGGAGATGACCGGCAACTTAGATGAGGTGCAGATCGGAGCCATCGTAAAGCTGAAGAATACGTTTGAAGAACTGCAAAAACGAAAGCAAACCATCAGCAAGGCCATTGATGAGCAAGGGGAGTTGACCGAAGTGCTCAAGGCGAAGATCGAAAAGGCCAACACGATGATCCAATTAGAGGATTTATACCTTCCATATAAAAAGAAACGAAAGACAAAAGCTAGCGTTGCTCGTGATCAAGGCCTTGAACCCTTGGCCAAGATCATCATGAAACAGCAACACGATGATGTAGGATTTGCAGCCACACAGTTCTTAAATGAACATATCAAAAACGAAGAACAGGCCCTTGAAGGCGCTCGGCATATCATCGCCGAGTGGATCAACGAGAACGAGTTTGTGAGAAACAAACTGAGAAGGCTATATCAGCGAAAGGCAACGATCGCTACAAAAGTGATCAAAGACAAGAAAGAGACTGATGAGGCGCAAAAATTCCAACAATATTTTGACTGGAGCGAAGCCCTGAATCGTTGTCCGTCGCACCGTTTGCTGGCTATGTTAAGAGCCGAAAACGAAGAAATCATAAGGGTCAAGGTCTCAGTTGAGAAAGAAGATGCGTTAGACATTATCGACGACATTATTATCAAGACGAGCAACGAATCCTGTACTGATCAAATCTTCATTGCGATTGAAGACGCATATAAACGATTGTTGGCGCCTGCTTTGTCTAATGAAACACTTAGTGAGGCCAAGCAAAAGGCCGACGATGATGCCATCAAGGTCTTTGCAAGCAACTTGCAACAGCTGCTGTTGGCACCACCATTGGGCGAAAAACGGATCCTCGCTATTGATCCCGGCTATCGTTCGGGATGCAAGGTGGTCTGTCTCGATGAACAAGGAAACTTATTGCACAACGAGAAAATCTATCCGCATGCGCCTCAGCGCGAAACCACACAGGCAATGAAGAAGATTCGTTCGTTGGTCAACGCCTATAAAGTGGAAGCCATTTCTATCGGAAACGGTACCGCTTCGCGTGAAACAGAGCACTTTATCAAGAAGATCGGGTTTGACCGAGAAATACAAGTTTTTGTGGTGAACGAAGCAGGAGCCTCTATTTATTCAGCTTCAAAAATTGCTAGGGCCGAATTCCCGAATTACGATGTGACGGTAAGAGGAGCAGTTTCCATTGGTCGAAGACTTTCGGATCCGTTGGCCGAGTTGGTCAAGATCGACCCAAAATCCATAGGAGTAGGGCAGTACCAGCATGATGTCGATCAGACAAAACTAAAAGGAGAGCTAGACACAGTGGTGATGAGCTGTGTAAACAGTATTGGAGTCAATGTAAACACGGCAAGCGCATCCCTGTTGAGTTACGTATCGGGCATTGGCGAAAAACTAGCTGAAAATATAGTCGATTATCGGGCAAACACGGGTGGAATTTCTTCTCGAAAAGAACTCAAGAAAGTGGCCCGTTTAGGGGATAAAGCTTTTGAACAAGCAGCGGCGTTTTTAAGAGTTACTGATTCGCAACATCCGCTCGACAACTCAGCCGTGCACCCAGAACGTTATGCAATCGTTGAAAAAATGGCGAAGGATGTCAATGCGCAGTTGGGTGATTTAATCGGAAACAAAACACTTATCCAACAGATCAAGTTACAAGACTATTGTTCTGACGAAGTGGGGCTTCCGACACTAACAGATATTGTGAAAGAATTGGAAAAGCCAGGCGTTGACCCGAGAAAATCAGCAAAGGTTTTTGAGTTCGACCCCAATGTTCGCACGATTGAAGATCTAAAACAAGGGATGAAGCTTCCGGGGATTGTAAACAACATTACCAACTTTGGTTGTTTTGTCGACATCGGAATCAAAGAGAGTGGCTTGGTACACATCTCAAAGCTCGCCAACGAATATATCAGTGACGTCAATAGTGTAGTAAAATTGCATCAACATGTCTCAGTCACTGTACTAGAAGTAGATGTAAGCCGAAAACGCATACAGTTATCGATGATTGACTAACAGGATCTAAAAAAAGAAACCCCGCAATTTGCGGGGTTATTTCATCTATAGAAAGAGTAATAATTTACTCTGTTTTGTCTTCTACTTTCTTAGGGTCTTCGGTGTCTTCTCTAGAGGCGTCCTTGAATTCTTTAATTCCACTTCCTAATCCGCGCATCAACTCAGGAATTTTTCTTCCTCCAAACAATAAAAGAACAACCACAACGATCAAAATGATCTGCGGAGCGCCAATGGCCAAAAATGTTTGTAATGATATCATTGTTACAGTGATTTATTGGTACAAAGGTAATAAGAAATACCCAAACGGCACGTTAAAGAACTAAAATTAAGCTTGGGCCATTTAGTATCTGACCTATTGGCTATATTTGTACAACCAGACATGACAAAGAAAAAAGAAAATAGACGAAAGAAAATAAAGAAGAAACTGCTTCATAAGTATCGCTTGGTCGTATTGAACGAAGATACCTTTGAAGAACGCGTTTCCTTTAAACTCACGAGGTTAAATGTATTTGTGGCGGGCACCTTGTTTGCGGTATTGCTGATTGCGAGTACGACTTTATTGATTGCCTTTACGCCGATCAGAGAATACATTCCGGGATATTCATCCACACAGCTTAAACTTCAAGCGATCAACAATGCCGATAAAGCTGATTCCTTGCAAATGGAACTAGCCCGAAACAACGAGTATTTGAATTCCATTCGAAAAGTACTTACAGGAGACCTTAAAGTAGATCAAATAAACAAAGATTCATTGTTTGAATCGTATGCGATTGATGCTGCCGAGTTTGACCTGTCACCTAGCAGACAAGACTCAATATTAAGAGCTGAGGTTGCACAAGAAGACAAGTACAACCTTTTTGAATCGGCTACTTCGGGTAGTGGTTTCATTTTGTTTCCGCCGGCAACAGGAAACATTTCTGAAGGGTACAATGTAAAAGATAAGCATTACGCCGTAGACATTGTCTTGGAAAAAGATACACCGATCAAAGCCGTTGCAGACGGCACGGTCATCTTTTCAGAATGGACAGCTCAGACAGGCTATGTTATCATTTTAGAACACGTACAAGGATTGATTTCGGTGTATAAACACAACGGTTCTCTAACAAAGCAACAAGGAGACCTGGTCAAAGCTGGGGAGGTAATTGCCACTTCTGGAGACACCGGAGAACTGACCACAGGGCCTCACCTTCATTTTGAACTTTGGAATGACGGCTACCCGATGAATCCAACCAATTTCATTGATTTTGAATAAGCACGCCAATGTCATTAAAATCGATCGCCGCTAAGGTTTTTGCCAATAACATCAAACGAAAGGTCCAAAAATGGGCCAACAATCCAATTGCTACCCAAGAAAAGGTCTTTAAAGAGCTGATTTCTGAAGCTACAGGGACGGTTTTTGGGCAAGACCACGATTTCATAAGCATCAATAATCACGCAGATTTTATAAAACGCGTACCCATTCGAGATTATGAAGCGCTTAGACCGTACGCGGATCGTGTAGTCGACGGTGAAGAAAATATTTTATGGAAAGGCAAGCCATTGTATTTTGCGAAAACCTCTGGGACGACTTCAGGCGCAAAGTATATTCCGCTTACAAAAGCTTCCATGCCCAGTCATATTCAGGCGGCCCGAAATGCCATCTTGTTGTACATCGCAGAAACGGGGAATGCCAAGTTTGTAGACGGAAAAATGATCTTTTTACAGGGAAGCCCTGAAATGGATGAGAAGAACGGTATTAAGGTTGGAAGGCTTTCAGGAATCGTAGCGCACTATGTTCCGAATTATCTACAGAAGAATCGAATGCCAAGCTGGGAAACCAACTGCATCGAGGATTGGGAAACCAAAGTAGATGCCATCGTTGAAGAGACCATTTCAGAAAATATGACCGTCATCAGTGGGATACCTTCCTGGGTTCAGATGTATTTTGAAAGACTACAGGACAGAGGAGGAAAAAAGGTTGGTGAGATTTTTAAGAACTTCAATCTATTCATCTACGGTGGCGTTAACTATGAGCCTTATCGTGCTAAATTCGAGAACTTGATTGGCAGAAAAGTAGATAGTATTGAGTTGTACCCGGCTTCTGAAGGGTTCTTCGCCTTTCAAGATTCACAGCAAGAAAAAGGAATGCTACTTCAATTGGACTCTGGGATTTTTTACGAGTTCGTCAAGGCCGATGAGTTCTTTGATGAAAACCCAAAACGAATCACATTAAAAGATGTCGAGGTTGGGGTCAATTATGTGATGATCATTTCGACCAATGCAGGCTTATGGGCATACAATATTGGAGACACGGTCGAGTTTGTCAGTACAATGCCATATCGTGTGGTGGTTTCTGGTCGTATCAAACACTTCATTTCAGCTTTTGGAGAGCACGTTATTGGAAAGGAAGTAGAACAGGCCATGAATGAAGCGATTCAGGGAACCGATGTTAGGATCAACGAATTCACAGTGGCTCCGCAGATCAACCCAGCCAAAGGATTACCATATCACGAATGGTTCGTCGAGTTTGAAAATGCTCCGGAAGACCTAGAAAAATTCGCCCTAAAAATAGACCAATCTTTACAGCAGCAAAACAGTTATTATTTTGACCTGATTGATGGAAAAGTACTTCAAACATTAAAGGTTACTTCCGTAAAAAATAAAGGGTTCAAAATGTATATGAAGTCCATCGGAAAATTAGGTGGACAAAATAAATTGCCGAGACTTTCCAACGACAGAAAAATAGCAGACGCCCTTGAATCGCATATTTAATAGCATGTTAACAAAATCATTGTATCTTTGTCCACTTAAATAAATCAATGAATAACAGCAAACTTAAAGGAAGAACCAGGGCTCAAGAGTCTTCAAGTGCGATAGAGCGAATCTACATTACCATGCGTCACCTTTTCAACAGAGGCTTTTATAAGCCAATGGGGGTGTCTGGAGAAACGCTAAGGGAAGCCTTGTTGTTGCTTAGACCTGAGATTTATGGTTCGATTGCAGAAGAGAAGGCAGAGATCGACGGGTTGTTGTATGTAATAGACAGATTACCCATAGGGATTGAACAATGTCGCTTCATCAATTTAACTTCAGATGAAGGATATTCTAAATCACATTTTGAGCCTATTATCCCTCCGAAAAGAAGAAGAAATTGTTACCGTATCGATGATGAGCAAATGAACATCGAGATCACACGCGGACGCTCTGATATTTACGATATTCTCACCCACCTTACGTTCCTTTTTATCGAGTCTCACAAGATTTGCAGACGTGTCCTGATCAATGAACAAGGCGATACGATACGTGATTGGGAAAAGCTGGAAACGGCGGTGTTAAAGAACAAAAAGTTAGCACAAGATGAGAGAGAAGTGGCCATTTCGCATGCAGCCACAATTTTAGGAAGGACCTTCGAAGAGGTATTGGATGTCTATAATACCTTTTCGACCAAGAAAAACCCAGAACGCTTTTTACAAATTATCTACTGGTTAGGTAAGTTAGCTTTAAGAGAAGAGGTACAGGGAGAAAAGAGAGCCATTACCTTCAGCCCAGTATTGCGAGAGCGTATTGGTCACCACATACATGGTGAGATCTGGGCCAACAACATCAAACGTATTTTAAAAGAGAACAATCTCTTACACAGGCCTATTCATATCATCAGCGCCAACATGCACAGTGTAATGAATTCTATATTTGCTCCTATAGCACTTGCAAAAGAAGCAAAAGACAAGGATGAATTGGAGATTTTTGAGGCACTGAGTAAAGAGAGCAGTAAAACATATCAAGACAAAGTTTTTAAGGCCGCCCAAAAATGCGGAATGATCTATATCAAAGACGAATCGGGAGCCAACATCAATGTTCAAATTTTTGATACAGCGAAAATTGATTTTACCAGATCTTCTTTTAACTTTAACGAAGATTTGAAAGAGGAAGAAAAACCCGTACTTTTTGTAATGGACTACGCTTTTGGAGAGCAGGCCTATGAGACGATAGACGAGTTTTTAAAGCCATATAAACCTAACGGAAAATCTGAGTTTCTCAACATATGTTCAGTATCGGTTATGGGAAAAGCAGGAATTCTTGAAGGCGGAAAAGGAGATATCATGATTCCTTCGGCACATATTTTTGAAGGAACCGCAGACAACTATCCTTTTGAGAACGAATTGAAAAAGGCCGACCTAGGAGGTGAGGGCTTAGAGGTTTTCGAAGGGTCCATGATTACCGTTTTAGGAACGTCCTTGCAAAACAAGGATATTTTAAAGTTCTTTCACGAGTCGACTTGGAATGTGGTTGGGCTAGAGATGGAAGGAGCGCATTACCAAAAAGCAGTTCAGTCAGCTTCAAGAATCAGAAGAAGTATCTCAAAAGATGTCAAGGTCAGATATGCATACTATGCTTCTGATAACCCATTAGAAACAGGAAGTACATTGGCCTCGGGAGGGTTAGGCACTTCGGGTGTAAAACCAACCTACCTAATAACACAGAAAATTTTAGAACAGATATTTAATTCATAAGCAATGAGTGAAAATACACCGAAAAAAGAGACTACCCAAGAAATGGACCTTGCCCAACTATTTCAGATGATTGGGAATGCGTTTCTATTCTTATTTTCCTTAATAGGAAAAATTTTAAAGGTATTGTACGGCGCCTTATTATCGACACTAATCATTTTAAGGAGACATTTTTTAAAATTAGTATTAGTATTATTGATTGGTTTTGTAGTCGGCTATATTTGGGACAGCAATAAGCAAACCATGTATGGAGCCGTGATGACTGTAGAGCCAAACTTCGACAGCTCTAGGCAACTGTACAATAATATTGAATATTACAATACGCTAACAAAGTCAAGAGATAGCATAACACTTTCAGAGGTTTTTGGGGTAACACCTAAAGAAGCAGCGTCCTTGACAGGTTTTTACATTAAACCAAATGATAACGAAACCAATAGGATTGTAAGATATTCAAGAGTTTTTAAGGAACTGGATTCAGTTTCGCAGCGTGAACTATCATTTGAAAGGTTCAACCAAAGCATAGATAATACAGAGTATGATTTACATCTTATAGGTGTTAACTCAAGTAATAGTACCATATTTAGAAAAATTCAACAACCTATCGTTGAATCGATTCGATCTAACAAGTATTTTCAACAACAAAGGGATATCGCCCTGAAAAATTTGAACAGAAGTGATTCTTTAATAAATATTTCTTTAAGAGAAACAGACTCTCTAAAAAATATTTATTTAGACCTTAAAAAGGCAGAAGTGTCGAAGGACAACCCTTCTGGAACCTCAATTGTCATGGCTCAGAAACAGGAAAACAATGTTGAGTTGTCACTATTGGAAAGAAAACTTGCGTTAAAAGACCAGCTAAACGAAAATGAACTTCTTAGGATTGAAAATAGTGAAATCATCAAGGTTATTACTGACTTTCCTGATGTTGGGTATGTTGAGACAGGATTTTTCACACAATTCAAATTCATTCTACCTTCCGCGGGAATTCTACTACTTCTAATAGCCTTGGGACTTTTAAAACTGAATGAGTTCCTGATCAAGAAAGAACAAGAGATTATCAACAAACAATCTAACGGATAAGACATTGTGGAACCAATTACTGACAACAAACCCATCATTGCTGTCATCGGCATGGGCTATGTAGGATTGCCCTTGGCAGTTGAATTTGCAAGGAACGGGTTTCATGTAATTGGGTTTGACATCAATAAAGAACGCATTGGTCAATTGAAACAGGGTTTTGACCAGACGCACGAAGTTGAAAAAGAGGACCTTTTAGAAACAAAAGCCCTCTTGTCATTTACGCTAGATGTAGATGATTTGACGAAAGCCAATATCTATATTGTGACGGTTCCGACTCCGATTGACGAGTACAAAAAACCAGACTTGACTCCATTGATGAAAGCTACTCAAATGCTTTCAAAGGTTATAAAGAAGGGAGATATTGTCATTTATGAATCCACTGTTTTTCCTGGGTGTACTGAAGAAGTATGTGTTCCTATTTTAGAGGAAGGAAGTGGCCTTACCTTTAACAAAGATTTTTTCTGCGGATATTCCCCCGAAAGGATCAATCCAGGAGACAAAGTACACCGCGTTTCTAACATAGTCAAAGTAACCTCTGGAAGCACTCCAGAGATTGCCGAAAAGGTAGATCAACTCTATCGATCAATAATCACGGCAGGAACGCACAAAGCATCATCCATTCAAGTTGCTGAAGCAGCCAAGGCAATCGAAAACGCACAACGCGATATCAACATTGCTTTTGTAAATGAACTGGCGCTCATTTTTAGTAAACTAAAGATTGACACTCATGAAGTGCTAGCGGCAGCCGGCACCAAATGGAACTTCTTACCATTTACACCTGGGTTAGTAGGAGGGCATTGCATCGGTGTTGACCCGTATTACTTAACACACAAAGCCCAGAGCGTCGGATACAATCCAGAAGTTATTTTGGCCGGAAGAAGAATCAACGATGATATGGGAGCGCATATTGCACAACGTGTCATCAAGTTAATGGTTCAAAATGACATTGCCATCAAAGATGCGAAAGTATCAATCTTAGGGATTACCTTTAAAGAGAATTGCCCAGACATTAGAAACTCAAAGGTCATTGATGTAATCCGAGAGTTCGAGAGTTATAAAGTAAACCTCGAAGTGTACGATCCAAATGCTGATCGAGAAGAGGTACTTGAAGAATACGGAATCAAATTATCAGGCACACTTTCAAAAGACAGTGAGGTATTAGTGCTGGCAGTGGCGCATGAGCAATTTAAAGACATTGACTGGCAATACTTCAAAGACCGCAAAGCGGTGGTGTTTGACGTAAAGAACTTCATTCAAAAAGACCTGGTAACCGACAGATTATAATCATGGAGACTAAAAGACGCATTGAAGATTCTAAAGTGCTCGTAACAGGAGGGGCTGGTTTTATAGGGTCCAATCTCATAGAGCGCCTCTTATCTCAAAACAATGAAGTCGTTTGCCTTGATAATTTTTCCACAGGAAAAAGAAGCAATCTAGCCTCTTTTTTGTCAAATGGCAGGTTCTCTCTCATTGAAGGAGACATCGCTGATCTAGACACGTGTAAAAAAGCTGTAGCCGGTGTTGACCATGTACTACACCAAGCTGCACTTGGGTCGGTTCCAAGATCTATTGATAACCCAATTGCAACAAACCAGTCGAACATAACAGGCTTTCTAAATATGCTTGTTGCATCAGTAGAAGCCAAGGTGAAACGATTTGTGTATGCGGCGAGCTCTTCGACTTACGGAGATCACAAAGCCTTACCCAAAGTAGAAGAAAACATAGGAAATCCACTTTCCCCTTACGCAGTCACCAAATATGTGAACGAATTGTACGCCAAAGTATTCTCTGACGTCTATGGAATTGAGACTATTGGATTGCGATATTTCAATGTGTTTGGCAGAAGGCAGCGACCCGACGGGGCTTATGCAGCAGTGATCCCCAAGTTTATCGGACTCTTAATGGATAAGAAGGCACCCGTCATTAACGGTGATGGCACACATTCAAGAGACTTTACCTATATTGACAATGTAATTCAGATTAACCAATTAGCAGCGTTAACAGAGAATAAGGAAGCGCTTAATACCGTTTACAATGTGGCATGCGGTGAGAATACCGATCTAAACCGAATGGTCGGAGACCTTACGAAGTTCTTATCTGAATATGATAAAGATATCGCTGAGGTAAAAGCCACACATGGCCCAGAAAGAAAAGGAGACGTGAAGCATTCACTTGCTGACATCTCGAAAGCCAAGAGTTTATTGGGATATAACCCAGAAGTGTATTTTAGCGACGGACTCAAGCAAACAGTCGCTTGGTTCATAAATGAAGGAGAAAAATAAAATGAACGAACAAAAAAGCATATTAGTTACTGGAGGAGCTGGGTTCATCGGTTCTAATTTTATTGAGCACATACTGACTACACAACCGTTAATGAAGGTGGTAAACCTTGATGTACTTACTTATGCTGGAGACTTGGCAAATGTTAAGTCAGCAGAAGGAAATGAGCGTTACACTTTTATCAAAGGCGATATCTGCGATAGAACCCTGTTACAAAATTTGTTCGAGACACATCAATTCGATGGTGTCTACCACTTTGCAGCAGAATCACATGTAGACAACTCAATCGAGCGACCGGACGCATTCATCAAGACCAATATCGAAGGTACCTTTACCCTGTTAGATGTGGCCTATAAATTTTGGATGAATGGCCCTAAGCAATACAAAACGGGATACGAAAATGCACGTTTTTTACACGTCTCAACAGATGAAGTGTATGGAACACTAGGAGCAGAAGGACTATTCACCGAAAGCACGGCTTACGCACCTAACAGTCCGTACAGTGCATCAAAGGCTTCTTCTGATATGTTGGTGCGAAGCTACCACCACACCTACGGAATGAATGTAGTGACCACTAACTGCTCCAACAATTACGGTCCGCATCAGCACGACGAAAAACTAATTCCGACCATCATACGAAAAGCGCTGACAGGAGCTGCCATCCCAATTTATGGAGACGGCACCAATATCAGAGATTGGTTGTATGTAAAAGACCATTGCAAAGGGATTGCCTTGGCCATGGAAAAAGGCGTTTCAGGAGAAACCTACAACATAGGCGGAAAGAACGAAAGAAACAACCTTTATATCGCAAACAAGATCTGTGAGATTTTAGACGAGATAAAACCAACAGAAAAGGGAAGTTCTTACAAAGAACTTATCTCATTTGTCACCGATCGACCAGGGCATGATTTTAGATATGCTATTGATGCATCCAAAATAGAAGAAGAACTGGGATGGAAGGCTGATGAGAACTTCGAATCGGGCATCTTAAAAACGATTGCCTGGTATATTGAAAAGTATACAAACGCTTAAAACCTACACACGTGAAAGGAATTATTCTTGCAGGAGGATCTGGCACAAGATTGCACCCACTCACCTTGGCCGTGAGCAAGCAGCTCATGCCCGTGTATGACAAACCCATGATCTATTATCCGTTGTCTACATTAATGTATGCCGGAATAAAAGAGATATTGATCATTTCAACACCAACCGACTTACCATTGTTTAAAAAGTTGTTAGGGGACGGAAAGAAATACGGATGCCGATTCGAGTACGCAGTACAAGAAGCACCTAACGGGTTGGCCGAGGCATTCATTATTGGCGAACCTTTCATAGGAAACGATAAGGTGGCGCTTATTTTGGGCGACAACATCTTTTATGGCTCAGGATTAGACACTCTTATGCAGTCCAACAATGACCCAGACGGCGGAATCATCTATGCCTACCATGTGCAGGACCCAGAGCGTTACGGTGTGGTAGACTTTGACGTCAACGGAAAGGTGATGTCCATCGAAGAAAAACCAAAACAACCAAAGTCCAATTATGCGGTACCAGGCATCTATTTCTATGATAACGATGTGGTGCAGATTGCAAAGAACATCACTCCAAGTCAACGAGGAGAATTAGAGATAACCGACGTTAACAAAGCTTATTTGTCCCAAGGAAAATTGCGCGTAAGCATTTTAGACAAAGGCACGGCGTGGCTAGATACAGGAACTTTCAACTCCTTGATGCAGGCATCTCAGTTTGTGCAAGTGATTGAAGAACGGCAAGGCCTAAAGATCGGATCGATTGAAGAGGCCGCCTACGACATGAAATATATAGACCAAGAGCAACTAAAGGCATTGGCGAAACCCCTGCTTAAGAGTGGATACGGAGAATATTTAATGCAATTGATCTAATGGTGAAAGAGACCCCGTTACAAGGATGTTTTTTACTAACACCTCAGGTGTTTGAAGACGAACGCGGAAGCTTCACAGAATCGTTCAATCAAGAACGATTCAAGGAAATGACTGGTGTTGATTGCGAGTTTGTTCAAGACAACCAGTCCGTTTCTAGGAAGGGAGTACTGAGGGGATTACATTTTCAGACAGGGAAACATGCACAAGCCAAATTGATACGTGTTGTTTCAGGAAGCGTGTTGGATGTAGTTGTTGATTGCAGAAAAGAATCCCCCACCTTTGGCCACCAGTATTCTGTGGTTTTAGATGATAAAACGCACCAGCAACTATACATTCCAAAAGGGTTTGCTCACGGTTTCTTGACCTTATCTGAAACGGCTATCTTTTGCTATAAGTGCGACGAATACTATCACAAAGAGTCAGAGTCTGGGATTATCTATAACGATCCAACATTGGCCATCGATTGGCAGTTCCCGATGGATCAATTGATTATTTCTGACAAAGACAAACAACTGCCAACATTTGACGAACTATTTCGATGAAACGAATTCTTGTAACAGGAGCCAACGGACAGTTAGGAAAGTCGATACAGAAGATACAGTCAACATATCCGCAACTGTCTTTCTTGTTCGCACCTTCTCAAGAACTTGACATTACCAATGAAGAGCAGGTCAACACCTTTTTTAGAGAAAACCCTATAGATGTATGTGTAAATTGTGCTGCATATACCGCTGTTGATAAGGCCGAATCAGAAATGGACAAGGCACAAACAGTCAATGTTGACGGTGCTAAGAATTTAGCCCGGTCATGCAAGAAGCACGACGCAACACTTGTTCAGATTTCGACAGATTTTGTGTTTGATGGAAACAACG
Source organism: Flavobacteriaceae bacterium (assembly GCA_028279515.1). Lineage (GTDB taxonomy): Bacteria > Bacteroidota > Bacteroidia > Flavobacteriales > Flavobacteriaceae > JANQNQ01. The sequence goes on from JANQNQ010000008.1 coordinate 284,033, forward strand.
AAACAGTCTACAGTGAAGAAGATTCAACAAACCCTTTAGGTGTCTACGCAATGACAAAACGTGATGCCGAAAAGACCATCATCCAAAACACAAATCACTATTATATTCTACGCACGTCTTGGCTATATTCAGAATTCGGAAACAATTTCATGAAAACTATGTTGCGTCTAGGAAAACAAATAGACACATTGACAGTTGTTTCTGACCAAATCGGAAGCCCCACCTATGCAGAAGATCTGGCGCATGTGATTGTACAGTTCGTACTAAAAGAACCTGCATTCGGAATCTACCATTATAGCAACAACGGAAACATTAGCTGGTACGATTTCGCCAAAGGAATCTTTGAAAATGCCGAATTAACAACAAACGTTGACCCCATTCCTACCAGCTCCTATCCGACACCAGCAAAGAGACCCCTTTATAGTGTCTTAGATACTAGCAAGATTGAAAAAGCATTACAAATAAAAATCCCTCACTGGGAAAGCAGCTTAAAAAAAGCCATAAAGAACCTACAAATGAAAGAAAGCTTAGAAACAGCCATAGAAGCATCATTAAAGGCAGGAGCTGCCATAATGAAGATATACGAACGGGAATTCGACATTTCAATAAAGGACGACCGCTCACCACTTACAGAAGCTGACACAGCCTCAAACAATGTGATCAATTCCTTTTTAGAAGAAACCGTATTTCCTATCATCAGTGAAGAAAACAAACAGCTCGAATACGACCAACGAAAAGATTGGAAAACATGTTGGATTGTAGACCCCTTAGATGGGACCAAAGAGTTCATAAAACGAAATGGTGAGTTTACCGTAAATATTGCCTTGATAACTGACGGAAAGCCAGAGATGGGAGTGATCTATGTTCCTGCGCAAAAGACGCTGTATTACGCAGTGGTGAAAGAAGGGAAAGCCTATAAAGCAGCACTCGAGAACCATGAGACTTCTATAGAAGAAATATACAAGGTGGCAGAGGCTATTCAACCTGAAGAAGAAAGTGATACGATCAAGGTCGTAGGTAGCCGATCGCACATGAATCAGGAGACACAGGACTTTATCGAAACCTTGAAAGGCGAAAACAAGAAGATTGAGATTGTCTCTAAAGGAAGTTCACTTAAATTTTGTCTGGTTGCCGAAGGTAATGCAACCGTATACCCTAGATATGCCCCAACAATGGAATGGGACACCGCAGCGGGGCAAGCAATATGTAGTGCAGTAGGCATAAAAGTGATATCTTTGGAAACTGATAAAACGCTAGGATACAATAGAGAAAACTTGTTGAATCCTTGGTTCATATGTAGAAAGTGATGGATATATCAAAGAAGAGACATATCGCAAAAACAATTACTTGGAGGGTCATCGCATCCGTGACCACGTTTTTGCTGGCAATGCTATTTTTTAGAGATGACCCCAATGCGGCTCAAAAGGCAACAGGTGTTGCGATCGCCGAGACCGTGATAAAGATGATCTTGTATTATTTTCATGAACGTATGTGGTACAAGTCCAACTTCGGACTCCTCTCAAGACGAAAGTCTAACAATAAGTAAGAACCCATGAAAAATGTGATCCCCCATAATTTCAAAATAGGACAAGAGGATCGTAATGGTGCAAATGGGCACAACTCATTCGTTTTATGGTTCACAGGGCTTTCAGGTTCTGGAAAATCGACTATTGCCAATGCGGTAGAACAAGCCCTATTTGAGCAAGGAGTGAAGACCTACTTGCTGGATGGCGACAATGTACGTAGCGGCATCAATAATGACCTGACCTTTTCTCCCGAAGACCGAAAAGAGAACATCCGACGAATTGCTGAGGTCGGAAAATTATTTGTAGATGCAGGGGTCGTAGTTTTGGCGGCATTTGTATCACCCTACAAAAATGATAGACTAAACATAGAAAATACAATTGGATCTCATAGTTTTGTCGAGATTTATGTGAAAACGTCTATTGAAGAGTGCGAACGAAGAGACGTTAAAGGACTGTATAAGAAGGCAAGAAGTGGAGAGATCAAAGATTTTACAGGTATCTCCGCACCGTATGAAGCGCCAGACAACCCAGCCATTGAAATTGACACTGAAAAAGAAACGGTCGAGGCATCGACGGCAAGGATCTTGTCGCTGATCCAAGACAAATTACAACTCAACCATGAGTAAATATTTTTTAAATTATTTAGACGAACTAGAATCTGAAGCGATCTATGTACTTCGAGAAGTACATGCTCAGTTCGAAAACCCGGTCATCTTGTTTTCTGGCGGAAAAGATTCCATTGTGGTAACACACTTGGCACAAAAGGCCTTTTTTCCGGCTAAGATTCCTTTTGCATTGATGCATATTGATACCGGACATAACTTTCCTGAAACCATCAAGTTTCGTGATGATCTGATCAATAAACTGGGAGCACGACTTTTGGTAGGATCTGTTCAGGAGTCTATCGATCAAGGTCGTGTGGCTGAAGAACGCGGAAAGAACGCCACTCGAAACGCTTTGCAAATAACCACATTGTTGGATGCGATCGAAACGCATCAGATCGATTGTGCGATTGGAGGAGGGCGTAGAGACGAAGAAAAGGCACGCGCCAAAGAGCGCTTCTTTTCACACCGTGACGACTTTGGGCAATGGGACCCAAAGAACCAACGACCTGAACTCTGGAACTTATTCAACGGCAAGCATTTTCAAGGTGAGCACTTCAGGGCGTTCCCGATCAGTAACTGGACCGAAATGGACGTCTGGAACTATATCAAAAGAGAGAACATTCAAATTCCTTCACTCTACTATGCGCATGAGCGCGAAGTGGTTTGGAGAAACAATAGTTGGATTCCGAAGTCTGAGTTTTTAGTGTTAGATGATAACGAAGAGATCGTAACCAAGAAGATTCGTTTTAGAACCTTAGGAGACATCACTATTACGGGAGGCATTGAGTCTGATGCCGACACCCTTGAAAAGATCGTTGATGAGGTATCGACCATGCGTCATACCGAACGTGGCAACAGAGCCGACGACAAACGTTCAGAAACTGCTATGGAAGACCGCAAGAAACAAGGGTATTTCTAAGAGCAACGCAACTTTCCTTCAACCTTTAAAAAACAAAAATGCAAATAGATAACAACCAGCTATTACGATTCACCACCGCCGGAAGTGTTGATGATGGTAAAAGTACCTTGATCGGAAGACTTCTTTACGATTCGAAGTCGATATTCGAAGATCAATTGGCCGCCGTTGAAAATACAAGCAAGAAAAAAGGGCTCGAAAACGTTGACCTAGCACTGTTTACTGATGGTCTTCGTGATGAAAGAGAGCAAGGAATCACCATTGATGTGGCGTATCGCTACTTTACTACACCAAAGCGAAAGTTTATCATTGCTGATTCTCCTGGTCACATACAGTATACCCGAAATATGGTTACTGGTGCTTCTACAGCCAATGCTGCCATCATTTTGGTCGACGCAAGACACGGTGTTATCGAGCAAACCAAAAGGCACTCATTTATTGCCTCACTTCTTCAGATTCCGCATGTCATTGTTTGTATTAACAAGATGGACCTCGTTGATTATTCCGAAGAGATCTATAACAAGATTCTTGGTCAGTTCGAAGAGTTTTCGTCAAAACTACTTGTCAAAGATGTGCGCTTCATCCCGATCAGTGCATTAGAGGGCGATAACGTAGTAAATCGTTCTAAAAACATGGAGTGGTACCAAGGAGCACCACTTCTGCACACGCTAGAAACACTTCACATTAGCAGTGATATCAATAAGATTGACGCCCGTTTTCCTGTGCAGACAGTATTGAGGCCGCAAAGCGAAGAACATCGTGATTACAGAGGATATGCAGGACGTATCGCCAGCGGAATTTACAGAAAAGGAGATGAGGTGACAGTGCTTCCTTCAGGATTTACTTCGAAAATTAAATCTATTGACACCCTAGACAAACCATTGGAAGTGGCCTATGGTCCGATGTCGGTTTCCATTTCCTTAGAAGACGATATTGACATCAGTAGAGGGGATATGATCGTTAAATCGAACAATTTACCCGAAGTTTCTCAAGACATCGATGTAATGATTTGCTGGCTGCATAACAATGCCGCAAAGCCAAGAGCCAAGTATGTAATAAGGCATACAACAAACGAGCAAAAGGCGATGATCAAAGAAGTAGTGTACAAGATCGACATAAATACCCTTGAACGAAACGTTGAGGACAAAGAGCTTGGGATGAATGATATCTGCCGAATCAAAGTGCGGACCACGAAACCTTTGATGTTTGACTCATATAGGGACAATAGAACAACCGGAAGTGTGATTTTAGTGGATGAGGCAACAAATGAGACTGTTGCGGCTGGAATGATTATTTAAAACAGAATGGTGCTATTTGACAAATAATTATGGCAACTTATCGTCACTTAAGTATCTAATGCTTATTTAATATTGATAAAACAAACAAATACACTACTTTTGCCACAAATTTAGCTAAGGATTGAATCCCCCAAATTCGATTCCTTTCGCATTATCTATAGATAGGAATGAAAAAAAGGAACTTGATCGTTTTTGGCACTAGGCCAGAGGCTATTAAAATGGCGCCCCTTGCGAAAGCGTTTCTTAAACATACTGATACGTTCGAAACTAAGGTTTGTATCACAGCTCAACATCGCGAGATGCTTGACCAGGTATTATCTTTCTTTGAGATCACCCCAGATTATGATTTGGACCTCATGAAGCCTAATCAGAATTTATATACCCTGACGGCGTCCATCATTGAAAATCTCAAACCTGTTCTTGAAGAATTTAAGCCAGATTATGTCTTTGTTCATGGTGATACAACAACAACCATGGCAACAAGTCTTGCGGCATTTTATTCTGGAGCCAAGGTGTGTCATGTTGAAGCGGGACTTAGAACGTTCGACATGCAATCACCGTTTCCCGAAGAAATGAATCGATGTGTTACAGGAGTGGTCTCCGACATACATTTTGCACCTACAGAAACCTCTAAAGGAAACTTGTTAAAAGAAAATAAATCTGAAAATTCCATTTTAGTAACGGGCAATACGGTTATTGACGCTCTTCAATTTAGTGTCGACAAGGTAACATCATCTGATTTTTCTGACCAAGAAATCGAAGGGGTCAAGACATTATTGAACCCTGAAAAGAGAACCATTCTCGTCACAGGGCACCGTAGAGAAAACCACGGACAAGGATTTATCGAGATTTGTGAGGCTCTGAAGACCTTGGCAAATGAATACCCAGACACGCAGATTGTTTATCCCGTGCATCTCAACCCGAATGTTCAGAAACCCGTATACAAACTTCTGGGAGATATTGATAACATCAAGTTGATCGCTCCATTATCATACCCAGCTTTTGTATGGCTGATGAATCGTTCATATCTGATCATCACCGATAGTGGAGGTGTTCAAGAGGAAGCACCAAGTTTGGGAAAACCTGTATTGGTAATGCGTAATACAACCGAACGACCAGAAGCAGTCGATGCTGGAACCGTAGTGTTGGTGGGAACCGATAAAGATAAAATTTTGACAGAGGCCAGAGTCCTTCTTCAAGACGAGGCATCATATAAAGAAATGAGCAGACTTCACAACCCTTATGGTGATGGTAAGGCCTGCGAAAGAATTGTTAATTACATAGCCAATTTATAATATGAGTGATAAACCGAGTGTAGTAATGGTTGGTTTGGGCTATATAGGGTTGCCTACAGCGGCCTTGATAGCAAGTAGAGGATTACAGGTAACAGGAGTTGATATTCATCAGAATGTAGTAGATACTATTAACAAGGGAGAGATTCATATTGTAGAGCCCGATTTGGATGGCTTGGTGCATCATGTGGTAACCAAAGGCTATTTGAAGGCCGACACCAAGCCGAAAGAGGCAGATGTATATTTGATTGCGGTACCTACACCTTTTAAAGGAGATCATGAACCTGATATCTCATATGTAGAATCGGCAACAAGAGCCATCCTGCCAACCCTTAAAGAAGGATCTTTGGTGATTATTGAGTCGACAAGCCCAGTTGGAACCACTGAGAAGATGCAGACCATAATCCATACCGAACGACCAGATCTGCAAGATAAAATTTATATGGCGTATTGCCCTGAAAGGGTATTGCCTGGAAACGTTATCCACGAACTTGAATATAATGACAGAGCCATAGGAGGAATCGATGAAGCTTCTACAGAAGCTGCGGTTTCTTTTTACAGATACTTTGTGAAGGGCGAATTACACAAGACCAATGCGAAAACAGCTGAGATGTGTAAGCTGGTCGAAAATTCTTCAAGAGACGTACAGATTGCTTTTGCCAACGAACTTTCGATGATTTGTGACAAAGCAGGCATCAATGTTTGGGAACTGATTAACTTGGCCAATAAACACCCACGTGTTAATATTCTTCAACCAGGAACAGGAGTTGGGGGGCATTGTATTGCTGTAGACCCGTGGTTTATTGTGTCAGAATTTCCAGAAGAATCAAAGATCATTCGAAACGCTCGAGAGATAAACAACTTTAAGACCCAATGGGTCATTGAAAAAATAAAGAATGAAGCGCTTCAGTTTAAAATAGACAATGGAAGAGATGCGAAGATTGCGTGCATGGGACTGGCGTTTAAACCAAATATTGATGATTTGAGAGAATCTCCGGCGCTCCATGTTGTCGAACAACTCCTTAAAGATGGGTTTGATGTCATTTCTGTTGAGCCAAACATCACGTCTCATAATGGACTGACAATTCTATCAAAGAGTGAGGCCGAAAAAGAAAGCGACATAATGTGTTATCTTGTAAGGCATAAAGAATTTTTAGGAGAAGAAAGAGAGGCGAGAAAGCTCGATTTTTGTGGAGTATTTAGGTGATTAAATGAAAAAAAAACTACAGTCAATTCTTAGCAAGAAAAGGAACAAAGCCATTTTGTTTTCTTTTTCGGCTTCTTTTTTGGCAAGAATTGTAGGTCTGGTTTCTACTTTAGTCATTACTCCGCTGATTCTCAATTATCTTACAAAAGAAAGCTTTGGGCTTTGGAGTATTTTAATAAAGTTTGTAGGGTTTGTTGCTTTTGCTGATTTTGGTCTGGGCAACGGACTCATGAATATGCTGTCAAAATATAAATTTGACACTGCAAACACCAGGACCCCGAAAGCTATAATATCAACATTCCTTTTTCTTTTGTCTACTTCAATCATTTTGATGGTACTCACCGGAGTGGGGATATACTTCTCAGATTTAAGGGAATTGTTCGATATCAGTTCAAAAGGTTTAGAACTGCAAATGGAACAGTCTCTATGGCTGATAGCGATAATATATTTGTCAAATATTCCACTATCGATCATTCAGAAAGTTCAATTTGCTTGGTTGGACAACCATATCTATCACTTCTGGGAGCTGATACAAAAGCTTTTGGTCATATTTCTGCTTTATCTATTTGTTTGGTTGCAGTTAAGCCTGCCATATCTGGTGCTAGGATTCTATCTTCCGTTTCTCATAGCGAACCTATTGAACATCGTTTTCTACCTAAGAAAGAGCAAAGCAAATATTGAACAATATAGGCGCAACATTTTTGCATTTGTAGATAGAAAGATACTCAAAGAAATTCTTAAAACAGGATTACTTTTCTTCCTAATGACACTCGCCTATGCTTTAGGTAGAACAGCAGATAACATTATAATTGGAAAATTTGCAAGCCTGGAGACTGTAACAGAGTATGAAGTTTTGACCAAGCCTTTTGACCTAGTATTAGTATTTATAATGATGCTAACTTCTGTTCTATGGCCAGCATTCGGAGATGCTATTAACTCTAAAGATTTTAAATGGCTCAAAAGAGCTTTTTTCAACTCCTTTTTAGGGATTTCGATATTATCGCTAATTATCTCATTGGTCATTGCATTTCTGGGCACACCAATAATTAAGGTTTGGCTAAATGTTGATTATGGGTTTTCGCTTGAGCTTTTCTTGATTGTTGCAGTTTGGTACATCCTACTTTCTTCAAATAATGTTCTAGCGACATTTCTCAATGCCAAAAGCATATTAAAATTTCAAGTTGCTATATTTACAATGTATTTTGTAATAGGGACACCGATAAAGGTTCTTGCCCTTATCAATTCTGGGCTCAAAGGGTTTATTCTTGTAAATATCTTTGCATATCTACTTACAATCATGATACCTTCTTTCGTGGTGTGTTTGAAAAAAATAAAAATAGGAGATGAGTAAATTTTTCCACTATTTGATCAGAAGGGTCATATCACTGTTTCCCGAATCAAGGTTTTTTAAACTTAAAGCATTGATGTGGCAAAAGATCTATAAAGGCGTATCACGAAAATCTAGGATTTATTCAAGTGTAAAAATATTTGGACCTATTGATGTCTCCATAGGAGATGATACATTCATAGGTACACAAACCCTTATTAGCGGAGGAGACTCGTTGGTGACAATCGGAAAAAATTGTGATGTATCATCCAGGGTGAAGATTATTACGGGTTCGCACAAATTTGACCCTGAAGGAGATAGGATGGCAGGAGAAGGTATTGCCAAAGACATTGTTATTGGAGATGGTGTTTGGGTTGGCACCGGGGCAACGATATTGGGGGGAGTTTCCATCGGCAACATGGCAATGATAGGAGCAGAAAGTTTGGTAATTGATAATGTAGAACCCTATACAGTTGTAGCAGGAAACCCCGCTAAAGCCATAAAAAAATGGGATACAATGTCTAAAAAATGGTTAAAAATTAATTAGAGGATGAGACTTCGCATAGCCCCTTTTTTAGGCTCTATTATCCTAATAGTTTATTTTTTAAATGCTACCGCTTTAAAGAATCTCTACTCGATGACCAATGTCGGTTATGCGATTATGATGCTAACTGTTCTCTTTTGCTTTACAGAAAAGTTTAAGTTATTGGGGTATCTTTGGCCACTGCTATTAGCCATTATTGTAAGCCTAACCTTTAACTCGATCGAACCCTACTTTCGAGCAGGGCAAAGATTTATTAGTTGGATGATCTTAATTGTTTTGTTTGGGCCATTTGCACGCAACAGTCGACTTGATACCATTAAGGAAAAGGTGTTTATCCTGTTTCCAAAAATATGTTTGTTAATAGGAGTGCTGAGCTTTTTATATTGGGCCCTTGATTTGCCAAAGCTCAATAGGGGGTATTTTGCAGCGTTTATGGCACATCCAATGCTTTTAGGTCCCATTGCTGGTTTTGGGGCTGCATATGGATTTATAATAATGTACTTTAAGAAGAAAAAAACACGTGGAAAGTTTATTTATTTTCTCTTTTTTGGCCTTTCGTTTTATGTAATGATGCTAACAGCGTCAAGAGCGGCATTATTCTCAACAGCACTGGCCATTCTAATTTTCCTATATTCATTTAACAAGAGATTGTTGATGACAATACTGTTATTGTCAATGTCATTTCTTTTTATTTCTGATCAATCGAATTCTGATGAGAGCATCTCTCAAAAATTTGTAAAAAAATTCGAAAGGGATTCAAGAGGAGATCTGTGGCTCGAAAGATTCGAAGAGTTCAAGAATAGCCCGCTCTATGGTAGCGGTTTTGCTCGAATCGACCCTGAGGTGGCAGGAAAGTATAAAAAGGAGAACAGATGGCAGAAAAGTGTGGACCGAAAAACTGGGAATATTGAACCGGGCTCGTCGTATTTAGCTCTTATTTCGATGACTGGGCTACTTGGTATAATTGGTTTTTTATATCTTATATTCGCCTTGAGAAAAACGGCCAAAGTCAATTGGCATACTTTTGACAACACTAAAAAAGCGATTATTCTCTTGTATCTTGGATTTTTCATTTTTCATTTGATTCCTGAAGGATACATTTTTTCAAGCGGATCATTGCTTAGCTTGGTTTTTTGGAACTTTTTGGGGACGATAGCAATTACAGAAAGGACATGACATTTGTTTTCTGGGAAAATATAATAAGTCAACATAGAAGTAGTTTTTTAAAGGCACTTTCCTTGCGCCAAGGTGTTCGCGTGGTTCTCATTGTTCAGAACTCGATCTCTGAGCACAGGAAGAAAGAGGGGTGGACGATTCCAGAAATGGCCGATGTAGAAGTAATCGTATCCCCGGATGATAGTACCATCAAGGATTTAATAAAGCAACACCGTCGCGCAGTCCACATTTTTTCAGGGATAAACTCCTATGACCTATGTAAAAAGGCACTTTTTGAGGCAATTATTCAAAAATGCAAAATAGGAATCACATCAGAACCCTATGAATGGAGAGGCCTAAAGGGGTACGCTCGCCTGTTGAGGGCAAAATATCAAAAATATATTCTTGGAAACAAAATAGATTTCATATTTGCGATTGGAGATAGAGGTAGATGGTGGTTTGAAAAGGTAGGATACCACTCTAGAAAGATATTTGACTGGGCTTATTTCGTTGAATCATCTCAAATGGAAAGCAACCTCAAGGCAAAAGAAGATATTTTTAATTTAATTTTCGTTGGAAGACTTAACGATCAAAAGGGAATTTTGAACCTTGTCGAATGCGTCAAAGATATGAAAGATACGCACCTAAAAGTTATTGGTGTGGGGAAATACTATGAACTACTTCAAAAAGAGAACATCAAAAACGTTGAGCTACTTGGTCAACTTGAAAACAAGGAAGTACTAAGGCATATAGAGAATTCAGATTTACTTGTTCTTCCTAGCACAAAGAAGGAAGGTTGGGGGGCTGTTGCCAATGAAGCTCTGATGGTTGGAACCCCTGTCATTATGAGCGATAATTGTGGGGCATCAGTACTATTGGATGGAAAGATTAGAGGAGAGAAGTTCTCATATAAAGACAAGAAAGCCTTATACAAGACGTTAGAGAAATGGAAAATGAAAGAAGATAGTATCGAGCATAGAGACCTCATCAGGAAATGGTCAAAAAGAATCTCTGGCAATGCAGGCGCTGATTATTTCTTATCTGTAATTGATTGGGCCTACAAAAAGAAAGATGGTACAAAACCAATTGCCCCATGGATGGACAAAGAAGACAATCATCGAGTATTGATTGACGCTTCAAACGTCTCTTACGGAGGGGCTGTAGAACTTCTGGGGCTCGTATTGGACGTATTTCAAAAAAATAAAACCGATTATCAAGCGATTATCAAACCAGGAATGCAGTTTCCAAACATACCAGAAGAGAAACTAATTAGGAGAAAGGTAGGGCTTCCAAACAGAAAAAGAACGTACAGGGAGATACTGGCTTCTAACACATTCGACAAGGTGTTATGTTTCGGAAACTACCCACCTCCGATTAAAATGAAAGAGGCTCAAGTATATACCTACCTGCATCGGCTTTTTCTTGTTGAAAAAAGGGACGACCAAGGAAGCTTGAAAAGAAAGATCTACATAAAAATCGTTTCCTTTTATCTGGCCAGACTATTAAAAAACACAAACTATGTTCTTGTACAGTCAGAACTGGTCAAAAGCACATTTCTTAAAAATTATAGATTCGATGCAGGCAGATGTAAGGTGTATCCGATCTATAAAGAATATCCGAACAAAAGAAATGAACTTCTCGGCAGGGAAAAGGGGTTTGTGTATGTGAGCGCTTACTATAAGCATAAGAATCATATAAACTTGTTTAAGGCATGGGAAATATTGAAATCTGAAGATATTATACCTCCTTTGTATATCACTATCGGGCAAAACTCATCATTCATCCCGCAGGTCAATCAGTATATTGAAAAAGGATTGAACATCATTAACCTTGGACATGTAAACAATGATGAATGCCTAGAGGTTATGGTAAATAATGAGTTTACGATATTCCCTTCAAAAAAGGAGACCCTTGGCCTAGGACTGGTCGAATCATATTATTCAGGCAATAAGATTATTGCATCCGAGCTGCCCTATGTGTATTCAGTTGTTAATCCATCACTAACCTTTGATCCAGAAAACCCGAATGACATCGCTCAAAAAGTAAAAAAAGCACTGCAAACCGATCTTCCAGACTCTGAATTAATTTTAAAAAACAAATTATGGGATTTCTTGGACGTTCTCAATTAACGAAGAAAGTAGTCAGTGAAGACATCTATACCTTTTTGATAGCTCTCGTGGCTTGCACATTGAGCTTTCCAAAATATGCTTTTAACAGCATCTCTATAATCCTTCTTTTGAGTTTTTGGGTTTTCTCAGGCAGATTGATTACAAAGCTCAAGAGTGCTTTTTCTCAAAAGGAAGTCTGGATTTTCTGTGCACTGTATTTGATATATATACTGGGGCTTATACACACTGAAGACTTTAAAAGAGCGTTTTCCTTACTAGAAAGAATGCTCCCAATACTTATAGTTCCGATAGTTCTTTCCTCAATAGAAAAAATTGAAAGGAAAAGGGTGACTTGGATTCACGTGTCATTTATAACTTCTGTCATTGCAGCATCACTTTTCTGTTTGATAAATGCCTTCTTACAGTGGAAAGGCAGCAGTGACCCAATAGCGGCTCTCATAAGTAATCCGAAATACCTGTACTCAAATCTTCTGGCTCCACTCGACATAACACCTACATATTTTGCAATGTTCATATTATTGGCGTTGTCGATACTCTTTTTTTACTTTGACAAAGTGAAAGAAAAGAAGACAAAGGTTCTAACGGTAGTAACGTTCTTATACTTAAATCTCTATCTTTTTTTATTGGCCAATAGAACAGGTATTATCGTATTGGCCATTCTAGGGATCTTTATTTTTTTCAAATCTAACAGAAAGATTAAAGCACTATTGGTGCTTACACTTGTCATTTTGGGCGCCTTGATGTTCAAGTCAGATTTTTGGAAACAGAGAATTTTCAATACGACAGGGATGATTGCAAATTCTCAGGAAGTAAAGGATTTGAATAAGCATAGGGCCATAGCAACAGAGATTTTTTTAAATCAAGACCCTAAGAACTATATCTTTGGCTATGGTACAGGAGATACACAGATGTTTTTGAACCTAGAATACAGAAAAAGGGGGAGACAGTATTTCAAATGGTCCAAGAACATGAACTTTCACAATCAATATTTTCAAATTATCGCAGTTCTAGGTATTTTTGGACTGGTCGTACTTTTGTCTAATTTGATATATCCATTTTGGTCAAATAGAAAAGATCCGGGAGAACTTTCAATACTATATCTAATGTTTATGGCTATAGTCATCATTTTTTTTATGACCGAATCGGTTTTGGTTAGACAAAAGGGAATTGTATTTTACGCTATATTTAACTCGCTATATGCATTCCATAACTATAATATTAAAATTGAAAAACAATGAAAAATATTTATTTGGTACTAATGGCTTCGTTCGTAATATCTTGCGGAAATGAAACTAAAGAAAAAAATGAAGCCAATACAGCTCAGCAAGAGGAGGTAACTTCAGAGAAAAAAGCTGATGAAAGTAAAGCTGGTACCCAAGAGAACTTGATCAAATGGGAGGAAGATTGGGCTAAAGGAATCGATTCTCTTAAAAATTTCGTAGTATTCGGGTTGCCCGAGAAGAATAAAATAGTTGAGCACGACAACCCCAATGGGAAGATCACTAAGGTTTGGGAATGCATTCCAGGGGAAAAGCTCTATGCTGATGGTGGATGGGATACAAATTCCATTTTTATAGACCGAAACTTCTCATATCGATATACCGTCTGGGTGAAGAGAGCAGGGGGCCTTGTCGGGAAGACACTTCACGGCCCAAAAAATGTACAAAGCACACTAAATGAAAAGGTCGCAAATCCATATTTCATAGAAGGCCGGCCCCCACAAACTGACCAATGGTATCTTCTGGTTGGATATATCCATCCATTTGACTACGTCGACCCGAACGGGGGCGTTGGCAATTTCATTAGTGGAATTTATGATGAATTTGGCGATGTCGTTGTAGAAGGAGAAGACTTTAAGTGGACAGCGAATGCAACCTACTCAGCATTTCGAACTTATTTGAACAACTCAAACGACAATGTCTCAGAAAGACAATACCTGTACAGCCCAGAACTTTACAGAATAGACGGAACCGAACCTACGCTTGAAAGCTACTTCGAATTTAAATAAGTAACAAAATAAGCTTGCTTGAGGACTTTAAGAAAATAACCCAAAACATACTATGCATATTCCTTTTGCTGGTATTGATAGTTGGAATCTACAGCAAATGGGGAGATAGAATAGACGAAACGCTTGCGCTAAAAAAGCTAAGTCGTTACTTGAAAGTTGCTATTGAACTGTTGTTACTGGTCTATATTGTAACCTTTAAGTTGTGGCGTCATGTAAATGTCAGGTACGTTTTCGCCTTTTTTGCCATCAGTTTTATTGGACAGCTTTTTTTGGCCCAAGGAAATCTGAACCTTTGGTACGAACAAGCTTGGAGTCATGCGTTCACCTGTGCAAGTTTTATTTTCTTACCTCTATTTATTGTAGTATCAACCAACCTTGACGTAAAGAAAATTGTAGACACCAACATTAGGACCTTGAAGGCCGTAGCACTGATAAACATTCCAATAGTTGCTCTGGCCATTATATTCGACCTGCAAATCTTTAGATCCTACTATGAACGCTTTGGGTATGACGGAATATTGCCGTCTTCGGCAGCCGCAAGCTATTTTTATGTGTTGGTCATAACATTGTTCTATGTTGAGTGTCTTTTAAAAAAAGAACACCCAATATGGCTGTTTGTACATAGCTTTATGGCGTTGATGATTGGAACAAAGACGATTTGGTTATTTTTGATATTGCTGATGTTTATACATCTGTTTTTTGTGCAGAAAGGAAAACTTGCTAGATATTTGAAATTCGCAACTGCAGGACTCATCGTAGTCTTCTGCTTTTTCTTAGGAACTCTAAAGGAAGCCGTTATCAATTTCTTCCCCCATGGGCCTGATTTATATGAAGAAAGAGGATTTTTAAGTGTTTTGGTATCGAAACGCGACGCTTTTCTTGCTATGGCACTAAACTATGTTGACGAAAATTGGACTTGGGTTAACTATTTTTTTGGAGGAACAAATGTCATAGACATAAGAGTAGAGATGGAATTGATCAACATGCTTCTTTATATGGGGCTGCTAGGTACGATAGCTTATGCTTTGTTTCTTAGAAGAAATTTTTTTGTTAAAGGCCAAGCTATTATCAAAACATTACTTTTCTTTGCGATCATTACGTTAGCGATGCTAACGGGAGGGGTTTTTTATAGTGTTTTTGTATCGACACTATTTTATATAGTATTTAAAAGAATAGATTTTCTACATGAAACAAATCATACAAGACCTTAAGAATGGAGAAACCATCTTAGAAGAGGTACCTGTGCCTATGGTAAAGTCTGGGCACGTACTGATCAAAACGACTAAGACCTTGGTTTCATTGGGAACAGAAAGAATGCTGGTCGAGTTTGGTAAAGCGAACTTCATTCAAAAAGCAAGACAGCAACCAGACAAGGTGAAAATGGTACTAGATAAGGTAAAGACCGACGGTCTTAAACCTACCATGGATGCTGTATTCAACAAACTCAACCAACCGCTTCCGCTAGGATATTGCAATGTAGGAGAAGTGGTTGCCGTCGGTCGAGGAGTTACCGAATTCGCAGTGGGCGACCGTGTAGCTTCCAATGGAAATCATGCCGAATATGTAAACGTACCCAAAAATCTGGTGGCCAAAATTCCAGACAGCGTAACCGATGAGGAAGCAGCGTTTACTGTTATTGGATCCATAGGATTGCAAGGAATTCGATTGTTAGACCCAACCTTTGGAGAAACGATCGTTGTCGTAGGTCTTGGACTTATAGGACTCGTAACCGCTGAGTTATTGTTGGCCAATGGCTGCAATGTCATAGGTTTTGATTTCGACCCTGAAAAGGTTCGAATTGCAAAAGAGAAGGGCATCGTTGCCATCAACCCAGCCGAAGGTACCAACCAAGTAAAATTTGTCGAAACCTACACAAACGGAGTGGGTGCTGACGGAGTGATTATCACGGCCTCGAATAAAAGCAACGAGATCATCTCACAATCGGCCCGCATGTGCCGCAAAAGAGGAAGAGTGATCTTAGTAGGTGTTATCGGACTCGATATCAGCCGTGCTGATTTCTACGAAAAAGAGATCTCTTTTCAAGTATCTTGCTCATATGGGCCAGGACGATACGATGAAGAGTACGAGCAAAAAGGAAACGACTATCCAATTGGATACGTAAGATGGACCGAGAAACGCAATTTTGAGGCGATCCTAAATGCTATTGCAAAAGGAACACTAGATGTAAAGCCACTTATTACCGAACGCATATCGCTAAAGGACTACCAACAGATTTACGGCGACATGAAAAACTCAAGGTCGATTGCTTCGATCTTGGAATATGACAGCACCGAAGCACCAAAATCAACGGTAGGAATTACCGAACAGACCTTTGCAGGAAAGACGGGTGTGATTGGTATTGTGGGAGCAGGAAACTTCACCAGTTCAACCATTCTTCCCAACCTGAAAAAGGTAAATGCCAATATCAAATACATCGCGAGTTCAGGCGGATTGTCTTCGACCATCATGGCAAAGCGACATCAGATTGCGAACTCAACGGCCGACTATAAAGAGATCCTGGCAGACAAAGAGACCGACCTAGTTTTTATCACGACCAAGCACAACATGCACGCAAGTATGGTGCTAGAGACCATGCAGGCCGATAAGAGCGTGTTTGTCGAAAAGCCATTGGCACTTACTCAAGACGAACTTGATGAGATCGTTGAAGAATACAACAAGCGAAACGTTAATGTTTCTGTCGGGTTCAACCGACGCTTTGCGCCACTTGCTCAAGACATGAAGAAGATGTTGGGCAATGACCAAACACCAATGAACATCATCGCAACCATGAACGCAGGGTTCATTCCTTCTGAGATGTGGGTGCACGACATGCAAGTAGGAGGCGGAAGAATCCTTGGTGAAGCATGTCACTACATCGACCTTTGTACATATTTGGCGGGCAGCAAAGTGATTGCCGTTTGTATGAATGCCATGGGTACTGACCCGCAAGAAAACACAGACAACGCCAGCATCTTATTGAAGTACGAGAACGGCACCAACGCTGTGATCAACTATTTTGCCAACGGAAGCAAGGCCTATTCAAAAGAACGTGTAGAGGTGTATTCGCAAGAGCGAACCTTGGTCATGGATAACTGGAGAAAGCTAAAAGCCTTTGGTTTTAAAGGCGGAAAGAACGCATCTTCAAAACAGGATAAGGGACACTATAATCAGTTCAAGGGCCTCATCGAACAGCATCAAAAGGGAGGAGACCCGATCATCCCATTTGAAGAGATCGTAAATACCACAAAAGCTTCTTTTGCAGCGATAGAATCTCTTAAGGAAGGCAAATGGATTCAAGTAAATTAAAACTACTTGTACATACGTTAAAATACCTTCGTTTTAAACAGGTCTACTATCGGCTTTTCTATTTCGTTCGGAATCGTTTTTTCAGAAAAGATGAGTCCAAACCACTCAATAAAACGGTCGAGCCCATTGTTTGGAACGAGCACGTGCATTACCCCAATAGTTTTTTAGGCGGAAGGCAATTTCGTTTCCTGAATCTCGACAAGACCTTTGACACCGAGATCGACTGGAATTGTAATGACTTCGGAAAACTCTGGACCTACAACC
The DNA here is from genome assembly GCA_028279515.1 of Flavobacteriaceae bacterium. GTDB lineage: Bacteria > Bacteroidota > Bacteroidia > Flavobacteriales > Flavobacteriaceae > JANQNQ01. The sequence continues at coordinate 301,610 of JANQNQ010000008.1, forward strand.
TCAATTATTTCGACTTCTTGAATCAAGAAGAGATGAGTGTTGAGCAAGGACGAACCTTGATCGAAGCGTATATTGATAAAGACAACATCCTCAAAGACGGAAAAGAACCTTATCCCATTTCGTTAAGAGGAATCAACTGGGTCAAGTTCTTGTCTAAGAACAAGGTGAAGGAAGCGCAGATTGATCAAACGCTTTACAACCATTATCAGATCCTACTACACAATCTGGAGTATCATTTGTTGGGCAATCACCTGCTTGAAAATGGGTATTCGCTATTCTTTGGCGCCTATTATTTTAAAGACGAAACACTCTATCAAAAAGCCAAACAGATCCTCTTTTCAGAACTGAAGGAGCAGGTACTTAAAGACGGGGCTCATTTTGAGCTGTCACCAATGTATCATCAAATACTGTTGCATCGTTTACTAGACTGTATCACATTGGCACAGCTAAACCCTTGGAAAGAAGATAACACCCTTGATTTCTTAAAAGAAAAAGCGATCAACATGTTGTCATGGCTACAAACGATGACATTTGACAATGGCAATATTCCAATGGTCAACGATGCTGCTTATGGCATCGCTCCCAGTTCACATCAGTTGTTAAACTATGCACAATCCATTGGATTGCGATGGTCGCCATCAGTATTGTCTGATTCTGGATATCGCAAGTTCAGCGGCAAACAGTACGAACTTCTTGCCGATGTTGGCAATGTTGGGCCCACCTATCAACCGGGCCATGCTCATGCTGATACACTTAGTTTCGTCTTGCACAAAGAACAAAAACCGCTGATCGTTGACACCGGCACCTCTACCTATGAGAAAAATGTGCTTCGCCAGCAAGAAAGAGCAACAGCCGCACACAATACAGTCAAGATCGGTGACATTGAGCAAACACAAGTTTGGGGAGGATTTAGAGTCGCCAAAAGAGCAGAGATCACTGCCTTAAAAGAGGACGAGAACGCATTGACGGCAACGCATGATGGCTACAAAAATCAAGGCACCTTGCACACCCGAAACTTCTTTTGCAAAGACAACTCGATATGGATCGATGATGTGCTGTCAAAAAAAGGAACCAAGGCCGTAGCTCACTTTCATTTCCATTCGAACATAAAAGAAGTACAGGTACAGAAAGAAGGCATTAAACTTCCCGAACAAGGGGTTAAGATTTCTTTTTCTTCCAATGAAGAAATTCAAATTGAAAAAGAAACCTATCAACTGGCGGCAGGATTTAACAACACCCAAAAAGCAATTAAAATAAAAGTCTACTTTTGCGAGGCGCTACAAACGCAGATTGATCTATGAAGCTACTTTTTTTGACCGATAACTTTCCGCCCGAAGTCAATGCACCGGCAACCAGAACTTTTGAACATTGTAAAGAATGGGTGAAGAAAGGAGTTGAGGTCACTGTAATCACCGGAGCACCTAATTTTCCGGAGGGAAAAGTCTACGAGGGATACAAAAACAAGTGGATTCAACACGAAGAGATCGAAGGAATCAAAGTGATTCGTGTTTGGACCTACATCGCGGCTAACAAAGGATTCTTGAAACGAATTCTGGACTACCTAAGCTTTATGGTCGCTTCCTTTTTTGCAGGGCTCACGGTAAAGACCGACCTCATTGTGGCCACCTCTCCCCAGTTTTTTACAGCCGTATCAGGAAGATGGCTTGCCTTTTGGAAACGAAAGAAATGGGTGATGGAAATACGTGATCTTTGGCCCGAATCGATTAAAGCCGTTGGAGCCATGGGGTCCAATCCTGTAATTCGATACTTCGAATACCTTGAACGACGCATGTACAAAAGTGCTTCCAAGATCGTTACGGTCACCGAATCCTTCAAAGAGCAATTGATTGCCAAGCATAAACTTCGGTCAGAGAAGATCGAAGTGATCAAAAATGGAGTCAACGCACAACTCTTCAGTCCGCAGGAAAAAAATCAACAGCTTTTAAAAGAGCTAGGACTCGAAGGAAAGAAAATCATCGGGTACATCGGAACCCATGGAATGGCCCATAAATTAGACTTCATCCTCAACTGCGCTAAAAATATAGATGACGAAAAAATACATTTCCTATTTCTAGGTACAGGCGCTGAGAAAGAGAACTTGTTAACCCAAAAAGAACGATTGGGACTTAAAAATGTGACCATGCTAGACCCAGTCGAGAAGAAGTTGGTCAAAGAGTATGTTTCTATATTGGATGTCGGGCTCGTTAACCTAAGAAGATCCGATACCTTCAAGTCAGTAATTCCCTCAAAGATCTTTGAGCTTGCCGGCATGCATAAACCGATCTTACATGGAGTAGAAGGAGAGTCTAAAAAACTGGTCGAAAGCTATCAAGTAGGGGCAGCTTTTTTACCCGAAGACGAAACCGATTTCAGAGCAAAGTTAGACTGGATTTTAGAAAACCCTAACAGGCAATACAATTTTGACAAGATGATTCGCGAGTTCGACCGTAAGGACTTGGCGATTAAGATGCTTGCTTTTTTAGAGCGTTAGAATCTCTGATCCTAAAACTTTTCCTATTTTTGCGGTATGCCAGAGGAAATAGTTTTAAATATAAAAACCGTTTCTATATTAGTCTTTATAGGAGCCTTTTTACTTACCTACACGATCATCCCTAAAATCATAGGAGTCGTCGAGTATAAAAAGCTCATGGACAATCCCAATAAACGAAGCTCGCATTTTAAGATTACCCCAACACTAGGAGGGGTTGCATTCTATTGTACATTGATCATGTCGTTCTTCTTTCTTGAGAAATGGGATGTCAATACGTCCATATCAATTATTCCTGGCTTGACCATTTTATTTATTGTCGGCCTCAAAGATGATCTTGTGGTACTTTCACCCATGTCAAAATTGGTGGCGCAGATTATTGCCGTGGCTTTTGTGCTATCAAACGAATCCATGTTGATCAGCGGGCTTAACGGATTTATGGGAATCGATGAGATCTCTTCATTGATCGCCTATCCGATGTCGGCGTTTTTAATGATCACCGTGATCAATGCATACAACCTGATCGATGGTATCGATGGTTTGGCTGCTATTGTCGGAATTACAATAAGCTTAATCTACGGATTGATCTTTTATTTCACAGGGGTATATTTCTTCTCGCTACTTTGCGTGGTCATTATTGCGATACTCTTGGCTTTTTTGAGATTCAACCTTTCGGCAAAGCGCAAGATATTCATGGGAGATACGGGGTCTTTGGTCATTGGCTTTTTGATCAGTATTCTTACCATTCGATTTTTAGCGTTGACCCCGCAACGATTAGAAGAATTGCCCTTCTACTTAGAGAATGTACCATTGATAGCAATATCCATTCTTATCGTACCGTTATTTGACACGGTAAGAGTTTTTGCCATTCGATTGCTAAAGAAAAAGAGTCCTTTTAGTCCAGATAGAAATCATACACATCACATTTTGATCGACCTAGGTTTAACCCATAGAACAGCTAGCGTGCTGATTGGGTTATTCAACCTGGTGTTTGTGGCACTTTTTATCATTTTAGGAAGCACCTCTAGCAATATCGCCATGACATTTTTCATGCTCGTATCTGTGCTGTTCTTGGTGTACCTGTTCTATCGAATGGACTTTAGCTTTTCGAACTTGAAACGCAAGATTCTTTTTAAACGAAAAGTGAATTCAATCAAAGAAAATCTTTCCTCTAAAAAAGGAAAACAAACAAAAAAAGTAAACTATTGAAAATATCAGTAATTGGAACCGGCTATGTAGGCTTGGTAACAGGAACGTGTCTTGCAGAAACCGGAAATGAGGTGATCTGCGTCGACATTGATGAGCAGAAAGTAAAGAAGATGCAGGAGGGAGAGGTGCCAATCTACGAACCGCATCTAGATGTACTTTTTGAGCGGAATATCAATGCTGGTCGCCTAAAATTCACCACTTCTTTAGAGGAAGGACTGCAGCACGGAAACATCATATTTTTAGCACTTCCTACGCCTGAAGACGAAGACGGGTCAGCAGATCTTTCATATGTGTTGGGCGTAGCAGACCAGATCGGAAAACTACTCACCGACTACAAGGTGATTGTAGACAAGAGTACAGTGCCTGTTGGGACAGCTGATTTGGTAGCTGAGACGATTGCTAAGAACACTTCAGTAGAATTTGATGTGGTATCCAACCCAGAATTCTTAAGAGAAGGCTTTGCGGTTGACGATTTCTTAAAGCCTGAACGAATCGTTGTTGGGTCCAGTTCAGAGCGTGCCATCGAGCTTATGCGAAAGCTATACAAGCCGTTTGTGCGATCAGGGAACCCGATCATCATCATGGATGAGAAATCCGCAGAGCTTACCAAATATGCAGCCAACTCTTTCTTGGCGACCAAGATTACCTTTATGAATGAAATCGCTAATTTCTGCGAACGCGTAGGGGCTGATGTTGATAAGGTTCGTATCGGTATGGGAACCGACTCTCGAATTGGAAAGCGCTTCTTGTTTCCTGGAATAGGGTATGGAGGTTCTTGTTTTCCAAAAGATGTAAAGGCCCTGCACAAATCAGGAAGGGAAAAGGGCTACGATTTTGAAATATTGGACGCTGTAGTTCGCATTAACGAGCAACAAAAGACGGCCTTGATTCCAAAAGTGAAGTCGTATTTCAACGATGACCTCAAAGGCAAGAAGATTGCCATTTGGGGGCTAGCGTTTAAGCCTGAAACAGATGACATCAGAGAAGCACCTTCTTTATATACAATTGATAAATTGCTGGAAGCGGGTTGTACGATCAAAGCATTTGATCCAGAGGCCATGCCCAATGTGAAAAAGAAGTTGGGCGACAAGATTTCGTTTGCCACCAATATGTATGGAGCCCTTGAAGATGCAGATGCCTTGGTAATTTGTACAGAGTGGAGCATCTTTAGAACTCCAGACTTTAAGAGAATTAAGGAACAGCTGGCCAATCCGGTGATATTTGATGGAAGAAACTTGTACGATGTAGAAGACATAAGTAAAGAAGGGTTTCATTATTTCTCTATCGGAAGAAAAGACTATTCTAAATAAGCTATGAAAAAAAGAGTGCTGATTACCGGCGCCGCCGGATTTCTTGGGTCACACCTATGCGATCGCTTCTTAAAGGAAGGGTTTCACGTTATCGGTATGGACAACCTGATCACGGGCGACCTCAAGAATATTGAGCACCTCTTTAAGCTTGAAGATTTCGAGTTTTACCATCACGATGTGACCAAATTTGTGCACGTCCCAGGGAAACTGGATTACATACTGCATTTTGCATCTCCAGCAAGTCCGATTGACTATCTTAAGATTCCTATCCAGACATTAAAAGTAGGTTCTCTAGGGACGCATAATCTATTGGGACTTGCCAAGGAAAAGAAAGCACGGATCTTGATCGCTTCGACTTCCGAAGTATACGGCGACCCGTTGGTACATCCTCAAAACGAGGAATACTATGGCAATGTAAACACGATTGGTCCAAGAGGGGTTTATGACGAGGCCAAACGGTTTCAAGAGTCGATTACTATGGCATATCACAGATTTCATGGCCTTGAAACCCGCATTGTTCGTATCTTCAACACATATGGGCCGCGAATGCGTCTCAATGACGGTCGCGTGATTCCAGCATTTATTGGACAAGCATTGAGAGGGGAGGATTTGACCGTTTTTGGCGATGGACTCCAAACTCGTTCATTTTGCTATATTGACGATCAAGTCGAAGGAATCTACAGATTGTTGATGAGTGATTACGCCGACCCAGTGAATATTGGAAATCCAGATGAAATCACGATAAAGGATTTTGCCGAAGAGATCATTGAGCTAACAGGTACCGACCAAAAGATCGTGTACCAACCATTACCGGTCGATGACCCGTTGCAACGACAGCCCGACATTACATTGGCCAAAAAGCTTCTCGGCTGGACTCCAACAGTCAATAGGCATGAGGGAATGAAAAAGACATACGACTATTTCAAATCGCTTTCGAAAGAAGAACTATTTAAACGAGAACACAAAGATTTTTCAAACTATACTAAAAGACATTAATGCATCCAAAAAGAGGTAGATATTCATGGTTGATTAGACCCATACTGGTCGTTTTCGACCTTCTGGTCATCACCTTGTTGTCCATTTTCATTTTGGGAGATTCTGTGCCGGTATATTTCGTTGCCTATATCGCAACGTTTTGGATGATCTTTGGATATAGTATTCGATTTTACGAGGTTTACAGATTTACCTCTATTACTACCATCAACATATTGTTGGTGAAACAACTTTTGGCCTTTTCGCTAGCCGTATTTGCCTTCTACGGATTTTTTAGCATTCGAAATATTGAACTCAAGGAGTCCCTAAGTTATCTCGTATATTCGATGCTCTTAGTGGCCGCCGGAAAAATAGCGGTGTACTATGCGCTTAAAAAGTACCGTAGGTATTTGGGCGGAAATAAACGAAACGTAGTCATCATTGGTAATACGCCCGCATCGGTTCAATTAAAAGAATTTTTTAATACCCGCTCTGATTTGGGGTATAACCTGCAGGGATTTTTTAGCAATGAAGAAGGGGAACATGTGACCGATTCAATCGAAAACAGCTTCACATTTTTAACCGAGAACAATGTAGATGAGGTGTATTGTGCCATCGAAAAGCTAAAAGACACAGACATCAACAGATTTGTTCAAATCACGAAGGAAAGTTACAGCACATTAAAGTTCATTCCGAGTGTTAAGAAGATCTACTCCAAACGATTGCAAACCGATTTTTACGATTATCTGCCGGTGCTTTCATTTCAGGATGTTTCGCTTGATGACCCAGTGAATAAAGCCATCAAAAGAGTGTTTGATGTCATATTTTCGTTGATGATTATTGTGTTCATCATGTCTTGGTTGATTCCGATAATGTTCATCATTATTAAGTTGGAGTCAAAAGGACCATTGTTTTACAAACATGTTCGAAACGGACTTAACTATGAAGAATTCACATGTTTCAAGTTTCGATCCATGAAACATGTAAAGCACAAGGATCTACAGCAAGTAACAAAAGATGATGACCGCGTGACCAAAGTCGGAAGATTCATCAGAAGGACCAGCATCGATGAGCTTCCGCAGTTCTTTAATGTATTGTTAGGAGACATGTCAGTGGTAGGCCCAAGGCCGCATATGATATCATATACCCAAGAATATGCCAAACAGATAGACAAGTACAACTTCCTATTTAGGCACTCTATTAAACCCGGAGTTACTGGGTTGGCGCAAGTAAAGGGGTATCGAGGGGAGATTGCTACAAAAGAAGAGATTGTCAACCGAGTGAAGTACGATATTTTCTACATCGAAAACTGGTCTGTGTTTCTGGACATCAAGATTATTTTTGAAACGGTTATCAACCTGTTTAAAGGACAAGAAAAGGCCTATTGATGAAGCACGATGTACTCATATCGATCATTACTCCTTCCTATAATTCTGAACAATTTATCGCCGAGACCATTGCGTCGGTACAAGCGCAGACGTACAATAATTGGGAAATGATCATTGTCGATGATGCCTCGTCCGATACTACACAGCAGATTATTGAGAAGCACGCCCAACAGGATTCCCGAATCAAATATCACTTTTTAACAGAGAACTCAGGCGCCGCTGTAGCTCGAAACAAGGCCACAGAATTGGCCAAAGGAGCCTTTGTCGCCTTCTTGGATGCCGACGACCTTTGGATGCCTCAAAAGCTCGAAAAACAACTTGTGTTTATGAACCAGCACAGCGCAGCGGTTTGTTTTAGCAGCTATGACATGATCGATGAACAAGGTGAAACACTTTACAAAAGAGTAGTTGCACTCAAAGAGCTAAGCTATGACAAACAATTGGTCAGCAATTATGTAGGCAATCTCACAGGAATCTATAATGTAGAGAAGCTGGGGAAGCTATTTTCCCCGAATATTCGCAAGCGTCAAGACTGGGCTTTGTGGTTAAAGAGCATCGAAAAAGCTGGGATGGCTTATGGAATAAAAGAGCCGCTAGCGTATTATCGAGTACGTACAGGATCTATGTCTTCGAACAAGCTAAATTTATTGAAGCACAATTATATTTTTTACAGAAAGGCGCTTAACTTTGGGGTCTTCAAGTCATGCTTGTATTTGATTCGTTTTCTGATCGAGCATTTCTTGGTGAAATCCAAGCAAATAACAACAACACAACACACATGAACATACTTGTAATTGGATCTGGAGGAAGAGAGCACACCTTCGCCTGGAAATTGGCACAAAGCGCAAAATGCGATCAACTTTTTGTTGCTCCCGGAAATGCAGGAACTGCACAGATGGCCACCAATGTAGACATCAAACCCACCGATTTCGAAGCCCTTAAAAAACTAGTGTTAGACAATAACATTCAAATGGTCGTGGTGGGACCAGAAGATCCTTTAGTGCAAGGAATTCATGATTTTTTCAAAGCGGAAGAAAGCTTGCAAAAAGTGGCAGTGATCGGTCCTGAGAAAATGGCCGCAGAACTCGAAGGAAGCAAAGAATTTGCAAAAGAATTCATGAAGCGACACAACATTCCCACAGCGGCCTATCAAAGCTTTACCAAAGATACGGTGGCAGAAGGAAAGAAGTTTTTAGAAACTCTTGATGCTCCCTATGTGTTGAAGGCTGACGGACTTGCAGCTGGTAAAGGGGTATTGATCATCAGCGATATTGAAGAAGCCAAGAATGAGCTAGACAATATGTTGGTCGATGCCAAATTTGGAGACGCGAGTTCAAAAGTAGTGATCGAAGAATTTCTCGACGGAATCGAACTAAGCTGCTTCGTACTTACCGATGGTAAAAATTATCTAACACTACCAACTGCAAAAGATTACAAAAGAATTGGAGAAGGTGACACGGGTCTAAACACTGGGGGGATGGGAGCCATTTCACCCGTACCTTTTGCTGATGCTGAATTTATGCAGAAAATAGAAGATCGCGTTATAAAACCTACGGTGAATGGACTCCAAAAAGACAATATTCCGTACCAAGGATTTGTCTTCATCGGACTCATCAAGGTGAACAACGACCCATACGTAATCGAATACAATGTGCGAATGGGGGATCCTGAGACCGAAGTGGTATTGCCAAGAGTTAAGAATGATCTTGTAGAAATTTTCGAAGCTTGTGCCACACAGACGCTAAATGAGATTGACCTGCAAATCGACGAGCGAGCTGCGACTACCGTTATGGTGGTTTCTGGAGGATACCCAGAAGCCTATGAAAAAGGAAAAGAAATTACAGGGACTGAAGATATCAAAGACTCCTTGGTATTTCATGCAGGAACGAAACTAAGCGATGACAAGGTGCTAACCAACGGCGGAAGAGTAATTGCCGTAACCTCATATGATGATCACTTCAAAGAGGCCATAAAAAAATCTTACCAAAGTATAGACAAGCTGCACTTTGATAAGATGTATTTTAGAAAGGATATTGGGTTCGACCTATAGAAAAGAGTGGGCCGTAACGTCTTTATCCTCTTCGTTGTTATCGTTGAATTTTTTAAGCTGAAGGGTCCAGTAAACGGTTGCTACCATTCCAACAATGATGAATAGCCAGTTTACTCCGTTAGCCGCCCACCAGTTTTCAAGTTCTAAGTAACGAAATGCATCAAGAGGCTTAAACAATACATCTACAAACAAACTCTGAATAGCTTCAAAAAAATCTTTCATCAGTCTAATATTTTTCTTTTCTGATTGCCAAAATCAAGCGATTATTTTCAAGGCAAATAGCGCATAATCGCAACTTAGGCTATATTTACAGTGCAAATATAAAAAACTGCGATGATAACAAGCATTTTTGATCGATCAAAACCAATAAATTTTGTCATTCTAATAGGTGCTTTGGTATTGTGTTATATCGCAGCGAATACGGTGTTCGTACAAGAAGAGCTAACAGCTTGGTTCATAGCTCGAAAAATCATAGGTGCTCTGGCAGTTGCTTTTTCAGTTTTTGTGCTCGATTTTGTGATCAACAAAAATGCGCTGACCGAGAACAACAATTATGCGATCTTTCTCTATGTGATGCTCTTGATTTTCTTTCCGAATGTACTCCTAAATGATAAGTTGTTGATCGCCAATTTGTTTGTACTTTTTGGGTTTAGAAGAGCGGTGAGTTTGCGCACCTTTAAAGAGGAAAAGAAGAAGATCTTTGATAGCACATTTTGGATATGTGTAGCATGCCTTTTTTACGATTGGAGCCTACTTTTCCTAGCCATTGTATTCATAGCCATTTTGTTATATAAGCTGAAGGATTTCAAGAACATGATGATTCCGATCATTCCTGTGTTTATTGTAGGAATGCTTTACTTCACCTATACCTTTGTGTTCAGTGACTTGTCACTTCTTGAAGAGCGTTTTTCTTTCACGGTGGACTTCAACATAAATAAATACAAGGAAACCACCTTTTCAATACCTGCAATTTTTAGTACTGTAATGGGAGTAATGGCACTGATAGGGTTTTTTCTGAAGAGAGCAAGCAGGGTAGGTCAACAACAAACCATAGCATATATGGTATTCTATACCTTGGTAGTGGCTTTGGCCGTAGTGTTATTGTCAGAAGCTACCCAGGGTGCAGAATTGATTTTCCTTTTATTTCCACTCTCGATTTTGATGACCAATTACCTGCAACAACTAGAAAAAAGGTGGATGAAAGAGGCGATACTATATGCTTTTGTAGCCATGGCGATTGTGAGTTTAGTGCTGCATCTTACTACCGAAGGCCAGGTCTCCGGCATCGCCTAAACCAGGAATAATATACCCCTTATCGTTAAGCGTTTCATCAATAGCGGCGATCCAAAGTTCAGCATCTTCTTCAAAGTGCTCGTTCACGAAGTCAATACCTGTTTGTGCTCCAATAACCGATACGAGATGGGTCTTCTTAGGAGTGCCCATAGAGGCCAAAGCTCTTTTTACGGCAACCAATGACTGTCCAGTGGCCAACATAGGATCCGCTAAGATCAATACTTTTCCTTCGATAGAAGGAGATGCCAAATATTCGACAACAATTTCAAAATCATCACCATCACCAGTATGTCTCCTATAGGCAGAAATAAAGGTGTTTTCGGCCTTGTCAAAATAGTTAAGGACACCTTGATGCAACGGAAGTCCGGCACGTAATATAGAGCATACAACTACTTCCTCATTTGGCAAAGAAATGTCCTTTGTGCCCAAAGGAGTAGACACTTTTTTTGACGCATAAGAGAGGGTTTTGCTGAGTTCGTAAGAAAGAATTTCACCGATACGCTCGATATTTCTTCTAAACCGCATAGCATCCTTTTGGACTTCACGATCTCGGGTCTCAGAAACAAAGGTATTTAGAATAGAAGCGGCTTGGCCGATATGATGAATGGTCATTGAGGTAGAATTTGACCACTAAGGTAGCATTTACCCATTAATACCACAATACTGTTTAGAATTTAAGAAGTATATTTGCAGCATTAAAAATAAGCAGCATGTTTACAGAATTAGCCAATAGAATTTTCGAAGAAAGCATCAAGACCTACCATGTCGTAGACGATGTATATCAACCGTTCACCAATCCATACCCATCAGACAGAGTTGAGCATCTGCTGTATCGAAAAAATTGGATAGACACAGTGCAATGGCACTACGAAGACATTATTCGTGATCCGAATATTGATCCCATTGCTGCATTAGACCTGAAGCGTAAGATTGATGCCTCTAATCAAGACCGTACCGATACTGTAGAGTATATCGACAGCTACTTTCTTGATAAATACAAAGAAGTAAAGGTCAATGATGATGCAACCATCAACTCTGAAAGCCCAGCTTGGGCGATCGACAGACTTTCTATCTTAGCCCTAAAGATCTATCACATGCGTGAAGAGGTAGAACGCGAAGGCGCATCTGAAGCACACAAAGCAAAATGCCAGGAAAAGCTAGATGTGTTGTTAGAGCAAAGAGTAGATCTTTCTACTGCTATCGACCAGTTGATCGCTGATATTGAGGCAGGAAACAAATACATGAAGGTATACAAGCAGATGAAGATGTACAACGACGACGAGCTGAACCCAGTCTTGTACAAAAAGAAATAGTCGCCTGTTTGTGAAACAAGCCACTTTGAGTTCAAATCAAAAACCAAAACACGTCTTGGTCATCAGGCTCTCAGCCATGGGAGACGTGGCCATGACCGTGCCTGTGATTAAAAGGCTTGTGGCGGTCAATCCAGACATCAGAATAACGCTACTGTCCAGAGCATTTTTTAAGCCCTTTTTTAAAGACATTCCGCAAGTCACATTCTATGCAGCAGATGTAAAAGGAAAACACAAAGGCATTGTTGGACTCTACAAGCTTTTCAAAGAACTCATGGCAACCAAACCAGATGCCGTAGCCGATCTGCACAATGTACTTCGAAGTAATATTCTTAAAGTATTTTTTAAGTGGAAGGGCCTCAAGGTCGTTCAAATAGATAAAGGTCGGGCAGAGAAAAAGGCACTAACGAGAATGAGCGATAAAGTCTTCAAGCCACTGAAGACTACGCATGAAAGATATGCAGAAGTGTTTCAGCAACTCAGCTTAAATTTAGAAACACCTAAAAAGAAAGGGCCGCAAGCTGAAACCATGGATCCACAGGTCATCGAACTACTTGGCGATAAAACAAAAAAGTGGCTCGGAATTGCGCCCTTTGCGGCATTTGAAGGAAAAATGTATCCGCTGGACCTCATGGAAAAAGTGGTCAAAATACTTAATGATACCAATCGGTATAAGACGATTCTCTTTGGCGGAGGCCCTTCCGAAGTAAAAAAATTAGACGCGCTCTCAGCTTCATTTTCAAATGTAACCAGCGTAGCTGGAAAATTGAATCTCGAACAAGAGCTTGCCTTGATTAGCAACCTTGATTTGATGGTTGCCATGGACTCTGGCAATGCGCACTTGGCAGCCATGAAAGGAATTGAAGTAATTACGTTGTGGGGCGTCACACATCCGTATGCAGGGTTCTATCCATATGGACAAGATACTGAAAATGCATTGCTAGCAGATCGAGAAAAATATCCGTTGATTCCGACCTCGGTCTATGGTAATAAAATACCTGAAGGCTATGAAGACGCTATGCGCACCATCACTCCAGAAGCAGTGGTCAAAAAAATAACCGAAATACTTAACTAATTATACGTCATCGTAATCAACCACAATGGTTGGCGTGGTAGGGTGTGCTTGGCAGGTGAGTACTAAGCCTTCTTCCAATTCGCCATCGGTAAGAATTTGATTCTTATCCATAACAGCCGCTCCTTCGGTAATACGAGCGATACAACTACTGCAGATACCGCCTTGACAAGAATAGGGAGCATCGATGTCTTCCTTCAATGCCGATTCTAAAATGGTCTTGTCTTGTGACATGGTGAATTCAAATTCTTCATCATCCACCAGTACTTTTACCTGTGTTTTTCCATCCAGGTTTTCATTAGAGGTTGTTGTGTAATCATCAGATGAAGTAAATAGTTCGAAGTGAATATTTTCTTTGGCAACTTCATTGGCTGCCAAGGTTTCAGAAACGGTATTGATCATGGCCTCTGGGCCACACAAATAATACGAAGTGATGTTTAGATCCTTATGCTTGTTCTTGGTTACAAAGTTGACCGTAGATCGATCGATTCGGCCAAAGAGGGCGTCTTCTTCTTGCGCCTGACTAAACACAAAATGCAAATGAAAACGGTCGGGGTGTGTTTCTTGTAGCTGAGTCAATTCTGCATAAAAAATAGTATCGGTAACCGATTTGTTTCCGTAGACAAGAATGAAATCATCGTTCGTTTCCTGTAAAACCGTTTTTGCGATCGACATGATGGGTGTGATACCACTTCCAGCAGCGAAAGCCGCAACAGCTCCTTTATTGACGGTAGGGTCAAACACAAAGCGACCTTCAGGAGGCATTACTTCGAGCACGTCGCCTTCCTTTAATTGAGTGTTGGCATAGACAGAAAAGGTGCCGTTTTCAACCTCTTTTACGACTACTTTTAGCGCATTGCTCTTGGGTGTTTCGCAGATCGAATAGGATCGACGAAGCTCGACACCGTTCAACTCCTTTTTAATGGTAATGTATTGTCCGGCCTTAAACGCAAACGAACCGTTAAGTGAACTAGGAACATCAAAAGTGATCGAAATAGCCTTATCAGTTTCTCTGTGAATTTTATCAATGGTGAGTGAATGAAAATGACTCATGTACAATTTTTTGCCAAAAATAGTAAACACTAGATGATCTGAGATTTCATTTTAGAAAAAATTAAGTAGTTTCAATCTTCGATGTAACAAATTTATCGGTGTGCATACTAATTGCATACAATCAACCATTAACGTAATGCTAAAACACTTTATCTCCCTCCAGTGGAAATCCTTTTTTAGATCGGCTTCTTTTAAGGCCAACCTTTTCATCAAGATTCTCATGATCTTTGGCGCGCTTTATTTTACCGTCGTATTTGTCGGTTTAGGTGCAGGATCCTATTACTTGATCGAAAAGAAGCTAAATGTCGATCCCTTAAAGTTGATCAACAAATTTTTGGTCTACTATATGTTTATCGATTTGATCACGCGCTACTTTTTGCAAAAGATGCCCGTGTTGAATATCAAACCGATGCTATACCTTCCGATCAAGAAAGGGAAGATCGTCAACTTTGCCTTGGGTAAAACGGTGCTCTCGTATTTTAATATTGTTCATGCCTTTTTCTTTGTACCGTTCTCTGCTGTCTTGCTTATTGAAGGGTATCCGTTGCTCAATGTGATCGGATGGCACTTGGCAATTTTTGCATTGTTTTACATCAACAATTTCTTGAACGTGTTGATCAACAATAAAGATGCACTTTTTTATAGTGCAGTCGGAGTGATCCTAGCGTTGGGAGCATTGCAGTACTATCAATTATTTGATGTGACCGATTACACGGGGCCTATTTTTCAGGCATTCTATGACATGCCTTGGACGGCAATTATACCTTGGGTCATTCTTATAGGAATGTATTATTTCTCTTTTACGTATTTCAAGAAGAATTTATACTTGGACGCGGGTCTATCGACCAAACAATCAGATGCAAAGACCGAAGATCTTACTTGGCTTAACCGCTTCGGAAGCTTGGGTACTTTCTTGAAAAACGACATCAAACTCATCAAAAGAAACAAGCGCTCGAAGACAACGGTTTTGTTGAGCGTGATGTTCCTTTTCTACGGAATGCTCTTCTTTACCGGAAGCATCGAAGCATACGAAGGCCCTGTGTGGCGAATCTTTGCAGGGATTTTCGTTTCAGGAGGGTTCCTGTTTAGCTTTGGACAATTTGTGCCAAGTTGGGACAGTGCCTACTATCCGCTGATGATGAGCCAGAATATTCGCTACAGAGAGTATCTGTTGTCAAAGTGGTATTTGATTGTGATTGCTACTTTGGTGTCAACTATACTGGCTTCTTTCTATCTGTATTTTGGGTGGGAAGTATATTTAGCGATCATTGTGGGTGCCATCTATAATATTGGGGTCAATGCCTATCTCGTATTGTGGGGTGGTGCGTATATTAAAACTCCGATCGACCTGGCTTCGAACAAAAAGGCCTTTGGAGACAAGCAAGCTTTCAACATGAAGACCTTGCTACTTACCTTGCCCAAATTAGGGTTGCCGCTGGTGGTGTATGCCATTGGGCATTTTACACTCGGGGCAACCGCTGGCTACATTGCCGTAGCGCTGACCGGAGTACTTGGGTTTGTCTTTAGAAATGCAGTATTCAATATGATCGAAGGCATTTATAAGACCGAGAAATACAAAACGCTAGCGGCCTACAAGCAGAAAAACTAATAACACAACAACTACATATAAAGAATCAACGACTATGATCACAGTAAATAATATATCAAAGAAATACGGAAGTAATAAAGTATTAGACATACCTCAACTAGACATCCCAAAAGGACAGAGTTTCGGACTAGTGGGGAACAATGGAGCAGGAAAGACCACGCTATTCAGTTTGTTGCTTGATCTGATTCAACCGACAACGGGATCGATTGAGAACAACAGTGTTGTGGTTAACAAAAGCGAAGACTGGAAACCGTTTACATCTGCCTTTATCGATGAGACCTTTTTGATCGGGTATTTGACGCCTGAAGAATATTTCTATTTTATCGGAGAGCTACGCGGGCAAAATAAAGCTGATGTCGATGCGCTACTTTCACAATTTAGCGACTTCTTTCACGGAGAGATCTTGGGGCAAAAGAAGTATTTGAGAGACCTTTCCAAAGGAAACCAGAAAAAAGCAGGAATCGTAGCCTCCTTTATCGGAAACCCTGAAGTAGTCGTTCTCGATGAGCCGTTTGCAAATTTGGACCCAACAACACAGATCCGATTGAAGCAGATCATCAAGGATCTAGCAGACAATAGGGATGTTACAGTATTGGTTTCGAGCCACGATCTGATGCATGTTACCGATGTGTGCGAACGCATTGTAGTGCTCAACAAAGGAGAGGTGGTTAAAGACATTCAGACCACGCCCGAAACACTTAAAGAATTGGAGACCTTCTTTGGAGGATAATGCCATACAAATTTCAAGAGAAAAGCCTTCGGATCCGAGGGCTTTTTTTATGGTCTATTGGCTTGGATCGCCATCGTTTAAAAAAAGAAATGTATTTTTACGTTTCCGCATAATAAAACATGAGGTTTTAAGTTAAAGAAATACGTAATTATAAGGGTTTTGAACAAAATATTTCTTCGAGGAATTTTAGGCGCAGTATTGGTAACAGGCATTTGGGGATGTTCTACCAAGAAAGATGGCTTTATCAATAGAACATATCACGCTACTACCACCAAATTCAATGTGCTGTACAATGGGAAAAATGCCTTAGAGGAAGGTAAGTCTTCCTTGGTCGAGTCTTTTGAAGATAATTACTGGGAAGTACTTCCGGTGGAGCGCATGGAGATCAAAGAAGTAATCGCCCTGCCAGGCGCCCAAAAGAACCCCAATTTTGAACGTGCTGAAGAGAAGGCAGTAAAAGCCATTCAGAAGCACTCGATGAACATCAAGAACAGACAACGCAATCCACAGATCGATGAAGCCTATTTGCTCTTAGGGCAGGCGCGTTATTATGATCAGCGATTTATTCCGGCACTAGAGGCCTTCAACTATATCCTTTACAAATATCCAGAAAGTGACAAGATCAATGTCGCGAAGGTTTGGAGAGAGAAGACCAACATTCGTTTGGAAAATGAAGAGGTCGCAATCGAGAACCTTCAGCGTTTGATGAAACAAGAAAAACTGAAGGATCAAACCTATGCCGATGCGAGAGCTATTATGGCACAAGCATACCTCAATCTCAAAGTTAAGGATACGGCCATTCAACATTTAAAAGTTGCGGCGGCCATGACCAAGGATAATGAAGAGAGAGGACGCTATTACTATATCATTGGTCAGCTTTACAATGAACTAGGAGTCAAGGACACAGCGAATATTGCCTTTCAAAAGGTGATTGACCTAAACCGAAAGACACCTAGGGTTTATATGATCAATGCTTACCTTGAAAAAGCAAAGAATTTCGAGGTCGATAGCTTAAGCCGATCGATTTTGTTTGAAACACTTACTGACCTTGAAGAAAATCGCGAAAATCGCCCATTTCTGGATAAGATTTATCGCCAATTGGCCGAATTTCATTTAGAAGGAGATTCAGTTGATTTGGCAGTACAATACTTCAACAAATCACTCACCAAAAGTAAGGCCAATAGAGACCGCTTTCTTACCGGACTCAACTACGAAAATTTAGCGACCATCAAGTTCGATGACCGCTTATATAGAGATGCTGGGGCATATTATGACAGTACGTTGTTGGTGTTAAAAGAAAATACGAAAAAGTACCGAAGCTTACGACGTAAGCGCGACAATTTGGAGGATGTGATCAACTACGAAGACGTAGCTGAACGCAATGATAGTATCATGCATTTGGTCAACCTTACCGAGCCAGAGCGCGTGATGCTTTTTGAGAAAGTGATCGCTGACCTAAAGGCCGAAGAAGAAGCCGCAAAAAAGGCCGAAGAAGAGGCAGCTGCGATTAGAGACAATGAATTTTTCCAAGCAGGAAATACTAGCGGGCCCAATACAGACGGAGGGTTTTATTTCTATAATCCCGTGACCCTTGGATATGGAAAGAACGAGTTTCAAAAGACATGGGGTGATCGTCCGCTTGAAGATGATTGGAGGTTGTCTAACAAACAACGTGTGTCAAGAGAAGTGCTCGAAACGTCTCAAGACATAGCCCAAGACGAAGCTAGAGAAGAAAAACGCTTCTCGCTCAGTTTTTATTTAGATAGAATTCCTAAAGACGAACAGGTGATAGATAGCATTGTCAAAGAACGTGACTTTGCATATTACCAATTAGGACTTATTTATAAGGAAAAGTTCAAGGAGTACGATCTGGCAGCCGAGAAGCTTGAAACGTTGCTTGATAACAAACCGGAAGAAAAATTAGTGCTTCCATCCAAGTACAATCTTTATAAGATATATACGACTACCGGAAGCCAAAAAGCAATCGGTGTCAAGAACGACATCATTAACAATCACCCAGATTCTCGCTACGCCGAAATCTTGTTGAATCCGCAAGTGGTCACCAGTACAGATGAGAACAGTCCAGAGGCAGTATATGCAAAACTGTTTAGGGATTTCGAGGCACAAGAATACGAGAAAACGATCGATGCATCAGAGGAAGCGATCAAGCAATTTAATGGGGAAGATATTGTGCCCAAGTTCGAGCTGCTCAAGGCAACGGCAATTGGCCGATTGGATGGGTTAGAAGCGTATAAACAAGCGCTCAACTACGTGGCGCTCAATTATCCGAACAACCCAGAAGGAAAAGAAGCGCAAGATCGTGTCAATCGTTCGTTGAAGCCGCTTTCTGATAAGACATTGGATACGACAACCGTCAAAGGAAAAGCCAAATTGGTATTTCCGTTTGAGAAGAAAGAAGATAACAAGGAGGCCATGGCCAAGCTTTCTGAGACCATTGAAATGGCCATCAAAGAATTGCGCTATCTTAACTGCTCAGTTTCAACCGATGTGTACGATCGCGAGAAAGTTTTCGTCGTAGTGCACGGTTTTGAAGGAACAGACAAGGCCGAGGGCTTTGCTGAGCTGTTAAATATTAACAAAGACTATTTGGTTGATAATGAGAATTTTGTAGTTTTGTCATCCAATTATAAGATCATTCAGGTACACAAAAACCTCAATGAGTATACTAAATAATTGTAACCCCCCCAAGGGAAAAACCTTATTATTAAATGTTTTCAGAATCTAAAAAAGGAAGAACGGTAGGTGAAACTATCGGACAACCAAACCGCATCGGAAAAAACACCAAGATCATTGGTGATATGACTTCACAAGCGGACCTAAGAATAGACGGAGAATTAGAAGGAAGTGTCAAAACTTCTGGTAAAGTGGTCATCGGAAAAGATGGCTTCATCAAAGGAAAGGTAGAGTGCACCAGCGCAGATGTCGAAGGAAAGTTCTCTGGCGAACTTATTGTAGCCGGAGTGCTAACGCTAAAAGCGGCATCGTATGTTGAAGGGGATGTAACCGTAAGCAAGTTGGCCGTTGAGCCAGGAGCTGCGTTTAACGCATCCTGTAGTATGAAGGGAGACGTAAAGCCTCTTAAAGCAGGTGATAGCCAAAAAAAAGTAGAAAAGACAGCGTAACAACTAAAAACAATACATAAAATACCAAAGAACTTAGCCTATTAGAAAATTTTAAAAGTTAACCCAAACACCCCCAAATCATTATGTTTTCAGACCGCAAGGACAAAGGCCCTGTTGGAACATCAGGACTAACCAACCGAATCGCTAAAGGAACTTCAATCTCAGGAGAGATCATCTCTGAAGCCGACTTCAGAATCGACGGACAATTTAAAGGAAACATCAATACCACTGGGAAAGTGGTCATCGGAAAAGATGGTTTTATTGATGGAAAAATCGAATGTGTAAACGCCGATATTGAAGGCAAATTTAGCGGCGAGCTGCTGATCTCGAATATGCTGGCTCTCAAAAACACAGCTATGGTAGAAGGTGATGCAACCATCGGTAAGCTAGCTGTCGAAACAGGAGCGATCTTCAACGCCACCTGTAAGATGAAGGCAGCCGGAGTGATGCCGTTAAAAACTACAAATGAGCAACAAAAAGCCGAAAAGACCGCTTAAAAAATACGCGATTCTTATTGGTGCCGGACTTCAAATGGGGATAACCATTTACCTCTTTGCATATCTCGGCAAATGGCTCGATGCCAATTACAATAACGACGAACGACTGTATGTAATTATATGTACATTGTTTGGCGTAGCTGGTTCTATGTGGGTATTGGTGAGGCAATTAAAAAATCTACACGACTGATTTGAGATGAGGGGGCTCTTAGTAAAATTCGTCATTGTATTGCTGCTGACCATAGCAATCGTCTTTGCACTTCATCTGTGGGTACTTCACCTAAAAGAACTTCCACTTTACGATAATAAAATCATACTTTCATACGGGTTGAATGCGCTGCTTGCACTTCTAATCTTTGCTGGAATCTACTTCTTCATCGAAAAGGTAAAGAACCAAGTGGGCTTCTTATTTATGGCAGGGAGCTTTTTAAAATTCGCCGTGTTTTTCATCGTTTTATTTCCGATCTATAAACAAGATGGAGAGATTAATACTATCGAGTTTATGGCGTTTTTTATTCCCTATGTAGCGAGCCTTACCATAGAGACAATTGGAGTCTCTTTATTGCTTAAAAAAATCGACGAGACAAACGCCTCTTGACACCTTCGAAAAAGCTGTAAAAATAAACTACGAAATAGTTTTTGTTTTTCATTTAAAACCATACCTTTGCACCGTTTTTAAAGCCACTATTATTCTAGTAATATGCAAAGAAAAATTATAGTAAAAACGCTAACGATTTTACTGCTACTGGTTTCCTTCGTTTCTTTTGGAAAAGACAATGCTCAAGAAAAAGGGGCGACAAAAGAAGATAGAAAGAAGGAAGTTTCCGAATACGTGAAGCACCACAACTTGGATTCTCACGATTTTAGTCTATTTTCATACACCGGCGATGACGGTAAACACCACTACATTGGGTTTTCACTTCCTGTGATCCTTTGGTCGGATGGATTACATGTTTTTCCTTCTGGTAAATTTCATCATGGAGAAGAGGTGGTTGAGTCTAATGGAAAGTATTTTGCATATCACCATGCTAAGATATACGAAACAGATGCTGCCGGTACTTTGACTTATGATGAGGAGCACGGAGACCATCCAACCAACGCGATGCCATTAGACCTTTCAATTACGAAAAGTGTCTTCATGATCATCATTACTGGATTATTGATGTTCTTCATGTTTAGAGCTCTTGGAAGAAGCTACAGCAAAAATGGAGGAATCGCAACAGGAGCTGGACGCTTCATGGAGCCGATTATCCTTTACGTAAGAGACGATATCGCGATTCCAAACATTGGAGAGAAGAAGTACAAAAGATACATGCCTTTCTTGTTGACAGTATTCTTCTTCGTTTGGTTCTTGAACTTGTTTGGGTTGACGCCACTTGGAATCAACGTGACAGGAAACATTGCCATTACATTGTCATTGGCCTTGTTTACATTCTTCCTTACAAACTTCACAGGAACAAAAGACTATTGGTTACACATCTTCGATCCTCTTGGCAGCAGTATGCCTTGGATTGCCAAGATACCTTTATACATCATTCTGATCCCAATTGAAATCCTAGGGATTTTCATTAAGCCATTCTCACTATTGATTCGTTTGTATGCAAACATGCAAGCAGGTCACATTGTATTGGGAAGCTTGATTGGATTGATCTATATTTTCCAAAACTGGCTTGGAGGTCCGTTATCATTTGGATTGGCCTTCGCCATCTCATTGATCGAGATATTAGTAGCCTTGCTACAAGCATATATCTTTACAATGTTATCAGCCTTGTACTTTGGTTTTGCGGCAGAAGAGCATGACCATGCAGAGGCACACTAATAAAGAATGTTTAATTATTAATTACATATACTATGACAATTCCAAACATTATCGGAGCAGGTTTAGCCGTAATCGGTGTAGGTATCGGTATCGGACAGATTGGTGGTAAAGCTATGGAAGCTATCGCTCGTCAGCCAGAAGCTTATGGAAAGATTCAAACAGCAATGCTTATTGCAGCGGCGCTTATTGAAGGTATTGGTTTCGCAGCGATCTTCGCAGCTTAATCATCCAAGACAAAAGGACAGCTATAACGGTTGGTTGTAGCTGTTCTTTAAACAGTAAATTAGACATTATACATTATTATATAATAGGAAGATGGAAAAATTAATTAACGAATTTTCACTTGGACTTTTTTTCTGGCAAACGTTGTTGTTTCTGTTGCTTCTTTTCTTATTGAGAAAGTACGCATGGAAACCAATCTTAAATGCGGTTAACGAGCGTGAAGAAGGCATCAAAAACGCCTTGCAATCTGCAGAGAATGCAAAGGAAGAAATGCAAAACCTTCAAGCAGACAACGAGAAGTTGCTAAAGGAAGCACGTCAAGAGCGTGAGAGCATGCTTAAAGAAGCACGTGAGATGAAGGACAAGATGATTGCTGATGCTAAAGAAGAAGCACAGGTGCAAGCTAGCAAGATGATCAAGCAAGCACAAGCAACCATCGAGAGCGAAAAGCAAGCCGCTGTAGCCGAATTAAAGAACCAAGTAGCTACCTTATCTGTTGACATTGCTGAAAAAGTAGTGCGTGGAGAGCTATCTGACAAAGACAAGCAACTAAAGCTTGTTGAGGATATGCTAGGAGATGTTACCTTAAACTAAGAACACAATGGCAGGAGCAAGAGCAGCAATACGTTACGCAAAAGCAATTTTATCATTGGCCCAGGATCAAAAGGCAGCCGAGGCTGTTGATACTGATATGAAGGCCATCGTTAAAACAATTGCAGATAGTAAAGATCTGCGATTGATGTTGCAAAGCCCAATTGTAAAATCAGAGCTAAAAAAGAGTGCACTCAAAGAGATTTTCTCTGGTACTAGCAACATCACTCAAGGATTGATCGATGTGTTGGCCGAGAACAAGAGAGAATCGCTTTTAGGTACAGTAGCTGAAAAATATATCATCTTATTTGATCAGTTCAAAGGAAGAGAAGTTGCTTTAGTGACAACCGCAGTTCCGTTGACTGATGATCTAAGAACAAAAGTATTGGCCAAGGTAAAAGAATTGACCGGAAACGACGTAACCATCGAGAACAAGATCGATGAGAGCATCGTAGGTGGATTCATCCTTAGAGTAGGAGACCTTCAATACAACGCTAGCATCGCTGGCAAACTGAATAATTTAAAGAGAGAATTCGTAAATAACTAAAGTTTAAAAGATGGCTGAAGTTAAACCAGCTGAAGTATCAGCAATATTAAAAAAGCAACTATCAGGATTTGAAGCAGGAGCTTCATTAGACGAAGTTGGAACAGTACTACAAGTAGGTGACGGTATCGCCCGTGTGTATGGACTTTCAAACGCTCAATATGGAGAGCTTGTTGAGTTCGAAAACGGTCTAGAAGGTATCGTTCTTAACCTAGAAGAAGACAACGTTGGTGTTGTATTGTTAGGACCTTCAAAAGAGATCAAAGAAGGTGCTACTGTAAAACGTACACAACGTATTGCTTCTATCAAAGTAGGAGAAGAAATGGTAGGACGTGTTGTTGATACACTAGGAAACCCTATCGATGGTAAAGGACCTATCGGAGGGGACCTATATGAGATGCCACTTGAGCGTAAGGCGCCAGGGGTAATCTTCCGTCAACCGGTAAACGAACCACTTCAAACAGGAATCAAATCTGTTGACGCGATGATTCCAATTGGACGTGGACAGCGTGAGTTGGTGATCGGTGACCGTCAAACTGGTAAGACAACCGTTTGTTTGGATACCATTATCAATCAAAAAGAATTCTACGATGCTGGTGAGCCAGTATTTTGTATCTACGTAGCTGTTGGGCAAAAAGCCTCTACAGTTGCAGCGATTGCAAAGACTTTAGAAGATAAAGGAGCGATGGCATACACAGTAATTGTTGCTGCTAACGCTTCAGACCCTGCACCAATGCAGGTATATGCACCATTTGCTGGTGCAGCGATTGGGGAGTACTTCCGTGATACCGGAAGACCAGCCTTGATTATCTATGATGACCTTTCTAAGCAAGCAGTTGCTTACCGTGAGGTATCATTGCTACTTCGTCGTCCTCCAGGACGTGAAGCATATCCTGGTGACGTATTCTACTTGCACTCAAGATTGTTAGAGCGTGCTGCAAAAGTGATCGCTGATGACGATATCGCAAAAGGAATGAACGACCTTCCAGAAAGCTTAAAGCCAATTGTAAAAGGTGGTGGATCGCTTACAGCACTTCCAATCATCGAAACACAAGCGGGTGACGTTTCTGCCTATATTCCAACAAACGTAATTTCGATTACTGACGGACAGATCTTCTTGGAGTCTGACCTGTTTAACTCTGGTGTACGTCCTGCAATTAACGTAGGTATCTCGGTATCACGTGTAGGAGGTTCGGCACAGATCAAATCGATGAAGAAGGTAGCAGGTACGTTGAAGCTAGACCAAGCACAGTTCCGTGAGCTTGAAGCATTCGCCAAGTTCGGTTCTGACCTTGATGCAGCTACCCTAAACGTAATCGAAAAAGGTAGACGTAACGTTGAGATCTTAAAGCAAGCGCAAAACGATCCATTTACCGTTGAAGATCAGGTAGCGATCATCTATGCAGGTTCTAAGAACTTGTTGAGAGACGTTCCTGTTGAGAAAGTAAAAGAATTCGAAACTGAATATATCGAGTTCCTAAACGCTAAGCACAGAGACGTACTTGATACGTTGAAAGCTGGTAAACTTACAGATGAGGTTATCGATACCCTTACGGCGGTAGCAAAAGACCTTTCTGCAAGATATAAGTAAATAGTATTGAGTAATGAGTATTGAGACGAGTTCTTGATACTCTTACTCTTATGTTTAATATAATGCCGTGTATTGTGATTCGGTAGCTGATCTAACTACTAGCGTCTCAATACTCAATACTGAAAAGAATGGCAAACTTAAAAGAAATACGTAACAGAATATCTTCGGTTAAATCAACCATGCAGATTACCAGTGCCATGAAAATGGTATCGGCTGCAAAGTTGAAAAAAGCACAAGACGCCATCACAGCGATGCGTCCGTATGCTGATAAATTGACCGAACTTTTGCAAGGGCTTAGTGCTACTTTGGATAGTGATGGAGGAAGCAAGTTTGCAGAGCAACGCGAGGTGAACAAAGTGTTGGTAGTAGCTATTACTTCTAACCGTGGTCTTTGTGGTGCTTTCAATTCAAACATCATTAAAGAGGGAAATCGCCTTGCATCAGAAGCATATGCTGGTAAGCAAGTTGATTTCGTTACCATAGGTAAAAAAGGAAACGATATCCTTAGTAAATCGAATACGGTAGTTGAAAACAACAACCAAGTATTTGATGATCTTACCTTTGAAAATGTTGCAGCCGTTGCGCAGAAGCTAATGGACCTATATACTGACGGATCTTACGACAAGATCGAGTTGATATATAACAAGTTCAAGAATGCCGCTACGCAGATTGTTATGACCGAGCAGTTCTTACCAATCGTTGCTGCTGAGACCGAAGGAAATGTTTCACTCGATTACATCTTTGAGCCATCTAAAGAAGAGATCGTTGAGACCTTGATTCCAAAGTCGTTGAAGACACAATTGTACAAAGCCGTAAGAGACTCGTTTGCTTCAGAGCACGGTGCACGTATGACAGCCATGCACAAGGCAACCGATAACGCAGCCGAATTGAGAGATTCGTTAACGTTAACGTATAACAAAGCAAGACAGGCAGCCATTACCAATGAGATCCTTGAGATCGTTGGAGGTGCCGAAGCATTGAACAACTAAGGGAATTCGACCTCCCTATTTACGAATATATGGGCCTCATCATTTGATGAGGCCTTTCTTTTTGCAATAAGCTGGCACAAAAATTGGTATCTTTATAGAAGGAAGATCTGGTCAATTCGACCAAGACTTAAAATAGAATCAGATGAAACGATTACGATCCATATTCACCCTTTTATCAATCCCATTGATCATGGCAAGTTTTTCGCAATGCAGCAGCGCACAACCCCTTCAATTACAGCAAAAAGCACCCACAACCTTTAATGAAAGTGAGGCCTACTACCAAAAATGGGTGGCTGGCGTTAAAGGAGGCGGCGCAGGGATCAATTTATTCATTCCTGTTACTGCGGAAAGTGAGTTGGTGCTAGACAGTGCTTATTTTAGAGGAAGGGCTCTAAAGCTCGAAAAGAGCGAAATGGAAGGCAAGGTCGTTTACATCGGAAGATTCCTTACCGACGAGAACAAACAGCCCCATGACATCGTTATGCATGAAGACCCAAAGAAGGAGGTAGGCAATCAACCTCCGATGATTCCGCATAAAATACCTTTCGAACTTCAAAAGAACGAATGCGTCATCAGTTACTTGGAAGAAGGAAAAACCAAGTATTTCAAGCTAAACGATGTCAAAGAGAAAACCATGCTTTCCTACCCCATGGCACCACCGCGAAACGATGGTGGAGTCAAGCAAAAACAATAACGCTTTGTTGGGTGCGTCGATTTCCCTACTTTTATTGAAAATACGTCCATCACTTGAGTGTATTAAAAAGGTTTCTTCAAGACACGATCATCTACGGATTGGCCACTGTGTTGCCAAGGCTGATGAATTTTATACTCGTTCCGTTGCACACGGATACCTTAGGAACCGTTAGCTATTCAGAAAACACCACTTTCTATGTCTATGCAGCCTTCTTCAACGTACTGCTCACGTATGGCATGGAAACCGCATTTTTTCGATTCTTTAGCACGCACCAAGAAAAGAACAAGGTCTTTTCGACCGCACTGATTAGCTTAACTACAACTACGCTTATCTTTTTTGCAGCAGTCTGGTCTTTCAAAGGACAGATTGCCGACCTCGTAGGACTTGATATTATGTATTTTAAATACCTGATCGGGGTCTTGGTGCTTGACACCCTTGTGGTGGCGCCATTCGCATATCTCAGAGCTTCTAATCGCCCTGTAAAGTTTGCCGCCATCAAGATGGTCAACATCGGTGTTTACGTAGCGCTTAATTTCTTCTTTCTCTGGGCGATTCCAAAGTTCAAGTGGTCCTTCTCATTTTATGACCCAACGGATCTCGTGCAATATATCTTTGTAGCCAATCTGGCTGCAAGTGCGGCAACACTTTTGTTACTGCTTCCGTATTTCTTCCGGTCTAAGCTGTCATTTGACACGACGATATTTAAAAAATTGTTATCCTATGGCTGGCCCATCATGGCTGCCGGACTGGCCTACGTGGTCAACGAAAACCTCGATAAGCTTTTGCTGAAAGATATGATAGACAAAGACACCATGGGGGCCTATGCAGGTTGTTATAAATTGGCCGTGTTCATGACCATCTTTATTCAAGCATTTCGATTGGGGGCAGAGCCCTTCTTCTTCAACCATGCCAAAGAGAAGAATGCCAAGAACACCTATGCTTTGATTCTAAAATATTTTGTGATTGTTGGGTCCTTTGTGCTACTTTTTGTGGTGGCTTACATCCACTTCTTCAAAGAGTTGTTGGTACGAAACGAAGCCTATTGGCGTGTGTTAGAAATTGTTCCCGTAGTGCTTTTAGCAAACTTGTGTTTAGGCATCTACCATAACTTGGCCATTTGGTACAAGCTTACTGATAAGACACGTTATGGTATGTATATTTCAATTTTGGGCGCCATCATAACCATTGTGTTTAATGTGCTCATGATTCCTAAAATAGGCTTTATGGCTTCGGCCTGGGCGACCTTAGCTGCTTATGGAAGTATGATGCTCATTTCGTATGTTTTAGGTAAGAAACACTACCCCGTTCCTTACGAGACGACAAGAGTTCTTGTATACCTTGTACTTGCGACCGTATTGTCGGGCATTTCCTTCTACATCATTAAGGAAAATTACCTTCAAAATACTGCATTACTTTTAGTATTTTTGGGCGTTGTTTTCTTTGTAGAAAGAAAAGAATTGAAAAGAATAATAGCGAGAAAATAAAGTTCCTGCTTTCACAACAATACCAGTGAATGGGTTGAACCTTATTTTGAAGTATTAATATGATAGAAATTTTCGCTTGCGCGGAAAGAATAGAGGAATGAAAATAAACATCATCAATCGTTCGCAACATACGTTGCCACACTATGAGACCGAAGCGTCTGCAGGCATGGACCTCCGTGCGAATCTTACCGAATCCATTACACTTAAACCTTTAGAGCGAACCATTGTGAAGACCGGTTTGTTCATCGAGCTTCCGATTGGCTTTGAAGCACAAGTACGCCCACGAAGCGGATTGGCAGCAAAAAAAGGAATAACGGTGCTCAACGCACCAGGAACTATTGACGCAGACTATCGCGGAGAGATTGGCGTGATTTTGGTCAATCTTTCGAATGAGGATTTCGTGATCGAGAATGGAGAACGTGTTGCACAGCTAGTGATTGCCAAACACGAACGTGCTCAATGGGTCGAGGTAGAAGAACTATCTGAAACCGCTCGCGGCGCCGGTGGCTTTGGCAGTACAGGCGTCAAATAATTAAACAATTGAAAAATCTAACAATGTACCAATTGCCACATGGTTACATTGATAAATTGCTACATTAAATCATGAAAATAATCGTACCTATGGCAGGTCGTGGATCACGACTTCGACCACATACCCTTACCGTCCCAAAACCGTTGATCCCTATTGCGGGAAAACCCATTGTTCACCGTTTGGTAGAAGATATCGCTAAAGTAATTGGAGAACAGATTGACGAAGTTGCCTTTGTCATCGGAGAAGATTTTGGAGAGCAGGTTGAAACAGATCTAAAGGCGATCGCCAACAGCTTAGGAGCCAAAGGAACGATCTACTATCAAGACAAACCTCTCGGAACTGGGCATGCCATTATGTGTGCTAAAGACTCACTCGAAGGCCCTGCTGTGGTGGCGTACGCCGACACCTTGTTTAGAGCCGATTTCGAATTAGATCCAAAAGCCGACAGTGTGATTTGGGTAAAACAAGTAGAAGATCCTAGTGCTTACGGAGTAGTGTCTCTAAATGATGAAGGGCAAATCACCGGACTTGTTGAGAAACCACAAGAATTTGTATCTGACTTGGCCGTTATTGGAATCTATTATTTCAAAGATGTGGCTGTTTTAAAGGACGAATTACAATACGTATTAGATAACAATATTATTCATGGAGGTGAGTACCAGATCAATGACGGTATCAAAGGCATGATGAAAAAAGGGAAGGTGTTTGTTCCTGGAAAGATTGATGAATGGATGGACTGCGGAAACAAAAATGTGACCGTTGAAACCAACACGCGAATGCTTGGTTTTTTAAAGAAAGAAGGAGAAGATCTTGTTTCAGAATCAATTAGTCAAACCGACTCTCAGATTATACAACCCTGCTACATCGGAAAAGGTGTGACCTTAACAAATGCAGTAGTAGGGCCAAACGTTTCTATCGGAGATGGGTGCACCATTGAAAACGCTTCTGTTAAAAACAGCTTAATACAAACCAATTCCATCGTAAAAAACGCTAACTTAGACAATGCGATGATCGGTAATCACGCCAAGTTCGACGGTAGTTTTACGGCCATCAGCATCGGAGATTACTCTGTTTTGGAATGATCTTTGAATAAAATTGGATCTAGAACGTTATATAAAGCACGGTGATCGCTCAACCGGTCTTGCTATGAGATGTAAAAAGGGATATATCGTAATGTTGCTCGGGATGCTTTGTCTCTCGAATGTTGTCATGGCACAGCAAGAAGAGGAGAGCGCAGAACTTACCCTTGAAGAGTATTCTGATGCATTTCAGGAAAGCTTCTTTGAAGCCCTAAAACAAAAGGGAATCGAAAACTACGAAAAAGCGATCGACCTGTTTTTAGAGTGCAAGAAGATTGACAAAGAGACGCCTGCACTTGATTTTGAGATAGGCAAGAGTTTCTTGGCGCTTCGAAAGTATGACCAGGCCGAAGGCTATCTTTTCACCGCTGTACAGAAAAGTCCGGACAACCAATGGTACTTATTTGAACTATATCGCTCGTACTTCTTTCAACATAAAAATGACAAGGCATTGCAAACCGTCAAAAAGCTGGTAGCGATTGACGAACAATACAACGAAGAACTCATCAATTTATACGTAAACGTAAAGGACTATGATAAGGCCCTGGCACTCATTGATGAGATTGACAACAAAAAGGGAAAATCAACGCAACGAGATAGCCTTCGCCGTAGAATTACTTGGATGAAGGCAGATCAAGAGTCAAATGAAGCGGCAAATAAGCAGGTCGAAGTAGTAAAGAAGAAAAACCCGCTTGACCTGATGAGAGAAGAGTTGGAGGCCATTGAAGCTGCCGGAGACCATACAGCCCTTTTTCTTAGGGCCGATAAGGCATTAGGACAATATCCGTCGCAACCGTTCTTATACTTGTTCAAAGGGCGGGCTCTAAACAAGAGCCAACAGTTTCAACGAGCAATCTATGCTCTAGAATCTGGACTGGACTATATCATCGATGACCCCAAGACCGAATCACAGATCTATCTGGAGCTTAGCAATGCCTACACAGGGCTTAACAATCTCAAGAAGGCCAAAGAGTACCTCAAAAAATCACAAACCATCCAATAAGCAAGAAAAATATCTTAAACACGAATTGAATGCACACAGTTTATAAGAGTTTGTTGTTAACCATGGTCATTTTTTTGGTTTCCTGCGGAAGCAGTAAAAAAGCGGTTGAAGAAGACTTCGCCGCTATGTCGGCCAATAAGGTGATTAAGAATCATTATAAGCAAACCCTTGCATTCAATACCATTAAAGGAAGGGTTAAAGTTAGATATCAAGACGCTAAGAACTCTCAGAGCGTCACTGCCAGTCTGCGTATCGAAAAGGACAAAAAGATTTGGATTAGCGTATCAGTTTTGGGAATCCCAATGGCGAAAGCATTAATAACTCCGACACAGGTCAGCTATTACGAGAAACTCAACAAGACCTACTTTGATGGAGACTTCAGCTTTCTGAGCAATTTATTAGGTACGGATCTCGATTATCAAAAAGTACAGAATATGTTGCTTGGTGAAGCCATTTTTGACCTTCGTGAAGAGCGATTTGATAGCGAAGTGGGTGATGGCGGATACGTGTTGACGCCACGCAGAGAGCTTCAGCTATTTGAAAGGTTGTTTATGGTGCATCCTTCAAACTACAAAATGAAACAGCAGCAATTAGTGCAGCCCTCAGAGGATCGAATGTTGTCGGTAAGCTATGAATCTTATCAAACCGTAGAAGGCAAAGTTCTTCCGAAGGAAATAAAGATAAAAGCAGAAGAACAGGATAGTAAAACCAAAATAGATCTTGATTATCGAAGTGTCAAATTCAATGAAAAGCTAAATTTTCCGTTTAAGATACCAAGTGGATACGACGAGATCGTTTTAGAATGACCCATACCAAACACACACATCACTTTTACATAAAGGCCCTTATGGCCCTATTGGCTTGTTTTCTTAGTTTCACCACTCTGGCGCAATCTGCCAAACAGCGACAGCTAGAGGAGAAGCGCATAAAACTTCAACGAGACATTAGGCAGTTAGAACAACTCTTGTTCAAAAATCAGAGCGAAAAGAAATCAGTGCTTTCTCAAGCCGAAGATCTAGATCAAAAGATCAATGTGCGACAAGAATTGATTCGAGTGACCAATCAGCAGGCTAATTTACTCAACCGCGAGATCAACGCAAATCAAAGAAACATTACAAAACTTAGAGACGAACTCAAGACCCTTAAAGCGGACTACGCTAAGATGATTTCCAAATCTTACAAGAGTAAGTCACAACAAAGCCGCATCATGTTTCTGTTGTCTTCAGAGAACTTCTTGCAGGCTTACAAACGATTGCAGTATATGAAACAATATACCAACTATCGTAAGCAGCAGGGAGATGAGATTAAAACGAAGACCATCAGTTTGCAGGAGATCAACAAAGAGTTGATCAAGCAAAAAAAAGACAAGGAAAAGCTCATTGCTGAAAACAGGAAAGAACAAAAGGCACTAGAGGTCGAACGAAAAACCCAAGAAGCACTCATCGCTTCTTTGCAGAAAAAGGAAAGCAGCTATGCTTCTCAGGTAAAGAGAAAACAGCAAGAGATCGATGAGATCGACCGTCAGATTCAGAAGTTGATTCGAGAAGCCATTGCACGATCCAATAAGAAAAAAGGAGTTAAGAAATCTTCGTCTGGAGGCTTTGCCTTAACGCCGGCGGATAAGGCATTGGCAGCAAGTTTTAAGGCCAACAAAGGAAAACTTCCTTGGCCATTAGAACGAGGTGTTGTGACCCTTAAATTTGGGAAGCAACGTCATCCTGTTGTAAAGACGACCACGATTAAGAGCAATGGTGTGCGCATCGCCACCGAAAAGGGAGCCAAGGCGCGCTGTGTCTTTGATGGCGAAGTACTCGGAATTCAATTAATCAAAGGAAGCAACAAGACAGTTTTCGTGCAACATGGTAACTATGTTACGGTCTACAATAATCTGTCGAAGGTATATGTCAAAGAAGGACAAAAGGTAAAGACCAATCAAGAATTGGGCGAAGTATTTACCAATAACCGCACAAAGAAGACCATCCTAAAGTTTAGTATTTGGAAGGATAATTCACCACAGAACCCTGCCTTTTGGATCTACAAGATGTAAGCCCAATTATTCCTTATTACAATATCACTTATTACAGTACTTCAGTTCGAAGCGACATGCTTTTGTAGTTTTATTACATGAGTAATATTGAAGCGTTTTCGGAAACGACCATCTCCGAAAAATTTATCACATTCGACAGCACAAAGTTATGCTTGACCGTGATTTGGCCTTGCTATATGGGGTTGAGACCAGGATGTTGAAGCAAGCTGTTAGAAGAAATCTAAAGAGATATCCTGAAGACTTTATGTTCGAGATGACTAAAGAGGAGTTTACGGCTTGGACATCACAATTTGTGACTTCAAGTCGGGGCACAAACAACAAGAATGTGAAGCAGGTCTTCGAATGTTTAGACCAGCTTGTTGAGAGAAAGGAAGGTCAGAATAAACGCAATAGAATTGGGTATAAAGTGAACCAAAAAATGTGAAACGAACAAATATCTTTCTGCTAAAATTTAACATTTATAGCAAAAAAACGAACGCTTATAAAGAATTTGACGCGTTCGTGAGATCGTTCTAGGTTTTTCAAAAAGGAAAATTTACATTCGACTCAAATTTATTTCAAAGTTAAAAAACAGCTAATCTTATTTCGATATGAAAAAGCACCTATTGATTGTACTTTTTGTTCTAGCCGGACTAACACTTAGTGCGCAGACAAATACATTTCCTACAGATGGAGACGTGGGCATTGGAACAACAACCCCTACAGAAAAACTAGAAGTAACTGGAAACATCAAACTTAACGGTAATATAGGGATTGGCAAAGCTCCACATTCCGTTTACAAATTGGACGTTGACAACCCGAATGGCACAAATACGTTGATTAGGGTGTATGGTACGTCGATTCCTCGATTGAGCTTGCAGAATGCCAATAGACATTATTCAACAAGTGTTCAAGGCTCTAAATGGTTGTTCTATGATGAAACAGGTGGCGCTACGCGCATGGCAATTACAGATGTTGGTAATGTCGGTATCGGGACAACGGCACCGACCGCAGGACTTACCGTTAAGAACGACGAGGGAATTAATGTTCTTTCGGTTACGAATTCTGGCTTTGATGGAGTTATCAAAATGGCAGATGGGTTTGTCAATACGACGGCCAGAGATGACATGTTATTTAGTGCCAGTGGAGGCTTCATGTTTAAAATGGATGACAATGCGAATGGTATTAGTGAAGTACAGGGTTTCAACATATACAACAGAAATGATGAGTCTGTATTTGCAGTAGAAGAAAGCAATGGAAATGTTGGTATTGGCACCACAACACCGGGCTCGAAACTAACAGTAAACGGTGGTATTTCTAATACTCAAGGTTCAGGAGGAACATTGATTCTTTATGAAGCTGACGCTACACGTGTAAACAGATTAATTATGGGCGCAGATGTAGATGGCGCGTACTTTAAATCAAAATGGAGCACTGGAGGAACGGATGCTTTTTCTTTCAGAGATTCTGCAGACAATAAAGTAATGACCATTGAAAATAATGGTAATGTAGGCATCGGCACCACAACCCCTGATTCTAAACTGGCGGTAAACGGAAAGATCCACGCTAAAGAAGTAAAGGTAGATTTAACAGGGTGGCCAGATTATGTATTCGCCAATGATTACAAACTACCAACACTAGAGGAAGTCAAAAAACACATTCAAGAAAAGGGCCACTTGATCAATATCCCTTCGGCAGAAGAGGTAGAAGAAAATGGTGTGCAGTTAGGTGAAATGAACGCCAAATTGCTCGAAAAGATAGAAGAGTTAACGCTGTATACTCTTCAACAGGAAAAGAAATTGCAACAACAAAAAGAGGTCAATGCACAGCTTGAGGCCAGATTAAAAAAATTGGAAGAAGCATTGCTCAACGACAAATAGAAGAACCCCGAAATTTTTTGAAGTATGAAGAAGTTAGCACTGCCAATTTCACTATTGGCATTGGCGACCAGTATGTTCACTTTGGTATATCAGATGAACACATCGGATAAGGTATATGTAGATGTTAACAAATTATTGGAAGGCTATGAGCGCACCAAAGTAGAGCGTGAAGCCTTTAACGAAAAGGCCAGCACACTCAAAGCCAATGTGGATAGTCTTTTGACCAATTGGCAAAAAGAGTTGCAAGATTACGAAAAAGAACGAAGCTCTATGACGCAAAAAGAGTTAGAACTAAAACAAGAGCTATTGGGCAGTAAACAACAACAGATTAGCAACTATCAGCAAGCAATTCAACGCCAGATCCAAGAAGAAGATCAAAAGGTTACTCAGACTGTGATCAATGACATCAATGATTATGTAAAAGAATATGGCAAAAAGAATGGGCATAAGATCATATTTGGAGCCAGTGGTGGAGGAAATATCATGTATGCCGATGAATCTGCTGACCTAACACAAAAGGTCTTAGAAGGACTCAATGCTGAATACAAAGGCAATTAAAACACAAAAATTAATTCCTTCCCTTGATAAGGGAAGGTGCCCTCAAGGGTGGAAGGGTTTAAAACAACACATTGAATTGAAACATACACAACACATATTGTTTGCGTTGCTATCACTTCTGGTACTAACTAGTTGCGGGCAAAAGGAATTTGACACCGAAGAGGCCCTTTGGGAATACCTCAAAGATGAAAGTAATGGGTATCAATTCACAAAGACGATTAATGGTGTTGATTTCTCATTGATCTATCGGCCGACTGATTTGCTGGTAAAACAAGAACTAAACGATAGTAATAACGCTGAGCAGATTGCGAAGCTGAGAGACAAATATGGCAAGTATATGTATTTCAATCTCTCCATGAGCAAGGAAAGCCAGGAATTGTTAAGTACAGCACCCGGAAACCAACAAGAATTTGGCGCTATGGTCAATCAATTGGCCTTTGGGATGGGAGAAAAAGTACATCTGTATACGCAAAAGAAGGATACGATTGCCTTGGCCGATTATGTCTATCCCAGAATGTACGGCATGAGTCAAAGCACCACCATGATGTTTGTGTATCCAAAGGATGAGAATAAGATTAAAGGAGAGTATCTAAACCTCACCATCGAAGACCTTGGACTTATGACCGGAGAGGTGAAGTTTAAAATACCTATCGATCCTTTAAAGGATGAGCCACATTTAAATTTGAATAGAAAATAACGAATAGCCAATAGAAAATACGATGAACAGAACCAAGTTTTCACACAAAATCGTAGCAGTGTTTTTGACACTCACCTTTTTACCCAGTTTGATTCCGGTAAATTTTCTGTATGCATCTAATAACGGCCCTACCGCACCCGAAGCGGCTAGTTTTGAACCCGTAGATGCGACCGACATGGTCAATCTGGCCACAGGAGACCTCTCTTATGTATTGCCATTGATGAATGTCCCTTCACCCGAAGGTGGCTATCCTCTGGCACTCTCTTATCATGCGGGGATTGCCATGGACCAGGAAGCTTCGTGGGTAGGTCTAGGTTGGAACCTAAATCCAGGAGCGATCAATCGATCGGTAAATGGATATCCGGATGATTGGGGAAAAACACATTTCAGTGAATTTTTCTATGATAAAGGCTGGACAGATAATTACTATAACTTCTCCATTGGAGGAACTCTTCCCAATGGGATAACGGTTGGTTTGGGAGCATCTTGGGGATCTAATAGAGCATTTGGAGGTTCAGTTCAATTGGGCTATTCAGGATTAAGGGCAGGATTCGGTCAAAATGGTACCAGTGTTGGGGTTTCGGCAGGAGGATTTAGCTTTAATGCTTCCAGTAACGGTTCAACCCAATTTGGAATTGGTTCAAAATATGGAGGGATTTCCTTTGATTCACAACATGGGTTTTCTGGTAATCTAAAACATGCAGGAATTGGAATTTCTATAGATTCGAATGGAACGGGAATTAGTGTAGCTAACTTTACTGGAATTGGAGTGAACAGTCAAGTAACTTCTTCAAGTGCTGGTGATTATGATGTCGAAATCAATACACGAGGCCTGAATTTAGATTTTGGTAGATATTGGTTAGGGATTGGCCACACTCGTGTAAAGTATTCCCTTTATAAGGTAAACAATTTGTACGCTAGTGGAATACTTTATCCGTATCAAAGTAAAAATGTGCAAAGGAATGTAGAATTTAGTAGTGTTCAAAACACGAATTTTCAGGAATACAATTATTTAATGGATGCACATCAAATAGATGATAGTGATTCATTCGGTAGAAACTTACTTCCTTCTTATGATAATTACTCGATCAATGCGCAAGGACTTTCTGCAACGATGCAGCCCCGAATTTATGAGGAAATAGAGCTTTATAATCGAGGAGATTATGTATATGAACAACCTACATGGATACATTCAAATATTAAGGAGGCAACAAAGTTTAATGTAAGCACACCAAATACAACAGACCAAGAATACAATATTGGAACCAAAACCAACTTCTATTTTACAGGAACTGTTAATTCCTATTTGAGAATAGGTCGGACAAATGTAAATGAACCAAGTTTAACTGAACTTGATGTACTAACAGGGTCAAATTACAATGTTTTTAATACACAAAATACGAACGCTTATGATGAGACCATTACTCCTGATGGGCATCAAATAAGAAACGGTCATAAAAAGAGAGAAGGGAGATATATTGAAACCTTCACAAACTCAGATATTGTGCTCGGTAATGCCGGAGCTGATTTTATTGAGGCAAAAGGGTTTGACCGAGTGCACGAAACAGATTTGCCTGGTGAGGGTATAGGAGCATATAGGATAACTACCTTGGATGGTAAAATATATCACTATTCTTTGCCTGTTTATCAATTCGAATCTTTTCAAAAGACCTTCAAAGATTCATTGAACCCTGACAAGAACTTTTTTGAACAAAAAAAGCTAAAACAATTCGCAAGCCATTGGCTATTAACGGCAGTTACAGGGCCAGATTACATTGACACCAATGGTAATGGCGAAGTTGATGAAGAAGATTATGGCTATTGGGTAGAGTTTGAGTATGGGAAATGGAGTGATGGTTATGCTTGGCGTGGTCCTAAAGAAGGATATCATGTTGTAACCAAAAAAACAGGAATAAGTAGTGAAGACAAAACATATAGTTTTAATTGGGGAAGAAAGCAAATTTATTACTTAGATGCTATTAAAACTAGGTCTCATACGGCGCTGTTTGTAAAAGAACTTAGAGATGATAATTTAAGTGAAGAAATAACTCATTGGAAAGAACATTATGATGGAAGTGTTCCTTTTGTGGCAGTTCAGCATGCAGAAACATTTCGCTCCGAAAAATTAAAGGATTTTTCGCTTCCTGGAGAAACACTTTTTTACAATGACGGCAATTCTTACGAACTTCCTTATGTTACTCCAAACGGGCATAATGTGCATCATTACAAAGCTTGGATCGAGAATCAAAAATATGTGGACCTGCCAAAGACAAAGACGCTAAAATTGTCTAAAATAGTTTTACTAAAGAATGCTGATGCTCAGTATGATAAGACTTTGGGCAACTTAACAAATACTGTAGAAGGCCGTATCTATTACAATGAAGAATACAGAGATATTCATGGTATAGCCCAAGGGCAGAATACAGTTTACGTGAATGATATTCTCGCATGGGAAACCAATTTATACTTGTATAGAGGGTCAACTCAACCCAAATCGGTTCATTCCCAATTGGATGATAATGTTCTTGACGTTGCTGACATACAAAACACCAGTTTAGAAACCAATGCTTCAAAAGTGATTAATTTTAACCATGACACTAGTTATCCATTGGCTATAAATTCATCAAATTCAGAGGCTTCTACCAAAGGAAGATTAACATTAAATAGAGTTCACTTCGGTGGTAAAGGAGGACAGGAATTAATACCGCCATATAAGTTCTATTATAACAAATCGAACATACCATTTGATGCTGATAAAACAGATAATTGGGGTTATCATGAGACAGATGCCGATGCATGGAGTCTGAATCAAATAATTACACCTACAGGTGGAAAAATAAAGATGACATATGAAGATGATTCTTTTCACTCTCCTGCGATAGGAGGAGATTTTTCTGAATTGGTAGATCACAAATTTTGGTCGAGTCCAAATAATAGCCCCACCGACACCTTTATAACTAGCATTGAAAAAGGAGATGATTTCATTAAGGTTTTTTATAGACCTGAATTATTAGAGTTTAACCTAAATCATTATTTCAGCTTAGGGCAATACGCTACAGTAGAGTTTAATAAGCAGACGCATGCGAACGGAAATTATTATAATAGTGATCTAACAGAGTATGGAGGGCAATATTATAGAGTTCATCAAACGCAGGGAAAAGATTGGTTGATATTGAAGACGACGGACGAGTCGACCTATTTTGAAGACTTGGTTGATTCAGCATGTTACGGAGCAAACCCTGAAGATTTGTGTATTAGTTATTTTAAAGTGAGCGCCTACTCAAGCTCTTATACCCTGAATGATCCAAACGGAAGGCAAAAGGGAGGTATTCGAGTAAAGGATATTAAAACTGTTGACGAGCAGAATAATGAATACACTACCGAGTATGGTTATTTGGATCCTTATTCTGCTAAAACATCAGGAATTACGTCTTACGAACCGTTTGATGATGATGGAGATGGAGTTGACATACATTATCCAAATAGTTATTTGTCTGAGATTCCTTCTCCCGGTGTAATCTATGAGTATGTGACCGTCACGTCTAAAGATGCAACAGGAAACCCTCAAGGATATTCTACTTATCATTTTGATGTAATGAAACCCTACCTGGGTAATCCACAGGTTCCAGAATATGAAAACCTAAATCACTTTGGAGTTTCTAAAACCACAGAGAATCAACTTTATTATGCTCAGAATGATCCTGATTATCCGGGCAATAATGCCACAGTTTATAGAGAAAAGGTAACTGTTCAAAACAAAGTAGCTTCTTTAGGCAGACTACTTTCTGTCAAAAGTTATAACAAACAGAATCATTTGCTAGATAAAACTGTAAATAACTACCGTAAGGATTTAGATACAGATTATTTAATTGGAACGGATCAAGAGAGCTTTATTAGTTACAGTCAAAAGCTGGATATTAATAGTTCGACTAAATATAATTTCAGAATCAATTCAACGAGTAGAATAGAATACCCATCGGTCCTCGAAAGCACTACGACTACCCAAGGAGGCTATACCTCCACAACCTATTACGACAAACACGATTTCTTAACGGGGCAGGTATTAGAAACGCGCACTTATAATAGTAAAGGAAAAGCGTTCAAGCAACAGGTAGTACCAGCGTATCATATTGCTGCCTATCAAGGAGATGGAACTGTACATGGCATGAACGCCAAAGTGGATAATGTGAATAACAAAAACATGCTCACCCAAGAAGCCGCCGCTTACAGCTATATCCAAGACACCAACGGCAATTGGCAACCCACAGGAGTCGGCATTACCACTTGGAATAATGAATGGACCTACCGAGACCAAACAGGGGTAGAAACCACGCCAACAGCAAATGATGAAAAAATTTGGCGCAAGCATAAGGCGTATTCTTGGAAAGGAGCGGTAGATGCCAATGGAGTGTTCCAAAATTACAACATGGCGACGGATGATGATTTTGTCTGGGATGTTAACGGAACACAGACCAATAGCAAATGGGAAGAACTTTCAGAGATCACACGATACGACCACTATTCCATGCCTTTGGAAACCAAAGACATCAACAGCAACTATGCATCGACCAAAATGGGCGATGATGACACCAAGATCTTGGCCTCAGGAAATGCCCAATACACCGAGATGTTTGCTAGTGGAGCTGAATACATCGTACCGAACACTACCTTCTTCGATGGCGAAATGGCAGCTACAGGTCAGTCCAAAGACATGGCGCACACAGGTGACAATTCGGTAAAAACCACGACAGGGGTTCAAGGTTTTAAGGTCACCATGAAAGCCAATGAACATCGCGCTGGAAAGTACAAAGTGTCGGTATGGGCCGATAAGGCCAGTCATACTAATGCTAAGGTCAATACAGGCAGCGGAGAGATCGACTTTAACGGCGAGATCATCCCAGCAGGTGATTGGGTACAACTCAACCACTATTTTGATGTGACCACAGCCGTACAAGATGTGTACGTAACAGCCGGAAGCGGCACCGTATACTACGATGACTTCAGATTGTTACCAATTGTTTCGACAATGAGCACTTATGTGTATAATTCAGCAGATGAACTCACCCATATTCTAGATGGAAGCAATTTGGCCACCATGTTCGAATATGATTCTGCGGGTCGTCTGTGCAAGACCTATGCTGAGGTAGTGGATAACGCCACGTATACCGGAGGATTCAAACCAGTATCTAAAAATCGCTATAACTATAAAGGGATTGCTACAAACGGTTCGTGTAGTGGGATTACCGCTTCATTGACGGTGACTCCAGAGTCACCCGAAAAGGACGCGTTAACGACTATTGCAATTATGGCATCCTTGAACATTGGGACACTTACCCAATGGGAGTTGGACCTTGGTGATGGAACCGTCCAAAACGGAACAGGAACGCCACCAGCGACAGTTACACACACCTATACTGTTACAGGAAACAAACAAGTAAAGCTTACGTTAACCGATAGTGAAGGAGACGTAGAAGTAGTGATTAAAGAGATTATGGTAAAAGATCCGTTTTACTTTGCAGATATTGTTACCTCAGCTAGCGGGCCTACTACAGCAAAATTATATGGCCCAATAGGAGAACCCATTACTTATGGTGCTACAACAGGAGGAAGCTCCAACGACCATTCGGCAACTATAATTGTAAACGGAAACACCACAACACTGGGCGCCTATGGTTCAGTAAGTGGGCAATCGGGAGGAACAATCCCGAGCACAGGGTATGTGAATTGCTCAGTAGAAGTAACTTCTTCTGGAGGAAATTCTTCTTCGGCATCGTTGACTATTCAAACCGCAAGTGGAACCATCACTTTAAATGACACCAACTATTAATATGAAGGCAACTAATATAATTTTCGACCATCTTAAAAAGAACATTCTCATTGTTGTTTTGATTGTTTCTTCATTTGGAATGCAAGCACAAGACGGATTCAATGCACTTTCCAATAATGAAAACTGGATTGCCAACGAGCGTTATGATATTTCTGGCCAGGTGATCGTCCGCAGTGTATCATACTTTGATGAATTAGGAAAGGTGATTCAAAATCAGACCAAGGATATCGAAACTGATCGCATTTGGGCCACACAGACGTTGTATGATGCGCAAGGCCGTCCGGCTTTGATCTCCTTAGGAGCGCCAATTGGATTGAGTTTTGGCCTTACCAATGCCTTTATACTAAAGTCTGATGGAACGCCCTATTCACTGACTGATTTTGATGCATCTGAGGCAGTTGTAGGAACACAAGCCAACTCTCTAGGCTGGTACTATAGCGAAAACAATACCAACGAACTCTATCAAGATGCCACCAACCACCCTTTCTCACGCACGATCTATGACGAGTTAAATCCGGGAAACGTGCTAAAAAGCGTTGGTGGGAACAAAGTGGAGGTCGACGGACAAGAGCAATGGGTCAACGGCTTTGCCTATACAGTACCAGCCGCTCAAGAATTGTATTATGCCTTCGGAAGGGAGTATTTCCCAGAGGGGAAGGACAAGACGATTGCCCAATATGGCAATGACGCCACCTTGGTAGCGGCCTTTGACGATGTCAACAAGCAGGTCGTCACTTTGATGGCATACAAGTCCGTGGCCATTGACGTACACGGAAACGAGACCGTAGCCTTTACCAATGGGGAAGGACAAGGGTTGGCCGGAGCCCGTTCTGGGGAAGGGACACAAAAGCAGGTGGTGTCCTTAGTGGGCGACCAAGGATTTGTGGACATTCACCTCCCAAAAGGTTGTGATGGCACCTTGACCTACCTTGGAAGCGTTTCAGATTATAAGGTGTACAACCTTAGAACAGGACTTGAGGTGACCACTGGACTTTCTGTGTTATCGGCTGGAGTTTATCGTATCCAGGCGATCACGCCCAATAGACGTGCACCATTGGCCTATATCGATAAGACTACGGGGAATATAGAGCCTGTATATAGTGATGCCCAAGGGGTACGTTACAATGTCAATTACTATGATCATTCCCTCAACTATTATGATGATACGGGAAGGCTAACGGCAAGCTTACAACCCATCGGTTTTGATAATGACTATACACTAAACCAAACAGCACCCAACCATGTCGAAGGCCTAAAGAGTACCTACGAATACGATGTACAGGGACAGCTAATTCATTCGACCAGTCCAGACGAAGGAGAGGCTTGGTTTAAGTACCGTCGCGACGGACAAATTCGCTATTCGCAAAACAGCAAACAATTGGCCGCAGGAGAGTTCTCCTATACCAATTACGATCAATGGGGGCGTCCTATTGAAAGCGGGGTATTGATAAGCACTGCTTTTTCAACGGCCGACCTA
The DNA here is from genome assembly GCA_028279515.1 of Flavobacteriaceae bacterium. Classification (GTDB taxonomy): domain Bacteria; phylum Bacteroidota; class Bacteroidia; order Flavobacteriales; family Flavobacteriaceae; genus JANQNQ01. The sequence goes on from JANQNQ010000008.1 coordinate 344,747, forward strand.
GATGCAGCACTTCCCGCCGGAACTCGAAAAGAGCAATTCCAGTCGGTCTATGACTATATTGACAACGTTCGAACAGACCTCGGGCAAGTAGCCTCCAGCAAAACCTTGACAGCTGCTTTAGCAGAGGGCGGCTTTGATGTGGCAGGATACAATGCCAATGTGTATACACCCAAGTTTTCAGCTGGGAATGTAGTGGCCACTTATAGCAAAAATCCTGAGACCACCACCACTTGGTACAGCTACGACGTCTATGGTCGTGTTGCTTGGGTGGTGCAATACATCAACGGGCTCGGGACTAAAACGATCGACTACGAGTACGACCCTATTACAGGAAGTGTCACCAAGGTATGCTATCAAAAGTATAAGAGCGACGAACGCTTTATTCATAAATACACTTACAACAGCGTCAATCAATTGACAAAGGTGGAAACATCCACTGATGACATCAATTTTACCGAGCATGCGGCTTATACGTATTACGAGAATGGAACCTTAAAGCGTAAAGAACTGGCCGGAGGCATTCAAGGAATCGACTATGTATACAACTTACAGGGCGCTCTAAAATCCATCAATCACCCTAGTTTGGATGGCAGTATGGATCCCGGTGGAGATACCAATGATCTCTTCGGAATGGCCATCGATTACCACAACAAGGATTACAAAAGAAATCGCTCGAATATCGAGAGTACCGATTTTGGAACACCACAACTCAACGGAAACATCAAATCCATCCGTTGGAACAATGGTTACCAACCCTTGGCCAATGCCGAAAACACCTATAGTTATATCTATGACCGAAACAATTGGTTGACCAATGCCCAGTATGGCACCTATACAACCCCAACAGGGACACCTTTGGATACGGATATTACATCCACGGCTGTTTTCACCAACGGACAAACAGAAACCCAACAGGCGAGCAACAGTGTTACTTGGTTACCCGGCTTCCATGCCCAGGAAGGAAGTGATGTTTCGGCCCAGGTAATCAACAATACTGGGTTTGAACAGCAAAATGGAGACTATGATGTTACCGGTATCACATACGATGCCAATGGAAACATCCAAACGCTTAACCGAAACAAGCATACTGATAATGGCAGCAATGCCATGGACCAGCTAAGCTATACCTATAAGAACGATAAACCCAATCAGTTAGACCATGTGATCGATGCTGCGGGGCAAGTGATCAATGAAGATATCGGCACCCAAAATGCGGGTAACTACGTTTATAATGAAATAGGACAATTGGTCAACAACCAAGCCGAAGGAATTACGTATCTTTATAATGCCAGCGGACTGGTAACCGAGGTGCAAAAGAACAATGTACCTGTGGTAAAGTTCTTTTACAACGATAAAGGGTTTCGAGTGAAGAAACACACCTTTGATGCACAGGGGATCCTGATCGATGAGACCTTCTACATTCGAGACGCAACGGGTACGGCCTTGGTGGTCTATAATAACGGAAACATCGAACATACCATTTATGGAGCAGATCGATTGGGTGTGTATTCACGACTAGGTGACTACACCAACTACCAGTTGACGGATCATCTAGGCAACGTACGTGCAGTGATTCGTATGTACAACAACAATTTAGAGGTCACCAATGCCAGCGACTACTATCCCTTTGGGATGATCATGCCCAACCGACACCTTACCGATGGCGAGTACCGTTATGCGTTTCAAGGCCAGGAAAAAGATCCAGAAACAGGTAAAGAAGCCTTTCAATTACGCCTTTGGGATGCCAGGATTGGGAGGTGGTTAACAACAGATCCGTATGGGCAACATGATTCTCCTTATTTAGGGATGGGAAATGCCCCTGTTTTAAATATCGATCCTGATGGGGGCAGAGATATTAGATTTGATTCAGATGGAAATATTATTCTAAATGAGGAAGGCGGAATCTATTTCAATGATAATTTTTTTCACAATTTGTGGTTCGGTACAAGAGGGCAATATGATGATGGAGAAGGAGGGTGGACTACTTTTGAGATAGCTGATGACGATCATATTACTCAAATAGAAGATGGAGTAATAGATAGAATTCAAATGGTTTCGACAGAACAGGTTAGGCAATTATTAGCAGGGGCAGGTATTTATGGTCAAGATGCACAAGATGATCCCATCGATTTTTTTCTTAAGAATGGCGTAGGTTTTCAATCACTAGACTTTGCAAATAACAGTACTGGTGCCGGAATTGCATCTATGTTTGATGATGTTTCATCGTCACTTTTTATTCTTGATAAGCCATTATTGGCAGGAGGTGGATTTATCGGGTTTGATGATAGCAACTTTGGAAATTTCTTAGTTGGTAGTGGAGCCATGGCAGTTGGGATACCTGTTGGAATAACTCAGATTGGAGCACATTTAAATAGCCTAGGATTGGTGCCAGGTGCTAATAATGGTTATGAAGCTCAATTGGACAGTTTGGACGACCAGCGCGCTATCAAATTGGGAGCGTGGTATACAATAGCTTATAAATTAAATAAATAATATGAAAAAGTATCTAATATTGATTTTTATAACAATTTGCTTGTTACAATTAGTAATGCTTGTTTCATGTGAAAAGCGTTATTATCTGGAACGTGAATTTATTTCTGAATATCACGATTATAATTTCGACATTTTTTGTTTGAATGAGCTTAAACTTAGGGGGAATAAAGAGAATCAGAAATTAATATCATTGAGGAAATTTGATAGTATTAATAATGAGGTGTCCTATAAGACGTACATAGTTGACTCTGTAAAAAACATTGAATATTATCCGGCGAAATACTACAATAGTGAAACTCCAAGCGCAAAGGATAAGAGCTTAATAAAAGAGTTCGTCAGTATTGACATAAGTTATTTGCGAGTAGATAGTGATTTAAACGTTAAAATTAGTATTGACAATTATGAGGACTTTAATTTAGTTAAGGTCAAAGACAGCATAAACTACTTTAATAAGAGAAAAGCTTCCAATTACGCCCAACTGATAAAGAATTGGTATGTTTTAAAAAGCAGACATTAAATCCGATGACTGTTTTCAAGAAACCAGCACAGACGGTTGGCAATTGTATGGTACCAGTTTGGCCAATGAAAATGGTCGACTAAAAGTGACCGCCACCCCGCTCTGCGAGGTCTCCAGCCCTCGAGCGAAAACAACACTTATACATCCAAAGAACCACTCCTGCTACCGCCAGCTTGTAGCTGGTGGTTTTCATACAAAATAGAAGTGCCATCATTGTTGCATTTTGGCCAACAGTCTAATCCAATTTTGATTACTTCTAAAGCCGCTTTAGAAAGCGCACAAAGCAGATTCTCGTATTTCTTCTTCGCAGTGCCTCGAAGAACAAAGGCGCGAGAATGACAACTAAACAAATAAACGCCTAAACAGATAAACTACAACACGACAAGGGCGAGGGACCAACGTCTAACGACTAAAAACCACTTATAAACCAAAAGAACCACCTATCTTCAAAATTGTACCATTTATTACACAGCCGATGCATCCCAGCATTGGCTTTTCTACTTTTATATAACAAAGCAAACCAAATCACTAAACAACGAACCAACCCATGAAAAAAAGCAAAGCAATTCTGCTATTGGCGCTAACAACATTGATATCAAGTTGCGCATCAGGTTATAAGATGATTCAACCTGAGAGCATTAGGTATAAATCGTCACATGCGATTGACAAAGTGGTTTTAGACTACAAATACAATGTACTACAGAAAAAATACGCGAAAAAGGAAGCGAAGAAAGGCATCAACTTGGTAGCCGTAAAAGTCACCAATTATAGTGATAGAGATTTGACATTTGGGAAAGACATCACATTGGTATATGAAAATGGAAATATGGTTCCAATCATAGAGAACGAAAAGGTGTTTAAGGAATTAAAACAAAGCACCGCATCCTATTTGCTCTATCTATTGCTTACCCCATTAAACATCAATACATCAGATGATGGTGGAGGAGAGACCAGCTCCACACCCATCGGACTTGTCATCGGCCCTGGGTTGGTAGGAGGCAATATGATCGCAGCGGGTTCAGCCAATAAAAAATTCAAGGAAGAAATACTCGAGTACAATCTTAACGGTACCGTTATAAAGAAAAAGGAGATTGGGTATGGATTGATAGGTATTCGTAACGATTCTTATGACGCATTAAAACTTAAGGTCAACTAAGTTTATAAAATATGAAGACGATCCTATACCTAATCCCCTTCATCATTTGTTCATTAAGTTGGTCGCAAACACCGATAACCAACACCTTTCCGGAAAATGGAAATGTCGGAATCGGTACAATAACACCCGCACATAAGCTCGAAGTAGCTGGAAGAGTAAGAGCCCAAAAGGGCTTGTTCGATGGGGCTTATGGAAGATTGCTAGAAATTGGTCGAATAGCTCCCAACGGGCGTAGAAATATCTTCTTCTGGGTCGCTCATGAAAGTGTACCTGGTCAAGGCATGGTTATGACTGACGATGATGGAACGCCCCGATTAGGGATTACTTTTAACCAAACCGCTTCCAATGTACAATTCAAAGATATTACAGGCTATGACTACTTCGAGATCAATGATGGTACGTTAGGGACGGATAAAGTTTATATGCACCTTCCCAAACCTGATTCTCGAATTGTGATTGGGTATAACGGAGCCTATTTGCCAGAGCACAAGCTGGTTGTAAAAGATGGTAGCGCCATGTTTGAAAATGGCATCTTCACAAACGGAAATGTCGGCATCGGTATGACAACTCCAGATGCGAAATTAGCAGTCAACGGAAAGATTCACGCCAAAGAAGTAAAAGTTGATCTTATAGGGTGGCCCGATTATGTGTTTGCCAATGACTATAAATTGCCAACTTTAGAGGAAGTTAAAAAACATATCAAAGAAAAAGGGCATTTGATCAATACCCCTTCAGCAGAAGACGTAGCCGAGAATGGTGTCCAACTAGGTGAAATGAATGCTAAGTTGCTGGAAAAGATAGAAGAATTAACTTTATACATTCTACAACAAGAGGAACAACTCGTTGAACTCAAAAAGGAAATGCAGCAATTGAAGAAAGAATTTTTGACTTATGATAAAACTAAAAAGAAACAATAATTAACTCCCCTCTTTGACTAAAGAGGGGAGGTTCAGCATAGCTGAAGCGGGGAGTTTGTGTCGCTTACTTCGATTGGGATGAATCAAAACAAGATATCAAGAAACATTGATGGAGCCAGAAACAGATTCCCGCGTGTGCGGGGATGGCAACTAAACAAATAAACACCTAAACTACAACAAGAGCAAGAGTAAGGCTAACGACTAAAACCATCCACATAAACCGAAGCTTTAACCAGTTCCCCCCTTGGGGGTCAGGGGGCTTACTCAAAAAGCGCCTTCAACTCTGTAGCATCAGAAGGCTTCATCTTGCCGGCTAGCACCAAACTCAATTGCTTACGCCTTAAGGCTGCATCATATCGTTGCTTTTCTAGTTCAGATTCAGGTTGCAAAGGCGGAATCTTCACAGGACGCCCTGTGTCGTCTACAGCTACAAAGGTGTAAATGGCCTCGTTAGCTTTTGTACGATCGCCAGACTCACGGTCCTCGACCCAAACATCCAGGAAGATTTCCATCGAGCTTTTAAAGGCACGTGAAACATTAGCTTCTACAGTCACTACACTTCCCAACGGAATCGAGCGATTAAATGCTACGTGATTTACAGAAGCCGTTACCACAATACGTCTCGAATGCCTACGCGCAGCGATACTGGCACAACGATCCATACGAGCTAATAACTCACCACCAAATAGATTATTCAACGGATTCGTTTCACTAGGAAGGACCAGATCGGTCATTATACTGCACGATTCAGAAGGCGTCTTTGCTTGCATGAAGATAAATTTTGTGCAAAGATATACCAAAGTATTAATTCCTTCCCCTATTTAGGGGGAGGTGACTTCAAAAAAACTTTTTTGAAGTCGGAAGGGGTGTTTTAAGGTTATTGCAAGCTTTCGTCAGAAAGTGTAGCAATCTTTAAAAAACGTATCTTTATAAAAAATGTACAATGATGGATATCGAGGCAACTAAATTAGAGCTCATGCGGTTGTTATTGCAAACGCAAAAGGAAAGCGTCTTGACCAAGCTCAAGAAAGTTTTTGAAGAGGAGCCAACAGATTGGTGGAATGACCTCAGTGAAGATGAAGTGAATCAAATTGAGAAAGGTCTTCAACAGGCCAAGAATGGTGATGTTGTTGAACATAAAGAAGTCATGAAACTGTTTGATAGATGGAAGTAAAAATTGTTTGGACCCCTCAAGCAATTTTAGGATTGAACAAAGTATTGGATTATTTAGAATCAGAATGGACGTATCGCGAGATTCAGAGCCTACAGCGAAACGTTCAAGATTGCATTGCCAAGATTTCCAAACACCCTGACATTTTTCCATCCACAAGGCATAAAAAACATCTTCACAAAGCACTGATTGATAAAAACAACTATCTTGTCTATAGAGTGCTTTCAGAATCTGGTATCATAGAGATTATTAATTTTCGAGGTACAAAGCAAAAACCGATGCATTAGCAGAATAACATGGGCATAACATCATAACTTATTCTACCCATCTTTTGCATTTAATCCGTATTTTAGCTTCAAACTAATTTGATACATGGGCTTACTCATCTTTTATGCGGTCATTTCGATCTTCTTTTCCTTTTTATGTTCGATTCTTGAAGCAGTACTGCTTAGCGTCACACCTACTTTTATTAACGTAAAAAAACAGGAAGGCAAGTCCTTTGCAACGTCACTTGAAGCACTAAAAAAGGATGTAGACAAACCATTGATCGCCATTCTTACACTTAATACCATTGCCCATACTGTTGGTGCCATTTTAGTCGGGGTGCAGGCCGAAACACTAGACTATGAAGTGAACTTTTTAGGGTTCAATATTGTTGGGATTGTTTCTGCAATTATGACGTTTCTGATTCTTGTTGCTTCCGAAATCATTCCGAAGACTATCGGTGCTACTTTTTGGAAACAGCTGGCAGCTTTTACGACGAGAGCCCTACAGGTCTTGATTTTTCCGCTTAAATGGACAGGAATTCTTTGGTTACTGCAATTGACTACCAAGTTGATCGGAAAAAGCGGTCACGGGTCGGTGCTTAGCAGGGAAGATTTTACCGCGATGGCAGATATTGCTCATGAAGAAGGAGTTTTTCAAGAATCAGAGTCGAAAGTGATCAAGAACCTTCTCAAGTTTGATCAGATCTTGGCCAAAGATGTGATGACACCACGAACGGTATTAAAAACCGCTTCCGAAGAGATGACGTTGGAAGAATTCTTGGAAAAGAATCCCAATTTGAGATTTTCTAGAATTCCAGTTTTTAAAGAGAACCCTGATAACATCACTGGTTTTGCGCTGAAGGATGAAATCTTGGAGGAAACCATCAACGGAAAAGGAGGCAATGCCCTGTCCACCATACGCCGGGATATTTTGGTGACCAATCGAAACATCCCAATTCCGCAACTGTTTGAAAAATTCGTGGAAAACAGAGATCACATTGCCTTGGTCGTAGATGAGTATGGTTCTGTAAGTGGTTTGGTGACTATGGAGGACGTCATCGAAACACTACTCGGACTTGAGATTATGGACGAGAGTGATCGTGATGAGGATCTGCAAATGTTGGCACGAAAGAATTGGGAAAAAAGAGCTCAGCGTCTAGGAATTATCGAAAGCAACGATACAAAAGAAGAATAATCTGCTAGAAACAGCATACATAAAGACTCCGGTAGGCATTGCCAAGATTATTGGCAACGAAGAAGGAATTGCGGCCGTTTCTGTTTTAGATACCGAAGAACCACTCACTGAAGTAATTCCGGAAGTGTTAGAAGACTGTGCCTATCAACTCAACGAATACTTTGAAGGTTCTCGAGAGCAATTTAATCTAAAGTTGAACCCGCAAGGCACAGACTTTCAGAAAAGGGTGTGGGACGAATTGCTAAATATTCCCTTTGCCAAAACAACTTCATATTTAGAACTGTCTAAAAAATTAGGAGACGTAAAAGCCATCAGAGCGGTAGCCGCCGCCAATGGTAAAAACCCGTTGTGGATCATTGTACCGTGCCACCGTGTCATCGGCAGCGACGGGTCACTCACTGGATATGCCGGAGGACTATGGCGTAAACGATGGCTACTAGAGCACGAAAACCCATCCCCTCAGCAATCACTTTTCTAGTGACAATAGGCTTTCCAAATAATTGCCTATATTTAAAATCAATAATCACCTCTTTATGAAATTCTTTAAAAAATTGCTCAAAGGCATTGTAATTATTGTCCTGGCATTTATTGCTCTCGCCTATATTTTTGACTATGATTATATCCTGAGAGGTGTTCGTATTTCCTACTTCACGGGGCATACTTCTGCTTTCATTGATGACTACACCTATTTTGACAATGCGACCATAGAAAAAGGAAGCAACCCTCAATCCTGGCCAATGCATGCTGACTATAATAGTGTGCCGCTAACAGACCAACTCGAAGAAACAAATACACGTTTCGGCACTGTTGCCTTTTTGATCATCAAGAACGATAGCATTTGGTCAGAGACCTATTACGATGGGTATGGTGTCGATTCTAAAAGCAATTCGTTCTCCATGGCCAAGAGTATCACTTCGGCGATGCTCGGAAAGGCTATTATGGAAGGACACATCAAAAGTCTCGATCAACCGGTGAGTGACTTTTTTTCCGAATTTTCTGAAGGAATGGCCGCCCAATTGACCGTAGGAGACCTGTCTTCTATGTCGTCCGGTTTGGATTGGGTAGAACATTATTACAGTCCGTTTTCTATTACGGCAAGAGCCTATTACGATGACGATTTAGCAGAAACGATTCTTGGTTTGAAAGTAGTTGAAGAACCAGGCAAGTCTTTTAAATATTTAAGCGGAAACACCCAACTTCTAGGAATGGTCATCGAAAAGGCCACTGGCCAGAAGCTCTCAAAATACTTGTCCGAAAGTTTTTGGAAGCCACTCGGAGCAGAACACGAAGCCTTTTGGCAACTTGATGACGACACCAATAAGCTCGAAAAGGCATATTGTTGTATCGCCTCAAACGCCCGTGACTTTGCACGATTCGGGAAGCTTTACAAAGACCACGGGAAATGGAATGGCCGACAAATACTGGATTCCACCTTCATTGCAAGATCCACGCGCCCGCGTTTTGAGCAAGACGACATGTATGGTTACGGATTTTGGCTGGCCAATCACGTCGGGAAGCGCATTTTCTATATGAGAGGAATCTTAGGGCAGTACACCATTGTAATTCCTGAAGACAATGTGATCATCGTAAGATTGGGGCATAAACGAGGTGCATTTGCCAATGGTGGACCACATCGCGAAGATTTTTACACCTACGTAGAAGAAGCACTTGAGATGCTCGAAACAACTCCTTAAAGAATTGTTATTTAACAACCCTTTAATGAAACCTGCATAAAAAATGTATGTTATTGCGGCCACATTAAATAACCAATTCATGAAAAAAACTACGCGCCTTTTTTTATCGGCCATACTATTGGCCAGTATCGCAAGCTGTAAAGCACAGCAAGAAGAAACGTCATCCTTTAACCTAAACTTTGAAACCGTCGAAAATGACAACCCAAAGGGTTGGAAGGTCTTTGGAGGCGAAGGTTACGAAACCTATTTGGACACTACCAACGCCAAAGAGGGAAAAAACTCAGTAGTAATCCAAAATGTTGGCCGCGGTGGTGATTTTAGAGCTTGGGCCTACGAGATTCCAGCTAAATACAAAGGAAAGACCATCAAACTCACCGGCTATGTCAAAACAGAAAATGTGACCGATGGATATGCAGGCCTTTGGATGCGATTAGATCCCAATGCGGGATTCGATAACATGAGAAATAGAGGAATAACGGGCACTTCCGATTGGAAGAAATATACCATCCGATTTCATTATAAATCTACCGCTACGCAAATTGTGGTAGGCGGACTCCTTGTCGGAAAGGGAAAAATGTGGATCGATGATCTAAAGGTGACCATTGACGGCAGTCCACTAGAGAAAGCGACACTCAAAGACCCTTTTCCAGCAGAGCTGGATAAAGAGTTTGATGAAGGTTCAAAGGTCACTAATATTCCAACAGATGAGACCACATTAAAGAATCTGGAATTTCTAGGAAGAGTATGGGGATTTCTCAAATACCATCATCCGGCCCTTGCCCAAGGGAAACACAATTGGGATTATGAGCTATTTAGGGTAATGCCCAAGATAATTGAGGCAAAGAATACGTTGGTCATGGATCAAGTGTTGACTTCATGGATTGATTCGCTTGGAGCGATTTCAGAATGTGACCCGTGTGCAGAGACCGACCCAAATGCTGTTATCAAACCCAACGTTTCTTGGATGGAAGACACTAACATCTCATCTAAGCTAAGAGCAAAGTTGAAAGAAGTATACATCAACAGAGCAACAGGAGATCACTACTATATCAGTGCCTTTACTAATGTGAACAACCCAGAGTTTAAAAATGAGATGCCCTATACCGACATGGTCTATCCTGATGCAGGATTTAGAGTGTTAAGCCTCTTCAGATATTGGAACATGATTCGGTATTATTTTCCTTATACCGACATTTTAGACAAGGATTGGAATACTGTACTTCTAGAATATTTACCTCGTTTTATTAATGCGGAAGATGAGATAACCTATGAAATAGCGGCACTACAACTCATAGGAGACGTACAAGACACCCATGCGAACCTCTGGGGCGGAGCTGACCAATACCGTGCTACACACGGAAGCAAATTCCCTCCAGTTCATGTTCGGTTTATCGATAAACAATTGGTGGTGTTTGACCATTTCAATGATGAGATGAAACATACATCAGGCTTGAAAGCTGGAGATATTATTACCTCAATTGATGGAATGCCTGTAAATAGGATCATTGAAGAAGAACTTCCTTTTTATCCGGCATCAAACCTACCTTCAAAGCTGAGAGACCTTTCAATGAATATCTTAAGGTCTGATAAGGATGCCGTTCAAATTACTGTTAAAAATGAAAGCGGAGAAAAAGAACAACAACTTGACTTATACAATAAAGAAGTATTAAATTATTATCGATGGTATCGAAAAAATGAAGGGCCAAGCCACAAATGGCTGGATGAGAATATTGGCTATGTAAACTTGAGCAACATTACTCAAGATGACACACGTGATATCATCAAAGAATACAAGAATGCGAAAGGAATCATTGTGGATATTCGAAATTATCCTTCTACCTTTGTGGTATTCTCCCTCGGAAAGTTTTTTGTGCCAAAAGGCATCGATTTTGTAAAATTCAGTAAAATGAATTTGGGCAATCCGGGTGAGTTTTCATTTACCTCTCCACTCTCAAACGGAAAAAATAACGAAAACAATGTCTTTCAAGGCAAATTGGTAATACTCATCAACGAGACCAGTCAAAGTCAGGCAGAATATACAGCAATGGCCCTAAGAGCCGCACCGAACGCCACCGTTATCGGAAGCACAACAGCAGGAGCTGACGGTAATATTTCAAGCATTTTGTTGCCTGGCGGACTGAGTACGGCGATTTCGGGGATTGGGGTTTTCTACCCAGATGGGACACCTACCCAACGTGTTGGAATTGTCCCTGACATTGAGATGAAACCGACAGTTGAAGGAGTGCGCCAAGGAAAAGACGAATTATTAGAAAAAGCAATATCAGTGATCAACCAATAACAGACAAATGCTTCAGAAGTTACGATTAGACAACATCCTCTTTTTAGATATCGAAACCGTGCCAGAACACGCCGACTTTAATGAGATGGACGATGCTAAACAAGAACTTTGGGAGCACAAATCTCGATACCAAAGAAAAGACGAGTTCACGGCAGATGAATTTTACGACCGTGCTGGTATTTGGGCCGAATTTGGAAAGATTATCTGTATCTCTGTGGGTTATTTTACCTTTAAGGGAGACGTTCGCAATTTTCGGGTAACAACATTCCATGGAGATGAGATACCTCTTTTAAAGGAGTTTAAAAACCTTCTGGAGACTCACTTCAGCAGACCCTATCATTTACTATGTGCGCACAACGGAAAGGAGTTTGATTTTCCGTACATCGCTCGACGAATGTTAATACATCAGATTCCAATTCCTTTTAAGTTGAATTTATTCGGAAAGAAACCATGGGAAGTGCCACATTTGGATACCATGGAGCTTTGGAAATTTGGTGATTACAAACACTTCACTTCGCTGAAGCTACTCACAAACGTATTAGGCATTCCGTCGCCAAAGGATGATATCGATGGGAGCCAAGTAAGAGACGTTTTTTATAATGAACAAGACATCGACCGTATCATTCAGTATTGCGAAAAAGATGTAGTAGCGATAGCACAGATCCTGTTGCGATTGCGGCAAGAAGAGTTATTGCAAGACGATGAAGTAGTGTCGGTATAAAATAAGACGGGGTGAAGATCAAATCTTCACCCCGTCATCGTTAGCACACGGTTAGGTTAAGAATTATTCTATTACAATCTTTTTTGTTGCTTTTTTTCCATCTTGTTCGATGTTCAATAAATACACTCCTTTTGTGAGTCTACCGATTGATAACGTATTAGTATATACGCCCGAAGTGGTCTCCATGGATGTTTGATAAACACGTCTTCCTTGTAAATCGTATAAAGTAACGTTCGCTTCTTCATTGCCAAAGGCCTTGAAACGAATGTTTAATTCACTACCATCTGTAGGATTTGGCCATACGCCAACATTCTCTAATACACTGTCACCAAGTCCTAATACTTCATTAATGGTGATGTTGATCGTTTGGTTGGCTAACCATCCATTCGCATTGTTCAAAATATCAACACGAAGATCATCCGACGCATTTCCAGATTCAGAATTCACGTAGGTTACAAGTCCGTTGTTTACATCATCTTGTGTAAAGGTGTCTCCAACATTTAAGGTCACATTGTTCAATTGAAGGTTTCCTACGGAAGAGGCCTTTGTTACACGATATACTTGCTGAGTGGCTGCCTCACTTGGAGTTGTTACCTCCATATCGGTTGAGGTCACCGTATACGTAGAACCAGCATTCACAACCAATCCATTGTTGGTAAACGAAGGAAGGTTGGTAATGGCAGTGATTCCGCAGATGGTCAACGTCCAGCTATTGATGGTTCCATTGTCTCCATTATAAGCATCTCTTGTTGTGAAACTCCATTCTCCAACAGAATTGGTTCCAGCAAAAATAGAGAATGGACTGCTCGGCGCGACGTTACCAGTGATGGCTGGATTGGTACCGCATGATAAAGCAGATCCTGCATCGGTAAACGTGGCAGTAATGTTTTCGTTAGTACCGCATTGCTCGTTTACCAAAGTGTTAAACGTAACTGGAGATTCAATGTACAAACGGAGGTCACCTACATAGGTGTGCGATACGTTTACCTCGGCGGTTACATCAGTGATGTTCAAGTCGTCTGGTACGTTGATCGGCGATCTACTCCATCCGTTACCATAACCAGCTCCAGAGTTATCCTGGGTATTGTTGATAATGATCGGTGCAGAACTACTGTAAGTATTTGAGCAATCTTCGCTTCCGACTTGGAAATTAAAAGGCTCTCCGTATGCACCGCTTCCGCAGATATTATTAGCACGTACTCTCCAGTAGTATACAGTTTCCGAAGCAAAACCACTTAGCGACAAGCTGTTGGTTGTCACATTTCCAGAATAAAAAGTGATAGCAAATGAAGGGTCGATTGAAATTTGCACGTCATAGCTCTGGGCATTGGCATCAGCATCCCATGTAAAAGACATAGAAGTGGATCCATTCGCATCACCATTAGTTGGAGAGGTCATCACCGAATTGGCAATGGTAGGGTGGTATACATTAAAACGAACCCTTCTAGTTTCAGTTTCTGTACCATCATTGGCAACAACATCAAACTCGTATTCTCCAACAGTCAAAGCAGACAGATTACCTACGGTTACTGAGAAAGAAGAGTCCGCATTGGTTACCGAGGTCTTGTCAAAATTGACAGTTGCACCAGCAGGAGCATTTACAGCACTCAAATTAGTAGTACCCGCACCTACTTGTGTATAGTTGAAGTTAAAAGTTACGTCAGAAGTCGAGCAAACTGTTTGCTCAGTGTTACTTGCATTCATGGCAAAGTCAGAATCCAGTCCTGTCACTACCAAAGAGAAGTCTTGAGGTCCATTGGTCAAGGTTCCTTTGTGAGTAACGGTAATTGTATAGTTTCCGGCAGCTGGCGCGTCGATTTCGATGCGCTCAACATTATCAACAGCGTTATCACCATTACGAAGTGCATTAGAAGCAGCATTCGACTGCAATCTCCATGGGTAGTATGTATTTGAAGCATCAGTTACTCTGATGTCCAAATCGTTTACTAGGGCAGGAGTGGTATCGTTTAGGGTGCCTGTGTTGATGTTAGTTCCTGGAACGTCTGTCCATGTGATCGAAGCAATCAACGGACCGCTTCCATCTGAGTTTACGGTTAAGGTGTATGTAGCACCTTGGGCAAGTGATTCTTCCTGGATCAACGACTGGAATCCATCATTAGAAATTGCTTCCGCAGCAGCTTTGGCATTCATCAATCCCCAGCCAAAAACAGCATCAGGACCTGGATTTCCCGCATCATCAGCAGTGTGTGTAGCCAATCCTTTTAAGGTGGCAGCCTTCATAAAGGTACCGTTCACGTTGTTGTAATGTTGTTGCAACAATAGAAGAGAACCTGTTACATTAGGTGCCGCCATTGACGTACCCGAAATGGTATTGTAAGCAGTATCACTACTGTCGAATGAAGAGTAAAGACCGGTTCCGTTCCCCGTGATATCTGGTTTGATACGTCCGTCGTCAGAAGGTCCTTCGCTACTTCCACCATTGATCGCTACTGAAATAAGACCACCGCTTCCGTTTACATTGGCATCTTGAGCGTTGGCTACAACCAGGTTGTTCTTAGCGTTCTTGTTTCCGTTTAATTTGTCATATCCAGCAGTAGAAGGATTCGTGTTGGTATTGTTTCCATCATTTCCTGCAGAAGCAACCATTAGATAGTAAGGAGCATTATAGGCAATTAGATCCCAATTATACGCTTCTTGCGAGTAGGCTCCCATGAGCCATGGTCCTGGCGCGTTAGCGATCGGCACCCCATACGAGTGGTTAGACAATAGCATTCCGTTAGCAGCTTCGGCAGCAGCTTCAGATTCGTCGCTGTTCCAATCAAAGGTACGAACGGTAGCTTGTGGCGCCATTCCTTTGGCATTGGCCTGCACCCCAGAAGCGGCAATGGTTCCTGTTACGTGACAGGCGTGAAAACTGTTTCCGTCTAATGTAGTGTTTCCATCACCAATGGTAATACGCCCTCCGTATTCTTGGTGTGTAGGTCTGCTGGGCCCACCATCCCAAACACGAGCAACCATACCTTGACCTTCTAGATTAAGTCCTAAACTTCCTCCGTTGTGAAGGTGGTCTGTACGGGTTGAAGCCGCAGCATCGGTATTGTGTGTTGAATAGTAAATGGGCTTTCCGTCTGCAGACAGACGTTGTAATTCTGAGAAGGATCCATCCTCATTCTGAATGGTAATAGGCCATCCATTGATATTAGCTTGTCGGATAGCTTCCTGTTTTTGGGTCCTTGCCTGTATCAGGAGGTCCTGTGAAAGTTGATTGAGCTTTTGCAAGTCATAGTTCTTCGTAATCTGTGCTCTTTGCTCTTGATTTTGAGCCGCTAGCTGAGAAAAAGAAAATAGGCAAAACAGGAAAAGCCCTACTTTGCTAAAGTAGTTTGTTTTCATAGTTAGGATTAAATTTGAGTTAGCCGTGGCGAATATATGAAAGAAGTGTTAAAAAAAGCAACTCACCCTCAAGCTTTTAGTTAAAAAAGTGGGTATTTCGTCGAAAAAGATGCTAATAACGCAAAAAACCGAGGGATTAGCCTCGGTTTTTTCAATTATATGTAAGAAAATTTACTTCTTGATAAATTTCTGAGTGATTACCTCTTCACCATCATCAAGGCGAATTAGATATACACCTTGCTTTAATGAAGTAACGTCAATGGTATCCTCAAGGATTCCATTAGCAACACGCTTTCCAACAAGATCATAGATCTCATAAGCCAGCTTTTGGTTACCAGCACGCTTCACAGAAATCACATTTTCTGCAGGGTTCGGATATACGCTGAACAGCTCATCACTTAATTCGTCTGAAGAAATCTCTTCAAGACTTCCAAGGTATTCAATGTTGTCAGATCGGGTTGAAGCTCCATTAGAAGCAACGATCTTCACCGCATCGATGTACACTTGGTCTGCATTACCACTTGCATCGCACTGAATTCTAAACTGTGCGTTGCTTGCAAAGTTGTACTGCGACTTATTGATGACAACAGTACCATCATAGAAATTGTTGTTTTCGATATCAACACCTCTAGTATAGGTCTTTACAGTTTGCCAAGACGAACCATTGTAGAAACGCACCCAGAAATCTTCACCACTTTCTAAACTATATACATAGAATTTAAAGGTGATCTCGATTTGATCGTATGAAGAAACGTCAAAGGTTTGTGAGGTCATAGCCGAAGCGGTACCTGAGTTATCTCTTAAACGGATTGAATAGTTTCCTTCAGCAGAACGAGAACCAGAGTAGCGGTAGCAATCGCTTCCACCATCACTCCATCCGTCCCATCCAGATTCGAAGAACCCTTCGGTCAATACTACGTCAGTGACAATTGGTGTAGCTGTTGTCGTTACATTCACTGTATTGCTAGACGCTGAAACATTTCCGGCAAAGTCTTTCGCCTGTACCGAGAATGAATAGGCAGTTTCTGCGGTTAAGCCTGAAATGCTCGCTGAGGTATTGGCCGTAGAAGTTACCAACGTACCACCTTGGTAAACATCGTATTCTGAAACGCCAACATTATCGGTTGAAGCGGTCCAAGAAAGATCAACCGTAGTATCGGTTACGTTGCTAGCAGCCAATGCAGTCGGCGCACTTGGAGCTTCGTTATCTGGAACTGGAGCAGCGATCACAACCGTGTAATCTTCTACTTCACCATAGCTAAAAGTTTCACAAGGAGATGGTACTCCATTGTACTTCATTGAAACACGCATTCTAGTAGCAGTTTCAGTGGCACTTTGAGGTACCGTAAACGAACCGCTCACTGGTGTGCTTTGTGTTGCAGATTGTGTCCAAACTTGCTCTCCTGCATCAGCGAAATCTCCATCATGATTGTAATCGATCCAAACGCTGTATCCTTCAGAGTACACAGTACCGGTCCATGTTGGTGTCACGGTAATGGTGTTTGAAACTCCTTTTGTCAATACAGTTGAAAGGCTTGTGAAATCAGTGTAACCGTTTCCAGAACCAGAAGCGTTATCGATGCTTCCGATCTTCACATTTCCGATGAACTCGTCGTTTACGTTGTTTCCTTTAGAGGCACAGTATACTAAGACCACTTCGGTCGTAGTAAAGTTTGTCGAAGCACTAAAGGCCGAAGAAGATCCGTCACCACATTTACTAGCAACTTGTACTTCGTATTGTGTTTCAGGTGATAATCCTTCAACCGTAGTTGAGACGCCTGATACTGCGTTGGTCGTCCAAGCAGTGGTTCCTACTGCGCGATATCTTACATCATAGGCCGCTCCGTCAACTTTTCCCCATGAAACAGTTGCCTTGTCAGAATCGATGTTAGAAACCACTACATTTTGTGGTGTAGTAGCATTACAAACGATTGGCTCGGCAGTTACGCCTGTAGCGATCAACGCAAAGTTTTGAACACCATCAGTTAGTGTTCCTTTGTGCGTGATGGTAATAGTGTAATCACCCAATGCTCCATCTACTTGGATCTTTTCGATGTTATCAACCAAGTTGTCACCTTTAATGGCGCCAGCACTTGGGTTGGCAACGTCAAGCTTCCAAGGGAAATATGTAGTTCCGTCTTTGGTGATTCTGATATCAAGGTCATTTACCAAAGCTGGTGTAGAAAGGTCTACAATGTTTTCTAAGATCTGTCCGGCAGGGTCTGTCCAAGAAATAGAAACCATTAATGGCTCAGTACCACTGGCGGTTACAGTTCTTGTGATGGTTTGTCCTTGCGCTAACGCTTCCTCAGAAATGATAGCAGACGTATTGTTGTTCGTAATGGCATTGGCAGCTCTTTCAGCATTAATAAGTCCCCATCCAAACTCGTAGTCTGGTCCAGGAGTGTCACCTGCTTCATCAGCTGTATGCAGAGCCAATCCTTTTAGGGTTGCAGCACGCATGAAGTTGCCATTTACGTTGTTGTAGTGTTGTTGTAAAAGGATCAATGTTCCTGCTACGCTAGGAGAGGACATTGAAGTTCCTGATTTGTTTCCGTAAGATGTATTGCTTCCAGAAGTTGCTGAGTAAACGCTAACACCTTTACCAACGATGTCTGGTTTGATACGACCGTCATCGGTAGGTCCCCAGCTACTAAAATTGGACATCACTACATCGCTTGGTCCTGTGTAGTTGTCTACACCATTTACGGCACCTACCATCATTGAGTTCTTGGCAGTTGAGATACCTATTAATAGATCATAGCCACCTTTTCCGTTGATAGTGTTTGCAAATCCGCGGTCGTTTCCGCAGGCATTCACGTGCAAGTAATAAGGTGCATTGTACTGTACTTCGTCCCAATCTTTTGATTGTTGACTGTACTTTCCGATCATATAATCGGCAGCCACTACTTGTCCAAACTGGTTTACAATGATTGGCCCGTACGAGTGGTTAGATACCAAGATACCATCGGCAGCTGCACCTACAGCTTCGGCAATGTCATTGTTGGTATCATAGTTCCAACAGTTGGCTTTGTAAGCCATACCGCGGCTACCATTGTTAGGAACATCCGATCCGATCATGGTTCCAGTTACGTGGTTAGCATGGTCAGAGATGCCAGTAGCACCATCTTTTTGTACAGAACGTCCAGAGAATGATTCGTGTGAATGTCTGATGGCTCCGCCATCCCAAACCGCAACGGTCATATTTTCACCGTTGAGGTCCAATCCGAGTGATCCACCGGTGTACAATCGGTCGGCGCGTGCAGTTGTCGCAGCACCATTGTTACGCGTACCGTAGTACACTGGGTTTCCTTCATCATCTAAGTGATGTAGAATGGCAATAGTTCCATCGGGATATTCGATGCGTTCCTGCCATCCGTAGATTTTAGCAGCAGCTAGTGCTTGCTCTTTTTGCGCTAAGGCTTTTTGGGCTAGTTGGGTCTCTAATAAGCTGAGTTTTTGCTGGTCATAGCTACGAGAAATATCTTGTCTTTGCTTAGAAGTTTGTGCAAAGCCAACAGAAGCTGTCAACAAAAGGGCTATTAGAAAAGACCACTTAGGGAGTAAAAGTCTTTTCATATTAATTCAAGGTTTTTTTAATCGGTAGCGAATATGTCATTTTTATTTAACACAGCATTAACATTTTTGATTTTTTCGATGAACGGACTTTTTTACCCCCTAAAATCTTATGCATGAGCAACGTATTTACGCACAGCAAGTTATGCTTGCATAATAAATAAATGCATAAAAAAACCCGGGTTTTTAGCCCGGGTTCTGTGTTAATATAAGGTTGTCAATTATTCCTTGACAAATCTTCTTGTTATGATATCTTCATTTGATTGCAACTGGATAAAGTATACACCTGCACTTAATGTAGATACGTTTACGGCATTGTCGTTCACGATTCCTCTAGAAACAGTTTGTCCAACCGTATTCATGATTGTGTAAGACACATTGGTTCTTGAAGTGGCAACATTTAGAATGCTTCCTCTCACTGGAATTGGATACACATTTACATCCATTGGGCCAACGGTCTCATCGCTAAACGTGGTATACGCGTTAGACGTAGTTGTTCCGCAGGCACCAAGATTGGTCCATCCACTAGCTGTACGCTCGTACAAGCTTCCTTGGTACGTAACACGATCACCTACAGAATAAGACTGAGAGCTTGACCACGCTGGCACTCCAGCACAGATATCTGTTTGTAAAGGCGCTAATGTCATGCTTACATCGTCAATCGCAATGTCTGCTTGCCAAGTGCTTCCTGTAATTCTGTTTAATCTAAGTTGTACACTTCCTCCAGCATAAGACGATAGGTCTATGCTTTCAGTTTGCCAAGAGTTTCCTTGGTTTCCAGTTTTGCTCCAAACTGAAGTCCAAGTTGCTCCGTTATCAGTACTTGCTTCTACAGCAATACTTCCCATATCGGTTGCACCATACATGTGGTACGCGAAGTTGAAGTAGGCAGCACTTTGACCAGAAAGGTCGAAACAAGGAGAGTTAAGAATCGCTTGCTTGTTCGGATATCCTGTTCCGTTTCCTGAAGCTTCTACGAAAATATAGTACGACCCTTGAGTAGCGCTAGATGGTCCTGTGTTGCTAGATGGAGTTCCGTTAGCATCAACTGTCCAATTGATATCATCTCCTGAATCTTGCGTCCAAGCACCAAGCGTATTTTCGAATCCTTCATTGTATGGGAACGAAGCCACACCACCAGTACATCCACCAGAGCTTCCTCCAGCAGTTGTCACATTTACAGTGTTACTGAATCCAGACTCGTTTCCGGCAGCATCCTTCGCTTTTACTCTGAATGAGTAAGCAGTGTTTGCTGTTAGTCCTGTGATATTTGCTGAAGTTCCAGTAACTGAACCTAAATTCGAGTTTCCTTGGTAAACATCATATCCAGTAACCCCAACATTATCGGTTGAAGCATTCCAGCTAAGTGTAAGTGTAGTCTCAGCAACGTTAGAAGCCGAAAGTCCAGATGGAGTAGAAGGAGCTTGGGTGTCACCAGCAGAAGCACCGATGTTCACTGTGTAATCCTCAACTTCTCCATATTGGAAAGACTCACACGATGTTGGTACTGCATTGTATTTCATAGAAACACGCATTCTAGTAGCACCATCAGCCGCACTGTTAGGAACCGTGAAAGTTCCGCTTACAGGCGTTGTTTGCGTAGCAGCCTGCGACCAAACTTGCTCGCCAGCATCTGCAAAATCACCATCTTGGTTGTAATCGATCCATACACTGTATCCTTCAGAGTAAACTGTTCCTGTCCAAGTTGGCGTTACAGTGATCGTATTCGAAGATCCTTTAGCAAGATCTGTGCTCTGAGATGTGAAATCAGAATACCCTCCAGATCCGGCATTTGATGAATTGTCAATACTTCCTAGCTGTACACGACCGATATACTCGTCAGAAGTGTTATTTCCGTTGGAAGCACAGTAGTTTATTTGTACTGAAGTAGTTGTGAAACTAACACTGCTGCTATAGCTAGAATTGGTTCCGTCAGAACACTTGCTGCGTACTTGAGCTTCGTACTGCGTTGTAGCAGAAAGTCCAGTGATCGCATATGAAGTTCCGGTAGCAGACTGAGTTGTCCAAGAAGTAGTTCCTGATTGTCTGTAACGAACATCGTATGTAGCACCTGCAACCGCATTCCAGTTGATAGTAGCTCCGCTAGAACCTACGTTAGAAGCATTAACTCCTGCTGGAGTAGTTGCAGTACATGTTTGTGATTGTCCTGTAAGTCCAGTAACGATCAAAGAGAAGTTTTGGCTTCCTCCCGTTAAAGAACCTTTGTGGGTTACAGTAATTGTATACGTTCCTGAAGCGTTGGCAATATCCACACGCTCGTAAGGATCTACATTGTTATCTCCAGTTCCGTTGGTGGTGATTCCAGTCAATCTCCAAGGAGAATAGGTAGTACTTCCTTTAGTAACTCTAATATCAAGGTCATTTACTAATACTGGAGTAGAAGAGTTGGTAGCCGTAGTCGCTGTACCTGGACGATCCGTCCAAGAGATTGAAGCGTAAAGTGGGCTAGACCCATCAGAATCAACTGTTACTGTATACGTTTGACCTGAAGTCAAGGTAAGTTCTTCGATTTTAGAAGCAGAACCATTGTCTGAGATTGCCTCAGCAGCTGCCTTAGAGTTCATTAGTCCCCATCCGAAAACGGCATCAGGTCCATTTGAACCAGCGTCATCAGCTGTATGAAGTGCCAAACCTTTTAAAGTTGCGGCCTTCATGAAGTTTCCGTTTACGTTGTTGTAGTGTTGTTGTAAAAGCAATAGCGAACCACAAACGTTTGGAGATGCCATTGACGTTCCCGAAATGCTATTGTAAGCAGTATTACTATTGTGATACGTAGAGTATACGTTGGTTCCGTTACCTGCGATATCTGGCTTGATACGTAAGTCATCTGTCGGACCTTCACTACTTCCGCTGTTGATAGAAACGCTGTTCAAGGTTCCGTTGTTAGCAACGTTGGCATCTTGCGCGTTCGCAACAACCATGTTGTTTTTTGAAGTAGAGTGTCCTGTTAGCTTGTCGTACGCAGAGTTTCCATTCAATGGCGAACCGTTGTAGTTGGTGTTACCATCGTTTCCGGCAGCAACTACCATCAAGTAGTTAGGTGCGTTGAACATCAGGTTATCCCAGCCTCTTGATTCGTCAATGTATGCTCCGAAGTACTGATCCGGAACAAGGTCTGATCTAAATCCGTAAGAGTGGTTAGAAAGTAACATTCCGTTAGATGCTGCTGTGGTTGCCTCAGAAAGGTCATTGTTCCACATGTATCCACGTACTCTTGCTTGAGGGGCCATCCCTTTTGCGCTGGCATCAACACCAGAGGCAACGATGGTTCCTGTTACGTGAGCGGCGTGGAAGTTAAGCTGCGTTCCGCCTTCTGAAGATGCATCTTCAACGGTTACACGATTGTTTCCACCAGCGCCATCGTACTCTTGATGCGATACACGTGCGTGACCACCATCCCATACGTAGGCGATCATGTTTTGTCCGTCAAGGTTTAGACCAAGAGAACCTCCAATGTTCAGGTGGTTTGCTCTGGTAGATCTTGCGGCCGCAACATTGTAGGTACTGTAGTAGATCGGAGATCCATCTGAAGCTACTCTTTGCAGTTCTGCGAAGCTTCCGTCAGGATACACTTTGATAACGTCCCAACCTTTTTGTTGGGCCATTTGCAATGCCTTTTGCTTCTCCTGAGAAGCTTTTCTGGCATACTCGTCTTGTAATTGGGTGAGTTTGGTTTGGTTGTACTGGTTGGAGATCTCTTGCCTCTGCTCTTTGGTCTGTGCAAAAGCCACTCCCCCAGTCATTAGTAAAGCAAATACGAATGCCTTACTAAAACGTAGTTTTAGGGTCATTGTTAATGAGTTTTGGTTAGGTTAATAAATTCATTAAAACGCTGCAAGATTGTTAAATTCTCAAGAAAAATCAAAATGTTTTGATAATTTTTCGATGAAATACACAAAATTGACTGATTTTGTTGAATATTTTCAATTGTAAGGTTATACAGTTTTTTGTGTATTTTTGAAGAACAATGGGCGTACTACTCGAAGTCAATAACCTTAGCATATCATTTTTGTCAGACCGACAATATCGTACTGTTATTCAGGATGTTTCGTACCAAGTTCACGAGAATGAAATCTTAGGAATTGTTGGAGAATCGGGTAGTGGAAAGTCGGTTTCTTCATTGGCGATCTTGGGATTGTTGCCAAAACGAATTTCTAAAATTGACAACGGACAAATTCTCTTCAAGGGAGAAGAACTTACAACTGCTTCTGATCAATCACTTCGAAGTTTTAGGGGAGGCAAAATCGCGATGATCTTCCAAGAACCCATGAGCTCATTGAACCCTTCAATGAAATGCGGAGAGCAAGTGCAAGAAATCTTACTTCAACATACAAAACTATCAAAGACCGAGGCCAAAAAAGAGACACTTTCCCTTTTTGAAAAGGTGAAATTACCAAGGCCAGAAGTCATGTTTTCATCATACCCTCATCAAATTAGTGGCGGACAAAAACAGCGTGTCATGATTGCGATGGCACTGGCGTGCAAACCAGCGTTGCTCATTGCCGATGAGCCTACCACTGCATTGGATGTTACGGTTCAGAAGGAGATCATTGAACTTCTAAAGGAGTTACAGGCCGAAACAGGTATGAGCGTTATTTTCATTTCTCATGACTTGGCTTTGGTGTCTGAGATTGCTGATCGAGTCCTAGTTATGTATAAAGGTGAGATTGTTGAAGAAGGAAAGGTTCAAGATATATTTCATCGCCCAAAACACGATTATACAAAAGCCCTTATTAGTGCCAGACCTTCGATGGATGTTAGACTGAAACGCCTTCCGACGATTGAAAATTTTCTATCAAAGGATGCTGCTGCTGAAGCTATAACCTCTCAAGAGCGAAAAGAACGCCATGAAAAGCTGTATGCTTCCGAGCCCATATTGAAAGTAATCAATGTAGAAAAAGAGTATCTGTCAAATCCGGGGTTCTTTAGAAAAAAAACATCTTTTAAAGCCGTCAATGATGTCAGTTTTGAATTGTATGAAGGGGAAACCCTTGGACTTGTAGGAGAATCGGGATGCGGTAAATCAACCTTGGGGAATGCCATATTACAGCTCGACAAAGCCACAGCCGGAACCATTATATATAAAGGAAAAGACATAGTTAACCTCTCAAAGTCCGAAACCCGAGCTTTGCGAAAAGAGGTGCAGCTCATTTTCCAAGACCCTTTTTCCTCTCTAAACCCACGTATTCCAATAGGAAAAGCCATCATGGAACCCATGAAAGTACATGGCCTCTATGGATCCAACAAAGAACGAAAAGAAAAAGTGATCGAATTACTAGAACGTGTTGGGCTCTCAGCCGAACACTTCAACAGATATCCTCATGAGTTTTCTGGCGGGCAACGCCAACGTGTGGGCATCGCAAGAACAATCGCTTTGCAACCTAAACTGATTGTCTGTGACGAATCAGTATCTGCTTTGGACATTTCGGTACAGGCTCAGGTGCTGAATTTGCTAAATGAGCTAAAGGAAGACTTTGGCTTTACCTATATCTTCATTTCGCATGATCTGGCGGTCGTAAAATACATGGCCGATCAGTTGTTGGTGATGAATGAAGGAAAGATCGAAGAGCTGGCAGATGCTGATCAAATATACAGCGACCCGCAAAAAGAATACACCCAAAAATTGATCGACGCCATCCCGAAAGGAATATAAAGAAAGCCCGATGTAAACACCGAGCTTTCATTTTTAGTTGGGGCAAAAAATAGGCTATTGTTTCACCAATCGCTTGGTGACCT
Organism: Flavobacteriaceae bacterium; assembly: GCA_028279515.1. Lineage (GTDB taxonomy): Bacteria > Bacteroidota > Bacteroidia > Flavobacteriales > Flavobacteriaceae > JANQNQ01. Next base: position 369,863 of record JANQNQ010000008.1, read on the forward strand.
GCTGATTGTCGTAAGTAAATCGTATCAAGTATACACCTGAAGGAAGATTGCTTACGTCAATAGTATTTCCACTCGCTTTTCCTTGAGTGATTTGTTTACCTAGTAGATCCATGATCGCATAATCTACCGAAGTATCTGCTATCGAAATGTACAATGTGGACCCTTTTATTGGATTTGGATACATTTCTAATGGTTGTCTTTCTGGAGCTCTTGCAGTTTCATCTCCTCTAGCTGAACCAGATGCGGTTAGACTTACATTGTCAATCGCAATGTCTGCCCGCCAGGTGCCACCAGTGACTCGGTTGAAACGCAATTGCAATCCGCCGCCAACATAGGCCGAGAGATTTACGCTGGCCGACTGCCAAGAGTTTCCTTTGTTGCCAGACTCGCTCCAAATGCTTGTCCAAGTGCTTCCGTTGTCATCACTTGCCTCAAGATCGATGGTTCCCATATCGGCAGCGCCAAACATGTGATAATTGAAGCTGAAGGTAGCCGAGGCGCTTCCACTTAAATCAAAACATGGAGAGGTGATAATCGCCTGCTTGTTCGGATATCCCGTTCCATTGACAGAGGCTTCTACATAAATGTAGTAGGTGCCTTGTGTTGCCGAAGAAGGCCCTGTATTGTTGGAAGGTGTGGTTCCAGACTGCACGGTCCAGTTGATATCATCGTTGGTGTTTTGGGTCCACGCTCCGATGGTGTTTTCAAATCCTTCATTGTACGGATACGAGGTGATGCCACCCGTGCAACCTGTATTACCTGATCCTCCTGCGGAAAGATTCACATTATCAATGGCAATATCTGCCTGCCAAGTGCTCCCCGTAACTCTGTTGAAACGTAGTTGAACGCTTCCACCCACATAGGCTGAAAGGTTAATGCTGGCAGACTGCCAAGCGTTTCCTTTGTTGCCAGACTCGCTCCAAATGCTTGTCCATGTGCTTCCGTTGTCATCACTTGCTTCAAGAGCGATGGTCCCCATATCGGCAGCGCCAAACATATGATAGTTAAAGCTGAAGGTAGCTGAGGTCTCTCCACTTAAATCATAACAAGGAGAGGTAATGATGGCCTGCTTATTGGGATAGCCGGTTCCGTTGACGGAAGCTTCCACATAAATATAGTAGGATCCTTGCGTTGCCGAAGAAGGCCCCGTTCCGTTTGAAGGTGTGGTTCCGGATTGTACGGTCCAGTTGATATCATCACCAGTGTTTTGCGTCCAAGCGCCAATGGTATTCTCAAACCCTTCCGTATAAGGGAAAGAAGTGATTCCTCCAGAACAACCGGATCCGCCTGTGCTTGTTACATTCACAGTTCTGGTGACTTGAGTAGCGGCATTTCCGGCTGCATCACTTACATTGTAATTTACTTGATAGGTTCCTGCTACAGCTGTATTTACAGTGCCAGTGATTACGATGTTGGCAGAAATATCTCCGTCTACGTTATCAGTAGCGGTTGCTCCTTGCTCTGTATAGGTATCGCCCACGTTGAGGTTGATGGTAGCGCTTCCTATCAAGGTGATGACTGGTGGCGTAGTATCGGCCGATCCTGCCGTGATGTTTACCGTGTAATCCTCTACTTCACCGTATTGGAACGATTCGCAAGAAGTAGGAAGTCCGTTGTATTTCATAGAAACACGCATTCGCGTCGGACCATTGGCAGCGCTCGCAGGAACGGTAAAGTTTCCGCTAACGGGAGTGGTCTGGGTTGCAGCCTGTGTCCACACTTGCTCGCCAGCATCAGTGAAGTCGCCATTTTGGTTATAGTCGACCCATACGCTGTACGCTTCAGAATACACAGTGCCCGTCCAAGTCGGAGTTACCGTGATGGTGTTCGAAGCTCCTTTGGTTAGGTTGGTGCTCTGTGCCGTAAAGTCAGAATATCCGCCAGAACCAGCACCCGATGAATTATCGATGCTTCCTAGTTGCACACGACCGATGTATTCGTCATTCGTATTGTTTCCGTTGGAAGCACAATAGTTAAGCTGAACAGCTGTCGTTGTGAAATTGACGCTACTGCTATAGCTAGAATTGCTTCCGCCAGAACATTTACTACGTACTTGCGCCTCGTATTGCGTTGAAGCGCTCAGGCCTGTAATGTTATAAGAAGTTCCTGTAACGGCTTGCGTAGTCCATGTAGATGTTCCTGTTTGGCGATAGCGCACATCGTAAGTAGCACCTGAAACAGCATTCCAACTAATGGTCGCTCCACTATCGGTCACACTAGATGCAGCCACTCCTGTTGGTGTAGTAGCTGTACAAGATACAGGAGCACCAATGGTGAAATTGGCGTTAGAGATATCAAAGAAAATGTGGTTGGCCCCTTTAACCATGATGCGGTTTTGATTTCCTTGGTTGTTTGGCACAACAATATCGTGCGACCCATCATTGGTTACACCAGAAGCCAAGGTAATAGGGTAGGTGTCACCACCGTCAGTCGAAAGTAGGATGTCAACGTTAGCGGCATTTACTCCGTTGCCCGTTGTTCCGGCGACATTCCAGGTCACCGTTTGTGTTGTGCCTGCATTCCAGGTCACCGCTGTGTTTGGTGCATTTACAACAAACGGACCCGCTGTTCCGTTGACCGTTACGACCATGTCGTCACTATTGTTGGCGGCGCCACCTGCGCGGTTATCTCTAACCGTAAATCTGAAATTCAAGGTTCGCGCTACGTTTGGAACAGCTTCCCATTGCCACGAAGTAGCTCCTGTTTTAACGGTCGATAGTCTAGGGAAGTATCGCGAAGGTGATGTAGATGGATTGAACGATCTGAATGCAACACCCGAGGTAGCGTTTACACTTGGATTTGTGGTAGCCGCATTATTCTCATCAGCTTGTTCCCAGCAGAAAGTAAGCGTATCGCCATTGGCGTCAGTTCCGGTTCCTGTTAGGACAAATGGTGTGCCTCTCGGAATCGTATAATTGGCACCTGCGTTAGCAGTTGGAATTGCATTACCAGTATTTGTGTTGGTTTGGCAAGATGTTCCTTTTACATAATTGGTGACCTGCTCAATAGAGAACCAATGAAAGTACGGGTCACTATTGGGTTGTACATCGGTGGCACCTGTGATACCTGCATACCCCATGATAGTAGATCCACTACCTGGCTCAAAGTGTGCATTGGCACCTTCGTTTCTGATGCTGAAAGTATGATTGGCACCGAATTGGTGTCCGATCTCATGTGCCACGAAATCCACATCAAACACATCTCCCTCGGGGATTGAGCGTGTGGTGAAACCGCTTCCCTTTTGGTTGTTGACACAAACACAGCCGATACAGCCTGCGTTTCCGTTTCCGGTGATGGTACCTACTTGGGAGAACAAATGCCCAACGTCGTAGTTGGATTCCCCGATGACACTGGTCAGAGTATTTTGAACCTGCGAATTGTATTGACTATCAGTATTGCCGTATGGGTCGGTGCTGCTATTGGTATAAATAACGTCGTCGGTATTGGCAATCAATTGCATGGTGACATTGAAGTCGTTCTCAAAGATTCCGTTTACACGTGTCATAGTGGTGTTGACGGCTGCTAAGGCTCCTGCCTTGGTTCCGCCATGGTACGTTGTATACTCTGCTGTGGTCGAAACCGCTAAGCGATACGTTCTTAAGATTCCATCATCTGCATTAGGTCTTGCGGCAGATTGAATACCAGAAGCCATGTCATCACTTACAGAGCACATAAATTCCTTGAGAGAACCCGTTCTATCTGTTCTTTTAAAGACTGAATATGTGTTTCCATCACCAATAGGCTCGATAAAAACGGCTTCTTGAGTTCCAGAAAGTCGCATGGTATGAAGTCCTTTCGGTGAGGTGCTAAAACGAATCACAGCAGTGGGGTCATCAATGCCTTGTCCTGCATAAGAACGAATATTGGGATATCGAGCTGCTAGATCGGGATGCATGATAGACGCTTCATAGATGTGAAAGCGTTCAAACTTTCCTTGATCATTCGGAAAAGATAGTATCACTGGCGAAGCCAATTGAGATTGAGTTCTTGTTGGCGCAGCTGTGAGCAAGTTTAAGAGTTCATTTGTGTTTAATTCGTATAGATTTCCCTGAGGAAGATCACGAACATTTTCGGTAGGAGTGACGGCATTGGTCTTAGCTGATTTTTGCCAGATAGAGTTGTCCTGGGCAAAGGTAAAATTCACGAAAGCTAAGAAAACCATCATGAGAAATGATGTTTTCATTTGGTTAATGATTTTGGTTAAAATTCTTACAAAAATTCTAGTTTAGTTTGGCTGAATTTTCTCTAATAAAGTTGTTAAAAAATTGAATATCATCGATAAAAAAACCAATTTATTCGATGAAATGCATAAAATTTTGTGATTTTGATGAGGATTGTTCACTACATATGGTGATATACTGTCATCAAATTTGCTATTTACTCTGACAGAAAAAACCACAAAATTTTGTCGGCAATTTGTCTAATATTCTGTAATAGGTCCGTTACTTACGGAATACCCGTAATGAGGGTGCAAAAAACCCCTCGAAAAAGAGGGGGAGAAGGATGTTTTTCTTACTTTTTTTAGGAGATGGCCATTTCAGGGATATCGCCTTCGATGATCAATGTGCCTTCTGTTGCATTTTTAATATCATCGATAGATACATCAGGTGCTCTTTCAAGTAATTTGAAGCCTTGATCGGTTACTTCGAGTACTGCCAAATTGGTTACAATTCTTTTTACACAACCGACACCCGTTAGCGGCAGACTGCATCGCTTTAGTAGCTTTGATTCACCTCGCTTATTGGTGTGCATCATCGCTACGATGATATTTTCGGCTGAAGCGACGAGGTCCATGGCGCCGCCCATACCCTTTACCATTTTCCCTGGGATTTTCCAGTTGGCGATGTCACCATTTTCGGCTACTTCCATAGCTCCAAGAATCGTGAGGTCTACATGTTGTCCGCGAATCATAGAGAAGCTCGTGGCTGAATCGAAGAAAGAAGCTCCAGGTAATGTGGTAATGGTTTGTTTACCAGCATTAATGATATCGGCGTCTTCTTCACCTTCAAAAGGAAAGGGTCCCATACCGAGTACGCCGTTCTCACTTTGAAATTCTACTTGTATGTCATCACGAACGTAATTAGCTACCAAAGTCGGGATCCCGATTCCTAGGTTTACGTAGAATCCGTCTTTTACCTCTTTGGCAATGCGTTGTGCGATTTGGTTTTTATTTAAAGACATAGTGTTTTCAATAAATTAATGAGTAAATGAAATAATGAATTAATGCTTTAAAAAAGGGCACTATTCACGCGATCGAACCGTACGTTGTTCAATTCGTTTTTCGTATTTCTCTCCTTTAAATATACGCTGAACAAAGATTCCCGGAATGTGTATTTGGTTAGGGTCAAGTGTCCCTACTGGGACAAGTTCTTCAACTTCGGCCACTGTAATCTTTGCAGCACCACACATATTCGGATTGAAGTTTCGAGCGGTTCCTTTAAAGATGAGGTTTCCGGCTTCGTCGCCTTTCCAAGCTTTCACAAATGCAAAGTCGGCATCGAAGGCGTTTTCGAGCACATACATCTTTCCGTTAAACTCGCGAGTTTCTTTTCCTTCGGCTACTTCGGTTCCGTAACCAGCGGGTGTATAAAATGCTGGGAAACCTGCCTGCGCTGCACGACAACGTTCTGCGAGGGTTCCTTGCGGAATGAGTTCTACCTCTAGCTCACCACTTAACATTTGTCGTTCGAACTCATCGTTCTCACCTACATAAGATGAAACCATTTTTTTAATCTGGCGCTGCTGAAGCAATAATCCCAGACCAAAATCATCGACACCCGCATTGTTAGAAATACAAGTGACATTCTTGACACCAAGTCGTACCAATTCTGCGATACTATTTTCTGGAATGCCAGATAGTCCAAAGCCTCCAAGCATAAAGGTCATGTTGTCCTTAACACCTTGTAGAGCCTCTTTAACACCGGCTACTTTCTTATTGATCATTCTAAATGAATTTAGACTGAAAATTACGAAAAATCGAACGATCTCCCAGTTGGTTTTACATAAAATTTGGAATTCAAATTAACGGTAGTTTCTTTCTTATTTGAAAACGTATAACAACAAAAAAGCCGCTCATTGAGCGGCTTTTGTTCTATAGAGTGTTGGTATTATTAGAATCCTAAGTCCTGAAGATCATCATCAATGTCTTTGGTGTCATCTTTGGCTGCTGCTTTGCTACAGTCTACATTGATAGAAAGGTTTTCAGGTTTTTCAAAATCTTCTTTAGAGACATCTAGGTTTTTATCCTCATAGCATTTTCTCATGTACAATGCCCAGATAGGAAGCGCCATGGCAGCACCTTGCCCATAAGTAGTAGTTTTAAAGTGAATCGAACGATCTTCGCCACCGACCCAAACTCCGGTTACTAAGTTGGGCACCATTCCCATAAACCAACCGTCACTATTGTTTTGTGTAGTTCCTGTTTTTCCGGCAATCGGGTTTTGGAATTCATATGGATAACCTGTTATGATCTCTTTATAAACCGTAGTGTTCTTGGCAAATTTATGTCGAAGTCTTGCACCAGATCCTGATTGTGTAACTCCTTGTAAAAGGTTCACGGTTACATAGGCGGCTTCTCGGCTAAGTACATCTTTGGTTTCAGGTACAAACTCATAAAGCGCGGTCCCATTTTTGTCTTCGATACGGGTAACCATTACAGGTTTTTGATAGATGCCTTGGTTGGCAAAGGTGCTATAAGCGCCTACCATTTCAAACAAATTGATATCCGGTGTTCCCAATGCAATAGATGGAACAGGAATTAAGTCTTTACTTGTGACACCCATTTTTTGAGCGAGCTCCACAACTGGTTGCGGACCTACTTTATCAATAAGTTGTGCTGTGATCGTATTAACCGAATTGGCCAATGCATTTTTAAGGGTACGCATGCCGCCATATTCATTGTTTGAGTTCTTGGGACACCAAGCCTCGACGTTGCCATGTTTTCCGGCTTCGATACAATGTTGAATGTCAGGAAGCGAATCACAAGGAGAAAGCTTCAATTGATCTACAGCCGTGGCATATACAAACGGTTTAAAAGTAGACCCCACCTGACGTTTTCCTTGCCTTACATGATCATACTGAAAGTGTTTCATACTATAACCTCCGACCCAAGCTTTTACATGCCCGGTCGTTGGGTCCATAGACATCATCCCCGAACGCAAGAAGTGCTTGTAATACATAATAGAATCGTAAGGAGTCATTATAGTATCTCTCTCTCCGTTCCAGTCAAACACCGTCATTTCGGTTTTCTTGTGGAAAGAAGCTTTGATCTGCTTTTCTGATTTCCCCTGAGTCTTCATTTCTTTCCAACGTGCCGATCGTCGCATGGCTTGTTGCATAGTGCGATCGATCTCTTCGGTTGTAAGATCAGTAAATGGAGCCGTTTTGTTTCTCTTTTTTGTATTCTGAACGAAGAATTCTGCCTGTAGCTTTTTCATATGCTCTTTCATTGCGTCTTCCGCATAGGCCTGCATCCTTGAATCAATCGTTGTGTATATTTTAAGTCCGTCTAAATATAAGTTGTATTTCGTCCCATCTGGCTTCTCATTTTCAGAGGCCCATTCCTTCATAAACTCCTGTAAATACGCTCTAAAATAGGTGGCAAGCCCCTCTTTATGGGATTGTGGGGTATAATCAACTTCCATCGGAAGCGCCTGAAGTGAATCTTTCAGAGTCTCACTGATGTACTCATTCTTTTCCATCTGACTTAGCACAACATTTCTCCTGTTTTTGACAAGGTCGTGTCTTTTGATAGGGTCGTAGTAAGAAGAGTTCTTCAGCATGCCGACTAACATGGCCGACTCTTCGATAGAAAGGTCTTTTGGTGCTTTGTTGAAGTAGATCTTCGCTGCTGATCTGATTCCGTCGGCTTGCCTGTTAAAGTCATAGATGTTTAGATACATCGTAATGATTTCTTCTTTGGTATACTGACGCTCCAAACGTGTTGCGATGACCCATTCTTTGATTTTTTGCAGAATCCTCTCAGCGGTATTCAATGAAGCCACCTTAGTGAATAATTGCTTAGCCAGCTGCTGCGTGATCGTACTGGCACCACCTCCTTTTCCAAGGGTAAGTGCTGCCCTTAGCGTACCACGGGCATCAATTCCTGCATGGTCAAAATAGCGCTCATCTTCAGTGGCAATCAGTGCATCTACGAGATGTTTTGGCAGCTCATCGAAGGTCACGGGGTTTCGGTTGTCGTTGAGGTAGTAACTCGCAATGGTCACTCCGTCAGAAGCAATCACTTGACTTGCCAAATTGGTCTTCGGGTTTTCAAGTACGGTTTCATCTGGCATTTCACCTAGAGCGCCCCAGGATGCCAATAGAAATACAAACATAACAGCGAGGATTCCTCCTAAAAAGATAAACCAGAACCATTTGATGAATTTCCAGTTACTGCTCCTTGCTTTTTTCTTTGCCTGCTTTTTAGCCATTGATCAACGTTTAATTTTCATTTTTTTCAATTCTGAATCCGACATCCAAAACGCCAGGTAATAGATCGACACCTTCAACATCTCCATTCTTTCTCATGGCATGTTGAACGGTTACATTGTATATGCCTTCCTCTCCAAAAGAAACCTTTTCTTTATACCAAAGCTTATTCTCTTTGACATCGGTAAATCCTTGTCCTAACCATTGTCCGTCAGGTTGAGCCATTCTGTACTCTAAGGTATCGGTTACCACTTGTCCTTCTGGAAAGTTCATGTTAACGATCAAGAATAGATTGCTGTATGGATAGGCATTGTCGTTTCGTAGATTTACGAACAAATCGTAGGTGTTGGACGTGTCTGGTTGTTCAAATTGAAAGTTTAAGACCTCATTTTTATCCCAGCCGCCATCAATGGATTGATATTGGTCAAAAACACCTGTGTCGTCACAGCTCATACAAAGAAGTATAAGCGCCAAAGCCACGAAAAGTTTACGCATCTCTTTTAGACTTTCGTTGGTTTCTTTTTCTGTTGTTTTTGTTTCGTCTCTTCTTTTTGCGTTTCGGTTTGTCGAAACGGGTAAGACTGTCTTGCCCTACAACGTTCTCGAAGTCCATTTTAGTATCTTCGATAAGCTCTGAAGCATATTCTTCTAGGCTCGAGACTTTCTTCTTTTGCTTGTTGAGGTCGATGATTTCGTTTACCTGGGTAACGGTGAGTTTGTGCCAGTTCATCCATTCATTCTCATAGGCAAACCACATGAGCCCTTTGAAGATGTCGATTTTTTGACAAACAGCCTTTCCTTTTTCGGTGAAAACCTTGACGTCTGTCTTTGGAAACTCTTTTAACGCATCCAAGTAAGCATCCAGTTCGTAGTTGAGGCAGCACTTGAGCTTTCCGCATTGTCCAGCAAGTTTCTGTGGATTCAGCGAAAGCTGTTGATAACGAGCCGAAGCGGTATTGACCGAACGAAAGTCGGTTAGCCAGGTCGAACAGCAGAGCTCCCTTCCGCAGGAACCAATACCTCCTAAACGTGCAGCTTCTTGCCTAAAACCGATCTGTCGCATCTCGATACGCGTACTGAATGCTCGCGCCATGTCTTTGATAAGTTGTCTAAAGTCAACTCGCTCTTCAGCGGTGTAGTAAAAGGTTGCCTTAGACCCGTCTCCTTGGAACTCTACATCCGAGATCTTCATTTGCAGATTCAAAGCAATGGCCAATTCACGAGATCGCTTTTGAACCGACTCTTCCTTGTCTCTGGACTTTTGCCAGATGTCAATATCCTTTTGCGTAGCCTTGCGATAGATGCGCTTGACATCTTCACTATCATGCGCTACTTTTTTCTTTTTCATTTGCACCTTTACCAATTCTCCCGTGAGGGTAACAATACCCACATCGTGTCCTGGTGATACCTCGGTGGCGACAACGTCGCCTATGCTAAGTGATAAATTCTCGGTATTTCTGAAGAAACTCTTTCGACTGTTTTTGAATCGTACTTCGACGCAATCAAATGGTTTTTGACCATTAGGTAGCGCCATGTTTGATAGCCAATCAAAAACGGTAAGCTTGTTACAACCATCAGAACCACAAGTGCCATTATTTTTACACCCGCGAGGTTGTCCATCCTTACCAGTCGAACAACTGCTACACCCCATAATCTCTATATATATTGGAACATCAACTTAGCAAGTTGCTAATTGTTAGATGTTTGCATGCGTTAATAAAATATATCTACAATTTGTAAATATACTATTAATAAGGCCGAATTAAAAATTAAGTTTTTGAGGGTTCATAGGCCAACAAATAAGGTGCACAAGGCACCTTATTTTTTATACTTTAACACTTCAGACCGTCCCTTTTTGAAGATCTTATTGCTGTTGTGTTTTCCTCGCCTAAGTGCCTTCTGCTCTTCATATGGTAAACGATTTACCTCCAAACATTCGTCGCTACAGCAGCTTTCCATTTTTTGTGCGCAAGACTCGCATTGGATGAAGAGCAAATGACAGGCTTCGTTAGCGCAGTTCACATGCGTATCACAGGGTTCGCCACATTGATGGCAATTTGCGATTACATCTTCAGAGATACGCTCACCACGACGATGGTCAAAAACAAAGTTCTTTCCGATAAACTTGTTCTCTAGTTCGTTCGCTTTTACCTGACGTGTGTATTCGATGATACCTCCCTCGAGTTGGTATACGTTCTTGAATCCCTTGTGCTTAAAGTAAGCACTTGCTTTCTCACAGCGAATTCCTCCTGTGCAATACATCACCAACTTCTTATCTTCTTTGTGTTCAGAAAGGTCGTCTTCGATGATAGGTAATGAGTCTCTAAAGGTGTCCACATCAGGAGTGATGGCTCCTTTAAAATGACCGATTTCACTCTCGTAATGATTTCTCATATCGACCAAAACCGTATTTGGATCTGCAATCAGCTCGTTAAAGGTTTCAGCGTCTACGTGAGTTCCTTTATCGGTAACATCAAACGTGTCGTCATTGAGTCCGTCAGCTACGATTTTGTCACGTACTTTCACCTTCAATTTCAAAAAGGACATGTTGTCTTGCTCAACAGCAACGTTCAATCGAATGTCTTTCAAGAAGCTGATGCTGTCCAGATGATCTTTGAAAGCGTAAAAATTTTCTGCAGGAAGCGATAGCTGTGCGTTGATACCTTCGCCTGATACATAGATTCTTCCTAGGACCTCAAGGGCGTCCCAAGTCAAGAACAAATGGTTTCGTAAAATGTGCGGGTTTCCGATATGGGCATATTGATAAAACGAAAGGGTAAGACGGTCTTTGCCGGCTTCCTCCAAAAGCGCTGCCCTCTCTTTCGCACTTAATTTATTGTACAGTTGCATGCTATACCAATTGTTTAAGTTAAAAGATTGATTTTTAAAAGTGTGGCAAAAGTATTGCTTTTCGCTTAAACGAGAAAGAAGTGCTGTAAAAAATAAAAGAGCTTCGGACGTCGCGAAGCTCTTCTACTAGCTAATTCGATATTATATATAAATTTTGTAATTCAATTTATAGAGATAATAACGAAGCTAGCCACCATCAACCTTGCTGTTTGTACAAAACGTAATTGAGATAGCAAGGCACATCTTGTTACTGATGAGTGTTTTTTGTAAAAATCTCATACGAGAATATCATTGCTTTTGATAGCAAGATGCAAAAAATATAAAAAGGTTGCGTGGCCAATTGAAAGCTGAAAAAGATCTGTTATTTTAGCAGTTAATTGTTGAACTAAGAAAGATCGTATATGAGCTCTGAAAAAGATGCAAAATTAAAAGCCCTGAAACTAACACTTGATAAGTTAGATAAGGCCTACGGAAAGGGAACTGTAATGAAACTAGGGGATTCTGTGGTGGAAGAAGTGGATGTGATTTCATCAGGTTCTTTTGGCCTTGACATGGCGTTAGGTGTTGGAGGATATCCGCGTGGAAGAGTTGTCGAAATATTTGGACCTGAATCATCGGGTAAAACTACCCTTACGTTACATGCCATTGCCGAAGCTCAAAAGGCCGGAGGGATTGCAGCTTTTATCGATGCAGAGCATGCTTTTGACCGTTTCTATGCTGAAAAACTTGGGGTCGACATTGACAATTTGATCATTTCTCAACCAGACCATGGAGAGCAGGCATTAGAGATTGCTGACAACCTGATAAGGTCGGGTGCGATTGATATCGTGATCATTGACTCGGTAGCAGCATTGACACCGAAAAGTGAAATTGAAGGAGAAATGGGAGACTCAAAGATGGGACTTCATGCTCGGTTGATGTCTCAGGCACTTAGAAAATTGACTTCGACGATTAGCAAGACCAATTGTACGGTGGTCTTCATCAACCAGTTGCGTGAAAAGATCGGTGTGATGTTTGGAAACCCAGAGACCACAACAGGAGGTAACGCCTTGAAGTTTTATGCTTCTGTTCGATTGGACATTAGAAGGTCTACTCAGATTAAAGACACTAACGGTGCAGTAATGGGTAACAAGACCCGTGTAAAGGTTGTTAAGAACAAAGTGGCCCCACCATTTAGAACGGCTGAGTTTGACATAATGTATGGAGGTGGCGTTTCGAAAGTAGGAGAGATTCTCGATATTGGCGTCGACTACGAGATCATTAAAAAGAGCGGCTCATGGTTTAGTTACGGAGATACGAAACTCGGACAAGGAAGGGATGCAGTGAAGACGCTGCTGCAAGACAATCCCGAGTTGTGCGATGAGCTCGAAGGAAAAATCAAAGAGGCTATCAAAATAGTAAACGAATAACATGAAAATCCCAGAAATGGGATTTTTTTATTTTTAGAGGCAACCAATCGGCGTAATGAACATCTTATGTTCGCTACTAAACTGTTAATATTAGCACACGTAGGCGTCAGAAAAAAAGGACGCAACCTTTTTATATTTTTTGCATCTGATAATAATAAAGTTGAATGAAATGAAGAAGTTTTTTGCCCTCATCGCGCTTGTAGCTCTGTTTGGGTCATGTGATATTGACGACGATGCCAATTTTCATTTTGAACTACTACCCGTAGAGTCGGCAACATTACCCGAATCTTTTGAACTGAACCAGACCTATCAAATTACGGTTACTTTCAATCGACCCACTACCTGTCACTTTTTCAATGATTTTTCCTATACCAGGAATAGTCAGACCGAAAGGACGGTGGCGATCATTGCTACCGTGGTGAATGATGATTCATGTTCTGATGTGGTAGACGAGGCACCAAGGGAGGTAACATTTGATTTTATGGCACTGTATCAAGGTACATATACGTTTAATTTTTGGACCGGGCAGAACGCAGATGGTGTGGACGAATTTTTTACGATTGAAGTACCTGTGGTCAACTAGAAACCATCATATCTATATATAGTGAGTTTAGAACAACTCATCATAAAATGTAAAAACAGAGAACGACAGGCTCAAGCCGAATTATACAAATTGTTTGCCAACAAGTTGTTTACGGTGAGCCTCAAGTATTCTCGAAACTATACCGAGGCAGAAGACAATCTGCAGGATAGCTTTTTGACCATCTTCAACAAGATCGGTCAATACAACCATAAAGGGTCTTTTGAAGGATGGTTAAGAAGGATTACTGTAAACACAGTTTTACAGAAATATAGAGGGCAAGGAGTATTTAACATCGTCAATGAAGAGACCATCGAAGAAGTCTCTGTTGAGGTTATTGAAGACGATATCTCCTTGGATTATTTATTAGGAATTATTCAAGAATTGCCAGATCGATACCGATTGGTGTTCAATTTGTATGTGTTGGATGGATATTCGCACAAAGAGATTGCCGAAATGTTGCAAATATCAGAAGGCACCTCTAAATCAAATCTGGCGAGAGCGCGAATGATCCTTAAGTCGAAGATTGAAACTAGGGAAGAAAAAAAAAACGTAAAATCACTGTAGTATGAGTGATCAGAAACATATAGATCGATTGTTTCAGGAGAAATTCAAGGATTTTGAAGCTACTCCTAGCGAAGCATTGTGGGATCGAATCGCCACCGATCTAGACCAACAAAAGAAAGACAGAAGGAGGGTGCTACCGCTTTGGCTCAGGTTAGGCGGGGTAGCAGCACTTTTGGCATTGTTCATTGCGCTAGGGTATAATATGCTTAGCGAAGATAAAAATGAACAGGTACCGTTCGTGGAGCAAAATGACCAAGAAAAGACACCTTCAACACCAGAAGACACACAAGTAGCAGATACGCAAAACGATTCTGAGGATAAAGATTCGGCCTCAGATAAGCAGGATAACGAGCCGTTTGGGATAGATTCAACCAACAAAGAGACGCAGAAAACGTCTGTGGCAGAGATCAATGGTACTGCTGATGACACACAAGAGTTGCCTGCCAATGCACCAAAAGGATTTGACAGCAATAAAGTGCTGGATGCAAACAACAAAGAAGCTGTAGCCAATCGCGATGGTTTAAAAAGAAACAAGGCACAGCAAGAAGTTCCTTTGATAGATAAAGACCCAATGAAGGTCAAGAACGCGACTACCAACACAAAAGAAGTGATGGTTGATGCAAATCAGAATAATGACACCAAACAAAAGGAGAATAATAAGGAAACATTTAATAAAAAGACAATTGACAAGACCCTTCCAATCAATGAGAATGAAAAAGAAGCGGTAGTGTCGAATGAGTCTAAAACCACAAACAAGACAGGTCAGAATATCGGAATCGAAAAGAAGAATAATGCGCTGACTAAAGAAAGTACGGAGACCAAAGAAGCTGTAGCCCAAGTAGAACAGAAAGAAGAAAAGGAAAAGAAATCATTGCTCGACGCGATCAAAGAAAAAGAGCTTGATGAGTTGGACGAGGCTGTAGCGCAAGAAGATGGGCCTCTTAAGAGATGGAGTGTCAATCCGATGGTGGCTCCGGTATACTTCAATACGATGGGCGATGGTTCACCGATTCATACGCAGTTTAGCGATAACAATAAGTCGGGTGATATCAACATCAGCTATGGAGTCAATGTGGCCTATGCGATCAACGACCGTCTGTCGGTTAGGTCGGGAGTCAATCGAGTGAATTTAGGATACGATACCAATGGGATTTCTTTTACGCCTTCGTTGCAGCCCAATACGCTCGAAACGATTTCGTACAGATCGACCACACAAAATATTACTGTGCAAGACATGTCTGAAGGAAGCATTGCTAATGATTTTGTGGCTCAAGAAGCATCGATAGAGAACAATACATTTAATGGCTCCATGAAGCAAGAGATAGGCTATATCGAAGTTCCGATGGAATTGAAGTATCGCGTGGTAGATAAGAAATTAGGAGTCAATGTTATCGGGGGTGTCAGTACACTCTTTTTGACAGACAATTCCGTAACGCTCGAATCACCTCAATTCACCACCGAAGTAGGAGAGGCCAATAACCTCAATGAAGTAAGTTTTAGTACCAATATCGGAGTAGGGGTCGATTATGAGATAAGTGACAAGCTCAAAGTCAACGTTGAGCCCATGTTTAAATATCAATTGAATACATTCTCTAATAACGAGGGCAATTTTAAGCCCTATAATTTAGGAGTATATACAGGACTAAGTTTTAGGTTTTAGTTTTAGGTTTTTTTAGTTGGTTAGGTTGGTTATTGCTCAAAAAGCAATGATGCCTAAAAGGCCGCTTCAGAGTTCTTCTCGGAGCGGTCTTCTTCTTTTTTAAGAGGAAAGGTTAATTAATCATCAGTGTCCGTTACGTTTGAAGAACCATGAAAGCGATTCAATTGCTCTAGTATGAGCGCCCGAGCTTGTTCTTTCAAGGGTCTTTTTTGCTCTTGCCCCAAGCCTTCTGTTGGAATGAACTTATGGACCTTGGCACGCATGCGTCCAGGTCCTCCACTAAAGAAAACATACGAAAAGCGCTTCTTGTTATCAGCAAAGGTCATAGGCACTATGGGAATCTGATAGTCAATGGCCAATCTAAAGGCCCCGTCCTTGAAGTTGTCGAGTAACACATCGGTTTCGGGCACGCCTCCTTCCGGAAAAATACAAATGCTAAGCCCTTGATTCAGGCGACGCTGGGCACGTTCATAAACCGCCGATCTGCTCTTGGCACTGCTTCGATCGACCATGATACACACACGCTTGTAGAAAAATCCAAAAATAGGAATCTTCACAAGTTCTTTTTTTCCGACAAAAACAAACGGATTTTTAGAGGCTTTCAGCATTAGCATAATGTCAGTCATCGAAGTATGATTGGCAATAAGCATATAGCTTTTTCCCTTTTCCAGTTTTTGTTCGCGCTCAATTCGTGGTACGAAACCCATTCCGTAGATAATAACATTTGCCCAAATATTTCGTGCCATCCAAAAGAATTGCGGATACCAACTTTCTTTTGATGACAAGATGAGCAATGCTGGGAACATGATAATAATGGGCACAGCCACTAAAACGTAAAACCAGATGCGGTAGAGTATGTAAAAAATGCCTTTAAAGAAAGCCATGATGCAAAAATAGATTTTTATCCTTTTCAAAAAAATCCTGTATTCACTATGTTTGCACAAAAGTATTGTATACGTAAATTTTAGAAATGGCAAGAATACTCACAGGCGTGCAAAGCACCGGAACACCACACTTAGGAAATCTCTTGGGGGCAATCCTTCCGGCCATTGATATGGCAAAGGACCCAAACAATGAGTCGTTCCTGTTCATTGCAGACATGCACTCGTTGACCCAGATCAAGAATGGTGATGAATTAAGAGAGAACACCTATTCTACGGCAGCGGTATGGCTAGCCTGTGGTTTGGACATTGAAAAGACGGTTTTTTATCGTCAGAGCGATGTATCAGAAGTGACCGAGCTTTCGTGGTATTTGAGTTGTTTCTTCCCATATCAACGACTCACGTTGGCTCACTCTTTTAAGGATAAAGCCGATCGTTTAGAAGACGTCAATGCCGGACTCTTCACATACCCTATGTTAATGGCGGCAGACATTATTTTGTACGATGCCGAATTTGTCCCTGTCGGAAAAGATCAATTGCAACACCTTGAAATGACAAGAGATGTTGCGGCACGCTTTAATCATCAAATGGGAGATACCTTCGTTTTACCAGAGGCAAAGGTGCAAGAAGGAACCATGTACGTGCCTGGTACCGACGGAGCCAAGATGAGCAAATCAAAAGGAAACACGATCAACCTCTTCTTACCTGACAAGAAATTGCGCAAGCAGATCATGGGAATTGAGACCGACAGTACATCGCTCGAAGACCCAAAAGATTGGAGCACGTGTAATGTTTTTGCCTTGTATAAGCTAGTGGCCTCTGATGAGGAGATCGAAACTATGAAAGCCAATTATGAAGGTGGAGGGTACGGTTATGGTCATGCCAAAAAGGCGTTATTCGAGTTGTTGATCGAACAATTTGCAGAAGTAAGAGCCCGATACAATCACTATATGGAAAACCTTGATGAGATCGATCAAGCGTTGGCCGTAGGTGCTGAAAAGGCTCGAAAAGTGGCTTCAGAAGTTCTGAAACGTGTACGAGGCAAGGTAGGGTACTAATCTTCAGATATAGCAACCTTGGGTGTTGCAAAATGCTGATAGAAGAGGTAAATTCCAATTAAGAAGAGTCCGACGTCCAAAATGGCTAATGACTGCATAGGCCTATTTGTAAAGAACATAAATTGTGACATTTCGACTACTTCTGCTAAAAATAAGCAGCTTAAAGCAAGCACAAATATGGTTGCCTTGTGGTTTTTGTTTGCCACATAGTATATGATGATACAACTTACCAATAAGAGTTTAATGATAGGGTAGAGCATTCCAAAACTTCCATGGTCTATGGCAAGATTGAAAGATTTCATAAGCTTTAAGTAAGCATAGATTATATACCCATCGATTGCAATAATTACCAGCGGAAGCCACACGAATTTAGATAGGCCTAATTGAAACTTCTTTGCCAATACGATTTTCACAAGTAAAAAAACGAAGGAAAATAAGATGAAGAGATTGCCAATCATTGCATAGTTAGTAGTATGTTGTGGCGTGTATTGGTTGAGGATATAAAAGAAATAACCGATGATCATTGGGACAAAGACCCAAATAAGAATGGCGCTTTTTTTGGTGTCAACAACGAAGTGGTAGATAAGCACAGATAGCAAAAGAAATGGTGCTATATTGCTTATCATCAAGTAATCTGCAATCCAAGCGGCATAGAACAGCATGACCACACAAATGGCGATCAATCCTAATAGTAGCTTTTTTATCATAGGCGTGGTACTTAAAAGCTGTTTGTCTAAGGAAGGAGATTCTAACGAGTTACAATTTAAGGAATTTGAAATAATTACTGAGGAAAACACGATTAGTATGCAAAAAATATCGCTCCAAACCGAAGCTTGGTGCGATGACCCTTAATTCAAATCTTATAAAACAGACGGGTCGTTTGATATTCTCTGTTCACTTAGGTTACGTCCAATACTAGTTTACCCTAAAAGAAACCCAAACCCTTACAAGCCGTTCATAGCTTCGTAGAAGCTCTTTGTAAAACTTACAGGTCATTTTAGACATAACTTTGCCGAGTAAAGGTCAGTATCATAAGCCCATCACGACCTAACCTAAAAAGCTCATTTTCTATTCATGCATAATGCATTCATTGACAGTTAGATGCGGTAAAACCGTAATCCAATTTCTTCTATTTTTGAGTATACATTAACAACAATCTACTACTTATGAAAGCATTATGGTTTTTTGAAGATGCAAACCTGTTTAGTTTGCTATGCCCCCATCGTTTTAAACAATTTAAGGCATCACATGCCTTTAGGATCTACAACAAAAAAGACTATGTCTATTTTGAAGAAGACCAATCCAACAAAATTTTCCTGATCGTTAAAGGAAAAGTGAAGATCGGCTATTACCGAGAGGACGGAAAAGAGGTAATCAAGGCCATCTTGACCAAAGGCGATCTCTTTGGCGAAAAAGCAATTTTAGGTGAAACAAAGCGTACTGAATTTGCCCAATCTCTTACCAAAGGCACCGAGGTTTGTCCTGTGAGTGTATCTGACTTACAATCGATCATGCGCGAAAGCAAAAGTTTTTCGTTACGCATTCACAAATTCATTGGATTTAAGTTTCGAAAATTAGAACGAAGGATTGATCTATTGCTGTATCGAGACATTCAGACGCGCTTTCTTGAATTTATGGAAAGTCTGTGCGAAGAATACGGACATTATTGCGATGAAACTGGCCATCGGGTTATCGAGCATCCGTATACACAAAAGGACATTGCTTCACTCATTGGTGTTTCACGATCCAACCTGAACATGGTAATGAACGAGTTAAAGACCAATCAGGTCATTGACTTTGATCGAAATTACATTCGGATTCTAAAACGGGTCAGTTGAAAAAGCGAGCACCCATCGATCAATCGATGGGTGCTCTTTCAATAAAACCTAAAAAAACTAAAGTGGAATGAACGCTTGTACTTTGTAAAATTCATTTGCAGTTCCTAGTCCGGTATCAAGATTTCCCCCAGCTGCGAAACGAAACCAAATGTGATTCTTTAAGGTCAATTTGACATATCCTCCCAGCCATTGATAGATGCTACTTTCATGCAGGTCATCACTGGTTCGCACCTGCACAAACTGCTCATAAAAAGCTCCTGCCGAAATGTTTTCAGTAATCTTATAGCCCGGAATTATCCAGTTCAGTACTAGGTCACGAGTGATATCGCCTCCGCGTCTAAAGGACTTGTAGAGTGCCAAATACGAGTCTAGTTCAAAGCGTTTGGTGTTATACAATACCAATACACTCGGAATGATGGCTTCACCAATAGTGGTGCCTGTACCATTAGACATGAACTTACCGTGCCCAAAACCAAGGGTCGGATTCACATATAGTTTATCGTCAAATAGTTTAAAGCCCAAACCCACTCCTGTTTCTAAAAAGAGGTCACTACCTGAGTTTAAGTTTCCGAAGTTGGGATTGTTCCAAAAGACGCTGTAGAAGGTAAGGTTCGTTTTAGGCTTTAGAGAAATGCTTCCGAGAAACACATTCGAAAAACCAGCCACACTATTGTGAATCGGCATGATCACAAAGCTGGTTTCCTTTTTAGTTGTATCTGAAGGATCACTTTCTTGTGCTGTTAAAAAAGAAGACACAAAGGCAATCAGTAAAACGGTAATTTTTTTCATAATTAGAAAATTTATGGGTTATGTGTAGTATTAAATTGAGCGGTTCTTTTTTCTATAAAGGCATTCATGCCTTCTTTTTGTGCTTCTGTAGCAAAGAGTGAATGAAATACGCGGCGTTCAAACAAGATGCCTTCCCTTAGACTAAGCTCTAAGGATTGATTCACCGCTTCTCGTGCAATGACCGAAGCAATTTTAGGAAAGGAAGCTATTCGTTGTGCGATAGAGATGGTTTCTGGCAGTAAATTTTCCACAGAAAAAACTCTAGAAATAAGACCATATTTAAGGGCCTCTTCGGCATTTATGGTATCACCAGTGAGGATAAGATCCATGGCACGTGCCTTTCCTATGAGGTGAGTCAAACGTTGTGTTCCCCCGATTCCTGGGATTACTCCCAACTTGATCTCGGGCTGGCCAAAAACAGCATTTTCAGCTCCAATGATCAGGTCACACATAAGTGCCAACTCACAACCACCACCCAAGGCATATCCAGCAACCGCCGCAATCTTGGGAGTTTTAATGGCCGTAAAGCGTTCCCATATGGCAAAGAAATCTTCAGACTGCATGTCTTCATATGTTTTGGCATGCATTTCTTTAATGTCTGCGCCCACCGAGAAGTAGGTTTCGGTGCCTGTGATAACGATGCAGCCAATTGCTGGGTCCGCATCGATCGTTTCAAGAATTGTAATTAGTTCTTCGGCTAAATCGGTGTTCAAAGCATTCAAAGCTTCAGACCGATACAGGTAGATGAGTGCCACCCGGTCGTGGCGTTCCATTTGTATGTTCATGATTTGATTTTTTTTAAGAGGAATAATTATGAGTCCCAAATAGCTCCGTAGGCCGGAATGTTTCTACTTTCTAGTTCTGAGACTACCAACCAGGTAAG
Organism: Flavobacteriaceae bacterium; assembly: GCA_028279515.1. Lineage (GTDB taxonomy): Bacteria > Bacteroidota > Bacteroidia > Flavobacteriales > Flavobacteriaceae > JANQNQ01. The sequence continues at coordinate 390,808 of JANQNQ010000008.1, forward strand.
TCTTTTGTTTGAAATACAGATGACAGCTTCAGCCTCATACTCGACATATGCTTGGTAGGCTAATTTTACCATATCAGGTTTACCATTAGTGTCTGTGTTCCAAATAATAGCATTGGGCTGTACAGAAAGGATCTCATTGACCAGTTTGTCACCGTAGGTCTTTCTCGGACTGCGTGTGGCCCATACCAATTGTGAAGGAACCTGCATGCTAAGCATATGTGGAAGACAAGGGCCAATACCACTTCCTGTAGCTACCCAAACAACCCTCTTGAAGAGTTTGTCGATATTTCCAACCCCGGCGGTCGGAATCCCTTTTACCCAAATATGTGATGGAAGATCATCGATAAAGGCACCTGTCCAGTCTCCTGCTCTCGATATCGTAAGTCGAAATCCATTTTCACTGGGCGCAGGAATGTTGGCGAAAGAGTGCCACTCTAACAATGGATTTCTGCTTAAAGCGGTAGAAGACCCCGCAAAAGGTGTAACACCATAATCAAATTTGGCGATTGCTACATGCGAAGACGGATTGTCAATGCTCACGGGTACTTTTTTAAGATGCAGCCATGGCAAGACGATGCTTACGGTAATGATGGTTAGCAGCCAGAATGTATGGGAGGTCAACAATACAAGTAAGATGTTGGTTTCAGAAGTGGTATATAAAAGTAAACTCAAGGCATTGATCCAAAATAGTACTAAGACGGACCACCCCCCGAACCGATGGGTTCTTTCGAAAATATTATGCTTTTTCATTCGGTTTTTTGGCAAGGCAAAAAAGACCATAACCAATAACAAGGCAACTATGGTGTAGGTTGTTGTGAGATATGACGTAGGCAGCTCAACCTTGTTTAAGACCATATGAGTAGTGCCGATGACCAATGCTACGAACCACAAAGACCCAGAAATAGTTCCGCCTACATGGATGCCGCCAAAGTGATATATTTTGGCAGCCCTTCTACGTATAGATAAAGGCCAGTGTATCGGAATATTTGTGGCTAAGGCAAAAAGAAGATTGATGACCAACTGTTGTCGTATCAAAATGGCCGCAAAAAAATTGTATAAAGATGCGTTTGCTAAGTGGCCTAAATTAACGCCACTTTGATCCCACCAATAATTGGTAGAAACACCCCAAAAGAAACCTATGACATTTAGTAAAAGCATCAGTGCGAACAATCGATTGAAGTGCATAAGTTTAGGACCGTCCCAGATACGAAGGATCCAAGGTTTCTTTTTAGGTAAAACAACGTGCTCATAGTTGGGATGACCATCTGCATTAGAAGTTTGATTTTCTGGTCCCTTTTCTATTTTGAATTGTTTACAGATCTCTTGTAGTGAGCTTTTGTCGATTTTTCCTCTAGGGGTTCTCGGAAGCTCGTTCATGGCCACTACGATTTCTGGAACGCAGTAGTACGGAAGTTTTTCTGAGACAAGATTCCTAGCATCGGAAGCTGTGACTGATTTGGGACTCACAAATGCGATAAGACTTTTATCGTCATATTTGAGGGTTGCGGCGCGTTTACAATGCGGAATAGTTTCAAGTACGGTAGACACCGAATCTAATTCTACCCGAAACCCTTTGACCTTAACTTGGTCATCAGTGCGCCCATAATGTTCTATTTGGCCATCATCAGTCCATCGACCTAGGTCTCGAGTTCGGAACATTTTGTGATCGCCACCCAAAAAAGGATCAGGTTTGTAGCGTTCTTTTGTGAGCACATCATTTGAAAGGTATCCCTTTGTAACACAAACACCTCCGGCCCACATTTCTCCCACTTCTCCAATCGGCAGTGGATTAAGGTGTTCGTCTAAAATATATACGGTGTTGTTAGGAGTGGGTTTCCCGATGGTGAGGCGTCCAGTTTCTCGATTATAAGGGAGCGCCGTATTGATGATCGTTGTTTCAGTGGGGCCGCATGAATTATAGAAAACACTTTTCTCTGACCATGTATCAGCCAAGGTTTTTGGACAAGGTTCTCCGGCTACTGCAGCCGTATGTATATCAGTACACTTATCAATATCAACAGTACTTAAAATGGTAGGTGTAGCGATTACCACGTTCACCTGCTCAACAGTCTGCTGAATGCTTTTGTCTTTTAAGACAAGAGTCCCGCCATTGGCTAGACATCCCAATATTTCCCAAGCGGCCATGTCAAAAGCAATGTTGAGGATTTGACTGACTTTGACACCAGGGTGAATTCCCAAATTTCCAGGTGCAGTCAACAGTATATTGCAGACATTTTTATGACTTACTTGAACACCGTTGGGAGTACCCGTCGTTCCCGAAGTAAAAATAACGAAAGCCGTATGGTCCTCGGTGATTGGTTTAGGCAGAATAAATACTACATTACTTGCGGTATCGTCTTTCAGAAGAGTGTCCATTGTCAAAACGGCCTCATCAGGAAGAGGAATGTCGGCCCTTTGGCTCGAAACCGTTAACACCATGGGGATGTTGGCAGCGTTGATCACCTGTTTTAAATGCTCTTCAGGAACGTTGCCCACACGTTGAGGCACGTAAGCAGCCCCCACTTTTAGAGTAGCAAGTATTCCTATGACCATCTCAATGGACCGCTGCAGAAAGACCCCGATATGATCTCCTTCTCGAATCCCTTTTTGGAGCATGTAATCAGCGAGGGCATTGGCCTTCGTATTTAATTGCGCATAAGAGATTGATGCTCCCTGATGTTCCACCGCGACATGATCCGGAAAGTGCAAAGCACAAAATTCGATGGCCTGATGAATACAGGCATATGGAACTATTTCAGTACTGCCTTGACCAAAATGTTCAAAAAGCAACTGGTCTTTAAAGGATAAGTGCGCTAAGGCATTGTTGTTAAATTTCTTTTTTTTCTTCCAGGTGTCAGTACGCTCGGTATAGGGTGTTTCAACCACCTCCATACTCGAAGAAGCCTGGTCTTTTTGTAGGTGTAAGCTTCGCATGAATGATAAGATTTATTACAACAAAATTCATGCGTGCTTTGCTCAAAATATGTCTTAACTAAGACATCCAAAAAGAAATGATATGGCTACTTTTTAAGGTTTTTCTACCGTCAAAGGTCGTTGGACGGTTTCCATTTCACAACTCAACATATGGATGATATCGACTGTATTGTTTCGCCTAAAGTGCTAAGAAATACTTAGGTAGTTCTTACCTGGTATAAAATGACTTGTTACGCTCTTGCATTTTTCGTACTTTGTAAAATACACTCTTATAGCGTTTTATCTATGAGAAAGGCAATACTTTTAATTCTACTCACGGTTGGTCAAGTACTCTGGTCACAGACCCCCGAATTTGTAGTTCAAACGGCTTCTGGTGAATGGCATCAATACGATAGCGCCAATGTAAATGACAATGTGGTTTCGGCAACGATTACAAATATTGATGACATTTGGACTTTAGACATTACTGCGAATACCGAGATCGAAAAAGTGTATTTTCCGTATGAATCAGAACGGAATTCGTTGGATTCTGATATTTCGGATGATGTTGTTTATTATCCATATTTCAGCGGAGCAACCGAAAAAGCTACAAACATCAACACTGATTGGACCTGGTGGGGAGCCATATACCCTGGGCAATTTTTCGCACCGTTCATAGTGGTTGGGGATTTAGACAACGGACGCATAGTAGCAGCCACCAATTGGCCAGCAAAACGAGTACGGCCACAATATGCTGCAGAAAGAATCATGCTTGAATATGACCAATTGAATCTTCAGGTGAATGATACTGAGCAATTCTCAGCCCTTATTAAAGACGTTGTTGTAGACCCAGATCAAAATGCAGCACCTTGGCAATTGGCCTTGGATGCCTATCGAAATTGGCTAGATACAGTACTTCCTCCTATTAGTTACTCCTCAGAATTGCAAAACGTTGATGGTTATTTTTATGTGGGTCTTCAAGATTGGACCGTTTTTGACCTTCCAGAGGTAAATTCAGTCTGGACGCAATGGAAGGACAAGCTGCCTTGGATACAGTTTTGGGGCCAGATGAGCAATTATGCGGGGCCTCCTCAATTTGCGGTTCCTCCTTTGTTACCTGGCGAGGAGACCGATTGTTGCCTTCTTAAGCATGAGATGCATGGAAGATATTTGCCAGACCTTGTTGCGTATACCAAGAATTCTTTGGTTGAGCAAGGTTATTATGGCGGCTATTACTCAGCACCCTTTAAGAGTTTCGTCCCAGGTGAAGGGGTGCTTTTGCTGGACACTCAGGAAGGAAAGGATTGGTTGTTTGATTGGGTGAATAAGAATGAGTCTCAGTACGAGGCCAATGCATTTTACCTTGATATCGTAGGTAGAGATTATTGGGGAGAGCCCAATGCGGTCATTGATGTCTTGAATGATATAACCGAAACACGTCCTATGACCTTCATAGAGGGGTTGGTAGATATATACCCTACGGCCGGTCTAATCAGTGGAGCGCTGATAGGAGGTTCTATTTTTACAGGAGGAGAAGGGCTTACACCCGAAAACACCACGGCAACAACTTTTCCTAGGTTGCAACGATATTTATTGAGTGAGCATATTACATTTCTTGGCCCGTCCAACGGAGATATTCTATTTATGGGACCCGATGCAGATTATTGGTTAGAACGCCAAACGTTCATTCTAGGAGCGAAATTTGAAGTTTCACATCCAAATGACAACTGGAATCCAGCCACACCCAACCCTGCATTGACACTTGCCATCGATGTGCGAGATGATGTCAATTGGTGGCAGAGAAATCCAATATATAAGGATACCAAAGGAATCGCCAATATTCCTGCCGGAATTGAAGTGAGACGATTCGTTGACAACTCAGGTTGTACACTTTTTGTTATTGATAATTGGAATCAAGAAACTGATAAAACATTCAATTTTGAGGGAGAGACGTTTTCGATACCTTCTGATAAATTGTCCATTATCGATACGTGCATCCTTTCTGCGCAAGAGCATGGTGCTGCTATACCGACTTTTGAAATGTATCCAAACCCATCTTCAGCTTCAGTAACGATCGATTCAAGTGTGCCACTTGAGGGAGGCTCTATATTTATCTACGACGCTTTTGGTAAAATTGTGGCAAAAACGGAAGGGATTTTTGGAAGCCAAACGACTATAAGTACAAAACACCTTAGTCGAGGATTTTATCTTGTAAAAGTGACCTTTGGAGATAATCGATTTGAAGTGAAGAAGCTAATTATAGATTGACAATTTGCCAACTGTACATAAAAAGTACTTTTCCTAAACAATCTCAAACAACTTTCCAGGCAAGGGTCTGATCACTCCCTTTAATTCCATATTCAAAAGTATAGTGGCCGCTTTATGGATGGGCATGTCACATTTCAAAGCGATGATGTCCAGCAGCTCTTTTCCGTTTTCTTTGAGGAAGCTGTAAATGACCTTTTCAGTAGTGTCGAGTTCTACGAATAGTTGTTTTTGCACAGGTCGCTTGTCGGTTTCCATTTCCCATCCCAACATATAAATGATATCGGCGGCATCGGTTAGTAGATGCGCTTTCTGTTGTTTGATGAGGTTGTTGCAACCCACACTTTGCGAATCACTAGCACGACCAGGGACGGCAAAGACCTCTCTGTTATACGAGTTGGCAATTTCTGCAGTGACAAGACTGCCCCCTTTTTCAGCTGATTCGATGACGATCGTGGCTTCTGATAAGCCGGCGATGATACGATTTCGTTTTAAAAAGTTATTGCGGTCAAAGGAATCATTACTCCAGAAATCGGTAAAGAAACCACCATTCTTTTCAATATCAGCAACGTAGCGTTTGTGTGGTTTCGGATAGATCTGGTTGAGTCCGTGAGCAAGGCAACCAACAGTTTGCAAGTTGTACTTTAAAGCTGCTTTTTGGGCGATGATATCGACGCCATATGCAAAACCGGAAACAATCACCGGGTCGAGAGGGGAGAGGGCTTCAACCAGTTCTTCGCAGAAAGCCATACCGTAAGTAGTGACCTTTCGTGTGCCGACGATACTGATGATTTTTTTGTGCTTCAGGTCGATGTTTCCAGATTGAAATAATAAAATGGGGCCATCCAGACAGTGTTTCAGCCGTTCGGGATAGTCAGAGTCGGTGAAATATGAATAGGAAACGTTATGGTCTTGGATGTAGCGCAGTTCTTTTTCCGCGGAAGCGAAAATACCTTTGTCACTAAGTCCTTTGAGCATGACCTCGCCGATGCCTTCGATCTTTAAAAGTGCAGACTTCTTTTCGCTGAAGATCGCCTCGATCGATCCACAATGAGCGATTAATTTTTTGGCGGTGGCATCACCTATTTTCGGAACTATTTGAAGGGCTAAAACGTGAAGGAGTTGGTTTTCAGTCAATTTTAGCATATTTGGAGGTGTAAAAGTCGAAAAAAATTGCTGTTAATAAAAATTTGATAACATACCGCGCACCATTTTAAAATTTGATAACTTTGTTTTTATGAGGTTAGAAAAATACATCACCGATCTATTATATCGCTATCAATGTGTAACTGTGCCTGAGTTCGGAGCGTTCTTGACGCAACGAAAACCGGCCGAAATACATGAAAGCACTCAGGCATTTTATCCGCCGTCAAAGACCATTTCATTCAACGAACAATTGAAGAGCAACGATGGTCTTTTGGCAAAACACATTGCCGACATCCAGAAGATTCCATATGAAAAGGCGTTGAAGAAGATCGCCAAGAAAGTGAATCAATGGAAAGACACCTTGGCAGTAGAGACCTTGGTGCTCGATAACATCGGTGCCCTTTCGTTAAATGACGAAGGAAACCTTCAATTTCAACCAGCGCAAAGTGTCAACTATTTGACTGCCTCATTCGGGTTGTCGTCATTTGTGATGCCGAAAGTGCAGCGTGAAGTGTACAAAGAAGAGGTGGAAGAGATCGAAGAAAAAGCACCTATCCTTTTTACGCCTGAAAAAAGAGAGAAGCGCCCATATTTTAGATATGCAGCCGTTGCTGCTGTAGTTCTCACCTTGGTGGGAACGGTTGGGTTCAACCAATTCCAGCAATACAAAAGCGAGATGGAATACGTCCAAGCGCAAGAAGAGCAAGATCATATTGAAAACAGTGTGCAGCAAGCTACTTTTGATTTGGGCTCACTTCCTTCTTTAGAGTTGAATGTGACCAAAGAAATTCCGAATTATCACGTGGTGGCTGGGGCATTTAGAATCGAGGCCAACGCTGATAAAAAAGTACGTCAGTTACGTGCCAAAGGCTATGAAGCCGAGCGTATCGGTAAAAATCGTTTTGGATTGCACCAAGTGACCTATGCAAGTTTCTCTGACAAGTACGAAGCATTGGACGCACTGCGACGCATCAAAAGGGAAGAAACCCGTGAAGCTTGGTTGTTAGTGACCAAGTAAACCTATCTTTATTCCTGTTCTTTAGCGAGATCTTTTATAAAACGATCCAAGAGATCCTTGGAGAAATTGGTGATGACCTTTGCTTCTTGGACATCAATGCCATCACTGGCTACGGCAAGCTTTTTCAAAGATGAAATCATAAAGTCGTATTCTTCGTTAGGGCCAGCATCAGAGAAAATGGCCACCACCTTTTTGTACAAACTTTCGATGTCCCCATTGTTGTGATTCTTTTCATAGTCAAACGACCATTGAATTTCTTCACCCCTAGGGTGTTCTTTTAAAATGGCATCTAGCGCATCGGTTTCTTCTGGTTGAATGACGCCGTCACTCATGGCTACGACATAAAGTAGCTCACCAAAAGTTCTGTAAAAGTGGTCTTTGTTTACCATGGGAAGTTAGTGTTGATTGGAGGTTACTTCAAATGTAACAGATTCTCTGCGTGAAAGCAAATTACGAATCGAGGTTACGAAAGAAGTCGTACCACATCCTTGGCGAAATAGCTAGCAATGATATCTGCACCCGCACGCTTAATGGCAATCAATTGCTCCATCATTACGGCATCATGGTCTAACCAACCTTTTGCAGCTGCAGCTTTGATCATGGCGTATTCACCGCTAACCTGATATACAGAAACGGGAACGTCTACCTCATTCTTGATCTCCCGAACAATATCGAGATAAGCAATCCCAGGTTTTACCATCACGATATCAGCACCTTCGTCAATATCCATTTCGGTTTCACGTATAGCTTCAAAACGATTGGCAGGATCCATTTGATAGGTCTTTTTATCACCAAAGCCAGGAGCAGAATCCAAGGCATCTCGAAACGGACCATAAAAAGCTGAAGCGTATTTGGCACTGTAGCTCATAATGCCGGTATCAATAAAGTTTTCTTCATCCAGCGCTTCGCGGATTTCCAAAATACGACCGTCCATCATATCGCTTGGCGCTACCATATCAGCACCTGCTTGCGCATGTGAGATGCTCATTTGGGCAAGCACTTCATTGGTTTCGTCGTTGAGTATTTTTCCGTCAGCAACAATACCATCATGCCCATACGAAGAGTAGGGGTCCAACGCTACGTCGGTCATCACGAACATCCCTGGCGCTGCACTTTTCACGGTCTGGATCGCCCGTTGCATGAGTCCGTTTGGGTTGATGGCTTCGGTACCCTCATTGTCTTTCAGATTATCAGGAACCTTTACAAACAACAAGACTGATTTTAAGCCCATTTTCCAAAGCTCCTTCACTTCATTCTCGAGTAGGTCAAGACTGTATCGATAGTAGTTAGGCATCGAAGCGATTTCTTCTTTGACACCTTTGCCTTCTACCACAAAAAGCGGAACTAAGAAGTCGTTCGGAGTAATAATAGTTTCTCTGACCAACGAACGAATGGCATCATTGGTTCTCAATCTTCTATTTCTTCGTAATGGAAACATAGTATGTTTTTTCTAGGTTGAATCTTTACTAATAATTACACCCAATCCACTGGGTTCTTCAATACATCAAGCAATTTCGCCTCGGCACTTCCGGCTTCGGGATGATGGTCATAGCGCCATTGTACATGTGGCGGTAAACTCATCAAAATGCTCTCGATACGCCCGTTGGTACGCAGACCGAACAGAGTCCCTTTGTCATGAACCAAATTGAATTCTACATAACGTCCGCGACGTACCTCTTGCCAATCGCGATGGTTTTTAGTGTAATCTAGATCTTTGCGTCTTTCTACAATTGGAGTATAAGCCTCTAAGAAACTATTGCCCACTTCAGTCACGAAATTGTGCCAATCCTCCATGCTTTTTTCTTCGGAAGCTTTACAGTAATCAAAGAAGAGTCCTCCTAGTCCACGAGCTTCGTTTCGGTGCGCGTTCCAAAAGTATTCATCGCAACGTTTCTTGTACTTGCCATAAAACTCTAAGTCATGATGATCACAAGCAATTTTGCAAACATGGTGAAAGTGACGGGCATCTTCCTCAAATAAATAATACGGCGTAAGATCCTGACCACCGCCAAACCATTGGTCTACGATAGCACCCTCTTTGTCATACATCTCGAAATAGCGCCAATTGGCATGAACGGTAGGAACAAACGGATTTTTCGGGTGAATCACTAAGCTCAAACCGCAAGCAAAAAAGTTGGCATCTTTAACACCAAAGTATTGTTGCATGGTTGGCGGCAGTTCGCCATGAACGGCTGAAATATTTACACCTCCCTTTTCGAAGACCTTTCCGTTTTCGATAACCCGCGTGCGACCTCCACCACCTTCTGGACGAATCCAAACATCTTGATGAAAAGAAGCCTTGCCATCGATCGACTCTAATTTAGAGGTAATTCGATCCTGCAGCCCTTGTATGTAGGCATAAAATTGGTCTCTGATTGACGAATCCGGCAGGTTGTCAACGAAGGTTTTGATATCTGCTGTTGCGCTATTCTCGTGACTCATATTAGCCCTGTATCTTTTTCGGGTCTGTTGGATCCAATAGCTCCACTTTTCCCAATTGTTGTAATGGTTTTAAAGTTTGTGTTGTTGCAGCCACGGTTGATAGCGGCAAGGTAATGATAATTCCTACGAAGGGCACCAGCAACAAAAACATATACACGAGGCCATTGCCATAGGCAACGCCTCTATTTTTTCGCACAAACGGAATGCTTTGCTTATAGGTCAAATGCCGTTCAAGGGTATAGTCCATATTACCAAAACCAGCGTAATAGGCCTGCACCAAAAAGATCAAGAATGTGGATACAATTCCGATTACAGGAATCAATCCAATGATCAAAAGCGGAATGATAAACAGAAACTCCATCAAAAGGTTTCGCACATTGATACGAATCCCACGACTGAGTGAATACCACATTCCTTTAGCAGAATTGTCGGTGTCTGGCTTTTTACCCGTAAGATGATGTTCAATTTTTTCTGAGACCGGCCCCATAAACGGAGCGCTCAACGCCATCACAATGTGTTTGTAAATGACGATTCCCAATGCAAAAACGAGGAGCCCACCAATCCAATGACTCAACACAGAAACGGTTTCGGCACCCCAGTCAAAATTCCAGACCGAAGCGATTAGGTTGCCCACACTTTCAGAAAACAGAAACGCCAACGAAATGATCAACGCACCTGTAAGAATGCTAATCAATACAGGCGCCACGAAATACTTCCAAAGCTTTAGCTTCGAAATGAGTCCGAGGGCATTGAAATACGCCTTGATTCCGTTAAAGGTGTCCTTAAGCATTTCGTATTAATTGTCTTTTGGTTTTATAAGTCCAAAGTAATGAACGTCTTCTAATTCGCCCTGATGGTTAATGAATTCATTACGAAGTACTCCTTCTTTGATGAAACCATTTTTTAGGGCCACCTGTTGGCTAGGAATGTTGTCTTCAGATGTACAGATGATGATCTTGTTAAGGTGCAAGTTATCAAACGCATACGAGATCATTTTTCCGACTACATCCGATACGATTCCTTGCCCTTGAAAGTCTTCGTCAATAAAGTAGGCAAACTCACCTTTTCCTAGTTTAGTATCCAGATTTTTAATGCTGAAATATCCAATATAGTTTTCTTCGGAAGGATTCCGAAGCAAAAAGTAACGACCCTTGTTCTCTTGCTGCATTTGAAGTCGGTGTGTTCTCACTTTTTGAGCACCCTCCAACGACGGACAATCGGCTACGGTCGTTGGAAACCCTTCACTAATGAACGAACGATTCTTGTCGATCAGAGCGAAGAAATCTTCGGTCGAGACCTCCTGTAAGTTTACGATATCGTATTGGGTTGTTGTCATCATCAGTCAACAATATGTACCATTTGTTCTTTAAACGTTACAGTTTCTTCAGGCGTGGCGACCTTCTGAGAATGGTCGACCATAGCGACGAGCTGTTCGATGGCAGCATCTTTTTTAAGCTCTCTATTTGCTAAGAAGAAAGCCCTTCCGACCGAATTGTTATGAAGGTCCATAAGCTCGGCCATTTTGCTGTTGGGCGAAAAACCTTCGTGCCAATCGGTGATCTTTTTTGCCCATGCTGTTACTTTCTGTTCATCAGGTCGCCATTTAAAACATTTGTAGGCAATGAGGTAATTCCAGACAGCATGTCTAAACGCGTTCGTGCGGTTGTTTTTATGATGCAATTTTCCGTAATGTTTATTGGCTAAGGAAACACACTCTTTGGTAGCCAGAATTGTTGGTAAAACAAATAGCGGATGCCATAAGCAGAGTTTGGATAAACTCCACACATGTTTCGCCTTGATCAGTTTTACAAACTTCCAAACATTCATTAGCTATTGTATTCTTTTACGGCATCAATAAATGCCTTCGCGTGATCCACTGGGATATTCGGTAAAATACCGTGTCCAAGATTCACTACATATTTATCTTTTCCGAAAGCATCGATCATCTCTTTGACCATACGTTTGATATCCGGAATTGGGGATAACAGACGCGAAGGGTCAAAATTTCCTTGTAGTGTGATATTGCCGCCTGTAAGATAGCGAGCGTTACGAGCAGAGCATGTCCAATCCACACCAAGTGCCGATGCTTTACTCTGGGCCATATCATTAAGCGCAAACCAGCAACCTTTACCAAAGACAATCACTTTGGTCATCGGAGCCAGTGCCTCAACGATCTGGTTAATGTATTGCCAAGAGAATTCTTGATAATCAACTGGAGAAAGCATGCCTCCCCAAGAATCGAATATCTGAACCGCATTAACACCCGTTTTCACCTTTTCTTTTAGGTAGGCAATGGTGGTGTCGGTAATTTTTTGCAACAGTTGATGTGCAGCTTCAGGCTGTGAGAAACAAAAACCTTTAGCCAAGTCGAAATTCTTAGATCCTTGCCCTTGAACCGCATAACAAAGAATCGTCCAAGGAGAACCGGCAAAGCCAATTAACGGAACACGATTGTCCAATCGCTCTTTGGTCATTTTAATGGCATCCATCACATAGCCCAACTCTTCGTTAACATCTGGCACAATCACTTGCTCAACATCTTTCGCTGTGCGAATCGGATTTGGTAGCCAAGGTCCGACACCATTTTTCATTTCGACCTCAATGTTCATCGCTTGCGGAATCACCAAGATGTCCGAAAACAAGATAGCCGCATCTGGTTTTACAATATCGATGGGTTGTACGGTGATCTCAGAAGCCAATTCTGGTGTGCGGCAACGGGTAAAGAAATCGTATTTTTCCTTTAGTGCCATAAATTCAGGCAAATAACGTCCTGCTTGACGCATCATCCATACGGGCGGGCGGTCTACGGTCTCGCCGTCTAAAGCTCTAAGAAATAAGTCGTTTTTTATCATTGAAGTAACTGTTGTTCGTTTGTAGATAAGTGCTTTACAGCCTGAACGATCACGTTTTCTACCGTGGGCTTACTGGCTATAATATACTTATCGGTATATTGTTTGATTGCCTCTGCGGTGGTGTTTCCGATGCAGAAAGCGGCACTTTTTTTAAGGTCGTTTTCGAGTGTGAAACTTTCAACGCCACTCGGACTGAAAAATAGAATTCCGTCAAAGTTAGTTTCAAAAGATTTCGGATTCAATAAAGTATTGTACACATGTACCTCTCTAAATACCATTTGGTATTTTTTCAACGTTTCTGGTAGTTCTGAGCGCCTTTTGCTTCCGCAGAAAAAAACAAAATGAGTGTCCTTGTATTCAGAAACTAACTGCTGGGCAAGTTTAGTTGCATTCTCGGCAACTGCCAAAACGGTAATGTCATTCTCTTTAAGAAAAGCCTCCGTTTTGCTACCAACGCAATACGCTTTTTGGACTGTAATATTTTTTGCCAAAACTGCCTTCACAGCATTTTTGCTTGTAAAGATCGCATGCTCGATAAGTCCTCCTGTTTGAAAAGGAATGAATTCGATCGTGATAGCATCATATTCTACAAAACCCAAACCTGCATTGAGCAAAAGTTCTTTTTGCGATAACGATAGTTTTTTTGTGGAGAGCACACGTTTCATGATCGATGATTAGGCGATTTCAGCTTTTATCCTTTTCATGAGTTGGCTTCCGCCGTTATTCAATACTTCTTTGGCGCAAGCAGCACCAAATCCGTTTAGCTCCTTCAGAGAAATTGATTTTTCAACCGAGATCTTTTCTTTTCCGCAGAGCGAAAACAAAACGCCTTCAAAATGAAGGGTGTCATTTTCAATGGTGGCTAGCGCACCAATCGGAGCCGTACATCCGCCTTCTAGCACACGAAGAAATTCGCGCTCAATCCGTGTACAGATCTCTGTTTCTGTATCGTTAAGTTTAGCGATCGCTTCTTTGGTATGATCGTCATTTTCTAATACTGCAATCATCATGGCGCCTTGGGCAGGCGCTGGAATCATCCAGTCTAATACGATATGGTCCTGAGGTGTCAATTCGATGCGCTCGAGTCCGGCTTTGGCAAAGATGGCCCCATTCCAATCGCTATCTTCGAGCTTTTGCAATCTCGTATTTACGTTGCCACGTAAATCAACCACTTCGTGCTTGGGATAGCGATGCAACCATTGTGCTTTTCTTCGCAAGCTTCCGGTGGCGATCGTCCCTTGAGATTCTAAGAAATCCAACGACCCTTTATGCACCAAGATATCATGTACATTGGCACGCTTTAAAACGGCTCCTTGCGCAATTCCTTTGGGTAGGGCGGTGGGCACGTCCTTCATGCTGTGCACGGCAATATCGACATCCCCTTTTAGCATGGCGACATCCAGAGTTTTGGTGAAGATCCCAGTGATGCCAAGTTCATATAGTGGTTTATCCAGCACCAGGTCTCCAGTGGATTTCACCGGAACAAGTGCTGTCGTATATCCTAAATGTTCCAATTGAGATTTTACCGTGTTGGCCTGCCAGAGGGCGAGTTCGCTATCACGGGTTCCGATGCGAATGGTCTTGCTCATGTACGGTCGGTTTCCAGTTGAAACACCTTTTGTATCAGTTCGATACTTTCGTCAGATGAGGTCTTGTCATCTTTGAGGTGATTCGCAAAATGGGTAGTGATCTTTTGAATGATGCGGTTGCTGATGATCTCGGCCTGTTCTTCGTCAAAGTCATTGATCTTTTTACGCTGAAAGTTCAATTCGGCATCTTTCATCGTCTTCAATTTCTTCTTGAGTGCTTTGATCGTAGGTGCAAACTTTCGAGTTTCGAGCCACTCGATAAATTCACCTCGAACTTCTTCGATAATAGCTTGAGCTTTCGGAATATAAGACTTTCGACGCTCCAGTGTCTCATCAGTAATTTGTGAAAGGTGGTCCAAGTGTACCAAACGTACATTGTCGAGCTCGGTCACATTGTCGGCCACATTTTTAGGAATCGACAAATCAAGAATCAATAGATCTTTGTCACTATGAATAAGTTCTTTCGAAACTGTCGGATTGTGTGCCCCAGTAGCCACGATCAACACATCGGCCTTGCGGATTTCTGCCTGAAGGTCGGCGTGGTCCTTAACAATGAGGTTGAATTTTCCGGCGATCTTTTCGGCCTTGTCCTTGGTACGATTGATCAAAACGATATGGTCGTTTTGCGTATGCTTTACAAGATTTTCACAGGTGTTACGGCCGATTTTACCGGTTCCGAAAAGTAGGATGTTTTTTTCTGAAACGTCTTTGACGTAATTCAGAATATATTGCACCGAGGCAAACGATACCGAAGTAGCGCCTGACGAGATCTCAGTTTCATTTTTTATGCGCTTGCTCGCCTGGATTACAGAGTTGATCAATCGCTCTAAAAACGGATTGGCCACTTGTAGTTTATGCGATTGTCTAAA
Organism: Flavobacteriaceae bacterium; assembly: GCA_028279515.1. GTDB lineage: Bacteria > Bacteroidota > Bacteroidia > Flavobacteriales > Flavobacteriaceae > JANQNQ01. The sequence continues at coordinate 405,902 of JANQNQ010000008.1, forward strand.
GCTTTTCTTTAGCTGAGAAATGATCTCGAAATCTCCAAGAATCTGCGAGTCCAAGCCAGTACCTACTTTAAACATATGGGCGATGGCCTCTTTGTTCTTATAGATGTAGGCAACCTCCTGGAACTCTTCAACGGTTCCGTTCGATACGTCGCATAGTAATTTTATAAGCTGAAAAGGATGCTGTGCAAAACCGTAGATCTCGGTTCTGTTGCAGGTAGAAGTAACGATGATGCCATCAATGCCTTCTTCTTTAGCTTGAAGTAATAGTTGTTCTTTCCCCTCATCTGTTAAGCTGAAGCGTCCACGAATGGTGGCATCCGCTTTCTTGTAGCTTAATCCAACAGCATAAAAATATTTTCCTCTTGAGATATTGTATTTTTCCATGTAGGGGAATTACTATTTCCGCAAGCAAAAATAAAAGCAAGCATATAAAAAAAATAACGCTCAAGGAACTTTAAATAACGCTATAAGTGATTTTAATACGATTTTGTGCCTAAATGCCTGAAATGGGTTACTTTTGTAGTAAATTCAGCAGGTTTGAAGCTATCTATGTAGAATCATTCTAAATAAAGTCTAAAGAATTACTATGGAAACGTTCGAAAAAAATGTCGCTCAAAGAACCATCGAAGAAACGATGATCGAAGAAGGTTTTATCGTATTGAAGATTCAGAATGAAAGTAATGATATTCAACAAGTTATACGTGAGATCGACAGCAGTTTTATTCAATTTCACTTCTGTGTGAAGGGGCATTCGACCTTTCACTTTAACAACGGACGGTATTCCTTGGATGTGAAAGAGGAAAACTCCTTGTTACTGTACAATCCGCAGCGCGATTTGCCTATGAACTTAGAGCTGACCTCAAAGACTTGGTTGGTCTCTGTGTTGATCTCCATTCAGAAATTCCACTCGCTGTTTTCGCAAGAGGCCAGTTATATCCACTTCTTGAGCGAGGAAAACAAGGACAAGAAGTATTATAAAGACGGAAAGATCTCGCCTGTAAAAGCAGTTGTCCTAAGCCAGATCATGAACAATAACATGCATCCCTCGATTAAAAAGATGTATCTAAAAGGAAAGATCTACGAACTGATCGCCTTGTACTTTAATCGCTCGGAAGAAGCTGATGTAGAGCAGTGCCCATTCTTGGTAGATGAAGACAATGTGCAACGCATTCGAAAAGCCAAGGATATTATTATTGCCCGTATGGCAGAGCCTCCAAGTCTTCAGGAACTCGCTACCGAAATAGGGCTCAATCTCAAAAAATTGAAAGAAGGTTTTAAGCAGATCTACGGCGATTCGGTCTACAGTTTTCTGTTTGACTACAAAATGGAATATGCTCGTAAAATGCTCGAAACTGGAGAGCACAACGTAAATGAAGTAGGTTTGAGAGTGGGATATAGTACTGCCAGCCATTTTATAGCCGCTTTCAAAAAGAAGTACGGAACCACTCCAAAAAAATATGTGCAGTCATTGGCTTGATCCCAAGTTATAGCAAGTATCTATCGCCATATTGAAACTTATTAGCAGAACAACACTCGAAAAACCTATTAGAAATTGTAATTTTGATCAAAATTTAATTGCTTAATGAAAGGTGTACTACTCGTAAATCTGGGTTCCCCAGATAGCCCTACCCCAAAGGATGTAAAACCTTATTTGGATGAGTTTTTGATGGACGAACGCGTCATCGATACTCCCAAATGGTTGCGAAATATCATTGTTAGAGGAATCATTTTACGCACCCGACCTAAAAAATCGGCCGAAGCCTACCAAAAGATCTGGTGGGAAGAAGGTTCGCCCCTGGTGGTCATTTCTGAACGCTTTACCGAAAAGCTACGAAAGCAAACCAACATACCAGTGGCGTTAGGAATGCGCTATGGCTCCATGACCATCAAAAAGGCATTGCAATCTCTCAAAGACCAAGGGGTTGATGATGTGCTATTGGTACCGTTGTATCCGCATTACGCGATGTCTTCATATGAGACGGTTGTTGTAAAGACCATGGAAGATCAACAAGCATTCTTTCCAGAAATGAAGATTACCACCTTGCCGGCTTTTTATAAGAACGAAGACTATATCAGGGTGCTTTCGAAGCAAATTAGTGACGGACTTAAAGATTTTGAATACGATCACATCTTGTTTTCGTATCACGGAATTCCAGAGCGTCATATTCGTAAATCAGACCCGACCAAATTTCATTGTAAGATCGACGGCAGTTGTTGTAATATCAATTCTGTCGCGCATCATACCTGCTATCGCCATCAGTGTTATGATACGACCGTTTTGGTAAAGGATGCGCTAGGATTACCTGAAGAAAAGATCAGTTCTTCATTTCAATCGCGCTTGGCCGGAGATCCATGGCTAAAGCCGTATACCGATTTCGAATTTGAGCGATTGGCTAAGGAAGGAAAAACACGATTGGTGGTTATTACACCTGCTTTTGTTTCTGATTGTTTAGAGACCTTAGAAGAGATCGCTATGGAAGGTAAACATCAATTCGAAGAAGCCGGAGGAAAAGAGTATAAGCACATCCCTTGTCTAAACGATAATGATGATTGGGTCGCGGTTATGGCCCAATGGATCCATAATTGGGAAGCTAAGGAAATCTTACCAGCATAATGGCTAAGGTCACTTCTGAAGCCCTTGGAAAAGAACCAATCGGAAAACTTTTGGTAAAACAGGCCGTTCCGGCTTCCATCGGCATCTTGGTGATGTCTCTTAATATTCTTATCGACTCCATCTTTGTAGGTAATTGGATAGGTCCGATTGCCATTGCCGCGATCAATGTGGTACTACCTGTTTCCTTTTTTATCGCTGCCCTAGGAATGGCCATCGGTATTGGTGGGTCATCTATTATCTCACGAGCATTGGGTTCTGGCGATAAAGAAAAAGCACTGAAGACTTTTGGAAACCAGATCACATTGACCTTTTTGTGTACCGTGAGTTTGGTTGTTTTGGGGCTTTGGTTTGTGGATGACATCATTCCGAAATTTGGCGGAAAGGGTGATATCTTCGAGCCTGCCAAGATCTATTATATTATCGTTCTTTACGGAGTGCCGATTTTGGCCTATGCTATGATGGGAAATACGGTGATTCGCGCCGAAGGAAAACCCAAGTTCGCCATGATCGCCATGATCATTCCGACCATCGGAAACTTACTCATGGATTATCTCTTTATCTATGTGTTTGATATGGGCATGCACGGAGCTGCATGGGCAACAACAGGTTCATACTTACTATGTTTTTTATTTATCCTTTGGTTTTTCCTCTCAAAAAATTCAGAGTTGAAGATCAACTTTAAGCACGTTTCTTTACAATCTAAAATTGTTTCCGAAATAGGTTCGTTGGGTGGTGTGACGCTGGCGCGTCAGGCAGTGGTGAGTATTACCTATCTTTTGTTGAACAATATTCTTTTTGGGCTGGGAGGGGAAGCCTTAATTGCAGTCTACGCCATTATTGGACGTATGCTGATGTTTGCATTGTTCCCAGTGTTTGGTGTGACCCAAGGATTCTTGCCGATTGCAGGGTATAACTATGGTGCCAAGCAATACCCGCGTGTTCGCGAAACAATCAACACAGCCATCAAATATGCAGCGCTTGTAGCGACCATAGTTTTCATCGGATTGATGGTGTTTCCTGCGGAAATCGCCGCTTTGTTTTTGAGCGATCGCCCTGGACTTCCAGAAAACGAAATCGCACTCAACGCCTTCATTATCGAAAAGGTGCCCGGAGCCATGCGCTGGGTGTTTTTAGCCACACCGATCATTGCCATTCAATTGATTGGGGCAGCCTATTTTCAGGCCATCGGAAAGGCCACTCCTGCCTTGCTACTAACATTGACAAGACAGGGATTCTGTTTTATTCCGTTGGTATTGATACTTCCAAGATTTATGGGTGAACTAGGTGTTTGGATGTCCTTTGCCATAGCCGATATCCTTTCTACATTGATCACTGGATATTTTTTAAGGCGCGAAGTAAAGGCGACCCTGCTCACTACGGAATAAAGGTGTAACTGTACTTTAGACTAAACACCTGATCGCTATAATATGGGTTCCTAGGTACGTCAAACCCACGATTTGTATTGTATCCTTGATTGTATACGATATACAGGTCATGCCCATCTTTAAAATTATAGCGCAGCCGTGCGCTACTAAAGAGCTGATCAGTGATCGAATTGTATTGTCCTGTCATACTTCCTGAAAGGTGCAGATTAGCAGCCCAATTTAATCGTAGTTGCGGAACGTGGATCCACTCTTGTACATCACGTTTATCAAATGATAAGTGGTTGATACGCCAGGACCCTTCTAACGTAAAGTGTTCATTGATGCTCCACTCTGGGGAAAACGTCCATTGAAAATTGGTCCCGTCAAAGAATTTTCCATACTGAAATCTGATGGGAATTTTAAAAGCTCGCCGAGAACCACTTGTGAATGACACGCCTGCAAATTGAAAGAAATAATCACCGCTAGGGATCTCTATTTTTTCTGAAAACCGAAGCGGTTCAGATAGATACTCATATTGAACTTGCCCAAAAGCCGTGATGGCATCGCCCGAAAAAAATGTGGCTGTCCATACAGGACGATTGTACCAAGTGAGGACTCTAGTCATGTCTGTAGTAAAATAAAGGTCAGAATTTAACAGCATCCAACGTCGGTATTGAAACACGCCTTCTTCTCGATTGGGGTTAAATTTCCCATGATTCAACTGCGTATAAAGATTGTGGTGCTTGTCTCGCAACAGAAACCCCATCCCTGGATTAAAATCCTCTCCCGAAAACTCGTAGGCAGCTCGATAGAACCATCCATCTTGTTTTCTTTTTTCAAATTGAAGGGAAACACGCGTGTTATCTTTCAGATTGAATTTGGCATCACCATAATTTTCACCATCAAGGGTCGAAGCGACCGACGCAATGATAAAGTTTTCATTGCCAGCGTCGATCATTCCGTCGAAACCGACAGCTGTATTGATGGCTCCTTTTCGAATACGGTTGGTCACCATTAGACCTATAAAAGATCGTTCGTTAAAGGCATTTTTCCGCAGGCGAAGCACAGAAAAATTTTCAGAAGCTTGGGCAGTATCATCTATGGTGATGCCTTCCGTTTGAAGGGAGAGCACACCCACATCCCAAGCGCCGAGCTCTCCAGTTAATTTTAGACCCGCCAAAATAGGGGTAAGCCTTCCGTCAGTAATTCCAATACTACGACTGTAAAACAACTGAGATAAAACGCCAAGATTAAAATCGAAAAGGCCAGCTTGTTGCAAAAAGAACTTCCTTCGTTCAGGGAAAAAGATAGAAGAACGGTCCAAATTGATGATCTGGTCGTCAATCTCAACTTGTGAGAAATCGGTGTTCAAGGTGAGGTCCAAAGTGAGGCTAGGGGTTAGTCCGTAGCGAATATCAAGTCCGGCGTCTAGCTCTTGGTCGCTCGATTTTTCGAAGGCCGTTTGAGTTTCATTTAAGCGATATTGGTTCGCAGCCGAGGCAATCACATACGGAGTGATCTGAATGTCCTTTTTCGGTTGCAGCCCCTTGAACTCAACAGGCTTTTTTAGTGAAGGTTTTCCGTTGGCGCCAGGAATGTTCTGCGGAATTTCTGGATACACCAATAGCTTGTTGTCATAATTGATCGTGCGCTGGGCCGAAATGCCTCCCAAAACCTTTCCGTCCCGAATCTCAAAACGTAGATTAGAAAGCGGAATGCGGTACTCGGCCTGCCAACCATGGTCAGTTATCTCTGTTTTGCCTTCCCAGATCATATCATAGGCCGATGTACCAGCTGACCTCCCCAGCGGGACGTTGTCATTAAAAATGGCACTGTCGTAGCGACTCCCGGAAGGATAGATGCTAAAGACCACTGCATTTTTCTGTGTTCGATTCGGGTCGATTTGAAAAGCAAAGTAGTCGTCACCGTACCAGCCATCTCGCACCAAATTTCGGCGAATGATCTGCTCGGGATTGGGGTCTTTGGCATCCAAGCCTACATACAGATAGTTGTCATCGAAGGTGACATATAGTGTGGTCAAGCTGTCTTTCACACCCCAATTGGGACGCCATTCTGTAAAAGGAAACGAAGTGGCAGATTTCCAAAGCGGGTCATTTAAGACACCATCTAAGGTGACGGCGAGGGAAGTCTTTTCAATAACTGTTGTATGATTCAGGTAGTCTTGTGACCAAAGGAAACTACCTGCAAAAATGCCAAGCAATGTGGCGCATAATTTCTTCATGTGCGTTATAGTTTTAGCTAAAACTACAAGCGCTTTTATGCGATATAAAACTTATGGTGGTCAGTCGCTGAGAAAACAGGGTAAGTCGCTACGCGATATTGTGGAGGTAGGTACGGCTGAATTTTATCACCTCCCCATTTTTTAGTCGGATGATGCCATCACCGTTCTTGTTTTTTTCGATGCATTCAATAGCGTCCACATTCACCAAAAAGGAACGGTGTACCCTTTTAAAGTTTTCCTGCGGAAGCTTCTCTTGAAGCGATTTTAAACTTTGGTACTTGACAAACTTTCCGTCATCAGTATGCAAAACAATGCAGTTGTTCGAAGTTTCCACATAGGTGATTCGAGACGGAGTCAGTAAGAACCGAACCCCTTTTTTAGTGACATCAATATGTTCAAACTTCTCTTTTGAAGCAGTTTCGGAATCCTGTTCAACGTCTCTTTCTTTCTTGTTATGTACAAAGAAAAACAAGATCGAAAAATAGCACATCAAATTTACCGCAATGTTGTTGGTAAGGCTCGCATTGACGAGGTCAAAACTTGGAGAAGTACAGTGATAGATAGTCTTCATTGAAAGAAGAATTAATCCTTGTCCAATCAAGATGTTGACCATGGCCGCCGAAAGGCCAATGCCACTATGATAGAGGAAGTTTGAAGGTTGCCCGATGACATTCCATTTCAATGCACCCTTTTGAATCGTGTGTGCAATGCTGTTCCAATAGAAGAAACCTGAAATGGCAACGATCGAAAGCTCAGAAAAACATACCACGCTCAGGCTTTCCTGAAATAATCTTCCAATGGCAAGATTGAAAACCGTGAAAATTGATATGATGAGCAGTTGTTTTTTCACAATACAAATATAATTTATAACAAAATGCTAAATAAATACCGTTTCGTTAAAATATAGCTAACTTTAATGTCTAGCTAACTCAATCAAATACAATATGCGCTATTTAATTGTTATTTTGACGACAATGTTGTGCGTTTCATTTTCTTCAACAACACACGCACAACGCAAAAAATCAAACAACACACCACAATACCCAGAGACGCTCTATAGTTCGCTCGAATACCGACTGCTCGGCCCCTTTAGAGGCGGACGATCTGCAGCCGTAACGGGTGTTCCTGGAAAACCCAATCTCTTCTATTTCGGTGCCACAGGAGGAGGCATCTGGAAGACCGAAGATGGCGGTCGAACTTGGGGTAATATCTCCGATGGTTTTTTTGGCGGAAGCATCGGTGCTATAACAGTAGCCAAGAGTGACAATAATGTAATGTATGCTGGCGGAGGAGAAAAGACCGTTCGCGGAAATGTTTCATCTGGATACGGCATTTGGAAAAGTGAAGACGCCGGAAAAACATGGAAACAATCTGGATTGAAAAATTCAAGACACGTACCTAGGATTGCCGTACATCCAACCGACCATAGCATCGTATTTGCAGCCGTCTTAGGCAATATTTATAAACCAACTTCTGAAAGAGGAGTTTACAAAAGTACGGATGGTGGAAAAACTTGGAAACGCACCTTGTTTGCCAACGACAACGCAGGTGCTGTGGATCTGATTATTGATCCAACCAACCCACGAATTTTATATGCTTCGACTTGGCGCGTGCAACGAACACCCTATAGCTTAAGTAGTGGCGGTGAAGGTTCTGCCCTTTGGAAAAGTACCGATAGCGGCGAAACTTGGACCGAGATTTCTAAAAATGAAGGATTCCCTGAAGGAACACTTGGGATTATGGGTGTTACCGTTTCACCAGCCAATTCAGAACGTGTTTGGGCCATCGTTGAAAATGAGAAAAAAGGAGGCGTGTATCGCTCAGAAGATGGCGGAAAGACATGGTCACAAACTAACAGCTCTCGAAGCTTGAGACAACGCGCTTGGTATTACACCAGAATCTATGCGGATCCACAGGATGAAAGCGTGGTATATGTGGTCAACGTAAACTATCACAAATCTACCGATGGTGGCAAAACGTTTAGCAGTTTTAGAGCACCGCATGGGGACCACCATGACCTTTGGATCGCACCCGAAAATCCGAAACGAATGATCATTGGAGATGATGGCGGAGCCCAAGTGTCTTATGACGGGGGTGAAACCTGGAGTACCTATCACAACCAGCCGACCTCACAATTTTACAGGGTTACTACCGACAATCATTTTCCGTATCGCATCTATGCGGCGCAACAAGATAATTCGACCATTCGTATCAGTCATCGCAGTGATGGCGGAAGCATCGGTGAAAATGACTGGGAACGTACTGCAGGAGGTGAGTCTGCACACATTGCGGTGGATCCAAAGGACAATGATGTTGTCTATGGCGGAAGCTATGGAGGGTTCTTGACACGCATAAATCACAAAACAGGAACCGTACGTGCGATCAATGTATGGCCAGACAACCCAATGGGATATGGTGCCGAAGGAATGAAGTACCGCTTTCAGTGGAACTTCCCGATCATTTTTAGCAAGCACAACCCGAACAAATTATATACGTTTTCGCAGCATGTACATGTGACTGAAAACGAAGGACAAAGTTGGAAGATCATTAGTCCAGATCTAACACGAAACGATCCCGAAAAACTGAAATCTTCAGGCGGACCGATTACACAGGATAACACAGGAGTTGAATATTACTGTACCATTTTCGCAGCCAATGAGAGTCCGTTGCAAGAGGGCTTAATTTGGGTAGGAAGCGATGACGGTTTGGTGCATGTAACACGTAATGGTGGACAATCTTGGGATAATGTCACGCCCAAAGGAGCACCAAAATGGTTGATGATCAATAGCATTGAACCATCGCCTTTTGATGCAGGAACTTGCTATGTCGCAGGAACGCTTTACAAAACAGGGGATTTTGCTCCATACTTATACAAAACCACTGATTATGGACAAACCTGGACCAAGATCACTAACGGAATTGATGGAGAGCATTTCACCAGAGCACTACGCGCCGATCCGAAACGAAAAGGACTCCTTTACGCCGGAACAGAAACAGGTATGTATGTTTCCTTCAATGACGGTCAACGTTGGGAGAAGTTTCAGTTGAATCTGCCAATTGTTCCGATTACCGACTTGGCAATAAAGGATAACAACCTTGTGGTGGCGACCCAAGGAAGAAGCCTGTGGATCATTGATGATCTAACGGTCCTACATCAGCTAGCCGGCGGAATGAAGAATCAAGAAGCTGTATTGTTCAAGCCGAAAAAGACCTATCGAACCAAAGGGAGCGGAGGGCGTAAGTCAAAAACGGCCGGAACCAACCATCCGAATGGAGTGGTTACACATTTCTATTTGAAGGACTACGACAAAAAGAAGGACACCGTCTCATTGACCTATTTTGATAGCAAAGGAGATACCATTAAAAGCTTCAGCAACAAAGGGAAAGAAGACAAATTAGCCAAGCTTAAAAAAGGCGGAAACACCTTTGTCTGGAATACACGTTATCAAGGAGCCGAGCGTCTAAAAGGAATGATTCTTTGGTGGGCAAACTTGAATGGAGCCAAAGCCGTGCCAGGTAACTACAAAGTAAGCCTGAAGGTCAATGGAAAAGAGCAATCACAAGCGTTTACCATCGTACCAGATCCAAGAGCAGAAGTGTCTGTGGGAGATATGCAGCGTCAATTCGACTTTGTAAAAAGTGTGAATGAAACGGTAGACAAGGCCCACAAATCAATCAAGAAGATTCGAAAGGTCAATGAGCAATTGGGAGCTTTTGCCAAACAATATAAAGACAATGAGCAAGTAGCCAATCTGGTCAAAAAGGCCAAAGAAATGAAAAAACAACTTACCGAGGTTGAAGAAGCGCTTTACCAAACCAAGAACAGAAGTCGTCAAGACCCATTGAACTTTCCGATCAGGCTTACGAACAAGTTAGGGCATCTCAATAGCTTGGTGACCATCGATGATTTTCCTCCGACAGATCAAGATATTGCCGTGAAAAATGAAATGACCAGAAAGATTAATGAGCAACTAGACAAGTTTGATAAAGTAGTGAGTGATGAGGTGGCTAAATTCAACGAAGAGTTCAATGCATTAAAGCTGAATTACTTGTTTGTAGAAGACTAAAATTGATATATTTATAAAAAGTTTGAGTCATGAGTGATTTGGAGGCAAAGAAGCTGATTGTCCTTGAACGATTGGCAAATGATCAAAGAGAGGATATTTTTGATCGAATCATCGCGTTATTAGACAGTAATCGAGGTCAAGAGGAAAGCAAAGTCCCAGATGAACATTATAACCTTTTAATGGAGGACAGGGAGAAATATCTTCGTGGCGAATTAGAAACGCAAACTTGGGAGGAAGTGAAATCGAAACTTACTAAAAAATATGGGCTATGATCTTATCATTAGCCCAAGAGCCGAAATTGAAATTGAGAACGCCGCAGATTGGTATAAAAATAAACAATATGGAATAGAAAAGCGGTTTTTACAACTAATAGCACTTCACTTAAAAGGGATTCGGAAGAACCCGTATATGTATCCAATTAAACATGTGATTTTACGAGAATGTGTTATGCGTCCGTTTCCATTTCTCATAATCTATAGTGTTGAAAATAATAATTCGATTATTGTTCATTCTGTCTTCAACACCCATCAAAACCCAACAAAGAAACCATAGAATGCTCGAATACTATCCATACATCAAAGCCCTTCACCTGATCTTTGTGGTCACATGGTTTGCAGGACTTTTCTATATTCCTCGATTGTTTGTCTACCAGATTGAAGCTTCGCAGAAGCCTTCCCCCGAAAGGGAAATCATAGGAAAGCAACTAAAGTTGATGGCCAAACGTCTGTGGTTTATCATTACATGGCCCTCCCTCTTTTTAGCGAGCATCTTTGCCTTTTGGATGTTGTATTTGATGCCTTCCTGGGTAGACCAACCTTGGATGCAGGTCAAATTGATCTTCGTCGGATTGTTATACGCCTACCATTTTAAATGCCATCAGATCTACAAACAACTACAGCAGGATGTGATTAAATATACCTCGCGTTTTATGCGCATCTGGAACGAAGGCTCAACCATTATTTTGTTTTCGGTGGTGTTCTTGGTTGTGGTAAGGGACGCGATCAACTGGATCTATGGCGTTGTAGGTATTGTGCTTTTGTCAATACTTCTCATGCTAGGAATCAAACTGTACAAACGCATCAGAGACAAAAACCCAGATGCTTAGATAAACGCTTTCTTAGGCGGCACCTTTGGCTTGATTATTGTTATATTTACCGAAGTTAATACGCTGTATAGTGCTCAGAAATCTTTCGTTACGTTCCCGAATATTTATTGCCATGACCCTTTTGGTCATTTTGGCTTCTGTATTGATAGCCGGAATCACGATCTATCAATATCGTGAGCAATCTAAAGACTACCATCGTGATAAATTGACACGTAAAGAAGCGCAGCTAAAAACAAGTGTCGATTATGTACTGCAACGGACCACCTATCCCGTAGATACCGAGAACTTACCGTTGATCTTCAAAGATGAGATTTATCGTATAGCCGATGTGCAGAACATTGATTTTAATATCTATGATCTAGATGGAACCCTCTTGAAGTCATCTCATGTTACTTTTGACGAGGACACCGAAAACAAGTGCCTCGAAGCCGAAATCTTGAACAATCTGGCTTTTAGTTCTGATAAGAGATATGTAGAGAAGCAAGTGACCACTGGTGGAGACCGACAGTATTCGTATGTCTACATAACCGATGCTGTATTTAAGCCTATTGGGATATTAAACCTTCGTTATATTGAGGACGATTCGTTCAATGACAAAGAGCTAAGCGAATTTTTGAAACGTTTGGGGGCAGCGTATTTGGTAATGCTTTTGATTGCGGTGGCCTTGGCGTATTTGATCTCGAAATATATTACTCGATCGCTTAAGTCCATTAGTGAAAAGATGGATCAGGTACGATTGCACAAACGCAATGAGAAGATTATTCTCAAAGATCCAAGTGGAGAGATCAACAACTTGGTCAGTGCCTACAATACTATGGTGGATGAATTAGAGGAAAGTGCGGTAAAATTAGCCCGAAGTGAGCGTGAACAAGCATGGAGAGAAATGGCAAAACAAGTGGCCCATGAGATCAAGAATCCGTTGACACCGATGCGACTCAGTGTACAAAGTTTTCAGCGCAAATTTGACCCCGAAGATCCAAGCGTTCATCAAAAAGTAGAAGAATATAGCGAAACATTGATACAACAGATCGATACGATGAGCTCGATCGCTTCGGCTTTTTCTAATTTCGCCAAGATGCCTGCGCAACAAAACGAAACACTTAATGTGGTGAACATTACGCGCTTAGCTCTGGATATCTTTAATGAAGGTTACATTTACTTCTCTTCGACCAATGATGAGATCATCGCCAAATTTGATCGTACGCAATTGATACGAGTGATAACGAATTTGGTGAAGAACGCGATTCAGGCCATTCCTGAAGATACGGTACCTAAGATCATGGTAAGCGTCACAGAACTCAATGGAAATGTAGAAATTTCAGTGGCCGACAACGGTGTGGGAATCTCCGATGAAAACAAAGACAAGGTCTTCGAGCCCAAGTTTACTACTAAGACCAGTGGGATGGGATTGGGCCTCGGAATGGTGAAAAACATCGTGGAAACTTACCAAGGAAGTATTACCTTTACTTCGCAAAAAGGAAAGGGCACCATTTTTAGGGTTTCTTTCCCCAAAGAATAAGAAAAACAACACATCATGGACTACGAAAATATTCTCATTAACTACGAGAACGGGATTGCTATTATCACCATTAATCGTCCCAAGAAATTGAACGCACTCAATAGGGCAACTATTGCCGAATTGCATCATGCTTTTGAGGCGCTAGAACTTGACAGCACTGTAAAAGTGATCATCATAACAGGAAGTGGGGAAAAAGCCTTTGTTGCAGGTGCAGATATCTCAGAATTTGCTCATTTTTCGGTAGAACAAGGAGAAAAATTAGCAGCTGAAGGACAAGCACAATTGTTCGATTTTGTCGAAAACCTATCGACTCCAGTCATCGCTGCTGTAAACGGATTTGCTCTTGGTGGCGGACTCGAATTGGCTATGGCTTGTCACTTTAGAGTGGCCAGCGACAACGCGCGTATGGGGCTTCCAGAAACCTCATTAGGCGTCATTCCTGGTTATGGTGGAACTCAGCGCCTACCGCAATTGATTGGAAAAGGTCGCGCCATGGAAATGATCATGACCGCTGGAATGATCGGCACCGAAAAAGCATTTGCCTACGGACTTATCAATCACATGGTAGCACAGGAAGAATTATTACCTCTATGTAAAAAGATTGCTGGAAAGATCATGAACAATTCGCCAGTGGCCATCAGCGAAGCGATTAAGGCCATCAATGCTGGGTACAGAGAAGGCAACGGATTTGAAGCAGAGGTCAAAGCGTTTGGAGAATGCTTTGGTACCGAAGACTTCAAAGAAGGAACTACCGCATTCTTAGAAAAACGCAAAGCTGATTTTCCAGGAAGATAATTGAAATGCAACATCAGAAATAGTTGGAAAAGATTCCCGCATGCGCGGGAATGACAAATTAGAAGAATAGTTCTAAAGACTACCGACTAAAGACTAATAACTAGCTCACCTCCCATCCTTTACGATATTCGCGAGTAACCCACTCATTCGCTTTGTCGTAATTGGTTACGCGCATGTTTTGACCATCCCATAGCAACTTGCGTCTTCCGGGATAATCGAATGGTGCCCAATCAGTTGGCTTTTTACCCTCTTTAAGTACTTTGTATTGGAATGCTTTAATGGCAAGATTCCCCATTAGTACAGCTTCAGTCAACGGACCTGCATACGAAAACGGTGATGCGGTTTTCGTTCCGTTTAGGCACGCATCGACCCAATTCTTCGCATGACGATTGCCTTCACCTTGAATGCGTGGAATTGAAGGTTTAGGCCCTTCGAAAAATTCCATTAAATTGGAAGGAAGCAATCGAGGATTTCTAGAATACGTATCGGTGATCAACATACCGCGACTCCCATAAAAGATGCTACCACCATTCCAATCGCCGAGTAATTCATTATCCTTTAATTCGTCAGGAAGATCGGGCATAATACCTCCGTCATACCAGTTCAACGCCACGTTGCCGTGTTTTTTAGATTCAAACTTTAATCGAACGATTGACGATGGAGGACATACCTTGTTATAATCGGCCTCGACAAAGTCTCCAGCCCAAACGGTGGTGCAACTGGCTTCTGCCTCTGTAGGATATCCTAATTCTAATACGTTGAAAGGCGTTTCCATGATATGACAGCCCATATCGCCCAAAGCACCCGTTCCAAAGTCCCAAAATCCACGCCATTTAAAAGGAAGGTATGCTTGATTGTAATTTCTAAAGGAAGCAGGGCCCAACCAAAGATCCCAATCCAAAGTTTTGGGGATGGATTGTCCTTCGGTAATATTACGAAGCCCTTGTGGCCAAACAGGACGATTGGTCCAACAATCCACCTTATGTACTGTTCCGATAATGCCCGAATCGATCCATTCTTTTGCCTTTCGAATACCATCACCTGACGCACCTTGATTTCCCATTTGAGTAACAATGCCCTGCTGTTCTGCCACGCGTGTCATCAATCTAGCTTCATGGATGTTATGCGTAAGCGGCTTTTCGACATACGCATGCTTTTTTGCACTCATAAAGGGTAATGAGATAACCGCATGCGTGTGATCGGGAGTTGCTACGAAGAACGCATCAATTTCGCTGAGGTGTTTCTCATATACCTTTCGAAAATCGCGATACCGTTTTGCCTTTGGGTGTTTCTTGAAGGTGTTTTCAGCCTGTTTATCGTCAACGTCGCACAATGCCACAAACTTTACCTGTCCCGTTTCAAAAAGCTCCCGAGCAACGCCACCACCACGACCTCCTACACCTATTCCTGCAACATATAAGGTGTCGCTAGGAGGAACATGACTTTTTCCTAATACATAACTGGGAACGATTGTAAAAGCTGCACCAGCAGCAGCGGTTTTCTGAATAAAGGAGCGACGTTTCATATGGTTGTTAGTCTTTAGTTGTTAGTTCTTAGTCTTTGGAATTTGGAATTTGGAATTTTATCAATGATTCCCATAAAGATCGTAAAAAAACAACACAAAATGTAACGCAAGGGATTGCTGTTTAGCGAGTTATATTTTTCTTCGGAAAAATTCTTCCCGTAGTTGCAGTAGTTTTAAGAGGAAGGAAGACGAGAAAACAGGGAGCCAAAATTACCTTTAATATAAAGTTTGAAACACCTATGGCACACCCAAAAACCAATATCAAAGGAAGAGGCGCACAACGCAATGTTCACAACCGATTTTTGGCCGAAGAGCACGAGGTGCTGGACGATTTTTTGAACTATTGTGAGTTAGAGGGAGAAGAGGCCGATAAAAATAAAACACGCTATATAGAAGTATTTCCGAAGACCATTGTCAATAAAGTGACCAGCCCCGACGTGGGTATGATGTACTCTATGAATCCCTATCAAGGTTGCGAACATGGTTGCATCTATTGCTATGCCCGAAACAGTCATGAATATTGGGGCTACAGTGCCGGACTCGATTTTGAACGAAGGATTCTAGTGAAGAAGGATGCTCCGAAACTGCTTGAACAAAAGATCAAACATAAGAATTGGAAAGCATACCCCATTGTTATGTCCGGAAATACGGATTGTTATCAACCTGCGGAAAAGAAGTTCGAAATCACAAGAAAATGCTTGGAGATATTTCATAAATACCGACACCCTGTTGGCATTATCACCAAAAACGCCCTGATTCAGCGAGATCTGGATATCCTAAAAGAATTGGCCAAAGACAGATTGATAGCTGTGAACGTTTCTGTGACATCCCTTTCTGAAGAGACGCGAAGAGTTTTAGAGCCCAGAACTGCTACTATCAAAAGACGGTTACAAACAATCCAGAAACTTTCAGAAAATGGGATTCCAGTGAATGCGATGCTTGCACCCATTATTCCTTCTATCAATAGTCATGAGATATTGCCACTCGCCAAGACAGTTGCAGACCATGGGGCAAGTTCAATGGCATTCACAGTAGTTAGATTAAACGGTGCCATTGGCAAAATATTCACCGATTGGATTCGAAAGAAGATGCCAGACCGAGCTGATAAAGTGTTGCATCAGATCCAACAATGCCATAACGGAACCCTAAACGATAGTCGCTATGGAATAAGAAATCGGGGAGAAGGAAAGATTGCCGAACAAATTCATCATTTGATGGCTTTGGCCAAGAAGAAATACTTCAGTGGTAAAGAACGAGCTCAGCTTAATGTAGACCTCCACGATCAATACAAAGAAGGCCAGTTGCGATTATTTTAGCAAAAAGTCATAAAACATTGATAAAACCTGACGTTTCAAAGGGATTTTTGAATATTTTAGCTACTAGGAATAACAACTATTAGCGTCCCCTCCATATGGTCAATGTATTTCAGCCCAGATCGACTGAGCTTCAAAAGTACGTAGATTGTTTTTACGTGTTTGATAGGTTTGATCAGAGTAATACCAATTACATGGTGTATCCTCAGACCAATACCCCTTTGGCATTTTTTAAGAATGCCGAAGTCAAAGCTGTGGGGAACCATCTTCAGATTCGTCCTTCAGATGAGCAACCGCATTGCGTAGATGTAGTAGGAAGGTATCTTAAACCGTTGTTGGTTTCCTATTATGGTGAGGTAGAAGAAGTGGCGGTGCATTTTAAACCCCTTGGAATAAATCATTTTATACAACAACCTTTTGCGAAGATTGCATCAGAAAATTCGCAGAAGATAAAAGAAAAGGCGTGGACTGATTTCACCCCAAAACTCTTTCAGGAAACTTCGCTCGAAAATCGACTTTCAAAGCTTGAAGAATTCCTATTACAACAATACCGAGATATTGAGATTTGTTACTTGTACGAGGCGGTAGAGAAACTGATGGATCCAATGGAAGAAGTGAAAGTTGCTACCATTGCCGAAAAGATGGGAGTTAGTAGCCGAACTTTGCAAAGGCAGTTTAACAACTATGTTGGATGCACGCCAGCCATTTTTAAACGAATAGCACGTTTTCGACATTCTATAGATATTACTCCTTTGCATAAAGAACTAAAGGACCTGATGACCATCGGGTATGAGAGTGGATTTTATGACCAATCATATTTTGGAAAAGAATATAGAGCCTTAACTGGAGAAAGTCCGAAATCTTTCTTTAAAGAAGTGTCCTTGATAAGTGAGAACAAATTTGCTTGGAAAATCGTCTAATGTCCAAAAATTCCTATTATATCTTGAAAATGGGCCGTTTATTTGTAGTATAATTAAAGAACTATGGTATCAGTAATCAAAGAAGTTATATACATCACCCTAATTGCTATTTCAGTAATATTGGGTGCGTAATTAATATAGGTACTTAGTTAATAGCTTTTGGTTAGGTTATTAGTATTTAAGTGAAAGCACCTTTATCTTAAGGGTGCTTTTTTTGTCCGCTAGTTTTTGCAGCTGTTTTCTAAGTAACTCTTCAATCGATAAAAATTTTTCAAGAAAATTGTCCAATAGGGTAAAGTCCCTTCGTCATTAAAGTGTCGACATAGTATATTTAACCATAAAACTTTAAAAAGATGAGCAATTTTCTGTATTTATTTAGAGGCGGTGAAAAAGCCTTTGAGGCACTTTCTCAAGAAGAAAAACAAGCCCATATGGAGCTCTGGGGAGCTTGGATGGGCGGACTCCAAGAGAAGGGGCATTTGGTAGACGGACTTCCGTTGTCACCCGAAGGTAAAGTAGTACACAATAGAGGCGAAGTAGTAACCAACGGACCCTTTGCCGAAGGAGCCGAAATGGTCGGAGGCTATCTAATTGTAACCGCCAATGACTTGGAGCATGCCGTAGAAATCTCAAAAGGCTGTCCGATCTTTGATTATGACGGTAGTTTTGTTGAGGTCAGAGAAATCCTAACGATGGAGTTCTAACATCAATCAAAAAGTAAACAAGGCCTGATCGACATCCGATCAGGCTTTTTATCTTTATAGGGTGAGTACCAAAAATCCACAAGACATCGTCGAGCATCTCTTCCGTACCGAATACGGTAAAGTCGTTGCTGCCTTGACACATAAATTCGGTACACAGCAACTCGAAAAAGTAGAGGATGCCGTGCAAGAAGCACTCTTAAAGGCTATGCAAGTCTGGGGTTACAAACAAGTCCCTGATAACCCAACAGCCTGGTTATATCGGGTGGCACATAACCGTATGATCGACCTGATACGAAAGGATAAAAAAATGACAAAAGCAGATCAAGAAGCGTTGCCAGAAGAATCAGCAACCGAAACCGAGGTGCACCTTGATGACGTCATCTCAGACAGCCAACTCAAGATGATCTTTGCCTGTTGTCATCCTTCATTGTCGCAAGAATACCAGATCATTTTGAGCCTTAAATTGATAGGAGGTTTTAGCAATAAAGAGATTGCAATGGCATTGCTGAAGAAGGAAGAAACTGTAGCTAAAGCTTTTACTCGCGCCAAGAAACAACTAAAAAAACATATCAGCACTTTAGAGATTCCCGTTCAAATGGGGTTACAGTCCCGTTTATTTGTTGTCTTCAAGGTAATCTACTTGCTTTTTGCAGAAGGATATGCCGCTACTACTGGCACGCAAATGATCAAAAGAGACATTTGCTACGAAGCCATTAGGTTAGCACTGTTGCTTAATGAAAATTCCTATTGCCAACACGCCAACTTGCACGCATTGATTGCCTTGATGTGTTTTCATACATCTCGTTTTGACGCTCGATTGGATGAAGATACCAACTTGATCGACCTTGAACATCAAGACCGATCACTATATGATCAAGACCTGATTCGTATAGGGATTTTTCATCTTGAGAGTGCAGGCACTTCGGATCGCCAACCATCGCACTATCACTTAGAGGCGGCAATATCATATTTTCATTGCTCAGCTTCGTCGTTCGAAGAGACAGACTGGCAAGGAATATTGGCACTATATAATCTTCGGGTGCAAAAGTTTTACACACCTATGGCGGCATTAAATCGGGTGATTCCATTATTAAAGGTGAAAGGGTCGCAAACTGCATTGGACGCATTGACGCATTATGAAGAAAACTACTCGGTGAATGAAAACGCTTTGTTTTTTGCCATTAAGGCGGAAGTATTTCGCGAAGCGGAAAGATTTCAAGATGCTAAAGAAGCCATTGAGCAAGCGATTGCATATTCACAAAACGAGATCGAGCGGAAGCACTTTCAGAAAAAACTCAAAGTGTTTTCTCGAAAATGATCTTGGTATTTCCGTCACTACCTTTCTCGGTGCCAATAATGTCGAAGCCATTTTTCAGATTGAAGATCATCATGGGCTTAAATTGGTTCTTTGATTTAGTACGAAGGGTACGATATCCTTTTTCTCGAATGGTATTTTCTTGAAGTAACGCTAACTCTTTGGCAACTCCTTTTCTACGATAGCCTTGGTGAACTCCGCCCAACCAGCTGTAAAAGATAGATTGCTCAAGTTGGTATCCTATTTTAAATCCGATCAAGGAATTCTGGTCGTAGGCTAGCACTACTAATACAAATGACTTGTCGAGTAATCGCTGATGGATCTTTTGTGTGTCGTTTCGGTCAAAGAGTAATTGATAAAGCTGATGCACTTGTTGCAATACCGACTCATCGGGAAGACTTTCTATAACACGATACTCAAATTTTTCCATCCCATTCGTTATAGAATTGCTCTAAGAATTGCTCCATAAAACGATGACGACGCTCAGCGATGCGACGCCCCGTTTTGGTGTTCATTTTATTTTTTAGCAACAACAACTTTTCATAAAAATGATTGATGGTCGGTGATGCAGACTTTTTATATTCCTCTTTCGTCATGTTGAGGTTGGGCTTGATTGCCGGATCAAATAGTACCCGATTCTTAAACCCTCCGTAGTTAAAACAGCGGGCGATTCCGATAGCGCCAATGGCATCAAGACGATCCGCGTCCTGAACTACATCTAGTTCGGGAGATGTGAATTTTTCGCCCTTTACATCCAAAGAAGATTTGAAAGAGATATGCTTGATGATATTTTCGACATGTAAGATATCAGCCGAATCCACATTTTGCTTGATCAAAAACTCCCGAGCCACTTTTGGAGCCAAGGTTTCGTCCCCATTATGAAACTTTGGATCAGCAATATCATGAAGCAAAGCTCCTAGTGCAACAACTAATTCGTCGACGGCTTCATCTTTGGCAATCAACTGTGCATTTTTATAGACCCGTTCGATATGAAACCAATCGTGCCCTCCTTCGGCACCTTCCAAGGTTTTTTTAACAAAGGTGATGGTATTGTTGATGATCTTTTCGTTCTTCATAAAATTACTTAGTTATGATGGCTTTAGTAACGGTTTCCTCAAGTTGTTGTAATAGGGTTTCTCTGTCCATTTCCTTTGGGTCTATAGGAGGGTGTACTTTGAATTTCATGTAGGTTCCGATTCCCATAGGAAACTTTCCGTAGCGCAACATCTTCCATGAGTTGTTGATGGTGACAGGCACAACTAAAGCGTTGGGCATATGTTCCAATAAGGTTTTGAGACCACCCATCTGAAATTTCTTGGGCGCTCCTGTACGGCTACGGGTACCTTCAGGAAAAATGGCTACAGAACGTTTGTTTTCTTCAGCATATTTGGCCAATCGTGTAATTTCGGCTAAAGCTTGTTCTGGATTTTTTCGATCAATCAAAGCGGCTCCCCCATGACGAAGATTGAAGGAAACGCTTGGGATTCCTTTACCGAGTTCTTTTTTGCTGATGAACTTTGGATGGTGTTTGCGCATGTGCCAAATGATTGGAGGAATGTCGTACATGCTCTGATGGTTGGCAGCAATGATCACAGGCCGATTCGTGCCGATCTTTTGTGGGTTGTCGAAACGATAGCGTGTACCGAGAAGGTTGGTACAGCGCATTAGGAAAAAGTTCAACCAATCTACACTGCTCTTATGTGCTTGATATCCAAAGACCTTTAGGCAGAACCATTGTATAGGGTGAAAAATGACCAATGTGAGCCCGAAGAATACAAAGAAAAGAACCGTTAACGGATAAGCAAGAACCTTTTGCATGGGTTGACAGTTAGGATTGGTTATTCCTTCAAAAATAAAAAAAGAAAACCACGCGATTACGTGGTTCTTTGTATTTGTTTGATGAATTGGCTTAGCAATACTCGTTGTATGCGTCGACCAAGTTCTCAGCGATCAATTCGGCAGGGCGTCCTTCGATGTGGTGACGCTCTAACATGTGTACTAATTCGCCATCCTTAAACAAAGCCATACTTGGCGATGAAGGAGGGAACGGGATCATATAACCACGTGCCTTATCAACGGCTTCGCGATCCACACCGGCAAAGACAGTTACGATGTGGTCTGGTTTTTTGGCGTTGTCTAAAGACATAATGGCCCCTGGACGCGCATTCGCTGCGGCGCAACCGCAAACCGAATTAACGACGACCAAAGTAGTCCCTGCTTTTTCCAAAGCTCCATCAACTTGTTCTGGGGTGTGTAATTCTTCAAAACCTACTTGTGTAAGATGCTCACGCATCGGCTTTACTAATTCTGCTGGGTACATAGAAATTTTTATTTTTTTGTGGATTTAATTCGCGTTAAATCCATCACAGATTATACCAAATTTATAACAATGCAAAGATAACGAAAAAGATACGGCATTTGGTATGTGCTGATTATCTTAATTGGTTATAACTGAATTAGCAATGACTATATGACTTTTTGAATGCTGGATGTTCAAAGATCATAAGAAATAATGTGGTAGTTCTACAGTTGCTTTAGTGCCCATTACCTCTCCGTTAACCACAACATCTTCAGCATGTAAGACAAAGCTTTTTTTAAGCATTTTGCCATATGTTTTTAGTCTGTCATTAACCACTTGCGTTGACACTGATTTATGACCTTTTATGAGGCTGTTTTTGGATTTAGAAACACTAATTCCGATACCGTCGTCTATCACTGAGCAAACCAAGTTGGTATTGTCATCAGTGCCTTCAAGATGAAGATGGACGGTTACTTTTCCAAGATCAGGCTTCTTTAAGAGGCCATGAAGTATTGCATTCTCTACTATCGGTTGAATGAGCATTGGTGGCACAAATAGCATATCAGTTTCCAAGTGATCTTCTATATGAATATCATACGTTAACCCTTTATGCATACTTGCCTGGATGGCGAGGTAATTCTCTAGTGCTTCTATCTCTTGTTCGAGAACGACAAACTCAGCTCTCGAATTATCTAGTGATAGTCTTAACAGTTTTGAAAGCCTCATTACAAAAGGACTTAATTTCTCCGGATGCTTTTTATGTAAGACCGTCACATTGTTAAGTGCGTTGAACAAAAAATGTGGTGTCATTTGGGTTCGCAGTAACTGTTGCTCTAAACTTACTTTTTTGTATTTATCTTTCAATCTTTTGTTGTTGAAAAGAATGTAAGCCATAATTAGTGATACAACAAATAATAATACTGAGCCGATAAGAATGAATAGACGCCTTTGAGATACTAGTTGAGCGCGTTCTTTTTCAATTGTAAGTGTTTTGATCTCCTGTTCCTTTTGTTTGGTTTGAAATGATACTTCTAATTCATCCAGCTTTTGGTTTAAGAGCTTGTTGTTGAAGCTATCCAGAATTTTTATCTTCTTCTCTAGAAGCGCAGTTGCTTTTTGGTAATTTCCTTCTCGCTCATAGACCATTTGCAAGTTTTCAGTGGCCGAAAGAAATAGATCACGCACATTCTTGTCCTCTTGGGAAGATATCAAGATCGTGTCGAGCGTCTTTTCAAGAAGTCGTTTTGCATCTACCAATTTGCCTTTATGAAGTAGGACATATCCATAGTTAACATCGTTAAATAGTTTTGTTTCGTTCGCAGCATTTTTTTGCAGCGGCTCGTACTCCTTTTGAGCCTCATATGCCTTGGAATAATAATAAACGGCTGAGTCTTTGCTACCTTCAATTTTAAACAGATCTCCCAGATTACCCAAAATGACACTCAAGCTATTCTTATATGAGGACCCTTTAGTTTCTTTCAAGGCACGTTTGAAGTACGTCTTTGCTGAATCGGGAATACTCAAATAATCTTTTGTGTACAGCACACCTATTCGAGTCAAAGTGGTTATTCGAGACCGGCTGCTTTTCATATAAATTGTATCCCTTGCATTGGTCTTATAGTAAGAAAGTGAAAGGCTATCATTTCCTAATGCCAAATGATTGGCCGCAACAAGACTTACTCCATACCCCCGGATTGGGGTAGGATACTTTTTTTCAACTTCCAGAAAAGCCTGGGCATTGGCTAATGAAGCTTCATAATTTTTAATATCAAGATAGGTTCTTGCCAAAGCAAAGTGAGCATTGAGAAGTGATTTTTCTTCTAAAGAATTATCAGGCTGATTCTGCTTAAAAAATTTAACAGCTTTATCAGCATAGTAAATAGTAGAATCTTGATTGGGATTCTTAGAAAGATAGAAATATGCCTTTAAACTGTTATAGCGTACCCAACCAACGAGTGCATCATTTGAGTTGAGCATGGTCTTAAACTCAGCAAGTTTTTCTGCAGTAAGAGGGCGTATAGAGAAACTATCTACCTCTTGTTGAGAATATACTTTCCCTTGTCCATAAGAGATGTTAAAGTATATAATAGCTATACAAGCACAAAGAAGAGTTTTGATTGAAAGGCACATGATTGAAACAATTACTGAATATTGGTTTTGAACCAAGATAAATAAAAACAGAAAATTTTCAGGGTATTTCAAAACTTAACTGTTGTATTCACAGAAGGCTCATTGATTGGGCGTTTAAAAATTACTGTTACTTGGAAGGCTGTACCCTCGGATTCATAGGCTAATGAAATATTAAGGGACCTTGTATAGGTTAAAATTACACCGGGGGTACAGACTCGCTTTAAGAGTAACAAATCATGATACACAAAGAAATAGCGCGTAGCATTTCGTTTGAAGATAAACCCCAAAAAAGGGTTCTTTTTGGTTATTATTTGTTTTAGGAATTGCCCTCTTCTATGCTCTGCATACTTTTATTATTGATGAGATAGGTTTTTAATTATGAAGGGGGCAAAACAAAAAAGAGAAAGCCGATGACTCCTCATCGACTTTCCTATGGGTTGTTATTAAGAATTATCACAAACTAGTTAACAACCACTACCTATTTTTATGTTTTATACTTGTACTTTAGTTTTCGGCAAGTGCAAATAAACGGAACTGCGCGCTATTTACAAATACAAATTCACGAACGGGCGAATATTGTGCATGAACGTTACGTTTTTTGTTGTATCCGTTATTCTAAACTCAAAAAGTATGCCTTTATTTCTTCACCAAATGTTAAACCCCTATTAAAAAATGTAACGATCCCAGTCGTTTTGAAACCTACCTGTGTAAAAATAGTATCTTTGATGGCACAAAAAACGGGATCCTTCACAATGATAAAATGGCTAGCCGCCTTTGTTGGGTATATGTTCTTTCGGTTTCCAGGGGCGCTTTTAGGCTTTCTTCTGGGAAGTGTTTTCGATGAGACAAAATCTGCAAAGGGAGGCACGTTCAAAAAAGTATTCGAAACGCAAACACAATCACGCGTCACTCCAGCCGACTTTGAACTCAACTTGCTTTCACTCGCTTCAATAGTGATCAAGGCTGACGGAAATGTAAGTCAGACCGAACTTGATTATGTACGCAAGTATTTCGTTTCGGCATATGGAAAAGAAAGGGCCAATGCCACCTTCCGAACCTTCAATGAAGTTGTGAAGAGCCGAGAGGTGTCAGCGCAACGCATTTGCCTATTATTTCAACAACGCACACGTTACCCCGTTAGGCTACAGATTCTTCATTTTTTATTCGGAATTGCGCAAGCCGACGGTGCCGTATCAAGAGCCGAGGTAGACCAGTTATCGATGATTGCAGGTTATCTTCGCATTACGCGTCCTGACTTTGAAAGTATCAAGGCGATGTTCTTTCAAGAAGCCGGAAACGCCTACAAAATTCTTGAGATCGAAAAGACCGCAACCGTATCAGAGATTAAAAAAGCCTATCGAAAAATGGCCAAGAAATACCATCCTGACAAAGTGCAGCATTTAGGTGAAGCCCATGTCAAAGGGGCGCAAGAGAAGTTTCAGAAAGTGCAAAAGGCGTACGAACAACTTCAAAAAGAGCGCGGATTCTAAATCACAGGCGTCTGGTAACAAAAGGTAATACCTTATAAGAATTCACTTTGGTTTAAGACTTTCGTCTTCAAAAAAATTGTATGTTTGAACAACCCAAACCAAAACAAACATGTCAGAATTCTGGTTGTATTTTAAATTAGGACTAACCCATGTCCTGGACCTTAAAGCGTACGATCATATCTTGTTTTTGATCGTGCTGACCATTCCCTATACTTTTAAAGACTGGAAACGAGTACTTTGGCTCGTAACTGTATTCACCATTGGACATTCTTTGTCGCTGGCATTGTCAGCCTATGGAGTAGTGAGCGTAAGCGTTACTCTGGTCGAATTTTTAATCCCAATCACCATTTTGGTCACGGCTTTGTTCAATATTTTCACAGCAGGCAAAGGAGCTCGAAAAGAAAAGATCGGACTCACTTTTTTTGCGGCACTGTTCTTTGGACTCATTCACGGGCTCGGATTTTCAAATTATTTTAAGGCCATTGTCGGTAACACGTCCAGCAAGCTGCTACCACTGCTAGAATTTGCTTTGGGAGTTGAAGTGGCCCAAGTGATTATCGTTCTGTTAGTGTTGATTTTGGCCTTTATTGTACAGACCATTTTTAGATTCAACAAGCGCGATTGGGTCATGGTGATTTCGGCCATTGTGGTCGGACTTGTCATCCCAATGATTGCGGCCAATTACCCGTTCTAAATTTGGTAAAAAATTAACAGCGAAGCGGTTGTATTTGAATCGCAAACCTTCTATCTTCGTCAAAGAAGCCTAAAGCAACCATCTGTGTTGCTTTTTTAGTTGAACCTGAGTCGCAGGATAATGTATAAGAACCAACCTTCTTAGGTTTCTATTGCACCTTCGACACGCACTTTTTCAGCCTATGCCAAAAAAGAAACAACTGAGATATGACAAAGCCTACCTCCGAATGGCCAAAGAATGGGGAAAGCTTTCGCATTGTAAACGAAAACAAGTAGGAGCCATCATCGTTAAAGACCGTATGATCATTTCTGATGGCTATAACGGAACACCTACCGGTTTTGAAAATTATTGTGAAGACGAAGAAGGGTACACCAAATGGTATGTATTGCATGCCGAGGCCAATGCCATTTTGAAGGTGGCTTCCTCAACACAGTCCTGTAAAGGGGCAACGTTGTACATCACTTTGTCACCTTGTAGAGAGTGCAGTAAATTGATACATCAGGCAGGGATTACTAGGGTGGTGTATCTAGACGCTTACAAAGATGATTCGGGCTTACAATTTTTACGAAAGGCCGGCGTTGAATTAGAACATATTACCACATTAGACGATTAGAGCATGAAGAAGAGATACCTCCCCTTACTTGTAGCGGCAGCCATTGCCATCGGATTTCTATTTGGAGGAAAACTCAACTTCGCTGATTCTTCTGGCGACATCTTTTCGTCAAATTCCAAAAAAGACAAACTCAACCGTCTGATCGATTACATCGATCATGAATATGTAGACGATGTAGACACCGACAGTATTGTCGATGTGACGGTCAACAATATTCTCGAAAAATTAGATCCACACTCCGTATACATTCCACCACAAGACCTACAGCGAGTTACCGAAAACATGCAAGGAGATTTTGTGGGCGTAGGCATCAGTTTTTATATGCTGAATGATTCCTTGACCGTGGTAAGAACACTTGAGGGAGGCCCGAGTGTAAAGGCCGGAATCAAGCCCGGCGATCGTATCTTGATTGCCGATAACGATACTTTATTCGGAAAAGGACTGACCAGCGAGAATGTGATCGCTAAGTTGAAGGGCGTAGCCAACACCCCGGTAAATCTCAAGGTACATCGTAAAGGGGAAGCATCGCTGCTCAATTTCAACCTAAAACGCGCCAAAGTGCCGATCAAAAGTGTAGATACGTATTACATGCTGGATGACGGACTGGGATATATCAAAGTAAATCGTTTCGCCGAAAGTACCTATAAAGAATTTAAGAAAGCCATGGACGACCTCATGGAAAACGGAATGACCAAGCTTGCATTAGACCTTCGTGATAACCCGGGTGGATATCTTGGGATTGCCGAGCAAATGGTCGATGAGTTTTTGGAAGACGATGTACTCATCTTGTTCACCAAAAACAAAAAAGGAAAGGTCGAAAAGACCTATGCTACAAAAGAAGGAGATTTTGAAGATGGACAGATCTTTGTGCTTATCAATGAAAAATCGGCTTCAGCCAGCGAGATTATTGCAGGAGCCCTTCAAGACAATGATAAAGGTACCATCGTTGGGAGACGTTCCTTCGGAAAAGGATTGGTTCAAAGAGAGATGGCACTAGGAGATGGGTCTGCTGTGCGATTGACAATCTCACGCTACTACACGCCAACAGGAAGGTCCATTCAACGACCTTATGAAAACGGTCATGAAGATTACTACAATGACTTCTACGATCGTTATAAGAACGGAGAAATGAAAAGTCCAGATAGTATCAAGGTGGCCGATTCGCTTAAGTTCAAAACACCCAAAGGTAAGATTGTATACGGTGGAGGAGGAATCATTCCGGATATCTTTGTACCACTCGATAATACCCTAGAGCAAGAATATGTGAACTACATTCTTGGGTCTGCCTTTTTAAGCAACTTTGTATTTGAATATTTGGACAAAGACCGCTCGCGTTTTCAGAACCTTTCCGAAGAAGAATTTATCGAACAGGTAATGATTGATGAGTCCATTTATGAAGCGTTTAAGCGTTATGCGCAACGTGCAAGATTCAATTTTTCATTTGCAGATCATAAAGACAAGTTGAAACAGTTTATCAAAGCTACACTGGCCGAACAATTGTATGGTACCAATGCCTACGGACAAATTCTCAATGAAGGTGATGTCATGATAGAAAAAGTGAAAGATCTGGCAGGAGAAGCAGTAACCGCCGATAATTAAATTTTGTCATGCACTTTCGTGTGCTTCCCATCATTCCATAAAGTAAGAATATCTGTAGCAACCTGTGCGCCGCTACCGGCAGCGATGGCAAATTGACTGCGCCATCCAGCGAGTGTTCCGGCAACATAGATGCCTGGAGCCACCAAATGATTTTCATTTTTAAGCTGAATGCGTTCTTTCTCAGGATTGGCCATGTCGTGTGCTTCAACATACTGCTCTAACCCTTTAATGTAGAAGAACTTCGTATACCCTAAAGCAACGACAATGGTTTTAGCCTGATAGCTATTTTTGTTCGTGCTAACGCGGAAGCCATTGGCTTCATCTTGTACTTCGGTCACTTTTTCCCCTAGAATCTGGTCTACATGAGGATACTGCTCAGAAAGCTGAATCTTTCCACTTTCCAAAATATCAGCACCTGTTGTTCCAGGAGTGAGCCCCAGTACATTATTAAATAAAGCATTTTGAAGGTGTGATGCCTTTTGATGCATCACAATGCCGATCTTTTTGTTAGAAGTGAAAGGTTTCGCATGAGCCGAACCTAACACCAATGCGCACTGCATACCAGCCGCACCACCACCAATGACTAAAACATCATACATTAGCGACGTTCCTTTATTTTTTGCTCAACCTTCTTAGAAGTATTGTAAATCAATACCAAAAGGATGGCACAAAGGGCAGCGACGATTCCGATGACGGCCACCATGCTCTCTCCTTCAAACAAGGCTTCAGTGTTCAGTTTAGTTGCGTTAAATACGATGATAGCCAACGCAACAATATATAAGATGATACTAAAGGTCTTCATACAAACAGTACTTTAATTAGGCGAAAAGAATCTTGACATTCGCTGCGAAAAGCTTCACAGAGATTGCCAACAAAATTACGCCAAAAATTTTACGTATGATATTGATACCATTAGGACCAATGATACGCTCGATCTTTGAAGAGGTCTTTAACACTACATATATCAATAGAATGTTTGCCAGGATACCAATGATGATGTTCTCAATGTCAAGCTCGGCACGCAAGGATAGCAATGTGGTTAAACTACCAGGTCCAGCAATCAATGGAAAGGCCAACGGAAATACAGAAGCCGTGATACCACCTCCCTCTTCTTCCTTATACAAGGTGATTCCAAGAATCATTTCTAGCGCAATAAAGAAGAGGATAAACGCACCTGCTACGGCAAACGAGTTCACATCGACTCCGATAAGTTTAAGAATACTTTGCCCTACAAATAGGAAGACAATCAAAATGACTCCTGCGATGATCGAGGCTTTTTCTGATTGAATGTGACCATGCTTTTTTCGCAGGTCGATGATGATCGGGATGTTTCCGATGATATCAATTACAGCAAACAATACCATGAAGGCCGTAAAACTCTGTTGAAAGCTGAAGCTCATAACATTGGGTTTAAAATTTCGCTGCAAAAGTAGGTCATAAAGGCCGATTTACCATATTAATAAATGGTAAACCTTCACAGTGGATAAAAAAAGAGAATTCTTAGACAAAAATGTATATTTGCGGCATGTTTCAAATCGGAAAGACCATCGTCTCTGAAGACGTAATTGAAAAGGAATTTGTGTGCAATATTTCGGCATGCAAAGGGGAGTGTTGTGTGGCCGGAGAAGCGGGGGCACCGTTAGAAGAAGAAGAAAAAGAGATATTGGAGTCAATCTACCCAGAGGTAAAACCATACTTGCGAAAAGAGGGAATCGAAGCCATCGAGCAGCAAGGCACCTATGTAAAAGGACGCGATGGTGATTGGGAAACGCCATTGGTCAATGGGGCCGAATGTGCCTATGTTACTTTTGGTGAAGATGGAACAGCACTCTGCGGAATTGAGCAGGCCTATAACGACGGAAAAGTCGATTGGAAGAAACCCATCTCGTGTCATTTATATCCAGTACGCATTCAAAAGTACTCGCAATTTTCGGCAGTAAACTATCACCGTTGGCCCATTTGCGATGACGCATGTTCTTTGGGAAAAGAATTGCAAGTTCCGGTCTATAAATTTGTCAAAGAAGCGCTGATACGCAAGTATGGTGAGGCTTGGTATACAGAATTAGAGGAGGTGGCCAAAAATTGGAAGTGATCGTTTCAATTTTTTCAATGACTTTTAATAAGATCAACGATGGCTTTTCAAATGTAGAATCCTAGGCTTTACGGGGGCTGCGATCAAATATAACTTCACAATCACTTGATTGTCAAATAGTTAAGTGAAAATCATCAAATTGTAAAAAAGTAGGAAAAATCAGCGATCTTGTTAAAAACTCAAGGCGTTTGTGAATAAGTATGACTTTCTTTTCTGATCACAATTTAGAATCTTTGTTAGTCCCAAATCACTTCTAAATTTTAGTCATTAAACCATTAAAAGTCAGTTGAGAAGATGTCAGACGCAGCAGTAGAACCAATCTTACAAGAAAACAAAGATCGATTTGTGATTTTTCCGATCCAACACCATGATATTTGGGAATGGTATAAGAAGTCTGAGGCCAGTTTTTGGACAGCCGAAGAAATCGACCTTCACCAAGATCTAACCGATTGGTCGCAAAAGCTGAATGACGACGAACGTTATTTCATCAAACACATTTTGGCATTTTTTGCTGCTTCAGACGGAATCGTAAACGAAAACCTGGCAGAGAATTTTGTGAATGAGGTGCAATACTCAGAGGCAAAGTTCTTCTACGGATTCCAGATTATGATGGAGAACATCCACAGTGAGACCTACTCGTTGTTGATTGACACCTACGTGAAGGATGAAAAGGAAAAGGACAGGCTCTTCAAAGCGATTGAAAATTTCCCTGCCATCAAAAAGAAAGCTGACTGGGCACTTCAATGGATCGAATCCCCAAGTTTTGCAGAACGTCTTATCGCATTTGCTGCTGTAGAAGGAATCTTCTTCTCAGGTGCGTTCTGTTCGATCTTTTGGCTTAAAAAGCGTGGTTTAATGCCTGGACTAACCTTTTCTAACGAATTGATCTCTAGAGATGAAGGCGTGCACTGTGACTTTGCAGTTCACCTTCACAACAATCATTTGGTAAACAAAGTGCCAAAAGAGCGTATTAGAGGAATCATCGTAGATGCACTGAACATCGAACGTGAATTTATCACCGAATCTCTTCCAGTAAGTTTGATCGGAATGAATGCTAAATTGATGACCCAGTATCTAGAATTCGTTACAGACAGGCTATTGGTAGAACTCGGTTGTGAAAAAGAATACAACGCGAGCAACCCATTTGACTTTATGGACATGATCTCGCTTCAAGGAAAGACCAATTTCTTCGAAAAGCGCGTTTCAGAATACCAAAAAGCAGGGGTATTGAACAAGGATACCGAAGACGACAAGATCAGCTTCGACGCCGATTTCTAGGCAGTATCTATCAGGCTAACAACGCCTTAGCAACGACATTTTTAAAGAGCACCTAACTGGTCTTTCTTATGCAGGAAAGACGCAGCATAAATAAGTATCACTTGTACCAAACGGAAAACCTAAAAAACTAAGTAGCGTATGTATGTAATTAAAAGAGACGGCAGAAAAGAGCCCATGATGTTCGACAAGATCACGGCTCGTGTTAGAAAATTGTGTTATGGATTAAACGGCCTTGTGGATCCTGTGAAAGTGGCCATGAGAGTGATTGAAGGATTGTATGACGGAGTGACTACCTCTGAGTTAGACAACTTGGCAGCAGAAGTTGCGGCAACCATGACCACAACCCATCCTGATTATGCCCGTCTTGCGGCAAGAATCTCGGTGTCTAACCTTCATAAAAACACCAAAAAGTCGTTCTCTGAAACCATGGTCGACCTTTATGAGTACGTGAACCCACGTACAGGAAAGAAGGCACCACTGCTTTCTGATGAGGTATACAAAGTAGTGATGGACAATGCCGAGAAATTAGACTCGACCATCATTTACAATCGTGATTTTGGATACGATTACTTTGGGTTTAAAACACTAGAACGCTCGTACTTATTAAAATTGAATGGTCAGATCGCCGAACGCCCACAACACATGTTGATGCGTGTTTCTGTCGGAATCCACTTGGACGATATCGACAGCGCGATCGAAACCTATGAGTTGATGTCTAAAAAGTACTTTACACACGCTACACCTACTTTATTCAACTCAGGAACACCAAAACCGCAGATGTCTTCTTGCTTCTTGCTTACTATGAAGGACGATAGCATCGACGGTATTTACGATACATTGAAACAAACGGCCAAGATTTCTCAATCTGCTGGAGGAATCGGACTTTCTATTCATAACATCCGTGCTACAGGATCATACATCGCTGGAACCAATGGAACCTCTAACGGAATCGTGCCAATGCTACGAGTGTTTAACGACACGGCACGTTACGTTGACCAAGGAGGAGGAAAGCGTAAAGGATCTTTCGCTATTTACGTAGAACCATGGCATGCTGATATTTTCGATTTCTTGGATTTGAAAAAGAATCACGGTAAAGAAGAAATGCGTGCACGTGACCTTTTCTATGCCATGTGGATTCCAGATTTGTTCATGAAGCGTGTACAAGAAGATGGACAATGGACGTTGATGTGCCCGAATGAGTGTCCTGGGCTTTTTGATTCGCATAGCGAAGAGTTCGAAAAGCAATACCTTGCGTATGAAGAAGCAGGAAAAGGAAGAAAGACCATCAAGGCTCGTGAACTTTGGGAGAAGATCCTAGAATCTCAAATCGAGACAGGAACTCCTTATATGTTGTACAAGGATGCAGCCAACAGAAAGTCGAACCAAAAGAACTTGGGAACTATTCGTTCTTCGAACCTATGTACCGAGATCATGGAGTATACATCAGAAGATGAGGTAGCTGTATGTAACTTGGCATCGATTGCCTTACCAATGTTCGTAAAGAACAACGAGTTTGATCACAAAGAACTGTTTAGAGTGACCAAGCGCGTGACCAAGAACTTGAACCGAGTGATCGATCGTAATTACTATCCTGTGATCGAGGCACAAAACTCAAACTTCCGTCACAGACCGGTTGGATTGGGCGTACAAGGATTGGCGGATACCTTCATTAAATTACGCATGCCATTTACAAGTGATGAAGCCAAGAAGTTAAACCAAGAGATCTTTGAGACACTATACTTCGCTGCTGTAACCGCTTCTATGGAAGCTGCCAAAGAAGAAGGACCATACGAGACTTACAAAGGGTCGCCAATGTCAGAAGGAGAATTCCAGCACAACCTTTGGGGAATCAAAGACGAAGAACTAAGCGGTCGTTGGGACTGGGGCAAGCTGCGTAAAAATGTGAAGAAGCACGGTGTTAGAAACTCATTGTTAGTAGCACCGATGCCAACTGCTTCAACTTCGCAGATTCTTGGAAACAATGAATGTTTCGAACCATATACATCAAACATTTACACAAGACGAGTACTTTCAGGCGAGTTCATCGTTGTCAACAAGCACTTGTTAGAAGACTTAGTAAACCTAGGACTTTGGAATGAAGATCTAAAGCAAGAGTTGATGCGTGCTAACGGGTCGATCCAACACATCGATGTGATTCCACAGGACATTAAAGAACTGTATAAAACAGTTTGGGAATTAAGTATGAAAGACATCATCGACATGTCACGTCACAGAGGATACTTTATCGACCAGTCGCAATCGTTGAATCTATTCATGGAAGGTGCAACAATGGCCAAATTGACCTCAATGCACTTCTATGCTTGGAAGTCAGGATTGAAGACAGGAATGTATTATTTACGTACCAAGTCGGCCGTAGATGCGATCAAGTTTACACTCGACAACAAGAAAAAGTCAGCGCCAGTTGAAGTACCCGCTGCAGTTGCTGCCGGTGAAAAACCTGCACCTGTAGCTGTTGAGCCATTGACACCGCAAGAGTTAAAGGAGATGCTGGCCAAATCAAGAGAGAGTGAAGATGATGATTGCTTGATGTGTGGATCATAAGAGCATTCCTGAAAAGCAGCGCTTGAGGGAAGCTCGCACGTCATTCCCACGAAAGCGGGAATCTTTGCAAACTGCACCCAATAGCAAAAAGGAAGGAAGTATGACTCAATAATAATCTATTTATCCAGCCATAACTACTAAGGGAAGTTTTCTATATTTGGGGCTTCCCTTTCTTTTTATGAATGATTAATAGCCTATGAACGATTTTTATGTAACTGAAGAACTGTATGCCGATAAAGGTACGCGCTTCGCAAATTTTATTGTAGACAGAATTATTTTTTATGGTTTTGCCATTGTGATTCTTGGTTTTGCCATACCCTTTATTTTAGAGCTGATTGGAGGAGATGTAAACGATTACCTGTTCCAAATAGAAAATATAAGCAGAGTGGCAGATATTTTAGTTTCTTGGACGCTCTATTTCATGTTCTATACAGTTATCGAATACGCAACTAACGGAAGAACTGTAGGGAAATATCTAACAAAGACCGTTGTTGTTGATGAGCGTGGTAACAACCCAGGCTTTGTTGCCTTTCTGACAAGGTCGGCTTGTAGATTCATCCCGTTTGAGCCATTCTCTTTCTTGGGAGATGAACCAAGAGGGTGGCATGATACATTGTCAAAAACGTATGTGGTGGATGTAAAAAAACTAAAGAACAGAAAAGAGCTTTCTACCGAATTGGATCAAATAGGAAAAGTAGAAGAAGAATGATTGAATCGACTAGACAAGATACTTTTGTGGTTACAGAAGAGCTGTTTGCTGATCGTGGAAACCGATTCGTAAATAATTTGATCGACAGTATATTCTTTATGGTTTTTTGGGTAGGGGTAGATTATTTTTTCTCATTTATTTATGATGAATTTGGTCATTCGACACTCACTGATTTTTATTACAATACAACCCTTATTGGTGATTATGCGCAAACTTATGCCCTGCAGTTCATTTTCTTTTTTGCATTTGAAGTGTCGACGGGTAAAACTTTAGGGAAATATGTGACAAAAACCATTGTGGTTGATACCTATGGAGAGCGACCAAGTAACAAAACGATTGCGATTCGAAGTTTAATACGATTCATCCCTTTTGAAGCCTTTTCATTTTTAGGGTCTTCCTTAAGAGGGTGGCACGATCGATGGTCTGACACATATGTTGTCAATGAAAATGAACTTAAAAATAGAAAAGAACTCTCTTCCGAACTGGATCAAATCGGAGTGCCTCAAGAACTAGAGTAACCATATGATGAACTGGGAACAATTACTTTCATTAAAACGCTTCGGCGATACACATAAACGACTACGAAAAGAACAGGATGAGACCCGTTTGGGCTTTGAGGTTGATTACGATCGTATCATCTTTTCTTCAGCCTTTAGAGGCCTGCAAGACAAGACACAGGTCATCCCTTTGTCAAAGACTGATTTCGTACACACGCGTTTGACACACAGTTTAGAGGTGTCAGTGGTAGGTCGTAGTTTGGGACGCCAAGTAGGAAGGCAGTTGTTAGAACGTCATCCGCATTTAGGTGAAACTCACGGCTATCGTTTCAATGATTTTGGGGCCATTGTCGCGGCGGCAGCTTTAGCACACGACATTGGAAACCCTCCCTTTGGACATAGCGGAGAAAAGGCCATCGGAGAATACTTCAAAACTGGAAACGGGGCCTCACTAAAGAAGCAGTTCACAGAAAAAGAATACCAAGACCTTTGCGATTTTGAAGGAAACGCCAATGGTTTCAAAATACTTACAGAAAGCCGAGAGGGCATCGAAGGAGGACTTCGACTTAGTTATGCCACTTTGGGGGCTTTTATGAAGTATCCAAAAGAATCGCTTCCGAAGAAACCCACCAAACATATTGCCGATAAGAAGTTTGGATTTTTTCAGTCTGAAAAGGAATTCGTAAAGGAAGTAGCCGACGAACTTGGACTCCTTCAAACTAGAAAAGGAAAAGACATAGGTTTTTCACGCCACCCGCTGACCTTTTTGGTCGAAGCAGCCGATGATATCTGTTACACCATCATCGATTTCGAAGACGGAATCAACCTCGGTCTGATTGAAGAAGAATTCGCGCTAGAATACCTGATCAATTTGGTGCGAGATACCATCAACACAAAGAAATACCAGGCCCTGAAACACAAAGAAGACCGCTTAGGATATTTAAGAGCTTTATCCATCAGTACATTGATCAATGAAGCGTGCAAGGTGTTCTTAGAGAATGAAGAAAAGATTCTTGCAGGAACCTTTGACAGCGCATTATTAGACAAGTGCAAATACAGCGCCCAGATCGATGACATTATTCGCCTGAGTGTTTCCAACATCTACCAATCAGATGAAGTCATTGAAAAGGAAGTGGCCGGATATAAGATCTTGCAAGGACTACTCGATGTGTTTGTACAGGCCATTGTTAGAAAAGACCAAGGTCAGGACACCAATTATGACCGATTGGTGATCAAATTATTGCCATCGAGATATCGTGAAATGGGCGGAAGTCTGTACCGTCGTGTCTTGAATATTTCATGCTTTATTGCCAGTCTAACTGATGGCAATGCACTACGCCTTTACAACAAAATTCAAGGGCAGATTTTGTAGACTTTTTAAGAAAATAACGGTTTCACAACAAAATAGTTAGCTTTACAACATCTTTTTTGCATTTGTGAGAAAATTTTTTATTTTCAGCCGTTTTTTGTAAGAACCTAAAATTAGTCACTAACCCCCTCATACTAAACCATGAAGAGAAGATTACTTTTCTTATCGTTGGGTGTATTATTGATCACAGCGATAGGCGTACTTTTTGTGAAAACAGACTCGACAGAAACTTCGGTAGCTGAGTTGAGAGAGAAACACAAACAACATTTAGAGAACAGTCCGTTCACAGAAACACTGAAACTTACCAAAGCCGAAAGAAAGGCAAAAGGACTTCCTCCTAACAAATTCTACGAAAGAGAATGGGAGTTGACCATGAACCCAGCAACGGGAAGACCCGAACCTGGAAAGGTATTAGAGCTTCAAAACCAATTGTTAGAAGACCGCAGACTGGGAAGATTGCCTGGAGATGCAGTTGATAACGCTTGGGTAGAAAGAGGACCTAACAACGTAGGAGGTAGAACCCGCGTGGTATTCTTTGACCCTAATGACAACACCAATAGCCGTGTTTTTGCCGGAGGTGTAAGTGGAGGTCTTTGGGTAACCAACGACATCACTACCGACGGAGGATGGACACAGGTTGCTGGCGTTCCCGGAAACATGAATGTTTCTTGTTATGCGATCGACCCTAATGATTCAAATACTTGGTACATTGGTACTGGTGAGCAGTATACTTTTGGTGCTGCTGTTGGTAGCGGTGTATACAAAACAACCGATGGAGGAACTACTTGGACCAACATCCCAGTACAACTCGCCGGAGGTGGATCGTTCGATTTTAACGCAACTAACTCCTTCTTTGCTGGAATGTTCTATATCAACGACATCGAAGCATGGGATAACGGTGGAAACACAGAAGTATTTGTTGGAGTTGGAGCGCACGTATACGGTGACTCTTCTAGCCCAACAAGCTGGCTAGGACTGCAATCTTCAGGATTGTATCGTTCTACAGATGACGGAGCCAACTGGTCTCGTATTGAATCTGCAAACATGCAATTCACATTTAGTAGTGCGAATTACTACTTTATTCCGAATGATTTTGAGATTGGTGCAGACAACACACTTTGGATGGGTACAATTGCCACACCAGGTATTGGTGGCGGTGGCGGTGGCCGCATCTTTAGCACCACCAATGGTTCTACGTGGACCGAAGCCGGTGCTTCACCATTGACCAATGGAAACAGAGTAGAGTTGGCCATGTCTTCGACGAATGCCAATAAAATGTATGCGTTGATCCAAACCAATGCAAATCCAGCCATGTATGTTTCAACGAACAAGTTTGGTGCAGTAACGGCAACGTCTTTGCCAAATGATCCTGACGGATCGGTAACCGCAGCCGATTTTACAAGAGGACAATCATTCTACGATCTTGTGATCGAGGTAGATCCATCAGACGACGACAGAGTATTCATTGGTGGTATCAATGTACATAGAACCACAAATGGCGGTACGAGCTGGAATACCATTTCGCACTGGTCGACTTCTTGGTCTACTGCTGGTTCTTTGGTACATGCTGATCAACACGCATTGACTTTCAGACCTGGAAATAGCAACCAAGCCGTGCTTGGACATGACGGAGGGGTTTCTTTTGCGAACAACCTTTCAGCTTCAGGAAATAACTTATCAGCGATTTATGACGTTGATGACGATTACAATACTGTACAGTTCTATTATGGAGGAATTGGTCCAAGCGCAACCAACGAGCTTTTGATTGCTGGAGCGCAAGACAACGGAAGCCAGTTCATCAACGGTGGAAGCGCAGGAATCAATGGGACCTTTGATGTTTCTGGTGGTGACGGTGCGTATTCAACCATCGATCAAGATGGTAATTACATGATTGTATCATACGTATATAACGTACACTACTATAGAAGACTTCCTTATACAGGAGCTGGTTATACCATTCAGAACAACCAAAACGAGGGTGACTTTATCAACCCAGCCGGATTGGATCACAACCAAAATGTGATGTACGCAAATGGTACTGCTGGTACTACGTATCGAATCAACAGATATGACCTTGGGACAAACTCATCTACAAAAACACAGTTGACGAACGCATTGTTAGATGCAGCGCCAACGGCCTTTGAAGTTTCTCCATTTACTACAGGAAGCTCAACCTTGTTTGTAGGAACAAGCAATGGGAAACTACTTAGATTGGCTAACGCCGATGGATCACCAACATGGTCTGAGGTTACAGGTTCTGGTTTTGTAGGAAGTGTTTCAGATATTGAATTTGGAGCAGACGAAGACGAACTTTTTGTGACTTTCCACAACTACGGAGTAACCAGTATTTGGCACACGACTAACGGAGGAACCTCTTGGTCAAGCAAGGAAGGAGACCTTCCAGACATGCCAGTGAAGGCAATTCTGCAAAACCCATTAGCAGCCAACGAAGTAATCGTTGGAACCGAGCTTGGGGTTTGGGCAACTTCAAACTTTGGAGATGCCAGCCCAACATGGGTGCAGTCATACAACGGAATGAGCGATGTGAAGGTTATGGATCTTGATCTTAGAGCTGCTGATAATGCGGTGATGGCCACTACCTTTGGTAGAGGAATGTTCACCGGACAGTTCTTGGCAACTTCAACGCCAACATTTAATATGGCGGCTACCAACGACCCACAATCAGTATGTGACAATGTAGATGCCGTTTTCAACTTTGACTTTACAGCGATCGCTGGATTTAATGAAACCACTACGTTTAGTGCCTCGGGTAACCCTGCAGGCTCAAGTGTGGCATTCAATCCAACATCGCTAAACAATACAGGTACTTTTGATATGACCGTAAGCAATCTATCAGGAGTGACCGCAGGAGATTATACAATCACAGTAACAGGAACATCAACTTCTGAAACCAAGATGGTAGACGTTACGTTAACCGTACTTAATAGTAGTTTCGGAACACTGGCATTGGTATCGCCAGCAGACGGTGCAACAGATACATCTTCTTCTTTGACGTTAAGTTGGAATGCCGATGCAGTAGCTACTTCGTACGATGTAGAGATTGCTAGCGACAGCGGTTTCACCAACATCGTTGAGTCAAGCTCAGTAGCGACGACCAGTTACCAAGCAACATCACTTGCGGCTGCAACGACCTACTACTGGAGAGTACGTGCCACAAACAACTGTGGGCAAGGGAACTACTCAGCTGTGAGAAGCTTCTCAACAGCGGCCTTTAGCTGTGGAAACTTTGCGGCAGGAGATCTTCCTATCACGATTACTACAACAGGTAATGTTACTTATAATAGTGAAGCAACTGCCTCTGGAGTTCCGAGCAACTTCATTGTGACCGACGTAAATGTAAATGTAGACATCTCACATACTTGGAATGCTGACCTTGACATTTTCTTGGTAGCACCTAACGGAACCAGAGTAGAGCTTTCTACCGACAATGGAGGAAGTGGAGACGATTATACAAATGTGACCTTTGACAGTGATTCTGCGAATGGATTCCCTGCCGGAAACTCAAACATAACAGGAACCATCGCTCCAGAAGGTGACCTATCGACGCTTAATGGAATGACAGCCACAGATGCCAATGGTATCTGGACACTTGAGGTAACTGATGATGCCAACCAAGACGGTGGTACCATCAATAGCTATTCTGTAGAGATTTGTGCCGAGGCCGACACCGATGGTGATGGTATCGTTGATGCTTCAGATAATTGTCCGACCGTGGCCAACCCTGGTCAGGAAGATGCTGACAATGATGGTACAGGAGATGTCTGTGAGGATGTAACTGTAGCTATCAAAGTATACTTACAAGGACCTTCGTTGAACCCTGTGGATGCAGGACTAATGAATGACGGATTGCGTTCTGGCGGGCACCTACCGACCACTTCGCCATATGCTGTTGACCCGGCAACGACACCAAGCACCACTTTCGATGTCACAGGAAACGATGCCATCGTAGACTGGGTATTGGTAGAGTTGAGAGATGCCACGACCAACACCACGATCCTGTTCTCGCAGTCTGCACTGCTACAGCGTGACGGAGATGTTGTTGGAACTGACGGAACGTCGAACTTGAGCTTCAACACCCCAGAGGGCAACTATTATATCGCTGTGAAGCACAGAAACCACTTAGGTATCATGAGTGAGGTGACACACCTATTGTCACACACCTCGACCACAGCCCTGAACTTCTATGATGGAAGTGCAAAGGTCTTTGGTACAGGAGGAGACACAAGTTATGGAATGCCGGCCAACACCAACGCCATGTGGGCGGGTGACGCCAATGGTGACGGACAGATTGTCTTCCTGAACACGGGAGCTGAGTCTGTAGAGATCAAGCAGTTGGTATTGGACGAATCGGCGGGAGGACCTTTCGGATCTTCTGTATTCTTCAAACCTACTGGATACTTTGATGAGGATGTATACCTAGATGGAGAGGTGATCTTCCTGAACGCAGGGAATGACCTATTGCCAATAAGGGACAATATATTGGCACACCCGTCAAATCAGGTATTCAATTCGGTATTCTATGTGATTCAGGCGCAAATGCCATAAAAAAACAGTATCTTAATAAACCAAAACTAAAGATATGAAAAGAGTAGTAACCTTATTGATGTGCTTAGTGACGATATCGATGCTAGCTCAAACACGATATAATTTTGAGTTGGTACAGGATAACACAGACCCGCATGTATTTACCATATATGCCCATCCAAATGCTGATGCAACAGATGCCGATCTAACCGGAGTTGGAATCAATGTATTGCTTCCTAGAGGTAATGAGATCGGAGAGCTCAACGGAGCTGTAGGCAGCGAATGGAATGTTAGAAGCTTTACAGACCAACACTTTGAAAGGTTGAACATAGATGCACAAGGCAATGAATTATTTGCTTTGTCATCTGCGAGCAACCAAGATGTATTCTCTCATAGAGCGGGTACACCGTTTGCTTTGGTCACCTTTAAGGTAACTTCAACACCATTGACTGGAGCCATTGAATTGATGAGCAATGAAGATGCGATGATCAAAAAGCTCAACGACAATGCACTAAATGTGGTGAACTCGATCTTGATCAACCCTAAAAACGATGGTAACAACGGAGAACACTACGGTGGTCTAACCGGAATTACGCGTTACAGTTTTGATCGTTCTGTTTCAGAAGATGACCAAGCCTTCGCAGCAGCAGGTTTGGAGACCTATCCCAACCCTACGACTGATTACTTTTTGATCAAAGGGGATATCGCTACCGTGAAAAGAGTAGAGGTATTTGACCTTGGCGGAAAATTGGTAAAGGTCATCGACGAATATGATGGAGAGCAGATTGACGTGAAAGGATACGAAGACGGAGTCTATCTCGTTAAGCTTTATGCAGACGCCACTGCGCGAACCATAAAGCTAATCAAGAAAGGATAATCAACAATTCTTTATAAAGAAGAAAGAGGCCTGTTTAGGCCTCTTTTTTTATGGTCAGCAATTGCTGAAGCTTCTTTAGAATTCCTTCGGGATGTAGTTGGATGGTTTCTTGAAGTTGCTGTACGGTTCCATGTTCTACAAAAGCGTCTGGAATACCCATTACGTGAACTGGTTTAGTGTATTCATGTTTCGCTGCAAATTCGAGAATGGCACTACCAAACCCACCGAGTATCGCTCCATCTTCAATAGTGATGACTTGATCATATGTTGAAAAGATATGATGCAATAATTGAGTGTCAAGGGGTTTGATAAAGCGCATGTCATAATGGGAAACCATTGCTGGATCTTCTAATCTGTCAATAGCTTCCGAGGCATTTTTTGCCATGTTTCCAACACTCAAGATCGCAATCTCAGAACCTTCTCTCAGTTGTGTTCCTGTTCCGATTTCGATGACCTCAAAAGGATGTTGCCAATCAACCATCACGCCACGCCCTCTTGGATAGCGAATGGCGATAGGGCGGTCCAAACCAAGTTGAGCCGTATACATAATATTACGTAATTCGGTTTCGTTACGCGGTGCAAAAATTGTGAGGTTCGGAATGCAACGTAGATAGGCCAAATCGAAAACACCATGGTGCGTAGCACCGTCTTGTCCGACCAATCCGGCACGGTCTAAACAGAAGACCACCGGAAGTTTTTGCAAGGCGACGTCATGTATCACTTGGTCATAGGCACGTTGTAGAAAAGTAGAATAGATATTACAAAACGGAATCATTCCTTGCGTAGCGAGTCCAGCAGCTAAAGTGACGGCATGCTGTTCGGCGATGCCCACGTCAAATGCCCGCTCCGGAAATGCTTCCATCATATATTTTAAAGAGCTTCCCGTTGGCATGGCAGGGGTGATGCCCACAATTTTTTCATTCTGTTGGGCCAGCTCAACAATGGTGTGTCCAAATACATCTTGATACTTAGGCGGAAGGTGATTTGTGTCCTTTGCGTGTAGCTCTCCGGTATGCTTGTCAAACTTGCCTGGTGCATGATAACGCACTTGGTCTTCTTCGGCTTTTTTAAGCCCTTTTCCCTTAGTTGTGATCACATGCAGGAACTTGGGACCTTTTACTTTTTTTAAGTGTTCTAAAGCCTTGATAAGCGCTGGAAGGTCATGTCCGTCAATAGGCCCAGAATATTCAAAATTCAGCGCTTCGAAAATGTTCTCTTGTTTTTGGGTGCCTTTCTTAACGTTGGTCAAATATTGCTTTAAAGCACCAACGCTTGGGTCGATGC
The DNA here is from genome assembly GCA_028279515.1 of Flavobacteriaceae bacterium. Taxonomy (GTDB): domain Bacteria; phylum Bacteroidota; class Bacteroidia; order Flavobacteriales; family Flavobacteriaceae; genus JANQNQ01. The sequence goes on from JANQNQ010000008.1 coordinate 449,423, forward strand.
CGATAGCATTGTCATTTAGGATGACCAAAAGATTTACGTCGGTGACACCTGCGTGATTGAGCCCTTCGAAAGCCATGCCGCTGGCAATCGAAGCATCCCCGACAACGGCAATATGTTGTCGGTCGTGATCTCCTTTTAATTTGGAGGCAATCGCCATACCCAGTGCAGCCGATATGGCGGTAGACGAATGTCCGACCCCAAAGGTATCGTACTCGCTTTCTGCACGTTTTGGAAATCCGCTAACCCCTTGCCACTGACGATTGGTGTGAAAGATATCCTTTCGCCCCGTCAGAATCTTATGCCCATAGGCTTGATGACCCACATCCCAGACCAGTTGATCGTCCGGCGTATTGAAGATATAATGCAAAGCAATGGTGAGTTCAATCACACCCAAACTAGCCCCCAAGTGCCCTTCTTTGACTGAAACGATGTCAATAATGAAGGATCGAAGCTCCTTGGCCAATTGCGAAAGTTGCGTTTCGTCTAACCGGCGAAGGTCTTTTGGAAGATTGATATGGTCCAACAAACGGTTTGGCATTCTATATATTTTGAAAACACAAAGCTACGATTTTTAGACAAGGTGATATGGAAGGAAAATGTGCCAAAAAACAAGGCACATAAAAGAGAATCTCTTATTTTTACTCCCTATGGAAAATCCGTTTGACGATACGTACTTTATGAAGAGGGCCTTGCAAGAGGCTGAGGCTGCTTATGAAAAAGGAGAGATCCCCGTTGGGGCTGTCATTGTGATTGACAATCGGATCATTGCCCGTGCACACAACCTTACCGAAACCTTGAACGATGTGACCGCGCATGCCGAAATGCAGGCCATTACTTCAGCTGCTAATTTTTTAGGCGGAAAGTATCTTCAAAATTGCACTTTGTACGTTACGCTTGAACCTTGCCAAATGTGTGCTGGCGCTTTGTATTGGAGCCAGATCAGTAGAATCGTTTACGGTGCGAAAGATGAGCAGCGAGGTTATGAAGTCATGGGAACCACACTACATCCAAAGACCAAGGTCGAAGGCGGAATCATGGCGAAAGAGGCATCACAACTCCTGAAGCGTTTCTTTATCGAGAAGCGTAATTTGAATTGAAGTACTTAGTATTGAGTATTGAGATATGAGATAGCTCTGAAAGAAGGCCTCCCCTCTAAAAAGAGGGGATTCAGGGGTGTGTAAAAGAAATCACCTATCAGGATGTTATACACCTCCCTCCATCCCTCCTTTTTAGGAGGGAGAAATCCGAAAACTACTTTGAAATTTGTCTTTACAATCCGAAACACTGAGTGCGAAGGATTGGATTTTGGAATTTAACCGCGCTAGGGATTGAGCGCTTTGTCGGAGCTCATCAATTTTGTGCCTCGACTGCGCTCGGCATGACAAAAAATTGATAGCGACTAGCGAAAGCCCGACCGTGAAGTGAGCTTGCTCTACTTCATGGGAGCGCCCTAATCCCACTTCGATAAAACTTCGTAGGATGAAGAAAATAAAAACGCCCCCCAAATGGGAGGCGTAGTTCAATACAAAAATAAAATATATCATTCCTCGCTTAGCCGATCACTTGCACTTGCGCAGCAACCATGCCTTTGCGGCCTTCTTCTTCTACATATTCTACTTTGTCCCCGTCCTTAAGCTCAACACCGTTCAATCCTGAGATGTGAACGAAGATGTCTTTTCCGGTTTCGTCGTTGGTAATGAATCCGTAACCTTTTGATTCATTGAAAAATTTAACTGTACCTGTCATTATAAAAAAATAAAAAATTAAAGTCGCAAGGTACGTTTTAAATGTTCACGAAATGTTTTTTAATGGTTATTTCTGCGAAAAATTATTGATTATCAGGTTTTTTGCCCTCTCGATCTCGCATTTTCTCAAGATTTTCATGTGTAAGCATGTAATCTTTAACATTTTTATCTTTCCAGCGATGATAAATGAAGATCGGCATGAAGATAAAAGCGAAGAAAAGTACTGAAACTCCGATAATTTTTTCGCCAGTAGCCATTTGACCTTCTTGAGATTTGACATAAAACCCAACTCCTACGCCAACGAGGAAGATGATAAATAGGATGCGGATAAGGTATTTCATTTATGGATGTTTATTGGGTCAAATTTAGAAGTCGTTTCGCGACTTGCTTATTTTGGTCTTAATTTTCTCAAGCTTTTTCTCGGCAGGGATTCTGTTCGGGACAGCTCCGATCAGTATAGGATTTCCTACATTAAATTGGGCAATGATTTCATAGGCGCGCTCTTCATTTTGATGTATTTGAAGGTCTTTAACTTCGGCAATACGTCGCTGTCTATGGATTTTCACAAATCCGAAGGGAGGATAAAAGATGCCTTTTACGATCTCACCGTTTTTTAAGGCAACCATCTTTGAGATATGTATGATGCTGACCAATAGATAGATAATATATCCCGTAATTACAGCCTTGATCAATTTTGAAAGGTCAAAGCCTTCGGTAAAGTCTGATATTGTAAATGTCTCTAACCCTAAAATGCCAATAAGGGCTAGGATTACCAGAAGGAATACCGGATGAACAACATCGTCTTTGTGTAAAATTTTATCTGTTTTCATACTATCGCGTAAAGGTAATCAATTTACGACGGTAGGCGGTAAGTAACTTTGACTTGGAAACAAAGCCGAAGTACTTACCATTCTTAATGACCGGAAGATTCCAAGCGCCGCAATCCTGAAACTTTTTCATCACGTCTTTCATGTCATCTTCTTCGTAGATGATGTACTCGGGTGCCTCGTGCATGATGTCTTTAACGAAGGTAGTGTCATAAAGATCTGTGTTGAACATGAATTCTCTAATATCATCTAAGAGAATGACTCCGACCAGCTCTTTCTGGTCATTGAGTACCGGGAAGAGATTACGCGATGACTTGGCAACTGCCTCATGCAACATTTCGCCCAAGGTCATGGTAGGCGACAATATCATAAAATTGTTTTCTACCACTTTGTCAAGATTCATCAAAGTGAGTACCGCATGATCCTTGTTATGGGTAAGCAACGCTCCTTTTTCTGCCAACTCTCGTGTATATATATTGTAGTCCAAAGTATTTTTTGTCATGAGGAAAGAGATTGCCGCCGTAAGCATCAACGGAACAAATAGTTCGTAGCCGCCCGTGATCTGCGCAATGAGGAAGATGGCTGTAAGTGGCGCATGAAGCACCCCTGCAATAAGACCTGCCATACCTACCAGCGTGAAGTTTGATTCAGAAACCGAAAATCCAAGAGCGCCAATTAATTTGGCCATTACGTTGCCTAAAGCACTTCCCATGACCAATGTCGGAATAAAGATTCCGCCCGATCCACCAGCAGCAAGCGTGGTGGTCATGGCAACCGCCTTAAAGATGGTGATCCCGACCAAAAGAGCGATGACCACCCATACATTATCAATGACGGCATCAAAAGGGGTCTTCCCAAGTGCGGCGATATGGTCTCCTGTTAAAAGGTCATTGATAAAGCCAAACCCTTCCCCGTATAATGGCGGAATAAAATAGAGCATCACACCGATGGCCAATCCTCCATACAGTAATTTGACTATCGGACTTTTTATACTGTTGAACAATTTGGTAATGGCAAAGTACATTTTGGTAAAGTAAATCGAAGCAAAGGCTGTCCCAACACCCAAAAGCACATAGAACAGGGTGTCTTCGATTACGAACTTCTCGGTCACATCAAAACTAAAAAGCACTTCGTCCCCTAAAAAGAAATAAGAGGTGATCACTGCGGAAACAGAGGCCAACAATAACGGCACTAACGATACCAATGTAAGATCCAAACTAAACACTTCGACCGCAAAGATGATGCCTGCAATGGGGGATTTAAAGACCGATGAGATAGCTGCCGCCGAAGCGCACCCGATCAACAAAATGCGGGTTTTGCTATTCATATGAAACAATCTGCTCAAGTTAGAGCTGATGGCAGATCCCGAAGCAGCTGCAGGTCCTAACAATCCAACGGACCCTCCAAACCCAACGGTTAGCGGAGCCATAAGCAAGGGGATATACATTTTTGCCGCTCGCATGATTCCAGTGCGTTTAGAAAGGGAGTATAAAATCGACGGAATGGCGTGCTCTACCTTTTGTTTCAATAGAAACTTTGAGGTGAGGTACACCAGAAGCAGTCCGATCGTTGGAAGAATGAAATAGAGTTGGTTCTCTGAAAAGATGATACCGCGCTCTAAAAAGGACTGGATCGAGAAGGTAAAGTTCTTAAGAGTCACGGCAGCCAATCCTGATAGCAGTCCTACCAACACGCTCAGAATGTACACAAAGTTCTTATTAGAGATATGTTTATACCTCCAAATAAGGAACCGTGTTAATGCTGATTTCTTCGTTGTTGACATCCCCAGTGTATAGAAACCTAAAAATACTAAAAAATCCCGCTGGTGAGCGGGATTCTTCTTTATGACTTGAGGTTGAGTTTTAGACTCAACTCTTCTAATTGTTCATCATCAACGGGAGCAGGTGCATCGATCATCACATCGCGACCGCTATTGTTTTTTGGGAAAGCAATAAAATCTCGAATTGTTTCTTGTCCGCCTAAAATGGCAACCAGACGGTCAAACCCAAAAGCGAGTCCACCGTGTGGAGGCGCTCCATATTGAAAGGCATCCATCAAGAAGCCAAACTGTGCGTTTGCCTCTTCGGGTGTAAACCCTAGATAGTCGAACATCATGGCTTGAATCTCTTTGTCATGAATACGAATAGATCCACCACCGATCTCGTTACCGTTAAGAACCAGGTCATAAGCATTGGCCTTTACATTGCCAGGCTCTGTTTTTAATAATTCTATTTGTTCTGGTTTTGGAGAGGTAAAGGGATGGTGCATCGCATGGTAGCGCTCGGTTTCTTCATCCCATTCTAACAATGGAAAATCAACAACCCAAAGTGGAGCAAACTCTTCTGGATTTCTCAACCCAAGACGTTCTGCTAACTCCATACGCAAAGCGCTCAGTTGAGCACGCACTTTATTGGTATCGCCCGAAAGCACACAGATCAAATCTCCTGCTTTGGCGCCCGTTGCTTCGGCCCATTTGGCTAAGTCTTCTTGGTCGTAGAATTTATCAACCGAAGATTTATAGCTTCCGTCTTCATTGCAACGAACGTAAACCATACCCATGGCTCCAATTTGCGGACGCTTTACCCAATCGATCAACTTGTCGATCTCTTTTCGAGTATAGGTGTTTCCGCGAGGAACTGCAATACCTGCAACCAATTCGGCTTTATTGAAAACGTTGAAGTCTTTGTGTTGTGCTACAGTATTCAACTCTCCGAATTCCATTCCGAAGCGAATATCTGGCTTGTCATTTCCATAACGACGCATGGCCTCGTCATAGGTCATACGAGGGAAATCTCCGATCTCAACACCCTTCAGTTCTTTAAGAAGGTGACGTGTTAGTCCTTCGAACGTATTTAAAATATCTTCTTGGTCGACAAAGGCCATCTCGCAGTCGATCTGAGTAAACTCAGGTTGACGGTCGGCGCGAAGGTCTTCGTCTCTAAAACATTTTACGATCTGGAAATATTTGTCCATTCCTCCAACCATCAACAATTGCTTGAAAGTTTGAGGAGATTGCGGAAGCGCATAGAATTGCCCTTCGTTCATTCTGGAAGGCACTACAAAATCACGGGCTCCTTCGGGCGTAGACTTGATCAAATAAGGAGTTTCTACCTCGATAAAGCCTTGCTCAGAAAGATAATTACGTACTTCGATAGAAACCTTGTGTCTAAAGATCAAGCTCTCTTTTACAGGGTTACGACGAATGTCTAAATAACGGTACTGCATGCGAAGTTCTTCGCCTCCATCAGTTTCATCTTCAATTGTAAAAGGAGGCGTTTGGGCAGCATTCAAGATATTGAGTTCGGTTACCAAGATCTCGATATCACCCGTAGCCATGTTTTTGGTCTTCGACTCTCGTTCGATGACTGTTCCTTTGGCTTGAATGACAAACTCTCTACCCAGTGTTTTAGATTGCTCTAATAAAGCAGCGGGTGTTCTTTCTTCGTCAAACACCAATTGTGTGATTCCGTATCGGTCACGAATTACCACCCAATTAAGGACACCACGGTCCTTGATACGTTGTACCCATCCTGCCAAGGTTACTTCCTTGCCTACATCGCTCATGCGTAATTCACCGCAATTATGACTTCTATACATTGCTTACTTGTAATTTATAGGCTGCAAATTTAAGAAGATAAAGTGTTAGGACGCTATGTTGGTGTCATATAATTCTAAAGGACCGAAAAATGCTGAGAAAAGTAAAATTGATAATAATGTAACAAAAACATGAATTCATTCACAATTTGATAACATCCGTAGGATTTTTATCAATAAAACCTTGTTAAATAGGATAATAAGTCAGAAATTGGCATGAGTAATTATTAAAACCTAAACAATATGAAACTACCCTTGTCATTAAAAATGATGCTTATTGCGTTGTTTTCAGTGCCGTTATTTGCCATTGGGCAACAAACAGTTTCTGGAACCGTTACCGACGGTGGCAGTGGCCAACCCCTTCCTGGAGCCAATGTGATCGTCAAAGGAACCACCACAGGAACCACCTCAGATTTTGATGGTAACTTTCTACTCAACGTAGATTCCTTCCCTGTTACGCTCGTCGTGTCCTCGGTAGGATTTAAGTCTGAAGAGATTACCGTAAACTCAAGCTCACCGATTTCTGTGGTCTTACAGGAAGGAGAGGCCCTTGATGAAGTGGTGATCGTAGGTAACCGTGCGAAGCCAAGAACCGTATTAGAGTCTCCTGTGCCGATTGACAACATCAGCGCTCAAGAGTTGGCAACCAGTGCACAACCCGAAGTAGATAAGATGATTGCATATCGAGTACCTTCTTATAACTCGACACAACAAACTATTTCTGATGCGACAGCACACTTTGACCCTTCAGAATTAAGAAACTTAGGACCTAGTAGAACCTTGGTGTTGGTAAACGGAAAACGTAAAAACCAAAGTGCTTTGGTCTATGTGAACGAAACGCCAGGACGTGGTGAAGTAGGTGTCGATATGAAAAGTATTCCGGCCGCTGCCATCGAACGTGTCGAAGTACTTCGTGATGGGGCTTCTGCGCAGTATGGATCAGATGCTATCGCTGGTGTAATCAATATTATTTTAAAGGAAGAAACCGATAAGACTACCGTAAATTTAGGCACGGGTGTGACCACCGAAGGTGATGGATTTACCTATAGCGGGTCGGTCAACACGGGCTTCGATTTTGATGGTGGAGGATATGTGAATTTTACAGCAGATTTTTATCATCAAGACTACACGGATCGCGCTGGAGAGCCAGGCAATGACCTATTGTTTGGAAACATCTTTGGTGACCAGTCGTTGATCGACGGAACCAACCCATGGATTCAAGACAACCCAGATCTTGGAATGATCGTTGGGCAGCCTGAGTACGATAAATTTGGACTGGCATTCAATGCAGGAGTGCCGTATGAGGGGGGTGAATTTTATCTCTTCGGAAGCCTTCAAAAAAGGGATGGAAAGAGTTTTGCACTTTATAGGGCACCTTATTGGATTACGGATGACTTTGGATTGTTAACTCCTGAAGGCCAACCATACAATGGTTTTCAACCTACTTTTGAGACTGATATTAGAGATAATACCATTTCTGTCGGAAACCGATGGGAAATGTTTGGAGATTGGAAGTTTGATGTGAGTTATACCTTCGGAAGAAACGCAGTTGATTACTTGATTGGTAATACGATCAACGTGGCGTTAGGAGCGTCAAGCCCTACGCAATTTGACCCAGGAGGCTATCGTTTTAGCAACAATATTGGAAACATAGATATTGCCAAAGATTTTGGAACTGTGAGCTTAACACTTGGTTCTGAAATTAGACAAGAACGCTTTGTTACACAACAAGGAGAGCTTGCTTCATATATTGATGGCGGGGCACAATCATTCCCAGGACTGCGCCCAGAGAATGCGGTTTCTGAAACACGTTCTAATGTAGGTGTTTACGGTGGATTGGATTGGGACCCGACTGATCAAATTCTGATCAGTGGAGCTGTTCGTTACGAAGATTATAGTGATTTTGGAGACAATGTTTCTTGGAAGATCGCAGGACGCTACTTGTTAGAAGATGATAAAGGGGCCATTAGAGCTTCGGTAAATACTGGATTCAGAGCGCCTTCTTTACATCAGATCTATTTAAGTAATATTCAAACGCTACAATTAGCCGATGGAACCATCGGACAACAAGGAACCTTCAACAATGTAGACCCGATCATTATTGACCCAGTAAATGGGTTAGGGGTACCGCAGTTGGATGCTGAAGAGTCGTTTAATATTGCTGGGGGTATTACCTATAAGGTTACACCGCAATTCACAGTTTCTTTAGACTACTATAACATTGCCGTTGATGATCGTGTACTCTTGACAAATCCGTTAGGATTTGATGGTGACGACACTACCACAAACGCTGTTGAGCAGGTATTGATCGACAACTCTGTTGGTAACGTTACCTTCTTTGTAAACGCAGTAGATACGAAGACGCAAGGGGTTGACCTTGTTGCTAACTATAGAGGTATTGAGCTTGGTGGCGGAAATCTAGATGTAAATGTTGCCGTTAACTGGAATGAGACGGATATCGATGGTACGATTTCTGTACCACAAAAGATTCTTGATGCTGGGTATACTGACATCTTTAATCGTGAAGAGCAATCAAGAATTACAACGGCGCGTCCAAACCTAAAAGGCGTACTCGGACTTAACTACAACATCGATAAGTTTGAGATTGTGTTAAACAACACATACTTCGGAGAGGTAACTTGGAGGCACCCAACAACGCCTAACTTTGACCAGACCTTTGCTGGTAAAGTGTTGACCGATCTTTCAGTAGCATACCAGTTTGATAGCTGGATTACTGCGAAGGTATCTGCTAACAACATTTTGGACGTATATCCTGATGAGATCAATACATTTGGAGATTTTGGAACCGACCTAGGAGGACGTTTCCGCTATCCATGGGAAGTGAATCAATTTGGATTTAATGGTACTTTCTTACAAGGAGGATTGACGTTTACTTTCTAATACATTCAATTCAATAAAATAAGAAGGCCCCGAAATACGGGGCCTTTTCTTTTATGTGATGAGCGCTTTTTAAGCCGCTGATTTTACTTCTACCACTGGGTCTTCAACCACTGGTTTTTTTCGCCATGAGCGAATTCGAATCTTGATTTTGTACACAATGTAGAACAATACAGGTACAATGATCAACGTCAAGAACGTAGCGATGATCAATCCGTAGATTACAGTCCATGCTAATGGCCCCCAGAAGATCACGTTATCTCCCCCGATATAGACCTTAGGGTCAAAACTACCAAAGAGTGAGAAGAAGTCAATGTTTAGACCGATAGCCAACGGAATCAAACCAAGTACGGTTGTAATGGCCGTCAACAATACAGGTCGTAAACGTGCGCGACCTCCTTTTATGATGATCTCTGACACATCTTCTTTTGAAAGAAGAGAACCTTCTTCTAGACCTAACTCAACAATACGGCGGTCTATCAAGAGTTGAGTGTAATCTAAGAGAACCACTCCGTTGTTTACTACAATTCCTGCGAGTGAGATAATACCCATCATGGTCATCATGATCACGAAAGATGATCCTGTAACCAGAATACCTCCGAATACACCGATAAAACTCAAGAAAATAGCGATCATAATGATCGTTGGTTTTGAGATTGAGCTAAACTGGAAGATCAAGATCAACATGATCAGCCCTAAACCTGAAAAGAAGGCACCCATTAAAAAGGCCATTTGCTTGTTCTGCTCTTCGATCTGACCGGTGTAATCTATTTTCACTTCTGTAGGAACCTTGAAGTCGTTCATTTCATTTTGAATCTGACTTACAATCGCACCAGCATCTGTATATCCAGGAGCCAATCCAGAATATAGGGTTACCACTCGCTTAGAATCACGATGTTTGATCGCACTAAATGAAGAGGTGTTCTTTTGTTTGGCTACTGCCGAAACAGGCACTTCCTTCAACTGCCCAGACGCTTGGTCCCTAAAGATGATGTTTTGATCAAACAAAGCATTTTTATCGTAACGAATGTCTTCATCAAAACGCACATTGATGTCATAATCATCTCCATCTTTCTTGTAAACTCCTGCCTTGGCACCAAACAGCGAATTACGCAATTGTTGACCCACTTGTCCGGCAGAAACACCTAGCTCTCCTGCTTTTTCACGGTCTACGACCACTTGCATCGAAGGTTTGCCTTTGTTCACGTCGATTTTTAATTCATCGATACCTGCGATACTTTTCGAATTAATGAAGTTTCGCATGTTTTCAGCGACTTGGATCAATTGATCGTAGTTGTCTCCTTCAATTTCGATGTTGATCGGATATCCTGCAGGAGGTCCAACTGGATCTTTTTCAACCGAAATGGCAACACCTGGATAGATTCCTTTTAAGGCATCTTGCACGCGTTGACGTAGCTCTTCACTATCTTCTCCTTGGCGATATTTGTACTCGCGCATGGTAGCGGTGATTTTTCCACGGTGTGGCATTTCGGCATTGCTTCCGCCGTCGGTGTTTGGATTACCTGCACCTTCTCCAACTTGCGATACAGCCGATTCTACTAAGAAATTATAATCTTTTCCACCGTCATCTTTTCCGTCTATATAGCGTTGGTCATTCAGTACATCATATACACGACGTTCAATGTCTTTGGTGATAACATTTGTTTTGTCAATATCGGTACCTTGTGGGTATTCGATATATACCACGATCTGGTTGGGTTTATTATCTGGGAAGAACTCTACTTTGGTTCGCTGACTCTGCATAGAGGCACCGAACATTCCGAAGACAATAAAAAGCAACAAAAAGATACCAATGACAAACGCATACGGTCTGAATCCTGATAATGCGTATCGTAAGAAATTTTTGTACTTGTTTTCTAGCCAGGTCAATATTTTGCGTTGAAAGTAGTTAGCTGCTTTTTTAAGGCCGTATTTGTATACCCAGAACATAATGCCTGTGAAGATCATCAATGTACCGAGTCCGCGCATAGGCCCACCTATGATAAGAACAAAGATTCCGAGACCTCCTAAAATAGCACTCAAACGAATCAATTGCTTCAGGGAAAGTTCACGGTCGCCAACTTCCATAAGTTGTGACACCAACATCGAGTTGATAAAGATGGCCACGAATAATGAAGATCCTAGCACCACTGAAAGCGTAATCGGGAAATAGATCATGAATTGCCCCATCACTCCAGGCCATAGACCAAGTGGTACGAAGGCCGCTACAGTGGTCAAGGTCGAAATAATGATAGGGAAGGCGATCTCACCGATTCCTTTTTTGGCAGCTTCGATACGAGACATCCCTTCTTCTTCCATCAAACGGTACACGTTTTCAACAACAACAATTCCGTTATCCACCAGCATTCCCAGTCCCATGATCAATGCAAAAAGAATCATGGTGTTCATGGTATATCCAAAGAGTGAAAGAATCATAAATGACATGAACATCGACATCGGAATCGCGAACCCTACAAACAAAGCGTTTCTGAACCCTAAGAAGAACATCAATACAGTCACCACGAGGATGATTCCGAAGATGATATTGTTCACAAGGTCATCAACTTGGTTGATGGTCTTTGCAGACTGATCGTTTGCGATTGTTACTTCAAGGTCTTTCGGAAAATAATTTTCAACAGCATCTTTTACCAAATCATTGATCTGGTTGGCTGCTTCCACCATGTTTTTTCCAGAACGCTTTTTGACGTCAAGCATCACTACATTCTTACCAAACTCTCTGGCATAGGTGGTCTTTTCTTTTTCCTTGAACTCAACCTTTGCGATATCTCTTAGATACACCGCTCCGTTTTGAGATTTCACAACAAAGTTGTCGAGCTCTTTCGGATTTTCAACTTCTCCTAGAATTCGAATAGTACGGCGTTGCCCACTAGTGATCAAGTTACCAGCAGACATGGTCGTATTCCCGTTATTGATCGCATTGATTACATCTTGGAAATTCACCTTGGCCGCCATCATTTTATAGATATCGACGGCTACTTCAACCTCTTTTTCTTGCGCCCCACGAATGTCTACCTGCTTGATCTCTTTGAAATCCTCAATATGATCTTCCAAGTACTCACCGTATTCCTTTAGTTTTTCAACAGGATAATCTCCTTTGATGTTGATGTTAAGGATGGGTTGTTCTTCAGAGATATTGAGGTCAAAGACATTGGGTTCTACTTTCGCTCCTTGAAAAATGGGCCAGTCAACACCTGCCTTTTCGCTGTCAACTTCATCTTTCACTTTTTGTTTTGCTTGCTCGACAGTTACTTCTTCGTCAAACTCAACGGTTATGATTCCGTAGTCTTCCTGAGAGGTAGAAATGATTTCAACTACGTTGCTTACGTTCTTCAGTCGGTCCTCTAACGGATCAACGATCAAACGTTCAATATCTTCCGCAGTATTCCCAGGAAAGGGTGTACTGATATAGATCTTGGTCTCTTTGATCTCGGGGAAATTTTCCCGAGGCATACTATTGTAGGCCGACAACCCGAAGATCAAGAAAATCCCGATCATCACATAAATGGTCGTCTTATTGTCGATGGCCCAAGAAGAGAGTCTAAACTCTTTGTTTACCTTTTTTTCTCTTGTGGTCATGCGGTTATTTTTTGTTGGTTATTTCTACTTTTTGTCCATCTTTAACGCTACGCGCCCCTTCTTCAATTACAGAAGTATTGCTCTTGATTCCGTCAAGGACTTCTACGTAATCTCCTTGTGTCAAGCCAGTTTTAATGGTTGTACGGGCAACGTCAGCTAGATTTTTGCTATCCTTTTCTGTAGTCACGTATACATATTGATCGCCGTCAGCATTTTCAGAAATGATGCTTTGCGGAATCAAAATGGCCTTTTCGTTGGTGTAATCATTGATACGCACTTTCGCCGTCAAGTTTGGTTTGATGTTTCCACCGTTTGACGGAACCGGAATTTCAATCTTAAACGAACGGTTGTTAGGATTGATGTAGTTTCCGACTTGTCTCACCTTTGTAGAAAGAGTTTTGCCCAATACTGGGAAGTACACCTCTACATCCTTACCGGCTGTAATATTCGGTAAGTGTTTTTCTGGCACTTCTGTCTGAATGTACATATTGTCGAGATTCACAATTCTGAATACCTCAGATTGTACTCCAGGAGCTACAACCGTACCTTGCTCTTTGATCACATCGTCAATTACACCAGAAAATGGAGCTCTGATAGATGTTTTGGCCAACTGGCTTTTCATCTGCTTCAGTGCATTTTCTTGTGCTTCGTACGTAGTCTTGGCTTGAAGGTAGGCAATCTCGCTTCCAATCTTTTGTTCCCAAAGGCGCTTTTGTCTTTCATAGGTGGTTTTCGCCAATTGTGTTTGGGCTTCGACTTGTGCTACCTGACTGCTCATCCCTCCATCGTCAATCGTGGCAAGCAATTGTCCTTTGCGTACTTTTTGCCCTTCCTTTACATATACACGTAATAAAGTTCCGGCCATTTCAGGGTAGACCAATACATTTTGCTTGGTCTCAACACTTCCTTGAAGCTCAATATAATGCTTAAACAAGGTGTCTTTGACATTGATGGTCGTTACCAATGGATAATTCTTTATTGAGTCTAATTCAGCAATGGCATCGTCTAACTTTTTAAGCTCGGCGTTTAGCTCTTGCCTTTCCGTGGTCAATTCGGTTTTCTTGGCTCTGATTTCTTTCAGGTCCTTTGAGGCGATAAGGTCGTCTACCGATTTGTCTCCTCCGCATGAAGCAAGGATCACAGAACTAATGGCTATTATATATAATTTTTTCATCGTGTGGTGGTTTATGCGTTTATAGGTTTATATGTTTAATCGTTTAGTTGCGATTTTCTTAGACCATTAAGCATGGCAGTAATTTCTTCAATATTGTTTCTTAGATCGAGGTAAACATTTTCACTTAAAAAAGACAGGTCTTTAGATAGCACCAGGAGGTTTAAAAGTTCTAGACTCGACCCGTAAGCAATTTCTGTGAACCGGGCTTTGTCTTTACTTGTATGTCTGCCACTACCTTCGGCAATATTTGCAGAGATAGAGATCGAACTCCTTCTGATTTGACTTACAATACCATATTTTTCTTCTTGTGGAAAATCCTTTGTTGTATTGTAAATCAAAACGGCTAAACTTCTCGATTTTTGCCAAACGTTTAATTTTTCGAACGAAAATGTTTTCATAATATCTGAAATTTCTCAATGCCTTTATCTAAACAAATCAACTTCTAAACTTTTTACTAATTTTTGGTGTTAAGAAGTGTTTCTAATTCAGCTTTCTTGTTGATGACGTCTAGCATGGCTTGCAGGTATTCTTGCTGAATGCCATAAAGCTGCGTCTGTGCTTGTCTTAGCTCAAAGCTAGAGCCGATACCTTCAAAGAATTTTGTCTGGTTTTTGTTTTCGATACGTTCTGCCAAAGAGAGATTCTTCTTAGAGGTTTCGTATTGCTCGATTGAGAAGGCGTATTGACTACGCGCGTTGTCGATGTCTAATTTTAAGCGTTGTTCGATTTCAGTTTGCTCAGTGCGGGCCTTTTCAAGGTTGATCTTGGCACGTTGTGTTCTGGCGGTTCTTCCGAAGGAACTAAAGATCGGAATGCTCATGTTTACGCCCACAACGGCACTTCCGAACCATTGTTGGTCACTACTAAAAAAGTTGAACTCGTCGTTGTTACCCTGGTACCCTGCATTCAAGAAAGCACTTAGGGTAGGTAGGGCCTTGCTCTTTTCGAGTTTTAGCAACAGCTCTTCAGATTTGGTGTTATTCTCGGCGATACGAAAATCGATATTGTTCGCAACGTTGAACTCTGAGGTCATCAACCCTAAGTCAATATTCTTAGTTGTCAGTGACACAAGGTCATCGGTCAAAGTCACTTTATCTTGGATATCGGTACCCAGTGCGATGTTCAAAATTTTGTATGCGATATCGCGAAGTCGCTTTGTGTTGCTCAGGTTACTTTCGATACCCGCCAAAGTGATCTGCAATTGCTCTACATCTTCCTCTTCATTTAAACCATTTTCAAAGATCTTTTGTGTGTCGTTGAGATTCTTCTGCAAAGTCTCGCGATTCTTTTCTAAGATTTTCACACTTTCTTCAGCCAATAATACATTACCGTAAGAGCTGATGACATTCTTTCGTACCTCGAGATCCGTTTTTTCTTTGGCATTTCTAGAGATCTCCAAGAAGACCTTAGCAGATTGAAGTCCGACCAAATACGAACCATCAAAGATCAACTGGTTAAGTTGAGCCGAGGCGTTCACCGTTTGCTTGGTTCCAAATTGAACTGGGATGAATCCATCCACAGGGTCTGGTGAACTCGTTCGAGTCAACCCGAAGAAATCCTCGACCGTTTGAATCGTAGACTCACGGTTGTCAAATGCAGCAGCCGGTAAAAGTGAAACTGGCAGCTTCAAGAAGTTTTGATAATCGATATTAGCACTGATCTGCGGCAATCCGATTGTAGTGGTTTCCCACTTTTGCTTTTTAGCCGCCTCAATGTCACGCTCAGCGTTGACGGCAGTGCGATTGTTTTCTAGTGCAAAGGCAATGGCTTCGTCCAAAGAGAAACTATGTTCTTGTTGTTGTGAAAAGCCAAAACCAAAGGCAAACAAACTCATTAAGATGATAAGGTTGTTTTTCATTCGTTTTATGATTGTGTGGTGTTGATAAAATTGTTTAATGTTTCGAATCCTTTTTTAGTGACAATAGCGCGTAGGTGATATTCGAGGTAATTTTCCATGAGCTCGTTCATGTTGTGCCTTCCCTGCGGAAACAGATCGGTATCCTTAATACCCGTCATCCCGTTAAAATAAAGACGCGCCACAAAATCGACGTCCATGTTGGCTCTGAAGAGACCCTGTTCGATACCTGTTGTAAGATTTTCGGTGACACTTTCGTGCATGACCTCAAACTGTTTAAGCTTGATACGACCGTAGATCTTGGGATAGTATTTCTTTAATTGGTATTGAGGAGAAGATTTTTCATTCTTCAGGTTTTGCATCACAAATCGTTTGATATGATACAATTCTTCAATGGGGTTCTCAGCCGACTCGCAGATGGTATCAATACCTGTACAAATGGTATCAAATAACAAAAAGACGCAAGCTTCTACCAGATCAGTTTTGTTGCTGAAATGCTGATAGATGGTCTTTTTAGAAATACCCATCTCATTGGCAATATCGTCCATGGTAACGCTCTTAAACCCAAGGTTTAGGAACATTTCGGTGGATTTATTTAATATCTTTTCTTTCATTAACTTGTTTAAAATCAGGGGCAAAATTAAGAAAGGAAACTTTAAAAACAATGAAAGTTTCCTAAGTTTTACAGTTATTTAACAATTCTTTTGGGTTTCATAGTTTTTGATTTATGGTATTTTAGCTGAAAAATTTGCGTACAAATGCATTCCATAGAATACTACAGACAAGCGATTTTAGATCACTTGGAGGCAACCATCACTACTTCTGAACCAACGAATCTATACGAACCCATCACTTACATTCTGCAATTAGGCGGAAAGCGTTTGCGCCCTGTTCTTACGTTGCTTACCACTGAGATCTTTGGTGGCAATTATAAGAAAGCATTGAATGCAGCTTTGGCGGTCGAAGTATTTCACAACTTTTCTTTGGTACATGATGACATTATGGATGACGCGCCGTTACGAAGAGGAAAAGTAACAGTACATGAAAAGTGGGATGTAAATACAGGAATCCTTTCTGGAGATGCGATGTTGATCTTGGCCTACCAATTGTTTGAGGCTTATGAGCCAGAGACTTTCAGAAAGCTGGCCATGCTTTTTAGCAAGACGGCTATTGAGGTTTGCGAAGGACAACAGTATGACGTGGACTTTGAAACACGAGATGACGTCACTATTCCCGAATATCTAAAGATGATCGAGTACAAAACGGCCGTGTTGGTAGGTGCTGCTATGAAAATGGGAGGGCTGGTTGCAGGAGCTAGCGAAACCGATTGTCACGCCATTTATGACTTCGGAAAAAATCTCGGAATCGCATTTCAATTGCAGGACGATTATCTAGATGCATTTGGAGATCCAAAGACTTTTGGCAAGCAAGTAGGGGGAGACATCATCGAGAACAAAAAGACCTATTTGTATCTTAAGGCGCTTGAAGGAACCGAAGATGGTAACAAAGAACAGTTACAGCATTTGTTCTCGTTACAACCTGACGACCCATCGCAAAAAGTGACCACTGTCAAAGAGATTTTTGTTAGTAGTGGGGCAGCTGAGCGTACGCGGCAAGAGATTGAAAGCTATACAGAAAAGGCCTTTGGTGTATTAAACCAACTCAATATCTCTTCAGAAGGGAAGACGATCTTAGAAGCCTTCGGAAAGCAGTTGATGAACAGAAATGTCTAGAAGAGCCTCTTAAAAAGCGCTTTTACAAACTCTTTCTTAGGAAGGGAGAACATGATTCTTATATCTTCAAAAAAGGAAGTCTTTTCATCCAAGAACTTAAAAATTTTCTTAGGCCTGTTCTTTTCGAATAAGGTCGAAAATATCTTGGCCCCAAGGTCATTTCGTTTAAACAACACATCCAAAAATAGCAGATCGTAATACCAGAACTTCGTCCTGTAATGATATGTCGAAAGATCTTTTCGAGACTGCTTCAAATAGGCGATCAACATATCCGTTTGACGCAGCGTATTCATAAAGGTAAAACCGGTGCTGGGTTTCGTCCACCCACCTGCGGTTCCGATGTGGATAAGGTGAGAAGTGTTGTGAATTTGAAAGGGATAACAACTCATCGGAATATTACCTCGTTCCTTTTCGATAATTGTATAATTAGAAATACCTAAATCTTTGAGGTATGCTTCGATAGCGACTTCGTATTCAGGTGTAGGTAATAGGTTTTCCGAGAATAAGGTATACTCAAATAATGCTTCCGTTTTACTGGTTGGTAGCACATACATAAATCGTGTGTTTCCTTCTTGAGGCACTTTAAAATCCATAAAACCGACGGTGCTGTCATCAAATACGGGTTTTTCTGTCTTTATAAACCAACCGATGAAATGTTGGCGCAACAATGGGAATTTTTCGATATCCCTTATTTTTTCTTCGGAAAAGATACTATTATAAACATATACCGAACGGTATCTTTCATCTTTTGTAGTAACAAGAACCTCTTTTTCGTTTTCTTTTATGTTGAGGATCTCGCTTTGTTTGAATGTGATATTGGGGTGCTCATTTATGACCGTAAACAGGTGCTGGTACCACGTTTTTGAACGAAGCATTTTGTAGGTGTACGGTTTTAGCAAAAAGGTTTTATCTATCCACTCACTTTTAAAGGAAGCATGGTCCCACTGTTTGAACAAAAGTTCATCCCATTCGCCTTTGCCTTGTTCCCAAAAACACCAAGTTCGGTCATTGGTATTTTTAAGGTCTTTGTCTAACAATAAGATCTTTTGGTCTTGAAAAAAAGGTTCTTGGGCCATGCGATAGGCAAGGAGTAACCCGGCCGCACCAGCTCCGCAGATGATATGGTCGTACCTACCGGCCATCTATTGGGCGACGGGTTTTAGATAACTGGTAATGATCGGAATTCGAATGGTTTCGGGAATGATATTTTGTGCTTTGGTAATCGCAACCACTTCGATGCCTACATGAATTCCATAAAGGTTGTTGGGATTGTTGATGCCAATATAGATATCACGACCCCCGCTGTTTTTCACTTTAATGACACCCGATTTGTAGTTCTCTCTCGAGGAGCTCAGGTCATACTTGAAGGTCTTTTTGCCTTTAAAGAGCTCGGCATTTGTTTGGTCCATCAAGTACACATCGCAGATATCGGCTCCTGGAGGAGGGGCTAGGGTATTCACTGAGTTTTGCAGCGATTCTTCTTTCTTGATATACTCTGAAAGTTCACTTGCTAGGTTAAAAGTGCTGCGGGTGCTATTTACTTCCTCTTCATTTCGAGAAGCGGTGAGCACATAGTACCATTCCGTAGTGTTTTCTGGTAATTGAATGGGTAGCAATACTCTTCTCTTTCCGCCTTTGATCAATGCATTGGATCGACTGTTCAGATAAAACTTATCGTTTTGAACCGTCATGGTCTCAAGTCCTTCGACTTTTCTGAAACGCGTAGTCGGATAGCCGTAGCTCGTGTCGGTAGCTTGCTCAAAACGTACTTGCTTTACAGTCTTGTCTGAGATTTGTTCGGCTTTGAATGCAATGGTGATGGCTTCTTTGTTGTTATTTTCCAGTGTGACTTTCACAAATTGGGCATCGATAAAAGAAAGTTCATTTGCTAACTTTTTGAATTTTCGTTCCTGAAACAAAACCGTATTGGGATATTGTGTTACGGTAAGCTTTGAGATACGTTTTTTCTTTTCAGCTGAGCACGAAAAATTGAGTTTGTCACCAGGTTGCACGTAGAACCAAAGTTCTTTTTCACTGTTAGGAGCCAATAATCCGTTGATGTTTATCGGTTCTTGCGAATAGGTGAGAAAGCTTCCGCAGAAAAACAAGAAAAGAAGAAGGTGTTTCATAGGGATCGGAGTTTCCTCAAAAATAAGAAAATGATCGGTTATCATTTGACTTCTTTTATTTTCTGTATTTTAGTAGCTCCTAAACACACGTTCTGATGTATTCAACTTCTGAAGAGAATTACCTGTGGGCCATCCATAGTCTTTCTCAAGACACTGACCAACTGATCAATACGAATGCCATTGCCGAAAAGATGCAAACCAAAGCTGCTTCGGTTACAGATATGCTTAAAAAACTTTCTGAAAAGGGATTGCTAGAATACCAACGCTACAAGGGCGTTCGATTAACCGAACAAGGAGCAGAAGTGGCCAACGGAGTTGATGAACGAAACGAATTATGGAATCGCTTGCTCAAAGAAAAAATGGGTGTTGCGAACGAAGAAGCCTCATCACTTGCCGACCAATTAAAGCATGTAAACTCTGAAAATTTAGTGAACACCTTACATAGTTTCCTAGGGAAGAAGGCCGCTGCTGAATCTAAGAAAGCACCTAAAGAGGAAAAGAAATCGAAAAAATCCAAAGAAGATACCTTAGCTGATCTTAAGAAGAAAGATATGGCAGAGCTACTTGCCATGGATGGACTTATGGAGGACACGATCAAGCGTTTAAAAAAGAAAGGCCTAACGGTAGGTAAAAAATTGAAAGTCATTCGAGAAGGGTCTGATGATCAAAAGATGGTGGTTCGTACGAAGAAGGACGAATTCAAGATACCTAACTCAGTGGCCAAACGTCTTATGGTTAAAAAGGAAAAGAAGAAATAGTTATCCTCTAAATAAGAAGAAGTCTTCTTTCATATCTTCAATCTCTGTGTCTTTATTGGTCACGATGTAATCAATGGCTTTATTGGTAAAATCAAGTCCCTTTTCTGTTAAAGAAACAATATCACTATCAATAGTGATCATGTTGTTTTTTAATGCTAGATCCAATACCGTTTTCGACCGTACTTTTTGCCAATTGATATGTTCATTCAAGTGATTAACATGTCGCTCTGAAACTTCATCGTGATTGTGTAAGTGCAGCAAAAAGGTCAATAATGATACTTCGGTACGCTGCTGCTTTTGACGGTACAGCACCGATAGCAATCCTTTGCTTGGAGCAAACAGATATACCAATAAAAATACCACCCCTAACATTGTGGTCATGGATCCTGCGATAGACGCATCTAACCAGTGGGCTACCCAATATCCTGAGATGGCAGAAAAGACACCAAACAATACAGATAGCACCAACATCTTTTTAAGGTCCTTGGTCAGCAAATAGGCCGTGGCCGCTGGAGCGATCATGAGTGCAACGACCAACACGGCGCCAACGGCATCGAATGCTCCGACGGTTGTAACCGATGAAACGGTCATAAGCCCATAATGCATGATGGCAGGCGAAAAACCAAGTGCAGAGGCCAACCCAGCATCAAAAGTACTTACCTTTAACTCCTTGAAAAAAGCAATGAGTAGGGTGAGAGTTACTGCTAAAATGACCCCGATGATCCACAAAGATTTTGGACCAAGATCCATATCGCTAACGATCAAGCGATCAAAAGGAGCAAAGGCCAACTCGCCGAGTAGTACGGCATCAACATCCAGATGCACGTCATTGGCATTTTTAGCGATCATGATAACTCCGATACTAAAGAGTGCTGGAAATACGAGTCCGATGGCGGTGTCTTCTTTGACCAGTCCGGTTTTCTGAATGAACTCTACCAAGACTACTGTAATGATACCGCTAATGGCTGCCAAGAGAATCAATAACGGAGAATTGAGGTCGTGCGTTAGGAAAAAACCTAAAACAATGCCAGGTAAGATCGAATGACTAATGGCATCGCTGATCAAGGCCATTTTTCGAAGCACCAAAAACGTACCCGGAATGGCGCAAGCAATGGCTACCAAACTGGCAATAAGTTGTATTTCTAACTGAGCACTACTCATCGTCTTCAGTGATTTGTTGGTTATACAAATTGGCAGCAAAATCAAAACCGCGTTCAGTCATCGACCACATATTACCATGAAGGGTAACATAGTTTTGATCCACCAATTTTTGCAAGGACTTTCGTGTGAATCCTTGAAAGTCATTCAAAATCCTGATGGCGTGCGGATGCGTAATGTCTTCGTGTGTTTTCGCAATGTCGTACATAAACGACAGTGTTTTATGTAGCTTCAGGTCATTACGGTTCTTTCGAAAGCGAATCTCTCTGAAAAGGAGTCCGCGACTCGGAGAAAAGATAAATGAAAAAATGACAAACACGGCGGCAACTAAGACAATTACGGGTCCGGTTGAAAGGTTGTTTTGCGTGGCACTTATGGCGGTTCCGAAGATGCCAGAGAAGGCACCAAAGATGGCAGCCAAAATGACCATAACTCCTAAACTGTTCGTCCATTGTCTAGCGGCTGCTGCTGGAGCTAACAGCATAGCACTCATCAAAACCACGCCTACCGTTTGTAATCCCAACACAATGGCCAATACAATAAAGCTGGTGATCAAAATATCAATAAACTTGGTGTTGAAACCAAGTGTTTTTGTGTAGTCGGCATCAAATAAAAGGATCTTGAATTCCTTCCAAAAAAGCAAGAGCACAAAAAGACATATTCCGGTGACGATGGCCATCAACCAAACATCGCTTTCGACCAGCGTAGCGGCCTGTCCAAAGAGGTATTTGTCCAACCCAGCTTGATTGGCATTGGGTTGTTTTTGGATGAAGGTAAGCAGTAACATTCCGAAGCCAAAGAAAAGGGACAGAATCAATCCAAGTGCCGTGTCTGATTTCAAATGTGTTTTGTTGATGATACCTCGAATCCAAAAGCTTCCTATCAAACCGCTGATCAAAGCACCCAGTAATAACACATTGCTATCCTTGATACCAGTAATCAGAAAAGCAATGGCGATTCCTGGCAATGCAGCATGCGAAATGGCATCGCCCAAAAGACTTTGTTTTCTAAGCACGGCAAAACTTCCCAACATACCACAAATGGCCCCCAAAATAGCGGTGCCCAACGTAATGGTACGAAGGGTGTAGTCAGTGAAGACGAGTTCTATGTATTCGATTAAGTCGATGGTCTCTTTCTTTGGTTCTTTTCGGTAGCCTTGATGAGATTCCTGCATTCGCAGGAATGACACCAATAACTAGCAACTAATAACTAATAACTACTGCTGTACACTTACTTTATAATTAATACCATAGGTCTTGGTGAGGTTGTCATCGTTAAAGATGTCCTTTACCGGGCCTGTGGCGATCTTCTTCACATTCAGAAAGGTAACCCAATCAAAATATTCGGGAACAGTCTGTAGGTCGTGGTGAACGACAATAACTGTTTTTCCAGCTTTTCTGAGTTCCTTTAAAATATTGATGATGGCCTTTTCAGTAGTGGCATCTACGCCTTGAAACGGTTCATCCATAAAATAGATCGAAGCATTTTGCACCAAGGCTCTTGCCAAAAAGATGCGCTGTTGTTGTCCGCCCGAAAGCTGACTGATTTGCCGATTTTTAAACGCCAACATGCCTACTTTCTCGAGTGCTTCGAGTGCTGCCTTTTTTTCACGTTGTCTGGGACGCTTGATCCAACCGAGACTACCATAGGTGCCCATCATCACTACATCTAAGGCGGTTGTCGGAAAATCCCAATCCACACTTCCTTTTTGGGGCACGTAAGCCACTAACGAACGTTGATCTTCATACGGCTTACCATAGATACTGATACTGCCAGCAATCGGTTTAAGGATGCCTAAAATTGCTTTGATCAGCGTCGATTTTCCGGCGCCATTGGGTCCCACAATGGCCATCAAAACACCTTCAGGAATCTCGAGGTCGATATCCCAAAGTACCGGCTTGTAATTATACGCGACGGTAAGGTCATCTACTTGTACTGCGGTTTTTTTCTGGCCCATTGTTTCTAGTCTTTGGTCGTTGGTTTTTTCCATACACCGTAACTTTAGTGAAGGTGTAGTCTTTGATTTTTAGAAAAAGCTATTTTAAAGCATCAATGATGGTATTCACGTTGTATCTAAACATCCCCAGATAGGTGCCTTCAACGGTTTTGGCGTCACCCAAAGCGTCAGAGTATAGCGTGCCGCCAATGGTCACTTCGTGGCCTTTTGACTTTACGGCTGCTTGTAATGCTTCGATCGTACGTTTCGGTACTGAACTCTCAACAAAAATGGCCTTCACTTGTTTTTCCATGATGAAGGCAGCAAGTTTTTGCACATCTTGCACACCGGCTTCCGTGGCGGTTGAAAGGCCTTGTAAACCGACCACTTCAAATTCATAGGCCTTTCCGAAGTAATTAAACGCGTCGTGCGCTGTCACTAAAATTCTTTTTTCCTGCTGAAGGGTTTCGATCTTCGTTTGGATCTCACTTTCTAAACTTGTCAATTCTTGAAGATACTTCTGGTAGTTTTCTTCATAAAAGGAAGCATTTTCAGCATCATTCTCCTTCAACTTTTCAGTCACGTAACCGGCTACCTGCTTCCAATAGCCAATGTTGAACCAGATGTGGGGGTCGTAATTGGACTGAAAGTATTCAGAACCAATCAAAGTGCTCTTATCCACCACGTCGCTAACGGCCATCGTATTAATGTCCTGGCGACGCATTTTTTGAAAAACTTCTTCCAACTTCCCTTCAAGATGAAGTCCGTTATAAAAGATCACATCCGCATTGGCAAGTTTGGTCACATCCCCTTCGCTGGCTTTGTACAAGTGCGGGTCGACACCGCTTCCCATCAATCCTTGGACGTGAATTTTGTCACCACCAATGTTTTTAACCAAGTCGGTGATCATGGTAGTTGTAGTAACCACGTTTAGTTTCCCGTCTTCGTTTTTTGCGTCTTTTTTACAGCCGATCAAGATGGTTGCAAACAATAGGATGGTAAAGATTCTTTTCATGTATAGTTTTATTAATTCAGCGTATATCGCAATCCAAAAAACATTCTTCTTCCTTGGTTAGGTGCATATACATATGATGGATCAAAAGTCAATGCATACGGATTGTCTGCCGTTGGCACTACATTGCCCTGGGTGTCAAATTGTACGTTTTCATCAAAGGGGTCATCAGCTCTTGCAATGATAAATGGGTTGCCTCGATTGGGTGTCCAATTCAGGAGGTTCTTTACGCCACCATAGACTTCAAAATTATCGATGCCATCATAGGTGAGTTGAATGTTCTGAATACTCCAAGTCGGCGAATACTCATCTCTTGGATCTAGCGGTCCTAACAATGGTAATCGCATGGGGCCATAAACATTTCCAGTATAATCGATAGTGAGGTCGTGCTTATAATTTTTGTACGAAAGCGCCCAGGTTCCCGTAAATCGCTCTGTTAAGATTTGACGCTGACGTTGTCCGTTTTCGGTTTGCGAAACATCTTGTACCGTGGCCCCGACCAATACTTTGATACCACTGGCGATGATGGCATCAACGTTCATACTAACTCCTTTAGAAGTGGCATGTCCGTTAAGGTTATCATAGATGATTTGATTGGGGTTGGTATCGTAATCGGGCAAGATCAAGTTGTTGAAATAGGTATACCATGCCGAAGCGTCCAAACCGATGATCATACCGCTTTTGGTATAAAACTTCTTTAGGTAATTGACATTGATGTTATACGAACGTTCTGGTTTCAGAGCTTCAGCAATGATCACGTCTCGCGCACCAGTGAGAGCTGCATGCTCTTCGGTAAACAGGTTGACCACTCTAAATCCAGTTCCTGCATTGACCCGAAAGATATCGCTGTCGGTTGGCTTAAACTTGTATGCAAATCTCGGTGTTAGAATATTGCCATGGCGACTGTCATAATCATAACGAAGTCCGACTAGCATTTCATGTCGCTTGTTGAACGCAATCTCATCTTGAATAAAGACTGAAGGGATGGTCACTTCGTCAGCGTTCAACGTTGCTGGTGTATTATCATTGTAAAAGTTATAACGAGCCGCAACCCCAAATAGAAGGTCATGTTTTTCTAGCGACTTGTCCCAAGTGAGTTGCCCAAAACCAATACGCTGCTGCGCTAGGTAAGGGGTGTCACCATAGACCGAATTTTGGTCGTGATCGGTATACGAAAACTGTAAGAACATCTTTTCCTTAATTGGAAGTTGGTAGTTTCCGAGAATCTCGAAGCGTTTGGTATAGATGCTTTCTCCATATACTTCGTTTCCGCCTCTAAAGCTTTTGTTCCATTGTAGTTCACCGCCCCAACGATCTTCATAAAAGAAACGTCCGGCTAGTGAGAGCTTTCGATTGTCTTTTCGTTTAAAATCCCACTTCTGAAACACTGAAATTCGATCTTGCAGGGTCACGTCCGTGAAATTGTCATTGTTATCGTCGATCGGATTGCTGTAGTTGTAATAATTAACGCCCATTAATAGGGTAGACTTCTTTCCTATATCGGATTTGAATCCGACATCGAGGTTTGTCTCTCCCCAATCAGTGGTATAGCTATCCGCAAAAAATAGAGGTGCGTGTTCGGGTCGTTTGGTGATCACATTGATAAGGCCTCCAACAGCCTCGCTTCCATAAAGAGAAGATGCCGGTCCTTTAACGATCTCGACCTGTTCGATCAAGGAATTCGGAATCCCCGATAAACCATAAACCGTCGACAATCCGCTAACAATCGGCATCCCGTCGATCATCACCAAAGTATAGGGCCCTTCGAGTCCGTTGATGTGAATGTCTCCAGTATTACACACGTTGCAATTTAGCTGTGGTCGAACTCCGTTAACATTTTGAAGGGCATCAAAAATATTGGGAGTTGGGTTCTTTTTTAAGAAAGCAGGGGAGTAGACCTCTACTGGCACCGGACTCTCCAATCGGGAAACAGGTTTCAAGGTTCCGCTGATGACCACTTCGTCCAGGCTTTCGCTCTCGAGTAATTCGAAATTGAGCTGTACGTCCTTGTTGGAGATGGTCACCGTTTTTGATTCACTTCTGTATCCGGTGAACGAGGCAATTACTATGTAGGTCCCCGGTGCCAACGATTCGATTGAATAACGACCGTCAATGTCAGAAACTGCTCCTTTTTTGGCTCCTTTCACATAAATATTGGCGAAGGCCATGACATCACCCGAACCTGACACCGTGCCCGATAAACGATAGGAATCTTGCCCCGAAACCATGGCAGAGAATAAGAGGAAGATATATAGTAAAAAACTAAGCTTTTTCATTTACGTAGATCGTATTCGTAAAGTCTTGATTTAACAATAAGGTGTTGCCATCAAGTTTTATTTGGGTCATTTTGTTTTTTTCAAATTGCTTGATGATAGTCAGCTCAGCACCATTGATGAGTCCATTATCGGCACAAAAGTCAAAGAACTCTTTGTCATCGCTCATCAATCTTGAAATGACATAGGTGGTTCCTTCTTCAGTTTCAGAAAGTACAATCGAAGAATCTGTTGTGGTGATCTCTCCATGTTCATTTGGGATCGGGTCGCCATGTGGATCAAACTTCGGATGGCCCAAAAACTCACTGATCTTGTTGGCCATGAAGTCAGACGTCTGATGCTCAAGAAATTCGGCTTCGCGATGAATTTCATGCAAAGACATGTCAAACAATTTGAAAAGTAGCGACTCCCAAAGACGGTGTTTTCTAATCACATTCAGGGCCATTTTATTGCCCTTTTCGGTCAATTTTAGCTCCTGATACTTTTCGTAGTGTAAAAGATCTTTCAGTGCTAGTTTTTTTGCCATATCTGTGGCTGCAGCATTCGAAATCTTCAATTTTTTGGCAATGCTTCCGGGTTTGGTATCCCCATCATGTTGCATCCTAAATTGATAGATGGCCTTTACAAAGTTCTCGATTGCAATAGACATTTTTATTTCCTTTAAATTAAATTTAAGTATACTTAAATATTTTACAAAGGTAACTAAAATTTCCTTTTTTGCAATCATCCTCAGTATTTTAAGATTTTTTGAAACTTTTAGTATGTATCTTTAATGTCATTTTCAACAACAGACAAACACAACTCATGAAAAAAGTATACGTATTCGTCTTGGCGACCTTGGCGTTTCAGCTAGCAGCAGGTCAATCTCAAAAATCAGTCTTAAAGGATCTAGACATCTTTGAATTAGAGTATGCCTCTGACCCTCAAATTTCACCTAACGGAAGGCAAGTGGTATACAAACGAAACGGTTTTGATATTATGAAGGATCGCTCGAAAGCGAGTCTTTGGATCATTAATACCGATGGGAGCAATCATCAAAAACTAACGCAGCGCGAAGTCGGAGAATCTTCAGCGCGCTGGTCGCCGACCGGAGACCGCATCGCGTTTACTAGTCGAACTGATGAAGGATCTGAATTGTATATGTATTGGACTTCAAACGGAGCTTTGGCGCGTGTTTCTCAACTTGAAAAATCACCAGGTTCATTGACATGGTCGCCAGACGGAAAATGGCTGGCCTTCACAATGAAGGTAGCGGCCAAACCGCCAGTGATTGTAAAAGGTCCTAAGAAACCTAAAGGTGCCAAGTGGGCAGATTCACCAAGAATTACGGATCGTCTAAAACACGAAGCTGATGGGTCGGGGTATATCGCTCCGGGCTTCACGCATATTTTTGTGATTCCAGCCGATGGTGGTTCACCAAGGCAAATCACTTCGGGAGATTTCAACCATGGAGGAAGCCTTTCTTGGACTCCTGATGGTAGTGCTATTTATTTTTCGGCCAATAGGGTTGAAGATTGGGAATATCGTTTCCGCAACAGCGAAATATACAAAGTGAATGTTTCCACAGGTAAGATCGACGCACTCACTGATCGTAACGGACCTGATTATAGCCCAAAAGTTTCCCCTAACGGAAAACAAATTGCCTATCTAGGTTTTGAGGATAAAGTACAGGCATTCCAGGTGCGAAAACTACAGATTATGAATGCTGATGGAAGCAACAAACGCACAATTTCGAACAATCTAGATCGAAGTGTTTACGACCCCGTTTGGGATGCCGACGGAAAAGGACTGTACATTAGCTATGACGATAAAGGAAATAGTAAGATCGCTCATATTTCCCTTTCGGGGAAGGTCACCAAATTAGCTGATAATATG
Organism: Flavobacteriaceae bacterium; assembly: GCA_028279515.1. GTDB lineage: Bacteria > Bacteroidota > Bacteroidia > Flavobacteriales > Flavobacteriaceae > JANQNQ01. Next base: position 477,987 of record JANQNQ010000008.1, read on the forward strand.
GGAGGCACCTCTTTGGGACGTCCGTATGCAGGCGGCTCTTTTAGTGTCAACAAAAAAGGTGATGTGGCCTTTACACAATCACGCCCAAGTTACCCTGGTGAGGTGGCTTATTTCACTAAAAAACAAAAGCGCCCAAGATTGCTGACACATCTCAATGAAGACCTGTTCTCACATCGTGAGTTAGGGAAAGTAGAGGAGGTTTGGTACAAATCTTCGGTCGATGGAAGAGACATTCAAGGGTGGATCGTGAAGCCTCCTTTTTATCAAGAAGGGAAGAAGTATCCATTGCTTATCGAGAATCATGGCGGACCGATTTTAAATTACGGAGATCGTTTTTCTGCGGAAATTCAGTTGTATGCGGCATCGGGCTATTTGGTGTTTTATCCCAATCCACGTGGAAGTACCAGTTATGGTGAAGAATTCGGAAATCTGCTGTACAACAATTATCCAGGGGAAGACTATAACGATGTGATGGATGGGGTTGATCACTTACTGTCCAAAGGATTGATCGACAAAGACCAATTATACGTAACTGGTGGAAGCGCCGGAGGTATCATGACCGCCTGGATCATCGGAAAGAACAATCGATTTAAGGCAGCCGTTGTGGCTAAACCTGTGATGAATTGGATCAGTAAGACTTTGGTGGCCGACAACTATTATGGCTATGCCAACAGTCGCTACCCAGGGCAACCTTGGGAGAATTTTGAGGGTTATTGGAAATTCTCACCGATATCATTGGTAGGAAACATTGAGACGCCAACCATGGTTATGGTAGGGTTGAACGACTTGCGTACGCCACCTTCAGAAGCCAAGCAATTGTATCACGCATTAAAACTTAGAAAGATCGAAACCGTATTGGTAGAGATTCCTGGCGCTTCACACGGTATAGCACGTAGACCGAGTCAGTTGATCACCAAAGTAGCACATACCTTGGCTTGGTTTGAGAAGTTTAGGAATCCGGAGAAATAAAATAGAAGAGAAAATTTAATCACACCCACAGCCATCAGATCCACAGGATTTGGTGGTTTTCTTTTTTTTGCCGCCAAGAAATGCAGGCTTCCAGATAAACTTGGTTATCAAAAAACCAACAGCGATTGCAAAAGTAATAATGACTAAGATGTTCTGTACAGTATCCATAGGTGTTGTGTCGTGTAAAGATACGAATTACTTACTTAGAAGCTGAATCGAACTCTAATTTTAGCTCCCCTCTTTGATTGAAGAGGGGAATGAATTCCGAAGCTGCAGGCTTTGGAAGAAAGGGGAGTTTGTTGCTCTGTTTTAAACATTCCAGTGCAAACGTCACAGAACCCTCCGTCTTCATTCCTTCGGACTGAATCCACCTCCCTTTCAAAAAGGGAGGAGCTATAATTTTTGTTCACTTGTAACCTCCAATCTGTTACTTCAAAAACTGAAATGCGATCAATGCCGCTACATAGGCAATTACGGTCATCGCCACCAACTGAACGATGGGCCATCGCCATCCGTTAGTCTCTTTTTTCACAATGGCCAATGTGCTCATACACTGCATTGCAAAGGCGTAAAAGAGCAGGAGCGAGATTCCGCTGGCAAGATTAAACATGGGCCCGCCGTGTTTTTGGTTCACTTCGGAGGCCATTCGGTTTTTGATGGTTTCCTCTTCATCACTGCCCACACTGTAAATGGTGGCTAGGGTGCCTACAAACACTTCACGAGCAGCAAACGAACTTACCAAGGCAATGCCGATCTTCCAATCATAACCCAAGGGTTCGATGAGTGGCTCGATGGCCTTTCCGGCAATACCGATATATGAGTGCTCTAATTTGTGAGAGGCAATTTTGTTATCAAGTTCGTCCTCACTCAATTGTTCGCTAGCATGCATTTCTTTTACAATAGTTTCGGCATTGTTGAAATTATCACCTGGGCCATAAGAAGCCAGCACCCATAGAATGATCGAGATGGCTAGGATGATCTTTCCGGCTTCGACCACAAAGGATTTGGTCTTTTCAATTACGGTAATGGCAACGTTTTTTAGTAGCGGAAGCTTATAACTTGGCATTTCGACCACAAAGAAACTGCGGCTTTTTATCTTCAAAGTTTTGCTCAATATATAGGAAGACAGCAATGCCATGCCAAAACCAAGTAGGTACAATAGCATCAGCGTAAGTCCCTGTATGTTCATTCCTAAAAAGCGTTCTTCCGGAATCACCAAAGCAATGATGATTAGATACACAGGTAAACGCGCCGAACAGGTAGTGAATGGTGTCACCAAAATGGTGATCAAGCGTTCTTTCCAGCTTTCGATATTACGAGTGGCCATAACCGCAGGGATAGCGCAAGCGGTACCTGATATCAATGGCACTACACTTTTTCCGCTCAGTCCAAAACGACGCATGCCCTTATCCATCAAAAAGACCACACGACTCATATAGCCGGATTCCTCTAAAACTGCAATAAAAAGAAATAAGAAAGCGATCTGTGGGATAAAGATGACTACCCCGCCTAAACCAGCAACAATGCCTTCCGCTAGCAAATTGGTAAACGCACCTGCAGGTAACGTGTTTTTGATCCAGTCGCTCAATGCAGCAAATTGCTCATCTATGAAATCCATCGGATAGGAGCTCCATTCAAAAATAGTTTGAAAGATGAGCAGCAAGATGAAAAAGAAAATTACATAGCCCCAAACCTTATGTGTCAAGATCCGGTCAAATCTGCTGCGAAGGTCCTTGGCCGCATTGATATCTACGTTGTATCCTTTTTTTAAGGTATCGTTTATAAATTGATAGCGTTTGATGGTCTCCTTTTGTTGCAACCGCTTTAAATCACTCTTTGATTTGGTTTTGAATGCGGAAGCATCTGGAATATGATCGCGCTGTACATGACCAAAATTGACATCTTGGGTGATGACGAGCCATAGCTTGTATTTGTCCTGATTCGGAAACGCCCTTTGAAGCGCATTAAAATATTCAGGATCAATTTCGGAAGCATTTAAACAAGGTTCGATCGAGATTTTCTTGTGGTCAAGGATGAGTTCTTTGAGTTGGGCAATACCTGTTCCTTTTCGAGAGCTAACCAAGGCAATTTTGGTTTGGAGTTTTTCTTCGAGATAGGGGATGTCCAAAGAGATTCCTTTTCGGGTCATCCGATCGGCCATGTTGATGGTCAATATTGTCGGAATCCCGAGATCTTTTATTTGAGTGAAGAGCAATAAGTTTCTCTTCAAATTCTCTACATCGGTGACCACAATGGCCACGTCTGGATAATCTTTGTCCTCTTTGTTGAGCAGTAGTTCGATCACTACATTCTCATCCATAGAAGAGGCATTCAAACTATAGGTTCCAGGAAGGTCGATGATATGCGCCTTTACACCTCGCGGAAGCTTACACATCCCTTGTTTCTTTTCAACTGTAATTCCTGGGTAATTACCAACCTTTTGATTAAGTCCGGTAAGTTGATTAAAGACTGACGTCTTTCCAGTATTCGGATTTCCAATAAGTGCTACATTAATCTGCTTCGCCATAAATTATTCTTCAATTTTGGAAATCTCTATCAAGGCTGCCGTCTCTTTACGTATAGCAAGATGACTGCCGTTGATATTAAGATAGATCGGGTCATTGAAAGGTGCCACTTGCAGTAGTTGCACTTCGTTGCCTGGTAAACACCCCATTTCTAGGAGTTTCAACGGAATCTCATCTGCAGATATGTCAGTTATAACGCCTTTTTCGCCAAGCTTTAGATGTGCAATGGTAACCTTCAAATCTTATTTAGATTGATTTTAAGTAAGCAAAAGTAGTGTAAAAATATGAATGTTGAAAGTTGCCTTCGCAATATAAGTATTGAGTAGTGAGAAGCGAAGAGCAATTGAGTAAACCTGAAACAGATTCCCACCTCCGTAGGAATGACATCCTAAGCTCCCCCTTTTGGGGCTAGGGGGCTTGGTACTCCGCCTGAAGGATTCGGATATCTCCAAGAAGCTTTTCCATGTCTTCTTTCTTGGTGCCGTCATAAAACCCGCGAATGCGCCTTTCTTTGTCCACAAGAATGAAGTTTTCGGTGTGGATCATATCATAAGGTCCGCCGTCACCGTCCGTTTTGACAGCCAGATACGATTTTCGGGCCAACTCATAGATTTGTTTTTTGTCGCCCGTGACCAAATTCCACTTGGCATCGATAACTCCTTTTCGATCGGCATAACGTTTCAGTTGCGCCACCGAATCGATATTAGGTGTAACAGAATGCGATAGCAACATGACGTCGTTGTCATCTAGTAACTCCATTTGGATTTCGGCCATGTTGCCCGTCATGATCGGACAAATGGTAGCACAAGTCGTAAAAAAGAAATCAGCCACATAGATCTTGTCCTTATAGTTTTCTTGGGTGATGACCTTTCCATTTTGGTTGGTAAGCGAAAAATCGGCGATGGTGTGATACTTTCTAACATAGTGCAAAGAGCTATCTACTAACTCTTCGTTTACCATGGACGGCTGATAGATAGGAAGCACCACCTTTGGCTTCAATGCGTTGTAAAACAAATAGATAATGACGATCGAAATAAGGATGAGGACTGAGAAGAACAGCTTGTATTTGCTGAAAAAGGCGATCATATATAAGAATTTTCTGTAAAACGCTGGTACTTAATCGAAAAATCGACAAATGAAATACAAATTTATGCCAATTTCTGGTAAAAATTTCTATATTGCTTGTCCGAATCTTACGAAATGAAAAGAATTATCCTGCTATTTTTTTCATTCGTGCTATGCCAGGGTTTTGCCCAAAACCCTACTGAATTTCAGCAAATAGTGCGTAATGAAGCTAGGTCCGCCTCCGCCAAAATGAACTTTGGTGCCAAGGCTAGTACAAGCAAGTACGACCTAGTGTTTCAAAGGCTTCAGCTCGAAGTCGACCCTTCCAAATACTTTATAAAAGGAACCGTTACTTCTCAGTTTACTGCGTTGGTAGACATGCGTAAAATGACCTTTGATATGTCTCGATCACTTTCGGTTGAGTCGGTGATGTTTGAAGGGAAAAAGTTGCCGTATACCTTAACGGCTGATGATGAGTTGATCATACAGCTTCCGAAGAAAATTAAAAAAGGAACCACAAAAGAAATACAAGTTTCGTACCACGGAACACCCTCAAAAAAAGAAGAAGCCTTTACCATAACTACCCACGGAGATGATGAGGTCCCTATGTTATACACGCTTTCTGAACCTTATGGTGCGAAGGACTGGTGGCCATGCAAGCAAGACCTAAATGATAAGATCGATCAAGTGGAAGTGGTCATTACCACACCTTCTTATTACAAACCGAAAAAAGGAAAAAAACGCGAGTACATTGCTGTTTCTAATGGATTGGAAGTAAGCGCAAAAAACAACGGAAAGTTTAAGACCACAACATACAGACACAATCATCCCATACCTGCCTATTTGGTAGCCATCGCAGTTACCGACTATAAAGTCTATAAGCAAATGGTGGTGCATGACGGAGGATCTTTCCCCGTTTTGAACTATGTGTTTCCAGAGTCGGAAGCCACAGCAAGAAAACACACTGGCGTAACGGTGGAAATTATGGAGATCTTCCAAAAGTATTTCGGAACGTATCCTTTTGCTGATGAAAAATACGGTCATGCCGAATTTGGCTGGAATGGCGGAATGGAGCACACCACCGTTTCCTTTATGGGCAACTTTAGCCGAAACCTTATCGCCCATGAATTGGCACATCAGTGGTTTGGTAACAAAGTGACCTGTGGTACCTGGAAAGACATTTGGCTCAATGAAGGTTTTGCAACTTACCTAAGCGGAATGGTGGAAAGAGAGCTCGACGGAGAGATGGATTTCACCAATTGGAAACAAGGCAAGGTAAGCTCTATAACCATTAACCCTAAAGGGTCTGTTTATCTCTCTGACGAAGATTTGACCAATGTAGATAGAATCTTCAACAGTAGACTTACCTATGATAAAGGAGCTATGGTGTTGCACATGTTGCGAAATCATTTAGGTGACAATGTATTCTTTAAAGGCGTGAAAAATTACCTCACAGCCGACAAGTTGACCTATGCCTATGCGACGACAGAAGACCTCAAAGGACATCTAGAGGCGGTTGCAAAGCAAGATCTTACAGAATTCTTTAACGACTGGGTATATGGCGAAGGATTTCCATCGTATCAAATGACATGGGATCAAGGAACAGGAGACATTGAAGTCGCATTATCTCAAAAAGCATCTTTTGCTGGGGCTGATTTCTTCGAAGGAAAAGTTCCTGTGCGATTTGTCGGAACCAATGGCGAAATAAAAGACATAACACTTGACCATCAGAAACAAAACCAAGCCTTTTGGGTGGATGTTGACTTTGAGGTGGCCATGGTAGAGATCGATCCGAACTTTGATCTTATCTCAAAGAATAATAAGGTGACCAACGTGACCAGCACAGTTGTTGATGTGGCTGGAATTATTGAGGACAGAGGAATTGAGAAAGAAAGGCAAATTCGTAGCGCCATACTTTCGGCTAACCCAGTAACTGGGACTAAAACGCCAAAGCCCTAAAGAGTCTATCACCCCTTCTTTCATAAATCTTTGCCAAATTTTAAAACGGCAAAGAAGAATCTTTTCAAAAGTAAGGTGAAAACCTTACTTTTGTGCGTTTTACAAATGTTATACAGACACACAATACATGGGATTATTTAATCAGATTGTCCAGTTTGTCCTCATCATATCCATTTTAGTGGTGTTGCATGAATTGGGACACTTCATACCAGCCAAATTATTCAAGACCAAAGTAGAGAAGTTTTACCTGTTTTTTGATGTGAAGTTTTCGCTCTTCAAAAAGAAGATTGGTGAAACTGTTTACGGAGTGGGCTGGCTTCCGTTAGGAGGATATGTGAAAATTGCTGGAATGATCGATGAGAGCATGGACAAGGAGCAAATGAAGCAACCACCACAACCTTGGGAGTTTCGATCAAAACCAGCTTGGCAGCGATTGATCATCATGGTGGGTGGTGTAACTGTGAATGTGTTGTTAGCCTGGTTTATCTATAGTGCCATGTTAGTGGTCAATGGAGACACTTATATCCCAATGGACAACCTAGAGCATGGAGTCATGGTCGATGAACGTGGCGAGAAGCTTGGTTTCATGACTGGAGATAAGGTCATTAGTGTTGACGGAAGAAAGGTTGAACGCTTTGGAGACCTTATGCTTGATGTGATCCTGGGTGATGAAGTGGTTGTTGAGCGAGACGGAAAACAAATTACTGTGCCGATTACTGATGAGGGCCTTAAAGAGGTCTTCACTGGATTGGGAAATCCCTTTTTCTTTCCGAGAACGGAGGCTTATATCGGAAAAGTGAACGATACCATGCTTGCACATTCTGTAGGAATCAAAGAAGGAGATAAGATCGTAGCGATCAATGGTGAAAAGATTGCCCTTTGGGAAAACTTCACCGAGCGCGTAAGAAGTACCAAAGATGAGACGTTAAAGTTCGATATAGAGCGAGACGGAAAAACGTTATCAAAAAGCATTCATGTAAAAGACGGAAGCCCTATCGGCGTACGTATGGGAATTGCACAACTTGAAAAGACGGACGAATATTCGATTGGAGCTTCTATAGGAGAAGGAATCAAAAGAACCTACAAAGTACTATCAAAGCAGATAAAGCAGTTTAAGGTCATCTTTAAACCCAAGACTGAAGCCTATAAAAATGTAAAAGGACCAATCGGAATCATCGAGCAGATGCCTACCAATTGGAATGCCACCTTTTTCTGGAGCTTTACGGCGATGTTCTCAGTATGGTTGGCCTTCATCAACATCCTGCCAATTCCAGCCTTAGATGGAGGGCATGTAATGTTCTTACTGTACGAAATGATCACGGGTAGAAAACCCAGTGAAAAGGTGCTCGAAACAGGCCAGATCATTGGTTTTGTGTTCTTAGTAGGATTGATGGCCGTCATCTTCGGAAACGACATTTGGAACATCATTAAAAGATTCCTCTAAAAAAATTATTTTATTGTTTGGGGCAAATAAAAAAACAGTTATATTTGCATCCGCAAAAAAGGTTTAACACCTTCCTCCTTAGCTCAGTTGGTTAGAGCATCTGACTGTTAATCAGAGGGTCCTTGGTTCGAGTCCAAGAGGGGGAGCCGAGAAGCAGAGCGAAGCTCGCTTCACGGCTGTAAAGTGAACAACGTTCTACTTTATAGCCAAAAATAGCCTAAAAAGTCCATGAAGTAATTCATGGACTTTTTTTTATTTATGACCGTACTATTGCCTTTTTGTGTATATGTTTTGCAAAGTGAGAAAGACCTTTTGCTATATCATGGATTTACTACAAATATAGAAAGGCGACTCAAAGAACATAATCAAGGAAATACCATAAGCACTTCAAAACGTAGACCTATGCGATTGGTGTATTGTGAGTTCTTCATAAGTAAAGAAGATGCCTTGAGAAGAGAATCCTATTTTAAAACCACTACCGGTAAGCGAATGTTGAAGTTGATACTTAGGGATACACTAAAGACAATTAATTACCCCAATATTTAAGAAAAGGTCCTGTGGACCTTTTTAGCGAAGGGGCCAGGAGGCGCGGTGGCAAAACTAGATGTGCGATTTAGTCTAAGAAAGGACATTTTAATTATTGACATGGTCATACATCCATGCTATAGTGGTAGTAATTGCTCCTGTATTGACCTGCTTTGATGCTCCACGTTTACTTTCTTTCTCGCTTTCCGTATACAATTCCCAGTGGTCGGCATTTTCGATTTCAGTAAAGGTTGCAGTGTTCGGAGTACCGTGATTCACAATGTAGACTATTTGCTGGTGCTCTTTTGATGACGACACAAAATCTGAAGCACCATGCATGGCCAAAACCTTGGCATTGATGTTTCGCCATACATCTGGAATGTCGATATCGGCAACTTGTTGAAAATACTTGATACTCATAGGATACTCAAAAAAGACTCTTTCTGTCTCTGGATGCTCTGCAATGATTTGACTTGGTGTTTTCTTTTCAACAAACAACCCGTGAAGACGTATTTTTTCGGCCGTCATCCATTTGTTCAAGGCAGACTTAGAATAACCATCTAGAATTCTCTGTCTTCGCGTATTTTCCAATTCGTAGTCAATCCATTTAGCGCCAATGGTACCATAAACGACGATCCCTTTAACGGACTCTTGTTGTGAGATCAACGGTGCAATGACCCCTCCCATGCTAAAACCTGCAAGAAATGTTTCAGCTTCATTTACATAGGAAAGTGATTTTAGTTGTTTTAGGCCTTCAAGATACCCTTGTTTTTCCGTTGTAAAATCACATTGTTTGCAAGGGATACCAACACTATCTCCCATGCCTGTCTTTTCAACACGCATGGTTACAAATCCGTTGTTTGTGAGCGAATCAACCCACATTTTGGTAGATTGCAACTTTTGATGTGTAGGATTGTCAATACTATAACACCCCACACCACCAATCAATAATACCGCAGGGAAAGTGCCTGCCCCTTTGGGCTTGGTGATGATGGTTCTCAAGTGATTTTCTCCAGCGATGACCGACGAGTAGATTGCCTCATACGTTTTGCTATGCTCTTTTGGTTTGGGTTGAAGAACCACATCGACAGTGCTTAATTTAGAAGCTCTATAAAAACGTATTTGCACACGGTCGCCGCCATTGAAGGCCTTCAGAAGTTTTAGAAATTGTGCTGTGTTTTGCACGGGGTCATTGTTGACAGCCACGAGCACATCGTCAACTTCAAACCCAGCCAGCGCAGCGCCAGTTCCTGGAAATATTTTTTTTACAATGGTTCCATTTTCGTTGGGAAGCTTCAATGAAGCTGCTTCCGTTTGATTCAAATTTCCAACAACTGCTCCGAAAAAACCTTTGCGAGGCAAAGCCTGGCACAAGACAAAACTTGACGTAAGAATAGATAAAACTAGTAGTATGACCTTTTTCATGGGAGACTTTTTATGTTTGTAAGGTAGGGTAAAAGTGCCCTGACTTTCCTTTTTTTCAAGTTAATTTCTTCTAAAAATAGTTTCAAGAACAGGGTCAATACCTTTTTTATAATGCTCAAAACTCTTTGAGACTTCGATGTCAACAGGCACGTGATCCAGATCACCAAGCTCTGGCCAGTGTCTCTTTAAGCGTGTTGTGTATTCAACGAGCAAACCAGAATTTTTAAGCCGTTTGTGCTCTACATTGTTTGATTTATTAGGGTTTCCTCTTGATGGCTCGCCAACAATCAAGGAATTGGTTTGCCTTTTTAGAAACACTGCAGTGGCCATGGCTGCTGAAAAGGTGGTTCTTCCGGTAATCACATAGATCTGCCCTTCTTTATTTAGCGACACCCGGTTTTTGATTGCATTGATTAGCGGCTTGCTTTTGGAATTATCTCCTCCTGTATTTTGCCGAAGATCGATGATGAGTTTTTGAGCATTGGCCTCATCAATTTTCTTGAACATGTTTTTGATGAATTTCTTTAACGAAAGTTGGCCTTTCTGATTATTCACTTGACCAAAATACATATACATGGTATTCTGTTCTGGAAGATATTCATACCAATAATCTTGACCCTGATTTTTTTGTGAAAGGGTTAGGTCTATGTTGTTCAATTGTGCATATGATACCCAGCTCCCATTTCGATAGTCAGACAATGATGCCGGAAGGATAACTGCACTTATGACATCACCAGAATCTGTTTCTAATTCAAGGTGTATTTCATTCAGGTCTTCTATAATGCCAAGAAACTTAAGTACCTCTGGACTTTGCATAAATGTAGGGCCAGCGTGTAGAATTTCATAGTGGTTATCATGTGTCATGATGGTTTGCAAAGCATGTAAAATCGCTTCCAAGTTTTTATTGCCAATTTTAAGGACTTTGGCCCCGACAAGATGTTGGTATTTTTCGTGCGAACCATAAATGTACATGCCATCATCAAATATGTACATTGCTAAAGGCATTCGTTTGAAGTTGGCGGTTTGCTGCATGGCGCTCATTTCGGTATGACCGTTTTCCAGACCAACGATTAGCTTACCGATGCGTATGGTAATTTCATCATTCGACAGTTGACCTAATTCGCTAATGAGCTGGTGAGAATTTTTTTCGAACTTCTCTTTAAGGTGAGGTTGAAAGGTTTCAAATTCTTTTTGAATGATCTCATTAAGCTGAGAAATATCTACTTCCCATTTAGCAGTGTTCATATGATCCAGATTTTCGTATTCTTGGGCCGCACAAGAAAAAAGCACGAATAGTAGAGAGAAAAGGAAATGCTTCATGTCGATTTTGATTTTGAAGCAAATGTATACGGATAGCTAGGTTGAATGTTGAGAATCTTGGAAAAGTGAGTCCAAATCGATTGAAAAATACTCCTTAGCTGTTTCGAAACTCTGAAGGCGTAATCCCGGTGGTACTCTTAAACGCCTTGAAGAATGTAGATTTTGACTTGTAACCTAGATCATATGCCAACTGTTCAATTTTAATGTGTTCTGTATGGCTTTTAAGCCGTTTTTTTGCCTCATCAATTCTATAACGATTGGTCAATTGGAAGAAAGAAGTTTGCAATTCTTCATTTAAGATCTGTGAAATATGGTGTGTGCTTACCCCACTTTTTTCAGACAGAATTCTTAAGGAAAAGCTAGGGTCAAGATAGAGCCGTTCGTTTTCAATTAATTGTAGTAAGTTCGAAAGCTTCTGCTTTTTGTAGTTATCGGGGAGGGTAGAAGATTTATACTTTTTGTTCGTTTTGGTCAATGTGTTAGGCCGCACGATAATGTAAACCATAAACAAGTAAATGCTAAAGGTACTTACTAGGTCAACGGAATATGACGGAAACGGACTCTTCAAAAATGTGTGCCCATTGACGACACCTCCTTGCGAGAAGAACAACGCAAACGCGCCAAGAATAAAAAGGCAACATAAAAACCTAAGCCAATACAAATGATCAAGATTATTCTTCTGAAAATAACCCTTGGATTGATTTACTTTATAAAGGGCCACAATGCTATAGATGAGAAGATGTAATGTAATTAGCTCAACCACAATATACCCTTGTATATCCCATGGGTCTGCTTCAAATGGCCGCATGGCTACATCGGTTTTCAAGTCGGGGTGATATTCTGAAGCGACCACATTAAATTTCACCTCTCGAGGTTGCAAGAAGTAGTTGAAAGAATATATCAAATAGAAGGCAAATGGGATTGCATGTAAAATGGTTTCAGTCAATTTCCACTTTCTGCCTTGAAGATGATAGACATATAGAAGTAAAAAAGGGCCCAGTAAAAAAATGGAAGGGCGCGAGACATTACTGATATGGACAAATGTTGAGAAATATCCGGACCGCAGTAAAAAAGATTCAAGCTGCATTAAAGAAAGAACCAACAAGATCCAAATGAAGGAACGATGCAAATCATGGTTTTTCTTTATCCGAATCATCAATGCAACCAAAATAGCCTGGATGATACCAAACAGAATGAACATGCCTAACCAATCTATTTTCATCGCTAATTTATTAGTGCTTTAAGATACCAAAAATTAACCTTCTCCATTTCATGGGCCAGTGCGAAATATTATCTGATTACTAATAACGTTTGGAGTTTTATAAAATCTAGGAGCAAGAAAACAGAAGGGTCAAATTATGATAAATCTCATATCAGAGATAAGAGGTAATCACAAAATCAAAAACCTCCACGTTTTACGGTGAAGGTTTTGAGATCACATATCAAATGAACCCCTTACAAATCATTTGATCGTGTTGTTACTATCTATTAGCTAAACTAATACATCAGAAGCGATCCTGAAATCCGAACCAACACGTATTATCTAAGTAGTACCCCTTACATTATCCAAACTTTTTAGTCTAAAAAGCCCTTTCGTAAGATTTCAAGATTGAAAAAATCAACTTTTTTAACATTTACCACAATAAATCAAGTCGATTTCCTTTTATAATTAAACTACAAGTAGAATTTGTTGTCAAGGTATGAGGTGGCAATTCTTTAGTGGTCTGGAAGAACAAACTGACAAAAAGTACATACATATTGATGTTTCTATAATTACTCTCCAACAATAGGCATTGGTGTAGGCATTGCAATATTTACATATTGCTTCTACAGAGTTTGATGGTGAAAAAGGGTTAAAGCAGATGCTATAACTGTTGGACATGTTTCATGAAGTAACCTAGTAATTGTAGTTCATATGTATTATTTACCTGTTCGAATAGAGAATCGAAGGATTCATATTTGTAAGTTCACTCCTTCCTTACACCATGCTTCTGAAAAGGAGGGTTTTGAATTTATCATTTCAAATATCTCCAGAAACACTCTTTTTACGCTTACCAATGGAGCAAAGCTCTTATCAGAATCTGGGACTGCAACAGATCGATTGGTAATCTCAGAAGATTCAGAACTAGGTTGGGCATCCAATTTTAAGCTCAGTTTTGAGAAAGAGAAGGATTCCTTGTGCATCGAACTCATGGACCTCGAAGAAATAGGTCAATTTGTGGTAGACGGCGAAGCCGATCTACATGAATTGGGCCTGGACTATGAATTGAAGGCAGGTGGACTCTTCCTATTCAACACTTCAAATACTGAACGCGCGCTGTCTTGTGTATTCAAATACAAAGACCTCACCTCTAAAGTCATGTTTCAAATTGCTGCCCCAGAGCATATTGCCAATGCGGTATTTGATTTTGGCTCTGAGGCTTCACAAGTGGCTATTATGTTTCACAATGCTGAAGAAATAAAACCGCTCCCACTGATTCCCCATGCGTATAACAATTTTTACAAAGACAAATTTGGCGAAAACGGGGCAGACTACAGTCACTTTTACCAATACGAACAAGGACATAATCATGTGTTGCTTTCATACTTCTTTCTGAAGGCACAGCAGGGAATACAAAACAAGATTGGGGTTCCGTTTGAAGAAGGGAATGACGAGTTGATCAAGATCTTGACCAAGCATACCGACCGCAGCTTTTTTGAACATATAAACAAGGACAATGTCCAAGGACATTTCTTGCTTCCAAACTTGAAGCTAGCTGATTCGGTCGATTTTCCGGGCATTAGTTTCGAAGGGGCCAATAACCAAAAACAGCTATTCGATAACAAGGAAGTAAAAGATCACATCTTTGAGACTATCATGAGTCAGTTTGTTCATTTGCTCCTAAAGCGGGTGGATCAATATTATACGGTAAAAGGTCTTCAGGATAAAAATGCGTTCGTGCACCTTCGGCTTAATTTGTTGGTGCCGAACATCTATTCACAGCAAAAGGTATTCGACATCCTTCATAAACTTAATAAGAACATACGAGCCATCTATGCCCTTGGTTGTTTCAATACAGCGTTCAAAGGCATTGAATTGGTCACGACTTCAGAAAGTGATGCTTCCTTTAATTATAGAGAATTCGAACGAAGCAACACCAATAAGAGAACTTCTGATGAGACCAATTGTCTGGTCATTGATGCAGGAAAAGGAACCACTGATCTTTCGGTGATTCGATGTTTTCAAAATCCGAACAAGTATTTAAGTACGTATCGTTCTGGCATCACTGGTGCCGGAAATTTGATGACCTATGCCATTATGGAAGGGATTGTTGCGGTCATCACAGATAACGACCCACAAAAGAGTAAGAAGTTTATAAAAGACAATATCCTTACCGCTGATGCGTATCAGCAATTGCAGTTTTTCAACTTGCTTGAAACCATTAAAAAAAGATATGACGCATTACAACCTGTGACATCAGATGAGGTCCTCGCGCTAGAATATCACAATGTCTCATTCATGAGACCCCATGAGCTAAACATACGAACCTTAAATACTTTTTTACAAGGAATGCTCGATGCCAATAAGCGAATGGATGATTACTATGGAATTGTCACTGATGCGGTCAATTCATATTGCGAAAAGCTGATCCGAGAAGTGAAGTTAACCGAGGTAAAGTCATTTTACAATATTCGATTTGCCGGAAGAGCCTTCAAGTTTTCTCCTCTTAAAGAACGAATGATGAAGCAGCTAAAGGCTTTTTCCAAAGACATCGCACCTCTGCAGTATCCAAAACGCAACTGCCTGCTTAATAGTTTGGACAATCGAGTAAATATCAGTGAAAGTTCGAATATGGTCGGAATCCCGCTCACAAAAAATGGATCGGTCATGAATTGGGAAGGCAAATTGGCGCAACGGATCGGGCTGGATCTTCAAGACCAAAAAGAACCTAAGCCGGACCACGAAAAAACCAGTGATTTCTTCTTTTCTGGAATACAGCTCAGCAAAGATCATTTGAGAGATATCAAGATTGGCGGGCATCAATATATGTTAGAGAACAGCAGCCTACTACATACCGATGAAACCGAGTTTAATTTAATCTATGCAGGGGATGACTTTTTGGTCAGGTCAACAAATGAAAGCACTCGACTTGTCATAGAGCCCAGAATGAATGGTGAAGACGTCGATGCGATACGGTCATTGTTTCCAAATATTCCTGCGGAAAAAGACGTGCCAATAACTGAACGTAAAACAAAACCGGCTGATCCTGATATCATCAGCAATGAGCGTATCGTTCAGAAATACCTTAGAATGCTAACCAACCCCAGAGAATCTGCTTAGTATGAAACATTCCTTTTTGCACCTCTCGGTGCCACACGCCCAAAGTGCCTTGTTGCTTTTCTTTTGTTGGTTTTACCTATCAGGAATGGCACAAACCAATGATCGCTTCCCACTTATAAAAGTGAAAGAAGGACAATTGGTCATTGGAGATTTTTCAGTGGCTTACAAGAGCAGCACCTATGGCCAAGGCGAGTCGCGCTTTACTTACGATTCGATTGCAGACTCCGAGACTTTTTTAAAAGTGATCGATAGGTATTTCACAGACCTGCAATTCGATGACAAGAGTACCTATGCGCAACTTCAAGATTCCGTGAAGGGCTGGAAGTTTGAGAAGTTGATAGGAGATTTAGAAATAGATGATAAACAAATCGATCAGAATTGGAAGTTGTTACCCTTGAGAGATGCGCTAGGATCTTCATTAATTACCATAACCAAACAATCAGATTATGTTGATTTTTATATCCAGGATGGAAAGGTGAAACCTACGATCGTACAAGATCAAAAACACCATGTGTTGTCATCAAACCCTAACTTCATTGTTCAGGTCGATTCAACAACTGTCAATGATACAACAAGTGATATAGCTTCAAACGAAGAGGGTGGAAGCTATTGGTGGCTGTGGTTGTTAGTTGTCGCAGTGCTTATTGGTGCAGGTATTTTGGGCTATCTAAAAATAAAGCAGAATAGCCTCTCGATCAACGAACTTCAGCTGCTAATGGAAGAAGAACCTTTCCGCAGAAAAAAGAAATTATCAAAAAGAGCACAAGAACAACTCGAAGAATTTATTTCAAGGATTTCCTATTGGAAAGACCAAACAAAGGGACTGGGGAAAGAATATGAAGAGATCGTGTTGGGGTATAAGAAGCTAGAGCAATCGGTCAATATCAATACAACAGCGCAAGACACCCTAACATTACTTGATAACCACCTCGGAAAAATCGCTCTGGTCAAAGAGCATTTAAGTTTAATGAAGGACTTCCTTGAAAAGAGAGACTCCATCGCTACAGCGAAGGTAGACGCACGCACAACAGATTCGCTATTCGGAAAACTAACAGACTTATTGAATGATAAAGCCAATGGAAATGCACAAATACTTAACGATCGCTTTAAGGACCTAAAAGATGCCGAACGTGATTTTCAGCGTATCCTTGGGTATACGAAAGCTCAGAATGGAAGGGAACTTCTTGAACAATTGGAGAAGACCTTTAACGCGACAAATGCTAAAGACAAGCACAGTCAAATAGTATCGGCCTTACAGATCTTCGATGTAGATAAAGAACAATTGCAAGAGGTTGAAAACATGATGAAAAGTGCTGCTCCGTTGGCCAACCTTGCCCAGTTTTTGGCAGAGTCCGATGTTGATGGAAATACGGTTGAGACCCACGCAACGAGCTTAGAGAACCTGCAGCAAAAACTTCTGGCACTGGTTCCAGAAAGCAAACTGCAATTTGAAGCGTTGCTTAAAAGTACCGCAAAAGCACACTTGTTTGCGGCTTTTTTCAAAGCACTCCAAACTCATGAAATGCCGAGTTTGATAGAGGCCAGACCCGTTATCATCGAAGAGGTCAAGACCACCTATCAGCAGCAAATACATAACCATGTGTCAAGCTTTGATATGGATCAATTCCTAACCGAAGAACTAATACCACATTTTGAGTTTTTGATGCGCTTTGAGTCCGACTTCTCAAAAGAGAATCGCTACTTACTCGGCTTTAACGAACGGTTTAAAGATTTTACACAAAGACTCGAACGTTCGGCATCTTTGACACCAGAAGACAAAAGGTGGCTCTTTCAACAAATGTTTACCATGACATTTCACTTCTTGGATTACCTAAAGATCAAATTGTCACAACCAAAGACAATCGGAACCGATCGTAACTATGAGATGATTCTAAATCAGACGAGTGTTAAAGACCTGTCTAAAGAAGAGTACCGCCCCATGACACAAAGCATTATGGAAACTCCCTTTGAAGTTCTACACATTTTGGATTTGGCCAAGGAAGTCAACATCGAATCGCTCGAGGAAGTTTTGTTTTACGGGATGTACATCAACCCAGAACAGCTAAAAGACAAGGTGAATGATTAGAGTTAAGAACATAAATAACAGGACTAGGTCTCTAGGCATTTGGATTTTGGTATTGGCGCTTTGTTGTTTGCTCATCAAAACGCTCACAGGGCTCATGTTGTTTGCCGTTGTTTTCATTGGGTTGCTCATCGCGGCACGAAAATATTCGAAGAGTCTTATGACATTCGTATTACCTGTTTTTATAGCGCTAGGCATCATGGGCATGCAAGTGGTCAATCACTATACATTTCCAAAGGACACTCAGATTTTCAGCAACACCGATTACCATGTTCTTGAACATGCTGGGTTTGACTATCAAAAGGAACTTCATTTGGTCAATACGCAAGATTCGCTTCATGCTTTATGGGATGGGAAAAAGGGACTTGTGACACTTCGTGATGCCGAAGGTGAAAAGGTTGATATAGAGATCAAGGAATTCTATGAGCCTTTTTATGTCGAAAAGAAACTCGAAGACCAAAACCGATACCAACTCGTCAATAATCTTTATGATTTAGACGTTTCTAAAGGTTTCACGGTTAGCGAGGGAGACCAGCCTGTTTTTAGATTCGAAGCCCGTGACTTTGTGAAAGATGGTAAGATCTCGAAAACCAAAGCTGTGTATAAGTTTGGAGCGGGGACCAATCCCACCGATTCCATAGAGTTTGATAAGAAGATATTTGTGGGGTATCCGTTTTCAGACCTTTTAGCGCAGAGCAACTTGCCTAAACTCGACGCCCTTCTTGATTTATTTGAAGGAAGCTATTTGCTACGGGGTGAATACAGCACAAATACAGACAAGTCCCTTAAAGGAGTGCCGCTATACTTTTTTCCGGGGAAGAACCTAGCGGAAGCGACCGACATAAGTATTTCCAATTCGGAAGCGACCCTAACTAATGATTCAATAAAGCGATCTTTCAGCGTTCAGCTATCACACAATGATCGATTTTATGTCGGACTTGGTAAAGGGGCTACCGAAAAAATGTTGGTCACACTCCCCGAAGGAAGCACCATAGACGATACCGATAAGCGAATCTTGAAGTTTGATTTTCCGCAGAAATTTAAGCTTAAGGGCGACCCAGAAAATCTATTGTTCATCTCGTCTTCACTTGATGAGGTCATCCAAAACACACTGGATGGAGGGTACTATTTTCCACTGTTCGAAAGTTCGGCCAATAAGAATCATTGCCTCGGAAGCATACGCTACGACAAAGGAGATAGTAAAAAGGCCATCTTATTTCAGATAAATGACCAATACAACGAAAGTGTACCGTCTATCGAGGAATCTAAAGATATTGGTATTGAAGAGGTGTACGCCGATCAAGATTTTTTGCTATCCACTAAAAACAAAGAGCAACAGGTGCAATGGCGATTTCGAGTGACAAATTTAAGGGCGTCTAATGCACTTAGCTTGTTCAAACTATATGGCTTCATTATCACATATATTGTTCTTGTGATTTTGGTCGTCAGATTAGTGGGAAGTGAAAAAATACATCTGATAGAAGTTTGCTCGTACATTGCGCTATTTGTGTTTTTGTTGCTGCGTATTTTACTGCATTGGCGGATCAGTACGTTTGTTCCGATTGAAGATATTTCAAAGCACGAATACATCAACACGCTACGCAGTGGTACTTGGTTCAATTTTACATTGGGATGGACGCTTTTGTTCTTTGCCTGTCGTATAGCAATACATTATTTGGGGTCAAAGGCCATCGTTTCCAAAAGCAAAGAAAAACTATTTACATATTGGCAGAAACTCCCTTTTTGGAAATACATGTTGACATATTTAGCCGTATGTCTTGGAGCGATTTTGGCCAGCATCTACGGTCCAGATTTTGTCGAACGAATTCTGAATATTTTTGTTCCGATCAGCCTGTATTTTGCTGTTTCTTATCTCAACAAGCTCAAAAAAACGACATCGTTCACATATTTTGACTTAGAACCCTTTCAACTGTTCAATACACTTTTGATCATGGCTTGGATCTTTGTTGCCGATGCAGGATTTGGGATCATATTCTTCCTGTTTGTATGTTTAAGAGGCTTCTTGACAGCGTTGATAGGAAAACCATCTCGTACCTCGGGTATAAGGGCTATAGTTTTCGGAGTGTTTTTTCTAGGAATTATTTTTAGAGGAAGCAAAATTATTAGCACAGCGATTACGCACCGTGAAATTACGTATATCGTGATTTCCGCAATTACCATACTGATATTGGCCGGACTTCTGTGGGTC
The DNA here is from genome assembly GCA_028279515.1 of Flavobacteriaceae bacterium. GTDB lineage: Bacteria > Bacteroidota > Bacteroidia > Flavobacteriales > Flavobacteriaceae > JANQNQ01. The sequence goes on from JANQNQ010000008.1 coordinate 497,832, forward strand.
ATATATCAGTTCGACCAACTTAAAACACGAGGTTGGTTCAGAATAATGGCCATTGGGCTGGTACTATTTGTTGGCGCTACTTTGTTCTATGGTTATCAAAGTGGATATCCAGATCGTTTGAGCAAATTCAACTATGTAAAGTACCGAGCGCAAATACATCACACGGCAATAGACGACCTGATACAGCAAGAGCAGTTTAAGTCTTCTGAAGTTAGTCAAATTCTAAGAGCCGGTCAAAATCAATGGTTTATCAATGCCTATCTCAAGAAAGGACAATTTGAGCCCGAAAATAGTACGGCTAAGTATTTTTCTATAAAACCACATTTCAATAAAGGCTCAGGCTATACCACCCAAACCAGGGACGTAGTAGTCACCAGATATATCATTGCCGAGCATGGTGAACGCATCGTATTGGGGCTTATTCTATTGATCGTGGCCTTGTTGGTCCTGTACATCTTTGAGTATAGAGTTGCTCATGACCAAATGGGGCTCAACGCGGTGATCTTGCTCTTCACCATTGCCTTTTTTGTTTGGCTCACGGCCACCAATAGATTTATTTTCTTCGGACAAGATTTTCCCTTCCTTAGTACAACGAGTAAGCTTACGCTGTACCTTCCTTTCTTGTTGTTTTTGGTCAGTATTTTGTCAAAGGAAAAGAGCGATGAAAGCAAGGCCAAGGATCTTGGTAACACAAAAAGGGTAAAGGTGGTCGTTGCCACCCTTGGAGTCCTACTTGTCACGGGCGCAGTCCTAAAGACACAGGATAACATATTGGCGCAGAATCTCTTTGACATTAAAGAGACAATAACCGAAACCAAAGGCAGCATAAACACCCTTAACAAATACTTGAAGGTATACCAAAATGAACTCAATAATCGCGAAAGTGAATACTACGACCCGAGTTTTGATAAGGACAAGATTGTCGAGTTCTATACCAATCCCAACAATCTGAATCTGTTGGTCGATGGTTTCAATGACTATTTGGACAGAGAGATCAGAGATGATAGAATCAGTCCAGAAAAGATCAGCAAGATTCCATTCGTAAACAGTATCTACAATTATTTTTGGAAGGAACTCAGAAACAAGAGAGACCCCGAAGAAATTCTGCATTTGATTGTAAAGAACAACTATTTGCAATTGGCCATTAACGAACAATACTATTTGATCGAACCTCCTTCGCACCAGCAGAACAAATGGATGGGCCATTTATACGCGGCCGAAAAAGAACTCTCTTTTACACTCGAAAACACCAATGATGATACCGAGTATATCGTGCTAGAAAATGATGCTTTTGTAACCGATTTTGATTGGATGACCGAGAAGAAGAACATTCGAAACTATCAGATCTCTGCGATTCCAGCCAGTTGGACACATGAGAATGAGATGGCACTATTGCTTAGGCAAAAGGCCACTAACACCAACGAAGAACGCGGTAAGTTCAAAACCATAAATAACGCAAGCAGCTATACCTCTTTCGAACAAGCGTACAATAGTTTTGCTTTGCGTTTTATCCCCAATGATTTTATCAATGTCTATGACCCCAAAAATAGAGTCAGCCAATACAAGTTGGTGAAAAATAGCAACAACTACTTGATGCGTAACCTTTGGCTCAATGGCAAACAGCGATTCTTTTATCCGTTGGGAGAAGACTTTATCTGGGCGTACAATTATTCGAATGCGATCAAGGCGAAATATTCCAACAAGAAGAATGTCAATGATAATGTACGAGTAAGTCTCGATTACGATTTGACCAAGCGACTCAATGCCCTGATCAAAAAATATGCAAAGAAAAAGGGTTGGAACAAACAGAGTTTTGCGGTTTCAGTTGTAGATGGCAACGGACGAATTCGTGCCATGGTAGATTATGTAAAAGGCAAGCGTTTAAATCCAAATGATATTAAAGGGCTCTTAAAGTTTCGAAGAGAGTCGTATGCCATTCAAAGTCCTTCTTCTGGACGTGATGAAAAAGGAAACTTAAACTTGTTTCAAACCAAGATCGGCCCTGGTTCTTCCATCAAGCCTGTGATGTATGCCGCAACGACGTCTCAGTACGATTTTGACTGGAGTTCACTTTCCCTGCAAACCTTGACACCAGAGTTGAAAGGACAGGTAATGAACCAAAACGGGAAACTAAAAAGTTATGGCGGCAAAAGGATCACACCATGGGCGTTGACCGAGGTGGATCAATTGGCGAGTAACAATCAAGAGTACTTGATCAAGTCTTCTAACACCTATCATTCATTGGTCATGTTCTTAGGGTCTTACAACAAAGAAGCGCTTCGTACTAATGCAACCTCGATTTTTAAGCCTTTTGACAGAGATTCCGTGAGTTATCCTTTGTTTGGTTTTAATGGGAGAAAAGCCATGACCTTTGATCCAAACGGTTGGCCAAAATCGAAAAAGGACGACAGCGATTTTTTCGGAAATACCAATTCAATTCTTGCCGAAGGGCTTAAGGCTAACTTTGACCTAAAGGTGTCCTGGCCTAAGGAGATAAGACGAACCAATCATGTCAATTTTGACCCAATAGGAAATACGAGTGTTTTTGACAATAACCCTACAGAATTCAAAAGTTTTAGTTATCCCGAAATTTCATCGTTTATACATGATAACAGAGAACAGCGACGAGGCTTTGGTCGTGCGATTCGACAAAGTACGCTTGGGGGGTCTCCGGTTGTTATCACACCTTTAAAGATGTCAGAAATGGGAGGCCGCTTGATCAGCATGAACCGAAACTTCAAAGTGACCCTAGATGATACAAATACTGTACAAGACTTTACTCCTTTTGTGGTGGATGAGGCGTCATGGGGAACACCAGAAAACTACTTTGAGAGTTTCTACAAGCCGCAATTGATCAATAGTCTCGAAAAGGTCATATCAAGCCCAAGCGGAACCATGAGAAGTTTACAAGGCATCCAAAAGAAATCGCCCTATTTCTACTATGCCAAAACCGGAACCATCAACAACGAAACGCGCAAGAGAAACAGACAAAGCGATAAGCTATTATTGTTGATGATCAGTCGCGATCGCATTGATGACCTGAGCTTCGAAGAGGTAAGGTCTAACAAGTTCTACACCATGTACTTTGCTTGCTACGAATGCGGAAATCAACCTTATGAGCTGCTAAAGGACATTATCGAAGAAGTAGAGGTCAATAACGACGGACTTGAAAAATATTTTAATCAAGGCAAACCCAATAGTACCAATTAGTATGAGCAGAAGAACGACAATACATAAGATAATATATCCGATAGTTTCGTTGGCTTTGTTGCTATTGGTGGGGAGTTGGCTTTATCAAACCGAAGCTGCCAATCCATCAAACAGAAATGGTGATGGTCAAACGGGTGAGCTTGATCGCAATTTCAATTCAGACGATAAGACGATCATAAAGGAGCGACACATCGGAGCCATCAAGCTGGATACGATCAAAATGCTGATTGCGCAAATTGGTTGGGATGAAAAGATTAAAGTACGAGCGCGAAGTGATAAAGCCTCCTTCCTCTTAGAATCTGATCAAGATAAAGGGGCATTTGAGAAGATATTCTTTAACGGAATGACCCAACAATTTCTAGAAGCACGCCGTTTTGAAGCAGACCCCATATTCGAGCTTTATAACCAAGATGACGAATACGGCTTTATGGTAAAATATTTTGAGGAAGACGATGTCGAATATGTCGAATTTCCCTTCGAGTTTTTATTAGGAATTACAGACGAAAGAGACCGACAAAAAGCAGGCAATTAAAAGACGAGCAATATGGCTAACCTGAGCAAATATGAGAAATTGTTAGAACAGCTTCAGCAGCGTGAAGCGTTCGAGGCTTTTGTCTTGGCGTATAACAAGTATGCAGGTAGCAAGGGGATTCCGGCAAGTACGTTAAACAGGGCACTTTTAGAGGCCACGAATAACGGTCAAGAACCCCAGCTTTTAGAAGCCCTGGAGAGAAAACTCGGAATTTCAATCGAAAAACGATATCGAGTATTTATTGCCCCCGAAAGAACAAAGGCAGCCAAAAGAATGCTCAAATGGGCTATGCTAAGCATCGCCATTATGGGCCTATTGGGATTCACCTACTATGGGCTAAATAGTGTTGGTAAAGTCCCCTGGAAAAAATATGAATACCATTATGTGCTTCCAAAGACCTTATACTTAAGGGCAGAAGAGGCCGATAAGAATTTTATTGACACCCTTCACTATGCACAAAAAGTGGCGTTAGATCAAATAGATACGGTCAGTAACTATGTGACGATCAAGACTTCACCCAATAGTTTGTTCAATTCAAAAAAGGGCAAGGTGCATGGCTTCTATATTGTAAGCGAAGAAGACATGGTGTTGTACCAATCCATGCTGAAAAGAGGTGAGAAGGACAACCTTACCATTAACCAATCATGGATGCGTCGTGCATTGATTGACTATTTTAAAGAGAAGAATTACATAGGAAGCAATATGTCAACAACTGATGTTGAGCGCTATCACGAGGGCAAAGATTCCTTACAACGTTGGAGCTTTTCAGGAAACTTGTCCTCAGCCAAGGATGAGGGTGTTATGCTTTACGAGCAATTGAGAAAATGGTCTAAATATGTAGTACAACATTATAAGTCGGCCGTGCGATTTGGAGAAAAAGTAGTTATAAAGGCAAATGCAGATCAACCCATCGAGCAATTTGCGGCTTACGTGCTCAAAAATGAAGAGACCAATCAGCAACGTTTAGTAATTTTCGAATTTGATGAAGAACAACGAGGTAGTGCAGTACTCGGATATGATTTCCCAGAGACAGAAACAGATTTTGTGATTAAAGTAGTACGAAAGGGATCCAGAGAAGTTAGGTCTTTCAGACCTTATGTAAAAGAGTTTGACGCCATCGTCTGCCGATCAAAGAACGCCAATAATGACCAGGCGCGATTGTTTTATTGGAACCCAGAAACAGCATTATTCAATGTTTTTGAGACGACAATTCCGGCGAGGTAATCAGATACGTTCTTTTCTTTTTTTTAGAGGAAAGGTTTTAGCTCTGATACAAGCTTATTTTTCTTCTGAAATTTTTATTGCCTTTTTTAGGTGGAAGGTATACGTGAAATTAAATCCGAAATTTAGATTCGGTGGTTTAAAGTTGAAATTGTTTCGAGTGTCAGCAATGAAAGCATCTTCGACCATGCTTACCGCATTGGTGAGCATAAACTGAAGCATTACATCACTCAACTCCCAGTTGACCCCTACAGAAAAGGCACCATACCGATCTACCGAGGTTATAGGGTTGAATACATGATAATATTCAGACACAGCGAAGACATGACTTCCCAATCGATAACGTCCTCCAAACCCTAAAGCAAAATGACTTTGTGGGTCACTTTCTTGGTATATAAGACCCCTATGAATAAAAGTAGGAGAGAGCTGAAACGAGAATTTCGGCGAAAACTTTTTAGCGATCAACACTTGCGTAGTGAACGAACCCCGCTTAGAAAGGTTAGGGTTTGCCCCAGTATTAAGAAACGGTTCACTAAAATAACTCGCATTCTGAAATAAGGTGACACTAAAAGGAAGTCCTTTACCATCGGTACGCTGCTGTGCGAGTTTGTATTTCACAAATCCATCAAAACGTCCGTCGAAAGAGGTCCATCCAGCACCAATCAAGAGTCGGTCAGAAACACCGTATTCTAACCCCATTCGAACACTAACTTTTTCGGCTAAAAAACTTTGGGAACGCTCACTTGGCGTGTCCCAGAAACGACTGGCTCCAAAGATATCCAATGTACCTTTTTTGCGCGTCTCCACCGAGTGTCCAAACGTAATTCTAGAGAACTTAAAAGCCGCCGTGGCATAGGTCGGACTCTCAGGGCGTTCGTTGTCGAGAATCTCCAACAGGTCTTGTGCATTCACTGAAGTGATGGATGCAATAAACAAGACAATAAAAAGCAGTTTCTTAGTTCTCATAGGGTTCGTATTCAAATCTGAAATCAATAGAAATGGTCTTAGCGATGTTTCCGGCTAGTAACGGCGGAATATTGATGTTATAATCTTCTACAAGCACTTGAAAGGTTCCGCTTAATACAACAGCACTATTCTCTCTCTCTACCTTTACCTTTATTTCTAAGTCCTTGGTAGCTCCGTGCATGGCAAAAGTACCTTTCACCATACGTATTTGAGGCACATCAAAGTTAGGGTCCAAATCTAGGATCTTTCCTTCAAAAGTGGCCTTTGGATATATATCAGACTCTATATAACTTTCATTAAAATGCTCTCGCATCAGCGCTTTTTCAAACACAAAAGCGTTCATCAACATGCTGACCGCAATATCTCCAGAAGACAGGTCGATGATGCTTAGCACTTGATTGTTTTGCGCCTTGATATGTTCTACAGACGTATACGAAAAGAACGAGACACTGCCTTGCCTGGCGATCAATTTTTCGTTTTGCGCCGTATAGAGAAAAAGGGGCAGGATTAATATGTATAGTAACTTGTTCGCCATCTCTTATTTCGTAATAATACAATTCAAGAAAATGGCATCTTTCAGAAATCCTTTATACACGCCTTTTAGCGTAATGGTATCTTTGGAACTAAACATTGAAATGGCATCTTTTTGATTGGTTTGCATATCGCAGATCACATGCGAAGATTGTTTGGTATTCCCTTCGAGTATGATTGTTGTTCGGTTGTTTAAATAGTTGATTTCCTTGATGACTCCTTCTATCAGCACAATGCTTTCTGCATCAATATAATCACCGCCATTTCTTGCAAAAAGGTTCAGCATCGTACCAGCGTCCCACTCATATGACGGAACTTCCTCAGCAATGTCTAGGTCAGACGTTTGCAACACATGCATTCTCAAATACAGAAATACACATATAATCGCAACAAGCGTCAGTATTCCGGTTATCAAGCCAAACTTTTTAGAGGCACCCATCGGCAAATCGTTTTTAATCAAACTGAAGGGCCTAGGGGAATGACCTCCCCTAGGCCTCAAAGTTAGTGAAAATCTAATTTTCTCTTTTTCAATCTACAATATTAAAAGTCCCGGTCATTGGGCCGTGAAACTCGCATACATAGAACAACGTATCAGGAGCGTCATTAGGAACCGTAAAGGTTACCGTGCCCTGTGCTGCACCATTGTTAGAAACTCCGTTGTTAAAGGTATTTCCAGTACCCGTACTTTGAACAGATTTGATCAAGAAAGGGTGTCCTGGAGCGCTCACAACAAACTCGTAAGTCTCTCCTCTTTTCAAGGTGATATCTGGATTTACGGCATTGTTCAAGCCCTCTCCTGAAAATAAATAGGCAGAGGCTGCTTGGTTGGCTACGTTGTAAACAGTAGCAGACGGTGGATCAGCTGGGGGTGAGGCCTCACTGTTTTGATTTAGTATAGGCCATACACCCGCAGCCGGAAACCCAACACCGTAATTGTCCCCACGTTGTGCATCTTGGCCAAAATAGTACAGTGGCCATCCCTTGTACGTGAGTTGTTGTCTTCCAAACACGTCTATCGTGCTAAAATCATTTCTATTTAAAATGCTTGGTACATTCTCTAAAGTGGCTTCAAAAATTGGCCATACTCCATTGTTCGAGAAGTCAGCAGCCGTAAAGTTGTTCACACCATTTCGATCGTTTACAAAACCATACAAGGTGTTTCCTTCGGCATCAGTGATATAGAAGGTTTCTTCATCGCCAGGTGTATAGTTGCTGGTGAGATTGGTTTCAACTCCATTACTATCTCTTCCGACTAACTGAGCGCGTGTAAGCATCACCGTGTAATCAGGTTTGGCAACATACCATACACTTCCTGAGCCATCGCCGTTAATATCTCCAGCAGCATTATCATTCGCAAAGAGATACAGCGGCCATCCTTTGTAAGTGGTTTGTTGTGTCCCGTCGTCACGAGTAATGGTTCCAAAGTCGCTTGCCGCCAATCCGTTGTCAAGTGTTAATTGGCTCGAGTAGAAAGGAGGCCATGCATCGGCACAACCGCCATTACAATTGGAACTAGCTTTACTGTCTGGTGAGAAGAAATACAGTACAAATCCCTCCGAATTTGTAAGTACATTTCCAAAAGTAGCATCGTTTAACAATCGTACGGCATTACTTTCCGCAGGAGGATTGGTGCCACCATACGGGTCGTCATCATCGCTGCTGCAACTTGCCATTGTGACGAGGACAACGGCAACTGTCAGCCAAAGGTTCAATGTTCTTCTCCCTAATGTAAGGTTGAAATTTTCTAGTAAATGTTTCATGTCATTGCTTTTTGTGAGTTATACATATTTAGTGTTGTTATTTGCATTGGCAAATGGGCTTTGTTGCTCCCATCGCTGGATAGGGGTCTCCTTCAGGAGGATAACCCAGATCGGTTAATGTATTGAGTACTTCAGATACTTGGTGCGCTCTCATAAAATTGAATACGACCAGAGAGTCTGAAGGATACAGGGCTATGTTCTGTACATCCTTTACTTCCATCACTTTCTTTTTTATGGCGTCCTTGCACAGGGTACAAAAAGAGTTCTGAACAAAAATTCTAGCAAAGCTTGTTTTCATAATGGTTGGGGTTTAAAAAACTCTAGAAAGGTTAAATCCGAAAAAGAAGTCACCATCTCCCCAATCACCAGCAGCACGACCCAAAAAGGTATTCACGTTCATGGGTTGAGCATTGGTAAAATGCAATTGGAAAACGTGTCCGCCAGTCTCGAGATCAAAACCGATGGAAAGTGGATTCTTAAAGGGAGAGCCCGAAGCTCTGTTCAAGTGTATTCCGTAATCGAGGTTTATAGACCACCTTTTGGTGAGTTTTTGTCGACCACCGATTCCGAGAGCATATTGTGTGTTGTCTTGCGGTTCAAAGCTTACCAAGTTGTCGTGAAAGATGGTTGGAATTAGCTGAAGCGAAAGATCTTTACTGAACTTCTTTGAGATCAACAGTTGAGATGCATAGCTCAAACGGTTTTTAAACTCAAGTTTTGGAAGTATGTCCTTATCCAGCGCCGTGTTGACGAGTACAGTATTAAACAACACAACGGTAAAAGGAGATGCTCCTTTTTTCTGACGTACCAGTCTTAGTTTTAAGGACCCTTCATAGGTTTTTAAGAAGGAACTTCTTGAGAATCCGACATTGATTCCGTCAGAGATTCCATAGATGAGGTTCAAACGTGTAACGGCTTGATCTAACCCGAAGAAGTCTTTGATACCCGTCTTTACCGATCCAAATCGGTGCGAGACTACAAAGTAGAGTTCTTTTTTCGAGACCATTTTAGTCGACTCGAAATTGACGATCTTCAATCCTTTAAACGCAGCAGTTTCGTAATCCTGAACGGTTTCTTCAGAATCGATTTCGTTTAATAGGTCATCTTGTGCCAATAGGCCGAAGGATGACAATATCAGTATGGATAAAATGAATTTTTTCATGTTAGGTACGGTGTGTTAGTTATTTAGTAAGGTTGCTTGATCAATTTTCACGAGCTCGAGCAAGTCGTCATAGCCTAGGCATCTTCCTTTGATGACTACTTTCTTTTCAATGACTATATTAGAAGGATCCATTGCGGTCAGATCAACTTGGATGACCTCGTTGAGAATGATCGATTGGTTTTCAACTCCTGTAATAGTGCCAGAAACTTGAATGACCTTGTCAACATACTCTTTAGCACTCTCTGCATTGGCCATTACATTAACAAGTTGCGTTGCTTGAAATTCATAGTCGATCTCAGCGGCGGCAATGTCTCGATGTTCTGCGTACATATATCTGTAGATTGAAACCCCTCCGACCAGAATGGCCAGCAGAATGATTACGGCAAATACGTTTCTTCTTTTCATTTTTTAACCAATTTAAAGTCGAGATTCACTTGCACATTTTTGGCGATCTTGTTGCGTACGATCTTTGGAATTTCTATATCAAAGTCAGAAGGACTTACCACAAACTGTCCGGTCATAGAAATGGTTTCCGCTACCTTCAAAAGTGTTAGCTCGGTTTCGATTTCCTTTTCTTTACCGCGAATTTTAAGGATGCCTTTTACGCGCACTTTGGTTTCTTCGGCACCTAGGTCGTTAAAGTCAAGATCTATTAGTTCCCCTCTAAAAGTTGCCTTGGGATAGGCGCTCGATTCGATGTAATTCTCGTTAAAGTGTTCTTCCATCAAGGAGTTTTTGAAACGAAATCCTTTCATAAGGGCCAGGGCTGCGATCTGATTTGTTTTGGAATCAAATATGGCCGTTGCCGAACTGTTTGTTGCCTTGACTTCTTCAAACAACTTTTCAGAAGCTTCGAATATCACGACCGCGTTTTTGTCAAAGTATTTTTCTTGTGCTACGGCTTTAGAAAGCATAGCGGCTGCCATTAAGATGACAATCCAAAGTAGGGCAGGAAGTATTTTTTTGTTTGTAGTTTTCATAGGGTGATAGTTTGTTTTTTATTCCTCTAAAAGTCCATCTTGGATCCATGCTTCGATCAGGTCAAGTGTCGCTTGAGACAGTCTACCCGACGGTGGCATGATTCTTGGATCGCCTGCTTGTCGACTCATGGCGTTAAGCAGTTGACCATTTTCGGCCCTCAAACGCACTTGATCATAATTGACCAAACCAAATGGTGCACCATTTGTTGGTGGGTCAGAGTGACAAGCCAAGCAGTTATTGTTGATGATTGGCCTGATATCATCATTGTACGTGATGGGCGTTTCCTCGACCACCTCTTCACCGGTTTCTTCTGGCTCGAAAAGATCACTTTCGGCGTCACTTGAACAACTGATGAACAGTAAAAGGGTCAATGCGAAAATGGGTTTGATGAATTTTTTCATGTTTCTAGTGTTTGGCGTTGTTGCTTTTTAATATTTTCTTCGGAAAAAGTCTGCAATCCTCCGTCGTTCTTGCATTACAAAGGAATCACCAAATTCGCGTGTATACCTATAAAACCTTTGTGAGAGGGAAAAATCACAGCTGAAAGGGAATATTTCCACCTGAATAAATGTGAGTGAAATGGAAATTTCGAGCGTTTGGCTCACTGTGTCCTGTTTGTAGTTTTGTTTACACCTTAATTCTTATCTTAGCCGCAACTATAAGTCTCGATAATGAGAAAAGACAGTCTCTATTTCTTCACATTCTTGTTTATCAGCGCTTCGTATTTGATCATAGCAAGCATTGCTTTTCACTATTTGGTTCGTGAAAGTTCGTATCGACTACTCGAAACCCATTTGGAGTTTAGCAAGAAGGAGGCGGGTTCATTTGCTATTTTAGTCGGGCAACAATTGGAGTACGAAATTTCGAAGGATTCGATTGTTGGGAACATACAACAAAGTCTAAGTGGTACGGACCTGAAGATAGGATTCTTAAGTATGTATGACTGGTCTGGAAAAATCGTGGCACATCCAGACATTAAGAATGTCGGACAACTGGCTAGCACAAATAACTCGTATGTTTCTTCGGTGGCCGACAATCTAAATACCTTCAGTTTTTATGACCTGTTGCTCAACGACCTTGACAAAATGGAAACTACAGAGATCAAGGAAAATGAAGTGTTTTCAAAGGTGATTTCACTACATGCTGTAAAAAACTCTGACTGGGTCGTGGCAGCCCATGTCAATGTCGATAGCATCGGAACACAAATAAAGGACTTTAAACGACAGTTTTTCCTGATCTTTTTAGTGATGGGTCTACTGGTCATTCTTAGCTCAATACTTGTATTGCGTTTTCTAGGAAGCTCGTATGAAAAACGACTCGAATTGAAGAATGAAAAGCTGGAAGATGAAGTGATCAACCTTTCCAAGTTGAATCGTGCTGTGGGTGATTATCAGCAAAAGGTAATTGAAAAGGAAGTAGATACTGAAGAGGAGAACGGACAAGACGCAGTTGGTTCAAAGAGTAGAATTTTGACCTACGTGCGCAATGAGCTTATCCCAATTTCGATTGAAGAAATTGCCTATATCTATACCGAAAACACCATTACCTATGTAGTGTGCAAGGATACGAAGCGTTCTACTTCAAACCTGAGTTTGGACGAATTGTTTTCGCAATTGGACGAATCCATCTTCTTTAGAGCCAACCGTCAATTCATTATTGGGATATCCAGTATTGATAAGATCGTCAAATACGGAAACAATCAGTTAAAGATCCTAGTGACTCCGGACTCTGAAACTAGTATTATCATCAGCAAAAACAAGGCGGCTCAGTTTAAGCAGTGGCTTAATATGTAGTTTGAAAAGACTTAACTTATTTATTATTACTATATTTAACTCCTCCCCCTACTTTTTGAGTAATCTAAATCTTTAAAGATTTAGTGTTTTTTAGTCTTTGTTAAGGAAAGCTCCTTGATGAATGACCCTATATAATAAAAAAGTACTTAGAATGAACCATCAGGAATTTGGTGTACACATTGCATTGACAAAGTATCCATTAGGGGAGGTAAACGAATACATAAAGAATATTGGAGAGCTTTATTCCAATTATAAAACAAACATTGCTAAATACTTAGGGTATAAAAAAGATAATGAGGGTGTGAAGAGTTATCTCGAACCTCTTTATAATCCGAATGTCTTTCATCTTTTTTCGCACTTTGATGCCGCATTCATTTCAATTATTGATAGTTATAAGTTCACCCAGCGGGTCTTTGAACCAAGGGGAGGTCTTAAGAATCAACTTTTCTCTAAAAATGTGAGCTATCAAATCATTAGCGGGTCATTGATTGAAGGAAAATCTCCAACTGAAGTAAACGATTTTCTGTCTAAGCCTAAAAGGTACTTGAATATTGTTCAGCTTAAAATAACCAACGGACTGGTGATCGGAAATGGAGATGACATCTTTAAATCTTCTATCAAAAGAATTTCTGAAATCTTAGAAAAATACAAAATAGAAGATCATGTATTGGTTGACTCATTTAACTGGTCAGAACTGGTATTGATCGCTTCTCACGAGCAGTCAGATATAATTACTCAGGCGCTTCTGGAAATTCGGAGAATCAAACTTAAAGAATTGCACAACTTCGAGGAGGTTAGTGAAAATTCCTTGTACAAAAAATGGGGTGTAGAAAATATTCTAGAATCGCATGTGTTTAATGACACACACTCGTACATTGGAGTTGATTATAATTCCCTGAACAGTGGAGTGTTTAATGGGGACGATGATTTTGAGACCCAGATCGAATGGCAAATAAAGCCAGGCCATTTTCCTTTTTTTCTGCAAGAGGCGAAGAGCTTCTTGTCGGGTGAAGATTTTGATGTCGCCAGATTTACCTACGGGAAGACCGATTTTGTGGTATCTGAGGCAACCCCAGGCAAATTCAAATCCAATCAAGATGCATTTCGACAGATCAGGACCAATGAGTTGCTTCGCAACCATGTTAGAAAAATCAAAACCAAGTCGTCCTTTAAGTTTGGAGAACAATTAATGAAGGCCTATTCACAGGACCTTTCTGAAGGATTTTCAGGGCCCTGTTCTACCGAAAATGAGCTAGAACGCTACTTGGTTGATGCCGAAAAGAAGACCGCCAAGTACCTTCGGGCACTCAATATTTCAAGAAATATCCGGAAGAAGGTTAGGAAGATCATTTATAATTTCAACCAAGGAATTCAAGACCCCGTACTCTATATATATTATATAGACCTATATACACTGTTGAACAAATTTATCGATATCATTGAAGTGAAGCATGAAGTTTTTGAGACAGCTATTACAAGCGGAAAAGTGGACCGGGTGTCATTGGCGGGAGATGAAAGCTCACTGGATTGGCAAACACATTTGAAGACCAAGCGCGTTGAAGATATGATCAACAGCTACGTTGAGGTCTTTGAAGAGGCCCTCCAAGATCGACTCCTTAACAATTACAACTTTGAAGATTTGAATGAGTTTAGTTTAGATATCAATAGTGCTAACACCTCCATTCTAAGTTCGTACGATGCTATTGTTAAAATATGTGCTACATGTTTTCGAGATTCATACGATACAGGCATTGTAACGCGTATTAACGATATTGAAACGATTTCAAATAGTATCTCGGTAAATTACAACATAGACAATATCAACTGCCCACCATTGGTCTTTGCTACACTGTTGAAAGAGATACTGAACATTGATAAGAAGAATTTTGACCAGAAAAACGATATACTTTTTGATAAGCTTTATGAGAAATGGAAGACATTAATTTCTTCTGATGAGAGTGAGCTAAGTGAAGAAGAGATAAGACTCATGAGTTATCAACGCCTTGACTACTTCGAAATTGACTTCAAGAAGTTCTATTTAACATACTTCAAAAGAGATGATCTATTCCTCTTTTGGCATTGGGGATATGCACTACAAAATACAAGCTCCTATAGCTCAGTAGGAAATTTTGATGAGGTCAATTTTATACGAGAGTTGTTTAGGGTAATGTTAATTTCTGAAGCTCTAGGATTCGAAGGTGAGCATGCACTAGAAAACATGAAGTGCCCAATTCCAGAGTTGAAGTCATTTTGGGACCGACATTTTAAAAGACTTTGTAGGGTGGTCAAGATCCTTGCGAATTTGGAGGAGTTTAAATTATGGGTGCAAAGTCTTGAAGAACAAGTATACCAAATTCTCTACGAAATTAACTTTCCAAAACCGGACGAAGCAAAAGGAATTAAAATTAAGAAGGGAATGCTCAATTTGAAGTACAAAAGCATTAGAGACGTCATCCTAGAATGGTTTTACGAAGAAGACACCTATGGCATTAAACAACCTGTTGACCTTCCTTTAGAAGAGTTCATAAACAATTATGAAAGCTATCTTCAAGACCAGAAAGGCGAAAGCAGTAATCTGGATAAAATTCAGAAGATATCGATCTTGTCCTATTTCTGTCTGGATTTTATATATAACAAGTTTGAGAGCAAGGTGAAATTACTTCGACGAAACTACGCCACAGGAAAACCAATTCCTCATTTCTTAATTGAATCATCCTGGTATATCGATCCAATGGGAGGGTTTTTTATTAATTGCCATGAAGAACGAAAAGAATTTAATCACTTTAATAATTGTGTCCTGCATTTGGTTTGGAGCCTAGGAGTCTATTTAAAAAAGGATCAATTATTTGTTCAAAACGAATCGTAAGATGAATCAGTTCAATATTTGTGTAATAAGCGACATTCATTTAAAAGAGTCTTATGCTGGCGATGGCCATCAAGTGAGGAAGGTTTTCGATTCTTTTCAGCAACAATTTTTAACCATACATGCAAAAGAGCCAATAGATTGTGTGGTAATTTCTGGAGATTTATCATTTAAGGGTGATATTGATGAGTTTACAAAACTCAAAGAGATCTTAGATGATATTGTTCCAAAGCATATTCCTATCTTAAGTGTTGTAGGTAATCACGACGTGCATTGGGATATTTTGAAAGGAGTTCTGGGGCAAGGACGAGAACTTCCTGAGCTCTTTAAAATTGAAAAGAAAGAATTTTTTAAAGGGAAGTTCAATCAAGTTTTCAAGAACTTTGAAAACCAGTTTATTAAAGGAATGAAAAATCGATTGCACGATAAGAACTTTGCTTACGAGAAGGGACATTTTGCTGGGTACTATCATTTCCCTGAAAATAAAGTGCTGTTCTTGTTGCTTAACAGTAGCTGGAAGTCTTTTGGCCCAGGAGTGGTTGGTGAATACTATGATTCTTATGTGAGCGATTTTGGGGACAAAGAAATCCGAAAAGAACTAAAAGATTTCGTTATTGGCGATAAATTAAGTCAGCGAGGAAAACAATCCTATTTTTTGAACCCCAATTATTACCCCTTTTGGAATGATATTAATACAATAAAAGAATCTTATCCTGAGACAAGAATTGTCACAGTAGCGCACCATCCTCCTTCCTGGCTAGAATGGGATGAGCAGTTTTCGAAAACAGAAGGTGCTGATGTTAGATTGGATGGCCTTTTAGAAATATCGGACATTTTGATCACAGGGCATGAACATGTGCCCATGACTAGCGAGCCTATCAAGCTACCAAAAGGATGCCATAATGTTCAAATGGGTAGTTTTCTGGATTACCATTTCATTGAGAACGAAGAAAACGAAACGACCGCATCAAGATTTCCGAATAACTGGTTTAGTGTGCTAAAATTAAAGTCATTTAAGTGCTCTCAAGAGAACTATAAATTAGAGGTTAAAGGAAGTGAAATGCGAGGAAATGTCGAGTTTTTTTGGGAGAAAAGAAAAGACTCTATAGATTTTTACTTTAGAGATATTGCCAATGATAGTGCCGCAAATGAGAAATATCTAGAAGAAAACTTGGACGAAGAGCAGATTCTCGAGTTCAAGCTGCCCGTAGATTCGAATGAATTAAAAGAAATCATAGAAAATGAGCGAAAGAATTTATTTGAGAGCGAATTTCTACCGGCCATTACCTCAGGACAACTAATTAGGGCTTCGATAAATGAGGAAACTTATGTGATAGCTCCCAATACCCTCGATGGGGTATTCGATACGATCGGACAGTCAGAGGAGGGCATTGGGTTTTCTGAATTTTTAGAAAACCACCCATTTTTCAAAGAATTGCACGATATTATTGACAAGGAAGAAGTTGCAAACTTATCGTTTTATGATTTTATTGCTGTGAGAAAATCAAAGCACTATGAAGACTTTTATAACAGTCAATTCATTAAATTTCAATCATTTAAGCATGATTTCTTTGGAAAATTCGAGGAATTTTATACATTTAGAGAATTAAACATAAATTATGATTGTTTTATAACAAATCGTTAAAATCAATATAATTTTGTAACTTTCTATTAAATTTGTAGTCTTTTATATAAAAAGATGTCTAGACTTAATCACCGATATTCGAGCGATTCAAATTTGAATGATTTGTTTGAAGAACTTGCCGAGAGGCTATTCCTCACCAAACTTACTAATTTAAATCTATTTGTTCTTAACTTCATTGTTAAGAACGCTGACCGTATTTCAGAGTTAGATTTGAGCTCCTTTGAAATTTCAAATCTAAATTTGAAATTTGATACTAACGCCCTGTCAGCAGATGAGCGTATGAAGTTGGTTAAAGCAGCAACATTTTTGCAAGATAAATTGAAAGAGATTAAAAAGGACTCTGACCTGGTCGAGATTACCATTCTACCAGAAAAAGAACCTTCTATGGAAGAGATTCACAGAGGGTTGATGTATAGTGGCAACAATGATACCAGTTATGACTTCATACCCAATACGTTTACAATAGGAAATTATTAGAGATGTTTTAATTATATGAGAAGCCTCGAGTGTAAACTCGGGGCTTTTTTTATTGAGCTAATCATCCGACGTCTCCAAAATACCCCACCACATCCTGATTACTCATGGGTTGTAACGGTCCAAACACCACATGTCTAAACGCCTTTTCAGTTACAGAATCGGGCGCCATAAAGGCTACACCCATCAACTTTCGAACTTCGTGTATGATGTTTTCGGCCGTTTGTGTACCATGATATTTGGCAAGAGCCGAGGTTTCGAACAATTGCTCTAACAAATGCTTGTTTCCACGTCTAAATTGATGCAGCGCTGTAGCGGCTTGTTTGCAAAGCACACGGGCAGTTCTGTAGCTAAGCGTAAGGCTTCCGAGTTGGTTGGTGAGGCAATCAGATTCGGCTAGGAGTTTTCCGTGTTTTACTTTTTTAAGGCTGAAATCCTTCAGCTTAGAAATTACCCGAAGCGCCGCTCCCAAATAACAAGCAGGCAACAACGATTGAAACCATGAGCGTTGATATACCAAGATCTCACTGTTGGAAGCCTCGGTCGCGTTTAGTTCCAACACATTCGTGTCGTTGACAATCGCATGGTCAAAACGAACCGATCGCGTATAAGAACCCGGCATACTATTGCCGATAGGTGAGTCATGAAAACTAATGCCTTTGGTATCGGTCGGAATAAAAAAGACCGCTTTTTCTCCCTGCTCTAATGTGGCCGTAAAAACAAAATAATCTGCTACACCAGCAAGGGACATAAAAGGCGTTTCCCCATCGATCACATATTGATTGCAGACCTTTTCGGCAACGATGGGGGTATCGCTGCGTGCATCTTTATAGGTGCGTACAGACCCCGTATTGGCGATCAACAAGCCTTCCTTGTTGATCTTCCGAAGCAATAATTCACGTTTCCAATAGGCACTACTTTTCAATGAAAAAGGGTAGGAGGCAATGGCACTCAGCAAATAGTAATGCATCGAGATCGCCACCGAAACCGGAATGGACACCTTGCTGAGTTCGTGCAATACGTGAAAGCACTTTTCAAAGCACATTTCTACATTGCGTTCTGAAGACGGAATAACAGGCAAGGAGGAAGCTTTAAAATGGTCGTAAAAGGTGGCGTATTCCCCAGAAGATTCTGCGATTTTAAGCTGTTCTAAAACCGAGGCCAATCCGTCCTTTATTTTAGGCGGTGATGAAGGTATGGTGATTGTGTTCATTTTTTGATGTTTTTGTGATGAATGATAAAGTGTTGTTAAGGCGTGGTGGTGCCTTGAATGATATCCCAGAGATTGTCTGGAGGAATTACATAGAGGTCGTTCAACAAGAAAACCATGCCTGTGATATAAGCAGCAAAGCCCAAGACAATAAGCCATTGTGCTTTTGAAGTCTTTTGAATGGCTTGTCGGTCTTCTTTGGCGCACACTTCGCCTGGACAGTATTGTACTTTGTCTTTATAGAAAAGACCGTAAAACTTGCACCCTAGACAAATGCCAAAGGCAGTTTCCCAAAAAAGAAAGACCAGACAGATCAAGCAGACCAGTGCCGTGATCGGCCCATAAGAATTGACCACGTTCGATAGAATGAAGATCAATGAAGAGAGTCCGAAGCCAATAAACCAAGCAAATTTCTTCTGTGGTGCTCCGACATACTCAGGAACTTGATTCCTAACGGCCCAACGTCCAATGATCAAGAAGGGCGAATACTTCGGATTGATAAAGACGCGAATCGAGATGTCTGTTAAAAAGATGGTCACCGTATATTTTAGTAATGTGAAATCACCAATAAAAATAACTACCAATATGGCCACGAGCATTAACAGGAATAGAATGCCCGCAGCAGCTCTGATCTCGCGTTCGTTTAATACAGGGATGTTGTATCCTTCGACCTTTTCGCCGAATTGAATGATGTTGTTCATAATTGTTTGTTTTTGTGATGGACCTTTGCTAAAGCTTCGGGCCATGTTGATGAATGAGTAGTTGTTAATTTGAAGGCCTATGACCTGCGAACGGAACTAGATTCTTGAAATATGTCCTGTACACATATCGCCAAGGAATGATTAGTAAGTCCAGGACCACGGCTATCAAAAAGATGCGTACGAATTCTTGACCGACAGCATCAAGGTTTCCGTTTAACCATGAGGGATAACCAATGGTGAGCAGCCAAACAGATTTATAAAAAAGCTGCAGCATTAAAAGTGGTAGCATCTTAAGCGGATACCGAATGCCAATGCCCATGAGTACAGAATACGCACCCCAAAATGCATAGGCAACGCCTTCTGTAGGATCCCATGTGCTGTTTGAAAATAAGAGGGTTTCCCATGTCTGGTATCCGAGTGATAAAAAGGTCAGCAGGTAGATGCCTTTCATGGCATACCACCTAATTTTAGAGACTTCTCTCTTGTGAACCACCGAAGAAGGTGCGCTCATGGTGTTAGATTTCATAACTGTTCGTTTTTTGATCTTTATGGGCCGTAGCCTCGGCGAAGGCCCATGTGGATGATTGATTGATGATGAACCTTCGCTAAAGCTTCGGTCCATGTGGATGATTGATTGATGAATGAAGGATAGACCTACGCCAAGGCTTCGGACTATGTGGATTGCGGCTGTTATTTCATGATTGTTGTTTTTTAGTTTGAAAAATTAATGTTGCGACTGTCGCCAGTGATCTTTACGTCGGCTTCAGACGATAGTTTGCACTGTACATCGTCGTATGAAAGCTGAAGCCTTCCGATGGTGTTCGCCTGAAAATTCAATTTCAAGTTCTTTCCCGAAATGACACCTATACTTTCGACAGACGCTCCTGTGTCTGCGGTGATTCCATCTAAATAAGGATGAGCGATCTCTACTACGACCGAGTCATTTTTGGTGACCCGATCGGTTTTCTGAATGGTCAAGGTTGTATTGTTGACCTCAGTGGTGATGCTGCCAATGAGGTCATCGGCCGCCATCACACTAATTCTTTTTACACTGTCCTGCTTAAAGGATACATGTATGCTATGACTTACGGTAATGCTCGCGTAGTCAGAAATAGATCGTTCATGAGTAATGAACGTAATAGGTTCCTCCCCAAGATCTCCACTATCCATGCGCTTTTTCATGGCCACTTGAAGCGCCAAGAAGAAGGTCAGCATTAAGCCAAAAGCGATCAATAGCATTACATTACTTTTCTTCATGACGGTTTTCTTTTTTGTTTTGGTCATAGGCCTTTGAAATTTCTTCAAAGTTGATCGATAATAGGCTCATCTTTTTAAATAGGGCAGGGAGCATATCGCCCATAAATTCTTTCTTTTTGATGTTCAAGACTTTCTCATAACCATCAGCCGACACAAAATAACCGATGCCCCGTTTGTTATAGATCACACCTTGCTCTTGCAAGAAGGTAAAGGCCCGAATGGCAGTATTCGGATTTACTTCGACCATCACCGCTACTTCGCGTACTGACGGAATGCGTTCTTCAGCTTGCCACTTCTTGGCCAAAATGTTCTCATAGAAAACATCGGCGATCTGTAAGTATATTGGCTTGCTGTTATCAAAATCCATAACCTACACCTCTTTTTCGGTTAGCCTAAAATAGGCTGCTAACAACATCATGGGCCCCAATGCAATGCCAAATAGCCATTTACCCAAGGGTCTCACATCTTTAAAAGCCAATTCAAACGCTCTTGTTGCGGTATCGTCTTCGGCAAAAAAGCCGCGTAGGCCACTATTAAATGCCAAGCAAAAGAACATGTTGAGGATCATAAACCCCAAGATCGTTACGGCAATGGCTAGCCAAGTTTTGCCCATACCATTCTTTCTAAATCGTACGGCACCGTACAAAAAGATGGGCTGGGTCACCAAATAAAAACCAACCAAAGACAGGTAACGGCTGTTGAACATGTCTAACAGATGCACCTTGGTTCCGAATAAGACGCTCCCGAATAAAACCACCATTTGTCCGATTAAAAAACCGAGAACCGTGAAGGCCAAGGTATATAGGATACTGGTGCTAAACCAGGCTGCTGTGATACGTTCTAGTGACGAAGCGGGCAAGGTGAAATAGAACTGATTCGATTTCTGTTGATTCACTTCTCTGAAGGTCGAAAAGGAAAGCCAGACCCCGATGATGATGTACAACACTGTAAACGCATTGTAAAACTCATCGGCAGAAAGATGGTAATCCCCTTTTAAACTGATAAAACAAGCAATGAGCAACAAGACACTTGTGACGGCAATGGCTGTCAGTATCGTTCCTTTTCTAAGGATCACATCCCTTTGGATCAGGTGTTTTATGCGTTGTAAATTAAACTGAGGCATGTGCTGTTGTTTTGATGATGTGATCAATTTTCTGAGGTGCTTCCAATACGGCATTGAACAACAGTTCAAGGTCGATGTCGCTCTCTTCTTTGTTTTTTAGAGGAAGAACAACTCTTCCTCCAAAAGAAGATTCCGAATAAATGATATCGTCTTCATCTCCTGCATGCGGCCTTCCAAACCAAAGTGCTTCGGAAACAGAGGACAAAGATTGATCAAAGATCACTTTCGATTGGTCTAAAATAACCACATGATTGATCAAACTGTGCAGGTCACGCACCTGGTGGGTGGCAATGATGACACATTTTCCTTGATCCACGATCGTGGCCATGATCTTGCGAAATTGACTTTTTGACGGAATATCAAGTCCGTTGGTTGGTTCGTCCATCAACAAGAATTGTGTGTTGGTAGCTATCCCAAAAGCGATCAACACCTTTTTCTTTTGCCCGAAGGATAGCGAAGCGATATTTTCATGCGGAGCAAGTCCAAACTCCTTGATGGATCGATAGAATTCGTCTTTCGAGAAATTTGGATAAAAGGGCGCATTGATGCGCTCGTAAGTAGCAATCTTCACCTTCGGAAGCTCAAAATCTTCAGGAATCAAGAACATATCTTGTAACCCTTTCACAGGTCGTTTGGAAGTATCTTCACCCAATGAATAGCAACTTCCCGATTTCGGAAACAACAAACCGGTCATCAATTTGATGAGTGTGCTCTTTCCTTCTCCATTTCGTCCGAAGAGGCCATAAATGTTTCCATGGGTGAGACTCAAAGAGACATCGTCCAAGATCATTCGGCCGTTGGGATAGTGAAACTGAAGCTTATCAACTTGCAACATATCTAGTGTATTAGTTGTCTAGTACACCACAAACTTAGAAAAGGAAATTGATCTTTGCAAGTTTTTATGCTTAGTTCTTGGTTTTTAGTTGTTGGTTGTTAGTGAGTTATGTTTTAAAACCTGTGCGATTATTGGTTTGTAGGTTTAACTGAGTTTTCTCAAACCCTCCGTCTTTTGGTTCGGTTACGAACCAAAATCCACCTCCCTTTAAACAAAGGGAGGAGCTTTATATCGGGTTATGATTAACATCATCCAAGAATTTAGTTAACGTTGTATTTTTGGCTCCCCTCTTTGGTCAAAGAGGGGTGGTTCAGCTATGCTGAAGCGGGGAGTTCGTGTTCCTTGTTTCATCTGATGTTAATGAAGGAAAGGCACTAAGTTTCAACAACATTAAAGAAACCCTGAAAAAGATTCCCGCCTTGTGCCTCCGCTAAAGCTTCAGCGGCACGCGGGCGCGGGAATGACACACTCTTTGTACTTAATACTTTGTACTCTGTACTCTACTCTCAAAAATTTTCAGGTACATGAACGAAGACATTTTACGAGCGCGTCGCTTGGCGGTTTGGGCATTATCTCCTGTAAATAAAGAATCGATGGTCTCGAACCAAAGGTTGAGCCAAATCCCAAAGTGTTCTTGTTCGAGGGAATTATCAAAGGTTGCGTCTACTTTAGCATGTACTTCAAACGGATTGCCTTTATACTTGCGAACGAATAGGAGGTTGGTTTCCCAGAAATCAGTGAGTCGGTCGATATGGGCCGGCCAATCCGTGATCGTTTCGTTGAAGAAGGTGCCGATATCTTGATTGGCGCGCACTTTTTGGTAAAATGAAGTAACCAGGATTGCAATATCCTCTCGTGTAGTTATATCGTTCTTTTTCATCCTTAAACTAGATTCAGAACGATAACGATTAGACTTGTGAATACGCTCATCAGCAATATATTGAACATGATCTTAGCGCTCAATTGCGCCAATACGGCCCCGTTGAAGCTCATGCAAACGATGGTGATAAAAAAGAGTTGCGTCATTTGTGAGGCTTCTACACCATTCATCAGTAATAGCATTACTGCAACAGATCCTAAACAACTTTGTCCGATGATTGCCAAAGTGGCGTATCCCATAGCTCCTTTTTTGAATTCCTGCAGCATTGTATTGTATAGTTTCATGATCGTTTTTTTAAGTTTAGCACAAAGATATTTGACCGTGTATCCACGATTTTATGATTGCAATCATATCAGAGACCTATGCCAAGAGGTTTTCTTCTAGGGCAATGGCTTTTTTAAAGAGGATGTTGTTTTCAATGTGAATGTGCAAATGCAAATCTTCTTCAAATTCTTTGAGCATCAGAAAGGTTACCTTGTAGGTGGTGCATGCATCTGACGGCGGAGTATAATCATCGGTCAACTTAGAAATTTCTGCGAAGGCATCACCTTCGAACACATGTTCTTCGTCCATTTGGGCAATGGGATTCTTGATCGTGCCAAATGGAGGAGGCGTTAAGGATTGCCCCTGTAGCTGTGCTGTGACCATTTTTCGAATGTATGGAAACAAGATGATCTCTTCCTTTTTCATGTGCTTGATAAGCTCATCACTGGCATTCTGAAAGATAGTATTGACGGTAGTAAGCTCTGGATGCTGCTTGCCATGTACGGTTTCGATCTTGTTCAAATACGCTTTTAGTACCGGTACTTTCTTTTCCACATTACGATGGTGCAGTTTTTCGACATGGTCTATAACGAGATCCAAAGGCCAATGGATATAGTCTGCATCTTTGGCAGCACCCTGAGTTTCTACGAGATTATTGAGTTCATAAAGTAGTTGGTCTTGTTTTCTAGGCGGAAGGCCTTCGTGCTCACAACTTTCTTGAATACTACGGCTACCGCCGCAGCAAAAATCGAGTCCGTATTTTTTAAATATTTCGGCTGTTTTATAGTTGGAAGCGACCACGTCACCTACAACGGTCTGTTCTTTGATCAACATCGGTATGAGGTTTAAAATTATAGGACAAAACTACGCTGCGCTGACTCTATTATTTTATGACCTGAATCATACACGATGCTTGAAGCTATTGCAAGACGATCTTCCCTTTTTGAATATGTAGTATGCCAGAAGTTTCTAGTTTTTTGATGGCCCTGATCACGGTCTCAACGCGTAGCCCGGTGAGTTCGGCGATTTCGCGACGGGTCAGGTCCACGGTGGATCCTTGTGATAGACGGTCGGTGTTTTTGAGATAGTTGAGCAAGGTGGTGATGCGATGTTCGGGCGAGTACAATGATAGCTCTTGCAGGATCATCGCCTTGTAGTGCAATTTGTGACTAAGCGCAGCCGACAGCTTTAAGTGAATCTCGGGATTTTCGCGCAGCAGATCCAGAAAACGATCTTTGGATAAACGAAATAATACCGAAGGTTTTGTGGCCATGCAACCTGCGGGATACGGAAAATCACCGATGATGGCAGGTTCGCCAAAGGATTGTCCGTCACCAAAGATTCCTTGTGTAAACTCTTTGCCTTCTTCAGAGAGGTTGTACATCTTAACTTCTCCGGCCTTCACTTGAAAATAATACCGACCTGCACTTTGCTGTTCGAAGAGCACCTCATTCTTTTCGTAGGTTACTTCTTGTGCTCCGTATGAGATCAAGATGTCTTCGGCGATCATAGGACTCTTTTAAAAAGTTTCACCACAAAGGTAGCCAGCAGGGCTACTTTGGCAACTTCAAAAATGACATAGATAAGATGCAGCTTGGACGCTTCCACTTGTGTGCCTTCGATGATCTTTACGGCACGCTCATCCAAAGCCGGATGCAAATAGAAGGTTTGTACAAGTAGCAATGCCAATGGAATAACGAAAAGTGTGTGCCATTTGCTAAACCCTTCCGCAGAAAAGAAAAGCTGAATCAATATGATGAGCGCAAAGAACAACTCGACCCTATTGAGTGCTTTGAAAACAAGGCGCCCTATACTGAGGCCGGTTTCTAGTGTGACACCTGGCGCTCTAAATTTTAACCAAGCTTCCATAAAACTAATGGCTAATACAAAGCCGATCCATAGTAAGGAAGCTGTGATGAGAATTGGATATTTCATAGGCGTTTGTTTATCGTTTTAAGAAAGTGAGTCCGTCGTTTAGTTCATCGGCTACGGTATCTAAGGTGGTTTGGGTAAGTACCGTGGTCAATTGTGCCCTTATTTGCATAAAATCATTGTGAATAGGGCATGGGCGCTCTTCATCGCATTGATCTAAACCCAAGGTGCAGCCCGAAAAAAGACGGTCTCCGTCAATGGCTTCTACTACATCTTTTATATTGATTGTTGACAAACGGTCTTTTGATATCATAAAACCACCATAAGGACCTTTTAAGGAGTTTACAAGTTGTGCCTTGACCAATGCCTGAAGAATTTTCGCGGTAAATGCGACTGGAGAATCGATAGCCTCGGCGATCTGTGTTAGACTAACACGCGTTTCGTCTTGAGATTTCTGAGCGACGAATAGCATGGCCTTGATGCCGTATGTGCAAGCTTTGGAAAACATACTGCAAAGGTAGTGGATTCTTATTTAGGATAAAAATGTCCGAAATAAAAAATAATAACCTTGTACTTCTTTTTTAAACAAAAACCTCCACTTGTAAAAGTGGAGGTTTTGTAGCCACATGTCAAATAAACCCCTTGCATTATTTGACCGTGCCTATGGACTATGCAACCCAATATTTGTAGCTGATCGTATTAACCTAACCATGTTGATCAGCACTCATTTTGAAGCCATAGCAAAAGCTTCAGGTTGTCATGAACATTTTTTATTAAGCCGAAAATGAGAAACAGCCTGTATGATAGCTCAAAAAAATACAAGATAAATCTTGTTTATTTGAGGACTAAGATAGGGCGAGGTATTGTGTTTAAACATACGAAGTACTACGTATATTTTACGTGCCAGGGCCTACGTACTCTCGGATTTTTGACGTAGAGACATGTTACAAAAAAGAAGGCCCCAACCCACTGGTCGAGGCCTTCAGAAACTTTATCACCCCTTACATTGATAAAGTTTCGAAAGTCGCTATTAATAAACTAAACTACTTATCTTATGGCATCTGTTCTATTATGGTGTAGAATACCGAGTTGAAGACGGCATTTCCTGGATGTGCCAGTATGTTGTCTCTGATAAAGAGGAGTTCGTTTCCTGCATTTAGGAAGATGACCTCTCCGTCCATGTTGATGTCCTCGACATAGTATCCCACTGGTTTATAGAATACGGATGGTCCGAATGGACTTTCTGCGGCTGATACATCTAAAACTTGCTGTTTTATCTCAACCGACTCTGCCCCAGTGTTGAGGAAGATGACCCTCTTGATACCGTCACTGTCCTCGTCATTGGCATTACCGGCCCACATCCCTAGGATGCCACTTGGCATGCCGAAGCTGGTCTGTGCGTTGGTGCCGTATGTCTGGGTGGTCCCGTCGGTAAAGTCAACATTTGCTGTTGTGCTACCGCTCAGTGCAATGGCCATGTTACTAATGATCCCAAGGTGATTTCTGTGGTGTATGGCCACATAGTAGGAAGAAGCAGCCTGACCAAATGTGATCGGGCTTGTCCCATCAAGGTCTACGACGTCCCCGTCCCTTTGCAGTAGTGCGGATCTTCCGTCGATTACGATCTTGTTGTCAGCGGCATCCCTAAGCTCTATCCAGACCCAGTCAACAATGGCATTGCTTCCGGTAGGAATAAATACCACAGGAGTGCAGTTGGCCGAGTCGGCATACGGGCTCGTTGTTGAAAGGTGCCCGCCGGCACGCAGGTCGTCGCGCATCAACATTTCTTCGCCAGAATTTGGATTCAATGCAGCACCTTGTAGGTATACTTTTGGTTGTAGCACTACAATTCGTGATGGATTAATTTGTCCGAAGGTACCATTCTGGGTTGGGGCATCATCGAAAATCGAGGCATCGACTGCCGTTCCATTATTGTCAAAAATCACTCCTGAAGAAGTAGAAATTTGATAAAAATCTCCAACGCTTCCCTCTCTAAAAATAGCACTAGGGTTATTTCCAACATTTGGTAGATTGACACCTCCAAAATCGGTACCATAGGTAACGTCCAATGGGCAACATGCACCTCCATCGCTAACACCAACAGCATCATATATTATGGCTCCAAAAGATGACAAGTCTTCAGCAACGCCATCGTTATCTGTATCGATATCTGTCACATCCACCGTTCCGCTAAAAGAATTTGCCAGTACCGCTGTATGGGTCGGGTCTGTCAAGTTAGGAGCTGATACGGTCAGTATCCCGTCTGCGTTGAAGTCTCCTGAAATATTTATTACATCCGTGACCACACCTCTACCGTTTCTGCTATTATCTCCATCGATAATCACAAAGACGCCACTAAAGGATTCATTTGCGGGTCCCTTAAACTCTATAGTTTGAGGAGCGCTAGCATCTAAGGTGATAGGCTGGTACTCACTTATCAAAACTGGAACTAAATTATTCAGATCAGGAGTCAATGACACGTCATTTCCGTCTCCACCGACATAGCTAATAAATCCACTATAGTTGCCAAAGGATATGGCTGAACCTTCAGGCAAGCCGTTGAATGTACCAGATACTGGATCTGGCCCATCATTATTTATAATTATTATTTCACCAGCTAGTTGTGCCAAAAATCCATCTGTTGGAGTTAAGTTGGCATCGTTCAGGCTAAGGGTTCCATTTACGTTCAATCTATCGAAATCAAATCCTCCGTCGCCTACAATTCGAGGGGCAAAGGTCGCCCCTGTATTCATGACCAGGTCATCAAAGGTATAATCAAATCCAGTGGTTCCTCCTCCTGGTCGAATTGTAGCATCATTTGAAATGGTCGTAACCTCTCCTCGTATGATTGGTAAACCTGTCATTAAGGTCGTAGCTCCAGAGAAATTGGCAGCATCCAAAATATTGATTAATACATCTCCAGCACCCACGTTGCCAGTAGCATTGAGAACTCCGAAAGTGAAGCTTACACCAGGGCCACCTCCAGGGAAACCAGAAGTGTCGCTGTTCAAGTTTGTAATGGTTCCTGCGGCGCCATTGTACGTAACTCTACCATTGAAATCATTGGTTTCACCATTGAAATTGATGGTCCCGGCATTGTGATTAAAAATGGCAGTTCCTGTTCCAGTATTGATATCAATATCTGCATTGAAGTTACTAACACCTGACCCATTCTTTGTGATGAGTGTAAAATCAGGCTCCAGATCAAACTGAGGTGCTGTCAAGGTAAACTCATCTACGATAATGTCTGATAAGAATGTATTTGTAGCATTGGTAAACGAAAGGTTGGTAAATGCACTTTGATCAGCATTGAATGGATTCTGTACAGCGATTGCACCTACAGTATTGGCCTGGTCTAATACAGCAGTTCCTGAACCATTACCTCTAAGTATTAGAAAGCCTTTGTTAATGATACCACTTTGTTGGAAAATACCATCGTTACTTGCTATAAATAAATTGGTATTGGTATCGGTTATATTCACATTACCATCTAATGTCACCGTACCAGGAGACGCTATCAAGAAGTTTTGAAGCGGATCTGTAGCATCTATGGTAACTTCACTAAACGTAATATTTGCTCCGGCCGTGATGGTTATTCTTTCAGCTTCTATATTTATTGCACCACCAAATGAGTGATTCCCTTCTCCATCGTCTATGGCGATTTGTCCAGAAGCTGAGAGCGTCGAAACTCCTGTCACTGTTATGATGCTTCCCACATCTGTGATTTGAGTAAACCCTACAATATTTAGGTCTCCAATATTGATGGCGTCCAATTCCATGGTTGCAGTATTATCGCCTTCGATATCAATCGCAGTTGCTGAAGAAGTTGCAACGGTAACCGCATTGGTTCCTCCTTTCGTATTTATTAGCATTCCTCCTGTGAACAGGGACATATCTACTGTTACGGTAGTGTCGTCCACTAAAACGGGCCCTCCAGAAACCTCTACCGGTGATGTTAGGTTGCTAATGGTTAACGTAGTACCATCATCAGATAGGGTGATGTCATCGTCAGAGACCCCTCCATTGACATCTTCGATGGTCAAAATATCACTATCGATGCTTACTAAGGTTTCGTCTAGCGTCACAGAAACTGTAAACGTACATACGCTTTCATTACCACAAGCATCCGTTATCGAGAAGGTATTGGTGGTCACCCCTTCAGGGAATACTTCACCAGACGCAATCCCCGCTGTTTGTGTGATGGTCACATCACCACAATTATCTGTGGCTTCAGGAAAGTCATAGGTAATCGTAGCTTCTGTCTCTCCTTCTGCCAATTCGAACGTGATATCTTCTGGACATGAAGTAATTTGAGGGGCAGTTGTATCAGTAATTGTAATGGTTTGCACACACGTACTTGCATTTCCATCTGCGTCGGTGGCCGTCCAGGTACGTTCTGTAGTTCCTGTATTACCACAGGCCCCTGATACCAATACATCACTATATGTTATTGTAGGAGTTCCTTGAGTATCGGTAGCTGTAGCAGTACCTGTTGCGGCAGGGTCTGTAGGGTCTGGATTAGGATTCAAGGCTACAATTTTGACCTGCCAAGACACAAGGGTTCCTGTATCCTGAAATACTTGGTCGCGTATAATTAAGGTCCAGTCCCCATTTATAGGGCTTCCATTGGCATTGATCTCGCTTATGAGTTGTGCAAAGGCATCCGTTCCGCCCATAGCAGTATATTCGCAAATATTGTCGACTTGGCAAACGGCTTCTGAATTATCAATCGTCTCTCCGATATCGTTTGCCGGAACGCTAGCGGAATCAGTAAATGTAATGGGAAAGGCAGCATTTAAATCGCTACTCTCAGCAAGAGACTCTGCGAATAGGACCACAGATTCTCCGCCCGGTGCAGTAACTTCCATCGCTAGATCTCCTATCCAAGTATGGTTTATAGCTGTTTGTACTGTAATTTCTATTACCTCAAAATTAGAGGCTATCCCTGTAACATTGGCGATACTTGTAATGCCCGTACCATCATTATCGGGAATGTTGATCGGCGTGTCTGCACTTACACCTAAACCTATGGCTGTCCCACACTCCAATGTAATATCTGGTGGGCAGCTGATCACTGGGGCAAAGGTGCTTTCTCGTGTTAGTGTGATGTCGTTTCCATCACCGCCTACATAACTGATGGTAAAGTCTTCTGAAGTTCCTGGAAGTGTTACTTGGGCACCCTCAGCCAAACCATTGAAGGTCCCTACTATCGGGTCTACTCCATCGTTATTGATCAATGTAATGACCCCGATGCTGGCATCGTCGATGCTAAAATCTCCCGTAGGTAAAAAATCTGCATCGGTCAAGGTCACTGTACCAACGACATTCAATTGATCAAACGCGCTGTCGCTATCTATATATGGTGCAAAAACACCATCATTAAATTCAATATTTCTTACAGTTAATACAGATGGTGTTGTTCCATTACCTGGTGCTATTGTACCTTCTTGTTCTACTGTTGTTGAAGTACCTGTTAAGGTTCCAGTACCTGATAATACACTATTAAATCTATCTATTAATAGCTCGTCTAAAACTTCAATATTAATACCACTTGTGCCAATATTTACAGGCGCCTGTATGACTAGGGTTCCAAATTCTAATGAAAGGTCTACATCATTAAAGGTCGTATTGCCATCCAAGAATCGCGTCCTTGTTCCTGAAACTCCGCTATAATCTAACTTTTCAACTGTAATCGTACTTCCAAAAAATTCTAAAGTACCTGCATTATGTTCAATATTAGCTACAGAATCATTTGTTGGGTTGGTAATATTAATTGTACTTATATCTGTCCCTAAGGTTAATGACCCTGTTCCTGTCTTAAGAATATTTGTATTCTCTGTGAGATTCATAGTTGGTGCAAAAAGACTTGCATCTCCAATTGTTAATAGACCAATCTCCATATCATCGATATCATTAAATACAATGAGTCCCATGGTTCGTCCAGTTTCTACTTCAATTATATTTATATCATTGTCTCCAAAGAATAGAGCTACTGTATCTCCGTTATCGCTTCCATCAAAAACTAGTTTATCTGTTGTAATGGTCCCTGTAGGTTTATTAATCGTATTTTCTGCTCTTAAATAAAGGTCAGAGTCTCCAGCTGTTACTACGTCAGCTGTTAGCGTTAAATCTCCAGAACCTACATAAATTTCGTTCCTTGGATTATCCACAGAATCTGTGGAAGTAATAGTCCCAAGCTCTAAAGATTGAGAAGATGCAACATAAAATGCTTCTGCACTTATACTTACTAATCCACCAAAAGAATGAGGTGCTGTAGCTCCCAGGCTTATGTCGACATTTTCAGTTGTTTGGATATTTGTAGTACCTGTTATAGTTATTGGGTACCCTGGAAATTGATCGGATAAAGAATTTATTCCTGTTACGTCAAAACTCTGAGCCGTTAACGCTCTCTGAATTGTAAGATTCAGTGCTATACTCTCAGAAACTTTAAAAGCCCCTGTAATTGTAATGGCTCCATTTTGAGTAAACGTGTTTATATTTTTAATATCAAAATCACCATTAATACTGATATCAGAATCTATAGAGATGCTATTATTTCCGTTTCCGCCAATAAATTCAATACCATTTGTAATATTAGACATTGGAACCGTAACCGTAGTTGCATCTATTTTTACCACACCACTTCCAGAGACAGTTGGCACAACTAAATCACTAATCGTTAGTGTTGTACCATCGCTAGATAATATAATTTGATCATCAGAATCATTTTCTATATCTGTAATCGTTAATTTACCATTGCTCAGTTCTACTAAAGTTTCAAAAGGATTTTCATTTACTACAACATCAAAAGAACATGTCCCAACATTACCATAGGCATCGGTAGCCTCGAAGGTATTTGTAGTTGTACCTAAAGGAAATTCACTTCCTGACGGCAAACCAGCTGTTTGTGTTACGCTAGATGTAGCTGAAGACGAAAATTGTACAAGAAAGCGTCTTTGAACAGTACCGCCTAGATCATTCCAACCTCCGTTTGATAGCATGACTGCATAATCTTCGTTCCCAGAATTATTGGGTTGACCTGAAGCCCAATTCTCATACCCATCGTTTTCTGAACCCGCGTACCAAAGAAAGTTGCCTTCTATAAATCGATCGGTATATCCCAATAATACCTGAACATTCGTTTCGTCAGTTACAAAGTTTATTGATTCTCTAAGCCAATCATTATGGTCTTGGTCTATAACGGTGACTAAATTACCGCCAACGGCGAATGCTTCATCAAATCCATCTTCAAGTGCTATGGTGTTATCTGACAGGTAATAGTTACGTACATCTCCATCAGGATCGGTATACAACCCTAAGTGTGTAAATCCTGCCGGGGTCTCTACCGTACAATCGTCAACAGTTGGTGTATCGTAATTTACAATGGCGGGATTTGGGAAATCAGGGTCGACATCTACTGTAATATCATCTGGGCAGCTCAATACTGGATCTTGGCCGTCTGTAATAAAAACTGTGGTAGTGCAAGCCGCATTTTGCCCTGAGGTATCCTGAATGATAAGGGTCACGTCCTGAGGCCCCACATCATCACAATCGAAAGATGAAGGATTGATAGAACGTATGAGTACGGACTCTCCATCTGAAGGACCGCTACCGGCACTAACCTGGCTGAAAGAAACATTTACCGTTCCGTTTGCACCTAAGGCAAATGAACGGCCTTCACGACATGTTACATATGGGCTTTGATCTACCCAATTAACACGAAAACGCAAATCGACCGCACCGCCGACTGCATTTTCCCAGCCACTAGTACTTTCTTCTATCCAGTATAAAGTACCATCTGGATAAGGATCTGCTGCTCTAAAATTGAAGCCTATATCATCGCCATTGGAAAACACAAACGCAAAAGCGTAGGTTTGTCCTGCTGTTAGATTGGACGCACTGGAAAAATCAATAACGTTCTGGCTGGCACCCGATGGCGATGCCGGAAACGTAAAAGTAAAGTCTTCCAATATAGTACTACCTACTGGATTAGCTCCTTGTGTCAAGAAAACATTTGCAGTATAAGAGGTAGTGCTTTCATGCCATACCGTTATATTATCAACAATGCCATTGCAATCGGGTGTAAAGGTTTGATAGAAGGCCCAACGTGTGCCTAGAGGAATAGGTCCATCTACTTCATTTTGATTAATGTTGTTTGGAGTTCCGCAGGTCTGTGCTGAAATTTGAAAGAAACACAATAGACCCACTAACAGAATTAAAGGGGAATTTGTTTTCATAATTGCTTGATTTTTAGCTTACAACTAATGTATTTCAGAATGAATGGCTAGGCAGTAAGAACCATTACGTAAAATGTACGTAGTACTACTTATATCTGAAGGGATTTAGCAATGATCACAGTAGAGACCGCTCTAATGATGTGGGAAAACCCTCTTTTTGATATGGTAGAAAGTGCATGTTGGCCCATTCAGCATCGAGATGAGTGAATGTACTACAGCACATTGTTTATGCAACTAAAAGGGAATGCCTCGACCCGCCCGGCCGAGGCATTCAGAAACTTCATCACCCCTTACATTGATAAAGTTTCGAAATTGCTATTAAAAAACTAAACAAAGTATCTTATGGCATCTGCGCATTAATTACGTAGAACACTGAGTTGAATACAGCATTCTCTGGATGTGCCAGTACGTTGTCTTTAATAAATAAAAGCTCATTTCCTGCATTGAGGAAGATGACCTCTCCGTCCATATTGATGTCTTCATCATAGTATCCTGCTGGTTTATAGAATACTGAGGCGCCAAACGGACTTTCAGCAGCTGATACGTCCAACACCGTTTGCTTGATCTTGACAGACTCTGCGCCTGTGTTGAGAAAGATAACCTGCCCATCTTCATTGGCATCTCCCGCCCACATGGCAACAATACCACTAGGCATACCATAGCTTGTCTGAGCATTGTTGCCAAAGGTGGGGGTAGACCCATCACTGAAATTTACGAACGTTTGAACTCCTGATAGGCCGATAGGGGCGTCGGTCATAATGCTCAAGTGGTTTCTATGGTGAACGGCTACGTAGTAGTTGCCAGACGGTTGCGCAAAGGTAAGTGTGCCGCTTCCGTTAGTGTCAACAATGTCTCCATCGCGTTGTAATAGGGCAGAGCGCCCAACTATAATATTGGTGTTATCTGTAGCATCCCGTAATTCAACCCAAACCCAATCTACTATGTTATTATTAGGTTCTACATCAGAAAATGTACTTGGGTCGGTTGATAGATCTCCATAAGGACTATCCGTTGGTAATAAACCTGCTACACGTAAATCATCGCGCATAAAGAGCTCTTGACCAGTATTGGGGTTTAAGGCTGCACCCTGTAAATATACTTTAGGTCGAAGCTTGATCACACGTCTTGGATTGATTGCTCCGAAGGTTCCGCTACCAGCGCGTGGATCTTGATCAAATTCTGAGGGCGCTATGACATTTCCATTGACATCATAGATATTGTCGCCATTGCCGATTATATAGAAATCTCCGGTACTTCCATCTCTAAACGCCAAGCGCGGACGGTCGTTTATATTTGGCATATCAACACCGCCTAGATCGCTTCCGTGGGTAAAGCCAACGTCCAGATTTTCGTCGACGACTCCAATCGCGTCAAAGATGTTTCCTAGGTCGGCAATGTTGTCAGCGGGGCGTGTTTCTTCTCCACCTGTATCAATATCCGTAACGCCTACCTGTCCGGTAAAAGAGTCTGATAATACAAGCGTGTGTGATGGGGTTACAATCTTTGGAATCGAAACCGTAAGAAGCCCATTGCTGTCGAAGGTGCCAGAAATAAAATCGGCGCTTCGTACAAGACCTACCTCTCCACTATCACGATCACCTTCAATAACAATTAAATATCCGCCGAATAATTCTCCAGCTGCACCTGATATTTCTACCATTTGTGGATTTGGAGCAATGATATTTACATTTTCAGGCTCATATTCGCTGATCAGTACAGGGAGCGT
The DNA here is from genome assembly GCA_028279515.1 of Flavobacteriaceae bacterium. GTDB lineage: Bacteria > Bacteroidota > Bacteroidia > Flavobacteriales > Flavobacteriaceae > JANQNQ01. The sequence goes on from JANQNQ010000008.1 coordinate 533,075, forward strand.
GTTTGTTATCCCTGAAGCAACGGTTATGGTCGCTGTACATTGGGCGCTATTTCCATTACCGTCTATTACGGTAAGTGTTACATCGTGGGAACCAATATTTGCAAAGCTGAAGACGATTTGAGAAGACCCTTCGATCAACAATTGAGCGATGCCCGCATTGTCGCTAGAACCGCCATCAATATCACTGGCCGAAACCGTAACGTCTGAACCTGGAATTACGTTAACGGTGATATCCTGGCACACGGCCACTGGATCCACAAAATCCGGAACAATGGTCACGTCATTTCCGTCTCCACCCACATAGCTGATGATTCCTCCATAGCCTGGAAGTGAGACTGCGCTGCCTTCAGGGTAGCCGTTAAAGGTTCCCACAACGGCATCTGTGCCATCATTGTATATAAGTACAATTTCATTATCATCTGGTTGAGGTGTAAAACCTCCTATTGGACTAAAAGTCGCATTTGTAAGCGTAAGCGTACCACTAACTTCAATGCTGTCGTAGCTAGTATCACTCTCAATTAGCGGAGCAAACGTACTGCCGTTAATTTCGAGATCGGCAAATTTAAGACTGTAAGTGTTTGTGGAACCACCAGGTTGCAGTGTAGCACCTGAGAATAAGGTAGAAGGTCCTCCCGAAACGAATCCGATACCTTGCACCAAGGTTGTACTTCCAATGAATCTAGCTTCATTTAAGATGCTTATGTTGGAATCACCAATCCAAATAGAGCCCAGTACATTCAAGTAGCCAAATGTAACGCTCACACCAGGTCCTCCGATAGGTAAATTCGTGATAGTACCGTAAAAATTAGTTATACTCCCCGAGGCGCCATTATAGGCTAGTCGACCTCCTAAGTCATTGGTAGGACCATTAAAATCTATACTACCTGAATTATGATTGATAGTTGCTGTACCCGTTGCAGAAGAAGCTGTAACATCTATATTTCCCATGAGAGAAACAACTCCGGTGCCATTTTTGGTAAAGTTGGTATTCTCTGAGAGTTCTATGGTCGTGGCAAACAAGGTCATGCCGTTGGTGCTTAGGCTACCAATTTCTATGTCGTCAATATCATTGAATACTATTAGCTCCAGATCAGATAAACCGGCAGTCGCGATTTGATTGACATCATTGTCGTTAAAAAAGAACGCTGTTGACGTGTTCGAAGGCCCTGAGTTTAACTCCAAGCGGTCTGCGGTTATAACACCCCCTGGTTGGGTAATGTTACCCGTGGTGCGCAACCGCAGGTCCGAATTTCCAGCAATATTGACATCTCCAGTAAGGATAATGTTACCGGGGGAAACAGTTAAATCGTTTAGTAAGTTACCACCATTAGAAGTGGTAAAATTACCAACGGTAAGGTCGCTTCCAGCTTCAAAATTCAATACCTGACCAGCGTTTAGGGTTACTTCACCCGTGAAGCTGTGTCTCCCTTGTCCATTCTTAATTTCGATGATATTGTTAGCCGTAAGTTGAGTAGTGCCGCTTATGGTCAATGCAAGTGCCTGATCGGCAATATTGTTAACACCACTTACTTGCAAGTTGTTAGCCGTGAGTTGTCCAAAAGTAAGGTTAAATCCGGTTGCATTTGTAATATTGAAATCCCCACCGATATTGATATGACCGTTTTGGGTATATCCACTGAGTTCATTCAATGTAATGTCATTATCAGTTCCTGCCAGCGCCAGATCGCTGTTAAAATTGATGGTATTATTTCCTCCTTCGCCTAGGAAAGTGATTCCAGATGTAATACTACTTATCGGTACCGAGACCGAATTCGCAGTGAGCAACGTTACATCATTAGAGATCCCTACGGGAGAGGTTAGGTTGCTAATAGTTAATGTAGTTCCATCATTGGATAGGGTAATGTCATCATCAGATGTACCTCCGTTAACATCAGTTATGGTTAATTTTCCGTTGCTTAGTACAACCGTTGTTTCTGAAGGAGGTAATAAGGTGACATCGTTTCCATCACCTCCAACATAGCTGATCCTACCATTATAACTTCCGAAGGAAATGTCGCTTCCTTCAGGTAAATTGTTGAAGGTCCCGTTAACAGGGTCTGTTCCATCATTGTCGATGAGCATGATCTCGAAATCGCTCGGGCTGGATGTGAACCCACCAGTAGGACTTAAGGTCGCGTTTGTAAGTGTTACCGTTCCTGCTACTTCCAAAATATCGTAGTCATCGTCGTTCTCAACGGTAGGGGCAAAAGTACCCGAAGATATCTGCAGATCGTTCGTTGAGATGCTCCTTACATTTCCTATGGTACCGGGAGCGATGGTTGCACCGGTCTCAATGATCGTAGGCCCTCCTCCCAGAGATCCTACACCTTTTAACAAGGTGGCTCCTCCAGTAAATCGTGCTTCATTCAAAATATTTGTGAAGACGTCAAGAGAGAATGTTCCAGTTACGTTTAGATATCCGAAAAACGGACTGATCCCTTCAGTGCTCAAATTGGTTGTGCCGCTAAAATTTGTGGTGGTGTCTACGACCCCATTATAATCCAGTTTTCCTGTAAGGTCGATAGTGGTGCCAACAAAGGACAGAGTACCTGCATAATGATTAACAGTGGCTGCATTAGCTGCCCCTGTGCTTGTTGCATCGATATCTCCTGAGAACGTTGCTGTTCCCGTACCATTCTTGTTGAATACGGTATTTTCTGAAAGTTGAATGGTCGAAGCTGTGATATTTGTAGTTTGATCTACGGACACGGTACCCAACTCCAATGTATTGGCATCTGTTAAGGTCAAACCTATACCTGGGGTGTTTACATGTATAAGGCCTACAAAGTTGTTTCCGCCATTGTCAAGAACAATATTGACATTTGCAATGGGTAGAACATTTTGAAAGGTTGTATTTCCGTTGATGGTAATCGGACCGGTCTGTGACATACCACCCGATGAGAAAACGGTTAGATCGTTAAACGCTGAGGTTCCCACAAAGCTGATGGGTCCGGCAGCGCCTCCACTACCATTGGTTAATTCAAAATCGGTAGCTCCCATATTTACACTATCGATGGTCATTGTTGATAGACTATCAACTGTAATGGATAGCACTTTGATCTGGCCAGCAGTGACGTTGGCAAGATCGGCATCTGTAATTTCGAAAGTACCATCGGTTGCATCTGCTGTAGCAACTCCGAAGAAAGTAGTGTCTTCATCCCTATTTGTTAGACTTAAAATAGTAGTTTCAACACTGTTCGGAATCGAAATATCCGGTGCCGAAACTCCCAAATTTGTGTTTATGCCATTTAAGAAGGTTTCCGGAATTTCAAATTCACCAGAACCAGCCGTGAACTGTGCGATAAAGTTTCCTGTGTTTATCAATCGACTTGAAGCGCCTCCTAAAACGTTCACTGAAAGGGTTCCATTGGCTACTATGAAGACGACCCCACTTCCATTAATATTTCCATTAGAACTTATAGCAACGTTTCCGCCAGTACTTCTAACAGTTGCATTGGTAAGTGAAATAGTGCCGCTACTAGTTATAGTAATATTTCCTGAAGCAATCAAATCAGTGGTTTGTGTGTGGCTTTCTACATCATTGACCTGAAAACCGTTATTGCTTCCGCCTAAAGTAAGCGCGTCAGAGAGTGTTACAGAATCTGTACCTCCATTGGCATTCACAATAATTCCGTTGGTGATACTTGCCATGGGCACAGTTACCGTATTCGCGTCCACTAGTGTTACTCCCGCTGAAACTTGAACAGGATTCACAAGATTGCCAATGGTTAATGTGGTCCCATCGTTTGATAGGGTAATCGAGTCATCAGATGCAGTTTCTATATCGGCAATTGTCAAGGTGCCTCCTGATAGTGAAACATCAGTTTCATAAGGACTTTCGACTACGGTTACTGTAAAGGAACAGGTACCTGTATTGCCTTCACCATCCATCGCTTCAAATGTATTGGTGGTAGTTCCTACGGGAAATACACTTCCAGAAGCCAGACCGGCTGTTTGTGTAATAGCTGCAGAAGACAGCTCCAAAATATAATTACGTGTGGCGTTACTTTTAATATCGTTCCATAATCCATCGGTTCGCATAACGGTGTAGTCCTCGTTTCCTGAATTATTAGGCTCGTTTGGAAGGTTCCAATTGGTGTAGGTCGCTGTGGATCCACTGTGCCATTCAAACGTATTTTCAACCGAAACATCATTGTATCCGATCATTATTTGAACGTTATACCCGGCATTGTTGGCAGCAGTTCTGATAAAATCGTTCTGTTCTTGGCTAGTGATGGTGGCGGCAAAGCCTCCTAAAGATTCGGCTTGGGCAAAGGCCTGACCAGCCTGAACCGTATTGTTTGAAATAAAATAGTACTTGCTGTCCCAATACCCTAAAAAAGTATATCCGCTAGGGGTTTCAATAGAGCAATCCGAATAGTCAATATCCCCATAGTTGACCACTGCTGGGACTCCTGGGTCTGTGTAGACCGTCATATCTCCAGGACAGGTGAGTACTGGAGGGTTATCATCCGTAATGGTCACTGTTGCCTGACAGGTGCTTGCATTGCCATTTTGATCTCTAACGGTCAATGTTACGGTATTGTCTCCGATATTTGAGCAGTCGAAGGTGCTTGGAGAAACAAAATAAGAGGCAATTCCTGAGTCTGCATCGCTTGAGTTATTGTTGACATTTACACCCGATATGCTTACCGTTCCGTTGGCGCCAAGGGCTCGTGTGATGTTTCTGCAATTCGCATTGGGTGCTACCTCGTCAAAATAATGAATCTGAAACCTCATATCGATGTTTGACGAAGACCAAAAGTCATTATAGAGTCTTTTTCCTCCAGAATAAGGATTCCCAGAGTTGTGAAGTGGCCTGACATTATATTCCGAATCATTTTTTAAAATTCGATATCCATATTCTATTCCGGCGGTCAATTGAGGTTTGTCGTCGAATATGACATATTGCTCTGTTCTAGACGAACTAAAAGGGACATCCGTGGTTTCGCTTGAAATTAAAACGCGGCTGTCGCTAAACGGATTTCTATATAACTGAACAGTTATCGAAACACCTCCAATAGAACCTCCTGTTACATTGGATGTCCAAAAGGAAATACCTTCTAATTTTCCAGAGCATGTGGGTGTAAAAGAGTTTCCGAAGGCAAAATAAAAATCGCTATACCCAAAACTGGTTCCTCCTGTATTTTGTATGATGTCATTTGTGGCGTCGCATTGTGCGTTACCGTATTGAGTGCTGAAGAAAAGTGCTACCATACTGAGCACTAGAACTTTAAGGGGAATTGCTTTCATGATTTCTAGTTTGTTAATCATGCACAAGGTATTTTGCAGGGTGTGAGCATCATATAAGCCCCTTTACGTAATAAGTTAGTAGTACTACGTATAGAAGTGACCTATCTGCGTCTGATGGATTCTAAATGTGAGAAAAGTAGTAAGAAAAAAAGCAGTTGTAAACCTGTCTAAAAATGGTTGTTACATCTCTAAAATGATCTGTCGATGCGCTAAGGCCCATTTGATCAAGCTGTTGGTCTCTGTTTTGATATCTAGCTTGGCGATGATGTTGCTTCGGTGTTTTTCAATGGTCCTTACCGAGACAAAAAGAGATTCGGCAATAGCGTTTGTAGACGTTTCTTGCGCGATCAATTTAAGGATGGTGCGTTCTGAGGCCGTAAGTGTCTGTAGTTTTTTTATTTCTTCGGAAGCCGTACTCAACGAACTTTCTTCAAAAGATTTGCTGAAGTAGGTACCTCCATTGGCCACCTTTAGGATTCCTTGTTCGATCTCGAGGAAATTGTCTTCCTTTAAAAGATACCCATCGATCTGAAGCGCTCTGGCCTGCATTAAAAAATCGGTAGACTTGTGAAGGGTCAACATAACGAATTTGGTGGCAGCCCCCTTTTCTCGAGCCATTTTTACTACATCGAAGCCCGAAAGCAAGGGCATGTCAATATCCAAAATGGCAATCGTTGGATTTAACGTAAGGATCAGCTCTAAGGCTTTCATGCCTTGGTCAGCCTGGCCTGACACGCTAAAGCCATGCTCTATCAACTCGTTATACAATCCCTTTCGTAGCATAGGATGGTCGTCGGCAATCACTAACGTAATGTCATTCTTTTGTATCATACCGGAATTTGCATTTTAATGATAGTACCCTTGTTAATTTCACTTGCTACTTGCAATTTGGACCCCATAATTTTGGCGCGTTCAAGAAGCGTCTTCATGCCAAAACCTGTGCTTACGCCCAATTTTTCTGTAAAGTTAAACCCTTTTCCGTTATCTTCAATGGTAGCTTCGATAACTTCTTCTTTTCTTTTGATGTCTATCGAGACCGCTTTGGCCTCGGCATGTTTGATGATGTTGTTCAACGATTCTTGAATGATTCGATAAAAGTGCAGTGATTGCTCTTCATCGAGGTCATTGTCGATGGAATCGATGTCATACGTAAAAAAGATATTGGTGTTTTCGTCTACCTCGTTGATCAAAGATTCAAGTGATTTAGAGACGCCAATACGCTCTAATGTCGGAGGGTGTAATCCGTTAAGAATTCCTCTTAGCTCATCTAACGTGTTTCCTGAAAGGTCTTTCATATCTTTTTCACCCATAGAATCTGACTTCTTAATAAGCAATGCCAATTTTTGCCCTACACTATCGTGCAATTCTCTAGCGATACGAAAACGCTCATCTTCTTGACCCTTGATCAGGTTTTGAGAAAACTGTTCTTGCAATTGTTGCTTGTTTCTTACGAACTTTCGTGATCGCAGTAGATAGATGATCGTGAACAGAGCCAACAACCCCAAGCCCCCGAACAATATCCATTGGTTCTTTACTCTGTTTTTAGCTTCTAAAGTCTCTATTTGTGCTTGCGATACTTCCTCTTGCTTTTCGAATTCATACCTGAGCTCTAATTCATTGATTTTCTTAATATTTTCCTTGTTAATGAGAGAATCGTTGTAAATTTTTATAAGCTTAGCATCCTCATAAGCATTTTTATAATTCCCCAATGCTGCTTCTATTTGACTCTTCTCAACGTAACCTAGAACAATATTTTTCTTATTGTTCTGTTTTAGTGCAAGGTTTAGTGACTGGTCGATATATTTTAGTGCGTTATTGTAATCCTCTTTTTTCTTATAAACCTGCGCCAATTTTTTAGTATATATCACAGGGTACAACTCATGTACCTCGTTTTCAGTGCTAAAGGCTATACATTCTTTTAATAAATTAATACCGTCTTCATAGTTTCCTTTTTCTGCATGCATAAGTGCCAGATCTGATCTCGCATCATGGAATCCAATTGTATTGCCAGCCATCTTACTAAATTGAGCTGATTTTTCATACGCCATTAATGCCGAATCAATTTTTTTATCCTTTTTATAGCAGTCACCCAATACGACATAATTGTATGCCAAGGCAAAGGTGTCCTTAAACGCCTCATTGATCTCTTTGGCTTTTAAAGTAATGGTTTTGGCATCTTCAATATTCCCCTGATCAAAATGAAGTACAGACAAATTATAATAGACATTAGCGATTCTTAGAGAGTCATTAATTTTCCTAAATTGCCTTTCTGCCTCGATAAACTGCTCCATGGCAACCGTAAAATTTCCTTGATCATTATTTATGGCTGCCAAATAGTGATAAATTTCTCCGCGCAACATAATGTTTGCTTCCGGGTAGGGTAAAAGATCGATCGCCTCCTGCAAAAGTTTTCGTGCTCGAGGATTGTCTGTTCCATACAAACGCGCACCAATATTAAATAAGGCATCTGCTTTTACGGTATCGACAGTAGCTTCTTCTAACTTCTTTTCCCAAGTAAGAAGATCAGATTTGGCGTCACCTTGCCCATAAACAAGATACGCGCAGGATACGAATAAAATGAAAACTGCATTTCTCATCATCACATTTAAATTACATGAACAAAGGATAAGATCAATTTGATCTTACATTTTCAGCACTCCTAAATAGGAATGTTTAATGTCATTTCGGTACCTTGGTCTGGCGTGCTTTCTACATTGATCAATGCTCCCATGATCTTGGCACGTTCCAACAAGGTTTTCATCCCGAATCCGTTTCCAGACCTAATTTTTTCCAAAAAATTAAATCCCTTTCCGTTGTCGCTTACCAGCGCTTCTATAGATCCTTCTTTACGTTCTATTCTAATAGAGACGGCCTTCGCTTCTGCATGTTTAATGATGTTGTTCAATGATTCCTGAATGATGCGATAGAAATGAAGGGATTGTTCTTTGTCAAGATCTTTGTCGATCAGGTCAATGTCATAGGTAAAAAAGATATCAGTGTTCTCATCTACTTCGTTTATTAAAGATTCAAGGGATTTGGAGATGCCAATACGTTCTAGGCTAGGTGGGTGAAGTCCATTGAGGACACCTCTTAATTCATCCAGCATGTTTCCCGAAAGGTCCTTGATATCTTCTTCACCTTTAGAGCTTGATTTCTTGATCAACAACGCTAGTTTTTGCCCAACACCATCGTGCAACTCCCTGGCTATACGAAACCGCTCTTCTTCCTGACCTTTAATGAGTTTTTGCGAGAAGTTGACCTGCATTTTTCGTTTACGTAAGGCTGTCAATCTAGAACGCCATAGCAAAAAGCCTACAAAAAGTGCTAACAACCCAATACCTCCAAAGATCATCCACTGTTGTTTTAGTTTATTTTCTTGATCAAGAAAGGTGATCTCGGATTCTTGCGCCGCTATTTTGGCATCGCGCTTTTCGGTCTCATACAACGTTTGATAATAGGCTAGTGAGCGCCTGCCTTGTTGACTTTGATAACTGTCGTTAAGCGCTTTTGAGGTCTTAAAATGGTATAAAGCGTTATCACTATCACCCTTTCGTTCATAGGCGTTGGCAAGAAATAGGTGCCCTCGAATTTTATGTTCAACGTTGCCTGATGTTTCCTTTAATGTCAAAAATTGTTTCCCCAAACGAATGGCCTCAGAAATGTCCCCTGTGACGTAGCTGTAGATACTCAATGCTTCCAAATAACCATCTTTAAAGCTTCCTTTTGAGTAACGGTCGAGGTCACTTTTCATGAGCTTCAAAATGCCCTCTGCCTTTTCAAGGCTATCCGTCAATGCATAGGTTTGTAATAGCAGAATTTGAATTTGGGGCTCGTATTGGTCATACAATTCAGAATTCTTCGAAAGAGAAAGTGCTTTTTTCAAGTTTTTGACGCGCGAACGGTAATTTTCTTGCTTTCGATCGTCAACAGTAGCGCTTATCAATCCAGATAAGATGGCAGGATAATATCCAATTTGCTCTGAAAGTGCCATCATTTCTTCTCTCTCCTTTTTCGCTTCATCAAAGAACCCGATTCTACTATATAGATTGGCTCTAGAATTTCTTGTATTGATCAATCGAATGGTGTCTTTCTGGGCCGCATAGATCTCTTCTGCCTGCCTTAAATATTGGCTTGCTTCGGCAAAATTTCCTTCGTCGGCGTACGCATCTGAGATATATTTTTTGGTAGTGGCCAATAAAGAAGAATCATTGGCCTTTAATGCATATTCTCCAGCCTTTGAATATAAGGTGATCGACTCAATTGTCTCATCGAGAAAGAAGTAGCTGTCTCCACCATTAATATACATTCGCGCCCATAGTCTATCATTGTCAACGGCAATCTCGCGGTCTAGAAAATCATTAAATACCTTTTTCCCTGCTTCAGAGTTTCCAACACGATTGGTAAGATAAAAGATGACACGCCCTGTATAGTCCATAGCCATTTCAAGCGAATCTTGCTTATAGGCTTCGTCTATGGTCAATTGTGCAATAGAGTCATATGGAAAACCTCGTTTGTTCCAGATAAGTGTCGTCGCACTATCCAATAAAGACAAACGTTCCGTTCCATCAACGACCTCGGCTTTCTCGAGAAGTTGTTGAACGTTCTTTTCTAGCATGGTGTCTTGCGCCACCATGACCACAGAAGTCAATAGTAGTAGTAATAAAATCTTTAAATTCAAGGATGACGGTGTTAAGGGAACTCTAATTTAAGCAAATTTCCTCTAAAAACTAAGAAAATCAAGCACGTATAAACCCCTGTTTTTAGGACTTTAACAAACTAACCCGTTAACTAAACCGATTGTACTATGCCATTAAGGCCTTCCCAATACGTTTCCAAGTCCTGTACAATAAAAACCCTGAAACGATGACAACGCCTAACAGCATGAATGCTTGTGAAATATTTCCGTAGATGAAGTTCCCTGTTGTGAACAGTACGCTGTATACAAGAATACACCCTAAGACCATGGCCAATATTCCCTGCGGAATCATCCATTTTCCTTTGTCGGTTACGATATCTTGGTTTTCAGCGGCTGCTTTGGCAAGTACTTTTTTCCAACCTGGTCCTCCGGGTTGAATGCGTTTATAAAAGTCGAAGAGCTTGCTATCATCATCAGGCTTTGTCATAAAGGTTACAGTCAACCAAATAATAGTGGTAGTGATCACCACAAACGGAAATTGAAACCAATCTGGAAACCATCCCTCTTGGCCGTCAGCGCCAAACATCATAGCTTTTACAGTCGGGGTGCTTATGATCACCGAAATGATGCCCGAAGAGAACATGGCCGAGATCTCACTCCAAGCATTGATACGCCACCAGAACCAACGTAAGATGAAGATCAGTCCGGTTCCTGCACCAAACATGATGATATAATCAAACAATTGCACGGCATTGGTTAAGGCCAAAGCGATCAAAGTGCTAACTACCATGAGTAATACGGTAGAAAGTCTTCCCACGGCTACCAGTTTCTTTTCCGAAGCATCCTTGTCCACAAATTCCTTATACACATCATTCACTAAATAGGAAGCTCCCCAATTAAGGTGCGTCGAGATAGTAGACATATACGCAGCGACCAACGAAGCAACTACCAAGCCTAGCAATCCTGCTGGCAACATAGTTAGCATTGCAGGGTAGGCGAGGTCATGCCCCAATTTATCTTCAGTAATCCCTGGAAAGGCTTCTTGAATACTGGCCAAGTCCGGAAATACTACCAACGACGCCAATGCTACCAAGATCCATGGCCACGGACGTAATGCATAATGCATGATGTTAAAAAAGAAAGTTGCACCAATGGCATGATTCTCGTTTTTGGCAGCCAACATACGCTGAGCGATGTATCCGCCTCCACCGGGTTCAGCGCCCGGGTACCAAGAACTCCACCACTGTATCGCCAACGGAATGATGAGCAATGTAATCACTGCCTTTTTATCACTCCAACTCGGTACCAATCCAAGTTTATCTTTGATATCCGGATTTGAGACCAACTTGTCAATGCCTCCAACTTCTGGTAAATTCACGCAGTAATAAGCAGCGCCAATAGCCCCGATCATCGCTACAAAAAACAATAGAAAATCTGAATATACCACGCCTTTAAAACCACCAAGCGCACTAAAGACCAAGGTAACGGCTGCAGCATAACCCACAGTTTCCCAAGCCGAAAGGCCAAGCATTACTTGCCCGATTTTAATGGCGGCCAAGGTGACACCTGACATCGCCAAGATGTTAAAGACAAAACCAAGATACACCGAACGAAACCCACGTAAAAAACGAGCAGGCTTTCCTGAGTACCGTAGCTCATAGAATTCCATGTCAGTATTGACATTAGAGCGACGCCAAAGACGTGCATAGATAAAGACCGTAAGCAACCCTGTGAGCAAAAAAGCCCACCAGACCCAGTTTCCGGCCACACCATCCTGACGAACAAGATCAGTTACTAGATTAGGAGTGTCGGTCGAAAAGGTGGTAGCCACCATCGAAAATCCAAGTAACCACCAAGGCATGTTTCGCCCAGAAAGAAAATACTCTGAAGTATTCTTTCCAGATTTTCTGGCAACAACTAGACCAATGGTCAAAGTGGTCAAGAAAAAGAATATGATGATGCTATAATCTAAGGTAGTTAGTTCCATGTGGATCCTATTTTATTTTAATAAATTGGATTGATTTTTTAAGATGCGTTGTTTTGCATGAATGGCATAATTTCTTCCTATAGGAATGCGTTTATCACTGACTTCGACCAAATTGCCCTCAATGGCTTTGACTTTGTCGATGGCGATTGTATATGACTTGTGTACACGTACGAAATTCTCTGACGGAAGCTCCTCACTAATACTGGTCAATGATTTATGTGATAAGAACGAGCCTTCTAAAGTACTCACTCGAATATAATCCTTAAGACTCTCGATGAAGAGAATGTCGCTCAGCAAGATCTTCACCAGTTTCTTGTCTACCTTCAAAAAGATATGTGCCGGTTGTACCAATTCGGGTGAAGGGTCGTGCTTTTTGATGGTGATCAGGCGTGCCGTAAGCTTGTTGATCGACTTCAAGAATCGATTGAAGGAAATCGGCTTCACCAGATAGTCTAATACTTCTAATTCATAGCTTTCTAAAGCGTATTCCTTATAGGCGGTTGTAATAATGACCTGCGGATACTCATGAAGGCTTTTTAAAAACTCAAGACCATTCATTCTAGGCATGTTGATATCTAAGAATATGGCATCAATGTCGCCTTCCTCTAAAAGGGGAAGCGCCTCGATAGGACTCTTAAAGGTATCGATGATCTCGATGTTCTTGAATTCTTCTAAGAAGGATTCAATCACCTCTATCGCCAGGGGTTCGTCATCGATTATGATACATTTAATGGTCATTATACAGGTATTTTGAGTTGAACGGTATATTCATTGTTTTCTTTGGCAATGTTCAATGAGTAACTGTTAGGGTATAAAAGTTGCAGCCTTCGCTTCACATTTTGAATGCCAATTCCGTTCGATTGTGTTTTTTGATCTTTGGGTTGATAATAGTTGTTTTTCGAGCTAAAAGTTAGTTCATTTCGCGCTCTTTCAAAAGCAATTGACAAACGCATTTCGTCATTATCCTTTAGCCCATGTTTAAATGCATTCTCTATAAAAGGTAGAAACAACATCGGCACCACTTTTACTCCATCAATATTACCTGTGATATCTACTTGCGAAACAACACGATTACTATGCCGCATCTTTTCGAGTTCAATGTAATTGTCAATATGTTCAATTTCTTGCACCAGCGGAAGCTTTTTCTTCTTGGCATCGTAGATCACATACCGCATAAAGTCAGAAAGCTTTAACACGAGATTGGGCGCCAGATCTGATTTCTTGATAGAAAGTGAATAAAGGCTATTCAAAGTATTAAAGAAAAAGTGCGGTTGGATCTGAGCTTTCAGATATTTGAGCTCAGTGGTGTATTGCAGCTCTGTCAATTTGCGATTCTTGTTCTGCACGGTGAGAAAATCGACCGTAAACTTGATGGCCGATGTAAGACCTACCACATACAATTCCCCAATGACAACGGCTACGATGTGATTAAATCCAAACGGAGCCAACCTTCCTTCAACCTCTGGCCATATATCTTCGGTAACCAACAACAGATTCAGTCCAGACCTTAACAAGTAATGCACGCCCAAAGTAGCACATAGAAGAATGACATATGAAGCGTACTTCTTCTTAAAAATGAATTTAGGTACCAGATAATAAATGTTGAAGTAGACCAAAGCAATATGAAGCGGGAACTCAACAAGATTCGATTTTAGTGAGTACCAATAGTCATTGAAATAACTACCCCATCGGACAACATTGAATGAAAAGTAAATGATCCAAAAGTATAGGTGATATCGTCTTTTAATTGTCCTATTCACACGCAGTTAGGTTCTGATGAAATCTATAAAAAATCAAGAAAAAGTTATGTTATTATTAATAAATGCGGTGAAAATGTATGACTAATTAAAGAGAAAAACAAAAAATCTGAGAATATGAAAATTTGGAAAAACTGTCATCTGCAATTGAATGTCGTATGTGTTCAAAATGATGTTGTTTGTCTAAAAAAAATTTTTCTAAGACCATAAAGAATTACTTTGTCGGCAATTCATTAAACTTCATTATGGTATGAAACCAAATAAACTAACTTTAATTATTCTATTGTTGTTTTCTGTACTGGCATTTGGTCAGGAAGTACAAATAACAGGAACAGTGACAGCAGCCTCCGACGGAGCACCCTTACCAGGAGTTAACATTTTGGTGGCGGGTACCTCAACCGGGGTGCAATCCGATTTTGATGGAAACTATACGATAGCCGCCTCAGCGGGTCAAACGTTGCAATTTTCATACGTCGGGATGAAAACGGTAAGCATTACCGTGGGAACACAGCGTGTTATCAATGTGCAACTCGAAGAAGACGCTGAGTCTTTGAACGAGGTCGTTGTTACCGCCCTCGGAATCAAAAAGACACGAAAGTCTTTGACCTATGCCGCGCAAGATATCGACGCCGACGAACTTAGCAAAGTAAAACAAACCAACCCAGTAAATAGCTTGTCTGGGAAAGTTTCGGGAGTCGTGATCAACCGTAGCTCATCGGGAGCAGGAGGTTCTGTAAAGGTTACACTTCGTGGAAACAACTCCTTCGGAAACAACCAACCCTTGTATGTGGTAGATGGAGTTCCTTTATCTAACCCTACAGCAGGGCAGCCAGAAGATACCTTCGGAAGCATTAGTGGAGGTAACTTAGACGGTGGTGACGCACTTTCGTTGATCAATCCTGATGATGTAGAATCGATTACGGTACTTAAAGGAGCCTCGGCTTCGGCATTATATGGTAGCGCCGGACTTAACGGTGTTATTTTGATAACTACCAAAAGAGGAAGAGCCGGAAACTTTAAAGTTGATGTCTCTTCTAATGTGTTGGTCGATGACGCGGCCTATTTTATTGACCTCAATGGCGAGGCCCAAAGTAATGTCGATGACTTTTTCGATACAGGTGTAACGAGCATCAATTCGGTCTCTCTTTCAGGAGGAACAGATAGAGCTCAAACCTATTTTTCATACTCTAATACCTTTGCAAGTGGGATCGTACCTACCAATAAGCTAAAGCAGCATACGATCAATTTAAGAGAAACCGCTCAGTTCTTTGATAACAAATTACAGGTGAACGCAAGCGTATTGGCATCTTCACAGACCATTGACAACAGACCTGTATCAGGATTGTACTTCAATCCATTGGTTGGAGTATATGGATTTGATTCGCCAGGAGAAAGCCTGTCAGACTACGAAGACTTTGAAGAGTTTGACCCAGGAAGAAACATTCAGGCGCAACGCTGGTATCGGGCGACTTCAGATATCGAGCAAAACCCGTATTGGATTCTAAACAGAAACCCTAACGAGACGACCAATAAGAAATTGTTGGCATCTTTAAGTTTGAATTTTCCAATCAATGAATGGTTGTCTATCCAAACAAGAGGAACTTATGATCAATCACGTTTGACCAGTGAGAATAGAATCTTTGCAACTACTGAAGCTACGTTGTCTCATATCAACGGACGATATATTGTAAATGAACAAGATATTACACAATTGTATGGTGATATTATTGCAACCATTAACAAGGACTTTTCAGATAAGATTAGCTTTAATGCCAATTTAGGGGCAAGTATTACTAGAAACAATGCTGAGTTGTTCAATGCAGATTCAGGAACCAATGGCGGACTCCAGTTTGCCAATGTGTTCTCGTTCCAAAACTTTAATGCAAACGCATCAGTTTTGTTCAATCAATCCACTTTAAAAAATCGCACCAATTCGATTTTTGCAAGTGCAACAGTTGGTTTCGAAGATAAGATCTATTTAGACGTTACGGCACGTAATGACTGGACGTCAACCCTTCCAGAAGGTAATAACTCTTTCTTCTATCCTTCGGTAGGTGTTACAGGTATGCTAAGCGAGTTCTTTGACCTTGGAGAGACCGTTACATTTGCCAAGTTGAGAGCTTCGTATGCTGAGGTAGGTAACGGGTTTGCCACCGATGCGATTTCTCCAAACAGAAGCATTGTCTTTGGCGGAGGAATCAGCTCTACAGATCCGATCAGACCGTTCCCCGGCACCATTCCAGAACCAGAAAGACAGCGTTCTTTCGAAATCGGTACTGAATGGAGATTCTTGAACAATCGCTTAGGAATTGATATAGGATATTACAGGACCAGTACCATCAACCAGTACTTTCCGTTTCCAACGTCTGCTGCAATTATCGGTGCATCGAGCGCTGGACTTAATTCAGGAGATATTGTAAACAGTGGTATAGAAGGAACCATTTACGGAGTTCCAATCCAGAATGACAACTTTAAATGGACAAGTACCATCAACTTTGCAGCCAATGATAACGAAGTGAAAAGTATCTATGACGGTACTGTAGCCGATGGTTTGATCGAACCTTCGTTTTTTGTGGTATCTGCTAAAGGAGTGAACACCTTTGGTTCGTATCTTGTAGAGGGAGGGTCTTTTGGAGATATCTACGCTCGTGTAGTACGAAGAGATGCGAACGGAGTACCAATTGTTGATGGTGGAGCACTGCTTGAAAATGATGAAGACTTAGTCGACGGACTTAGAAAAGTGGGTAATGCCAATCCGGACTTTACTTTAGGATGGAACAATACCCTCGAATACAAGAACTTTGTACTTGACTTCTTGATCGACGGAAAGTTTGGAGGTGAAACAGTAAGTATGACCGAAGGAATTGTAGAAGGGCTTAGTAACAATACAGCCAGAGAGACTGCCAACGGAACCATCAATGTTGTCGACCTAAGCGGAACGCCTTCGACTTTAACAGCGCAAGAGTATTATGGCCTTGCCGGCGGAAGAAATGGATTTACAGGAGAATATGTGTACAGCGCAACCAACGTTCGATTAGCTGAGATTGCTTTAGGATACAATTTTAAACTAAATGACAACTCATTCTTTAAATCGATACGTGCATCACTTATCGGAAGCAACTTGTTCTTCTTCTATAAAGATGCACCACATGATCCAAACATTGCTTTAAGTACAGGAAATGCGCTTCAAGGAGTAGATGTGTTAGGACTTCCTTCAACAAGAAGTACCGGATTGAATCTTAAGTTAACATTCTAAAAAAACATTCGATGAAAAAATTTAATAAGATAATCGCATATCTAGCCATCATAGGACTGATCGGTACGGCTTGTGACAATGGGTTAGAGGATCTTAATCAGAATCCGCGAAATATCACCGATGAAGAGCTCGAAGTTGACTTTCAGCACGTAGGCTCTCTATACAAACCGATCTTTGAGAATATCTATCAATACAGCCCTGCGTGGTCATATCAATTGCAGCAAAACCTAAATGCAGATGTATACTCGGGATATATGACCAATCCGCGTCCTTTTGTAGCAGGAGCTAATAACACGACCTATAACTTGGTTAGTGGATGGAACAATTTCATCTGGTCAGTACCGTACTCTAACGTGATGAACAACGTGAAGACGATCACAGACCTAACTGGAGAAGATTTTCCAACGCTAAACGCGGTAACACTGATTCTAAAGGTAGAAGCAATGCACAGAGTATCTGATGTTTTCGGACCTATTGTGTATACCAACTTCGGAGACCTTCAGAATGCTGGGGTGTACGATTCGCAACAAGAAGCATACAATGCCTTTTTTGCAGATCTGGATACTGCAGTAGCAGCCTTGATGGCCGATATTGACAGTGAACGATTCACAGCGTTTGATTTGGCGTACGGCGGGGATTATGAAAAATGGGTAAAGTTTGCAAATTCGCTTCGTTTACGTTTGGCCATTCGAATCTCAAAAGTAGATCCGACAAAAGCCAAGACCGAAGGCGAAAAAGCCTTAGCACAAACACTAGGCGTTATCAGTACCAATGACGAAGGGTTCTTCGTAAATGGTTCTTTAGACCACCCACTACAAACCATCGACAATTCATGGGGAGACATCAGAATGAATGCTTCTATGGAATCTATCCTGGTAGGATACGATGACCCAAGAGGAAGCGCTTACTTTGACAATTCTGTAGATACAGGTGACCTGAAGGGAGTGCGTGGCGGATTGCCTTTACTGCCCGGATACGCTGATGAGCTTGCACAAAAAGCAGACTATATCAACTACTCGGCATTGAATGACAATATCCACACACCAAGAGTTCAATTGATGACCGCTGCCGAAGTATATTTCTTAAGAGCAGAGGCGGCCTTAAGAGGATGGGCCAATGCAGGAGATGCACAAAGCAACTATGAAATGGGCATCAATATGTCTTTCTCACAGCATGGTGCTAGCGGTGCGGCAACATATATAGCCGATAACACCTCGACTCCTCAAGACTACATTGACACCTTCAACCCAGCAAACAATATCACTGCATTAAGCAACATCACTATTGCTTGGGATGCTGGAGGAACCAATGAAGAAAACTTAGAACGAATCATCACCCAAAAATGGATCGCTATGTTCCCTGATGGCCAAGAAGCTTGGAGTGAATTTAGACGAACAGGTTATCCGAAGATATTCCCAGTTGTGAGCAACCAAAGTGGTGGTACAATCGATACTGATATTCAAATTAGAAGAATTCCTTTCGTTGATAGTGAACGATCTACCAATGCAGCAGGAGTAGACAACGCTGTGACGCTGCTAGGTGGCGCTGATGACGGAGGCACAAGATTGTGGTGGGATACAGGAGGCCCAAACTTCTAGAATAAACATTGAGTTAGCCTTTTAAAGAGATGAGCTATACGGGACTTCATAGCTCATCTCTTTACCCCAAAAGGTGATGAAAATAGAACGAATCAAAAACAAACAAGAAACGACACTGTTCTTAGCTCGCTAGCGCCCTTATCTGCTAGAAAGGCAAGTGCAAAAGCTGAAAAACAAAAAATTCGAACCCATGAAATTAATTCAAGAAATTGAACATAAGCAGGTTGGAAAGTTTGAAGACACCAAGTTCGAGAAAATTCACAGTGAGATATTTACCGATTCGAAGAATGCGTCTGTTTTAGTGGCCAACGAAATAGCCAGTTTGATCAAACAACGCCAAGAAGAAGGAAAGCATTGTGTACTCGGTTTGGCTACGGGGTCTTCTCCTATAAAAGTGTATGAAGAATTGGTGAATCAACACCGTTCAGGGGAACTTAGTTTTTGCAATGTGGTAACTTTTAATCTGGATGAGTACTACCCGATGGAACCCGAGCATCAGCAAAGTTACCATCACTTTATGTGTCAGCATTTGTTTGACCATGTAGACATCAATCCAGAGAACATCTTCATTCCAGATGGCACCACGCCACTCGAAGAGATGGATCAGTATTGTATTGACTACGAGATGAAGATCAAGGAATTTGGCGGACTCGATTTTCAGCTTTTGGGAATCGGGCGTACTGGACACATCGGGTTCAACGAACCTGGCTCGCATCCAAATTCAGGGACAAGGATTATTACATTAGACCATGTAACGCGTACTGATGCCGCTTCCGATTTTAACGGTTTAGAACAAGTTCCGAAGAAGGCGGTCACCATGGGAATTAGCACCATCATGAAAGCGCGCAGAATCATTCTGCTGGCTTGGGGTCATAAAAAAGCCTCTGTGGTACAAGAGACCATTGAAGGAGAGATCACTTCAAATATTCCAGCTTCCTTCCTCCAAAATCATAGAAATACGACCATCGTACTTGATAGCGAAGCAGCTTCAGAGTTAACCCGTATAAAGACACCTTGGTTGGTAGATCAATGTATCTGGACAGAACAGCTAAAATTCAAAGCGGTAACATGGCTTAGTCAAGTACTCAATAAGCCCGTTTTAAAACTAACAGACAAAGACTATAACGACCATGGTATGTCAGGATTATTGGCCATTGAAGGGTCGTCTTATGACTTAAACATTAAGATCTTCAATAAGCTACAGCATACCATCACCGGTTGGCCAGGCGGAAAACCCAATGCCGACGACACCAACCGACCAGAACGAGCGCAACCAGCAAAGAAACGAGTATTGATCTTTAGTCCGCATCCCGATGACGATGTCATCTCTATGGGAGGAACGTTTCTAAGATTGATAGATCAAGGACACGAAGTACATGTTGCCTATCAAACCTCCGGAAATATTGCTGTGACCGACGAAGAAGCGCTGAAGTTCGCAGAGGTTGCTGCTGGATTTCAACCCGAAGGGAAGAACTTTGAGGAGGTAATAACGTTTTTAAAGGCCAAGAATCAAGGAGATATAGACATTCCGGCAGTTAGGTCGATCAAAGGACTCATTCGTAGAATGGAATCTATTGGCGCTACGCGCTACTTCGAATTACCGGACGAAAAAGTACATTTTCTGGACCTTCCGTTTTACGAAACAGGAACAATTAAGAAGAATCCGATAGGAGAAACAGATGTAAAGATCATCGAAGACCTGATCGAAACAGTTCGCCCCCATCAAATATATGCAGCAGGAGACTTAGCAGATCCACACGGGACGCACAAGGTATGTCTGGATGCGATATTCGCCGCCATCGACAGACTCAAAAACAAATCATACATGAACGATTGTTGGGTATGGTTGTATCGTGGGGCATGGCAAGAATGGGACGTCTCCGAAATAGAAATGGCGGTGCCATTAAGCCCGCTTGAAGTAAGCAAAAAGATCAATGCCATTTTATACCATCAGTCTCAAAAGGACCGCGTCATGTTTCAAGGCGAGGATTCAAGAGAGTTTTGGGTAAGGGCACAAGAAAGAAATAGAAATACTGCGATTTTATACGATGCTTTGGGATTAGCAGATTACGAGGCTATTGAAGCCTTCAAGAGATATCATTTTTAGATACAATAGTTTTTCAAGGTTAATTTTCATTATTCCGCGCCCAAACATCTTGACCCCTTGCGTGTAAACCAAGGGGTCAATAAATCTCATTATAAAAAAAAGACTACAGCTATGGTATCTAATATCACCTTAAAGCAAATGTCTCATATTTTGGGCATTTCGGTTTCAACCGTTTCCAAATCGCTGAGCAATAGTGACGAAATAAGCGAGCGCACAAAACAACGAGTTTTTGCCATTGCCGAGCACTACAATTATCGACCCAATAGTTTGGCACAAAATCTACGGTTACAAAAGTCGAATACGATAGGCTTGATCGTTCCGGATCTTAACGAGACCGGGATGCTAGCTTTGGCCGATTCCATTTCGGATCACACAATGAAACGCGGATTGAAACTCATGCTGTATCAATCAAAAGGAATGGCTAACAAAGAGAAGATCCTCATTAAATTATTGACCAACGGTTGTACAGACGGGCTCATTATCTTCCTTTCGGAAGACACCCTCAAGAAAGAACGCATAGAACCATTGATGGATCTGGCGAAAACCCACTTTCCGTTGGTACTTTTGAACGATGTTGAAGGCATTAACTGTCACAAGGTATGTGTACCAAAAAATAATGAGGAAGAATCCAGATTAGGCAAAGAAGTGTTTCAGCTTTTGGGAGCAGAAGCCGTTCGAGTACTTAAAAAAACCATCGATAAAAAGGAAACATCAACGAAGGTGCATCACCTAAGTCTCGATACGATGCTGTTTGAAGATGATGATCAACCAAAACAAGAAGCCTCATGATTTTGATAGCAGACAGCGGTTCGACAAAATGCGATTGGATTGTAGCCAGTAAAAAGGGGAAACATCGCCATCAACTACAAACACCAGGAATCAATCCAACCATATTATCGGCCAAAGAGATCGAAGAGATCGTCATGAACGCTCAACCTGTAGTATCGAGTCGCGAAAAGATACGCGAGATCCATTTTTATGGCGCCGGCTGTGGTACTGAAAAGGCCGATATGAAGATCAAACGATTGTTCGGCGATATTTTTCAAAACTCGAAACGCATTGAAGTGTCAGAAGACATCGTAGCCGCTGTGCATGCCACTACCAATACGCCGGGGGTCGTGTGTATTTTAGGCACAGGATCTAATTGCTGTTATTTTGATGGCACAAAGGTCATTCAAAAAGTACCCGCTTTGGGATACCTATTATCAGATGAAGGGAGCGGTAATTTCTTCGGAAAACGACTCCTTAAAAGCTACTACATGAAAACCATGCCGAGTATGCTGGCCAGACGATTCGAAGAAGATTATGAACCCGTCTTGGATGAAGTATTTAGACACCTATACCGCTTGGATCGTCCCAACCGCTATTTAGCATCTTATGCACGATTTGCCTTCAAATATCGCGAACATCCTTTCATCAAAGAAATGGTTCAGACCGGAATCGATCAATTCCTAGATACGTATCTGCCTCATTATAAAAAAGAATTGGCCGAATGTCCAATTCACTTTGTAGGTTCTGTTGCCTATCATGCGCAGGACATGATTGCCCAATCACTTGCAGAGAGAGGGTATCAGATCAAAAGCTTTGTGAAAAAACCCATCGATAACCTTGTACGATACATCGTTCAAAGAAATACCATTAGCAATTCATGAGAATAAAAATAACTACCATATATTCCCTTTTACTTTGCATGCTTTTTTGGGGATGCAAAAGTTCCCCAGAAAGCACAGAACAACTATTCGTCACACCAAAGCCTGCACAGATCAATTGGCTCGAAGGAACTTTTATTTTCAATGCGGAAACCCAAGTGGTTGCAGTTGATGATGAGGTGCAACAAGTAGCCGATTTTTTTCGCGAGCAGCTTAAAGAACGCTTACAAATTCAGCTTGAAACGGTATCTCAAAAACCAACTAAAAACTATATACAGTTGCGCTTAGACGCAACAGGTGACACCGAAGAAGGGTACCAACTTCACATCATTCCCCAAGGGATTGAAGTAACAGCAAAAACACCAAATGGAATTTTCTACGGACTGCAATCACTAACACAATTGGTGCTTCAATCCGAAAATAATAAGAACAACTTTTCGCTTCCATCAATGACGATAAAAGATACACCAAGGTTCTCTTGGCGTGGATTTCATTTAGATGTTTCCAGACACTTCTTTTCAGTCGATTTCATCAAAAAACAGTTGGATTTGTTGGCTTTGTTCAAAGTGAACAAATTCCACTGGCATTTGACCGATGACCAAGGATGGCGCATTGAAATAAAGAAATACCCAAAACTCACCTCAATAGGCTCAAAACGCAAAGAAGCCGACGGAAGCATTCACCAAGGATACTATACACAAGAAGAAATCAAGGAAGTTGTTCAATACGCGAAAGAACGGTTCATAGATGTCATCCCCGAGTTTGATACACCGGGTCATGCCATAGCCATATTGGCAGCATATCCCGAACTCTCTTGTGAAGAAAACACCTATGAAGTACGAAACCTTTGGGGAGTAGAATCCAACATACTCTGTGCCGGAAAAGAACAAACCTATACGTTCATTGCAGACGTGATAGAAGAGCTTGTAACACTTTTTCCCTACCAGTATTATCACATGGGAGGTGATGAGGTGCCGAAAGATAAATGGGCAGACTCAGCAGATTGTCAAGCCATGATGAAACGAGAAGGTTTAGAAGATGAAAAAGCACTACAAAGCTATTTCATGGCACGCGTAGAGAAGATATTAGCAAAGCACCAAAAGAAAATGATAGGCTGGGATGAGATACTTGAAGGTGGCATCACCCCAACAACGACCATCATGTCTTGGCAAGGAGAAGAAGGCGGTATTAAAGCTGCCAACCAAGGGCACGATGTGGTCATGTCTCCCATTTCTTATGTATATTTTAATTTCTATCAAGGAGACCATCATGCTGAACCCTTGGCTTTTGGAGGATATATTCCGTTAGAAAAAGTGTATAACTACAATCCCATACCTTCAGAAATCAATAAAGACAAACAAAAGCACATCTTAGGCTCGCAAGGAAATCTCTGGACCGAGTACGCAAAAGAGGAAGCAACCGTTGAGTATTTGCTGTATCCACGAATTATTGCCTTGGCCGAAACCAATTGGACTCCGCTTGAACAAAAAGAGTATAGTGGTTTTCTAGAAAGAATGGCGGGTGTCTACAATGTTTTGGACAAGTACAATGTAAATTACCACATTCCGCTACCTGAAGGGCCAAAGACCAATCAGATTGTCTTTACCGATAGTGTGCAAGTTCC
The DNA here is from genome assembly GCA_028279515.1 of Flavobacteriaceae bacterium. Classification (GTDB taxonomy): domain Bacteria; phylum Bacteroidota; class Bacteroidia; order Flavobacteriales; family Flavobacteriaceae; genus JANQNQ01. The sequence continues at coordinate 556,942 of JANQNQ010000008.1, forward strand.
CTTCACGACTACGCGTTCATTGAAGATGGTCTATACAACCGATGGAAAAACCCCAAATGTCAATAGTGCCATATATAAAGACACACTGATATTTACGGAAAATACCACCTTAAAGATCGCGTCCATATCAGAACACAACAAAATAAGTCCGATTAGAACGATACAATTGTCAAAGGAAGAGGCCATGCAGCCTGTGGTGATGAAGCAATGGTTCCCAGGGTTGCAAATGACTTCCATTCCAGGACATTTTCAAAACTTAGCCGAGATAGACTTTAATAACGGGTCAGATGCAGCAATCGTTGCAAAAATTGAAGATGCCAACACCACCTATCATTGGGGGCATGAAATAAAGGAAGAAAACTTTAAGGCGGTGCAACTTGATGGCTATATAGAAGTGCCAGAGGATGGCGTCTACTATTTCGCAAGTGCACAAGAGCAAGTATGGGTTGGGGGCCGCTTGGTCGTTGATCATAATGCTGTTATAAGAAAGCATGAACAAGTAGGAGCAATTGCCTTAGAAAAAGGAAAACACGCACTCAAAATCATCTATTTAAATAACGTTGTGAATGGCTGGGCCAGTGATTGGAATACCGTAACACTTCAATATAGAAAAGCCGAAGAAACTGAATACAAAACCGTTTCGGCCGAGATGCTATTTCACCCCTTTAAAAATGAGCTTGCACACTTAAAAAAGGAATAAAATGAAGACAATAGGATCATTTTCAGAATATCAAGAAACCTATCAAAGAAGCATAGAAGACCCAGAAGCATTTTGGAATGAAATAGCCGAAGATTTTCTGTGGAAGAAAAAATGGGATTCAGTACTAGAATACGATTGGTCGGTTCCAGAGACCAAATGGTTTTCGGGCGGAATGCTTAACATCACCGAAAATTGCATCGATCGTCATTTGGAAACAAAAGCCGATCAACCCGCCATCATATGGGAGCCCAATGATCCAAGTGCCTCTGCCATCTCAATGACCTATCAAGAATTACACGATAGTGTATGTCAATTCGCTAACGTGCTAAAGAAAAACGGAATCAAAAAAGGAGACCGGGTCTGCATTTACATGCCCATGGTGGTCGAATTGACGGTGGCTGTTTTAGCTTGTGCAAGAATCGGAGCCGTACATTCGGTGGTCTTCGCCGGATTTTCTTCGACGGCACTAGCAGCAAGAATCAATGACGCTTCCTGTAAAATGCTCATTACTTCTGACGGAAGCTACAGAGGGTCTAAAACCATTCCTCTAAAAGACATATCAGATAAGGCCTTGAAAGAATGCGAAAGTGTCGAACACGTAATCGTATTAAAAAACACCGAACAAGACATTCAATGGTACCCCGGAAGAGATCTTTGGTGGCACCTAGAAATGAGAGACGCTTCAGCAGTATGTGAGCCAACGCCTATGCAAGCCGAAGATCCATTGTTCATTCTATACACCTCTGGATCCACCGGAAAACCAAAAGGCATGGTACATAGTTGCGCAGGTTATATGGTCTACACTGCGTACACATTCAAGAATGTCTTTCAATACGAAGACGGAGATATTTTTTGGTGCACCGCAGACATTGGTTGGATCACGGGACACAGCTATATCATTTACGGTCCCTTGGCCAACGGAGCTACGACTGTGATGTTTGAGGGCATTCCAAGCTATCCCAATTATGATCGTTTTTGGAAGATCTGTGATAAGCACAAAGTGACGCATTTCTATACGGCACCAACTGCCATACGAACCTTAGAAAAACATCCAACCAGCTTGATCGAGCCCTACGACCTATCCAATCTGAAAGTGCTGGGCAGCGTTGGCGAACCTATTAATGCCGAGGCTTGGCATTGGTATGACACCCATATCGGAAAGCAACAATGTCCCATTGTAGATACATGGTGGCAAACCGAAACAGGAGGCATCATGATTTCGTCGCTTGCAGGTGTTACACCACAAAAGCCCACGTATGCCACCTTACCTTTGCCGGGCATTCAACCCATAATACTGGATGCTGAAGGCCACGAGCTAAGTGCAAACGAAGCCGAGGGAATCTTAGCCATAAAATACCCCTGGCCTTCGATGGCAAGAACGATATACGGTGACCATGAACGATACAAACAGGTATACTTTTCGGCTTTTGAAGGCTGTTATTTCCCTGGAGATGGCGTGTCCAGAGATGCCCATGGAAATTATAGGATCACAGGTCGTATTGACGATGTGGTAATTGTCTCAGGGCACAATCTTGGGACGGCGCCCATTGAAGATGCCATCAACGAACACCCAGAAGTTATCGAAAGCGCTTTGGTAGGATATCCCCACGATATTAAAGGAAATGCCTTGTACGCCTTTGTAACTTCTTTCAATACCGAGGTAGACGAAGCACGTTTGTACAAGGAAATCTGTGATCAAGTGGCCAAGTCGGTTGGCCCTATAGCCAAACCAGACAGAATACAATTTGTTACAGGCTTACCAAAGACAAGAAGTGGCAAGATCATGCGTAGGATTTTAAGAAAAATTGCGACCAATGACCTTGAGCGTATTGGCGATACATCAACATTGTTAAATCCAGATGTGGTTGAAGATATTATCGCTGGAAATGAAGAAATGCTGACTTCATCGTAAAATAACGATTATGAAAATTGTGACTGCAGACCGAATTTCCTTCCTTCAAGAGAAAGGATATCTTGTGGTTAACGATCTGTTGTCGCAACAAGAAGTAGCAACCTACCTAAAGATTTACGATGATTTTTTGTCCAATACCATCGATGCCTCTAAATATCGATCGGACCTTTCTGGAAAAAGCGAGGATCAAAAGCAAGAACGGATCACACAGATCATGGTGCCAAGTAAAGTGTTTCCGAAGCTTTTAAACATGTCACTTCATACAAGAACATTACAGATTGCAAAGCAACTTTTGGGTGATGACATGGCACTAGATTTTGATATGCTGATCAACAAAGCACCCTACACAGATACACCGACGCCTTGGCACCAAGACAAGGCCTATTGGGTGTCTTTGCCCGATACCCGAGCTTTGAGCTTTTGGGTGGCTTTAGACCGAGCCTATATAGACAATGGCTGTATGTGGTATACGCCCGAATCTCATTTAGGCCCCACTTTGGAGCATTGGTCAACGGGCAACGGAGGTTCCTTGCAATGCGAAGGAAGCGAAGAGAATTCGGTTGCTGTTGAACTTAAACCGGGGTCTTGTGTCATTCATTTGGGCAATACCCTGCACTACAGTCGCGGAAACAGTACTCCAGACTCACGCAGAGCATTCATAACCAATTATCGACCCCAAAAGATGATCGACCTAGAGCGAAGTCAAGGATATGATCATACCGGCACACGAGAGGTGCGAGATGGAGATGCTAATTAGCCAATTATTGTAACACTTCTAAAAACGAAACGGGACCATTTTTGTTTAGGATCAGCACATAATTCCTTCCATTGATTTGTATCATTTCTACCGCTCTGCTTTGCGACCCTTGCAGTATAGAAGGCATATATGTTTTTTTCGAAAGTCCAGTCGCATTTCCAAAAAGAAGACATCCTTTATTAGCATCATAACGAATGGTCTCGACCTCGGCTTCATAGATCGAACCAACAGCAAATAGGTCTTTATGCCCGTCGTTATTAAAGTCTTGTACAACCATATCGGTGGTTGGGCCCAATTGTGCTAGATTAGGAAGCGATTCAATCTTGAACGTACCATTTCCGTTGTTTTTTAAGAGGAAACTCTCAAAAGTATTTGCTGTATAATGAAGTGCTTCAGAAAGGTCATGTTGCCCATAGATGTCAATTAGAGAAGCTGACGCAAACTGCGAATATGTTTTGAATTTCTGGTTAAGCGAGGGCACTTGTTGAGAAGAACACTCTTTTCCCCGCACCGGAAGCAAAACACCTTCCTTACTTTCTTTACTCAAGACAATATCCATACTTCCGTTGGTGTCAAAATCCTTGGCGTAAATATGAAAGGGCTTGTCTTCCTTGGGTTGAAATTTGTTGTTCGTACCCAAGTTTCCGATGAGGTAATCCATGTCACTGTCGCCATCTAGATCGGTAGCGGTAATACTGAAATTCCAACCACTAGTTTGGGCAAGGAGATCACTTTCTGCAGCAATAAAGCGTCCCTTTTCATTGTTAAAAATGCGAACAGGCATCCATTCACCGACGACCATAAGGTCTTGGTCACCATCCTGGTCATAATCAGAAAAGACAGCTTCGTTCACCAAGGTGAGCTGATCAAAACCTTCAGCGACTTGAGATGAGAGGTCAGTAAAGTTTCCCTTGTTGTTGATGAGGATCTTCGAAGGGTAGGCCATGGGATATTTGCCAGGGATGGCTCCGCCGCCTACGAAGAGGTCCAGATCTCCGTCTTCGTCGATATCGGAGGCTTCAACCGTAGCAGTCACCATTTTCAGGTTTGGCAATTGGTTGCTTTTTACAAATTGACCCTGACCATCATTTAAATAAAGTCGGTCTTGAAGCCAAGGACTATTGTCAGCATCTTCATAACTTCCGCTAGAAACGTATAGGTCAAGATCGCCATCACCTTCCGCATCAAAAAAGAGAGCGTCGGTATCTTCGTATGATGCTTCCGAAGCAAATAATTTAGCGTTAATGTTGGTAAAACTTCCGTCTTTGTTTTGAAGGTATAAGGCAGCAACTGCACCTTTGGCGTTTCCAACGAAAAAATCGTCCAAACCGTCATTATTGACATCGGCAACTGCCAAGGCAGCGCCTTTTTCGCTTTGTTTCTGCGGAAGCAATAGTTGAAGGGCAAAGTCGTCGAACAATGCTTCTTTATGCTCAAAGGTTACACCCAATTTTGTAGGGTCGATACTTCGGAAAAAGGATGACTCTTTGGTAAACTGATCCTCAACGGAAGCCTCGGCGTGCACCTGCTCAATGTACAATTGCTGATTTCCTTGTATGTTTTTGCGAACACTTGACGTGCCATTGGGCCATACGACCTTGATGCTATCGATCATGGTATGTGCACCCAGTCCAAAATGCAATCGATGGCTCACCGATGATTGAAACCCCCGAACGCGATAGACCTCCTTAGCTTGGTGCTCCTCTTTCGCATGGATAATTACCTTGCTTCCTATGGCGTTTGGGTTGGTCTTATCACCAATGAGCGCAATGGTGATTGCGTTACCATCTTGATTATTGCGGTAAAGGCTGGCGGTTTCCATTTGATTGTTGGTGATGATATCCAGGTCACCGTCGTTGTCCAGATCGGCATAGGCAACGCCATTAGCGTTTTTTTGATGGTCCAATCCCCAGGGTTTTTCAACAGCCGAAAAGGTGAGGTCCTGATTGTTTACAAACATCTTATTGCCGATCTTGGTCGAAGGCATCATTCCAATGGCCTGTTCTAAGGTCACTTTTTTACGATTCATGATATTGGCCTTCATTTGATTCCTGAAATCTTGGTTGGACAGGTCATGAAGAATTCCGTTGGTCACAAAAAGATCGTTATAGCCATCGTTATTAAAGTCAGCCAACAATGGCCCCCAGCTCCAGTCTGATTTGGCGATACCCGCCAACTGACCAATCTCACTGTACGTTCCGTTGCCTAGGTTTAATTGCAACATGTTAGACATGTATTGGTGATGATAACCAACGGAGATCAAGTGTTCAAAGTTTTCAGTGCTCATTGAGGCCATGTTTTCCTTGCTTCGTTGATGGTCTTCGGCCACCATGTCTAAGACCACAAGGTCTGGTTTTAAGTCGTTGTTGATGTCCATCAAGTCAGAGCCCATGCTGTTGGCAGCAATGTGGTCAAAGGTCTCCAAGATACGATCAGTAAATGTGCCATCTTGATTGTTGATGTATAAAAAGTCGGGTTCTAAAAAGTCGTTAGCCACATAGATGTCTGGCCACCCATCTTCGTTGAAATCTCCGATAGAAGCACTGAGTCCCCATGCTTTGTTTAGCACGCCTGCTTTTTGGGTGATGTTGGTAAAGGTTCCGTTTTTGTTTTCAAAGAGTTGATCGGTGCTTTCGGGTCGAATATCTTTTTGAATTCTTGGGTCTACATGAACATTGTTGTTAAAGTCGTGACGATGATTAACGAGATAGACATCGAGATCTCCGTCCTTGTCAAAATCCAAATAGTAGGCTTGGGTAGAGAAAGCCATAGAATTGAGCCCGTATTGGCTTCCTTGTTCTATAAAAGTACCGTCTTTTTGGTTGACAAAAAGTTGGTTTTTTCGTTGTTCATGGTTTTGCAGAGAACCCGACTTGCACACATAAATATCAAGCCATCCATCGGCGTTGATGTCAATCATCGACACGCCAGTAGCCCATCCTTTCTTATCAGCAACTCCGGCCTTTTCGGTTATGTCCTCAAATTCAAAATTGCCTTTGTTGAGGTAAAGTTTATTGCTTCCTTGGTTGGAGGTAAAATAGAGATCTTCGAGTCCGTCATTGTTGATGTCTCCGACTGCAACACCGCCACCGTTGTAGACATACGCATAGTTGAGAAAATTGAAATACAGCGATTCTGTGACCTGATTTTTAAATTCTACGTTGCTATGCGAAGGCGAAATGAGCTCAAACATTTTAGGACTTTCAATGGTATCTGCTATCTTGGGTTTTTCTTTGGAACAGGCAAATGCGAATAGCATTAGTAGCATGCCGAGAAACGATTGAAACTTCAAAGGACTAGGAAATCTTATTTTCATAAAATGAAAATAAGGAACATTTTTCGGTCTCCTAATTATTTTGTCTGAACAACAGCGTTTTGTAGATAAACAACAGAGAACAACCTATAATCGTTTTTGGCCATTGCCAATTCTAATGGTTTCTGAATACTTGTTGTGAGTAGCGAATAAAAGTCTTGAGAGAATTGCAAGCTCCTTTTTACAAGAAAAACTGCTACATTAGTATGATCTAATCTAGCGCACATTGAAGTACCTTTTGCACGAAACTCAGGGGCCGTTGACCTCAATGATCAAAAGCTTTTGGATGATCGACAGTGAGGGAGATGAGACCATTAGAAAGGAAAAGATCATCCCGGATGGCTATCCAGAAATGATCTTTCACTATCAAGATCCTTTTCGGGCAAATATCAATCGCGTTTGGCATCTTCAGAAGAAAGCATTGATCGCAGGACAGATACGCAATTACTTCTATCTAGAAAATACGGGTGCCACAGGGATGTTTGCTATAAAATTTCAGCCTTGGGCACTTAAAGTATTGTTTGATCTAGACATGCAAGAACTGACAGACAATGCCGTAGGGATCAAGAATGACCTATCCAAGCTGTTAACACCCTTGAAGCAAATCGCATATGATGATATGCCATTTACAGATAAGGTGGCCAAATGTGAAGTATGGTTTGAAAACTTTATGGAAAATCGACCAGAAGCCAATACGAAGGTGATTCAGGCTGCGAAGAAGATCATTGAAAACAAAGGCGGAATTACATTGCAAGAACTGTGCGACATCGTTGGAGTAAGTCAGCGCAGTCTTGAGCGATACTTTAAGTCCTATATTGGGGTATCTCCCAAATTTTACTGTCGAATCATTCGGTTTTCGTCCATCTTCGAGTTGCTGAATGAAGAGAAGGTCGATTGGTCGGATGTGTCGTATTTAGCAGGATTCTATGACCAATCTCACTTTATCAAGAACTTTAAAGAATTTACTGGAGAAGAACCAACGCGCTATGGTTTTTCCGAAGAAAACATGGCTAATTTCTTTCTAAAGAAATAAGCTGTCGACTTTTTACTATTTTCATTTGACCGTCTGCCATAGTTTTACCCAATAATCACAACTAAGAGACGATATGAATTTTAAACACTATGCATTCCTGATCTTTATTGTCGTCATGACCAAGTCTTGTACTGGACAGCAGCCCCTTGACGCTGTTGCATTTCTTGAAGGGACCTGGAAAATGGAAAACAAAGAAACCTACGAGCAATGGCAAATAGAAGACGCTGGTTATTTAGCCGGAAGTTCTTTTAAGATGAAGGACGGAAACAAAAAGGTCCTTGAGACACTCAAAATCCGTGCAATTGAAGGGCAACTTATTTATGAGGCAACAGTCCCCAATCAAAATCAAGGCAAGACCATCGCGTTTACGCATAATTCTAATGTGAAAGATTGCCTTTCATTTGAAAACTTGGAGCATGACTTTCCCAAGAAGATCCAATATAAAAAGTTGGATGAATCTACCATTTTGGTCCAAGTACTTGGAGAGGGGGACAAAGGGTTCTCGTATCGGTTGATCAAAAATTGAGATGCAACACTCTAGTATGTATAGTATTCTTTCACTACAAAGCCCAATTCCGCTTGTCTAGGTTCTAATAGACGTCGTAGGAAATAACGATGAAAGAAGCCATTTAGCACAACGATCCTCTTGCCCTTAAACTCTTGTATGAATTGTGCCATGTGGATTGCCATGGTTTCATTTCTCAGATTCCAAAATTCTGCAGCTCGTTTGTACCCTTCTTGATAGCTTATACTATCACCATGGTCCTTTGGCGCATAGATTTTTGCGAAAACGGGCATGGATTCAACGATGTCCAGTAGTTTGCCATATTGGTAATCTTGACGAATTGCAGCAATGCTGTCTGTCGAATCTTGGTTGAAAGTCCTAGGCCCCAAATAGACAATCGAATTTAAAGATGAATTAATCTTCACATGGTCTTCATAGGTCATCACGTGGGCGTCACTTAAGAGACGATGTTGATGAATACTATCGAGCATTGCCAGCGTCAAACGATCAGCTGGCCTAGAACCGATGGATTTTCGATATCCATTTCTTTCGGTAAAATCATAGGGACGTACAATCACTTCAAATTGATTCATATACTTGCTGGTAGCCAGATATTCATTGCTTTTCAGTTCTTAGTAAAAAAGGAAGAGTCTACTTCATACAAAAAAATGTCTCAAAAATTATAATGAGACACAGACAATTAAGATAATGACGACGGCCTTCTTATTTTAGTTTCAAACAATGTCCCCGTCCTATGTTCAATGCCCTTTTTTTTAAGAACATTGTTGATCTATCTTCGGAAGCTATTATCATATCAGATGTAAATGGTGTGATTGTTTATGTCAATCAAAAGGCCTTACAACTTTTTCGATATGAAAAGGAAGAATTGCTAGGAAAGAAGATCGAAGTGTTGATTCCAAGAGATTCCCAAGATGAGCACGTAAAGCTGCGTGCCGAGTACGTAAAGAATGCGACTAATAGACCACATGGATTGGGTCTTGACGTCTACGCATTACGAAACGACCAAACCACTTTTCCCACCGAAGTAAGCTTAGCAAACATAACGGACAATGGTAAAATGTATACAGTTAGTATCATTTCTAATATTTCTAAGCGGAAGGAAAAAGAACAGCGAATACAAGACTTTATTATTGAACAGCAAGAGGTCAAAAAGGCGCATATCAAAGCGCAATTAGAAGTCTTAAAGAATCAAATAAGTCCACATTATCTTTTTAACTGCCTTAGTATACTCTATACTTTGATTGATACGCAACCCGAAAAAGCCCAGGTTTTCACAAAGAAGATATTGGAAACCTATGGGTACGTCCTTGAAACCAAAAACAAGAAGTGGGTGACCTTGGATAGCGAAATTTCTTTTCTAAAGAATTATATCTATTTACAGCACATTCGTTTTGGAGACAAGTTTGACCTTTCGATCCAAGAAGGGTTGCAAGACGAAGAATGGTACATTCTGCCACTATCAATTCAAGGACTGATCGAGAATGTGTTTAAGCACAATAGTCTTTCCTTTTCCAAAAAGTTGAAGGTGTCAGTGTGTCTTAAAGATGAAGGCGTAGTAGTTAGTAATACCATTACCCAAAAACGTTATGAAGAAAAATCAAATGGTATCGGCCTTAAGAATTTGGTCGATCAATACCGATTGATATCGTCTAAGACCCCAAAGATCTCTGCTGACGAAAACAAATTTGAAGTTTGGATTCCCCTTTTTAAAAACAAAGTATAATGACCACTGTATTAATAATAGAAGACGAAAAAGCATCAAGCGACCACTTAATCCAATTGTTAAAAGAGAGTAAGTGGACAGTTAGTATACTCGAAGTACTCATAAGTGTCGATGAATCACTGGAATGGCTCAGAAACAATGAGGCGCCAGATCTGATCTTTATGGACATACAATTGTCGGATGGCAAGTCTTTTGAGATCTTCAACAGTTTCAAGATACAAAGCCCTGTAGTCTTCGTTACCGCCTATGATGAGTATGCAATTCCTGCCTTCAAAACTACTGGGATTGATTACTTATTGAAACCTATCAATAACCTTGATCTGGATCATGCGATCACTAAATATTTTGAGAATAAAATATTAATGTACAATCAGATAGGACAAAACATGAACGCTTTAGTTGGTACGACACTAGATACTGGTTACAAAGAACGTTTTTTGGTGAGTGAAGGAAGTCATTTGATTCCGGTCAACACCAAAGACATAGCTTACTTTTATCGAAGTGAGATCGTTTTTCTCAGACTCTTTGATGGTAGGTCGTATGCTGTGAATCAATCATTGAATAATTTAGAAGAACTCTTACCTCCAGACATCTTTTTGAGAATCAACAGAGCAATCGTTGCCAATATCAACTCCATAAAGCAATTGGTTCGGGTAAAGCCCGGAATCTACGCGGTAAGCTTGCAACCTAACTTTCACGAAGAGATTATTTTAAGTCAGGAAAAATCCAAAGTTTTGCGCGGCTATCTCAGCTGATTATTAGTCTTTTGGCATTTTTGAACCCAAATCTGAGGGAGTTAAACACTAGTTTGAGCGTAAAACGAAAGGGCTCACTTTTAGAAAATGTGGGTTCATTGTCCGATTTTTCCTTTTGACACTCAAAAAACTTTTGTTCACAGAATCAAAGTAGCCTCATGTACTGCAATGTTATAGCTTAGTCATCTCTAACCTTAGGCACTTTTTTAACCCCAAAAAGATCACATCATGAAAGCAAAGACCATTAAATTCGGATGGCTGATGCTGTTTGTTTGCACGTTTACTTTTTCACAAGTCGGAATTGGAACTACTAGCCCTAATTCATCATTGGACATTAGGTCTTCGAATCAGGCAAGTCCATCCAACAATGACGGGATACTGATTCCAAAAGTAGATGCATTTCCAGCAACAGATCCAACCAGTTCACAAGATGCCATGCTGATATATCTTACCACAACCGATGGGAGCGATGCTCCAGGTTTCTACTTCTGGAACGAAGCAAGTACCACGTGGATAGGATTGGCCACCTTGCCTGCACTCAACGCAATAAGTATTAATGGTTGGAGCACGGTCGGTAATTCTGGCACCACCAACGGAACCAACTTTCTCGGAACCACAGACAATCAGGCCTTGGACATACGAACCAATAACGTCATTAGGGCTCGATTCACGACTACCGGACAATTAGAATTGCTCAACTCTGGAAGCTCCGTATTCATTGGAAACAATGCAGGAGAAAACGACAACCTCGGAAGCAACCGCAATATCAATATCGGTGATGCTTCAGGATACACAAACACCAGCGGCAATAACAACATAGCCATTGGATATCAATCGTTGTTGAGCAACTCAACTTCCTCTTTCAATGTGGCTATTGGATCGTTGGCATTACAAAACAACACGGCCTTCTTCAACACGGCAATCGGTTACCGCGCTCTGCGTTTTAACACATCCGGAAATAGAAATGTAGGAGTAGGGTATCAAAGTCTTTATAGCAATACTTCCGGAACAAGAAATATTGGATTGGGTAATAGCACGCTTTACTCAAACACCGATGGTCAGGACAATACTGCCATAGGAGATGAGGCCATGGTATTGAATGATTCGGGTATTGGTAATGGAGCTTTAGGATTCAGAGCACTGTACAATAATGATGATGGGGATTTTAATTTTGCCCTTGGAAATCGCTCTCTACAACAAAATACCTCGGGAGATAATAACGTGGGGGTTGGATCCTTTTCATTAAACTCCAATACCACAGGAGACAACAATGTGGCACTAGGACATCAGGCACTTAATGGTAACACCACAGCTGATGATAACATCGCCATTGGGTATCGCTCAATGTTCACTAACAGCACTGGAACAAAGAATATAGCGCTGGGTTATGAAGCGATCTTTAATAATGATTCGGGATATCAGAACAATGCCATTGGTGATGAATCACTCTATTCTAATACAACCGGATTCCATAACAACGCTCAAGGATATCGCACCTTGTATTCTAATACTACAGGAAATGAAAATATAGCTGTTGGAAACCAAGCCTTGTTGGCCAATACCTCCGGAAGCTACAACATTGCGCAGGGATTTAGATCGATGTACAATTCAGATGATTCTGAATACAATGTTGGTATTGGTTACGAAACACTTTATTCGAATACAAGCGGTGATAATAACATAGCATTCGGGTTTCAGTCACTGTATAATACCACATCAGATGACAATTTTGGCTTTGGATATCAAGCCTTGTACACAAATGATACAGGCATCAATAATATTGCTATTGGATACAGGCCTACCTATTTCAATACAACAGGATCTTCCAATATTTCTGTCGGAAGAGAAGCTGGGTATAACAATACCACAGGTAGCTTCAATGTAAACGTGGGAGATAGTACAGGCTACAACAACCAAACAGGCAGTAACAATACGATCGTAGGATACCGAGCAGGTTTCGGCACGGGTTTTACATCGACCAGCGGGAACGTATTGATAGGTTATGAAGCAGGCGCCCAAAATGTGAACAACAACCGACTGTTCATTGAAAACAGCAACGGACTTTCACCACTTATCGGTGGTGATTTCTCAACGAATCAAGCGACAGTAAACGTGGCGATGACAGCCTTGGGCACCGGAAACTTTGTGCGCACCTTCAATGTCAATGGTGACGCCTATGCAGATACCTACTACTCGTCAACGACGACCTACCCAGACTATGTGTTTGAAGAGTATTTTAACGGACATTCATCATTGAACGAAACCTATAAATTTTTACCACTTAAAGAGGCGGTAGCTTTTGTTAAGCAGAAGGGCCACTTACCCAATGTTAAATCGTATCAAGAAGTACAAGCCGAAGGTATGACCATCGACCTGGGCAATACCTCGGTAAAGAACCTTGAAAAAATTGAAGAGAACTTTCTGTATATCGCAGAACTAGATGCAAAGCTTGAAGCGGTAACAGAAGAAAACAAATTACTAAGAGCCCAACTTATGCTATTAATAGATAAAGTTGAAAAGCTCGAAGCAGAAAAAAAATAAACGGAATGAAGACCTACCAAGAAGCTGATAAACGAGTGGCAGAGTACAAAGAGTTCGAGAGCTCATTAAGGGCACTCAACTACGCCATTCGTCGGGTACGACAAGATCTAAAGCGTCAACTTAAAAAAGGAGATGATTACACCAAGTATAGATACAGAGCCCAATTGCAAAAAGGAGAGGTCAAAGAATTGAGGTCATTGATACAATTGACTTTTAGCTAATTAGGCATTAACGACATGAGATCGTATAAAAGATCGGTCAGCTCTTGATTCTTTTTTAGGTTAATGAGCCACGGTTAGGATTGTTTTACAATGGCCGATCTTTTTAAAGTTAACAGTTAGTTTGAGTTTGGGCTGTTCCAATTAGGCATCATAGGAAAAGGGCAAAAAGCCTATTGGAACGGCCCTTCTTATCAAACGATTACCCCAACCCCAAGCTTATGAAGTTTATTAAATACACCATAACACCCATTCTACTCCTATCTTGGTTAATGACAAGGTCGCAAACCCAACCAGGGGACATTGGCGACCTTGTTTTTCATCTCGAGAGCACGGCAATACAAACGTCACTTCATGTGGCGTATTGTACAACCAACAGTTGTCTGGAACATCCTAACAGCGAAGGAGCTCCGATTGCAGAACAATATTGTGACACAGGCGTATGCGGAGACGGATGTCTTCGCAGATGGCCCGACCTATCTGGCTATATTCCACCCGGTGGCTTTTCGCCCCCCGAGTACACCATCGGGCGGAATTTTGGCCAAGACGACGCCGAAAAGCCGTGTTACATAAGCAATGGCATTAATGGAAAACCTTCTGTCAAAGGTGGAGCACCTTATGGAGATTTTGATCAAGACAAGTACCTTGAGATGCAAACTTCCGACATCATCGCGTTATCGCAGGACTTTTCGATTTTCTTGTTATGTAAACCAATCAATCAGACGGCCAACGGAGTTTGGTCTTATTTTGGCCTGGCAACCTCGAAGCTGCGTCATGATGTTTCTAATAACTCTCTTAATATACGAATCGACGGAACCTCTTCAGCCGCGCAACTCACCCAAGCCAATGCGGTAGCCTTAGACGCTTGGCAATTAATAGAGATACATCGTGATTCGGGAGATATGCTAACATCATATATTGATTTGCAAGACGTCACCAATGGTCCGATCACACGAAGCGGAACCATGAGAATCGGATACCTTTTTTCAGATTTTAAAACGACAGGAAGTGGAGCCATGTATGGTGAGATAGCAGCGTTTCTGGTCTACGATCGAAAGTTGAATACAACTGAGGTAGCCACGGTACGATCACACTTGAACGATGAGTTCTGTCTTGGGTTTACCCTTGCAGAAGATGGTCAGCTGCTCTCGGATTATAGTAAATGGCTTACCTATAATAAAAATACCAGCCAACTGATTGTTGATACACGGCAATTAGAAGGACAAGCAGTTACCAGCGTAACAGTTTATGACTTATCAGGACGCCAAGTTCATCAATATCAATCAAGCGAACCCCAAGTAGAATTATTAACGTTATCAATGAAGGCGCTAGAGCAAATTTGTGTGGTCAAAGTAACGACGACCAAAAGAACCTTTGTTGGAAAAGTCTACTTACACTAACTGCTATGGCAAAGTAGTAGTGTTACAAAGCGCCTTGCAAAACACAAGGCGCTTTTTCATTTTCAAAACTAAGAATGAAGATGTTATTATAATATTGCAATTTTACGATTTCTGTTTATAGGCCAAAGCTCGAATCTTGATCTTAACCTCGTTGCCTATAAAAAAGGAACCATTGTCCATTTTTTTGTTGAATTTGATTCCGTAATCAAATCGGTCGATCATAAGGTCGGCTTTGATCCCTATGGCCGTTTGCTTGGTAGGGTCCTGAAAAGGACCCAATATTTCAACGGGAAAACTCACCGTTTTTGTGATGCCCTTAATCGTAAGTTCACCACTCATTTCGTACGAATCCCCCTTTTTTGATACACTTTTTGACGTAAAGTTGATTTGTTCGTGTTGTGCCGTGTCTAGCCACATGGGGCTTTTTAGGTGACCATCCCGGGTGTCATTGTTTGTATCTAGACTGTTGGTATTGATCGTAACGTTTACTTGTAATGAAGTTGCGTCCTCCCCGCTCATAGAGAGACTTCCGGTAAATTCGTTGAATCTACCCGTAACTTCGCCTACCAAGAAGCGCTCAACGTCAAAACCAATGTAGGTATGCCCTACATCTAAACCATATTTTTCTGAAGTGTCAGAGGTAAAGCTCAAAGAAATTGCGATGCAAATGGCTACTGCAAATAAGTGTAATTTGTTTTTCATGTGACTTGTTTTTAGATATTACATCAATGATAAATAGCAGGATGGTCACATGCGACAATCTTTATAGGGATTGTCCAATTTGATAGAGATTTGGCAAAAAATTAACAGCAGATCAGTTTTTTTCTTTGCGAAAGGAAGACGGGGTCATTTTTTCAAACTTCCTAAAAGCATTCACAAATGAAGTCTTATTGTTGAAGCCTGCTTCGAAGGCTATTTTAAGTAGCGTATGATTCGGATGCTCCATTATGAGTCGTTTGGCCTCTGTGATTCGATGTTGATTGACATAGTCGAAAAATGAGCATTGATAATGTTCATTGATGACCTGAGAAAGATGATGGTCATTGGTGCTTAATTCGGAGGCGAGATCATGCAATCGAAGGTCATTCTTCAAATAGGGTTTTTCTTCTTGCATGAAGGTTTCGAGCTTGGACAAAAGCGCTGACTTTTCGGCTGATTTCAAGGAGGAAGACTGATATTTTTTTGGTGCTGCAACTTTTTGCCAAGACACCCCAGATAAATAATATCCTAAAGAATACAAGAAAAGCCCCATTGGAATTACATAAATGTAATCAAGAGATCGACTATAAAAATCAGAAGAAAACAGAATATATAAATACGTAGAAGCTAGTACCAGACAGGCAGTCAAAGCGCCATTAAAGATCAACAACCAACGCACATTGTTTACGACAGCATGTGTTTGTTTCAAACGCTTTCTATAGCGTTTGATGATTCGGGAGTTAGCAAATAGGTAGCTCGCAAGATGAATAAATTGAAGATAGAAAACCGTCGAATACAGATACTCAAAAGCTGTTACTGTTTTGGGGCGATGGTCAAAGACGGCCAACATTCCGTAGTGAATTTGACGTCTACTCAACGATTGGCCACTTACCGATGGTATGATGATTACAAATATGACAAACGGTAGCAGGTGAAGCCAATGTTTTTTCGAGAAACGCCAAGTACTATCGGTAACTGATTTGAAATAAAAATAGGTGAGGGGCCCCAACAACATCCATGACCCATAACGCGTTCCGTAAAAAATGTCCAAAGGCACCTTGAATACATTGCGTACCGATAAAAACTCTGCAAGAAACCAAATGAACAACAAGGTGATGAATAGCAAATAACGTGTACTGTGTTTTTTTCTTTTTTCTGCGGAAAGCAATAGTGCCGACAAGAAAAAGAACCCTTGAAAGATGATAACGAGAATAAGGATCGACCAGATGTCAAGACGCATAAAACGGAAACTTTAGATCTTAAATTTAACCTTTAACGGCGTATTTTTCAGAAATATATTCCCACAATTTGTCGACAGCAGCTTTTGTATTTTTCTTAAATACCTTTTTGGCCAGTAATGCAATCATCAGTTTTTTGATGGGAGAACGCGCATGCCAATACAATTCAATCGATAACTTACAACTAGCATTAGGCATGGGTGTGATCACAAAAAACTGATGTAACGTATCTACAGGTGGTGGACTCGTGCTCATCTCTCCATAAACAAGTTGTCCAGGAAGAACCTCTTTGGTAACCGTGACAAAATCAAGGAGTTTTCCGTCGATAACGCAGGTGTGTTCAGTACCCAATCGAGTGACTTCGTTTTCGTTGAATTTAAACTCGTCGACACCCTCTACCCATGCCGACCGATTCCTATAATTGGTGATATACTCTAAGAGCGTTGGCGCTTCCACCGGAAAATAA
The DNA here is from genome assembly GCA_028279515.1 of Flavobacteriaceae bacterium. Lineage (GTDB taxonomy): Bacteria > Bacteroidota > Bacteroidia > Flavobacteriales > Flavobacteriaceae > JANQNQ01. The sequence goes on from JANQNQ010000008.1 coordinate 574,223, forward strand.
CGCTCATACACAAAATTAGGAGGGCAATCGAAGGTTACCGGAAGTGCATCCGGAAATTGGCGCAGCACTAGTTTGTCTTTCGCTATTTCAGCGTGTAGGTATGACAAAGTGTGGCCGTCATATTGATCGGCATCCATCGCAAAATCATACAGGTTGCTCTTGTAGTCTGTCGAAAGACCGATCTGATCTGCCAATGCTTTACTGATCAGGGCATAGTGGTCACTTTGAACAGAGTTCTTTAACAGGCGGTGCGTTTCAATAACAGCGGGACCAAAAGGTTTTTTGTTTCCTTGCACTTCGATGAATTGTAAATCTCCACTATGCGCAATGATCTTTAACTCTAGGTCCGGGGCAGATGCACAAGCCCTACAAGGGCAGATTCGGTTTTTTTCAAGCATTTGGAGATGGCTGTAGAACGCGGTAAACATGGTCTCGATTTGCGCCAATAATTTTTCTTGCGACGGAATGCTTCCCTCTTTATAGAAAAAGAGCGCATCTCCTTCAACCTCTGCAAGTTTAAGGTCTTGAGTGTTGGCTTTAATAAGTACCTCAAGTAGTTCGGCAATGACATGTTGACTATGGTCGGCCTCAGTGGTCTGCACGAATTTGGTGAAACCGGAAATATCTGGAATAAAGAGCAGCGAATTTGGCATCTTGGATTGGTTAAATCGTTAGGTCAAAAGGTTGGTAGTAAAAAATGTCGAAAGCTTACTAATCTATAGGTTTTATAGGTTATAAACCGTTGTTCAAATTAGTGAAAAATTACGTTTTGCTTTACTATATTTGTTTCTTATTAGCAACCTAGCCATCTTAGAATCAACACACATACTTGGTCTTATAGGAGCCCTTTTTATTGGGATGATCTTAGGTCTTATCGGTGGCGGTGGATCTATTTTGACAGTCCCGCTGTTGGTGTATTTGCTTGGGTACAATCCAGTGGTGGCAACAGCTTACTCTCTTTTTGTGGTTGGCACTTCATCAGCAGCAGGAGTGATTCAGAAGGCCAAAAAGCAACTGGTCGATTTTAAGACTGGACTGTCGTTTGTATTTCCTTCATTTTTGGCAGTGTACGTTTCCCGCAGATATATAGTGCCTGCACTCCCGGATGAGCTTTTGAATATCGGTACTTTTTCGATTTCTCGAGAGATGGGACTTATGGTCTTTTTTGCATTGATCATGTTCATGTCTTCGATGGCCATGATTTTTTCACGTAAAAAAGAACCAGGGCCTGATCATAAAAAACCACCTTACTATTTAGTGTTCTTGCAAGGAGTGATCATTGGTTTGGTGACAGGAATTATTGGAGCCGGAGGCGGATTCCTGTACGTGCCTGCATTAGTATTCTGGTCGGGGTTACCGATGAAAAGAGCCGTAGGGACCTCATTGGTCATCATTGCCTTTAACTCGTTGGTTGGTTTTTTGGGAGATGTGCAGACCTTAGAAATAGAATGGAGCTTCTTGTTGCTCTTTTCATTGATGACCATTGTGGGCGTATTGATCGGAGGGCTGTTGTCAAAGCGGGTATCTAATAAAAGTTTAAAGAAAGGATTCGGATGGTTCACATTGGCCATGAGTATTTATATAGTTTATAGGGAGTTGTTTTAAGATATAGTATGACAATTGTCATCCTTCTCAAGTAGTAAAACTTTGTATCTTTGACAACTGTAATTTTGAAAAAGGAAAGACGATGAACATAGAGCAGATTTACACAGGTTGCTTAGCACAAGGAGCCTATTATATAGAAAGCAAGGGTGAAGTAGCCATTATAGACCCTTTGCGCGAAACTAGTCCGTATATCGAAAGAGCTCAAAGAGATGGGGCTACGATCAAATATATTTTTGAAACACACTTTCATGCCGATTTTGTGAGCGGTCATTTGACCTTGTCAAAAGAGACAGGCGCACCCATCATATTTGGGCCAAGCGCCGAACCTTCTTTTGAGGCGACTATCGCTAACGACGGACAAGAATTTTCTTTGGGAAACATTACGATCAAGGTACTTCATACTCCCGGTCATACGCTAGAAAGTACTACCTACCTCTTGAAAGATGAAACCGGAAAAGACCATGCTATCTTTACAGGCGATACGCTTTTCTTAGGAGATGTCGGCAGACCAGATCTAGCGCAAAAAGCGGCTCATATGACACAAGAGGAACTCGCCGGTACGCTCTATGATAGTTTGCGTAACAAGATCATGCCATTGGCAGATGATGTAATCGTTTATCCAGCACATGGTGCAGGGTCGGCCTGCGGAAAGAACATGATGAAAGAGACCGTTGACACTCTAGGGAATCAGAAAAAAATGAACTACGCTCTTAGAGCTGACATGACCAAAGAAGAGTTCGTCAAAGAAGTTACTGATGGCTTATTGCCACCTCCTCAATACTTCCCGCTCAACGTAAAGATGAACAAAGAGGGGTACGAAGACATTGGCACTGTAATTGACCGAGGAACCAAGGCCCTTTCACCTGAAGAATTTGAGGTCATGGCCAATGAAACAGGCGCTATTATATTAGATGTTCGTCATCAAAATGAATTTGTAAAAGGACACATTCCAAGATCTATTTTTATTGGTTTAAGCGGAAGCTTCGCTCCTTGGGTTGGTGCCTTGATTGCTGATGTAAAGCAACCGATCCTTTTAGTAGCTCCGCAAGGCAAAGAAGAAGAGGCGGTAACAAGACTCTCTCGAGTAGGCTTTGATCAAACGCTTGGGTATCTTGGTGGAGGCTTTGAGCAATGGGCGGAAGCTGGAAAAGAAACGGACAGCCTACTTTCGATTGATGCCACAACCTTCAAAGAATTGCTGGATCGTTCATCAATTCCAGTATTTGACGTTAGAAAAGAAGGAGAATACAATGCATCACACATTGCCGATGCCCATTTAACACCGTTAGATTATATTAATGATCATTTGGCGAGCTTTCCAAAGGAAGAAACCTTTTATGTTCACTGCGCAGGAGGATACCGTTCTGTAATTGCAGCTTCTATCTTAAAGAGTAGAGGAATTCACAATTTGGTAGATATAGCCGGAGGTTACAAGTCCATAAAAGAAGCTGGTATTTCAGTAGTGGATCAAGCCTGCTCTTCAGGAGTAAATTAACGGAGTACTATTAATTTTAAGAAGTTTCGGTCAGTTCGTAGTTAGAAACAGTTCCGCGCATCCAATTCATGGCATTTTTTAAAGAAGAGAATGTCTCCATATTACCTTCGTAGAATTGATTCTCGATTTCAACCATTCTTTTTTGCAAAGGGTTGTATACTACCACTGCAAATGCAGCTAGCGAAGGAAACACTTCCTTTACTTTCGAAAAATCTATAGGAACATTGGAATAAGAATTGGTTCGATTTGAAATATAACCGAAAGGACGTCCATTGAAGTGTCTCTTTACCAGACGAGCCAGTACTTTGGCGTTGTCCAAGTTAAAGTCGACCCCTTCTTTCACTTCTGTCACTACATAATCTGTATAGACAGAGACGACAGCGCAATCAACGTCATACCTTTTTACCAAGGTGTCATATACAATTGGGGGCATAATATGTATTGAATTCTTAGGTTCGGTACAAAAGTACAATTCAATACATTTTATACAATAGTAACCGATGAAATAACCGATTATTCGATGATTTGAAGAATGAGTATTACGCTGCTTTGTAGGAGCTTAAGCCTCTTTCGCCTTTTGTTTTAGTTGAAAAAGCATCTCTTTGGTCATGGACTTTAGATCGTACGAAGGCTGCCAACCCCAATCGGTCGTTGCTCTCGAATCGTCAATGCTACTAGGCCAAGAATCTGCAATTTCCTGCCTAAAATCTGGCTGATAACGTATCGAAAAAGTAGGAAGCTCTTCTTTGATAGCTTCATAAACCTCTTTTGGGCTAAAACTCATTGCCGATAGATTATACGAGGAACGTATTTTGATATCTTCGGCTTTTGCCTGCATAATATCCATGGTAGCTTTTATCGCATCTTCCATGTACATCATAGGTAAATAAGTGTTCTCAGTCAAAAAGCATTCGTACGAACCCTCTTCGATAGCTTTATGATATATGTCGACAGCGTAATCTGTGGTCCCTCCACCAGGAAGCGTTTTCCAACTAATAATACCCGGATAACGAATACTTCGTACATCAACTCCATACTTGCGATTAAAATACTCGCACCAACGTTCTCCAGTCAACTTGCTGATTCCATATACCGTTGTTGGTTCAGTAATAGTATGCTGAGGTGTATCGTGCTTTGGAGTCGTTGGACCAAAAACGGCAATAGAGCTTGGCCAAAATAGTTTTTTGATTTTCTTGTCTCTAGCAATATCCAATAGATGAGAAAGAGAATTGATATTAAGGTCCCAGGCCATTTGAGGATATTTTTCGCCAGTGGCAGATAACATGGCTGCCATTAGATAAACATCGGTTATTTGATAAGTTTCTATACACTTTTCAATGGCAACTTTGTTCGTAGCATCTAAAATTTCAAAAGGCCCAGACTCCATGAGTGCTTCAGGCCCGGCCTTGATATCAGATGCAACGACCCGTGTGTTCCCATATCGCTTACGAAGCGCTTGCGTAAGTTCTGTGCCTATCTGTCCGCAGGCACCTATGACCAAAATGTTGGTGTCCATGAATGTTTGGTTGATTGAGACAAATATAAATTTTATCAGGTCAAGATTCAATAAAATACAGCAAGAAAAACACACCATTAATATTAAATTGTGATTAAAAGGGACTTGTGAGTAAATAATGTTAAAAAAAAGATGCCTTTCGACCTTCGAAATTGCGAAATGCACAATCATTGAAAAGGCTATCTTTTTGTTAATTATCAGTGCTATCCTATGAAATCGATTATATTTGTCACGCTTCAATTTGTTAAACGATATCAAATGAGATCATACTTCTTAACAACATTCTTATGGGCAGCAATCATCTTGGTTGGATGTAAAGGAGAAAGCAACACCAAAGTAGATGAGCAAGCAATAAATACGGAAGAAATAGCTGAAGAAACAGCCAGCGCATTGTTGACCGATACCCAATGGAAAAACTTGAAGCAAGTAACCTTCAACAGAGATGCCAACAAGATCATTGCATCCTGGTCAGAATTTCGAGACGTTGACACCTATTTGAAGGATGCCAAAAATATCAATAGGTCATCTTTAGCTCCTTATCTCGAAGAACTAGAGACCAAGTATGATGAGATGATGGAAGTAAAGTTTCCAGATAAATTTGATGTGCCACAAATAAAAAGTCGATGGATCGTTTTTAAGACCCATCTTCTAAAACTGAAGGACAAAGCTTCCGATAGTCGCTACAAAGATGAAGAACTTCAGGAAGGGCTTCTACTTATCCTAGGGACTTTCAATAGCATAAAAACGCAGTGCAATGAGATTAGCAGTGCTTCTTTTGAAAATGACAAACGTATCATAGAGACTTCTAAAAACTAAAAACTTCACGTTTTTTCCTTACTCAGTATAATGTTGTATTTGTCTTGTTGTCAAGACGCTAGGTCATAGTTGTGTTTTGTGATGCAAATCGTCAATACTGATAAAATATTGCCCAAAAAATTAAACAATATTCACGATAATTGTTTTTTTATTGAATTATTGTGAAAAAAAGGGAATTACAGTTATATTTGGCGATTCAAAACCTTCATTATGAAAAAGATACAACTACTACTTTTACTGTTGGTTGCGGCAACAGTATCTGCACAGTTTAATACTGATGCACCTTGGATGCAAGAGCTCCTTGCTTCAAGAAACTCTGAAGATCTTACACTACAAGAAATCTCTGACGCCTTTAACGCCTATTGGGAAACTAGAGATCCCGATGCCAAAGGAAGTGGTTACAAGCCATTTAAACGATGGGAAAATCACATGGAATTTTCTGTGGGACCTGATGGGAGATTACCTAACTATCAACAGTTGTGGCAATCTTGGTATGCATCGGCCCAGGCAAGAAGTGCCATGGCTGATGAAAGTAATTGGACCGCTGTAGGGCCGTTTACACATACTAACACTGGTTCTTGGTCTTCAGGGCAAGGAAGGGTAAACGTGATTGCCGTAGACCCTGGTTCTCCTAATACCTATTATATAGGAGCACCGGCAGGAGGAATCTGGAAATCTACAGACTCAGGCGTTAATTGGACTCCTTTGAGTGATAATCTACCACAGATCGGCGTTTCAGGAATTGCCATCGACCCTAACGACTCAAAGATAATTTACATCGCTACAGGTGATGATGATGGAGGAAATACAGACAGCGTTGGTGTATTCAAATCTATTGATGGAGGAGACACTTGGAATGCTACTGGACTGGATCCTACGAATTCACCTTCTTCGATGAATGATATTTACATTCACCCAACCGATTCAGACATCCTTTGGGTGGCTACCAACCTTGGGGTATATAAGACGACTGATGCCGGAGCTAATTGGACGCAAACGCAATCAGGAATTATCAATGACATCAAGATTAAGCCAGGAGATCCATCGGTTGTCTATGCCGTAACATCTACGAGATTTTACAAGTCAACGAATGGTGGAGATAGCTTTACGCAGATTTCAGCAGGACTACCTGCTTCTTCAAATCGTTTGGTGATTGATGTAACGCCTGCAAACCCAAATTACGTATACGCGGTAAGCGCTAATGGTTCATGGGGTTTTCAAGGTATCTATAGATATGACGAAAGTTCTGGTGATTTCTTTACTAGAACAACAAATCCAACTTTTACAACAAACATATTTGAGAGCACACAAGCATGGTTCGATTTGGCTTTAGGGGTTTCTGACACAAACGCTGACGAATTGTATGTAGGCTGTTTAAATGTTTGGAAATCTGGAGATGGAGGGTCAACCTTCTCTAAATTGAATAACTGGAATGCTCCTTCGGCCGCTGCATACACACACGCAGACATCCACATGTTGAGATTTTTTAACGGGGATCTTTTCTGCGGAAGCGACGGAGGTATCTACCGTTCTTCGAATGGAGGAACCAACTTCACCGACTTGACAGGAACTGCAGCAATCGGACAATTTTACAAGATTGCCGTTTCTCAAAATAACTCACAAAAAATGGTGGGTGGATTGCAAGACAACGGAGGACACGCCTTGAACAATGGACAATGGCAAAACTACTATGGTGCCGACGGAATGGACACTGCAATCGACCCGAACAACGATAATCTATACTACGGATTTACACAGAATGGAGGAAGCCTTAATATTTCATCTACAGCAGGTGGAAGCTTAAACTCTCAGGTAGGAGCCCCGGCCGGCACTTCAGGAAACTGGATTACGCCACTAGTGATGAACCAAGACGGTGAACTCTATTCAGGGTATACAAACCTGTATCGATTGGATGGAGGTAGCTGGACTAATGTTGGGTCTATTGGGTCAAGAATTGATTACCTAGAGGTTGACCCGCACAATGCCGATAACATGTACATTGCTGTGAATAATAACTTAAGAAGAAGTACCAATAGAGGGGTTAACTTCTCAAGTATCTATTCGTTTAGCTCGAATATCAATTCAATCGAGGTGAACAATACAGACGGAAGCATCATCTATGTGACGACTGCAGGAACATCTGGAGGCGGAGTGTTTAGGTCTACTGACGGCGGAAGCACCTTCTTGGATATCACTTATGATTTACCAGATGAAACAAAATACATTGTTGTACACCAAGGTCGAAACAGTGAAGATCCAGTATATGTAGGAACCAGCACAGGCGTATATCGCTTAGCCGGAAGATTCGCAACTTGGGAACCGTTCATGGTTGGATTACCAAATGTACCGATTAGAGACCTTGAGATTAACTTGGATGATGAGAACATTACTGCGGCTACCTATGGTAGAGGAATCTGGCAGTCATCAATTCCGATTGAAGTACCACCAAATGACGTACGACTTATATCACTAGATAATCCAACATCAACACGTATCAATTGTGGTGACATTACACCAGAGGTTACTGTTGAAAATAATGGGTCAAACGAGATCACTACGATCGATGTTGTTTATACCTTAGATGGAGTTGCAAACAACTTTCAATGGACAGGCTCTTTAGCAGCCGATGCAACAACAACAATTAGCTTACCAGTGATTTCACCAGATCGAGGAGCGCACACTTTTAGTGTGTCAACAACAATTGCCAATGATGCCTACCCATCAAATAATTCATTAAGCGATATTGATTTTTATGCTAATGACACTGGTGTAGGACAAATAATCAATGACTTTGAACAAGCAGAAGATGAATTGATCGCCTATAATGAAGGTGGAGGTTCACTTTGGGAACGTGGTATTCCTTCAGGAGCGGTTCTAGGAGCTGCAGCAGCAGACGGAAACGGATACGCGACCAATTTGACAGGAAACCATCCAAACCAAACCATTGCTTATTTGGTATCTCAGTGCTATGACATCTCACGTTTGGTCGATCCTGTATTGAAATTCGACATGGCCTTTGAGCTTGAGTTGGATTGGGATTACCTTACCATGGAATACTCATTAGACCAAGGCCAAACTTGGAATATCTTAGGATCTGCTGCAGATCCAAACTGGTTCAACAGTAGTACAACGCCAGGAACCAATTGCTTCAACTGCCCAGGAGCACAATGGACAGGGACGGCGGCGACGCAGACGAAGTACGAATATGACCTTTCAGCGTTTAGTGCAGAGACCAGCATGATTTTCAGATTCAAGTTCCAATCAGATCAGAATACAGTAGAAGAAGGTGCTGTCATCGATAATTTCCAAATTGATGCAACATCGGTACTTTCTGCAGTATCATTTGAAAGCAACGATGGTATTTCGGTATATCCGAACCCATCTGATCAGATCTTCAATATCCACTGGATCAATGGGTCTGATGTCACCATCAATGTTTATGACATTACAGGAAAACAGATTGTGAATGTAAACACTGACTCATCAAGAGATACCTACGAACTCAATATGGGGCAGTTTGCTTCAGGAATTTATATTCTTAGACTCAATGTCGATGACCGACAAGTAACCAGGAAACTGGTACTACGATAAACTAAAAAAGCGAGCCAAACGGCTCGCTTTTTTTTCTTAAAAAGATGTTAATTAAATCTTAACTTCTGGCAGCCCAATACAATATGTTATACCTTGTTCGGGTTACAAATGAAACTAACTAAAATTTTGACACAATGATTAAGAAACCTCTGATCTTCCTGGGGATTTTTGCTGTGCTGTTTACAGCGTGCAAACAGGAAGAAAAAGAAACGGTTCAGGAGCAAGTAGAAGAGACTACGCCTGGTATCAACTTGGCGTATATGGACACGAGTGCTGATCCAAAGAATGATTTTTTCCGATATGTCAACGGAAAGTGGCTAGATAGTACTGAGATCCCTGCTGATAAGACAGCTTGGGGAAGCTTTTATGAACTTCGCAAGAAAACTGATGAAGACGCCTTGGCGATTCTTAAAAAGTCCCTTGATGACCCTAATTTAGATCCTAAGTCTGATCAGGCTAAGGCCGTGTATCTCTATCAAACAATTATGGACACGGTCTCTAGAAACAAATTAGGGATCGAACCTTTAAAGCCATACCTCGAAAAGATCGATGCCATCAATGATGTGGCCGGTCTTCAGGCCTTTTTAGCCGAAATGGAACCAACCGGAGGCGCAGGCTTCTTTGGTTTCGGAGTTGGATCTGATGCAAAAGATAGTAATCTCAATGTAGCCTATTTAGGGTCTGGAGGACTTGGGTTACCAAACAGAGAGTACTATACGGATGACGACGAAGATTCGAAAGAAAAACGAGAAAAATATGTAGCACACATCACAAGAATGCTACAGTTTTTGGGAGACTCAGAAGAAGCTGCCAATGTAGAAGCAAAACAAGTGCTTGCGTTTGAAACTCGTTTGGCAGCCCCGAGACTGGATAAGGTATCACGAAGAAATCCTGAAAAACGTTACAACCCAATGTCTCCAGAAAGATTGCAGAAGATTGTTCCTGCGGTTAACTGGAAACAATACTTTGATGAAATTGGAGCGACAGACCTAAAGAGAGTAATCGTTAGTGATCTGGGCTATATGGAAGCCTTACAAGGAATTCTTGCAGAGAATAATATCTCTGACTGGAAAGCGTACCTGCGTTGGTCTGCGTTGAATAACGCAGCTGGTTTACTAAGTACCGAACTAGAAAGAGCCAATTGGGAATTCTACAGCAAGGCATTACGCGGAGCCAAAGAACAGCGCCCAAGAGAAGAAAGAGCATTGCAGACGATCAACTGGACGATCGGTGAAGCGTTAGGACAATTATATGTTGACGAGAAATTCCCGCCAGAAGCAAAGGCGAAAGCAGAGAAGATGATCCAAAATGTGATCAAAGCTTTCGAAAATCGTATCAATAAGCTCGATTGGATGAGTGAAGACACTAAGAAGAAGGCTATCGAGAAGCTCAATGCTACGAAGATAAAGATTGCCTACCCTGACAAGTGGAAAGACTATTCTGCTTTAGAGGTTAAGAGCGTGGCCGATGGAGGAAGCTATTTAGAGAATTCACTGAATGCCGCTAAATGGAACTTTAACAAAGACATGGGCGACCTTAATAAGCCGGTAGACAAGACCGAGTGGTTCATGGCACCACAGATCGTAAATGCATACTTCAATCCATCGTATAATGAGATTGTATTCCCTGCAGCGATTCTCCAACCACCATTCTATAACTACACAGCCGACGAAGCAGTAAATTATGGAGGTATCGGAGCTGTCATCGGACACGAGATCTCGCATAGCTTTGACGATTCGGGAGCAAAATACGACGCAGAAGGAAACCTAAACAATTGGTGGACTGATGAAGACAAAACGCAGTTCGAAGCCTTAGGTAAAGAACTGGCCGATCAGTATAGCGCTATCGAAGTGCTTCCTGAAGTATTCATCAACGGAGAGTTTACACTTGGTGAGAACATTGGTGACCTTGGTGGAGTCAATGCTGCTTATGACGCATTGCAATTGCACTTCGCAGAAAACGGAAGACCTGAAGATATTGATGGATTTACGGCAGAGCAACGTTTCTTTATGTCATGGGGAACCGTGTGGAGAACAAAAATGAGAGAAGAAGCGCTGAGAAACCGTATCAAAACTGATACGCACTCGCCAGGAATGTACAGAGCGTATGTACCACTTCAAAACATCGACGCTTTTTATGAAGCTTTCGGTATTGGAGAAAATGACAAGATGTATATTGCACCAGAAAAGCGTGTAAAGATCTGGTAATACAAAACCTGATATATACTATAAACGAGAAGGGTCAGCTAATTGCTGGCTCTTTTTTATGAGTTAAAAAGGAAGGAAATAAAAAAAGCGAGCAGTTTTTCACTGCTCGCTTCCTTATTGAAAATGCGATTTCGCATCACACTGAAACAACTGTCATTTGACTTTCTGTCTTTTTTGCATCGATAAAATCATTACAGACTTCAATTGCATTAAAGAGCTTGTTTCGTTGCGAAAACAAAACACCTATCACTTCGTTAGGGAGTTGAGAGGTCTTGATCAATTCGTTGTACGTTTTGATACACGCCTCATCCTTTTTCATGCATCGGCTCAGCAATTTCTTACTGTCAAACTGAATGATGCTCGATACCACCCCATCAATATTACGCTGCATACTGGATTTGATCGTTTGGGTTCGGGGTTTTCCGCCCAAGTTTCGAATGATCGCAGTAAGCTCATTCACAAAATGATTTCGTAAGGTGGTTTGGGTGTTGAAAAAGCGAATCAATTCGAGATTTCGCTCTTCATCGGCCACTTGTAAATACGTGTTCTTTGCTTCTTTGCAACTAACAAGTAACAGGTTTAAAGTAGCCAACTCTTTCTTTAACTTTGCCATGACCCAATCATTAAAGTTAAACTATTCTACTTGTGTGCTACATCAAAAAAATGATGTTAAAGATCGATGTTAATTTAGGTAAGGTAATACAAGATAAGTGCCAAGATTTAATCTTTTAGTAAAACAAGACATCTTTTATTAACAAGTTATTCACTACAAAAATGTGCTTTGTGTTGAAAATCAACTTATTGACGCTTATTTGCTTGCCTGAAGAAAAAGTGTCTTCTTGAAAAGTAGGCGGTGTCAGGCCATGAAGTTTTGCCATCTGATGATAATACGATCGGCGAGTTGGATGAAAAGGAGTGACTGCATTGAAGGTTTTATCCCACAATCCCTTATCAAGGATCAGTTGCAGTATTTCGATGCAGTCAATAAGATGTATCAGGTTGATTGGTGCTTCTGGATTCTTAAGGTCTTTTTTACCTGCAAGCTGTTTGATCGGATGTCTGCCAGGGCCGATGAGCCCACCAAACCGAATGACAGTTGTTTTAAAGTTAGGATTGTTCATGAGCAACTGCTCGACGGCTAACAATTGGCGACCACTTTCCGTTTCCGGTTGCTCGAGGGTAGCTTCGGTCACCAGCGAATTGTCGTTGGCATAAACGGCGGTACTGCTTACAAATAGAATGTTTTTTACTGCGGAATTTTCTACGGAAGGAATCAACCTTTGAATTTTGGCAACAAAGTTCTCGTACGGAGGCTTACGTAGCTTCGGCGGAAGATTTACGATTAACGTTTCAACATCCAAAAAGCTTGAAACGTCGCCCGATAGTTCATCGGGTTTCAGATGTAGTAAGAAGGGATTGATGCCTTTCCGCGAAAGCGAAACCAATTTGTCAGCATCCGTGGTCGACCCATTAACAATATGCCCCTTTGAAACCAGCGCTTCGGCCAAAGGCAGTCCTAACCAGCCGCAACCTAAAATGGCGATCTTCATTCCTATTCAATTTGAATGGTCTTCTTGACCACGATAGCATCATTGAGCACAAAAGGCTTCGGAATCATATCAGACTCACGAGCTGGCACAGTAAACTGTTCATTTTCTAATAAGTCATAGGAAGCTTCGTGCAAGGTAATTGTAGTCTTCTGATCCACCGGAACACTAAAGCGTAGCTCCAATGGTTCTTGATCAGCCATATAATAACTTAGAATTCGACTGTCCCAACGATAGGCCAGCACCATGTCTTTGTCGGCATCTTTGGCAACAGTCTGTCCGTTAACCGAGAAAGTGTTGAAACGGGTATTTGCATCGGCAAACAATTCGATTCGATTTACAAATCGCTGAGGAGCAATGCACAGCTCGATATGACGAGCATTATTTACGATGGTGTCTTTAGTAATGTCGATTTTAGGCTGCGCAATTGCCTTGATTGGAGCTTTCGAAGCATAGTTATAACCAGTTCCGTATTTGCTATCGACGACGTTCTTATTGAGGTCTGCAATATCGTTCTGGTCTTCCTTGATAAAGTTAAGTGTCCATGAGTCAAGTACATTATCATAGCTGCTCCAAGTGGCGGTATTGTCATCAGCATTGAGGGTGTATACCAAGCTGTTAGGTTTTTGATGCTGCTCGTCATAGCCTGCATTAAAATGTGCTTTCAAAAAGAAGAACAACGCCAAAACAGCAAACACCCAAGCAAAGGTTTTCTTCCTTCTATAACGCCCTACTACGGGCAACAGCAGACCAAAGGTTAGAATGGTAAATACGGCACTTACTGATAAGATCTTAAGGCCCAATCCCACAGGAAACATTTTAATGAAAGGCGCAATGATCAATAGGATAGGTATGGCCACCAAAGACAAGGCCACAATGCTCGGTTCTTTCTGTCTGATGAAAACGAACAACATAAGCAAAGCAAAATACACCGGAATGATAAAGAAACTGGCCCCTTTGAGAGCAAGAGCAAAGCCCGTATTGATTACCAACCATAAAAAGATCGGTGCCACTGCGTAGCTGGCTACATGTTCGATTTTCATGAATTTTTTATAGCACCAAAAGGTAATGGCCAATGACAACATTACCACAAACCAAATATAGGTGTGACCGTTATAGGTAAAACCATGCTGTATGTCTTGGTAATTAGGATATAACTTAAGCATCAACTGCCACCCGAAATGGCAGAGTAGCGCGCTCACCAACAAGGCACAAAGAAAGGGAATAAAGCCCTTAAAGATGTTGGCAACCGTCATACGTTGGTTCTTGATTCCGTATGCGATCACAGCAATGAAAAGTACAAACGCCAGAATCAACATCGGAAAGATCCATGTGAACGGATAGATGAAAAAACCAAGCGCCGAATTAAAGTAGTTGTAATCATCATCAACAGAGGTCTTGACATCAGAAAGGTTGGCATTCGCAAAATAGTCCATTAAGGGTATCAAGTAGCTTCCCTGATGTTCTAATGTATTGCGATCTAGATTTTCATAGTTGTCATTGACAGTATGGTAATCATAGTGATCATCAATAAAGGCAAGGTTAAAACCATCGATGTTTCCATCTTCTCTAAATATGGTCAGATCTGTATCATTGGGAAGCATTTTGTAAATGCTATATGCCAACGAGTTGGATACCGGAAATTCAGGGTTGGCCTCTTTGAACCCTTTTATAATCTTGGCATTGCCTCCATTGGTCTCGATCAACATATAACTAGGGCCGCCGCTACCGCGTGCTTCAAAGTTGAGCACTAGCCCAATGTCTTTAGCCCAAGGATGTTTATTCACAAAGAGCTCGGCACCATTAAGCCCCAGCTCTTCGGCATCTGTGATAAGGATAATGATGTCATTCTTGGATGTAACACCCTGAGCGAGATACGCTCTAACTCCTTCAAGTATAGTAGCGACACCGCTTCCGGCGTCACTAGCGCCCAAAGAAGAGTGAGGGTCACTATCATAGTGCGTAAGCAATAACAGCGCTTTACCATTTTCGGAACCCTTGATACGGGTCAAGATATTTTTAGGCTTTGCTAAATTTCCGTAGCTATCTAAAGTATATCCTTCCTGTACTTCGGTTTTCAACCCAAGTTTTTCGAATTGATTTATGATGTATTCTCGTACTTCGGCATGTGCTGCAGAACCTACGTAATGCGGTTTTTGTGAAATGGCTTTCACATGTAACAAAGCACGGTCCGTAGAAAATTTTTCGGTAGGGGTGTCAATATCACCATGATCAGTAGGCATCATTGATCGAAAACTCCAGACAGCTGCTACGACCAAAATAAGAAGCGAAATGAATTTTTTCATTACAAAGTTGAATTAATACAATAAAGATAGCAAAATACACCTGTGCTTTCTATGAAACCGTGTGATATTGTGTTAATTGGTTTAAAATCAGTATATTTAAGAAGAACCACGAACCTTATAAAAAAAAGCAGCACCATGGGAATCAAAAGTTTTGTTACACGAAAAGAAGATACCAAAGGGTATAATGCGCCCTTGCAGGTAGCCGATTATATGACCAAAAACCTGATCACGTTTACCCCGAGCCAATCGGTCGAACAAGTCATCGAAACCCTCATTAAAAACCGAATTTCTGGAGGCCCGGTAGTTAATGAGAAAAACGAGTTGGTAGGAATTATCTCAGAAGGTGATTGTATAAAGCAAATTAGTGAAAGCCGCTACTACAATATGCCAATGGAGAACAATGCCGTCGAAAAACATATGGCCACAAATGTTGAAACTATAGAGGGCAGTATGAATATTTTTGACGCGGCTAATAAATTCTTACAATCGAAGAGACGACGTTTTCCAATCGTGGAAAATGGAAAACTCATCGGACAGATCAGCCAAAAAGATATCCTAAAGGCCGCGATGAAATTAAAAGGACAGAACTGGAAGTGATCTAACGCCTTCCTTGCCTGGTGGTCATGGCCTTTGGGTCATCGGTCAGCAGCAGCTTCTGTTTTTCATCACCGAATAGCATTAATACTCGAGAGTACGAATAGTCTTGTAAAGGCTCTTCGAATGACGTCCATTGTGCAACACCTTTTGCAGCGATGTGTTCTCCGATTTCAATAACGCCCTCTTTGTAGCGAAGCCTCTTGTTGAAGCCCAACCAACCTTTGCTCTTTTTTTCATGACTTGCAAGGTAGTTTTCGAGCTTTTCTGAGGCGTCATTCCAGGTGCCAGAATTGAACTCTTTGTCCTTGACCAAGAAGAAACGCTGAAATCTTCCGGGTGTGTCTGGCTTTATAATGGCCATTTCGCCTTGATATTCGATAAAGAACTTTTGGTACTTTTTCTCATCAATGATGGTTTTCCATCCATTTTCTCCTTCGTCCTCCTGAACAATAACATGATAAAAGACGCATCGTCTGCCAGTGAGCGGAGCCCTTAGAGTTTCTTGTGTATCCAACACTTTACCCTGAACTTTCACATATTCATTGTCTCGAATACCGATAAACTTTCTAGGCGCAGACTTTTTTAATTCGCGTAAAATTACACGTCGTTCTTCAAAATACTTCGCCACCAGTACAACGGACAAAGTAGCACCTATAAAGACTACAGGAATCCAACTTAGACCTTCTGCAAATAACACCATACTAACGTTCTCTTTTTACCAAGGCAAAATAGTCATTTTCTAGAGGTAAATAGCCTTGGTCATATACAAAATAATAGGTGTTGCCTGTTTTTGTCGTATAGATGTTGGTGAAGTATGTAAAGTCGAATCCCCTTTCCATAAGCCTTGATTTCGATGTCTTTGTCTTGTCTTTTGGATTCAAACTTTCTAGAATACGGTAGTTCTTTCGAAGCCGATTGTTAATGTTTCGAACCAGGTTGTTGCTGTCTTTATTGATACGATTGTTATAAGCATTGCGGCAATGGTCGTCGCAAAACTTCTTGTCCATTCTACCAACAATACCTTTTCCGCATTCTAGACAACATCGCTCCATAGCTTCAGACGTAAATTTCTCCTTTGAGGTAAGTAACACATTTTCCGCCGATATGAACTCGGTTATCATGCAACTCACATTGCAGACTGCCTTCCCTTTCAGAAAGTTGCTTGGCGGTCATGGTATCTTTTTGCAGCCTTTCTGCCCAATACGGTATCAGTGTACAATGTGCCGACCCCGTCACTGGATCTTCGAAAATGGTCGATTGCGGAGTAAAGAATCGCGATACAAAATCAACATCACTGCCTGGCGCAGAGATAATGATTCCGCCTGGATCAAGGTTGATCTGGTCGAGAATTTTTTGATCAGTTTTTATACTGCGGATGGTTTCTTCATTGTCATACACCAAGAGGTAATCTCGAGCATGATACACTTCATTTGGGGAAGGAGAGATGCCTTCTTTTATTGCCTGCGGAAGGGCGGCAAGTTGATAGGGGCGTACTGGAAAATCTAGAAAGATATGCCCATCCTTTTTAAATGCTTTTAAAGGGCCACTGACTGAAGTAAAGACGATTGAATCGCTCTCGTGCCCCAAATATTCAAAGATCACATGCGCACTGGCCAATGTAGCGTGTCCGCATAAGTCCATTTCAATATCGGGAGTAAACCATCGAATGTGATATGCATTCCCTTCTTTAAGGATAAAGGCTGTTTCGGGTAAGTTGTTCTCTTTAGCGATGTTTAGCATAACGGTATCATCGAGCCAATGTTTTAACGGACAAACGGCGGCGTAATTTCCTGAGAAAACACGATCGGCAAAGGCGTCAACTTGGTAAATAGGTAGTTTCATGGTGTGTTGTATATCTATTACCTGAAAAAGGTACAAACTATCCGTTTAGAAACGTTTACAAACGGGTGTAAACATTTAAGTACCGATAATCACTTTCTTTCTAACCTATGTTTGTGAGGTTGTTGGTAATGAACTGTCATTATACATTGTTACGTTAAGATGTAAAGATGGGAAGGAAATACACTAGCGGCAAGAACAAAGTAATAAGTGTTGAATATAGCTGTTAACTGTCAGCTTTTAAAAAGAAGAAGTATGAATTCACTAAGAAACAGAGTGCAATTGATTGGAAACCTAGGAAACGACCCTGAAGTACTTGAGCTGGAAAGTGGAAAGAAACTGGCAAAGTTCTCGATCGCCACCAACGATAGTTATCGCAACTCATCAGGGGAAGTAATCAAAGATACCCAATGGCACAATGTGGTTGCCTGGGGAAAGACGGCCGAAATTATCGAGAAATATTTGGTAAAGGGAAAAGAGGTTGCAGTTGAAGGTAAGCTCACCACCCGTAGCTATGAGACAAAAGAAGGGGAGAAGCGCTATACGACCGAAGTGGTTTGCAACGAGTTGTTGATGTTGGGAAAGTAGAAAAAATAAAGGCCTCATTGCACAATGAGGCCTTTTAAAAGCAATTGCTTTTTTCGGTAGTAGTCAGCTAAATTCAATTCCTTGAATAAGAAAGCTCAATGTTTCGGTTAAGGTTCATAAGAACTGCTGTTGTTAATGTTGGCGTGTATAGTTGTTGTGATATATTCTACGCTTATATCTTAACAACAGCTTAGTTGTAAAATACCCTAAAAAAAATCTTTAAAATTTTAATTTATTTTTTTGAGGGTGTGCTTTACATCAGAAACTAAGTTGAGAATCATCGCTTATCAGAACCCACAATAGGGGTTTAGGGGTGTTTCATTGCAATTAGTGAAAGCACTTAATAATATGCTATCCAGCAACCTTAATAGTTTCCCTTAGGACATAGCCATCGGTAGTGTTTCCAGTAACTGAGTTTGCCATTGATTGGTTCAGATCGCCACTAAAAATACCATCGCTGGTATTCGAAGTGTCAAAATTACCATTATAACCAGCCGTTGCGTACACGGTATTAGAAATAGCTTCAGGAAAGGCCGTTTGTGTAATTAATAATGACTGCCCCGAACTGCTCCTAATTTCTAGATGTAGGTGGGGAGCCCTTCCGGGATACCAACCGGGATAGATGCTAATAAAGGAAGCATTTCCGTTGGCATCTGTGGTTTGCCTTCCTCTTAAAAAATGTTGTCCTGTAAAATCTCCATCTTGTTGCCCTGAATATTCAGAATAGTTCCCTTTGGCATCACAGTGCCAAATATCAACGATGGCACCAACTAAAGGAGCACAATTGTTGTTGGTGTTTTCTACCTTAATGGTTATCATTAATGGAACACCCGAACGATTTCCTACAATGTTTTGTCTAACCAAATCAGCAGGAGTTAAAATAGGAAACGGTCCCGCCGTCTCAGCAGGAGAAACAGCACATGCATTGGGGTCTGTGGTCATGCTATCATCATCACTTTTACAGGCAGTCATTAAAGTCGGAATAGCAACAATTGATCCTACTCCTAATAGTCCATTTTTTAGAAAATTCTTTCGATTCATAATGTATGGTATTTTAGGGATTAAGTAGAAGTAGTGTCGTATAGAGGATGTATTGTTAAGGGGTCTTTGTTTCTATACAACAGTTTATTGTAAGGAAACCCTGAAAACCATCTGAGAATGAGCCTCTAAATTCAAGTGCTATGAATTCTTTTTACGACCTAAATTCCACTTTACACCAAAAAGCACCCTTGTAATAATCGTTTTTCGGATGATGAAGTGATACAAAACGGCGATTCCCACAATACAGATGATCAATAAAAGAACAATTTTAAGCCAGATGCTAATGCTTAGTTGCGTAACGTAGTAGCCACTGTATACGATGATGGTCTGGTGAAGGATGTAATAAGGATATACGGCACTTGTCAAATAGGTAGACAAAGAACTACTAAAGTTAAGGTAACGCATGGTATAACCGATTGACGCCAAGATGATAGTCCAAATATGAAAACTATCTAGAACACCATAAAGGTACAATCGTTGGTCTTGTTGTTCTGGTAGATTGACGCCCCAATAATATTGCCAGATCAAAAGCACGGCCATGACAACAGCAATGCATAGAAACAATCGCCGATGTCGTAAGCAGCCTTCCCAAAAGGACGGAATCCCACTCACAAGATACCCGATGAAATAGTAGGTAATCGAGGCATTGAAGTTAAACCAATCCTGAATCAAGTTTTGCTGCTCGGGCCATTTGACATACCAAAGAAAGTAATAAGCAATGAACGGCAACGCCAAGGACAAATGTACCATTGGAGTTCTAAAAACCGAATTCAAAAAAGGTTTTGCTTTGTTGAAAAATGGCACTTTCGATAATGAAAAGAAAGGGATTAGCAATAGCGTAAAAACAAACAAATAGGCAACGAACCACATATGACTCCAGGTCAAGGTGCCATCTGGGTAGGGAACCATGTCAAAAACTGACGGGAAGAATTCCCAGTAATTCATACTAATCTCTCCTTTTTGAAGACGTTCTATGTATACCTGTAAGGGTGTGATAAAGAACATGGCGAATGTTAACGGAATAAGCAATCGCACAAATCGTTCACCCAGAAATTTAGGAATGGACCTTTTTCTAAGTGAAAACCGAACACCTACTCCCGAAATAAAGAACAACAAGGGCAACCTCCATTGATGAAGCCAAATGATGACCCTATCTAGTACGATAGACGTTTCAGCATCTTTTACCTCCCAATTAAAACTAACAAAGGGCATGGCACAATGAAAAATGATCAAAATGGCAAAGGCAAGAATGCGCAGCCAGTCAATGTAATGCAAGCGCTTGTTCATAACGTAAGGATTTTGATTGATAATGTCTATTTATAGAGACGCTTATAAATGCAGAAAGGTTGTCTAAAGAGAAAACCCCGATCAAATTGATCGGGGTTTTTAATAGAAACTTTATCACCCCTTCTTTGATAAAGCTCCTGAAGCTAACTACTACTAACTAGTCGCTATGGTAATTGTGCTAAGATGGTATAGAACACCGAGTTAAATATCTGGTTGCTAGGATGGTTTAAGATATTGTCCTTGACAAAGAGCAGTTCGTTGTTGGCATTAAGAAATATGACTTCACCGTTCATATCGATGTCTGAGTTGTAATAACCTTGAGGTTTATAGAATACCGAAGCTCCAAACGGACTTTCAGCTGCTGATACGCCCAACACTGTTTGCTTGATCTTGACAGACTCTGCACCAGTATTCAAGAAGATCACTTCTTTGTTGTTATTGGCATCACCAGCCCACATCCCAAAAGTATCAGTGGGCATATTAAAGATAGTTTGCGCATTGCTTCCGTAGGTAATTGGAGAATTGGCATTAGAAAAGTTTATATTGGTAAGGACATTGTCTCTTAGTAAATAGGTGTTGGCGGTAACAATGCCCAAGTGATTTCGGTGTTTGATGGCTAAATAATAACGCCCTTCGAATACCGGGATGTTAAGCGGGGAGTTTCCGTCCAAATCAACAATATCCCCATCTCTTTGCAATAAGGCTGATCGTCCTGCCAAGATGGTCGTGTTAGACGCTTTATCTCTTACTTCAACCCAAACCCAATCTACGATGGCATTAGTTCCAACTATGTCTAAAACACCTGGGTCAGCGGTCAAAGTGTCTGCATACGGACTGGTCTCTGGCAGCAATCCTGCAGCACGAAGATCATCACGCATTAAGTTCCCGCCTCCATTGTTAAGCATGGCCCCCTGCAAATACACTTTCGGAGCTACTCTAATATTACAAGGGTTTACATTATTCTCTAACACGGTGATTATGGCTGTCGCATCACTTGTGTTTCCATTGGTGTCAGTAACGGTCAGTGTAACTATGTTGTCACCTATATCATCGCAAGTGAAGGTATCTTGGTCAAGACTATAGTTTGCAACAGCACAGTTGTCTGAAGAACCCAAACCAACAACGGTAGGGTCTACATTTCTAAAACCTCCAGTATCTAATTGAATCGTCAAATTTTGGGTGACCACTGTTGGCGCAATCGCATCCACAATAGTGACAGTTGAAGTACAACTCGCTGTAATTCCGATTGCATTTGATACGGTGAGAGTTACTTGATTCGCTCCTAAGTCAGAGCAGTTAAAACTACTTTCGCTGATGCTCAAACTTACGTCACCACAAGAGGAAGTCGATCCGTCATCTATGTCTTCTGCAGTGATAGAAGCTTGTCCGTTGGCGTCTAAGGCTACAGTGATGTCTTTACAGATTGCAATAGGAGGCGCCTCGTCGAGACCACCATCTGTGAAATTCCAACTATAATCACCAATTAATATAGCACCTCGGGCTTGCTGCGATAAACAGTATTTACTATTACCACCGCCAAAATTGACATTGTTTTGCAATGGTGCGGGAAGCTCGCTCCAACCAATGAGTGTATCGTCGTAATTTGGTGTTGATAAGGTAACGTTGTTGAACATTGCCACCATACTTGTTACCTTTCTTATATTCCAGCTTCCTAGTGATTGGTCAAAACTAATGGCTCCGTCGAACATTGCGGCCATGTTGGTGACTTCAGAAACGTTCCAATTATCTAAGGACTGGTTAAACGAAGCGGCATTTTGAAACATGGCAATCATATTTTTGGCGCTACTAACATCCCAATTGTTTAAGGGTTGGTTGAAAGAAGTAGCTCCCTGAAACATGGCGATCATATTGACAATCGTACTTACGTCCCAATGGTTGATGTTGCTGTTAAGACCGGTGGCTTTCGAAAACATTTGATAGGTAGAAACAGCATTAGACAGATCGGGCGAATCTGTAGCATTTATCTGTAAATTACTGCATCCTTCGAAAGCCGAATCCATTGAGGTCCATTGATTGTCTCCCCACTGTTCAACAGTAAGAAGTTTGTCCTTGTCCCCGCCATCATTAAAGAAAAACCGAAAGGCCCCATCAATTTTTACTGTGTAGACTCCAGGGGTTGCATACACATGTGTTTTCCCTCCGATAACACCAGTTTCCGTGACACCATCTCCCCAATCAATGTCAAAGGGTCCTTCATGAGAAGGAATGGGAAGTGTGATTTGATCATTTGGAGAGGAACTCGAATTATCAGTTTTCCAAGTAGTGATAAATGTGGTTGTTTGGGCATTTATATGAAAAAAAAATGCCAAAATAAATGTTAGTAAAAGGATAGTTTTTTTAATCATTTGGAGCTTTTTGTCATTTCTGTAACCGCAAAAGCAGTTAATAGTTTAGGTAGAATTATTATTAAGGTAATTGTTGTATTATGATGTAAAATGGAGAGTTGAACAACTGATTGCTTGGATGCGTCAACACATTGTCTTTTACATATATAAGTTCATTGCCATCATTTAAAAAGATGACGCGGCCGTCTAGGTCTACATCTTCTGCGTAGTATCCTTGCACTATGTAAAATGGAGAGGCACCAAACGGACTTTCCGCAGCCGATACGTCCAACACTCGTTGCTTTATTTCAACCGACTCTGCGCCCGTATTCAAGAAAATGATTCGACCATCGGCGTTGGCGTCGCCGGCCCACATGGCCAAAGTTCCAACAGGAGTATTGTGAGAGGTTTGTGCTTCGCTTCCAAAGGTGATGTCGTCATTTGCGTTGGTGAAATCGATAAGGCTGACACTGGTTGACAGCGAAACGGGATTCGCAGTGATAATCCCCAAATGATTACGATGTTTTATCGCCAGATGATAATCGCCAATGGGCTGCGCAAAAGCTATGTTAGATGTTCCATCAATATCAACAACATCGCCATCTCGTTGTAACAGGGCCGATTGTGCATCAATGACCAATGTGTTGTCTGTACTATCTCTCAATTCGACAAAGACCCAATCTACAATGGCATCATTTCCAGAGAGATCGAATAGGGTTGCATCACAGGTTTTTCCGTCCGAGTAAGGTGTGGCCGTTGGAATATATCCATTCGTTCTCAACTGATCTCGCATCAACAGCTCTTCACCCGCAATGGGATCAAATAGAGCTCCTTGCAATAGCACCTTTGCACTTATTTTGAGTGTGCAAAGTTTACCACCGTCCATTATCGTCCAGCCGTTGTTGACGATCAACTCATTGCGTGCTGTTTCCCCAAGGCAATAAACACTGTTTCCGCCATGAAAAGAGATACCACTTTGCAAGGTGGTAAGATTGTTCCAACCGATGAGCAAATTGTCATAGTTTTCGGCGCTCAAGGTGACCCCCAAGAACATGTCAGTCATAATTTGTACTGTACTTACGTTCCATCCGCCGAGGTCTTGGTCAAAGGAAGTGGCCCCATTGAACATGCCAGGCATGTTAATTCCGCTGCTTACGTTCCAGCCCCCAATATCTCCGTCAAAGTTGATGGCACTATTGAACATATTTCCAAAAGAGAAAACATTCGAAACATCCCAACTGCTGATGTCTCCATTAAAATTGGTGGCCCCATAAAACATATTATACATGCGTAACACATTAGAGACATTCCAATTGTTGAGATCTTGGTCAAAACTACTGGCGTCCCTGAACATATTGAACATCTGTTGTACGTTCGAAACATTCCAATCATTCAAAGGAGAGTTAAAGGCAGTACAACCTCTAAACATTCCTGGTGTTGCCAATACGTTAGAGACATTCCAATTGCTGAGGTCGCCCACAAAAGAAGATGCATCTCTAAACATTCCGCCCATATCTGTGATGTTGCTTACATCCCAGGAAGAAAAACTCCCTGTAGACAACGAATTGGCCCCTCGAAACATTTGGTTGGCCGAAAACACATTACTCAGATTCGGCGCATCCGAAGCGGTAATGGTCAGATTTATACAACCGTAAAAGGCATTTTCCATGTTGGCCCATGGAAGGTCACCCCATTGTTCAATGGTCAATATTTTGTTCTTATCACCACCATTGTTAAACAGTATACGTCTAAAATCACGAAGAATCGTCACCTGATAGGTTCCAGAGGTATCGTACGTATGGGTCATTGCACCTGTTACGTTGCGGTCAAAGGTTCCGTCACCCCAGTGAACGTCGTAGTCAAAATTAGTGGCCGTGATCGGAATTCGAATTTGGTCGTTGTTGGTAATCCCAGTATTATCGGTCTTCCATGTAGTGATAAAGGCTCCTTGATAAAAAGAACATCCTGGTCCGCCATCTGTGATGTTCCATCCATAGGAACCCATAATGTTATTTCGTTCAGCGGCTGCAAAACAATACATACTGTTTCCGCCGTGAAAAGAAACTTGTGGCTGTAGTAAGGGCAGGCTGTTCCATCCAATGAGGATGGCATCGTAAATATCTGGGGTTAATGTTACTCCCATAAACATTTGGTTCATATTGGAAACGTTGCCGACATTCCATCCGCCGATGTTTTGGTTAAATACTGCTGCATTTTTGAACATGGTGTCCATTCGATTTACATTGCTCACATCCCAGCTACCGATGTCTTGATTAAAGGAAGCGGTACCTTCAAACATCCCTCTCATGTTTCCTACGTTCGAAACGTTCCAAGTACTGATGTCCTGATCAAACGCCAAGGTATTTTTAAACATAAAATCCATTCGTGTCAACGAACTCAGGTCCCATGTAGCAATGTTTGCGTTGAATCGCTCGGCCCCGTTGAACATGTTGATCATATTCCAAACGTTGGCGGTATTCCATCCCGTAAGGTCTTGGTTGAAGCGTTTGGCTTTCTGAAAAACTTCGGCCATGTTTTCAACGTTGACGGTGTTCCATGTGCCGATGGGTTGATTAAAGTTGAAGGTATTTCGAAACATTCCTTGCATGAACTTCAAGTTCGAAACATTCCAACCGCTGATGTCTTTGTTGAACCTTCCGGCTCCGTCAAACATATATCGCGAAGAAACGAGGCTGCTCATGTCCCAATTTCCAATGTCCTGATTGAAGTAAAATGCATTCAAGAACATCCAATTGGTGGTGGTGACAGCGCTTGTATTCCAATTGCCGATGTCTCCGTTAAACTCCCAAGCTTTTTCGAACATACGCTCCATGTTAGTCACGTTGCTCATGTTCCAGTCTCCGATGCTACCTACAAAATTGTTGGCATCCCTGAACATGGCTCCCGTGTTGGTGACGTTGCTCATGTCCCAGTTGTTAAAGTTTTCATCCTCAAGGGCACGCGCTTGATCAAACATACGATTGGTACTTGTCACATTCGAAAGGATAGGGGCGTCGGTAGCTGTGATTCTAAGACTTACACAGCCCGCAAAAGCTCCATCCATGGACACCCAGGGATTGTTTCCCCATTGTTCGACGGTTCTGATCTTTAGTTTTTCATCATTGTTATTGTTAAAGTGGATCTTCGGAAAAAGTCCTGTAATGGTCACTGTATAGGTGCCTATCTCGGCATATTCATGCGAAATGTTTCCGGTGACATTGGTGTCAGAAGAACCATCACCCCAATCTACCGTGTAGTCATAGGTAAAGCCATTCGTGAAGACCTGATCCGAGAACGTTGGAATGGTAATTTCTCTAGGGTTCGGATTGATAGATCCACTACCAACACTTCCGGTGAACCAAGTCGTTATAAAAGCTTGCGCGACCAGCGCATTTCCGCAGAAAAAAATAAGAGCGAATAACAACGCATTACGCAAGCTGTTCTTTTGGTTTCGCTTAACGCGGAAGGCATTTAGATATGTTGAAACTATACGATGCATAATGGGGCGTTTATACTACGTTGACCAAGCTGAAGGGAGAAATCCCTAATTCATGAGCTTGGCTAGCGCAGCCTCTAGTTTTTCGATCCTTTTTTGTGTTTTTGATAAGGTTTCGATGTGTTGTTCTTGGGTACTGATTTTTTGGATCAGCACAAGAATAAGTTGCTCTTGTGTAAGATCTCTAGCATCCAACCCAAGTGTCTCTTTGATGATTTTATTGGTTTCTTCGGAAAAAGTATCGGTACTATTGGATCGGGTCGTTCCGCCACCAACTAGAGTACTTGCATCGACCCAACTTACAGTGCCGGCTCCGTCGGTTGCCAATACTTGATTGGCAGTACCATCTGTGTTCGGAAGCGTAAAGGCCTCGTTGATAGTTATGGTGCCGTTTTTGAGGATCGAAAGTGCATCTGATCTATTGCTGATATCTGTTCCATTTCCAATTACGAAAAGACGATCAAGCGCATTATAGGCACTAGCATTGATAGGTGTTCCTTCTGTAGCATAGATACCCATGGTCGTTTCTCCGTATGAAGTTGCCTTGGTTCTAAAACCAAAAGCACTACTGCGGTCCCCAATGGCATCTACATTGACTCCGGCTGCAAAGCTTTTTTCACCGGTTGCGGTGCTTCTTCTTCCAAAGGCAAAAGCGTGTTCTCCAGAGGCTTCATTCTCATAGCCAACGGCGTATGATTCTGTATTGGTCGCAGAAGAACTCACGCCAACAGCAACAGCGTTAAAGCCAGAGGCAGTTAAATTATGACCTGCAGCGATCGCTAAAAGTCCAGACGCCGTTGTCTGATATCCTATGGCAGTACTCCCTTCTGCAATGGCTTGTGATTGATAGCCGATGGCAATACTAGCGAATTGTGAAGCCAAAGTTTGATAACCAATACTAAAGGAGGTTTGTCCTGAAGCATTGGCCTCAACACCCATGGCCAACGAATTATGAGCTAGCGATTCAACCCTAGAATCCCAGCCCAGCGCCATTGAGTTTCTGCCCAAGGCGCTGTTTCCAAACCCGATGGCGGCACTTAGCTCGTTTTGTGTGGTATTGTTGACACCAGCGGCAAATGAACCGATTCCGTTTGTGGTGTTGTCAGTACCAAGTATAAAGCTTCTTTCGGCATTTGCGTTGTTGAAATGGCCTATGGCAATCGATTGCTCACCATTCGCCGAAGAAAACTCTCCCATGGCTATGCCGTAGTCCCCAGCCGCAGTGCTCGAACTACCAGTAGCAAAGGAATAAAAGCCCACATTGGCATCATCCCACCCAGTAGTGCTAATAGCTCCGGCTCGAAAGGCGGCTTTATTAGTGTCAAAGAATAGTTTTCGTTCTTGACCCACACCACTGTATTCTTTAATAGAGTCTCCAACGATGAGGTTTTGAGTAAGGTCTTTTGGATGTATATCAATTCCTTTTGTGGTCCACAAATTATCGGCTGAAGTTTCAGCATGTTGGGCGTAGGGCACTGATAGAAACTGTGTTGTTCCCAAAGAGGAATAGACGCCACTATTGGTGGTGTCGATGCCCACTTCTAAGAAATGCGGAGCACTTCCCCAAGAAATCAAAGAAAAATCATCTGTTGACGTTCCTTGCCCGATCACTACATTGATCAATCCAAAAGGAGTTGTGGTCACCGAATGTGTTTCGGTATACACCACAGTACCTGTTACGGTCGTTTCTCTTATTTGAAATTGAATACTTACAGCTGTGTTAGAAAGAACTTCTCCGATATCATCTCGTAGTACCGATTGATAATTGAAGCCTTGTTGTGCTTGTAAAGAGAAGATAGTAACCAGTAAGATCGAAAATAACAGTAGTCTTTTTTTCATAATGAAGGGTTTTAATTTTTATGTGACAAATATTGTATAGGGAGGTTAAATCCGAAAGAAACAGGCGGTGACAAAAACATAACAACTCGCAATTTGCCTAGGCAAAAAGGCTCCCGAGTTGCTTTTAGCTTAAAATGAATCCTACTCGGGAGCGCGAATAAAAGCATCGCCTAATTTTTGCTTCTACGCATTATGGTAATTGTTCTGTGATCGTAAAAAAGATCGAGTTGAAAATGGCATTGTTTGGATGTGCCAAGATGTTGTCCTTTATAAACAGTAATTCGTTACCTGCGTTTAAAAAGATGACCTCACCATTCATATCGATGTCCTCTTGATAATATCCCTGTGGTTTGTAAAACACCGAAGCTCCAAACGGACTTTCTTGTGCGGAAACATCTAATACTCGTTGCTTGATATCTACAGATTCGGCTCCTGTATTCAAAAAGATGATCTTGTTGTCACCGTTGGCATTTCCCGCCCAAAGACCAAGAATACCCGTAGGCATTTCTGCTGTCGTTTGTGCATGTGATCCATGTGTGATAGGGTTGGTAACATCGCTAAAGTCGATAGACGTTGCTGTGTTTGATAATGTATAGGTGTTGGCGCTCATGATACCTAGATGATTTCTATGATTGATTACTACGAAGTAGTCGCTTGAATATTGCTGAAACCATACTGCAGATTGTCCATCGGTAGTTACAATATCACCATCCCTTTGTAACAGTGCTGATTGCCCATCAATGATAGTCGCGGTGTTGTTTGCATCGCGTAGTTCGATCCAAACCCAGTCGATAATGGCATTGTTTCCGGTAGTGTCAAAAACCGTGGCGTCACAAGTTGCTGCATCTGCATACGGACTTGTCGTTGGAAGATGCGAAGCGACTCTTAGGTCATCTCTCATGAGCATTTCTTCCCCGGTATTTGGGTTCATGATGGCTCCTTGCAAGTATACTTTTGCAGCGATACTGGCTCCACAGTCTGGACTCAATCCATCATCGTTGATGGTCCAGTTTCTTTGAATTTCTAGAAAGTTACGCGCTTCTTCTGAGATGCAATATTGCAGTCCTTCGGCTCCGAGATACGCATCATTTCTTGTATTGCTAGCTGCCCAACCGATCAAGGTAGCATCGTAGTTGGCTACAGACATTCCACAATTGTCGAGCATACCGAACATGTTTTCTGCTTCAGGGATATACCAATTGCCTAAATTTTGGTCAAAGGCAGTAGCTCCTGAGAATGTGTGCCCAAAATCCGTCATCCTACTAAAATCCCAACTGCTAAGGTCTTGATTAAAGGACGTTGCATTTCTAAACATGCTAAACACTCCAAGAAATCGAGATGTATCCCAATTGTTGACTGGTTGATCAAAGGAAGTTGCATCCTGAAACATGTGCCGTACATCATAAACGATGCTCATATCCCAATCATTCAATGGTTGGTTAAAGGAAGAGGCCCCTCTAAAAGCAGAAAGCATGATGTCTACATTGGAAACATCCCAGTTACCGATAGCGCCGTTAAAGGACGAACAATCTCTAAAGGCATTTTTAAAACTGCTAACTTGTGAAAGATCCGGAACATCAGTAGCGTTATAGATCATGTTAACGCAACCAAAGAAAGCACCTTCCATACTCTCCCATACATTATTACCCCACTGTTCGATGGTCAATAGTTTGGCTCTATCACCACCCGCACCAAACTTCATTTGATTCAATGCGCCGTAGAGTGTTATTTGGTAGATTCCGTTGCTAGGAAGTGCCAAGGTAAAGATTCCGGTTGCCGTAGCGGTTCCGTTGTTCGATGTGTTTCCTACTTCTTCCCATTGAATGATATAGTCACCCAGACCCGGAATGATTAATTCGTTGTCAGCGTTCATCCCAGTGTTGTCCCAAGTGGTTATAAAGGGTGTGCAATCTTCGGTATCACCATTGACCGTCCAATTGAAGTTGGCGATAATGGCTTCTCGGGCCATTTTTCCTTTGCAAGAATAGGTGAGACCTAAGCTTCCTAATTGTATATTGGCATTCAATGTTTGACCAGACCAACCTGTTAGCGTATTGTCGTAATTTGCGATAGATAAGGAAGTATTATCTAACATTTCTTCCATGAATTGCACGTTGCTAACATCCCACGCCCCAAGGTTTTGATCAAAGGCAGTGGCTCCCGAGAACGTGTGTCCCATATCGGTTACTTGGCTCACACTCCAGCTACTTATATCTTGGTTAAAGGCCACTGCATTTTGAAACATACGTCTCATATCAATAAGGCTGAGGAGGGGCCAGCCACTGATATCTTGGTTAAAGAGAGTGGCCCCATCAAACATAAGCTCCATGTCTTCGACGCTGCTAACATCCCAAGATCCTATGTCTTGGTTAAAGGCAACAGCCCCTCGAAACATAGCGTCCATTCTTGTCACCTTTCCTACATCCCAGGCCCCGATATCTTGGTTGAACGCCATAGCGTTTTCGAACATATGGTGCATTTGGGTGACTTCACCTACATTCCATCCACCGATGTTTTGATTAAAAGCTGAAGCTCCAGAAAACATGTACCACATATTGGTAACCATAGCTGTGTTCCAATTGCCAATGTTGCCATTAAAATTGGTAGCATTTCTGAACATATTTCGCATACTAGTGACCTTAACTGTGCTCCAAGTCCCAAGGTCTTGATTAAAACTTGCTGCACCACTAAACATGGACCTCATGCTTGTAACGTTGCCTACATTCCAATTGCTGAGGTCTTGATTAAATGCAGAGCATCCAGAGAACATATAACCCATATTGGTGACTTGGCTTACATTCCAACTACCGATATCTTGATTAAAAGCTACGGCCCCATCAAACATGCCACTCAAAGTGGTCACGTTTGAGGTGTCCCAGTTGCCTATGTCTCCGTTAAAAGAAGTAGCATCTATGAACATCTCTGTCATATCTGTAATGTTTCCAACGTCCCAATTACCAATGGCACCGTTAAAACTTGAACATTCTGAGAACATTAATTCACACTCGGTAACATTACTTAGGTCAGGTGCATCTGTAGCGTTATAGGTCATATTGGTACAACCGTAAAAAGCTTCATACATGCTGGTCCATGCAATCTCTCCCCATTGTTCAATGCTCAAGAGTTTTGCGTTGTCAGAACTGTTAGACATTTGAATTTGACTCAAGTTTCCTGAGAGCTCAATGCGATAAATTCCATTACTAGGTAATTGTAAGGTATGCGTGCCACTGACACTTATTTGCCCATTATTGGTAGCATTTCCTACTTCTTCCCAATAGATATCATAGGTGCCCACACCTGGTATGACCAATTGATTGTCGGCCGTTGGTCCAGTATTGTCCCAAGTGGTGATAAAAGGGAAATAACAATTGTCGGTATCCCCAGTTATTGACCAGTTGTAATTGGAAATGATGGTTTCTCTCGCCGTTCTTCCATCACAGCCATAGGTAAGACCAGATGCACCAAGAGTTACATTAGATTGAAGGTTGTTATCAGACCAACCCACAAGTGTTGCATCGTAATTGGCCTCAGAAAGACCAGAGTTGTCCAACATTCCGGTCATATTGGCCACGAGGTCAACGTTCCAAGCCCCCAAACTTTGATTGAAGGCTGTGGCTCCGTTAAACATGTTTTGCATTTGAGTGACCTTGGCAACGTTCCACGTGCTTAGATCCTGATTGAAGACTGTATTGTTGCGAAACATGGCCTGCATTTCGGTCACATTACTCACATTCCAAGTGCTTAGATCATGGTTAAAGGCGGTGACTCTCAACATAGATTTCATATCGGTCACTTGGCTTACGTTCCAGCTTCCGATGTCTTGATTAAATTCGCCTGCAGACCAAAACATTTGTGCCATGTTGGTGACGTTAGACACATTCCAGTTGGTGACATTTCCATTAAAAATAAAGGCGTTTCGAAACATCTGATTCATGTTCGTGATAGCCGATACGTCCCAATGATCTAGGTCGCTATTTAGAATCCAACAACGCTGAAACATTTGTCCGCAATGGGTTACGTTCGATAGGTCGGGTGCATCTAGTGCGTTGAGCACCATTTCGGAGCAACCGTAAAAAGCACGCTCCATAGTGCTCCATTGAATGTCCCCCCAATTTTGAATGGCTTTTATCTTTAAGCGATTGGTGGCATTGTTGAAGTAGATTCTTGGGAAATCTCCGCTTATGGAAACCGCATAGGTTCCGGGATTGGCGTAGGCGTGTGTCGCATTACCAGTGAATCCCGTATCGGTTTGCCCATCTCCCCAATTCACGCTATAGTTATACCCTGAACCTGTAGTCGGAATGGTAATGGACTCTCCAGCGGTGGTCACTTCCCATAAAGTGATAAAATCTGTACTATCACCGCATCCCAAGCTTCCGCCATCCAAGATGGTCCAACCAAAGGTATCGATAAGGTCTTGTCGCTGAGCCGCTGCTACACAGTATTTACTTTCTCCGGCTCTGAAAATTACATTGGTCGGAATTTGTGTTTCACCTGTATCTAAGGTATTCCACCCAATTAAGGTAGCGTCATAATTTTTAGTAGAGAGCTGTGAATTGAAGAACATATTTGACATGTTCGTGACGCTACTGATATCCCAGTTTCCTAAGTTCTGGTCAAAGCTGGATGCATTATTGAGCATAAGGGACATGTTGGTTACCTTTCCTACGTTCCAGTTTCCTATGTCTTGATTGAAGTTGGAAGCAAACGTAAACATGAAAGACATGTTGGTTGCTTTTGCGACATTCCAGTTTCCTATATTTTGATTAAAGGCAGTTGCTCCGAAGAACATTCGTGACATATTCTTGGCGTTTCGGGTGTTCCAATTGCCAATGGCTCCGTTAAATTGTGAAGCCCCTTCAAACATGCTACTCATGTTTACAATCGTACGTACATCCCAGTTTTCTAGCCCTGAGACAAGACTTGTAGCTGAGTGAAACATAAATGACAGGTTGGTCACATCACTTAGGTCGGGAACGTCTGGAGCATCGATCACTAGGTTCGAACAGCCGTAGAACGCTTCACGCATATTGGTCCAGGAGTTGTTTCCCCATTGTTCAATCGCTACTATTTTGTCTTTATCTCCGGCGTTATTAAATCGAATGCGAGGAAAGGTTCCAGAAATAGACACTAAATACTGACCTGGGGTTGTATAGGTGTGGGTTGCGTTTCCGGTTACGTTTATGTCTGTGGTGCCATCACCCCAATTAACACTGTAATTGTAGGTGAGGGTGCTGACCGTCGGAATGGTGATGGTCTCGTTGTTTGAAGAAACAGCCCAACGTGTAATAAAATCTGTAGCGTTGCAAATGGTGCCGCCATCTGTGATAGTCCATTGGTGATCATCGATCAATTGTTGGCGTTGTGCCGAAGCAATACAGTATTGGCTGTTGCCTCCATTAAATGTAATTCCTGTTTGAAGCATTCCTCTGGCACTCCATCCAATAAGGATTTCGTCATATGTCAACATCGGAATCGTAACCCCCGAGAACATATCGGTCATATCGGTAACATTGCTGATGTCCCAGCCATTGATCTTAGGGTCTATTGTATTAATGTCTTTAAAGGTCCCAACCATGGAAGTGATTGGATTAACTTCCCAACCAGAAATATTGCTGCTAAAACCTTCAATTTGATTAAAGGCGTTGTTCATATTGGTAACTCCTGAAAGATCCGGAGAGTTTCCTGCTGAAATGACCAGATTTGAACACCCATAAAAGGCATTTTCCATAGACTGCCATGCAAGATTTCCCCAATGCTTAACTTCTACGATCTTATCCTTGTCGATTGCCGTATTGTTAAAATATATACGCGGAAAATCTCCTGTGATTGCCACGTTGTAGGTTCCAGCATTGGTATAGGTGTGTGTAGCGTCGCCCATACGACCGTCACTAAATGAGCCATCCCCCCATTTCACATTATAGTTATAACCGCTTCCAAAAGTTGGGATGGTTATCGAGGTGTCTGGTGTATCGATTTGCCATGTAGTCACGAAGCTGTTTTCGATACTATTGGCGCCCGTGATGACCAATGAAAAATCCTGCTCGCCGCCTTGCAAAATTCCCTTATGAGAGATGGTAAGCACATAGACTCCAGTGGCGTTATCTACATCAATACGTTCGTAAGGATCTACAGCATTATCGCCTTTTCCGTTAGCATCGACGCCAGTCAATTTCCAAGGCATAAAGGTGGTAGTGCCATTTTTGTCTAGTCTAATGTCTAGGTCGTTGACCAATACCGGTGTTGTGTTATTGGTTCCAGAACGCACAATACCTTCTGGGTCTGTCCAAGAGATAGAGACTTTGAGATCATCCACGTTATTGGATTGAATCGGAATCGTAATTGACTGCCCTTCTGCAAGTGTCATTTCTTGAATGATAGCGTCATTGCTATTACTACCTTTTGTAATGGTTTCGGCTGCCTTTTTTGCATTCAGAAGTCCCCATCCAAAAACTGGGTCGGGCCCTGTGACCCCTGCGTCATCTGCTGTATGTAAGGCCAGTCCTTTTAAGGTGGCCGCTTTCATGAATGTGTTGTGCAACTTGTCGTAATGTTCCTGTAAAAGCAGCAATGAGCCAGACACGTTGGGGGTTGCCATCGAAGTACCCGTAAAAGTGGCATAGTCATCGTTAATATCTCCACCAGCTGCGCTTACCGAGGATGAGAAAAGGGCGGTCCCGTTACCTGTTATATCGGGTTTAATTCTATAATCGTCGGCTGGTCCTTGACTACTGCCACTATTTATTTGTACGGTATTCAATGATCCATCCGTATTGATGTTGGCATCTTGAGCATTGGCAACAGCTAGACTATTTTTGCTGAGACTTCGCCCTGCCATTTTATCTCTATTTGCATTTCCATCTAGGGGAGTGCCGTTGTAATTGTTACTACCGTCATTACCAGCGGCTACTACCATCAAGTAGTGGGGTGCGTTATGCATGATCTCATCCCAATTTCTGGAATTGGCATCATATTTTCCGAAAGCCTCATCAGGAATCAGTGAGGTATTGTAACCATAGGAGTGATTTGAAATGATCATACCATTGGCAGCAGCAGCGGTGGCCTCCGTCAAATCAGAGGTCCAATCGTACGTATGAGCGTCTGCCTGCCATGCCATACCTTTGGCATTCGCATTGAATCCAGAAGCGACAATGGTGCCTGTGACATGTTGGGCATGATCGTCAAATCCGTTGGATGTCCCGTCCATGACGGTTACACGGTTTGTACCACCAACACCGTCAAATTCTTGGTGGTCAGGGTTTACGGCTTTGTCAGAATCCCATACGTGAATCAGCATACCATCGCCATTGAGATTTAATCCCAACCCACCGCCTGTATGAAGGAAGTTGGTTCTTGTCGATATGGCTGCGTCTATATTGTATGAAGTGTAATACAGTAATGTTCCGTTTTCCGTGACTTCCTGCAGCACACTTAACCGTCCCGTTTTAGGATCTTCTAGTAATAAAGGAATGTTGTTTTCGTTGGCATATTTAAGCATATATGCCCGTTTTTCTTGCTGCTTTTTAACAGACTCTTGGTATAAATGGTCAAGTCCTGCCCGATCGATATTTTCAATGACTTTCTCAAAAGAAGGGCTTCTGTCTTGTGCAGTAGCAATCATTGAAAATGACAACATTGTAAAAAGGAATAGATAATATTTTTGAAAGGGTTTCATAAGCTGGGGTTTTAAGAAATCAACGTCCATGCAGAAACATGAACAGATATTAGTTTTTTATAAAAGGAATAACTTGTCCTTCCTCAAATCGAATGAAGTAAAGGCCGGATTGAAGATTTTCTATGGAAATGTTTTTATCAGGAGGAAGTTTTCCTTCTTGTAATTTGGTTCCTGTGATGTCAAATAATTTGTATTTCTCGGGTGCTATAAATCCGGTTACTTGAATGCTAGAATGTGATGGGTTTGGAAATACCTTTATTGCATTCTTATTGTCAAAATCATCAACACTTAACGATGAATCTGTCGAGCGTGTATAACTGAAGCCTCCGCCAGTGCCATTAGACGACCAAGAGGTGAAGGTAATGTCGATATAAATGTCTTCGGAAATAATATGGAGTACCATGGGCCCATTCAGTACATTATCGCCCACATTAGAACTTAACGTGAGCACAAAGTGATTGAATGTTAAGTTTTGAACGCCGTCAGCAATAGACCCAAAGGCCCATTCTGTATCAGTAGGGGAAAAAGCAACTCCTTGATAAGAAGGTTCTTGCGCAATGTTAAAAATGCTTTGATTGTTTCCTCTTGTTATCCACATGTTCGGTGTAATCCTGTCTTGGTTTTCTTCAAGATTTGGATTCGCAAAATTGGCCTTAGAAAAGCTGGTTGGCGGGCCTGTCCAAAAGGTTTGACTACATACCACACTCGAGGCTAACAGGCACAAAATGAAAGCTGCGTAAATGTTTTTCATGGTTTGAAGGCTTTTTTGATCGTTTTTGTTTTTAAGAAGAAAGGCCACCCGACTCCCCAAAAATGTGGGTGGCCTAAATGAGCGTCATTAACAACAAGGCCCACAGTATCTTTATTTCTTAGTTGAAAGGGTTAAAAAGAACTCCCCGAATCAGTCATGGCGTTTCGGGGAGTCTTTGTAAATCTATCGACCCCTTCTTTCGATAGATAGACATCTTAAAACCTATGGTAGTTGTTCTTGAATGATAAAGAACACCGAATTGAAAATCGCATTGTTAGGATGCGCTAAAATGTTGTCCTTTATCGTCAGCAATTCGTTTCCTGCGTTTAGAAATATGACCTCGCCATCCATATTCACATCTTCTGTGTAATAACCCTGTGGTTTGTAGAAGACCGAAGCTCCAAACGGACTCTCAATGGCTGAAACATCCAACACCAATTGTTTGATATCGACCGATTCGGCCCCGGTGTTCAAGAAGATGATTTCGCTATCATCATTGGCATTACCCGCCCACATGCCTAAGGTGTCGGTTGGCATACCAAAAGAGGTTTGGGCAGCCACGCCAAAGGTGATAGGGTTGTTGGCATCACTGAAATTGGCACTTATGGCAGTACTTGATAAAGCCACAGTACTATTGGTAATGATTCCAAGATGGTTTCTATGTTTGATGGCGATATGATAGTTTCCGGCTAATTGAGTGAACACTAACGGAGAAGCACCGTCTACATCAACAATGTTTCCGTCTCTTTGCAACAGTGCCGATCGTCCTTGAATGATATTTGCGTTGTCATTGGCATCTCTTATTTCGACCCAGATCCAATCGACGATAGCGTCATTTCCAGTGGTAATAAATACAACAGGGCTGCAATTAAGTGCGTCTGCATATGGACTTGTGGTCGAAAGGAGCCCCGCTACTCGTAGATCATCTCTCATCAACGTTTCTTCGCCTGTATTTGGATCCAGAGATGCTCCTTGCAAATACACGATAGGAGCTAATTCTACATAACAATTATTGGTAGGGTTCTCTTCTACAGTAATGGTTGCTGTGCATGTACCTGAGTTTCCTGAAACATCCGTTACGGTCAAGGTTACGATGTTCGCTCCAAGATTGCTGCAGGTAAAAGCATCCATGTCCAATTCGTAAGATGCAATACCGCACGCATCAGACGAACCGGCGTCCACGTTCAATGGATCGATCGTGGCAAAGCCGGCTGCGTCCAATTGCACAGTCAAGTCTTGGCATAAAGCTACTGGAGCTGTATTGTCTATTACAGTTACTGTGGCAACACATGTTGAGGTGTTTCCGATGGTATCGTCAGTAACTGTCAATGTTACTTGATTATCACCTATATCGGCACAGGTAAACGTATCTATGTCTATACTTAAACTAACGCTTCCGCAGTTAGAAGAAGAACCATCGTCGATATCACTGGCAACGATCGTCGCTTGGCCATTTACATCAAGTGCCACCGTTATATTTTTACAGATGGCCATAGGAGGACTCAAGTCTAAATCACCATCTAAAATGGTCCAATTATAGGTGCTGATAATATTTGCGCGAGCAAGCTCTCCTTGGCAATATTGACTATTTCCAGCATTAAAAATCACCGAATCTTCTAGTATCGGAAGATCGTTCCAAGCGATCAGGGTAGCATCGTAATTGGGTGTCGACAATTTGGATCCGAGGAACATATTGAACATATTGGTAACATTACTTACATCCCATGTCGCTAAGGATTGATCAAAGGTTGTGTTTCTGAAAAGAGCGGACATGATCGTTACATTGCTCACGTTCCAATTGTCTAATGGCTGATTGAACAGGGTGGCACCGTTAAACATGGAAGATAAGTTTGTTACACTACTTATATTCCAGTTGTTCAAAGGCTGGTTAAAGGAAATGGCCAAATTAAACATGTTGTTTATTGTCGTAACAGCACTAACATCCCAATTGCCAATGGGTTGATCAAATGCCGTGGCATTTTGGAACATGCTGGCCATATTCTGTACATTGGCAGTATTCCAATTTGAAATGTTCTGATTAAAAACGATCGCATCTTTAAACATGAGCCTCATGACGGTTACTTTGCTCACGTCCCAGTTTCCAATAGGTTGGTTAAAGGTTCTTGCATTTTGAAACATGCTGACCATATTCTGTACGTTGGTAGTATTCCAGTTAGAAATATCTTGATTAAAGTTGATGGCATTCCTGAAGACATTAGGCATGCTGATAACGCTACTGGTATCCCAAGAAGAGATGTTTCCGTTAAAGTTAGTAGCCCCATCAAACATGGCGTTCAAAAATCTGATGTTGGAAGTATCCCAATTGTTTAGGTCAGCGTTCAATATAATACAGTCTCTAAACATCCTTGAAAGGGTATCAACACCTGAAAGATCAGGAGTATCGGTGGCATTCAATTGAAGGTTGCTACATCCTTCGAAAGCGTCGCTGAAATTACTCCATTGGATGGCTCCCCACTGTTCGATCGAAAGAATTTTGTCCTTGTCACCCGTATTGTCAAAAAAGATTCTGGGAAAGTCTCCATCAATGGCAACGGTATAGGTGCCAGCAACGGCATATGTATGGGTAGCGTTTGCATTAATGACTGTATCTATGGTGCCGTCTCCCCAATCGATAGAATAGTTATATCCGCTTCCGGTTGTTGGAATGGTAATACTTTCGTTGGCGGTCGTTGTTTGCCAAGTGGTAATAAACTTATCAGAGGTGCAGGTGTTGACCTGTCCATTGTCATTGATGGTCCAATTATAGGTGTTGATGATGTTTTGTCGCGCTGTGGCACTTGCGCAGTAGACCGCGTTGACGTCTAAAGTGACACCGCTTTGTAGAGATGGGAGTGTATTCCATCCAATTAACGTTTTATCGTAGTTGGCTGTTGAGATAGCCGTACCCCTGAGCATATTGTCCATGGTAGCGACGTCGCCTACATCCCAATCTGCCAATGATTGGTTAAAAGCGGTGGCCCCATCAAACATTTCGTGCATTTCGAAAACATCGCTTACGTCCCACGAACCAATATCCTGGTTAAAAGAAGTAGCTCCTGAAAAAGATCGATCCGTTTCTCGCATGCTACTGGTATCCCAACCGCCGATGTCTTGATTGAAGGAGGTGGCACCCATAAACATGGCATCCATCTCTACAAGCGTTCCTACATTCCAGGTACTGATGTCCCCGTTGAAACTAGTGGCATTATTGAACATGAATCGTGTGAAACGAATGCTGGTTGTATTCCAAGTATTTAGGTCTTGATTAAAAGAAGAAGCTCCGTTGAACATACCGTCCATATGAGTCACATTACTTACATTCCAACCTGATATGTCTTCGTTAAAGTTGATGGCGCCATTAAACATGTCGGTCATATTGGTAGCCCGGCTTACATCCCAGTGTGCAACCCCGCCGGTAATGGACTGTCCTAGCCAGAACATTCCTCCTAAATCTACTGTGAATGAAAGATCCGGAGCATCGGTGGCATTGATCACTAGGTTACTGCAACCATAAAATGCATTGCCCATTGAGGCCCATCTTATGCTACCCCATTCTTCTATGGATAAGATCTTGTCCTTATCGCCTAGATTGTTAAAATAGATTCTTGGAAATGGCCCTGCAATTCGAATGGTGTATGTACCTGGTGTTGCAAAGGTGTGTGTAGCATTTCCGGTACGATCTTCTTCTATGATCCCGTCGCCCCAGTCTATGTCGTAGAGATATCCACCCCCAAATGTGGGAATGGTAATACTTTCGTTGGTCGTGGTCGTTTGCC
This sequence comes from Flavobacteriaceae bacterium, assembly GCA_028279515.1. GTDB lineage: Bacteria > Bacteroidota > Bacteroidia > Flavobacteriales > Flavobacteriaceae > JANQNQ01. Next base: position 614,540 of record JANQNQ010000008.1, read on the forward strand.
AAGTAGTGATAAAGGGATCCAGGAGACATATGGTAGAAAAGGAGATCTGTGGGTCTACGTTTGTCCAATTCGTTTCGGAGTATATTGGGTCGTCTACTTCGATGCAGTCCAAGTTTGGTGTGTTGAGCACGCTGATTGAGGTGATACCAACATTGTTTCCATTTTTTAGCTTTACGGTATTAAGATTTGGCATGTTGTTAAGTGTAATCGTACTTATGTTGGCCAAACTTGTAAAATTTAAAAATGTGATTCCATTGCCGCTGAGATCAACGTCTTCGAGAAAAGAATTAAAGTCAAGCGCGATACCATTGATATCGTTGTTGGCGGCATTGAACACTCTGAGTTGTGGATTCAACTCAGCGTCGATGAAGAAAATATCATTGTTGCTGCAATTGAGTATTTGAAGCGCCGAGAAACCTTCCAGTCCTCCCATATCGACAATATTTCTGTTGGAAACGTCTAAACTGGTAACCGTATTGATATCGGCGGTCAGTACTTGTCCGTTGACAGTGCCATCCGAATCTAACCCAAGGTCAATCAATGCCTGCTCAAAATTAGCATCTGGGATTGCCGTAGTTTGGGCTATGCTGTGATTCGTGAATGAAAAGAATGCGAACAAAATTAGAAGGGTAATTTTTTTCATAGTTGGGGTTTTAGAAGAATAATGATTTGATTTAGGTCTGGTTGATGAGGGCTGTATAGATTGCCTTCATGAGGTTCGGGACAAATATCACTTTCGACTTTCTAAAACCAAAGATTTGAGGGGTGACAAAAACTTAACCGAGCTGATTTTTAGATGATAAATATCTGAAAATGAATTACTTGTTGTGATTTCCAAGTGATTGGTAACAGGAGGTAGATGGCCGATAGAAGGCTTTTAGATAAAGATATCTATAGGCTTCTCAAAAAGGAAGCGATCTCGGCATTGGTTTGTAAGCCCAATTTGTTTCGAAGTCGTGTTTTGGTCACATTGATCGTGTTGCTCGAGGTGTTTTTTAGAGAGGCAATTTCTTTCGTAGATAGACCCAAGCGTAAAAAAATGGAAAGCTCGGTTTCTGTTTTACTAATGTTTGGAGCATGGAAGTGTAATTTCTCAACGAACTGCGCATTGACCTCTTCAATATTTTCTTGATGAAGGTTGATCTTTTTCTGCGTATCGATCTGTTGTTTTAATTCGATAATGATCTTTTTGATGGCCAAAGATGAGTTTTCAGCACTTTCAATGTCACGTAATTTGTCAATGAGATTTTCTTTGATTTGTACCTGAGCAAGATTGTTAGCTACCACGGCTTCCATATCTTTCCGCTTCAGCTGCAACTCATGCTCGTGTGCTTTCTTTTGAGATTCTAGCAGCGCTTCAGATTGTTCTTTGATGACAATGTTTTGTTTTTCCAATTGTGCTTCGTATGTGTTCTGAAGTTTTCCGACATATCGAAAGATCAAAAAGACGATACACACAAAAAATAAGGAGACAAGGTGCTCAATAAGGTCAAATGGGCGATACAAAAGTTGAAAGGTATTGGTAGTCACGAACGTAACAAATCCGTAGAAAAAAACAACATTTCTCCACAGGGCATTCTTTATAAAGACCACACCTAAAAAAGAAACGAGCAACGCCACGTACGGAGCACCCATTTGTGAATCGTTCACATAGACTATAGGATAAAGCAGTGACGTGAACAATAGTGATGAAATGATCAGAGCTCTTTGACTATACCCCTTTTGGTTGTGCTTTACTAACCAAATTACAATGATAATTATAGGAGCCAAGAACATTAGCTCGACGTAATCTTTTACCAGAATATTATTGATGATCACTAAGGGAAAGATGAGCAAAACCAATGCATAGAAGATAAAGTTCATGGTGCGTACCAACCGTCTTTCTTGGTCGGTGTTACAATGGGCTGTACCTTTTCCGAGTAACTTTGAAAAAAAGCTGTCTTTAGCCATGATACTTTTGAAGGGTTTTTTCAAAAGTACTAAAACCTGTTCAATGCAATTATGAACGAAAAGTTTCAAAACTGAAGCAGGTACGAATTGATCTCGGCATTTGAGTTCAGTCCTAATTTATTACGCAATCGCGTTTTAGTCACATTGATGGTATTGGTGGTAGTATTTCGCAGCGAAGCGATCTCTTTGGTAGACAATCCTAATTTGATGTACATGCAGATCTCTTTTTCAGTTTTGCTGATATCTGGATGGTCAGTCTGCAATCGGTCAAAGAACTTGGCGTTTACCTCTTGTAGGTTGGTTTCCATCAAATTGAGTTTTTGCTGCGTATCGATCTGACGATTCAAGTCTAAAATGATGTTGCGAACTTCGGTATTGATGTCTTCACTTTTTTGAGCTTCACGCAAAGAAGCGATCAAATTTTCTTTCATCTTTATCTGCAAGCTATTGTTGGCCACAACGGTCTCGAGATCCTTCCGCTTCAATAATAGTTCGTGCTCGTGTTTCTCTTTTTCTATCCTAATGATCTGTTGTGTCTTCTCTTCGATGTTGTCATACTGTTCCTCAATGGTGACCTTTTGTTTGTTGGTAATCCTATAACGTTGATAAAGGACCAACAAAAAGAAGACGAGTGAGGCGGTTCCAAGAGAAACTCCGGTCAATATAAGATTGGATTTTTCCTTTTCTTTTTCGGCAATGGTGATCTTTTGTTTGGCCTCAAGTTCTGATACGGCCTTTTCCTTTTCAAATTTGTAGGTAAGCGCTTGTCGGTCGATCTCTCGCTGATTTTCAGCGCTACGTATGCTATCCCTCGAAACAATGTGCAGTTCGTACATCTTTAGCGAATTGTCAAAGTCCTTTTTAGCCTTGTAGGTTCTATGCAATATCAGACTGGCATTCTGTATTTGATGCAGGCTTTTGATCTCTTGCGCAGTGTGTAATGCTTCAAGCCCAGTGTTTATAGCCTTTTCATATTCTTTGTTGATGAGCAGTATTTTTGAGATGCTAACCAGAGAATGTGCGATACCTCGTTTGTCACTGATACGTTTTCGATATTCAAGACTTCGGGTTTCGAACTCCATGGCAATTTCCATGGCTCCGTTTAAGTAGTGAATGTCAGCGATGCTACTTAAGGTTCTGCTTAGACCGTCAAGGTCGTTCAGGGCTTCATGAAGTTTAGAGCTTTGCAGAAAGTAGCGCATAGCCTGATCATATGCCTTTAGCTGTTTGTGAGTTATGCCAAGATTGGTAAGTACCAACGCCTGCCCTTGTTTGTCGTTCAATTGCTTGTAGATAACCAGTGATCGTTCGAAATACGGGATGGCCAAGAGATCGTCTTCATGATCTTGATAGGTAATGCCAATATTGTTTAGGGCATTGGCTTGCCCCTTTAAGTTCTTGAGTTCTTCGTGAATTTTTAGACTTTCGGTGAAATTTTGAATGGCCTCTACGAAATTTCCTTGTTCGCGTTGTGATAGACCAATATTACCCAAAGTATTGGCTACGCCTCTTCGATCTCCAATTTCTCTTCGGATCGCAAGGCTCTTGGTATAATAAGAGACGGCTTCCTGATAATTTGCTCTAAGTCCGAAAGAAACTCCCTGGGTATTCAATGCCTTGGCCATCTGGGCAGGACGTTTGGCTTTCTCGGCCAGGTCGTATTGTTTTTTTGCTAAGCGGAAGGCTTTTTCTGGATCTGAAAACAGTTCGTTCTTCCAGATGGCTTTATGAATCGATTGTAATTTTAGTGAGTCGCTTACCGCTGAAGTATTCCAGAAATGATCAAAGGTGTCGCTTTCCTTTTTCTGGGCGCTGGTACTCTCAAAAATGCAAAGCGTCATCAGCAACACTGTACAATGAAACATCATTTTCATAGGGGAGAAGGGATTGTTTTGTTTCCATCCAAAATTAGTTGAAAAGCCCCCTCAAAAAACGCCAAATGCCGCTTGTTAAGTTTTTGTCACTTTTTCGCAAGTGCCTAAAAGCATTGGTCAAAAGGCCACTTTCTCCCAATAAATAAGAACCCTGAAGCTTTATGCTTCAGGGTATGCAGGCTTTATAATCCCTTCCAAAATAAAGCTGCGACTATTAACCAATTAGGGCAATTGTTGAAGTATTTTATAGAAGACCGAGTTGAAAATTTGGTTACTAGGATGAGCCAATATGTTGTCTTTGATATAGAGCAATTCGTTTCCGGCATTTAAGAATATGACCTCACCGTCCATGTTTACATCGGCTGCATAATATCCTTGCGGCTTGTAAAATACCGAGGCACCAAACGGACTTTCCTCGGTAGAAACGTCCAACACCAATTGTTTGATGTCAACCGATTCGGCACCAGTATTTAAAAAGACGACCTCGCCATCCTCGTTGACATCTCCGGCCCACATTCCGAATACATTGGTAGGCATTCCAAAAGTGGTCTGTGCATGTGCACCAAATGTGATTTCATTGGTAGCGTCTGTAAAGTCAATGTCTACAGGGGTATCTGATAAAGCGATCGGGTTGGCCGTCATGACCCCTAAATGGTTTCGATGATGAACACTCAAATAGTAATTGCCGGGAGCTACAGTAAACCTCAGTGCACTGGCGCCATCGGTTCCAACTACGTCACCATCCCGTTGTAATAGGGCTGACTGTTGGTTTACAATATTGTTGGCATCATTCTCATCTCTCAGCATTACGAATACCCAATCAACAATATCATCGTCGATCGCACCCGCTCCCGTGATTCCGCCTTTATTAAAGATGGAAGGATTAGCCGCTACTTGATCCAAATAAGCGCTAGAACTGGTGATATAATCTTGCTCGCGCAAACTGTCTCGCATCAGGGTCTCTTCACCCGTATTGGGATTGAGATACGACCCTTGCAAGAACACCTTGGGCGATGCCTTGGTTTTTCCGAAGTAAAGCTCTAACAAATAGTCGATCTGATCTAGGATCTGTTGCCCGATATTTTCCGCATCATAATTATTATAGATATCTGTGACTCTTCCTGGATTTCCGGCAACGGTATTCACCAATTGATCGTGCCACGGCTCAAATTCAGCCTGTGTTAACGGAACGATGCTTCGGTAATACAGCAATCGTTTGTAAAAGGCATCACTTTGTGGATAACTATCAAGATCCAAGCGCTGTTGCTCCTCAGGAACGTATCCCCAAAAGTGTAGCAGAGAAGTCAAGTTTTCCCCGGTTGCCTCTGTAGCCGCCTGAATATATTCTTCACGGGTAATGTAAATGCCAAGCGTTTCTTGTCCGCCATTATTGGCCCAGTATTCATAAAACACATTGTTGATGGCTCCCAGACCATCGATGCCATAGAGCTCTGAGATTTCCCAATATTTACCGCCACCCCTAATTTGATATCGGAGTTCACTGCATACATTGCTGTTCACTGTTGGGTCGCATCCCATGGGTTGATTGTTTCTAAAGTTGTGTGCAATCATCCAATTCATGGCCGCCAAATCACGCGTATGTGCTTCTGCTTCGACTTTGGTCAACGTTAGATCGATGTCTTGAGCCAGCACATTGATCATGGGCACGCTGAGTAGTTGTACCACAGTTTCAGCCTCACCAGGAGGTGTTGGAAAGCTCATATTATGTCCGAGTTCGTGATACATGACAAAGGTGTTTGTATCCTCAACATAGTTTTCATCCAATATTCTCAACGGATTCCAATGTAAATTCGGAGAAACGTTATCTAGGTCATCACTGTTTGGCATTACCATGGGATATCCTGCGCCAAAAGATTCAAACGGACCTCTTCTATCTACAAGCATGTATTCGGCTCGGGAGGGATCTAAAGGTCTTCCGGCAACTGTTGAGACAGCATCCCACATTTCGCTCCATTTATCCATGATGGCGGTAGGATCTGTACTATCGGTAGCACTTAGAGGCATCGTAAACATCATTTTATCCGATTCGACATCTACCCATTTCACATGTGCATTGGTGAGATCGGTCTGCCACTGTGCGACATCGATGGGTTGACCGTTTACATATCTGAAGTATGGCGACTTCACAGCTCCCTCAATCGTGACGTCCTGCCATCCTAGATCAAGATCTGGCGGAATTTCAATATAGATCGCCCCTCCAAAAGGGTTGGCCACTTTGATTTCGGTGGTGGCTATGTCAAACTTCTTTCCAATGCGTGGAAAACGATTGATGCTGGTGATCTTATGGCTTAAATCAATGGTATGTGCGCCGACGATGGCGCGTATTCCTTGATTCGTCATTGAAGCAGGTACGGTGACCGTGACCGCTTCACCAGGTGCGGCGTAATATCCTGTTGGGCGTATAACACCGTGGACCTCTGCGTGCAATGCATACCCAGGATCTCTCACATGGCTTGCCTTTATGGGAACGGTAGCACTTGCAATACGCGGTGCTGCAGGGTCTACCGATCCAGGATATACCTGTGCGGCTTCGAAAGTGGTTCCTGCCATGTTTTCGATGTTGCCTAATACAAACTCTCGGTCAAAAATATCTTGTTGTAGCGCAATGGCGATTCGGTCAATGGCAGGTAACGTACCAACATTCACTTTAACACCACTAGCAAACAAAGGTTCAAATGCATTCTCATAAGCCGATAGATAATTGTCGATCTCTGTTTTGGCAACCGTATAGTTTCCTTGGTAATTGATTAAAATATCGGCCAAGTAACCATCGATCTGCGTTTGTGTCAAGGTTTGATTTCCCAGAATATGGTCCGTCATTTCAACCAAAGCAGCGGTAAGCGTCGGCACTGAACTTGGTTTTTTGGGCGCGTAGATCTTCAAATTATCATAGGTCATCAGCGCTTTGTACCAGTCTGGAGTAATGTCGATATTTTGAAACACATTGTTCTGCCAAGAAACAAAAGGTCTGTAGGTAGCCATTAATGGTCGCATTATGGCTAAGCTGATATCATCAGGAAAGAAAGCCGTAGAAAATTGACTGTCATTGATGATCGAGGTCCAGCTATTGTTATCAAAGTCAATGATAAAGTTGATCTTTATCGGTTCACCAAAACTGAATTCACCCAGTTTATCATAGCCTATGTTTCCGTTTCCGTCTGCATATTTAAAACGAATTTCAAAGACACCGTCGGGTAGATTAAAGGTTCTTGCTTCTAGTTGTATTCCGGGAGAGGCCCAACTTTTACTTCGCTTTAAATCAAAAAGTGTTTTGAATCCTCTATAACTGTCAAAGTCATCCACATAGATAAAGTCCAATTCAATCTCAAAAGAGGAAGCCGAAGTCATGGCCTGCGCCAACGAAACAGGAAGCTTGATTCCTTCTTGGTTAACTGGCTGCGCACCTTGCCCGTTTGTAGTTGTCACGTACGACAAATTATTATTGGGCTGATCTTGTTGCCTCACCATGTATTGTCCATGGTATCCGCCGATGGCATCATTCAAGGTGCCATCAAAAGTGTATTCGGCAATCTGGCCCATGGTTGGTTGTATACCTGCGATTACGAGGAGTAGCACAACAGTAAAGAGTAGCTTTGTTTTCATAGTAGTGAGGTTTTGGGGAAGGCTTCGAACTGAAACTTCGATGCGATATTAAAAAAAATAGGAGGGAAGCCCTCGAAATAGAGGATTACAAAAACATAACACGGTAAAAAAGCCATGATATCCGCGCTTAAAAAAATGAGAGAAGCGACCATTAAGAATGAGGGTAATTAATATGCTTGTCGTTAAGTTTTTGTCACTTTTTGGCGGACTTCTTTGTTGATATATTCGCTTCTAATCCCAAGCCATATGAAATCGCCCTACATTTTATTGTCATTTCTTTTTTTATCAATTCTGCATTCAAGATCACAAGACCCTACTCTGGATTGGGCCGCCCACTTCGGAGGCGCCCAGACACAAGGCGTGCGAAACCTTGCCATAGATACGTCTAATAATATCTATATCGTTGGAAACTTTAATGGTACGACCACCTTCGGAACTTCAACCATGAGCTCCAGCGGTTTAAGTGACATCTATGTTGCTAAATATGATAACGGCGGAAGCTTTCAATGGGTAAAACAAATTGGAGGAACCACTGATGATTCAGGGACATCTATTGTTGTAGATAGCGCAGGAAATCTAATCATTACAGGCACCTTTACTGGAACCGTTGACTTTGATCCAGGAACCAATAGTACGACCATGAATGCTTCAACCGGAGGCAATATGTTTGTCCTCAAGCTTTCTGGAGACGGCAATTTTATCTGGGCAAAACAGATGGGCGGCACTTCCAATGCCGAGATTCTTGCTGTTACGATCGATGGTTCTGATAACGTATATACTACAGGTTATTTTTGGAATACAGCCGATTTTGATCCTGGCGCTTCCCAGTTTCTAATGAGTTCTGCTGTGTCTAATGATGTGTTTATCTCAAAGCTGGATAGTGACGGAAACTTTGCTTGGGCTCGGCAGTTTGCTGGTTTTAATGAAGGTTATGGAAACGGAATCGCCATAGATTCCAGCGGAAACGTCTTGGTCTCAGGCTTCTTTTCGGGCGATACCGACTTTGATCCCGGTACCGGAGTGTATACTATGACCTCTACCGGAAGTACGGCCACCTTTGACGCATTCATTGCAAAGCTAAATGCCAGTACCGATCTGGTTTGGGCCAAAAAGATGGGAGGTTCTGATTATGATTATGCACGTTCGCTAGTCTTAGATAGCCAAGGAAACATTTTTACAACTGTCGATTTCTACGATACCATGCAGGTCACTACAGTTAATGGAACCGAAACTTTCAATTCGGCGGGCGCGTATGATATTCTCGTCATTAAGTTGGCATCCAACGGAGACATCATGTGGACTCATCAAATAGGCGGGAACCAAGACGAGGTCAGCGCTTCACTCAGCGTTGATAGCAATAATAACCTTTTTTTGGTCGGAAGATTTTGGGGAACGACAAATTTAGATTTATCTAATACGGTTAATCTGACATCGCAAGGGAGTTCAGATATTTTCATGTCGAAGTTTGAAGCTTCCGGAAATCTGGAGTGGGCAAAGCGTTTTGGTGGAAGCGGTGCAGATGCACCGAGTGCCATGACCTTGGACGCAGCAGGAGATATTCTTTCAGTCGGAGGCTTTCAAGGAACGGTTGATTTTGGTGTCGACACCCATGTTTTTGAGTTGACTTCCTCAGGAAGCACTCCCGACGTTTACATTCAGAAACTCACTTCTTGTACGGTCGATGCTTCAGTCACTACCATTGATAATACTTTAACGGCCAATAGTGGCATAGGAAACTATCAATGGGTCGACTGTGATTCCAACAGTGATATTATGGGCGAGACCAACCAAAGCTTTACACCAACGACCAGCGGAAACTATGCCGTGCGAATCACCTACAACAATTGTGTGGAAGTTTCGGCATGCAACACAGTAAACATCTTAGGAATTGATGATGTTAAGGCATTGCAAAAGGTTTCTGTATATCCAAATCCTGTTAAAAACACACTTTATATAGATCTTGGCGGTTTGCATGAAGTAGATGTCAAAATATTCGATGTACTAGGTCAGGTTGTCTTTGAATCTTCACTTTTGAATGAGGGGACTCATGAAATTAGAGGCTTATCGAGCGCCGGAGTCTATTTTGTGAAATTGACTTCAAACGGCAGTCACCGCACCTTTAAAGTGCTGAAAAGGTAATATACCTCGCTTTTTGATTCTTTCTTTAGTATTTCTCTCCTTTTTTGACAAACATGGTGCATATTTTTCTCAAACCGTGACAAAAGTCATGTTCTAGGGATGTTTATATGACAACCTTTGTATGTACGAATTTTATACTTCATCATTATGAGAATACTAAGAAATCTTACACTCGCAATCTTTACGTTTTTAGTGAGCAACACCTATGCTCAATTAGAGGTAGATGCCGAGGTGCGTCCGCGTTTTGAATATCGACATGGCTTCGGAACCCTGTTTCCTGACGATGCAGACCCCGCTGCCTTTGTGTCTCAAAGAACCCGATTAAAAGCGGGGTACACGATGGAAAAACTTAAATTTTATCTCAACTTTCAGGATGTTCGTGTTTGGGGAGATGTTCCGCAACTTAACAGGTCTGACAATAGTGGATTTACTGTTCATGAGGCATGGGCACAATTATACTTAGATGAGAATTGGGCCATTAAAGTAGGACGTCAAGAGGTCATCTACGATGACCATCGGATCTTTGGTAATGTCGAGTGGGCACAACAAGCACGAAGCCATGACATGGCCTTGCTAAAATATGCTAAGAATGGCTTTTTGATGAATATCGGTGCAGCCTTCAATCAAGACGGAGAGTCACTAACAGGCACTGTGCTTACGACACCTAATACATATAAAAGCCTTCAGTTGGTTTGGTTGCACAAGGATTGGACGGACTTCTCAGGGAGCTTCTTGTTTCTCAACAACGGACTCCAATTTATTGATGCCGCGAATGCAGATAACAATGAGACGCGATACAGTCAGACCGCTGGGACACATCTTAAATATCGAAAAGGAAAACTCTCATTGACGTCCAATCTCTATTATCAGTTTGGAAAGGATGTGAACGACAATGACCTAAGCGCTTACTTGTTAAGTTTGGATGCCAATTATAAGGTAAGCGAGAAGACGCAATTGGGGCTTGGGGGAGAGCTGATCAGTGGCAATGATAATGGTGCTCCTTCAGGAGGGGATAACAACGCGTTTTCACCTTTCTACGGAACGAACCACAAGTTCAACGGGCTCATGGACTATTTCTTCGTTGGAAATCACGCCAATAACATCGGACTCGTTGATGTTTATGTCAAAGCAAACTTTAAACTGAACCCCAAGTCCAATCTCAACATGGCCTTTCACAATTTCTCATCAGCCGCAGATTTTAGTGAAAAACAGCTAGGTAATGAGCTAGATATGGTCTACACCTATAAAGTTCAAAAGTTTGTAACGGTCAAAGCAGGATATTCTCATTTATTTCCTTCGGAAGGAATGGAGATCCTAAAAGGAAACACCGATGGCAATACCAACAATTGGGGTTGGGTGATGCTGGTCGTAAAACCGAGATTGTTTACAACGGAAAAAACACAAGAATAGGCAATTGATGCATATAATTGACCTTTCTAAAAGGAGTGTCTTACTCACAAAAGGCGCTCCTTTTTTTGTCAGAAGTACTGTGTTACGAATGCTCGTTGCTCTTCAACGATATGTGATAGTTTTTTGGGGTCAACATTGTTTCCAGAGCAAATCGCAACAATATTTTGTCCAAGCGATTTAATCCTTTCGTCCAATAAAATTCCTAGGGTCACAGCCCCACCACCTTCTAAGACTTGACTTTCTTTGAGATAGGCATACGCCATAGATTGTGCGACCTGCTCTTCTGACACCAATAGAATATCATCGACGTAGCGTCGGCACATTTCAAAGGTATATTGGTTGTCTTCAGAAATGGGGCCTGGCAAGGCGTCAGCCAAACTTTCAAATTCTTCTACCTGAACGATCTTTCCTGCTCGAATACTTTTGTAAATGGCAGGTTCCCTTTCAAGGCTGACTCCGATCAATCGAACCTTAGGGCTCAAAGCTTTGACGGCAAAAGCAACTCCGCTCATCAAACCGCCACCACTTAGTGGAACCAGAATAGTATCGACGGCTGGTTGTTGCTCAATGATCTCAAGACCAATGGTGGCCTGACCCGCAATGATGTCTGGGTCATCAAATGCCGAAATGTATCGAAGCCCTTGCGCGGTTTGCATTTGCAAAGCGACCTCGGTAGCTTCCCCTTGGTCCTTTCCAGCAATTACAACCGTGGCACCCAAGTCTTTCATGGCATCTATTTTTACCTTCGGAACGAGTTCAGAGATGCAGATAACGGCCTTTATGCCCATTTGTTTGGCTACGTAGGCCACTGCTTTTCCATGATTGCCAGTAGACATGGTGACCACACCTTGTTTCTTTTCGGCTTCCGAAAGGCTTAAGATGGCATTGGCCGCTCCTCTTAGTTTGAAGGCGCCTGTTGGCTGAAAATTCTCAAGCTTCAACGCGATGTTCTTATTCCATTTTTTGGATAGGGTTTCAGATCGCAGCAATGGCGTCTTACTGATGACCGTGGCGATAAGATCTCTTGCTTCGAAAACCCGTTGTAGTGATATGTCCTTGAAATTTTCCACCTAAAAACAACTATGGATTTATGATCTTGTTAAAGAGATTAGCGGGTAAATTCTTGGTATAATTAGCAACAGATTGCAGTTCTTTATAATGATTTTTTAAAGAAGCGATCGGGTTGGTGTAGTTGAAATTTTTGTGCCTCCAAAAACTCATAGCCGCAGCAGCATATACGGTAAAGGCTTGCAATGCTTCCTTTTCTATAGAAGTAAGCTGTACTTCTTTTTGATACCCCTTCATAAAGCTATGGGCGCAATCCAAGTTAAGAGCATCGGCTTCACGGCAAAGACCCACGAAGGTCATGCCCAGATCAAAGATTCTATAATAATAGGCCGCTTCTTCAAAATCCATGATCACCGCCTTATCTTTCGAATCACTGATGATTACATTGCTGGCAAACAGATCACTATGGATCAACGTTTTAGGGGGGTCTAATTTTAAATATGGTTGTAAATAGTCACTGATTTCTTTTAACCAAGAATGGAAGGGGCTATCGGGATCATATTGCTTTACCTCTTCAAAGTGTTCTTTACCGTAGCCCAATGAAGTCGGAAGGTATTTTGGAGCACGAATCTTATGCAACTTGCCTAGTTGGATCCCTATTAGGGTTAGCAAATGATCAGGTAGTGGGTCCATGATCTTTCCATCAATAAAAGTTTTCAACAAAACAGGTTTCCCGTTGAACAAGGTCACTGGATTGTTTTCGAGATTAGGAAGCACCTTTGATGTATAGAAATTGTGGCGATCTAAATACGTGAGTAGTTTAGAGAGTTCAGTGGTTTCGGTAAGGGTCTTTTGCTCACAAAGAGTCAATACGTAGTGAACCTCCTTCACGGTAATTTGATAATTGGTGTTTTCCCAACCGCCGCTCAATACTTTAAAGGCGCTCACCTCACCAAGATCGTAGTGCGAAATGATGTCGTTTATGTCGTTGATATGTAGAGAAGTGTATTCGGCCATCTATGGTTGTTTTTTGCGTATTTGGTCCCAATGTGTTTCCATGGTCTGGTACAGGGCTTCTTTTGCATCAACATGCTCAAAATGGTACATTTTTTCTTGTGCTTTTTTGGCCTTTTCAATTGACGTATGTGTTGCTTGCTCTGGTAGGTTGTGTTTCTTAAGAACTGCCTTGACGATATCAGGAAACTTAGCTGGATGTGCCGTGGCCAAACAGATCATTTTCCCATCGCCCAATTCACTTCGGAAGGTTTCTAATGCGGAAACAGCCACTGCTGCATGGGGATCCAGCAAATAGCCTTCGGCTTCATAGATTTGACGAATCGTTTTATAAGTTTCTTCATCTGAAGCACTATGCGACCGAAACCCTTCAGCATAGTTTTTAAAGGTCTGGTCATCAAATCGAGTGTTTCCTGTTTGCTCAAATTCATCCCAATGCTTTTTGATGAGTTCGGGCTTTCTTCCGCAGGCAAAATAAAGATACCTCCAAAAGTTGATTGGGATCAAAATGTCGATTGCAGAAGAGGCGGTAGCATGGATGGCTTCCTTTGAGAAAAACCCTTTCGAAAAGATACGATGCAAGCAGGCATTTTTGTTATTAGCCGCAATCAGAGTTGTTATAGGCAAGCCCATCTCTCGTGCCAGGGCACCTGCGCAGAGATTGCCAAACCCACCAGACGGAACCGCCATGTGAACGCGCTCACCAATGGTGTCGGTCATTTGAAAATAGCCATAGAAATAATGCACGGTCTGCATCATTATCCTGCCCCAATTGATCGAGTTGACACTGGACAGCTTTAGCTTTTCTTTGAAACGCGCATCGGCATAATACGAACTGATGATTACATCTAGGTCATCACCTCCATCAGGACAATTGGATACGCCAACAGGATGAATGTTCGAATGTGGCAAGGTGGTCATTTGCCGTTCTTGTTCTTCGGTGATCAATCCTTTTGGGTACAGCACCCAAGCGTCCAGATTTGATTTTCCAGCTGTGAAATAAGCTGTCGCCGGACCCGTGTCTCCGGTCGTGGCCACCATCAAGGTGAGGCGTTCATTTTTTCGTTGCAAGAAGAAATTGACCAGATTCACCAAAAAGGCCAGTCCGACATCTTTAAAAGATAGGGTAGGACCGTAAAACAGCTCCATGACATAGGTGTCTTTTTTAGAAGACAATCGATGTAACGGGATCACCTCTTCCTTTTCAAAGGGGGCATAGGCATCCTGAAGCAATTGTTTTAGCTCGGTTTCAGAAATGATCGATCGGTCGATAAAGAGCGACAATATTTCAAAGGCCAATTCTACAAATGAAAGGTCTTTCCAAGCGGCTAATTGTTCTTTAGAAACCTTAGGCATTTGGGACGGAACATAGAGTCCGCCATCAGGTGCATAGCCATCCAAAATGGCAGTTTCAAAATCTACGGGAGGACTTCCTCCTTTGTTACTAACGTATTGCAGCATTTTCTAAGGGTTCATTTTGTGTAGGCATCGTAAACGGCCTGGGTTATCATAATATCTTGTACGGCGACTCCGGTAAGGTCAACAACCGAGATTTGGTTTTCGTCGGTGCGTTGCAGTGCAGGGTTTTGTATGGCGGTGCCAAGCTCTACAATCTTTTCTTCAGCCAAGATGCCAGCTTTGGTCGCTTGGAAGATCTCTCCTCTACTTTTGCTCTGCGGAAGGCTATCTGCTATCACAAGATCTGCCATTGCCAAAATTTCAGCATCCAGTTCTTGCTTTTCAGAAGTGTCTGACCCCATGGCAGTAATATGTGTTCCAGGGCGAATGTCTTTAGCTTGAAGTAACGGTGTCGTAGAAGGTGTAGTGGTCACAATAAGATTGCAATGGGCGGCAACTTCTGCAGGGCTTGAAGCCATGTTGATTTCATACGGCGCTCCCATGGATTGAATAAAATCCTTCATCTTTTCTTTTGAGCGCCCGTAAACCCAAACGTTTGTACATGAAGTAACCTTTTTAAGATACGCTAATTGCAGTTTAGCTTGTATACCCGTGCCAATAATGCCAATAGCGGCTACCGTTTTAGGAGCAAAGTACTTGGCAGCCAAGGTTCCTGCGGCAGCAGTGCGAATGTCGGTCAAGTATCCTTCATCCAACAGTACAGCGACCGATTGTCCTGTCTTTTGATTGAAGAGTAGCATCATTCCTTGACTAGAGGCGATGCCCAGTTTCGGGTTGTCATAGAATCCCGAAGCGATCTTGATACAATAGTAAGGGTCGTTCTTTATGTAGCCATACTTGATATGTACATCCCCTGGTGGTTGTTCAAAGAGCAATTCGGCTACAGGTGGTACGACCGTGTTTCCATTGCTGTATTGAATAAAACCATGTTCCATAGCGGCTACCACATCGATGTTTCCCAAGACCGATTTTATGGCTTCCAATCCGATGATCGTTGTCATGTGTTTTTCTTTTTAATTGACGTTTACAAAAAGCGGTAAAACAAAAACCTCCGCATACCAAACCTGTCAAGCAGATTAAGGTATACGGAGGTTTCCGTAAGAACTTCACCTATTTTCCCTATTTCTTCCTTAATGCTGAAAAATAAATGAGCGACCCAATGATCACGTACGTTCTTCTAACACAAATATATAGAAGATTTTTTTATTTGATAGCAAGTTCTAATGAAATCGCTCATAAGCGGCACGTTCTAACATTTCGCGATGATCGGGATGTGCGATAGAGGTCAAAGCTTTTGCGCGTTCTTTCAAACTTTTTCCAAATAAATTGACCACGCCATACTCGGTCACTACATAATGCACATGCGCTCTCGTAGTGGTAACACTGGCGCCTTCCTTTAAAAAGGGTGTGATCTTAGAGATTCCTTTTTTAGTGGTAGAAGGCATGGCAAAAATGGGTTTGCCATTTTCAGAGAGCGAAGCCCCCCGAATAAAGTCCATTTGACCACCGACACCCGAATATTGGTATTTGCCGATTGAATCAGCACACACTTGTCCGGTGATATCGATTTCGATGGCACTGTTGATGGCTGTCACTTTGGGATTCAACTTAATCAAAGAAGTATCATTGGTATATCCGGCTTCTTTAAAGTGAACGATCGGATTATCGTCGACAAAGTCGTATAGCTTCCGCGAACCAACGGCAAAGCAGGTAACGATTTTTCCGGTTTTGAGTTCTTTTTCTTCTCCATTGATGATGCCTTTCTCTACAAGTGGAAGGATTCCGTCAGAAAACATTTCGGTATGAATGCCCAGTCGTTTGTGATTGTTCAAATTATGCAGCACCGCATTCGGGATGTTTCCAATACCCATTTGCAAAGTAGCTCCGTCATCAACCAGAGCAGCAACATGCTCCCCAATTTTAGATTCAATGGCTGAAGGAATTCCCAAAGGGGAAGCATGAATTGGCGTATCGACTTCAACAGCCAGATCGATCTTACTGACATGAATGATACCATCGCCATGTGTTCTCGGTACCTGCGGATTCACCAAGGCAATGACCTTTTTGGCTTTTTGTATCGCCGGAATGGTAATGTCGACCGAAACACCCAGCGAGCAATACCCATGCTTGTCTGGTGGCGACACCTGAATAAAGGCCATATCCAACGGATAGATTCCTTTTCGAAACAACCAGTGGATCTCGCTCAAAAAGATCGGAATATAGTCACCGTTATTGGTATTGACTCCTTTTCTGACGTTGTCTCCTACAAAACAACTAACCAACTTAAAGGCTTCGCTATACGGAGCCTCTAAATACTTGGCTTGGCCATGGGTGTGAATCTGGATGATTTCGACGTTCTTCAATTCTTGATGACGATCACAAAGACCATCGATCAACAAGTTTGGTGTCATAGCAGCCCCTTGAACAAATACTTTGTCATGGGACTTCACGATGGCAACGGCCTCTTGGGCGGTCGCTATTTTTAATGTATTTGTATACATCTTACTAGGATTAAATTTTAGGCAAAGGTGGGGTGGAAAGTGTGTTGATAAAATGACGATGGTCATGAAAAAAGCAGAAAGAATTCCTGCGTAGGCAGGAATCCCAATGTTGAATTTTGAATGCTGGATTTTGAATGATACCTTCTCGATACTCAATACTTTGTACTTAATACTGCAAATTACTTCCCCTCTAGAAAGAGGGGATTAAGGGGTGTGTGAAACAAGGCTTTGATCAATCGGCCTAAACCAGCATTTAGGAAAAGACCAAAAGATTCCTGCCTTTCTTCTACGCTATGGCTTCGAAGAACGAAGGCGCAGGAATGACAATAAAAAAGAAAACCCCGAAGCACTATTGCCTCAGGGTTAAGCGAGCTTTATCACCCCTTCTCGATAAAGTCACTTTTTCCTAACTAAATGTTATGGCAATTGCTGTGCTATCTTATAAAATACAGAGTTAAAGATCTGATTGCTCGGATGGGCCAAAATGTTGTCTTTGATGAACAGCAACTCGTTTCCAGCGTTGAGGAAGATGACCTCGCCGTCCATATTCACATCGGCATCGTAGTACCCCTGTGGTTTATAGAATACCGAAGCTCCAAACGGACTCTCTACGGCAGAGACGTCTAAGACGGTCTGTTTGATGTCTACCGATTCGGCACCAGTATTCAAGAAGACGATCTCACCATCAGCATTGGCATCTCCAGCCCACATTCCGGCAATACCTGAAGGCATTCCTGCGGTAGTTTGGGCATTGGCTCCATAGGTGATCTGACTACTTGCGTCAGTGAAATCAACTGTTGTTGATACCGTATTTAGCGAGATAGCCGCTGCAGTCATGATTCCCAAGTGGTTTCTGTGCTTGATAACTACGTAGTACTGGCCAGGTGAAGCAGGGAAGGTAAGTGGCGTTACCAAGTCGTCATTTGTCGATACAATGTCACCGTCTCTTTGCAAAACGGCTGATTGCCCTGCAACTACAACCGTTTGATCTGTAGCATCTCGTAGTTCTACCCAGACCCAGTCGACCATCGAGTTTGAACCTTGGTTATCAAAACCAACAGTTTCAGTTATAGTGGCTCCGTCGCCGAAAGGTGTCTGGGAACTGATATAGCCATTAGACCTTAAATCATCGCGCATCAGGTTTTCTTCACCTGTATATGGGTTAACCGAAGCTCCTTGTAAATATACTTTTGGAGCAACTACAACATCACAACTTACATCATTAAAGCTTGTTTGATTGTCAATTTGGGTCCAATTGGCAGTACTATAAGCCGCGTCATCCACCAAAATACAGGTTAGATTGTCGTTGAGTTCGGCTTCAAAACGGGTGATGTTGGTATTATTGCCATTTTTCATATTAAAATAGATTAATTCGGCAGCATCCATGTCTACGATTTCCAATAGGGGATTGGCACTAAGATCTATGCTTGTTATTTTGGAATTTTGGCCACTAAATTCCACCAGATTGGTATTGGTGCTCAAATCGATACTTGTAATATCACTCGACCCACAATTTAAATTAGTCAATGCTGTAAGCTCATCAACATCAAGCGTTGTCAATGGATTACTAAAAACATGTAGGACACTCAACGCTGTATTATTACTTACATCAATAGAAGTTAAATCATTGAAGTACACATATAGTTCTTCTAAGGCAATAGCACCATTGAGGTTGATACTGTTTAAAGAGCCAACACCTTCGTAGCATTCTACTTTTTTCAGGACACTGTTGGTGCTTAAGTCGAGGCTTGTCAAATTAGTTCTGTAGGCAATGAGTTCTTCTAATGCAGTAGCTCCATTCAAATTCAAGGTTGCGACATTGGATTCGTAAACCGAAAGTATTTTCAAAGCACTATTTGTACTTACATCTAAACTGGTCAAACCTGTTCTGTAGGCAATGAGCTCTTCTAATGCAGTAGCACCATTTAAATTCAATGTTCCGACATTAGACTCGTAAACCGAAAGTATTTTCAAAGCGGTATTTGTGCTTACATCTAACTGACTCACATCTGTTCTGTAGGCAATGAGTTCTTCTAATGCTGTGGCACCATCAAGATCGATCGCATTGACTGGAGCTTCATAGCAGGAAACAATGCGAAGTGATGGGGTATTGCTAATATCCAGAGATGCATTTATCGACTGGTTAGCATGAAGTTCTTGTATTGTTGCGTGTCCACTTAAATCCAGATCCGTAATAAAATTTCCTGTTAGGGTTAGTATTTCTAAACTGGTAAAATCTTTTATTCCAGTTAGGTCACCAATTCCATAATTTGTAAGATCCAGATTAATGATTACCTCGATCGAGGAAGTCGGTACTTGGTTATCGCTAGCAATATCATCATAACCAAGCGCATCTAATGCAGCTTCAAAAGCACTATCTGGGATGTAGGTATATCCACAATCCGTATTGTTGAAACTGGTCGTGTTGTCAATATTGGTCCAATTGGCGGTAGCATAGGCTTCATCATCTACGATAATACATGCTAGGCTATTGTTTTGCGCATCAAAACTTACAATATTGGTGTTGTTTCCATTGCGCAGGTCCAGATTTGTGAGATTATTGTTTCTCACGTTGATTTCTTCTAATGCAGACAATGCCCTAAGGTCTAAGTTTGTAAAAGAGTTGAAGGGAGCAATTAGCCTTGTCAAATTCGTGTTTTGCCCGAAGGTAATGCTGTTCATAAAATTGTTTCCAATATCAAGGTCTTCCAGCAATAGATTATTGCTTATATCTAGGCTCGACACGTCGCTTTCTTCAATATCCAAAAACTCTAATAAAGTATTCGCGCTTACATCTAAGCTATTGAGTGCACACTCTTTTGCATTTAAATAGGTCAATGCTGTTAATGCGCTTACATCTATTGCATTCAATGAGTTGTCCGAGATGTTTATTTCGGAGAGCAGCACATTATTAGATAGGTTTATACTGGTGAACGCATTATCAGAGACATTCAAGATCGCTAGTGACGTAAACGCTTCTATTCCTGTAAAATCGGCAATGGCCTGAGAACGTACGTCTAGGGTGGTGACTACTTCAATCAACGAAGTGGGAACTTGTCCGTCACCACTGATATCATCATAGCCCAGAGCCTCCAAAGCGGCTTCAAAGTTACGGTCTGGGATGGCTGTATAATCGCAATACGTGTCACTAAATACATTAGCTGCGACTCCGTTGATAGCATACGACCAATTTGCCAATGTATACGCCTTGTCATCCACCAAAATACAGTTTAAGTCGCCATTGCCAATTGTATTCAGATCTGTAAAGTTTAGATAATTGCCATTTTGGAGGTTCAACGACTTCAAATTATTCGTTGCGGCATATAGCGAGGTGAGGGCAGGCAACCCACTAAAATCTAGATGCTCGATAACATTATTTATACATGTCAAGCTTTCTAGCAATAGATTGGCACTAAGATCCAAAGACACGATTTCGTTTTGATCAACATTTAAGTTCACAAGTGCCGAGAATTCTTCAATACCCGTCATGTCTATGATATCGGTACTGCTTACATCAAGATCCGTTATCACCTCGATCAAAGCTGTTGGCACCTGTCCGTCATTACTGATGTCGTCATAGCCTAAGGCTTCCAAGGCAGTTTCAAAATTGCTATCTGGAATAGCTGTGTAACGGCAATAGGTTTCGCTAAAGCTTACGCCAGCATCAACATTATTCCAGGTGTTCTCACTGTAGGTAACATTGTCTACCAGTATGCATGTTAGGTTTGGATTGTTGGTCACATTGATGTTTGCATTGGAAAGGTTTGTGTTAGCCCCATTTCTAAGATCAAGACGGGTGAGGGCATTGTCATTACAGGTCAGTGCTTCCAACAACGGATTGTTGCTGAAGTCCAAACGTTCTATACTGTTGTTGTCTATATAGGCTTCCTCTAACAAGGCATTATTGCTGAAATCTAATGCGGTCAACTGGTTTTGGAAGAGATCGATGCTCGTTATGTTGGTATTGTTGCTCAAATCGAGTGCATTCAGTTGATTTCCGTAAAGCACCAAATTTACCAATACCGTATTGTTCGAAAGATCGATCGAGGTTAGAAAGTTGCTATCGACCGAAAGACTCCTTAAAGCTGTATTGGTACTGACGTCCAAAGCCGTCAAAGAACACACATTGGCACTGAGCGTTTCAAGCAGTAGATTATTGCTGAGATCGATGGTTCCCAATGCATTTTCTGAACAATCCAGGGTAACCAAAGCCGTAAAGTCTTCAATTCCAGTAAGGTCTGTGATGGTGCTGTTGCTTACGTCTAGAGAGGTAACCACCTCAATCAGTGTCGTTGGCACTTGCCCATCTCCAGAGATATCATCATAGCCTAAGGCTTCCAATGCAGACTCGAAATTGGAGTCTGGGATTAGCGTGTATCTACAAGACTGCTCGTTAAATATCACGCCAGAATCAATGTTGGTCCAATTGTTTGTGCTATAGGTGGCATCATCTACAAGAACACAGTTCAAATCGGTGTTGCCAGTAAGGTTAATATTGGTGATGCTGGTGTTGTTTCCATTTTTGATATTGAAGTCAGTTAAGGTATTGTTGGCAAAGGTTACGACTTGTAAGTTTACATTATTCACCAAGTCCATGGTAGAGATTGAATTGTTTTGAGCAAAAAGATTCTCCAATGCAGTATTGTTCGAAAGGTCAATGCTAGTGATTGCATTGTCTCTAAAGCTCATGGCGCGCAACACAGCATTATTGGTTAGGTCCAGAGTGCTGATGTTATTGAAATGACACCATAATTGTTCTAGCGCAGTATTATTGCTGACATCTAAGGCAGACAATTGATTGTTGCGACAATACAATGACGTTAGATTTGTATTGGTGGTGACATCCAATGAGGTTAAGTTATTGTATTGGCATCTCAAGATTCTTAACTGCGAAATATTACTTAGGTCTACTGTGACTACGGTATTGTTTTCAAAATCTAATACCTCTAGTGCTGTAAAGTCTTCAATTCCAATCAAGCTTGAAATATTCTGATTGCTAACATTCAAACTGGTCACACTTTCGATAAGCGCTGTCGGAACCTGCCCGTCTCCCGAGATATCATCATACCCCAAAGTTTCTAAGGCAGCTTCAAAATTTGCATCTGGAATGGTTGTATAGACACAATAGGTGTCACTAAAGACCAAGCCAGTATCTACCTCGGTCCAATTGGTGGTGCTATAAACAGCGTCGTCTACTAAAGCACATGCTAAATTGGGATTGTTCGTTGTTCTAAACGTAGTTATGAGGTCATTACTGCCACTACGAATGTCTAAATTTTCTAAAATACAATTCAAGGCCGTAAGCTTTTCCAATGCCGTTTGAGCACTCAAATCTAAGCTTGTGATATTGGTTTCGCTTATGTTGATGGTTCTTAATAGTGTATTGTTTGATAAGTCAAGGTCAGCAATATTGGAGCTTTCTATAGTTAAAACGTTAAGTGCCGGGTTATTGCTCAGATCAAGTGTTGAAAGGACGGTATTACTTAACCATAATGATTCTAATACGGTGTTTTGAGTTACATCTACAACACTTAGTCCAGCGTTATTAAAAGCACGAATAGACTCTAACATCGTATTATTTGTCGTATTTAATGCACTCAATTGATTGTCTGATATGTTAAGTGTGGCAAGCGCTGTATTGTTGGAGAGATCGATCACTTTAATCGCGTTTCTCTGTACCTTTAGCGTTTCTAACATCAAATTGGCCGACACATCCAAACTCGTAAGGTTATTATCGCTACAGTCCAAAGTGGTCAAGGCGGTAAAGGCTTCGATTCCTGTGAGATCAGAGATGCCTTCTTCTGAAACATTGAGATTTGTAACCACTTCAATCTGAGCAGTCGGTACTTGTCCATCCCCTGAAATATCATCATGGCCCAATGCTTCTAAACGTGCTTCAAAATTGGCATCAGGGATTGCTGTGTATTCAATCACTGCGAGGGTTGCACTATCAGACATTTCTGCCTCATTACAGGGATTGCTGATCAGGCAGCTGTACTGATACCCATCGTATGTAGCTGGTGTATTCTGAATTGTCAAGGTGTTGGTCAATGCACCTGAGTAAATGGTATCGTCAAAAATCGGTGTGAAACTCACTCCATCTGTAGAAGCAAACCATTGATAGGTGTTCGCATTGGAGGCATCTGCTACAAACTGTGCAGTAGCGTCTACTGCAATGGCCGTATCGGTGGGTTGTGTGGTAAAGGTCACAGGGTCGCAACAGTTTATTTGAGTACTCATCGGAGTGATTCCGCATCCCACAGATTGTGTAAAAATACCCATGACAAAGTTTGCCCCGTCAATATCATTCTGATCCAGACTATACTTGCTGACACCTGCACCTAGATTGTAGTGCATGATAACATTGTTGTCGATCACATGTCCTAACTGATGCGCATGGCCTAACTCGTGCAACGCAACACTTTTAAAATCGTGCTGAGTTGATGGTGGGGTTCCATCTCCGTAGTACCAACTCGTACTATCGTTCCAGGTAATATCCAGTTCTTTTACAACGGCTCGCCCCGTTGTTGCGCAAGTGCCTAAAAAGCGGGTAACGACCTCTCCCAAAACTCCAGAGGCAAGTTCAGCGCCATTGTCAAAACGAACGATGTTGATACCGTCGTCTACAGAAACATCGGTGGTTGTAGTACCGCTAAAGCTAAAATTGACATCTGATTCGCAGTTCCAAAGACCAAAGGCCTCTTCGAAATAAGCTTTAGCACTACTGGTATCAAAGTCGGTGTGGTATTGAAATGTAAAACCGCCGTTGCCATCGTCATCTTGTAAGGCCGATGGATAATGGATGCCTCCTGACTCTACCCCAATATGATTGAAGGTAACGGTCAAGTTAGCACTACTTGTCCCTGTCTCTGAGGTACTATTGGTGACACGTATATTTCCCGTTCCTGCTAAGTACGGAATCTCTACTTCTATTTGTGTATCGGTCCAGCTAACGATTTGAGAATCTATGGCAGCGACATAGCTAGCACCTCCTGTATTTGAATTGGCAAAACTGACTTCTCCCATGGTAGTACCGAAATTGCTTCCGGTAATGGTCAGTACCGTTTGTGTTCCGGCACTTGCTGAGCTTGGCGAAAAGTTTGAGATCACCGGTGTTGCCCGTGATTCGTTCCTTGCATTGCTTCGAGACGGACGTTCCTGAATTATTTTAAAAGTTGATCTGGTTGCCGACTGCAATCTTCCGTATAACTCATTTTCAACAGAGTCATAACTAAAAAATACATCTGCTGCCTTGTCAGAATGCTTGTCGTATTTGATCAGGCCTTGGGCAGCACCTACCAGCTTGTTTAGTGTTCCAGGGACGTTTAGGGCTTCCGCAAAGGGTTTTAAGAAAAAGATACCGGTCGTGCCTTTTTCTAAATGGGCTGCGCTCGATGCAATCTGCATGGCATCGTCAACTTTTCCGCCCATAGTAACAACCTTCTCAGTCCTGGCGCTACTTCCTTTTAGGCTTTTATAGACAGCAATGGTATGAACTGTATAAATGTTGTATCTGTTGGCATCCCAATAGCTTCGGCTATCGATTACCTCACCTTCAATGATGGTAGCGGCTTCATTGGTGCGTTCGTCAATCGAAAGGGGTTTCATTAAGGTGCCGCAAGTTTGGGCAAAACTCCATAGGGGAATTAGTGAGACAATAAGAAAGAGTAGTTTCTTTTTCATCGCGAAAGGGTTTTTAGTTTAGTAAGATTTGATTGCTATTCACGAAAAGGTATGTAGCGTGAAATAGTCGAGGCGAATTAATGAAAAGGAAGTCGCAATCACCTAAAAAAAGGGGGTGACAAAAAGGGTGACATTTTATATAAATGACTGTTTATCAATTATTTAAACTTTAGTAAAGAAATCATTTAGTGTTTGTTTTTGGTCAAGCGGAAGCTTTTTTCGTAACCTATTGATGGTTTTTTTAACGGCTACGAAGGAAGTATTTCGAAGATTGGCAATGTCGTTTCTCGACATACCCAGCTGAATGTACGAGGCTATATCAAGTTCTGTTTTTGTCAGCTCAGGAAATTCCTTCTTTAGCTTTTGTGCAAACTCTAGATTGATATGCCCTAGCTGTTCTTTGAACAACTTACTTTTAGAATCTTCAATTTTATCTGCCTTCAGTTCGGCTAAGATTCCTTTAAACAAGGTTTGATCATCAGAACTCAAGGCCTTTTGAATTTCTGCTGTCAGTTGTTGTTTTTTATTAATGCGTGAAACCGTTTCTGTGATGAGTTTATCTACTTGTTCTGACTTGGCTGCCACTTGGTCTCTAAGGGCCATGTTTTTAATAAGCTTGTCTTGCACATCTCGCTCGGCACGTAAGGCACGCTGTCGAAAGAGCAAGTAACCAATAACTGCCATAGCCAGGACGATCAGAAAAACAATGGTCATCCAAAGGGTACGTCGTTCGTTCTTTTGTTGTAAGGCAGCGGTAGCCAATTCCTTTTCTTGGACAAATCGTAAGCTATCCAACGCTTGCTGTTTTTTGTACTTAAACTTGGCATCTAGATCCGCCATTTTTTTATAGGTTTCGATATCGCGCCTGTCATCCAATAAATGCCGATATTTGATATAAGCATCCAGTGCTTTTTTATGTTCGCCTAGATCACGATATACATTGGCTAACGTATTGTATCTAAAAGGGATTAAGGCATTATTGTTCAATTCTTCTGATAGCTTAATGGATGCATTGGCATATTGCAAAGCCACGTGTGGCTGATTGAGGTTCCTATACGTCACGGCCAAGGCAGAAAGAGCCGATTCTAGACCGATCTTGTTGTTGTTCTTTCGGTGGTATTCAATGGATTTTTCAAGATAAGGTACATTTTCCTCGTACCGTAACATCTGTCTAAGAAAGAGTGCGTAATTGGCATTGATAGCTGCAATGTCATAAGGATTGTTAAGAGAGTCGACAAGCTTCAACGCTTTTAAATGAGATGTTTCGGCCCTGGCTGTATCTTTTTTATTATAGTAGAGATTGCCATACGTACTTATGATACGCAGTCGCTCTACTGGATTCTCATATTTTTTTGTGAGTCGATAAGCGCTATCCAAATGAAGCTCGGCTTTGTCAAACTCAAATTGATACATCCAAAGTTGAGCAAGTTGATGGTATGAAATTGCTAGTGATTCGAACTCTTCAATGTCTTCTTTTAGTTTAATGCTATGATGCATGTGCCTTAAGGCGATATCGAAGTTGTTTTCGCGACGCTCAAAATAACTTAGAAAGTGTAGCGATTGGGCTTTTTTCTTTTTAAAATAAAGCGGAAGGTCTTCCTTTTCATTTAAAACACTATCAATGTAGGCTACCGTTTGATAGAGATACTTCTTTGCTGTCTTAGGTTTGGTGTCGGCGTTTGTTTTGGCCAAGCCGTAAAGTTCTTCTACGTTGAGACTGTCTGTTGACTGTCCGAATAGGTTGAAGACCATACCAAAAACGAAAAACATGGTAAACTTGAATAACTTTGAAGGGTACGTTATCATAGGCAATGCAAATCGCAATTTGTACTATGCCTTGTGAAAATTAGGAGTTGAGTCTTCTGTAGGTCAGTGAATCACAGGCAGGTGATTTTGAGTGGTTGCTGATTAATACTCGATACGATGCACTGGGCATTGTTTTCCTAATCCAAAATGGTCACCGCTGAACCTACATTACGAAATAATAAAAGCCTGTTGTGTTTCTAAAGAAAATAGGGGGGACAAAAAAGGGGACAATAGATATAATTAACAGTCAAGTATTTAAAAATTTACTAAGAAATTATAAAGTGGTTCTTTTTGATCTAATGAGAGCTTCTTTCGTATACGGCTACGTGTTTTTTTAACCGATTCGGTAGTTGTATTCCGTAAGTTGGCGATGTCATTTCTGGACATTCCCAACTGAATGTAAGATGCTACATCAAGCTCGGTTTTTGTCAATTCTGGGAATTCGTTCTTTAGTTTTTGTACAAACTCTAGATTGATATGACCTAACTGTTCTTTGAACATTTTACTTTTAGAATCTTCGATTTTATCGGCTTTCAGTTCTGCCAAGATTCCTTTTAACAAGTTTTGATCGTCGGAACTCAGAGCCTCCTGAATTTCTTTCGTGAGTCGCTGTTTTTTGTTGATATGTGACACCGTTTCGGTAATTAGGGTGTCAACTTGTTTGGTTTTTACCGCAACTTGTCTTGCAAGCTCCAAATTCTTGATACGCTTCTCTTGGGCTTCTCGTTCAGCACGAAGGGCACGCTGTCGATAGAGTAGGTAACCGATGATTGCCATAGCTAAAATGACCAAAAAGATGATGGTCATCCAAAGGGTGCGTCGTTCGTTCTTTTGTTGCAAGGCTGCAGTAGCCAATTCTTTTTCTTGAACGAATCGTAGACTATCTTTTATTTTTTGTTGTTGAAACCTATTATTAAGTTCTATTTCTCGTATTTCTTTTGCCTTTTGAACATTGTAGATACTGTCATAGGTTTTTTTATATAAACGGTAATCGTCAAGCGCTTTTTTGTAGTCTTCTAAATAATTGTACACCCGACTTCTTCTCCTGTATGAAAGGGCCAAACGTCTTCCTAACTTCTCTTTCTTTGCAATGGTAATAACTTCATTAGCATGGTGTAGCGACTTTTCATATTGTCCCAATCTGCTGAAAATAATTGATAAGTTGAAATGGGCAGTAGCGGTCGCTTCCTTATTGTTTGTTTTTTTTAAATACTCAAGGTTTTTGGTTTGCAAAGGAAGGGCCTCTTCATATTTTTTGAGCCTTACAAACTCGTTCGCTCTATTTGATATTACCAGATAGATTCCTTCCTCATATCCTGCAATTTCATATTGCTTTTCTGCCAAGTCAAAATAATAGTGAACAGAATCTTGTTGACCCATGTATCCAAAGTTATCTGCGATTCCGTTATAGTTGCTCCCCAGACTTTTGGGAGAACCCATACGTTTGTTAATGGCGATGGCCTTTTTAAAGTTATGTATTGCTCTTTGACGGTCTTTTTGAAATTCATGAACCGTCGCTATATTATGATAACTAGTAGCTAAACTGGCTGAATCTTCTAGTACTATAAAGATCTTCGTTGCATCAAGATAGTGTTGTAAAGCTGCAGTATAGTTGGCCCTTTTACGATTGTATACTCCTTTTTGCTGTAACATCTGCCCCATTTGTGCTCGAGAATCGTAGGACGTAGCGGAGTCTATTATTTGTGAAATTTGGTCGTGGTATATTCTGGCCCTATTAAAGTCTCTTCGTAATTGATATTCACCTAAACTAATTAGGGCTTCTACTTTTAGAGAATCGTTTGTTGCGACTTCCAATTGTTGTTCTAACTCCATAAGAATGCTGTCTTTTTCTTGAGAAAAAGAAAAATTTATAAGGAGCAATCCAAAACACACAAACAGCTTAGAGACATGCATAAAACGAAGAAATATGATATTTGAGGTTAGTGTATGTAATGGTCTTGGCCAAGCTGTAAAATTCTTCTGCGTTGAGACTGTCTGTTGACTGCCCAAACACGTGTGAAGCACTACTGATAAAGAAAAGTGCGACCAAGATGAATGACCATAAGGGGTTGGTTTTCATAGTTACTGCAAATCATAGTTTATACTATGCCTCGCGAAAATTCTAGGGGTCTGAAGTTCCTGCAATAGGGGTTTTCGGGAGTTATTTCACAAGGTCACTCATGACAAATGTATTATTTTTTTGGTAAATGATGGTGCGGAGGAATCTGTTTGAGTATGGTCAAATAAGTACAAAGTATCAAGTACAGAGTATAAAGGATGTCATTCCCGCGGAGGCGGGAATCTGTTTCAATTGTGTGTGAAAAGTTTCTACTATTCTATGATTCCCTTTTCCAAAAGACAGGGGTTTTTGTTGAGTTGTTTAGAAGAGTATTGTGCAGTGTTTCCCCTCTAGAAAGAGGGGATTAAGGGGTGTGTGAAACAAAGCTTTGATCAATCGGCCTAAACCAGCATTTAGGAAAATACCAAAAGATTCCTGCCTGCGCAGGAATGACACTAAAAAAGAAAACCCCAAAGCGCTATTGCTTCAGGGCTTAGTAAACTTTATCTCCCCTTTTTCGATAAAGTCAATTTTCCTAAATAAAAGGTTAGGGCAATTGTTGTGTTATTTTGTAGAATACGGAGTTAAAGATCTGATTATCTGGATGGGCCAAGATGTTGTCTTTGACAAAGAGCAATTCATTACCAGCATTGAGGAAGATGACCTCTCCGTCCATGTTGATATCTTCATCATAATACCCTGCAGGCTTATAGAATACCGAAGCGCCAAACGGGCTTTCAACTGCAGAGACGTCCAACACGGTCTGCTTGATATCGACAGACTCGGCACCCGTATTCAAGAAGACGACCTCGGTATCGGCATTGGCATTACCGGCCCACATGGCCATTGTATTGGCAGGCATACCATAAGTGGTCTGCGCATTGGTTCCATATGTAATTGGATTCGTTGCGTCTGTAAAGTCAACAACAGTTGTTGTTGTACTATTCAATGCAATAGCGGTATTGCTCATGACGCCTAAATGGTTTCGGTGTTTAACAGCTACATAATAACTATCTGCTGGAGCTGAAAAACTCAACGCAGAAGTACCGTCTATATCCACCACATCTCCATCGCGTTGCAACAATGCCGAACGTGAATAACTTACAATCGTATTATCTATCAGGTCTCTTAATTCTACCAAAACCCAATCAACAATAGCATCTTGACCAGAAGGCATAATTATCACACCATTTGCTTCCGATGTATCATAGGGTGAGGTGGTAGGTAGGAGTGCATTTACACGAAGATCGTCGCGCATCAAGTTTTCTTCCCCTGTATTTGGATCTAACAAGGCACCTTGTAAAAATACTTTGGGACTCACCAAGATATCAGCGCAGCTTCCATCCATATCTTCCACGGTAATGGTCTGCATGCATTGACTCATTTGATTTTGTGGATCTGTCAATGTCCAGGTTACATTTGTGGTTCCAACTGGAAATGCTTCGTTTAGTAGGGTTGCGTTATTATAGTCGTTTACGAGGAGATAATCCTGAATAACACCATTTACAAAGTTTGAACTACAATTTGAAGCTGTATCAGTAAGATCAAAGTTGTTTAACGTAGCATTATAATTCCCTGTTAAATCACTTACTGTTGTAATGCTTGAATTATCTGCACAGGCTTGTCCTTCATTAAAATTGTAGTATGCTATTAATCCAGATTCATTGCCTGATAATGGAATGTCTAAGCCAGATTGTATTTCGGCTTCTGTACGTACTGTATTCCAAATACGGAAGTCATCCATGCTACCATCGAACAATCTGGAACCGTTCCAAGCTCCCATCGTAAATTCTCTGTTGGCAATTAACGGAATTGCAGTCGTGTAGGTACGTTCAGCTTGCAACACACCATTTAGATAAAAGCGCGCTACTTTATCAGTGGCCGAATATGAAACGGCTAAATTATACCATGTATTAGGTTGTAATCCTAGGTCTACATAGTGATCTGTGGGTGAATTTCCATTGACAGACCAACCTAAATTTCCGCTTGGATTTAATTGAAAATGTAAATATCCTGAGGCCCAACTTGTATAGTTCAATAAGGTATCCCAACCACCAATGGCATCAAAATAGGCTTTAACTTCTATGGTGATTTCGCTTAAATCATTTGCAAAACCGCTAGCAACTGTCAACCGATCATTCGCTCCATCAAAATTCAAAGCGGTCCCAGCGGTACCCGAATCGCCATATACTGTTGGAGGCATCACATTGATGGCAGCTTCACACGATCCTGCATCTTTTTCCACAGTAATATCTTCAGGGCATTCTAAGTATTGTCCGCATGAAGTTTCATTGAAAGAAGTTTGCATATCAACCTCCGTCCAATTTGTATTCGAATAGGTTTCGTCATCAACAAGAACACAGGTTAAATTAGGATTGCCTGTGGTATCAAAGAACACCACGTTCGTATTGGCACCATTTTGGAAATTTAACCCTTCAAAGTTGCTTCCTCTCATGATCAAGAATCGCACATTAGGATGTTGGCTTAAATCAAGATATCCGTTAAAGCCCGAATTTTGAATAGAAATAAATTCCAAAGCGATATTGTTCGTAAAATCAATACCTGATAGACTTGAACTAATATTGAAAGCTCTAATTGTTCTTAGCGCTGTATTGGTGCTCAAGTCTAAGGCTGTAATTTTAGTTCCAGCCACATTGAGATTGTCTAAACTGGCAAGGTTGTTTAGATCTATTGCTATAAAATTACCATTAGACGATACATTTAGAATCTGTAAATTCGTAAGCGGAGTCGCATCGAGCGATGCAAAACTGTTTTGCTGAGCAAGTAGTGTAGTAAGTGCAATAAAATCTTGTATTCCGGTGATATCGGCAATACTTTGAGCGCTGATGTCTAAATTAGTGACCGTTTCAATTCTGCTGGTATATACATTATTATCATTGGCAATACCATTTCCCATACTGGTTGCATCTCCTACAGCTACTGTATTTCCTGAGGCGTCATGTGTTTCTAAGTAGTTTTCAAAATTGTCATCGGGCACAAAGGTTTCTCGACAATCCAAACTAAATATCGTGGCAGCATCTTTTTGCCACATAACCAAATAAGGAGCGCTTGGATCATCTACCTGGATACAGTTAAAGACATTTAAACGTGCATCAAAATACGTTACATTGGCATTGTTGCCATTTTGCATGTTTAAGCCAGACAGATCACTATTATAGGCAGAAAAATAGGTGAGTGCGGTATTGCTTGAAAGGTCTAAATCAAATCCGGAGGCATAATCTATTAGCAAAGATTCTAGTAATAGGTTATTGGAAAGATTTAAGCTTGTTACACTGTTATCATTAGCATTGAGCGTTTTAAGATTCGAAAGGCTGCTAACATCTAAAGAAAAAATAGAGTTTCGCTCATAGTTCAAGTTTTCCAGCGCCGTTAAATGGGTGGTATTAAATGTACTTAAAGAATTGTCACGTACGTTCAATTCCGTTAAGGCAGTATTTTGTCCTAAAGTTAGATTTGAACAATTTGCATTGTACATGATGAGCTTTTCCAAATTTGTATTCGAAGACACATCCAACACTGGTAAGAATACTGAATGACAGTATAATTCTCTAAGATTGGTAAGGTTTGAAATAATCAGATCATTAAAAAAATTGCCAGAGCAATCTAAAATTTCTAAGGCAGTAAACTCTTGAATTCCAATAACTTCACCAATTCCTTGATTTGAAATGTCTAAAGAAGTTACCGTTTCAATTCTATACGTAAATACAGAGTTATCATTTGCAATACCATTTCCTAAACTCGTAGGATCACCTATAGGCACAGGATCACCTGCAGCATCGTGTGTTTCTAAATAATTTTCAAAATCAGAATCTGGGATGTTAGTTAAACTGCAGTCTAACGTAAAGACCACATTACTATCTACATTCCACGTATTCAAATACGAGGCGTTGGGGTCATCCACCATAATACAATTCATCGTGGAGCTATTTAGTTCGGTATCAAAGAATGTAATATTGGCATTATTGCCATTTTGCATGTTGATCCCAGATAGATCTGCTTCACGTGCAGACAAACTTGTTAAGGCTGTATTTGCTGAAAGGTCTAAATAAAAACCTGAGGCATTATTCAATGCCAACGTTTCTAACAATAGATTGGTAGAAACATCTAAGCTGTTTATGCCGACTCCGTTGACGTTTAGCGCCTTTAAACTTGTGAGTGTAGTGAAGGTTGAATTATATAAATTCGAGTTATTGGATAGATCTAAAATTTCTAAGGTCGTATATGGCGCAAAATTGAATGAAGCTATATTGTTACTTCCAATATTCAATTCGGTGATTTTGGTATTACTTCCTAACGCTAACGAAGTTGTTCCGTTATTAGCGGCGTTGAGTTCTTTTAAATTGATATTGTTACTCACGTCAATCGTTAGGTTGCTGTTGTCAGAACAGTCGAGTATTTCAAGATTGATATTCGCTGCGATGTTGATACTGCTCATACCATTAGAAGCGCAATACAATTCTCTTAAAGCGATATTGTTTGAAAGATCAAAATTGCCAACACCGTTCCCCGAAAAATCTAAAACTTCTAACGCAGCAAAGTCTTCAATTCCTGTAATATCGGCAATCATGCTGGCCGAAATATTTAGAGAAGTTACACCACTAATTCGTGAGGTTTGTACATGATCATCATTGTCAATACCATTCCCCATACTAGTAAAATCGCCAAGTGGGACCATATTTCCAGCTGCATCATGGGTTTCTAGGTAGTTCTCAAAATTATCATCAGGTACGAATGTGTCATAACAATGTTCACCAAAACTGGCCGTCACATCTTTTGCCCAAGCTACAAGATACCCGGCGCTCGCATTGTCAACATTTATGCAAGTAAGATTTGGGTTTCCGGTTGCGTTGAAGTCCAGAATATTGCCATTCATTGCATTTGCCACATTTAAAAACGTAAGTGCATTGTTTTGAACGTATACATTGTCTAACATCGAATTGCTTATGAGATCCAGCGAAGTAATCATGTTATTGCTTACGTCAAGTGTTTCTATGTTCAAGAGAAGACCGGCATCTAATTGTGTGAGGGCGCAATTGCTAAGATTTAGGGATACTATGTTGTTTCCAGGGACCGTAACAAACGTAGTTAAATTTGGATTGTTATTGGCAATGATGGTGTTTACGTTAAGATTATTGCTGACATCTAAAGTGGTAAACAAGTTTCCATTGGCTATGATCGTAAACAGGCCAATCATGACCTCTATACCTGTTAAATCTGCAATATTTTGATTTTGAATATTCAAAAAAGGAAGGACTTGCATTCCCGGCGTACTCGCAAGATCATCATTTGGGATACCATTTCCTGCGCCATTGGCTTCCAAATAGGCTTCAAAGTTGTCATCGGGTACGTAAGTCGTTTGTGCAAAAACAGAGGTGGTAATAAGTAGACAAAGAAGGGGTAATAACTGTCTCATAGCAAAGGGTTTTTAAAACGCAAGAGTACAAAAGTTAAGCGAAAGTTGCGACCTTATCGTGGTAATAAAAAGTGACAGCCCAGTATTTATAGGCTCTGTATCAGGTGTTCTAATTCAACACCAGCTGAGAGATTCATCTTTTTTCGGATGCGATAGCGTGCGGCTTTTACGGCGTCTATGGATGAGTTTCTAATGGTGGCGATCTCTTTTATGGAAAGGTTCAATCTCATCAGGGCACAAATTTCACGGTCAATTTTTGTTAGCTTAGGATAGCGTTCTAGGAGTTTCTTCTCAAAGCCTTTGTTGACTTCTTGGATCTTATCTTGTAGGGAAGAAAACTTACTTTCCGTTTTGATTTGCGATTGTAATTTTGAAATTAACGAATTCATGGTTTTCTTCATTTCTTCCAACGATTGTATGTTGGCCGTTTCTGTTTTCAATTGATCCAACAATTCTTGTTTGAATTCCAATCGCATCGAATTATCTGCAATCAAACGTTTCGTTTCTTCCTCATTACGTTTTACCTGTTGGTTCAATGCCTGTTTCTGTGCTTTTTCCAGTGCCAGTTTTTCTTCAGCAATTTTAGTCTGGGTTTTAAAATTTCGCTTGATTAAAATGCCAATTAGAATAGCGCATGCAAGGGTCAATATAAATAGCATGAAATACAACCATTTTTGCTTGGTTTCAGCGGCTGCTTTTTGGGTGATTTCTTGACGCTCTCTCTCAAATTCATATTTCAACTCCAATTCTTGGATTTTTTTTGTGTTCTCAATATTAAAGAGCGAATCAGCATATTTCTTGTATTTACGATGCGATAGATAAGCCGATCTATAATTTTCTAATCGATACCATAATCTGCTCTTTCTACCATATGCAGAAACTAATTTTTGTCTAAGCCCTTCTTTTTCTGAAAGCCTAATGGCAGAATCGACATACTTCCCTGCGATCCTATACTTCTTTTGATTTTGGTACATGCTCGAAATGTGCAGATAACTATTGACCAAAGCCAGCTTTTCATTATTCCTTTTAGAACGTGCAATATTGTCTTTGCTCAATTGAAGTGCCAGCGAATCCTTTCCAATTTTTATATACAAGAGTGCCAGAAAATTATTCACCTTTTCAATGCTCTTTTGGTCATTGATATCAACAAACATCTCTTTTGCTTTGTTGTAAAAATACTCGGAAGAATCTCTCTTCTTAATTGTACTGTAATTACTGCCAAGCATCAACAGTGCATTGCCTACACCTTGTTTATTGCCTGATTTGACATGCATGTCTAGTGCTTTCTGCAAATATTGAAAGGAGCTTTTATAATCTTTTTGAAACCGATGAAGCACTCCAATATTATGGTATACATCAGCCATGTTTGCGGCATCTTTTTCTTTTTCAAAATAGGACAGTGCTTTTAAATAATGTTTTATGGCTTCCGTATATAAACCTTGTCTTCGTTTTAAAACACCTAGTTGAACTTCAGTGAGTGCGGTATATATTGGCCCTATACTTTTATTTTCTTCTACGAGCAGAGATGCTTCCTGTAATATGTATTCCGCTTTTCCAAAATTGTGGTCCAACTCGTACTCACTTAACGCCAATAGTGCTTCTATTTTTTCTGTGTTGGAAGAAGCTGCATTGAGATTCTCTTCTAGTTGTAGGAGTTCAGGGTTCGCTTCTTGAGAAAAACAAATGGTCACGAAATGAAAAAAGAAGATGAGAAGCCGATGTTTCATTACTGTCAAATTTACGAATTCGGCACTAATTTTATTGGATAAATGTTGAGGTAGAGAATCACGTACTACACCTTCACCTTATAGGTTTCGGTGTATGAGGATAAGAACTAAAACAAACTCCCCTTTCTTCCGCTTTGCGGAATTCATTCCCCTCTTTGACTAAAGAGGGGAGGCGAAACAGAACTTCAATTAAACTTCCTAGTTGGAAAGGTTAAATAGAAAATCCAAATCCAGCTCCTCCCTTGAAGTGAAGGGAGGTGTCAGCGCCCCCCGCTGACGGAGGGTTTTGTGATATTTAGATAACGAGAGTCTGATTCCCGCCTTCGCGGGAATGACATTAAAAAAAAAGGCCCCGAAGTATAAAACTCCGAGGCCAAGTAAACTTTATCACCCCTTTCTTTGATAAAGTCACTATTTCTTACTTCTTGCAAAAATATCGAACGGTAGTTGCTCTACGATCTTAAAGAATACCGAGTTGAATATCTGGTTGTTTGGATGGACTAGTACATTGTCTTTGATAAACAATAGCTCATTCCCAGCATTGAGGAAGAT
This sequence comes from Flavobacteriaceae bacterium, assembly GCA_028279515.1. Lineage (GTDB taxonomy): Bacteria > Bacteroidota > Bacteroidia > Flavobacteriales > Flavobacteriaceae > JANQNQ01. The sequence goes on from JANQNQ010000008.1 coordinate 650,740, forward strand.
TACCTCCCCATCCATATTCACGTCGGCATTGTAGTAGCCTTGCGGCTTATAGAATACCGAAGCTCCAAACGGACTTTCAACGGCTGAGACATCCAATACGGTCTGTTTGATATCAACAGACTCGGCACCTGTATTTAAGAAGACGATCTCGCCATCGTTATTGGCATCACCGGCCCACATACCAAAAGTTTCAAAAGGCATCCCAAAAGAAGTTCTTGCGTTACTTCCATAAAAGAAGTTATTACCGGCATTTAAAGTATTTAAAAGGGTTATGTCGCTATTAAAGGTCAAGGCATTTTTCCACATCACTCCCAAGTGATTTCTATGATTTAGAGCTACATAATACGTATTATCTATAGTTGTGAAATCCAGTGCTGAAGTACCATCTACATCTACCACGTCACCATCACGTTGTAACAAGGCAGAGCGTGAATAGCTTACAACAGTATTATCCATTTGGTCTCTAAGCTCGATCCAAATCCAATCTACAATAGCGTTATCACCCGTAGTATCAAATACTGAAGCATCGCAGGTGAGTCCATCAGTGTATGGACTTGTGGTTGGCAATACACCTGCAACACGTAAATCATCACGCATTAAGTTTTCTTCACCTGTATTTGGGTTTAAAGCCGGTCCTTGTAAAAAGACTTTTAACGCTAAAGAGAAGTCCGTACAAGCGGCTACGGTCACATCAAAACTACAGGTAACGGTATTTCCTGCTGGATCCGTGGCTTCAAACGTATTTGTAGTCGTACCTACTGGGAAGACACTTCCGCTAGGCAACCCGGCAATTTGCGTCATTGGGAATCCTTCAATTTCAATGACAAATCGTCTTTCTCTTATTGATCTGATATCATTCCAAAGACCGTTAGACCTCATTTCTACATAATCTTCACCAGCACCAGCGTCGTTAGGTTCGTTGGTGTTCCAATTTGTGTAGGTCGCGGTACTTCCACTATGCCATCCGAAGGTACCTTCGACATCACGATCTGTATGGCCGATAAGCACAGTAGTCCCCCCAACATCATCAAGAGCATTGCGTAACCAATCATTATGTTCCTGGGATATAATGGTCGCCACAAAGCCATTTTGTGCTTCGGCAGCGGTAAAGGCATCAAGAGCATTACTTTCTATATCCGATAGATAATAGGCCTTGTTATCAAAATTTCCAAGATAGGTATAGCCCGACAAGTTCGTATTTGCTAAGCAGTTATCTGAAACCAAGGGCGCCTCATAATTTACGGTAGCATCACAGACTGTAATATCGGTTGGACAATTAAGAATTTGCGGTGCCGCTGCATCATTTACAGTAATGACCTGTGTACAGGTTGCTACATTGCCTCCTTCATCGGTATAACTCCATACCACATCTGTAGTCCCTGTAGGGTAGATGCCTGAAGCATCCGTGGTATTATTTAAATCGTTGACGGTTACTGGGCAAAGGCTTACGTCATCAATATAAAATAACGGGATCGCATTTGAATTCGGATCATTTCCGTACGTGTTCGTAATCGGGAAAAAGTTGATGGAGCCCAACGTACGACGTCCATTAATACTATCAATTGCGTGGGAGAAGGGATGGCTTACAATAGATTGGTTATCGATAAAGAACTCAGCGTAATCCCCGTCAATATTGACCAAATGCTTTACTTCGAACCAGGTATCTTGCGGAAAGCTAAATGATGTATACGTATCGTTCACTCGATAGTCTGCAACACCATTAGAATTAAATTGAATACCATTCAACGATTCTGTCCCTGAGGTCTCAGACTTTTGAATATTCATGGTAGCGGTATTCCCAGATGGAATGTATAGATGGGCGGTTACTTCCCAAGCTCCAAAAGAACGATTGCCAAGATTGTATACCATATTTGTTGGTCCGCCAGAAGCGACTCCTTCTGCTTTCACACTTTTGGTTCCGCTAAGCGCTTGTTCCGTAGATATCTCAAAACTTTCTGAGGCTGTTCCCGGATTCCAGGTTTCCCAATCACCTCCCTGTTCTAAAAGTGTCCCCACAGTATACGACTCCAAGTCGTCATTTTGCACACAGCCCAAATTGTTATCAGATACCGTTGGCATCGGAATTGTCAAGTTGGCGTCACAAACGCCAGCATCATTGTTGACAGTGATGTCTGTACATACAATACTTGGCGCTTCGCAATCTAAAACGATATCATTAAAACTGGTTTGTGCATCAATGTTTGTCCAATTGGTGGTACTATACGCTGCATCATCAACCAGAATACAACTAAGGTTCGGATTATTTCTGGCATTAAAGGCTGTGATATTCGTATTGTTTCCATTCTTTATGTCTATGGATGCCAAATCATTCCCTCTTACATTTACCACTCTTAGTGCAGGGTTGTTTGATAGATCCATGACTGTTATATCATTATTCTCAACAGTGATCTCTTCCAATGATTCATTAGCTGATACGTCAATACTGGTCAATGAATTCCCAAATAGATCTAGATCGAGGAGTGACGTCATATCACTCACATCAAGTGTGGTCAATTGATTTGAGAAGAGGGTTAATTGATTTAATGCAGCTAATCCAGTACCATCAAAGGTCGTAATTGCATTTTCACTGGCATTGACCAATGTGAGTAGTGGATTATTCGATAGGTCCAAGCTTGTTAACGCGTTTTTATTACATCTTAAGAAATGTAGATTGGCATTCGCAGAAAGGTCCAGCGTTGTTAAAGAGTTTCCGGTACAGAGTAACGTACCCAATGCTTTAAAATCTGCGATTCCTGTTAAGTCTGAAATATCACTATTTTCAACATTTAATGTGACCAAGTCTTCAATCAATGCAGTAGGTACGCGTCCAACATCCGTGTCATCGTCGTCATAACCCTGAGCATGTAACGCCAATTCAAAGTTTCTATCAGGAATCGCTGTATAACGACAATAGGTATCCCTAAAATCGACTTGTGCATCAACATTGGTTCCTATGACCATAGGAACATTTGAGGCGTCATCTACGACAACACAGAATAAGTTAGGATTGTTAGTAGCATCAAAATTGGTGAAATTCACATTGTTGCCATTTTGGATATTTAAGTGGGTAAGAAAATTGAGACTACAATCCAAATCGACTAATAATGGCAGCGCACTTACGTCTAAGGTACTCAAACGAGTTTCATGACAATCCAGTTTTCTTAAATTGACATTGGTAGACACGTCTAACGAGGTTATAAGTGATTTACCACACTCAATTTCTTCCAATTGTGTTAAGCCCGTTACATTAAAACTTGAAAATTTATTAGACTCACAAAATAGTTTTTTTAAGTTGAGATTTGAGGTCAGATCTAACTCGGTAAGATCATGTCCATTGATGTTTAACTCTTCTAAGGCCGCAAAATCTTCTATTCCAGTTAAATTCTCAATAGGATTTAAAGGAAATGCCATATCAAGTGTAATAACATCCTTAATTAAATCAGTGGGTACGCGTCCATCGCCGGCAGCGTCATCATAACCCATATTGAATAAGAACGCTTCAAAGTTGGGGTCCGGAATGGCCGTATATTCACAATAATCGCCGTCTCTAAATACCAACTGTGCATCTACATCGGTCCAATTTGCTGTGCTATATGCAGCATCATCCACAAAGGCACATACCAATTGGCTGTTTCCTGAGAGACCAAAAGTGGTAATATTGGTATTGTTTCCGTTTTTGAAATTTGCGTCCCTTAAACTATTATTGTTTAACAGAATGGTTTCTAGGGCTGTATTCGCCGTTAAATCAATTTGCTCTAAGATGTTTCCTTGGGCACTAAAACTTCTTAAGGACAAGTTATCTTCTAAATAGATCTCATCAATTTGGTTGTTGTTGATGTTCAGGACCTCTAAATTTGTGTTTGGAGCTGTATTGATCGAATTAAGGTCATTGCTCGCAACAGAGAGTTCTATCAACTCAGTTAAGTTATTGGTATTGATTGCAGTTAAATTATTCCCATCGACCTGTAGACGCTCTAAAGCAGAATTATTCTGTAAGTCCAGCATGCTAAGCGTGTTGTTATTAGCATATAGGTTTTTCAATAGAACAAGTGCACTTATGTCAATACTGCTGATTTGATTGTCAGATACATTCAGCGTCTCTAAACTTACAAAAGCCTCTATCCCTGATAAATTAGAAATCGACTGATTGGAAACATCTAAACTGGCAATTCCATTAATTAAGGATGTTGGCACTTGGTGATCTCCTGCAGTATTATCCAAGCCCAATGCCCCTAAAGCGTTTTCAAAATTTATGCCTGGAATTGGTGAAAAACTGCAATAGCCGTCGGTAAAACTAGTTTGTGGATCAATACTGGTCCAATTGGAAGTACTGTAGGCAGCATCATCTACTTCAATACATGTTAGATTGGGATTATTAGATGCTACAAAGGTTTGAATATTCGTATTATTCCCATTTCTTACATTTAGATACGATAGATTATTGTAGTTGACGCCAACAACCACTAAAACAGTATTGTTACTGAGATCCATTTCTGTAAGGTTATTACCTCCAAGAAAAAGTCGTCCGATAAGCGTATTAGCTCTTAAATCTAAACTCGTTAAACCACTATCCTCTAATGTCAACACACGCAAATCGGTATTCGCACTTAAGTCTACGGTAGTGAAATTATTGTTTCGCATACGTAAAACCCTTAATAACACATTGTTACTTAGGTCTACTGTACTTAAATTATTATAACTAGCGTTAAGCGTTGTTAAAGACACAAAATCTTCAATCCCTGTCAGGTTCGAAATACCTTTTGAGTCTACAGTCAATGTGGTTAGTCCTGAAATCAACTCGGTTGGCACAAGTGCATCACCAAGATTATCATCATACCCTAAATCATTTAGAGCTGTTTCAAAATTGATATCAGGAATTGCTGTATACTCACAATAGTCAGTAGCTGTAAAATTGGTTTGTGAATCTATCAAGGTCCAATTGGTTTCGCTGTACGTAACATCATCCACTAGTACACACGTCAAATTATCATTAAATCTTAAATCTATAGAAGTGATACTGGTATTGGCTCCATTTCTAAGATTTAACTCTGTTAAATTATTCTCCCTTAATTCAACAACCTCTAGATTCGGAAAAGCCGATAGGTCAATGCTGCTTAATTCATTTGAATTCAAATTTAAGGTGGATAAGGCTGTTAAACCAGTAATATCTAGGGTTGTAATATTACAGAGCGTTGAATGTAAAGTTTGTAATTGCGTATTATTGGTAAGGTCTAGCGTTGTTATTGGGTTATCGACAATGTTTAATTCAGTCAACGCAAAAAAGTCCTCTATCCCTGTTAAATCTTCTATAGATTTGCTTGACACGTTCAAAGTCGTTAATGACACGATTGAGGCTGTAGGTATTTGTCCATCTCCAGCGTCATCATCAAAAACCAGATCCCCTAAGGCTGCTTCAAAGTTTGCATCTGGAATCGCCGTATATATAGAACATGTGGTATCGCTAAAGCTTGTTTGTCCATCAATACTGGTCCAATTGGTGGTACTGTAATTGGCATCATCCACCAAAATACACGTTAACAATGGGTTTCCTCCAGCATTAAAATTAGTTACATTGCTATTGTTGCCATTTTTTACATTAAGTGAACTTAGGTTATTATTCTCAACCCGTATAATGCTTAATACTTCGTTTAGGCTTAAATTTAAATCAGTAATCGCATTTCCTGCAATATACAATTGCTCTAATGCTGTATTTAGGGTAAGATCCAAACTGGTTAAATTACCATTGGTAGCGCCTATGGCTCGTAACAATGGATTACTACGAACATCGAGTGTGTTGAAATTATTATTCTGAGCCCAAAGTCTTGTTAGGTTTGGATTGCTGCTTAAATTTATACCTGCCAAGTTGTTATTCTCTACCAATATCACGTCCATGTTAGGATGTGTGCTAACATCTATAGATGTTAAGCCATTATTTCTTGCAGCAACTACTGTTAGGTTTGAAATTCCGGTTAGATCTAAAGTGGTGACCGAATTGTCATTGAGGCTTAAGGACTGTAAGGCCGTAAAATCTGCGATTCCTGTTAGATCAGAGATACCCTGATTATTGACATTTAAATCAATCAAGTCATCGATCATAAAGGTAGGTACTCGATTATCACCTGCAGCATTGTCACGCCCCAATGCGGTTAAGGCCGCTTCAAAATTATCATCAGGGATGGCTGTATAATCGTCGAAAACAATCGTACGTGCAGCGTTTGAAGTCACCGTATCACCACAAACATTGCTCAAAACCGCGCGATGCAAATACCCTTGTTCAAAGTCAGCCTGACTAATTAACAGGGTTGTGGTATTTACATTCGCGTAATTGCTTCCTTCGGTTACTGTATTCCAGTTAGTACCTTCATCATTTGACACTTCCCAGTATACGGAGTCGTAGCCCGTTGCTGTTACGGTTAACGGACTGCTAGAATTACTTTGAATGATCATATCCTGAGGCTGTTCTGTAATGACGATAGCATCGCAGCAATTTACCTGAGGACTCATAGGTGTCACAGCACATTCTGGAGTTCCTGTAAACAAGCCCATTGTATACAGTGCACCATCAATATCATTTTGGTCCAGTGCATATTTGGTTTGACCAAACCCAATACTGTAATGCATCACTACAGCAGAGTTGATCACATGCCCCAATCGATGTGTATGCCCTAATTCGTGGAGTGCCACCGTTTTAAAATCGTATTGAGGTGCAGGCGGCGTACCATTGCCGTAATACCAGTTGGTATCGTCATTCCAGGTAATATCCATTTCAGTTATGGCGGCTTTTGAACCGCAAACCACGGCATAGGCAGTAACACGCCCCAATGTAGTTGAAGGCAATTCGGCACCATTATCGAAACGGACTACATTAATACCATCATTGGCAGTCACATCAATAGGAGTAACTGCACTAATAGTAAAGTTGATGTCTGACTCACAATTCCAAATCCCATAGGCCTCTTCAAAAAAGGGTTTTGCGGCGCTCATATCAAATTCGGTATGGTATTGAAAACTAAAACCTCCATTACCATCATCATTTGGCAAAATGTCAGGATAGGCGGTTGTTGGCGTAGTGGAATTTGTATGACTATAGGTAATCGTTAAGGCTGAGGCACTAGTACCAGATTCGGCATCACTATTGGTCACTATAAAAGCTCCTGTTCCCGCAAACCCAGGAATTTCTACTTGGATCTGGGTGTCACTCCAACTTATAATTTGAGAATCTAGGACATTATCATATTGAGCCCCTCCTGCGTTCGCATCCGGAAAGTTGACCGTTCCCATGGTGGTTCCAAAGTTGTTACCATTGATGGTCAACACGGTCTCTGTTCCTGCTGTAGCTGTTGCGGGCGAAAAACTAGAGATTGCAGGGGCGGCCGCATTGCGATCCGGCGCATTGGGGATAGGACGTTCTTTCAGTGTTTGAAAGTTTGAACGTCTGATTGACTGTACGCTGGTATAGAGATCGTTTTCAATAGAGTTGTAAGTAGTAAAAACATCGGAAGCCTTGTTCGAAAAACGACTGTATTTTACGACACCCTGTGCTGCACCTACCAGCTCGTATAGCTGACCAGTAGCGGAGATGTTTCCGCTAAAAGATTGCAGGAAGAACATCCCTGTATCTCCGCTCTTAAATACTGCGGCGTCTGAAACGGTTTGAATGACATCATCTACTTGGCCACCCATGGTGACCACTTTTACGGTCGTTTCTGATCCTGAAGTGATTTGTTTGTAAATGTCGAGGGTATACACCGTATAGATATTACGGCGGTTTGCATCCCAATAGCTTTCACTTTCAATAATGCGTCCTTCTACAATTTTTTGTGCAGTATTGACACGATCTTCCAGAGAAAGTGGCGTCATTAAAGCACCACATTGCTGACCGATGGTCCATAACGGAAGTAGAAGGAGGATGAGGTTGAGTAGTTTTCTTTCCATTTGAGGTATCATTAAAGGGTTTTACTAGTTCTTTCTGGTTTTTAAACAGGCTTCAGAATTTGCTTGAGAAGCATGTGCAACAAAACGTAATTCAGTAGCACAACCATCAATACACTTTTGTTTGATTGCCCTAATTGACTGTACTATGTAAAACAGGGAATGGGGTTTTTGAAGTAACATTGAAGGGGTTGTGTTTTTCTCGCAGCAAATATTGACAAACCCCGTCAAGGATGAAAAAAAAGCAGGTTGACAAAGTATTAACAGTTTGTTAAAACCCTGTAATTACAAGGCTTAACGGTGAGTGTAATTGCAAAAGGGGATTTGCAATACCGTGAATTAATGCCAAAAAGGGAAGTAGTTTTTACCTTTAAAGAGACCTCAAATAGGAAGCAACGGTCATCTCGTTTTCAAGATTTAATTTCTTGCGAAGACGTGTTTTGGTAACATTGACAGAATTGACAGTAGTATTTCTAATGATGGCAATTTCTTTAGAAGAAAGTCCCATCTTTATGTATGAGCAAAACTCTTTATCCACTCGGGTCATATTCGGATGCGCCTTCGTTAGGTTATCGAAGAAACTGGCATTCACCACATCCAGATTTTGCTCAATGAGTTTCATTCGGGTGTTGATTTCATTCTGTTGGTTAAGCTCTAAGATGACCTGATTGATGTTCTTTTCCAACGCTCCCTTTTGTTTGGCCAATTTGAGTTTGTGGATAATGTTCTCATTCAATTGGGTTTGCACCTGATTGTTGGCAAGGATCATTTCCATGTCCTTTTGCTTTAGCAGCAATTCTTGCAGGTGCTTCTCTTTTTCCAATGCTAACAATTGTTGCGATTTGGTTTTGATGACCTCATTTTGAGTTTTCAAGGTCTCATTCTGCTCTTTTATCGTCTTTTCGCTTTTATTACGCATGGTATTCACAAATCTTAGGCACACCGAAAAAATCAGAAATACAACCAGCGTAAGTATGAAACCAAGAATACCAAACTCTCGTTGTGTCAGTTGGACGTAGTGAAGAATAGAAAAAGTGATAAAAGAATATGCAAAGCTCAGTGTCCTCCAGAATTTATTCTTTAGTAAAAAGATGCTCAAAAAACCTACACAAAGTGCTACATACGACATTTCGATATGTTCCTTTTCCAGATATACTGCTATATATCCTATGGTATTTATTCCAAAGAAAAAGGTCAAACAAGAGACCTGGCTTTTTCCTATGGAATTCAGATAAATAACAAAAATAAATAAGGCCAGCCCAACAAACATGAAAAACAGAGGCACATAATCTTGTTCTACGATTTTTCTTGTAACGACCAATGGGAACATTACAGTAGCTCCATATAAACAAATCATATTTAGCAATCGTATCGCACGTCTATCAAATTCTGTAGACTGATATTCCAGTCCCTTGTTTACGATTGCATTGTGATATGATTTGATGGTTTTAAACAACTTATTTTTTTGTTACAATTTATGAAAATGTATGATGTTATTGAGGTATTCGAATATAAAGAATGAATTTTAAAGACTACCGGCTGAGAAGTACAAAGTATTAAGTACAGAGTACAAAGTAATTATGTTGAATGCTAAATGTTAGATGTTGAATGATTTCTTTTGGAACCAAGAACTTGGAACTTGCAGTTTGAGATTTGGAATTTATAAGTTAGCAGTGAGCAATTTGGTTGTATCCATTACTATGTTGGCAGGCTTCTAAATTATTTCATTAACTCATCCCTTCATTAATTCATTGAAAAAGCACCAACAACTAACAACCAATAACTAAAAACTAAAGAAAAACCCCGAAGCGTAAAACTCCGAGGCCAAGCAAACTTTATCACCCCTTTCTTGATAAAGTCACTAGTTATTACTCTAAATTAGAAGGCATTTGCTCTCGAATCTTATAGAAGACCGAGTTGAATATCTGATTGGCTGGATGGGCAAGGATATTGTCCTTGACGAATAACAGTTCGTTTCCTGCATTGAGGAAGATGACCTCACCGTCCATATTCACATCGGCATCGTAATACCCTTGTGGTTTGTAGAACACTGAAGCTCCAAACGGACTTTCAGCCGCAGAGACATTCAATACCGTTTGTTTGATGTCTACCGATTCGGCACCCGTATTCAAAAAGACGACCTCACCATCACCATTGGCATCAGCAGCCCACATACCAACGGTGTTTGCCTGCATGCCGAAAGTGGTCTGCGCACTGCTTCCAAAGGTGATTGGATTATTTGCATCTGTAAAATCGATACCTGCAGCTCCTGTAGAAAAATCAATGGCACTATTTGTCATGATACCTAAATGGTTACGGTGTTTTATCGCTATATGGTAAGCAGTATACTCAGTAGAAAAATCAAGAGCTGAAACCCCATCTACATCTACAATATCACCATCTCTTTGTAATAAGGCAGACCTTGAATAACTTACTATTGTATTATCTACAGGATCTCTTAGTTCTATCCAAACCCAATCTACAATGGCTTCATCGAATGCAGAATTGAACACAGATGCGTCACAGGTCAATGAGTCTGCATAAGGACTCGTTGTTGGAATACCCCCAGCAACACGCAAATCATCACGCATTAGTTCTTCTTCACCTGCCCTAGGGTTTATTGCAGCGCCTTGTAAATAGACGGTCATTACTAATGAAAAATCTGTATTACAACTGGTGTCGTTAAAACTGGTCTGCATGTCGATATTCGTCCAGGTTGTGGTACTCACATCATCCACCAAGATACAGGTCAAGTTAGGATTGTTTCGAGCGTCAAATGTGATAATATTGCCATTGTTGCCATTCTTCACATTCAAGGACCTCAAATTGTTGTTGGCTACTTCTATTCCGAATAAAGAAGTAAGGTGCGATAGGTCTAAATCGGTAAACTGATTGCCATTGGCTTCAAAGAACAACAGCCCTGTTGGAACACTTAGGTCGATGTCTGTAAGACCATTGTTTTCGCATGTAATTCGAGTCAGGTTAGGATTTGCCGAAACATCCAAAGCGGTCAACGAATTGCCATTAGCACGTATAGACCTCAAATCGACATTGTTGCTGATATCAACAGAAGATAGCGCGTTGTTGTTCACGTTTAAAAACTGTAACGAAACATTATTACTTATATCCAAAGAAGCAATGTTGTTGTCCTCGAGCATTAAAACTTCCATGCTCAAATTTTGACTCACATCTATCGTCGTAAGATTATTGTCAAAAAGAACTAGAATTGTTAAGGCGGAAAAATCTTCGATTCCCGTTAGATTCGATATGTTTTGCGAAGAAAGATCTAAAGTCGCTACCACTTCGATCAAAGCCGTTGGTACCTGTCCGTCTGAAGATATATCATCATAGCCAAGCGCATCCAATCTAGCTTCAAAATTCGCATCTGGAATGGTAGTGTAACGGCAATAGGTGTCACTAAAACTAGTGTGCACATCAATGTTTGTCCAGTTTGTTGTGCTGTACGTCGCATCGTCTACTAGAATACACGTTAAATTCGGGTTCGCAGTTGCATTAAATGTTGTAATGCCCGTATTATTTCCATTTCTTAGATCTAAATTGTCTAACCCTGTATTGAAGATACTAACGACTTCTAGATTAGTATTGGTAGTTAGGTCTAAACCACCATCTAGTAGTGTACTATAGGCTTCCAATTCTTGTAATGCGGAAAGACCAGAAGTGTCAAGTGCAGTTATAGAAGTATTGGAGCAATACAAGGCATTAAGTGCCAGATTCGATGAAATATCTAGTGCTGTAAGGTTCGTGTTAGATACAAATAGGACTGCTAAGGAAGTGGCCCCAGTAGTATTGATGGTTGTCAGCGGACTATCATAGGCTTCCACTCTTTCTAGTGCTGTATTGGTACTTACATCAATAGTCGTAAGCAATGTGGTAAACAAGTACATTTCTTCTAAGGCGGTAGCATTGGTTACATCAATTTGAGAGAGGCTTGATTGATAGGCTAAAATTGTTGTTAGGGCGGGTGTATTGGAGGCATCCAAAGAAGTCACAGCAGATTGAGCCACTAAGGTCTCTAAATTTACCATGCCACTGAGGTCTAACACCCCTATGTTGGTGAACGAAACATCTAAGTCTTGCAAAGCTGTAAAATCCTTGATACCGGTTAAATCAGCAATACTAGCATTGTTAGAAATATCTAAGTTGGTTACCACTTCAATCAAAGCCGTAGGTACTTGTCCGTCGGCAGTAATATCATCATAACCTAAGGCTTCTAGCGCAGCCTCAAAATTCGCATCTGGAATGGCCGTGTAGCGGCAATAGGTGTCACTAAAGCTAGTGTGCACATCAATAGCTGTCCAATTTGTTGTGCTGTACGTCGCATCGTCTACTAGAATACATGTTAAACTCGGATTGTTTATGAGAAAAAATTCGCCAATAAGACCATTAGCTCCATTTTGAATGTTGAAATACGATAAATTATTACCATCGGCATACACATCGGTGAGCGCCACATTGTTCTTAAGATTCAAACTTTCCAAAAGATTATTAGAAATGTCTAATTCCTCTAGACTTGGGTTATTTGTGAAATCGATTGCTGTGATATCATTTTCGGATACATCCAGAAGCGCTAACGCTGTATTCGTGCTGACGTCTAAGGTGCTTAGGTCATTGCCATCCACAAAGAGTTCGATTAGCTGTGTACAGTTTGCAATATTTAGGGACGTCAGATCATTTGCGTCTAGATATACTTCTCTTAAATTCAAATTGTTGCTGAGGTCCAACGTAGTAAGCTGATTGTTTCCAGCCCTTAGTTCATCTAAAGCGGTGAAATCTTCGATGCCGGTGAGGTCTGAGATGTTTTTTAATCGAACATCTAAAGCCGTTACTCCTTCAATCAACGCTGTTGGCACTTGTGCATCACCAGAGATATCGTCATAACCTAATACTCCCAATCGCGCCTCAAAATTGGCATCAGGAATGGCCGTATATCGACAATAGGTATCACTAAAATCGGTAAAAGTATCAACCAACGAAGTCCTCCAATTATTCTCACTGTAATCGGCATCATCGACTAGTATACATGTAAGATTGCTGTTGCCATCTGAATGAAAAGTGGTGACAATGGGATTGTTATTATTCTTAACATTCAAATACGTAAGATCGTTATAGCGCACTCGAATTTCTTCTAAGGAAGTCAATCCACTAAGGTCTAAACTGGTCAATGAGTTATAATTTACATTTATATAAGTTAGGTTCGTATTGGCACCCAGTGTAAAACTAGTTAGTGAACAAGAACTGGCGTCTAGGGTTTCCAATAATAGGTTATTACTGATGTCAAGGCTAGTTATATTGGAATCTTCAAGATCGGCATATGTTAGTAGCGTATTATTACTCAGGTCTAAAGCCGTAATTTGTGTGGAGTCTAGATCCAAGACAGTCAATGCTGTATTCATGCTCAGGTCAATAGATGTAATAGGGTTGCCATATGCGTTGAGCGTCTGTAGCGCTACAAAATCTTCTATTCCTGTTAGGTCCGAAATGGATTGAGAACCTATAGCAAGTACTGTAACTCCCTCGATCAATGCCGTTGGTACTTGTCCGTCTCCAGAAATATCATCGTAGCCAAGTGCTTGCAACCTTGATTCAAAATTGGCATCTGGAATGGCCGTGTAACGGCAATAGGTGTCGCTAAAGCTCGTATGAACGTCAATATCGGTCCAAAGCAGGGTGCTATCGTCTGCATCATCCACTAGAATACATGTCAAATTCGGGTTGTTGGTTGCGTTGAATGTAGAAATATTCGTGTTGTAACCATTTTTTGCATTAAATGTGGTTAGCTGATTGTTATCAACTCTGATAGATGTTAATCCAGTTAAGCCACTAACATCGAGCGTTGTCAATTGATTCCCTCTGGCATCTAAAGTGCTGATACTTGTATTATTACCAAATGTAAGTGTCTCTAGGTCATTTGAATGGATGTCCACAAATTCTAAGGACGTTGCATTTGTAAGGTCCAATGCTGTTATGTCATTTGCATCGGCTATCAGGGTTCTGAGTAAGGTATTGCTTGATAGATCCAAGGTTGTGAGACTCATCTGCTGAATTTTCGCATAATCCAACTTTGGATTGTTAGTTAGATTTAGCACAGAAACGGCATTATTGCCACGCGTATCTAAATACTCGAGTTCGGGATTGTTGGTAAGGTCTAAAGCAGTCAGGTCATTATTAAAAATACGTAGTGTCTTTAGTTTTGATAAGGTACTTAGGTCTATAGCAGTTAAGTCGTTGTACTGAATGTTTAATCCCTCGAGATTGGTGTTTTGAGTTAGATTAACGGTTGCCAGTGAATTAAAGCGACACTCTAGTGTTACGAGTGCCGTAAAGTCTTCAATTCCTGTTAGATCTGATATGTTTTTGAATCGTACATCCAACGAAGTGACCGTTTCAATTAAAAACGTAGGTACTTGGTTATCGCCAGCGATGTTGTCATATCCCAATGCATCCAAAGCGGTTTCAAAATTAGCATCTGGAATGGCCGTGTAATCGCTAAAAACATAGACGTTAGCAATATTAGAGGTAGTAGACCCAAAGGTATTTGTTAAGACAGCTCTAAAGTAATAGCCTTGCTCAAATATGGTAAGGTCGTCAATAGAGAGTGTCGTAGTCGTTGTTCCTGAAAAATTAGGTCCGTCGGTAGCTGTGAACCAGCTTCCTCCTTGGTCATCAGAAAATTCCCAGCTTACAGAATCATAATTGCTAGAAGCAACAGTTAACTGTCCTATAGTACCATATTCAATGATAACATCAGAAGGGTGAGTAGAAATCGTTGGAGGAACGGTTCTATTGTGTATGCTTTCTGCACCTAGTTTATTGGAGTGATTGATTTCAGCTTGTTCCTGTGTTGAACTAATTTGTGCATTTAGAAATGAAAAGACACAGAAACAAAGTAGAAAGGGGATACTTTTTTTCATGATAATTCGGGATTTAGATTTGTGTATTTCGGTTTGCTAGGGTAAACCAAGTATTCAGAGAGCGAATTAAAGAATCGCATCCTTCTTTCTCAAAAAATGAGAGGGTACAATAGGGGGGACAAGCTGATGACGCCAGTAAATAAAGGAGGTTTGGAAGGGGTGTTGGTTATGGCGACGAATTAGGAAACTAAAAAATTAGATACTGATATGAGAAAATAAGCGAAAGAATTGCCTTCAATAATGGCCCGACCGACCTATATCGACTGTAAATATTCTTCCAGGTCGACCTCTTGAGAAAGATTCAGCTTTTTTCGCAAACGGCTTCTTGACTTTTTCACGGCTTCTAATGAAGTAAATCTTAGTCGAGCAATTTCCTTTCTGCCCAAAGACATTCGTAAGTAAGAGCAGATCTCGAGGTCGGTCTTTGTCAAATTGGGATGTTGCTTTTTAAGGCGTTCGGCAAACTCATGGTTTAAGGCTTCGATATCATTTTTGATCAGTGCCAATTTAGAGTCTTCCACCAATTCAGAGCGTAGCTCGGTGATCAAGCTTTGAATGGATACCGTTTCATCGTTCGAAGCGACCTTTTTTAAGTTTTCGACTAATTTTTCTTTGGATTTCAATTGCTGAAAGGTCTCTGACCGAAGCTTTGTTATTTCTTCCTCTTTAGTAGAAATATCATCTCGCATGTGTTCAATGTCTGAAGACATTTGTGCCAATTGCAGCTCTCGTTCTCGCTCTCGCTGTTGTTGAATTTTATGGTTAAGAAACATCTGAAACCCGAGATAAAATAGCATGCCGTAGTTGATGACATATTCCGTTTGGATCACGAGCATGGCATTCAATAGATCATTGACCAGCATCAAACAAGTGACCGACATGCTGATAAGCATAACTAGCGCATAGGGTTTTTTATCCTTGGCGGCCGAGCCGATCTGATAAAGACCTAGCAGAATGACCACCAATCCAAAAACTTGAAAAAAGGGTGCACTGTACGTGCCGTAAAAGGCAGGAGTAAACAGTACATAGAGGGTACCGACAATGGGAATCGAGGTTAAAAAATACACAAACCTCGAAGAGTAATAGCCAGGGAATAGGGTATGGTGATATAGGAAAATAAAGGCCAATCCCCCATAATATCCAATGTATCGCATCTTTTGTACGACTTCGAAAGAAATATCTGGAAAGAAGTAATATACAAGTCCTTCTCCAACAAAGAGTTGTCGTGACGCACCGATCAAACAATACAGCCCAAAATATAGGAAATAGTCATACCGTGAAAAGCTTAGGTACTTTAGGATATGATAGATTCCGAAGAAAACGATCAAAAAAGTAATGAACCCTTCAATGAGCGGTTTGGGGGTGCTTTTTCTGACAAAATGCGTTTTTTCCTGAATCGCATTCCGAAGCGGAAAACCACCCCCCAGGCGGTTTTTATGATTCGAGACCACGAGCATGACATCAAGCGCGGCATCTGTCGGAAGGTCAACTCGTAACGGTCTACCGTCCACTTCTTCTTTGTCCTCATCCTTAGAGATTTGACCATGTGTGGCAATTTTTTTCCCATTGGCCCATAGCTCAACCGCTCCAAGCGTTCGTGCAATGTTTAAAACTTTTGAAGTTTCAATGTCCTTCTGTTTGATATAAAAACGAAATGTGCCATACCCTTTCGGGCCGTATTCGTTCTGTGACCAAACGGCCGCTGGCCAGGCAATGGTATCTGCTTTTTTTAAGGCGGAAGGGGTAAAGGTACCTTGGTCATCCAGGGGCCATTGTTGCCAGTAGAACAAAGTTTCACCCTGCAATGTCAGAGTGGGATTGTCGGAAAAACTCCAGTCAGAAAGGTCCAAAGTCCCATTTTGAATCGTTGGTGCTTGTTTTGAGTTCGAAACACATCCGAAGAGAAAAAAAACAAAAACCCCCACACAGCACCGAAGCACATATGGCATGAAGGATAGGAAAGGGTCTTTTGGGAATTTCATTCGGGCCAAATGGGTTTGCTACAAAAATAGGAGAAAATATTTTTGATAGATGTTAGTAGTGAGTACAGAGTATTGAGTACAAAGAATGAATGCTGGATTTTAAATGTTGAGTGTTGAATGATTGTTTTTTGAGTATTGATGCGTATGTCCCCTCTAGAAAGAGGGGAGGCCGAAGGCAGGGGTGTGTAAATACACCTCCCTCGGCCCCTCCTTTTTAGGAGGGAAGGTTTGTGGTAGGCTTATATTATTTCATAGAGAAAACACCAACGACCAACGACTACTGACTATCGACTAAAAAAGTACAGAGTACAAAGGCTGAATTCTAAATATGATCTTTTCTAAATTGGTAGATTTCTACATTAGAGAATTGGTTCATTAAACAATTTCTAACGACCACCAACTAACAACTAACGACCAAAAAGAAAACCCCAAAGCACCATGCTTCAGGGTTTAATGGACTTTATCTCCCCTTCCTTTGATAAAGTCGCTATTTGCTAAATAATTAAGGCATTTGTTGTTGTATCTTATAGAATACCGAGTTAAATATTTGATTGCTCGGATGGGCTAGAATATTGTCTTTGATATAGAGCAATTCGTTACCGGCATTGAGAAAGATTACTTCTCCATCCATATTAACATCTGTGTCGTAATACCCTTGTGGCTTATAGAATACCGAAGCTCCAAACGGACTCTCAACTGCGGAAACATCTAAGACGGTTTGTTTGATTTCTACCGATTCAGCACCCGTGTTTAAAAAGACGATCTCTCCATTGGTATTAGCATCACCTGCCCACATGCCCAACGTGTTCGTAGGCATACCATAGGTGGTTTGTGCATTGGCGCCATAGGTTGCAGTACCGCTACTACTTGTAAAATCAATGTTGTTGGTGCCTGCAGAATATGTTAATGCTGCCATGCTCATGATCGTCAAATGATTGCGATGTTTTACGGTGATGTAATAGGTGTCATTTAGAGTTGAAAAGTTTAGAACGGAAGTTCCGTCTACATCCACCACATCACCATCTCTTTGCAATAACGCAGAGCGCGAATACATGACCTTGGTATTGTCAGTTTCATCTCTGAGCTCAATCCAGATCCAATCTACAATGGCATCTACGCCTGTAACGTCAAACACAGTAGCATTGCAAGTTAGTGCATCGAGATACGGACTCGTAGTTGGTATGTGGCCTGCAACACGAAGGTCATCACGCATTAGACTTTCTTCACCCGTATTTGGATTCATTGCGGCACCTTGTAAAAACACATGTAAGGCCAAGGAGAAATCTGTAGTACAAGTGGTCTCGCTGAAACTTGTTGTTGAGTCAATATCCGTCCAATTAGCAGAACTATATGCGGCATCATCAACCAAAATGCATGCTAGGTTAGGAGTGCCTGTTGTTTGAAAATCTACAATACTAGTATTGTTTCCATTTTTGATGTTCAAGTTGCTTAGCAGTGCGTTGTCGTTTAGGAGCACTTCTAGAAGAGCCACGTTATTACTCAAATCTAAATCTGTCAACTGGTTGGACTCCTCACATTCTAAATAAGTCAATACTACATTATTGCTCAAATCCAATGTTGTTAGTAAAGTGTATGAAAAGTATAATTCATTCAACAATGTATTATTACTTATGTCCAACGTTGTAATATTTAAACCTTCGATCGATAAATATTCAAGGCTCACATTGTTCGATATATCTAAAGAGACCATATCATTACCTCCTACGTCTAAATCTGTCAATAGTACATTATTGGAAACATCTAAATTGGTTATATCATTTCCTGTAAGGTCTAAATTTAACAAAGCCGTATTACTAGTCAAATCAATCGAACTAAGCGAATTTCCTCGTAAGTTTAACGCTTCAAGCAAGGTTGAGTTTGTAATGTCTATAGAAGAGATGTTATTGTTTGAAAGATCGACATCATTCAATTGCGTATTGGTAGATAGGTCTATCGATGTTAGATTATTACCAGAACAAATTAATCGCTCAAGGGCTAAAAAGTCCTCTATTCCTGTTAAATCATTTACGCCGTTAGAGGGTACATACAAGTAGGTGACTGATTCAATTAAAGCCGTTGGTACTTGACCGTCTGAAGCTATGTCGTCATAACCTAAAGCATTTAGTCTTGATTCAAATGTGCTATCCGGAATGGCCGTATAACGACAGTAGGTATCACTAAAGCTTGTGGTCGGATTAATGCTTGTCCAATTCGTCGTACTGTACGCCGCATCGTCTACAAGGATACAATCAAGATTGACGTTTGAGTTGGTGTTGAATACGGTGATATTTGTGTTGTAACCGTTTCTAACATCAAGACTTGTTAGGTCGTTGTTGTCCAAACGAATGAATGCTAAGGCCGGGTTGTTCGTAAGATCAAGTGTGGTCAGTTCATTGTTGAACAAGGAAATTTTTCTCAAACTTGTCAAGGTTGAAAAGTCAAAGCTGGTGAAGTCATTTCCGTAACCGACCAGTTCTTCAAAGTTCACCAGCCCTTCCAGGTTTAGGACATCCATATTGTTATCATCGCACTTGATGAATTCGAGCAATGTGTTATTTCGTAGATCCAAGTTTTGGATGGAGTTGTTATGACATCTCAAACGGGTTAATGCTGAAAAGTCTTGGATTCCGGAAAGGTTGGCAATATTTTTTGAGCCAACATCTAGTGTTGTAACTGTTTCGATCAAAGTCGTTGGAACTTGTCCATCACCACTAATGTCATCATAGCCCAAAGTTTCTAACGCAGCTTCAAAATTCGCATCAGGGATGGTGGTATAACGACAATATGTGCTGCTAAAAGTAGTTCCAACATCGATGGTTGTCCAATTCGTCGTTGAATACGCTACGTCATCAACAATGATACAAGTCAAGCCAGCATTGTTATTTGCTGCAAAAGTCGTAACGTTTGCATTGTTTCCGTTTTGAACATTCAGATAGCTTAGGTTGCTGTTGTTGTTACATGTCAATTGTGTGAGTGCCGAATTTGCACTAAGATCTAGACTTGATAGATCGTTTTGTTCTACAAACAAGATTTGCAACAAGGTATTATTGCTCAGATCCAATTCGGTCAATTGATTGGCCAATAGATCTAAGTTCACCAACTGAGTGTTCGCACTTACATCAAGACTTGTTAACGAATTTCCGTAGATGACCAAGTTGCTCAGTGATAAATTATTTGAAACATCAAGACTGGTCAGCCCGCAATTAAAGGCACTTAAAGAAGTTAAGTTGCTGTTGCTAGATATATCAAATGTAGTAAATGTGTTATTTGAGCATACCAATGATTCTAGGTCCCTAAAATCTTCGATTCCTGTTAAATCTGTAATACTTCGATTTGCAACATTTAAACTCGTAACAACTTCGATCAATGCCGTTGGAACTTGTCCGTCGGCAGAGATATCATCGTACCCCAACGTTTCTAATCGAGCTTCGAAATTAGCATCTGGAACCGACGTATAACGGCAATACGTATCACTAAAACTAGTGTGTACATCTACACTATACGTATTGTTGGCGTGGGTAAGGTCATCAACTACAATGCAATTTAAATCAGAATTGTTATTTGTGTATAGAAATAGGTAATAGGTTACCGAACCTCCACTTTTTGTGTTCAAATACGTTAGGCTATTGTCCCTTAGGTCTAAGTATTGTAGTTGAGGGTTATTAGTGGTGTCTAAACTGGTCAAAACATTACCTGTAAGATTCACAAATTGCAAATCTGTATTCAATGATAGATCGATTTGACTTAGATCATTCTCATTGAGAAACAAATGTGTTAGATCTGGGTTGTTTGAAAGATCAATAGAAGCAATGTTGTTTCCTGTCGCATACATTTTATTCAAACCAGTATTCTGACTTACGTCCATAACAGAAAGCGCATTATTGTTTACAACAATATCTGTTAAGCTCAGATTTTGACTTAGATCCAAACTTGTCACTGAACTATTGGCGATATCTAAAATTCTCAAATTCGAATTTTGAGTCACATCGATAGCCGTTAAGGAATTGTCTTTCGCAAATAGGTTTTCCAAAGCAGAGAAATCCTGTATTCCTGTTAAGTCAGTGATTCCTTCATTTTCAATATCTAGAACTGTAATCCCTTCAATTAATTCTGTCGGTACTTGACCGTCGCTAGTGATGTCATCGTATCCTAACGCATCTAAAGCAGCCTCAAAATTCGCATCGGGAATAAGCGTGTATTCACAATAATCACTAAAGTTGGCTGTGCCATCAATGTTGGTCCAATGGGTTGTGCTCCAAGTAGGGTCATCTACAGCGATACAAGTGAGTAATGGGTTTCCTGTTACATTAAAATCTCCTGTCGGAATTGCTGTATTATTTCCGTTTTTGATGTTTAATGCGCTTAAGTTATTGTTTGACGCTTCAAATCTTGTCAGCGCCGTATTATTGGAAAGGTCAAATGACGTGATATCATTACTATCTATGATTAATACTCTTAAAGCCGAATTAGTAAAAGTATCTATAGAGGTTAGATCATTATCTAATAGGTTCAAAACTTCCAACAAGAGGTTTTGTGACAGATCAATGCTTGTAAACGCATTATTTCTAATATAAGCATGCGTTAAGTTTGTGTTATTGGTAATATCTAAAGCCGAAAGCCCTGTTTCGATCAAGTTGAGCTCTTGAAGATTGACGTTGTTTGACAGATCAATTGACGTTAACGGATTTTGCCTAAGGTTTAGATCCGTTAGCAATATATTCTGACTTACATCTAATGTGGTCAATTGATTGAATCGAATATCAAGGTCCGTTAAGGCTGTGTTTGATGTTAGGTCTAATGCAGTGATGTTGTTATTGTCAGCAACCAGAACTTGAAGGTTGACGTTGTTAGATAGATCAAGTGCCGTTAACCCATTATTATCTACATTTAAATCTGTCAGGGCAGTAAAATCTTGAATGCCCGTCAAATCTGCAATGACCTGATTGTTCACATCTAAACTTGTTACGACCTCAATTAAAGCTGTGGGTACTTGGTTATCTCCAGCAATGTCATCATAACCCAAGGTGTTTAGTGCAGCCTCAAAATTTGAATCTGGAATAGCTGTGTAATCACAATACAAGCTACTAAAAGTAGTAGCGCCATCTATATTGGTCCAGTTTGTAGTACTGTATGCAACATCGTCAACAAGAATACAGGGTATCGAAGTATTAGAAGTGTTGAACGTACTTATACTTGTGTTTGCCCCGTTTTTGACGTTTAAACTGCTTAATGAATTCATATCATTGGCGATCAAGTTCGTTAGGGCTGTATTTGATGACAGATCCAATGATGTGATATCGGTATAAGCGACATCAAGCGTGGCCAAGTTGGAATTCGAACGTACATC
Source organism: Flavobacteriaceae bacterium (assembly GCA_028279515.1). GTDB lineage: Bacteria > Bacteroidota > Bacteroidia > Flavobacteriales > Flavobacteriaceae > JANQNQ01. The sequence continues at coordinate 672,933 of JANQNQ010000008.1, forward strand.
AAGAGAGGTGATATCACTATCCCATAGGTCTAAGAAGGATAGATTTGTATTCGCACTTGTATCTAACGTCAGAATATCACAACTCGTACAAGCAAAACGAGTTAACGCTGTGTTGTTCGAAAGATCTACGGTGGTTCCTCTAAACTGTCTTAACCTAAAATCCTCAAGCGCCGTATTGTTACTCACATCGATGGTCGTAAATATATTTCCATTCGCAGCCCATAACACACGTAAGGCACTTAAATTACTTACATCTAAAGAGGTCAGGTTGTTATATTGCAGACGAAGTGTTTCTAAGGCTACAAAATCATTAATTCCTGTTAGGTCCGAAATGCCTTCATTAGAAACATCCAAACTGGTGATTCCCGAAATAAGAGGTGTTGGCACTTGTCCGTCCCCAGCAATATCATCATACCCCAAAGTATGTAGTGCGGCTTCAAAATTCGCATCAGGAATGGCCGTATATGCACAAAAGTTGCTGAAGGTCGCTCCGCCATTGTTGTTCCAATTGGCCGTGCTGTATGCAGGGTCGTCAACCACGATACAATTCAAGCCAGAATTTCCGCCTGCATGGAAATAGGTGAAATTCGTATTGTTTCCATTTTTGACATTTAAACCAGTGAGATCATTTCCTTGCACCGAAAAATTGGTCAACGAAGTATAGCTCGAAAAGTCATAATCACCAGATAAATTACAGTTTGACAATGTTACTCTCGTAATGATTGAAGGATCTGCTATAGTGAAAGAAACTAAATTAGGGTTGTTGTAAACGACCAATTGTGTCAATACCAAATTATTGGTCACATCAACGCTTGTGAGGTTGTTATTATCAGCAATTAAAGTTTCTAATGCTGTAAAGTTTTCAATACCTGTTAAATCCGTAATATTTTCGAGACGCACATTTAACGAAGTGAGTGTGTTGACTAACGAAGTCGGTACTTTTCCATCGCCCAGGTAATTGTCATAGGTCAAATTGTTCAATGCGTTTTCAAAATTCGCATCAGGAATTTGGGTATAGGCTATTTCGTTTATCGTAAAACTACCTAGGCTCTTTTGGCAAGAATCATCACCAAATGACACCCAAACATCATAGTTCCCAGCGCCTAAACCTGTAAGGTCCCCAGTTCCTAAGGTGTCATCAAAGGTAAACGGATAGGTCGCTCCGCCATCTGTACTGAATTTGATGTTCGACTGCGTTGCTTCATCTGAGAAACTTACTTGCAGAATTCCATCATTTTGCGAGAGGTCTGCTTCAATGGCAGTATCAATTGTTGCTGTAACAGAGGGTACTGAAGGGATGGTATAGGTTCCTAATTGTCTCGGGCAATCATTATTCCCTCTTCGTACCCAAATATCATAATCTCCAGCTGCTAACCCAGAAATGGTTTGTGTTCCCGTATCGTCTAGATAGTTATGGGGGAAAGAATTTCCTCCGTCCAAACTAAATTCAAGATTACTCATATTTGCAACATCGTCGAACGTTACAATAAATGACCCGTCATTACTGCTTGTACATCCAGCACCGGTGGGAACAATACTTGTGACATTAGGAATCGTATCTACATATAAATATCGGTTATTGGTTGTAGATGTGTTGCCGCAATCGTTAGAAAATCGCAATCTAAAGCGTACCCCATCTAAACTTTCACTCGGGTTCGTTACCGTCAAAGTCTTTGTTGTTACGCCTGAGTAGGTTGCATCATTGCTCAAATCGGTCCAGCTACCACTTGCATCATTTTGCCAGATCATGCTATTGGCGTAATCTGCATCAGCAGTAAATGTTGCGATTTCGTCTACACATACTGTTTGATTTGTGGTATCCACAGTAATAACTGGATTCTGAGAGGAATAGGCATTTCCTACACCCACCGCGTAAAAAGCATTGGTAACGACTTCTTCTTCTGTAGAACAATAGCCGTATAGATCTGCTGCCGCTTGTATGCCAGCTGCCCTGGCATCTGCATAATCTGAAGTAGCTGTTAAATAGGACTGCATTTGCAATGCGATGGCAGCTGCTTTGTCGATTCCCAAGGCAGAAATGGTATAAGCATCGTTGTTGTCATTAGTCCCCGAACCTCCTTGAGAAAGTAGCCAAAACCAATAATTCAACACACCGCTGTTGGTGTGAACTCCACAATAATCATTGCTGGTACCTGCTGGAGTGCAACCAGAAACGTTATACCAGTAGGTGCCTCCATAAGTGTCTGGCTGTCCATACGTATTTGGGTTTGACATAGAACGAAAGGCTCCGCCACCATTTTCATCGTTGATGAGATCGATGTTTTTGGACGTTCCATACGTAGTATTCGCATAATTATCGGTTAGCATGGCCCAGATGTCTGCAAACCCTTCGTCTAAGGCTCCTGATTCGAGCTCATAGTCAAAATCAACGTTTTTGTTGTTTACACCATGACCTATCTCATGTCCAACCACGTCCAAGTTCGTGAGCGGTGTAAACGATCCGCCTCCATCGCCATAGATCATAAACCCTCTATCACTGTTAAAGGCTACCCATGCTGCATTGGTATAATTGGTGTCAAAATGCACATAGGATACAATGGAAGCATTGGCTCCGTCATAACTATCTCTGCCGTGTTCATTTTTCCAGTAGTCATATACTACCTGCGAACCCCAATGTGCATCTAAAGCATATTGGTCTTCATTGGCACTCATTTCGGCTGCAGTCCAGTTATTGTTGTTATCCGTAAAGTCTGAAACATAGGTGGCATCATGATAATCATTGATGTTATCGTGATTGTTAAAATTGACAGTTACAATTCCGTTTCGGGTTCCGGCACCATGGTTATGTCCTTGGCCTGTATTGGCTCTGGTTTGATCATATAAAATATAATCGGTATCTAAAGTGGTTTCAATGGTCTGTGACCCAGAATATGCTGTGGCACCGGTTCCTGCAACCAGTGGTGCTAGCCTATTCATGCCATAGGCTTTGGCATTATGATTTCTGTGCCCGCCAGATGCTGAATCAAAACAGGCCCTGACCATATTCTTATATTTTAGGACCTCACCAGTTTGGGCATCTATGTACACAATGCCCATTTTAAGTTCGGGTTTGGAAGTTCCAATTCCAATTGCGTAGGTAAGGTGCATAGTTTCAGTTCTTCTATTCGGAAGAATTAGTAGCTCAGGTTCGGGAATTACCGTTTTGGATATCTCATTGTCTCCTATCCAGAAGACATCATTGCTTCCAATAAAAGATTTGGCTGTATTTCTAACTTGATCTTTGGAAATACTCGGATTTAGATTAACTCCCTTCGGGCTAAAATAAGCACCTCCATATGTTTGTTTCAATCCGTTCTTTTCATGCACTTTAAGAACTCCGAAATGTACTTTAATGCCATTGTAATATTGCTGATAAGCAGGGTGTCGCATGCCTGTCTTATCAGTTGTCGTTTCTATTAATCTAAATTCGGTTCCGACAGGTGGTTTTAAGCGAGAAGAAAATAAACCGACATCACTTAAATTTTGAGAGGTTTCTTCGATCTGCGTCAGTGGGACTTTTCCAAAGGATGTTTGTGCTGTTATTTGCTGAATGGCACAAAGACATAAAACTAAGGAAACAAGAATAGTATTGTTTTTCATGAGGAGGGGATTTGGGATTAAGCAAACTCATTTTCGATGCGAAATATAGAATGGGATTGCGTATTCCTCTAAAAAACAACCTCGTCAAACGTCTCTACAAAATCATAAATAATTGATTATCAACAAATTAAAATCATTCGTTTAATGGAAGAACCAGATTCAATGTGTAGAAAAGTGGTTAAAATCGGTCGAAAAATGCGAATATAGTATTGGGTCTGATAGACAAAAAAGTATCAAATTTTTGGGGCTATTTACGATGCTTTTTCAAAAAATTCAAGAAGTGATATTTCATTCGGAGCATTCAATTTTTTACGAAGTCTATAGCGATTGTTGAAAATACTATCCACAGAAACACCTAGCATATTTGCAATTTCTTTATTGTCTAATCCTAACTTTTCCAAAGCGATCAAACGCTCTTCAGATTTGGTCAATTTATACCCTTTATCATTAATCCTTGAGAAGAAATACGGATGTACTTTTAAGAATTTTTCTTTAAAATTATACCAATCGTCACTGGTAAGTATCTTAGCGCTCAACAGTTCTTGAAATTCATCGACCGTATCTGTTGTTTCTAAGCTGTTTTTAATCTTATCGAATTGTTCTTGTAATTCGGCTTGCTCCTTACTTTTTTGAAGAAGTTGATGGGTAAACGTATTAAGCTCTTCTTTGCGCTGCTTTAATTTCTCTGCAAGTTGCTTCCTTCTGTTTTTGCCAAACCACCAAATGGCCAACGCGAGTAGTACCAATGAAAAAATAATAACGACAAGCATATTTCTCTTGCTTTCGGCCAGTGCTTGTTCTGATTCTAGCCGTTCTATTTCTGAATCTTGTTCTACAAGTTCACGTTGACGCCGCTCTGTTTCAAACTCAGTTTGGTAATATAAGAAGGCATTTGCTTTTTGAGCCGTATAGATCGAATCTTTTACCTTGGTGTTGGTTTCATACAGTCGTAATGCGTCGCTATATTGACCACGTGTTTTATAAATATCTGCTAATTTTTGACGTGATTTTAGTTGTACACTAATATTCGTTCTGGTTTCTTTTTCGACAAGCTTCTCTAATATGGGAATAAGCGCTTCTTCATTGCCAATAGCTTCAAAATAGGTGGCTTTTGCATCCAACACGTCGGGTTCAATATAATCAGGCACTTCTTTAGTCTTCGTCATTTCATTCATCTGCGCCATAAGCACTTCGGCTTCTTTTAAACTTTCCGTCTTAACGGCATAAAGCAGCTCATTGTTAAGTATAAATAGCGAATAATAGCCCTTCCAGGATTCATCAAGCTCTTTGTTTTTTAATTGAATCATCTCATCTAAAAGCGCTCGAACTTTTTCCAAATCTCCAAGTTTGCTATACGCATTCATATTTTGCCCCAGAAGGAGCATATACGTATTATAATCCTCATTTTCCCTTGCTTTCTGAAGTAGGCGCTCACGTTCTTGGATACTTTTTTCAACAAAACCATTGATGTTGTAGAGTGATGTTAACTCTGCACCAACCAGTAAAGCATATTGGTCATCGCCCAATATCTCATATAACTTACCAGCTTTTTCGTAATTCTCTATGGCCGCTACAAATTCGTTTATATCGACGTTGACCTGTGCATTGAAAAGCAAGGCATCTGCGGCAAAAATAGAATCACCACTTTTTATGAATAGTTGATAAGAGTCTGCGTAATCCTTTCGAGCTGCCGAAAATTTTTCTTCTGTGTAGAACGTTGCAGCACGCTTCAGCAGTAAATGTGCTTCAGAATTTTCTTTTTTAAAGTAAGGCTTAAATTTTAGTAAAGAATCACATACTTGCCTAGCTTTTTCTGACTGACCCCTATAAATGTAGTCTTGAATTAAGAAACGTGATTTGGACGCCATCAAATCATATTCCTTTAGGTCTTGTGCCAATTTGATGTAACGCTCTAAATATACTTTTTGCTCATCACTGTTGCTGCGAATCAGTTCTCTGGTAAGTGTATCCAATACTTTTAATCGTACCTCTCGATTAGAGGTCTGTTCTAGAGTTGTTTTGAGGGAATCTATTTTGGACTGAGCATAGCCATTAAGGATGGATAAAAAGAAGGTAAGTACAAAAATAGAATTCCTCACGATTCAGTAAGTTATAAGGGTTGACTACAAAAATAGCAGAAAATATGTTGTTAGTACAGAGTAGTGAGTACAGAGTATAAAGTAAATATGTTGAATTCTAAATGTTGAGTGTTGAATGATTGTTTTTTGAGTATTGATGCGTATTTCCCCTCTAGAAAGAGGGGAGGCCGAAGGCAGGGGTGTGTAAAACAAGGCTTTAATCAATTGGCCTAAACTAGCATTTAGGAAAATATAAAAAGATTCCCGCCTTCGCGGGAATGACACTAGCGACTAGTGGTCAAGAAAACATAATTCGTGAACCTGCCCAACTGGTAGAGGTGGGTTCGTGGCAGAATCAAATAATAAATAGTCAATAGAAAATAATCAATACTAAATTAGTTCGCCAGCTGCTTAAACTTCCCTTTGCTCTTTCTAATACGAACCGCGACCACCTTGTACTCAGGGCACATGGCTTCTGAGTCGTGAATGTCGCCCGTTAGATTATTGATCATGATCTCAGGGAAGTGGAAGGTCGTACTTAAGATTCCCTTCTTCACATCATCTGTGATACGTGCCTTGACATCCACTTTTCCGCGTGGTGATTCTAAACATACATAGTCGCCTTCATTGATCAAATGTTCAGCGGCATCCTCCGGATTGATCATCAGATAATCATCAGATAAGATCTGCTCATTAGCAGTACGACGCGTCATAGCACCGCAATTGTAGTGCTCTAACTCGCGATTGGTGGTTAGAATATAAGGGTACTCTTTTCCATGTGTAGTGAGCTCTTGTGTCTCTTCCCAAGCGTTGTATTCAAAATAGCCTTTTCCGCGTTTGAACTCTGTCTTATGAAGGATCTGTGTGTCGGTCCCGTCTTGCGCCACGGGCCATTGCAGTCCGTTGATGCCCAAACGATCCCAACGAATACCCGCAAAGAAAGGAACGATCTGCGAGATCTCTTCCAGCATGCCGTCCGGCGTGTAATCGGGTTGTTTGTACCCCATGCGATTCATCATGTCCACAATGATCTGTCCGTCTGGTTTCGATCCTTCGATCGGTTCCACCACTTGACGAACCGCTTGTACACGACGTTCCCCATTGGTAAACGTTCCACTCTTTTCAAGGAAAGAAGCACCTGGTAAAATGACGTCAGCATACTTGGCCGTTTCCGTCATAAATAATTCTTGAACAATGACAAGATCGGTGGCTTGAAGCGCTTTGATCACTTTTTGTGTATTCGGATCGGTTTGAACCACGTCTTCACCAATGATCCAAATAGCCTTTAGTTTTCCATCCAAAGCGGCGTCAAACATTTCAGGAATTTTAAATCCGATGTGCTTAGGAACATCCACACCATAGAACTCATTATAGCGTTTGTTCACACTATCATTAGTCACGTCTAAATAACCTGCACCTTGGTGTGGCTGTACACCCATGTCGGCACTTCCTTGCACATTGTTTTGTCCGCGTAGCGGATTCACTCCAACGCCTCTTCGACCGATGTTTCCAGTCAATAGCGCTAGGTCCGCAATCTGCATCACGGTAAACGTTCCTTGCGAATGCTCAGTCACTCCAAGTCCATGAAAAGACATAGCATTCGGTGCCGAAGCATAGGCGATTGCTGCGGCCTTCACTTGCTCTCTTGGCACGCCTGAAACTTCTTCAAGTTTATCAAGATCAATATTGAGAATCTCTTGTTCAAAGGCATCGTAGCCTTCGGTTCTACTCGCAATAAAATCTTTGTCAACATAGCCTTCGGTGATGATATAGTACATCATCATATTCAGAACGGCAACGTTGGTTCCAGGGCGAAGGGCCAAATGGTGGGTGGCATATCTTGCCAACTCGGTACGACGCGGATCGATCACGATGGACACATGATCTGATTTCATGGCGAATTGCTTCAACTTCGCACCCGTTACTGGATGCGCATCCGTTGGATTCGCTCCGATCACCATGATGCAGTCTGTATCTTTTAGGTCATCGATCGAATTAGTGGCGGCACCCGTACCAAAAGTACGTTGCATTCCAAGGGCGGTAGGCGAGTGGCATACTCTTGCACAACCATCAATATTATTGGTTTGAATGACCGCTCTGTAAAATTTCTGCATCAAATAGTTCTCTTCGTTGGTACAACGAGAAGAGGAAATTCCGGCTAAAGAATCGGGTCCAAATTCGTCTTTATACTCCGTAAATTTTGAAGCGATATAGTCATAGACTTCGTCCCACGTTACTTTTTCAAATTCGCCATTACGTTTGATCATTGGCGAGTTGAGACGCTCGGGATGGTCGTAGAATTTAAAGGCGTAACGTCCTTTTAAACAAGTGTGTCCTTGATTTACTTCGGCGTCATATGGTGCTGTGATACTTAAGATCTCTCCGTTGCTGGTCGCTACTTCTAAATTACAACCTACACCACAGTAGGTGCAAATAGTACGCGTAGTATCGGTGGCTGCGATTGCTTTAGATTGAAAGACATCAGAAATAGCCGATGTCGGACATGCTTGTGAGCAGGCGCCACAACTCACACAATCAGATTCCATAAAGCTTTGGTCGAAGCCTTTGATGATATGCGAATCAAACCCTCTTCCGGCCATGCTGAGTACAAATTCTCCTTGCACTTCGTCACAGGCACGTACACAGCGATAGCAGTTGATACACTTCGAAAAGTCAGAGGTCATGTACGGATGACTCAAGTCTTTTTCTTTGTGTAAATGGTTATCTCCTTCTGGGTAACGCACTTCTCTGATTCCTACTTGTGCAGCTACGGTCTGCAATTCACAGTTTCCGTTAACTTCACAGGTCAGGCAATCTAGTGGGTGATCTGTCAAGACTAGTTCGATGATATTTTTTCGAAGCGCTTTAACAGCTTCGGTGCTTGTATAAATGTATTGCCCTTCGGCGACCGGGGTGTGGCAAGAAGCCATCGTTTTCACTGGACCGTTTTCTTCCAACGCTACTTCAACGCTACACACCCTACAAGACCCAAACGGATCCAAATTCGGAGCGTCACATAGAGTAGGGACCAAGTTTTGTTCCTTGTATCTTCTGATAAAGGAAAGCATGGTTTCCCCCTCAACGATCTCAAATGCTTGATTGTCTATATATGCAGTTTTCATCTCAGTAGCTTTTTAGTTGAAGTATGCTTTTAGTTCGTCCTCAAAATAATGCAACGCATTTTTTATAGGAAGTGGTATTCCTCCGCCGTGGGCACACAACGAACCTTGCTCTAAGGTGACGAGCAGGTCGTTAAAGAGTTTGCGGTCTATCTTATAATCAGATTCTAAGGCTTTGGTCGACATTTCTTGTCCGCGTTTGGTGCCCAGTCTGCAAGGGAAACATTTTCCGCAGCTTTCATAGGCTGCAAAGTCGAACAGATGCTCGATAAATTTCATCATTGGAAAATCAGCCGGAATGCTTACGACTGAAGCATGGCCGAGCAAGAATCCTTCTTTGGCAAACGATTCAAAATCAATGGTTAGGTCGTCAATTTTTGAAACTGGGACCACACCACCTAGCGGGCCCCCAATTTGCATGGCTTTGACTTCGGTTTTGAAGCCACCGCCCAATTCGTTGACCACGGTAGAAAGGGGCGTGCCCATTTCTACTTCATACATTCCAGGATTGTTGAAGAAACTATCCAAACACACCAGTTTTGTGCCCGAAGAACGTTCGGTGCCGATCTGTTTCCAAGCGTTTCCGCCATTTTTTATGATATAATGAACGGCCGCCAAAGTCTCGACATTGTTGACCACCGTTGGTTTATTAAAAAGTCCTTTTTGCGCAGGATAGGGCGGACGCACTCTTACTTCTGGACGCTGTCCTTCGATTGAGCTGATCAAAGCAGTTTCCTCTCCACAGATATACGAGCCTTGCGCCTGAATGATCTTAAAGTCAAAGTTGAAACCACTGCCATCGATGTTGTTTCCGATGAGGTTGTGGTCGCGTAATTCGTTAATTGCGTTCTGAACAATATCGACCGACTCAGGATACTCAGCTCGGATGTATAAAATACCATGACTGGCATGCGTTACATACCCAGCGATCAACATTCCGAATAAAACAGAATGTGGTTGATGCTCTAATAAATATCTATCGGAATAGGCTCCTGGATCTCCTTCGTCGGCATTACAGATAATAAACTTGGTCTCGTTCTCGACCTTTCGGCAGAACTCTAGCTTTAATCCCATCGGGAACCCAGCGCCACCACGCCCACGAACATTCGAGATCTTTATTTCTTCGAGTAGATCAGCCGAGTCCTTTTTTAAGGCGTCTCTAAACGGTTGGTAATACTCAGCAACATTCGAGAACGGAGCCGTTAAAATGGCCTTGCCACTGGCTTTGATATGATATTTGTCTTCGTTCAGATTGTTTTTATCGTCAATAATGTCGCCTAAAGTATTGAGCGCATCACCCGAATAGTTTTTTCCGTTGTAGTGAAAAGCGCTGTTCTCATGACAGCGACCCAAACACGTCATGTGTCCAATTTCTTCAGCGGTAAAGTGGTTTTCAAGCGTTTCGTTGACCTTTTCTTGTGTGCCGGCACACAAACAGGCGGTACCGTTGCAGACATATACTTTTTTCCCTTTATTTTCAGGCTTTAAAAAATCGTAGAAGGTGGTAGTGCCAAAAGCATTGGCCTTTCCGATCAAGAATTCATCAGCTAAAACGGCCAGTTCTTCTTCGCTGGGTGCGCCGCTGGGTTTGGCCAGGATGCCCATTTTGTCAAACAGACTTTCGTCTACTCCTTTTCTACCTAATAATTCACTTAAATTATCTGACATATGTGTGGTTTAACTCGCCCTATTGTCGAGATTCTTTTTTGATTTGGTTCTTTTCGTACGTTGCGCGTTGGCATAGCAGGTAGCACGTTCGTTTCGGCAAAAACCGAAGAGCGTAATACCCAATTCCTTGGCATAATCTACGGCCAAAGATGATGGTGCTGAAACCGCTGCCAAGAACGGCAATTGCCCTTTAAAACATTTAACGACGATCTCGTACGAGATGCGTCCGCTAACGGTCATGATCTTGGCATCTTCCAATCGATCCGTCATGATCAATTTACCAATGACCTTGTCAACGGCATTGTGTCGTCCGATGTCCTCCATGACACAGATCAATTCGCCGTCAATAGTAAAAGCGGCGGCGGCATGTGTACCACCCGATTGTTTAAAATCGAATTGCTGTTTGTTCATTTTTTCAAACAACGTTGGCATCAAAGACATTTCAATCTTCTGTTGGTCATCGATGGTTTTTCCGAGGAAGGAAAGGTCTCCCAATTCGGTCTTTCCACAGATACCGCAAGAAGATACAGACAGCAAACTACGGCTGTTGGCGTAGCCTTCTCCTAATTCTTCCGCAGGAATCGTAACATTGACAATCGTAACAATACCGTCTTCGTTTTCCTTCTTTAAAACGATGTCGGGAATAAAGTCTTTCCTCTTAATAATTCCTTCAGAATGCAGTAAACCACGAATCAGGGCGATATCTTCTCCCGGCGTTCGCATGGACACCGTAAAGGGCGTATCGTTGATATTGATCTGCAAGGCTTCTTCGATGGTGAGCGAATCCCAAGTGGACTTCACCCCATCTTCTTGATATTTTTTGCCTTCGTAGTTTCTTGTTGCCATGGCTGTTTTCTATTGAAATACAGTGATTTACACAAAGTTAATGGAAATATTCCATGAAATTTGTTAAAACAAACCGCTGATATTACCCTCGTTATCGATGCTGATATTCTCTGAGGCCGGATGTGCCGGAAGCCCTGGCATACGCATCATTGCGCCCGAAATAGGCACCAAGAAGCCTGCACCAGCAGCGATCTCAATCTCGCGAATGGTAATGGTAAAGTCGGTTGGGCGTCCGATCAACTTAGGATTATCGGACAACGATTTTTGTGTTTTAGCAATACAAACGGGCAGTTTTTCTAAGCCTAGATCGGCAATGGTACGTAAGTTTTTCTTCGCTTTCGCAGAATATTCTACGCGAGAGGCTCCGTATATTTTAGTAGCGACCGCTTCGATTTTATCTGTTACTGGCATGTCCCAAGTATAAGTTGGCGTAAAGTCTTTGTCGGAAGCCTCTACGATATCGACCACATGTTGCGCCAATTCGAGCGCTCCTTTTCCGCCTTTGGCCCATACTTCGGCAAGTGCTACGCGAATGCCTTTGCTTTTTGCAAATTCCTGAATGACCGCAATTTCAGCATCACTATCTGATACAAAACGGTTGATCGAGATGACTGGAGTAATGCCAAACTGTTGCACATTCTCTAGGTGCTTTTCAAGGTTAGGAAGTCCTTTTCTCAAGGCCTCAACATTCTCTTCTGTCAAGTTTTTGAGGTCGGCTCCTCCGTGATATTTCAACGCGCGAATAGTAGTTGTCAATACAACCGCCTTTGGTGAGATGCCAGCACTTTGACATTTGATGTCCAAGAATTTCTCAGCACCAAGATCGGCTCCAAAACCGGCTTCGGTCACAGTGTAGTCAGAGAGTGACATACCCATACGAGTTGCGATGACTGAGTTGGTGCCTTGTGCGATGTTAGCAAAGGGTCCGCCGTGAATGATCGCCGGGTTTCCTTCGATGGTTTGCACCAAATTCGGTTTTACCGCTTCCTTCAAAAGAGCTGCCATGGCACCCTCTACTTTGAGGTCGCGTGCGTAGACCGGTTTTTTGTCGAACGTATATCCGATAAAGATGCTACCAAGACGCTTCTTTAGGTCTTCCATGTCGTCAGCCAGACATAAGATGGCCATGATCTCAGAAGCTGCTGTGATATCAAATCCAGTTTCTCTCGGAACGCCAGATGTGGTTCCGCCAAGACCGATTACGATGTTGCGCAGCGCACGGTCGTTCATGTCCATGACCCGTTTCCAGGTCACGGTACGGGCGTCAATGCCCAAGGAATTCGTTTTGCTTTGTATGTTATTATCGATGACTGCCGAAAGCAGGTTGTGTGCTTTTTCAATGGCCGAAAAATCCCCCGTAAAATGCAGGTTGATATCTTCCATCGGAAGTACTTGCGAATATCCACCTCCAGTGGCCCCTCCCTTGATACCAAAAACAGGTCCGAGCGAAGGTTCACGTAATACTACTGTGGTCTGCTTTCCTAATTGGTTTAAGCCTTCAGAGAGTCCGATGGACATGGTGGTCTTTCCTTCACCAGCCGGAGTAGGAGAAATGGCCGTTACGAGAATCAAGTTGCTTTTCTGGACCTTTTCCATATCGATGATCGAATGCGGAAGCTTGGCTTTGTACTTTCCGTACATTTCGATGTCATCGGCATCAAGTCCTAATTTTTTGGCAATCGTGCTAATATGTTTCAGCTCGATTTGCTTGGCAATGTCTTGGTCAGTCATGTTGCGTAATTTTTTCGGAATATAATATTAGGCATATTCCGCGAATAACGCAATCAAATCAAGCAGGAGTTCAGGGATTTAACCTCCGATAGTGATCATACTTCGGTTTTTTCCGTGGAGTTCGGGTTTTTTTAACTTTTCGAGGGTGTCCATGCCTCCACGCATTTTAAGTTTGGCTTGCACCGCTTTTTGAATGATGGGTTCGATGTTCTTGCCTTCGCGAAGCGGCGTCAACAGATCCGATTCTGAAGCAGAGAACAAGCAATTCTTCATGCGCCCGTTGGCTGTTAATCGAAGTCGATTGCAACTATCACAAAACGGGTTGGTCACAGAGCTAATGATGGCAAATGAACCTTGATAACCATCGATCTTGTAGTTTTTAGAAGTGTCGTTCGGTGCATCAGCGATTCGCAGTACTTTTTCCTGCGGAAAGCTTTTGTACACATACTTTATGATCTCCTTGTAGGAAACGGTCTTATCCATGTCCCACTTATTGCCATCAAACGGCATGAATTCAATGAATCGAATGTTAATGCGATGCGTTTTGGTGAGGTTGATAAAGTCGATGATCTCGTTGTCGTTGAAACCCTTCATCAATACGGCATTGAGCTTTACGTTGAAGCCTTCTTCAATGAGCATCATAATATTATCGTACACTCTTTGGAAGTAATCGCGACGTGTGACCTCCTTGAATTTAGCCGAAACTAAAGAATCCAAACTCACGTTGATATTTTTGATGCCACACTCTTTAAAGGTGTCAATAAAACGGTCTACAGAAACGGCATTGGTGGTAATGGCCAACTCGACCGGAAGGGAGGCCAATTTCTTTAGGATGACGGGCGCATCTTTTCGCACTAAAGGTTCACCACCGGTGAGTCTAATTTTAGTGACTCCGTGATCGACGAAGGTTTTGGCAATGGTATAGATTTCCTCAAAGTTCATGAGATGCGACTTGGGCGACAATTCGATACCTTCTGCAGGCATGCAATAGGTGCATCGCAGATTGCAACGCTCGGTCAGCGAGATGCGAAGGTAGGTGTGCTCCCTGCCAAAAGTGTCGGTCAATATGTTATTTGTAGCACTCATTAATCGTGTCTTACTCCTTTAAAGATTCTAAAAATATGCAACAATGGCGGAAACACCGCATCCATAGACTCTTTGGCCCCGTTAGTTGATCCGGGCAGCGCCAATACCAAACTGTCTCCATAGGCGCCTGCCACACTACGCGATAGCATAGAGTAGGGGGTGCGATCTTGTCCGTAGCTACGAATCGCCTCTTCAATGCCTGGAATACGTCGGTCCAATAATGGCAACAAGGCTTCGGGAGTTACATCCCGTGACGAGAGTCCGGTGCCGCCTGTGTAAATGATCAAATCAACGCCTTGGTCTTTGTACTCGGTTGCTTTTTGCTGAAGGAGTTCTTTTTCATCAGGAACCACAACGTAATCAGCAATGGTCACCTGACTTTCCTCCAGTTTTGCAATGATCGCTTTCCCAGCTTTGTCTTCCTTTTGCCCTGCCGAAATCGTATCGGAACACACTACGACAGCCGCCGTAATGTCTTTACGAAAGCGATCCTTAAAATCGGACTTCCCACCTTTCTTTTTCAATAATTTGATCTGATGAATCTCGACGCCTTTGTCAATCGGTTTGAGCATGTCGTACATGTTCAGTGCTACTACACTGGCACCGTGCATGGCTTCGACTTCAACTCCTGTTTTGTATATGGTTTTGATGGTGCATAGCACTGTAATTTCCAGCCCGTCGATCTCATACTCAATACCCGTATATTCAATCGGCAACGGATGACAATCTGGAAGCAACTCTGGTGTTTTCTTTACACCTAAAAGTCCAGCCGCCTTGCTCATGGCAAACACATCGCCTTTGGGCACCGTTCCGTTTTGGATGGCCTCGATGGTTTCGGACTTACTGACCTTAACAATAGCTCGCGCTGTCGCAATTCGTAAGGTGTTTGTTTTATGAGTGATGTCTACCATTTTTTATGTTTAATCGTTGAATCGTTTAGTTGAGATCTTTTCAAACCCTCCGTCAACACCTCTGGTGTTGCCACCTCCCTTTATCTAAAGGGAGGAGCTGAATTTAATTTTTATTCAATTTTTGAACTAGTTGCTTAATTCTAGTTCTATTTTGGCTCCCCTCTTTTGTTAAAGAGGGGTGGTTCAGCTTTGCTGAAGCGGGGAGTTAATGCTTCTCATTAATTATTAATCATTCTTGGTTGCTGCCACGAATTCACGAATTATATTTTCTTGATCACTAGTTGTCTAACGACCAAAGACCAATAACTAACGACAGATTCCCGCCTTGCCCCTCCGTTAAAGCTTCAGCGGCACGCGGGCGCGGGAATTCTAAGTATTCACTTTCCACTGATGCGTTGCATCTTCAAAAACTTCTTTTCCGAAGATGGGTACGTTCGCTTTAACTTCATTCACTAAAAATTCGATGGCTTTGAACACTTCTTTTCTTCGTTTTGACGAAACAAAAATGAACATACAGATCTCTCCTACTTTCACTTCTCCCAAACTGTGATAGATGTGCATGCATGTAAGGTCAAATTTTTCGAAAGCGGCTTCTCGGATTTCGTGAAACTTTTCGTTCGCCATGTCCTCATAAGCTGTATAATTGATAGCCTTTACCGTTTTGCCATCGATCTCATCGGCACGTACTTGTCCGAGAAAGATGTTGTGGGCTCCGATATTGGTCTTCGATTGGTGTTTGGCAATCGAGTTTCCTATAAAATCTGATGAAATTGGGCCTTCGCTAAAAACGTTCTTTGGTTTTCGCTCTTTCTTCATGGTCATACTTTTTGTTGTTGATATTGTAATAGGGCGTGTACACCTTCCTTTAAACTATAACAGTTATTGATTTGATGCTCTTGTAATAGTGAAACTGCTTTCTGACTTCGAATCCCTGCAGTGCAAAAGAGCACTTTTTCTTTGGTTCGGTCAATTTCGCCTAATCGATCTTCTAATTGGCTAAGCGGAATTTGAATCACATGATTTGATTCCACCTTTGGAGTTTCATGTAACTCCCGAACATCGATAAACAAAAGGTTGTGTTCTTGCGGAAGCTGATCGATCGAGACTTCCAACACAGGAGTTTCGCAGGTGAAATCTTCCTGTTGTGTTTCAAAGGCTTCCGCCGTTTGCAACACCTTTTTTATGGTTTCTTCGGAACGGGCTATGCTGATGGTCGTTGTTTGTACCGTCAATGCGTTGTACAACAGTAACCTTCCGCTTAAAACATCGCCTAAACCAAGAATGATCTTCAATACTTCATTGGCTTGCATGCTGCCGATAATACCTGGTAAAACACCCAGCACACCTATTTCTGAACAATTGGCAACCGCTCCCGCTTTTGGCGGATTCGGAAACAGACATCGATAACTGGGTCCGTTTTGATAGTTGAATACCGATACTTGGCCTTCGAACTTGAAAATGGCTCCATAAACCAAAGGTTTGTTCGTAATGATGGCAGCATCATTGACCAAATAACGTGTGGTAAAATTGTCGGATCCGTCGACGATAATATCATAATCGGCAAACAGTGACAGTGCATTTTGATGGGTCAGTCGGTACGGATAGGCATTGATGGTAATTGAATCGTTGAGATCGCTTAAACGTTCTTTGGCCGCCAAAGCCTTGTTTTGTCCCAAACTGGAAGCGCCAAAAAGTACTTGACGTTGTAAATTGGATTCTTCGACCACATCAAAATCGACAATGCCGATGGTGCCAATCCCAGCAGCTGTCAGGTACTGCAATACAGGACACCCAAGTCCGCCAGCACCAATGACCAATACCTTGGCTTTTGACAGCTTGTCTTGGCCGCTTTGGCCAATTTCGGATAAGAGGATATGTCTACTGTATCTGTTCATCTTTTTCGTTTTCAACCACCGGCAAAGGGTGGTAGCAATGCGATCTCGGTATCTTCAATTTTTGAGTCTTCAGCAATCAACTGATTGTTCTGTGCTATTTGAAAATCCTTTTCTTCCAAGGCAGGATATTTCATAAAAAGCGCCTTTAGCAAGTCGGAAGCCGTTCCTTCAGAAAAAGAAAAAACCTCTTCTTGACAGTGCGTCACCTCTGTGAGCATTCCGAAATATTTAATGGTCAATTGCATTCTCTATTCGTTTTAGATCTTCGGGTGTATTTACATTGGTCGTATGCAGATCCAAATGGGGGTCCAATACGATGGTTTTTGTTTCTAATTGGCTAACAAAAAACCGAAGCCTTCGTTCGCCACTATCCAAAAGTGTTTTGCACTTTGGGATGATTCTTTTTTTATAGAGTGCGATCAACGGCATGGTCTTCTCTTGACTTTGCACTTGGATCGCATCGTAGCGTTCTTCATTTTCAGAAACCAACCGTTTTAGGACGGCGATATCGATCAAGGGCACGTCACAACTCATGACCAAATTCTCTTCCGTTTTAGAGTGAGCTAACCCAGAATAGAGCCCAGCTAACGGGCCTGCATCCTTGATCAAGTCTTCTATTCGCGTTACGCCGAACTGATCATATTCTGTATTGTCGCTTACGATCATAATTTCGTTGACCAACGGTTTCAGTGCCTCGATGATATGAGCAACAAAAGGTTTTCCTTCGAGCGGAAGCAATCCTTTATCGCTTCCCATTCGGGAACTTTTTCCTCCGGCGAGGATGATGCCTGTTCTATGTTGGTCATGTTTCATACTATGTCAAAAACAATTTGAAGGAAGCAATGATCAGTACTAGGGCCAGTAAATGCCGAAGGTGTTTGTTGTTCATTTTTTTGCTTCCGAAGTAGCTTCCGAAGAAACCACCGATAACCGCAATCCCGACTAAAACGAAGGATTGCGAAGATAGGCTCACACCATTGCTAAATTGTCCGATCAAACCTGCGGCCGAGTTCACCCAAATGAACAAGGCTGAGACGGCTGCGGCTTCCTTCATCTTACCCCAATGTAGGAGTAAGATCACCGGACTGAGGATGATGCCTCCGCCGATGCCAATGAGTCCCGAAAAGAACCCGATGATGCCTCCAACAAGTAGACCTTGCCAGATTTTGACATCTTTGATGGTATCGCTTTCCTTTCCGAAGACATTCAGCATTTTCAAAATGGCAAAGATCAAGAGCACACCCAAGATCTTTTTATAGATCGAGGCATCTACTTCGATCATTCCGCCTAAAAAGGCCAACGGAATCGAAGCAATCGCAAACGACAGGAACAACTTTTTGTTGAAATATCCTGCCCGATAATAATGAAAGAACGCAATGGCCGCTACAAACAAATTGAGTAGCAAGGCCGTGGGTTTCATCACCGCTGGCGCAAACGAAAAAATAGCCATCAACGCCAAATATCCGCTGGCACCGCCGTGCCCGACACTCGCATATAAAAATGCGACAATCGGAAGCACTACCAAAAAAGGCCAAATCACCAGCAGCTCTTCGGTCATAGATCTTTGATCTTTTTGAGTTGCGTATCGAGATAGTCCCAGCAACCTTGATTGATTTCTTCGAAGGCGTTGATCAAGGCTCTTCCGTAGTCGGTCAACTCAGCGCCACCACCATTTTTACCACCAACGCTCATGATGATCACCGGCTTTTTGGTGGATTTGTTTACTGAATCGATCAATTTCCAGGCCTTTTTATAGGACATCTCTAAGCTTTTGGCCGCCTTTGACAATGAACCCGTTTCATCGATGGCCTTGAGCAAACGCACGCGGCCTTCGCCAAGAAACACATGCTCATCGGCTTCAATCCATATTCTACTTCTGATCTTAAAACTCATCTTTTATTAGTTGGGTAGATGGATCACATCTATGATATCATCAATTTTTATTTCGGTCACTTCTTCAGGTACGAACACCAATGCGTTGGCCAAGGCAAAGGTTTGCAACATAGCCGAACTTTGTCCTTCGAGAAGGGTTACTTTTCCGTCTGCGTAAATGCCCTTTAAAAACTGAGGGCGATCTCCTTTTTTTATAAAGTTTGAAACAGATCTTTCTTTTGTTTTTTTAGGTTGAAAGTGTAGATCTCCAGAGAGACGTTGCAATGCCTTGTGCACGTATATGTAGAAGCAACTTAGTGCCGCTGCCGGATTCCCCGGAAGGGCAAACACTAGGGTTTCATTCTTCTTTCCAAAAAAGAGCGGTTTGCCAGGCTTCTGTTTTACCTTGTAAAAGAGTTGTTCTACTTTTAGTTCGTTCAGCGCCTTTCCGACAAAATCATAATCACCCACCGAAATACCTCCGGTGATTAGGACGACTCCGCCACCCTGAATCACAGTTTGAAGCATGGCGCGGGTCTTAAGATAATCATCTTCCACTTTACAAATTGAGACCTGTGAATATCCAACGCTTCGCAGCGCAGTAAGCAACATCGTTGCGTTGCTCTCATAAATTTGTCCACGTTCTAGGGGGTTACCTGCAGGAACCAATTCGTTACCAGTGGTTACAACGGTGACCGAAGGCTTGGTATATACCGTCACTTCGGTAACGCCTATGGTGGTTAAAAAACCAATAGCGGCAGGTGTTAGCATTGTTCCCTTTTCGAGGGCGATCGCACCTTGTCGTACCTGTTCACCTAGCGGACGAATATTGGCATTTATGGTGACCGAATCTTCAAGCTGGATTTTATCTCCCGTGCGTGTTACTTTTTCTTGCATGACCACGGCGTTGGCAGAATCGGGTACCGCCGCTCCGGTG
The DNA here is from genome assembly GCA_028279515.1 of Flavobacteriaceae bacterium. Classification (GTDB taxonomy): domain Bacteria; phylum Bacteroidota; class Bacteroidia; order Flavobacteriales; family Flavobacteriaceae; genus JANQNQ01. The sequence goes on from JANQNQ010000008.1 coordinate 692,676, forward strand.
AAGATCCTAACGGCATCTCCTTCTTTCAATGCTGGATGATGGCCATCACCTGCTTTTACCTCGTCAACGACGCTATAACTTTTCTCATTGTTCAGACGCAAGGCATACCCATCCATTGCCGATTGCCGAAAGGGAGGCATGTTGATAGGTGAGACCACCGAGTCAAACAATACGTATCCCAAGGCATCTGCCATTTTTACCTTCTTCGAAAGGGTAGTTGCAGCGACGTTCTCTTCAATGATTTGCAAAGCTTGGTGTACCGAGATCATGTTAAGCGTTATTTCCTAACAAATATAACGCTGTTTTTTCAGAATGAAAAATGACCATTGTCATATCCTGTTATGTGCTAAATGAATAGGGATTGTAAACATGACAAATATCATACTTCTTGTGTATGGTATAGAATACCTTTATCCTGTTTTTTTAACTAACGATCATGCCAATTAAAAGCTACTTAGCACACCCATACAGCGGTCAAAAAGAAGCGCTTATTAAAGCCCTTTCTGCCATTGCCGAATGTGAAGTGCTACCTTCCCAGAACAAAGAGGTTATTGTCTTAGTAACCGATACTGAAAACGAAGCTCAAGAAACAGAGCTAAAGGAAAAATTAGAGGTCATTGAGAGTCTAAAACTTCTTGCTTTGGTTTCTGGATTTAACTCACCCATAAACAACTAGCATATGTTTACATCATTATCGAATAGACGGGATTTTATAAAGAGGATGGCCAAAGTATCTGCGATAACCGCCGCAGCTGCGATGTTTCCAGGTATTTTATTTGCTGAAGAACAACTGGCCGGAATTCCTTCTGGAAATCTCGACTGGAAAAAAGGACCTTGTCGATTCTGTGGCGTAGGCTGTGGTATTTTGGTGGGCGTTGAAAACGGAAAAGCCGTCGCTGTCAAGGGAGATCCAAATTGTAGTGTCAATAAAGGTTTATTGTGTGTCAAAGGGTATCATCAAACCATGTGTATACAGGCCAAAGATCGTTTGACGCATGCTTTGGTCAAAAAGAACGGAACCTATGTGAAAACTCCGATAGACGAAGCTTTAGACATCGTAGCCAATAAAATGAAGGAAACCATCGAGCTACACGGCAAAGATTCTGTAGCGATGTATACGTCAGGGCAATCGACGATTCCTGAAGGATACGTAGCCTCAAAGTTTATGAAAGGAGCAATTGGTACCAACAACTTAGAGTGTAACGCACGCCTTTGTATGGCGAGTGCAGTGGCTGGGTTCTTGACCACTTTTGGTGCTGATGAACCCATGGGTTGTTACGAAGATATCGATCATGCCGATTATTTTATTACATGGGGAAACAACATGGCCGAAATGCACCCTGTGCTATTCTCGAGAATGTTAGAGCAAAAAAATAGACGCGGTGCCAAGATCATTGATTTTGCTACAAGAACCACACGCTCCAGTACCGCTTCTGATCGATCCATATTGTTTGAGCCTCAAACAGACCTTGCGGTGGCAAATGCCATCTGTTATGAGATTATAAACAACGGATGGATGAACAAGAAGTTTGTGGATGACCATGTGAACTTTATGAGCGGCCTTACCAATATGGGCTATGGGTTAGAGGACAAATATAAGTTCAGTGATAAACCCTCGAAATCAAGCTTCGAAGCGTACAAGAAATTCTTGGAAGAGTATACTCCAGAAAAAGTTTCAAAATATTCGGGTGTTTCGGTCAAGGACATAAAGTACTTAGCGGCCATTTATGGCGACCCTAATAAAAAGGTAGTGTCGTATTGGTGTATGGGTGTTAACCAACATACGCGAGGTACTTGGATGAACAACCTGATCTACAACATGCACCTGTTGACCGGGAAGATCTCTCAACCTGGGAATGGTCCTTTCTCTTTGACTGGCCAACCTTCCGCGTGCGGAACTGCACGAGAGGTAGGAACCTTTACACACAAACTTCCAAAAGGGGTTGTGACCAATGAAAAGCATCGACGTTTAGCCGCCAAAATTTGGAAGGTGCCTTACGAACGTATTCCAGACAAACCGACCTACCACACAACCGAAATGTTCAGAGCTGTGGATCGAGGCGATATCAAATTCATTTGGACGCAGGTGACCAATCCGTTGGTGTCCTTGCCAAAAACAAGTCGTTATCGCCCTGGGATGGAAAAGAAATCGTGTTTTGTGGTGGTTTCAGATGTGTTTCCGACACCAACTTCTGACGTGGCCGATGTCATTTTACCAGCTTCTTGGCACATTGAAAAGAGTGGTTTGTACGGCAACTCAGAACGTAGAACACAGCATTGGGATCAAATGGTCGAAGGACCTGGAGAAACTACTCCTGATGCTTGGATGACCATCGAGGTAGCCAAGCGAATGGGATACGGAGACCTGTTTCCCTACAGTAAAGAAAACCATGTTGAAGAAATTTATAATGAATATCGCCAGTTTCACGAAGGGGCAAAGCACGGCATGGCACCACTGGAGGTTTTGAAGAAAGAATCGGGTGTCATTTGGCCGTACGTTAATGGCAAATCGACCCAATGGCGATTCAATACAAAATATGATCCGGCCTGTGATAACGGAAAGGATTTTCATTTCTACGGAAAGCCCGACGGAAAAGCAGTAATCTGGTTGCGTCCGTTTGAACCTGCACCAGAGAAACCAGATGCCGAATATCCATTTTGGTTAAACACCGGAAGAGTTATCGAACACTGGCATACGGGCTCTATGACGCGAAGGATTCCGGTATTACATAAGGCCGTGCCTAGTGCCTATGTAGAGTTTCATCCGGAGGATGCCAAGAAACTGGGCATTCGAAATGGTGAACAGGTGAAGGTAACCTCAAGACGTGGGTCGTGCACCTTGCCAGCTTCTATCAATGAAAGAGGGCTTCCGACCAGAGGACAAGTATTTGTACCCTTCTTTGATGAGAATCTATTGATCAATGATGTCACGATAGACGCATTTTGTCCAATATCAAAGGAACCTGATTTTAAAAAGTGTGCTGTTAAAGTAGAAAAAGTATAACGATGAAACGTTTAGGTATCATATCCCTCTTTGTGCTCTTGTTCGCTGCCTTTATTGCGATATGGGATTTTAGCTATAGAACAGGGAGAGAAGAAGCATACATTCCGATTGAAACGGAAGAAGACGTCAATGTGATCCCACAAGAAATGGGCGTTTTTACTAGAGCAGAACATGCGCTGGATTATTCTAAGATGGAAGTAGACGAAGACCATCAACGCAGTTTGGATTCGTACTATGACAACCGTGCTTTTTATGGTGCTCCGCCAAGCATACCACATCCCGTAGTTGAAAAACAAAATGTTGGAGATGCAAGTTGTTTAAAGTGCCATGAGAATGGGGGGTATGTCGAAAAGTTCAACGCGTATACACCTGTTGCGCCACACCCTCAATGGGTAAATTGTAAACAGTGTCATGTGGCACAAAAGGAACAAACTCTTTTTAAGCAAGGAAACTATGCAAAGTTACATGCGCCAGCGGTAGGTGTCAACAGTGCCTTTTTAGGTGGTCCGCCAACGATTCCACATCCAATTTCAATGCGCGAAAATTGTTTGTCCTGTCACGCAGGACCAAGTGCACCTCGTGAGATCAGAGTTACACATCCAGAGCGTATTAATTGCCGACAGTGTCATGTTCCGAATCAAGAAGAAGAGCCAACAGAAATTTTTTTAAGAAACAACGATGATGAGTAGTAGCACCTTTATAAAACAGATAGCCACTGCAATGCTTTGTGTCTTGCTTTTTTCCTCTTGTAAGCACCATGAAGAAGAATACCACACAATTACCGATAAGATTGAAGCAGAAAGTAGAAACTATCATGGTACTTCGATCTCTTCCGAAGCACATATAGGCGATATCAAAATGATTGAAGTAACAGAGAATGGCGAGACATTCTTGATTCCTGAACGAAAGAGCGAGATAAAATCATATGCATGTTCTGAGTGCCATTCAAAACCACTGAGTGAGATGCAAAGTGGTGACCTAAAAAAAGCGCACTGGAACATTAAGATGGATCATGCCGATGATCTGACTATGAATTGCATTACATGCCACAACGGGAGTGATATGGATCAGCTAAGAAGCTTAACGATGAAGACGATCGACTTTGATCAAAGCTATCAACTCTGTAGTCAATGCCATACCAAGCAATATACCGATTGGGTTGGCGGGGCACATGGAAAAAGAATCGGCGGTTGGGCACCGCCAAGGGCATCGATGACCTGTGTAAATTGTCACGATCCACACAAGCCACATTTTGAGTCCAGGTGGCCAGTACGATATAACACTCAAAAAGTCAACGAAAGAAAATAATTAGGTATGAGCAACGATACGAAAAAATGGTTTTCTCTAAACCTAAATAGAAAGAATAAACAGGAAACGAATTCTTGTGGCTGTGGTAAGACCGAAGGGGGATGTCATAGTAAACTCGAAGCCATTGGTGATGAGAAACACAAGGATGGTTTTGATCAGGTGTTCGAGGTGCCAATGGGCCGAAGGGATGCGTTCAAAAAACTAACGGCAAGCTTGCTTATCGGAGCTGGTGCGGTTTCGACCTCCTGCAGTATGATGGCGGGTGATGATTCGAAGGAAAAGGCGCAGATCGATTGGGAAGAACAATTTAAAGGTAACTACAAATTGATGACGGACGATGAGAAGAAGGCCACGGTAGAGCGATTGACGAGATCTTATCAGCTTCGAACGGGCAAAACGATAAAGATGTCATCGACCAATGCTGAAGAGAACGTACTCTTTGGTTATGCTTTCAACATATCGAAATGTCAAGGATATATGGATTGCATCAATGCCTGTGTTGAAGAAAACAATCAGGATCGTAAATCTGAGATGCAATACATACGTATTCATGAGATGAAGGATGGTAAAGGTTTCAACTTTAATGAGGCCGATGACAACTATTATCATGAAGTCCCTGCAGAAGGACACTTTTACATGGGGACGCAATGTTTTCACTGTGATAATCCGCCCTGTGTCGATGTCTGCCCCGTACAGGCCACTTGGCGCGAAGATGATGGTTTGGTGGTGATCGATTACGATTGGTGCGTAGGTTGTCGCTATTGCATGGCAGCATGCCCGTACGACGGACGACGATTCAATTGGAGCAAACCCGAAGTGCCCGAAAACGAGATCAATAAGAATCAGCACTATTTAGGCAATCGGTTGCGTAAAAAAGGTGTAATGGAAAAATGCACCTTTTGCGTACAACGTTCCAGAGCCGGACAAAATCCTGCTTGTGTAGAAGCGTGCCCGACAGGAGCCCGCATTTTCGGAAATCTGTTGGACCCAAACAGCACTATTAGATGGGTGTTGGAAAACAAGAAAGTATTCCGATTAAAAGAAGACCTGGGTACCGAGCCTAAGTTCTGGTACTTCATGGACTAACTGTGATATCAGTAGAAAAGATAAAAAGAAACAGTTCGTAACTATAGATACGATGAGAAGACTTAGAGTTTTTAGAAGCTTAGTAAAAGATAGTTTAGATATCATTACCCGTGGATCTAAAAAATACCATTTGTGGATGGCGGCACTTACACTGATCATGTTGATCGGAATGTACTGCTATACCATTCAATTGGATCAGGGACTCAGCGTTACCGGTATGACGGATCGTGTAAGTTGGGGACTTTATATCTCGAACTTCACCTTCTTGGTCGGAGTTGCGGCAGCGGCGGTAATGTTGGTGATGCCAACCTATGTTTTGAAGGACATTGATTTTAAGCAAGCCGTGCTGATTGGCGAAGGTATCGCTGTGGCGGCTCTGGTAATGTGTCTGGCGTTTGTGATTGCTGATATGGGCGGCCCTTCTGTATTATGGCATATGATTCCAGGTATTGGTGTATTTAATTTTCCAGATTCCATGCTTACGTGGGATGTTATCGTACTCAATGGATACTTGTTCTTGAATATTACGATTCCGTTTTATATCCTCTTTAGACACTATCAAGGAAAAGAGTCAAGGTCGAGAATTTATGTGCCTGGAGCATTACTGTCTGTTTTTTGGGCGGTAGCCATTCACTTGGTGACGGCTTTTTTATACCAAGGACTGCAAGCGCGTCCGTTTTGGAACAATGCTTTATTAGGCCCTCGATTCTTAGCATCTGCTTTTGCGGCAGGCCCCGCACTTATCATATTAGTGTTGGCTATTATCAGAACATTCACAAAGTTCAAGGTCGAGGACAAGACGCTTAAAAAAATAGCGATGGTAGTCACGGTGGCTGCACAGATCAACCTGATCATGCTGGTCTCAGAATTGTTCAAAGAGTTCTATGCACCAACACATCATAGTGAAAGTGCGTATTACCTGTTCTTTGGTTTGGACGGAAAAACAGCTCTGCTACCGTGGATATGGACAGCGATTGCTATGAATGTAATGGCTACAGTGATTCTTACATTTCACAAATTACGAAACAATTTTAAGGTGCTCTTCTTTGCTTGCTTGTTATTGTTCGTTGCGATTTGGATCGAAAAAGGTTTCGGATTGATCATTCCTGGATTCATTCCTGGACCGTATGGGAAGATCGCCGAATACACCCCAACCGGTATCGAAATTGGTGTCACATTAGGGATTTGGGCAATGGGTGCTTTCATCTTCACGATCCTCGCTAAGACGGCCATCAAGATCGAAACAGGAGCGTTGAGGTATAAGAAGTAGTTTTCTTCTCAATGAATTAATGAGGGAATGAGTTAATGAAATAATGAAGGAATCTACCAATGTTCAAATCTCAAACTCCAAATCCCAGCTTTTTGCTTCTAGAAGATTATTCAGCATTCAAAAAATACATGTTAACTTCAAAGCGATAATCTTTTTTAACTTTGGTCGTGATTATGAAAACGTGAAGTCAAAGTATGGAAAAGAAACGGTATAAAATTGCACTCCATAGTTTAAACGTGTTGTTGATTTTGTTATTTGTACTTCCCCTATGGATAAGTGGTGCTGTGCGCTGTGAAGATTGCGATTATGTGTGGAAGAGTACCTTTCTTTTTGAAGATACAGGTAGCCTTATTCTGGCCATACCGATAGTTGTTTTGGTTGTACTCCCGCAAATTATCAAGAAAGTCAAGGTAATCAAGATCATTAGAAGGTCGTCTCTAATACTTTTCTTTCTTTATTCGGCAGTCACTTTTTTAGCGGCTGGGATGCCAGCTCAGGATTTTGCACCGAGTTGGGGATTTTTGATCATCATCCTTTTGTTTCCCGTTTCGTTGGTTGTCTATTATTTTGAGAAAGCTCATTTAAAATATTAGTTGTTCTTTGTAATCTGTACTTAATACTTTGTACTCATTGAAAATCCCAAACTCCAGCTTCTTTATTCATAAACCCAATTCAACATCCAACATTCAGCATCAACTAAACAAAGGACTACGCTTTTGAAAAAGCTTCGAGCACTTTTATAATCTCTCTTTTATCCTTCACGGTATCGAGCTATCATTGAGCTGTCATTAATGCAGAACCACATCTCGGTACTATGAAAACAATACTCAGAATTTTGTTGGTCACTCTATTTGTAGTTGGCTGCACAGGAAAGAAAAAGGACCCCAAAGCTGAAGCCCTTCAGTATAAATACTTCAATCTGCAACAAGTGGGATGGAAGTCAAAGACGGTGGCTCATTTTTTCAATGACATCAACTACAGAGCTACCGAAGTACCTATCCAATACTACATACTAAAAGCACATGACGGGCAGGACCTAGAGCGCGTAGATTCTATCTATAAAAGCATGCAAAACGAACGTATCGTCGAGATAGAATTTCAACATATTGACGAAAAAGATCTGTTACAAGTCGAATTTACAAAGCAAAGCTATGAAGAGGCTGTAAAATACATCTCCTTCCAAATAGCCAAAGATTTTGGGGTTGTCACCAGTTCTGGTGACACGGTTGGTTGTGCCGGGGTCACGTTTGAACGTAATTTCAAAGTGGCCCCTTTTAAACGGCTGTTGCTTCATTTTGGTAATGTGCCACCCGAAGATACGATTCAATTGATTTACCAAGATTATTTATTCGGAAACGGAACCCTCAAATTCAACTTTCAAGATCAGCCCATTGAGCTGTAACAGAGCGCTTTTGAAAAAAAGTGGGGCGCATGTGCAATGCGCATAGGAAACGACTTCTCACGCGCCTACATTTAATTGACCAGAATAGAATTAATAACAAAACACCTTTGAAATAATGAGAAAGATTACTTTTTTGTGGCTGTTGGTACTATTTGGTATTACCACCATGAACGCTAATAATAGCGCGCTGTCAAGTGACAATTCTACTTGTGATTGCGAAGATTTCGCAAACCCGACCTTTACCTGGAGCCTAGATCCAGAGACCTGTACAGCTACTTTTACTGCTGACCCTATTGATAATTGTAGTGGCGAACTCGAATATGGTTGGGCCATTAATGGTGCTCCTTCAGTCTCATCGGGAAACAATCCTGTATTCGAAATAGAGAATGTGCCTTATTTGCAACAAGTGGTCCTCAAGGTGAATCGTATTTCTAGTATTAGTGTTTCTGAGGCCTGTCAAGGTTCGACCACGGTAGATATTAATGATGCTGTTTGTTTTAATCCAGACGATATTACTGTGACAAAGCAAGCCTATCGAAATGGATCGGAAATAGAGATTAACTCAGAGTACACCGGACGCGTATTCGAATGGCGTGTTACCATTGAGAATTCTTCTGCAAGCAGCGTTCTCTTTGGATATATTGACCACTTCTACAAAATGTTTGACCCTATGGGGGTAGAGGTTACGCCACTTCCGGCAGATTGCATATTTACAGTAGAGTGGGGTGCATCATCTGTTGAAGTTAATGGGTCTGTCGATACATCCATTCCCTTAACAGTGAATACATTCTCGACTTTTATACTGCAACCAGGAACAACTGTTTTGAGATACAAAGTAAGAACTTGTAACAATGGTGCGTACAGAGGGTATGATTTTGAAAATTGTTTTGAGTGGTCACTTCCTGGACCATTTCCAGGTTCAACAACCACTTGTGATACCATTAAACTCGTATATGGATGCCCTATTGGAATGACTGACGGGTTTTGTTTAGACCCTTATGAAATTGAACAAGGCGATGTACTCGAGAGCCACATGACAGGTCATACTACGTTTTTGAATGTGTCTAGGATGGAAGGAGATTTGATTTATAATGGTTCATGGGTAAGTACACCAGAGCTGGACTTGGACCCATTACTTGATGACAACTACTTCGAAATCACTACAACTCCTATCGGACCCAATGCCTATCATTTTATCATATTTAGTGATACAGGAACTTTTAATATTGGCGGTGCTGGAGTAGGAGGTACTTGGAACCCATTTAAGGTAGAAGCAACTCTATTAGACGACTTGAACGATTGTATCGAGTTTGCGGTAGCCAATTTCGAGATGACAAGTTCTGGAATCACACAGCCTGTATATATTGATCCCGGGGCTTTTTGTGGAGAGACTGGAACCCTACCTGCTGGAGGCGGTAACGAACCTGCCTGGATCACGGCACCAGTCGGTACAGAATGTGTGGGAACAACACCTGTAACCCTAACGGCTTCTGGACCTTTTCAAACACAGCATCCAGATGTTACCTATATGTGGTCTACCGGGCATACTACACAAACGATTGATGTAACTGTAGGAGGCACATATAGTGTGGATATCATTGACAGCACGGGTTGTTTCAGAGAAGCAGAGATCACCATTGATAGTTGCCCCGCCGCTTGTCAATGCGGAGATTTGAACCCACAGATTCAATTAGCCATTGTGAACACTTGTTCGGTTGAAGTAGACGTAAATACAGCGAACTGTTCTAATCTAACGGATGTTACGTATCAATGGACATTTTCGAATGGAAATACGTTTACAGGAGAAAATCCACCAATACAATCACAAGCCTTCGACAATAACTTTTGGGCAAAATTGAAAGTGAACTATACACTTGACGGAACCAACTATTGTTTGGAAGAGGTAAAGAATGAAATATTTATCCCGTGTAGAGGAAAGGGAAAATCAAGAAGTTCTTTTGAAGTATTCCCAAATCCAGCAAAAGACTTAGTGAGCATTCAGGTAGAAGGAGATACAAAAACGGCTGATTTTCAACTACTCAATATGCAAGGTCAGGTGCTTGATACTACAACCTATGATCAAGCAAGAAGAAACACAAATTTGAGCTTTGATGTCTCAAAGGTAAAGCCAGGAATCTACTTTGTACGATTCAACGATAACGCAGGCAATGTAGTTGTCAAGCGTTTGGTGATCCAATAAACCAAACTGCTGAGCACGAAGTCCCGGAATGTAATTTCCGGGATTTTTGTTTGTGGTCGAAGCTATCCAAAAACAACAGATTGAAAAGTAGTCATACGCTTTTGAAGAAAAGCGCGACGCTTATGAGATGTGCCTATGATAGAAGTTGTTAGGCACCTACATTTAATAGTGTTTATAATTTTTAGAAGTCATGATTAAAAGAATAAGATCACACAAGCTATCCAAGATCATTGCCAGTTATCTGGCCATCCAGATGATTACCGCAACGATACAACCCGGAAACTTGTACGCACTTACAAGTGGTCCGTCACAACCCGAATTTAATGCATTCACCCCGATCGGAACTTCAGATATGGTGAACTTATCTTCTGGAGATTTTAATTACAACATTCCAATCATGGATGTGGGAGGATATCCACTCAATCTAGCCTATGATTCAGGAATCAACATGGACCAAGAGGCTTCTTGGGTAGGGCTTGGCTGGAACCTCAACGTGGGACAAATAAACAGACAAGTGCGTGGGTTGCCCGATGATTTTAACGGTGATATCCTGACCTATGAAAATAAGATGAAACGAAATAAAACGGTCGGAATGACCTTTAAGGCCAATGCCCAAGCATTTGGTTTGGAAGCAGGGCCAAAGTTTGGTCTAACCGTTCAGTACAATAATTATGAAGGGATTTCTTTTAAACCCTCGTATGGCTTCTCATGGGACATCAATGAAAATGTGTCGGTCGGAATGAACCTTTCTACTTCTGCGACTGAAGGCGTCAGTGTCTCGCCAAGTGTCAATATACACAGAAGTCAAAAACAAATAGAAGAAGGGGCCAATAGTCTGTCTGGAAGCATTGGTGTAGGATACAATTCTAGACAAGGATTGACATCTTTGAATTTATCAGCTTCCACTTCAAGGATTCTTCAAAAAGGACATGAAAAAACAGCGGATAGCGATAAACAATACGAACTTAATGCCGGTACCTCAGGTTCAGGAAGTATTTCTTTTGTAAATAACACATTTACCCCGGCAAAACGAACGGCTTATAAAAACACGAACATTACTTTCGGCGCGTCGATTGGTGCAGACTTTTGGGGCATCGATGGCGAGGTAGGGCTAGACGCCTTTGCAACGGTGCAAAAGCTAAGAGACGAAGGTCCGGCACATGAAAGGGGCTTTGGATATCAATTCACTGAAAATGCCTCGAAGCATGACATTCTAGATTTTAATAAAGAGAAAGATGGCGTGGTCAGTAAAAATACATTGGCACTTGCTCCGACAAACTATACCTATGACCTGTATTCTATCAATGGACAAGGAATTGGTGGTATGTTTCGTCCGTTTAGAGGAAATGTTGGATATGTATACGACCAATACGTTCAAGATCAAGGTGATGGAGGTAACTTAGGGGTTGAGATAGAAGGTGCAACGGGTTATCACATCGGGGTTGACCTAAAAAACTCACCTTCAGAAAGCCATACGGGTGTATGGGAAACCAATGCCACTTCGTTCTTTAGACCTGCCGATCCAGCTTCAAACAAACTGGACTATGAGTCTGTATATTTCAAATCGATAGGAGAGCTTCGCGTTGATGAAGAAGCTACTTACTTTCAGAACACCCTTGGAGGATATAATCCTGTAGCACTTACAATTGGAGGAAGTGTCTATGCTCCTGGAAAATATGCCCGAAACAACTTCACTCAAAAAACATACGGACCTGATAATGCACCAGAATACGGAATCATACCAACAGGAGGATTTACAGGTAAATTAAAGCGCCAACGTCGCGAAAAAAGAAATCAATCCATTCTTCAATTTACTAAAAAACAAGTTCAGGATATGGGGGCTGCTTCGCTTATCAAAGTGAACAGTGCTGCGAAACCAGACCATACTGCAGGAATGCACATTTTACAACCCGATGGGTCTACTTACATATTCGGCGAAACTGCCTATAACCATCAGAAAAAGGAGGCTTCTTTCGCAGTAAGAAACACTGGGAATTGCGCTAACGGAACCGTAACCTACCTCGGTTCAGAGAACACCTTCGGAAACTCAAGCGGAATTGATAATTACTTTAATAGGGTAACGACGCCTGCATATGCGCATACCTATTTACTTTCGGCAGTCGTGTCTGCTGATTATGAAGATGTGACAGGTGATGGATTGTCAGACGATGATCTGGGAGTATACACCAAGTTCAATTATGTGACAAAGAATTCAGGATACCAATGGCGCATTCCATACAATGAATTCGAGGCTTCTTTTAATGAAGGCCTAAAGACCAATCGTTTTGACCAAAAGGGAAGTTATGTCTATGGTCAAAAGGAACTAAAATATATCGAAACCATCGAGACCAAAACACATGTGGCGGTTTTTGACATCAGTGCACGAAAAGATGGTTATGGCGTAAATGGTGAAAATGGGGGAGGAAACATCAACACATCAAGTAAGATGTACAAGCTCAACAAGATTTCCCTTTATGCCAAGCCAGAATACAAGTTGTTGACAGATGGCAATCCCAATAATGATGACGGTATCTCCCCTATAAAAGTAGCGCACTTCATCTATAAATATGATCTGTGTAAAGGCGTGCCAAATAACTTCGACGGTGCACCAGACGCTCACGAAATTTCTAATGATGGGGGTAAGCTGACACTAGATCAGGTGTACTTTACTTATAGAGATTCAAAAATGGGAAAATACACGCCCTATCAATTTCATTACGGTCGTGATTTTGATGGCGATGGAGAAATCGATAATAACTATCCCTATTCTTTAAAGGCGTATGATGTTTGGGGCAACTATAAGCCCAATCAAGGCGGGTGTTTAGTGGACGACGAGTTGACCGCACCAGAGTTTCCTTTCGTACAACAAGAGAGTCAAGAAGAACAAAACAAATATGCTTCAGCTTGGTCTTTGTCAACCATTGATTTGCCTTCCGGCGGAAAACTAGAGATTGAATACGAATCTGACGACTACCAATATGTACAAGATAAAAAAGCGATGCAAATGTTTAAAGTGGTCGGGGTTACGCCTGAAATTTCAGGAACACCGTCAGCTTCTGACATCAGTTCCAATGAAGCGCCTCAAGACCTCTTCCATCCCATGACCTACGCGCACGATGCGAAACATCTGATTGTCGAAATTCCTGAAGCGGGGCTTACACCAGCCGAATTTCAACAAAAGTACATCGGCGAGCATATTGATAAACCGATCTACTTCAGATTCTTGTTGCAAATGGTCAAGGGGAAACCGCAGAGTTATGACTATGTCGAAGGATACTTGAATATGGACCCCGCAGCAGGATTCCACACCTTTTCAAGTAACGGAAAAAATTATGGGACCATACCGATAGCATTTTCTGATATGGAAGGAGGAATTAGTGCAGATAGAGATGTAAACCCGATCTCAAAGGCGGGATGGTACTTCGGAAGACAATTTCTAAACCGACAGGTCTACGGACTCGAATTGAACCCTGGAAGTGAAGATATTGGAGATATCGCTAGAGCCCTAGGCGGAAGCTTAGGAGCCATCTCTGAGATTTTTGAAGGGCCCAATGAAAGCTTAAGGCAAAAGTTATGTGCACGAAAATACAAACCGGGAAAATCGTGGATCCGACTGCAACATAGCGGAGACCAAAAGTTGGGCGGAGGTGTCCGAGTTAAAAAAATCCAATTGCACGATGAATGGGATCAAATGGTCGGAGTGAATACAACCGACGAAGACCTCTTAAAGCGATACCGTTCACGATATGGCCAAGAATACGAATACACAGGTACAGATGGAAACTCTAGCGGAGTGGCCACGTACGAACCCAACATGAGCAAAGAAAACCCATTAGTGATGCCTTTCTACAATGAAGGAGAAGACCTAGTGGCGCCAAGAGAGATCAGCTATACCGAAAAACCCTTCGGAGAGTCCTTCTTTCCTTCACCAACAGTTACTTACGGAAGAGTTACAGTCAAAAATCTTCAGCGTTTAGAAGGAGATATTGAAGTAAAAAAACATGCGACTGGATGGGTGGTAATTGAATTCTTTACCTCGAAAAACTTTCCGACAATAACAGACTACACCCGATTAAACACAGGGGGCTACTATTCCAATGAAGACCAAGCGATTAGACAAGTCATAAATGGGTTGTTAGGACTCGAAGTTGAAACCGAAACCGAATTAACACTTTCTCAAGGATTCGTAGTACGAACCAACGACATGAATGGTAAGAAAAAGAAACAATCCATTTATAATGAAGGAGGAGCCTTTATCTCTGGGGTCGATTACGAATACAGTGTCAAAGAGTCAGGAAATGAAGTCAACAATAATCTTCCCGTGATCTTTGAAGATGGAAGCGTAAGCGACCAACATGAAATTGGAGTGCACTATGATGTGATCACCGATTTTAGAGAGAGTTATTCATATTCTCGAACCTTTGGAGTTCATGGAAACGTAGCCGGATTTATTATTGGGATCTTCCCGATCATTATCCCGACATCATTCCCAGAAAGAGCGGTTCACGAAAAAACCCTACATACTACAACAACGACCAAAGTGATTCACTCTACGGGCATACTGAAGAAAAAAGTTGCCCATGATCTAGGGTCCAGAGTTTCGACTGAAAACTTAGCGTGGGATGCAGGCTCAGGTCAAGTATTGCTCACAAAGACCATCAATGAGTACGATGACCAATATTACAGTTTTACCTACCCGGCACACTGGTTCTATGAAAATATGGGCAAAGCCACAAACAATGTGGGGATTCAAGGAGGTCTGATCAGCGGAGATACAGGCGAGCCTGATAATCCTAACAGACATCTGTTTACCCTCACTGGAGGAAATGGTGATAGCGCCAGTGATATTTTCACTTTAGGAGATGAGCTGTTTGTGTACAATGATAACGGGGCGCCTGACGAGAAGCTCTGGGTAGTTGATATCAATGGTAACAACGTGACCCTGATGAATCGTGATGGTTATGTGATCAATCAGTCATGCTCTGAGGTAACCAAAGGAGACCTGGATTTTAGAATTGTAAGATCTGGATTCAGAAACCTACAGTCGGGCTCTATGGCCACAGTAACTAGTATGGTGAACCCAATTGATGTAGACAATGATGCCGATCAAGAAAATGGTGAGTACAACAATATAACGGCAACATCTTTTGCCTATGACGGAACAGGCACCAACCCAAGGATTATCAATAGCAGTGCAATAGAGTTCTCAGATTACTGGAAACTGCAGCAAGAGCGTAACATGCCACAAATGCCAACCAGCGTGATAGAACTTTATGAACAAGCCATTACGCAAGGCACCAACCCGGCAATTTTGCCAGAGAATTACGGCTTCAATCCTTACGTCTTGAATGCACGAGGTGATTGGAAAGCCATCAAATCTTATGCGTATTTAACAGGAAGAAAAGGTGCGCAAGAAATCAATCAAGGAACTTCACCGAGGTTTGAAGGTTATTTCACCAAATTCAACCCATACTATAAACTGAACCAAACGGCTTGGGAGAAAGACCCGACCAATTGGACTTTCGCAAGTCAAGTAACGCAGAACAGCCCGTTTGGCGCTGAGTTGGAAAATAAGGACGCCTTAGGACGATTCTCGGCAGCACAATACGGATACAATTACACACTGCCAACGGCGGTAGGCTCTAACAGCATGTATCGCGAATTAGGCTACGACGGGTTTGAAGACTACACATACGATGGTAACGATAACAACGCAACCGCCCACTTTGGAGTGTTCCAAGGGCAAGACGGGACAAGTCTCACCGATGCTACTTCACACTCAGGACGCCATAGTCTTAAGGTGAATGCGGGTAATACATTACTGATGTCAAGCAATATCAATGTATTGAACTACGAAGTAGAGCAACCAGAGTGTCCAACCTGTCCGCCAGGATGTGTCGAGTTACCAGATGGTACATGTGATTGTGGTACTGATGAGTGTCCAACATACTCTTCTCCATATGATATTGATACTTCAGGAGTACAAACAGTATACACATACGAGCAACTTTTCGGTATATCTGGAGTAATTATCGATTCAGCTGTAGTGGATGAAGCACATAGTAATTGTGATGGTGCTACCGTTACTGTTGACCCAATCGCCATGACGGCTACTTTAACGCATGATTGTCCCAGTACTGGTTTCATTTCCATTTACGTCGACTTCGTAATCTCAGGAGTCCCACTTAGCTGTGAAACGCAGGTTCAGTTGAGATTCTGTGATACTTGTTAATAATCAAATAATAACGCTTTATATGAAAACGATATATCTGCTAATATCCTTGGTTGCATTTTCATCAATGGCCACTGCCCAAATAACCGGAGGCACCAACCCTCCGCAATCCTTTAGACTGCAACCAGGTGAGACCTATGTGTTCAGTGCTTGGACCAAAGAAGACAATCCAGTACAACAGATCAATTATTCCAATTGCAAATGCGAGATCATCAGTCATCTTGGCCAAGTGATCGCAACCATTATGCCTACGGGGGCGATTATAGATGGATGGCAGCGCTTGACGGGCGAATTTCAGTTACCCGATACTGCGGCCTCCTTCAACTTTAGGTTGGTCGCTATCGACAATAATATTGATTGCTATTTCGATGACATTAGGGTCTTTCCTTTTAATGGAAATATGAAATCTTTCGTGTACGACCCGATTACTCAGCGCCTCATGGCCGAATTGGATGAAAACAACTACGCCACCTTTTACGAGTATGATATCGAAGGCGGGTTGGTACGTGTTAAAAAAGAGACCGAGCGTGGGATAAAGACGATTCAAGAAACACGATCGGGCAATGCTAAAGGACTTCAATAAATGAACATCATGAAAAAAATAAGCATCCTTATCGTTTGTTTTGTTTGCGCTTTCGCGGAAGGACAAACGACCAAAGAACAAGTGACCCAACTGCTCAAAGAAGTACAAGGTGTCTATGACGGCAACACAAGCTTTGAACTCACCACACAATACGAACTCTTTAAGGGAGAAAACGGAAAAGAAGTATTAGAATCCTATGATGGGAATATCGTCAAAAACGGAAGCGATAGCTACAATCGCATCAACACGACCGAGTTTTTTCAAATCGGAACACATTCGATCAAGGTGAACCATGACCAAAAGAAGGCGCGCTACCAAAAGGTAGATGTATCAAAGACTCCGGTTGTTGACATTGCCAACATGCTTACTTTTTTTGTTGGTCGCGAAGTCAAGGAAACTTCAGACGCGTATATCTGCACCCTTACATCTTCGTCAATTACGCCGATGCCTTATGGTAAAGTGATCTTACACATTGACAAGCAATCCAAAAGAATCAAGAAGCAGATCTTGCATTATTTGACCAAAAAACCCTTCCCGGTAAAGGGAAATAAAGAAGAATGGGACACTCCTAGATTAGAGATAACCTATACAAACTTCAGTACAGATGTAACAGCATATCTAGAGAAGTTCAACATAAAAAACTTCATGAGTTTCAAAGACGATCGCGCTATTTCGGCAGGACTCCTTGAGGGATATAAGATCGTAAAGTAAAGTTAACGCTACAAATACCAGTTCAATTATGAATAATCGACCAGCATTTCGTTTAAGGTTATGGATCGTTGCATGCCTAACCTTGTTTTTTGGAATCCTCAATGGATACGCGCAAGAGCAAGAGCATCTTTCAGTTCCGTTGATTGGGAGTAACATTATTGTGGACCAATCCCTAGGAATTGTAGATCCTGATATAGGGTCAAGTGCAAACTATAGCGATGTAGACAATTTGAGATACGCCTTTGTACGGCTCAACGTCTTGAATCATGTGGCACCTTATTTTAAGTATGATTATAGGGTGGTGCTCAATGTCTATCCTGTTGATGAAAACGGAAATAATCTTCCATCCTATCAGAAAAATTTGTCGGTGTCTTATGATCCTTATGGCAATAGTGCCAACTTCGTAGATCTGGCCTTTCATGAGCTTCCCGGTGCATATGGGGTAAGTTTCAGGGTAGTTGATTTTTACACCGAGAACGAAGACAGTGTTGGTCCGCCGTCTGGTGCATTCTCGCCAGATAATGTGCAACTTCAAGTAGGTTTTAGAACAGAGCGTTACTACCAATTTAATACAAATACCATCTTGAATCCTTCGCATGGAACAACACCGTTAGAAGCAACCATAAGTTGGCAGGGGATCGGAGGCGTTGATAAATCTATTGTCTATTATGAACTGGAATGGACATGGGTTGATGATTACGATACAGCCGACACCAACATTAGATTTACAAGTCGAGACTTTGAACTGAACAATACACGAATTGAAACCACGAATCAAGAGTATACAATTCCGCTTGTATATGATCGTGGTTATCTCATTTACCGAGTAAGAGCTGTGGGTCGCTCTCAAGAAGACCTTTCAAAAAATCTTTATGGAAACTGGAGTACAGGAAACAGCAATGAAGAGTACGTTGCTGACTGGGATGATAAGATATGGATCACAGAAGCTCATGAAGGCAAGAAGAATTGGCAATTTCAGGCTTCGTATGCCGAAGAAGGCAAACGCAAGGAAGTAGTAAGCTATTTTGACGGAACCTTGAGAAATCGACAGACCGTTACTCGCATCAACAGTGACGAGAATGCCATTGTTGGCGAAGTGATCTATGACGTGCAAGGAAGGCCAGCGATCGAGATATTGCCAGTACCAACTAATGAAAATGAACTAAGGTATTACCCGTTCTTTAATCAAAATTTAGGCGGAAAGATTTACAGTGACTACGATTTTGACTGGGAAAGTACCAATGACCCAACATGTGTGACCACAGCTAGTGAAATGTCAACCATCAGAGGTGCCAGTAATTATTACAGCCCTTTGACCAGCCCTACAGGTACCTATCAAGACTATGTGCCAGATGCTAAAAAGTACCCCTTCTCGCAAATAGAATACACCAACGATAATACGGGGCGTATACGTGCAAAAGGAGGCGTGGGGCCAGACCACCAATTGGGCTCCCAGCACGAAATGAAATACTTCTATTCCATCCCAGCTCAAGAAGAGTTGAACCGACTTTTTGGGTATCGAGTAGGAAACGCATCTCACTACAAAAAGAACGTTGTTGTGGATCCCAATGGACAAGTGAGCATTAGCTACATCGATCCACAAGGGCGCACGATCGCTACGGCATTGGCGGCTGATAACCCATTAAGTTTGGTAGGCTTGGAAGATGAAGACGATGAAACTCTTCACTTAAGAACCGAGATCGACCTGCTTAACAAGCTAAATATTCACGATCCAGATACCGATCTTGACAATAATATCGCCTATGCAACAGGAAACTACAGCACCACAATAGATGGGTTAAAATACGAATCGCAAAGAGTCTTTACCCAAGATGGCACCAACTACAGATTTTTCTATGATGTAAAAGGAAGCAGTGCATTTATCGACCCTTGCGCATCAGAGATCGCTGGATATCCTTTTGTATATAATCTACAGCTGAACTTGACCGATGAGTGTGGCAATCCTGCACTTGATGGGCAAGTACCTATCGAGAGAACTATAGGTGCCTACACACTTGGGTCAGACGGGCTGGTTCAGTTACAAGATCCAGCGACTCCATTGTACGATTCGGCCGAATTTCAAGGAATCTTGCCAATCGGCTCCTATAACATCTTGAAAGACCTTCAAATCGATGATGAAACATTAGAGTTCTATGCCGAAGATTACATCCGTCGTTTGCAGGCAAATGATCCAAGTTGTTTGTTAAGTTTAGAAGATCTTTCACCTCAAGCCAGTACCGAAGGTTGCTTTTCAACCTGTGCTGAATGCGTCGATGCCTTTATGGGAATTCATACAACCGAGGAAGCGGCAGCAGCAGCGTATGCCCAAGAACGATTAGACGAGTGGGACACGTCGGGACTTAGTGAGATAGAGATAAACCTGCTTAGGGAGCGATTTATCCGTGAGTGGTACTTGTTCATCGAGGCATGTAACGCCCCTTGTAATCCTGACGGAATCATTATTGGAGGTAACGGTGCAGGTAGCGGATCAGCAGATTCTATCTCTTGTTCTTCAAAGAAGAATCTTATGATGGACGACATGAAACCTACAGGGCAATATGGGATTAGCTATACAGTACTTGATGAAAATGGTGAGCCCGTTCCGGTAGTAAATGAAGAATTGAATATTTACAATACAGCCAATCTGCTTTATAACACTCAACAATCAGGAGGAGGTGTTTTAAGTTACAAGAAGCCATATCACTATGAATTTGATGCAGCCAGTACTTTTGGAGACGGTCATTATTATAATGCAAATGGCGATATTGCTACGGTCTCAGTTTTTGATAATGGAGACGGAACGTACACACCTGCAATTGAATCAGGAGCACCGATTAACGAGGATCCTGAAAATCCTGGATTCTACTTGGTAGAACCACAATTCTTAGAAAGCTTAGATGATTTTACAGAAACGTATTGGCAAAACTCATGGGCAGAATCCTTGTTGGTATACCATCCCGAATACTGCTACTTAGAGTATGCCATGGAGATTTGTGCACATACCGTTGAGGATACCAATGTAAACTTTGATTTTGACGGAGACGGTACGCCCGAAACGCAAGTCACGTGGAATTCTGATGGCTATGACGCGTTTCTTAACGGAATAGGATTTGATGACGCTATGGCTTATTTAGGGCTTAGCAGTCTTACTACTATAAGTGACAGAGATCCTTATTTCAATGGAACTTTTGGTACAATCGATAACCTTCAATTGAGAAAGGACATCATCAATATGGCATTACTGAGCGATTACCAAGGTAGTGGAGTCACATTGATCCAGTTTGCATTGATGACCGTAAACTGCAATAGCCTTGATGAGCAATGTGATATAGTGCCGCTGGGCTCTCCGCTTATTGCAGCTATCAATGGATTAGACCAACCACAAAAAGAACAACTTTGGGAAACCTATAAAGGAAACTATCGTTCCTTAAAGCAAATGATTCAATATGTGTTCATGAACAGACACACCAGGGATGCAGGTTGCTACAACGGTTGTATTGGTGATGAAAATCCTCAGGAAGATCTTGCTGAGTTACTAAGAGATTATCGAAATACACATACAGATTTTAATAATGTTATTAATACTCCTCAACCAGGGGATAATTTCTGTGCAAGCGAACAGGCCCCATTGTACATTGATAAGGAAAAACGCTTTCCGGCGGCTGATTTCTTATACGATTCAGAGCAATCTGATGAAGACATCATCCAAGACCTGGAGGATATGACCGACTATGATTATTACGCAGCGACTGGGCAATGCCCAATGGCACGCGACCTTGAAATCTACCTAGATGGTCTTGTAAAGTTAACTACTGGCGGAAACCCGGTCGATATTACTGGAAACATAGGAGTCTACCACGGACAGTATCTTACAAGAGACCTCTTTATTGATTTTGGCGTTCCAGAAAATCAAGTACCCTTTGATGGAGACCTTTTACTAAACGGAAACATCGCAAGCGGTGATCCCTTACAACTTGCCATTGAAATGACGCCTCCTGCAGGTGTTGACACGCCTGTTCCAGTGGTGCTCAACATCCCTGCCGCTGCTGGGATGAGCTGGAGCGATTATGGCACTACGTTCTATATATCAGAAATGGACAATGTGTACTACACCAGCTATGATGCAAACACCGAACTCTTTGTATTTGACGTAGTAGCACGCTTTATTGATATCGTTTCGACTGATTTCACCGAGGTCATCCTTTCAGGAACCACCAGAGCGCGTATTGGAGAATGTGTGGGCGGAAGCCAAACGGATGGCACTGGACCTGGAGAGATCTTAGACGATACGGGAGCCAATGGATGTGATCGAAGAGAACGCTATGAGAACGCAATGATCGACCTCTTGGACCATTTGGTCAACAATGGGCAGATCAATGCTACTAGTTATAATCTAGATTCAGATACCGTATATACCACAGGATTCCTTCCTGAATTCTTCGAAATTCAAGGAGCCACAGGAATTACCTGGAGTTATGACAGTTTAGACAATAAGTATACCTTCAATGCAGGTGACGGATTGGCCATTTATTTCGGAAACCCGGCCGTTAACCTTGGGGCGCTTCCTATTCAAGAGATTACTTCTATTGATGTCTCCGGAATCCCTCAGTTCGAAGGAGTATCTCGCTACTACGAATTCGACCTTTATTATAAAGAAACGACTACCGGAAATATCGTTGAGGTTGAAGGAGGACGAATGTACGATAATAAACTTCCGTTGATATTCTCTTGCTGCGAAGTGAGCGAAGATCACGATTGTCCAAATCTCCTTGGCGATAATGGCTCTTTTGAATGGGCCAACACCAATGCAATTCTCAATAATTGCAATTACGATATTCCGAATGCAGGCATGACCCTTCCAACAAATTGGACACATACTGAAGGCTCTGTCGGAACCACATCTTTTGAGGTACGATTGCCATCATCAGATTACGCCGGAAGTTCGATAAATGAAACTTCTTGCTTCAACGCGAGCATCTACAGCGGTGTTGACAACATTCCCGGAGCAGGCTTCTTTCCAGACAACGTATTGCCGTCACCAGACGGCGGGCAATTCATGGGAGCTTACCAATGGAGCGACCATGGCACAGACAGATTAAAGATCAGATTAGACAATTTGGTAGTTGGTACTAACTATACAGTTTCCTTCTATCAAACTTACCTTGGCTTTTCAGACTATGCGATTCAAAATGCCAATGTGCAAGAATCGCCTGCAAAATGGATAGTCAAATGGGGGCAAGGATTTACAGACCCTGCCGTGCAACAACAATCTCAAGGAACCTATCTGAATCCATCTGACACCCAATGGGAATTGGTCGAATTTACCTTCAATGCAAGCCAAGAAACCGAATACTTGATGTTCGAAGGCAAGAAGCTAAATCTTGGTACGCCAAGGTCTTACTTAGGATTGGATGGAATTAAGGTTGTGGGAAGCTCATGTGATTCGGGCTTGCTAAAATCTCAAGCATCTGTCTATAACAATTCAGGAAGACACGGTACACCAACACCAGGAAGTGAAGTCAAAACTTCAAAAAATGAAAAGAGCCTTCTGGTCAATGGAAATGATCAATATCAGGTGACATTCCATTTGAGAAAACTGATTTCTCGAGGATCTCCAAACAACAAGTTATATGCGAAAGAAATAAGTTTTGCGACCGAAAGACCATTTGATCTCAACGAACTTATAGACTTCAACCTAAATATCAACATTCCCGAAAACGCATATCAAGACAATACGCCCTTTGGTTTTGTTTCTTTAGATATTACAGATGCTAGCACGTTAATAAACGCTGAAATAAATGGGACAGTTGTTGACAAAAATGGATTAGACATTGGATATACAACGATTGAAAATACGAACGCAGATCATTGTCCGCAGGAAAACTATTTGTCGCAGACCGCCTTTTTACCAAGTGAATATGACATTTCGAACCTGCTTTATAGTATCGATGTGCTTAGTGATGCTTTGCCGGCGGTTAACCGCCAGTTCACCTTCGAAGAAGGCACTGGGGCACCAACTTCTCAGGACGGTCAGATCACAATTGCTGACCCAGACGGCTGGTTAGTAGATGGAGGAGTGACCTATCATACACTTCGTGGTGGGATCGACATTATTGGGTGTAATACAACGAATCCAAATTGGAATGACAACCATCCAATGGTATACGAAAGTGGTGTAAACATTGCACTTCAAATGGATTTTAGATTGGTAAGTGATATTTTCGAAGTAACCGCGCCAGATGGAGAAACGTTCAAATTCGGTAATCTGGTCGAGCTAACTTTTGAAGACCCATCAAATACAGATGTCTTATACTCTCTATTGATTGCAGTTGAAGACTATCAAGAACCTGCACCGATCCGTGAATGTGATGATTGCGTTGCCGAACAACCTGCACCAGTGAGCTGTACAGAGATGTTTGGTGTCTTTAATACGACTATTGAAAGAGTTCATGAAGATACTAATGGTAACGGTATTGTTGATGACGGTGAGTTCGCATATCCGTTACCATCAAATTTTGATAAAACATACTTCTGTAACATGAACTACGACTTGATCACAGAATCATATGATTTTTATCTGGAAACTTTAGGAATTACATCCATTACCCATGCCCAGTTTATAACAATTGGCGAATTTGGAGCAACTCCTTTCAACTATGGATATTCAGGAATGAATGAGGTGATTTTGGCCTATGCAAACCATGTGACTAACAACGCTCCTGATGAAACAGACTCATGGACATTGTTCGCTTCTAATTATTTGAACGACCATCCAGAGATTTGTCCACCAGCACCGGTGAATCCGATAATCATTTTTGACGGACAAGGAGATAACCCATGTACTACATTCGAGTTGGACGTTAATGAGGCATACAATCAAGACGATTATGACAACTACATCGAAACGATCAAAGAACAATTTAAACAAGCTTATTTGGCGGCGGGTATTGCCGGTCTCAATGAGCATTTTAACTTAGAATATGATGACAAAGAGTATCAATACACGCTATACTACTATGATCAAGCGGGGAATCTCACACAAACGGTCGCTCCTGAGGGTGTGTTGCGCTTTGATGGCTCGCAAAATGAAGCAATTGATACCTTTAGAGAACAGCAACGTGTTACTCAAAGCGAGACCGAAGACCTAAACCTTGTACCCGGTCATACCTTTAGAACACAGTACAAATACAACTCATTGAACCAACTCGTGTGGCAAGAAACACCAGATGGTGGTATCACACGATTTGCATACGACGAACTAGGAAGAATCGTCGCATCACAAAACGCTAAACAAGCTAGTGTAGCACCTGCGGGGCCGTTTGATAATCCAAATGATGTCACATTGATTTCTCCTTGGAGTTCGAAAAATATCACTGGCCCGGTTCAAGTACATGATGGAGGTGCTTGGATCATGCAATACAACCGCACCAATGGTTGGGGGTATGGTTCGGCACTGCAACAAATACCAAATGGAGGTTACGTACAGCGTACAATAGTAAAGTCCGCTGTTGAGAGCATTACCGCACTCGGACTATCACATCCTGAGGGAGGGCAAGGCGTTGACCAGATCAATTATGTGATGGTTTTAGAGACGAACTCAACGTTTAATATTATGGCCAACGGAATTACATTAGGAGGCCCATATATCTATCAAGAGAACGATGTATTAAAAATAGAACGCCTTAACGGAGTGATTAATTTCTATCAAAATGGAAATTTATTGCAAAATGTGCCCGATACCGTTCCCGACGTACCATTGGTTTTGGATTTTGCCATCTTTACGGCAGGAGCACAGATCAATAAGATCGAATATGCAACGTACGGACAGACACCTCCTACCCAGGCCAATTATCATCTCTATAGTTATACGCGTTATGACGAATTAGGTCGTATTTACGAAGCAGGTGAGTTTACCGCTGAAAAAAAATACAAGATCAACGACCATGGAAGGCTGTACAATGACCTGACAGGTGAAGAAGTAGTGATCACGGATCAATATCCGCTCGATTTGGTCAACATTGCAACGTCTGTTGATTTTGCAACGCGCAGAGAGGTAACACGAACCTTCTATGATGCACCAGTGACCTTGCCGTCATTGACGCAACCCGCTCCAACCTCAGAAAGTTTGTTTGTTGAAGGATATGAGCTTTATAACAGCCGAAACCGAGTAACGGGAGTGCTGTATTTTGACAAACTGTACTACAATGATAATACAACCGAATTTGATAATGCCATCTTCTACAATTACGATGTACATGGTAATGTAAAAGAGTTGGTCAACTACTATGATCGTTTCGCTTTCGCGGAAGCACAACAAGGGCATTTAAAACGCGCGGTATACGAGTATGATCTGATAAGCGGGAATGTAAACAAAGTCACCTTCCAACCCGGAATGATCGACCAATTCATTCATCGCTATGCCTACGATGCTGACAACCGAATCACCACGGTCGAAACATCGAAAGATGGACGCATTTGGGAAAAGGAATCCACCTATCAATACTACGAGCATGGCCCATTAGCCCGAATGGTGTTAGGGGATAAGCAAGTACAAGGTGTCGACTATGCCTATACACTGCAAGGATGGCTCAAAGTGGTCAATGGGGAAGACCTGAGCGACCCAAACTTTGACCTCGGAAAAGATGGTAATGGTCTCATAGGGAAAGACACCTATGGATATGCATTGAACTATTATCAGAACGATTATACGCCTGTAGTTGGAGATGCCAATTTTAATGCACTTTCAATTACGCAAAGCGGAAGCGTAGATACCAATAATGATCGTAACCTATATAATGGAAATATCAAGGCCATGACCACCAGTCTAAAAGGCCTTCAAGAAGAATTGTTGGCATCTCAATTCAATCGATATACATACGATCAGCTAAATCGTATCAAAGCCATGCAATCTGATAATGTGACCGTAGGAAACAAATACGTTACACAAGATAGTTATGGTTCGACCTATGCATATGATAGAAACGGAAACCTTGAGAAATTGTCTCGCTCTGTATTCAAAGATGGAGGTGTTCCAACCGATATGGATTCCTTCCAATACAACTATAAAAATGGCAACAACCAGTTGGCCATTGTAGGCGATGCCATTGATGCAGCACAATACGATGTAGACATCGATGACCAATTGGCGGCAGTCTATGCCATAACAGGAGTCCCTTACGATGCTAATAATGACGATTCACATAACTATGTGTATGATGCCATTGGTCAATTAGTAGAGGACCGTACCGAAGGATTAAGGATCGAATGGCGTGTAGACGGAAAAGTCAAGTCGGTAACCAAGAATACTGGAGAGGTCATTACTTTCGAGTATAACGGTTTAGGAAACCGCATTACCAAAGAAGTAAAGAATCCAGATGATACCATCACAGCAACGGCTTATGTCCTTGATGCACAAGGAAATGTATTGGGGGTATACAACGAAGAAACGACAGCAACAAATACACAGCTGAAGCTTAAAGAACACCATGTCTTTGGTAGCAGTCGCTTGGGAGTACAAGAAGACCAAGGGATTGTGGTAGCCGACAATTTAACTCCTGTTGATTTGACGCTTACGACCATTGACTTTGACCGCGAGGTTGGCGATAAGCGTTTTGAGTTGAGCAACCATTTAGGCAACATATTGATCGTAGTCAATGACAAGAAATTGCCTATTTTAGCCAAAGGTGATTACACCAATCCAAACGGCTTTAATGCAGACGTTCTTACCTATAATGATTACTATCCCTTTGGGATGCTA
>JANQNQ010000011.1 GCA_028279515.1 Flavobacteriaceae bacterium
GAGCTCAAAGGAACTTCAATCCTGTACGACTTCAGATTCGGAGTGAACAAAAAAAGCATAGCGTGAGCTATGGATTTTTATTTGCAAAGGGGAGCTCAAGGGAACTTTAATCCTGTACGACTTCAGATTCGGAGTGAACAAAAAAAGCGTAGCGCGAGCTATGGATTTTTATTTGCAAAGGGGTTGAGGAGCAATTTTGTATTGAATTTCGTAGGAAATGAAAACTCTAAGTCAATTTCTTTTGCCTAATAAGAAACTTACCCCTCAAGAACCATTTGTTCCTGCTCGTAAAAAAGGCCCTACCTCAATCTTAATGAGGTATTTCCTCACCCATAAAACAGGTTGTTCGTCGAAAAATAAATTATTTAGCTTCAGGAAGTTATATTTTCAACTGATTATATTATTTTCGCGCCACTTACAATTAGGTCTTTGGGGGCCTCATGTAAGGTTTAAAGGTTTCCGTCTCCCTATTTTGGGAGGCGGATTCCTTAAGTGACAATCATCCACAAGAAGTACGACTTTAACATCGATGTGCCTCATTTTCACCACAATTTCTTGTGAGATTTCTCAAAAACCTTAATTTTATATTTGAAAATATGGATGCAGATTGCTGATTAGCAAGCCTGCATTGCAAAATTGTTTACATTCATAGGATAACTTTTGTGAGGCTAACTCGCACACAATAAGGTCATTGGTTACATTTGTGGCTTAACCTTTAAACCTTATTAAAATGAAATTACAAAAGTTATTTTTCGGAATGTTAGTATTTTTTGCTGTTAACACTGTATTGTTGTCTTGCACAGACACGGCAAACAGTGATTATGACGAACAAATTGAACTGTATGCAATCGATAAAGCAAAAGTTGAAGAACCCGGCGGAGACGGGGCAGAAGAGGATCCTGAAGGGGAGTAGCCTCTTAATAATATTTGTTTTTTTATGTGCGGTCATTGGCGTGACCGCACCTTTTTCTCATATGTTTGCTGAAGACCAGTCACCTGCAGTAACGGCTGCTAATGAAATCTATCAGGTAGAGCGCACCAAGAGAAAAGAAGCACGAAAAGATCTTAAGGCAGCTTTTGGAAGCCTTAAAGAGGGAGATGTGATCACTAGCACGCAAATTCAGGCTTTCGAAAACTACGCAGAACAGGAGGTCATTGCGGCCGAATCTTTTGCCAATACCAAAAAAGCAAAGGCAGAAACCAAGTTCAACGGTTTCAAGGATTTTCAAGCATTTCTATATGCCATCGGACTTCCAATCTCATTGTTATTCTGTTCTTTCTTGCTATTACATTCAATGTCCTATCTTCCTAAAGATGAGGAGGCAACCAGTATCTTCAAAGGTTTGCGCATTAGTGTATATCTAGCATCGTTCGCATTCTTATTCACATCTGTTTTCTTTATTTTATGGACGGTATCCAGTGTAAGCGACTTTGATATCATCGCATACTATGCGGCGATCATCGTTGTTTCGGCCGCCATATCCCTGGCAGCTGTGAAGTATTTCTCCTCCATTAAAAGTAGTGTGGCCAAGCTCTCTAGGGTGGCTACTACTTTACCATTCCTCAAAAAGGACATTGATGTTGTCAACAATCTAGCCAACATCATGCCCGAAAAAGAAGACACTGTCGTCTTTAAAGCCATGCTGGATGTTACCGGCGAAGACCTTAACCGTAAATTAAGCGCTGTAGAAAGAGAGCTTCATGACGCATAAAAACTTAAATCTGCTACGCATGAAAGCCTTGAGCAAACTCAGTGAAGAGTCTGCAGAATCCGAGACCTTAGATATGTTCTTGGAAATAGAGCTATTGCGTGGTGATAAGGCGTTAGACTATGAAGCCCTCAAAGAAATGGTAAGGGCTGTTAAAGCCGAGCGAGATTTTGACGAGCCAAAAGCAGAGCCTGAAGAGGCTGCTGTATCTGGTGAGGTGCAAGGCAACGGCAGTTGACCCTAAACAAGCATTGTAGAGGTCCGCGAAGCACCAACTCCTAAAATAGTATTTTTCCTACAATAAAACACCCGTTTTTCTCAATCGCATAGAAATTCCTGTAAATGTATAGGGGCTAGGATGTATCTTTACCTAAGCTATTCATCTAAACCAATACAACTATGCAGCAATATCAAGTAGGAACTGGTCAGATCAAATATAAGGCCAGTGTTAGTACCGTGGCTCACGCCATTACCACTGTGTTATTCAAGGATGCCCAAGGCAATCAAGAAGTGATATTTACCTCTACCGAAAATCAAAATGGTGATATCAATAAGAAACTATTAGACAGCGGTGCCAATGTAAAAGGAAAGACGCTTGTCTTTGTTACTTCTTGCACCTTTTTCAACATGGCCGATGAGAACACCTTTAATTTAGCCGTTCAGAATTCGCAATTTGCCTATCAACTTTTCGGTGGCACTCCCGATGAGTTTACACCTACGCATGAGGTCATGAAGAGTTTTGGTAGCGGAATGGGTATCGCACATGTTTCATCTGAAATCTCACTGGTATGAAACGTATTTGCACTTTTCTCTGCCTTTTGGTTGCAACCAATGGGTTTTCACAGGACCCAATTGACCTTTCTGACCTGGCAACACCATCGTCGCCTGCTTTTGTATTGATGGACCTTTCGCCGTCTACAGTGTTTGTTCCATCTAACTTGAAGGCGTTGTCGCTAAATGTACTAAGCGATTTTGCTTCTAATGACAATAGCAACGTACCAAAGAACTACGCGATCGAGCTTACGCCTTTCTGGTATATCAAGAACAGTAATATGGACTTTAAGAAATATTACAACTTACGGGGCGAGAACTATGAAAAACAAAACATTTTCGGAGACATCTTTAAACGCGCCTCGGTATCGATTGCTTTTACTGATAACGATTACGGAGTATACACCGAAAGTCAGCGTGCTTTATCAGTGGGGGTCAGAACCTCTTTGATAAAGATGATCAGCAAGAACAGTATTGAAAAGATCAACCAAAGCAACACTAAGTTTTATAATTATATAAAGAGCCTTCCTATTCAAATTAGCCCAACGCAAGAAGAGCTAGATGCAAGACGTGAGCAGATCGCCAACAGCGATGAGTATAAGGCACTTTCTCAAGCACTTCAGGCAAAACCGGTGTTTGTGGTAGATTTTGCGGCCGCTTACAGCACATTGCTTGAAGACAACGACGGCCAGCTGAGTGATACTTTTGCACGCTTCGGGGCTTGGCTTTCAACCGACCTTGCTTTTAATTTCACGAAGAACAATACTCAAAACTATTTTCACTTTTATACCGTATTCAGGTACCTAAGAGACGGCCTCAATGTAGATGATATGGGGCAACCTTTTACAACGACGGTCTTTGATTTTGGTGGAAAAGTAGAGTTTGAACTTGACAAGCTCTCAATTGGGTATGAGTATGTATCTCGTGAGGGAGACACTGATTCTTATCGTTCGGTAGGAACCATCAAATACAGAATCAACGATAAATTTTTGCTCGAAGGCGGTTTTGGAGACAGTTTCAAAGCTGGCGATACCGCTATTTCGATCCTCGGAATCAAATGGGGGATCGATTCTGGCAATGAAAGCGTAAACCCATCACCCGAATAACCTGCTGCAGACAAGCACTACCTTGTTGTGGTCACAGGCGGTGGTAAAGAACACATATGTGTCGCCACCGTCTTTCATTTTATATTTTCTTCTCAAATTCTCAACCGATTCCGGATAATTACGTGTAGTAACATTCGTTTTGATGTCTTTTAAACGTTTCTTGAGGTTTTTTCCTTGATGTGAAAGGATTTCATCAACCTGGAAGATTCTGCCCGGAAAATCAGCTAAAAATGTGTCACTGGTGTATAGGTGCGAATGTTGATGGAGTTTTTCTAAGCGGAAGGTATTGCCGACCATTTTAAACGCACCAGATTTTAAAATAGCCGCATTTGGTTCGTAGACATATTTTTTTGGCATTGCATAGGAAGCGGTAGCGCTTTGTTCATCTTTTAGAAGAAATAAGAACTTCTCTTCTTTGTCTGATTTTAAGTTGACCGTTTCGATATTGATATCACCCTCAAATTCTTTTTGAAGCACCCACAACAATTCTTTCACTTCGTTGTTTACGGCGATGACATGAATCGATTTTACAAACGTCAATTCATCAATTCCGTTGGTGATGTCAAGTAGGGGGGCGGTCTTGATCAAAACGTTGTCAGAATGTTCAAAAAGTAGGTCTAAATTTTCGGGTACATTTGGCAAGCAATCCGACAATAAAAACACCTTTCCTTTCTGATCATTTCGACGGGCAGGATCGAGATAGATCCAGTCGAATTTTTGATTGCTTTTTTGTAGAAATTCTAGCCCGTTCTCTGGGGTGGTTTCGATGTTGTTTTGATCTAATATTTTGTAGTTGTGGGAAGCAACTTTGGATAAGTCGAGATCGAGTTCGCAATGGATCACTTTTTCCATTTGCTTTGCAAAAAAATAGCTGTCCACTCCGAAGCCACCGGTGAGGTCAATTAGTGTTTTTCCGTTAACTAAATTTGCCTTATATTGGGCAGTGGTTTCTGAAGAGGTTTGCTCTATCGAAAGTTTCTGAGGGTAGTAGATGCCTTCCGCAGAAAACCATGTCGGAAGCTTTTTTTGGCACTTTTTCTTCGCTTCTATTTGCTGTACGATATCTTTGATAGGAACTTGCTGAAAATTCTTATATTTTAGCAAAAGTGACGAAATGTCAGTATTCAAATTAATTTTTATAAATTCTTGAATACCAGTATTTAATATTTCTTTATTCAAAGTATTGCTATAAATCTTTGGTCAACGACTTTACAATCTTGTTTTCTGATAAAAATTCCTTCAAAATGACCTTAATGGCGGTGTAGCATGGTACCGCGATGATCATTCCGGTGACACCAAAAATGAGTCCGCCAATGATGATGACCAAGAAAATTTCGAGAGGATGTGACTTTACACTGTTCGAAAAAATAAAGGGTTGACTAAAGAAATTATCGACGAGCTGTCCGATGACAAAACCGATCATTACATAGATGGTCGTGGGTAAAATTACACTGCTAAAATCTTCTCCTAAATTGCTTGTCATTGAGAGTACCATCATTAAGAATCCACCGATTAATGGACCGATGTATGGGATCAAATTTAGGAGGGCGCAAAGGAAAGCAATTACGATGGCATTGTCGATACCAAAAATCAACAGAATAATGGTATACAAAACGAACAAAATCAAGATCTGAAAAACAAGTCCGATGAAGTATCTTGAGAGCAGGTCTTTGATGGTCTCGAATGATCGTTTTAAACGCGACTCTTTATTGTCTGGAATGAACACCATAATCCCCTGTTCGAACAACTTACTATCCTTCAAAAAGAAGAACGAAATGAACAAAACAGAAAAGAGTCCGATGGTAAAACTACCCAAGGTGCTTCCGACCGAATTCAGTAAATTCGGAATGGCATTAAAATCGAGTGTCGAAAGAAAATTCGAACTCTTGATTGACTCTTCGATGTCGATATTGTTCAGTGCAAAGTAGTCGGATATTTCACGATATAGGTCTTCGATGTTTCCACGCAGTTCTTCAATATTTAAAAGCGACAGATTCTGTCCTTGCTCAATGATCAACGGAATGAACATGCCGATCAGTCCTGCTAAGATTCCGATAAACAAAACCATGGTAACGACCACTGCCAGGGTATTTTTGAATTTCAATTTTCTTCTGAGAAACAAAACAACGGGTCTTCCGATAAGCGAAATAACCGCTGCGAAAGAGATATAGGCGATGACCGACCGTATCTGGTACAAGAAATAACCCAACACAAAAATCCCGAATAAAATGGCGATGGCACGTAGAATGCCGTTAGCAATAGTCTTTGAATTCATGTAGTAAATATAGGGATCAATGAGTTAATGAAATAATGAATCCATGAAATAATGTAAAAGTGAAGGGTGAAAAGTGAAAAGTGAAAGGTTGATAGTGGATAGAAGACATTCGTGCACCTGCCCGAATGGTACAGGCGGGTTCGTGGCTAAAACCATAAACTTTGGCACACCAAAAACCAAAAACCAAGGACCAACAACTAACGACTAATGACGAGCAATCCATTGCTTCGTGATCTCGTACAAGGCAATATTAGTGGCTTGCGCTACATTCATGCTGCTATTCTTACCGTACATGTTTATGTGGGTGACACGGTCACTTTGTTGCAGTATTTCATCAGATATGCCGTAGTTTTCTTCGCCGATGACCAATGCGATTTTCCTTTCGGCAGAAAAGTCGTTGGAGTGGATAGGGACACTGTTGTCGGTGATTTCAAGCGAAATGATCGTATAGCCTTCTTCGCGCAGTGTTGTGATTCGGTTTAGGATATTTTCATCCAATTCAAACGGAACATACTTCTCAGTGCTACGTGCGGTCTTGCGCATTCTTGAACCAAACTCAGGCACTTTTTGTCCGCAAAAGAAGATCTTCTCAACCCCAAAAGCATCACTCATCCTAAAGAGCGAACCCACATTGGCGGCACCTGTTACCTGGTAGCAGACCAAAACAAGCGGAAACTGTTTTTCAGTAAATGCCGTGTCTTCGTGGTTTAATTGCATAAGAGATAGGATTTGCGATATAAGATTTTAGATTTACAAGTTCTGTAAAGGTAGAGATATAATCTAACGTCTAATATCTCAATACTCATATCTTATAATCAATTCTCAAAAGCGTATTGCATAATATTAGCACCCATTTGTAAGGCTTTTAAGCGCACTTCTTCGGGATCGTTGTGTACCTCTGGGTTTTCCCAACCATCACCTAAATCGCTTTCAAAGGTAAATAACAAAACCAATCGTCCCTCATGAAAGATACCTAAAGCCTGCGGACGTAGCCCGTCGTGTTCGTGGATCTTAGGGAGTCCGTTTGGAAAGCGGTATTTTTGGTTGAAGATGGGATGATTTGCAGGAAGTTCGGTAAGTTCCTCATTCGGAAAAACCTTCTTCAGCTCTTTACGGATGTATTGATTCATTCCGTAATTATCATCGATGTGCAAGAATCCACCCGAAATAAGATAGCGTCGAAGATTCTTGGCCTCGTCATTATTGAACA
Organism: Flavobacteriaceae bacterium; assembly: GCA_028279515.1. Classification (GTDB taxonomy): domain Bacteria; phylum Bacteroidota; class Bacteroidia; order Flavobacteriales; family Flavobacteriaceae; genus JANQNQ01. The sequence goes on from JANQNQ010000011.1 coordinate 7,072, forward strand.
ATACATTTCCGTGGCCGGTCATGTGCAAAAAGGGGTATTGAAAAATATCGATGCTACCCACCTCTACAGTTTCAGGACGCTCTTTGATGCGAGTACCAATATTCTGATTGCAAAAACGGATGAGGTTTGGCAAAGCCGTTGGGTTTGAATACCAATCACCTCCGCCGTTGTATTTAACGATAGCAATATCTTGTGCGCTTACACTACCTGCTATGAGCAGCGTAAAAAAGAACAAGCTAGGCGTAAGGAAGTTTTTTATTTTTCGAACTGAATTCATAATTCAAATGTAACAAACAATTGCTATGAACAGATTCCTTTTAACGTTTTTGATAGTTTTTACCCTGAGTTTTTCCACCGTTGAAAAGTCAGACACCGATAATGAAGGCTTTGAGCCCGTAGCCGTACTTGAGCTATTTACATCTCAAGGTTGTTCTAGCTGTCCAGCGGCCGATGCCTTGTTGGATAAGGTACAAAAGGAATACGCTGATGAAAACGTGTTTGCACTTTCCTACCACGTAGCGTATTGGAATTACATTGGCTGGAAGGATCCATTTAGCAAGGAAATCTATGCCGAAAAGCAAGAGAAATATGCAAGAAAATTTCGAAACAGAAATATCTATACGCCGCAATTGGTAATCAATGGAAGTGAACATTTTGTGGGATCTCAAGAGGCGACAATGAAATCGAAGCTAAAGTCGTATCTAGGTAAAGCTACCTCCAACGAAGTAAAGATCACATCAATGACACTGCGCGACGGACTTGTAGATTTTGAATATGATATTAGAGGAAAATTGAAAGGCAAGTCGTTACGGGCGGTACTGGTTATAAAGGAGCGCGAGACCTTTGTAAAGCGAGGTGAAAACCGAAACAGAAAGCTGAAGAACACTAACATTGTTGTAGCTGAGACACACATCAAGTTGAATGGACTCACAGGAAAAGGACGCATCGGAATTCCTGAAGCCGTGACCGCAGAAGATGAAGTGTCTTTAATTCTCATTGCGCAAGACGACGATCTTTCGGTTGCTGGCGCAGCAAAAAAGAAGATAGTACGCTAAACTTCATTGATGAAAGCCACACTATGGCAGGCAACGATAGCAGCAGTTTCTGTTCGCAGCCTTGTTTCTCCTAATGTAACTGGAACAAACCCTTTCTCTTTGGCAAGTTCGATTTCTTTGGTCGAAAAATCGCCTTCGGGACCAATCAGCAAAAGAACCTTTTTGTGAGGTTGTGCACGATCTTTCAGTGAGAAACGTTGGGTTTCTTCGCAGTGAGCAATAAACAGGTCGCCTTCGAAATTTTGTTTCAGGAAATCATCAAAAGTTGTGGTGTCATTTAATTGCGGAAGATAGTACTGCAAGGATTGCTTCATGGCAGACTGAAGAATCTTTTGGAAACGTTCCTTTTTTATAACTTTTCTTTCTGAGTGCTCGCAAATGACGGGAGTTATTTCGTCAATGCCTATCTCAGTTGCTTTTTCAAGAAACCATTCATATCGATCGTTCATCTTTGTTGGTGCTACTGCTAAATGCAAGCTGTATGGCTTCCGATCATGAAATGTGGCCGAATCGATTTTCACCATGCAGTGCTTTTGATCTGCTATGAGCAAGCTAGCTTCAAAAAGCCAACCGTTTCCGTTGGTAATAAACAAAGTGTCGCCTTCCCGTTTTCGCAATACTTTCACAATATGTCGACTCTCTTCCTTATCAAATGAGAATTGCTCTGTTTCTTGTGTGATCTCTGGATTATAAAAAAGCTGCACGGGAGTTCAATGAATTAATGAGTTAATGCTTTATTGATTAATTATAATATGTTTCTTCGACTACCGACTATGACTACTGACTATTGTTCGCGGCATCCAAACGCCTTTGAAGCTCTTTGTCAACTTCAGATTTCAGCTTGATAAGGTCGTCAACGTAGTTGCCATAAATGGCATGTGCTCTGTTACCGCTTACCTGATAAAATGGACTTGGATACTTTTCTGCTTCGTATTGTGGTTCTTTAATACGATAGGAAACTTTTCTTTTGAAATCGATCTTTTCTGGTTTCAGCGCGGTTTGTCCTTCTAGCATTTCGTAGTACCCGGCCGAGTAACTACCAGCCCAGCGGTTGTCAGTTGTTTTATACACATCGAAAAAACGATACTTTTGATGGTAATAGGTCCCTTTGTACTCGCTGACAAAAAGCATTACATTTTTGAATTTTGAGAACCCAGGTCTTCCGTAATGGTCGTAAACCACAAATTCGATGGTGTCACCATCATATGAGCCTCTTAACACTTCCTTTACATGATAGGTGGCGATAAATTTTTCATCAACAGGAATCAATGTTGATTTGTTGTAAACGGTGTCATTACCAACTATAACAGTATCTATGACGGTTTTAAGAGAACGGTCTACTTTTACCTTTTTTAAACTGATCTTACTTCCAATAAATACCAAAGTCTCATTCGGTTTTTCCTGACCAAATGAGAAACTCAGAGTAAACAATGCGATAAAGATCAGAAGCTTTTTCATCATGCAAAAAGTTATATTTTTAACCGTGCCGAAGCAGTAACGCCACTACCAACAAAATCATTTTCAAGATACTTCAAATACCCGACAATGGCAATCATAGCGGCATTGTCTGTAGTGTATTCAAACTTTGGTATATGTGTTTTCCAATGATACTTTCGTTCTCCTTCCTTCAGGGCATTGCGAATACCAGAGTTGGCCGAAACGCCACCACCGATGGCAATTTCTTTGATGCCGGTCTCTTTGGTTGCTTTCTTTAGCTTATCGATCAAAATATTAATGATAGTATGCTGAATAGAAGCGCAGATATCTTTGATGTTCTCTTCTACAAAATTTGGGTCTTCTTTCTGCTTCTTTTGGATAAAATACAAGATGGCGGTTTTCAATCCACTGAAGCTAAAGTTCAATCCTTTTACGTTAGGCTTTGGAAAAGGAAATGCCTTAGGGTTCCCTTCCTTGGCATACTTGTCAATGATCGGACCTGCGGGATACGGAAGCCCTAAGATCTTACCACTTTTGTCGAAAGCCTCACCAACTGCATCGTCGATCGTTTCACCGATGACTTCCATTTCAAAGTGGCTGGTGACCTTGACAATTTGGGTATGACCACCACTAATGGTCATGGCCAAAAAGGGAAAGTTCGGCTTTTCAAATCCTTCTTCTTCAATGAAATGGGCCAAAATATGGGCCTGCATATGATTTACGTCGATTAACGGGATGTCCAATCCCAATGCCAATGACTTGGCAAATGAAGTCCCCACCAACAATGACCCCATAAGTCCTGGTCCGCGCGTAAAAGCTATGGCATTTAGCTGTTTTTTATCGATATTTGCCTTAGCAATTGCTTGCTGTACAACCGGAACGATGTTTTGTTGGTGCGCTCTAGAGGCTAATTCGGGCACAACACCGCCATATTCTTGATGAATTTGTTGATTGGCGACAACATTAGAAAGTATTTTTCCGTTGTGAATAATAGCGGCAGCTGTGTCGTCGCAGGAAGACTCAATGCCGAGGATATAAATGTTTTGTGATTCCATTAAGAAAAAAAGGCACAGAAATTGTTCATAATACGTGAGCAAAGTTAAAACATTAGGGGCTATCAAAAAATTTCGAAAAATATTTGTCAGGACAGTATTGGCACTGTTGCTACTTTTTGTGGTCACCATCCTCGTTTTTTCTCTTCCCGCCGTACAAACCAGAATAGCCCGTAAAGTCACCAATGACCTGAACAAAGAATTCGGGACAAACATAAATATTGATAGAGTTGGCTTAAAGTGGAATGGAGATGTCACCTTGAAAGGCATCTATATCGAAGACTACAAAAAAGATACCCTTGTTTATATAGGAACACTTAACACCTCGGTTTTAAATGTCAAGAAAGCCATCGATGGTCAGCTAGAGTTTGGTGATATCGATGTTGAAACGCTTACCTTCAATATCAAGACCTATGCAGGGGAAAGAGATACCAATCTGGACATCTTTGTTGAGAAATTGGAAAAAAACGATACCATACCAAGCACAGAACCTTCCTCTTTTTTACTGACTTCTGATAATATTGAAATTGAAAATGGAATATTCAGATTCATCGACCTAAATGATGAGAATCCCGACATTCTAGAATTTAAACAACTGCATGCCGACGTCAATGATTTTAAAGTGCAAGGCCCCAATGTGTATGCAAACATAGACGCACTTAGTTTTGTTGACAAACGTAATCTGGTGGTGGATCGGTTAAAGACAAACTTTACCTACACGCTCAATCAAATGCGATTTGATGAACTGAGTATTAAGACAAAGGCATCACTTGTTCAGGGAAATCTGGTCTTTGATTATGATAGGGAGGACTTTAAGGAATTCATGGATAAGGTAAAGGTCACGGCCAAGTTTAACGAATCGAACGTTTCTTTTGATGAGGTCAATTTGTTTTACAATGAATTTGGAAGCTTCAAGAAAGCAACCTTTAGCACGTCACTTTCTGGAGTACTCAATGATTTTAAGACGAAGAATTTTAGGCTCTCTTCAGGAACCACTCGTATTGACGGAGACATTCACTTTAAGAACATACTAACGTCTAAACGTCCGTTTTATCTGGAAGGAGACTTTAAGCGCATATCCTCCAATTACTATCAGTTAAAGGGACTGCTCCCTAATATCTTGGGAAGCACACTGCCCACTACTTTTGAAAAGCTAGGGCAATTCAACATCAACGGACATTCGATCATTACCGAAGAGTATATCGACGCACAACTAGACATTGTTACTTATATTGGTACATCTACTTCTGATCTGAAGCTAACCAACATCGATGATATTGACAATGCATCGTACGTGGGTTCGGTCTCGGTTGAGAATTTCGACCTCGGTATCTTTTTGAACGACCCCTCGCTAGGCAGTACCACCTTTGATCTAGTGGTCGACGGAAAAGGATTCATTCAGGAGAACCTAAACACCGAAGTGCAAGGAACCATCGCCTCACTTGGCTACAATGGCTATGACTATAAAGGATTGATTGTTTCGGGGGTTGTGAAGGATCAGTTGTTTGATGGGAAACTGGTTTCGAAAGACGAAAACTTCAAGCTAGACTTTGAAGGATTGGCTGATTTTTCTGGCGAATTGAACGACTTCAATTTCAAAGCTTCAGTGGACTACGCCAATCTAAAGAAACTTAATTTTACCTCTAACGATAATCTTTCCATCTTTAAAGGAGATGTTGCCATGAATATGGTCGGAACCAATCTCAACGATATCGAAGGCGAGATTCGTTTTACAAAGACCAACTACCAAAACCAGAACGATAACTACTATTTTGAAGATTTCAAGGTGACCTCCAGTTTTGATGAGGGCATTCGAACCTTAAAAATCAACTCGCCCGATATTGTGAACGGAAGCGTTAAAGGAAAGTTCTATATCGAGGAGGTGGGCAAACTGGTCGAGAACTCAATCGGAAGTATTTACGCCAATTACAGTCCGTATGAGGTTAGACCAGGGCAGTTCCTTGATTTCAACTTCAACATCTATAACAAGATCGTAGATGTGTTTTTTCCAGATATTACCTTCGGAACCAATACGTATATCAGAGGTAGTATCAAGGCTGATGAAGAAGATTTCAAACTGACGTTCCGCTCTCCGAATATCAATGCCTACGGAAACATTTTCGATAATATCAATCTGCAAGTTGACAACAAGAACCCGCTTTTCAACACCTTCGTAGAAGTGAAGAATATCGACTCGAAGTGGTATGATGTGAAAGAATTCAATTTGATCAACACCACGCTGAATGATACGTTGTTCTTTAGAACAGAATTTGCTGGTGGCGAAGGTAACGGAGATGAATACAATCTTAACTTTTATCACACGATCAATCCGCAGAAAAGATCGGTAGTGGGCATCAAAAAATCAGACCTTAGTTTTAAAGGAAACACCTGGTATCTCAATCCAGAGAACAATAAGCAAAACCGAGTGGTCTTCAATAAGCGCCTCGATTCGATTTCGATCGAAGAGATCGTCATGCGACACAATGACGAACTCATCAATTTTAGAGGCGAAATGATCGACTCTACCTACAAGGACCTGAGCCTTCGTTTTAAGAACGTATCCCTCGATAAGATAACGCCCAGTATCGATAGCCTGAAACTCGATGGAAAGGTCAACGGACTACTTGACATTCTTCAGAACAAAAGCAGGTATGTACCCACTTCGTCCTTGTCGATTCAAGATTTGGCCGTTAATGAAAAGGTGCTCGGAGATCTGAACGTAGATGTGACGGGTAATGACGATCTTACTAAATATCAGCTAGATGCTGGATTGGTAAATAAGGATTTAAAATCCCTTTCAGCCAAAGGAGACATATCCTTGATCAATGACGAACTCATGGCCAACATAGACACCCAGTTGCGGGAGTTAGATATTTCAGTCTTTAGTCCGTTGGGAGAGGATGTGATCAATGATATTAGGGGCTATGTATCAGCTGATGCCAAGATCTCAGGAAAACTGAAGAACCCAAGTATTGATGGCAAGCTGCAACTGTTAGATGCAGGCCTCAATGTGCCCTATCTCGGGGTGAACTATGACTTTTCGCGAAGGGCCAACGTAAATCTATACGGACAAACTTTTGAATTTGATAATGCCGGAATCACCGACCTTGCCTATGGCTCTTTCGGTTATCTGAACGGAACCATAAGTCACACCGAGTTCTCTGATTGGATGATGGACATTGTGATCGATACAGACAATTTATTGGTCTTGAACACTAAAGAATCTGAAGACGAACTCTATTACGGTACGGCATTCATGAACGGAAAAGCACACATTCACGGTGCCACCGATCAGTTGACCATTGACGTAGAGGCCGACACCAATCCTGGGACTTCGATAAAGATTCCGGTAAGTGATGTAGCTTCAATCGGGGATAACTCTTTCATCAAGTTCGTAAATAAGAAAAATGTAGATGACCCCGACGGAAACGGTGGAGATGCAGAGAATTATAAAGGCCTAGAATTAAACTTTGACCTAAATGTGACTCCCGATGCCGAGGTCGAGATCGTCCTCGACAAGAAATCAGGAAGTACCCTAAAAGGACGGGGTTTTGGTGGTTTGCTGATGGAAATCGACACCAAAGGAAAGTTCAATATGTGGGGTGATTTCATTACGCAAGAAGGAACCTATAATTTCAAGTATCGCGGACTTATTGATAAGAAGTTCACCGTGAAACCAGAAGGAACCATTATTTGGGAAGGCGATCCGCTGCAAGCCATTGTAAATATCGAAGCGGTCTACGATGTGCCCGGAGGTGCCAATCCGGCCATCGTGTTGGACAATCCTAACTTCAACCGAAAGATTCCGACCGAAGTGATTATCAAGCTTGAAGGGCAGTTGTTACAGCCCGATAGCCCGAAGTTCGAGATCAACCTACCAAATACCAGCGGAATTGTAAAGTCTGAGTTAGAATATCGTTTGGCAGATGAAGAACGAAGACAGTTACAGGCCATCTCACTGCTATCCCAAGGGGTATACATCAGTGATGTGTCCATTTCGCAGCAAGCCATCACGAACAACTTGTTTGAAACAGCTTCCACGCTTTTTAATAATCTCTTCGGAAATGACGACAAGCTCAAAGTAGGCGTCAGTTACGTACAAGGAGACCGTTACAGAGATATTGATCTAGAGACCGAAGATAGATTAGGACTTACCTTGACCACACAAGTAAGCGACCGTATTTTGGTCAACGGAAAGATTGGGGTGCCCGTAGGTGGTGTCAACGAAACGGTGATCATCGGCGACCTTCAGGTAGACTTCCTGTTGAACGAAGATGGGTCACTCCGTGCCAAGGTCTTCAATAAAGAGAACGAGTTTCAGTATATCGGAGACGAGATCGGCTACACCCAAGGAGTTGGTATCTCATATCAGCTCGAGTTTGATTCCTTTAAAGAATTGCTTCAAAAGATCTTCAAAAAGGAAGCAAACAAAAAGGATGAAGAAGATAAGAAAAAAGAAGAAATTATCACCGAGAATCCAACGCCTGGATTCATCAATTTCACCGCCAAGGAAAAGAAAGAAAATTGATCGTTTTACGACTAAGATCGTGAGCTTATTTCTTCCCTTTTTTATAAAGAATTCTCATTTGAGATATATTTTCAAAAACCTGAGAATCACTGAAAAATTAGGGGTAAAAGTTGAAAAGGTCTAAAAAATTATTAACGAAAACGATTGAGATTTAAAAACACTGCAAAAAACGCAAAACCCCTTGTAACTATTTGAAATAAGTTTGGTAGTTTTACTTTTCAAACCTAAATAACCTATGTCGAAAAGCATTAAAAGAATTGGCGTAATGACCTCTGGAGGAGACTCTCCTGGAATGAATGCAGCCATTAGATCTGTGGTGAGAACATGCGCTTTTCATCATATCGATTGTATTGGTATCTATCGTGGATATCAAGGGATGATCGAAGCAGATTTTAAGCTTATGAACGCGCGAAGCGTTAACAATATTATAAATAAAGGAGGTACCATCCTAAAGTCGGCACGCTCTCAAGATTTTCGCACCAAAGAAGGAAGAAGAAAAGCGTATGACAATATGGTAGACCACGAGATCGACGCCTTAGTACTTATTGGAGGTGACGGCACCTTTACAGGAGGAATGATCTTCAATCAGGAATACAAGTTTCCTGTGATCGGAATCCCCGGAACCATTGACAACGATATCTTCGGAACCTCTTTCACACTAGGATACGATACAGCACTCAACACGGCCGTAGACGCGATCGATAAGATCAGGGATACAGCAAGTTCGCACAACCGTCTATTTTTTGTAGAGGTTATGGGAAGAGATGTTGGTCACATTGCACTCAATGCAGGTGTAGGTGCTGGCGCCGAAGAGATCCTGATTCCTGAGGAAGATCTTGGCGTTGAGCGACTGCTCGAATCGTTGAAGCGCAGCAAGAAATCAGGAAAATCATCAAGTATTGTCGTGGTTGCCGAAGGTGATAAGACTGGTAAGAACGTATTTGAATTGGCCGAGTACATTGAAAAGAATCTACCCGACTACGAAGTACGTGTATCGGTATTGGGTCACATGCAACGTGGAGGGACTCCTTCATGCTATGATCGTGTACTGGCCAGTAGAATGGGCGTACGCGCTGTTGAATCCTTGCTCGAAGGAAAATCAAATTACATGGTGGGCGTGGCCAATGACAAGATGATCTTAACTCCACTAGACAAGGCCGTCAAAGGAAAGTCAGAGATCGATGCAGAATTACTGCGGGTATCTGACATCATGACTACATAAAATAACACTCGAATTAATTATAACAAACAAAGAACAAAAGCTAAATTAAAGAAAGAATTATGTCGAAATTAAAAATTGGAATCAACGGATTTGGTAGAATTGGAAGATTGGTTTTCCGTGCAACACTAAAACGTGATAACGTTGAAGTAGTAGCGATCAATGACCTGTTGGATGTAGCGCATTTGGCGTATTTGTTAGAGTACGATTCTGTACACGGGCGTTACGATGGAAAGATCGAGGTACAAGAAGGCCACCTGATCGTTGACGGAAAGAAAATACGCATCACCGCAGAGCGCGACCCTAAGAACCTAAAGTGGGACGAAGTTGGTGTTGATGTTGTAGCCGAATGTACCGGAATTTTCACAACCCTTGAAACCGCTGACTATCATCTGCAAGCAGGTGCTAAGAAAGTAGTTATATCTGCGCCTTCAAAAGACGCGCCTATGTTCGTAATGGGCGTAAACCATAACGAAGTGACCGCTTCAGACAAGATTGTTTCGAATGCGTCTTGTACAACAAACTGTTTGGCACCATTGGCCAAAGTACTTCATGACAACTTCGGCATCGAAGAAGGATTGATGACCACCGTACACGCTTCAACAGCAACACAATTGACTGTAGACGGACCTTCTAGAAAGAACTACCGTTTAGGACGTTCAGCATTGGCAAACATCATTCCTTCAACCACAGGAGCGGCAAAAGCTGTGACCAAAGTGATTCCTGCGTTAGAAGGTAAACTAACAGGAATGGCGTTCCGTGTGCCTACCCCAGATGTTTCGGTAGTAGACCTTACCGTACGTTTAGAAAAGGAGACCAGTTATGACGAGATCAAAAAGGTGATGAAAGAAGCTGCCGAAGGAGATCTCAAGGGCATCGTAGGATACACCGATGAGCCTGTGGTCTCACAAGACTTCGTATCTGATACCAGAACCAGCATTTTTGATGCAGGGGCGGGGATAGGCTTAAACTCGAAGTTTTTCAAGCTAGTGGCATGGTATGACAATGAGTTTGGTTATTCAAGCAAGTTGGTAGACCTGGCCGAGCATGTGAATTCATTATAAATTTGACACGAAGAAGAATTGCCGCAGCTGCGGCAATTCCTCCTTAAATAAATACCATGATCTTAATTGTTGATAGTGGGGCTACCAAAGCCGATTGGATTGCGTTAGACGATCAGGGAGAGAAGTTATTCTTCACACAAACCTTGGGATTAAGTCCTGAAGTTCTGACCCGAGAGATTATCAATGAACGCTTGGTCAATAACTTCGAATTGTACAAGCATCGCAAAGAAGTGACGCAACTGTATTTTTACGGTGCAGGGTGCGGTACCGAGCGCATGCGCAAATTTTTGAAAGAGATCTTCAGAGAGTATTTTCCCGAAGCACGATCCATCGTGGTCAAAGAAGATACCTACGCGGCTATTTATGCGACTGTTGAGCCCGAAGAGCATGCCATAGTATGTATATTAGGTACGGGATCAAATTGTAGCTATTACGATGGGCACGAGTTGTTTCAAAAGGTGGTCTCTTTGGGCTATGTACTCATGGATGATTGCAGTGGAAACTACTTCGGACGCCAATTGTTACGGGATTATTACTTCCATAAAATTCCGCATAACCTTTCGCAAAAATTCTATGAAGAATTTGACTTGGATGCAGATGTGATCAAAAGTCACTTGTACAAGCAACCCAATCCAAATACCTATTTGGCCAAGTTTGCCAAGTTTATGATACAGAATAAGAGCGAAGAGTATTGCCAAAACTTGATCAGAAAAGGGATGCAGTTATTTATCGATAACTATATCAAGCAATATGATCAAGCACATCAAGTCAATGTTCACTTCGTAGGAAGTATAGCATACTATCTGCAAGACGAACTGAAAAAGATCATGACCGAAAACAGCCTAACACTGGGCACAGTGCTCAGGCGACCGATCGACGGACTCGTGGCGTACCACAAGAAAATGGTACTTAACAAATAAAAAGAATCCCAAGTGTTTAGCTTGGGATTTTTTGTTTTATGCGGAAAAAATAAAGGTCAAAACAATAAGTGAACTTAATCACTGCCGTTGTCCATGATCTCTTTAATAGAGTAGAAGAACGACTCAAAGTTTGAAGCAATTACAAAACGAGTAACCGTTTCAACGGCTTCCGTATTGTATTCACTCTCAGCGGAAGCATCCATTCGCTTTGGATCGATCGCAAAATCAGTTTGAAACACTCTGGCCACAGCTGCCGCCTGAAGCGCGCTAAGGTCCCAGTTGTCGGTGATCAGTTTATTGCTAAACTTCACTGCATTGCTATTTCCATGAATGGTAATGTGCAGCGTCGAATCAGCTTTCATGATGTTGGCGATCTTCTCCAAAGCACCTTTGGCTTCTTCAGCCACCGTATGACTCTTGTCAGGATCTCCAAACAACGTGCTATTGGCGATCGTGATGTGTACCTTATCTTCGATCATTCGCACAGCAGCGTCGCCGGCCAATTCATTTTTAAAAGTGGTGAGGATGGCAACACGTTGTGCGTTATTGGCACGTATGGCTGCATTGATACTGTCCAATTGCTTGTCTTTCTCCTTAACCAGTGCTAATGAACGCTCAAGGTTTTCAGATTTCTTTTCAGACAAGGTTGTGAAACTTGTCATGCTGCTCATTAATGACTCGTTGGTCTCTTTAAGTCCGTCGAGTTGTTCTTGCAGCGCATCGGCTTCTGCTTTGTTTACAGTAGCGTTTCTTTTGGCCGTGCTCAATTCTCCTTGCAGCGCTGTCTTCTCTTGCTTCAATTGTTCGATCTGTGCGATCAACTCCTTTTTCTTTTGGGCATTTGCTGCCGAGAAGGTAAACAATGCCAGCACTAATAAGCATGTAAAATTTTTCATGTTTCCGTTACTTTTCATTACACGATGGTTCGCGAGGGTCAATGTCATTTTTGGGTAGCGCAATATAATCAATTTGCATTCAAAAAGTGATACTCTTAACTTCTCGTTAGCTGAGCAATTATGGTGCCATGTTCTGGAAATAAGGCGGTCAAAGAATCTCGCTTTGCCAATTCGAAGTCTGCGAAGTCAAATCCGGGCGCAACTGTGCATCCCACAAGGGTAAAACTGTTTTGCTCTTGCACCGTGGCAGCAAACCAATGATGCGCCGGAACAATGTATTGCGGTACCTGTCCTTTGCTAAAGTCGCGACCTATAGAAACTTGCGTGTACACACCTTTAGGACTAATTATATGCAAAGTGATGGGAGATCCATCATAAAAGTGCCAACCCTCATCTTGATTTACTTTGTGAAAACTCGAAAAGTCTTCCGAAGTAATTAAAAAATAGATAGCCGTCGAGTAGTGCCGACTTCCTTCAAAATTAGAAGGAAGGCACGATGCTTCGATCGTGCCTTCGCTTCGATATACCTCTTTAAAAAAGCCGCCCTCAGGGTGCGGCTCTAGTTGTAAGTGTTCAATAATACCTTTTGCCGAATTCATATGATCCGTTGAAATTAAATCCTGAACTTGTTATTGTTGGTAAAGAAGATCGCATTGGCCAAGAATAGCTTGCCGTTTTCCCAGAAACTCCTGAACAACGGATTGTCGACCATGTAGATGATGCTTCCGCTACCCAAACGATCTTCCCCAAAAAGGAGTGAGTTTGACTGTGCTTTGAGGGCTTCGCTTCCCACAAAACCAGAAACAGGTCTAGCATTGCTTTCTAGGTAGCCCACATTGTACGCTCCGTCCAAATAATCATAAGCACTACTGCTCAATTTCAATGTGAAATAGTCATCATCATAACCAAAGGCCATTGGATGTGTTGTATCTAATTTTGCCTTAAACACGCTACCCGTGATCATTTGCTTGATGTATTCACGTTCTTGTTGCGCGTAGGGTAATAGCAGATTTTCTTCCTCTTCGTCATCGTCTCCCTTTTTACTTTTTAAGGAGAATCCATCTTTATTTGCAAAGCTTCTCAAAGCGTTACCGATAGCAATTACCTTACCACCACTGCGAACCCAAGTGGTTAATTTTTTCATGGCCCCTTCGTTAAGGACACCGCCATACCATCCGTTCGGAAGAATCAGTACGTCAAAACCATCAAGGTTGATATTACCCGCATAATCCGTATCGAGAATGGTCAAAGGGTAGTGTAATTGCGTCTCAAAGAAATGCCAAAGCTCGCCAAAGCTTAACGACGAAACGCCGTCGCCAGAAAGAATGGCAACGCGCTGATTATTGACAAGCTTAACATTGGGCGATCCAAAGTCAGATCCCTTGTCTACAAAACCAGAACGAACGGGTGTCAGATCTCTTTGTAAAGCAACCGCCGTGGCGATTACTTTCGTATCAAAATCCTCAATATGCTTATTGTCACCACGAACAATGATCAATGAACCGCGGTCGTAATCTTTTCCTTCAGTTGTAAACGGAACTTCGGTAAAACGTACTTTGATTCCTTGTTGTAATAGCTGTCCCAAGAATTCGGCATCTTTGATGTGATCCCATTTAGATAGGTACGCATAGCTCGAGAAAGAAGCGTTGATGTTCTTGGTAACCGCGGCTGGTGAGGTATTGCTCGAAACGTTGCTTTGCGAGGCTATGGCATCTAATCCATAGGCATGCGGAATGCTCCATGCTGTGATATCATAAGTAACCGAATCTACCAATTTGGCATTAGGCTCAAACAGTACCTTGACCATTTTTCCTTTGGGTTGATTCGTGCTCACAACAAGGTCATTGCTCGAGGTATTCATGGATCCCGAAGCGTTTCTCTGATAGTCAAAGCCAGAAACACGTCCGCCATTGGCTTGGCCATAGGCAATTTCATGCTTGTCTAACAAAACCTTCAAGGCATTCAATTTATCTTCACTTCCGCGAAGCACATAGCTTTTATACTTGAGTCCGCTATTGTTAAAGAACTTTCTAAATTCTGTATTTAACTCCTGCGCATTCTTCGAAGATATTTCAACTGTCGAAAGTCCTGTGGTATTATGATGTGCAATACGGTCAACAAGCGTTAGCTCGATGCCTTCGTCATTCAAGATGCCCAGTCCGGCACGACCATGCCCTGCTTGCTCATAGGTCATCCCAATGGCACCCAAGTAAGTAGGGTAGGTGTCTCCATAACTTGGATAGAAGAGGTCAAAACGTTCGCGGGTAAAGTATAGCCAACCTTCGGCATCGAAATACTTGGCATGATTCTTTCCGATTTGCGTTTGAAAATCACGTTGCCAATCACTGATGACCTCATGAAAAGGCTCGGCTGCTGGCGCAAAATAATAAGGCTCGTTAATACCTTGTTCATGAAAATCCACATGAATATGCGGCAACCATTTGTTGTATACTTTTAAACGTTGTTGTGATTCAACTTGTGTAGCCCATGCCCAGTCTCTGTTTAGGTCAAACAGGTAATGGTTGGGTCTTCCGCCCGGCCAAGGTTCGTTATGCTCTTTGGCACTTTGCGCAATATTGTAGGGTCTGCTTTGTACTTGTCTAAACCAGTTGACGTAGCGATCGCGTCCATCAGGGTTAATACAAGGATCGATGATCACGACAGTATTCTTTAACCAATCTTTCTTTTGGGTAACTAGTTCGTACAGAGTCTTCATCGAAGCCTCTGTAGCCGAAGCCTCATTCCCATGTACATTATAGCTCAACCAAACAATGGCAATATCATTGTTCTTAGTACCGCTCTCGATACCTGCATTGCTAAGATTGGCCTTTCTAATATTTTCTAAATTGTTGATGTTCTGTTGTGACGAGACATAAGCAACTTGTAACAAACGCCCTTCGTTGGTTCTTCCGTATTCTTCCAAGACCACATTCGATAGCTCTGAAGCTACGTAACGGTAGTAATCGACCACTTGGTGGTGTCTTGAAAATTCGGTTCCGAGGGTGTAGCCTAGGTACTCGTCGGGAGATTTGATGGATTGTGCGTTAACAAAAAGAGTGGTAAGAAAAAATGATAGGAATACAATGAAAATACGTCTCATGTGTTGTTGGTTTGTTAGTCTCCCAAAACTAACTATTATCTCGATCAACATGTAATTTATTAACGATTTTTTGGGAATTGAAAATTTAGAGAAACTTATATTTACACAAAATTTCAAGCACTAACATGCCAACCGACTGTATTCCGTTTAGAGAGACTGGATATTTTTCTCCACTGATTTGCGATTATTTAGATGAAAAGGAAGGGCTTCAGCCGTTCTACCATCGTTTTCCGAAGTTAGAAAACTTTAAAGCGCAAATTGAAGAGAAGGGCACGGCCTTTCCGGCCGAAAATAGATCGATACTGGTCGAAGCCCTTCAGCAGCAATACAACGGCATTGACATGTCTGAAGCAGCTCAGGAGAATCTCATTTCCTTGAGCAGCAAAAATACCTTTACGATTACCACAGGGCATCAGCTCAACCTTTTTACAGGGCCTCTATACTTTTTGTATAAGATCATTTCGACGATCAATCTTACAAAGCAGTTAAAAGAAGCGTATCCTGCACAGGACTTTGTTCCTGTGTATTGGATGGCGACCGAGGATCACGATTTTGAAGAGATCAATTACTTCAATTTTAATGGAAAGAAAGTACAATGGAACCGTACTTCGAACGGAGCCGTGGGCGAACTGAAAAATGACGGACTCGAAGAAGTGCTCACCTGTTTTAAAGATCAATTGGGGCCTGGAAAGGATGCAGACTATTTAGCAAATTTATTCGAGGAAGCGTATGTAAAGCATGAAGATCTAACAAAAGCTACTCGCTATTTGGCCAATGCGTTGTTTGGGGAATACGGACTGGTCATTGTGGATGGTAATGATACATCGCTTAAAGCACTTTTCAAACCTTACGTTAAGCAAGAGTTGACAGAACAACGATCATTTTCTGAAGTGACCCGTACTGCCGAAAACCTAAGATCAATTTCTTCCGCCTATAAGATTCAGGTGAACCCAAGAGAGATTAATTTGTTTTATTTGGTAGAAGGACTTCGTGAGCGTATCGTCTTAGAAGATGAGCAATACAAGATCAACGATACCAACATAGTGTTTTCTAAAGAAGCACTGCTACAAGAGCTTGAAGATCACCCAGAACGATTTAGTCCCAACGTGATCTTGAGACCATTGTATCAAGAAGCCATTTTACCCAACCTTTGCTATATAGGAGGTGGAGGAGAATTGGCCTATTGGTTAGAGCTGAAGGCCTATTTCGATGCGGTTTCTTTACCGTTTCCGATGTTGTTGCTTAGAAACAGTGCTGTGATTATTGCTGAGAAACAATTGGCAAAGCTCAGCAAATTGAATATTTCTGTGAACGATCTCTTTTTGAAGAGGAAAGATCTTGTAGACAAAAAAGTGCATGAGATCAGTGAGATCAAGATCGATCTGTCAGATCAGCGCACGCATCTTCAAGAGCAATTCAAAGCGATGCATGAAATAGCCGAAAAGACCGACAAGTCTTTTTTAGGCGCGGTGAAAGCACAAGAAGTAAAGCAGTTAAAAGGGCTCGACAACCTTGAGAAACGCTTGTTAAAAGCCCAAAAACGAAAGCTAAGCGATCACGTGCAACGCATCACGGATATTCAAGAACAGTTGTTCCCAAATCAGAGTCTCCAAGAGCGAAATACTAATTTCTCTAACTTGTATTTGGTGCATGGCGCATCCTTGATTCCGACGCTATTTAAGCGCTTACATCCACTGGACGGAAACTTCTCGGTAATTAGCATTTAGGCAATATTATTAACAGGACCTGATGAACCCTAATGGCACACTGCCGTTTGGTGTTGCTTGCTGACTTGCTGTCTCTGCATGTATTTGAATCACTTATCTTACATACGTCACCTACATTCCGTTAAGTTTTTGTCACCATGCAAAAGTTCCTTTTTTGAAGGGTGATGTGCATATTAGCAAACCGAATCTAATATGACATATCCACTTAAATGTACTTCATATGAGAACTACTACCCTTCGAATATTGCTGATGTTTTGGCTGTATATTCCCTTTAATGGGTATGCCCAAGATGCGTTTATCACGGTCTGGAAAACCAATAATGTAGGAACGTCTACCGACCAACAGATCATTATACCGGCCATCGGAACCTACGACATCTATTGGGAAGACACCACGGATACTACTATCAACGGAACCATTACCAGTGTCACCGATCAACATATGATCACGTTTCCAAATGTTGGGACTTACAGGGTTTCTATAACTGGAGGACTTGAACGTTTCTTCTTCAATAATGATAAGGACAAAAGAAAAATCATCGATATAGAGCAATGGGGTACCATTTCTTGGACTTCGATGCTAAGAGCTTTTGAAGGTTGCCCAAATTTACAGATGACAGCAACCGATGCACCCGACCTGTCAAACGTAACCTCTATGTCCTTGATGTTTATGGAGTGTTTTAGTTTTAATGGGGCCATTGGGCATTGGGATGTAAGCAACGTTACAGATTTTTTAATGACATTTAGAGCGGCCACCTCTTTCAATCAGGATTTGAGTAATTGGGACACCTCAAGCGCTTCCACAATGGGATCAATGTTCAACAGTGCCACAAGGTTTAATCAAAATATCGGTGATTGGGATATCAGTAACGTATCTAACATGACTCAAATGTTGAGAAACAGCGGGCTTTCAATTGTCAGTTATGATGCTACGCTTAAGGGATGGGCTGCGCAAACTGTATTGAGTGATGTTACCGTAGGGGCAAGAGGGTTAGAATATTGTTCAGCTGAGAATGAACGCAATTTTTTGATAGATAATTTTGGATGGACATTTGTCGAAGATAGCAAAGTCCCATTTTGTCCGTTTGTTACTACTTGGAAGACCGACAATACTGGAACTTCCGGAAATGATCAAATTACGATTCCCGCATTCGGAACCTTTGATATTTTTTGGGAAGATGTTAATAACCTTTCTGTCACTGGGAATCTTACCAATGTTACAGGGCCTCAGACCATCACTTTTCCTAGTCCAGGAATGTATCAGGTGTACATTACAGGAGGTCTAACACGTATTGAATTTGACAATGGAGGAGATAAAAACAAGTTGTTACATATCGATGCTTGGGGAGATGTGGCATGGAGCTCTATGGAAAACGCCTTTGAAGGATGTATCAACCTATCGGGTTCAGCTGTTGATGTCCCTGATCTATCACAGGTGAGTTCAATGAGCGATACGTTTAAAGATTGCTGGAATTTTGACGGAGATATCTCAGATTGGAATGTAAGTACAGTTACCAATATGTACCGAACTTTTATCCGATGTGCTACGTTTAATACGGAGCTTAGTGGTTGGGATGTCAGTAATGTGTCCAACATGGAACGCACCTTTTTTCAGGCCACTGCCTTTGATCAGAACCTAGGTAGTTGGAATGTAAGTGCAGCCACCAATATGACGGACATGCTGGACAACTCGGGCCTTTCAGTGATTAATTACGACGAAACATTAATGGGATGGGCGTCACAGTCATTACAAATTAATGTAACCCTTGGCGTTGAGGAATTACAATATTGTCGAGGCGAATCAGCACGTAGTACGATAATATCCACCAATGGATGGAATGTCAATGGAGATAGCAAATATGCACAATGCGATTCTTTTGTAACCGTTTGGAAAACGGATAATGTAGGAGACTCTAGCGATACTCAAATCACCATTCCAGCTATAGGCACATACGACATCTATTGGGAAGATGTCAATGATGCAAACAACAACGGAACCATTACCAGCATAACCGGAACTTATACCTTGGACTTTGGTACTGCGGGCACCTATCGAGTAGGGCTCTCTGGTGGGTTGCAACAGATTCTCTTTGACAATTCGGGTGACAAGGAAAAGATATTGTTGATTGAAAATTGGGGCAGTATTCCTTGGGCTTCCATGGCCAACGCCTTTTACGGATGTAGCAATCTTACAGAGATAACTCTTGATGAGCCCGACTTGAGCAATACCACCACCATGGAGGGTATGTTCCGCGAAGCAGGATCCTTGACAGGAGGAATCTCGGAATGGAATGTAAGTACCGTTACCAATATGACCAACCTATTCAATGGGGCCATCAACTTTAATGAAGATATAACTGGTTGGGATGTGAGCAACGTTACGCATATGGATGGTATGTTTAGCGGAGCCACCTCATTTAACCAGGATTTGAACACTTGGGTCACTTCGAACCTCCGATTCTCTCGGTCTATGTTCAGTAATGCGACTTCATTTAACGGTAATATCGGCAATTGGACATTAGGCACACTCGAAGAGATGAGTGCCATGTTTTCGGGAGCAATTTCCTTTGATCAAGATATTAGCGGTTGGAATACGAGTAACGTACGCAAGATGGATGAGGCATTCTCTGGTGCTATTGTATTTGATCAGGACATCGGTGCTTGGGATGTAAGCAATGTAACCGATATGCAGTCCATGCTCCTAAATGCGACAGAGTTTAGTCAAGACTTAGGTGGCTGGAACATCAACAATGTAACCAACCTGACTAATATGTTGGACAACTCGGGGCTTGGGCTTACCGATTACGATGCGACACTTATAGGTTGGGCCACACAGAACGTGCAAAGCAATGTAACCTTGGGAGCTATGGGGCTTAACTATTGCGAAGCTGCGACGTCACGTGATATCCTGATAAATACCTATAACTGGAATTTGGTGGGCGATACCCAAACTTTCATCTGCAATGGTTTTATTACCACGTGGAAAACAGATAACCCAGGAAATACTTCGAATACCCAGATAAAGATACCGGCAAGGGGAGGCCCCTACAACATCTACTGGGAACAGATAGGTAACTTGAGCAACCATGGTAGTTTTATGGGAGCGAGTGGAGATCAGACGCTAGATTTTGGTGTGGCAGGAACCTACAAAGTGTGGGTAAGCAATGGTATACAGGGCATGGAATTTAGTCTGGCCGAGGTCCCTTCAGGGGATAATGCCAAGATCATCGACATCAATCAATGGGGAAATATTGCATGGACCAGCATGCGACAAGCGTTCCAAGGCTGTGCGAATTTGCAGGTGAGCGCTACCGATGCTCCAGACCTTTCTGGTGCTAACTTTATGACACAAATGTTCAAAAATTGCAGTGCCATGAACAGTGATATAGGGCATTGGAACGTTTCAAACGTGACCTCTATGACAGGTCTTTTTGAGGGAGCTACCAACTTTAATCAAGATATCAGTGATTGGAATGTAGGCAACGTGCGAAGTTTTGGCGAGACGTTTCAAAATGCCTCTTCCTTTAATCAAGACATCAGTGGCTGGAACACTGCAAAATGCTTCCGATTTACAAACATGTTTAACAATGCGTCGGCGTTTGATCAGAATTTGGGTACTTGGAATATGACCTTTGCTCAAGACTTGCTCAATATGTTTGATAATGCTGGACTTTCAACAGCCAATTACGATGCGACCTTGCAAGGTTGGGCATCACAGGCATTGATAAGTAACCGCTCCTTTGGAGCCGATGGAATGAAATATTGTGATGCCATTACAGCTCGTAGTTCGTTGATAACCGACAAAGGATGGACCATCATTGGAGACGAACTTGACGTTGATTGCGTAGATGGATTTGTCACCACTTGGAAAACAGACAATACGGGGACTTCCAACGATGATCAGATTTCCATTCCGGCTACAGGCACCTACGACATTTATTGGGAAAGAATTTCGAACAACAGCACCTTTGGACGAGAATCACAGGTGTCTGGACAATATGCCCTTACGTTTCCAAGTGCCGGAACGTATCGTGTGGTCATCAGCAATACCCTGGATCAGATCACTTTTGCAAATGGAGGGGATGCTTTAAAGCTTTTAAGTGTTGACAAATGGGGGAACACGCCTTGGACCAGTATGGCTAACGCTTTTGAAGGTTGTGCAAACGTAACCGTTACAGCAGCGGATGCACCCAACTTGTCCAATACAACCAACCTTACGGCCATGTTCAAAAACTGTAGCATCATGAACGGTGAAATAGGACATTGGGACGTCAGCACCATAGCCAACATGCAAGGACTTTTTTATGGAGCATCCTCGTTTAATCAGGATATCAGCGCTTGGGACGTTCGTAATGTAGCTACCATGGAAAATATGTTTAGAGATGCAGTTGCTTTTGACCAACCCATTGGTAGCTGGAATACAAATTCAGCACAAAATATGCAGTCGCTCTTTTATGGTGCCACTAGTTTTAACCAGGACATCAGTCAGTGGAATACCACATTCGTGTTCACCATGGAAAATATGTTTCGTGATGCAACGGCGTTTAATCAAGACATCAGTGGTTGGAATATGGCAGGTGTACACATTTTACGCTACATGTTTGGCAATGCCACAGCATTTGATCAGCCTATTGGTAGCTGGAATACAGGTAGTGCGACCAATATGGGGTCGCTTTTTGAAGGAGCCTCGTCTTTTAACCAAGATATTTCTGGTTGGAACACAGTGAATGTAGAGTTTATGGGCTTTATGTTTAAAGATGCCACTGTTTTTGATCAAGACATTTCAGCTTGGAATACGAACAGTGCAACCAAGATGGCGTCGATGTTCGAGAACGCAACGGCTTTTGATCAAAACTTAGGCAACTGGAATATATCCAGCGTGACCGATATGACCAACATGCTGGATAACACAGGCCTTTCCACCCAAAACTATGATAGCACATTGAATGGTTGGATGACACAATCTGTACAAAATGGAATCATATTGGACGCCCAAAGCCAAAGCTATTGTGAAGGAGAAATAGCTAGAGATTATTTGATAAATACGTTTGGCTGGACCGTAAACGGAGATACAAAAGATATGACCTGTACCTATGTTGAGGTAGCACTCGACGCTTTCTTGCAGGCAGCTGCACTTGACCCCAATACAGGAGAAGAAACACTAATGCGCGACGATCTCAGGACCGAAGGAGTACTTCCCATTATTAGCACATATAGCGATGCGGCTAAAAGCAATACGTTGGTGCTAGACACCACAGGAAACGATGCAATCGTTGATTGGATACTTGTAGAGTTGCGAGATGCCACGGATAATACATTGATAGTACAGGAAAAGTCAGCATTGCTGCAGCGTGATGGAGATATAGTGGCTTTGGACGGAACTTCAGGATTACGATTTTATGGTGTTCCTAGCGGAAGTTATCATATAGCCTTAAAACACAGAAATCACTTAGGGATTATGACGGCCGATGCATTTTCGTTGAGCGAAGTAGCCACCAATATAGACTTTTCTGATGCCAACAATCCGATAACATATGGAGTTCATGCACAAACTAGTTTTGGGATGCTGTCTAATACAATTGGGATGTGGGCAGGTGATGTTAACGATGATGGACAGGTGGTCTTTTTGAATACGGGGGCAGAATCTGTGGATATAAAACAACGGGTCTTAGACGTTTCGGCAATAGAAAGTCCGTTTGGCGCTTCTGTCTTCTATAAGCCACAGGGATATTATGATGAGGACACAAATATGGATGGAGAAGTGGTCTTTCTCAATGCAGGAAATGAGCTATTATTTATAAAGGACAATGTTTTAGCACACCCGCAAAACCAAATCTTTAACTCTGTGTTCTATAAAATACTGCAGCAATTGCCATAATGGTTGCAGTTGTTTCGCTTTATCGAAGAAGGGGCGATAGCGTAACAAAACCCCAGCCTTTTGGTTGGGGTTTATTTATGGGAGAATATAAATATGTGTTTTCAATCGATTTCTTCTACCACAGACCTAAGGAACAATATAAGTACCTTCCCAAGAGCCGTTATTCTTTCTAAATTCCACACGAACATGTCTGGGACTTCCTAATCTTAAGTATTCAATGCGTTCCGGATACAATTGTACCGCTCCGAAGAAATGGTCATGCTTTAAATACTCGATGACTGAAGGGTCAGATATCTCTGTGCCTGGCATTTGTTCAGCTGTATATTCACTTTTAGAAGCCTGCGGAAGACTTTCCCACATGCGTTTGATTACCATGGGATCTTTGATCAGAGAAGCACGACCTTTTACCGTCACCTGGAGCTGTTTTTCGACATTGAAGAATAACATGCTCACCTTGGTGTTTTCTGTAATATGGGTCACTTTTTTAGACCTGCGATCGGTGTAGATCATCATATTGAGGTCCTTGTCAATAGCCCTCAAAACCACTGTTCTTAACCTTGGCGTACTATTGAAACCTACAGTAGCCAAAGTAAAATATCGAAACGGATGCTTTTTATTCTTTAAGGCCTCTTGCCATTCATTGACGATGGTTGCATAGATAAGATCCATATATTCAGGTTGTTAGCCTATTAAGTTACGGATTTTATTATTGCGAATCCAGTCTATTCTGACGCCTCGGGCAGATACTCCTTCAGCGTTTCAACCGATGCCTTATATTCTTGAAGATTGAATTTCACATCATTGGCAAGAATGATCTTCTCGTTGGTCTGTGCAATACTAATATGAAACTTATTGGTCAAGGTGTCCTTGGCAATACTATCTGCCAATTGATAAATGATCACGTCGGTAATGAGTTGCTTTTGTATGTTATCAAAAGTGATGTATTGTTCAACATTTTCCTTTAGGGTAGCTTCTTGTCCGTAAACCACTGTCGAGCCACCGTAAAAAGCCGAATGCGCCACAAACAGTAACATGATTACTTTTAGATGATCGTTGACGTTATTCCAACCTTTAGGAGTAATGTACAGTAAGAATGCTGCCATAATGATCGAGCAGATCATAAGCATGGTCACGGTTGTATAACGAAATCGAAAGGTGTTGAGTGCTATTTCTTCATGGTGTTTCTTATGCCCTTCAGCAAGGTCAAGAACTTCAAGCGCTTTTGTCGCTTCTAGCTTGCTCATATTACCACCATTGACCATTTTTTGATAGCGAACGGCGTTTTCAGCGTAAGGAGCAAAGGAGTCGGTGGCGATGTCTTTGGCAATTCCTCTAAAATAACCTGCCAGCAGTTGCAGGAGTATGAAAATAATGATACTAAGTAAAATGGTAACACGGTACTTTTTGATGGTTTCTTGGATAGTCATAATATTTCAGGATTAATAGCTCTTACAATTTACGAAAAAACGAAGCGTACAAAAGGGGAATATCCCCATTTATCGAAAGAATCAAACGGAAGAAACGTTTACACAAAATTTACTCGAAAAAAATCTTTTGCGATTGTAGCAAATCATATATTTTTGCGCATGCAACACAACGTACTTATTTTAGACTTCGGATCGCAGTACACACAACTTATTGCACGTCGAGTTAGAGAGCTCAACATTTACTGCGAAATCAAACCTTTCAACAAATTACCAAATGATTTAGACGCCTTCGGGGCCGTGATTCTCTCGGGATCACCAAACTCAGTTCGTGGTGAGGATGCACTGCATCCAGATCTTTCTAATATTAAGGGGAAGAAACCCTTACTCGGGATTTGCTACGGAGCTCAATATCTGGCGCATTTCAACGGGGGACAAGTAGCACAATCGAACACACGTGAATACGGTCGTGCCAATTTGTCTTTTATCAAAGGCGGAGAAACTTTTTTTGAAGGCGTAAACGAGGGCACCCAAGTTTGGATGAGCCACAGTGATACGATCAAAGAACTTCCTACAGGAGCAGTACACATGGCAAGTACGCACGATGTAGAAAACGCAGCATATCGCATTGAAGGTGAAGACACGTTCGCTATTCAATTTCATCCAGAGGTATATCATACTACTGATGGAAAACAGATTTTGAAAAATTTTCTAGTAAAGATTGCAGGGATCGAGCAATCTTGGACACCCGATGCTTTTGTCGAGACAACAGTTCAAGAACTCAAAGAAAAAGTAGGAGATGACAAAGTCGTACTCGGACTTTCTGGAGGTGTTGACTCTTCGGTGGCGGCGGTATTATTGCACAAAGCGATTGGAAGCAACTTGCATTGCATCTTCGTGAACAACGGTTTGTTGCGAAAAAACGAATTTGATAGCGTGCTTAAACAATACGAAGGCATGGGACTCAATGTAAAAGGAGTCGATGCTTCGGCACGCTTTTTGGATGCCTTAGCAGGGATCGATGACCCAGAGAAAAAACGAAAGGCCATCGGTCGTGTGTTCATTGAGGTTTTTGATGATGAAGCGCATCAGATAGAAGACGCCAAGTGGTTAGGACAAGGAACCATCTATCCCGATGTGATCGAATCAGTTTCGGCTACGGGAGGTCCTTCGGCTACGATCAAGAGCCATCACAATGTTGGTGGATTGCCTGATTTTATGAAATTGAAGGTGGTAGAGCCGTTGCGAATGTTATTTAAAGACGAAGTACGCCGCGTAGGTGCCTCGATGGGATTGTCTCCAGAATTGTTAGGAAGACATCCGTTCCCAGGTCCTGGGTTGGCGATTCGTATTTTAGGAGATATCACCGAAGAAAAAGTACGTATCTTGCAAGAGGTTGACGCCATTTTCATCAATGGGTTGAAAGAATGGGACTTGTACAACAAGGTCTGGCAAGCAGGCGCCATGCTACTTCCAGTAAATTCTGTCGGCGTTATGGGCGACGAGCGCACCTATGAAAAATGTGTGGCACTAAGAGCAGTCGAAAGTACAGATGGGATGACCGCAGACTGGGTGAATTTACCCTACGAGTTTCTACAAAAAACCTCAAATGAAATAATAAATAAAGTAAAAGGCGTTAATAGAGTAGTGTACGACATTAGTTCAAAACCCCCTGCCACGATCGAGTGGGAATAAAAAGTAATCTATGAAGAAGGCATTAATAGCACTAATAACTGTATTCTTTTTTTCACTGAGCACCTATGCACAAGATGATTATTCGAGTCATACGGTAAAAGAAGGTGAGACCATATCGAGCATTGCTCGTTCTTATAAAATTACCCCCTATGCTATTGTGAAGCTAAATCCTGATGCTCGAAGCGGTATCAGAGAAGGCATGGTATTGATCATCCCTTCAGCAGGGGCGCAGCCCAAGGAGCCAAAAGAACCAAAAACCGAACAGCAAGAAACACAAACTCCAGAGAAGGAGGTCGAAAGGTTCATTAGGCATCGTGTGAAGAAAAAGGAAACCCTATTTGGGATTTCAAAGAAATACAACATTACTATTGATGAGCTAAAACGATACAATACACGCTTGTATAAGGAGCCGTTGAAGAAGCGAATGAAGCTTAAGATACCACGATTCAAGGAGGTTGAAGTGGTTGAGGCAGTTGTAGACTCTATCCAGCCTACAAAAAAATACATCATCAAGCCAAAGGAAACCAAGTGGAGCATTGCCCATACCAACGGAATTACCATTGATGAACTCCAAAAACTAAACCCTGACTTGGGCGAGATCATCAAAGTAGGAGACACCCTAAAACTTCCGATTCCAGAAACCATGAACGAAGAGGTTGAAGAAACGGTTGAGACTCCGGGGATCGAATACATCGAATACGAAGTACAACCAAAGGAGACGATGTTCTCACTGGCAAAACGCTTCAAGCTGACCTATCAGCAAATGACCGATCTCAATCCCGCGTTGAAAGATGGATTGAAAAGCGGTATGGTCTTAAAGCTTCCGAAGCAAAAAGAGTTAATGCCAAAAGAGGTAAATGCCGAAAACTTCTTCTTTTATGAAGTAAAGCCGAAGGAAAACTTTTTCCGTTTGACACGTAAGTTGAACTTGACTGAAGAAGAACTGAAAGCGCTTAATCCTTCCTTAGAAGACGGACTCAAAGCCGGAATGATCCTAAAGCTTCCGATTGATAGAGCCGATGAATTCGATGTGAAGAATTCTGTGGTTGTAGAGAAGTTCAATCTGATCGATAGCATCAAAGTAGAAAACAAGTCGAACATTGTAATGATGCTTCCGTTTAAACTGAAGAGCATCGAGGTCGATTCCGTTAGGCAAGCAAAAAAAATACTAGGTAAACGAAACTTACACACCGTATCACTCGACTTTTACTCGGGTGCATTGATGGCCCTTGAAGCCGCCAAAGACTTTGGTTTGTCCATTGATGTAAAAGTACTCGATACAGAAAACGATAAGACAACTGTAAGCAGATTGTTGTCAACCACTGATTTTAGTGACACCCAAGCCGTCATAGGGCCTTTGGTGCCTGGTAATGTTGAATTGGTTGCAGATCGCTTACGCGGAAGAAATATTCCAGTGATATCTCCACTGTCTAACAAAAAGCTGAAGCCTCATCGAAATGTGATTCAAAGTGTACCCACGCGCGAATTGCAACAAGGTCATATGATTGATTTCCTCGAGGCCAAATATGATGTTCAAAAAACAAACATTATCGTCATTGCCGATAGCTTGCATCTTGCGTCGCAGAAGAAAATACTTGAGACGTTTCCTGGAGCCAACGTTGTACCGCCACGAAAAGGAAACTACATCAAAGCAGATGATGTCAAAGAACTGTTGATCGAAGACAAGGAGAACTGGGTGATCCTTGAGACCAATAATTTAGGTCTTGTGACCAGCGCCACCTCGGTATTGAACTCGTTCATAGATAAAAAGGATTACGGAGATCTTGAAGTAGAGTTAGAAGGAAGAAACATAAAGTTGTTTACCACCTTTAAAGGGGACGTATATAACAACGCCAACATCTCAAATGAGTATTTGGCCAACCTTAACTTTCACTATCCTTCGGTTGACAAGCCCGATTTCAATAAAAACTATATGGACTTTGTTCGTCGTTATGAAGCAGAATACAATATGATACCCAATCGCGAAGCGGCTCGAGGATATGACGTGACCTTTGATGTGATCTTGCGTCTTGCCTACGAGCCAGATCTGTACAAGGTAACCACCAGCATTGGGGAGACTGAATACGTAGAGAACAAGTTCAGTTATGAGCAAGAATCGTTTGGCGGATACTATAACAAAGCCATGTACATCGTTTGTTACGACGGATTGGACATCAAAGAAGCAATACTCGAAGAAGAAAAATAATGACGGCTAAAGTAACCTATCAAGGCAACCTTCGCACCAATTGCGAACACCTAAAATCTGGAAACGAATTTATCACCGACGCACCCACCGACAACAATGGTAAAGGAGAGGCTTTTTCTCCAACAGACACGGTGGCCACGGGATTGGCAAGTTGTATGTTGACCGTAATGGGCATCAAGGCCCGCAACATGGAAGTAGACATGACAGGAGCCACAGCTGAGGTGACAAAACATATGGCATCAGACCCAAGGCGCATTGCAAAGATCGAAGTCGTGATGAACCTTCCGTTTGACTTTGATGCGAAGACTAAGAAAATCCTCGAACACACGGCCAATACGTGTCCGGTGCATTACAGCTTACATCCTGATATCGAAAAAGAGGTCACCTTTAACTGGAAATAACATGCGAGTAAAGTTTGTGCTGTTTTTTCTTTTCATAGGAATGTGCTCAGTCGTAGGACAAGAGGAGCGCCTACCTTGGCAAGAAGCACGAAAACTTACTTGGGATGACTACAAGAAAGCACCAGAATCAGACTCACACTATGCGGCCATCACATCGTCAGGTATTTGGTACTCTATGAGTGGTGAGATCGTCAATGGCGAAGTAAGTGTTCGGTCTGATATTGTCTGCTATTTCTACCCTCGAAATTCATGGTACAAATACGATTTGGCGTCACCAAATTTGCTGGCACATGAGCAGCTGCACTTTGATATCACTGAGCTTCATGCAAGGATCTTACGCCAAAAGGTAGCCGCTTTTAACTTTACAAAAGATGCACAGGCCGAAATGAAGCAATTGTATAACGAGGTCACAGCACAATTAAAAGAATATCAAGACCAATACGATACCGAGACGAATTATTCGATGAATAAAGAAAAGCAGCAAGAGTGGCAGGAAAAGGTGAAGAAAGAACTCGAAAAATTCTAGCTACGTTAAAGCTTAAAACTAGGGCCAATAACAGCGCGCCAAACGTTGTAACCTTCTTCGTTCATGTGAACTCCATCTTCTAAAAAGAGCTCCTTTTTAGGTTCGTCATTCACAAGCATGGCGCTCCATACATCTATAAAATCGTACCCTTTTTTCAATGCGAATACCTTGAGTTGTTGGTTGTACGATTCGTACTCATCTTTTTTGTTCCAACGAGTTATACTTGGTTTGGCAGAGATAAATGCCAACTGCGCATTCGGAAGTTTTCGTCGTAATTTTCGGGTAAGACGCTTGGCTTGTCGCAGCACCTTTTTGGCCGATTTATTGTGTATGATATCGTTGTCTCCCTCATAGATAAGCACTTTCTTCGGGTTGTATTTGACGATAAGGTCTTTGTAATAGACCAATAAGTCACTCATGTGCGAGCCACCAAAACCTGTGTTTAAAATAGTCACATCTGGGTATTCAGAATCGACCGAATGCCACATACGAACACTGGAGCTCCCAACGATCACGATCAAATCTTCTTGACCCACTTGGGCCTCATATCGGGTGTTTATCTCATCAATTTCATGCTGCAGGCGCTTAGCGTCCTGAGCCCAACCCAAGAAAGAAAAAAAGCTCACTATGTAAATTAAAATTTTGCACATATGATTAAAGTCGAAATATACTACAATTTAACAATTGTAAAAAAGTGATTATTTGCTCCAATTTTTCTAAACTTGTTACATGCAAATGAATCGCAACTATTTGATCGAATTGGCACATTATAAAATGCCCTTCGGAAAATACAAAGACCGTTACTTGGTCGATCTACCCGAGCCCTACCTTACGTGGTTTCGTCAAAAAGGGTTTCCAAAAGGGAAGCTAGGCGAGTTGCTTCAGGCCATCTACGAAATCAAAATTAACGGTCTGGAGCATTTGATTCGCGATATCCAAAAACAATTTCCCAAGTGAATCAATATGAAACCTATTGATTACTAGGTTTTTGTGTAGCTGAAAGGTTTCCGCTAAAATATTCAATATTCGATTTTCCCAGACCATTATCAATTTGTATTTTTGGCGCGGTAAACACAACACAACAAACACACAATCTCTAATGGCGCAGACCAAATACATTTTTGTTACGGGCGGGGTTACTTCTTCATTGGGAAAAGGAATCATTGCAGCTTCGTTGGCAAAATTGCTACAGGCACGTGGATATAAGACCACGATCCAAAAGTTAGACCCTTATATCAATGTCGACCCAGGTACGCTTAATCCCTATGAACATGGCGAATGTTATGTGACGGATGATGGTGCAGAGACCGATCTGGACCTTGGACACTATGAGCGTTTTCTAAACGTGAGAACTTCGCAGGCCAACAATGTGACTACAGGAAGGATCTACCAAAGCGTGATCGAAAAAGAGCGTAGAGGAGAATTTCTTGGGAAGACCGTGCAAGTGGTACCGCACATTACAAATGAGATCAAAGAACGTGTACAGATTCTTGGAAACTCGGGAGATTACGACATCGTGATCACTGAGATCGGTGGAACCGTTGGTGACATCGAGTCGTTACCCTACATCGAAGCCGTGCGTCAGTTGCTATGGGAGCTTGGAGACAATAACGCAATCGTTGTTCACTTAACTCTAGTACCGTATCTATCTGCTGCTGGAGAATTAAAGACCAAACCTACACAACACTCTGTGAAGACGTTGATGGAGAGTGGAATCAAAGCCGATGTTTTGGTGTGTCGTACCGAGCATGATCTATCTGAAGAAATTCGTCATAAGTTAGCGTTGTTCTGCAATGTGAAGCGAGAAGCAGTTATCCAATCGATTGACGCTTCGACCATTTATGATGTACCCAATTTAATGTTAGAGGAAGGACTAGATCGAGTTGCCCTGCAGAAATTGGCACTTCCATTAGACTCAGAACCAGATTTGACGAAGTGGAATCAATTCCTAAAACGCCATAAAAACCCGAAGAGCGAAGTCAACATTGGCCTCATCGGAAAATATGTCGAATTGCAGGACTCGTATAAATCGATTCTTGAGGCTTTTATCCATGCAGGAGCAGAGAACGAGGTGAAGGTGAACGTACAGTCCATTCACTCAGAATATATAGACGAAAACTGCATAGTTGAAAAGATCGCCCATCTCGACGGAATCCTAGTAGCACCTGGTTTTGGTGAGCGTGGTATCGAGGGAAAGATAGACGCGATCAAATACGCTAGAGAACACAACATACCGTTCTTAGGGATTTGCCTAGGAATGCAAATGGCAGTGATCGAGTATGCTAGAAACGTATTAGGTCTTAAAGAGGCCAACTCAACAGAGATGAACGAGAACACACCGTATCCGGTGATCAGTTTGATGGAAGAACAAAAGACCATCACCGATATGGGAGGTACTATGCGTTTAGGTGCTTGGAAGTGCGACATCACAGCAGATAGCATTGCGCATGACGTATACGGAAGGCAACAGATCGACGAGCGTCACAGACATCGTTATGAATTCAATGATGAGTTCAAAGAACAGCTGGTAGCAGCAGGTATGAAGACAACAGGTTTAAACCCAGACACCAGCTTGGTTGAGATCATAGAACTCAAGGACCATCCTTGGTTTGTTGGAGTGCAGTACCACCCAGAGTATAAGAGTACCGTAGCAGACCCACATCCTTTGTTTGTGGCCTTTGTGAAAGCATGCTTGACATACTCGAAGAAAAAGACCGCCACTTTGGCATAAAAGAAAAATTGGTCACCTTTTTGATAAAAGGAAAGACAGTGAAAATGTTTGCCGGACGCAAACAGATGATATTTAAGTTTACATGGAACAAAAGAAATTTGACCCGGTTCAGTTTATCGGAATTGTATTGATCGCCTTGATCGGTACGTGGTGGTTGTATACTTCAAAACCTACTCCCGAAGAACTCGAAGCCGAGAAAGAAAGGCAACAACAAGAACAAGTAGAGACACAAACTCCTCAAGAAACAACAGAAGCACCTAAAGAAACCTATGCGGTTACAGACCCGCAGGATTCATTGGCAGTATCGAAGCTTCAAACGAAGTTAGGAGCCTTTGCCTACGGAGCCACACTTCCGTCAGCAACTGATGCAGAAACGGTTCTAGAGAACGATGTGCTCTATTTGAAAGTTAGCAATAAAGGAGGACAGATCGTCGAGGCACGTCTTAAGAATTATGTGACCTACGATTCGATTCCAGTGTACTTGATCAAGGACAAGAACTCATCTTTCAACATCAACTTTGGTACTACCGATAATCATACGTTGAATACTGATCAATTATACTTTCAGCCTGTAAAATCGACCAGCGGAGATGCACAAGTGCTTTCGATGCGATTAAAGGTTTCCGAAAGTAAATTCCTAGAATACCGTTACGAATTGAAGCCAGGAAGCTACATGGCTGATTTTACGATTCGTTCGCAAGGGCTAAACGACGTGATCAACACGTCACAAAAAGCTGATTTGGATTGGAAGATGCGCACCTTGCGTCACGCAAAAAGTGTAACGTATGAAAATCGTTACACACGTCTAACCTACGAACACGATGGTGGTAAGCACAGTAAGTTAGGTGTTGGCGGACAAGATGATGAAGAGGAAAAAGACGTAACTTGGATCTCATACAGACAACACTTCTTTAGCTCGATCTTATTGACCGACACGGCGTTTAAAACGGTAAAGTTAACGTCGGAAGACTTGGTCGAAGAAGAGAGCATTGAAGAAAAAGAATTAAAAGCGTATTCGTCTACAATTCCATTAGAATTTAATGGCGGAGAGCTTAACTACAACATGGATTGGTACTTTGGGCCAACCGACCTAAAGGAAATGAAGAAGTACGATCGCGGTATCCAAGAGTCGATTCCGTTTGGATGGGGGCTTTTTGGCTGGATCAACAAATACTTCTTTACACCATTATTTGGATTCTTGAGTCAGTACCTACCGTACGGTATTGCGATTATTGTAATGACCATTTTGGTAAAGATTCTTTTGTCTTTCGTACAGTACAAGCAATATGTTTCGCAGGCAAAGATGAAGGTATTAAAGCCAGAGATTGCAGCTCTGAATGAAAAATACAAGGATGATGCTATGAAGCGTCAGCAAGAAACCATGAAATTGTATAGCAAAGCAGGAGCAAGCCCCATGGCGGGTTGTTTGCCGAGTTTACTTCAGATACCTGTGTTCTATGCACTTTTCATGTTCTTCCCAGCAGCATTTGCACTAAGGCAGAAGGGATTCTTGTGGGCAGATGACCTATCATCATACGATACCATTGCTGAACTCCCGTTTAACATTCCATTTTACGGAGATCACGTGAGTTTATTCCCGATTCTGGCGTCGATTGCCATCTTCATCTACATGTTGATGACCACAGGACAGCAAATGCAAACATCACAACCCGGGATGCCAAATATGAAGTTCTTGATCTACATATCACCACTGTTGATGTTGGTATTCTTTAATAACTATGCAAGTGGATTGAGTTTGTATTACTTTGTCTCAAACTTGATTACGATCTTCATCATGCTGGTCATCAAGAATTATATTATCGATGAAGACAAGATCCATGCTCAGATCGAAGAGAACAAAAAGAAGCCGAAGAAGCAGAACAAGTTTCAGCGTAAGATGCAAGAGATGATGGAGCAGGCAGAGCAACAACAGAAAGCAAAGGGTAAGAAGTAAGATTTCTTTCACTATAAAAAGAAAGGCCTCGAACAGAACGTTCGAGGCCTTTTTTTGTGACCGAGTGGTCACGAGCTATTAATCAATGTAAAGGTATAGGGTCTTTAATTCATTGTATTCGGAATCAATACAGTTTCAATGGCGTGAATCACTCCATTATAAGCCTGTACATCTACCGCGATGATATCGATATCCATATTCCCTGCGCCATCCGTAATTTTTGCAGGATTACTGTCGTTACCAGGCAAGTTGATGGTAATAGCATCTCCTTCTAAGGTAGTAGGAGCAATACCATCAGTAAGGTCGCCAGAACGTACATTGGCCTCATCGATCACGTGGTGTAGCAAAACACTCGTTAGTAAAGAACCATCGATATCGTCAAGTGTATTCCACATGGCGTTGCTATCAAGTAACGCTTGGAAAGCGTCATTGATAGGCGCAAAAACTGTAAAAGCAGGGTCAAAGCCATCCATGTTGCCGGTATCCGTTCTTGAAAGGATTCCTGCAAAATCAGGTTGATCAGCTCTGGTAAGCGCAGCAACAAGACTAGAGAAGTTAGGATCTGCTGTGGCAAAGGTTACCACCGTTGGAAGACCAATTACCGCGTCAACTGCGTGAACAACTCCATTGGAAGCAATAATGTCGGCGGCAGCCACATCACTAACTCCGTTAAAAGTGACACCACTGTCTGTATTGATATACAGGCTTAAGTTGTCTCCATCAGCGTTGGTCGCAAGTGTGTTTGCATAACTGTTACTCAATGCAGAAGAAAGGATTGATCCATTCAACGCATGATTTGAAAGAATGTTGGTCAATATGGCATTATCCACTTGATCTAAGGTTACGCCTAGATCACTCAAGAAAGCAGTGAAAGCAGCGTTCACTGGAGCCAATACCGTATACGATCCGCTAGCATTCGAGAATAGATCCGTGAATGTAGTGTTGCCTTCATCTGTAAGCGCCGCCACCAAGCTAGAAAGGTCTGGGTTGGCAGTTGCATGCGTAACGATGGTTGGCAATGTGATTACTGCATTTACTTTGTGGATCACCCCGTTAGAAGCGTCGATGTCAGCTTCAGAAACCGTAGATATTCCATTCAAAACAACACCGTTGTTGGTGTTTACATACATACTTAAGTTTTGTCCAGAAGAAGAAGCAGTCGACAACGTGCTCACATAACCGTTGCTTAATTGACCAGAGGTTACTTCACCTGATACAACATGATTCAAAAGAATATCAGTCAGGGTCTGTACAGGGATGTCATCCAAGCTAGTTGCACCAAGATCAGCTAACAAGGCGTCAAACGCCGCGTTGGTTGGTGCGAATACGGTAAACGGACCATTGCCGCTTAAGGTGGTCGCCAAGTTGGCTCTTTGTAATGCAGCTACTAAAGTGCTGAGGTCAGGTGAAGCCTGAGCAATAGCCGTGATGGTTGTGTCGGGCGGAGTGGTTGGTCCGTTGTCATCGTCATTGCTGCACGAGTACATCGAAAATAGAACTACCACTAAAGAAAATTTGAGAATGTTTGCAATTTTTTTCATCATAGTTGGATTTAATAATGTTTAATAATAAGATTGAAAAGTTAAACAAAAGTATGATGAAAGGTTTTTTAAAAGGTTGCGTTGTTTAACTTATTTTTTGAAAACTTTAACAAAGTTATTTTAGAAAAGAATACTATTTAGGATCAATCGCAATGTCAGTAATCGTAGAAATACCAGGTGTTTAAGAAGTTTTTTGACGGTTGCTTATCTTTGGCAAACTTTTTGAAAAATTTTTTTCAAAATTTTGAGTTATATAATCGAAAGTATATTCAAACAGCAATTTTTCACATGAAAAAGATTTTCTATTTATTACTTTTTTTCTGTGCATATGGTTTCGCACAAGAAGTCAATAAGTTCGATGAGAACGGTAAGCGCCATGGTATCTGGAAGAAGAATTTTGAAGGTACCGACCAATTGCGATATCAAGGACAGTTTGAGCATGGCAAAGAGGTAGGGCTTTTCAAATTTTATAGAAGAGGAAAATCTGATGCTCCAACCGCGACAAAGTTATTTAACAAGGAGAATCATATTGCTGAGGTTAAATTTTTTGCATCCAACGGCCGATTGATTAGTGAAGGAAAGATGGACGGGAAGAAGCGCATCGGTGAATGGAAATACTATCACAAGAACTCTGATAAGGTAATGACTTCAGAGATGTACGAAAATGGAGAGCTTAATGGTACCATGAAAGTGTATTATAAAAAGGGAACCATCTCTGAGACCTTTGAATATGTTAATGGTGTTCTCAATGGTGACTCCAAGAAATTTTACCCAAATGAAAAACTAATGCACCATTTGATCTACAAGGACAACAAACTACACGGATTCATTCGCTATTATGATGTAAAAACGCAAGTAACATCAGAGGGTCGATACAAAAATGACAAACGTGTCGGAGTTTGGAAATACTACGAAAATGGTGAGCTGGTAAAAGAAAAGGACTATTCAGCTAGCAAGAATCCGTATAAACAGAAGCTGAAAGAAGGAGAGAAGCAGTAAAATTCCTGCGAAGGCAGGAATCCGTTTATAGCATCTTGAGAGCTATCAGGACATTCTGAGATTCCTGCCTTCGCAGGAATTTAACCTATTAAAGGAACAGATACCTCCATAACAAATATCAATAATTAGAGGGCATGTTCTACTGGCCCTTTTTTCGTAATTTTGCAGTTCTAAAAATCTACAATGAAAAGAGTGATCGTCGGACTTTCGGGCGGAGTTGATTCTAGTGTTGCCGCATACTTGCTAAAAGAGCAGGGGTATGAGGTGATTGGCTTGTTCATGAAGAACTGGCACGATGATTCCGTGACCATATCTAACGAATGTCCGTGGTTAGAAGACAGCAATGACGCAATGATCGTTGCCGAAAAACTAGGCATTCCGTTTCAAACTGTTGATCTTAGTGAACAGTACAAAGAACGTATCGTTGACTACATGTTCAATGAATACGAAAGAGGAAGAACACCCAATCCAGATGTACTCTGCAACCGTGAGATCAAGTTTGACGTGTTCCTAAAGATAGCACTCGAGCTAGGAGCTGATTATGTAGCCACAGGACATTATTGTAGAAAAGACAGCTTCGACAAAGACGGACAACACGTGCACCGTCTGTTGTCTGGCATTGATACCAATAAAGACCAATCGTACTTCTTGTGTCAATTGTCGCAAGACCAGTTAGCCAAAGCTCTATTTCCTATCGGGGAATTGACAAAGCCAGAAGTACGAGAGATTGCCACTAATGCAGGCTTGGTGACTGCCGAGAAGAAAGATTCACAAGGCTTGTGTTTCATCGGAAAAGTTCGTCTACCCGAGTTTCTTCAGCAGAAATTGCAGCCCAAAGAAGGGATGATTGTTGAAATTCCAGAGACACAAACCTATTACCACGAAGAAACACCAAACTTTTCCTCTAAAAAAGAAGAGCTGGAATTCTATGCCAAAAAGTACGAGTATCAATTGACAGACGGAAAAGTAGTAGGAAAGCATCAAGGTGCTCACTATTTTACCAAAGGACAACGAAAAGGTCTCGCCGTTGGCGGAACCAAAGAACCGTTGTTCGTGATTGATACAGACGTTGAAGAAAACGTGATCTACACAGGCCAAGGAAAAGACCATCCTGGATTGTACAGAAAAGCATTGTTCATTAGCAATGACGAAGTACACTGGGTACGCGAAGACCTGAAACTGCCAGTAGATGGTACGATGAAAGTACAAGCAAGGATTCGATACAGACAACCGCTGCAAGAAGCAAAACTGTTTCAAGTAGACGGAGGGATGTATGTGCTTTTCGATGAAGCCCAATCGGCCATCACCGAAGGTCAATTTGTCGCTTGGTATCTTGAAGATGAATTAGTTGGGTCGGGAGTTATTTCGTAAATTAGTGCTTTAACAACGTATTGCCCTGATCAATACCGTCAATGTTTAAGCCATGAAAAGACTACTACCATTTCTACTTTTCGCTATTGCTTTTCAAACTGTCTTAGCGCAAGAACAACACGCATGGGTGTATCTCACCGATAAAGAAAACGTATCGCAAGCCCTCGCCAATCCAATTACCATCATGACTCAAAAGGCTATCGACCGCAAGAATGCACATGGTGTGGCTATCGATGCACGAGATGTACCGGTTAACGAGAGTTACATCACCACCTTGAAGCAACAGACCGGAATCACCGTTTTGGCCAAATCCAAGTGGTTTAACTGTGTACACATAACAGGAACACTGACCGATATAGGAGCTTTAACGTCCCTGGCATTTGTGGATAGCATCGATTATGCCGACGACACCTTGGACGGATTTTCGAGAAGTGCAGAAGCGCAATTGCACAATCAACATCAAGATAAGTTAGAGGTGCTCGTAGATTTTAACTACGGAAGCGCTACGGCCCAAGCCGAGCAGATCAATGCACATAAACTACATGAGTTAGACTATACCGGTAGCGGGATGACCATCGCGGTGATGGACTCCGGTTTTCCAAATGTGTCAACCATGGGCGCTTTTCAACGCATGCGTGACAATGGAAACCTATTAGGTGGTTACAACTTTCCAGACAGAAGCACAGATTATACAAGTCCTTCGTTGCACAATCACGGTACACTTGTATTGTCAGATATGGCAGGGTACATAGAAAACCAATTTGTTGGGACTGCTCCCGATGCCAGCTATTATCTCTTCAGAACAGAAAACGCGAGTAGCGAAACACCAGTAGAAGAATCTTATTGGGTAGAAGCTGCCGAAAGAGCCGATAGTCTCGGTGTTGATGTGATCAATACCTCATTGGGATACAATACATTTGATGATGCCCGTTACGATTACGCGACCACCGATATGGACGGAAATACCGCCTTCATCACCAAAGGTGCCAATATCGCCTTTGAAAAAGGAATGCTTGTCGTTAACTCGGCAGGAAACTCTGGAAATGCAGCTTGGGGAATCATCACAGCTCCCGCAGATGCAGCCGGAGCATTTACCGTTGGTGCGGTTACAGCAACAGGAGCGTATGCCTCATTCAGTTCACGTGGTCCAACGGCAGATGGACGCGTGAAGCCAGATACGATGGCTCGAGGTTCAACAGCTTCGGTGATAAACCAAGGAAACTCGGTTTCCAGCGCCAGCGGAACTTCGTTCTCTTCGCCCATCATGGCAGGAGCCTTGACCTGTCTATGGCAAGCGCTTCCGGATTTGACCAATGCAGAATTGATGCAATTGGTTCGTGAGGTTGGGTCAACCTTTGCAACGCCGACCATTCAAAT
This sequence comes from Flavobacteriaceae bacterium, assembly GCA_028279515.1. Taxonomy (GTDB): domain Bacteria; phylum Bacteroidota; class Bacteroidia; order Flavobacteriales; family Flavobacteriaceae; genus JANQNQ01. The sequence goes on from JANQNQ010000011.1 coordinate 46,173, forward strand.
GGGATACGGCATTCCGGATCTAGAACAGGCATTGAACAATGCATTGTCTTCCCCCCAATTTAACGAACAACAATTTTTGGTGAGCCCAAATCCTGTGACGAACTTTTTTGACATTCGATTCCCTTCAGGAGTCAACAGCGTGCAGCTTTCGATGTATACGATCTTAGGAAAACAAGTGATCTCCAAAGAAGTAAATAGCGCTGATAATCGCGTCGATACTTCTCACTTAAATACCGGCGTTTATTTAGTTCAATTGTTATCTTCGCAAGGAAAACAAACCTATAAACTGATCAAACAATAAATGCAAAATAAGATCACCGAACTTTTCGGTATTCAATACCCGATCATCCAAGCAGGAATGATTTGGGCCAGCGGATGGCGATTGGCCTCAGCTGCAAGCAACGCAGGAGCACTAGGCCTTATTGGGGCAGGTTCCATGTATCCAGAAGTATTACGCGAACATATTCAGAAATGTAAGAAGGCAACGGATAAACCTTTTGGAGTCAATGTCCCGATGTTATATCCAGATATAGAAGAGATCATGAACATCATCGCCGAAGAAGGTGTCAAGATTGTCTTTACTTCCGCAGGAAACCCGAAAACATGGACCACTTGGCTCAAGGAAAAAGGAATCACTGTCGTACATGTGGTAAGCAGTGTCAAATTTGCCCTCAAAGCTCAGGACGCTGGTGTAGACGCAGTAGTGGCCGAAGGCTTTGAAGCGGGAGGACACAATGGGAGAGAAGAGACCACAACCTTTACCTTGATTCCAATGGTCAGAGAGAAGATTCAAATTCCGTTGATCGCCGCAGGAGGAATTGCCACAGGAAGAGGGATGCTAGCAGCTATGGTGCTGGGCGCAGATGGTGTTCAGGTTGGAAGCCGTTTCGTAGCCAGTGAAGAAGCCTCATCGCATGATAATTTCAAGAAGATGGTGGTCGATGCCCAAGAAGGAGCAACGCAACTTACTCTAAAAGAATTGGCCCCGGTTCGTATGCTGAAAAACAAATTCTTCAACGAAGTACAAGAACTCTATAAAAAAGGACCCACGGTCGAAGAACTCAAAGAACTTCTTGGAAGGGCTCGCGCCAAACGCGGAATGTTCGAAGGGGATCTAGAAGATGGTGAATTAGAGATCGGACAGATCGCAGGACTCATTCACAATATAAAACCCGCAGCACAGATCGTCGAAGAGATGATGACTGAATATAGATTGGCTAAAGAGGAACTAGCTAAAGGTTACTGATCACAAGGGTCTTTACTGGTACTGTAGTTGATCTTGCTTCCTTTTATGTTAGCAATAGGTTGGTCGAAAATAAAAGTTTTGCTTCCGTCACCTGGACCTCTGGCCGTTACCTTTGGCTTTCCTTTTGATTTGTTCCATCCAGCTTTCGAACAACCGTCCCTACCTTTTTTAAGGCTAAAAGTGGCATCGATTTCAATGGTCCAGTGATACATGAATTCAATATTGCTTGTTGAGGGCGTAGCTCCAGCTGGTGCTACTACAAAAAACACGTTGAACTTACCACTTAGGCATACCTCATTTAATTTGGATTTAGGATCCTTGGGGTGTTCTGTTTTGAAGTTAGCGTGCGGAGTATCTACAATTTGCGGGGAAAAACCATTTACATTCTGTGGTCCGAAACCACTTCCTGGTGCGCCAAACCAAGGCGCCGTAGGTGTTCCTTGACCTACGAGTGCATCTCTACTAGCATTAGAGATCCCTGTAGACCCAAAGCGTCCTTGCGTATACTTTGCCCCATAAGACGCACTTTCTACAGTTTGTGAAAAGCCCCAATCCCATTTTTTACGATTTTTTTCCATTTCTGCATCGTCCTTACCGCAAGCACAAGAGTTTGTATTCCCAGGACCGATCTGCCAGGTTCCTGCCCTAAACTGTACGCTTCCGCCTTTGCCTCCTGCAACGGATCCACATCCCGGAAGCACAACAAAATTAGGGGCGCCTCGTGCTACCTTATCATCACATAGCAACAGAGAAATATCGGGCTTGTCGAGCACTGCTTTTGGTTTTTTACAACCATCTATCTCGCAGAGAAGATCGCCATTGGGTTTTTTACAGCCTTTCGTATTCTTATTGGCTGGAGGTGTTTGACAAGTAATGACATTGCCTAAATTGCCTGAAACTTCAGGCTGCTCAGTTAAAGAGCGTTTTACCTTTTCGGGTTGTTCATTCATTGCAAACGAGTTCGGGTCCTCTTTCATCGGGATGCCCAGACTATGGAGTAGGTCGCAAATGGTGTCGATGGTGGTTGGAGGTTCAGAACCAGCGAATTTTTTATCCAAATGCCCCATGGTCTCAGGGCCAACGATTCCGTCAACGGCCAATGTGTTTTTAGTCTGATATCCTTTGACCGCAGACATGGTTTCTTGTCCAAAGATGCCATCAACCCCAAATTGTAGCAAAGGGTGCCCACTGTCCTCAAGTGCCTTTTGAATCTTTCGCACATGCGATCCTTTGCTTCCAAAGCGAATAAGGTGTTTATTGTCAAAGGCCGCCTCAAGTTTAGGATCTCCGGCAAATCGCGGTGATGTTAGATCATGTCCGTCCCCTAAGTGACCCGACTCTTCTTTCTGAGGAGGAATAAAAGACGCATTGCTCAACTTAGGTTGAACGTTGTTAGATGCAAAAAAGGCATCTCTAGACCCGGTTGAAGGGAGAAAAGTATTCTCACCTTTTGGGCCCAAAAAAGGATTTAAACCAGTATTGGGTCTATGGATATGTGCGGAGGACAATTTCAAATCGTTTCAAAATAGTAACGAATTACGAAACTGGCTAGGGGATATTCCCTGTTCTTCGAACTATAAAGACTACAAATTACATATTGACAAATTCATATCCTGAAAGTTCAATGCCTCTCAGATCAAATTCGGTCTCGTTGAGTAAGATACCATGCTCTAAATAGGCCTTTAAATTGGCGAGCCAAAAGGTCCAGCCATTACTGCAGCCGTGATGTATCTTCAGCTTGTTTTCCTCATCAGTCGGAATGTTGCCCTGCTCTAATGACACAAGCACAGCACCTTCTTTTTGCTCTAAGGTAACCGTGACCGTACAGTCACCAGCAAAAGACAGTTCGATGCGGTCTTCTCCGTTAGCTGCTAAGACCTTTCCGTGCTCTTTTCCGTCCCAGTTGTGCCACATCCAAGTGTATTCATCTCCTGCTTGTATAAACGCTTCGGGTGCTCTGACCTCTCCGCCTTGAGACACGTAAGCTGCACTTCGTAAAAACCAAGAAGTGATGCCTGCCGTAGTGCCCCAGCACCAGTACAGTTTTTCTTTTGAGGCTTTGATGTGAATCTTTTTGGTAAATGATTCAAAAGATAGAGTTTTCATACTATGATTGTTTTGATTGATTACTTGTTGTTTGCGATATGTTCGTGAACAGACCTGCCCAATGTCGCTAAGAACGGAATGCCGATCCCGTCATATTCATAAACATCATCATTAAAGATCTGGTCTTCGTTCACATGAATGGTCGCTGTTAAAATATACGCAATATCCTGCTCTTCATCAACAATATATGCACAGTCCGTCAGGTATCCGTAAGCATATCCTACCTTGTTGTAGATTTTTATATGGTCCGGAATCCGTTCTTTTGAGTCTCCGAACAAAAAGAACTTCACATATCCGTCGTAGTAGGTGCCTTCATCATATCCTTGTTTTCGCGGAACTTGATACATGGTTTCCAACAAAAAGGACCGATCGTCTAAATCAAGAGAAAGACGCTCATTCTCTTTATATTTCTGCGGAAAATGTAAGCGTTTCATGAGTCCGTGTACGGTTTTGATGGGGAGGTAGTTCTTTTCAGAGAAATCCATGGGTTCAGTAAATAACACATCATCCTCATAGTATCCTTTCCCTTTGAAAACACGTTGCAGCTGAAGCCTTTCAATATCACTATTGATCAATGGTTCTTGCTGTATCAGCGTCGAATCGTTAAGCTGAAACACCAAAGCCTCGGTGGTAGGCGCATCGGCATCTTCGGTCGAAAGACGATGCGAAACGCGAGCGGGCTGCAGACCTTTTTCCTTCAACTTCTGATTGACATAATTGGTTCCTAAAAACTCGAACAATCTGTTGTATGCTGCATTATCGCTCGTCGCAAAGATTTTGACAATCTCCTTACGCAAGGTCGTTTGCACCGAATCGCCTTCCACATAAAACAGCGTCTGACTGTCAATCTCAGGCATTTCATTCACTTTCTCCAAAGCTAGAAGAGCGATGGGAAACTTAACCGTGCTCGCTGGATAAAAGTAATCGACATCGTCTACTTGAAATTCTTCCTCTTTAAACCGAACGGTACCGCTTTCATCGTTGTCAATCTTTGTGAGCATGATCTGTACCTCATGTGCTTCAAGGTTGTCCATGACCATCTTGATCTGCTCATTTTCGGTATTTAGAACCTGTTCTAGAACTTGGGTGTTGGGGTGAGAGCAGGAGGTAAGCAAGAACATCCAACAAAGTTTGATCGGTTTCATTTATGGTTGGTTTGTCCTTTAAAAATACAAAAAAAGCGCCGATCAACAGATCGGCGCTCTTCCAACTAAAACATAAACGAATTGTACTATTTAACAAGTACTTTTTCTTTTTCAATAGTAAAGTCTACCGACACTTGATTGTGCAAGAGGTCATCAAAGGTTTCCCGCTTTCTGATCAAAAGCGCCTTTTGGTCTACCCACAATACTTCGGCAGGTCTAAATCTTGAGTTATAATTGCTGGCCATGGTAAAACAATAAGCCCCGGCATTTTTAAAGCATAGGATATCGCCTTCGGTAATTTCGTTGATTCTGCGGTTGTTGGCAAAAGTGTCGGTCTCACAGATATAGCCAACCACCGAGTAAAATCGCTCTCTTCCCTTGGGATTCGAGATGTTTTCTATCTGGTGTTGCGAGCCGTAAAGCATAGGACGAATCAAGTGATTGAACCCAGAATCGATCTGCGCAAATACCGTTGAGGTGGTTTGTTTGACCACATTGACACTGGCTAAGAAATGTCCGGCCTCGCTTACTAAAAACTTACCAGGCTCGAAGGCCAAAGTAAGTGGCTTTCCATACTCTTCACAGAATTCATTGAATCGCGAAGAAAGTTTTTGCCCCAGCTCTTCGATATTAGTTTCAATGTCACCAGACTTATAAGGAACTTTGAAACCGCTTCCAAAATCGATGAACTCAAGTTCTTTGAAATTCTTGGCCGTTTCAAACAGGATTTCAGAAGCATACAAAAAGACGTCGATGTCAAGAATGTCGCTTCCCGTGTGCATGTGAATACCATTGATGGTCATACCTGTATTCTCGACGATACGTAAGATATGCGGAATCTGATGGATGCTAATACCAAATTTCGAATCGATATGCCCCACAGATATGTTGGTATTACCACCCGCCATTACGTGCGGGTTGATGCGAATACAAACGGGGATGTTAGGATATTTGCTTCCAAATTGCTCGAGGATCGACAGGTTGTCAATATTGATTTGAGCTCCTAGGCCCGAAACATCTTCAATCTCTTTCAATGAGACCCCATTAGGGGTGAAAATAATGCGCTCGGCAGAAAAGCCAGCCGCAAGCCCCAATTTGACTTCCTGAATAGAGACGGTGTCTAGGCCGGCTCCGAGCTGATTCATCAGCTTCAAGATGGCCACGTTTGAAAGGGCCTTCACTGCGTAGTTGATCTTCAATGAGTTTATATTGTTGAACGCGTTCTTAAGGCGATTGTATTGATTGATGATGGTATCTGCATCGTATACATACACAGGACTACCAAAATCTTCTGCTATGTTTAAAAGGTCTCTATTATTCATATCATATGGTTTGCATCAACAAATCTAAGTTAGTAAAAGAATTACACGAAATAATCTTACCATTAAATATAAAAATAACACAAAAAGTTATATTTATAACAAATAGAATTAGCAATTATTTAAAGGTAAGGCGCTTTTGTTTTTCGTAATTTTATAAAAAAGAATGCTATGGACCCACTATTGCCCATGTTTCCGTTGCAAATGGTCGTTTATCCAAACGAGTTTATTCCCTTGCATATATTCGAAGAACGCTATCAACAATTGATCAGTGATTCTGAGCGAGACGGGATACGATTTGGGATTCCGACCTATATAGACGGAAAGATGAAGTACGGGACCGAAGTAGAACTTAAGGAGATCGTCAATCGCTACCCGAGTGGTGCCTCTGATGTGATTTGCAAAGGATTGAGGGTGTTTACGATTGAAGAATTCTTAGACCCATTCCCCGGAAAATTATATGCAGGGGCTCGGGTACAGTACCTTTCAAATATTGACGATGCTGTGCACTCATTGACCCAAAGGGCGGCTGATCTAGTAGAAACGCTCTACGGTTTGTTAGGCGTTCCGGGCAAAGACCCGGATGCCTATTTTGATAGTTTCAAGTATGCGCACAAGATCGGACTTTCGCTATCTCAAGAATACGAGCTGCTAAAGACGCTTAGTGAGAGCGATCGTTTGCTAAGCATAATCAGGCATTTGGAGACCACGATTCCTGTTGTCAAAGAAATGAACAAGGCCAGAGAATTGATCCAATTGAACGGGCATTTTCGAAATTACGATCCCTTGGACTTCAAAGAATATCGAATTGATAATGAGTAGTACTGGCATCTGTCTTTCATATCCTTAAAAACATTCCCGAATTAATGGTTTATTTTCCTTGAGTTTGTTACTTTTGCTACGCTAAAATTTGATAACAAAATGAACTTACACGAATATCAAGGAAAAGAAATACTTGCTAGTTTTGGAGTACGCGTACAACGCGGTATTGTTGCTCAAAATGCGGCTGAAGCAGTATCAGCGGCAAAACAACTTACCGAAGAAACCGGTACCGGATGGCATGTGATCAAAGCACAGATCCATGCAGGAGGCCGTGGTAAAGGTGGTGGTGTAAAGCTAGCTAAGAACCTAAAAGAGGTGGAAGAAATTGCAGGACAGATCATCGGAATGAACCTGATCACACCGCAAACTTCGGCCGAAGGAAAGAAAGTTCATCAAGTATTAGTTGCTGAAGACGTTTATTATCCTGGAGATAGTGAGCCAAATGAGTTCTACATGTCGGTGCTTTTGAACAGAGGTGCAGGTAAGAACATGATCATGTACTCAACTGAAGGAGGAATGGACATCGAGCAAGTAGCAGAAGAAACTCCGCACTTGATATTTACAGAAGAGGTAGACCCATCTGTTGGGTTGATGCCTTTTCAAGCACGCCGCGTTGCATTTAACTTAGGCTTAAGCGGTGCAGCGTTTAAAGAGATGACCAAGTTCGTTTCTGCATTGTATACTGCCTATGTAAAGTCTGATGCCTCATTATTCGAGATCAACCCTGTGTTGAAGACCTCTGATGATAAGATCATGGCAGTAGATGCTAAAGTGACCATCGACGACAATGCTTTATACAGACATAGAGATTACTTAGACCTTCGTGACCTTAGGGAAGAAAACCCAATTGAGGTAGAAGCGAAAGAAGTGGGTCTTAACTACGTTGACCTTGACGGTAACGTTGGATGCATGGTAAATGGTGCCGGATTAGCGATGGCTACTATGGACCTTATCAAAATGGCCGGAGGTGAACCAGCAAACTTCTTAGACGTTGGAGGAACAGCTGATGCCAAGCGTGTTGAAACAGCGTTTAGAATCATCCTTAAGGATCCAAACGTGAAAGCAATTCTTGTCAACATCTTTGGAGGAATCGTTCGTTGTGATCGTGTAGCCCAAGGTATTGTAGATGCTTACAAGAACATGGGAGATGCCATCAATGTGCCGATCATTGTTCGTTTGCAAGGAACCAACGCTGAGATCGCCAAAGAGTTGATCGACAACTCTGGATTGGACGTTGAGAGCGCGGTTGAATTCCAAGAGGCCGCTGATAAAGTACAGCAAGTACTAAGTTAAGACGCTGGTACACAATATATAATAAAGACCCGAGCTTTTAGCTCGGGTTTTTTTATGGGGTTGAGTTAACGGCTTCTAAAAGTTCGTTAAACTAAGGTTAAAGAACCCAAAAGGTTGTAACGGGGGTATTGGTTTTCAAGTCTATTAGGTGTAATCAATAAAAAACGAACATTATGAAAAGAATCTCAGTACTGTTGTTAGCAGTGGTTTTCACGCTAAGCGGGGCATTGTCAGCAAATGCCATGGAAAACGAAAAGAAGCCAGTAAAAAATCAAATGTCTAAAGAAATCAGTGAAATGCTCAAAGCACCATCATTGGACATCAATGGTGATGTAAAGGCAGAGGTAACGTTCACCTTAAATGAAGACAACGAGATCGTAGTGTTGAAGGTGAAAACTGAGAACGCCGATGTAGAGCGTTTCATCAAGCAACGATTAAACTACAAAAAGATAAAGTTTAGAGGAAAACTACCTGAGTATAAGTTGACCGTTCGGGTCACTACATAGGTATGTTAGTTAGTGGTTAGTTAGTTAATGATAAACCCAAGTCGAACGTGACTTGGGTTTATTTTTTGTAGAAAAAGATATTCATAGACAGCCGTATATACAAAAACGAAAGGTTCTTCGTTTTTAATCCATAGTGTAGCTGATATTTTTATTAATTTAGGGGCAAAGCCTCAAAAGACCTATGAATTCCAAAAAAGAAAAGCTCAGTTTGCTAGCTGAGATGATTCAGTTTGCAAAATCAGACAATGCACTCAAAGACTCAGAGTATGATTTCTTATTGGCGGTAGCCAGTCAAATCGGAATCGACAAACAAGAGTTGGATCGTTTGTTTGACGAAAAGGTAGACCGAGTACCTTTGAAGCCAGAGTCTCAACGCATTCTTCAATTTCATCGCCTAGTATTACTTATGAATGTAGATCAAGAAGCAAGTGCTAGCGAATTGGAGAAGATCCGTGATATGGGCATCAAAATGGGACTAAACCCATTGGCAACCAATAAGGTTTTGGATGTGATGCACAACTACCCAAATAAGGTGGTTCCACCTAATGTACTTATTGACATTTTTAGTACTTATTACAACTAAAATTTACCAAAAACCGTCATTTTGACACCTTCATTTACTGAAAAGTAGACATAATGTCTTGTTTTTTAGATTGGAATTGATTTTGCCGTATACCCAACAAACGACAGTTGATCAATCAATTTTAAAAAATAAGACAATGAGTTTAGTAAAAAGAAAAAACAGTATTTGGTTTCCTAGTGTATTTGATGAGTTAATGAAACCTGATTGGTTTGGCGGCACTTTTAACGAGGTTCGCGCTAACATCCCTGCGGTGAATATTAAGGAAGATGACGCTTCTTTTTCACTTGAATTGGCGGCTCCAGGGATTTCTAAGGAAGATTTCAAGATCGACCTAGACAATGATGTGCTGACCATCTCATCAGAGAAAAAATCAGAAAACGAAGAAGCAAATAAAGGGTACACCCGTAAGGAATTCAGTTACCATTCTTTTAAAAGGTCGTTTACCATACCAGAGAGTGTGGATCCCAATGCCATAGGGGCATCGTATGAGAACGGTGTTTTGACTGTGGCACTTCCTAAAAAAGAAGAAGCGGTCGTAAAGCCCAATAGAGAAATTAAAATTTCATAGATACTTCAGAGAGGAGTTTTCATAATTTGAAGTTTGGTTAGTTAGTTAATGTGTGTAAAAGCGCCCGGTGGGGCGCTTTTACTTTTTGGTGCCTAGTGGTCAAACGTTTCCTTTCGAATCCAAAGGCAAGTATGGGTTATAAGCAATCTCCCATAAATGTCCATCGGGATCGGCGATATAGCTGCTATAGCCACCCCAAAACACTTTTTCAGGGCGTTTTACAACAGTGACGCCTTTACTTTCAAGTCTGTTGATCAGTTGGTCGACTTCTTCTTCAGAGCGTGTGTTGTGCGCCAACGTAACGCCTTTAAATCCGCTTCCTTCGTGGGAAACGGTAGCATCCTCAGCTAATTTTTCCCTCGGATATAGAGAAAGTAGAATTCCGTTTAACTGAAAAAAAGTAATGCTTTCATTGCTGGACGGAAGCTTCTTCCATCCGAAAGCTTCCTCATAAAATGAAGTGGATGTAACTAGGTCTGATACGCCCAGCCCCACAATGGTCAATCGTTGCTCCATAGTATTTTTGTTGTTATTTTTTGTTCTTGTCTATTGCGGCTAAGATCTTTCGCACCTTCGATAAGATCGAAGCACTTTCAAATTGCATGGCTTCCTCGCAGCGAATCCGCAATTCGTTCTCGTATTCGGGTAAAAATTTCGCCAATTCATACAGCCCTTGATAGGACCATGCTCTTACAAATTTGGTTTCATCGGTAAGTCCTGCCCTAACCAAGTCGTCAATGGCAATGACATTCTTTGAGTTGATGGTGATCTTTGGTAGAATTTGCAAAAGATGAAGCTTGGCTTCCCAAGGCGCAATTGCTATTCCTTTGGAATAAAGAGCATCAACCAAGGATTGTTTCAAACTTTGTTTCTGATCGTAATGATGTTTTATCAACCATGTGCTGGACGTTTGAAGGCCCTCGTACTTTTTGGTAATGGTTATCAATTCCTCGAAAAAAACAGCATCATTTTGATGAGTTTGGTAAATTTCTTGTAGATAATCTACATGTACTCCGTCCCAATTTTTTAATGCGTCGATCAAGTTCATAGGGAGCTCTTTTCTTGGTAAATGATGATTTGTATTCCGTCGGGATCTCTAAGGTAGAGGTACTTTGAACCCCAAGGGCGATCAACAGGACCGCGAGCCTCCCAGATGCCTTTTAAGGATTGCACCCACGCATCTACGTTGTCTGTTTTTATCTGTAGGTCAATCTTGTCATTGACCACGTTTTTTTGATACGCTTCATCAAAGTAGTAATGATCTTCTGGTATTTGAGATAATTCGATCAAAGCGTTGCCCGTTTCTCCGCCTACTCGAATGATACACCCTAGGCTGTCGCTGCCATACTCCTCAACAATTTCCATTTTTAAAACTTCCGTATAAAACGATTTGGAAACCTGAATATTCTTAACACGTATGGTCGTTTTTATACTGAGTAAAGTCATGAATGCGAAATTTCTTTTTTCTTTATAAGGTACGAAGAAATGATGGCCGTGGCGCCTGCCACGACAAAGGTCAATAGCCTTGCCGTGATTACTTTGTCCATTCCGGTGCTGATCCAAACGATGGTAAATGTGAGTCCGACGACAATGGTTAACACAGCAGGAATGCCGTGAAAACGTTTCCAAAATAAGGTCAAGAGGATGACGATTGAAAATGTTGAACCAATCCCAGCCCAAACATAGCCCACGATCTGATAGATTAGGTTGCTTGGTGAATAGAATGCAAGGAGCAAAGCAATTACTGATAAGATAGCGGTAACCACCCGTGATTGAAAAAGTGCTTGCTTATCACTGATTTTCTTTTTACGCGCAGGCTTTATGATGTTTTCAGAAAGCTCGGCTGCTGAGAGCACAAGAAGCGAATTGGCTGTAGAAATGATGGCTGCCAGCACACCGGTGATCAATATTCCTGAGATGACAGGAGGGAAGACGGTGGTCAATACTTGAGGCATGACGGTCTCTTGGTCTGTAAGTCCGTCGGGTCCAAAGATCGCGATTCCGATCCACCCGATCATCAAGGCACCTGTGTAAGCAATGATAGTCCAAACGACGCCAATGTTTCTAGCTTTCTTGGCTTCTTTTGGATGTCTGATTGCCATGAAACGCATGCTAAGTTGTGGTTGCCCACCCAAATATCCAAAGAACCAAGAGAAGGCGCCTGCGATAACAATACCCGAGCCGAGTCCTTGAATCCAATCACTTGCATTTGGGAACCAATTGCTCAACGTTTGAGAAAGCGGAGCATCGGGAGGGAGCAAGGTACCTTTTGTCAAGGTTGAATACTGTTCGCCTGCTCTGGATAAGGCTTCGCCCATGCTCTGCGCATAGATGGTATCTTCCGGAGCGTTCGACAGATAGATGATGGCCGCGATAGGAGCAACGATCAGTGTTATGATCATAAGAATAGCCTGAATAACGTCTGTGTATGTAACCGATCTGAATCCGCCGTAGATGGTATACGGGATAACCAGCACAACAACTATGATCATAGCCCAATTTTGGTTAATATCAAACAAGGTATTGAGCGTTTTTCCGCCCCCTAAAAACTGTGCGCCAACATAGAAAAAGAAGAAGAAAACGATGGTGATGCTACTTGTGATCCGGATCCATTTGCCAGCTTCACCATGACGTTTGGCGATATAATCCGTGAAGGTGTCAATATCATATTTCTCGGCTTCATCACGTAGTTTGGGCGCCAAAAATATCCAGGCAACCAAGATACCCATAACACAACCAATGGCAGTCCACACTTCTAAGAGTCCTGTGGCGTACGCAGCACCGGGCAGTCCAAGCAAGGCCCAAGAAGATTCACCAGTGGCCCGTTCTGATAAAGCGGCCACCCAGCCTGGTAGTTTACGACCAGCAATGGCAAAGTCATTTCCGGTCTTCACTTTTCGACCTTGATAAATACCCCAAAAAAAGAGAACGATCATGTATAACGACATGATGATGAGCAGAATGGTTTTGTTTTCCATGGTGGATCGGTGGTTAATAGCACCACTAAAATAGGAAATCCTTTACCGATCAAGAAATTTGAAGGACGAAGTAGCGTTTATTGCTCGGTAGATTTTGTTCCCGACACCTTCACACCATGATCGGTGAGTGTTGACACCTTCTTTGGATTGTTGGTCAAGAGACGAACACTATTGATTTTGAGCGCATCGATGATTTTTGCGGCGCTTTTAAAGTTTCGAGCGTCTTTTTCAAACCCAGCAATTTCATAGGCTTCAGCTTGAGGAACCCCTTTTCTTTTGTGTGGGATACTTTCTAGCAAGGCCATGTGACCGTTGCCTTTACCTTCTTGGTCTAGCAAAATGACCAATCCTTTTCCTTCTGCTTGGATCAGTTGCTGCGAAGCTGCCATTTGCTCCTGGCAATCACATTCAATGCTGTTGAAATAATGCCCATGGATGCAAGAAGAGTGAATTCGGCATAAGACATCACTTTCACCTTCTAGATCCCCCATCATAAATGCAATGACTTCTTTTTGTCCGTCATAATAAAGAACCTCTCGAAAAGTTCCGTATCTGGTATTGAGTGTGGTTTCAGAAAGTTGTACGATCACAGTGTAACTTTTAGAAGTTGTTTTAAAGTGTAAAGGTATGAAAGCAACCGTATATCTCAGAAATTGATCATTTCTTTTTGGTCGGTTTTGGTTCCAACGTTAAAATATAATCATGGCTTTCTTTTAATAGGGCGGAAGCTTTATCGATGTCATTGACGATTTCCTCTGGAAGCAACACATACCCTTGCATGACGGCACCATACGATTTAAATACAGTTGTATTGAGTGCTTCGAAAAGTGCTTTTTGGCGTTCTTTACTGAAGCGGATGCCTATTTCGCCATCTTTATTGATCTGCGAAAACATGTGACCATTGGCCGAAGTATAGGGCATGGTTTTTCCTTTACGTGGAAGCCCAGCGTTAGCGACGATCTTATCGTAAATTTTGATTTTTTCTTCTCGACTCATATGCTTAAGGATGTAATTAAAGATACAACTTTGGCCGAAAAGGAAGGAACGACGATGCATGCTATTCTAGCACGAAGGAGCCGCTTATTGACTTTGTCACGGTCTGAGAGTAGGTTTCAAAGGAAACATCAATTGAGACGGTCCATTTACGATTACTCACTTTGGCGCCTTCAATGATGCCGTCAACAATAGGAATGCTTCCTTCAAAAGCGCAAAAACAGAAACGGTCAAAATAGGCATTGATAGTGGATAGTTCTTCGTCCGAATACGAAAAGCTTTCCAAGCTTGGGTCGATCTCAAAGATGATCGTTTCGGCATAGCCACTATCGGCAATGTCAGGATCTGCTTCTTCAGCATATCGATACTTAAAAACAAGGTTGTCACCGGTTGTTACTTGGGTAACTCCTGTTCCTTGAATGTCATTTAAGATAATCTGTGAATCTGCTGTATAGAAGTATGTTTCAGATGTGTTGTCATCGTCATCGCTACAGCTAACAAGCAGCAATGCGCATATCAAAAGTTTAAAGTATTTATTCATCAGGTTGCTTTTTGATAAGATGAGAGCGGCGAGTTTTGGTTGCGTATTGGTAATCATAATTACCACTTGTGTAAAATTCTTGCCCACTTATTACTTGCCTTATAGATAGATAGCTAATTCTTCTGAATTTTAATCTTCATCAATACAATTAAAAAATGACGAAAGTACTTGTATTCTGGACGCATAGGCTATTGATTTTTAGCTCTTTGTTGCTAATAGCTTTACATCTGTTGAATTATTATCGCGAGCAGTGGGTTATGTTTGGCACCTTTTATGGTTTGGTGATTGCTTCGGCAGCCTTAATGATATGGCAAGAAAACAGAAGGAGATCATAGTTTCACTCAACTCTCTTTTCAAAACACACACTATTTTCAATACCTATATATTGTCCGTAGTTGGCCGTTATCGTATACCCAAAACGTTTGTAGAGAGCGATTGCTTCTGGTTGTTTCTTTCCGGTTTCTAAAACACAGCGCTCATAACCTAGTTGGGAGGCCCAAGCTTCTAGTTCAGTCAGCACTTTTTTAGCAATCCCCTTGCCGCGGCTTTCAGGAAGTGTGTACATACGCTTTACTTCCATACTTTTTGCGTCAAACTCTTTAATGGCACCACAGGCCACAGGAGTTTCATCTTCATAAAAGACAACAGCATATTTGATCAGATCAATTTTATTGAACTGGTCATAGTAGGCATGATCTTCTCCATCTCTAATGGCTAGGTCTCTGTCAAGTAGCGCAACAAGATGAATGAAATCTTTATTTGTAGCATCGGTTCTAACAAGAGTGCTCATATATGTTTTGGTTGTGAAGTTTTATGGAAAGATACGAAGGTTTTAATGGTCTTCAGGCCTCCAACCTTTTCTTCTTGGCAACCACCGTGGAACGTTGGCCTTGTAGGTCTTATACTCATCTCCAAATCGTTTTACAAGACCGGGTTCTTCACTAAGAACGAAATAAAGATGACTAGTGCCAAAGAAGAACAAGGCCCAAAGCAATATTCCATTTGAGCGAAATAGTAAAGATTCTGCCAGTAAAGTGATGATTACCCCGAGAATCATCGGATTGCGAACGTATCGATAAAGCCCTTTTACCACCAGCTTTTGGGTAGGATTCCACGGTGCTAAAGTTCCCTTGCCGATTCGTATAAAGAGTATGATTGACGTAATCAGGAGTAAAAGTCCTATTATTAGCAAAATCCCTCCTAAAATGTTCGTTAGTGCCCCGTTTAATTTTAGAAAAGGATCAAAGGGTATAAGCTTAACGGATTTAAGAATTGAGGCAGGAATTACTACTAATACCATAAAAGGGAGCACCAAAATTGATATCAGATGCTGCGCTATGGATGGTGGT
Source organism: Flavobacteriaceae bacterium (assembly GCA_028279515.1). Lineage (GTDB taxonomy): Bacteria > Bacteroidota > Bacteroidia > Flavobacteriales > Flavobacteriaceae > JANQNQ01. The sequence continues at coordinate 61,622 of JANQNQ010000011.1, forward strand.
CGTAATTCCATTTATATCAGAATTATTGTTTTTTCCGTATCGGAATCCACACTTCTTCTTCAGAAGCTGGATCGTTGTTCTTGTACTTTTCGCCTAGTAATTCAAAATGTTCTCGATGGTCTAGTTCATAGTTTGAAGCTGGCAACCACTGACCGAAAATATATTGCATGGTCTTCGGAAAATCAGCCGGTGTTCCCTTGTGTATGAACACAGCATACAATCCACCTTGCAATTCATAGGTTTCGAAACCTTCTGGAAGGTCGACTACCTCTGACACTTCTATGGTTGCCCATTTGGTGAATTCGATATACGGCGTGAATTCACGAAAGTCAATGGGGCGGTCGTACACCTGCATGCTGAAGAATTCTGAACTCACTACGTTTTTCAAATGTCTACGTTGCGGCATGAATTTCGACCAAAGCGCAAAGGTCTGGTCATTGGCCAACGACATACGTATGGAGAGCCCGATTAACTTTTTCGGCGGTAAGATCTCAATTCTTGGAGTCATTTAGTGCGTTTTTTGTGATGATGATATGGTTTTGTTTTAACGCCGTTTTCAAAGTATTGCCTGAAGGCATCAAAATTTACTTTTTTAATTGCTTCGATCAAGAAGAATACCGCTGCAACATTTCGCCCATTTTTTCATGGACTTTATGCATCGCTTTTAACGGACGCACCATTACTTTAAAACTCTGAATCTTGCCAGCTTCGTTCAGCTCAATCATATCGACTCCGTTAACGGTGATTCCGTCGATTGTGGTGGTAAATTCAAGGATGAAGTGCTTCCCATTTTCTACCTCTCTCACATAAGTGAAATCACCACTCTTACTAGCAAACACTTCCAAAGCAGCCGTCAGATACAGCTTCGTAATGTGCTTTCCTTCTTGGGGTGTCCACACCACAGGAGAGAACATGGTGGCGTCATCAGCCAATAAGGTATCCAAGGCGTCGACGTCTCTATTTTTTATGACGGAATGCCACGCTTCAATTGAAAATTTCATGTGGTATTTTTTTAAAGGGTTTAATAGCGAATGTCGACATCTAGTTGGTTTCCATTCTCTTTGGCTTTCTTATCTAGCATGATTCCCAAAAAGATACCGATGGCCATTCCAATAGGGATGCCACTGCCTAAAAATGCCATATTGCCCATAGAAGCGCCAAAGGCAGCGCCCAGCGGAATACCAAACGCACCCATACCCAAAGGCATCCACATCGTACGATAATAGTTTTTAGGGACCCATTTGTACTTTTCACGAACGATCTTTAGGATGTTCATCTGTGACTTTCGCAACTGTTTTGAAAAGGGCTTTCCTTCTCCAGGAATGTCATTTAACGCCTGAATATTTTCATTGATGCCCGAAAGATCGTGTGCAGGAATGTCTTTCATTTCAAGCACATTCAACAAGTTTTGGAAGCTTTGATAGCGAGGGGCGAGCTTTTTATTTTGAGAGACCGCCGGTCTTTCTTTTAGTTTTTTTAAAGGCATGTATAAGGGATTTGATGGTTAGTGGTCTTGTTTTTTATGCGCCTTGTCCAGTTCGAAATAGCCCCATACCAAGCTTGCGCCACATACGAGCCCTATAATATTGGTGTTAAGGTCATCGCTTTTCAGTAAACCATATATACCCGAGGCCAAGCCAAGGATTCCGATAACAAGAAGTATGTATTTAGAACTTTTCATAAACTGAGTCTTTATCTGATAAGTTGCAATATTTTAACAATGTTACAATTTTTCAGGTCAATTTCTTTCATAGGTCTTTTTGTCAACGCCAATGCCAGTCATTTTTAAGGACTTCCATTTCTTCGGTAATTCTGTATCTAATTGTATGATTCCGTTTTCGGTAATATCAAGTCCGCCAATGCCGAAGATCACTGATTGCAACGTACCTCCAGCTCCTGTTGCAAAATACGGATTCGTTCCACCCGCAGTTTCGGCTAATACCTTAAACGGCGGAAGCTCATTGGGCTCATAACTCTTCTTAAACATCTGATAGGCCTTTTCAGGATTGTCAAGTCGCGCATAAAGCACCGCCAGGATAGCACCGCCCATGGCCGGACCATCAGGAGCCAACCTCGGTTCATAGTATTTTAGGTCTTTGAGGATGTCTTCTTTTTTAGTGACCACCTTAAGTGGATAGGAAAGTAGGTTGACATCGGCTTGTTTGATCATTACACCATTATACGTTTCGTTTTCCTTGGTGGTTCCATCTGGAAACTTAAGTATGGGAATGTTCTCAGCTACATGTCTCCAATCAGGATTTGCTTTATGACCAAGCGCTTCAGCAGCTTTCGAACTATATTCCAATACGGTTTTTACCATTCCGTTGGTAAATGCATTATTGTCGATGTTTTCTTCCCACTCATTGGCACCTATTACATTATTGATCTCGTAACGTCCCGGGCCTTTTCGCTCTACTCGGCTTGACCAAAAATCGGCCACTTCTTTGAGAACAGGATATCCCCGTGTGGCTAACCACTCCTTGTCTTTGGTCACTTCATAGTATTTCCAGAAAGCCCAACCAACTGTGGCCGATATATGCTGTTGAAACGGACCCGTTAACGCCCAGACCGGAGTGTCTTCAGACCCATATTCGGCTGATTCCCAGGGGAACATGGCTCCGTCATACCCATGGGCAAAGGCATTCTCTTTGGCTGCGCCCAACCGTTCAAAACGATATTCTAGCAACGACTTGGCGATATCAGGTTGAAGCACCAACAACGGCGGATACATCCACAGTTCAGTGTCCCAGAAAACGTGTCCGTTGTAACCAAGCCCTGAAAGTCCCATTGGCGATAGAGAATACGCGGTTCCTTTTCTAGCAAAGGAATACAAATGATACACGGCCGATCGTACGGCACGTTGCGATTCAAGATCTCCTTCAATGATGAGGTCACTTTTCCACAGGTCATCCCAAGCTCTTATATGCGCGCTTTCAAGCCGTTGGATGCCTTCGAGCTTAGCAAAGATCGTCAAACGCTCGGCTTCATTATGTGGGTCATTGTTATGCACCGAAGAGATGGTAGAGCCTACCAAAGCAAAGCGATAGGTTTCGCCTGCCATTAGTGTTTTTTTGAATTTCATCAAGTGCATGTTATAGTCCCAATCTTCATGGATGATCTTAGGTTCATGTCCGTGTTTTTCTGGAAAGATGAAAGAAGTCGATGTGGCCAGTTTCTTTTTACCGGGGCTAAAAGCTACCGAGCTCATCAATGGAATTAATACATGCGGACGATCAATTTCTGAATACAAGTTTCGCACATCCGAGAGGTGATTCGGTGTATGAATGTAATTGATCGGAACAATTTCAACATTCTTCTTCGCCTTTATTTCAATAATGCTCATCGCCGTGTAAGGCAGGTTGCGTAGCGACATCAATTCGTGGGTTACCGAGAGTTTATTTCCAACATCAAATGTGGTGATCAACTTCGCCTTTTTCATGTCCAAAGTTTGCGCATAGTTCGCAATACTTCTCCGATCGATGCGCCTTTTGTCAACTTCAAGGTGCATGTTCATATGGCTAAAGGATTTTAAAATATTGCTAACCCTTCCTCTTTGATAATAGTCATAAACACCGTTCAAGATGACCTCTTCGACCTTTAACGGTTCTGGAGAAGAAACCATGCCCACCATACCATTGGCAACCGTAATCCCGTAATAATTGTTGGGATCAATGTCAGTTGCTTGAATGTGCCAAGGAGATTTCGAGAAGTTTTGTGAAAATAGGGCAGGGGTGATCAATAGAAACAATAGCGCGATTCTTGTTTTCATAATGTCAAGTTAGATTTCTCAGGCTAACAAAGGGTATACGCCTGACTGTTAGTTATTTGTTCTTTCCTCTAACTTACTAAATTTTAGAAAAACACACAATTGTAACAGTTAGCAGTCATATCATAAATCAGTGGCTTATGACCGGAAGTTTACCAATCAGTGATTCATCATTCAATGAGTCAATCATGAATTGGGCAAGCCCATGTCGGCCGATGGTCATTCTAGGCTTCGGAAGGTTGTCATAGCTCACAATCACTTGACGTTCTTTTTTTGAATTGGTTAGCCCCACCGGACGCACAATGGTCCAATCTAATGTAGAGTCTTTAATGATGGCTTCTTGACGTTCGTGATCTTGGTAAGCCGCACCAATATTGCTATTGTCTATAAACCAACGAAACCAATACGGAATGTCCTTTTTCGTCTCCGCCGCACCCCAAGCCGAACACACTATCAACCGTTTGACCTGCTGTTCGTTCATTAAAGCAATCACATTTTTCATAGTATCGGACATCAAGTTTTTTGGTGACCGTAGCTTGGCCCAAGGAAAATCGGACGTGCGAGAAACATTTAGGGCACTTACAACCGCATCGCAGTCTATCATCGCCTTTTGCAGCAAATCCTTGTCCAAAGGTGAGCCTTCAAACAGAGATAGATTATGATGGTCGATCAACAGTTTTTCAGGTGAACGAACTAAGCAGTTCACGGGATAGCCTTTTTGCAAAGCAGTTTCAGCGATTAATTTTCCGGTTCGGCCAGTAGCACCTAAGAGCAGTAGTTTCATAATTCAGCATTACCTTATAAATAACGTTCTTTGATTACATTAAAATGGCGTAATTCATGCCCAGCAATGTGATAGGCAAGTCCGCGAACAGTACGTTCGTTAACAACGCTTCCGTCTGTATCGATACCCGCACCCTTCCGCATAAAGGAACCTTCCGGCAGGTGTTCGAACAAGGCTATCGTCGATTTTCTGACCCACTCATATTCTTCAAAGATGCTCTCGAGCGATCGCTCGTTTGCATTCGAATACTTGGCGTAATCATCCTGCTCGAACCCGTGAAGGGGAGTGTCGTCATTTCTGGCATAGCGCAACGCTCGATACGCAAAGATACGTTCGTCGTCAATAAGATGAACCAATATTTCTTTGATGGTCCATTTGCCGTCTTCGTAGCGATATAGTAATTTTTCCTCAGGAAGGGTATAGACAAATTCTTTGATCGCCAAGAAGTTGTCCCAAAGATGCTGTAATACGTTATCATCGTCTTCAAGCAGATCCAAATAGATGCTCGAATACGCCGGATATTCTCCGGGAACGGGTTTGGTGATCTTTCTCATAGTTTTACGATTTAAATTTTTTGGCCCACGAATGACGCGCCCAACTTCCAAGGGGTTCTATCAATTCGTACAATTCTTTACCTTCTTTGGTAAGGGCGTATCCTTCAACGGTTCGCTCTAACAGATGAGACTCTCTAAGTTCTTTCAACCGTTTGTTGAGTGTGGTGGGTGAGATAGACTCGCAATAGGCCTGTAATTGCCTAAAAGTGCTGGGACCATTGTACAAATGCCAAACGATACCCATCGCCCAACTGCGACCCAATAGGTCTAACAACGCCATGATAGGTTGTCCGCTTTTCGAACCACGTACTGGTTGCCCTGGTTTTGGTAATGACATACTCGCTACTTTTTATGTAGCAAAGCTATAAAAAGTGTAGCATCTTGCCAACTATTTTTTCTACGGAAAGGTTTCTGCTTAGAAAATGTCAGTTAGAAAATAGGTGAGAAACGATGATTTTAGCAGCCGATTCACTTCCTTTTTGAGAAGGGTGGAAGCCATCTGCACTATAATAATTGAAGTTGTTGGTGGTATCAAAATACGCTTTCCATACTTCACCCACCGGAAGCAATATGGCTTCGTTGAGTTTGGCCGCGTCTCTATGGTTTTCGATCACACCCGAATAGGTATGATAATAGCGCCTTGAAGGCCAAACCATAAAGTAGCAGAGCTTAGCACCGTTTTCTTTGCACAATTCGCTGTATTTTTTGCCATAGTCAATCAACATTTCTCGACCATCAGCTTGTGACGACGGACCTTGTTGAATGATTACAAAATCGAACTGTTTGCTAGCAATCAATTTCTGTACGCTACCATCATTCCAATGATCTTCTATGGCATAGTTAGGAAAGGCGAGCATCTTAGTTTGTATATCTACTCCGTATTCTTGGCCAACTTCTTCAACCAATTTTGGTAAGTTGTTGCTGTATGTGAGACTATTGCCAACAAATAGCAATCGCTTACTTTGGCCTTGCAGCGATGTGAAAGCCAACAGAAAAGTAAATACTAAAAGACAACAATATTTTTTCATGCCTTAGCTTTTTTCCAGCAAGGATTTCGGCAATAGCTTTTCTAGAATAGGTCTCTGTTGTTGCTCGATGGCCAAAAACTTCCAAGTGTCCTTACCATTTTCTGAAATGGCCCAAACCTTTTTGTCCGATGTAATTTGAAAGCTCTTGTCTTTTTCATCATAAACAACGTTTCCTGAACCAAAGGATTGCTCGAGCGCTGCCTTTGTTGCTTCGGGATTCATGGTGTTTGCTTCCCCTTCAACATTGAGGCGCATACTCATGACGCTTGTATATGAGAATAAGGCGTAAAAGCGACCTTCAACCTCTTCGACGTCTTGTGGATCTTGCACGCGGGCTTCCTTGAATCGAATTTCAACTTGAGGGTCTTTTAAGGTTTGCTCTAGCATCGTGAGCATCTGGTCTCGTGGAACGATCTCAAAGAACTCAGGAAGTACATAGTCTAATGCTTTGTCAAACTCTGTTTCTTTGAGTAGTTCCCAATATTTGGTGAAGTCAGATTTGATCGTTTCTTTCGGGCTCTGTGCCCAAGTGATAGCGGTGAACGATAAAAATAAAAACAGTGCTTTGATTACTTTATTTTCCATGAATTCTTTTTTGCTAAATATACAGGATTCAAACTTATAAAAGCAAGCACATCTGCAACAGTTATAATTTTTCTACAACTATCTTTCCTATATTTGATAGGAGGCTACTGTAGGGCCTTTGTAAATCAAACAGGATGCGGTTATTCAAAATGAACAAAAAAATCAACTGGAAGTACATTTTAGGCGAGCTCTTGCTGATCTTCTTGGGGATTAATCTGGCGATCTGGTTCAACAACTGGAATAGTTCTTTGGCGATGGATAAGAACAAGGAGACCGCTTTAGAGCGTATTGAAGAAGAGGTCAAGAACAACCAACAAGAACTATCACAGGCAAGGCAGACCAACCAATTATTTTTAGAGAGCTTTCAAAGCTATCAACACTTATTTCGAAAAGACCTGAACACCCTATTGTCAACTCCTAAAGAATTCAGTGCGCTTCAAAAGAAATATCCCGATTTCTTTGACTTGACCGATTCTATTCCGCATGAGGGCGGAACCTATTATTATCGTGGTTCAACAAGTGCCGACCTTGCATTGTCTGAACTTAGCGAGATCGCCTGGGGTACCACACGATCTATGAATATCACTAATGAGTTCAACTACGATTGTCTATACCAACTTGAGGGAGTTTACAACTTGCAGCGCCAAGTGACGGCACAAAACAAACTACTCACTGACGCCATACTTAACAATGATATGGGAAACCTCACCCGAGTTTTGGTCGTCATGGGACAGCTAGAAGCACAGCTTCTAGAAGATTATGAAGAATTGCTTGCTGATATTAAAAATTGTAGGTGAGCTATGGCCGACCAACAATACCCTGAAATAGAAGCCCTTCAGCAATATCTGAGAAAACACCGAATTACGATTGAAAAGACAGAGGATGCACCAATCTTAGATTGGATCTTCTTCGTCAAACTTGGTATAGGTGATCGCTCTTGGAAAATACTTGTGGATGATGAATACAATGATTTTGATGTTCGTAATCCGTTGGCATGCTTGTTTCTAACATTGAATGCCTTGGACACCTATCATGACAGTGATGATTATTTGGTTTGGTGTAAAGAGCTCATGCTTAATGTCTCTGATTCGATTTTGTTGGATTATTATCGATCCTTGGCACAGACCTATCGGGAAATTGAAGCGATAATCGGTCCTATTGATCCACAAATAAAACCCTTTGACTATGAATTTAGAACAGGAGTGGTCAAAGCCTTGATAAGTCATAAGGCTAAATGATTCGGCGGGATTGTTTAATGACTTCATGATATTGACGATTCAGACGTGTTAAAAGTTCGAAATCCGGGCTACTCAAACCATTATTTATTTCTATTTTTATTCTGAATAATCACAGAACTTGCCTGTTTCCGAAGAAATAAGAGAAATCAGTAATCAACCAAGCATGAGCAACTACCACATAAAACATTTAGAAGAATATTTTCAAGTATATAGAAAATCTGTACGTGATCCAGAAGCGTTCTGGGAAGAGATTGCCGAAGAGCATTTTCTATGGCGCAAGAAATGGGATACCGTACTTCAGTGGGACTTCACCAAACCCGAAGTGAAATGGTTTGACGGAGCCAAGCTCAACATTACGGAAAATTGCTTGGATCGCCATTTGCCTACCAGAGGCGACAAGACGGCCATATTGTTCGAGCCCAACGACCCAAACGAACCGGCCCAGCATATTACATATAACCAACTTCATGAAGAGGTTTGTAAAATGGCCAACGTATTGAAGGAGCAGGGCGTGAAAAAAGGAGACCGGGTTTGTGTTTACCTTCCCATGATACCTGAGCTGGCCATTACGGTGTTAGCCTGTGCGCGAATTGGGGCCGTTCACTCGGTTGTATTTGCTGGCTTTTCTGCGGTGGCACTGGCGACCCGAATCAATGACTGTGATTGTAAAATGGTTATTACTTCTGACGGTTCTTATCGAGGTGGAAAAACCATCGATTTAAAAGGCATTGTCGATGCTGCTGTGGCCGATTGCCCTGGTGTGGATTGTGTGTTGGTGGCCAAACGCATCGGAAGCGATATTGAAATGAAAGACGGAAGAGACCAATGGCTGCAGCCGCTATTGGACAAGGCAAGTACGATTTGCGAAGCAGAAGTCATGGACGCCGAAGATCCACTGTTCGTCCTATATACCTCAGGATCTACTGGAAAACCGAAAGGCATGGTGCATACTTGTGCTGGGTATATGGTTTATACGGCATACACCTTTAAAAATGTGTTTCAATACAAAGAAGATGATGTCTATTGGTGTACTGCTGATATTGGATGGATTACGGGCCACTCGTACATTGTATATGGTCCGTTGGCCAATGGAGCTACGACGGTGATGTTTGAAGGCGTGCCTTCCTATCCTGATTTCGGACGTTTTTGGGAAGTGGTCCAGAAGCACAAGATAAATCAGTTTTACACGGCACCGACCGCGATCAGAGCACTGGCCAAAGAAAATCTGTCATTCGTTGAAAAATACGACTTATCATCATTAAAAGTGTTGGGTACGGTCGGCGAACCAATCAATGAGGAAGCCTGGCATTGGTATAATAACAATGTAGGGAAGAAGAAGAGTCCGATTGTCGATACCTGGTGGCAAACCGAGACGGGAGGTGTTATGATTACTCCGATACCCTACGTTACACCCACAACTCCAACCTATGCGACCTTGCCATTTATAGGCATTCAACCTGCTTTAATGGATGAGGCAGGAAAAGAGATCAAAGGAAATCAAGTAGAAGGGCGTTTGTGTATCAAGTTTCCGTGGCCGTCGATGGCACGTACCATCTGGGGTGACCATCAACGATACAGGGACACCTATTTTTCGGCCTATGACCAGATGTACTTTACGGGTGATGGTGCTTTACGTGATGCGGTAGGCTATTACCGAATCACTGGAAGGGTGGATGACGTAATCATTGTTTCGGGACATAATCTCGGAACTGCTCCGATCGAAGATTCTATCAACGAACACCCAGCAGTTGCCGAATCTGCTATTGTAGGATTTCCGCATGATGTTAAAGGAAACGCTTTGTACGGCTACGTGATTCTGAAGGAAACAGGTGAGGGCAGGGATCGTGATAATCTTCGAAAGGAGATCAATCAACAGATCACCGAACAAATAGGGCCCATTGCCAAGCTTGACAAGATTCAGTTTGTTCCGGGGTTGCCGAAGACGCGTAGTGGGAAGATCATGCGACGCATTCTTAGGAAGATCGCTTCTAAAGACACGAGCAACTTGGGAGACATTAGTACCTTGTTAAATCCAGAGGTGGTTGAACAGATCATGAAAGATTCTCTTTAGAAACCTATTGAACGTCTCGACCTTTTACGCTTCCGCAGGTAAAATTTTAGCGGACCTATATGCAAAGACGGCGGCATAGATATCTACAAGAATATGGAGTACGATCGGTAGCCAAAGTGACTTGGTAAGCAGGTAGGCTCCTGAAAAAATCATCGCCAACACAAAGGCTCCAATCGTGTTTTTAATGCCTGTTGATGTCAAATGCGCCAAGGCAAACGGAATGTTCGCACAGAGAAGCGCTGGGAACACTGGCATGTAGTTAGACAGAAACCAAAACAAGAAACCTCTATAGATGATCTCTTCGCAAATTCCGGCGACAAAAGAAACGAAGACCATGTGTTGATATTCGTCTTTTTTAGTGGGGAGTATGAATTGTACATCGGCATTCTTATTGACCAGCTTTTGCAACGTTTCTTCTGATAACTTTGCTGACTTTAATATCCAGAAACCTATCAGACTAACTGCAAACAAAGCGATGACCCAAAGAGGATCAAATACAAAACCCAATCCGATGATTCCCAGATATATTTCTTCAGAAAATAAAGGTAGGAGTACCACAACGGTTAAAATAATGAGCTGAATGGCCGTCTGTTTATAGACCAAGATTTTTTTACTGGGATTTTCTAGTAGTAGTTTTCGGGTCTTTCCGCCAAAAATTAGGGCATAGGCAGGGAAAAGTACACCAACGATCAAAGCGGCGATAATAAATGAGCTATTTAATTCCATTTTCTGTATAGTTTAATAGGGCTTTCCACATTTTTTGATTTTCTGCAATAACAAACTTATTTCTAACAAGTGTTTCGGGTGTTTGGTTTCCAACTTGTTTGGGCATCACTGATATAACTTTGGCCTTTTTGAGGTCTTCTTTCGAATATCCTCTCTCGACAAACAGTTCCTTGAGCTTTTCGGTAACCTCGTCTAATTTGGTCATCACTTCGCTCAGTGTTTCCACCTCGAAGGTCTTGATGATCAAATCGTTTGGGCCAACCTCCATTTCTGACTGGATTTTCTGGGCAACAGCTTTGAGGTCATCGGGCGCTAAGACATGATGTTTCTTAAAGGCGCGTGTAAACGTCTCATAGTCTTTGTATCCAAACTGTTCGCTGAGATCATGCACGCTTACCTTCCCGGATATAAGCATTTGAAAGGCCTTGGTCATTTTTAAGTCTTCAATGAAGGTAAAAGGAGTATAACCCGTTTCCTTTTTAAACGTACGGTGAAAATGAGAAGGGGACATACATGCGATATCGGCCATTTCCTGAAGCGAGAGCTTCTTTGACAAATGGCTTTCGATGTGGTCCAGTGTTTTACGAATACGATCGTCCATACCTCAAATGTAGGCATTAGTATGCAGAGGGTGTATGACGAATCTTGTCGTTTTGATGTTGTTTTAATAAAATAGGACCTGCAGTAATGCAGGCCCTATTTAGGATAGAAGCCAATGGGAGGGACCTATCCTTTCTTGAACATCTTTTTAGTGGAACACTCTAAATAAACGATCATTTGCTTTCCATAGCACTTGCATTGGTTTTGCCCAGGTAAATTATAACATGACAAAAATCTTGTTGCTTTTGGCACGCAGATCGGTACCTGGACCTAATTAAAAGCTAGCTCCCCGTTACGATGATTTGCCAGCAAAAAACGACATTCCAGACCAATCTGCGATTTTTAATCATGCGCTATACCCAATGCTAAATAGCACAGAGCCAAAAGCTTCACTATTATTATCATGACAAATTACGTGTACAGGATTCTTTGAAAATAGAATGAAATTAGTCCTACTAGATGCGTTCAAATTGTTTTGGAAGAAGGCCCGTGAAGATTTTAAAGTTTCGCGTAAAATGACTCTGGTCAGAAAAACCACATTCAAACGCCACTTGTGTTAGCGACATCTCTGAGTTCTTGATCAAAGACAGACTTTCCCTGATTCTTAACCCTCTCATGTATTGACCGTACGAACAATGAAAGTATTTTTTAAAGTTCTTTGAAATGTTGACCGGGTGAATGCCTGCTATTTTTGAAAGATCAGAAAGGGAATGCTTGTTTTGCCAATTATCATTCAAGTAGTTTCTTAGCAATCCAACCCAGCCTGGCACAAAGCGAGATCGCTCTATACCCCAATTATGAAAGAGTTCTAGGCAAAGTATCTCGAGAGACAACGGTGTTATGTCATCATAGGTGTACATCTCTTCTAAAATTCGTAACGAAAGGAAGTTCTTGTGAATGTTTGTTTCAATGGTTTCGCGAAGGTCACTTGGGGAGAGCTCTGTTTTTAAGTACGAAACATCCCTAATTTCGGCGTTGAGATTCTTTGAACTTTTTAGGGTGGTGATCGTTCGATGAGGTTCGTCGGCATCGTAAAAAAAGATCTCACCGGCCTTTCGCGTATAGGACAGTTCGTTTTCACGACTTTCGATATCGGTTCCTTGAAAAAGGAAACAGATATGGGGATTCTTATGCGCGTGCAATCGCGTCTCGCATTGTGATTGTAAATATTGGGTGGTGGAAACAATGAAGTTGGCCGTAGTTACCTTGTTGAGTAAGTTTCCGGTATAATTCCCTTCGTCCAATTCTTTAATGAATTTCATAGTGAAATCTGGTTAGTGATAAATAAAAGACGTAACGGGAGTATTAATGTTGAACTAACGGTTATAGGTCTTATTTATTGTGAAAAGTGGTGCTTTTAACAGGACGATTGTGTATTTGGCATTTAGATAAAACCTGCACCTAGTGCGACCGATATGAGGATCAGCATGATGGCTACTGTTATTTGCAAGAATTTTAGGGTCACTTTCTTTAAGAGCTTGTTGCCAATATAGGCCCCCGTGATCGCGGCTATCGTTGCACAGAGTACGACGGTGATATTGTCGGTAAGACCCGATTTGGTAAAACGTGTAGCATAGACTCCCAAACGTGTAAAATCGACGAAGGTTGACACCACGACTGCGGTACCAACAAAGACCTCTTTGGAGAGTCCGAGTTTGATTAGAAACGCGGTGCGCAAAGCACCTTGATTTCCCGAAAGTCCGCCAAAGAATCCGCTGAGCGCCCCGCCGATCGGCAGTTTACTTTTTCCGAATTGTAGTTTTTGGAAATAGGGGATGAGGTCCATCGTGGCAAAGATGATCAGGATGATGGAGATAATGAACTTCACAGGGAACACTTCAAAAGTGCTTCCGAATAGCGAATAAGTGAATAAGGGTTTCGCATCCGGAATGTGCAACAATACCCAAGCACCGATAAAGGCGAAGATAACGGCTGGTATTCCGAAGCGAAACAATACACTTCTATCTGCGTTTTTTCCGACTAAAAAGATTTTAAAGATGTTATTGAAAAAATGAACGACACCGGTCAATGCAATGGCCAGTTCCACTGGAAAGAACAACATAAAGACAGGAGTAAGTATGGTTCCTAAGCCAAAACCTGAAAAGAAGGTAAGAATGGCGACTAAGAAGGCTACGATCGATATGAGTACAATTTCCACGTTTGGTGTTGTGTTTTTATGGATGAGCTTAAATTCCGAGAGTGGGCAAATGCTTTACTTGATGGTAGGTCAGGGTGGCTTTGATACATTGTTTCAATGCTTCCTTCGGAAGCGCTGCATCCATGCGGAAGATGATGGCGCGGTTTCCTTCAAAATCAAAAGTGTTTTTATACACTATTTTAAATGTGGAAACCAATCGACTCGTACATTGAAAATACAGGGCATATTGATCGGGTGTCTTTGATTTCCAGTCCATGCGTAGGGTGCTTCCTTTTTTCGTCACATAGCTGGGTTCGCCCCATTTCAAGGTTTCTTCGAGCTTTGAGATATCGTCGATCTCTTTAGCCGTCTCAATGACCAAAGACCTTAGCGCATGCATCTTTTCTCTTATGGCTACGGGGTAATTCTCAAAGACGTGATTAACTCGTGGATCTGTATTTATTTCTAGGTTTTTCATCTAAATGATACAATGAAAATCAATACATCGTATTCGGATTGGCCGATTTCTTAGGAATCTGTTGGATAGCATCCCAATGTTCGCAAATCTTTCCGTTTTGATCAAACCTGAAGAAATCCATGGTCACATATTGGTCATTGCCAGGCCATGTCTGATGGGTGTGCAGCGCCACTAGATCACCTTCGGCAATACATCGCACAAATTCAATGGACTTTTCTGGGTACTCTTGTTGCATACGTTCAAAGTAATCGATGAATCCCTTAGTACCATCGGCCACGTCAGGGTTGTGCTGAATGTATTCTTTACCGATGTATTGGTCTACCGCTGCTTTTGGATCTCCTTCATAGGCCATTTTGTAGAAGGCAATGGCATTTTTCTTGTTTTCGTCTAGGTTCATGAGCTTACTGATATTTAGCTGTTAGAAGTAGAACTGGTCACTATGCGCTCTTTTCTTCAAACTCAGGGCAATCTAAGCGTATGTCTTGGGTTTTCAGTTCTTTCTCTAGCAAGTTACAATAATTTCGGTGTCCATCCTTCATGAAAAACTTGCAACCCATACAGGTACGCTGTACAGATAGGATTCCAGTTTGATTAAGCTTGTAGATGAGCTCGCTCAGTGTTTTAAATACACTGTCAAGGTCGGTCTGATCGAAGTTGCCGAAAAGGGATTGTAAAGGAGCGGCAAAGTCCTGTGTTTGCGCAACTATTTCTTTTCCGAGCTCAGAAAGGTGAAGGGTGTAGCTTCTGTTGTCGGATGAAGAGTAATCTTTAAGCACCATCTTTTTTCGGTCCAATACCTTTATGGCGTCGCTGATTGTGGGTTTGGTTACATTGAATTCTTTGGCCAAATGACTCACATTACACAAAGGCTCCTTGTGATAGGCAATGAAGATGAGGATTTGAATTTGAATCGGACTTAGCCCTACCTGTTTTGCCTTATCCCAAAGTAATGCTTTGAATACTTCTGAAATACGTTCAAGACCCGCCACAATTTTACTTGCGGTATCGGCTTGTTGTTGGTTGGGATCGAAAACACTTTTGCTCATAATAATTGCCTGCCAGAATTTGTCTGACAGGCAAAGTTAGTAATCCTAATTAAATGAATGGCAATTCTCCATTTCTATGATGGCATATCCTCTATCTTCGATGGAAGAAAGCATCTCTGGAGTTGCTTGCTCAATGTGACAGAATCGGCATCGGTTTGCGGTGATTCCGGCTGTTTTAAAAGACTTTGTACTCAAATAGTCCTTGCCAAAGTCGAAGATGATACGGTGATCATTGAGATCGCTTGGCACTAAGATGTCGAAATGCATCGTGAGACCATCTTCTCTTTTTACATAGGTGTCCCAAACTGATATTTCCATATTATTTTACTTTATATGGTAAGGAAAGGTCACCACTGGCAACACTGTACACAGCGTATACCCCGAGCATTGGCAAATTTTCCTTACTTGTGTTTACCTGCATAAAGGCCGCAACTGCGTCATAGTTGAATTGCGTTTTATTATTGATCCGATAATCAGGAACAATCACTTTGATAGTGGCCGCTTTCGTAACCACCGGATATCCTGGAGAATCCATATACATGGGCATTCCGGGGTTTGTTGGTGGCAGTATTACTGTTTTATCGGCTTT
Source organism: Flavobacteriaceae bacterium (assembly GCA_028279515.1). Taxonomy (GTDB): domain Bacteria; phylum Bacteroidota; class Bacteroidia; order Flavobacteriales; family Flavobacteriaceae; genus JANQNQ01. The sequence continues at coordinate 77,224 of JANQNQ010000011.1, forward strand.
TTTGAATTGCTTTACAGCGAGTCCGCCTTTAACCCTTTTGTCTTCGTGAAGTACCACCCAATGTGGATGCCAAATAACGCCGTCATTGTTGTAGATGGCATCATTGTTTTCGTCCCATAACGGGGTGTCATCAAAGTCAGGATGCGAGGTCAATGCCAGTGCAACGATGCCTATAGTTTTACTGAAGCCTACATCTTCGGGCTTAAGACTTGTTGGAAACACGTAACCTAAAACAGGTGCTCCGTCCAGTTGTCCGGCTTTAGTTGGGACCGTTCTCCCAGCTGTTCCTTTTACAGCGATTTCCCAAACTGTAATGCCTAGGTCGGCCTTGTGCGTAACTCGTACGTTTTTGATCGAAAAATCGTCGTTCTTGTAGTTTTCTCCTTGCGAATACCCGCTTAGGAAGCAAAGTAGAAAAGCCATTGAAAATAAAATAGTTGATTTCATAACATATGTTTTTTAGGTAGCTAGGAGTTATATATTAGGAATCCTAACTATTTAAACTAAAAATAGGTTAACCTTTCACATCAGCCATGGACGCGCCAAAATTGATGTGTAGCGTATTGCCGTTGGGGGTAACCAAAGCTGGAACCGATTGTACACCAGCCTGTTCGGCTTCAGAGATACGCGACCTTTCTTCGCCAATGTTTACGACTTCGACATTGTCAGCACCTACTAGCGCTATGATGTCATGTTCTGCACTTACACATACTGGACATCCTGCGTGATAAAAAATTGATTTACTCATTTGTTGTGATTTAAGTTATTGCAATATTGCAATGCAAATATAGTAAGGAATCCTAACTAAAAAAATATTTTCACTTTTTTTTACGATTTTGGCGTAATAAAGGAGGAAGGGTTACTTAAAAGTCATACCCGAAAAACTCAATGTCCTTACTGCACTTTTCAGCTACGAGTTGTTGACTTCTTTTTGTGTAGTAGTTTTGGTAGTTTTTCATCGAGGATCCATTGACTGCAGGAATGGTATCAACCGATAGGCCTAGCCGTTTTGTTAGACGTAGCACTTCGGACTCATAATTTTCATACCGAAAGATATCAGTTGTTTTCAGACCACCATTTTCATCGGTGAAATAGTCCAGCGAATTGTAATAAAATGTGTTGGTATTAAAATCAGCAGCAGCGTCTGCTGCAAGAAACTCCTCGAACCGCAGTCTTTCTTCTGTTATGTCTTTTGGGTCATTTTGATGAATCAACGCATACCATGACAGCAAACGCGCCCATGGATTTCTGGTGAACCCGAAAATAAAGTAATGTGGATATGCATCAAGTTTCCGAATATCAGGATTACGAATATTTCCATGTTCTGAGATGATTTCTACATCTCGGCCTAGAGCTGATTTTAAAAGGGTATTCAATGAGGTACCTCCTGTGCGATGTACATGGATAAAAACAAACCCGGCGCTGTGTGATAACGTCATGATTGCACTATTCTGTGGTGAGTTCTTTCTTTAAAGTTAGGATAGCGTATTCGGCAACTTTGTCCTTGTTGAGTTTTAGTTTAACTCCATTGTTAGCCACCGTCATACCTTCTACACTCATGAAATCTACGTCGTCATTCAATTCTGGGTGAATAAAGAAGATCTCTCCCGATTTCGGAGTCAATTTGATTTTCTCGACTTCATAATTTTGTTTACAGCTGTAAACGTGCTCTCCACCTACCTTTATCTTGTGCAAATAATACGAACCCGCCTTAATTTTTATCAGCTTTTCACCATTGTGGTGTACTTTAGCCCCTGGACTCTTGGTGCTAAATAGATACACATGGGCAAACCCAGGTGCAGGCTTTTCGATAGTTCTGTTTGTCGGCTTTTCCAAAACACTCGGATCACTCATATAAATGTCTTTTAGTGACATTAGGTTCACAGCGTAAGGCTGCGATTTTTTATAAAGACGGTAACGAACCCTTCCGTTTTTCACTTTAGTGATTTTGCAATTTAAACGAACTCCTTTTGTATCTATTATGTGATCGACCTCATAGTCTTTGGCAGTATTTTGAGCGCTCGACTCCATTGCAAAGCCAATTGTCAGAAGGAAGGAAAGTAGGATTGTTTTTTTCATGGTATTCGTACTGTATTTATAAGTTGAGTTTTATTTTTTCTGCGGAAACTTACCGGTCATTGTTTATGTCTTCCGGCTTTTTTGGCGGTATTACTGGTTGAAAATTTTGCAAATTAAAACCATAGATCAGCGGAAGCCCCACGAATTTGGCTTTCAGCTCTTTGCGCTCCTGAATGTTCAACGCTCCGATACTTTTTCCGAAGAACTCCTTCGAACGATCTTCCATCAGTTTATCAATGCCTAAAAGCACCTGAACAAAGCTCTCTTCGATCTTGTCTTTGGATGATGCCGTATCCCAGGAAAATGAAAACAGCAACGCCGTGTGTTGTTTTTGTGAAATACGTTCTTTGGCAACTGCAACGATCTTATCGGCGATCTTGTCGTTACCATGAACTATGGCATCATCAATGATGATATTGTGTTGTGCATTAAGAACAACAGGCACCACATTGTGCGCTGTCGCATAACCCGAGCAGTTTTTATGGATGATTATTGGAAATTCATAGGTGTGACCTGCGACGGTGAGTCGAGAGATTCGTGTGGGATCGTCGCAAAGACTAATGGTGGCCTGCGCTTCTATTTGTTTAACAAGTGCAGGTTCTTCAAGCGAGAAATCTAGGGTCACTAACTCTTTTTGTTCTTGGAAATGATTGAAGTCGGTAAATGATGGTTTTTGGTCTTTACAGCTAAGAAAGATGAAGGCTCCGACCAACAGAATCAGGACTTGATAAATTGAAACTTTATTTATATTCATGTTCACTTTTCGTTGTTATTCTTTTTTACTCAGATACCTTCTTAGTTTTCCGCCTTTTACATTGTTGACATCAAATTCGATAACAAAGGCTTCTTCGTCAATGTCTTCGATCATTCGATGAATGCGTCTGATATCTATTCGATTAATGATCAGGTGAATGATCTCGCTGGTTTCAGTCAAGCCTTTTTTGCCGAACCCTTTGACACCTTTGTACACCGTGGCGCCTTGTCCCAATTGGTCAAGAAAGGATCGTTGGAGCTCTTCACTTTGCTTAGACACGATCATAAGTCCGACGTAATTCTCAAATCCTTGCAATGTAAAGTCAATGGCTTTGGCCGTAACCAGGTAGGTCAAAATTGAATACATAGCGATCTCAGGAGACAGTACCAATGCTGTAATGGCGAAGAGTATGATGTTAAAAACCAGAATGACCGACCCAATTGAGAAACCATATTTTTCATGGATGTGTATTCCTACCAGTTCTGACCCATCCAATACTGAACCATTTCTGATGGCCAGGCCGATACCGGTACCTAAGAAGATGCCGCCAAAGGTGGCAATGATCAACTTGTCATTGGTGATGGGCGTAAAGTTCTCGAAATAGATCATCAGAGAGAGTCCGATGATTGAGAGCAGAGATTTGAATAAGATTCTTTTGGTAATGCTAAAGTAACCAAGTATAAAAAACGGAATCGAAATGATGGGAAGGATCCATGAGATGTTCAGGTCAAACAGTTTACTCAATAAGATGGCAATACCTGTAACACCCCCATCCAGAAAGCCATTGGGCAATAAGAATGCTTTAAGACCAATACTTGCCAAGAAAATACCAAACCCAATTTGAAGGATCTCTGATAAGGAATTTTTCAAGGTGTTTGTGCTCATGCGGCCTGGATATGATCGTTACTTTGGCGTTTCAATAAACATACGAAATTTTGGGCGAGGGGAGAAGCCTTTTCGCAAGAGTGTTTCGGTTTATTTCGCATTTACTCCTCTACAATGTCAACACCGTATATGTTGTTTGTGTTTTCAGGATATAGTGCACGCATGGTGGTGGAATAGTCTATCACGAACCGACTGACTTCTCCCAAACCTTCTGCATAGAAACGGAGGGTATCTTTTTTGGCGCTAATTATCAGCACAGGGCGAGAGTTCTCACTCGGTATTTCCCGCATCTTATTTCTATCTACAAACTCACTGAACTTCCAAACGGTATCTGATGCATGTACGTTCTTCTCATATATTTTTTCCCAGTCTGCATCATTGCCTAAGGTGGTGTCCTTGAACATACTCTTTATGCAAATCGAATCGGACGCTTTGGTTATTTGAAGTCGCTCATACGCATTATACATACACATCGAATGATTGAATGAAATGTTCAACGTGTCCAGCTCGGTCATTTGGTTTTTGAAATCTACCATATCAGTCTTAAGATCAAAAGCAGAAGCTTGTATTTCGGGCTCAGCTTCAACCTCGGGTTGAGGGCTTTCTTGGCAGGCACCAAAGAACAGCACTAAGCTAAGCAAGGCTAGCCCTTTTTGTATTGACAATATTTGAGATGATTGAGCCATGTTATTTATTTTTCGTCAAATAGTACAGGTTCCATTCGTCAGAATTGGATTCGATGATATCTATGAGTCCGTCGTTATTAAGGTCTCCCAATGTCACATTATATGTATCTGCTTTCATTTCCTTTGATAGAGGAAGCTGTGTGTAAGTGCCATTTTTATTCCCCATATAAACATAGTTGGGCGCTTCAGCATTGCCTTCCGCAATATCCAAGAATCCATCGCTATTGATGTCAGCTACAGCAATGGAAGCCGTTGCGAGCTTTTCTCCGAATTCATGCCCTTTTTCAAAAGGCTCTTTTTTGCTTCCAAAATAGATGGCATTCTTTGCATTCAAATTTCCGACAAGTACATCCAAGTTTCCATCTTTATTAAAATCAGCAATGGCTATGGATCGTGTAACATCATTTTCAGCCCCAAATTCCATGCCTTTCATAAACTGCGTTTGTCCATTATTGAGAAAGATCTGATTTTTCCGATTTCTTTCCGCAGTAATCAAATCCAAATGCCCATCTCCGTTTATATCAACTACTTCGACCTGCAGCGTTTGATCGGTATCGTTTCCGAAGAAAAGAACGTTGTCAAAGTTTCCTTTTCCGTCGTTCAGGCAAATTTCATTAGGCGCTCGTCGATTGGCGAGAATCAGGTCTAGGTCGCCATCTTGGTCGACATCACTGACCGTTAAGTTTCGACTTGGTGTATTTTCGTTCCCGAACAGGGTTGGTTCTTTGAACTGTTGATTTTCAGCACCCCAGTGAATTTGATTGGGTGTGTTGTCATTGGCTACTGCGATGTCATGGTAGCCGTCTCCATTGAAATCTCCAACTCCAATGGCATAGCTGGCATCCAGCCATCTTCCGATGGGTTGCCCGGTCTTGAAAGCCCCTTTTCCGTTGTTGTAAAAGATATAGTTTTGTTCGGCCCAGTGTCTACCATTGGCTACAAGTGCGTCTAAGTCTCCGTCGTTGTCTATATCAAAAAGTGTAGTGCTGGCCGTTCTATTTTTCATCGTGCCGACAGAGAAGAATCCGTCGTAGTTGCGAAATTCGATTGATTGAGAGCATAGCATATCGAAACATGCCAAAAAAAGCACCAAAGTTGTTCTTTTCATGTCAGGTGGTTGATTGTTGGATCAAAGCTAGGGCATTTTCTTCCTCTAAAATAGGACTAATGAGTCAAGCTAGCTTTTGACTGAGCGAAGCGACCTTCTTATTTGATTCGTTTGGTCATCATTCGGATCTGTCCCATATGATTGGCCTGGTGCTCCATAACGTGATACCATGCCCAGTGGTTGTTCATGCTACTTCCACTTACCATGGCATCGAACCATATATCATCCTTTGTCTTTAGCAATCGCAAGGTTTCCTTTCTGACTTCGTCCCAGATATCAAGGTAATAGCTGATGGGCTTCCCTTTGATCTCATCTCGTGCTCTATCCCCGAGGTTTAACGGCATGTTCCACTGTTTGCGTTCTTCCCTACTGAATCCACGATTTTCAAAAGTATATACCTGATAGTACTTTTCGGTGGCCGCCAAATGAAAGATAAGCGCCCCAATGCGATTGGCATCCTCATCCATCAGGAAATCGGTTTCGGCTGTTGATAGACCTTGTACGCTTCGTGTGACGCGTTCTTTCAGGTCCTCTAGCATAGAAACTGTCGCACCGATCTGCGGTGTATATCCTTTGGGTGACGAGATGATGTTTTGACCCTTGGCCGCAAGTGTACCAAGAAACATGATCACTGAAAATGCTAGGAGTTTGGCTGTCTGTATCATTTTGAGCGGTATTAGATACCTCTCAAGATAGAAAGACTTTTGCTCAAACAGTCATAAGCAAATCATAAAATATCGATGGGTCAGTACGTCTACTCAGTTTTACACGAACACAGCTTGAATATGTCTGAAGTTGAGGTCAATTTGTCGTCCACCTTGTTCAGTGTGTGGGTTTGATATCCATCAAAATATTTGATGACGATTCGATCATCTACCACCTCATAGGTGCCTGCAACGTTCAGTTTGTTTCCTAAAGAGGGATTTCGTTCGACCAGGTCATTTGGAACAAGGTCTAGAAAGACGTTTCCGCCGTCCTTAAAATGAAGGGTCGCACCAAAGTCGCCATTCGCCATTTCACAAGCATATGTTGCACATAGGTTATCGGTGTCACTTTTACAAGAAGCGGCAACCATCATAATTAAGATCAGGAATGTGATTTTTTTCATGTTGTTGTTGAATTAAGGTTGTTTTTGGTAATTCTATTTTTTTGAGGCCCATTTTCCGCCAATCCAAGCCATTGGGATATAAGCGAGTACTAGGTCGGTCACTGTGAACCAGGTTGGTGCAGGAATAAGGGTGCTGACCCAAATACCTCCAGCTAAGAACAGGACACCGATGGCCAAAGCAAATTTCATTTTATGGGAAGCGGCGATGAAGGCGGCAACCGCGGCACCTACCAAGGTACCCAACGCATGAGCCAAAAACGGAAAGATAAAATGTTTGTTTTCTGCTGATTTCATTGCGTTGGCTACAGATTCGATGTCGTCGGGATTTAAACCCTCTAACGGAAATACGGTATGCCCAAGTTGAACGAGACCAATGTTGACCACACTGCCGACCACCCAACCGAGAATTATTGCTAAAATGTTTTTGAGAATGGGATTCATAATTTGTTGGTTATTTGGTTGTACGATTCTAAGTTACATTTTTATTCTAAGTAAGATGCCAAGAGTTGAACAAGCTCATCGTAGGTCTTTCTTCCGAAAAATCGCTCTTGCACCTGTCCTTTGTCAATGATCACGGTTAGTGGCAAGAACTTCTCTGGATTGATCCATTCATTGTCCTTTTGAGCGCCGATGATCGATGGGGTTTCAATATTGGCTACAAACGTTTTGATTTTTTCAGGTTCTTCATCGCTTACTGCTATGACTACTACTTCATCCTTAAAGTTGTTTTGTATTCTTTTAAGGTCTGGTAGTTCTTTCACACAGGGAGGACAGTAGGTTCCCCAAAAGTTAAGGATGACCAGCTTTTCACCGTATTTATCAATAGCTTCAATTTCATTGGTGGCGACATTTAAATACGTAAAATCGACCATTTCTTTTCCTAGAGAATCATCAACAGTAGCCAATGAGCTGATCATGGGTTTAAGCGGAAAGTTTATCATATAGATCAAAGCTCCCAGGATTACCGTAGAGGCGGTTATCAATAAACGAGCGACTTTCTTTTTGTGTTTTCCAACGGAAGCTTTTGCGACTTTCGAATCGACAATGAAGGTAAGGATGAACAAAGGAATAAGCACGTAATTACCGTAGTGGTAAAAAAAGTTGGCATATTCTGCAATAAGCTGAATGATCTTTTCCATTCTTGGTCTATAGGTGCAATGCTGCTTTTGTCCTTATAAACTTACTTAATTTCAATGAATTAATGATATAATGCCTAAATGTGTTAATGTTTTTAATGTAACAATGTAGCAATAAAGTGATGTATAAGTGACGTTACTTGAGTGATCCGAAACACCAAGTGCGAAGGGTTTTCGTTCGAAATAAGAGTATGCCTGACCGATAATTACCACGGACCATTTTGCCCAATATACTTAACTCGTTTTTTATTTTTTTTGGCTGACGCGGAAGGGTCAAAACGGTAGAGGCCTGTGTGTCCGCCAAACCAAATTCTTCCTTTGTCATCTTCAAAGGTTGATTGTACGGCATTGCTTTCTAGCCCATCATCTGTATGAAAATTGGCGAAGGCATTGCCGTCGTATCGGTACATGCCATATCCTTCAACCGGAAACCAGATATTGCCAGAAGTGTCCTCATATAGATCCCAAGTTTCATTGCCCTTGACACCTTCCTCTTCGGTGATATGCGTAAAGGAAGCTCCATCCCAGCGGCAAACGCCATTGTGATGCGTTGCGAACCAAATGTTTCCACCTTTATCTTCTAGAATACAGTTTACCATATTGTTACAGAGTCCGTCTTTTTCAGAGAGGTTGGTCAACGATTTTCCATCATAGATATAGGCACCGCCGTTGGTTGCAAACCACATTTTTCCTTGACGATCTTGCACGATGCAATGCACTATTTTAGCGCTGGTAATACCGCGTGTTGGATCTGGAGTTCCTTCGGGGAGTTCAAAATAAGAAAAGGTCTCCCCGTCAAAACGATTAACACCTTGCAAGGTGCCAACCCAAAGAATTCCGTTGGTGTCGAAGGTGAGTGCCCAAATGTCCTTGTCTGCAAGCCCTTGTTTTTCGGTGTAGGTGGTAAAGTATGCTCCATCGTATTTGATGAGCCCCCAGTTGGTTCCAAACCAAACATTTCCAGACTTGTCTTCAACGATACCACGCACGGCTACCCCTACAAACCCCTGATCTGCTGAAAAGTATTCTAGGGTCTTTCCGTTGTAACGTGCCACTCCATCACCGTTAGTGCCTAGCCATAGATTTCCTTTAGAATCTTGAAATATTCTGCGAACAAAGGTGCTAATCCTTCCGTCCATATAAAAAACATCTGGATTGCCCTTGAGACCTTCTGATACTGAAGGTGGGTTCGTTACAGCCTTATTGCTCGTTGGTTTACTTTTGTTTTGCCCAGTACATGCAGCAATGCCTATAATCATACATAAAAAGCAGAGAAACTTTATCATCATTTTCAGACTTGTTTCCTCAAAGATATATGGAAGTCTTTCATACACTTCAACCTGAAGTGTAAAATAGTGTCAAAAAAGTGTCAAATTTTATGGTTGGCTCTTAAATTGTGTGCTTAGGTACACCTGTTTCCATGTGCCATCTTGATAATCGCCGACCTTGAAGTTGTAGGTGTTGTCATCAACGTATTCCCACATATCAGTGACGGTTGAGGTGCCATATTGATATTGATAAATGATGTTCTTGCCTTTAGCAAAGACCGTACCTTCGGTCAAACCGCCAAAGGCATCAAACTCCCAAAACCTCACAGTTTTTGTTTTAGGGTCAAATTGACGAATACCGTGATTTCGTGGCCCTAACTTGGTTTGTTGCTTATCAATGAATCCTACAGATTCTGCAATGACAGCCGTTTTGTTGAGGGCGTATTTTATTTCGATCTCTTGGACGAATTTAGTGCCGTCTCCCCAGCTTCCTTCAGCTTTCCAAGTTTTATTGACCAAATTGTCGAACATCGAGAGCGGAGCATCTTGCCCGAAGGATAGACAAGCGACCAAAAGAGCGATCAGTAATATAGTATGTTTCATAGTGGTGTGTTAGGTTGAAAAAATAGCCGCTTAATCTTAAGCTACGATGAAATATACCAAAAAACCTTCAACTCGAACCCCTTCTTTTCGGCCCTTAACATCATTTTAATACAATGAAAGCCTTACTTTGGAGGTAGGCTCATGACATAATCATAGCTTTCATCTAAGTACCCTGCCAACGTATCCAGATCGTCCCACATATGTTCGGGAATCAAAACATAGCCATGCATGATCGAATTGTATGATTTATACAGGGTTGTGTCCCATTCTTCTATATACTTTTTCTGGACTTCCTTTGAGAATCGAATTCCGATTTCTCCTGCTTTGTTGAATAATGAAAACATATAGCCATTGGCAGCGGTGAATGGCATGGTCTTTCCTTTGCGCTCAAATCGGTCACATTTGGCGATCAAGGCGTCGTATACTTTTAGTTTTTCTTTCCACATGGTTTATTGCTTTTCTACAAATTCTTTAAACTGTTTCATCCATCTGTGCCCATGTTTTTTATATGTGCCTGGAAACAATATGGCCATAAGTTTTGGCATCACCCAACTAATGCGGGTGTATTCAAATTCATATTCGTATTTCGTTTGATTTTCGCCAAGGGCCTTAAAACGACAGGTCATTGTATTGTCCATGTGTTTGTGATGATAGAACGCCTCAAACCTCGTTGGGAGACTGTTGTCAATGACGGTTTCGGTAAGCACCATGTCTCGATTTCCATATTTGTAGTAGAGTGTAGAAATGGCTCCGTTTTTTCCTTCTTCGCCTTTTTGCAATTCTTTTTTTACAAATCCGTCCTGATATTCCTTAGGACTGTTTGGGTCAGCGAAAATTTGGGTTACCAATGCGATGGGTTTGTTGATTGTTACTGCACCTTTGAATTTCATAGATCCTCTTTAATTGATTAGTTGAGGCATAATTATGAATTTCACACTATACTTAGGTTACAGAACGGTTTTGTAACCTTAATTTGCTGAATTTTCTTCAGCTTTCTTTTGTTCTAGATACACCGACGGCGCCATATTCTCATGTTCTTTGAAAGCTCTGTAGAAGGAAACTTTATTGTTAAAGCCAGCCTGGTGTGCGATATCGATCAATTTGACCTTGGGGTCATTCGTGTTTTCAATGATGCTTTTTGCTTCGCCGACGCGGTATTTTGAAATCAATTTTTTGAATGAACAATTGAACCGTTGATTGATAATCTTAGAGACATAGGAAGGCGGAAGTGATATGGACTCAGAAAATCTTTGCAGGTTGAGCATATCATCCAGATACACTTTGTCTTTCTCAAACTGCTCAAGGATCAGTCGTTCATGTTCTTTTCGTTTTTCTAGATCCTTTAGATCGGGTGTTTTGGTGTTGAGGAGGTGAGATTTAGAGATAAGTTTAAACGCAATGGACTGAATGATAAATGCCATGGCTAGCATGCTTACCTGGTTGATCAATGCAAAATTGTATTGCCCTAATGGCTGTATCAAGAAATAGACCAGATGAAGCACCAAGAAAATGCTGTATATAAGTAGGATAACACGATACCAGTTTACTAATGCGTTGTTGACCACCTGTTTTCTGAATCGAGTCAGTTGTTTCAACGAAAGAAAAATATAGATTCCGATGTATGCGAAAAAACTTAGTGTAAAGTAGAACTCGAAGCTTTGATAGGACGGAATCTTTTCCATGAAGGCGGTGACCGTCTGAAGTTTCTCAGCACCACTTAAAAAATAGAAAGGGACATTAAGCAGCAACATCAACCCGAATGGTATAAAGTGCAAATACCTCTTTCTTGAAAGTTGAAACGTTTTATCGGTAATCGCCAGCGCCATGAATAGGAGCAAAGGCGGTTTTAAAAAACTGATAGGATGACTGATGCCTAATAGATGGGGCAGGTCATTGATTAAGGAGGTTTCGACCAAGAGCCTTTCAAAAAGGGTGATTCCTTCAATAATCAACAAAGTGGCAAAAAGTTTATTGAATAAGCTTTTATTGGACCGCAAAAGGATGATTGCCAAGAAGAAAGCCTGACAAGTACCGTAGGCAATCAGAACGTTGATGATCAGTGAGGTTTGCTCCATATGATTAGGAAGAATCGGTTTCTAAATCAGGTCTTAGGGCTGCTCATCAGATTTCTGGTCTAATGAAATCAACCTTTTTAAGCGCTGACCAATTTCCCAATTTCTATGGACATCTGCAAAGTTTTCAGCTCCTGGACCGTCAGCAAAAAGAGGAACCACCGCTGCCGTATGATCTTTGGTCGTCCAACGGATCTGTAAATTTGGATAGTTATCAAAATCTGCCACTGCTGAAAGTCCGCCTGTTTCATGGTCTGCAGTAAATATGACCAAGGTCTGACCGTTTGCTTTGGAAAACTCCATGACCAAGGCCAGTGTTTTTTGAATCGCTTTCAGCCCTTTCACGACCCGGTCGGAGTCATTTTCATGTGAAGCAGCGTCCATTTCTTCGCTTTCCAATAACAACATGAAAGGCTTGTTTTGGGCAGAAAGATATGTAAAAGCGACTTCGGTGAGTTTGGGAAGTGTTGGCGAAGAGTTCAAGTTTTGCACTTGGTCTTCGTCAAAAACGGCCGCAATCGGTAATCCTTGTATTGTACTTGGTAGTACCAAAGATTCATCTAGTAGTGTAAAGCGTTTGGTCAAGATGTTTAGGGTTTCTTCTTTTTCAGGAACATCATCCTCTCCAAGATCTTCAAGTTCACCAAACAAAAGATCGAGCTCGCTTGCTGCCATTTGCGTCATAATGTCCCGTGCATCGTCCTCATTTCTGGTATGAGCCGCAAAAGCAGCAGGAGTGCCGTCCCAAATGTACGAATCGGTTACAATTCCGGTGACGTAGCCTCGATTAGAGGCCATTTCAAAGACATTTTCTAAACGGTTTCCGTCGGTATCAATACCAATATGACCAAAGCCTGTGGGGGTTCCTGTGGCAATTGCAGTAGCAGAAGCCTCTGAATCGGTAAGGGGACCATAGGCCGATCGGGCGTCATGCCACCCCTTTGCATCAAACTCTTGCCATATTGAAGTTTTATCAGTTGCTTGTTGGGTCATCATGGCTAAAGACAGGTGACCAAAGCCCATACCATCCACCATAAAAAGAATGATGTTTTTAGGTTTGTCCTGATACTCGGCATTGCTGTTTAATTGTTCCTTTGCAGGAGAAAACTCGATATCTGAGGAAGAAACGGAAAGGTTTACATTGAGTATATAGCCTAAGCAAAAAAGAAATGCCAATAGGATTAAAGCCGTGAGAAGGCTTGTTTTTTTCCAATTTTTCATGATGAGAAGTATATTGCTCACCCCTGAAATCTAGGGAGAGAAAATTTCGAGTAGTTAAGATAGCAAAATTCATCAAAATGGACTTGGTCATTTACTATTGAAATAGACCGATCGCGTAACCAATTTATCATTGATAAAATCCTCAATGGCATCATACTTTCGATTGTACTTTTGTAACTCATCAAAGTCAAAATTCTTAGGGATTCTCATCAGAATTTGGGGAAAGTGCTTGAAGGCTAGGTCGAGTACTTTTTCACCGTTTGGAGAAAAATTATCAAGTTTAAATTTATTGATCTTCTCATAGCCTGGCCCTCCCCAAGGCGGATCTACGAAAATTGAGTCGGCTGATATGTTGGGCACTTCTTCAAAATAATCTCCATGTATAAATTGAATTTTGTCTTTTACGCCATAAATTTCTGCATTGTTCTTCGCCATCTCAAGCCGATCCTTGTCGATCTCGATCATATAGACCTTTCGGGCAAACTGGGCAAAAGCAATGGCATTTCCACCAACACACCCAAATCCATCAACAATGACTTGGTCTTTAAACCTCTTTGCATGATGAAGCGCATTTTCCTCAGGAGTTACCGAAAACAAGGCTGTCTCATCTATTTGAATGCCTTCGTCAAACTTTGAGAAGAGCTCGTACCTCTTGTCCCAGTATCTTTGTAGTTTTTCGCCAAAAGGGCAACGGTCTGTATTATTCATAGCTGCATCGCATGGATTGAAAGAATCAATATTATAAAAGGGACGGTTACTTTCTAGATTAGACACGGTAGTGTAACGTTACATTGCGTTTAGAATAAGAAGAATTCTGAGATAACAAATACAATTTGACCGATGTCGATACTTAGAAAATAGCAAACACTAGCGCATGCTTCGGAAGCTTCGCTTTAGCCTTCAACTAAATTAGCAATTTTTTATTCAAGTCTGGTCAGTGTATAGGTTTCGTTTCCGTTGTCAAAAGAAAGTTCAAGGGTAGAACTTGTGACACTGGTTATGGAGAACCTGGCGGTTCCCCCGTCAATGATCAGTTCTTCTCCCTCAAGACTCCACGGAAAAAATTGCGCTTTGTTTTCATTGCGCCATATGAGATCTAAAGTACTGTTGGCCATCAATTCGAATCCAGAAGAGTAATCCATTACGAAAAAGTAGTAATGACCTAATTCTGTGTTTAAACCCCAGGCAAGTGTTTCACGGATGCCATCATCGTTTACAACTGTGGTCTCTACGATTTCCCATCTGCCTATCAATTGTTCCTCCAAATTAGGAGAAGCCATTGCATCATCTTTACTGCATGACAATAAGAAAGACATAATTGATAATAGAGCGATTGCGTAGTAGTTTATTCTGTTCATAACGTTGGTATTAGTAGTGTAAAAACACCAAAATAGGGATGTAAGCGCGTTTAAAATAGAACGGAATTAGTCTGGAGGAATAGAAAATATCTCGATTTTCAATAGGTGAGATGAAAACGTAACAACTGTAACAATCAGTTTCTTTGGTTGTCATTTCATTAAACAATCAACCAAAAATACTAACCAAATGAAATTTTTGATTACTAAAAAGTCAGGATTCGTACTGACCCTTCTACTATTTTTTGCTGTTAGCTGTAAAAATTCTGATAAGAAGGCAAGTACTGAGGAGAATCCAAAAACTACCGACGCACATGCACTTATCAAAAACGCCGAAATTGAAATAGATGAAAAGATCATCGAGGCAATGCACGAAGCCATCTCAAAAGATGAATACCCAAACATTCACAGTTTGCTGATCTCAAAAAATAATACACTGATCTACGAGGAATATTTCAAAGGTCAAGATGAAATTTGGGGCGACGCCATCGGAGAAATAGAACACAGCAAGGATCTTCTTCATGATGTTCGAAGCATTTCTAAGACCATTGTGTCACTTTGCGTAGGCGTTGCATTGAAACTCGATCAAATAGATTCGGTAGACCAAAAGGTTTCAGACTTCTTTCCTGAACACAAGAAACACTTTGCAGGGGATAAAGCTGGCTTGACGGTGAAGCATCTGCTCACAATGACCTCTGGGCTTGAATGGAATGAAGACGTCCCCTACAATGACCCAAGAAATAGCGAAATTCAAATGACGTCTAGTTCAGACCCTATCGAATTCATACTGAGCAGACCATTGACATCAAAACCTGGAGAAGCTTGGCGTTATAACGGAGGAACCACACAATTGCTGGCGGTTATTATTCAAAAAGTTTCCGGCTTGTCCATTGATAAATATGCAGAAAAACATCTCTTCCAACCGCTGCATATCGAATCTCATGAATGGACCAAGTTTCCGCAGATCAATTTACCAGCAGCAGCGTCAGGATTGAGATTGACATCCAGGGATCTATTTAAATTCGGAGTTTTGATTTCTCAAAACGGAAAATGGAAGGGTCATCAATTGATCCCACTTGAATATATGCGCGATGCCATGAAATCTCATATCACCTTCGGAAGAAACAACAACGTTGGGTACGGCTATCAGTTTTGGATACTTAAGGCAAGCACGATCTTTAAAGGCGAAAACCACTCGATCGTAGCTGCTTTTGGTAACGGCGATCAGCGAATCTACTTTGATGATACGCACGACCTGTTAGTTGTATTTACTGCAGGAAACTACAATAAGTGGGATATAAAAAAGGACTCAGAATCTGTTTTGAGTGATTTTATTTACCCTGCTTTGATAAACCAGTAAGGTTTAGCCAGCTATCGCAACGAACGATTCGATTTAAAGCTCCCTTTTTTGGCAGAGATCTTTCCTGCATTCAAATAGCGCTTTGTAACGATGGCCCTTTGTTTGGCGTGTGTCATAGGCGAAGAACCATAGGTTTCTCGAATCTTAAGATACAGATCGATCACGCGTATCTCATCCCTGTCATTGCCGTTTTTGAGTTGGTCAAAGGTGAGTCCGGAACTTTTAACGGCTTTGGCAACGCATGGCCAGAGATAGCCGGGTCGATTGACGTGGTTGTCCAGAAACAAGGCGGCCGCATATTCAGAGGAGAGCAGATCGTATAAGGTGTGCCCTCCTAATTTGCTAGTGTTGTTAAAATAGAAGCGGTTAAAGCGATTGATCGCATGTAGGATCTGCACGGCGTTGACTCGTTTATCCATTCCGGCGGCGGCAAAGCGGTACGCTACAATATTGCTACGGAAGAATTGTTTTTCAGAAGCTGTGTCAACCTTTTTGTTATTGTAGATCAAGTATCCATAGTTACTATCTGTATCAGCCGAGACGGTCAATCCGAATTGTCCGCAAAACTGTTCAAACGCGTCTGGATACTTTTCTTTGACCAGCTTGGCAAGTGCAGGTAATTCTCCTTTGTTATTCTTAGCGCCTAGTGTCCACTGAAACATTCCGAAGCTCATGAACGAATTGTCCCAAGTGTTGATAGCATCGAGGTTTCCTTCATTTTCAGAAGTGGCCAATAAGGCATTGGCCTCTGACTCGCTGATCTTGAGTTTGGCAAGCAGGTCGGGGTTTTCTTGAATAAAGTCTTCGGTGTTTTGAGTCCCTGTTCTAAAAATTCCTTTCCTAAATTTTTTGCCTAGAAAACGTTTGGTGGGGTCATTTTGATAACGGTAAAATACACGATCGTTCTCTTCAATGATGATCACATCAGCTGTTCGGGTACTGGATTCTGGTGCATGCATGATGGGCAACACCAATACTTGGCCTACCGAGATGTTGTTTGGGTTAACAAGATCGTTCAATTCGGCAATTTCTCGCCATTTAGCCGAAGATCCCAATTTTTTGAATGCAATCGACCCCAAGGTGTCGCCGCTTTTAACTTTATACGTTTTCATAGTGAAGGTGTTATACAACACGTTCTAAATAATGAATAACGTGCTGATATGTGGTTGGTTATGTGTTCACTAAGATAGGCAATAAAGCGTTTTAATTGGATGGGGAAATTTCCCCGTAGCTAAAAAAAGGAGCAAACAGTAAAGTTGTCGTTAGCGGTTTACCACTCAATGATTTCTTTCTCTAGTTCAAGGATGCCATTTTCTTCCTTGAACTTTCCGTTGGTATAAAAATGAACGATTTTCTTGGCGACATCTAAGGCTTCGATATCAGCATCCTTTGCAGCGATTTCTGTCTTCATTCTCCCTGGATGTAGGCTAATGAACTTTATACGGTCTTTGAATTCAGCTCGCAAGCAATTGGTCAGCATGTTTTGAGCGGCTTTGGCAATTCGGTAGGAGTAGCTGACGTCTATATTTTGATAGGTTCCCAAGCTTTGTCTGGTGATCGAACCGAAGCGGCTGTTCAAATTTAGAACCATCGGCGCTGCGGAGCTTAGCAAATTGCTTCTCAACGCTTTCGTAGTTCGTAAGACACCTAGACAATGTACGTTGAAAAGTTCCTGGATTTCATCAGATTCTGTTTCTTCTAGGCGGAAAGTAATACCGCCGATACCCGCATTGTTAATCAAAAGATCGATAGGGGAGTCCTCTACAGCATTTTGTATGGTGGCTATCGAATCATCGGAAGACAGATCGGCAAGAATAACCCTTCCGTTATTCGGAAGGTTGAGCGCTAATTTTTCGGCTTCGACTTTGTTTCTGAGTACCCCATAAACCAAGAACCCTTCCGATATAAATAATCGAAACAACTCTTTTCCGAGTCCGCGATTCACTCCAGTAATGAGAACGGTTTTCATTTTATTTTGGTGTCGGCGATCAGTGTGTTTCCGTAGTACACTTTGAATTTTTTCAAATCCTTTGGCAATGAAAAATACAGGTCAATTTTGCAGGACTTTAGTTCCTTGTGATCCAGATAGGGTGAAGACATTTTAGGCTTTCGCTTTGTACCAAAATTAATGACTGGGCAGATGTCTTGATATCCTTCCATCTTAAAATCGTCGAAGGTGTTTTTAACTTCAGGCCTGTACGATAACCAATCGGTGAGCTTTTTATCTGTTGGTTGAAAATCTACCAAATAATCGAACCCGATGTATATCCAACCTGCTGCATAGTTGTGTCGCACATCGATGGGGCGCACCCTCCATTTATAGCTGTCAGAGACCAAGTAGAATTTATTAGGGTCAAAGTCTTCTTTTTGCCCTGAAAGGGATTGCATTTTAAACCGAACTTGGGTTTTTCTAACTCCTTTGGGCGTTTTTATGGTGTAATAATAGTTTCCGCCAACCGCTTTTTTGGCCTTGATGAATTTGAACCTAAAATCATCTGAATTAATGTATTCTTGACTTAGCGCTTTCGAACAAAAGCCAAGCAATAAGAGTGAAAGTATAATGTTTTTCATCGTTTCTTGTTGCGTTTGGACATGTATTACTGTTGATCTAGAAAGGCTCCATAACGGTTCTGGTAACGCCGTCAAGGCTTTCTATCACCAAGTTTTCCCCATCCCTATAGATCTTAACTACTGTTCCTTGCTCTTCTAAGTAGCGTATTCTGTATTGGCTATTTCCTAGATTGCGCCAGTTCCAACCAAGTTCTGTAGCTACGATTCCGCATTCTTCTGGGAATTCATTGGTTATAATGCGATCACTTAAGATTGACTTATCGGCCCTGTACTCAGTGTAAAAGTGCGGTTCGCATGTTGAGAGATCAACCTGTACATTGGATTCAAACCGTGCGATGGGTCGCCATTTACCAATGATGATGTCAGAACTTGAGTCATCATCACTTGAGCAACCAAGCATCGTTGCCACTATCAATAGTAGAAAAGTCAATTTTAGTTTTGTCATTGTATCACTTCATTTAATGTTTATGTATGATTTGATTCTGGAACTTAAGATAATAACTTCAATTTACCTGCTGCCCAATTCTCTCATGATTTCACCAAAGGTATTCCTGATTTCATTTTGTTTTGTGTGACGGCCGTTCTCGACTATCAATCTGCCATGAGAAATGGTTGCCTTTTGCATTGCGCTATCGGAAGCATAGACAATGGTAGATGCCAAGCTTTTGTCACTGCAGCTCACCAATAGGGGATGGGTGCCATCAAGAATACATGCATTGAAAGGCGCTCCGATTTTAAAATATTCGTGCTCAAAATTGTTCATGGCCTTTCTACCTGCAATGGTTGCCATTTCGAGTGCGTAGGTTCCACCGTCGGCTTGTTTTGGAGAGAAATAAGTATTTCGTTTATGAGTGATCAGTCGTTGTCCGTAGTCCAAAATTCGCAATTCTTCAAGCGGATTTAACCCAATGTGACTGTCAGTTCCGATGCTCCATTTACCGCCTTCTTCTTGGTATTTTCTGAGCGGAAAGAGTCCGTCGCCTAAGTTTCCTTCTGTGCTCGGGCAGATAACTACGTTCGCCCCACTTTTGGCAATACCCACAGTTTCTTCATCTGTTAAGTGCGTAGCGTGGACCAAGTGGGATCTTTCATTCAAAGCTACATTGTCTAATAGCCATTCTACGGGCCTTTTTCCTAAATAGGCGATAGAATCTTCTATTTCTTTTAGTTGTTCTGAAACGTGTATGTGAAACGGAATGTCTTGTGGTCCCGATTTGGCGACTTCGGCTATATCGGTTGGTTCGACACCCCGCATCGAGTGGATCCCAATGGCGATGTTGGCCTGCTCGTAATGGTTGCAAGCTGCTTTACTCGCCTCCAGTAATTTTAAGTATTCGTCTATGGTAGCAGAGATGAATCTTCTTTGTCTGTCATTTGGCGGCAGTCCGAAGCCTCCTTTTTGATAGAATATTGGGCACAGTGTGATACCGATTCCGGCGGATTTGGCAGCTGCGACCAATCGACTTCCCATCTCGGCAAGGTTGTCATAGGGTTTTCCGTCTTTGTCATGATGCACGTAATGAAATTCGGCTACATTGGTATATCCATGACGTGCCATTTCAGAATACAGCATGGTGGCAATCGCTTCCATTTGATCCGGATTCATGCTCAAAGCCAATTGATACATGGCTTCGCGCCAGCCCCAAAAGTCATCGGGATTTTCGGTGCCTTCGTGCCTTTCCGCTAGGCCAGCCATTGCATATTGAAACGCATGCGAATGTGCATTTTGAAATCCAGGGATGGCGATGGAATGTTCACCAAAGAAAGACGGGTCTTGATTTTCTGAAGTAGAAATATCAACGATGTTTCCTTTGTCATCTACCGTTATGCTAGCATTTGTGAGCCAGCCTGAGTTTTGTAATAGTTTTTTGAATTTATATGTTTTCATTACGAGAATTAGCTATTGAAACGTTTAAATTATAGTACGTTCATGGTGTCAATTAAATCGAGAATCGTCTTCCTCAGAATATCTTTTACGTCTGAAGCACGCTCTTTATTGTAGGTAAGCTCATTATCATCCATGTACAAGATCTTGTTCATTTCTAGCTGTAATGCATGGACATCATTCCCAGGTTTACCAAAATAACGGGTGATGTGTCCGCCTTTGAATGGCGAATTGTGATTTACTCCGTACACTCCTGATCTAAGATTGCCTAAAGCCGAGTTGATAAGGGCCGGATGTGCCGTTTTTTCATCGTTGTTACCAAGGATCATATCTGGGAACACCTCTTTTTGAATGGTGCTGACCTTATGCCGAATGGAATGCGCATCCCAGAGAAGTACCTTGCCAAATTGTTTTTTGCGTTCTTCGAGTAGTGCTTCGATCTTCCGATAATACGGCCAATAATAGGTGTCCAATCGCCGTTGTTTTTCGGCCACATCGGGTTCAAGATCTTTTGATTTATAGATATCGTTTCCGAAGAAATCAGTGGTCGGCGTACAGGTGGTGATAAGCCTTCCATCAGTATATAAAGGAACACTTTCTGGGTCTCTGTTCAGGTCAATCACCCATCTGCTTAAGTTGGCCTTGATGACCGTGATGCCCAGTTCTGGTGCAAAATCATAGAGTTTATGGACAAACCAATCTGTATCGTCTACCAAATTTCGCATTCGTTTCTTGTAATGCTTTTTGATCTCGGAAGGAAAGCCTGTTCCAGCATGTGGAACGCTGATCACAATAGGTGCGAGGGGAGTGGTTGGTTCTTTAAGGTTGAATAAATCCATGTTGCTAATTTAGTAATTAGCAGGGCACTTTCATATGTAATTATGGTTTAGTTTTTTTACCACTGATCGTTAGCTGCTGGGATTATTTCCAACTTTGTAATTCGATCAAGTTTCCTTCGAGGTCTCTTGCGTATACAAAGGTAATTTCTCCCACGCCTTCGACTTTTCTCTTTGTGATTTTGCCTGACGATTGTCCGCCATTTTTCAAGAGAGTTTCTAGCGTTTTTTCTACACTTTCAACTTCAAAAGCGATATGCCCGAATCCCCTTTTGTTTGGAGGAACGAGATCCTGCTCCTCAATGGTCCCATATTGATAGATTTCGAGTGTCGGGCCGTTTTCGCCATATCCCGGAAGTAACAAATGAGCTCCTTCTAATTGGGCATTTTTGAGCCCTGTTCCTTTTTCAAGCCACTCTCCAGATTGTTTTCGAATGGGAGGGACAATTTTACAGTGGAACGTCCTTACGTAGAAATCAGCAAGTGTTTTCCAATTTGTACTTACAATGTTTGTATGGGCGAATCTCATTTTAATTTAGTTGAAAATTTCTTCGCTATCTATGATCAGTGAAGACTGATTACTTTTGATATTAACCATTTCTCACCTTCGTTCTTCCAAATTAGAATGAATTTAACTGGCTTGGATTCGGCATTTGGTTCTTGATTATTGTAAAATTTGTGATACCCAATCTGAACAGCACCATAATCTTTGATCGGATAAACTTCAATACTTCCTTCGACCAAGGTGCGTGTTACTTTTCCGCAAATGTTATTTTCAATTGACGTTAGGACATCTTGTTTTGAAGTCGACAAACCTCCTTTATCATGATAAAACTCGAGGTCTTCGGCATACATAGAAGCTTGCTTTTTCATGTCGCAAGCATTGTAGGCATCAAAATACTCCTTGTCTTTGGCAACAATGGTATCGTATATTTCTTGATTTACAGGGATATACTCAGTTTGACGAATTTCTGCGATCGTTTTTTGAGCATGACACACATTACTTGAGAGGATGAGGGTTGCTAAGACAAATAACCCGTTTTGTAGTACGTTCATAGTTTAAATTTGATTTTCAGTGCAACCGAAGATACTTAATAAGAACCAATTTGAGAGCGCAAATTTAACCTAAATGAAGGGCAGTTGTTGTTGATCATGTTTTCGTTCCTGTTCTGTAAAGGTTTATGACTTCGGAAACTTTTTTAATCCGTATTTGTATACGTATCCAATGAACCCCACAATGATAAGCATGCCAAGCGCTGATGGAATGTATTGACTGTGGGGCTGGTACTGATCGAGCACGGTTCCTACAAAAGCTGAAAGCAGGGCAAAAAAGGCACTGGTCATTTTATAAATATGTTCATAGATCCAAATGCGGTGTTTTTGGTAGGTTTTCTTCGGAATTAGATATCGCAGAAAGTCATAGGTGATGATGAAGAGTAGGGCACCTACGGTACTGTAAATGATGACCGGAGACCAGATCATTCCGATGGATTTGAAGTAATAGAGAAAATAGACCAGAACCACTAAACTGATGACCGCCGCTGCTATGTCGATTCTCTTCGGTGTGTTGGATTTTGACAGCAATACGCGATAACCTGAAAAGGATACATATCCACTCAATACGGTAATAACCAATAAGAACGTATTTCTTCCGAAGACAAAAACACCGATCAATCCTGTGAGAATGACTATCGAAATAAATCGAAGAAAGTACTTTCCGCTTTTGTTATGTGTCTTTCCTCCCTTTGTGCTGAGTAGCGCGACAAGCCCGAGTATTAGCGCCGAAGCACCTGTTATGATGTGAAGCAGAATGTTTACTTGATGAGCGGTTTCCATATTTAAAGGCTTTTTGGTTATTAAAGATGAATTCGAACACAAGTAATTGAAATACAGGTGTCAGCGAAAGTGAAATCCAGTGAATGGCCTAAATGAACGGTGAGCGATATGAAAAACTGGGTGAGTGATCTGCTGTGAAACTAATGGTCAGGAAAGTATTACCTCCGGTCTAGCTATTCGATCTTAATGAGTTTTCGAATGGTGGTCGAGTAGCTTTTGCTACTTGTGATAGCGGTGATTCCGTTGTCGAATTCGATCACATACCTTCCGTTTAGATGTGGTTTGATTTTTTTGATGTGTGTTTCATTTACAATATACTTTCTATGCACTCTAGAAAAGTTTTTGTTCAATCTTTTTTCCAGAAAGAGTAGGGAATAATCACACAATTTTTTCTCTCCCGAGTTGCTATATACAAAAGAGTAGTTGTCAAAGGCCTCAAAATAGACGATATCATCAATGGGAATGAGTAGGATGGTTTCGCCTTGTTTCACTGGAACGCTTGTCATGGGTTCTCCAGAGTCCAATAGATTAATGTCGTCTTCATGGTTATCTTGTTTGGTATCTCTGTTTTTAGGAAAGTAACTTTGGAAAAAACTAAAACCCAAGATCAAAGAGATGATACCATTGAACACATACATTTTTCCAGCCGAGAAAGGCTGAAAAGGTTGACGCTGAAACACCAAGGACCTAATCAAGTGCTCTATCTCGGTAGCCAAAACAGCTACTAAAAAGAAAGCGATAAACAAGAATAGGTATAATTTCCCCTTTGCATTAAAATAGGAGATGAACCAGTTTCGATTTAAGCCGATAAAGACAAGGGTATATCCAATAATAAAGCTGGTTGATAACGATTGAATACAGGATTGAATCCAATTAAGACCGTCATTCATGACGTAATTGGCAGTGCCTATTCCGATGCCCACCAACACAATGTGCGGTAGAAATCGATTAGCTGCTTTAAGGTCCAATTGTGTCGAATGTATACTTGTATTCATTTGATATCAATTTGAAACTAATTCTCGTCTTTGATTCTTTTCTTAATAAGTAGTATTTGCCCAAGGTGATAATAGGTGTGTTCTATGATCATGTCAATGTTCCTAGCATAGATTCCGTATTTGGGTTCGACAAAGCTGCTTTCTAATTTTTCGTTCGTCATGTCTTCAACAAGACGTATGAACCTTTCTGAATCATTGCAAAATGTATTTACCAAACCTCTCCAGTCTTGTTCTGACTCAATGGGTGGTGCGTCAAAACTGTATTTGTCTCGTATGTCGAGTGAGCCGCCTTCTAGCACTTGCGCAACTCCGGCAAGGTAATAATGAACATGAAATGTTATGTCGGCAATGGTATTGAAGTCCTCTATTTTCTGCGTAGCCTGTTTCCAATTCAGGTTAAAAATCTGTTCCTTAAAATTAGTCCCTAAGACCCACTTGCCTTCTGTCAAGACTTCTTTAAGGCGATCAGCAAGGTATGTGTTTAGTTTCATTGGTAATGACTAAGGTTGTTTAAAATTATTGGCAAACAAAAATCTGCTTATCAGAAGTGTCCATGAATGCTTCTTCTTTAAAATCTCCAAACTTATGTAAGATAGTAAATCCGTTCTGTTTTAAATAGGAATCCAATTCCTGCGGAAAAAACAATCTCATGTCCAAATTTTGAGTTGAATCGAACGCTCCGTTGATAAAATAATGCCATTCAATACGATTGATCTGTGTTTTACGCTCATATCGCATGGTTTGTTTTATCAAAACATCCCTTCCGTCACTGGTGGTATACTGTGCGATTTCCTTTTGTTCTTTTTCGGCTTCGACGATGTACTCAATATTTGGGCTGAAACAATCAAAAAGAAATAAACCACCTTTTTTAAGATGCTTCTTTATCACTTTTAGCGTCTTGAAAAGATCTTCATTCTGATACAAGTGATGGATGGAATTAAAGGGAATAAATATGAGGTCGAATTTTTCGGGCAAGTCCAACGTTCTCATATCTGCTTCTATAAACTCAATTTCTAACCCTTCTGCGGAAGCTTTATTTCTTGCTTGTTCGAGCATGGACGGAGTAAAATCAATGCCACTGATGTCATGCCCTTCCTTAGCAATAGGAATGGTAAGCCTTCCCGTACCACAGCAAAGCTCAAGAATGCGGGCTTCCTTACTTTTTGGTAGCCATCGCATGTAGAACTCCAGATCATTTATATGAGTGTTCATTCCATCATAAATGTTGGCGTCATATACTAAATCTCCGACGGTATAATTACTGTTCATTTGTGTCTTTCAATATCTAATATAATGTAATCCATGAATCGAAAATAAAGCGCCATTGCATTAAGCGATGGGCTTCTTACTGGTAATGTATAAACATAGTAAAAATATACTCTAATATTATACTTGCCTTCGGATGATTCTGTCGACACTTCTTTTGGTAAAAACTTGGGGATTGGGTGGTTTTTCGACTAGACAAAGAAAAACCCAAGCAAATAACTTGGGTTTTAAGATGTCGATTGATTAATTCTTAGAAAAAGAAGTAGCCGACAGACAATTGAAATACACCGTTTTGGTTTTTATCCGAAAAACCCTCTACGTTGTTGATGTCAGACAGCCCAAGATTATACCTTGCACTGAAATTGAGTCCGTTGTCTAGTTTATAGCCTACGCCAAAATTTACACCTAAATCTACCGTATTATATAGGTCTTTCAAGTCTAAATTATCATTTTTGGCCGAGAGTAAAAACCCTATTTGTGGCCCTGCTTCGAGGCTTAAACCTTTTGTCAAGTAATATTTTCCCATTAATGGAATGTTCAGATAATTTAGAGTGACATTAGACCCTTGACCTGAATACATCATTTCAGGTTGGAAGGAGAATTTTTCAGAGATTGGTATTTCTGCCATAAGTCCAAAATGAAGATCAGTTGAAGGGTCGAGGTCACCTGTGTTGTCACCACTGATTTGAGCAAGGTTTAAACCCGCTTTTGCACCAAATTGAATGTCTTGAGCCTGGGACGTTGCTAATCCCAAAATAGCAATTACAGTTACTAGTAATGTTTTTTTCATAATTCATGATTTTAAGTTATTACGCATCAAATCAACTGATTATTTGAAAGATTAAGTCATGGTTTAAAACAGTTTTAACTTCATTTAACCGAGTTTAACAGAGGCACTTGAATAATTAGGATTTATTAACATTCAGCAGGGATTTGGTTGTTGTTGAAGATAAATTACGAATAAGGGCCACCCTTTTTTGGGCGGCCCTTATTAATAATAGTAAATGCTATGAACTTTTGAATTTATATTTATTGTTCGCCGTTTGGTTTCAGTGATTTTTCCCATGGGTATGTTGAATATACAAACGATGGATTCTCAGTCATTGCCGTTGCTGGTAAGGTAGACTCAGTTGGTTGCGATTTATCTAATTGAAGCGCATTCTGTTATGTTTAATACTTAACAGTGAATTGCTTCTGGGATAAAACTATACCCCTGGGCTTAAAGCTTTGAGCGTAATTTTGCCCGAATTTGTGAAGTAGGAGATAGCCGCATAGGTACTTTGACGCGCAAGTATTTAACTTGCGCGCACGAGCGTGCTATCTAAATGGTAACAACGTTAACAACAGTCTTCACGATGGCTTTTGCGATCGAAAGACCGACGCAGAAAACCTATGGCATCCAGATGTTGATTGTGATAGAAGAAAATAACAAATGTTCCTGTGAGATCACTCTGTCAATGTCACAGTTCTTTTCACTTTATTAAAAGGACCAGTGATTGGATTGCCATGAACATCTAGCAATTCTAGTTGAATTGTTACTTCGCCTTTTGGAAGTCCTTTAATTATGTAAGGCGCCCATTCTGTAATTAAAAATTCTTCACCGTTGACGGTAGCTTTAACCTTATTTCCGTTTTCGGAAAGGGTGGTGTTCAATACGAAGAAATCTAATAAAAGGTTCTCTGTGTCTTTACCAGCATAGGTTCCTTTTGGCCGGCTGTAGATCAATGTAGGTTCCTCCATCTTCAATCCTATGTTGTCCTTAGCACCAGCACCTACTGTCAACTTTTTAACCACAACTGAGTTTTCATTTTTAACCGATTCATGGTACGAACGACTCAAGAAGGCCACCAAGTGATGTACACCGTTGGGAACGTCTTTGGAGAAGCTGGGTTCATAGTGAGCTGAATACGGTTGGTTGTTTAGAATAAAATGGATGTGTTGTCCTTTCCCAGAATTTGCCAGTTTATTGGAGTTTGGGCCACCAGTTTGGGCACCAAGCTCATAGTTTTCTACTTCAAAAGTAAAGGCTACACTTCCTTCGGCTATGCTATCAGTACTGCTGGGTTCTTGCAATCGCAATGCGGCATCTGAGTAAGAAGGTGAATCCTTAAGTTTTTCGATTGTGATCTTCTCTGGTTGATCAGCTTGGACGCTTTCTTTAGCTTTTGGTTGTTCCTTGCACGAAGTGGTTACGATGGCCATGAGAAGCAAGGTTTTAATAAGATTTGACGTATTCATTTCTATGGTTTTTAGTATTGATTTTCCTTGTGGTTTTGTATGGATGTTATTTAAACATAAGTCTTAGAATAGGCCATTAATCGTCTTAGCCATTAAGACTTTAATTTTTCATCTCTTACAAATGTAGTTTAAAAGACATCTAAATGCAACTCAGTTGCATTTGACCAGAAGGTGTTGAGGAATGAGCAGGCGATACTGGCCTCAGCGCGGAGAAGAGTTTTCCTGAATATAAGTTATAAGGTTTTGGCTGTGGTGGGTATATTCAATGATGCGCTTTGGGGATGACTTTTACTTTTTCTTAGGCCTGAATGGCTTTATTACATCTTCATTGCATTCTAAAAAGGGACCGTCCATTAGATCGATACAATAGGGGATGGCAGGAAAAACTGCATCTAAACATTCTCTGATTGACTTTGGTTTTCCGGGTAGATTTATAATGAGACTGCTTCCTCTAAGCCCAGCAGTTTGTCTTGAAAGAATAGCGGTTGGCACAAACTTCAATGATTCGGCTCTCATCAGTTCACCAAAACCTGGCATCATTCTATCACAAACAGCTTCGGTGGCCTCCGGTGTGACATCTCTTTTAGCTGGGCCGGTACCTCCTGTTGTGATCACCAGGCAGCATTTTTCGTTATCGACCATATCGATAAGGGTGCTTTCAATCGTTAGCTGTTCATCTGGGACTATTTTATAAACTTCCTTCCATGCTGAAGTAAGGTAGATATTTAGCGTATCAATAATGGCTTTTCCGCTTATATCCTCATAAATACCTGCGCTTGCTCTATCACTGACAGTAACGATTCCAATTTTGGCTGTGGACATATTTTTCTAAGCTGCTTTTCGTAAGATTTTCTCCATTTTACGTCCTTTCGCCAATTCATCAATCAATTTTTCAAGGCGCCTGCATTGTTTATACACCTCAAATTCATCTTCTATTTCTTCAATCCGATAGCCACAGACTACTCCTTTGATCAAGTACGCGTTGGGATGTATGTTTGCTTCTTGAAAAAAAGTTCCAAAAGTTACTTTTTCTTCAATAAGGGTATTTACTTTACTTTCATCAAAACCAGTGAACCATTCTATTACTTGGTGGAGTTCTTCCTTTGTTCTGCCATTCTTTACCAGTCTATTCAAATAATGTGGATAGATTGATGCAAATATCATATTTGCAACTTGTTCATTTTTTTCCGTTGTAACTTTCATTTTGTTAGGTTTAATTTTTAATCTACTCCCTGAATCCACTCATTCATGTAATTCACAAATTACAATTGTTCCTTTTCAGGACAGTCTTTCAAGAATGCTAAGTGTCGTTGATGTTAATTTCAGAAATATCCAATCGCATTTTGAGCATATGTTTCTTATAACCCACTTTTTCATAGGCTTTGATGGCAGGTACGTTATCGTTGTAGACCTCTAGTCGCACTTCTGCTATATTCTTTGACTTGGCCCAGCGTAACATCTCGTTCATGACCAATTGACTTATGCCTTTGCCTCGATGTTCTGGTTTCACATACATAAACCCAATATAGGCGTAGAAATCAAATTTTTGAAAAGATTTTGACCTTTGGATTTTGACATATCCAGATCCTACGATTTCATCATTAATTACGGCTACTATCACCTCGACATCGATCGCCTGAATCATCGCTTTGATGTCATAGTAACTAATGCGATCTGCCTTCAAGGTTGGTTCAAATGGCCGTTCTGCAGCAATGATCCCTTGCTCAAACCCAAGTAGAATATCGAGGTCTTCCAGATTGGCGGGTCTTAAAACGATTTCTTCCATACAGCTAAATTAAAAGGCATATAATAAATATAGCAAAAAATGCCGTTTGGAGATGTTAAGCGTATTAGAATTATTGCGTCAAAGGTCTTAGCCCAGACTCATAGTTGTAACTTGTATTTTTATTGAAAATAGGCTCGTTGAACTGGCCAATTATCATCGTAGCCGTCTTTCCATTTTTGAGTTTCTAATTCTACTTCGGTAGACAAACAAGCGTCAAGTTCGGCTCTAATAAGTTCTTCATCCATTTCTTGACCGATAAATACAATTTCATTTTTTCGATCGCCAAAATCTTTATCCCAACCTGTTTCAATGTGCGTTTGATTTTCAACAAATGCCAAAAACTGAATTCGCTCTTCAAAAGGCATGCTACTCCACCAAACTCCTGCACTGTCTGCTTTTAGTGAACCTCCTGCCTGACTCCATACCAATGCCTGCTCAGGCCGAGATGCTACCCAGAATAAACCTTTGCTTCGTATAATACTGCTTGGAAATTTATACCGTACATAACTCCAGAATCGCTCTGGATCAAAAGGTTTTTTACTTCGATAAACAAATGACGATATTCCGTATTCTTCAGTTTCTGGGGTGTGTTCGCTTTTATTGAGTTCTTCAATCCAGCCAGCACTTTGTTCGGCTTCTTCAAAATCAAATAGACCGGTGTTTAAAATTTCTTTTGGTTGAACTTTGCTAAAGCTCGATTCAAGAATTCGTGCAGAAGGATTCAGTTTATGAATGGTGGCTTTCAATACTTCAAGATGTTCTTTTGTTACCAAGTCTGTTTTGTTCAGAATGATAACATTGGCAAATTCTATTTGGTCAGTTAGTAGATTGACAATGGTACGATAATCCCCTTCTATATCTGTTAACTCTCTATCCATCAGTGTTTCGGGGCTGCCAAAATCTTTAAAGAAGTTAAATGCATCTACCACCGTTACCATGGTGTCAACATAGCTGAAGCGCGAAAGGTCAATGTCATTTTCTTCATCTACAAAAGAGAATGTCTGGGCAACGGGGACAGGTTCGCTTATACCTGTACTTTCGATAAGTAGATAATCGAATCGGTTTTCTTTGGCCAAACGCTCCACTTCAACCATCAGGTCTTCACGCAGGGTACAACAGATACATCCATTGCTCATTTCAACGAGCTTTTCTTCTGTACGCGAAAGGGTGTTTTCACTTTTCACCAATTCGGCATCTACGTTGACCTCGCTCATATCATTGACAATAACGGCTACTTTCAACCCTTCTTTGTTGTGTAATACGTGGTTTAGTAAAGTCGTTTTTCCCGCTCCAAGAAATCCGCTTAAAACGGTAACTGGTAATTTAGTATCCATATTTTGAGTTGCATTGATTGCTGTAATGTTGCAAAAATAGCCCTAAATAATTCTAAATGCAACTGAGTTGCATTTAGAATTGAACTATAAGAAAATGTATACTTTGATTGAGGAGTATTGAAGTCACTCGTTTTTAAAGAAGATATGCTTTGCGCTGGATTAAAATATGTGTTTTGGGTTAAGCTAAATGACTGTAAGGGCTGGAGACCCGGTAGAGTGGACTTTATTGTTTGACAAATTTGATAACTGCTTGTGCGTTTAAAGTTTTGATTTTCACATAATAAATACCACTGCCCATCCCTGTGACATCAATGGCTGCATCAGTTGAAGTTAAAACCAATTGACCAGTGACTGCATAAAATGAAACACTTTTAACGGTATTGGGTTCAATATTTTTCAGAAAAACCAATGACGTACTCGGATTGGGATATAAGACAATGTTCTCTTCGGAAAAGTCATCGGTTGATAGAGCCGATTGGTATTCAAAGGCACCTATGTCTAAGGTATTTACTATTTGTTTTACGCTACCATTTGTGTGCATTACATATTCATTCAGCACATCATTATCTGGAAGATGGATGGCCGGAATGGCACTGCCTTCATCAATCAATGGAGAAGTATCTGTTAGGGTGAAGTCTTGGTTGGCAAAATTGACAAACAATGGGTCTGAGCCATTTAGATTATTTCCTTGGTCGTTTACAGTACCTGACGCACCATGGGAATCTACCCAGTTTGATTTGATCCAATTATACTGAAGATTTAAGGTACCATCACCATTGATCATTGCCATAGAACTTCCACTGCTGCTTGTGTAGACCACATTGTTGAATGCATTCATGGTTTCATCCACAGTTGAGAGACGTGCCAAGGTCGTATTTGAATTTCTTGTGGAAATTACTGTGTTATTATAGAAATAGAGATTCCCTTTTCTATATTGAGAAGTCGTTCCATTATCACCCCCATAATGTAGTACTTGAGAGTTTCCGGCTCCATCCGGTTCTATGAGAATGTTTCCATACACATAGGTGGTTGCGTAGGAGGGGGCGTTGTACAATGCTGAAGCCCCAGATTCAACAAGGTCCAATTGACGATTGCCACTTTCAATCCAATTATATCGAACTACAAGCCCGGCAGACCTATCTTTAAGATTATTACCTAAGGCGCCTGATCTCAAAGGACCAAATCTGTTATATTCATAGGTAATCCCCAGCGCTTCTGTATACGTATTGTGCTCGAAAATTCTTCCAACAATACCATTGTCATAAATGTAATTATTAGCTATAAGAATATCCTTTGTTTGTCCGCCATTAGCACCTATAAAAATGCCATTCCCAGCGTCATGAATGATACAATCCCGAATAATTATGTGTTCTCCTTTTTCAATGTATACTGCAGCAGCGTTATTAGAATAGGTGTCTGTCTGGCCATTATCTGTGGTGAAGTTGTAGGCGGGTCGTGCTGATCTTAGTTCCAAATTCTCAATAGTGATATAGCTCGGCAAGCCATCGGCGGGCACGCTAGAGCCACCGATCTTGATAAGCCCTCTTACTTCATTCCAATAATTTAAATATGTTGGAGTGACGGCCCCATCACCATCAATAATCGGTTTTTGACCGCTTGGGCCGCTAACGCCAATGATTTCGATTCTATTCTGTGCGGTTCCTTGTGCATTGACCACCCATTTTTCATAGTAAGGGGTACTTTTCCAATGGATATAAATTTTATCTCCGGCTTGTAACGCATCCCAAGGAACTGCAGCAATACTAGCTAGGGGTTGTCCGGGGCCCACATGATAGTCTGTGGCAAACAAAAGATTACATGATAGGAGTAGACATAAGGGAATAGATAAGAATAACCTCATAATATTTAGATTAGGGGTTATGCACGCGAGGTAGCATAAGGTTATAGGTAGGTTACTTGATGTTCTAAGATAATGAATTTAAGGGAATTAAGGGTTGGTGGGTTTGGAGTAGGAGAAGTTTAGTGCGGAAAATGATCTTGTATAACCGTCAGTTAAGAGTTTTGAGTCACCGTTTTTTCAATTAAGCTAAATCTGCGAGGTCTAGAGACCTAACAAAGCAGGTTGTTTTCATTTCCCAACTTGTTTACGAACCCATGTAAGTATAACACTTGCTCCTACAGCCATGAATACTACAAGGCCATTAAATATGATATCATGCATGTCAAATATTCGACTTGGTATTAGTATCTGAATACATTCATCTAAAACACCAATTGTAAAGGTTGTTATAAATGCGTACAAGGCAGGTTTGAGAGTCTGATTTTTCTGAGTTGTCCGTTCAACTAGTGCTTTGTGAATAAAAATTGCCAGCACACTATATTCAATCAGGTGACTACGCTCGGGAAGTCCCAATCTAAGAAAAAAGACGAGGTAGACAGCCATGAGTCCTAACCAAATTGTAAGCTCGGTCTTGCTCGGTTGGATTTTTAATCCATGTGAAAAAATAGTGACTCCGACAAGGGACATACCAATTAGAAAAATAAAAGCCTGAATATTTTGATTAGCAAGGATCTTCTGAAGCGGACGTCCCATGACAAGCGTAGAAAAGATTGTGACTAAAACAATTAAGGCATATATCCAAAGTCGCTTTTCTCGAGGTGATTTGAATAGAGCCATAAGTTTTTCACTTCGTTATTATAAGATTGTTATTCCTCAATATTATTCAAAGTTACTATATAAACATAGCCAATTTTCGGTGACTAATAATTAATGCCTTTATCTATTGTATCGTTGCCCTAATTCTTTTCAATAATAAGTGCTGGGATATTTAATGATTTGTACAGGTTGTTATAGGCATTCATCTCAGTATTTATAATCGCATCTCTCTCATCTTTATATACTTTCCAATCATTCATAAGGTCACGAAAGCGTTCTTTGGCACCTGAAGTCACTTTTGGATCGGCCTGGTCTATATAGTGTAAGAGTTGTATGAGCTGTGAATTGAGTTTGTTGTTAAAATTGATCACATCCTGAAATGTTTTCTGCTTCTCTTGTATTAGGTTCTCTTCCCAACTATTGATACGCTCTTGTAGTTCTTCTCCTTTTTCAATCAGTGCCTCTGCCTTGTCATTTCCCTTTAAAAGTTTGGCATAACGGGTCAGTTGTGTTTTCGCAGAGCGCATTTGGTTGACAGATTCATGCATGTCTTTTAAGGTGTTTTCTATGCGGACCAGCATGTCTTGCTGTTCTGCAAAATCTTCTTGAGTGGATTGAATTGCTGGATTTGGAAGAATGACTGCAGTAGTTTCTACGGTTTCTCCTTCTAGCGATAAGCGCAATGTATACTTTCCTGGCGCAACGCTAGACCCAGAATGCCCTCCAAAGACAAAAACCTTATCAATGGCAGGAATGGCTTCCCGATCAAAATTCCAAGTAAACCTATGGTATCCTCTTTTTGAAGGTAAAACCTCAGGTTTGGATGGTCCGCCTGGCCACGATTTAAAGTCTTTTGGTTTTTTATTGGTATATGATCTGATGACTTTTGCTCCTTGTAAAATATCTAATTTCAGATCCAAGGTATCCGCATCTTTGTCCAAATAATAATCGAAGGTGACGCCGCTTTTAGGATTAAGGCCTTGACCAACCGCTTTGGAAGTTCCCCCAAAAATGCGATAACTCGCTTTTGGCTCAAAGAGTTGAACCGCTTTGTTCTCTGTGGTCATATTTTGAAGAACGCCTAAATCGTCCAGTATCCAGAATCCACGCCCCGAAGTGGCTGCGACCAGATCATTGTCTTGTATGGTCAGATCATTGATGGCAACGACTGGTAAATTGAGGTCGAGACGTTGCCAGAAAGTACCATCATCATTAGAAACATATAATCCTGTTTCGGTTCCTGCATAAAGCAAACCCTTTCTTTTTTTATCAGCACGCACCACGCGAACGAATCCATTGGGGTCATCTAAGCCGTTGACAATTTTAGTCCACGTTTTTCCGTAGTTATTCGTTTTAAACACGTACGAATTGAGGTCCAGCGATTTGTATCGCATTACCACCACATAAGCCACTGCCGGGTCGTGTTCAGAGATATCAATGCTGTTGATAATTCCATCCGAAATACCTTTTGGAGTAATGTTGTCCCAATTTGAGCCTCCATTTCTAGTAATATGCAACAAGCCATCATCTGTACCTACATAGAGCACACCTTCTTCGTGCTGAGATTCTACTAAAGCAGTAATCGTATTGTAGTTTTCTCCACCGGCAGCTTCGTTGGTATACGGACCTCCACCAGGACCATGTTTGTCTTTTTCGTTTTTGGTCAAATCAGGACTAACTGTGGTCCAACTCGTTCCTCCATCTGTTGTTTTAAACACTACATTTCCAGCGTGATAAATGGTATTTCTATCGTGGGGAGATGAAATGATAGGAGCATTCCAATTGTAGCGATATTTTGAATCTTTTGGTGCTATACTCAATCCCAGCTCAGGGTATTCTTTGATGGATTTCTGCTCTCTAGACGACTTTGTCCACTTGCTGATATTTCCTTGATAGGTTCCTCCGTACACTGTTTCAGGATTGTCTGGGTCAAAGGCGATAAAAGCACTTTCTCCACCAGCCACAGAATACCAATCCTTCCAATCGATTCCTCCATCATTGGTGCGACTTGCAATTGCAATGGCCGAATTGTCTTGTTGTCCGCCATACACATTATAGGGAACCAAGTTGTCGGTGATCACACGATAAAATTGAGCAGTAGCCTGATTCTGTTGCGTGCTCCAACTTTTTCCACCGTTAAAAGAAATATTGGCGCCACCGTCATTCGAGTTGATGAGGTTTTTGTTGTCATATGGATTGATCCATAGATGGTGATTGTCCCCATGCGGGACAGGAATATTGGTAAAACTTTTTCCGCCATCAATAGATTTCATCACGGGTGCATTTAAAACATACACTATGTTCTCATTTTGTGGATCCGCAAAGATTTCCATATAATACCAAGAGCGAGCTATATTTACGCGGTTACTGTTTACTTGCTTCCACTTTTTTCCTGCGTCATCAGAACGATACACACCGCCTTTTTTACCTTCTGCTTCAATGACCGCAAAAACCCGTTCTGGATTTGCTCTTGAGACTGAAACCCCAGATTTACCAAAGTCTTTTGGCAAGCCTTCTTTCATTTTAGTCCAAGTATCACCACCATTTGTAGATTTGTATAATCCTGAATGTTCTCCACCAGATTCAATGATCCATGGATAACGACGATGTTGCCACATAGCAGCGTACAAAATTCGCGGATTTGTCATGTCCATCGACAAGGAAGAAGCGCCTGTGGTTGAGTTGATAAACAGCACTCGCTCCCAAGTTTTACCTCCGTCAACGCTTCGGTAAATTCCTCGTTCATTGGTGGGCGCATATTGCGCCCCTTGCGCGGCTACATACATAATATCTGGGTTTGAAGGGTGAATGATCACATCTGAAATATGACGTGCTCTTTCCAATCCTAAGTGTACCCATGTCTTTCCGGCGTCCGTAGATTTATATACACCATCACCCATGGATGTCATTACACCACGAGCGGCATGTTCTCCCATACCTACAACCACTACATTGGGATCACTTTCAGACACGGCAATAGCACCAACAGATCCTGTTTTAAAGAATTTATCTGAAATGTTTTTCCAAGTAATGCCATCGTCGGTAGTTTTATAAACACCGCCACCTGTAGAACCCATATAATAGGTGTGAGGCTGCCCAATGACTCCAGTAGAAGCCACACTTCTACCACCTCTATACGGACCAATATTTCGCCATTTTAAACCATGAAACAACGAATCGGTTAGTTTTAAAACGGGCTCTTTGGTTTTCTTTTTTCTTTTTTGTGCATGATTGGTCAAAGGGAGGAAAAACAGGCAAATAAGGAGTAGTTGTAGTGTTTTCATGTAGTTGTTTTAATGCATGATTATAATGAAGTACAACGATATGTATTTGGTTTGTTGCGTTTGCACTAAGGTAGCAAATCTGCAATGAATTCCGATTAGGAATTCAGCCGCAATGAACTATAGACGTTGTTGTAAGTAGTTATTCATTCAACCATTCTTTAGCTCTGTTAATTTGGTTGTCGTTTTCAAAACTTACATTATGCTGAAGTTCAATTTTTTCGTCTACACCAACTTTACCATCATACTTGTTTTTGTTTCTATCAATAAAAACATCTTGAGAGATAATTAAAACCAAATCATCATTGATTTTGTCATAACCATTTCCAGTAGTGTATCCTGCTGTTGCTTCTCCGATAAAAACTGTATTTTCTCTACCCTTAAAAGCAACAGCAACTAATTCCCCTGAACTTATGGTATATCTACTTAATAAAACTGCTATTTTTTCACTTGATTTTACTTTAGGTAGATTGTCCATTTGGCAAACTAATCTTCCGTAATTAGAAAATTGTCCATTTTCAATGGTATATTTCCTTATTTCATTGTCTTTGTTTATCGAACCTGCAATAAAACCTTCTCCAATTAATGGGGCTAACCCTGAAATCATAGGTTCCATATTTCCGCCACCGTTGAATCTTAAATCCACAATCCATTTATCTACTCCTTTTGATTTTAAGTCAATAAGTCCTTGACGAATAAAATCGGATTGCTCTTTGACGTCTCCTGGACCAATTCCAACAATTCTTAAATAACCAATTCCATCATTCAAAAGTTTATAAGAGAATTTTGCAGAAATGTCATTTATCACAGTATTTATGAATTCCGAATCTCTATTGTCTGTTCCTTCAATTTTGCCGTTGTAACTAACAATGAGTGAATTATCCTTTGCAGAGCGAAATTGTCCGTGTTTGTCACCTAAACTATTTATTAAGTACTGTAATCCTTTTTTAAAACCTTCGGCATTTTCCTCTTCTTTTATTAATTCGATAAATTTAGCATTAACTTTTTTCCAATTAACTTGGTCAGAATAAAGAGAGGTTTCTTTTGCTTTTAAGACTATTGGATGGTAAGTGATTTCTTTTTTTTGCCCTTTACATGAACTTATCAAAAGTGAAATCATTAAAATTGGTAAGACATTTCTCATTTGTTTTCGTTTGCTATAATTGCCTACAGCGGTCTCGTGTATGAGTAGTAGCGGATTTCTACTCACAAGCCTTTCGGTTTTGCACTGACCTTTGTTTTATGTTTATACTTTCGTTTTATCACTTAAACCGCTATTAATTATACACTTTGTTACCTACAGGCATTAGTTCAATTTATCGATTACAAAGTCAATCCATTTATATTTAGGAACTTCATTGTAAATAAAATAATCTGGATGAATTCCTTTATTGTCTATCGTCATCTCTGGGATTCTCAGACTTTTTGATAAGCAATATATTAATTCAAAATCACCACAAGGTGATTTGGCAGGATATGTATAAGAAATATCTAATGCTCCAAAAGTAGTTTGTCCAAATAACTTTACTTTCTTACTCTGTTTAGCAGCTAACAAAAATTGTTCGGTTGTACTTGCATTTTGCCCATTTATGATAATTCCAATATTTTTGGGATAAGGATAAATGGTATCAAATTTTGTAATGGTTACTTTTGAATCTTCCAAGTTTACATATTTCCCTTCATTTTTAGCTAATTTGTCATATGCTTTTCTTGCCCATTCCTTTCCTTCTTCTGACCAATTGGGATTTGTAATAAAATCTTTAACACGCTGATTATTTCTTGGTGTTGATAATAATTCTACTCCTACAGTTTCTATTGGGTTTGTATATAAAAGGGGTAAAAGCACTTTGAAATTATTATCACTTCCACCACCATTATCTCTTAAATCTATTATTAAATTTTTTGTCTTTAATATTTCTTCTTTATTATCATTGATTAGATTGTTTGTAATTGTTCTTAAATTACTCGAAAAAGAAGGAATTCTTAATAATAGAGTATTTTGATTAAGTCTTTCTATATATGGTTTTTCCGCTGAAATGGCTTTGTAGTACCTTTCAATTTTAGGATCACTTTCAGATTTCGGAAAAACTCTTTCTAAAGTTACAAATCCTAATTGTAAATATTTGTCTCCTAAAAGCTCTGCGGCATTAAAATTTTTAGGTGAATAATCTCCCATATAATAAATACAAGAGTTATCTGGCTTTATAACAAACTTAACTTCTCCTTTTTTCCATTGACTATCTGTTACCTCAATTACAAATCCTATATACTCATTTTCAACTTTTTTAACACCAATTATATAAGGTTCAGATTTCCATATTCCTTCATAATCATTGTTTTCCTTATTTTGAATATAGTTTTTAAAATCCCTTTTATCAATATTTAAGGTTTCCCATTGTTTACTTTCAGTAATTTTGTTGGTTTCTTGATTTAGTGGACGAATTCCAAAATGTCCTTTTCTGAAAAATTTCATCCACTCTCGCATCAATTCAAAACATTCCGTTTTGTTTGTGACTTTTTTTACTTTAGATAAAAAGGTTTTATTATGTTGTTTATACAGGTCATTCCCTTTTTGCTTTATTGTGTACTCAAAACCTGCATCATTCTTTTCAAATGTTGTTTTCATCCATTTAAAGTTTAATTCACAATCACAATTTTGAGAGAATGAGAGTAGAGGAATAAATAAGAATAATATTAATGTTGATATCTTCATTTTGAATTATGATTTTCTTTATAAACCTGAAATTTTCAATTTAGTTACAATTTTTTGTTCTGCTTATAGGTAACGGTCTCGGCTATGATTTCGCTTAGAAATCAGCCGCAATTGCGGTTATAAATAATTAGCAACTAGTATTTATTCATTCAGTATTTTTTGAATGTAGTTTTGTATTCCTATTTCTGTTCTAATTAATTCTTCTGTCATTAGTTTTAATGACATTTTCTCTTTTTTACCGGTTTCAGTCAAATTAGAATAGATGAAATCCAAAAGTTTATTCTGTTTGTACTTTAAGAGTTCTTTTCCTTCCTCTATGTCGGCCAACATGGACAATTTTTCGTAATCTAACAATTCTATTTTGGAGTTTGACAGCGCATTCCAGTAATTGAGTCTAATGGTTGGGCCATTAACGCCCCCGCCTTTTATAAGTACTTCCATCAGCGACAAAGTTTCATTATCTATGTAAACGTTAAGAGTGTCTACTAATGCTTTTTGCTGAGGTGTTTTCTCGGTTATTTCTTTATCAGTATCGGTTAGCTCTTTTTTTAAAGAGGTGTAGAAATTGTTGATATATTCTCTGTCTTTTCTTTCTTGGTTCCAATTGTCTATCCATAATGCTATTAACACGCCCAATAAAACGGGGATAATATCTTTGATAAAGCCTTTAAAATTGTTTTTCATTTCTGGGTATTGTGTTCTTATTCTGTCTAATGGTATTGGTTATGATTTCGTTGTTATACGGGTAAGTGAACCGCCGCAATGAATTATAGCCATTGTTACAGGCTGGCTTTTATTCCAATTGATACTTTTCTAGGATTATATTTATATGGTGTTTTTCGTGCCCAATAATTGACCTAAGAAATTCTTCAAGTGTAATTTCATATTGTCTAGCCTTACCTTTTATATCTAATTGATGCTGGGATAAAGTTTCGATAAAACTAATAGATGCTTTTCTTACATTTAAAAAGTCAGTCAACAAAGATTGTAGGCTCAGTTCCTCAAACCGACTATTTTCTACCAATGATTCTTGGTCATACCCCCAAAGCTCTACGCTTTCATTTCTGCTTAATTGAAAAGCCCTAAACATTTTAACCCTCTCATGGTCTGCAATATGCCCGACTATTTGTTTGATACTCCATTTATTAGGTTCATATCGAAAAGTAGCTTTTTCCTCACTTATGTTTTTTAGAATTTCTATAGTAGGGATTTCTTCAAATATTGACTGCAATGAATTGCTTTTAGCCAATTCAAAATAGTAAGGGAATCCATCTTTAGGTTGATAGTTCATCGTTGGCACTTCATTTATGAGAGTTAACGTTTATAAACATAGCCAATTTCAATGAATTAATGAGAGAATGAGTTAATGAATTAATGCTTTACAAATGCCCCTGCAACACCTTGATCTCATCCCTCAATTTCGCAGCTTGCATAAAGTCCAAGTCCTTGGCCGCCTTTTCCATTTCCTTTCGCTTTTCGCGGATCTTCTTTTCGATCTGTGGTTTGGTCAAGTATTCCAAATCCGGTTCAGCGGCCATGTGTGAAGCCGGGTCGTATTCAAAGTTGGTGATCGTATTGCCAGTAAGCGCATTGTCCAACGATTTGTTCAAGGCTGTCGGAGTCACATTGTTGGTTGTATTGTAAGCCGTTTGCTTTTCACGTCGGTAGTTCGTTTCGTCAATCGTCTTTTGCATGCTATTCGTGATCTTGTCGGCATACATGATTGCCTTGCCATTTAGGTTACGAGCCGCGCGACCCACGGTCTGGGTGAGCGAGCGAGCACTACGTAAGAATCCTTCTTTATCCGCATCCAAGATCGCTACCAAAGACACCTCAGGCAAGTCCAATCCTTCACGAAGCAGGTTCACACCTACGAGTACATCGAACAAACCTTTACGCAAATCCTGCATGATTTCCACACGTTCAAGAGTGTCCACATCACTGTGAATATAACGACAACGCACTTGAATACGGGTGAGGTATTTGGTCAATTCCTCGGCCATACGTTTGGTCAGTGTGGTGACCAAGGTACGTTCGTCCTTCTCAACGCGAATTTGGATTTCCTCGATCAGATCATCGATCTGATTTAAACTCGGACGCACTTCGATCTCAGGATCTAACAATCCGGTCGGACGAATTACTTGCTCTACGTAAACCCCGTCGGTCTTTTGAAGTTCATAATCAGCCGGCGTCGCGCTTACATAAATCACCTGATTTTGTAGCGCTTCAAATTCTTCGAATTTGAGTGGACGGTTGTCCATCGCCGCCGGCAATCGAAATCCGTACTCCACCAGATTCTCTTTACGGCTTCGGTCGCCACCATACATGGCGTGTACCTGCGAGATGGTTACGTGACTCTCATCGACCACCATCAAATAATCATCCGGGAAATAGTCTAACAAGCAGAACGGACGCGTACCGGGATCCCTTCCGTCCAAATAGCGCGAATAGTTCTCAATGCCCGAACAGTACCCCAATTCTTTGATCATTTCCAGATCAAAGTTGGTACGCTCTTCCAGACGTTTTGCTTCTAGATGTTTTCCGATTTCTTTAAAATATTCGACCTGCTTTCCAAGATCCAGCGCGATCTGGTCGATAGCACCGTTCAGTACCTCGGGCGAGGTCACGAACATATTCGCGGGATAGATATTCAGTTTCGGATATTTTTCAAGCACTTGGTTGGTAGCAGGGTCAAACGCTTCGATCTCTTCGATCTCATCACCGAAAAAGTGAATACGAAACGCTTCGTCAGCATAACTCGGAAACACATCCACCACATCGCCTTTCACTCGAAAGTTTCCGTGAAGAAATTCTACTGAAGTACGCGAGTAGAGACTCTGCACAAGCATGTGTAGAAACTTGGTGCGCGAGATAACTTGGTCACGTTCGATTGAGATAACGCTTTTTTGAAATTCCACTGGATTTCCGATACCATACAGACAAGAAACCGATGCGACTACTAGCACATCTCTTCTTCCAGAAAGTAGGGAAGAGGTAGCACTGAGACGTAGCTTTTCGATCTCTTCGTTGATCGAAAGATCCTTTTCAATATAGGTACCTGTAACAGGGATATATGCTTCCGGTTGGTAGTAGTCATAGTACGAAACAAAATATTCTACCGCATTGTTCGGAAAGAATTGCTTGAACTCCGAATACAACTGAGCGGCTAGGGTCTTATTGTGCGCAAGCACAAGGGTAGGGCGCTGTACCGTTTCAACCACATTGGCGACGGTAAAGGTTTTTCCGGATCCCGTGACCCCCAAAAGTGTTTGATAGCGTTCGCCGTCCTCAATACTGCTCGAAAGCTGTTGGATTGCTTCTGGTTGGTCACCCGTTGGAGCAAATTCTGATTCTATTTTGAATTTCATCTATGCGCAATTTCTTCCGCATAAAAATACAAAAATCATTAGCGCTTTAGACTAAAGTGTCCGCGAACTTCAAAACTTTGTGTGTCCGATTTTATTTCCGCCAAAAACCAGTAATCTGTCGCAGGTAATTGCCTGCTATTGAACTGTCCGTCCCAACCAGGACTAAAGGCATCCATGGCCTGTAAAAGCTTCCCAAAACGGTCAAAGATGTAAATCTTAGATTGGGGCATCGTACTGATACCAGCGATCTGCCAAACATCGTTATATCCGTCACCGTTAGGCGTAAAGAATTTAGGATAGTCCATCACGATTACCTCGCGTGTTTCAGGTGTACAGCCGTTGAGGTCGATCACTGTGACCAAGTGTGGTCCCATGGTCACGTCTTCAAAGACGTTCGATTCTTGTGGCGGACCGTCATCTAACTGGAACAGATAATCTCCAATTCCTTGGATTTCGACGGTAATCGAATTGTTATCCGAAAAGTCAACGGTAGTCGAGAAAACGATTTCCGCTTGAGCTGATTGGATCACCGAGAAGTTCTTGGTCGTCTGACAGCCAAATTCCGTGGTGATGGTCACTGAATAGTCTCCGATGGCGGCGATCACCGTTTCAGGGTTGGTATCACCTGTAGACCAGAAATAGGTGTCATTCGGATTGCCAGTATCCGCACTCACGGTTAGGTTCCCTAATTCATCGCAAAGCGGAAGCTGATCTGGGATATCAGCAACAGGCAGTGGGTGTACTAGGGTAATGAACGAACCGGTATCGTAGCATCCAGTTTGATTGTTTTCTATACGGAAAAAGAACGTTTGCTGATCGGCAGCGATCAACTCAGGATTGATAGCGTTGCTACCAGCGTCGGCATCGGCTTCAGAAATATAGAAGGTAATATCGTGCGTCCCCGCATTTTGTCCGTTTAGAATCTGCGGATTGATATCTCGTAGGTCGAAGGAAGCAGTACCATCATCATCGTCGTCACAAGTACCTAGCGGACCAGGAGTGTTCGGTTCTGGATTGTCATTGATGGTCAAGTTAAAATTGGTCACCGCAA
Source organism: Flavobacteriaceae bacterium (assembly GCA_028279515.1). Classification (GTDB taxonomy): domain Bacteria; phylum Bacteroidota; class Bacteroidia; order Flavobacteriales; family Flavobacteriaceae; genus JANQNQ01. The sequence goes on from JANQNQ010000011.1 coordinate 120,636, forward strand.
AGCATCCAGTATTCGTATCTGCAATTCTTGCAAAGACTGCAATGCTATTCGCGGGATACGTATACGTCGCTGGAAGGGCATTTTGGTCGTTCTGTGCGTCGTTGTTCGATAGGTGATACGAAATACTCACATCGGTCATGTCAGCCACCAAAAGGGCATCTAATTCGGTTAGGATGACCGTGTCACCTTCCTGAGTTTCACAGACGTTTGGATTGCTCAACGCCGTAAACGCTGGTGGAAGATCCACAATCAGGTCTAATTCCAATACAACGCCACAGTTAGACAAGGTATTGGTTACGTTGATGTACACCGTTTGCGGATTTGATGTATTCGGAAAGTTCATCGGATCCGGAATCGGATTCGCTCCTGTTTCGGCTTCCGTTGGGTCGGTATGATAACTAAATACAATGTCGTCTTGGCGAATGTTCAGGATCTCGATCTCTCGAATGGTGAGGTCATGGATAACGCTTCCGTCTAAATTGGTGTCACAAACTTGAATAGGCGCAGGGCTGTTCACCTCTGGTGCCTGAATAATGTTCAACTCAAAGGTCTCAACCAAATGACAACCATCATCGTTTTGAATTCTTGTGTATATCGTCTGCGGATTCACCGTATTCGTGAACATACCCGACACAGGGTTCGCGCTATTGTCTGCATCCAAAGAAGTTAAGTGGAAGGTCACGGTGAGGTTGTCAGTAATACCGTTGGTAACTTCTTGCACCTTCAGGTCGAGGTCAAATGTATCCATCTGGTCGTTGCTGACATCGTCACAAACAAAAATGTCCGTTGGCGCGTTATACACTGGCAGGTCTCTTACCAAAATGATAAACGAGCTAGTATCAAAGCAGTTGATGTCTGTGGTATTCTCAACACGAACGTGGATTGTTTGCGGATTCGAAACGTTGGTGTACGGTGCATTTTTGTCTACAATGTTGGTGCGATCAATAGCGTCTTGAGCCGTTAAGAAGTAGAGCACTTCCTTTCCTGGTTGTCCATTAAGAATCTCAGCATCTTTGGTCGAAAAGATAAAATCTTCAAAACCGTCTCCGTCGCTCTCACACAACTGAAGCTCATCAATAGCATTGATAATTGGCAAGGTGTTGACGATCACTTCTTGTGAAACTAAGGCATAACAGCCAGTCGAATCAAATCGAACGCGTGCCGTAATGGTGGATGTTTGTGCATTGTAACTAGCAGGGGTGGTGATCACATTCACATCATTATTGGCATCATCTACGCTTTCAAAGAAGTCGATAGTAATGCCAGTTGTACTGCTTACAATTTCTGGGATTTTGGCCACCAAGTCGACAACAAAGAAACCATCTTGGTCGTCATCGCATCTTACCAAAGGAGTAGGAACAGATGTTGTTGGGGCAGGACGGACATTCAGATTAAAAGATGTTGTATCGTAACAACCGTTCGAAATACTTTGCCCTCGAACGTATATGATTTGGGGAGTTGTTATGTTGTTGTACGGAAGAGTTATTGGGTTTGTATTATTTAAAGCATCATCGTTTGTTTCAAAATAGGTGATTTGAAGGTCTGGATTTCCACCAGAAAACTGATTATCAAAAACTGATAAGTCTACAGATGTAAACCCATCATCATCTGTATCACAATAGTCAAGTTCTGTTACATCTACTATGGAGACATATTCGTTTACAAAAAGGTTTATTTCTGCGCTTTCGCTACACGCAGGGCTAGTCAATGTAATGTAGAGCGGTTGCGGATTAGTGACATTAAAAAAAGTGACGGTTTGGTCTATAGCATTTGTACTGTTCTGTTGGTCAGTTTGGTTCAAGTAGAATTCTACGCCAACTCCATTGACATTGTTAACAATTTGTTGAGCGATCAGCGAGAGGTCAAAACCAGAAATACCATCGTTACTTTCATCATCGCATGCGTAAAAATTAATGATTTGCGTGGCGGTTAACAAGGCATTTGTATGAAGAACGATAGTAACCACCGTAAAACAACCTGTTGTAGGGTCTTCAATGCGAATATAGATAGGTTGTTCATTCGGGGTAGTATTTTGATAGTTGGCCGTATCGACAATAGCATTTACATCGTTGTTAGCATCATCTTCAGTTTCATGAAAGGTGATGTTCACATTTGAAGGTGTTGAAGTGATCTCACTCAAAAAAGCGTCCAAGTTAAAGGTTGCCGAGCCATCGTGGTCAGCATCACAAGCATCAATGATCGTTGTGGTCAATGTTACTTCAGGATTGGGATTAACGATTAGTGTCAATGTGGTCGTGTTCACACAACCCGTATTCGTGTCAATCACTCTTACATATACGGTATCAGGAGTGCCGTTGTTGGTAAACGGACTCACTATAGGATCAATTCCGGAATCGGCATCTGTCTGCGACTCGTGATAGCTTACTGAGAGGTTGGCTTGTCCGTTCGTGATCTCAGCATCTTTTGTGGTCAGGTCAAACTCTGCGGTAAGGTTTGATGCGTCAGCACAGGCCTCTAATGGGGTGGGTGCTTGTATCTGCGGAAGCGGGTTTACCACCAAGTTAAAATTCGAAAAGGCCAAACAACCTGTGTCTACATCCTCGACTCTAAAATAAATGGTCTGTGGATTACTTGAATTGTTGATTGGTGTGAGTATCGGGTTTGTGTTGTTTTGTGCATTCGTGGCCGTTGTATGATAACTTACATTATACGTGGCATTGGGCAAAGCAGCAACAATTTCGGTTGTTTTTGTGGTGAGGTCAAAGGTCTCCACACCGTCTTCACTGATATCATCACAGAGTTCGTAATCGGTTATTCCTGTTATTGTTTGTTCAGAAGTTAGTGTAACTTCAATGTCATCACTAACACTACAAGTGGTGTTATTTAGAGGAACGGTTACCGTTACGCTATAGGTTCCCGAGTTGGAAGCTACAAGAGTTGCTCCGCCTGCAATCGGGTTACCGTTGAAGAACCAATCGTACACGGCTTGCGGATTCCCCATATCAGCGTCCAAGGTAACTTGCTCGGCACAAGTACTAATGTCGTTTCCTAGATCGACTGAAACATCAAAACTACTTCCTTCGATAAAAATAGCCGAATCAAAGTTTTGGTCGCTCTGATCGGCAATGATCAATTTGATGTGATAGGATTGGTTAGGCACTACGCTGGTGGCCGCGGTCATTACTGTGGTACGTCCGTTGTAGTTGGTGTCTCCTAGGCTGTATCCTTCAAAATATTCTTCGTTGCTTGCATCGCAAAAACCAACGATTTCTTCATGTATGGTGTTAGTGTTCACTGGAGTATTAGTACCAGGAATCACAGCAATGTTCGTATACGGAGCACTCGATCCGTTAGGACGGATCAAAAAGGCAAAACTATCTGAATATTGACAGGGGAAAGTGCCTGAGTACTCTTCAGACGCCAAAATATAATTGAACTGGATAAAGTTTGAGGTAGAAATAAAATCAAACTCAATCGAAGTGGCATTTAACGTATTCGATATGCCCAAAGCGTTCTCAAGATCAATATCATTACCCCAAGCGCCCGTACCTTCATTCAATGGATCGGTAATTTCTGGAGTACCAGCCGATAGTACATTTCCCGTACTTAAGATGATTCCATTTTGAAACGGGAAATCTGATCCTGCACGGTCAAAGAAGGCGTAACTGGAAAGTCCGTTGGCAGTTCCGTTGATGGGAGAGCTTACGTTGGATACTTGCACGCATCCTTCTACTAAGACATTCTCGATAAGTTGGGTGGGAGTGTACGTATTGTCAATAGTGACTTGTTGGGCTTGTAGGGCAGCACACAAAAGTGCACAAACCATAAAAAGAAAGCTAGACTTTCTACTCATAGCAACTGTAGGTTTTTAAACGTTATAGGGGCCAAAAACTATGGACAGTATTGAATTTGGGATACAATACAACCATATGCGGCTAAAGATACAATGTTTGACCTAATGGCAAAGAAAAATGTTGAGAAATTGTTAAAAAATGATGTAAACATGACGATGTCGTAAACATCATCGATTCAGATAAAGCCTTCCTTGTATGGGGCGATAGTTGGCATCGTTGAGATTCAGCACATAAAAGTAAACGCCTGGCGGAAGTATAGACCCTTTTAAAAGTCCGTATTCTGAGATGCCATCCCAATCTTCTTTATTGTTGTTTCCTTTGTACAAAAGATTTCCGAAACGATTGTAGATTCGAAGTTCAAACGCGTCGAAGATATTTCGTAATCCCACAATTTCGAATCGATCGTTGATACTGTCCCCGTTAGGTGAAAAACCATCTGGAATGATGGGCGGACAATTTTCCGTGGTGATTGAAAAGGTAGAAACAGAAAAACAACTGGCATTGTCTACCCGAACGTAAATGAGCTGAGGGTCTGTGGTATTCTGAAAATTTTCAGGTGTTAAGATAATATTGTTGTTGAGAATCGTATCTTCTTCCGAAGTAAAAAAACCAACAAAGGTCTCATTGTCACTTACAATAGGCGTGTTCGGTGTCAAATCAAAAACTCCGGTGTTGAAACTTTGGTCACACGATAAAAGCTCAGGCAATGGAGCAATGATGGGAGATGCTAAAAACTCAACACTCTGAATGGTGATGTTGTTATCTTCATTGGCTTCCTGTACGTTTTCTTCAGCATCTACTTGAATGCTCAGGTCAAACACATCGGGTACGGTATCCGGAATTGTGATGATTAATGTCTGATTTTCAGAGCCGCCAATTGGTAATTCTGTTGTGGTCGCTCCTTGCTCCAGAAGGATGTCCTCAGCGAAGATTGAAAAGGTCGTGCCTGCTGGCAACGGATTGGTGCTATTGACATTTCGCACATCGAAATCCAATACCAAGACTCTGCTATCGCAATTAAGTACGACATCGTTGATAACACTACTGGCGTCCGGAAGCCTACTGTTTAGTACAGTAACGATGTTATTGACCATCACAAAGTCTTGTCCAGATGTAAGCTGAACGAGCGCAGACGTGTCACCAATGCTGATATTGTTTTGAATGTTGTAAAAGTCAATATCCATGTTATGGATACCCGATTCTCCTGTAAAGCTATTGGTGCCGTTAAAGGCATTGTCAACAGGGTTTAGTGGCGGATTCCCGATGATGTTTCCGTTGATGCGAAGGGTTTCATTCACGCTAAGGTTTCGATCTCCTTCCCATGCCAAGAAACCGATCTTGGCACCGACATTGTCGAAGACGTTGAGGTTAGTGAGTTCGATATCGATAGCATCGGGAACACTTTGCAATCCGTCATACACATTGACTTGATTTAGAGGGAAGGCATCATCTTGAATGATCATCACAATGGCCCAACCACCAAAATTGGTTCCGGTAGAGCAATAGGGACCAATGACATTGGTGAGGTCAAAATCTGAAAGCGTATAGACATCATTGCCCGTTTGTTGCACCAATTCTGTGACATCAGCAAAGGCACTAAAGAAAACCCGTACGTCATCTAAAGCATCAGAAAAAGTACGTTCTGCTGTAATTGGATTTCCGTTGAGTGTTACTTCCAGATCACCATCTCCCGAACCGGCCCAATATAGATAGGCTGCGGTCACTAATGTCGACTCAGGAAGGTCTAATGTTGCGCTTGATTCGGTGAGGATATCGCAAGCATTCAACGGGCCGTTTTCGACTAGATTCAGTGTGTTGCCAATGGTGTTTAGGTCATAGCGTCCATTAAATTGTTGAAACAGCGAGACATCTTGTGGCAACCCTTGAAAGCAGTTTAGGCAAATGAAAGAAATTAGCGCCCATCGAAGATATATGACCTTAAAACACAACACTTGTTAAAGATACACATTTGACCGAAAAGAAAGAGAGAAGTTATTAGCGTTTTAAGCTGAAGTGCCCCTTGAATTCACGACCATCTTCTAGCACCACATGGTACCAATAGTCGCTGGCTGGCAACGGAATGTTATTGAAGTTGCCATCCCAACCTTCACTTTCTGGTGTTAGGGTTTTTAATAGCTTTCCGAATCGGTCATGTATGTAGACCACCGAGTTAGGAAAGACCTGTAATACCGAAACATCCCAAAGGTCATTGTGCCCATCATTGTTGGGCGTGAAGAAGTTTTGAAAGTCGATAACACCAAATACAAAGGAGTCTACTGCACAATCAAAAAGATCTCTAGCATAGGCGGTATAAATCCCAGTCTCCAAATCAAAGAATTCAGGCGTGTCTTGAAAGTTCATTCCGTCAATGGAGTATTCGAAAGTGCCATTCTGTGTATTGATGATGATGTCGTTGTCATTCACCGTTACTCCCTGAATTATTGGAACGATGGTATCTTCAACCACAAAGTCAAATTCAACTGTACACCCATTGGTGCCTGTAACGGTTACTGAGTAATTCCCTGCCTCACTTATGGTAACTTCCTCTGCAATAGAACCCGTTGACCAGCTATAGGATTGGTGGTCTGGATCAAAGGCAGAAACTGTGACAGGTTCACCTGGGCATTTGACGAGCAAAGGGTCAATATTCAATTGTGGATTTTGACGCAAATTGACGGTGAAGCTTGTTGTGTCATAGCACGTTCTTGTATTGCTGTTTTGGATGCGTACAAAAATCTCTTGTCCATCAAACGCTGAATAGGGTGTGGGAAGACTATTTTGGTTCTCATCGGCGTCTAGCTGAGATTCGTGATACGAAATGCTATTCTCGTTTGGGTCTTGGTTACCCAATACCTCAATATCCTTTTCTGAAAGGTCAATTTCGGCGCTTTGTGTGTCGTCTGCACAGATGTCTATGTCAGATACAGGATTAGCGATAGGAGATGGATAAATGGTGACGTCTTTGGTGAATTCAAGTACTCTAGCATCGTCCAAAGTGATGGTGGCCGTAACGGTAAATGTACCTGCTGAGCTATATAGGTGCGTTGGACTTATTAAGGTAGAAGTATTATCTGCTCCAGATGCAGGATCTCCAAAATCCCACAGAGCAGAAACAATGGTCTGACTGGTACTGATTGAAAATTCAGTTAAGGTCCCAAGACAATTGTCTTCAAACTGAATATCGACTTCAAATAGCGACTGAACAAAAGGCGGGAGCCCTTCTTTGCATATCCTGTCACCAAGATCAACACTGTTTGGCACATAATTACAGAGCGCTCCGAGCCCTGATGGATTGTTGATGACTCCTAAAGAGGGCAGATTGGCCTCTGCTCTGTAAATCTTTCCGTCGATACCTAATTGAAGCGCTCCACGAGGGATCGATGAGGTGTCAATCGTTACACGGGAGGTCTGGATATCGGCACTTTCCAAATCAAATTGATACAGCTTGCTTTGCACCAGATCCTCATTATAGGCCAATACATACAACCTGCTATTGTCTTGTGAGAATTCAACACCGTACGGAAAATAGCCATTTTCCATAGGAAGATTCAGCTCATTAGAAACAGCACCACTGATTGAGTTAAAGTCGTATAAAAAGGCACCTTGGCTATAAAAGTTGGCCACAGCGAGCTTTACCCCGCCGGGCGATACTTTCATGTAACCTCTACCGTCCTGTATATCTGGCCCAGGAATGGAGCTGTTTATGGGGTTCGATCCAACACCGCTTCCGTTTACTTGAAACGCATGAAAGACCCGATCATGTGTCAAGGTAATCACCCAGAAAGAATTACGGTTGCCGTGTTTCACGGCAGTGATTTTTTCGGTCGCTGCTGGAAGCAGGTTGACGTTTTTTTCTTCGGGAATGATTCCGCCTAAACCATTATCCAGCCCCATATCAACCGTCGAAACGTTGATGCCGTCATCAGACGGTGCAGTGGCCGAGAAGTCTACGGTAAAAATGTAGTATAAGTTATTTCCTTGCGGATTGGGTACGATGATGGCTGATTGGCTACTGGTACTTGAACCCAGTAATTCATCTCCATTTTCAAGATTTCTGTGAATGCGATTGAAGACGTTGAGGCCATCGGTATAGAACAATAGTTCGCCATCTGAGTCAGAGATAACGGCACATCCTTCTGTGGTGTCCAACAATCCATCGAAAAGAACGTTGGGAGCTGCTAAGCTTCCGTCTCCAAAATTGGCACCGGCACGCTTACCAAAGTACCAGTTTGACGCTTCCAACTGCGCTTGAACATATCCAGAACAGCACACCAAAAAAGCGACGAATAGGAGACATTTTTTCAAGATTAACGTTTTAGCGTAAAGTGCCCTTTGAATTCTCTTCCATCTTCCAATTGCACTCTAAACCAATAGTCTGACGATGGAAGCGGACTTCCATTATAGGTACCGTCCCAACCTGGTCCTGACGGACTCACTTGCTTTAGGAGTTTTCCGAAGCGATCAAAAATGTAAATAGAAGAACCTGCCTGAAATTGGGCAGAAACCCCAAGCACATTCCATGTATCGTTAAACGAGTCGTTATTTGGTGTAAAGAACTTCGGGAAGCCAATCACAGAAACCATGCGCGAGTTTATGGCGCAGTTTCCGTTGATGTTTCTAACGTAGACTGTATAAATTCCAGGAACTAGATTTTGGAAAACATTGCTGGTTTGATATGGTCCGCTTGGGTCGTCTAGCGCATATTCGTAATCATCTGGATCCGTGAGGTCCCCTGTGTTAAACAGAAGGTTGACAGTAATGCTGTTGTCCAACGTTTGTCCATCGACTACTGTAAAAGCTGGGTCAGCAAACTGAGGAATGTTGGATGTGAGTACTGTAAAGTTCTCGGTATGATCACAGGCTAAGCCATTCTCGATATTCGTGGCCGTGATACTATAGTTTCCGCTTTGCGAAATTGTGATAAACTGTGAAGTTCCTATGGTTTCGCCCGTATCTTCATTTACCCAAAGGTATCCATCAAAAGTACCTGGGTCGATTGTTATCGAATCATTGCCAATCTCATTGAAACAAATGATGTATTCAGGTTCTACAACTGGTTGCGGAAGATCGTTCACTATCAATGCTACTTGTTCGATACCTTGACAATTACCAGTACCTCCTTCGGCACGTACCCAAATATTGGTTTGTGGTGAAATATAATCAGCTACCTGAAGAATTTCATTGAGCTCTAATTCGGCGTCTAATAGTGTAGGATAAAAACGCAACGAGATCGTGGCATCCAAGCCAAAATCGTTTCGGATGTCAATTTCTTTTTGAACAAGGTCGAAGAGTCCGTTGCCGTCACCAACTACCATGTCATCGTCCTCGCAACTCACCATCGGAGGTACATCACCTAAGTTAGCGCCTACAGCTCTGATGAAGAAGTTGCTGATATTTTCGCAGCCTTGATCAGATACGGCTCTAACCCAAATTTCTTCTGTTGGAGTACCATTCTGATAGATGGGTCCAATAGGACCTGCGTTGGCTATTGCATCGGCTTGCGATGTGTGAAAGGTAATTGTATAATCTGGAACTCCGTCTGTTACGATCAAGTCGTAGGCTTCGTCTAAATTGAAGTTGGCTACATTATCGTTGTCATTGTCACATTGCTCGATCAATCGGTCGTTTGGATTCAATGCGATAGGAGTCAAGCCTGGTGCCGGATCCACGATCAAACCGATCTGAATCATTTCATCTGTACATATAGCATTCAACGGGTTGGTTACTTTGATGAATACATTTTGAGACGGTTGTCCGTTGTAATTTGCCGGGTCAGCTATCTGGCTCGCAGGATCTCTTGCTGGATCCGTGTGATAGGTAATATCAAAAACAGTTTCGTCTATGCCTAGTAGTGGTGTTACATTGGCAATGAGGTTAAAATCTGCCAAACCATCATTTGAAGCATCGTCACAAACGCGATATGGATCCGTCAAATTCATGGGCTCGGGATTGGCAAAGAGCGCAAGATTTACTTCAAGCGTTCGGTCATCACAATTCGTATTCCCGTTGTTGGCAATTTTGATATATAGTGTTTCGGTTGGGCTCGTATTTTGATAAACGCCTGGGTTTGTGATGAGGTCTGTATCATCACGGGTAGGAGACGTATGATAGGTAACATTGAATACGATAGTATCAACAGATAATTGAGGCGTTACGTTTGTTACTAAGTTGAAGGTCTCAACACCATCATTGCCTATATCGCACAGCTCAAAATCAGAAGGAGCGGTTGGCGCAGGGAAATCGTAAACCGTTACGATGGCTTCTCCGATAATCGGGCAGTCTCCGTTGTTTGGGTCAATTTCTACTATGTAGGTCCCCGTTTGGGTGACAAGCAAATCAAAGTCGGTTTCGGCTAACGGATTTCCATCTTGCGTCCAAGTATAAGTTGCTCCCGGAATATTGTCTGCGACAAGGGTATAAGTATCTCCCGTACATAGCGACAAGACATTTTCACCATCACCAGGTGCATCCATATCACCAATGATATCAGCGCGTGTTGAAAAAATGGATTGGATGAAAGGAGGGAGTCCGATACGAGAACCTCTTGTACCTCCAACACCTACAAAAACTCCATTTTCGTTATAGTTGGCGAGCGCTCCGTTTGCCTCAGGATCATTGATGACCCCTAAAAAGTCATCTTGCCCGGTACTAAAAGAGAAAAGGGCTCTGTAAATTCTTCCATCGGGGCCTAATTGTAGCGCTCCTGCAGAATAGAGCGATGAGTTGTCTATGAGCAGCTGCGAAGCAGGAATATCTGCCGCTTCTAGATCGTATTGCAGTAGCTGACCGTTTCCGTTTCCGGCATCGCCTACACTAAGTGTTGCATATAGTTTTCTTCCTTCGGGAGAAAATTCAATTCCATACGGACTGTCACCATTGAATAGTTCGGTGCTGTTGCTTACGATTCCAGTAGCATCATCAAAATCATGTAACATAATTTTTCCGGGACCATTGGTTCCTAAAGCCGTAGCAAAACCGAAGTGACAAACGCCAATTTTTGTTCCGTCTGGAGAGGCTTTCAAGTATCCCAGTGCGTTTCGACGATACCCATTTAAAGGAACTTCGGGACCCACTGTTGAAATGACGGGCGTTGGGTTCACACCCGTGGCATCGATACTAAAGGAATAAAAAGAATCTTTGAAATGGGTGATAAGCCAAAACGAATCGCAATCGTCACTTTTTACAGCGGTGATCTTCTCAGAACATTTTAAAGCACTTTCGAAAGGATCTGCTGTATTGTACGTAATAAGTTGTATGTTCTTTTGACCAACTATGATGCCTCCCAAGCCACCGTCCAAAGACATGTCAACGACCGAGTACATGAGTCCGTCATTGACGCCGTCACCATCAACAGTGCCAGGGTCTCCGTCAGCGTTATCGTGATGAGGTTCATCTACGGTAAATATGAAATAGACGTTGGGATTGCCAGGTTGCGGAACGATCAGACCTGAAGAGGTACTAGATTCATCTCCTCGTAATCCGGTACCATTCAACATGACGGCATGGTTTCGATTCCATACGGTTCGACCGTCTGTATAAAATTGGAGTTGACCCGCCGTGGTTGATATTGAAGAACATCCCTCAAGCGTGTTAAGTTGTCCATCGGTCAAAGCAACGGGTGCTCCCGAATTAAAGCTAACGCCGGCGTTTTGTCCAAAATACCAATTGTTTGCTTCTCCTTGTGAAAAGCCAAAAGCAAGAGAAAACAGCAGCAGAACTGCTGTGGTAGTAGTTTTTAATGAAAGGCCCATACCCCCAAATATACTACAAATCTCTCTTTTTTAGCAATGCGTATGATAGATAAATAAAAAGGAAGGTCCATACCGAGACAATGGCGATTTCGTACCAATGCACCGAATAGTCTTTGATCAGTTCTTCTCCAACCTGCTGAGCTACCGATTTTACAGCCGAAAGTCGTGTAAAGGGTTCTTTCACAAGATTGGCCATAGAATTCAGTGGGAAGAAGGTAATTACGCCTTCTGCGAACTCTTTGCTCGTTTTCCAGTAAAGTAGACCCGTAGAGATTCCTTCGATGATCTGCCATAGGATCAAAAACCCTAAAGCGAAAGCGGACCTCTTCACTAAAATCCCTAGGAAAAGGCAGAAAGAAAAGAAACCGATGAGCTTCACAAAATAGGCAAACAGATACTCTAAATCTCTAAAGATAATTGAGACTTCGTTATAATCTGAATAGGCAAGCCCTAGGATCAGAGATACCACAAACAAGAATACGGTTGAGATCAATGAGAACATGATGACGGTCAAGAATTTAGAGAGTATGAACTCCTTTTTACTGAGTCCGTCGATCAGGTTTTGTTTTAAGGTCTTGTTGCTGTATTCGTTGGCCATCATTGAAACAATGACCACTGCCAAGAACAGTTTGAAGAATGCGGCTATAAAGGCGTTAAAGTGCCAAATATAGGGGAAGTTAAAAATGCCCAATTCGGCAAGGTGGAACTTGATCGGCCCGATATCAAATTTAATCGCAGCGATCAACGAGATCAACGTAAGGAGCACAAAATAGGAAATGATGAGAACCTTACTCGCTCGGTTGTTCCAGAGTTTTATGAATTCTATTTGTAAAAGTCGTAACATGATTTTTGATTGATGTGGTTAGTTTGCTTGGTTTTTGGTCAGGGTCAAGAATTGCTCTTCGAGGCTTTCTTTTCTTTGTACAAGATGCGAAAGTGTAATGCCTTCATCAAACATGGCTTTGTTGAATTCAGCTGCCTCCATAGGTTGACTTAAAAAGGCTGTTATGATGCCGTTTTCTTGCTTCACCCCTTTAAAGGCTTGGTTGTTTTCGAGCTTAGCGATTAGCTTAGCATTGTCATCACATTTAAGCTCAAAGAAACCGTGACTAGCAATCATCTCGTCTACACGACCCGAATACAGCTTTTCTCCTTTTCTCAGAATAACCACATGGCTACATACTTTTTCTACTTCATCTAGTAAGTGTGATGCCAAGAGTATAGTGGTGCCTTGGCTAGCAATTCTTTTGATGATCTCTCTGATTTGATGAATTCCTTCAGGGTCCAATCCATTGGTGGGTTCATCCAGAATCAAAATCTCAGGGTCATTGAGTAGGGCAGAAGCGATGGCCAAGCGTTGCTTCATACCTAAAGAAAATGTTCTAAACTTGCTGTCTTTTCGCTCTAGCAGGCCGACAACGTCTAGCTTCTCTTCAATTTTATCGTTTGAGACTCCCTTGATCTTACATACGAGTTTTAGGTTTTCTACGGCACTCATGTAGGGATAGAAGTTAGGACGCTCGATGATGGCGCCTACTTTTTTCAAAGCGTCGTGGGTGCTTACTGACCCATCGAACCAATGAAAGTCTCCCGCGGTTCTGTTGACAACATTGAGTACAATGCCTAAGGTGGTTGATTTTCCACTTCCGTTTGGACCGAGAATGCCGTAGACATTGCCTTTTTCAATAGAAAAAGAAAGGTCCTTGACAGCGGTCACATACCCAAATTTCTTGGTAAGATTATTGATCGTTAGTATTTTTTCCAATGGAATTAGTTTTATACCCGCCTAGCGACGGACTGGTTGATTGATTATATAAACTTGACGATGAAGCTACTAAAATGTTACACAAAAACACAGTAACTTTACAGAAATACATTTTTGATGAGCGAACGATTGATGTCAAACAAGAAGCCTTCATTCCCTGTAAATCAGCGGCTTCATAATTATTTGAATGAATATAGAAGAACGATAAAGATTCCGATTTTTTACGATGATCTTCTGCGGTTTTCGGGCTCGGTGGTGGTTTATGATAAGAACGATGAAGATACCCTTTGGGTACGTGTGTACTATTCAGAATTTGAGCGAGAAGAAATCGATCTTGCCCTTAAAAAAGTCTATACCATCTTGCATTCTGACGGAAATGTGGAAACTCTTCAATACCTCAATGTGGATGCTATTGATTACTGTACGTTTGGAAACTCGAAACCCTTTCGGGTAAAGATTCGTAATGTACTCAACGATAACTTTACTTATTTCTATGTGAAAAAGGCCGATGCTTCTCGTATCTACGGACTCGAACTTGAGCATATGCTATCGCCACATAACCTCAATTTTCTAGTGTATAAAGACACCTTGATCGAAGAGCATATATTGGGAATTCCGGGGGATATTTTTATCAAAGAGATGCTTCCCAATTGCAATGCATCTGAAAAGTCACAGATTGCTAAGGAGTTCGTAAAGTTCAATGAACGCTGCATGATTCGTTTGCTGGGTGATATGCGTTCGTACAACTATGTTATCGTACCTACACACGATTTTGATCATGTGGTGTATAAGATCCGTGCGATTGATTTTGACCAACAGTGTTACGAAGGGAAACTAAAAGTATATCGTCCCCAATTCTTTAAGGAAAACTTTACCATGGTGGAGTTGGTTCGTGAGAAACTGCAAAAGACTTCGGTGGACCAGTATAAGGTCGAGGAACGCTCGATCGTGGCCAAGCGTATTCTGAGTTACGAAGATCGCATTACCGAGTTGATCACCTGTATGGTTGAAGATGAGATCTCAACACCGGAGAACATCGAACAGCTTAAGATGCAGATCTACGACCTTACCAAAGACCTCAAATTTAAGCGTAGCACTAATATGGGGCAAGTGCTAAAGGCGGCCCTAGAATTCGTGAAGCGTAATTATGAGAATGTGAATATGAAGCGGTTGCTGCAGGGGTAGTCGTTAGTTCTTGGTTGTTAGTTTTTAGATTTGATTGTCCTTCGGCACTTCCCCTCTAGTAAGAGGGGATAAAGGGGTGTGTAAAAATAAAAGACCTTTATACACCTCCCTTAGTCCCTCCTTTTTAGCAGGGCTAAAGCCCAGTACAAAGTATTAAGTACAGAGTATTGAGAATTCTAAATTTCAACAAACTAGTAAGAGATTCCCGCCTACGCGGGAATGACACCAAAGACCAACAACTAAAAACTACAGACTATATCAGCTTTTCTGCTCTTTGTTGAAATATACCAAATAGTAATACATTTGCTTTTCTTCATCCCAGCCTTTTTCGACAAATTTTTCAGCCGATTCAGGATTAATGAAGTCCATTTTGATTTGGATGTTGGTATCCAATTCAATGACGTTCTTGATACTCTTTCTGGCTTGTGATACGGCCTTATTGGCGATTGGGAAGTTAGAAACGTCTTCGATGCTGTACTTAGGTCCGCGTTCTACTTTGTAGTGTTTAAACTCCGGAATAAGATCTGGATTTTCAATAACCTCGTTTAAGAAGTTGGTTTCTTCAAATGTGTCATTCTTCGCAAAGTGGTTGACAGCACGGTTCATAAACATCACTTCTTCCTTCTTATCTTCCGCAGGAAGCACTACTTCCTTGGCGAAATCTTGGCAGAACTTCAAGTATTTCTTCGTCATGAAGTTTTCATCTTCAAAAACATCCACACCCAAGAAGTGCTCTAACCAGTACTTGGTATCATAGCGATTGCTATCGATTGATAGAATCTTGTACCCTTCCTCTTTTTTAACATTGAGAATCAAACAACCTTTGTCCAACTTGTTGAGGTTGATTCCTTGTTGAAGAATCATTTCTAGGTTAGAACCTTGTTCTTCAAACTGAAGGAAGTCAT
Organism: Flavobacteriaceae bacterium; assembly: GCA_028279515.1. Classification (GTDB taxonomy): domain Bacteria; phylum Bacteroidota; class Bacteroidia; order Flavobacteriales; family Flavobacteriaceae; genus JANQNQ01. The sequence continues at coordinate 136,057 of JANQNQ010000011.1, forward strand.
GCTTGATCTCAGATTTAAAGATTCCGATGGCATCCACTTTTTCATTGTCCAACACAACGTCCGAAAGATACGTTACGTATACTTCCCCACTTTTGATATGCGGGTGCTGAGACTGTTCGAACAGGTGTGAGGTAATCTTTTTAGAATTCTCATGAATCGAATCTGGATCCTCAAAAATGGCCGCCGCAATGTTGTACAGTTGATTGAACTCGACATCCACCTCATTTGTGAACTGAAAGTAGTTCTCTTCCTTATCCCTAAATGGCTTAAAGAAAAACTCTTTGAGCAAAGGTGTAATCTCATCCGTCATGGTAAACGGCTCGGCTGATAAGAAAATGTTCTCGTTTCTACTCTTATTTCCGACACGGTGAATAGAAAGCGATTCGATATGTAAGGTATATAGATTGATCATGGTGGTTTTCGTTAGGTTAACGGTATGATAACAGCGGTGACGTTGGTGCTGTTAGTTCCAGTTTTCGTCAAAGTCCAAGCTTTCGTAGTCGTCGACATCAAGGTCGGTATCACCAAACTCTCCCAGTTCATCAGACGCTTCAAATTGCTTGGCAGGTGGCGAATCGGGCAGTTGCCCATGCGCAAAGACCAAGTGTGGATACAGGATTCCCTCTTGTTTCTCAGCAATCTCGGCTAATTCTACGTAGAAGGTCCACATGCTTAAGAAATCATAGAGATAGATCATGCGTGTTTGATCTTCGTCTAACACAGAATCCAACGCAGTCTCTTCCATAATACGAACGGGCTCAAGACCGTCGCTCATATCAAACAAAGAGAATTCTTCACCTTGGTTCCATTCGTTATCACTTAAGTAGAACGAAGCCATCTCACCTCCTTCAAAACCAAAGGCTTGGGTGATTGCATTATGAAAATCTTCGAGCGTAGCGCTTGCTAACATCTCGATGTCTCTAAAGACATCTTCTTCGGCATCTAAAATGACTCTAAATCTGTAGATCATGTACTAAAATTTGAAAAGTGAGCAAAGTTACGAAGTTTCCAGTTTATGAGAAGCATTTCTCGCTTCTAAAACTAAGAAGAATTGTACCCCGAACAATACCGTAGCAATCACAAGATGTAAGGGCTGTGAGCCAAACGGAAAGTCAACGTAGTACATCGCGATTCCCGAAAGCACCTCAATGGCCAAGAGTGCCATCACCCAATTGATCTTCGAAAAACCTAATGATAGTTTACGGTTACGGTAAAGTAAGAACAGATTGAGAAAGAGCACCACAAACGAAAATGTACGGTGGACGTAGAATTGTAGCGTTGGGTTTTCTAACCATAGATCCTTCGCTGTATAACCCACGATATCCACTTGTTCATCTACAAACTGTCGAACCTGCGTTCCTAAAACGGTCTGGATCAAGGTTAAAACCAAAGCAGCTATTAGTAGGTTGCTGAATAGTTTGTCTTTTTTTCTTGCGGAAACTGTATCCTTTGCTAGGTGAATGACGTACAAAATAGCAGCAACGATAACTAACGCCATGACCATGTGAATGGTGATCTTAAAGGGTTGCAGATTAGAATCTACTACAGTTTTTCCAAGCCACGCCTGAAAACCCATCCCAAAGACCACAAACCAAGATAGAAGCGTTATCCATTTGTTCTTCCTCCAAAACCAGATCGAAGCAATGGCCATGAGCAAGGTGCCCAATCCAGCCAGGGCTCCAAATAGACGGTTGATGAACTCGGTCCAAGTATGCCAAACATTAAAGGTGGCATAGTCATGTTTTGTATACGGTTCCCAATTGGTTTCAGAATAGGTGCTGCCAGAAGTGAAATCGTCCTTGGCAACGCGCAAGCTTTCTTGTATGATGATGACTTCTCCTTCATGATATTCGTGTCCAGACTTCCATTCTAACTGTGCATCTTCAGTAGGAGGGATCAAGTACCCAAAGCACTTAGGCCAATCCGGGCACCCCATTCCAGAGCCTGTCATTCTAACCACAGCACCGGCGATGATCACTAAATAAACAAGTATTAAGGCAATCTTGCAGAATAAGAGGAAGTTCTTTCTCATCGAGTTTTTATATCGAAGGCGTTAAGCCTAGTTCTTTTCCTTTTTTTAGCATCAACTGAAAGGCCGCATCGTGTTCATTAGGAATTTCTCCTTCTAAAATAGCCTCTTTGATCGTTTCTTTGATGATACCAATCTCTCGTGAAGGTTTTAGGTTGAATACCTTCATGATCTCTTCACCTGTTACCGGCGGTTGAAAATTACGCACGTGGTCACGTTCTTCAACCTCGACGATCTTTTGGCGAACGATCTTAAAGTTATTGTGGTACTTCTTGAAGCGTTTCGGATTCTTGGTGGTGATATCCGCTTCGCACAAGGTCATCAGATCTTCGACATGGTCTCCGGCATCAAAGATAAGACGTCGTACTGCCGAATCGGTCACGATATCCTGCGCTAGTACAATTGGACGAGAACTCATGAGCACCATCTTTTGTACAAACTTCATCTTTTCGTTAAGCGGCATGCGCAAACGCTTAAAGAGCTTGTAGACCATCTTGCTGCCGACAAATTCATGTCCGTGGAAAGTCCAACCGATGCGTTTGTGGAATTTCTTAGTAGGCGCCTTTCCGATGTCATGTAAAAGAGCCGCCCATCGCAACCAAAGGTCATCGGTGTTCTCGCAAATATTGTCAACCACTTCTAATGTGTGGTAGAAGTTGTCTTTGTGTCGTTGTCCTTCGACTTCTTCAATACCTTGAAGTGCCGTCAATTCGGGCATGATTCTGTTTAGAAGTCCCGTATTGTGCAGTAGCTTGAAGCCAATAGAAGGTTTTTCACTGAGTAGGATCTTATTGAGTTCGTCAACGATGCGTTCTCTTGAAATGATCTTGATGCGCTCGGCGTTTCTTTTGATGGCGTCTAAAGATTCGGGTTCGATCTTAAAGTTGAGCTGCGTGGCAAACCGAATCGCGCGCATCATACGCAACGGATCGTCAGAGTAGGTAATGTCTGCGTCTAGCGGAGTTCGAATGATCTTGTTTCTCAAGTCTTCTCGACCTTCAAACGGGTCCAGCAGGTCTCCAAATGTCTTTGTATTTAGACCTAATGCAAGGGCATTGATGGTGAAATCTCTTCGTTCTTGGTCGTCTTTTAGTGAGCCATTTTCAACGGCGGGTTTTCGGCTGTCTTCGCTATAACTTTCTTTACGTGCGCCTACAAACTCAACTTCAATGTCACCGGTCTTCAGCATGGCTGTGCCATAGGTTTTGAAGATCTGTACCTTTGGTTTATTAGGTAGGAGGGAAGACACTTTTTTTGCGAGCTCGATACCGCTTCCAACGGCAACCACATCAATGTCTTTCGGAATTCTTCTTTGTAATAGATAATCTCGAACAAAACCACCAATCACATAGCTCTCCAAGCCAAGTTCTTCGGTTGCTTTGTTGATGATGTTGAATATATCTTGCTGTAAGGCTTCCTTGTAATTACTATTCATAACAATGCGGATTTATTTCCGCCACTAATACACGAATGTATATAATTTACTTGCGAATGATATCTACCTTCCCATCTAAAGTCAACTTGATGATCGCCGACGGTTTGGACGATTTTTTTTCACGTTGCAAATTTACGACATAGTCGACACTGTTTAAAATCTCTGGACGTATTTCTTTGAAGCTTTTTGGAGTAGGTTGTCCGCTGATATTTGCAGAGGTTGAGACCAATGGACGTTTTAGCTTTCTGATCAATTGTTTGCAGAACTCATCCCTAACCACACGAATGGCCAAAGTGTTATCTGATGCAATCAAATTCTCAGCCACACGTATAGGATTATCATAGATTATTGTTGTGGGCTTTTGGGCGTATTTTAGTATGTCGTAAGCCACTTCGGGAATCTCTTCGACAAATTGATTGAGCATCTTAAAATCAGAGACCAAACAGATCAGTGCTTTGCTTTCTTCGCGTTGTTTTATCTTGTAAATGTTGTCGATGGCTTCAGGGTTGGTGGCATCACAGCCAATACCCCAAACGGTATCTGTAGGGTAGAGGATAACGGCTCCCTTTTTCAATGCTGTCAGTGTTTTTTCTACTTCTTCCCTCATAAATTATAAACCAATATAATCAAACGTCTTTTGCGCAAAATCTTTGTTCACTTCGCGGCATTCTTCCAGTAGCCCTGAATAAGATTGCACTTGACCCAATTTTGATCTGAAATCATCAAAAGACGCAATCACAGGTTGGTATTTAAAGTTGTAAAACTTCGTTGAGTTAGGAAATACCATCACTTTTTTCCCTAATAGCATCGACCAATACATCGCATGATAGCTATCTGTCAATATGGTATCAGTTTCCTTGATGAATTGAACCACATTTTCAAAATCATCGCTATTGGCTACCGAAGGAAATTCCTTGAATTTGTCCACCGTATTTTGATCTCTCAATGTTTTCTTATGAAAGATTACACCGATCTCGTTTTTAGTTTCCGCCTCTTCATCGAAAATAGGATGCATGCAGCTCACACAAGGCACCCAGTGTTCTGCAAAACCGACATCTCTCGTGCCGACCAAACCGAATTTGCTGACATCAATATTATAGTTGCCCAATTTTCCATATTGGCTCGGGCTCTTCGCGTTGTGCCCCACACCCCAAAGCACGATTTTCTTACCTTGATCTGCCAGTCGTTCAAACAAACGCATTTGCAAGTTGAAACCTGGACGATTCAATAGACCACCGCCACCTACAATCAAGGCATTTTCAGCAATTGACTTTACCCATTGATCTCGCACAGCTTTATCTTCGCGTTTGTAATCAAAAATGTCTAAACTCTTCCCTTTCAACTCATCAAAATAATGATGTGGTCCGCAGTAAAAATCACCAATGTTCGTAGGATCAACGCGATGTGTGTTAACAACCCCAATGTTTGTTTGTGGTGTTTTAAGTACGCGATTGATGGCCTCACGTTTTCGGTATTTTCGCCCGATTACTGGAAGGTATTCGATCAGGTTCTTTTTTGGACTCATGAAATAGGTTTTTGCAAAGGTAGGTTTTATTGTGCTAGAATTTTCTGTAAATAATTGTTGAGTGATGCTTCGAAAAATTCAGGTTTGAATTCGGCATACAACGAGTCAATGATCTTCTTGGTTTCTTTCTTTGAAAGATCCTCTAGTAGCTCGGGCTTGTACTGCTCAAGATGTACTGAGATATTCAGATCATCCTCAAAAATAGCCCACCCTTTTGGGTTGGTGAAAGGCGAGAAGATACTATACGTCGGCACATCCAATGCTTTAGCCATATTGACGGCACCACCTTCATTTCCGATTAAGGCTTTGCAATGATGTAAAATTCCGAGGAAACCACGCAGTGATTTGGAGAACACATCCAATCGGATTTTGGCCTGTGTCTCGGGCTTACACTTCTCGAAGATTTCTTCTACTAACGGAAGCTGCGAAGGGATATAATTGAACAACAACGTCACCTCATGTTTGGCGATTGTATCTAAAGTTTCAGCCATGTATTGAGCAGGGTACGTTTTCACGGGCCCGCTGCCTAAAACGCTGATCATGATTAAGTTGTCGAGACGCTGTATTCCACCGTTCTCTAAAAAGGTCTTGGCTTCAGCAATTTCCTCTTTTGACAAATGTATCGTTGGCTTTTTGATGGACGCATTGTCAATTCCTAAAGGCCTAAGTAACAATAGACGGTATTCGATGGCCAGCTCTTCTTTGTTTGCGTCAACCTCTTCCCTTTTCAGCGGTTGGCCATAGATAAAGCTAGAGTACCATTTGTAATAGGAAATCTTCGTCTTTGCCTTTGCGGCCAAACTGATGAGGTTGCTTTCGGTCTTTCCGTAGACATCGATAAGCATATCGTATTGAATGGTTCTTACTTCCTTTAAAAACCTAAAAAAAGCGCGCTTGTTTTTGCTGTATTCCTTCTTGAAGACCAGGATGTTGTCAATAGAAGGGTTGTTCTCGACGACAGCCAACGTATTGTCATTGACCAAATAGGTTACCTGAGCCGAAGGGTGTACTTTTTTTATGTTTTCGCAAATGATGGTGCTTGTTAAAACATCCCCGATCATTTTTTGTTGGATTACCAATATCTTCACACAAATATTTTTAGGTTAATCTGTTGAAAATGAAATTCTTCATTCAAATATAAACGCAGCACTCATCACAGCAGTTTGCACTATAGTTGGCTAAAGTAAAGGATTTCTTTTTATGAGGAAACAAAAAAAGAAGTTTACATTTGTAGAATAATTACAACGAATGAGCATCCCTGATATTTCTGTAATCATCAGTACATACAACTCCGAAGCCTGGCTAGAAAAGGTGTTGTGGGGGTATGAGGCACAAGACTTCAAGAACTTTGAAGTGGTGATCGCTGATGATGGTTCTGGACCCAAAACCAAGGCATTGATCGAAACAATGCAACAACAAGTGGGCTATCCCATTGTGCATGTTTGGCAAGAGGATGAAGGGTTTCAGAAATCTCGAATTCTCAACAAGGCGATTCAGGCATGTAACGCTGACTATATTGCCATGAGTGACGGTGATTGTATTCCAAGAGCCGATTTTCTTCAGATACATATTGACCGCAAAGAACCTGGATACTTTCTATCTGGAGGCTATTTCATGCTTCCGATGGACATTTCCAAAATGATTACCAAAGAAGACATCCTTGCAGGCAATTGCTTTGATGTGGATTGGCTCACAAGCAATGGTCTTGATCCTTCCTTTAAGAACAACAAACTGACTGCAAAAGGGCTCAAGGCGAAAATATTGAATACGGTGACACCTACCAATGCCAGCTGGAACGGTCATAATGCTTCGGGTTGGAAAACTGATATTTTGGCTGTAAATGGGTTTGACGAGCGCATGCAGTATGGTGGGCAGGATCGTGAGCTCGGGGAGCGCTTATTTAACTACGGAATCAAATCAAAGCAAATTCGCTACAGCGCAGTTTGTGTGCATTTAGACCATCCTCGTGGGTACAAAACTCCTGAAACCCTTGAGAAAAATAAGAACATTCGCAAGACCACCAGAAACGATAAGTTGTCATGGACACCCTATGGCATTGAAAAACGAGAGACGCGATGAAGATTCTTGTAACTGGAGCCGCAGGCTTTATCGGGTCGCATTTGGCTGAATCATTAGTGTCTCAAGGGCACGAAGTGTTTGGCGTTGATAATTTCAATACTTACTATGACCAAGGATTAAAGCGTCTTAACGCAAAGCATATTGTTGCCAATGGAGTACAGCTTATAGAGGCTGACCTGAATGATACATTAGATGATGTATTGCCCGAAAACGTGGAGTATGTATTTCACTTTGCCGCCCAACCAGGTATTGCGGCCCATGTGACGCTAGAGCAGTATGTACAGAACAACATCTTTGCTACGCAAAATCTTCTAAATTGGGTCTCAAAGTTTTCTGCGGAAGCCTTTTTTGTAAACATTGCAACTTCTTCTATTTACGGGACAGAAGCAACATTACCGGAAGATGCCGAGGTAAAACCTATTTCTTTCTACGGAAGCACTAAACTAACAGCCGAACAGCTAGTGCTAGGAATGGCTAGAGTACGACAGCTGAAAGCATGCTCTATGCGACTTTACTCAGTATATGGGCCAAGAGAAAGACCCGAGAAACTTTATACGAAGCTGATCAAAGCCATTTTTGAGAATGAACCGTTTCCACTGTTCGAAGGAAGCGAAAAACACTCCAGAAGCTTTACTTATGTAGGAGACATTGTCAAAGGACTTGAATCGGTTATCGGAAAAGAAGATATTTGCAACGGAGAGATTTTCAATATTGGTTCTGATAAAGAATACACTACACAGCAGGGCATAGAGCTTATAGAAAAAATCATCGGTAAAAAGGCCGTGATAGAAAGAACACCTCCAAGACCGGGCGACCAATTACGAACCACTGCGGTTATTGATAAGGCCAGAAAGCTATTGGGTTATGAACCTGCTACTGAATTTGAAGAAGGCCTGAGAAAGCAAGTAGAATGGTATAAAAAGTATTTCTTGTAAATTACTTTCTTCCGCGCCTAAGCAACCACAATTTTACATAGCGCATAAAGACGGTATATCCTTGAATATACCCAATGGTCAGTCCGACGGCGCCATCTCTAAAACCACTTTGCATGATGTAGTGTTTAAAGAATCCCCAGAAAGGCTTTATAACAAAATGGTAGGGGGTAAGCTTCCCTGTTTTCTTGTCATAATCTCTGGCTTGCCAACTCGCGTATTTGTTTAGCTTTTGTATGTACGCATCGAGGGTTGTGTATGTATTGTGATACAATTGTTGTTTTAACATGCCTACATTTCCGTCAGCGATGATCTCTGCGTGTACGTGTTTGTCTTCATACACACATTTGCTCTTTCGAAAGAGACGAATCACTTTATCACCACGCCAACCACTGTAATGAACGCGCTCGCCCATAAAATGATTCATACGGCCGATCCAGAAGGCGACAGTATTGTCTGTGGGCGGGTTTTTTAAAATGGAAAGTACTTCTTGCTTAAGCTCAGGAGTCACACGTTCATCTGCGTCGACCAAAAGGATCCATTCGTGGGTTGCCTGCGGAATGGCCCAGTTCTTTTGAGAGGCCGAATACTCGTATTCACGCTGAAGAATTACATGTGCATGTTCTTTGGCAATTTCTAAGGTACGGTCGGTACTATAGGAATCTACGACCATGATCTCGTCTGCAAAGGAAACAGATTCTAATACCTCTTTGATATTGTGTTCTTCGTTGAAGGAGGGTATGATGGCTGTGAGTTTTTCCAAAGTTTCTTTTGTGATTTGAAGGCAAATATAGCGCTATTTGATCGACATAAAAAAGGCTGAAGTATCACACTTCAGCCCTAAAATATATTGTTAGAAAGTACTTAGACTGCTACATCATATTCGCGCAATGCATCATTGAGCGAAGTCTTTTTGTTGGTGCTTTCTTTTCTTTTTCCGATGATAAGTGCACAAGGTACATTGTATTCACCTGCAGCAAACTTCTTTGTATAACTCCCTGGAATAACCACAGATCTGGCCGGAACTAGTCCTTTTGTTTCAACCGGAGTATCTCCTGTAACATCTATGATCTTCGTCGATGCCGTCAAAACTACATTGGCGCCCAATACGGCCTCGCTTTCTACACGAACACCTTCGACCACGATACAACGAGAACCGATGAACGCATTGTCTTCTATGATCACTGGAGCGGCCTGTAAAGGTTCTAAAACGCCTCCGATACCCACGCCACCACTTAGGTGCACATTTTTACCGATCTGTGCACAGCTTCCAACAGTGGCCCATGTATCTACCATAGTACCTTCATCTACGTAGGCCCCGATGTTTACATAACTCGGCATCATGATCACGCCCGAAGAGACATAAGCTCCATGTCTTGCCACGGCATGTGGTACCACTCTGATACCCTTTTCTTTGTATCCAGTTTTCAACGGAATCTTATCATGAAACTCTAACGGGCCTGCCTCAATGGTTTCCATTTTTTGAATAGGGAAGTATAAGACCACGGCTTTTTTCACCCATTCGTTCACTTGCCAACCATCGGCAGTTGGTTCAGCAACGCGAAGTGTGCCTTCGTCTAAAAGGGAAACCACCTTTCTGATGGCTTCTTGTGTACTTGCTTGTTTCAGCAGTTCGCGGTTGTCCCACGCTTGTTCTATGATGTGTTGAATGTCTGTCATTGCTATGAATTTTCAAACAAAGATAACGGCTTCCGATTAATAAAACGAGCATTTTTACATCCATAACAATATAAACCTTATTTTTGCCAAAAATTAAAGAAATGGCTCGCATTCTAGCGATAGATTATGGTAAGAAACGTACGGGTATAGCGGTCACCGATGAGTTGCAGATCATCGCATCGGGACTCACCACTGTGCCTACTGGCGAGCTGTTGCAATTTTTAAAAGAATACATCAGTAAAGAGAAGGTCGAATTGCTTTTGGTAGGAGAGCCCAAACAGATGAACAATGAAGCGTCTGAGAGCGAAGTGCTCATCAAACCGTTTGTCACGAAACTCGAGGCGGCATTCCCAAAGATTCCAGTTAAGCGTGTCGATGAACGTTTTACATCTAAGATGGCGTTTCAGACGATGATCGATAGCGGACTCAAAAAAAAGCAACGGCAGGATAAGGCATTGGTCGATGAGATTAGCGCAACCATTATTCTGCAATCGTATCTTTACAGTCAATAAAAAGAACAAATGGTATTACCGATTATCGCATACGGAGATCCCGTATTGAGAAAAAAAGCAAAAGACATTTCAAAAGACCACCCAAATCTTGAGCAATTGCTAGAGAACATGTGGGAAACTATGTATAATGCAAATGGCGTTGGGTTGGCGGCCCCACAGGTAGGATTGCCTATCCGCATATTTTTAGTAGACACTACTCCTTTCGCTGAGGATGACGATCTTGTTGAAGAGGAACGCCTTCAGCTTGAAAAAATGAAAAAAGTGTTTATCAATGCCGAGATTCTTGAAGAAGAAGGGGACGAATGGGCGTTTAACGAAGGATGTCTGAGTATTCCGAACGTTCGAGAGGATGTGTTTAGAAATGAGGAGATCACCATCGAATACTACGATGAAAACTTTGAAAAGCACACCGAAACGTATAATGGATTGGCGGCCAGAGTGATTCAGCATGAATACGATCATATTGAAGGAATTTTGTTCACCGACAAACTATCAAGCCTTAAAAAGCGTTTGATAAAGGGAAAGCTTTCCAACATCAGTAAAGGAAAAATAAACGTCGATTATAAAATGCGTTTTCCGGAGGCAAAAAAGGGAAGATAAATTTTTGAAAAGAAAAACAAACAAAAGATATTTGCGCAAAATTTAGCACATGAGTTTAGAGAAAATACTTTCTATTTCAGGCAAGCCTGGATTGTACGAGTTAAAGACCCAAACACGTACAGGATTTGTAGCCGAATCTTTGATTGACGGAAGACGACTTTCTGTGGGATTGCGTCACAACGTGAGCCTGTTATCTGAGATCGCTATATACACATTGACCGAAGAGGTTCCGTTACGAGAGGTATTCAACAAGATAAAAGAGAAGGAGAACGGAGAGAAGGCTTCAGTGAATCCTAAAGATTCGAAAGACAAACTTGAAGAATACTTTTTCGACGTACTTCCTGATTATGATGAAGATCGCGTATACGCCAGTGACATCAAAAAAGTGGTACAGTGGTACAACACACTTCAGGAAAAGGGGATTATGAACTTTGACGCTGAAGAATCAGAAGAAGCACAGGACGAAGAATAGTCTGATAAGATATAAAGTGAAAAGCCAGCAATTTGCTGGCTTTTTTTATTTTTCATTGGCGAGCGCCAGTAACTTGTTGACTGTCCTCCAGTTTCTAGTGGTAGCACGTATCTTCAGCTTTTGTTCAAAGAAATTATTGCTGAATTTTGCTCTGGCAAACCCTAAAGGTGCATGAAGGTACAAAAGGTGCTCCTGAAGTACATATTCTTCCGAAGGAAAAGAATAACCTTGTAATCTATCGATGCCTTCCTGTTCGGGACTCTCGTAAAAGAAGGTCACGCAAAGTCGATTGATGTCGCAGCCTTCATATGGGTTGTTCGCAATGACCTCTTCTAAAGTTTCAGGCTTCAGAAGTAGTACGGGTACATGAAAATCATAGATTTCCTCGATCTTTTTTTCGATGATCTCGGCCACTTTCGAAGCAGTAGGTTCTTCATGAGTAAAGAGAATGTTTCCGCTTTGAATATACGTAGAAACGTCTGTTAAACCAGCATCTGCAAGGTGCACGCGAAGCTCGGCCATTTTGATCTTCTTATGTCCGCTTACATTGATTCCTCTTAAAAGTGCTATATACGTGTGCAACCTGTTGTATTATTTGGATTCGTTATAGGTTCTTTCAGCAAAAGCCTTGAATTGGTCAAACCATTTCTGTGTTTGCTTCTTAAACATTTTGGGGGCTAGAAAAGCCATCACTCTTACAATGAAGCCTCTAAACTCTAAATACTCTATGGTGGCTTCATATCGAGTGGTTAGGGCATCGATCTTTGTAAAAGACGAAGTCATGGTATTCACCATGTGCTTGTGTTCGTATTTGGCCGTAAATTCGCCCGGAAGATCTTTTTTAACAATGGTCTCTAGCAGATCCATTTCTTTCTTCCCCATTAGATAGACAAAGTTGGTTTTGGCGCCAGGAGTTCCAGGTGTACCGCTGCGATGCTCATAGCTAACAAATCCGTCTTGCCATTCGCTTAGATTGGCAGGGTCGTCAAACAAGTTGACAGCAAAATCGATGGGAGTGTTGATGTCTACAAAGCATGTAAATTTCATAATGAATGAATTTGATGGTTAATGCTAGCGGAGTAGGTCTTTTACTTCACGGCGATCATGGAGATCTCTACGTTAACAAACTTGGGAAGATTGGCTACTTCTACCGTTTCTCTTGCTGGAGCAGTGGCATCATCAAAATAGCTTCCGTATACAGCATTTACTCTTGCAAAACTATTCATGTCAGACAAAAAGATACTGGTCTTTACAACGTTTTCAAACGTCATATCGGCCGCGGCTAAAACCGCTTCCATGTTTTTCATCACCTGGGTAGTTTCCGCTTCGATGGTGTCATCCACCATTTCCATGGTTGCAGGGTCCAGCGCGATTTGACCTGAAGTGTATAATGTATTTCCTACTAGTGTTGCTTGATTATAAGGTCCGATAGGAGCCGGAGCCTTGTCTGTTGTAATGATCTTTTTCATTTAAACGGTTTTTGGTTGATTGTTTAAAGGAATAAAGATAGCGAATTGAGATTGACGACTTACGATTTTTGATTGACGATTTACATCGTTTTATAGTAAAGGTAGGTTATTGATCAACAACCAACGACTAAAAACCAATGACCATTATAGTCGACGATCCGGCTCGCGTCGTTTATCCCATTTGATATCGCTCAAGACACTAGAACGGATTCCGATGAAGAAGTACCACGAAGATCGTGCACTAAATGGAACCCAGTTAAAGCGCATCACCCAACTGTCCAAGTCACGCTCGAAGCGAAGCTGCGTATAGGTGAACCCTTTGTTTTTAAAGTCGTAACCCGAAGACGCACCGACCTTCCATTTGGGAGAGAGCTGTATGTTTCCGGAGAACATCAGCGAGTTGGTCGTGATCTCGTTCTGCCTTCGTGCATTCGAATAGGTGAGGGAATAAGCGAGTCGCAAGTCCCACGGCAACTTGTTGGCATAGGTGCTGTTGTCGACTTCCCGTTCTTCGTCTTCATTATTTAGCAGCGTGCTATCACTGAAATCGTCGGCCCTTCCGAAGAGGTCATCGTTACGGCCACCACTACGTGTATTGTTAAACCCCGGGTCATTATTGCTACTTCCACCTTTAAAATTCTTACTAGAGAAGGAGTAGTTGACATTCATGTTAGCGCTCGACAGTCGAAAGAGGCTTCCTCCATTATCGATATTAAAAACATCAATTCGATTGCCATCATTATCCAAAGCATACGGGTCTAAGGTAGCCCCGAAGTTGATGTTCATCTTGTTGTCTAAGATGGCCGTACCTCCCGAAACGCGTACTGGACTCCATTGCAGCGAATCGGCAGCAATATTATAGCTGGTAGAAAAGTTCAGGTTGTTGAAAATGGTGATTTTCTTAGCCTCGGTCTTTGTGGTGTCGGGATTCCTGACCTTGGCTTCCAGGGTGTTGTTAAGAGCAAGTCCGATAGAGCTAGAGAACGTTCGTCCCGGAGTACCAAAAAGGTTGTTTTCAAAGCGAGTAAATTCGGCTGTATTGCCATCGGCGTCTATGATGTATTCATCATAGTATTGATCAAAGCTTGGATTGATGTTGTAACTGATCGAAGGTCGCATGACGTGCCGTATCGCCTGGATCTTTTTGTCTTCGCCTCTGGGGAACATTCCGTAGATCGTAGTACCCACACTAGCGCTAAAGCTGTATTGCCTAAACGAGTCAAAACCCGCGATTGTGTCAACCGTAGCTTCGTCAAGCACAGGGTCAAAGTCGTTTCGCCGAATCGTTTTTAGTGTCCAATTCTCTTCGTAAGTACCACCCATGGTCACGCTAAAGTGATTAAAGACCTTGAAGTTCGTGTTAATCGGAATCGAATGGCGCACGCCTACACGTGCATCATCAAACATTTCCTTTTTAAAGAACAAAGAATCCGTAGTCTGAATTCGATTCTCTCCTCTAAAATTGTATTGGAAGTTAATATTCTGAATAGCTCCTCTCTTGACACCGTCGCGTTTGGCAAAAGGATAGATACGTTCCATACTTGCCTGAAGCGTAGGCAGTGTCATATTGATGGTCTCAGTCTGTGTGTTTTGCTGGTGTGTAGCAGTTACCGAAAGGTTTACCGAAGGATAGGACGGAAACGTTCTTGAATACGAAACAGACGAACTCAACGTGTTGTTCAAGAAGTTTGGCGTGTTCAATTGATTGACCGACTGCTGATAATACTGGCTACTACCTAAGTTGACCGAAGCCGATATTCGTGAATTGGGATTCGATTTCGGGTCTTGCGTATGAGACCAACGAATATTGTAGATCCTCGATTTGCTGAATCCAGGGAAACCGCGCTCTCCATTGATCAAATTCTCGAATCGCACACTTATGTTTCCACGAAACTTGTATCGCCAAGCATAGTTGGTTTCGGCTCGAAGACCATAACTACCATTGGTAAAGTAATCTCCCAGCAATGCAAGGTCAAAATGGTCGCTCAGTGCAAAGTAATATCCTCCATTTTGGAAAAAGTACCCTCGATTGTTATTTTCTCCAAAGGTTGGGAAAATAAACCCTGAGGTCCGATCTTCCGTCAACGGAAAATACGCAAATGGCACTCCAATAGGTGTTGGTACATCGGCAATGTACATATTGGTAAAGCCAGAGATGATCTTTTTCTTTGGGACCAACTTGATTCTTCGTGCCAGGAAGTAATATTCAGGATCCTCGACATTATCTGAGGTAGTGAAACGTGCATTTTTGATGAAAACGACTGAATCATTTTCCTTCTTGGTCATTTCTCCGAAAACCCTAAAATCATTTTGCTCTGTGCGGGAATTCCAAACCAGGGCCTTTTCGGTATCATAGTTAAAACGAATCGAATCAGGTTCTACAACATCATTTCCCTGTTTAAAGTAGGGATATTGGCTCAGAGCCCCCGTAGAATCCTTGATACGCCCAGCATATACTTCATTCTTTTCATAGTCAAGTACAATGATACCCGCTTTGAGTTCGGTGTCTAAATAGTAAAGTTCAGCCTCGTTATAGAGATAGATTTTTTTATCTCTTTGGCTGATCTTTACGTAATCTTTTGCCTTGTATTTGATTTTTCCATCAAGAATTGACTTCTTCTTGATACTATCGTTCTGTATACTGTCGTTATCAACAGTATCAATGACACTCTCACGAGTGATAGGAACCAGCTCCTGTATCGAAGTGCTTAGAGTATCCTTTGCTTTTGCAGGTTCCAGCGTTTTTTTGGTCGGACCCTCTTGTCCTACTAAAGAGACTGCAAATAGTAGAAAACTTATTAATAAAAGTATATGACGAGAGGTTGCTTGCAATGCTATATATCCTATTTTTGTAAAAGTATGGCTCGGTTTTTGAATTGCCAAAATTACATATATTTTTTTGGTACAGGTTGAGATCAATTAAAAATATTTTACTGTATTATCAAACAATGATAAAGCCATAATATTATGTGCAATATGGCATAACGTAATGTTAATGTTACAAAGGTTACGTCGCCTGACCACCAAAAAACCATAAATATCGACAGATGAAAAAGAACTTTGTGATTTTTTTAAGTATTTCGCTGGCTGCGCTACTGTTTTTAGCTTTTAGTCCTATCAAAAAACAAGCCAAAGACGAGACTTTCATTGTGGTTTTGGATGCAGGTCATGGAGGAAAGGACCCAGGTAAGAATTCAAAATACGGCTATTTAGAAAAAGATATTGCCCTAGACATTGTTTTGGAGGTAGGTAAAATACTAGAGAAAGAGCCTAACATCAAAGTGGTATATACTAGAAAGACGGATAAGTTTATCGATTTATTTGTAAGAGGAAAAATTGCGAATGAAGCCAACGCAGACCTCTTTGTTTCGGTGCATTGTAACGCACATCATACGCAGGCCTATGGGTCTGAAACCTATGTAATGGGACTGCATAGAAACAAAACTAATTTTGAGGTGGCCAAGGCAGAGAACTCGGTGATTTATCTAGAAGATGACTATGAGGTAAACTATGAAGGCTTTGATATCAATTCTCCTGAATCGTTTATTGGGCTTTCGATCATGCAGGAAGAATACTTAGAGCAAAGCATTCAGTTGGCCAGTATGATACAGAATAAATTCACCAAAAAATTAAAGAGAAAAGACCGCGGTGTAAAACAAGCGGGATTTATCGTACTGCATCAAACTGTAATGCCAAGCGTATTGGTCGAGACAGGTTTTATCACCAATAAAAAGGAAGGAAACTACCTGAATTCAAAGAAAGGACAAAGGGAAATGGCCAATTCGATTGCCGGAGCCATTATCGATTATAAAAGATCAGTACAACAGAATGTTGGTTTGGACGTGTCATTTGAAAAAGGAGATGATCTTGAAATTGTTGATACTCCAACAGAAGAAGAACAGATCGTTGAAGATGTAACCTTCAAAGTGCAGATTGCGGCCAGTGCTAACCGCCTAGAGCCAAAAGCCTATAATTTTAACGGACTTACCCCAATAAGCCGCGAGCCTTTTAACAATATGTACCGTTATTTTTACGGAGAAACTTCAGATTACATTCAAATAAAGAAACTTCATGAAGAAGCTAAATCCAATGGATATGCTTCCTCATACATTGTGGCCTACAAAGATGGACAGCGCATCTCTGTGGCCGAAGCCCTAAGCTCTTCTGCAAATTAAACTGGTTCTTTATAAAATAATTTCTAATTTTGTTTCGAAACGAAAACGCTGTGAATTTTGAAGATATCTAGAGAGTTGAAGACAGCATTGCTGGTTTTATCTGGCATTGCTTTATTTATTTTAGGATTTAGCTATCTGAAGGCGAATTCTATTTTGAGTAACGGACGCGTATTTTATGCCGAATATTCCCATGTTGGAGGATTGACTACCGGCACCAGCGTTACCATTAACGGACTACCCGTTGGAAAGATCCAAAACATAAACTTCAAAGGAGACAATTCAGGGAAACTTGTGGTTACCTTTATTGTCGAAGATGATTTTCCTTTTTCGATCAATAGTAAAGCCGAAATTTATGAAGCTGGTTTTATAGGCGGAAAAGCCTTGGCCATTATGCCTGCATTTGACGGTGCGCCTTTGGCAAAAGATAAAGATACACTGCCATCTAGCTATCGCGCTGGACTTACCGAATCGATCGAGAACAAATTGAATCCAGTAGTTGATGACCTAGACCAACTATTTAGATCGGCGAGTTCTGTAGTAGGGAAGATTGATACAGTATTCGATGCGAAGGCGCAACAAGACCTTAAGAACAGCTTGGCAAGTTTAAGTGAGGTTATCAGTAATTTTAAAAGAACTTCAAGATCCATCGATCAACTCATGGCTAGCAACCGTCAAAAACTGGACAGCACCATTAGTAATGCCCAAAATATCACGAGCAACCTCTCTAAAGTTTCAGATACATTAGTGCAGGCCAATTTTGGTGAGACCATAGCTAATCTTCAATCGACCATCAAGAACATGGATACCATTATGTCAGCTATTGAGCGGGGAGAGGGGTCTGTTGGGAAATTATTGAAGGATAAGGAATTGTATGATAATCTAGCAGGAGCCTCTTTACAGCTCGAAAAACTGCTCGAAGATATGAAGCTCAACCCAAAACGCTATGTGCATTTCTCACTTTTTGGAAAGCGAGCGAAGCCTTACAAGGCACCTGAAGGCAATGAAGTTGAATTAAAAGAAGAGAACAAGAACTAACCAACCATGAATTATATCCCTAACATCCTATTTGTGATCATCCTGGCAGCAGGAATAGGCTACTTTGTTAAAAATGTACGTAAGCTAACCCGAAACATCAAGCTAGGGCAAGATGTGGATCGTACCGATAACAAACCGGCCCGATGGAAGAACATGGCGATGATCGCACTTGGACAATCCAAAATGGTCGTGCGCCCCATTGCAGGGATATTGCACATCATTGTGTATGTAGGTTTTGTCATTATTAATATCGAAGTACTGGAGATTATCATCGACGGAATCTTTGGTACACATAGAATCTTTCAAGGATTGTTAGGAGACACGTTCTACGGAGCTCTTATTGGGTCGTTTGAAATTCTAGCAGCTTTGGTATTCATTTCCGTGATTATCTTTTGGATTCGAAGAAACATTATCAAACTACAACGTTTCATAAAGCCCGAAATGAAAGGATGGCCTAAGAACGATGGAAACTTCATCCTGTATTTCGAAATGGTGCTCATGACACTGTTTTTAGTGATGAACGCAACCGATACTCCTTTCCAACAAGCAGGGGTTGGAAATGTGGTAAGCGGTTATATAGCGCCCTTATTCGATGGGATGTCTGAAGGTACGTTGCACATGATCGAAAGAAGCGCTTGGTGGCTTCACATTATTGGAATCTTGATCTTCTTGAACTATTTATATTTTTCAAAGCATTTGCATATTCTGTTGGCGTTCCCAAATACATTCTACGCCAATCTAAAACCAAAAGGTGAGTTCAACAATCTTGAAGCAGTGACCAACGAGGTGATGCTGATGATGGATCCCAATGCAGATCCCTTTGCAGCACCTGCTGAAGGAGCCGAAGAAGAAGCACCCGCAAAATTTGGAGCTTCTGACGTGCAAGACCTCAATTGGGTACAACTATTAAACGCATATACCTGTACTGAGTGCGGACGCTGTACAAGCGAATGCCCGGCAAATCAAACAGGAAAAAAACTATCTCCGCGTAAGATCATGATGGACACTCGTGACCGTCTTGAAGAAGTTGGCAAGAACATCGATGCAAACAATGGCGAGTTTGTGGATGATGGCAAACAACTTCTGGATAACTATATCTCACGCGAAGAACTTTGGGCATGTACCTCATGCAATGCTTGTGTTGAAGCATGTCCGGTAAATATTGACCCACTATCCATCATTGTGGACATGAGAAGATATCTCGTGATGGAACAATCAGCTGCACCTACCGAGCTCAACAACATGATGAGCAATATCGAGAACAACGGTGCTCCTTGGCCGTACAACCAGATGGATAGACTAAACTGGAAAGACGAAGCGTAACTTTATAAATAAACAAACAAAGAACAAACAATTAAGATGAACAGAGAAGAAGCTGACAAGCTATTGCACGCGAAGGTAGAAGCCGGAGAACAAGTAAGTCCGGTATTGCCAGAAGGAGTCAAAAACTATTTGATAGATATTGACGGGACCATCAGTGATGATATCCCAAATGAAGAACCAGAGCGTATGGAGACGGCGGCGGTGTACCCAGACGCATTGAAAACTTGTAACAAATGGTACGAAGAGGGGCATATGATCTGCTTCTTTACCTCAAGAACTGAAAACCATCGCGAAGTAACCGAAAGATGGTTAAAGAAACACGGTTTCAAGTACCACAGCCTTTTAATGGGGAAACCAAGAGGAGGAAACTACCACTGGATCGACAATCACTTAGTAAAAGCAACCCGTTACAACGGAAAGTTTACAGACCTCGTTGAAAAAGAGGTGACCATAGAAGTCTTTGACGACGGAAAACACGATTAAAGAAGTTCAAAACGCATAATTACGAATATGAGCGAAACACTAAAAGTGCCTACAATGGCAGAAATGATGGCAGAAGGCAAACAACCCGAAGTGCTTTTTTGGGTCGGTTGTGCCGGAAGCTTTGATGACAGAGCAAAGAAGATCACAAAGGCATTTGTACGATTGTTAAACCGTGCCAATGTTGATTTTGCCGTTTTAGGTGCCGAAGAAAGCTGCACAGGTGACCCAGCTAAAAGAGCAGGAAACGAATTCTTGTTCCAGATGCAGGCGGTGACCAACATTGAAGTAATGAATGCGTATGAAGTAAAAAAGGTAGTGACGGCTTGTCCACACTGCTTTAACACCATCAAAAACGAATACCCTTCTTTAGGCGGAAACTATCAAGTAATGCACCACACGCAGTTCTTGAAATCCCTTTTAGAGGAAGGAAGACTGACCATCGAAGGCGGACAATTCAAAGGAAAACGAATTACATTCCATGATCCGTGTTACTTAGGAAGAGCCAACGACGTATATGAAGCTCCACGCGATCTTATCAGAAAATTGGATGTCGAATTAGTCGAGATGCGAAAGTGTAAGAAGCAGGGATTGTGTTGTGGAGCTGGAGGTGCTCAAATGTTCAAAGAGCCAGAAAAAGGTGATAAAGACGTAAATGTCGAGCGAACCGAGCAAGCATTAGAGACCAAGCCAGATATCATCGCAGCTGGGTGTCCGTTCTGTAACACAATGATGACCGATGGTGTCAAAGCCAAAGAAAAAGAGGCAGACATCGAAGTGATGGACATCGCAGAGTTGATAGCCAATGCGCAAGACCTGTAACGGGTTTAGGTAAATGATATATAAAGAACCTCCGATTCGGAGGTTTCTTTTTTTATGAGAAATTAACAGCAAGAAAAGAACAATAGCGTTAATTTTGCACTATTCCTTGCCGACGCAGGAATGACAAAATGTATAAAAACAAATATTAGGTTTTTGTGTTAGAAAGTAAGTGGTCAGAAGTATCGCCACCAATGACTAACAACCAATGACCAACGACTAAAGACTATGTTAGTAGACTTCAACACACTCCCAGATACCGCACG
This sequence comes from Flavobacteriaceae bacterium, assembly GCA_028279515.1. Taxonomy (GTDB): domain Bacteria; phylum Bacteroidota; class Bacteroidia; order Flavobacteriales; family Flavobacteriaceae; genus JANQNQ01. The sequence continues at coordinate 156,888 of JANQNQ010000011.1, forward strand.
CGTTTGGATCTACCAAGCCAATCGTTCTTTCACCGATGCCGAGCTCGAATCCATAAACGAAAAACTGGCCAGCTTCATTGAACAATGGACCGCTCACGGAGCCGATCTTAAAGCAGGATTCGACATCAAATACAAACGTTTCATCACGATTGGATTAGACCAACAGCTTAATGCAGCCACAGGTTGCTCTATTGATGCCTCTGTACACTTTGTACAGCAGCTCGAAAAAGAATATGGCGTAGATTTAATGGATAAGATGAATGTCTCTTACAAGCAAGGAGAATTTGTCGCATACAAGCCACTCGCTGATTTCAAAAAAATGGCCAAAGACGGTGCAATCGGTAAAAAAACCATCGTTTTCAACAATTTGGTCGTAAATAAAGGCGAGTATATCGAAAATTGGGAAGTCCCTGCAATAGATAGTTGGCACAGCCGTTTTTTGAAATAACTTTAAGAAATTCTTATGTAAATTAGTGTTATCTTTCCTACACGAAAGTTTGGCACGGTATTTACACTTTTTTCAGAAACGATTTTCATGCAAGCACGCTATTTATATCTATCACTTTTTGTACTTCTATTTCAATTTAGTTACTCACAACAAGTTGACCCGTTATTGACCAAGGATGCCGAAGCTCAGGCCAAATGGGTCGATAGCATTTATGATGGGATGACGCTAAAACAAAAGATTGGCCAGCTTTTCATGGTCGATGTCTTCTCAAGCAAAGACAAAAAGCATACAGACCGTGTGAAGAAGCTGATCGAAGAAAACCACATCGGTGGTGTGATCTTTTCAAAAGGAGGACCACAGCGTCAAGCAAAACTCAACAACGAATATCAGGAACTTTCTAAAGTACCGTTACTCATAGGAATGGACGCTGAATGGGGCTTGTCAATGCGACTCGACTCTACGTACGCCTTCCCTTGGAACATGACCCTAGGAGCGATCAAAGACGATACGATCGTAGAAAAGGTAGGAAAACGCATCGGAGAGCATTGCAAACGACTTGGAGTCCATATCAACTTTGCACCTGATATCGACATCAATACCAATCCCAAGAACCCGATCATTGGCAATCGCGCATTTGGTGAAGACCGAGAGAATGTTACTGCCAAAGGGATTGCCTTTACCAAAGGAATGCAAGGGGCAGGAGTGTTGGCCTGCGGAAAGCACTTTCCAGGACACGGAGATACCGCACAGGATTCGCACAAAACCTTACCGACCATCGCCTTCTCGGCAGAGCGTATCGATAGCATTGAACTTCATCCATACCGAAAGTTGATCGATCACGACCTTGCCAGTGTAATGGTAGCGCACTTAAATGTACCAGCACTAGAATACAAGGACGGATATCCATCTTCGATTTCGAAAAACATTGTGACCAATATCCTTAAAGAGAAGCTGGGGTTCAACGGACTCATATTTACCGATGCCCTAAACATGAAGGGTGCTTCAAACTTCAAGGAACCCGGAGAGATTGATCTGGCGGCCTTTCAGGCTGGAAACGACGTGCTCCTTATTTCTGAAGATATACCAAAGGCAGCCCTAAAGATTGAGGAAGCCTACAATGCAGGTGATGTGACCGAAGAGCGCTTAGCACATTCCGTGAAAAAGATATTGAAAGCCAAGTACAAAGTGGGCCTCAATGCCTATTGCCCAGTAGATACGCATAATCTGTACGAAGATCTTAATACGATCGAAGACGACACCTTATATTCGGAAGCGATCGAAAAGGCCATCACATTGGTGAAGAACGAAGGAGGAGTTCTTCCTATAAAAAACCTTGAAAACAAAAGAATTGCTTATGTGAAACTTGGAGATGATTCAGGTTCGGATTTTCTTACAGCGCTGCAAAAATACACCAAGGTCGATGAGGTCAAAGCTGAATATTTAGGAGAGCTCTTAGACAAGTTGAAGAAGTACAATTTAGTGATCATCGGATTTCATCGTTCCAACGCAAATCCATGGAAATCGCACAACCTTTCAGATAGAGAGACAGTATGGCTGCATGAGATTTCACGTTTGCATACAACGGTGTTGGACATTTTTGTGAAACCGTACGCATTGCTAGATCTACAAAGCAGCACTAACTTAAAAGGAGTAGTGGTAAGTTACCAAAACAGCAAATTGGCGCAAGAGAAATCAGCGCAAATGATTTTTGGTGCGATTAAGGCGGAAGGGGTATTGCCAGTTTCGGCTGGGGAAGATTTTCCGGTAAATATCGGATTGCAAGCAAATGTCTTAAAACGTTTGGGATACGACATCCCAGAACGCGTAGGAATGAGCTCAGAACGCCTGAAAAAGGTGGATTCGGTGGCTCGTATTGCAGTAGACTCATTGATGGCTCCGGGTTTGCAACTACTCATCGCCCGAAGAGGAAAGGTGATCTATGACAAAACCTATGGAAAACATACCTATGGAAGCAAATCGAAAGAAGTCGCTTGGAATGATATGTATGATGTGGCCTCTTTGACCAAGATATTGGCTTCGTTGCCAATGACCATGAAGCTGGTAGACAAAGGCAAGCTTGGTATGAACAGTAAACTTCGCTATTTGTTACCAGAGATCACAGGCTCCAATAAGGACCAGATTACCATCAAAGAAATGCTCTCTCATTACGCACGGTTTAAACCTTGGATACCATTTTATATCAAGACCCTGGACAGCGTTACTCGAAAGCCGCTTCCAGAATACTACCGAAAAAAGTATAGCAAAAAGTTCGGTGTCAAGGTGGCTAAAAACCTGTATTTGCGCACAGATTATAAAGATTCGCTTTTTACGCAGGTAATCGATAGTGACCTAAGAGATCGTCTGCAGTATAAGTACAGTGACCTTCCGTATTATATCATTAAAAAGTATATCGAGAACCAATACGTGGAGTCGTTGGACATGTTGGTTCAGAATTATTTTTATAAATCGTTGGGAGCTAATTACACGACGTACAACCCATTGAAAAAATTTAAAAAAGATGTGATAGTTCCGTCAGAGATTGACGACTACTTTAGGTACCAAAAGGTACACGGCTATGTACATGATATGGGAGCGGCCATGCAATCAGGAGTGGGCGGCCATGCCGGACTCTTTAGCAACGCCAATGATGTAGCCAAGATCATGCAAATGTACCTTCAAAAAGGATATTACGGAGGAAAGCGCTATTTGAAAGAGAAAACAGTAGATGCGTTTAATACGTGCTACTATTGTGAAAGAGATAACCGCAGAGGGGTAGGCTTTGACAAGCCTCAATTGGGAGATGTGGGCCCAACCTGTGGTTGTGTCTCTATGACCAGTTTTGGACATTCTGGCTTCACCGGGACCTATACCTGGGCAGATCCAGAAGAAGAATTGGTCTATGTGTTCTTATCCAATCGTACCTATCCGACGATGAAAAACAAGAAGTTGATCACCTCCAACTTACGGACCGTGATCCAGGAACTGATCTATGAAGCTATAGACGAACCTAACTTTTAAAAAGACCAACCAAATGAAAATAGCCATTGTATGTTACCCGACATTTGGCGGTAGTGGCGTTGTCGCTACAGAACTAGGAATTGCCTTGGCCAATCGCGGACACGAGGTACATTTTATCACCTACAAGCAACCTGTGCGCTTGGCATTGCTAAGCAGCAACATACACTTTCACGAAGTATTTGTTCCAGAATATCCCTTATTTCACTACCAACCCTATGAGCTTGCACTTTCGAGCAAGTTGGTCGATATGGTGAAGCTGCATAAGATCGAGTTGTTACATGTGCACTATGCGATTCCGCATGCATATGCAGGATATATGGCGAAGAAGATGCTTCAGGCCGAAGGAATCATGATTCCGATGGTAACAACTCTGCACGGCACCGATATCACACTCGTCGGAAACCACCCATTTTACAAGCCTGCAGTCACCTTCAGTATCAACAAGTCAGATGTAGTGACTTCAGTATCCCAGAGTTTAAAGGAAGACACATTAAGACTATTCGATATCAAAAGAGAAATAGATGTGGTCCCCAACTTCATCGATATCAGCAAGTATGATCATGACTTCACAGATTGCCAACGCTCTTTGATGGCTGATGAAGACGAAAAGATCATTACGCACATCAGTAATTTTAGACCTGTGAAACGCATTCAAGATGTGGTCAACGTCTTTTACAAGATACAGCAAGAAATGCCGGCAAAATTGATGATGGTAGGAGAGGGACCCGAAAAGGAAATGGCCGAGATGATGTGCCGCGACCTCAATATCGAGGATAGGGTGGTCTTCTTCGGAAACAGCAATGAAATTGATAAGATCCTGTGTTTCTCAGACCTGTTCTTACTGCCTTCAGAGACCGAGAGTTTTGGTCTGGCTGCACTTGAAGCCATGATATCAGGAGTTCCGGTGATCTCTAGTAATACCGGAGGAATTCCAGAAGTGAATGAACACGGATTTTCGGGATATCTTAGCAATGTAGGTGATGTTTCGGATATGGCCAACAACGCACTGTCCATTCTAAAGGACGAGGCCAAGTTGCTTCAATTCAAGAAGAATGCAAAAGAGCAAGCCTTTAAGTTTGATATCCATAAAATCGTACCTTTGTACGAAATGCTATACAACAAAGCCTTTGAAATGGCATAGTTTTGGCATTATCGTAAAAAAGTACGAACATGAAAGCAATTTTATACACCATCAGTTTGTTAATGTTATCTTGCGGAAGCACCAATGTTGCTCAAGAAACGAGCAGTGCAAATGATACACGAACAACCGAATCCAAATCGGCCGAGCAGATGCAGCAGAAACAAGAAATGAAACACGAAATACTAGTTCAAGATGCCTATGGAGGCCCGGTTGAGCCACAGATCATGGTGATCAAAGAGCCCAAAGGACTTCAAAAGATCTACACACAGATAAACATGACCAGAAGACCTGGTTTTCCTGTACCCAATATTGACTTTTCGAAAGAAACTGTAGTCGCTATTTGCATGGGTGAGAAAAATACAGGAGGATTTTCAGTAGATGTGGCTGGTATTAGAGAGACCAAAGAAGGAGTTACGGTTATGGTCAAAGAAATAGGGCCAGCAGCCGGTGACATGGTCACCATGGCCATTAGCCAGCCCTTTTGTATTATTAAGATTCCTGTTGCTAAAAAAGAGATTACCTTTGAGAAGGTAAAGTGATTAAAGCACGATCTTTTTCACTGTATCGACGATGGTTCTTATGACCGCATTTTTCAAGTGTCCCAGTTTTATTTTTGAGGTGCCTGTTTGATAGAGTGCTTGCATGACCAACAGATCCTTTTGGCTTTTCACAAGCCAATTAAAATCATCCAATGTTAACATACCGTCAGCTAACAACTGCGTCCATGTTTTGAGCTTGCCTTTTGACGCTTCTAGAAACGCTTTCATATCCTTTTTACCTTCAGAAGTGAAATCTGAAACACGATCCCCTATTAGCTCAAATAGGTTATCCTTCATTTGTTTGAAAATATCTTCGAAATCCATGATGTTTGATTTATTGATTCGTTAAAAAGTTGAGTATGCCTTGTTCGCCTTCTTTGTCCTTTTTGGACTCGTACTTGATCAAGAGGTCAAATGCTTCCTGCACCTGAGGTGATGCCTGCTGTACAAATACACTTGATAGCTGGCCTTGATCTTTCCAGCGCTTTAAGAGCCCAGCCAAAAGGTTCTTGTCTTCGTCACCAAGAATTTCCCACATCTTATAGGTAAAGTTGTTGTTTTCCTTGTTTTTTTCGTATTCCTTCATCTTTTCAACCTCTACCAATAGATCGGCCACTTCTTGAGCGTGATCAGAAAAAGGTTCTGTGGCCTTATTCAATAAACTGGTGGACTCTACTTTTAATGATATGGCCTGTTGATACGAATGTTGGTCAAAGACCGCTGTTTTAATGGCGTTGCAAGACATGAGCAAAAAGCTCAGCGCCAGCAAGCCAATAGATGTTTTTCTTCTTAATGTTTTCATGTTCCTATTGTTTTGATTGTTCTATTTTTAGTAAAAGGTTATCCAATTTTTGCTTGACTTCTTCACTTTCTAGTCGAGCTTCCATAGATCGTATGGCCACCTTCGAAAGGTATCTCCCAAGAGGTAGCAATGGTGTGATCATCTTTTGAGTCTGCAAACTATCTTCGCTCATCAACTTATCGATCATCGTATAATCAACCGGAATTTCTGTGGTATCCAAGGTGATCAACCAGTCATCGCCAAGGTATTTCTTCATTTCGACGGTGTGGCCTGATCGTATGTTGATCAGGGTAGACAAGGGGGCCTGTAACTGGGTCACCGCCTTAGGAGGTGTGTTTGATTCAACTTCATGATACTTGATCACGAGGTCGATCATCTCAATTTTATCCAGTAGTGATGGCTCGTTTTCACTTAAATACGTCTCAAGGTGCTCCTTTAGACTTCGGGTTACGGTCCCGCCAATATTGTCGTAATATCCAGCATCGGCAAAATGTCCGACTTCAATGACCTTTCCGTCGGTAGTTCTATTTTTTACCTCTCCGGCTGGACTTATATACGGAAAGCGTGCGTTTAAGGACATAGCTGTCGAGATTCTAATGGATCGATGCGGGTTTTCGACCTGCATATCACCAATGAAATCTCTAAAGCCTGAAAATTCAGGTATTCCTTCAAACGTAACTGGAGCGATCAAAGCGTATTGCCCCGTTTGTGTATGCGTAGTGTTGATAACGAGCAATGGAGGCGAGGTGTTGTTCTTACCTTTTCCGTAGAAAGAAAGTACATCCCTGCCTAGCAGACTATTACCATCACTGGATCCGATGACGACCTTATGTGCATTTTCCCATTCTTTTTCTAAGAGACGCCCACGATCGTCAAAGGACAGCAGTCCGAAGATGCTTTGCATCAAGTCTCTTCCCAATAATGCCGAAAGCGACGAAGAAAGAAAGTTTTGTTGATAGACCTCACTGGCCTTGTATTGAAATCCGTTGTTGGTGTTTTCTTTTTTAAAGCTGAAAGACCCCCCATTCTCGAAAAGCTGTTCGGCTTGCGAATAAAACATCGAGTTGCCCACGCCTCCGCCAGAGGCTCCCGTTAGCGAGAACAAGTGGTCGCTAAAATAGGTAGGGTCGTGGTCGTAGAGATAGCTGTGTACTAAGAAGGTCCACAGCCCTGCACGAGATCCGCCCCCTTCAGCCGAAACGAAAATAACTGGGTACTTGGTCTTGGTACTGTCGATAAGTGGTTTTCGTTCGTCTACCCATTGTTTCAGATGATCATCAAAAGAGCTACGCTTTACATCAGTCGTGACATAGTCTACTTCATAATGTGTGAAATTTTCTTTGCTAGCTGTATATCTTCCGAAGAAAAAACAGAAAAGCACAAACATAACAACCAGCGGGACTTTATATTTTCTGCCTAACAATTCTAATAAGAAGGCGATCATGAAAAAGGTAATTAGGCTAACCATGATGACCGATAAGGGATTAAACCTACGTGAAACTTCTGGGTTAAAGGCAAAAATGAAGAATAGAACTATGGCCGATATCACTAGAAACAATACGGCTTTGAACATGACGGCTCGTACACGTTCACTAAAGATTCTATTGCTCAAGAAAACAAACCCAAAGAATAGGAAACCGAGAATACTGTTCGAAATGAAAAGTTGTAAAATACCCTCTTTGTCCTGATTGTTCAAGGCGCCCAATAAAATAATGGCCAGTACCATCAATACGGCCAGGATGTAAAAGAAATACTTGCTTCTCGGAATTTTACCTGTTATTCGCTTTAACCAGGCGTAAATTTTATAATCTAAAAATAGTAGCAGGACGATCACTGCAATCAATAAGATGGTACTTGCTTTGATCACATTGCTAATGGGATTCTCAATACCAAAGAGCTCGGCCGCATTTAAGATGGCTAAGGCAGAAATGGCCATAAGGAGTCCGCCCAAAACTTTTGGTAAGGTTTTTTGCATGTGCAAACGGTTGAGGTACTTTTCACTATACCCAGTGACCTCCTGTTCGACAGCTTTTCCAGGTCGCTGTTTCATGAGATTTCTCATCGTGAGACTTCGGTAGATCTTCTTGTCTAAGTAGTAAGGAGCATACCAGATCAGAAGTCCCAGCAAAGTTAATAGCGAGAAATATACAGGAATCTCAAAGTTGAACACCGAATCGACTTGGTTAAGAATCAGTAGCAGGTCTATTGTCTGAGGGAAGTTCCACAAGATTAGGTAGACCAAGAGAATAATGACCACAGACACTAAGTTGGTGTAGAGCTCAGACAAGAGCATCCTAAACCAATTGATAAATTTTCTGATGAAGATAAAGGTTGATAGTAATAAGGCTTTCATAATGGGTTGCAATAGATTTCTTACTAAAGCTACAAAATTTACGGTATCCTAGTTTTTTAAAAGTTCACCAAATGTCTACAAAATACCCGATGTTAGCTAGGGGAAAAATGCCCCCTTAAAGGGCTTTTTTTCCCTAGGAGTCGATAAAACGATAAAAAAGCGATTCACAAAATATTTGTGAATCGTTAAAAAAATAATAGACTGACAACGAGCAATTTGGCTATCAACGAATTCTTATTAATATTTTGTTAAACAAAAATGCTTTAGTATCTTGTAGTGGTGTCATATATTTGATACTACCTTAATTGTAACAACTAAACCTACTCGCGCTATTGAAAAGACTTCTACCCCTCCTATTGCTGTTTTTTTATGGGAATGCTTATACACAAGATCTTACTCAGATCGGAAAGGCAAAATTGTTTACCCTAAATGGTGGTGTGGCCGCCAATGCAGTATTTTATGATGGTACGGCTTCTCGAGAACCTTTTACCTATGTACTTAGCGGAAACATTAACGCCAATATTAGCGGACTTTTTAATGTGCCCGTTTCGTTCACGTATTCGAATCAGGAGTTTTCATATAGCCAGCCTTTTCGCTTCAATCGATTAAGTATTCATCCTTCATACAAGTGGGTGACTGCGCATATTGGAGACGTCGCTATGACCTTTTCTCCATACACGTTGAGCGGTCATCAATTTTCAGGACTTGGGGTTGACCTGACACCAAATGGCCCTTTTAAAGTGAGCGCCATGTATGGTAGGCTAATTCGTCCGGTAGAATATGATAGTAATGAACCAGAAACAGAGCCTGCCTACAAACGAATTGGTTACGGATTAAAGGCTTCGTATCAGTTTGACAAGGCACGCGTCGGACTTACTTTTTTTAGTGCCAGAGATGAGGTGAATTCGTTGGATCAACCAATTCCAATTGACGTAGGGGTGAGTCCGCAAGAAAATTTAGTGGTTAGTTTAGAAGGGTCGCTTCAACTGTTTGATCGAGGCACGCTGAATGTTGAATACGCAACTTCTGCCGTAACAGAAGATCTAAATGCGGAAGAAGCCGGAAGCTCAGTTGGATTGCTTTCGTTTTTATTTGACGAGCGCATTTCGACATCGTATTATGATGCCTTCAATGCAGATATTACCTATTCGGTCGGAAACGGAAGCCTAGGTGTTGGATATGAGCGCATCGATCCAAACTATAATACATTTGGCGCTTATTTCTTCAATAACGATTTAGAGAATATTACGGTCAATGCATCACAGACCATTTTCAATGACAAATTGAATATTAGTGTAAACGGAGGACTGCAGCGCGATAATTTAGACAACACCAAGACCAGCGAGCTCAAACGTGTGGTGGCGGCGGTGAATATGAACTATACTGCTTCAGAACGTCTTAATATCTCCGGATCATATTCCAATTTTCAGAGTTTTACCAATATCCAGAATCAATTTGACTTTATCAATCAGGTGACCGATTTTGACAACATTGATACTCTGAACTTCAAGCAACTCTCACAAAATGCCAATCTTTCGATCGGTTACATCATATCAAAACAAAAGAAAAACCAGCAAAACCTGAATATCAATCTTTCGTTCCAAGACACACAGGATTTGCAAGAGCAAATATTCACCGGTGCTGAGAATACCGTGAATAGCTCTCAATTTTACAATGGTGCTACTGCCTATACCATTTCTTTCCCAGAAAAGACCTTGAGTGTTTCGGCGGCTTTCAATGCTACCTTGAATAAAGTCATGGACGACAATACGGTGACACTGGGTCCTACACTGGTGGTCAATAAACAGTTTTTTGATAAACGGGTCCGGAGTTCCTTGTCCAGTTCGTACAATACAACTTCAAATGATGGTGAACGACAGAACAGCATTCTCAATTTTAGGCTCAACGCAGGCTATCAATTATTCGAAAAACATCAATTCAATATGAGTCTGTTGGCACTGTTTCGGGATGCGCAGACCACAAGCAACAACGACTTCACAGCAACGATAGGGTATAATTATAGTTTCACTACGGCCAATAGAAAGAAGCAAAAAGGAAGGAAACAGATTCCGACCACTGGAGCAGATGGCTTGACACAACTTAAATTCAGATATCGAAAACAGATTTATGAAGGAAATGCAGATGAAATCGTATCACAGATACAATCTACGCGGAATAAATCCACCTATCGAAACATGCCCGCCTTTAAAGTAGCAAGCTTAGATAAGTTGAAAAACGATGTTTTGCTGCTCAAGTCTGAAGACCAAAAAGTACTAGAAGATAAGGTGATCGATTATTTGGATGCGGTTTACAGTTATGTTGATTTTAAGGATAACTACAATGAGTATATGTTCAATTCAGCGATGTCGTTAAAGGACGAAGCCAAGCGTTTGGACCCCGATATAGAGAAGAAATTCATCGACCTGCGATATCAGGTGGAGAACCATAAGTTTAAGGGACAAGACCCTAAAGACTTGGATTCTTCAGATTCAGACTTTGTAGCATATAAAGACATGCATGACAACTTTATTGAAGCACGAAGAAAGTTCGTCGGACATCGTTGGATGCTCGAACAATTAGAAGGAATCAATACGGCAAAGCAGTTTGACAAAGACGAAGTGCTTAAGAATTTCAAAGAAAAGCATTTAGAAGAAGCACTATCGGTTTACGATGAAAGCGGAGAGCTTTCAGCATTAGACCAATATCTGATCAGTGAATTGTTCTTGTACTATCAAGATTTAGCAAAGGACAAAACAGACCAGTCAACTTATATATTAAAGTACATACAGAAGTCGGAATAAAAGCCCCGCTTATGAAAAGACTATTACACATACTAGCGTTACTCCTCATTAGTTTTGAGGCCATGGCGCAGTCGTTTCCGGTACAGGTTACACCTCAGGTGATACCACCGAACCCGGTATATCTTTCGGACTATGCCAATCCAAGTACAACCACCGATAGGGTAAGAGTACAACTCTTATTGAACGACCTAACGGTAAGCAATCGAGAAGTACGATTAAAGTTATATATCGAAGGACAAGGAATTTTAGCACAAAGCAATGACGTAGTGATAGGGGCTCCTACGTTGTTTGTGGATGGAGGGATTCCACTTCAATTAGGAAGCGCTGAATTAGCACCGTATTTCGAGTTTCAGAACCTTCAGGGAATCAACCCTAATGCCTATGGTGCGGCCTTACCAGAAGGAGCGTATCAAATGTGTTTTGAAGTATACGATGTGTTATCAGGCAATCGATTATCGCAAAAGACATGCGCTACCTTCATACTGTTTCAAAATGAACCACCATTTCTAAACCTTCCTTATAACGAATCGGTCATAGTAGAGCAAAATCCGTTGAACATTGTATTTCAGTGGACGCCAAGACACATCAATGTAAGCAATGTACAGTACGAATTCAGCCTAGTTGAGATCTGGGACAATTACATAGATCCGCAAGCAGCCTTTTTAACATCACCGCCTATCTTTCAGACGGTAACCACACAGACCACACTAATTTACGGGCCTGCGTTTCCGCAATTATTAACAGGGAAAAGATATGCATGGAGAGTAAGAGCTTTTGCCACAAATGGCGCCGAAGAAATCGGAGTGTTCACCAATCAAGGATTTAGCGAGATCTTCTGGTTTGCCTTTCAGACGCAATGTAATGCACCGACATTCGTAACGGTTGAAGAATTGGGCGACAGACACGCCAAGATCAATTGGCAAGGAGACATTTCACATCTTGACTACACCATAAAATACAGAGAAAAGAACGCAGGTTCTGAGTGGTACGAATTAACCACACCAAGAGAGTATATCACGATCAATGACCTTGCACGAGAAACCACCTATGAGTACAAGATCTTAGGCAATTGTGACTTTGGTAGTTTCGGCGAAACCATTATTTATGAATTTACCACGCTGAGTGAAGAAGCATCAGCCTACATCGGGTGTAACATTGAGCCCGACCCAATAGACCTTTCGAACCAAACATTACTGACAGACCTATACATCAATGATATTTTCACCGCAGGAGACTTCCCGGTTACCGTGGTGCAATTGGATCAACCAACAGCTCCCTTTAAAGGAGGCGGTTATGTGGTCGTACCTTGGTTAGGAGATACCAAGATCGCCGTTGAGTTCGAAGGCATTCAGATCAATACCGATATGAAGCTCGTCGCTGGGGAAGTGAAGACCACCTATGATGCGCAATGGGGCGATATTGGAGATATCGACGATCTCATTGAAGATATTGTGGGAGACGATGGTGATATAGGAGAATACGACGCAGGAGACTTAGATATTGACGATATCATCGTAGGCGATGATGGAGAGATTATCATTATTGACGAAGACGGAATAGAACATCCGATTGACGTAGACCTTCCAGTGATCATCACCGATGAAAACGGAGATCAATGGCTGGTAGACGAAGATGGTACTGTAACGCCACTTGGCGAAGAAGCCGATGGCGGTGCACCTGATGATGACAATACCGACGGAATGGGTGGCAACGGAACGGTGAATCAAATATCTTCACCCGATGTGTCCATCGTATTCAAAGAATCCGGTTTCTATACTGTTGACGAATACCCTGACGGAATTACAGACCTTCAAGATAAGTATGAGACCATTCCAACGGCCAACGGAGGCACATATAAAGTGGTCTATAAGGCGTTGTCCGACCTTCCGGCAAGTACCACGGATGTATTGATTGCTGACGCCACTTTTTCTAACGGAAAGACCAAAGATGATATCGTCTTTAAAACATTGCAAGGAACTGCGGTAGACGCCCAGTGGAATGCAGCAGGAAACCAAGCCACACTGCAACTGACGAAGCAATTCGAATTTGCGAAAAGCGAAATCCTTGCAACCGTAAAACCAGCCGATTCTACCCAAAACTATACCATTGCGGGTAAGACCAATGTTTGGCATTTTGATCAACAGAACGTTAATGTGACGATCGTTCCGTTAAACGGAGCGTCTCCAACTTCCAACTTGGCTTCCGACCTCAATGCTATATACAATAAGGCAGGAGTAAATTTCAACATTACCATTGATAACCCTCTCAACATAGATGCATCCGTTTGGGATATAGACGTTACGCAAGGAAGCTTAGATATTGGAGATAGTGACCTGCTGTCCAATTATACGGCAGAAGAACGCGCCATTTACGAATATTATGAATCGCAGCGAGGTATTGACGCGCAGCAATATTATGTATTCTTGGCAGATACCTTCTCGACAACCGATTCAAATATCCAGGGCTTTATGCCACGAAAAAGACAATATGGTTTTCTCTTTACACAGAATGACCAAGCGCTCATCTTAGCACATGAGCTGGGACATGGTGTCTTCGGTTTGGATCACTATGACGAATCAGGCTCACAAGACCTATTGATGCATGCCAACTATCCGATGGGTACAAAACTTACGCATATGGATTGGGAGACGATTCATGCGCCAGGATTGCAATTGTATTTGTTTCAGAGTGATGAATCCGGTCAATTGGCAGGAAAGGTTTGGTTGACTCCAGATTGGAAACCGTTCAAGTTCGCTAGTTCAGGGACAATAAGCTCAGGGGATGCATCGATAACCAAAGGAGCTATCCCTGGTATTGTATATGATAAAAAACACTATAAAGCTACCTTTAGCGGAAATCAATTTCTTGGATACCTTAATGAATCGGATCCAGATCCATTGCCAATCAGCATCCAAACGTTGGCCAATGCTGATGACGTGCATCTGTTTAGAGATGTGGCTAGATGTGGATCTAATACCTACTATAAAACAACGTGGGGGTACATCAAGGGGAAACAAGAGAATTTCTCCTTTGTCGACAATTCTGATATGGAATTTCAAGGGATTATACCTTGCGTAGCTTCTCAAGAAGATACCTCGAGTAGATGTGATCAATTTACCTATTTCAATCTTGCTCTAGAAGAAGACCAAAATCTTATGGAGGTTTACCAAGAGGCTGTTGATGCTGCGCTCGAAAGGGCTTTGACAGGTGGAGGGTATTCTGCAACCAATTTGATAAGACCTAAAGGAGTCTTTAGACACATGCAGTTCGCCAATGTAACAGGAGAAGCTCTCGAGGACAGCGAAATGGAAATTATAGAAGATAAGCTGCATCTATTGAATTACCATGATAGCAATACACAAATGGTCGTTACTTTTCTCAAGGTTGAAAACAACCGTTCATTGTACAACTATCAGATTCAGGATATGGCTGAGCGGGCATTGGATCATAAACAGGGGCTAGTAGGTAGCAAAAAAGTGGTTTATGTGATTGTTCCGTATTCCAATTTTGAATCGATTCTGGGAGTCTTAAATGATGTCTACTGCTTTAATATAGGTTTTGGAGAAAGCCAAGATGGATTGGTGACAAACGTGGCGACTTTTCCAACGGGTTCTAGCGTGTTTAAAGATATTCTTGAAGTATATAAATATATTGAGAAACCTCTATTTGTAAAGCAGTTTTTCATGAAGGCTGACGGCTCAATGGTCGAGACTAGAATAGGCACTACTGATGGTCAAAAGGTGTCTGGATATGATGCGATCAATGCTTTACGAATCTACAAGTCCAAATATTTGACGCAAATCGAGAACCTACGATCTCAATCATTGAGTCTCATCACCTCTTTTGCTATGAAAGAGTTTCCGACAACACAACAGACCGAACAATTCATTGCAGATTACAATGCGATCAAAGAACAAATTAATGAACAGTACGTTTTAGCAGCTTTTAATGAAAATGTGACACAGGCATCACATTGGGAGGATCCCCAACTGGACAATTTAGGGGCATTGAGGGAGGTTTTTATTTTGGATGAAGAAGTTGCCCTAGCGTATTTCGCAAGTCAAACAGCAAGTTTTGGTTACGGACAAAAATTCTCCATTTTCTTTGGGTTTAACGACCAGTTGGATTATGACCTTCATTTTTATGACTTTGATATTTTTAGTGTGATTGACCCAATTGTTTATGGAGTGGCCGACGTCTTAAGTCTCATTCCGATTCCATATGCAGATACAGTAGGAGATACCATTGGCTTGGTATATGCGACGGCCAGAGGAGATATGAGTCAGGCTCCTTTTTATGCACTTGGGTTGGCGTTACCCGTAGGTACCGCATATCTAAAGGCAGGTAATGAAGCAGCACAGAGTGTTTTTGTCATTGCAGCGAGGCAAGCAGATGATGGAGCCGTTGAATTGGTTAAACGAACGAAAAATGACCTTCAACCTGGAGAAGTCATAGTCACATCACCATTAACAGAAAAAGCCGACATAGCCGATGCCGTACTAAATAACCTAAAGAAGGATGAAAACATGCCAAAAATTGCAAAGTATTTCGACGAAGCAATACAGGCAGGAGCAAACTTGTTTGCCTTTCTAACACCTAAACCTGCTAATTGGACAGATGAGATGGTCGATACTTTTAAACAACAATTCAACCAGGGGAGCGATGGATTCAAGGAACTATTCAACATTACCGATGTCAACCAAAAAATTGAATTGGCTCAGGCATGGAAAGTAATGAATGATGCAGGACGAGTTGCCAATCAACAGGCAAGTACTGTAGTGTTGATCAAATCATTGAATGAATTGGGAGAAACAGGATTAAGATCTAGACTATTAAATGAACTATCGGATGACTTCCTTAAGAAGTTCTCAGATGATTTCGCTACAGCAGACGACGTGGCTGCATTTGCGCAAAAATATAGCGATAATGATAAGATGTTTGATGCATGGAAAAGAATGCGTCAAGAAGCACCAAATATCCCACTTTGTAATTAAAACTTTGAGTGATGAATTTAAAAAGAGTAACAAATAACAGTTTGAAATTCATGTGGGCGATAGTTTTATTTTTCGCATCGCTCGTATTTTCAAATGCTCAGTGCATATTAGATGATTTTGCAAACGATCTAGCCGGAAGTAACGCTACTGAGTTACAAGCATTTCTAGATGAAACGGCAGATGGTTTTTCATCTTGGAAAGTGGTAAGAAATGCCCGGGGCTCTCAGAGTTTATTCAAAACCGACATCGATCTGTTAAAGAAGGTAGCCGAGCTTAGAAATGACGCACAATTCCTTGACCGTATTGGGGGAGAACAGGGACTTCAACGAATCATACAGGCAAACGTTAGAGCCAGATGTAAATCATGTGGTTCAGCAGGGGCGGCTTACTTAAAGCACATTGATGATTATCTGGATGACGTAAGGCATTTGGTCGACAACTATAATGATGTTGATGGTTTTGCAGATGTGATTACAGATCTAAAAAGGATCAATTCTTCGGGGAGTCCTAACCTCAATGTTGAAGGCGCAGCATTTATGCTCAGGATCATTAAAGAGAATGATGATACATTTCTCAATAGCATCACCAAATTTGAAGGAAGTATTGATGATCTGACCAATGGTTGTAAGTATGACCTTCAATTCTCCAATGGCCAAACTATCAGCTTCGGAGAGTTTAAGAGCTACGCCGAAAACTCTATCGGTAACTTCGCTGCGACCGGTAAGGCAACTTACCAGCAATTGACCACTTACCTGAGCAGTTTAAACTCAATAGATGAACTCATTTACTTTTTCGATGCAGCCAAAATATCAGATATAGGAATTATCAAGAACAGGTTTAAAACTGTTTTTAAAAATAATGCAGAAGATATCTTCAATGCCAATCAAGATCTTTTCAAACAGTTCGACCGTCTTGATGGAACTGGTAAAATAGATGATTGGGAAGATTTTTTAGAACTGGTAAGCGACGATAACTTCGTAAATCATCCAATGTTAGATTTTATAGTATTGAATTAACATGTATACGGTGAGGCATACATACCATAATATTGATGGACACATTGAAAGCAATGTGGGAACCATACTTTTGGGTGATTCTGGTGGCGTTTTTAAGCTTATGAATGGAAAGGCAGAACCTATTGCAAAGGCCCAAAAAATTAAAAAATTGATTAGATATGATGAAACCTCTTTGTTGTTACTAGACTCTCTGAACAAGCCACTAAAGTTGAATTTGGAACAAGGAGATGTGGAGCCATTCACAATCATTGATGACCTTAGGGTATTTGACGTCAAAGGAGACCATATGTTTTTTTATGTCAAGTCACCGAAGCGGTACAATGGTATTTTTCAAATAAGCACTGGAAGAGTGCTGATGGAATCAGAAAAAGACCTTAGAGGTGTCATTTACAAGAAGCTATGTTTTTCGGGAATTGATAACGTTTTAGCTTCTCAAAGTATAGATTCGGGAGAACGGACTTGGAGCCTAGATGTAAGTGAAATGGGAGCCCATGAAGCGGGACCTTTTAAAAAGAGGAAGCCGGGAGAAGTGAAAAAGATTCTCGGCGTATGGAAAGACAATTTAATCGTGGTCATTACCAAAGGACTCATTCTTGGTTTGAACCCTAAAATTGGAGAACTTAATTGGGTCATAGGAGAAAACGAATTTGATCCTTTTGTTGAGGGAGGGAGGAAGATACCATTACTGGGTGAAATAGAAAATTGGTTCTTGGATGCTGAAAATGGAAAGCTTCTAGGAATGCAAGGAAGAAGATATGTCGAAATCTCTCTTGAAGCCCGAAAAGTAGCTTTAATAAAGGATTTTGAGAATGATTTCGATCAGAAAGGGCTTTTTGTTAAGAATGCCCAGCGAGTAAATGATCGAATTTTATTTTCAGCTATGAGACACGAACTTTGGAAATTAACGGATACCGTTAAAAAGGTAGGATATACTCAGATAGATACCATCGGAATCTTTGATATAAATTCTAAAGAGGTTATCTGGACAAATGTACTTGAAGACCTCCAAGGAGATTTCATAAAAGAGATAATGCTATCTGGCGAAGATATCTATGCCCATACGAATACAAAGAAATTATATCACTTTAAAGCAGACCATTAAACTTTTAAGATGAAAAAACACTACCTACTCATACTATCCTTACTTATCGCCACACTGGCCTTCGCCAATGGGGGTAAGGATTCGTTACCGCCTGTTAAGAAAGTGCGAACCTTTGCGGTAGAGCCTGCTCCTGCTAAAGTAGCGCCTACGCCAAAGGTCAAAAAGAAAGCCGCAACTAAGGTAAGTACCACGATCGCTTCACGAACGTTCGAGGAGCTTGATACAAAGATCTCAGAGAACTATTTCAAGTATCGCAACCGATCTCAAGAGTTTACCAATGAGTACTTGGCGAAGTTCACCGTACAAGATTCCACGATCAATGAGCATTTGGCAAAGGCTGTAGGTACCTTTGACGCGCTAGAAGAAAGCGGAAACTTCATCGAATCATTGCAACCGTCAGACTTGGTAGAGTTACCCGTTGGAATCAAAAAGACGATCAACAACGTACAATACATTCTAGGAATTAGCAGTGCTAAATTCACGCCCGAATACACAGAACTTACAGCCTTTATGCGCATTCTGTTACCACAACAAGATGCCGAAGGCAATCAAAAACAACTCTTCTTTGGCGCCAACAATGTGCGACTCTCACATGCTGGTGGACTTCAAGGCGAGACCAATTTAGTTTTGTTGGGCAACGTACCATTTCGTATCAATGGGGGCAACGGACTCGTCATCATCAAAGGCGGATTCGATATGGATACAGGTGACATCACCAATCGTACCTATGTGACCATCGATTGCGACGGATTCAAAGAACTCGGACTACAAGCCGAAGTACAGTTCCCTAGATCCATGCTCTTACCTTTAAAGGCGGATTATACGGTAGACAATTCAAACGATCCACAAACGGGCGATCCCGTCAAAGTAAAAGGACAGTTTCAGGCCAACGTAGGTGACTGGAACGATATTTTAGTAGAAATCTCACTACCACGCTTTGCCTTAGCTAGCTTTGACAAAGGACTCGCGTTTGATCTAAATACGGCCATCTTCGACTTTAGTGACATTCGTAATTCTGAGAACATCACTTGGCCACAAAACTACCAACAAGACTATTTGATTCCGGGTAACGAAGAAGCGTGGCGAGGGATTTATGTACAATCTTTAACGGTGGCGCTTCCGGAGCAATTCAAAAGAAAAGGAAGCGATGAACGTATCACTTTCCAAGCTGCCAATCTATTAGTAGATGGTATGGGGGTTTCGGGAGAATTTTCCGTAGATAATATCCTTCCGTTAAACGAAGGAGACGCTTCTAAATGGCAATTTTCTGTAGACCATCTCGAAGCCACATTTGTAGCAAATCAATTGACAGGCGCTGGGTTTAACGGAGCCATCGTTTTACCGATCTCCAAGAAAGCAACAGCCGAAGACGCTGCAGCGCAACAAGCCGCAGCCAATAGCCAAAATCAGAACAACGCACAAAACAACACCGAAAACTTTGCACTGGGCTACACGGCGATTATCAATCCGGTCGACAATGAATACATATTGACCGCTTCGACTGCCAGCACCATAAAATTCAACGTTTGGAAAGCGACAGCCACCATTGCGCCCAATTCGTACGTAGAGCTCAAGGTGGCCGACGACAAATTCAAACCCAAGGCCGTCTTGCACGGTAGTATGGGGATATATGCAGACAACAGCGACCCCTCCGAAGCAAATGGACAAACCAATACTGGGAACCAAACACCCGATGTAAATAAAACGGTGCAGTTTCAGGGCGTCACCTTCCAGAATCTGCAACTACAAACCGAAGCGCCGATATTCAGCGTAGGCTACATGGGATATAACGGTGAGGTGAAATTCGCTAATTTCCCAGTAACGATTGCTGACATCGCCCTGACCACGACCAATACCACGGCAACATTAGCCTTCGATTTGGCCATCAATCTTCAGGCCGATGCTTTTAATGCGGAAACCCGATTAGGTATCGTTGGTAAATTCGATGAAGACGACGGCATCACAAAATGGAAATATGATAAGATAACCGTCACAGCCATTACCATTGCAGCCGATATCGGAGGTGCAGAATTCGAAGGAAGCATTACCCTTATGGACGATGACCCCACCTATGGTGATGGTTTTATGGGGAACCTCACTGCGAAATTCAAGGGTATGGGCTCACAACCCGTCACCATAACGGCGAATGCCATTTTTGGACGCACCGACTTCAGGTATTGGTATGTCGACGGACTCGCCGATAACTTAAACATTCCCGCAGGAGGGGCCTTCAAGATCAAAGGATTTGGAGGTGGTGCCTACTATCGCATGAAGAAAGACGGATTTAGTCCAAATTTCTCGGCTTCAGGCGCCAGATATGTGCCCGATGACGATTCGGGCTTAGGAATCAAAGCAATGATCCTATTCTCAAATGCGGCCAATGACCGTGTCTTCAACGGGGGTGCAGGTTTCGAGATAGCTTTCAATTCAAGCGGAGGAATGAACCGCATCAGCATTTACGGCGAAGGCCATGTGATGCAGGCATTTGATTTCCCGAATCCAGCAGCAAAAATCCAAGAGAATTTGGCATCCGTTGTTCAGAATGAATTGGGCATGTCTCAAGCCGTATTGGATCAACTCAAAGAAACCAATCTCGTAGAAGTTTCAAAACAAGTATATCCTGATAATGTTTCCGGTCAAGCCGGAATTAACGCGTACGCGGCCATAGAATTTGATTTCACCACTAGTACACTGCATGGAACATTTGACCTATATGTTGATGTTGTTGGAGGAATTTTTAGAGGAAGGGCCTCAGGTAACAGAGCAGGTTGGGCGGTACTCCACTTTGCACCCGATTCTTGGTACATCCATATGGGAACACCTACAGATCGATTGGGGCTTAAGATGGGTATCGGAAGCTTTAGCCTAGAGACCGGAGGATATTTCATGATCGGGGATAACATTCCAGGCAGTCCACCACCACCAGCCATTGTTGCTGATATTTTGGGGGTAGATGCAGAAACCCTCGATTATATGCGTGATGAGAACATGCTGGGTGACGGTAGAGGTTTTGCCTTCGGAACAGATTTTAGCATCGACACTGGCGACCTGACCTTCTTGGTATTCTATGCACGTTTTCAAGCCGGAGTTGGCTTTGACATCATGGTGAAAGATTATGGTGAAGCCGAATGTGCCGGAAGCGGTCAGATCGGGATTAACGGCTGGTATGCCAACGGACAGGCCTATGCGTATCTGCAAGGAGAATTGGGTATCAAAGTCAAGCTATTATTTATACGGAAGAAGATCGTGATCGTACGGGCAGGGCTGGCCATTTTGATGCAAGCCAAATTACCGAATCCGATATGGTTTAGAGGATATGCCGGAGGACACTTTAGTGTGCTTGGTGGGCTTATCAAAGGACGTTTTAGGATGAAGATCGAACTGGGTGACGAATGCGAACTCGTCAATGGCGGTCCGTTGGATGGTTTAAAGATCATTTCAGATATTCAACCCAATGAGGGAGCCAGTGATGTCGACGTATTCACGGTTCCGCAAGTAGGGTTTAATATGCGGATCGATCATCCGTTCCAGATTGAAGACGATCAAGGCAATCCGAAGACCTATCGGATCAGTCTCAAAGAATTCAAGGTCACCGATCAAGGCAACGAGATCGACGGCGCCATCACTTGGAATGAAAATAAAGACCTGTTGAGTTTTACATCGACCGATATTCTGCCACCGACTACCGACTTGACGCTCACAGTGAAGGTCACTTTCGAAGAAAAAGTTGGTAGCACATGGAATGTACTTCAGGATGGTGGACAAGAAGCGGTCGAAGAAGAAATACGAAACTTCACTACCGGAGTAGCGCCTGATTATATTCCAATTACGAACATTGCGTATTGCTATCCAGTCATCGATCAAAAGTATCTACACAAAGATCAACACGACAAGGCCTATGTGAAATTGGTACAAGGGCAAGATTATTTATTCGATTTAGAAGAAGGATGGTCGCAAGTAGCCTATTTCGGTACCGAAGGAGCTACGGCACAAGCCGACATCAGCTATGATAACACAGCGAACAAAGTGATCATGAACATGCCGTCATTGGCCAACGGAAAAGCCTATACAATGGCGATGATGACACTTCCACCAGGAATAGACCCGAATGATAATTTAGCAGAAAACTATACGGATCAGGATTTAGGTCAAGACACCTCTGTAGAGGTTAGAAACGTACAACTCGGAGGCTCGGTCACCAATGCCGAAGCCATCGAAATGCTGGTCTATCAGTTTAACACGAGTCAATACAACACCTTTGCTAATAAGATAGCAGCCAAAAGTGTAACGCAACCATTGGTAGAGATAATCTATTCTGACGTACATGCACTGCAAACCAAGCATGCCGCAACAGAACCTTTTGAAAGCATTGAACTCGTCGGAAACGACTATACCGAGTACAAGCCGTTGGTAAGTGTGGAGGCAACCTTGGATGATAACTATTATCAGAGTGAAGTATTCCCACTGATCTACCAAGAATATCCGTTAGCAGGGCAATTCACGGTGGATCGTGATGTGAGCATATTAGGGATTCCACCTAAAAAAGGAGTAGAGATAATGACCTGGTACGAAACCTATTTAGAGAGCAACCCCGGAAGCTATCTACTTAGAGAGCGCATGCCGTATCGATACTATTTGCCTTTCCACTACAAGGAAGACTTTATCGATCTTCAATACAAGGTAGTAAATGCCTACTTGAACGATCCGGTCCAGTATCAATCGCAGATCCAGCAGTACAGCTATATCATTAACGGGATTTTCCCATACATAAAGCAAGGAAATTATAACACGACCTATAAATACACCTTACCAGGTGAGGAAGCTGAAAGTAGTACTACGTACACCTTCAACAAACCGAATTAAGACTATGAACAGGAGCATTTTTATACTCATATTATTTTTCATCGGACTCGGAAGTCTTTCAGGGCAAAATGTCCAAGACACCGTGTCGCTCGAAAAGCCGCAGATAAAGGTAATCGCCAGAGCCCAACAAGATCGAATACTCTTGCGTTGGGGTGTTGATACGCCCTTGGCATGGAGACAACTTAACGGTAGCGGATATACCATTGAACGCTATACTATTGTGCGCAACGGAACCACGTTGGCTGAACCCGAAAAGAATGTATTGACGAAAGCGCCGTTAAAACCCGAACCATTAGAGGAATGGATGGACATCATTGAAAGCAACGACAATGCGGCCATTGTAGCACAAGCACTTTACGGTGAATCGTTTGAAGTAACTGGCGGAAGCGATATCGAATCGATCGTCAGCCTTTCTGAAGATCTGCAACAACGTTTTACGTTTACCTTGTATACTGCGGATCAAGATTTTGATGTGGCACAGAAAGCAGCATTGGGATATGTAGATCGAACGGCCAAAACGAACGAGAAGTATGTGTATCGTGTGATCTCAAATGTGCCTAAAGAACGCGCTGACATTCAATACGGCGGGGTGTTTGTTGGTATCTCTGACTATCAACCCTTACCAAAACCTTTGGATTTAGCAGGAGTATTCAATGACAGTAACGTGATCTTAAGCTGGAACTTTAAGATCATGAACAAAACGTACAATAGCTATAACGTAGAGCGTTCATCAAATGGAACGACTTTCAATAGGATCAATGAGACGCCATATACCATTCTAGGTCAAGAAAATGGCAATGGTGGGCGCATCTTCTATATAGATTCGATCACCAATAATCAAAACTACACCTATCGCGTACAGGGGATTACTCCGTTTGGAGAAGAAGGCCCATATTCAGATGTTATTTCAGGCGAAGGCAAGGAAGTCTTGAAGTTTGTGCCTCATCTGACGATCAAAGAAATTCTTGATGAAAACCGCGTCAAGCTAACGTGGGAGTTTCCGCAGGAAGGAAACAAACACATCTCTGGATTCGAGTTAAACCGCTCAAACGGAAGAGGAGAGTTACTCGAAGTGCTGATCAAAGAAATTCCACCTACGGCAAGAACGGTGGTCTATGATAAGTTGGCTCCGTCCAACTACTTCACACTAACAGCCGTTGGTAAAAACAACAACAGACGAAGTTCGTTCCCGATGCTGGTGCAGCCAGTGGATTCAATTCCTCCTGTTAGACCAGTCGGATTGGGCGGAGAAGTGGACAGTTTGGGTGTGGTAAACATAAGCTGGACTGCAAACAAAGAAAATGATCTGCTTGGATACCGTGTGTACCGAGGTAACAAAAAGAGCGAAGAATTTAGTCAGATAACGGTAGATCCGATTGCACCGAATTCGTTTGTCGATACAGTGAAAGTAGAGAATTTGAATAGCAAAGTATTCTATAAGGTCATTGCGGTAGATCGTCGATACAATATGTCAAAATCGTCCGATATTCTCGAATTGAAGAAACCAGATTTGATTCCGCCAACATCACCGGTATTCAACAAATACCAATTGAAGGACGGAAAAATTGATTTACAATGGGCACAAAGCTCAAGCGACGATGTTGCCAAGCAAATGATCTATAGAAAAACAAACGATGACAAAGAATGGCAATTGGTATTAGACACCGTAGAGAAAGTTGAAACCTTTAGTGACGAGAACATCGAGCAAGGCAATATGTACAGTTACACGATCCTTGCTATGGATGATAGTGGTTTAGAATCGTTGCCGTCACCATCGGTCTCTGTGGTGGTGCCAAAGACCAGCCCTGATGAGAAAGTACGTGGTTTTTACGCGCAGGTAGACAAGGCTAACAAGGCCATATTGTTGTCATGGCGATTTAAAGGAGATGACGCAGCCGAATTTGAGATCTACAAATCCAAAGTAGGAGAGAAGCTTCGATTGTTGCGTGTCGTGCCAGCAGATGCCAAACGATTGTATGATTATGACCTGACGATCAACACCGAATATCAATATGCGATTAGAGCAATCTTCAAGGATGGAGGCGTCTCTAAAACCGAAATGAAAAAGGTGAAGTATTAGTGATAATGAAGAAGAAAAGCTATTTAATGAAAAGTGTATTTCAAATAGTGAAAATTGGAGTAGCGCTATGCTCTACGGGATCCGTCTTCGGACAGAATAAACTCTACGTGTTTGCTGAGGAAGCCGACCATAGCGATGCCTTTACCAATAATTGCGTTATCGACGACTTTCAATTTGGTTATCGATATACATATAACATTGGAGAATATGATATAAGTACGACACAGGCGTATGTTGCCATTGACTACAGGCAGGGATATAATGACGACCCTACCTTTGGTTGTGGCGGGCCATGTGGTGCCTTCGGATGGTTTTGCGACCCGAATAACAATTTTCCAACAGAAAACAACAGCTTGGATTTTTATCAAAACTTGAATCCTTTTGACGTAGTCGAAATTTCTCATACAGGCCCTTCAAACCCTACTTGTGAAGAAGTTCTTGATTATGCAGCAGATTGTTTACCACTTAATTATGTAGCTGTGTATGTTCCAGAAACCACACAACCTACAGACAATGCAAGGTGTTCTGAAGATCTGATATTTCCGAGTAATGGAGGACCACATACCTTTTCACAGATCAATTGGCAATATCTAAATAATAGCAATCAATGGGTCAATTTGCCCAACACCCTATATCGACAACGGTATCCCTTAGATGTGAGCATCGAAGATATTTTTGGAGCCAATTATAATAGTTTTTTTAGCGGAAGCCTTCGCCTACGCTATCGAGTAAGTGTGGGCTTTATATCTACAGTGTACACTTCGGGTACATATACATTTACAGTTACACCGTGTACTCCTGATATCACATCCGTCAATGCAAGTGCAGCTTCTTGTTCATACAATAATGACGGAAGCTTCACGATTAACTTTGAACGAGCCCTTGAATCGGGAGAGCGAATCGATTTCTACCTGCACAAAGGAAGCCCTACAGGCCCTGTGTTCAATCAACTTTTACAGAGCTTTTCGGGCACCTCTTATACCTGGCCTGATCCATTAGAGCCAGACAACTATTATCTAGATTATCAGTCCAACCCAAGCGGAAGCGTAGTAAGCTACGGCCCAATCGCCATTATGGCGCCATCGCCAGTTACTTTTTCGGCTACTTGGACCGATGTTGATTGCTATGGTGACAACACCGGGAGCATCGCTGTCACAGCGAACGGAGGAGTAGGTAACTATGAGTATCGACTAGGAACAGGGACTTGGCAACCTTTTAGCAACGCCAACACACATACAATTCAGAACCTGATTGCAGGAAATTATGAACTAAGGGTTAGGGATGCAAATCAATGCACAGAACAACAATAGGTGAAAAAGATACTATACATATCATTTTTCTTAGCTGTCACAAGCATGTCAGCTCAGGGGTATCAAGCCAAGATCACACGCTTTGGTCAGAACAACCCCACCTTTACGCATATCATAAGCGCCACCTTCACTGCGTATAATGGCAGTACGGTGGTAGATGTCTTCAACTACGGGCCCAACACACAGAGTAACGAGGCCCCGCAGGTATTGTTTTTAGAATCAACTCAACCAATGACAAGGATTACGATCAGCTATGACGTGAATCAAGTAGAAGGTGGAAACTTTGGCGACTGTAACGTCTTCTGGGATTTCAACATTACAAACCCTGATTGTTTCTTCGGAGCGCGCTCAGGTTGTCGAAGTTTTGATGTCGAAGTAATCAATACACAAGCGCTGGTAACGCAACCTACTAACAACACGGTCTGCATTGACGATCCCTTACCGCTAGCAGGAAACTGCGGATTAGTTTCATACGCTTGGTATTACACCACAAACTTGAGTAACCCTTTTCAGAGCCTTGGAGTGTCATCTTCTGGAACCTCTACAACAAATGCAGATTTATCTTCTGTCCTTCCTGCAGGCTATTCAGGAAATGTATTCATACGAGCGATAACAGAGGGAAAATTTACAAATACAGTGACCTACACGGTCATTTCCTGTACGCCGGGCATCAGTTCGGTTTCGACCGTGCCCACCAGTTGTAGTTATTCGGTAGATGGAGATTTTACGCTCAATTTTGATAGCACATTGTCCAATCTCAGCATGCAGTTTGTTTTAAAGCTGAACAATGCCTCGGGCCCGATTATAGATAGTTTTTCAACGAACGTTTCGGGAAGCACCTACAATTGGCCCAGCGGATTGGCAGGAGGCACCTACTTTTTAGAATATCAAGCATTACCCGCCGGAAGCGTCGTGCAATACAGCCCGATTGTAATTACATCCCCAAGTGCCGTTTCTTTTTCAGCAACTTGGACCGATGTGAATTGTTTCGGAGACAACACAGGAAGCATTGCCATCACCGCAAGCGGAGGAGTGGGCAATTATGAATATAGACTTGGTTCAGGAGCATGGACAGCTTTCAGTAATGCCAACAATCATACCATCTCAAATTTAGTAGCAGGAAATTATCAAGTGCGCGTTCGAGATGCAAATGGATGTACAGAATTAGAATGATGATGTATGAATAGATTTTTGACCATAGCAATATTACTTTTTACAACTGCGATATACGCACAGAGTTATCGTGTACAATACTCTATTTCCAATTTTGCCAATGACTCTTTCAATGATGAGCAACTGATCGTTGAGAATACCAATACAGGACAAGAACGAGTGCTCGTCACCAACTGTGCGGGTTGCCCCAGTTCATATTCAGGTACTACGTTCGTTAATTTTAAGCCGAATAGGGTGTTCATTCGATTCTTGTTCAACAATACGACTTTAGGAAATGCCACCATTAATTACCCAGGCAGCACGAATGATTGCACGACAGGAAACTACAGTTTAAATAACCAAAACGGATTACTTTCTCCTGTAACACTTAATATTTCTCCTAATATTAGCATAGGGTCTACAGCAACAACGCCCGTGAGTTCATGTGATACGATCCGCTTTACTTCGAGAAATGGTTTTGAATCCCATGTGTATAATTGGCAATATACCTATGCAGGTATTGGGTGGACGAGCATTCCTGGATTCCAAGGAATTTCCACAATTGATATAGGCATAGACGATCTTCCGGGAGTTGGTATAAATACAGCTTTTCAAATACGCCTTCGGTATTGTCCGGGTCGATTCACCAATATATTGACCTATTCGTTTAGTATGTGCTCGCCGGGGCTCGTATCGCTGACTCCTTCTGATACTTCGTGTTCATATAACAATGATGGAAACATTCGCTTGGTTTTTGATCGAGCTTTAAATACAGGTGAAACATTAAGCCTAAACCTTTTTATGGGAGCACCGCCCAATGACCCAATGGCAATTCTGTTCACGCAAACAGGAGTGACCCTAGATGGCGCCAATAGTTATACATGGCCATCTGTTTTGGAAGCCAACACCTATTATTTCAGGTATCAATCCAATAGTGACGGAAGTATATACGATTCGGGACCATTTACAATCAATGCGCCACCGGCAGTAACTTTTTCAGCTACATGGACCGACGTCAATTGTTTTGGAGATAATACGGGAAGCATTGGAATCACGGCCAACGGAGGCGTTGGAAATTTTGAATATAGAATAGACTTGGGTGTATGGATACCCTTTGACAATAGTAATTCACATACCATTTCGAATCTTTCCGCAGGTAATTACGATATCCGTGTGCGAGATGCAAACATGTGTACAGAACAAAACTAGAGCGCAAAAATGAAGAAGATATATATCATACTATTTTTCCTAGCCGGAATGACAGCGTCATTCGGGCAAGGGTATGATATTGATTTCACAGATTTTCAGCAATCCATTAGCTGCGGACAAACCACTACGAATTATGGAGACGATTTTAATCTCACGATCATCACGGTTGGAAATTCTCCACGAGGCTATAACGTTGAAGAGATCGGGCAAGCTACCGAAGATGGGCAACCCTGTTCATCCTATGATACATTTGACGTGAATTTGACCGCTTCGCAATCCTTATGTGGTTCCTTCTTCCAATCACTCGGAGGATGTTGTACCGATTGGGATGTAGACTTTAGGATCATACCAGACAGTAACTTCCAGATCTTAACGCCAAATCCAGGAGCAGCAAACGCAGTGGGTTCTATAACCTTAGAAGCTACATCAGGGTATGATCCATTGGTGTATCGTTGGCAATATTTTAGCCCGACGACAAGTCAATGGACACTTTTACCCGCAGCGTTTCAAGGACAAAGCTCCATTACGTTTGATGCCCAAGATCTGTTTGGCGCCAATGCTTCCAACTTTTACGGTGTGAGCATTCAGTATCGTTTAGAGTTGTGTAACGGATGGACGCCTTCGGTGTTTCCGTATACCTATGTATTCACACAACAAAGTCCGGGACTACAATCGATTGTTCCACAAGATACCAGTTGTTCCTATTCAAGTGACGGTGGTTTTACGGTCAATTTTGATAGAGCCCTTGTTACGAATGAGGAATTGACCATGAACCTAAGAAGAAACAGTCCAACTGGTCCGCTAGAAGACTCC
Organism: Flavobacteriaceae bacterium; assembly: GCA_028279515.1. Classification (GTDB taxonomy): domain Bacteria; phylum Bacteroidota; class Bacteroidia; order Flavobacteriales; family Flavobacteriaceae; genus JANQNQ01. The sequence goes on from JANQNQ010000011.1 coordinate 186,529, forward strand.
CTCAATAATGTGACGTATACAGGCACAAGTTATATCTGGCCGGGAAATCTTGCGACGGGCACTTATTATCTCATATACCAATCAGAACCTGCAGGTTCCTTAATACAGAGTGGTCCCATTGTAATCGGGTCGCCTGGCGCTGTAACTTTTTCAGCAACCTGGACCGACGTAGACTGCTTCGGAGATAATACGGGGAGCATTGCCATATCTGCCAGCGGCGGAGTTGGAAGCTTTGAATACAGATTAGACACAGGAGCATGGATTCCCTTTGACAATAGTAACTCGCATACCATTTCGAACCTTTCCGCAGGAAATTATGATGTAAGGGTACGGGATGCCAATAGTTGTACAGAACAAAATTAAAAGTGAGAGTAATAAAAACGTACATATCGATACTTTTCCTGCTTGGTGCATTTGCAGTGAGTGGTCAGACCTATGACTTACTCTTAGAAGGAAACATTGAAGATGCTACTGGACCTCCCTTTAGATTTGGAACGGTCGATGTTTATATAGATGGTGCTGTGTTTTTGACATGGACCACCTTAGATCCACCAAATAATTCTCCTATAACAATCAACCAAACCGAATTGATCACCTCTTTGTCGACCTTACAGCTCAGGGAACGGTCAATTATAGGAAACTTTCCTCCAGCTTGTGATTCGATGAACAATACGACGGTGTACAACCTAACCCAATCCATTCAATTGACCATTACAAATTCGGGTTGTGTTACGAATATGAGCGCTAAACTGATACCCAATATCGATTCGGCTTTTAGGCTAAATGGTACGGGAGATCTTTGCATCGGACAACAATTGACCCTTGGGGCTACCGCAGGATTCCCTTCAGTGGCCTATAACTGGCAGTACTCGACAGATAACGGAGGCAGTTGGACGAACTTTCCAGCAGGTTTCAATCTAAGCAGCACAACGAGTGCTACTATCGAAGAAATCATTGGAAGTACACACACCAATTTCCTCGAAACCGATATCCTTTTCCGTGTAGGAACTAATTCAAAAGGAGCCTATTCGGCAAATACGGTATCAGTTAGATATTCAGCTTGCGCTCCTTTAGTGACAAGTTTGAATTATAGTCCGCCGCAATGTGCAGGCGACCCAGTGAATGTAGTGGTCAATTTCGACCGTACGTTAGACGCAGATGAAGAATTCTCTCAGATCAGCGTGGTTGATGCCACCGATAGCAGTTTGATCTTGGTGCAATTCACCGATGTATCAACAGATACACCAGGAGGAACCACCTTTACTTTCAGTAATGTTACCGGGTTGGTTGAAGGCGAAAGTTATCGAATACAATACCAAATGAAAAAAGGCGGTGTTCTGGTTTCAGGCTTTATCGAGTCGACACAAACATTCACATTCAACGATGCCATTCCAGTGACTTTTTCGGCCACGTGGACCGATGTCGACTGTTTCGGTGAAAACACTGGAAGCATTGCTATTTCGGCTAACGGAGGCGCAGGCAATTACGAATACAGACTAGATACAGGAGCCTGGACTCCCTTTGATAATAGCAACACCCATAGCATCACAAACTTGGTGGCCGGAAACTATCAGGTACGAGTGAGAGACGCCAATGGCTGTACAGAAGAATTATAAATGATGATGACAAGATTTAAATACATTCCCATGAAAAAACTACTACAACTTATGCTGGTAGTGCTGCCCCTTTTCACATGGGCGCAAACCCCGAAAGTGATCAATATCACTATCGACCAGCCAAGTGCCGCTCTCAATGTTTCTGGCGGTGCTACCGATGCCACAGGCTTTGGTCTAAGCAATGGATCCGTCAATATCTCGGTTTCAGGAGGTACTACCCCATATTCATATTCTTGGAGTAACGGTGCCACCACGCAAGACATAACTGGACTTGCAGCAGGAAACTACAGCGTTACGGTTACCGATGCCAACGGATGTACTGCCGGAGGATCCTATACCGTAGGGCAACCAGCTCAATTGGTAGCGAGTATAAGCATAACATCAACGATAAGTTGCTTCGGGGGGAATGACGGAGCCTTGTCAGCATCAGCAGTAGGAGGAGTGCCAGCCTACTTGTATTCATGGGAAAAGTTCATCAGCGGATCGTATCAAGGAGTAGGGTCGGGGCCTACTTTGACATCACAAACCGCCGGACAATTTAGAGTTACGGTTACTGATGCTAATGGGAATACAGATCAAGATGTCATCACATTGAATCAACCTACACAGTTGGGCTTCAGTATTGTCAATACGGTCGATGTGCTGTGTTTTGGGGATAACACAGGAAGCATCGATATCAATATAACAGGAGGGACAACACCCTATTCCATCGCTTGGCTCGACGGACCTACCACGGTCGACCGAACGAATTTGGTCGCAGGAGATTATGCGTTTCAAATTACCGATGCCAACGGCTGTACGGTCAATAACTATTCAACACCGATAACGATAACAGAGCCCGCAGCCGCTTTAAATATTACAGCCGCTGCAAACGGAATTCAAAACCCAACTTCCAACGGAGCATCCGATGGTTCGATTGATGTGAATATTGCCGGAGGGACAACCCCATATTCATATTCTTGGAGTAACGGTGCCACGACACAAGACATTACAAATTTGGTAGATGGATCGTATACCTTGACGGTGACAGACGCTAATGGTTGTACCGATATGGAAACCTTCGTTCTTTCAGAACCACCACCATTTAGTGTGTCCATCAGCTTAGCCCAAGCGATCGCATGTAATGGAGGCACAGGAAATTTATTGGCAACTGCGGTAGGTGGGGTGCCAAATCCAGGACCTTCCTATGATTATGAATGGTTCGATATTTCTAGCGGAAGCCCAGTTTCTATAGGTGTAACTACAGCGGCAGCCAACGGACTATCTGCTGGTTCGTATCGTGTTGTAGCCACTGATAACAACGGAAACATGACAAGTGACGATTACATCCTCACCGAACCAACGGCATTGTCTTTTTCCAATGTATCGAGCTCAAACGTATTGTGTTTTGGCGGAAGCGATGGATCCATAAGTGTAACCGTTGCGGGCGGAACACCAAATTACTCATACAGTTGGACCAAGACAGGCGATGGAAGCTTTAGCGCCAGTACAGCATCAATAAGCAATTTGGACGCAGGAGAATATAACCTAAGCGTTACCGACGCCAATGGGTGTCCGCTAAACACTTTGGTAACAATAACAGAACCGGCTTCAGCCGTGTCAATAACGTTAGATAGCATCACTCCGGTTAGCGTATTTGGTGGTAATGACGGAGCCATCGCAATTTCAGTTTCTGGAGGAACTCCCGGATACACCTATGCCTGGACGAAAACTGGTGATGCTGGCTTTTCGGCATCGACCGAAGATCTAACAGGTTTAACGGCCGGAGAATATACCGTGGTAGTATCTGATACCAATGCAGTAAGTCCTACAAACGCTGGATGTATCGCAACGCAGAGCTTTACCGTGACAGAACCTGCACAGTTAACGGTAGGAATCACTGTGAACGCGGCCTTATTATGCTTCGGAGACACAGATGGTGAATTACAGGCAACCGCCAATGGAGGTGTCCCTGGATATACCTATGCATGGTTCGAGATCATCGGCGGTACTCCAAATGCATTGGGAATCACAACGGCCACCATTACAGGACTCGCTTCAGGAGAATATCAAGTAACGGTTACCGACTCTAACGGAACCATGGCAAGTGATACCTACTTACTTACTGAACCAGCATTGTTGACAGCTTCTTTGGTGAGTGAAACAGATATCCTATGTTTCGGTGATACCACAGGAGCCATAGACATTGATGTCACTGGCGGAACCGGAAATTACTTTTACGATTGGACCGACGGTTCTTCTACCTTTGCCGTGACCGAAGACGTTTCAGGCTTGGCGCCCGGAACCTATTCGGTATCCATAACCGATGACAACGGATGTACTACCTCGCTAGGTCCCTATACCATTGCACAACCAGCAAGTGCGATAAGTATCGACAATGCTACGATAACAGACCTAACAGGTTTTCAAACAGGAGATGGTAGCATTGCCGTAACCGTAAGTGGTGGAACCCCAGGTTATACTTACGAATGGCGTGTGGATGGTACAACATCTATTATAGGAAGTGGAGCAACAATCACTAACCTTCAAGCAGGAGACTACGAACTCACTGTACTCGATAGCAACGGCTGCTCAATAGTGGCGGTATACACAGTAACCGAACCACCATTGTTAGAAATTACAGTCATCAACGAAACAACGACTATTCAATGTTTTGGAGATACGACGGCCGTTTTAGAAGCAACCGTTACAGGAGGTGTACCACCGTATCAATACGCTTGGTATAATGTACTCGACAATACAACGATTTTATCAACAAGTAACACGCTTTCAAATGTCGGAGCAGGTACGTATGAGCTTCAAATTACAGATGCTAACAGTATCCAAACGACGAGTAGTTATACAGTAAATGAACCTACCGAGTTAACGGCGAGCTTTACATCTTCCGACGTAAACTGTAATGCGGGAAGCGACGGAAGTATTGACATCACCGTTTCGGGTGGGACGCCTGGATATTCTTTCTTCTGGAGCAATGGTGCCAATACAGAAGATGTTTCTGGTTTAACTGCCGGAAACTACTCAGTAACGATTAGAGATGCCAATTTCTGTGAGGTCATTGTAAACGTTACAATCACTGAACCTGCAGAAGCATTAAACATAGCCAGTAGCACTGTTACTGATGCTACAGGAAGTGGTTTGACCAACGGAAGCATTTCAGTTACCGTAGCGGGCGGAACACCTGCATATAACTATCAATGGACAGACAGCGGAGGCACCGTATTAGGATCAACAACTAATGACTTGACCGGAATCGGCGCCGGAAGCTACTTCTTAACGGTGACAGACGCCAACGGCTGTGCGCTAGGACCCATCGAATACATCGTTTCAGAACCAGGTCCGTTGATGGTAATGATCAACGAAACATCAATCGCTTGTTTTGGCGAAACGGGAGAACTCACTGCGAATGTAACAGGTGGAGTGGCTCCGTATTCATACCAATGGTTCGATGCAACGAACACACTAATAAGCACAAATGCAAATACAGGAGCAATCGTTGCGGGAACTTACAGTTTAATCGTCACCGATGCCAATAGCAATCAAATCACAACGAACAATATTGTGCTTTCAGAGCCAAACTTACTCGAAATAACCACTATAAGTACAACCGATGTTAGCTGTTATAATGGAACGGACGGCTCGATCACCGTTACCGTAAGCGGAGGAACGGGAACATATGTGTACGCATGGAGTAATGGCGGGTCAACCACAAATACATTGAGTGGAGTTGCCGCAGGAGATTACGATGTCACGGTAACTGACGACAACGGATGTACGGTGTCAAGTGGAACAATCACAATTACGCAACCACCAGTATACGATATCACGAACGTAAGTTTGATCAGACCTTCTGGCTCGGGCGCAACCGATGGAAGCATTACAATTGACATTGTGGGTGGCGTTTCACCGTACACCTATTTATGGACCGATGATTTAGGAGCTGTACTTCAGACCAACGCGAATGTAGCGACCACAACTGATACAATTACAGGATTAGGTGAGGGACTCTATACCATCACAATTACAGATACAGACGGTTGTATCATAACAGATACATACAATCTTGCCAATCCAGGAGAACTGTTGGTGTCGATCGATCAGACCCAACAGATTAGCTGTTTTGGTGGAAGCGATGGTATTCTAGAGGTCATCACGATTGGTGGCGCAGGAGGAAACAATTACGAATGGTATGATGCTTCGACAAATATGCTCATCGGAACGTCAAATATCTTAACAGGTGTCTCAGCCGGATCGTATTATGTGATCGTAAGCAATGCTGACGGTATCACAGAACAAAGTGCTGTATTTGTTGTGACCGAACCCACAGCGGTAAATGCATCTATTTCGCAAGTAGATCCAAGTTGTTTTGGTTTTGCTGACGGAAGCATTACAGTAAGCGCCTCTGGCGGCACAGGAAGTTTTGAATATCGTTTTAGAGTCGATGGCGGAAGCTACGGTGCTTGGACGCCTTTTGCCTCCGGAAGCACTTCTCAAATAACAGGACTAGGCATTGGAGTGTACGATGTACAAGTCATGGACACCAATGGTTGTTTCTATGAAGTTTCAGGAAGCGTCGGTGTTTTAACTGCGACCTTGACACAACCAGCAGAATTGATTATCGCCAACGCACAATTGACAGATCCAACAGGTTTCGGACTTACCAATGGTAGCATTGAAGTAACCGCTTCGGGCGGGACCACACCATATAGCTATCAATGGTCTGACGTAAACGGCGTATTACCCGAAACATCGAATATTTTATCTGGTATTGGAGCAGGGGATTACACCGTGTTGATTACTGATGCCAATGGTTGTCAGGTAACGCAAACCTATACATTAGGGCAGCCCGATGCGTTGACAGTAACTGTAGAAACGGTCAACATCGTATTGTGTAACGGAGATACTAATGGAAGCATTAGAGCCCTTCCAATGGGAGGTGTTGCTCCGTATACATACGAATGGTTCGAAGTAGGTAACGCTACCGCTATTGGCACAAACCAATTACTAGAAAACTTAGGAGCAGGGTCTTATTACGTAATTGTAACAGATAGTAACGGAAATATGGTTCAAAGTGCTGATTTTGTAGTAACAGAACCTGCAGTATTGACATTGGGACTTTCAGCCGACTTTGTACTATGCGGCGACGGAAATGATTGGGAAGTGATTACCACCGCTTCTGGCGGAACCGCTCCATATACCTACGCTTGGAGCAATGGTGCCAACACAGCAAACTTGAACAACGTACCCCCCGGAACTTATACTTTAGTATTGACCGACGCCAATGGCTGTACTATAACCGATAGTATTGATTTGATTGCTCCAGCACCACTAACGGTAACAGAGACCATTACGATTCCGACGTGTTTTGAAGGAGATGATGCATCGATCAGTGTGGCTGTTACTGGTGGAACCGCCCCATACACCTATTTGTGGAGTACAACAGATACGACTGATACCATTACTGGATTAACTGCAGGAACATATGATGTTACGGTAACCGATTTCAAAGGATGTGAAGTAACGGTTTCCTACGAAGTAGTAAATCCGGCACAATTGATTGTTGATTTAGGGGAAGACATCACGTTATGTGTGGATCAAACTACTATGCTTGACGGAACCATTCCGGATGGTGTGGATTACCAATGGACAGCCGACAACGGATTCACAAGTACAGATGCCATGATCGAAGTTTCCGCTCCCGGAATATATACAGTAGTATCTACAAACAACCTAGGATGTACTGCTACCGATTCCATCGAAATCATTAGCTCTACCGCAGTCATTTCGGCAGAATTCTTAGTGTCTACGCAAGTGTTTACTGATGAAAGCTTTGTGATGGTAGATGTAAGCGACCCAGCCCCAGATGAGGTGATTTGGGTTTTTCCTGCGGAAGCACAAGTCATTGAACAAAATGAAATGTATGCCGAGGTATTAATTGATATGCCTGGAGAATACGATGTGACCATTATAACACGGGTAGGTGACTGTGAAGCAACACAAACCAAGCGAATCTTAGTATTAGAGCCTGAAGAGTTAGAAGGCGAAGAGCCAACAGCACAAACGCCGTTGATCACGATCTATGACATCTATCCAAATCCGTCGAATGGTAATTTCACCATTGATGTCGAATTACGCGAAGCACAACCGATTAGTATCAAAGTATTCGGATTGGCCAACAATGCATTGGTGGATTACAGAACGTTTGAAGGTCAAAGCACCTACCAAACGCAGTACGCATTGAATGTTCCATCAGGAATCTACTTTGTATTGCTCGAAACACCATATAGTACACAATTGCGTAAGATTGTTGTTCAGTAGTTAGATATGAGTATTAAGATAATAGATATAAGTATTGAGATGAACTCCCCTTTCTTCCGCTTTGCGAAATTCATTCCCCTCTTAATCAAAGAGGGGAGCGAAATGTGCATTTCAATCAACTGTTCAACTAAAATAATTTATTTACCTATGTTTTAGCTCCTCCCTTTGACAAAGGGAGGTGGCTTTTGGTTAACACTAGTAACCAAAAGACGGAGGGTTCTTCCCAAACAATATTTGTGTATTTGTGGCGTCTTACCGAATAAATAGTAAGGCATTCAAGCATTAAAACATTGAAGCATTGTTTGCCAAACAATTGTTAAACAAACCCAAAGTTCTACGATTTTACTACATTTGTGAGTGTAATGAAAGAATTTGTTCGCAAAATAGCAGCCTTTTTGATGGCATGGACGGTACTCCTATCGACCACGTCATTCACTATGGACCTGCACTATTGCGGAGAAACTTTGGTAGATGTAGCCCTTTTTGCTGAAACCGAAGGCTGTGGCATGGAAATGCAGCAAGCTAAGAGCAATTCCGCCTGCGAAATTGTCAAAAAAAGCTGTTGCACCGACGAACAGATCAATCACCAAGGCCAAGATGAGCTAAAGACCTCATTTGAAAAATTATCATTCGATCAGCAAGCTTTCGTTACCTCTTATGTGCTCTCGTATGTAAACCTTTTCGAAGGCCTTGAAACTAACGTTGTTCCTTTTGATGGGTATCCTCCACCCATATTGATAAAAGATGTGCAGTTACTGCACGAGACTTTCCTAATTTGATGCATAAGCAATAGGCGCAAAGGATCTTTCTTTTGGGCCCTAACCAGTTTGATGATGTAACAACATACATCAAAGTCTAATTGCTTAATGTTCAAATACTATGCTCAATAAAAGCATAAAATTCTTAATAGAAAATAAACTTGTTGCGGTACTATTACTCCTCCTTTTTATAGGATGGGGAACGGTGAATGCGCCCTTTGATTGGGATACGGGCTTGTTGCCCAGAGATCCAGTCGCAGTTGATGCCATTCCAGATATTGGCGAAAACCAACAGATTGTTTTTACGCAATGGGAAGGGCGCTCACCACAAGATATCGAGGATCAGGTTACCTATCCTTTGACCACCTCATTGATGGGTATTCCTGGCGTAAAAACCATTCGAAGTTCCTCGATGTTTGGGTTTTCGAGCATCTACATCATTTTTGATGAAGAGGTCGAATTCTACTGGAGTCGTAGTCGTATTCTCGAAAAACTAAATTCACTTCCCAACGGATTATTACCAAATGGGGTAAGTCCGACCTTGGGGCCGGATGCTACTGGATTAGGACAGATCTTTTGGTATACGCTCGAAGGCCGAGACGAAAATGGAAAAGTCACCGGAGGCTGGGATTTACACGAACTACGTAGTATCCAGGATTACTATGTGAAATATGGCCTGGCGTCTGCCAAAGGCGTTTCGGAAGTAGCCTCGATCGGAGGCCACGTACAAGAATATCAAATAGATGTCAATCCCGAGTTGATGCGCCAGTACCAGATTGACCTTGGTCAGATTGTTAAGGCCATAAAGCAGAGCAATCAGGACATCGGAGCACAGACGCTCGAGATCAATCAGGCAGAATACTTGGTACGCGGATTGGGTTATATCAAAAGGCTCGAAGACATTGAAAATACCGTAATTACTGCTGAAGATTTCACCTCTATTCGTGTGAAAGATATCGCGAATGTGACCTTGGGCCCTGCACCCCGAAGAGGTATGCTCGACAAAGAAGGTGCTGAGGTTGTAGGCGGTGTTATTGTGGCTCGTTATGGAGCAAATCCGCTAGAGGTGATCAACAATGTTAAAGCGAAGATCAACGAGATCCGCGACGGACTCCCTTCAAAAGAATTAAACGACGGGCGTACTTCGCAGCTTACCATTGTTCCCTTCTACGATCGTACCGAACTAATCCAAGAGACACTCGGTACTTTAAACGAAGCACTAAGTTTGGAGATATTGATCACCATTCTTGTGATTATCGTAATGGTCATGAATATGCGTGCGTCGATTTTGATTTCTGGATTGTTGCCAGTTGCAGTGCTCATGGTTTTCATTTCAATGAAAGCCTTTGGAGTAGAAGCCAATATCGTAGCCTTATCCGGAATCGCCATCGCCATCGGAACCATGGTCGACGTTGGTGTGATTCTTTCAGAAAACATCATCAGGCATCTTGACGAGAATAAAGGAGAACTGCCTGTCAACGTGGTGGTTTACAATGCCACGATCGAAGTGTCAGGAGCCATCTTGACCGCTGTGCTTACAACGATCATCAGTTTTATTCCAGTCTTTACGATGATTGGTGCCGAAGGAAAACTGTTCAGGCCTTTGGCATTTACAAAGACCATGGCGTTGGTTGCTTCGATTGTAGTAGCACTGTTTTTGATTCCTCCATTCGCGGCATATCTCTTCAGGCGTGGCACGGTCAGAAAGACCTTCCGATTTGCGATTAATGCAGTGCTCATAGTGTTAGGAATTGCTTCCATCGTATCTGGATATTGGATTGGACTTGCCCTTGTTGCATTTGGAGTAACGGGAATTGCAAGCGTTCGAGAAATCCTTCCGCCTAAAAAACTAAACTTAGCGAACATTGTTATTTCTGGGGGAGCTATCGTATTGCTATTAGCGACCTATTGGAGACCGTTGGGTGTAGATCGTAGCATTTTTTGGAACATCCTATTTGTGGGATTGATCTGCTTTGGATTGCTGGGAGTATTCACGCTGTTCAGAAGATATTATACACAAATATTGCAGTGGGCATTGCGCAACAAATTGTTGTTTTTGTCCATTCCGACAGCCATTGTGGTCTGCGGATTCTTGATCATGAAAAACACAGGAAAGGAGTTCATGCCTTCTTTGAATGAAGGCTCCTTTTTGTTGATGCCAACGACCTTACCTCATGCTGGAGTCGAAGAGAACAAACGAATTCTGAAACAATTAGACATGGCCGTTGCCAGTATACCAGAGGTTGAAACCGTAGTCGGAAAAGCAGGTAGAACCGAATCTGCATTGGACCCAGCACCGTTGTCAATGTATGAGAATGTGATCTTATACAAGCCAGAATATAGTTTGAATGCATCTGGAGACAGACAACGCTATAAGGTAAACGACAATGGTTTGTTCATGTTGAAAAATGGCAAGTTAGCCAAAGACGGAAGCGACCGACTAGCATCGAAAAGTTCCGTATCGATGGTAAACAAGGATGCATTGATACCTGATGAAGACGGTGAGTTCTACCGAAACTGGCGTCCGCAGATACAGTCCCCCGATGATATTTGGAATGAAATCGTCAGCGTGACCAAACTCCCCGGAGTAACGTCTGCACCAAAACTACAGCCGATCGAAACCCGGTTGGTAATGCTTCAAACGGGAATGCGCGCTCCGATGGGGATCAAAGTAAAAGGACAAAACTTAAAAGACATCGAAGCCTTTGGTGTTGAGTTGGAAGGTATTTTAAAAGAAGCCGAAGGCGTCAAAACACAGGCCGTATTTGCAGACCGCATTGTAGGTAAACCCTATCTTCTGATCGATATTGATCGAGAGCGATTGGCACGCTATGGAATCTCGGTCATGCAGGTACAGGACATTTTGAAGGTGGCCGTAGGAGGAATGCCATTGACCCAAACGGTCGAGGGCCGAGAGCGATACCAAGTACGGGTACGTTACCCAAGAGAAAAGCGGGCCGACCCAACCGATCTTAAATCCATTTATGTACCTATAGGTAAGGGCGGACAGGTTCCATTGTCAGAGTTTGTGTCCATTAGATACGAACAGGGGCCGCAAGTGATTAAAAGCGAAGACACGTTTTTAGTCGGTTACGTGCTGTTTGATAAGTTGGACGGATTCGCAGAAGTCGACGTGGTCGAAAATGCACAAGAACTGATAGAAAGTCGTATTCAACAAGGAAACCTTCAAGTGCCAAAAGGAATTAGCTATCAATTCACCGGAACCTATGAGAATCAGCTACGAGCAGAGAAAACATTGTCAGTGGTCGTACCGTTGGCATTGATCATCATCTTTTTGATCCTTTATTTCCAGTTTCGTTCAGTAGCGACGTCGCTGATGGTGTTCTCGGGAATTGCGGTAGCCTTTGCGGGTGGATTCTTGATGATCTGGCTTTACGGACAGGATTGGTTTATGAATTTCAACTTCTTCGGAGAGAACCTTAGATCGTTGTTTCAGATGCATACGATCAATTTAAGTGTGGCCGTTTGGGTTGGTTTTATCGCCCTCTTCGGAATCGCCACAGACGACGGTGTCGTCATGGCTACTTATCTAAAACAAACTTTCGACCGAAACGCTCCAGATACGCTTGAAAAGATACGTGCTTCGGTAGTCGAAGCAGGCAACAAACGCATACGCCCGTGTTTGATGACCACGGCAACAACGATACTTGCGTTACTTCCGATTTTGACATCAACGGGTAGAGGAAGTGATATCATGATTCCCATGGCTATCCCAAGCTTTGGCGGAATGCTGATCGCACTGATCACCTTGTTTGTGGTACCGGTGTTGTTTAGTTGGCGTCAAGAGATGAAAGTTAATAGTGATAAGTTAAAAGTTAAAAGTGAATAGTGTTATGGCAAAGAGTATTTTAAAAGATAAGAGCTACGCTTTTTCTGTTGGTATTGTAAAGCAATGTCAAAAAGTAAGAAAAGTGCATGGCGAATTTGTTCTTAGTAAACAACTTTTAAGAAGTGGGACTGCTATTGGGGCACTTGTGCGTGAAGCTGAATATGCCGAAAGCAAAAAAGACTTCATTCATAAAATGAGCATTTCACTAAAAGAAGCTAATGAAACGATTTACTGGTTAGACCTTTTAAGCGATACCGATTATCTAATAGAAGAAGATTACTCCGTAGCTAAAAAGCAATGTAAAGAACTTGTAGCTATGTTGGTAAGTACCATAAAAACTTCAAAAGGAATAGTAAGATGAAAACACCCCTCAAATTATATAGAATGAAAAAGGTTTTATTAAGAAGTGTACGAAGTGAAGAAACACTTGAAAGAACTTTTCACTCAAGAGTTTTTCACTATATCACTTATCACTTTTCACTATCTCATTTTACACTTTTCACTATCTCACTCTTCACTTTTCACTTTAGTCAAGGGCAGGAACTTTCAGCCTATATAGAAAAGGCATTACAAAGTAACCCTAAGATCAAGGCTTTCGAAGTAAAGTACGAGGTAGTCGCTGAAAAAACAGAAGAAGTAAACACACTACCCAACACGCAATTAAGCGCTGGATATTTCGTGAGTGAACCAGAGACAAGGACTGGAGCACAACGTTTCAAGGTGTCTGTAAAGCAGATGCTACCTTGGTTCGGAACCATTTCGGCAAGAGAAAACTATGCGACTTCCTTGGCCGAAGCACAATTTGTGGACATCGTCATTGAGAAACGAAAATTGACATTAGCAGTGGCGCAGTCATACTATCGCTTATATAGTAACAAAGCAGCCCAATTGGTGTTAGAAGAGAATATTACACTTTTAAAAACGTATGAAGAATTGGCCTTAACATCGGTCGAAGTCGGAAAAGCTTCTGCTGTAGATGTACTCAAACTACAAATACGTCAAAATGAAATGCAACAACAGAAAGAAGTGTTAGAGCAGCAATTTTTAGCAGAACAAACCACATTCAATAATTTGTTGGACCAAGAAGCGACAACTTCGATAAAAGTGGTGGACGTCTTGTCTATTCCTGCTGAGGACCCAGAAGTATCTGAGAATCAATTACAGCTAAATCCAGAATTGATCAAGTACGACAAAATGCGTGAATCGATTACGCAAGCTGAACTCGTGAATCAAAAGGAAGGAAGCCCGCAAATAGGATTCGGAGTTGACTATGTAAGTGTAGAAGAACGGCCAAACATGGACTTCAGTGATAATGGCAAGGACGTTTTTATGCCCATGGTAACGGTGTCTATTCCAATTTTTAATAAGAAGCATCGTTCTAAGACGAGACAACATGAACTGGCACAACAAGAAATAACCTATCAAAAAGAATCCAAAGAGAATAGACTAGAAACGTTATTATCAAACGCCGTCAGCGAACGCACGATTTCTCGAATTGCGTTCGAAACGCAAACTAAAAATTTGAAGCAGGCCAAAGATGCCGAGCAGATACTGATCAAAAGTTACGAGACTGGCACCATCGATTTTAATGATGTGCTAGATATTCAGGAACTTCAATTGAAGTTTCAAATGCAGCAAATACAATCTGTACAACAATACTTCGCACAAAGTGCGATCATCAATTATTTAAACAATTAATAATCTATTTTAAACGAAATCAAATGAAAAAGCTAAAATTCGCCAGCGTCCTTTTATTATCAGCAATAGCAATAAGCTTGACCTCTTGTAAAGAAGGTAAAAAGGAAGAAGGCCACAGCGAGGAACATCATTCTGAAAAGAAAGATGACCATGATCATGGAGGACATGCAGACGGAGGCAGAGGAACAAAGACAATAGCTACGTTCAAAGATGCCAACACAGGCGCGATCTTTGAGCACTATATCAATCTAAAAGAAGCATTGGTAAAATCGGACCCTGCTTTGGCAGCCACCGGAGCTCAAGGAATATTGGAAACAACAAAGAATGAAGCGCTGAAAGAAATTGCCAATGCCATCGCCTCATCAAAAGACATTGAGTCGCAACGAGCCTCTTTTGCTACGCTTACGGCAGAGATTGAAAACATACTTGAGGGAGCACTGGCTTCGGGAGAAGTGTACAAACAATATTGTCCGATGGCGTTTGACAATACGGGAGGTATTTGGTTTTCGACAGAGAAGAAGATCTTAAATCCGTATTTCGGAGATAAAATGCTTTACTGCGGTACCGTGAAAGAAACGATTCAATAAAACACTGGATAAAATGGTTTCAAAGCATCAACTAAGTATTTTGCTATTGTCTTTGCTCGCTTTGGGATGCAAAGATGACGTAAGCTCCTATAAGGTAAAACATAGAGGTGCTTTGAAGGCCATTATGTTTGGAAATTTGGAAACAACTGCAAGTTTAGATTCGCTGTCCGACCGTCCCTTTTTATATGCATTGGGTGCAGTATCTGGGTTGAAAGGTGAAATTCAAATATTTCAGGGAAAACCTGTCATCAGTGAGGCAACTCCCGAAGGAGTGTTTATTCAGAACTCTTTTAAAACGGAAGCGGCTCTCTTAGTGTATACTGAAGTGAAAGATTGGAAAACAATACCAATTACTTCAACTGCAGTGACCAAGAAAGATTTAGAGCAATTTGTTGAAAAGGCTGCCAAAGAACAACAGTTGGAAATCGATGAGCCATTTCCTTTTCTAGTTGAAGGAATAGTTACCCGATTAGATTGGCATGTCATCGATTGGGATGAAAGCAATAAGCAACACACCCATCAAGCGCATAAAGAAGCTGGTATTAACGGAAGCGAACAAGAAAGAGAAGTAACTGTCCTTGGGTTCTTTTCCAAACATCACAAGGCGGTTTTTACACATCACACTACCTTTATGCACATGCATTTTATAACTGAAGATGAAAAGCTTGCAGGGCACGTGGATGATATTCAACTAGGAAAAGACATGGTATTAAAACTACCAAAAAGATGAAACATACCTACCAAATACAGGGAATGACGTGCGATGGCTGTAGAAGCCATGTCGAAGCCACGTTGTCCAAAATAGAAGGTGTAGAGACGGTTTCGGTGAATCTTCAAAAAGGGGAAGCCGAGATCCATATGCAAAAACACCTTCCAACGAGCACCTTACAGGAAGCGTTGCCTTCAAAGTATACGATTACTCAAAAGGAAGCAATCAATGTATTCGCTGAGGCTGAAACCCTTCCGCAGGAGAAGAAAAGCAAACTTCAACAACTTAAACCTTTGTTGTTGATCCTTTTTTATATCACGGCTGCAGGCGTGTTATTGCACTATAAAAATTGGAATACACAGGCTTTTATGTTGGATTTTATGGGACTCTTTTTGATTGTCTTCAGCTTCTTTAAGATGTTAGACCTAAAAGGATTTCCAGAGTCGTTTCGTATGTACGACCCGCTTGCAAAACGGTTGCCTTTGTATGCGCTGATCTATCCGTTTATCGAAACGGTGTTGGGATTGATGTTTTTAATGAGAATTGAAGTCAAAATTGCCTTGATCATCACTTTGGTGATACTTTCAATTACAACTATCGGAGTGACCCGAACCTTGTTGGACAAGAAATCCATTCGATGCGCTTGTTTAGGCACCGCCTTGAAACTACCCATGACCGAGGCAACCTTCATCGAAAATGCAATCATGATCCTTATGGGCATCTATATGTTAATACAATTAGGAATCTAATTATGGTAAAGAGAGAAACAGCTATTTGGTTAAGAAAAGCACATCGTTATTTGGGAATCTTCCTCGGAATTCAATTTTTGATGTGGACCATCAGTGGCATCTACTTTAGTTGGACAGACATTGACGAGATTCACGGAGATCAGTTCAGGCAAGAGGTGAAAGCTACTTCATTTGAAGGATTGCTAAGCCCTAATGAATTGAAGTTGCACGATCCTGTTACGTCGTTAGAATTAAAAGAGATAGCAAAAACACCATACTACTGGGTCAATGGCCAAGCATTGTATCATGCACGTACGGGGAATGTGAAGACAGAGATTTCTAAAGAAGAGGCCCTTGCTGTCGCCAAAATAAATATGGCACCCGAACTCAAGGTAAAAGACGTTCAAAGAATCGAAACGGTAGGCAATCACCATGAATACCGGGGGCGTGACCTTCCCGCCTATGTGATCAGTTATAATCATGACGAAGCAGTTAAAGCTTATGTATCAGTAAAAGACGGAAGTTTTCAACGCGTACGTCATCGCTCTTGGCGTTGGTTCGACTTTTTATGGATGACCCATACCATGGATTATGAAGGAAGAGACGATTTTAATACGACGGTGCTAAGGGCATTTTCATTGCTTGGATTGATTACTGTACTAAGCGGATTTACTCTTTGGTTTATTTCGTCACCGACGGTTCGGAAGATTACCTCCTCAAACAAAAAAAGAAAGTAAGATGGAAAATAGAAGAATAGTTGTAATTGCAATTGCCGCCTTTATTTTAGGTGGATTGCTAATATGGTTTTTGAAACCTTCAGTTACATCTGAATCCATGGCCGACCATCAACATGCAGAGGCCGAGGTAGGACAAATGTGGACTTGCTCTATGCATCCACAGGTCATGCAACCTGAGCCAGGAGATTGTCCGCTTTGTGGGATGGACCTGATTCCGGCCGAAGCAGGAGCTGACGGATTAGCGCCAGACCAATTTAAAATGACAGAGAATGCCATGGCATTGGCGAATATTCAGACTACGGTTGTGGGTTCTGGAAATCATGAACAAGGCCTAACACTATCGGGAAAGATCAAAGAAAACGAAGAAGCCAATACAGTGCAAGCCAGTTATTTTGATGGCAGGGTAGAACGTCTAAACATCAATGCGATGGGAGATAACATTCGCAAAGGGCAGCTCTTGGCAACCATCTATTCACCGCAATTGGTTGCTGCGCAACAAGAATTGTTGACAGCAGCTTCGCTAAAAGCATCGCAGCCCGCCTTATACAAGGCCGTAAAGAACAAACTTAAATTACTGAAACTCACAGAAAGGCAAATCAAAGTCATTGAGTTTGCAGGAGAAGTACGGGAGAACTTTCCGGTGTATGCAACCGTATCAGGTACCGTTACGGAAAAATTGGTCGATCAAGGTGATTATATCAAACAAGGACAACCATTGTTCAAAGTGGCGAATCTGAATTCGGTATGGGCAGTTTTCGATGCCTACGAATCTCAAGTATCAAGTTTAAATGTTGGACAAAAGATCGAAGTGAAGACCAATGCCTTTCCGAATAAACCCTATCAAGCAACGATCTCGTTTATCGACCCAATGCTCAACAATAGTACCCGTACGGTGCAAGTTAGAGTAGTGCTAAACAATGCCAAAGGCGAGTTGAAGCCGGGTATGTTTGTTTCAGGAGTTATAAGTAGAAGTGCTTCAGCAACGAATGAAACGATCGTGATTCCTTCAAGCGCAGTGCTATGGACAGGCGAACGCTCTTTGGTATACGTGAAGGCTAGCAAGGACGAGCCTATCTTTGAAATGCGCGAGGTAACCCTTGGAAACCGTGTTGGAGAAAACTATAGCATTGTGAGCGGACTTCAAAACGGAGAAGAGATCGTAACTAACGGAACCTTTACGGTTGATGCGGCGGCACAGCTTCAAGGCAAGCGCTCTATGATGAACAGGCATACTACAGCACCTTCCGATGAAAACTTGGGGTTAAGCGTTGAAATCCAAAATGGGTTGAAAGAGGTCTTCGAGGATTATTTTAAACTAAAAGATGCGCTGGTGGGTTCAAAAGAAAAGGAGGCGAGTGATTTATTGGGAAAGGTATTAACCAAACTAGAGATGCTTCCACTAACAAACTTGAACAACAAAGCAAAAGACTACCTGAAGATGAGCGTGCATTCGTTGAAACAAATGCGCCAATCAAATAATTTGGACCAGCAACGAGCACATTTTGTAAACCTTAATGAGGCCTTGGTTCCTTTGGTCAAAGGGATAGAAGAGGTCAGCAGTACTGTATACGTTCAACGATGCCCTATGGCGAACAACAATCAAGGCGCCATGTGGCTAAGCGACGAAAAAGAAGTACGCAATCCGTATTACGGGGACATGATGTTGACATGCGGAAGCGTGATTGATTCATTGCGTACTTCTCAATAGGCTTTTATTTACTGTGCCAATAACTGAATGATCTTTACCGCCGTTTCTTTGGTCGAAGCAGGATTTTGTCCGGTAACCAAACGCTGATCGGCGACGATCTTAGCCTGCCATTTATCCGCTTTGCGAAATTTTCCGCCTCTTTCTCGAAGTTTGCTTTCGACCAAAAAGGGGAGAAGTTCTGCATTTCCTTCCTCGGCGTTTGTAAAAGAAGTTACCTCTTTTCCGGCAACGAGATATTTTCCGTTAGACAATTGCACATCTACAAAACCAGCTGGACCATGGCATACACCTCCTACAATACCGTTGTGATCCTCATAGATAGCACGTGTAATTTCTTGGATGGCTTTGTTGTTTGGAATATCAAACGCAGCAGCTGACCCTCCGCAATAGAAAATTGCGTCATATTCTTGTACGTTTACTTCGGAAGGGGTAAAGGTACGCTTGAGTTTTTGCTGCAATTTTTCGTCATAGAAATACGTATGTTGAAGTTCGTTTTGAAGATTGATGTATGAAACCGGAATAGCCCCGCCCTTCGGACTCACAAATTGTACTTCATATCCCGCGTTTTGAAATTCGTGATACGCGTCGACCAGTTCCCCAAAGTGAGTTCCGGTTCTTTTTTTGCTATCACCAAACGAATCTTCGTTCGAAACCACAAAGAGCACACTGCCCTTGCGCTCGTAGGGTTCCCAGGTGTAGGATTTATGTATGACCTTCCAACGGCCGTCAAACTTCATGAGCAACATATAATCGGTATAGCGCCTTTTATAGTTGGGGATGTCAACTTCAACAATACCGACGGCGGCGTTCCCTCGAATGTGAATACCTGCGATGTGCGCCAATCGTCCTGTTTTTTTGTTGGGCGTGAAAACCTTTGCATAATTGCTAGACGCCCTTGATTTTAGACTGTCGTTTTGCGAGTAATAGAGATTAGCGTTTTTGTCGAAGGCTCTGACGATACGGTCGATATACCCGTTAGAAGTTCCTTCGATATAGTCCATCAGTGTGGCCTTTACCAAAGCTTCATCTGATTGTGAATAGACGTTAAAACTGATGATAACTAAAAGAAATAAAATAATACGTTTCATGATTGATGTTTTGATTTATCTCAAAACTATGCAGGCATGATTTTTAAACGCTACAGATCTATAGAATTGCACTTCGGATTTATAAATTCGAAGGAAAACGGATGCTATGTACGCTGCTTTCGAAACGTAGCCGGAGTAACCCCGTGTATCTTCTTGAAAGCTGTGTAGAAACTAGAGGTAGAATTGAATCCGCATTCGTAGGCCATGGCATCGATGGTAATTTCATTAGATGATAACAACAAAGTTTCAGCTTCCTGAATGCGATATTCGTTGAGGAACTGTGAAAAGTTTTGTCCCAAGTTGTTGTTGATGAACTGTGATAGTTGATGTGGGGTGATATGAAGCATCTTAGCCAGTTGAGGCATCTTCAGGTTTGAATCCTTATAGATTTTTTCTTCATTCATTAAGAGGGCAATATCAGTCGTGAGTTTTTGCTCAAGGTCACCATCAATAGGGTTTTTATTGGACTTGATTGCTTTAGAGTGCCTGTTTCGAGCTCGTGCACGAGCAAAGATCATAAGCCCCAGAATATAGAAGATAAAGGTAAATGACAAAGCCCCAACGATATATGAAGTATACCTTGAAGTTAGATACGCAATGCAAATAATAAAGGTGCCGATATAAACGCTTAACAGCAATATAGCCTCATCGGTAAGTTTGTGTTTCTTTGAAAAAAGTTGCTTAAAAGTGTCTTTTAAATAGTAGCCGGCGATGATCTCATAAAACAACCAGATCCAATAGATGGAGCGAATCATGTATGCCCATATTTTACGGTGTTCATGATACGGTCTTTGAACGGCAACAATGACCACAATAATTACTGGTATTAGATGCAATACATCATACCATTTTATTCCCCTGTTTGGGCGCAAGGCGTTCAAAGTATACAATAAGAGCAAAGGACCAATGAGTGAGCAGGCCATTATACCAATGTGTATAAATGAATTAGCAAGGTCATCGTTAAAATGAAAGAATACAGATTTGCCAATTCGAACGCTTAACACCAATAGCAAAGCTCCGAGAAAGATACTGGCTTTTCGTTGTTTACGAGAAAAGAATAAGAAATATATGGCTAAAATGGCGCCATTGAATGAGCCTAGCAGGCTTAAAAAGAAGAGTATTTCTTTGTTGAATTCCATGGAGAGCGGTGGCTTAGTAGTCGCGGTTTTAAATTGCCGAATAAATATATTAAAAGTTGTTGGCTTTAGAGTTGTTGTGATTGATTTTACCATACAATGATATGCATTGGATAGAATCACGTGGTTTTAAAACCGCGCAAAATCACGCTATTATCAACGTTGGTTAACGAGTAATTTAGAAGAAACATTTTTAAATCAAACTATTATGGCACTTTACATGACACAAAAAATGAGCTCGGGTGTACTTGCAGCAATAACGTATTATCGAAAACAAAGCAGTCCGCATGTAACGCATACCGAGTCTTCTAAGTTCACGACCGATGCTAAGAATGACTATGCAACTACCAATGGCATTCAGGTGAGTCAGGTGGAAGAAGGAACCTATCGTTCTGGGCAAGGAGTTCCCACGGGCGGCACCACAGAACAAATCTAGTAAGGTTATTTAGACGTTGGCCAAGTACTAACGACCAACAATTAATAGCTACATTCAATAAATCGCTGATTTTCAGCGATTTATTGATTTTGTATATAATTTTGTATATCCCTTTTTTTAGTTAGGAAAAGGTGTAGAGGATATTTTCGCTTCGAATTCAAATCTTATACTCATGAAAAAAATTATCCTCTTCGCCATGGCTTTGCTATGTTATGGTCTTTCATTTTCACAGACATTTAATTATCAAGCTGTCGTTCGTGATGCCGCAGATGCCCCAGTAACCAATCAATCCGTATCAGTTTGGATTGCTATACGTATCGGTAGTCCTACAGGAAGTATCGTTTATAATGAAGTACATAATGTAACTTCAAACAACCAAGGAGTGATTACGTTACCCATTGGCGGTGGTACGTCAGGAGCCAATTTTTTAGGAATTGACTGGACCCAACAAAATCAATGGCTCGAAATTCGAGTAGATGTAACAGGTGGAACCAATTATGTTGTACTGGGGGCATACAAATTGCAGCATGTACCTTATGCATTGCATGCTTTAACGAGTGGCTCTTCTACAGATGCAGGCCCTTTTGACTATACAGGTGGAGTGATCAGCAATGCGAATGGAAACATACAAACCGATGACTTTGTCTTCGGGTCTCCCCAATTAGATGGAAATGGACAGTTTAGTAATGCGTTGAATAACAGAATGTTCTTCGATAAAAGCAAAGCAGCTTTTCGTGCCGGTTATACTCCCCAAGATGAATGGGATGAAGCAAACGTAGGAGACTACTCTGTAGCCTTTGGAGAAGGAGGGATCGCTAGTGGACGCAACTCATTTTCTATGGGTAGTAATGCCAATGCCACGGGAATCGAAGGTGTTGCTTTTGGTACCAATGCGGGCGGTTTCGGTGATTATTCAAGAGGTTTTGGTGTAAATGCCAGAGCTTATGGTGAAAATGCAACGGCTATTGGTAGACAATTGAGTGCAAACTCAATGGCAGAAATTCAACTTGGACAATACAGCAAGTTCGTTGCAGGTTCTGCAGATACTTGGGTACCCACCGATCGTTTATTTGTGATTGGTAATGGACAAGAAGATGCCAACCAAGCATTGAATAGTGATGCCCTGGTCATGCTGAAAAATGGTAACACCACCTTAAACGGAACCTTTACCATTGATGGAGACAATCAAGGTTCGGGAGCTTCATATACACTGCCCGCACAAGACGGAACGCTGAACCAGATCATGCAAACCGATGGTTCAGGAAACGTAAGTTGGGTGACACCGGCTGCAGCTGCCATTCCGAATGGTGGAAATAATGGAGAAGTACTTTCTACAGATGGCTCCGGAGTATTGTCTTGGGTAACCAACGATGATGCCGATGCCGATCCGACCAATGAGATCGAACTACCAACACAGACAGGAGAAGACGGAAAGTTTTTAAGAACTGACGGAACAGCAGTAAGCTGGCAAGATGTACCGAATGAGCTTCCTACAGGAGGAACTAACGGACAAGTGCTAACTACAGATGGTTCTGGAGTTTACAGCTGGGCAGACCAAACAGCAACGGCAGGTTTTACGACATCGGGGAATGTAACAAGCAACTCTCCAGGTGATACGGCTACAGATGATTTTGTCTTTGGTAGTACGCAGATTGATGACATTCCAGGTCTAGAAGATAATAACAGAATTGTTTTTGACAAGAGCAACTCAGGGGCTTTTAGAGCGGGTAGTGCTTTTAACACAAACCGTTTCGACCAAGATCAAATGGGTACAGGTTCAGTGGCCTTTGGTGTAAATAATTTAGCATCAGGAAGCTATGCTGCATCAACAGGTTTTTTTAATACCGCCTCAGGATATGCTTCTTATGCACATGGAGAAAGAAATATAGCATCTGCAAGTCATGCTGTAATTTCTGGTGCAGATAATACAGTGACAGGAAGTTTTGCCCGAGCACATGGTAGATATTTAACGTCAGAAAGTTTATACCAAACTACGTTTGGCGTCTATAATACTGCAGAAGCCGGAAGTCCTTCCACATTTGTAGAAACAGACCGTTTATTCGTGATCGGAAATGGAACATCAGATATGGAAGGTATCAATAATTCAGATGCCCTTGTAATGCTGAAAAATGGTAATACCACCCTTAACGGGGAATTGACCATCGACGGAGACAATCAAGGATCAGGTGCTGCTTATACGCTTCCTGCGCAAGATGGTACAGCGAATCAAGTGATGACTACCGACGGAAGCGGTAACGTATCATGGGCAACCGTTTCAGGAGGAGGAGCTTCACTTCCTGCCGGAGGAAACAATGGCGATGTACTACAAACAGACGGTTCTGGAAATTACACATGGGTTTCTAATAATGACGGGGACTCAGATGATACGAATGAAATCGAATTGCCAACACAAACAGGACAATCAGGAAAAGTACTATCAACCGACGGAACCTCACCTTCATGGGTAGACACGCCAACCGAACTTCCAGCCGGAGGTACTAACGGACAAATCTTAAGCACGGATGGTAGTGGAAACTATTCTTGGGTAAATGATGCGGGAGGAACAAGCCTTCCTGCTGGAGGAAATAATGGAGACAAGCTGACTACCGATGGGTCAGGAGGTTATTCGTGGACGGCCGATGCTGTAGATGATGCAGATGCCGATCCCACAAACGAATTAGAACTACCTGCTCAGACAGGACAAGCTGGAAAAATACTATCAACTGACGGAAGTGCTGTTTCTTGGGTGGATGATGCAGTAAATGATGCGGATGCCGATCCAACCAATGAAATCGAATTGCCAGCGCAGGCGGGTCAATCTGGAAAAATCCTATCTACAAACGGAACAGCCGCTACTTGGGTGGATGATGCAGTGAACGATGCCGATGCAGATCCAACTAATGAGATCGAACTACCAACACAGGCTGGGCAATCTGGAAAAGTACTATCCACAAACGGAACAGCCGCTACTTGGGTGGATGATGCCGTGAATGACGCCGACGCCGATCCAACCAACGAGATCGAATTACCAGTCGGAGGGTCTAACGGACAAGTATTACAAACAGACGGTTCCGGTAACTATACATGGACCAACAAGGACACTGCTTTACCTGCAGTTACAGGACCTGCCTTTACAGCAAATTGGGAGAACTACAGTGTTGCTCATGGTACTGGTTTTGAGGATGGAAGATATTATATCGACCATGGTAGAGTGTACCTTGGTGGTTTGATTCGTAAGACTTCGGCCATCGCAACAGGAGATGTGATGCTAACGTTGCCGGTGGGATACAGACCTTTAAAACAGAGACTCTTTACGGTAACTACCGAAGCAGGCATTGTTAGGGTCGATGTGGCCGCTAATGGAAATGTGATCTATAATGGAATAGCTCATAACGGTGTCCAAAACTGGGTATCTCTTGACGGCATTTCATTTAGAATAGATTAACCTTTTAACCAAGGATGATGCTTCCTTCTTTTCGTAATCATCATTGGAAAGAAATAGTTGTATTGATTGAAGGGTGAGATACAACATCAACTCTACGCCCTGATCTTCGGGTCGGGGCAGGAGTTCATTAAAATTGACGATATACGATTGTTGATATACGATTGATGATCTACGACATAACTACGAAAACATATTCGTGGACTTGCCCGAATGGTATAGGCGGGTTAGTGGCGAATAAAAATGAAACAAAAGAAACCCTAAGATTTCTCCTTTGAGAACTAGGGGACAACCCAAAAACCTAACACCCAACACCCAAAACCTTCCTGCGATGAAAAAAACTACACTTCTTATTTTTCTACTATTCGGTGCTTTCGCCTTGGCACAACAAGGTTCAACAGCGCCATGGATGAACGATTTACAAAAGAGAGGGGTCACCAACCCTACCTTTGAAGAAATACAGGCTGCCTTTAATGCCTATTGGGAAACCCATGACAAAGATGCCAAAGGAAGTGGGTACAAACCCTTCAAACGTTGGGAACAACAATACAAACGTCGCGTAAAAGCCGATGGAACAATCCCTAACGGAAAAGATTTTTGGAATGCATGGGAAGCCAAGAAAAAATTCACGCAAAGTGCGCGAAGAGCCGATTTGAGTAATTGGCAACCGCTAGGGCCTTTCAATCATATTCAGGCCAATGCACAACCTGCTGGGCAAGGAAGACTAAATGCCGTAACGATCGATCCAAACAATAGCAATATCTGGTATGTTGGGTCACCCAATGGCGGACTCTGGAAATCAACAAATGCTGGAGGCAATTGGACACCAATGACCGACAATTTACCCAGATTGGGCGTATCGGCGATCGCTGTTGATTACAACGATTCAAACATTGTCTATATCGCTACAGGGGATGATGATGCAGACCAAACGCCTACCATCGGGGTGATGAAATCTACCGATGGCGGAGCCACTTGGAGCACCACTGGATTAAACGTCAACACCATTGGGAACATGCGAAAAATGACTGAGCTCTTAATCGACCCTGCCAATTCTAACAAACTGGTATGTTCTACAGACATAGGAGTGTTTATTTCTACAGATGCTGGTGCTAATTGGACTCAGACCCTGAACGATATTCACATTCGCGACTTACGTCTTAAACCAGGCGATGGAAGTGTAGTATATGGTGTAAGTTCAACGGCATTTTATCGCTCTACTGATGGAGGCGCTTCCTTTACACAAGTTACCAGTGGTGTACCTACAAACACCTTCAGAATGGTGATCGATGTCACACCTGCAAATGCCAATTATGTGTACATCTTTAGTTCAGACGCTACCGATAATCGAGAACACGGAATCTTTCGCTCTACAGATAGCGGACAAAGTTTTTCTACTCGAGAAATTGACAGTTATACCTTGATTGGAAACAACCAAGTGTGGTACAATATGGCCATGGGGGTTTCTGATACCAATGCTAACGAGTTGTATGTCGGGGTTATGGATGTTTGGAAATCTACCAATGGCGGACAACAATGGGACAAGCTAAATCGTTGGGATCAATTGACCGAAGCCTATACACATGCCGATATTCACGGTATCAGAGTAGTGGGAGGAAAGGTGTATGTAGTCTCTGACGGTGGTATTTATTCAAGTACTGATGGCGGCGTGAACTTTTCGCCACATTATCAAGACCTTCAGATCGGTGAATTCTTTAACGTAGCTATTGCTGAAGGGGACCCTGATAACATATCGGGAGGTACACAAGACAATGGAGGTTTTGGGCTAGATGTAGTTGGCGATTGGAGAGGATACCATCCAGGTGATGGCGTCAATACTTTGATTACACCAACTGACCCCAATACATATTATGGATTTATCCAAAATGGAGGTACGCTCTATGTTTCCAACCAAGGAGATGGTTGGTTCACCCGTGTATTTAAACCGGGAGGTGCCGGTAACGGCGTTTGGGTAACGCCACTATCTGCTGATGGCAATGGCGATGTATTTGCCGCTTGGGATAACTTGTACAAATTAGACCGTGTTAACTACCAATGGCAATTGGTGGGGTCGCTTGGCGGGTATACCGACATCATGGAGATCGCTCCGTCAGATCCCAATCGCATTGTTTCTTCGGGCCATCAAAACTTGAGAATAAGCTACGACGGCGGGCAAACCCTAGGCTTTAATAATAATGTGGTCGGAAACTCCATTGCTGGTATCGCCATTCACCCTTCTAATCCTGACATCATGTGGATCACCACCGATGGGGATTATCAAAACAAGGGAATTTTTAAAACCACCGACGGGGGACAAACGTGGATCGATATCACCGGAAACTTTCCAGTCGCAACCGAATATCCTGAAGAGATCGTATATCAAAGCAATCATTCCCAAAACCCAATCTACGTATCAACTGATTTAGGCGTATATCGCCTGGATGATAGCAGCCCGGACTGGGAACCGTTTATGGTCGGATTGCCTAACACAAAAATTGAAGATTTAGAAATAGACATTGAAGATGGTACGTTAACCGCCGGAACCTACGGGCGTGGTATCTGGAGAACCTATATTCCAATTGAAACCTTGGATGATGACATACGTTTACTTTCAGTCGGCAGTCCGTCAGCTGGAGGTTCTTCAACATGCGGCGCTTTTCAGCCACAGATAGAAGTTCGAAACAACGGAAGCAATCCAATTACTTCAATAGACATTTCTTTTGATGTCGATGGCGGAACGACCGAAAACTTTACTTGGACAGGAAATCTGTTGACTTTTGAACAAGCCACTATCGATTTACCAGAGTTGTCATTACCTAGCGGAAGCCATACGTTAAACGTGACCGTTACGATTCCTAATGATGGTAACCTTTCTAATAACAGTCGTTCGCAAGGCTTTAGTATTGCTGCGGAAGGAATACTCAACAGTGTCAATACGTTCGAGTCTTCATCAGACGAACTCACCATTGTGAACGGAGTTTGGCAGCGAGGTGTTCCCACCGGAGGTGTATTGAATACAGCCGCCAGCGGTACACAAGTATACGGCACCAATTTATCAGGAGACTATCCAACTAGCGTTAATGCCTATTTGGTTACGAATTGTTATGATTTCACAACAATTCAGAATCCAGTGCTTAAGTTCCAAATGGCCTATAATCTAGAACAAGATTGGGATTGGGCCAACGTTGAATACTCCTTGAACGGAGGTCAAAACTGGTACACCTTAGGGACTGTGAACAGTCAGCCAAATTGGTACAACAGCAGTCAAGACGGAAACGGATATGGCTGTCCAGGCTGCCCCGGTGCTCAGTGGCTGGGAACTAACGCCACGTTGACCGAGTATGCCTATGACTTTGTGGCCAACGCCATGCTAGGAGAGACCGATCTTACACAAGCAGATAACATTGTTTTCCGCTTAGGATTACGCTCAGACAATGTAATTACCGAGGAAGGAATCATAGTGGATGATTTGGTTGTTGAAGGAACTCAAAATGTTGCCACTGTGAGCCCAAAGGTATTCTTGCAAGGATCAGTTTTGGATCCGAATGTGGGAGAAGAATCTTGGATGCGTGATGATCTGCGCGTTGCTGGAAGCCTTCCGACGATTTCGCCTTACGCTGAAAATAGAGTGATTGCTTCTTCATCTGTTTTTGCCGCCACTGGTGCAGATGCCATTGTTGATTGGGTCTTGGTCGAGTTACGAAATGTTTCCGACAATACGCAAGTGCTGGCAAGTCGTTCAGCATTTGTACAACGAGATGGAGACGTCGTAGATATCGACGGAGTTTCTACTTTACAATTCGGCCTTCCGTCAGGAAATTATTATATCGCTATCAAACACCGAAATCACCTTGGTATTATGACAGCCGCTACCGTGAGTTTGGGCAACACAACTACAGTTGTTGATTTTACAGATGCCAACAATGTGATCACTTACGGAAGTCATGCGCAAACGACCTATGGTATGCCAACCAACGTTCTAGGAATGTGGGCAGGAGACGCCAATGGCGACGGACAAATCATATTCTTAAACACAGGTGCCGAATCTGTAAACATAAAACAGACAGTACTAGACGTGTCGGGGAGCGAGAGTCCTTTTGGACCATCGGTATTCTACAAACCCAACGGATATTACAATGTGGACCTAAACATGGATGAAGAGGTAATTTTCTTAAACGCAGGAAACGAATTGCTGATGATCAAAGACAATGTATTAGCGCATCCGTCAAATCAGATATTTAATTCGGTATTCTTTACCATTACTGAGCAATTACCGTAATTAAAAACACACATATCTACACAACACTATCAAGAAGGGGAGATAGCTGTTGTTATAGCTCCCGCAGCCATCATCATAATAGAGGATTCAACGGCTAGCGGGAGTTGCTTTTTCAATGCCTAAATGAATTGATGATTGAATGTTTTAATTTAGTTCTTAGTTCTTAGTTCTTAGTTCTTAGTTCTTAGTTCTTAGTGTCATTCTCACGCCCTTTGTTCTTCGAAGCCTTACGGCCTTCGTAGCCAAGGCCACTTCGGCGTAGTAGGCTGGCGTAGAAGAAAAGCGGGAATCTTTTCATGCATCTTGGATGTTTTCTTGGCGCTTTCCTTCAATTCAACACCCAACACCCAACACCCAACATTTATCCACCGAAACTTCAGTGAAGGTGGACCCAACACCTAACACCAAGAATCTCCCATCTAATATCTCAATACTCAGTACTTAATACTTTGTACTAAAAACTAACAACCAACAACTAAAACCCGCAAATATTTGATTTACAAATATTTGTGTTTTTTGTATATCATTTTGTATAGGCCCTTTTCTTCTTAAAAACACCTATGAGCTATACTTTCGCCTCGAATCCAAATGAATACCATGAACAAAACATTCCTCTTCCTCATGGCACTACTTTGCTATGGGATGTGTTTTTCACAATCATTCAACTATCAAGCGGTAGTACGAAATGCTTCAGGCGATGTAGTGCCCAACCAATCTGTTGGCGTACAACTAAGATTACTTCAAGGAAGTGCTACAGGCACAAACGTATATACAGAAATACATTCGGCAACTACAAACACTTACGGTGTATTGTCGTTGGCAGTGGGAGCTGGGACGACAACCGATGATTTTTCTGCCATCGATTGGAGCACACAAGATTATTGGTTAGAGACAGCTGTAGACATTTCGGGAGGCACAACTTATACCGTAATTGGAAGTTCTCAATTGTTAAGTGTCCCATCTTCAAATTACGCGACGACCAGTGGAGACAAGGCGTTTTCTACAACGGTCAACGTCACCAGCAACGCTCCTGGCAATATAGCTACAGACGATTTTGTGTTTGGAAGCACGCAACTTGATAACGATCCTACTACAATCGATGACAATAATAAGATGTTCTTTGATAAGAGCAAAGGAGCTTTTAGAGTAGGCAGCCTGATCGATATTGACCCAGAAGGAGATTCAGAGGACAATGAACCTGGGGATGAATGGAACGATACCAATGTAGGTATAGGTTCTATAGCTATGGGGGAAGGATCTATTGCAGCTGGCAAGAGATCAGTGGCTATGGGTGAATCTAACAACATTGATGCAACCTCTCCTGGTTCAATGACCTTTGGAAATGGGAACAACATTGTTAACAGTAATGGTTCATATGCTCTTGGAGACAGAAATGATATTACTCATGGAATTGCAATGGCAATAGGGTATTCAAACACAGCATCTGCCTTTGCTTCGATTGCTATAGGATCTGTTACGCACGCAGGTAGCTACGGAGAAACCAGTATGGGTTTGAATAATACTCGGGTTGATGGTAACAAGGAATCTTATATAGCAACCGACCGTCTCTTTGTGATCGGTAACGGTATATCGGTGATACAACCAAGAGATGCCTTAGTCATGCTTAAAAATGGAAACACCACCTTAAACGGACAATTGACCATCGATGCCGATAACACAGGGGCAGGAGCTTCATATACACTGCCTGCGCAAGACGGAAGCGTTAATCAAGTAATGCAGACCGATGGAGCAGGAAATGTTTCTTGGGTAAATACACCAAATGATGCCGATGCTGACCCAACCAATGAAATTGAACTACCAGTAGGAGGAAGCAACGGACAAGTACTACAAACGGACGGTTCAGGAAATTATAGCTGGACGAACAACACCGAAGCTCCTGGTGCCTATACAGCAGCTATACTTAATGCCGCGGCTGGCTGGGAATATTACAATGCGGCCTTTAGTGTTACAAACTTTCAGGACCCTAGATATAGAGTCGTAAACAATGTGATATATCTGGAGGGTCTCGTTCGTAAGAACGCAGCAGTGAGCAATTCTGATACGATAATGACACTACCCGAAGGATACCGCCCACAAAAGACCCGTATTTTTTCCGTAGAAACAGAAAACGGATCCATGCGTGTAGATGTAAACCCCAACGGAACCGTATTAATTGCCACAGGATTCAACATCAACCAAAACTGGGTATCCTTTGACGGAATCACATTTAGTGTGGACTAGGTTTTAGATGTGAGTATTGAGATGTTAGATATGAGATATGAGTATTGTCTGCACAATCCGAAGCTCAATGAGCGTAGGGTTGAGATATGAGTACAAAGTATTAAGATTAAAGGACTAAAGACCAAAAATTAATAACTAATAACCAAGAACTAAGAACTAAGAAAAACATTAGTGAACCTGCCCGAATGGTACGGGCGGGTTTGTGGCTACTAAACAAATAAACACCCTTTAATATACTATGAAAAGAACACTACTTTATGCAATGATGATACTCTTCTCGTGCGTTGTCGTACAAGCCCAATGTGGGCCGGGAGAAGACACCGAAGCCCCTGTTTTTGGCAATGCCGGAGACGGAACCATGAGCAATCCGTTTAAAAACCTACTAGCATCTACGGTAGGAGGAGTGCCTAGCGGAACGTATTATTTCAATTTTAACGGAAGCACTTTCCAAGGCGTACTAGACAACGATACCGATGGAGGGGGCTGGTTGATGGTACTTAATTACGTGCACTTAGCAGGAGACAATACAGACCTTACCATTCGTAACACGGACCTTCCGTTGTTGGGATCTTCTACGTTGGGAGACAATGAAGCAGGAACCGCGAATTGGGGGCACATGGGCAATGCGCTCGCTGCCGCTATCGACTTTGAAGAAGTACGCTTTTATGGTGTAACCACAGGACATAGTCGTGTCATTGATTTTAAAACATCTTTCTCCAATGTATTGAACTACCTTAAGACAGGTTTGGGTTCTTTTGGAGGAATTGCCGTACCTAGTAATTTTACAACCTTACCTGGTCATACGGCCAATATACCAGGTGTGGCTTTTAACACCTTTGCAAGTCAAGGAGACCAAGCATTGACAGAATTTCCATTTTGGCGAGGCGGACAATTTCACTGGGGAATACGTGGTTTAGGAAACCGTTGGGAAGTAGACGACTTTGCAGTCAATACACAAAGTACCATTCACCGTGTATGGGTACGTGGCGACCTTTCACCCGCAGCAACAACCTCACTCGACGTAACACTTGATAATACAGGAAACATCACAGTAAACCCAGCAGATTTTGGACTTACTGCAACCGATAATTGCAGTACACCAAACCTAAGTTTAAGTCAAACTGATTTTGATTGTACTCACATAGGCAATAATGCAGTACAACTCACTGCCACTGACGATGAAGGAAACAGCTCAGTACTCAATGCAACCATTGTCGTTTCTGATTCGGCACCGGTCATCAATGTACCACCTCCCTCTCCTTTTATTGAAATAGCATTGGATAGTAACGGCGAAGCAACCGTAGATTTAACGGCACTAAATACGACTGTAACTGATGATTGCGGAATTATGAGCACAACCATTAGCCAGACAGACTTCACTTGCGCTGACGTAGGGTTTAGACCAATTACAATTACCGCTACAGATGTGAATGGTAATACAACTCAAAATGCTGTGTTTGTCAATGTTGTAGATAATGAACCGCCAGTAATACAGTGTGTGGCTCCCTTTTCTGTCGAGTTGGACGCCACCGGAAGTGTCAGCATTTTGCCAGATGATATATTAGACAGTGCCACAGACAATTGCGGAATTTCTGGGCTGTCCTTAGATAAAAGCACCTTTACCTGTGCCGATATCGGGGATAATTTGGTGACGCTCACGGTAACGGATCGTGGAGGTAATGACGTTACGTGTACCACAACGATTACAGTTACCATTCCCTCATGCCCGGGTAATTTAACATTAGAGGCGGAAACAAATGCCTGCGGTGTAACCTACAATTATCCATGTGCCAGCAATATCACTGCAGGGCCACCTAGTGGAACCTTCCTCAACGTTGGAAGCACTACAACCTTTACCTATGATACCTTGGACAATACAGGAGCTACGGTTGCTTGTAGTTACGATGTGACCGTAGTTGACACACAAGGTCCGATATTCAATACGCAAGACATAACGCTTGATTTGGCAGTTGATGCCACCACTTCCATAATGGCCATTGATCTTTTGGGTCCAGACCCATTGGCCTCTGATTATACCATCGATCAGACAGGAACATTAGATCGAATAGATATTTCTAGCACAGGAACTAGTATCACTTTAGAAGATGATCAGGTTTCAACTGCATTGCCCATAGGTTTCGAATTTGGCTTTTACGGGAATATATATAGTGACTTCTATATTTCATCAAATGGTTTTATCACGTTTACAGCAAATGGTGATGATGGTTGCTGTGATGGGCAGTTTCTTCCAAATAGTAGCTCACCCAATAACCTGATTGCTTTTGATTGGGATGACCTGAGTCCAGAAGACGGAGGAACCATTCGTTTTGAAACGATCGGCACAGCTCCTAATCGTATTTTGATCGTGGACTTTGACAATGTGGCCCACGCAGACGACTCTGAGTTAGGTAGTACCACGCAAGTGAAGCTTTTCGAAACGACCAATCGAATTGAAATTCATGCGACAAGCATTGATGATTTAGGATATGATAAAACGCAAGGATTAGAAAACATAGACGGTACGGCCGCAATTGTTGTTCCCGGTCGCAATGCAGCACAATGGTCTGTGACCAACGATGTTGTCGCTTTTACACCAGTTCAAGGAATTTTGGACGGATGTGGTGTGGCTAGTTTAGTAGCCTCACAGACCGATTTCAACTGTAACAATTTAGGAAGTCAGACGATTACTCTTACGGCTATTGATAATAACGGAAACATGGTTCAAAAAAATGCGACCGTCACTATTGAAGACACCAACAGTTACTGCTCATTGATCAGAACCACGCCAAAAGTTTTCTTGCAAGGAGCGGCCTTAAATCCAAATATGGGTGCAGAAACCCTGATGCGTGATGATTTAAGAGCCGCCGGACATCTACCTACGATCAGTCCGTATGACGTCATGGATGTGGCACCTTCAACCGTTTTTGATGTAACCGGACCTGATGCCATTGTTGATTGGGTTTGGATTGAATTAAGAGACGCTTCAGATAACACCACAATTGTAAAGTCCCGCTCAGCACTGTTGCAACGTGACGGAGATGTGGTGGATCACCTTGATGGTGTTACTCCGATTAGTTTTGATCAAGTTGCTGGAGACTATTATATAGCCATTACACATAGGAATCACTTGAGTGTGATGACTGGCGTCACAATCGGTATGTCAAATATTACGTCCGTTGTAGATCTTTCTGACGCTAACAACGACGGAAGCTTCGGAAGCAATGCTCTGACCACTGCAGGAATGCCTTCAAACGTATTAGGAATGTGGGCCGGAGATGCCAACAATGACGGCGAGTTGATTTTCTTAAACACGGGAGCCGAATCTGTTGAGGTTAAGCAACGTGTATTGGATGTCTCAGCCGTTGAGAGTCCGTTTGGAGCTTCAGTATTTTATAAACCACAAGGGTATTATGACGAAGATGTAAATATGGACGGCGAGGTCGTTTTCTTAAATGCAGGAAACGAGCTACTGTATATCAAAGACAACATCTTGGCACATCCTGAGAACCAAGTGTTCAACTCGGTGTTCTACAAGATCGTACAACAGTTACCATAGTAGTTTTTTTATGTAGAATGTCTATCAAGAAGAGGTGATAGACGCTGTAACTCCCGCGGTCAAAGGATTGGATTCAATGGTCAGCGGGAGTCTTGTTTCAATGAATCAATGATAGAATGCCTTAATGATTGAATGTTTTTTCAATGTAACAATGACGAGTAAATGGCGGAGAGCGACAAGCAATGAGAAAATAAAACCAGAAGCCAGAAACAAAAGAAACCCCCTGCGTAAGAGTAGCATTCCCCCTTTGGGGGTTAGGGGGCTATTCCGTTTCTTTGTAATGCATAAATGAAAGAAGTTCGTTACATAGTGATCCTGTTAAGCTTAGGCATATCCATGCTACAAGCGCAGACTTCGGTCAACCCAGAGTGGCTGGGAATAGAGGATGGGTTGTCGCAAGGCTCAGCAGCTTGTATCACCTATGGCGCGGATGGGTTTCTTTGGGTCGGTACTAAAAATGGACTTAGCCGTTACGATGGAGAGCATATTGAGGTATATACACATGACCCAGATGATCCCTACAGCCTAAGTGATGACAGTGTGCTGTCGTTGCATGAGGATGACGGATTTGTCATGGTGGGCACCCAACGAGGTGTTAATCTATATCACAGCGCTTCCAAACGATTTTATCCCATTCTCTTAGAGCCAGAAGGTGCTACCCAACCAGGAATCTCAGAACTGGTACGGGATACAAAGGGTAATTATTGGGTGCCAACCTTTGAAGGTAATGCCCTTTATAAGATCACTTTACCGCGAGGATTTCGAGCACAATTAGAAACCTTATCCGAATCGATGGAAGGCATTTTGGTTACGAAACTTCCTGTGCAAGTACTGCCGGTCTTTACGTGTATGTATGGTGAAAAGCTACTTACTACCATTCCGAAAGAAAAGGAAGGGATAACTATAAGAGTATTGGCCACAGTCGATACAGATACGGGGAATGTATCAGAATTGAACGCAGACATTTTGAACATGCATGCATTGCGTTCTAAGTACATAGTGTTCAAAGACATGATCGTGGTGTCCTATTGGGGGGCAAATATCTTTTATGTACTTACTTCAGAAGGAATCAAGAGCATAGAGACAGACTTTACCGTAAAGATCATTTCGTTACTAAAGGACAGCGGCAAACTGCTGGTGGACACCAATGATGGATACTACATTTTTGAAGAAAATATCTTACACAAAGAAAAGGTTTCTAAAGAAGAAGCCCTAGCCGTTGTAAAGAATACTAGAACCTTTCATAATGATGCAACCGTAGATAGGTCTGGAATCAATTGGATAGCAACAGCAGGATATGGCGTGATGAAGATCAGCCCTAGGCAACTAAATATAGAGACACATTTCGCAGGGAAGTCCGTTTATGCAAAACCTTTTATTTCGAAGAAAGGAACCGTTTATTTTGACAATCCGACAACACATGAACCCCTTTTCATACCGGCCGATCAAACAGAAATAGATCAGATTAGTACAGTCAGAGAAGGATATAGCAATGTCATGTTTGTACAAGATCGAAATGATACGATTTGGGGACTTTTTTGGAAAGCAGGCGTTTTGAGTATGGCGAGGATAGCAGGGGGAACACTTAAGGATCAGCAAGCAGTGGCTATGACGCATAATTTAGACAGTCCACTTTTAACCTATGACGAAAAAACTCATGAATTGCTTATTGTAGAAGAAGCAGACTTGTACGTGTACGATATTGACCAAAAGGAACTCAAGAAACACAGTTTTTTAAAGGACATAGGAGAGATTCCCAATCGATTTGATGTAAAAAAAACAACCAATGGACACTATTGGATAGGAACAAGTTATGGCCTTGTTCAAGGCATTCCGACTGAAGATGGAGAAATCAATTTTAAGGCTTGGAACAGCTCAAACGGTTTCCGTAATGATCAAGTGGCCACCTTGTGGCAGGATACCGAAGATGAACACGTACTATGGGTTGGCACCAAAGGAGGGGGCGTGCACCGAATGGATATAGTAAGAGAAACCATCGAGTACTTGAACACACAAAACGGATTGCCAAACGATGTGATCTATGGTATTTTAGAAGATGATTTAGGAAAGCTATGGATGAGCTCTAATCACGGAATCATTAGCTATGAAAAAACAACCCAGGAAATTCGAAACTTCACCAAGGCAGATGGCTTGCAAAATGATGAATTCAACACCTTCGCATATGCCCAGTTTTCTGATGGAAGAATGGCATTTGGAGGGATTGACGGACTT
Organism: Flavobacteriaceae bacterium; assembly: GCA_028279515.1. Taxonomy (GTDB): domain Bacteria; phylum Bacteroidota; class Bacteroidia; order Flavobacteriales; family Flavobacteriaceae; genus JANQNQ01. The sequence goes on from JANQNQ010000011.1 coordinate 223,645, forward strand.
AATATTTTTGATCCGAAGGACTTCGATAAAAATAATAATCTTCCCAGAGTCATAATCACCGATCTAGAAGTAGATAATGAATATATTGACCAGAATCATCCATCAGGCCTGGTTTCAAGGGCTGTTGATCATACCAAGCAGTTAACGCTTCCATATGCAAAAAACAACGTAACCCTTACCTTTTCGGCCCTCGAATTTACAGCCCCTAGTAAAAACAGATTCACCTATTTTTTAGAAGGAGCCGAAGAAGCTTGGAGTCATACAACTTCTGACAACAAGGCCAATTACCTGAACATGTCACCAGGTAAATATACTTTTAAGATAAAAGCAGCCAATGGCGATGGGGTATGGAGTGAAGAAGTAACGGCCCTTGAGATACGAATACTTCCGCCATGGTATCGTACAAACGTTGCTTATATAAGTTATCTGTTGATAGCTGGCTTTTTGCTGTGGCGTTGGATGGCTTATAGAGAAGAAAAAATAAAAAAGAAGGAACTGATAGAGCGTTCTCGTCTAGAGAATGAACTATTACGGGTAGAGATCTCTCATAAGCAAAAGGACTTGGCCGACTTTGCCGCCGCCATTTCTGAGAACAAAAAGTGGGGAACATATCTTCTAGACAGCATTGATAAAATTCGAAACACTAGAGGAAGAACCAAAGGAAAATACTTTGACCAATTGGAAGAAGATATTAAGAATAAGACCTTCATCGAAAGTAACAAAGTCGATTTTCAAGACCGTATCGATTTGCTCAACAATCAATTTTACGAGACTGTATTGAAACAATATCCAAAACTTTCAAAGACAGACCTGCGACTTTGCACGTTAATTCGTTTGGACTTCACAACAAACGACATTGCTTTGATGCAAAATATTACCACAGATTCGGTATACAAAAGCCGTAAAAGGCTGCGTAAAAAACTTCAGATCAGTCCAGGTGTTGATTTAGATGTGTTCTTAAAGCAACTTTAAAATACATACTTAAAACACTGTATATCAATCATTTGGTAGCTTAACAGCATTGTTGTGTCCCTATTTTGTCCCCATAGAATCCCATTGCTTTTCTATTGCTTCCCATTACATTTGACCCGAATCCAAGTCATGGTTCAGAAATTAAATTTCGACCTGTGACTTTTATGAAAACCAAACCCTCTAAATATCATATTGTAATGCTAAGCAATGACCCCTTTTACATTCAAAACTTATCCACTTCCAAGATCCTCACCAAAGAAGATTGGTATGATTTCAAAGAAAAATTTAGCAATGTATACCCTTTGTTCTTTTGGAACATAAAGGAAAAAGGATTTCAACTTACCAAGTCGGAACAACGTCTTGTAGCACTTGAGAAATTGGGTATGGACTCTACCGAGATCGCCAAAATGCTCGGAATATCTTCTGGCAGTGTGATCGTGAGTCGTTATCGTCTTCGCAAAAAAATGAACGCACCCAACGACGTCCCAATCGTCGAATACCTAGAGGCTTCCTAGGTGGGTAGCTTGTAAATAATCACTTCAAAAGTCTGTAATAAAGGTTGTTTAAAAACTTTATTTAAAATTAATCTAAATAAAATTTGATTAGTTCGGCAGAGCCTATATATTTGCATTCGAATTATTATTTAGAATTAATTTAAATTAAAATAAACAACCATATCATGAAAAAATTCGGTATTTCACTATTGGCATTCAGTGCACTATTTGTAAGCTCTTGTAGTAGTGATGACGACAATATCGGCGGAGGTACCAATGTAGTAGCTCCTGCAACCTACGAATTTGCTAGGGGAGGAAACACTACTGTTGACTTCAACGGACAAACAACAAGAATCCAAATGGCTGAAGAGTTGATCACAGCTATGAAGGATGATTCTAGAACAGAAGCCCAATTAGATGGGATGTTCGCACACGAAGAAGGAAACAACGACTTCGCGAATGCAGATCTAAACGCTTCAGGGAAAAGTATTAAAAGTAAAACGGCAGCTTCAGCTGATTTCTTTTCAGCAAACACTACAGATGCAAACGCTATTAAAGCGGACTTTGATGCGTGGATTGCCGACCAAGTGAACGAAGTATTCCCTAACTGGGCAACGGTAGCAACAGCGGGTAATGCAGGTCAACTGCAAGAAGCTGGAGGAGGATCTACACGTTACATTAACGGAAAAGGATTAGAGCTTAACCAGGCAGTGAACAAATCCTTGATCGGAGGATTGATGGCAGACCAAATGTTGAACAACTACCTCGGTACCAACGTACTTGACGCTGCAACGAACGTTGCTGACAACGATAACGATGTGCTGGCAGAAGGTAAAAACTACACCACGATGGAACATAAGTGGGATGAGGCGTACGGATACCTTTATGGTACTGAGCTAGATCCTTCTACTCCTGTGTACAATGCAGATAGCTTCTTGAGCAAATATGTACAACGTGTAGAGAACGATACTGATTTTGCAGGTGTTGCGGCAGATATCTACAACGCATTCAAACTAGGAAGAGCAGCAATCGTTGCTAAAAACTATACTGTACGTGACCAACAGGCCGATATCATCAGAGAAAAAGTATCAATGGTAATCGCTGTTCGTGCCGTATACTACCTACAACAAGGAAAAGCCAACTTAGATACAGACAAGGCTAGTGCATTTCACGATCTTTCTGAAGGATTTGGATTCATCTATAGCTTACAATTTACACGTCAGCCAGGTACAACAACTCCATACTTCACAAAAACTGAGGTTGATGGTATGATCGACCAATTGATGACAGGAAATGGTTTCTGGGATGTTACCGGAACTACGTTGGATAGCATGTCTGAAACAATTGCTGCCAAATTCGGATTTACCGTAGCACAAGCCGGAAGCTAAAAAATAGTTTGTTGACAATAATCCCTAAAAACATTGGGGATTATTGCCGCTACTTTTTTACATTTGCACGTTTATTTAGAATAAATAGAAATAAGATGATTAAGAAGATTTCCGTTTTTTTCGTTCTGACAATGCTGATTGCATGTAGTAGTTCAGATGATGGAGGCTCGGGTGGCAATGGAGGCACCGACAATTTTGACCGTGCAGCGATGCTGACAAATTGGGCCGATAACATCATTATCCCTTCCTATCAATCACTACTGGGGAAGCTTAACACATTAAACACGGCTGCAGATACGTTTGCAACCACTGCTGATCAAACGAACCTTGATGCGTTGAGAGCTGCTTGGTTGGATGCATATCGTTCTTGGCAACATGTTGAAATGTTCAACATTGGTAGAGCAGAGCAAATAGGATATCATTTCTTTATGAATGTCTATCCTCTAAATACAACAGATGTAGAAAACAATATTACCAACGGTGGATACGACCTTACGCACGTCAATAACCAAGACGCACAGGGGTTCAACGCTATCGATTACCTTTTATACGGAGTTGCTGCTACCGACAATGATATCGTTGCCAAGTTTAGCTCAGATACAAATGCCGCAGCATACAGAACGTATTTGACTGATATCACTGGTCGTATGGTGTCTTTGACTGAAGAAGTACTGAACGACTGGAATGGGAGTTACAGAAGCACTTTTGTAAGTAGTGACGGAAACACGGTAACGAGTAGTGTGAATAAGTTGGTGAACGACTTTATTTTCTACTATGAAAAAGGACTAAGGGCCAATAAGATTGGAATCCCTGCAGGGGTATTTTCTGCCACATCGCTTCCTGATAGAGTGGAAGCTTTCTACAGAGAGGACGTTTCCAGAATTCTTGCCTTAGACGGTTTAGAAGCAGTACAGGATTTCTTTAATGGGAAACATTTTTCAAGTGCTACAACAGGTCAGAGCCTAAAGTCGTACTTGGATTATTTGAATACTATCAAGAACGGTGAAGACTTAAGTGGTCTCATCAACACACAGTTCAATGATGCGCGTGCCAAGATCCAAACGTTGGACGCCAATTTTGTAAATCAGATCAATACAGATAATACACAAATGACCCAGGCGTATGATGAACTTCAACGCGCTGTGGTCTTGATAAAAGTAGATATGCTACAGGCCTTTAACATTTCTGTAGATTTTGTTGATGCCGATGGCGATTAACCTTTATACATACAACAGAAGAAGATTCTCATTCTTGAATGGGAATCTTTTTTGTTTATATGAGTTCTAATAGAGTCAAATATTTCGATCGTACTACAAGCATAGCACCGCTGGTTGTTTTCAGAATTGCCTTCGGATTGCTTATGTGCTTCAGCATCATTCGTTTCTGGTATCACGGTTGGATCGAAAAACTTTACATAGAACCCACCTTCTTTTTTTCATACTACGGTTTTGAGTGGGCAAAACCCCTTGGGGCGTATACCTACTTACTTTTTATCATATGTGGCTTATCGGCTTTATTCGTGGCTCTTGGTTTAAAATACAGGTTGGCGATCATCACCTTCTTCCTGAGTTTTACGTACATCGAGCTCATGGATAAGACCACCTATCTTAACCATTATTATTTTATCAGCCTTGTCAGCTTCTTGATGATTTTCCTGCCAGCCAATGCTTCCTATTCAATAGATAGCTTGCTGACCAAAAAACGATATAGTAAAGTACCAAACTGGACGATTGACAGTATTAAACTAATGCTTGGGGTGGTCTATTTCTATGCTGGAATTGCGAAGCTTAACTCTGACTGGCTTTTCAAGGCGATGCCGTTAAAGATCTGGTTGCCTTCTAAGTACGATCTACCGTTGATAGGAAACACCTTGATGCAACAAGAGTGGTTTCACTTTGCCATGAGTTGGTCGGGCATGTTATACGATGTAGCCATTCCGTTTTTGTTGTTGTACAAACGAACCCGGCTCTTTGGCTTTGCACTCGTAGTGATTTTTCATGTCTTTACCAGAGTACTATTCCCGATCGGAATGTTCCCATACATCATGATCGCAAGCACCTTGATATTCTTTGATGCTTCCCTACATGAAAAGATTATACAGGGTATCAAGAGACTTTTAGCACCATTGTCCAAGTACACTACCAAAAGGCTTGAAACACTTCAAAATCTATCGCTATACAATTATGCGAAACCTCAAGTTATAGTAGCGGTACTCGGTGTTTTTTTCACCATACAACTATTGCTTCCGTTTCGCTATTTGGCGTATCCGGGTGAGTTGTTCTGGACAGAAGAAGGCTATCGTTTCTCTTGGCGTGTAATGCTGATGGAGAAATTGGGCTATACCACGTTTAAAATCGTAGATAGCGAAACAGGAAATTATTTCTATGTGCAGAACGAAGACTTCTTGACATCATTTCAAGAGAAGCAGATGTCGTTTCAACCCGATTTTATTTTAGAGTATGCACAGTATCTTGGCGACCATTTTGCGAGTCAAGGGCATAAGAATATACAGGTGTTTGCCGAAAGTTATGTGGCACTTAACGGCAGACGTAGCCAACCCTTCATTGACCCCGAAATAGACCTTTACCAAGAAAAAGAATCGTTTAAACACAAACATTGGATATTACCTTTTAAAGATGAGATCAAAGGATTGTAAGTGGCTAGTAGCACTAGCATTTGTTGTATTGTCAGTTTCATTGAACGCCCAGAACAGAGTTTCTGGAGTAATCACAGACGGTGATTCTGGAGCGCCCATTCAAGGCGTTGAGATCTTTGATAGAGATACAGGATTTATAACGACAACCAATAGCGAAGGAGCGTTTCAATTTGTAGCAGAAAAGGAGCAAATGATCATTGTCTTCTTTGCCAATTCGTATGAGATCGACGAACAAAGTATTACAGTCACACAAGACATAACGGTTAATAAAATGATGGCACCTTTAGCCGAAGAGATCGACGAAGTGGTGATTCGAGCAAGAAGAGCTCAGGTATTTGCGTTGAAGCGACTAAAAGATGTTGAAGAAACAGCCATCTATGCTGGGAAGAAAAATGAGGTTGTACTTTTGGATCAATCTATGGCTAACTTGGCGTCCAACAATGCCCGTCAGATATATGGCCAAGTTGCAGGTTTGAATATTTACGAGAATGATGACGCCGGACTTCAATTAAATATAGGCGGACGTGGACTTGACCCTAACAGAACGGCAAACTTCAACACCCGCCAAAATGGGTATGATATTAGTGCGGATGTTTTAGGGTATCCCGAAAGTTATTATACAACGCCCGCTGAAGCGTTAAGAGAGATTCAAATCATTAGAGGGGCGGCATCTTTACAGTACGGTACACAGTTTGGTGGACTCATCAATTTTGTGATCAAAGAGCCGAATCCAAATAAGCCTTTCGAACTGATCACTCGAAACACTGTAGGGTCTTTTGGCTTGTATACAAACTTCACCAGTATTAGCGGCACCAAAGACAAGTTTAGCTATTACAGTTATTTCAACTATAAAAAGGGAGACGGGTTTAGACCCAACTCAGAGTTCGAATCTAAAAACGCCTTTGGATATGTTGGCTACCAATTCAATGAAAAGACCAAGCTTTCAGCCGAAGTAAGTTATTTGCGTTACTTGGCACAGCAAGCTGGCGGACTTACCGACCAAATGTTCGAAAATGATCCGCTGCAGAGTAACAGAACACGTAATTGGTTTCAAGTAGATTGGTTGTTGTACAACTTAAAACTATCACATAAATTTTCAGAAAAGACAAACGGTTCCTTAAGCTTTTTTGGGTTGAACGCATCCAGATACGCATTAGGCTTCAGAACCAATAGGGTAGACCAACCAGACGACCTAACGGCACCCAGAGATTTGATCAAAGGAAACTTTCAGAATTTTGGGTTGGAAGCTCGATTGCTAAGCGAATATGAATTGTTCGATAAGAAGTCCATCTTCTTGATCGGAGCCAAATACTACGACGCAAACAATGATGCCATACAAGGCCTTGGATCTAGCGGGATTGGCCCAGATTTCAGACAAAGACTGGATCTTTTCCCTAATTACCAAAGCCAATCGCAATTTGATTTTCCAAACTTGAACGTTGCACTCTTCGGAGAGAACATTTTCTATCTCAACGATAAACTATCGATCACACCCGGCTTCCGTTTTGAGTACATCAACACCAAGAGTGAAGGGTTTTTCAAGCAGATCAACCTAGACGGCGCAGGCAATGTCATTTCCGAAGAAACCATAGATGATAATCGTGTGTTTGACCGATCATTGTTATTGTTAGGGATTGGAGCAAGTTACAAACCAAATACGGCCTTAGAGATATATGCAAACGTATCACAAAACTACCGTTCGGTAACGTTCTCTGATATCAACATTACCAATCCGTCGTTTGCGATCGCTCCAAACATCACCGATGAAAAAGGATTTACAGCAGACCTTGGATTTAGAGGAAACTTTAAAAGTATCATTTCATATGATATAGGAGCCTTCGGATTGTTTTACAACAGAAGAATTGGTTTTGTCTTAAAAGGACTTTCTGATGGTCGTGTGATCAGCGAAAGAGGCAATGTCGGAGATGCTGTAATGTACGGACTTGAATCTTTGGTCGATCTTGACTTGAACAAAGCTTTCTTTCAAAGCAATGATATAAGTCTCAATTACTTTGTGAATACATCGGTCATCGATTCGAAATATACTAGATCCGAACAAAATGGAGTAGAAGGCAACAAAGTAGAGTTTGTTCCAAATTTCAACTTCAAGACAGGACTACGTTTTGGATATAAGAACTTTGCATCGAATATTCAATATTCGTACCTATCGAAGCAATTCACGGACGCTACAAACTCAGAAGAAGCTAATATCAGCGGAGTAGTAGGAGCCATTCCTGCCTACGATGTACTCGATGTATCACTGTCATACAAGTACAAAATGTTCAAGTTAGAAACGGGACTCAATAACGTGCTTGACAATAGTTATTTCACCAGAAGAGCTACTGGATACCCAGGACCTGGAATCATTCCTTCGGCACCAAGAAACTGGTATGTGACACTTCAGGTGAAGTTGTAGCAGTAGTATTGAGATATGAGATATGAGATATGAGACTTGTCCTCACAATCCGTAGCCATGTAATAGCGAAGGGTTGAGATGTGAGACTATCCCCAATGCTGAATTTTGAATGTTGAATGGAATTTGGAATATTATTAAAACGAACTCCCCGCTTCAGCATAGCTGAACCACCCCTCTTTAACCAAAGAAGGGAGTTAGATGAAAGCTCAACCTTAGGCATCTAGTTCGGAAGTTATTTTGGACTCAAAATCCAACTCCTCCCTTTAGTAATGGGAGATGGCAACACCACAGGTGTTGACGGAGGGTTTATTTTCAAGCTTACAAAACTATATTCGTGAATTCGTGGCGAATAAACAACTAAACGACTCAACGAATAGACAGTAATGAGATGTTAGTACTAAGTATTAAGTACAAAGATTGGCTTCGAATACTTATTATATCATAAATTCTAACCTTTATCCACCGAAACTTGCCTTCTACGCCGAAGTAGCTATGGCTACGAAGGCCGTGTAGTGAAGGTGGACTCAAAACCAAACACCTAAAATTGATACGTTATTACATTAAATCATTACTACATTAATTCATTGTAAAAACAAAGATCCCGACGGCCCCATCACCATCGGGATCTAGCCATTAGAAGAAAGTCCAGGGTAATTACTTTGACGTAATTTGAAATACTAGATCTTCTAATTTTGTATTTAACTGTTTTAGCGAACCATCGACCTTTGAGGCGTGATATGTCAAAGTTTGCTTATTGTACTTTATTGTTGTCAAGGGCTTTCCTTGAGCTTTTCGAAACGATTTAAACTCTACCGGACTACCATCCAAAAGAAGCTTCAAGTCCATGATTTCACTTTGAGAAACTGCACTTCGAATCATTCCTCTTTTTTGAACATGATCGATACCATTATAAACAACAGTGCCGTTTTCATAGATCAAAACATCATAGACAGGACAAGTTCCTGAGCAAGAACCTTTAGAATAAAAGGCTAAAATGTTTTGAGTTTGAAAATTGCTTTCTATATTAGGGGCTTTACAAGAAAAAAAGGCAATAATGAAAAATAGAAATATTTTTCCCATAATTTTGTACTCTTAAAAATTCGCTGATACCCGATTGCCGATGCATTTCTTAGAACGGTAGTAGTTGTTAATGTATGAGGCGGTAATGGGCATTATGACCAACGCAAGGTCGTTTATTACCGGGATTTGGTTCTTTTTTTATGACCAGCTCACAATTCGAGTATCAGCATTTTTTTCATTTTATCTTTTCTGCATTGAACATAGAACCTAATGTATTGAGGTTCAGTTGTTACTTCAATTTGCTATTAATTTTCACTATCAACGTTAAGGATAAGAACGATGTTTAGTCTCTTTGACTCCAGTCAACATAGGGCTTTCAAATGTTTCGTGGTACGATGTATTCTTTTCTACAATCGCTTTCTTCTACAACAGGAAACCTTTGGAAGACCCTGAAAAAATTTTGAGTTTTTTTCAAAAAAGTTATTCTTGCATAAAAAATTTCATAAAAAATCAGGGTAAAGTCAAAGTAGCCTGTTGTAAGGTTGAAGAAGATTCGTTCATAAAGATCTTAACAAAAAAATGAAGAGATTTTAGGATACTTTATCTAAATACTTAGTTTTGGGGTAAAGTATTAATGTAAAACATGGCGCAGGAACAAAGATCTGTATGTGATGAGAACACTTTCAGGATGGTCTTCGATGACCATGCTCAGGTGATTCGCAACTTCATTTTTTACAAATGTGGAGACATGGACAGGGCAGAGGATATCGCACAAGATGCCTTTGTGAAATTGTGGCAAAATTGTAAAAAGGTGACTTTTGGAAAAGCCAAATCTTTTTTGATGAAGGTTGCTCAAAACGCCTTTTTTAACGAGCAAGAGCATAAAAAAGTAGTGCTCAAGTATAGCGAACAAGTTGTGCGCACCAAGCGATTTGACCATAGTCCTGAGTTCTTGATGGAAGAAAAGCAGTTCATGGAGAAATTGCAGCAATGTATTGCCGACCTTCCCGCAAGACAGCGAGAAGTGTTTTTATTAAGTAGAAAGGATAAAAAAACCTATAAAGAAATAGCCGAGATCATAGGAATCTCTCAAAAGGCGGTTGAAAGCCGAATGCATTTGGCGCTCAAAGAGCTGAGAGAAAAAATTGGGAGATCGATCTAACAACTGAAGAAAATGGAAAAGTTTCACGACATAAATGATTTTTTAGCCAAATGGGCGGCAGACGAGCTGAGCCATGAGGAAAAAGAGGCTTTTAAGAAAACTGAAGACTACAAATATTATCAGGCCATCTTAGAAGGTACCGAGCTTTTAGAGGTTCCGACCTATGATTCAGAAGACTTCTTTGCAGCCGTACAACGTAAAAAATCGAATGAAAAGAAGGTAGTGCGCTTGGTACCAAATTGGGCCTATGCTGTGGCTGCCTCTGTAGCTGTTATCTTCGGATACTTTTTCTTATTTGACAATACAGTAAATCACACTACAGGATTTGGCGAGCAATTGGTTATTACGCTACCAGATGATTCAGAAGTTATATTGAATGCTAAATCTTCACTAGAATATGATAAGGATGATTGGGAAGAAGGTGAAAGAAATGTATCGCTAGATGGTGAAGCGTTCTTTAAAGTTGAAAAAGGCTCTGATTTTGTTGTTGACGCCGACGACGGAAAGGTAGCCGTTTTAGGAACACAATTCACCGTCAATACCAATTCTGATGTGTTTGAGGTTATCTGTTATGAAGGAAGGGTCAAAGTGACCAAGGCACCTCTAGATAAGGTGATAATTGCAGGTGAAGCCGTGAGAATGGTAGAAAGCACTATCGAAAGCTGGAACGTTGATGCCCAAGCACCATCTTGGATGTCTGGAGAGAGTTCGTTTAGCAATGCACCGATTCATCAGGTTATAAAAGCACTTGAAAATCAATACAATATTTCCTTTAAGAGTCAAGACATCGACCCTGATCTTCGCTTTACAGGGAGCTTTACACACAACAATTTAGAAATTGCATTGCGTTCAGTTTTTGAATCTATGGAAATTAAGTTTACTTTTATCGACAAGATCACCATAGATCTGGTTGATGAAGAGTAAATGAAGCACTTTTTTGTAGTCTTAATTTGTTCGCTAACTTTTGGTTCAGCAACTCAAGTACATTCCCAAGAATTCCACCAAGAAGGCATGTTGCTCAGTGATGTCTTGGTGCAATTAGAGGATTCCTATGACGTAAAATTCTCTTATAATGCCAAGGCAATAGAAGGCATCAGGATATCGATAGATTTAAACAAGGAATCATTGGCATCGATACTATCTGAAGTTGAGTCTTTGGCCCTTGTTTCTTTTAGAAAGATCGATAAACGTTACTACATTTTAAAGCCCATACGTAGAGTCACTATTTGTGGTACTGTGATCGACAAAGCCACGAACGACCCCATCATAGGTGCGGCTATCGTGAATCTGAATGGTGGAAAAGGAGCCGCGTCAAACGAAAAGGGCTTTTTTAAGATCGAAAAAATACAAAGATCCGATACCATTAGCATCTCTTTCTTGGGGTATAAAAGCACCACTGTTCCCGTAGAAGCGCTCCTGGGAAAAGAGTGTAAAACCTTGGGGATAGAAATTTCTAAATTTACCCTGAGTGAAGTCGTTGTTCGAAAGTTTTTAGCATCCAGTATAGCCAATACTGAAGACGGAGCCATAAGGATCAATCCTAATGCAAGAGAGGTACTTTCGGGCCAATCAGAACCTGATATATTGCAAAGTGTACAATTGCTTCCAGGTATAGAAAGTCCGTCTGAAACTGCATCCGGACTCTACATAAGAGGAGGAACTCCGGATCAGAATCTTATTCTTTGGGACGGTATCAAAATGTACAATTCGGATCATTTCTTCGGAATGCTCTCAGCTTTCAACCCGTATATTACCGATGATGTGAAAGTGTATAGAAGTGGGGCCAAACCGCAGTATGGCGATCGCGTTTCGGGAGTGATTGATATTAACACCAATAGTGAAGTCCCAGAAAAGACAGAAGCAGGTATCGGCCTCAATATGACGCATGGTGATGTATACCTGAAACAACCGTTGGGAAAAAAAGCGGCGATTCATTTCTCAGCAAGACGTTCGATCACCGATATTGTCGAAACACCGACGTTTCGCGAGTATTCGGATCTGGTTTTTCAAAACACGGGAATCAGCTTCAATCGTGACCAGTTTCAACCTGGAAACTCTCAAAATAACGAGTTGTTCTATTTCACCGATTTTACGCTGAAGGCAGTTGCTGAACTTTCCGAAGAAGATAAACTTACGATTTCAAATTTATTTACGAGAAACAAGCTCGATTTTACATTTGAAGACACACAGGCAGACATTCGTTTCAGAGATCGGTTGAACGTTGAAAATTTTGGAACAAATGCTTCTTGGAAAAGACGTTGGAGCGACCGTTTTTCATCTGAAACTTCTTTGAATTACTCTCAGTACGACCTTGATTATTCGGGACGCAACCGATTTTCAGCTGACTCGGATTTCTTTCTCAACAAGGAAAATCAAATTGAAGAACTGGGGGTATTATTTCAAGGAGATCTTAAGCTCAATGACAGACTTACTTTTTCAAACGGATATCAATTTTATTTGAATGATGTTGACTTTCTTCTAGAAAATGGTACAACAACCTTCAGTGACGAGGCTTATAATCAAACGCACGCCTTCTACAGCCAATTTAGCTACAACAAACCAGAGTCATGGTACTTAGACCTTGGGGTTCGTGCCAACTATTATGCAACCTTGGACAAGGTATTTTGGGAGCCCAGAATCTACACTGAATACAACCTTACCAAAAACCTTAGCCTACGGGGGTCTGCAGAGCTCAGAAACCAATCGATCAGTCAAGTGGTGGAGTTTGCAACGCTTACTTTCGGGCTGGAAAATGAAGTTTGGGCGCTGGTTAACGATGACCAAGGCGTTCCGTTGCAGAGAAGCAGGCAATTTTCTGCTGGATTGGTGTACGAAAAAGAAGGTTGGAATGTTGATATCGATGGATATGTAAAAAGAACATCTGGACTTACGTCATTCTCAAGAGGCTTTAGAGTAGGGGACGACACTTTTTCAGAAGGAAAGAGCAATACAACGGGAGTGGAGGTAATGGTCAAGAAAAAAGTAAACGATTTTACGACTTGGTTAGGATATACCTGGGCAAAGACCGATTTCAATTTCGACAATTTGAATAGTGGGAACGATTTTAGAGGAAATAATGACATCAGGCATTCGTACTCTTGGTCTAACTTCTATCAGTGGAAAAACTTCCAGTTTTCGTTGAATTGGCGTTACCGCACTGGAAGGCCTTATACCGAGGCAGTGCGCTTGGTTGAGGAGCCAGACGTGGTATTCATTGAATTTGGTGAGCTCAATGCAAAACGATTGCCAGACTATCACCGATTAGACTTCTCGGTGACCTATGATTTTAAATTTTCGAAGAAAAAAGATGGACTTCTCGGAAAAGCTGGGATTTCGATACTCAACCTATACGGGCAGCGAAATATGTTAGACAAAGACTTCTTTATTCTTGCTACGACAGATGGTCAAGGCAATAGCGACTTCCAAATACAAGAAGTGACCAATTTCTCTTTAGGGCGTACCCCCAATCTGTTCTTGAGGGTTAGTTTTTGAGGTTTGAGTACTTAGTACTCACATCTCACATCTCATTTCTATTCCCTTTTCGCTACATCCTTTTCCCTCATCGCTGGTGCAAGCATCGCTTTGATCTCGGCCATGTCGAACTAAAAGATGATACAAGGAATGCCCAACTCTACTTTTGTTCCTTTTTCTTCTGAATTTGTAGTTGATTTGTTGATAATAACCACTCCTTTACCCGTAATTCTTTTCAAGAATTCATCAATCAACTTAATAGATGAGCGCTCCTTCATATTTTCTAAATCCATTCCATTTCCGTTATCATCAATTACACAGTGAATGTATTTTTCTCTCGCGGAGATTGATATTAAAAGTTCTCCTAAATTTTTCTGTTCTTTAAATCCATGTAAAATGGAGTTCTCTACGAATGGTTGTAAGAGCATTGGGGGGATACTAACATAGTCTTCAGGATCTATATTGTTTTTAATGGTGTACGTAAATCGATTTGGGAATCTATACTGTTGTAGCTTTATATAATCCTCCAAAGATTTCAGTTCATCTTCAATCGGCACATAATCTTTGGTTGAATTCTTAAAGGTTGACCTTAATAGGCTGGAAAATTTATAGACATACTCTGAAGATTCTTTTTGGTTATTCTTAATATTTTCTCCTAGAAAATTTAAACTATTAAAAGTAAAATGTGGATTCATTTGCGAACGTAACAATCGCTGTTGCATCAGTAAATATTGATGTTCAGATTTAAGTTTTCGTTGTTTATAAAAATAGACTATGAATGTCGTCACTAATAACATCAATAACAGAAGAACGCCTAATACGAATTGGTTACGTTCTACCTTAAGACGTTGCACTTCTTCTTGTTTTTTAGCAACCTCTAGTGCTTTTTCATTTTCAAGCGACTCTTTTAATATTCCAAGTTCACTATTGATCCTTTTACCGTAGTTTCTATCTTGATACGCAAAGAGCGTGTCTAATTGGCTTATTACAGATTGAATATCAGCTCCTTGCTTATACTTAAGGCTTAACTTAGTTTTCAGGGCCTCTTTTTGATTGAAGTACTCAATATTCGTAAAACCTAGGTCAAAAACAGAATCGATGTAATTCTCAGATTTATTTAGGTCACCTAACCCCATATATGCTTTCGATATATTCAAATAGTTGTTAAGTACCTTAGACCGTCCATCAATTCCAACCATTTGCTTTGCGTAGAAATTAGCATTTTTATAAGTCGCAATCTTGCTGAGGAAATTATCGCCCATATTCTCTCCCAACGTAGTATGCAATCGGTACATATGTTCAGCGCTAAGTGCATTAGGGTCTATTGTTACTTTGACAAGATCGGCAGTCAATTCACTTGGCAGGGACAGGCTTCGTAACAACTCCCATCGTCCCATTGTCAAAATGAAGTAGCTAACTGTATCTCTGGATTTTAAATACAGTTTTATTGCCGAATCGTTTGCTCTTAACGCCTCTTCATACAGACTAAGAGAAGCCTTGACGCGCCTCTTAAAATCATAAACGTAGGCCTTATTAACGTAGTCATTGTTGTCAAGCAAATAGAGCAATTTTTCGTTAACTCCTTCAGCATTCAAAAGATCATTCTTATTTACAAAATAAGAGTCCATCAACGCTTTGAAGTACAAAACTTCTCGGTCTGAGTGTATTTTTTCTTTAGAAAAGGAGGTTGCATAATTAAAATCCTCAAGGGCTTCATCATATCTTCCCAATCGATTTTTAAAACGCCCTGAGACATAGGCAAAGTCAGCTTTTAAAGAATCAGATACATGTTTTTTGGGAACCTTAATAAGCTCATTCAGATAATATTGAAGTGAATCCGGTCCTAACTCCTTAGAGACTTGCACATCAAAAAAATCAGGAAGTAATGTCTTTTGAGAAGAGTTTACCGACTGGTTATTTTCTTTACATGAGATAAACAAGCTAAGAAATAATATGAATGCAATTCGTTTCATTTTGACTTCTAAGGAATCAAAACAAAGCTAATTATTTCTCTTAGATTTATCAGCGTCGTGCGCCATGAAGGTTAAGGCATTGCTCTTTTGTCCATTCAATACTTTTTCCAAGCTTTTTGTTTGTAATCAAATAGCCAAAAGTCCGTTAAGGGCATATTATTTTTGTCCCAACCTCCAAAGAGAATCAGCGTCTTATCAATGGAATTACACACAAAACCAGGTTTTCCTGCTCTTGCAGAGGGCCCATGGGTCTTTATTTGCTCCCATTTTGAGCCATCCCAACACCAAGTGTCACCAAAATAGCCTTTGTTATAACCTCCAAATAAGAGGGTTTTTTCGTTTTCGATATCATACACCATGGCATGATGGTCTCTGGACATGTTTACGTCATTCGCTTTTTGCTGCCATCCATTTTTAGATGTCCATTCCCAAGTATCACCGTGTACGATTTTCCCGCCATCCGTTCTACAAAAACCTCCAAAAAGAACGACCTTATCACGACCATGGTCGTAGCACATGGCATGTTGCAAGCGAGCAGGGGGAGACGTATCTGATTTTAGTTCAATCCATTTTTCATTTCTGTATACCCAAGTATCATTAAGCGCCTTTTTATCGATATTCGACCCTCCGAATAAAAAGACATCGCCATTGGTTGAATTATACACGATTCTATGTGATTGCCTGGGTTCAGGGCCTGTGTCACTTATCTTTTTCCAGTGAGTTCCGTCCCAAGACCAGAGGTCATTCATCAAATCCCCTTCATTATTTTTACCGCCAAAGACCAGAAGTCTATTTCTCATTTTGTCATAGATCATCGAATGACCGCTACGAGCTACTGGCCCTTGATCCGATGAAATGCTAATCCACTTTTTGCCATCAAATTTCCAAAGGTCATTTAGTCTTTTTTTAGCCGCACCGCAATAGCCACCAAAGAGAAAAATAGCATTCTCTTTTTCATGATAAGCAATTACGGGTTGATTTCTTGGACACGGGATATCCTCTACTTGCGAAGATGAAAGTAGACTGAAAAGAAGAAATACACTAAAACAAATGGTTCTCATAATAGAATACACTTTTTAAAAACTAATTTACGGATCTTACGAATCGCGTTCCGTAGGCAACATTTCTCATTCCTCCATGCCAACCTCCATAAGGCCTCAGCGCAATGGGACTAAATGGGTTGAATATATGATACTCTCGGTCATAGCCGTAAAATCCTCCTCCTCTAAAACCGATTCCTCCATATCCTTCGTCGCCTTTAGGCCAATTCTCGTTGGTTGCATTGCCTTGTTCTGATACCATGCCGTCTCCATGGGTGCCTGTGAAATTTCTTCCGTTTTCGTGTCCGACAGTGATGACGCGTTCCCATAAACTACCTGATAGATCCATCACCCAGTAATAAGAAGCTCCGAAGTACTTTTTGGTTTCATCAGACAGCGCAGATTCATCCCAGCCATTCAACATCACCAAATTACCAGCTTCGTCTGGTAGTCGTTGTATATGTTCTTTCGCGTCTACTCCCCACGGATAATCGATTCCTTTGGGTACTTCGGTTCCTCTCGCAGCTTTCGTATATTCAAACTCTGTCATGGGTCGCAATCCCGCCCAATCTGCGTAGGCCGTAGCGTCATTCCAACTTACGAAAGGACAAGGTCTATTAGGGTGATCTGTGCTAAAAGTACCTTCATTGAGTTCGATAGAGCCACTATAGTTTTTCTCTTCATGAATAGTTCGATGTTCGGGTTGAGGAAGACTATTCAAAAAATGAACATATTGCCCTTCCAATAACTCATATTTCATAGTATAAAAGGAATCAACTCCCTTTGGGTAACTAGCAGGTATTTTTCCTTTTTGATCACCTTCATATTCTCTGGCATTGTAGTACAGATTACCACTAGACGAGACCTCAAATTCATCATTTTCTGATGTAACTTTAATAAGACCGTTCGAGGAATCATTCGGGTCGTAAAAGGTACCCAGCTGCCTTGCATTTTGATTGGGACTGCCTAGGTAAAAGCTTCCGGATGGAATCATGACCATCTCAACACCAAAAATATCCAAGGATGAATTTCTAACATTGACACCAGCAAAATCGGCAACATTCAGCTGTATTCTTAAGGTTACTTCAATATCTCCTCTATAGTCTTCCGAAGGAAAAACAAATAATCCAACACGATCTTTAGCGACTTCAACTTTTAGGTTTGAGCCTTGGCCTTTAAATGTATTGATAACTTGATGACCGTCTGGTGCGACCGAAATATGTTTGGCTTCACCTGTTTTTTGCCTTAGTTTACTAAAGACCCAAATGGCATCGTGGTTTTTATCATTTTTCCAGGCATTTGACCATTTTAAATTGAATACTGAGTAGATGGTCTTCCCTTCAACATATAAGATGGGTTTAGATATGGTTAAATCTGATGCTGAACAGAAATAAGATATAAGTAGTAATAAAACCGTTAATTTTTTCATCGTTCATATTTTTTTAGTTTGATCAATTTGTTTTTTTGATCGATGGTTAGGTTGAAATGCTTTAAAAACGCCATTCCTATATTTACATGTCCTATAATGTCTGAATAGACGGTGGTAAAGTCACTTACTTCATTACCTGCCATAGACACCGTATCCAGAATAGTGCCCAGCGAATAGGTGAAAATTGTATTGGCACTTTGCGCCGTCCCAGCTTCCCTAAGTTCTGAAACGTCAAATTTTTTGGTATACTCCGTAGGAAAGAGTAAGGTAAAAGGTGATCCTGTATCTACATGGCCTTCAACATCTACGTCAGCTACTTTGAAAGAAATTACAAAATTTCTGGTATAACTGATGGTATTTTCGTCATCTTTAGATAGCGGAACATCAGAGAAAATAAGTTTTTTCTGTTTATAGTCTACCTCCATGACGTACTCTTGCCAAAAACGTTGGCCAATTATACCGTAATACCGTTTTTTGTCCTTCCTTGGTCGTCTGTTGAAACTTCTGCATAGGAGGTTGACATTTTCAAATGTAATATCGGCAAAGCTCATTTTATCAACAGTTACCTTGTCTACAACTGATGTATTGGTGCCATCCCAGATACTATCAGTGCCTGTAATCGGAATCTCCAGATCAGCAACCAATCCAGTATCGATTCTTCCATACCCGGTTACCCCAGTATCTAGCAGAAAACGATAGGGTTTGTCATTGATGAAAGCTTCAATGTAAATTTTGCTGTCCTCAACCTCAAAAGGGATTTCTTTATAATATGACTGAGCATAAATAGTTGAAGGAAATAAAAATAAAACCAAAGTGATTTGCAGGTAGATCTTTGTATTCATAATGCTCTCTTAATTAAAAAGAGAAAATTAATGCTAAAGATGAAGCTAAAATAGAATAAATGAAACCTGCTTATGGATTTTGGATGGCTCGTCTAAAGCCCCCCGGACTGATACCATACTTTGACTTGAAAGCCCTGTTTAAATGACTTTGGTCAGAAAAGCCAACTTCATGAGCGAGGTGTATGATCTTTTGATCGGTTGTAGATAATTCCTGAATGATTCGTTGCAATCTGAGATGAATGATGTAATCTTTTACCGAGCATCCATATATTTTTCTAAAAGCTCTTGCCAGATAAACGGGATGTACATTTATCTCAGCAGCTATTGCTTTCACTCGTATACCTGGGTCCATATATTCATCGTGTATATAGTCTGAAACAAGGTCGAGCCATGTTGGTTTTTTCGAGATCTCAAAGGCACGGGCTTCAGTTAAATCTGCAGCCAGTTGAATCACCAAATCGGAAACCGATTCGTCATACAATCCATGTTTTACATTTAACAGGCATTTATAGACTTTAATTGATTGTTGTGGTGCCGAATACCACCGATACGGTAGTTCTCCTTCAGGAAAATAACGTTGTACCAACTCGTCGGTCAGCTTTAACGATAGGGCTCTGGTTATGCTTGGCCCGAATGCATTCTTATGTTTGGCCCAGGTGGGTTTGGTGACTAAACTGCCGGCCGAGGCAAATTGCTCTATCGAGCCGACAGTTTCTTTGACATCACCATATATGATAAAGTTGATTCTAGGATCAAAATCATTGTGAAAACCATACTCAACATCAGGAGCATACGTAACATCGCAAATAGTGACATCATCAATACTGTGATAACTATTTACAGTAAGGTTTTCGTTTTTGATCATGAAGCCAACTATTTGAGTTGATATTAATACCGAATTCTCTCAATTACAAAGTAAAGACTTCAAAATTGTGGGCGTGTGACAAAAAAATGACCTTACCTTAAATCAGAGGTAGTTTATGGCTGTGAGTTCTTAGGGAATATGAATCACTTCCCAATACAGAAATTAGCAAAGATATTGCCCAACAAATCATCACTGGTGATCTCGCCTGTGATCTCCCCAAAGTGATATAAGGCCTGACGAATATCGATAGCAAGTAGGTCTCCCGAGATACCAGAATCCAAACCATATTGTACCTTTTCAACCTCTTCCAATGCTTTTAGCAATGCATCGTAGTGACGTGTGTTCGTTACAATGGTTTCGTTATTTCGAAGGGCCCCGGTGTTGACGAGGTCGAGTAGTTGATGTTGAAGTGTCTCAACACCTTGTCCCGTTTTAGCTGAAAGTAGTAGTACTTGCGGAATCTGTAATCGCAGGTTGGATATTTCGGCTTCGTTTACCTGATCGATCTTGTTCGCCACGATGATCAGCGGTTTTTGAGGATATTTGTTTTTGATCTTTTCAATTTCGATTTGAAACTGTGAACTGTTTGCTAAAAATTCTTTAGCCGAAAAAAGTAAGACTACTACCTGTGCTTGCTCGATCTTTTCGAAGGTCTTTTGGATACCTATGCTTTCAACAACGTCTTTGGTATCTCTGATCCCTGCGGTGTCAATAAATCGGAAGCCAATACCACCAATGGCGATCTCATCCTCAATGGTATCTCTAGTGGTTCCAGCAATATCAGAGACAATGGCACGCTCTTCATTAAGCAAGGCATTGAGTAGGGTAGACTTCCCAACATTGGGTTCACCGACAATGGCGACAGGGATTCCGTTTTTGATAACGTTCCCCACGGCGAAACTATCGATCAAACGTTTCAATACATGCTGAATGCGGGCTAACAATTCTTTGAATTGCGAACGATCGGCAAACTCGACGTCTTCCTCTGCAAAATCTAATTCTAACTCGATGAGCGAAGCAAAGTTCAATAATTCGTCGCGAAGGTGTTTGATCTCGTTACTAAAACCACCGCGCATTTGTTGCATGGCAATCTGATGGCTAGCTTCATTATCACTGGCGATAAGATCGGCGACGGCTTCCGCTTGACTCAGGTCCAATTTTCCGTTGAGGAAAGCGCGCAGGGTGAACTCTCCAGCATCTGCCATTCGACAACCCTTCCGAAGTAATAATTGAATGATCTGTTGTTGTATATAGGGCGAACCGTGACACGAAATTTCGATCACATTCTCTCCTGTATATGAATTGGGCCCGTTGAAGATGGACACCAACACTTCGTCCAACGTACGTTCTTCATCAATGATATGCCCAAGATGGATTGTATGCGTCTTTTGTTTGACCAGGTCTTTTCCGCTAACGGATCTGAATAGGGGAGCCACTAAAGTAACGGCGTCCTTTCCGGATACACGAATAACGGCAATCGCTCCTGCTCCTGAAGGGGTAGCCAAAGCAACGATAGTGTCTTGTGGTAGCATAGCATTGTTTTATGCTGCAAAAATAGGAATCCTACGGCGAATTGTAACAAATTTGAAAATTATGCTACCTATATTGTACAATCAATCAAAAAACACTACCAAAATGAAAAGAGAAGACAACCAACTTTTAGTGGTCACCCATTTAGTGCAATTAGTAGATATTATCTTCTGGCCATTGGGAATCGTTGCCGCTTTGATCCTTTGGGTCACCAAGCGCGATGAGATACACGACATGGACGAGCATGGAAAATCGATCCTTAACTTTCAAATCAGTCTGTTTATCTACGCCTTGATCTGCATTCCGTTATGTTTGATCTTAGTAGGAATCCTTGGATTGATCGTCATAGGGATCATCGGATTCATTTTCCCGATCATCAATGCCGTCAACGCTAGTAGCGGTAAAGCACCCTACTATCCGTTAAGTTTACAATTGATCAAATAGCACTAGCTTATTAGCTTAGACATAAAAGAAAAGCCGCGATGTTTTTGCATCGCGGCTTTTTATATAAGCACTTACGTACTCGTCTTAACACTTAAAGTTAATTGTTCAACATAACAGGCATTACCAACATGGTAATGTGCTCACCTTCATCCAATCCGTCTACTGGTGTCAAAATACCGGCACGGTTAGGGAGGCTCATTTCTAACGATACATCATCTGCGTTCAAGTTGTTCAACATTTCGGTTAAGAAACGCGAGTTGAACCCAATCTGCATGTCATCCCCTTGATAATCGCAAGTTAGACGCTCTTCGGCCTTGTTGCTGTAATCGATGTCTTCAGCAGAGATGTTTAGTTCAGACCCGGCCATTTTCAGGCGAATCTGATGTGTGGTCTTGTTACTAAAGATGCTGACACGACGTACAGAATTCAAGAATTGATTTCTGTCGATGCTCAGCTTATTTGGGTTTTCCTTCGGAATAACCGCTTCGTAGTTTGGATATTTTCCGTCGATCAAGCGACACACAAGCTCTGTATTGTCAAACGTAAACTTGGCGTTGCTATCATTGTATTCGATATTGACGTCACTTTCACTTCCAGCCAGAATACCTTTCAACAAGTTCAACGGTTTCTTTGGCATGATGAATTCAGCAACCTGCGAAGCTTTTACATCCTCGCGAGCATACTTTACCAACTTATGAGCATCAGTGGCTACGAAAGTCAAATTTTCTGGCGAAAATTGAAAGAACACACCGCTCATTACAGGTCTCAAATCATCGTTACCAGAAGCAAAGATGGTTTTACTGATCGCAGTGGCCAAAATGTCTCCTTGAAGCGTTGTTGAGCTTGGATCTGCCAATTCAACTGCTTTTGGAAATTCGGCACCATCAGCATATGCCAAGGCATATTTACCGTGGTTAGAGCTGATCTCGACCGTGTTGTTGTCTTCAACAACAAATGTCAACGGTTGCTCCGGAAACGTCTTCAGCGTATCCAACAACAAGCGCGCTGGAATCGCTACACTGCCTTGACTTTCTGACTCGACTTCGAGTGTAGAGGCCATGGTCGTTTCAAGGTCTGACGCCGAAACGGTAAGTTTTGTATTGTCTAATTCAAAAAGGAAATTGTCAAGAATAGGAAGCGTGTTGCTGTTGTTGATCACACCACCCAACACCTGAAGTTGCTTTAACAAGTAAGAGCTAGATACTATAAATTTCATTCGTTGCTAATAGTTTGTATGAAATAGGACGATGCCAACATCAATCCTTCGTACTTCTTTAGTATATCTTACAAAGATATTTTAATTGCCTGTCTTTAAGAAACAAACTTATTAACATTTGTTAGGCGAATTTACGTCTTCGCATCCAGTTGAAAACAAACCCGAAAAGAGCCAATAATAGAAGCGGAAGTCCTATGTTTACTGACTTCCAGAAGGTTTGGTCTTTGACCACTTTTTCTTTGTCTAAAAATGCGACGGCAATTTCTTTCGACCGAATGTTTATAAGTCCGCTGTCATCGAGAAGATAATTCACACAATTCAGTAAGAACTCCTTGTTGCCATAGTAATTGTTGGTCCACTTGTCGTATCCTAGCTCCAAAGGTTGTCCGTTACGTAATTGGTTTTTGATGACATCACCATCAGCAACGATGATCATTTTCGCATCCTTACCGTCATCAATATTTCCAGCAAATTTGAAAGGCTTTACGCGGTTTTTATAAGTAGAAGTAAATGTACCTTCCAACAAGGCCGCCAAGGTCTGATTCCCTTTTGAATACGAGGCTTGGTCTGGTTGTTGTCGAATCTCGTTTAAGCTAATCTCAAACGGAATTCCCACAGTTTTTGACAACGGAGAAGAAGTCAACAATACCTGTTTGCTAACGCCATTATTATTGTCTAATAGATCGATCTGATTAACAAATTCAAACTTGATAGACCCCGTATTGTTGGTAATTGGGTGTGTGTTTTTATTTACGGTCAATACATTGTAAAACCAAGGCACTGGATTGTATTGTGAGTTGGTACCATCACCCGTAGCTAATACGATAGGAGCGTGGTAAAGGTCTTTGGTCACCACCGGATTGATTCTAGCCCCATAGCGGAAGAACATGTCGTCTAAGTTCAAATTTCGAGGAAATGCCAAGGTCTTTCCTTTTTCGTTAAAAAGGCTGTCCATTTCTACATGTACGGCATCAACTAGCCACAACGACTTTCCGCCATTCATGGTGTATTGATCCAGCACATATTTTTCTTCTTCTGTGAAGGCTTTCGTTGGTTTGGCGACGACCATCAAATCAAAGCGTTGCAAGTTGGTCAATGTCTGCTCGTAATCACTTCCCAAGGCTTTGATATCAAAGGGAGCCACGTTATAGTACTCTCTAATACTGGTTAAGAAATCAGCGATGAATATATCTGGTAATTCGTTATTCCCTTTTAGGATGGCGATTTTCTTTTTACTAGTGTTAGTGAGTTTTGAAAATCCATCTGCAAAGGCATACTCGAGATGCTGTACTGAGTTCGAAACGCGTTCTTCGCTCGTGGCGCCCAAGGTATTTTTCAGCAATGGGATGCGCACTGTTTTCTGTTTGTAGTTAGCAATGGCCCATGGGAATACTAACTCTTGTGAAACCTTGTTGTTTTCGGTAACGGTGGCTTGCGCAGGGGTTAACCCCAACTCAATCATTTGTTGCGTTACTGCTTCGGCGCTGGCTTCATCTTCAAGCGGATCGACAAAGTTGTATTCTATCAACGGATTATAAGCTTCGAACTCTTCAAGCAATTGACGGGTTTCGATCTGTAGCTTTTTAAATTCCGCAGGAAAACTTCCTTTTAAAAAAACATCTACAACGATGGGTTCTTCAATATCCTTAACGGTGTTTAGTGAAGCTTCAGACAAGGTATAACGTTGGTCTTGCGTAAGGTCAAAACGCTTGTAGAGATAGCTTCCACCTATATTGAGCAGAATCAGCATGGCAATACCGATAAAGAGCTTTTTGGTATGTGAATTCAAAAACTTCAAGCCGTTGTTCGTTTTAGTTTATAGGAAGTAAGCAGCAGGAAAAAGATGCTAATACTTACAAAATATAATAGATCGCGTGTGTCGATGACACCGCGCCCAATGCTGTCAAAATGAGCTTTCATCCCGAGGTTATTGACAAAGGTGGAAGCATTTCCAAAAAGGTCGAGTCCCGCAAGTCCTTCAAACCCAAAAAAGAAAAAGAAACACAAGAAAACAGCCACAATAAAAGCGACGATCTGATTCTCCGAAAGGGTAGAGGCAAAGATGCCAATGGCACAATAGGCCCCGATCAAGAAGAGAAGTCCAAAGTACGAGCCGATGGTGCTCCCGGTATCTAAGTTACCAATGGGGTTTCCTAATTTATAAACGGTAAGAACGTATAATAGTGTTGGGATCAATGCCAAGAGAATAAGGGTGAAGGCTCCAAAATATTTACCCAAGACGATCTGCATATGACTAATGGGTTTGGTCACCAATAACTCGAGCGTTCCCATGCGTTTCTCATCTGAAAAGCTCTTCATGGTCACTGCTGGAATCAAAAAGATCAACACCCAAGGAGCCAGTGAGAAAAAGGAAGACAAGTCTGCAAAACCATAATCTAAAATATTAAACGCCCCTTTAAACACCCAAAGAAAGAGTCCATTGAGCACCAAAAAAATACCGATCACAAGATACCCGATCGGAGAGGAGAAGAAGGCATTGATTTCTCTTTTTAATATGGCTAGCATCTATCTTTTCTTTAGAATTAGGATGTCTTGGTGTTCGTTAAGTGCATCGGGTTTTGCGCCCGACCAATCCCCACGGATGAACTCTGTCACTTCAAAACCATTTTTGTTTGCCAGTTCAAAGATAAAATCTTTCTTGTAGGCAACATTGGCTTCTTTCACTTTTTCATCCATCAAGGTATAATGACCTTTATCAAATAGAAACGCCTTACTTCCCGATTTCATATGTGCCGATGAAACTTCATCTAAAATAAAGAAGGTAGCAAAGCAAATTTTCCCGGGTTTTAGTACACGATGAATCTCACTGAGATAGTTGTCTAAGTCATTAGGCATCATGTGTGTAAACACCGAAGTTAAAAAGGCAAAGTCGAAATCGGTATCTTGATACGGAAACTTGTAGAGTGCTGCTTCATCAGCGGTGTCCAAATTGTATAAGTCATTTTTAAGCGGAACAAATTGAAAATTGAAATGAGCGTACTTGCTGCCAACGTGTTTGTTGCACCAATCAACACCACGCTTTACCACATCGAAACCTTCATAGCGTCCTTTTTCATTTAGAAACTCGGTAAACGGAATGGCCATTCGACCAATACCTGACCCGATATCTAGCACCTGACTTTCGGGCGTTAGAGCCCCATATTTTTTGAAGTAGTTAAAGAAGGTCTTACCAATAGCGATAAAGTCGCCACCGCCCGTATATATCATTCCTTTTGGTGGTTCTAATGGGTGTCGTTTCCTAAAGAGGTCAACAGGAAGATATACCAGCCTTCTAGCATGGTATCTCCATTGTACAGGTAACGCATAATATAAAGATCTAAGCATCGACTTCATTAGGGCAAACTTACAACTTTGTCAACACTCCAAGCTAAGGGGTTGTCATTAAAAAGAGCCTTGGTAAAGGTCCATACTTCTTTGAAAAGATCTGAATGTCGATAGCGTTCAAGGTCTTCTTCGTTTTCCCAAAAACTATAGGTGAAAAATATGTTCGAATGTTGCTTATCTCGATAAAGTTCTAGAAAGCTACAACCTTCAAAATTTCGAATGGATTCTTTATTCTTATGAAAGTTTTCAACAAAGGCTTCTACCTTATTTTCTTGAAAACTCATTTTTACGATTCGTATGAACATAGTTGTTAGTTCTTTGTTGTTGGTTCTTAGATATTAATCAGATTAGTAGTCAAACCATCAACTACCAACCAAGAACTAAGAACTTCAATAAAACTTGACGGTAACGGTATCTCTGAAACGCAATCCAAAGAGGCTGCTGGCCCCGCCAACGGTTAGTGGGTTGCTTTTATAGATGGCCAGTTCGATGTACCCGGCAGAGTTAAAAATGGCCAATTTCTTTCCGTCTTCTTCACGCTTTGAGCGATCTACTGAAAAATTGATAGCGTCGCTGTAGCGTTCATATACATTTTTGAATTTATAATTCCGTGCAAATATCTCAAAAGGTCTACCTTTACCAACTTCGCCGAAGACCTTTCGGGAGATATTTGTGACTACGTTTCCATAGTTGTCAATATAGATAACTGACCCGATGATTTGCTTTCCGTCTTGATGTACCACCGGCTTGATACCAGTAAGTTGTTTTATATCGTCAATAGGTTTTCCGATTACTTCCAACGTGCCGCCACGAGCAATATGGGCGGCTGTTTGGACAAATACGTCCAGTACAGGGAAATTACTCTCGATGCGATCATGAATGTTGATTTCAACCACCTTTTCGGGCACCAGCTCTGACATGATCAAGCTCATGATACCGTTATTGGCACAGATGAAATAGTGTCCATCGAGCTTTATGGCGATGTGTTGGTTTTCGGGAGTCAACTCAGAGTCGATCCCGATGATATGGATGCTCCCTTTTGGGAAGCTGTTGTAGGCATTTTGGATGATATAAGCGGCCTCGATAATGTTAAACGGACTCACTCCATGCGAAATATCAACGATCCTCACAGTATCCAATTCATTGTAGATAGCTCCTTTAACAGCTCCGACAAAGTGATCTTTCTCTCCAAAATCTGTCGTTAAAGTGATGATCGGCATTGATGAATTGTTGATATTTTTTTAAATTAGAGAAACTAAATTTTACTTAAGTTTGTCTAAGTGACGAAAGTAATTTTTTTTGCGATAAAAATCGGCACGATTCGCAAAAAAATATCAAGAGAATGCAAGTTCTGGCTTGTTTTCTCTAAACCATTCGCCAAGAAATGTTAACTAAATAACGAAGCAGCTTTTGAACGAACTCATCATCGAACTCACCGAAGTAAACCCAAGAGAATTCTTTGGTCAACAAAACAACAACATCGCCCTTTTAAAAAAATACTTCCCTAAACTGAAAATAATCGCCAGGGGAAATAAGATCAAAGCCTACGGCGAAGAAGACCTATTAGAAGAGTTTGATCGTCGCATGGACATGCTCACAGCTCATTTTGGAAAGTACAACACGCTTGATGAAAATGTGATCGAACGTATACTCACCAGCGATGGCAAGGAAGACTATGAAACTTCGGCTGGGAGCGGAGAGGTTCTCGTTCATGGTGTAGGAGGGAAGTTGATCAAAGCCCAAACTCCTAATCAACGCAAACTGGTCGAGTTGACCAAAAAGAACGATATGGTCTTTGCCATTGGCCCAGCAGGAACGGGTAAAACCTATACAGGTGTAGCTTTGGCCGTGAAAGCGCTGAAAGAAAAGCAAGTAAAAAGAATCATTCTAACACGTCCTGCGGTTGAAGCAGGTGAAAACCTTGGTTTCCTTCCGGGGGATTTAAAGGAAAAGTTAGATCCCTATATGCAGCCTTTGTATGATGCGTTACGCGATATGATCCCGAGTGAAAAGCTGGAATCCTACATTGAAAAAGGAATCATTCAGATTGCACCAATGGCCTTCATGCGCGGACGTACTTTGGACAATGCTTTCGTCATCTTAGATGAAGCACAAAATACCACCCACGCTCAGATGAAAATGTTCTTGACCCGTATGGGGAAGAACGCCAAATTCATGATCACTGGTGATCCGGGACAGATCGACCTCCCACGTCGTGTGATCTCTGGTTTAAAGGAAGCGTTGCTAGTACTCAAGGACATCAAAGGCATCGGAATCATCTACCTCGATGATAAAGATGTAATCCGTCATAAACTTGTGAAGCATGTGATCGAAGCCTACAAGAATATTGAACATGCAGGCAGTAATTAGTTGTTAGTTCTTAGTCTTTAGTTTTTGGAATTTGGGGTTTGAGATTTGGAACTTCATATAGACATACAAAATTTGCTAACTAACAACCAAAGACTAACGACTAAAGACTATCTTTGCCGCTTCAATACAACAACACAACAATGAATACCATTACTGATACCAATTTTAACTTTCCGGGACAGCAGTCCGTCTATAAAGGAAAGGTGCGCGAAGTCTATGCAATTAACGATGATCTTTTGGTGATGATTGCCAGCGATCGCCTGTCAGCTTTCGACGTGGTGATGCCCAAAGGAATTCCTTATAAAGGACAGATTCTAAATCAGATCGCAACGAAGATGATGAAGGCTACCGAAGACTTGGTGCCTAACTGGTTGCTTGCAACACCCGATCCAAATGTGGCTATCGGACATCAATGCGAACCGTTTAAAGTAGAGATGGTCATCAGAGGATACCTTTCAGGTCATGCAGCTCGAGAATACAGAGCTGGAAAACGCATGCTATGTGGAGTACCAATGCCAGAGGGTATGAAAGAAAATGACAAGTTTCCTGCACCCATCATCACTCCAGCTACCAAAGCCGAAAAGGGAGATCACGATGAAGATATTTCAAGGGAAGAAATCCTGAACCATGGAATCGTCTCAGAAGAAGATTACGTGGTTTTAGAAGACTACACTCGAAAACTGTTTCAAAGAGGCACTGAGATTGCCGCGCAACGCGGACTCATCCTTGTCGACACCAAATACGAATTCGGAAAAACCAAAGACGGAAAGATTGTTCTGATCGATGAGATTCATACACCTGATTCTTCACGCTACTTTTACGCGGAAGGCTACCAAGAACGCCAAGATAAGGGCGAAAAGCAAAAGCAACTTTCAAAAGAATTCGTACGCCAATGGTTGATTAGCAATGGCTTTCAAGGACTTGAAGGACAGTCGGTACCGCACATGAGTGATGACTATATCAAAACCGTTTCGGATCGCTACATCGAATTGTACGAGAACATTACAGGTGAATCGTTTGAAAGAGCAGATCTATCCAGCATCCAGGAGCGAATCGAAAACAATGTACTTCAGTTTTTGCAAACCAATTAGTTCGGTAAGTATTCCTTCGGAATTGGATTGGCTTCGGTTTCTCCTGTCCAATAAATGTTCATAACCCACCATCGTTTGCCGTCATGCAATAGCTGAATGCTGTTGATACCACGAATGAAAGGCTCTGTATCTGCCTTTGTCTTAAACGATTCGTAGGTGCTGAACACATGAGCCAAGCTTCCAAAACGCTCGGTCTTTCGGTGAATTTCCTTTTCAAAAAAACCGTTTTCCTCCAGCCACTTTCCAGAAGAGGCAATATAGTCATTCATCGTCATATAGCGATATCCCATTACTTCCTGACGATTCTTCCCAGAAGGAATCAGTTTGGCATCTGGAGCAAACAAATATTTGAAAAGTTCCCAGTTTCTGGCTTCCCCTTTTTCGCCAGAGATAGCGGCGTACAAGGTTTCAAGAGTGCTGTCAATGGTCTGTACTTTTTCTAAGTATTTGTCGTCAAAGTCGCTTTCCTCAGAGGCTTGTCCCTGTACATAAAAGCCAGTTAGAACAAGAACTAGGATGGTGAGTAGATGCTTCATATTGTTGGTTTTGAACCTTCAAGATACGATGTAATGCTTATATTTTCAGTTGTGAACGTGTTAAACCCTTATTAAAAAGTAGGGAGAGTGGCCTATGCGCAGTACATTTATGTATCGTACCAATATTCTTTCAGCATGAAAAATAGAACCGCTTTTCTTTTGATTTTCATTTTGTTTCTAGGAATGTCGATCACTGCACAAGACCTTACATTTGAAGAATACAATCCAACGTCAACACTTGTCGTTCCAGAGAATAAGGTGATTCGAGCCAAATTCCCGTTTATCGATGTGCATGGCCATCAATATCGCATGCCCACTCAAGATCTGAGTCCGGTGGTAGCTGCAATGGATACCTTGAATATGAAGATCATGGTGAACTTGAGTGGACGCTCGGGTACTGATTTAAAACAATCAGTGAAGAACATTGCCGACAATTTTCCGAATCGTTTTGTGGTCTTTGCCAACATTGATTTTAGTGGGGTAGGAAGTGTAGGATGGACACAACGAACCGTAGCCCAATTGGAAGAAGATGTGCAAAGTGGCGCGCGTGGTCTAAAGGTCTATAAGAGCCTTGGATTGCGCAATAAGGATACCAGCGGAAAGCGCTTAGCTATTGATGATCCTCGTCTGGATCCAATTTGGGCCAAGTGTGGAGAACTAGGGATTCCGGTGTTGATTCATGCTGCAGACCCAAAACCATTTTGGGATGAGCATGATGCCAATAACGAGCGCTGGCTCGAGCTAAAATTGCGTCCGCGTAGAAAAAGAGGAGCGAACAATCCGGCTCCATGGGAGCAGATCATTGCTGAGCAACATCGCATGTTTAAAAAACATCCTAATACCAAATTTATTAATGCCCATATGGGCTGGTTTGCCAACGATTTAGGTAGGCTGGGGCAATTAATGGACGAAATTCCCAACATGTATGTGGGCATCGCCGCCATTATAGCCGAGTTGGGGCGACAGCCTCGATTTGCTAAGGCCTTCTTTGAAAAGTACCAAGACCGCATCTTGTTTGGAAAAGACAGCTGGAAACCCGAAGAGTTCCCTACCTATTTCAGGGTACTGGAGACCACTGACGAGTACTTTCCGTATCACAAGAAATATCATGCGTTTTGGGCCATGTATGGCATGGATCTCTCTGACGAAGTACTAAAAAAGGTGTACTACAAAAATGCACTGAAGATTATCCCAGGTTTAGATAAAAGCGGATTTCCCAATTAAGCGATTAAAAGAACATTGTTGAATTAATTCATTAATCTCATTGCAGCATTGTCATGGTAGGGTCAACCCTACCATTTGAGGCATTATTTTTTTCATAGTTTTACAAAAAATGATACCCCATGCGTCTATTGCTTGTGTTCTTTATGATTTATGGATCCGTGTTTTCTCAAGAAACTTTAGACGATCATATTAAAATTGTGGAATCTTCGGCTTCAAAAGAAGAGAAGATAAAAGCATATCAAGCCATTGCAGACCTTACCTACAAAAAGGATGATGAAGTATTCATCAAGTATGTAAACCAGTTAGTTGACTTTGCCCTAGAAATCGGAGAATATGATATTGCGGCTACCAATGCCATTGACCTCTGCACGATCTATGTCAATCGATTGGGGCAATCAGAACCTACACTGAGTGTAATAGAAAAAGTGCTTCCTTATGAAGACCAACTTAAAGTTTCGAAGAACGCTGGTGGACTATACATCAAGAGAGCCGC
Organism: Flavobacteriaceae bacterium; assembly: GCA_028279515.1. Classification (GTDB taxonomy): domain Bacteria; phylum Bacteroidota; class Bacteroidia; order Flavobacteriales; family Flavobacteriaceae; genus JANQNQ01. The sequence continues at coordinate 255,622 of JANQNQ010000011.1, forward strand.
GTATCATTATCATGGTAATAGTTTTGAAAAGGCCATAGAAGATTATACCAACGCAATTAATAGGTACTCAGTTAAAGATTCTATTCACAAGGCAGATGCCACTTTTTTTAGGGGACAAGCTTATGGTTTCACTGGGGCTTTTGTTGAGGCTGTAACCGATTACGAAACAGCTATCAAATACTATGAAAACCTTGGTGATGCCGACTATGTCATGTTTACAAAGGCAGGATTGGCATTGCTGTATAGCAGTTCGGGCTTTGCAGAAAAAGCCCTAGAAATTCAAGAAGAAGTATTGGAATATGCCATAAAGAACGAAAAATATAGTACGGTAGGCACCACCTATTATAATATGGCGCTACAAGCCAAGAAGCTAAACGATACAGCTAAAGAAGAAGTCTATTTGTTAAAAGCATTGGAAACGTTTCCAAAGGCCGAAGTTCATGGATATCAACTGGCCATTGCGCAATCTGCTTTGGCAGAATTTTATGCAGGTCAGGGAGCAATTGACAAGGCAGATAACTATTTAAAAGAAATAGAAAGTGCTACCGAGTTGCTTAAGAATAACAAACGTATTCAGTCTTATTATAATGTAGCCAAGGCGAAAGTCGAAAAGTTAAAGGGCAACTATGACAATGCCTTGTCTGTTTTACAAAAACAGAAAGCACAATCAGAAGATTGGCAGAATACTACCCAATTGATCCAAGACCAAAAGCTCTTCTATGAACTCTATAAATTAAAGGGCGATGATACAAAGGCCTTACAACATTTTGAGAGATACGAGACCCTAAAGGATTCTTTATACAATACCCAAAAAACAAACACATTATTATATTACCAAAATCTGTTCGAGACCGAACGTAACGAGCGTAATCTTAAAGAGAAAGAGGCTGATATTAAGTTATTACAAAAAGATAATACGATCAAACAAAATTGGCTGTTGTTCGGTGGATTGGGATTGACCTTGTTGTTCGGAATTTTGTATTTATTAAGAGGAAAAGTACTTTCTGATCGCGCTAAAAAAATGCAAGAAACGTATTCCCAAAACCTCATTTTGGCTCAGGAAGATGAACGGAAACGCATCGCTTCAGAATTACACGACGGGGTAGGGCAACAGTTGCTGCTGATCAAGAACCAATCGATTATCGAGAATCTTGAGAACATAAAAGGAATTGCCAACCAAACTATCAATGAAGTACGAAGTATTTCGATGAACTTGCATCCCTATCAACTAAAGGAATTTGGCCTCACCAAAGCCATTCTTATGAATTTAAAGAAATACGAACAAAGTGCCGAAGCCTTTGTTTCTTTTGAGGTTGACGATATTGACGGACTCTTTAAAGAAATACAAGAGATCAATATTTATCGTATCATTCAGGAGTGTGTGTCGAACATGGTAAAGCATGCCAATGCCACAGCAACACGAATAGAGGTTAAAAGGCAAGAAAACAAAGTACAGATTCTAGTCAATGACAACGGAAAGGGCTACAACGTAGATGCGGCCTTTCAAGGAGAAAAGAGCCTGGGATTAAAAACCCTGAAAGAACGGACCAATCTTCTCGATGGAACCATGCAGATCACTTCCCAAAAGAACAAAGGAACCAAGATCGAATTTATAATACCTTATCAAAAAGCATGAGACCCAGCATCTTCATAGCAGACGACCATCCGTTGTTGTTAAAAGGATTGCAAACCTTTCTTAAAGACAAAGGCTTCGATGTTGTCGATACGGCTGCCGATGGATTTTCGGCCTACAACGGTATCATACGCCTAAAACCAGAAATAGCACTTTTAGATATCAAGATGCCACTTCTTTCGGGCATTGAGGTAGCCAGAAAGTGCATGCGAAATGATATTCAGACGAAGATTATTCTCATCACACTTTACAAAGAAGAAGAGCTGTATTTTGAAGCCAAAGATCTTAACATCTACGGATATTTATTAAAGGAATGTGCTTTAGAAGAAATAGAAAACTGCTTGCACAAGGTGATCAAAGGGCAACAATACTTCAGCAAAGATATTTTAAGACATCTTAATGTATCTGAAGCATCCTCATCAGAGGTGCTGAATGTGCTCACTAGAACAGAACGCAACGTACTTGAGTTGATTGCAAAGAACAAAACATCTAAAGAGATTGCCGCCATGTTGTTTGTGAGCATTAAGACCATAGAGAAGCATCGCACCAATATTAGGGTCAAACTTGGATTGGACAGTCGCTCGCACAGCTTACTAGTCTGGGTAAAGGAGAACTACAAACTTTTTCTTTAGCAAGTTACTCTTCAATCAACGATTCCAATTTTTCTAAACGTTTTTTTAGGCGGAAGAGCGAATCCTTGGTTTCATCTATTTCAGTTTTCAACGTGCGGTTTTCCTCTTCAAGGGCTTCCAATTTTGATTGTACAGCTCTTGCGGCAATGGCCGAAGCATTCTGCCAGGTCAACACGCCGGAAGCATCCGTCACCAGCACTTGTCCGGCCGAACCACGGTTTGTAGGAAACACATAGCGATCAGAGAGATCGCCAAACGAAACCCTTCCCACAAAATAACCCGCATATACATCGGGATCAAAAGTGCTCAACGCGGTAGCGTGAATTGCATATTGCCTTCCGCTAGCACTACTGCTGATGGTTGATAGAACACCATATTTATCACCGCTTCCAAAGTTTACAATAGAATGGTAGCTTCCGTAAACCGTCCCCGTTCCCGAAATGTCATTATAAGAACCATAACTTTCTCCACTTCCGTTGTAAACCCTGTTGTAGGCTCCGTAGTGAGTGCCATTCCCAAAACTGGCAATGTTATTATAGGTGCCATATCGCAGACCGCTACCAGTGTCGTTGATAAAGTTTTGGACTCCGTATTTAGTGCCATTACCCGCACCGTTCATAAAGGTGTAAACGCCATATTGGTCGTTGTTTTGTGGATTCGAAATGATGTTATGCATTCCATAAAGATCTCCGGTTCCTGTACCGGAAATAGTATTGTAAACGCCGCGTTTTATCCCGCCACCAGAAGCATTAAGTATATTTATGGTGCCGAAGTGATTACCAGTTCCGCTACCAGATATAGAAGATTGGATTCCGATATGTTGACCGGTTCCTGATCCTTGCAAGGTGTTGCTGGTCCCCATATGTCTCCCGTTTCCAATGCCGGTCAATAGATTCACACTCCCGACATGCTCTCCATTTCCACGATTAGAGATGTCGGTATTTGTTCCTCGTATGGTGGCATCTCCATTGCCAGAAAGAGACGCATACATGCCCACGTGAAATCCTGTGCCATCACCGTTTAGGACGGTCCGTATTCCTCGTTGCGTACCGTTACCATCTCCGGTCACCCAGGCATCAAGACCATGCTGACTGAAATCAGTACTGTTCGAATTGATCAAGTATCCGGTACTGGTGATTCCATAGGCACCATTGCCCGACAACACAGCCTGAAAAGCACGTCCGTCGGTGCTTACGATATCCAATGCATTATTGGCAATGGTCTTTCCAATGGCAACATTTCCCAGCGTATAAATGTCATCGTTGATGTCATTAGGTACAGTGGTAGTTCCTTCTTCATACCAATCTAAATCATCATTACCCGAACCGCCTAGCGGAAGCCAAGAAGTAACAGTATTGTCCCAATAATAGAAACCTGGTGCATTGGCACCAACGGTCGTTGTCAAATAGACTAACATCGAATGTTGACTGGCCGTCGGATTCGTCGTTGGAAAGGCATCTACTCTGGGTATCAGAATACCATCATTGTTTGAAGGATTTCGTTGATCCGAGGCCACAACATCTAACATGGCATCAGGGTTTAACGTCGAAATACCTACTTGCGAGTGGATCTTTTGATTGGATACCAATAGGCATATCAAAGTGAATAGGGCCACGTTGTTCGTTTTCTTAAGGAAAGGAGTAAAGATCATAGTTTGAGGGGTTACGATTCTTATCTTAAAAAGGGATGCTCATCTGTACATTTCTTAGTTGCTATTGTACGATTGAGACATGGTCAAAAGTAAAGAAAGCCAAGGGTAAAATAGGGTAGGGTTGACCCTACTAATGCAATCAGGATGATAACCTTATATGAGAGTTGAACCCTTTAAAATCAACAGTTTTAGCGAGCGTACTTATAAAGAAGATTATTTGATTCACCGCCAAAGACGACAGTGCCAAAGTAGGGTGAACCCTACTAGATATTGAATGATATATATTCAATCTTTGCCTCCATACAAACTGAAAATCCCCTTTATGAAAACAAAACTACTTTTACCCTGTTTACTGTTTCTTTCTTTGATCCACGGAGTCATGACTGCTCAAGAAATTAACGTTAAAGGAAACAACTGGAACATTGCCAACGGCAGTTCATCTCCAGCCGTTTATAACAATACAGATTTCGAAAAGGTGCTTTGCGATGGTACTATATTGAACTCTTATATCATAGAAAATACTGGAAACAGCGACCTTATACTTTCAGGCCCAGCTCCAAATTATGTGACGATAATTGGCTCTACAGATTTTACGGTGGTCACACAACCCCCAAGCATTATCCCTGCGGGCACCTCGGCCTCCTTTATTATTCAATTTACAGGAACCACTGTCGCTAGTATTTCAACAGCAACCGTTTCTATAGCAAATAATGATAGCAATGAATCAAACTACACCTTTGTTCTTAGAGGCGAGACAGATGAAATATTGGTCACTACGCAATCGGGAAATTTAATTTGTGAAGGTAGTGACACTGTTAGAGCCTATTATTTGGAGAATGGTGTTAACTATTACCTGCGAGATGATGCTGATGATAGCGTAATTGCCGGACCATTTTTGGGTAATGGAGTCAATCTCGCAGCGTTCAACACAGGGCAAATCACCGAGACGACTACCTTCAACATTTTTGCTGAAAATGCAAATGGCGCATTAAATTTTGACGGTACAGACGACCATGTAGTTATTCCTGATACACCTTCGCTGAATCCAACGGGAACCATATCGATTGAGGCTTGGATAAAGTTGGATGCCATTGGGCAAAGAGAAGTTATAATTAGTAAGCCTACTGATGACCCAACAAACGCTCCGTTTTATCAGTATCATATGGAAATTAGACCTAGCGGAGAGCTCTATTTTGCAATGTCTTTGAGCGGGTTCAATTATGAACTAGAATCCGAGAACTTTGGTCTTATCCCAAACACTTGGCATCATGTGGCCGTTACTTGGGATGGGACTCGAATCTATTTGTTTCGCGATGGGTTTCGTAACAATGGTCAAGGATTTGCACAAGGAGCGATCGCAAGCTACGCAACTGACTTAACCATTGGTGCACAACCTGCAACCAACGATTTTGGTCAGTTAACTATAGATGAAGTACGTATCTGGAATATTGCCAGGGCACAGGTCGAGATCGACCGATTTAGACACAGAGCATTAAATGGCAACGAAACAGGTTTGGTAGGATATTATAATTTCAATGAAGCCTCCGGAACTACCTTAACCGATTTGACAGCCAATGGAAACAACGGAACCCTCACCAATATGGATGCAGGAACCGATTGGGTCGATTATGACAACATACACTGCTTAGGTGAACTTCCTAACAAAGCAACCGTTGAGGTTGTCCCATTGCAAGATACCGCAGCCGTTGTGCTAGATCCGATTTTATGTGAAGAAATAGTAAGCACGGTTGAGTTCAACACACAGATGGGTGTGATTTACGTGCTAAGAAATGCAGTAAACAATGCTTTTCTCGGCAGCGCCTTTGGAGATGGAAATGTTCAGTCCATGGAGGTACCCTTTCCCAATGCACATCTTCCAACTGCCAACAATCCCATCGAAATAGAAATTACGGCCACCAAACTAGGAGGAGGATGCTCTGCCGTTTTTACGAAAGGAACCATTGTAAGATTGATCAAAGAACAGGGCGTAATGGTCACACAACTTTCAGAAAATCCGGTCATATCCCTACAATCATCCGAAATAGGAGTCAACTATTACTTAAGGAATGATGTAGACAATAGCGTAATCCACGGGCCTATGACCGGAACCGGTATGGCCTTGGATTTTCCGGCAGATCCGACGCCCATAAACGGAATAAGGGTATATAATGTTTTAGCTGAAAAATTTTCTACAGGAATAGACTTTGATGGTATCGATGACTCTGTCGTGACACCTCCGCTTGATTTTTCCGCAGGAAATACCATGACGATCGAAGCTTGGGTAAAACCGAACGATATCACTACTAATCAATTCTATGAGATCAGCAGACAACAGTCGGGGTCAAACTTAGATTGGTTGCTGTCTTTTCAAGAATTCGGCACCGTGCTATCCTTTGGTCTCAATACATCAAATGGGTATAATGAATTGGACATACCGATTACGGCTTCCGATTATACGGATGGTAATTGGCATCATGTCGCAGCCGTGTACGATGGCACCAATCGTTTTGTGTATGTTGATGGTATCTTGATTGATTCCGATAGTAAAACAGGGAATGTAACCTATACAGCGGCACAGCACACAATAGGAAGTTCGTATCAAATAACAAGTGAAAATTTTGACGGAGCGATTGATGACGTGCGTTTTTGGAGTATGGCAAGAACACAGACCGAAATTCAAAACAACATGAATCTCATCTTTTCAGTGCCCGAAACGGGACTCGTTGCCGCATACAATTTTGATGAAGCGTCTGGAACCATAGCACGTGACTTTGTAAACGGAAACAATGGCACATTGACCAATATGGACCCCGCAACAGTTTGGGTAGAAGGTGCGCTTGTAACAAATCCGTTATGCGCATTCGAAATTACCGATGACACGTATGTATATCAATTTGACACGGCAGTGATCTCTGCTAAGGTATTTTTACAAGGTGCCTATCTGAATCCAAATATGGGCGAAGAATCTTTAATGCGAGATGATTTAAGGGTTGCAGGGCACTTGCCAACTACAAGTCCGTATAGTGATGCACTCACCTGTGATGCTTCGGTCTTTAATGATGGTGGTGCTTCAGGAACAGGTGCTACGGCAGACAATATCGTAGATTGGATTTGGGTAGAATTAAGAGATACGACAGATAATACCATGGTAGTTTCAGGAAGTTCGGCACTATTGCAGCGTGATGGAGACATTGTGGGTGTCGACGGACTTTCGGATGTACTTTTCGCAACAGAAACAGGAAACTATCACATCGCAGTAAAACATAGAAACCATCTGGGGGTCATGACATCGCTGGCGTATTCCTTGAGCCATGTTCCTAGCGGAATCAATTTTACCAATGCAGGCTTCCCGATTACTTTTGGAAGCAACGCTCAGACCACTTTCGGAATGCCATCAAACACCCTAGGAATGTGGGCTGGAGACGCCAATAATGATGGAGAGGTGATATTCTTAAATACAGGAGCCGAATCGGTCGATATCAAACAAACAGTGTTGGATGTATCGGCTGTGGAGAGTCCGTTTGGAGCATCCGTGTTCTACAAGCCACAAGGATACTATGATACCGATGTAAACTTAGACGGAGAAGTCATTTTCCTAAATGCAGGCAACGAATTGCTGCTGATCAAAGACAATGTATTGGCGCATCCGGCCAATCAGATCTTTAACTCTGTTTTTTATAGAATTCAACAACAATTACCATAGTTCATTAATAACTGGTTTTCGCTTATATGAGTTCAATAGCAACAGAACGAAGCGAATACATTGAGACTTTATCTAAGAAGGGGAGATAAAGTTTTAGAAGAAAGGCCCGGTCGTAGGATCGGGCCTTTTTGTAGATAACTTTTGCGTTTTGACCGCTTTGTTTGGAAAACGATACGAAAAATGTAATTTAGAAGTATGCGTGATTTCTTCACAAAGAAAGTAGTTCTTATCTGTTGTATTTGTTTTTGGGGTTTAGTGACCGCTCAACAAATGACCGTTCAGGATAGTATTTTGCAAAACATTAAGGCCACTGATCAAGCGTCAGTAAAGGCTGACGGCTATAACGAACTATATGGTTTGTTTAGAAGAAGTGACCCAGAATTGGCTGTTCATTATCTGCGGAAGGAGTTAGCCCTACGTGAAACCCTTGATGACCAAGAGGAACTTTCTGGGGTGTACACGCAGTTGGCATGGTGTTACATCGCCGAAGCGGAAAAAGCAGATAGTGCAAAGGTGTTTTTGGACGAAGCGCTAAAGCTGGGATTCAAGAATTCAGATACGGTACTTCTAGCCAAATCATACACCTTTATGGGGTACATGTACCAACGAAAGGGGTTTTATCGAATGGCTCTAGACAATTATTACAGATCCCTTGAGTATAAAGAACCGCTCAATGACCCAGATCGATTGGCCTTTTCGTATAACCTAATAGGAAAGACGCTAGAATTTCAAGAGCAATATGATAAGAGTTTAGACTTTCATTTCAAAGCACTGAACGAACGAAGAAAAAGCCAAAAGATAAGTGATGTCGCCCTTTCATACCGGAACATTGCCACCGTATACCTCAAAACAAAAAAGTACGAAAAGGCACTTGAATATTATCACAAGGCATTAGACCTTTTGAAAAGAAATAAGAACAAGAAAGCAATGGCTGTCTGTTTCAACGGGTTGGGACATACCTATTTTGAAATGGACAGCATCCAAAAATCAAAATTCTATTATGAAAGGTCGTTGTCGATTTCCAAACCCCAAAAAAACTCGCATCAAAGAGCACGGTCATATATTGGCTTGGCTGAAGTCAGTATAAAGACCAAAGATTTCAAAGAGGCATCCCATTATTTGCAGCAAGTTGAAGAGGTTCCAAAAGTAGACCAATACCGTCGTGTTAGGCGAGAGTATTACAAAACGGCCTCAGACCTTTACAAAGCCCAAGGAAATGCAGACAAAGCATTGACCTATTATAAAAAGTTCACAGCACTTAAGGACAGCATGCTCAATGTAGCCAGTTTGACCAAGCAAGCAGAACTCGAAGGGGTATATAATATGGCCAAGAAGGAGAAGGAAATAGCGACCCTAAAGCAACAACAGGAGCTTCTTGAACAAGAGCAGCGATTTAAGAATATGATCATTTACGGAACCATTGGCACAGGATTGATCATTCTCATACTACTCGTATATCGAATCAGAAACCGAAAGAAAATATTCACGCAGAAGCTAGCACTTAAAGAACAAGAGCATGAGATCACCCAATTGAAGCTCACCAATGAAGAAGATAAAAGCAAGCAGTATCTCGATGAGTTGAACCATTTCATGCAACTTATGATCTCAAAGAACAATCAGATTAGAGAACTACAACATCAACTAGAAGTAATGCCCGTGTCAGAAGGCTCATTCAATGATAAAATAAACGAGCTGTATAATGCTACCATATTGACCAATGATGATTGGAAGACCTTCAGAGCGGTGTTCGAGCAAGTACACCCACACTTCATTTCAAATCTCGTAAAAAAGCACCCTGCTACTTCACAGGGTGACCTGAGGTTGGCAGCATTACTGAAACTCAATCTATCAAATGCAGAGATAGGAGCCATCCTCGGAATATCGATAGACAGTGTACGAAAGAATAAATATCGTTTCAGAAAAAAACTAGACCTTGACACCGACAAGGCACTCACAGAATTGATCACTAGATTGTAATAATTTGTCCTGTTTTTGTCCCGCTACGAATTCATTAGGCGGCTTGTAAAGCTTATATCTTTATGTAAATGGCCGTTTTGACGGCTAACTATAGCTACAAAAAAAGATAGCCGCCTATGAGACCCTTATTACTTTTCTTATTTCTTTCTTTCACCATTTTTTGTGGATACGGACAAACGACCTTGATTCCCGATGCGAATTTTGAGCAAGCACTTATCGATTTAGGAATTGACAGCGACGGAACGATCAACGGACAGGTTCTAAACGATGATATCGAAACCGTAACCTTCTTAGATGTGTCCAATAAGAATATTTCTGACCTTACAGGCATTGACAGTTTCATTGCATTGACCTCACTTGATTGCTCTGATAATAACCTCACCGAACTCAATGTCTACGAGTTGGATATGTTGACCACTTTGACCTGTAGAGACAATAATCTCACCAAGCTCATCTTCAACGAATCCCTAACACAGCTAGTCGCTAGGAACAATAGTTTGAAAATTTTAGACTTTCGATTAAATACTGGAATGACCTATATAGAGTGTCAAAACAATGACTTGTATTCAGTAGATTTTAGAAACGGAAACAATGCCGCGTTAGGGATTGTGATAGCCACCGGGAACTCCAATCTGATCTGTATCAATGTCGATGATGCGGTTACTGCGAATGCCGGAGGAGGGGTCTATAGCGGATGGGCGAAAGATGTGGGAGCCACCTACAGTTCTTTTTGCGACACCTACGTTCCAGATGACAATTTTGAGCAAGCTTTGATTAACCTTGGTTATGATGCGGGGCCACTAAACGATTTTGTACCAACGATGAACATTACGGCCTTGACTTCGTTGGATGTAAGTGGAGAAAGTATAGCCGACATGACAGGAATAGAAGCCTTTAGTTCATTACTTTTTTTAGTTTGTCATACAAATCAGATAACAACCTTAGACCTTTCTCACAATGATATGTTGGCCACGTTGAGTGTTGGAGATAATTTGCTAGAGAATTTGTATGTAAAGAACAGCCCAAACCTGTTTTCCATCCTTTGTGATAATAATTCGATCGCTGAAATTGATGTCTCCCAAAATACAGACCTTACCACATTGAACATATCTTATAACCCGATTGAGAAGCTTGAGATCTCTCAAAATACATTATTGGAAATACTGATCTGCAGAGGAACACAATTAACACAATTAGATCTGAAACCACATACAGTGCTGACACGATTGCTTGCCATCGATAATCCCAATTTAAGTTGTATTCAAGTAACTGATCCTGTTGCGGCTGACGCAGGTACTGGTATCTATATCAATTGGAATAAGGATGCCACAGCAATTTACTCTGAGTTTTGCCCTGAATTTTATACCTATGTGCCCGATGACAATTTTGAACAGGCACTCATCGATGCCGGACATGACACGGGCGTTTTGAACGACTATGTTTTGACCGAAGACATTCGCACGGTTACGCTATTGGGTTTAAACAATGAAGGCATCTCGGATCTAACTGGGATTGAAGCCTTCGAAGATCTACTATTGCTTAATTGCAACAACAATATGTTAACATCGCTCGATGTTTCTCAAAATACAAAACTAGCACAACTAAGGTGCTTCAACAATCAATTGACCAGTCTTGATGTCACCAACAACGCCCAGTTGGTCGATTTGCGCTGTGGTCAAAATCAGATAAGCACTTTAGACGTTTCACAGAACACCAACCTGACTTCTCTAAGGGTACAGAGTAATGGATTAAGCACCCTAGATATAACAAACAATACACTTTTGGAAACCCTATACATATACGACAACAGCTTCTTGATCATAGATGTTTCTAACAATACAGCATTACGAAACTTGTGGTGTTATCAAAATGACCTATATGAATTAGAACTTGATCAAAATGTGGCGCTAGAGTCATTGAGATGTTATGACAATGATCTACGTGCGTTAGACTTGGCGCAGAACCCAATGTTGACAGATATGGACGCCACATTAAATACACCACTTTCATGTATCCAAGTCACTGATGAAGTTGCTGCTAATGCGGGGACAGGTATTTATGCTACATGGTTAAAGGACGTAGCTGCTAGTTATGCTCAGGATTGCGGATACATTCCTGAAACCTATGTACCCGATGACGCGTTTGAACTGGCCTTGATCAACTTGGGGTATGATACAGGAGCACTGAATGACTTTGTGCCCACCAACAACATTAGTGGAGTCTTCACACTTGATGTAAATGGCGAAGGAATCAGTGATCTTACAGGAATTGAAGATTTTAGTACTTTGTCCACCTTGCTTTGCGCAAACAATACCATTTCAACATTGGATGTTAGTGCCAACACGAACTTGACTTTTCTATCATGCTATTCAAACGGAATGACCTCGTTGAACTTGTCGCCTTCAATTCATACACTATATTGTTACAATAACAATTTGAGTTCTTTGGATGTAGGTCCGCTTTCATTGGATCAACTGAGAGCATATGATAATAGTTTGTCTAGTTTGGATTTGGCCAATAGTCCTGATTTGATCAATCTTCAAGTTGGGTTTAACAACTTGTCTTCTATTGATATCAGCAGCAATCTAAAACTTGAAGTGCTGAGCCTCCAGTTAAACAATTTGACATCGCTAGATATTCGATATCACAACCTGTTAACCGACCTTACCGTGGCGAGTAATGACTTGACTTCCTTGAATGTGAAGAACAAGCCCAACCTCACTATTTTAAATGCCACCACCAATCCCAACCTTACGTGTATTCAGGTAGATGATGTGGCGGCTGCGGTGGCCAACCCAACCTGGTTCAAAGATGTTGGAGCCAGTTTTAATCTGGATTGTGGATTTGATGTGATTGTGTCGCCAAAAGTATATTTACAAGGACCATTACTAGGTACAGTAAGCGGACTTATGAGTGAAACACTTCGCAGTAATGGGTACTTGCCAACAACCTCTCCATATACAGATGCGATATCATGTGACGCAAGTGTATTCAATACAACAGGAAATGATGCCATTGTCGATTGGGTGTATGTAGAACTACGAGATGCTACTGACAACACCATTGTGATTGAGGGGCAATCAGCTTTTTTACAGGCAGATGGCGATATCGTTGCACGGGATGGAAGCTCTGACCTTAGTTTTACCGCAAGCGGAAACCCATACTATGTGGTTATTAAGCACCGAAACCACCTTGGAATTATGACCAACGTAGTAAGCAGCTTAACAGGCCTTCCAACGGCATTAGATTTTACCGACGCCAATAACCCGATTACACATGGTACCCATGCGCAGACTACTTTTGGAATGCCAACAAACACTCTGGCCATGTGGAGCGGCAATGCCAATGGTGATGATGAGATCGTTTTTTTGAATACAGGAGCCGAGTCGGTAAACATAAAGCAAACAGTATTGGACGTGTCAGCCGTAGAAAGTCCGTTTGGAGCATCGGTATTCTATAAACCCCAGGGGTACTATGATTCAGACGTAAATATGGATGGAGAGGTCATCTTCCTCAATGCTGGAAATGAGCTACTGTACATCAAAGACAACATATTGGCACACCCGTCAAACCAAATATTCAACTCGGTATTCTATAAGATCCTTGAGCAATTGCCTTGATACTTTGAGAGATTAAAACTTCCGCGTAAGCGAAAATAGAAAAACGTTATCCAGAAGGGGGATAGGGTTTTAAACAGAAAAGCCTGGTCTTTTAGATTGGGCTTTTTATTTCTTAACTGAAAGGATGTTAGGGTAGGAGACTTCGTAGGCAGTATTCGACTGAAGCCCTTTCAACACAAACACTTCACCATTACTCCAACGAACTTCGACCTCTGCTTTTGTATCGCTACCAAGCCCAAAATGTTGTTCTTTGGGGTGTACCGATAAATACCCTAATGTACTGTGCACTTCGCGCCAAATGTTTTTATGGTTTTTACTGTTGATGACCATCGAAGAACCAATGGCATCACGATTGATGCCTTTTTCAGGATTTCCGATAAGTTTGATCTTGATCCAATTGTTGCCCTTGGCGGCATTATTTTCTAACAGATGCGCTTGGTCGTGGTAGTTGTTCACAATGATATCGAGGTCCCCATCTTGATCATAGTCGAAGTAACTAGCGCTTCGGGCGTTGCTCAATTGATCGGTTCCAAGTTCAGAAGCTCTATTGATGAGTGTGCCGCCTTCGTTAACAAAGAAGACATTTTTCTCACGGTTACTTTCGGCATATTGTATCGACTTCGACTGCTCCTTTCTTTCAAAATAGAAAGGATTCTCACTTGAGTACACACTAAAGTCGTTCATCCCGTTCAGGCAATACAGATCCTCATCTCCGTCATTGTCATAGTCAAAGAAATCAGCATCCCAAGACCAACCCGTTGACGAATAGCCACGGCCTACATTGTTCGATAGTTGATACGAACCAAGTTGTTTTCCGCTCACATTTGAAAGAAACAGGTCGTTGGCCTCAACAGTTCGAATATTGGCCATTTTCTCAGGGTCGAACTTCATGGTAGTATCTTCATTGGGACTTACATATTTTTCATCCTTTTGCATGACCACAATATTAGAAATATAGAAGTCAGGATACAGGTCGCCGTTGAGGTCGGTGATTCCTACATTCATCGTATACGAAGGTTTATCAGTGCCCAATTGCTTGCTCACTTCTTTGAAGAGACCTTCTTTGGTGTTGAGATAGTACTTGTTGACGCCAAAATCATTTCCGACGATGAGGTCCTGTAGCCCATCTTGATTGATATCAGCATGCCCAACAGCTTGTGTCCAACCCGTATTGGATGCAACATCCTCAGTAAACGGTACCTCTTTGAAGACAAAGTTGCCCATGTTCTTAAACAGCTTGTTCGGAGAGCCGTTTTGATTGTCACGGCTTAAGGTAGGCAGTGTCCCTTCCACATAATTCCCGAAGTAACCGATGAAAATATCCAACAATCCGTCGTTGTCATAATCGATGGTGGTAGCGGGTCCTGCAACCAGTTTTTTTCCGCCTAACTGAGCCATGTCACTAACATCTTCAAACGTGCCATTTCCTGTATTTTTAAGTAATTGATGCTGTTGGTTCACATAGCTGATAAAGATGTCTTGCAATCCGTCATTGTTAAAATCGGCAATGATCGGTTGTCTTGGCTCTCCATACGAATTGAGCTCGTCATTCCACGGATTTAGGGGAAGTGTTGTCGAAACATCTTTGAAGGCTCCTTCCGAAGTATTTAGAAAAAGTTTGTTGCCAAAGCCACTTAACAATAATACATCGGGAAGCCCATCATTGTTTACATCTTCTGTGGCTACACCCGCGCCGCCAAAAGCAGGAGGGATGGCCAACTTTATTGTTTTTTCTTTATAGGAAGTGCTATAGCTACGAATGTGTCTGCTTAGCCAGTCAGAAGACTTGTGATCAAACTTGATGCCCAGGTCGTCTTGTATCAAACGGAAGCCACCTTCGATAGAAGTAGATTCAGTTGTCGAAACGATGGCCGTGTTATTCTTGATTTCGGGAAACGAAGCATACGAATCAATAAGACCTTGAATGGTGATAAAAGCAGTTTCTATATCCTTTTTGTCCAGTACTTTTTTCTGATCCTTGTGCGAATGCTCTCCGGCGAGTCGAAGCACGAGGACACCGAGCTGTGCAATACCTTCGACCGCTAATTCTGCAGCGTTAGGATCCACACTTTTAAGTCGAGTGTTGGCGGCATCATCTAGTGCATATTTTAAGATCTGCCAATGGAGTCCGCCATCCCTAAACGCATCGAGGTCATAAGATTCTACGGTGATATTCTCGGTAGGATTGTTCGGAAAAAAGGTGACGTCCTCAAACGAATTGGTCAGCTCAGGAAGCAATAATTTAAGTGCGGCTCGCACATCCTGAACCCGAATGATATCTTCACTACGGCCGGCTGCTTGGTCATCGGAGATCTTGAGAATGGTTCCAGCAAAAGAGATCAACGATTCCAAATAGTAATTTTTCAATTGGTCAGAAGTCTGAATATCGGTAGGCCATTTCTGTCTAGCGAAATATACTTGAATGTTTCTCAAAAAGACCTTCGTACTCAATTCATTGTATTTTTGATAGGAAGCGAGCTTTTGCTCAATGATTTGATGAAGTACCGTATTATTATTTTTAGAAGACTTAGAACGCTTCACTTTTGGGTATTGATTTGCGATCTGACTCGACCGTTTCGTTGCATTCAATAAAAACACCCAGCTATCTTTGATGATATCTTTGGTAATGACAGTTTGATTTCGCTTACGGGCAATCCCGTCCGCAACTTTCAGGGTCACTAGTGTAACAAGGTTCACATAATCATTGACAAACTTAGTTGCCTCTTCGTTAAAAGAAAGCGTGTTAGATTCAGAAAGAAACAATAAGTCCTGTTCTAGAGAAAGCATGGAACGATACGTATAGGAGACCGATGAATATTGTCTAAAATCTTTTTTCTTGATCAGGATGGTTCCATCTTCGATTTGATATAAGTAGTCTCCTTCCTTGTTTTTTCCGATTCGGGCCAAAGAGGTCGTGACCTTGTTGAGGTCTTCAAGTCTAATTTTGTTAACTCCAACTTCGACGGCATGCTTGCTGGCTTCCCTTTTTAAATAAAGAATCAACTCTTTTTGAATTTCAATTTTTAGATTTCGGGCATCTTCATTCAGCGGAGTCCCAAACATAAAATCTTCGAGCCGGTTGGCCGTGGCATAGCACTTGGGGTCTTTGTCCTTTTCTAATTCATAGATTCGGTCAATAATATGAGAAATGCTCTGATTCTCTTGCGCAACACAAATGGTAGTAGCAAGTACTAAATAGAGTAGGGATGCTGCACGGATCAAAGTGAATGGTTTCATGTAAAGGACTTTTTGTAGCGCGTAAAGATACTACAAATCATACATTTCCACGTTTGTCAAAAACTTTATGTTGGGCAATAATTTTAGATGTCGATTCAGTACGCCCTATGCCAGCTTTTCCTGTCTTTGGTCGAATTTCTTTGCTTAGTGCCTAGAGATAACTATATTTGTTGCTTACTTTATCACCCGACAGAGTCTCTTCATAAATAAGAACTAAACACCTTTAAACTATGAAGAGCAATACTTTCTTTATTTTAATTTGTATTGGTATGTCGCATCTTGTTTTAACTGGACAAGAGGACGCTGATAATCCAGACAGAACATTTATTCCCGATAATCTGTACTTAAGCGGCTCATTAATGTTGGGCACAGACACGGTTGACCTGAGTGACTTTGGTTTTGACACCGTGATCATGAGAGAACACAATCTCCGCATGTTTTTCGATGATACGTCAATCGATAATAGTACTTTTCCGAAGAATGATTGGCGGTTTACGTTTAACGATCGAGGAGATGGAGGAGCCAATTACTTTTCTGTTGACGACGTGACGGCAGGAACCGTTCCTTTTCGAGTTGACGCGGGAGCTGGTGATAATGTGTTGCGTGTAGAATCAGATGGAGGTGTCGGATTGGGTACTAGGGATGACACCTATGGGTTATACGTTGCACCAGGGGGTAAAATAGGAATAGGAAACACCGACCCAGTCCTTGAAGTACATGCGACAGGAGGGGATTCTCCCGCATTGCGTTTAGAGCAAGACAGCTCATCGGGTTTCACTCCTCAGGTGTGGGACCTAGCAGGTAATGAAAGCAACTTTTTTATACGTGATGTTACCAATGCCAGTAACATACCTTTCACAATTAAAGTTGGTGCTCCAAGGCATTCTTTCACTATTTCCAACGAGGGAGGAATAGGCCTTGGTTTCCCTACAAGTGTTTCCACCCCTCTAATCAATACAAATGCCGCCCTGCATTTAGGAGGAACCAATAAAGGAATGCTGTTTAACAGAATGACCACCGAACAACGCACTGCTTTTGGAGCTAATTTAGGAACAGACGAAAACGGTATGACCGTCTACGATACAGAAAAAAACAAACTGTATGTTTGGAATGGGGCAACATGGACAGCACAGGACGACGACCAACAGTTGATCTTCAATAGCCCTAATTTAAGCATAGCCGACGGAAACACCGTGGATCTATCACCGTTGCTTTCTGATCTTGAATCAAGAGTCACAGCATTAGAAACTGCGGCAGGTGCTAGTGGTACCGACCTGACTCCAGATTTGTTCAACTATCAAGCGGTTGTAAGGGACAATGCTGGGGATCCTTTAACTAGTACGTTAATCAATCTAAGAATGAGCATCAACACGAGTGATAGTAACGGTTCTGAGGTCTATACCGAATTACATACAGTTACAACTAATGATAACGGAGTTGCCGAGTTTGCCATCGGAAGCGGCATCCCTGTATTAGGAACCATTGCTGCTATCGATTGGTCAGGGAACACGCACTATTTAAAAGTTGAAATGGACGTCACCGGAGGTACGAACTTTGAACTGGTCGGATTCACACAGTTGTTGAGTGTCCCTTATGCATTGCACGCAAAGTCAGCCGAGTCAATTGACGGAGTGAGTCGAGCAGCCGTGTCAAGCATGTTGAATGCACAGGAAGAAATAAAGGCATTGCGAAAAGAAAATGCAGAATTGAAAGCTACCCTAAATAGGGTTCTCGAACATTTAAATATGCCAGTAAATAAAGAAGACTAACGATAACATAGATTATGTAAGTAAGAGTGCTTTTTTGAATGCTTCACAACCTTGTGAAGCATTCTTTTTATCTCCAAGATTCCATCTAATTATTTAATAGGAATGAAAACAGGGGTTTTCACGTGGCACATTTTAACATATAAAGTTTGCTTTGTTCATACATCCGATTTTTATGAACATGAACGACACCCGATTTGTCAGGTGAAATAAATGATTATTTTTGTCAGCAACTTTATCACCCTTTATTAATATGAGACATATACTACCCCTTACTGCTGTAATGGCAGGACTTTTTGCTATGCCTCTAATGGCGCAAGAAGATGCCGATGTACCGGCAAACCAACTTTTCACCGAAGATGTGTTTATTCAAGGTTCCTTGCAGATAGGCTTTGACGCAGTCAACAATGGAACTTTCGGTTCTGACACGATGATCATGCGAGAGAACAACTTAAGAATGTTGTTCGATGACACATCATCTACGGCAAGTTTTCCATCCAATGATTGGAGATTTACCTTTAATGGACAAAACAATGGAGACGCCAACTATTTTTCGATAGATGATGCCACCGCTAATACGGTACCTTTTCGTATCGATGCAGGAGCAGGAAACAATGCCTTGTACATTGAATCTGGCGGTAACGTAGGATTGGGAAACAACGACCCAGCTGTAGAATTACACATCACCGATGGTGATAGCTCAACGTTACGTTTAGAGCAAAATGGCTCGAGCGGGTTTACTCCCCAGACTTGGGACGTTGCAGGTAACGAAGCCAATTTCTTTATCAGAGATGTGACCAATGGAAGCAAGCTTTCTTTTAGAATTCAACCTAACACCCCACAGAGCACCTTATCATTAAGGGATAATGGAGGTGTTGTAATTGGAGGCTGGAATGATGGAAATGCAAATGCGTCGCTACATTTAAGAGCTGAAAACAAAGGTTTCATGCCAAACCGAATGACCAACGCTCAGCGAACTACCTTCACTGGTAATTTGGGGGCAGGCGATAATGGTATGACGGTTTACGATACAGATGACAATAAGTTGTATGTGTGGGACGGAACTAATTGGACCAACGATGACGATCAACAACTCACGTTCAACAGCCCTAACTTGAGCATTGCCGACGGAAACACGGTAGACCTTTCACCGCTTCTTTCTGATTTAGAAGCAAGAGTGGCAGCGTTAGAGACTGCTGCAGGTAACTCAGGAACAGACCTCACACCAGATCAGTTCAATTACCAAGCTGTGGTAAGAGATAATTCTGGGAATCCGTTGACAAACCAACTGGTGAACTTCAGAGTAAGTATCAATACGACAAACACCAATGGGTCTGAGATCTTTACTGAATTGAAAACGATCACCACCAATGATAATGGAATTGCCGAATTTGCTATTGGTAGCGGACTTCCAATATTAGGAACTGTTGCAGCCATCGACTGGTCAGCGAGCACGCACTACTTAAAAGTGGAGATGGATACTACAGGTGGAGTAAACTTTAACCTTGTCGGATTCACACAATTATTAAGTGTGCCGTATGCATTGCATGCAAAGTCGGCCGAGTCTATTGATGGAGTGAGTAGAGCGGCCGTGGCCAACATTTCAAAGACACAAGAAGAGTTGCAAACCCTTAAGAAAGAAAATGAGAGTTTGCGTTCAGAACTTCAACAGATCAAAGAACAATTACAGAGCTTGTTGAACAAGCAATAAACGATATTGTAGATAAAGTTAAAGGCGGTCAAATGACCGCCTTTTTTATGTTAAGAACTTTGGCACTGTAGTTTTATTTTTTCAACTACCCAGTGGTAGTAGTCGTTGCGGTTTGCAACAAAATCATACGAACCCTCACCCGTTTCAACCGCTTTGAGAAAGATATTGCACGGCACTAAGTCAACGGCACTTACTTCTTCGGTTTGCAACCTTAATTGGTCAAGAGGCACTGTAAGCTCACAGATAAATACCTGATGAAATTCATGATCTATGAGATCTTCTGCATGCACTTTCCGGTCTTCATGAACACCGATCTTGTGTAATTTATCTTTGGTCACCGTTATGCCAATTTCTTCTTCGATTTCACGTAAGGCAGCATCAACAATGGCCTCACCAGCATGAATATGTCCAGCAACAGAGATATCCCAAAGATCCGGAAACGTGTCCTTCGAGGCAGCGCGTTTCTGAAAAAGAATACGCTGGTCTCGCGTGTAAAACCACACATGAACCGTCGCATGCGGTAGTCCGAGACGATGCGCTTCAGCTTTAGTACGTGCATCTCCTGTTAAGCTTCCGTTAGCATTAAGTATGTCGACCCATTCTTCCTCCATATATCTTTAAAAATAAACCCTCCGAAAGGGGAGGGTTTTGATCATTATTCAAAATAGCTAAAGGTCTCTCCAGCTTTGATGTTCAACAGGGTCTCATAGATAAGACGAATTACATTTTCAACATCATCTCTATGTACCGTTTCGACCGTAGTGTGCATATATCGTAGTGGCAAGGAGATCAACGCAGAAGCGACACCCCCATTGCTGTAGGCAAAAGCATCTGTATCGGTCCCTGTAAAACGAGAAGAAGCCATGCGCTGAAACGGAATCTTCTTAGCTTCAGCCGTATCAATGATGCGCTCTCTCAATTTGTTTTGTACCGCAGGGGCATATGAGATAACAGGACCTTTTCCGATTTCGGTATGTCCTTGTTTCTTTTTGTCGATCATTGGGGTAGTGGTGTCATGGCAAACATCAGTCACAATGGCCACGTCAGGTTTGATCGTTTGTGTGATCATTTCAGCTCCGCGAAGTCCAATTTCCTCTTGCACCGAATTAGTTATGTAAAGCCCAAACGGAAGCTTTATATCATTCTCATGAAGCAACCGAGCCACTTCAGCGATCATAAAACCACCCGCGCGGTTGTCAATGGCACGACACACAAATTTGTCCTTATTTAAAATATGAAACTCATCTGGATACGTGATCACACAGCCTACATGAACGCCAAGCTTTTCAACTTCCTCTTTATTCTTAGCACCAACATCAATAAAGATATTGTCCAATTTTGGCGGCTCCTCTTTAGCGCGATTACGCGTATGGATAGCAGGCCATCCAAAAACACCTTTAACGATACCCTTCTTAGTATGAATATTGACCCACTTAGAAGGAGCGATCTGATGGTCGCTTCCCCCATTTCTAATTACATATAATAGACCATTATCGGTGATATAGTTTACATACCAAGAAATTTCATCACTGTGCCCCTCGATCACCACTTTATACTTAGCGTCAGGATTGATGACACCCACAGCCGTTCCGTAGGTATCCGTGATAAAGGTATCTACGTATGGTTTTAGGTAATCCATCCAGATCTTTTGACCTTCCCACTCATAACCTGTTGGCGCAGCGTTGTTTAGGTATTTTTCAAAAAAAGCAATTGATTTTTTGTTCAGTATTTTCTTTTTTGCCATTGCGAATATATTTTCGACCAAATTAACAATATTCACACATATTTAATAGTTAAGCAAGTAGTTAATTATTAATTTTGGCTACATATTTGCAGTATACGTTTGCATGAAAAAGCACATCCTATATATAATAATGATATTGGTCTCCGGTTCGATTTACGCGCAGGTCGAGAAAGAGAAGGATACGCTCGATGACCAGCCGTTGATCATGTTCGAAGGAGACTCGATAGCCAAGAAGGCCATCGAACTCGATAGAGTGATCATTTTTCACAAGCTCAAGTTCAAAAGCAAAGAAGACCGACTTCGATACTATATATTAAAGAGAAAGACCCTAAAAGTATATCCGTATGCAAAGCTGGCCTCAGAAAGGTTGACCACACTCAATGAGCGCTTAGACCATATCAAGACCAAGCGGCAGCGTAAAAAGTATACCAAGAGGATCCAAAAGTATATAGAAGAAGAATTCTCAGCCGAGCTCAAAAAACTGACCCGAACAGAAGGGCAGATACTAGTAAAGCTCATACATCGACAAACCGGAAAGACCGCCTTCGAGTTGGTCAAGACCTTGCGTAGCGGTTGGCGCGCCTTTTGGTACAATACCACAGCCAGCATGTTCGATATATCTTTAAAAAGAGAATACCACCCAGAAGAGGTGCAAGAAGACTATCATATAGAAGATATCTTGCAACGAGCCTTTGCCATCAAGCGCCTCGAAGAGCAACCTTCGGCCTTAGACTTTGATTATCTAGAACTTACCGATAAATGGGATACCTCCTCGATTGAAAAAAAGTAGTTGCACAACTAACTTTTTTTGATTAATTTTAATGCCCTTTTTGAGTTTTTTGGCGATTCGCAAAACAAGTTTGCGACCGCGCTTTTCGCGCTCGCTTTTATAACAAGTTATAAAGAGCTCAAACAAACGCTACAATCGCTATCGCGATTTCAAGTTGTAAATACTGGGTTTTCAGGCAGTTGATTTTTGGATCAAATTTTTTTTAAATTTTTTTCAATTTGGGTATTGTAAAATCGAAAACCCGTCATATATTTGCACCCGCTTTGAGAGAGAAGCGAGAGTTTAAGAAGTTCATTGGAATACTGGAAGAATTAAGTACAACAAGTACAGACGAGGCGTGC
>JANQNQ010000006.1 GCA_028279515.1 Flavobacteriaceae bacterium
CATCCAGCATCCAGCATCCAGCATCCAGCATCCAGCATCCAGCATCCAGCATCCAGCATCCAGCATCCAGCATCCAGCATCCAGCATCCAGCTTCTAACTTCACTATTCACTATCTATATGAACCGAAGCCTTGAGCGTAGGTTCAATATCTCTGTACTTAATACTTTGTACTATCTAAAAACTATACGCCAAACCGTTGGTCCACTCGTACTGTGTTTCGGGGATGCCTGCCGCAGGAAACGAGTCAAAGAGCAGGGAAAAGGTAGATTTGAATCCGAGGTCTTTGAAAATGGTGAAGACCAGAGAGGTCTCGTTAGAGATACGGTAATCGTTAAATGCGTCAATTCGGGGTTGATAGTAGGTAGTGCTTATGATCGACACTTGATTCGAAGGGTAAAAGTTGACCGAGGCATACATGCTTCCGCGAAAATCAGACTGAGTGACGCGTTCGTCGAATTCTTCCGTTTTTTCGTATTCGTACATAAGCAAGGTGCCCAAATAAAAGCGGTGCTTTTCCGAAGGTAATATTTTAAACCTCGGACCCGTTCCTGCGAGTCCTCTGAAAGAGATGTTAGACACCGGGTCATACTGCGTTTGTACAAAGGCTTCCCAAGTGATTCGAGGATGAAATTTGTAGTTGTAACGCAAATGCTGAATGCCACGATTTACAAACTTCTGAGAGGCCAACTGTTGTAGGTTGAGGTCATTGATCAACAACACCAAATGCCTTTCGGTGCTGTACTGAACATGGGTTCTATTAACGATCTTAAAGATGTCGTTCTTGTTTTTGATCAGCGATACATCAAGGCTTACAAATCCCGACCATTTAACGGTGTCGGTTACCTTTCGTAAGGATTCGACATTGACGATCTGCGCACTGACGGTGGTGCAGATAAGGGTGACGATGATTAATAGCGATAGTTTCTTTGGCATTGTGTATTGATTTCGTAAAGATACGGCAAGGTCGAATCTAGGCCTAATAATCGATCTGCAAAATCATCATGGTTTTTTTGTCAAAGTATTATAAATTTAGATTTGTAAAGATTTAAGAGCAAATAGTATGCAAGTAGACAAGACAGTTTCGTTTTCGAAAATCCTTAAATGGACAGGCGTCCATATGATATGGCTGCTGGTTTTTTCAGGAGTTGTAGCGGCCCTCTATCGATTTGGGTTCCTAGAATTTATGATTCCGTGGTTGCCCATTTCAGTAATTGGTACGGCCGTTGCCTTTTATGTAGGTTTTAAAAACAACCAATCCTATGACCGTATGTGGGAAGCCAGAAAGATATGGGGAGGTATTGTAAATGACAGTCGTACCTGGGGAATGTACGTGGATAACTTTATTACAAACCTATTTGCTGATGACAAGGTCTCTAAAAAAGAATTACAGGCCATCAAGCAGCGTTTGATGTACCGTCATATCGCATGGTTGTATGCGCACCGAAGTCAGTTGTTGGTCCCAACAAGTTGGGAGCACGTTAGTCAAGGAGGCCATGTGGCCAAACGAGCAAGATACTATCAAAAGAAGTTTGGGGTAGGTCTGGTTGATGATGAGTATACACGCACCGAGCTTAAGAATTTTTTACCGCAAGAAGAACACGATCGTTTGATTGCCAATGTCAATACGGCCACGCAGATCATCAATGAGCAATCAAGGGATCTAAAGCAACTTCGGGAGCAGGGGTTAATCGAAGATTTTCGTCATATGGAAATGGCCAATGTACTGAAGAGCTTTTATACGCTGCAAGGAAAGAATGAACGCATCAAAAAGTTTCCGTTGCCGCGTCAATATGCCAACATGAGCCGAATATTTGTCCGCATCTTCATTTTCTTGTTACCCTTTAGTATGGTCCCTGAGCTAATGAGGCTGGGCGAGACCGGTTTTTGGCTTTCGGTACCGATTACGGCTTTGATCGGATGGGTATATGTAATGATGGAGCTGGTAGGAGATTATTCTGAAAATCCTTTTCAAGGAATGGGAAACGATATCCCGATGCTTTCGCTTTGTCGTGTCATTGAAATTGATCTGAGAGAGATGCTAGGAGAAACCGATCTACCACCAAGTGTTGAAGCTAAGAAAGGGATATTGATGTGATGTTTTCTTCGGAAAGAATATATGTAATAACCCGCAAGGTCCAGTAAATTCAGCAAGTGACATATAGGTGACATCTAAATGGCGTAGTAAAAACCAAGGATGCATTTTAGATTTGCAGTATCAAAAATCACAAAATGAAACAACCAACACTTAAAGAGAATTTATTATACCAACGAAAGCTTAAAGGCTATACGCAAGATGAACTGGCCGAAAGGACAACGGTTGGGTTGCGCACCATACAACGCATTGAAAAAGGGGAAGTTCAACCACATTTACAAACGATCAAGTTATTAGCGGTTGGATTAGGAATAGAGGTAGAAGACCTAATTGTATTGAACGACCCTAAAGAAGAACCCATCAATCGCAAATGGATGCTTTTATTGCACGCCTCACCATTCTTCGGATTCCTCATTCCATTTGCTAACATCTTGTTTCCAATTTTTGTTTGGATGAATAAGGCAGATGACAACAAGATCTATAATAGTCACGGACGCGCCGTTATCAATTTTCATTGCTCTATAAGTTTGTGGCTTGTCCTATCACTTTTGCTCTATTTCGTTATTCCGGGGTATAATTACTTCCTGACTGGTGCTGTTGTTCTCTTCGGAATAATTTTCAGCATAAAAAATACGATGTCTGCCATTGGATCTGGCATATGCAATTATCCGCTTTCAATTCCTTTTCTAAAACGAGAAGCTTAGTCTAACTACACTTAAATTTATTACGATGATAGGATTATTGGTATTACTAGTAATCTCGTGGGGACTATTGTTCCTATTTGAGAAAAAAAACCTGAACGCCATAGGGGTTGTTCCTACGTTTCAACGCTTAATACAATTCTTTGTTGGCTTTGCATTGATCGTGGTCATCTGTCTGATATTGATTTACATAGAAACCTGGGTGAAATCAGTGCAATGGGAATTTCTGGGGACTCGTTATAGGGTATTGTATGAGGCATTTGTATACCATCTGCGATCGGCTTTGACAGAAGATCTGGTTTTTAGGGGCGCTGCTCTGTACATACTTATTCAAAGACTCGGAGCACGATGGGCCATTTGGATATCGGCTGTTTGTTTTGGAGTCTACCATGTGTTTTCCTACGGAATTCTAGAAGAACGTTGGATCCTCATAGTTTATGTCGTGCTTGTCACTGGGTTTGCCGGATATGTGTGGGCGTGCATTTTATAAGACAAAATCAATATTCATAGGCCTAGGCCTACATATAGGATACAATTTGCTCATGTCCTGCTTTTACGAGTCATCTCCTTTTGGTGAACTGCTTTTTCATGAAGTCTCAAGCGTTGACCTTTCGGAAGCATCAGAATCCTTCTATTCTTTTTTTAGAGGTCTTTTTCCTTCGATAATGACGCTAATAAGCCTAAGACTCTTGTTTAGGTTGCGGGAACTGGATTAACTCTTTCGCTTTGCTCTGTCGTTGGACCTTATGAAGGAACTTGCACAAAGAAGCTCCCATTGCTTCGCAATTTCGCTTTGTTATTTTGTGCTCAATTCTGATGCAAGTATCAATTAACTCCAAAATAAAAGCTCCTTGATTTCTCAAGGAGCTTCTTTGTAGCGGGAACTGGACTCGAACCAGTGACCTTCGGGTTATGAGCCCGACGAGCTACCTACTGCTCTATCCCGCGATATTGGACTGCAAATATACAACCATTTTGGATTTCTGCAATGATTATGCCAATATTTTTGTGGTTGCAGACGCAAATCGTATTTTTAAATTTCATCGCACACTCAACACGAGCATATTAGCCAAATCACATTTATGAACACATTGGTCGACTTTACCTCAAAACTCATCGGATACTTCG
Source organism: Flavobacteriaceae bacterium (assembly GCA_028279515.1). GTDB lineage: Bacteria > Bacteroidota > Bacteroidia > Flavobacteriales > Flavobacteriaceae > JANQNQ01. Next base: position 3,923 of record JANQNQ010000006.1, read on the forward strand.
AATGGGTCATGCTTTTTTTGGTCATCGGTGGCGGACTTTTCCTTGTCTTGTATTCTCGGTTTTTGCCCTATCGATATTTTAAACATGCCATTGGAGTAGTACGCGGTAAATACGATGACCCCAACGATCCGGGGCAGGTAAGTCACTATCAGGCACTGGCCTCGGCAGTGGCGGCGACCGTCGGTTTGGGAAATATCTCAGGAGTTGCTATTGCGATTCACAATGGAGGGCCTGGTGTCGTATTTTGGATGTGGGTCACGGCAATTATTGGGATGTGCATCAAGTTCTATTCGTGTAGCCTTGCTATCATGTTTCGCGGTAATGACAGTGCCGGTAAGTTGCAAGGCGGTCCTATGTACTATATGACGAAGGGAATCAAAACCTACGGCAAACCTTTGGCCATTTTTTTCTCTATCGCAGGATTGGTGGGCGTACTGCCTGCCTTTACCACGAATCAGTTGACCGAAACTTTGATTACCGTGGTCAACCCCGATGAGTCAGTAGTGCTGCTCGGAGAATTTCAATGGCGATTGATCATTGGCATTGCATTGGTCATTATTACTTCTATTGTGATCTTTGGCGGACTCAAGAAGATCGTGAAAGCTTCTTCGGCTATTGTTCCCGTAATGGTGGCCATCTATCTATTGGCTGCTTTTTTTATCCTCGGAACCAATATCGATAAGGTGTTGCCTTCCTTTAAATTGATTTTTGCGGAAGCCTTTAATTTCAATACAGCAGTGCAGGGAGGGTTGTGGGCCTTGATCTTGCTTGGCATTCGTCGTGCTATTTTTTCGAACGAATCGGGCGTAGGAAACGCCCCGATGTATCACGGACAGTCCAAAACCAAAGAACCCGTGCAAGAGGGATTGGTGGCCATGCTAGGGCCGTTTATTGACACCATCATTGTGTGTACGATCACAGCACTGATTATCATCGTAAGCGGCGTATACCTCGAATCCGAAAGCAACGGGATCTCTTTGACATTACTAGCTTTTGAAAAGTCACTCTATGGTTTCGGCGCCGAGTTACTCATGATCCTTGTCATCGCCTTCGCCATCTCAACCCTGTTCACATATTCCTATTACGGCACAAAATGCCTTTCCTTTTTAACCAATGTAAAGATTGGCTGGTATTATAATATCATTTACATAGTTAGTATTATCTTTGCAGCCATCGCTTCATTAGACTTGGTAATCAATATGATTGACTTGGCCTTTGCGCTGATGAGCATACCAAATATGATAGCGTTACTATACTTAGCACCGCAGATCAACCAGTCGATGAAAGGGTATTTTGTAAGATTGAAACATGGGGAAACATAAAGCAGGATTTGTAAATATTATCGGAAATCCAAACGTAGGTAAATCGACGTTGATGAATGCCTTCGTGGGTGAGCGTCTGTCGATTATCACGAGCAAGGCACAGACCACACGCCATCGTATTTTGGGGATTGTCAATGGCGAAGACTTTCAGGTCGTTTTGTCCGATACACCAGGAATTATTCGTCCAGCATACGAGTTGCAAGAGTCGATGATGGACTTTGTTCGTTCGGCTTTTGAAGATGCCGATGTATTGATCTATATGGTCGAGATCGGTGAAAAGGAATTGAAAGACGAAGCTTTCTTCAGAAAGATCACCAATGCGAAGATTCCGGTACTTCTGCTGTTGAACAAGATCGATAAATCGGATCAAACACAGCTCGAAGAGCAAATGGCACTTTGGAAAGAAAAGGTGCCCAATGCCGAAGTATTTCCGATTTCAGCACTTGAGAATTTCAACGTAAAGGAAGTATTTGACCGTATTGTCGAGTTGCTTCCCGAGTCACCACCTTTCTACGCCAAAGATCAGTTGACAGACAAGCCCGAACGTTTCTTCGTGAATGAAGCGATCCGTGAAAAAATTCTACTGTACTACAAAAAAGAGATTCCGTATTCGGTTGAGGTAGAGACCGAAGAATTCTTCGAAGAAGAAGACATCATTCGTATTCGATCGATCATTATGGTCGAGCGCGATACACAAAAAGGAATCATCATTGGCCACAAGGGATCAGCCCTTAAAAAAGTGGGCATGCATGCCCGTCAAGATCTCGAGAAGTTCTTTGGTAAAAAGATCCATATTGAACTCTACGTAAAGGTCAACAAAGATTGGAGAAAGAATACAAAACAATTAAAGCGATTCGGCTATAACCAGCGATAACCTATGATTAGAAATTTACTATGTGCAACCATGCTCATCGCATGCTTGGGCTGTAAAAAGGGGCATAATAAAGAAGTTGCTGAAAAGACTCAACAAGAAGAAAAGGTACAATTTGAATGGCTGTCTACCATTAAAGTAGGCGATGCCAACACGACCGAGATCAGTGCCTATAGTATCAAGACCAAGAAATTATTCATCGCAAATACGTTGGAAAAGGAAATTTCGGTCTATGATATCTCCAATCCCAAAAAAGGAAGGAAGCTAAAGTCCATTCATATTGACGCCTATGGCGGAAACGTAAACAGTGTAGCTGTTCATGGGTGGCGTTTAGCCGCTGCAATCGAAGCCAAACACAAACAAGACTCTGGTAAGATCGTCGTGTTTAATGTACACTCACAAAAGATGATCGAAGCCTATACTGTCGGAGCTTTGCCTGATATGGTCTGCTTTACACCCGATGGACGTTATCTACTATCTGCCAATGAGGGAGAACCGAATGACACGTATACAGAAGACCCAGAAGGATCCATTAGTATTGTTGACCTCGAAAAGAATACGGTGGCCAATGTAAACTTTGCCCAGTGGGAAAGCCGAGCCGAAGCCCTTAAAAATGGAGGATTGCGCATTTTCGGAAAGAACGCAAACCTAGCTCAAGATATAGAGCCCGAATACCTTACCATCTCTGATGACTCTAAAAGAGCATGGGTAACACTGCAAGAGAACAATGCGATTGCCGAGATTGATATCCTGAACAAGAAGGTGGCGAATATTTTTCCGTTGGGGACCAAAGATTTTTCCTTGTTACGAAATAAACTCGATGTCAGTGATGCAGACGATTCACTTCAGCTAAGAAACTGGCCGGTCAAAGGTTTCTACCTTCCCGATGCGATCGATCACATCATGTACCGTGGTAACGAATTCATCATTACCGCCAATGAGGGCGATGCCCGTGCTTACAAGGGCTTTTCCGAAGAAAACCGTGTAGGGCTCATTACACTAGATAAAAAGCGTTTTCCAAACAGGAAAGAGCTACAAAAAGATTACAATCTCGGCCGCTTAAAGATTTCTACTACGGTGGGTGATATTGATAATGACGGTGACTTTGATGAGTTGTATGCTTTTGGGGGGCGTTCATTTTCGATATGGACTACCAAAGGAGAGCTGGTATATGATAGCGGTGACGATTTTGCCAAGCATACCATCGCTAACAAAAGGAGCTTTAACCAAGGAGATACCCGAAGCGACGACAAAGGGAGCGAGCCCGAAGCACTGGAAGTCTTGGATATTCAAGGGAAAAAGGTTCTGTTCGTCGGTTTAGAGCGTACCGGAGGGATTTTGGTTTATGACATTACCAATCCTAAACTGCCCGTTTTCATGCATTGGTTGGATCATGGAGGGGATATTTCACCCGAAGGATTGGTGGTGTTATCGGCAGAAGAGAGTCCGTCAGGGAAAGAATTGTTGATCGTGACCAACGAGATCAGTGGTACCGTAACATTGTATCAAAATCAATAACATAGATTTTTAAGTTTTAATGTAATTTAGCCTTTATGCTATTACAACTTTTGCCACTACTTCTATTAGTGGCCATCATCCTTTTTATTGTTTTCGCTACGCGTAAAAAGAAGGCGCAGCCCTTTCCTGCAGATTGGCGTGTTGTTTTAGAGCGGAAAGTTCCTTTCTATGCCCAATTGCCTCAACTTCAAAAGAAGCGTTTCGAGTCGAAGATGATGCAGTTTTTAAGCGAGGTCACGATTGAAGGTGTACAGACCGAAGTGACCGATGACGATCGAATCTACGTCGCAGCCAGTGCAGTGATTCCGATCTTTGGATTCGAAAACTGGAGTTACAATAATCTCTCTACAGTACTGTTGTATCCAGACAGTTTTAACCGAAAACTTCAATTTCAAGCAGATAAAGAAGGCCGAAGCATTTTAGGAATGGTCGGTACGGGCAACATGCGCAATCAAATGATCCTTTCAAAAAAGGCACTCCACCACGGATTTGACAATCAGACCGACAAACACAACACAGCCATTCATGAGTTTGTACATTTGGTGGACGGCACCGATGGAATGATCGACGGAATTCCTGAACGCTTGTTAGATAAACCCTACGTACTTCCTTGGGTCAATGAGATTCACCGAAAAATGGAAGAGATCAACGATGACGAGTCCGACATTCGACGATATGGTGGTACCTCGCAAGTAGAGTTTTTTGCAGTCGCTTCCGAGTACTTCTTCAGTCGTCCTAAATTATTGAAGCGTAAGCATCCCGAATTGTACAAGATGTTGCAGCAATGCTTCAATCAGGATCTGGCCAGCAAAGACTATAAAAAGAAAGCGTAACGGCTAATCTTCCAACCCCAAAGTTTTCCGCATAAAATCATAGAGAAGGTGCATCTGGTCTTTTCCGGCATCGCGACCCATTCTTCCCAAGAAATAGAGCACGACCCAAAGGGTAAGCATGAAGAACATGACAGCAACCTGTATGACAAAGTCATTTCCTAAAGACCAGTTGCTGTAGGCCCAAATACCGAAAATGATGAAGATGGTCGCCACACCAAAATGACCAAACATAAAGAGCGTCCAGATATTAGGGTTGGGGCCGAAGAGTCCGCGTAAAGAGCTGGTGTCTTCTTTTTCAGGTTCGATCTCGAGGTGCAACTGAGGTGACCAATAGTGTTGTTGCGCTTTCGGAATGCGAATAAAAACATGGTGATTTACTCTTGAAATGACAAAATCTTCGGTAGGGTTTTCCTCAAAACGGGTCAAGGCTTCTTGATCCGGAATCTCTAAGGTCATTCGAAATCTCGGACGCAAAACGACTTCGTTGCTCAGCAAGGCCATGGCAAATAACTTTTTATTGAACAATAAGTTACTGTTTTTTTCTCAAATTTTGACATACCTTTGCCGCAGAAAATTAGAGGATGAGCAATATAGTAGCCATAGTAGGAAGACCGAATGTTGGAAAGTCGACGCTTTTTAATCGTATGATCAAAAGGAGAGAGGCCATTGTGGATGCCGTGAGCGGGGTGACCCGTGATCGCCATTATGGAAAGTCGGACTGGAATGGTAAGGAATTTTCGTTGATCGATACAGGTGGATATGTAGTAGGAAGTGACGATGTCTTTGAACAAGAGATCGACAAGCAAGTAGAGTTGGCCATTGACGAAGCCGATGCCATCATCTTCATCGTAGATGTTGAAACAGGTGTCACCGGAATGGACGAAGAAGTAGCGCAACTGCTACGCCAAGTAGATAAGCCAGTATTTCTTGCTGTGAACAAGGTAGACAACGCCATGCGCGAAGCAGATGCTGTTGAATTCTATGCACTAGGTCTTGGTGAATACTATACCATTTCTGGAATGAACGGAAGTGGTACAGGTGAATTGCTCGACGCTTTGGTAGAGGCACTTCCTGAAAAGGAGGAAGAGCAAGTAGAAGACTTACCGCGTTTTGCTGTGGTTGGAAGACCCAATGCCGGAAAATCCTCTTTTATCAACGCACTTATCGGAGAAGAACGTTACATCGTTACTGACATCGCGGGTACTACGCGCGATAGCATCGATACTAAATACAATCGCTTCGGATTTGAATTTAACTTGGTCGATACCGCCGGAATCCGTCGTAAAGCCAAGGTGAAAGAGGATATCGAATTCTATTCGGTGATGCGATCAGTACGCGCCATCGAACACTCGGATGTATGCTTGCTGATCTTTGATGCAACTCGAGGTTTCGACGGACAAGTACAGAATATCTTCTGGTTGGCAGAGCGAAACCACAAAGGGATCGTGATCTTGGTAAACAAGTGGGATTTGGTTGAAAAGGACAATCGTACGACCATTGAGTTCGAACGCATGATCCGTAAGCAGATCGAGCCTTTTACCGATGTGCCGATCGTGTTTATTTCGGCTTTGACCAAGCAACGTATTTACAAAGCTATCGAAACGGCCGTTGAAGTTTACAAAGGACGCTCACACCGTATTTCGACCAGCAAGTTGAACGATACCATGTTGCCGATCATAGAGCACAATCCGCCGCCTGCGTATAAAGGAAAGTATGTGAAGATCAAGTTCTGTACGCAGCTACCAACAAAGTATCCGCAGTTTGCATTCTTTTGCAATTTACCGCAATACATTCGAGATCCATACAAGCGTTTTATTGAGAACAAACTACGCGAAAACTTCGACTTCAACGGAGTGCCTATCACCATTTATTTTAGGAAGAAGTAGGTTTAAGTTTCAAGAACAACATGAATTAGCTCCTCCCTTTATTAAAGGGAGGTGGCAACACCAAAGGTGTTGACGGAGGGTTCGACTCTTGTTTTGACAGGATTCACCGATGTCAAGTCCAATCACAAAGTCACAACAATAGGAGTCTATTATTAGAAGGAAGGATTCCTGCCTGCACTGGAATGACACTAACAACCAACGACTAAGAACTAAATAACTACCCCAATGGTCTTGCATGATATCAAAATAAAATTTCTGCAAAACAAATCATCCGAGTAAGCGAGTGTCATTGTTACATTACTTCATTTTTGAACTGAATCATTAAAACCATTCAACATGCAAAATTCAACATTTAGAATCTGTGAAATCTAGAGCAAGAGTGGTCTAAAGACTAATAACTAACGACTAACAATTATCTACATAAACCGAAGCTTTGTGCGTAGGTTTACCATCCCCCGCTAGCGCCACCGCCGCCAAAGCCTCCGCCTCCGAAGCCACCGCCGAAACCGCCACCTCCGAAGCTGCCTCCAGAAGAGCCGCCTCCGAAGCCGCCGCGCCCCATGTTGCTTAAGATAATAACATCAAGTAGGTCACCCGCAGCCGAGCGTCGACCACCGCCGCGATTATTGCCGCCACCGCGGCCTCTTGAAAAAATGATCATGATTAGAAAGAAAACAAAGATCATGAATATGAAGCCTCCAGCAGGAAAGCCATTATTTCCACTGCGTCTTTGAGGAGAACCACGATACTCACCAGCCATGACTTGAAATATGGCATTCGTGCCGCGATCGAGTCCAGCGTAATAATTATTACGTTTAAATTCAGGGATGATCTCTCGTTCTATGATGCGCTTTGATAAAGCGTCAGTTAGCAGGTGCTCAACACCAAAGCCATTTTGAATACTAACCTTTCGGTCGTCCTTGGCTAGTATTATGAAAACTCCATTGTCCTTGTCAGCTTGGCCAACACCCCATTTGTGGCCCCATTGAGCACCGAGGTAGTTGATATCTTCTCCATTGGTAGAAGAGATGATGGCCACCACGATTTGTGTAGAAGTAGTGTCGGCATAGCGAATCAATTTTTGCTCAAGACTGCTTTTTTCCGTGGCCGAAAGGAGTCCGATATAATCATAGACGCTGGTTTCCTTTTCAGGCTTAGGCGGAATATTAAATTGCCCATGAGCGACTTGAATGGCAAGTGCCATGAAACAAAGCGTTAAAATTTTAATATGCTTGATAGCGAGATTCATTTATCCTTTCGAGATTTCGTCTGACAGTTCGTTTTCATCCAAGGTGTCCCACGGAAAATACTTTTGAAGTTGTTCACCCGCTTCTAAGACACCATTGATGAGTCCTTGTTTGAAGTTTCCCTTTTTGAATTCGGCTGCGATATGATCACGAGTCGTTTCCCAAAAATTATCCGGAACCTTGGCATTGATGCCCTTATCGCCATAAATGGCAAACGTATGGTCTTCGACCGCCACATAGATCAATACGCCATTCTCATCTTTGGTATTGTCCATTTTAAGCCAATGAAAAACTTCTTTGGCATGATCTAATGGGTCCATGCCTTTGGTCGAAGGCTCAAGATGCACGCGTATCTCACCCGAAGTGGTACGTTCAGCTTGGCGAATGGCAGCAACGACCTCCTGTTCTTCTTCAGTGGTTAAAAAATCTTCTACTTGAGACATAGGTCTATTTAAAGTCAAAATCTACATCGGGAGCCTTCTCAGAACCAGGGTCTGATTTATAGCGAGCCATTTCATCAAAATTTAAGACTCCAGCGAAGAGATTATTAGGGAAAACTTTGATGTGCTTATTGTATAGATTCACCTGTTCGTTGAATCGGTCACGTGCCACATTGATTCTGTTTTCTGTACCTTCCAATTGCGATTGTAACTCTAAAAAGTTCTGATTGGCTTTCAGATCCGGATAGCGTTCTACGGTCACCAGAAGTCTAGAAAGTGCCCCACTCAATCCAGATTGGGCTTGCTGAAAAGCTTCAAGGCTCTCTGGAGTAATATTCGTAGGGTCAATGGTAGTTTGCGTTGCTTTTGCTCTAGCTTCGATTACCTGCGTAAGGGTGGTTTTTTCAAAATCAGCAGCACCCTGTACTGTTTTCACAAGGTTTCCGATCAAGTCATTTCTTCTTTGGTAAGAACTTTCAACATTTGACCAGGCGGTCTTTGCATCTTCTTGATGCGTTACAGCAGTGTTGTTGAAGTTACATCCTCCAAAAAGTGCAAGAATCAACAAAATGACTATTACAGCGGCAAGTATTTTTTTCATGATAAATTGTTTAGTGTTTTATGAAATAGGTTGATGGTTCAATTGATTGGTATACAAATCCATCATGAAGTTACAAATTATCCCAAAAATAGAAAGATGCCTTACCCTTGCTCTATTTCAGTAAAGTGTTTTCGTCAAGCACAACCTTGTCATTAAGTTTCCTCCCTTTTATAAACTTTGAAACAACAGAGGCAAAGCCTTCTGGGGCAAATAAAGCAATAAAATGAGGGGCGTCCTTAACTTGTATATATGTGACAGGAGCATTATTTTTTGAGAGCGCCTCTACATGTCGAGTCGCACCAGAAAGATGGGTCTTAGCATCTAAAGTTCCATGCAGAACTAAAGTAGGAGGGAGTTTATCAGGCGTCTTTGCAAAGTAAATATCTCGAGCGTAAGAGGGCATCGAATTTTCAGCAATTAAGCCCGGAAGCGGACTCGTAAATAATAGCTTTTCCGACTCTGAAGCCACTTCGCTTTTCTTCATCTCTGGCCTTAGGTTGTTTTCAGAGGACGAAATTACCTGAGCCAAAGGAATTGAATTTATTGAGGTCTTGTACTTGGAACCATATGATTCATAAAACTTTGAAATATCGTTTATTGCAGAGTTGAGAGGAGTGACATCTTCAGAGGACAAAGCCCTGATAATTTCTGGGATCTTATTTCTCACTTTTGGAAAGTCTAACATCATTCCAAATAACATGGCTAGATCTTGCTTCGGCAATTTCTTTTTAAAGTCTGCTTCGGTTCGAGACCGCTGGATTATGTTGTGTAATTGAGAACTTAACAGAGCAGAGCCACTGGGTCTTGATTGGTCATAGAAAGCCAAAACAGAACTACCCACATCATTCGTCACAAATGATCGATGGCTTAAATCGTAATTCGTGTCATCTTGCAGTGGCACTAAAGAATCCAGGATAACGCCATCAAGATTTACAGTATTCAATTGAAGCAAGCGTAAAACAAGTTGTGTTCCATACGATACACCGTAGATGTATTTTTTCCCATCGCCACTTAGGTTGTTTATCATAAGACTGAGGTCTTTTGCCGCATTCGTAATAGTGAAAGCTTTCACGTATGATTGATTGCTGTACATGTGATTAAAACAAGGACCCCATTCATCATTGGCAAGCCCGATACTGTTCGAAGAATCTGCCCCTTCTTCTTTTGGACATATCTTGCTCGAAAGTCCAGTGCCTCTATGATCCGGAATAAAAATGTCTAAGTGAGGAAAGGTCTTTGAGAATTGTTCGATCAAAGGATATAAGCTTGCTCCAGACTCGCCAGGCCCTCCCGGAATTAACCAGATCGATCCCTTTCTTTTTTTTATGGCAGGAAATTTCCTGATAAACAAATCGATAGAATCACTTTGACCCGATTCATGGTCTAGAGGAGCTTGTATCGTAGCACACAACGACGATTTGAATTCATCAAAATCCTTGGAATCAGAACATGTCGAAAATTGAGCGTGTAGGGTTGCCGTAAATAGTAAGTTTAATAGTAGTAAGATGTTGATTTTTGACATTTAATAGTTGAGTTTTATCTTCTAGTTATAGGTTGGGTTGGAAATGTAGCAAGCTGCTAATAAACGTTAACCTTAGTTCCTTTCATTTGATAGGGTGGGTCAAGGTCTTAGAGTTTGCTTGATTGAAAATTCTATTGATTAGAGGGACATCCCTGGATTAAGAATGATTTCGTCAGAATTAAGCGCTAAGAAACCACTTTATTCTCTAGCCGATTTCACGTTGCCACGAGAAAGAGCAGTTAGCATTAGTCCAATCCCAATTCCTAAGAATATGCCATTCAACACATCCGGAAGTTCAGTAAGGTGAAATAGAATTTGAGATATTGAAATGATAAGCATTCCAGTGAGTAGGATGCGTATTGACTTATGCCGTGCGTTTCTGTTCATCATGTGCTTCTTGTTTTCGAAATTAGTACCTACTTGATATGATTTGTTACGCTTTGAGATGTTAAATTATTGTCTTTAAATAATGACGTAAAGTCTGTTTTGATCATCTATGATTTTTACAGGATTGTAACCATCACATAATGATTGTTTTATGGGATTGCTTTTTTTATTTCGATACACAAAAGTATATTCTTTGGAAGTTGATTTAAAGAATTAAAAACGTGCAGTAGTGACAAAGTCGTTGGTAAACGCCTCAACGTTTAAATGAATAAACCAACCTAAAGTTGCTCCTTGATTTTAAGCAACTCCGACTTTACCTTTTCAAGTTTTTGAATGATGTCAAAATTAGAGAGTGTCTTTTTCTTTTCTTCTTTGAGATGCGTTTTCGCGCCTTCGAGCGTAAAACCACGCTCTTTGACCAAGTGATAGATCAACTGAAGATTTTTGATGTCATCGGGAGTGAACTTGCGATTACCTTTCGCGTTTTTCTTGGGTTTGATCTCGTCAAACTCCTTTTCCCAGAATCGAATCAATGAAGTATTGACATTAAAAGCTTTAGCGACTTCGCCAATGCTATAATATCGTTTTTCTGGAAGGTCGATCTGCATTAATCCAGTGATTGGTTTTCTTGAGAAGCCAATTTAAGCATTGCTTCAAATTCTTCGGCCGTTAAGTTTCCGTAATAGAAGTTGATCGGATTTATTTTCTCGTTATCCTTGAAAACCTCATAATGAAGGTGAGGAGCCTGTGATCGTCCCGTACTTCCAACAAAGCCGATCAAATCACCACGCTTTACCTTTTGGCCTTTCTTCACATTGTACTTGCTAAGGTGGGCATACAAGCTCACATAGCCATACCCATGATCAATACGAATGTGCTTTCCATACCCGATCGAAGCAGCATCTGCGCGCCTCACAACACCATCACCAGACGCGTATACAGGGGTTCCTCTAGGAGCGGTAAAATCCATTCCGTAGTGAAACTTACGTGCTTTGGTAAAAGGGTCGCTTCGCCAACCATAGCCAGAGGCCATTCTAGTTAAGTCTTCATTATTGACAGGCTGGATGGCAGGAATCGCTGCCAACAAAGCTTCCTTATCTTCAGCCAAACGTTGTACTTCATCCAAAGAGATCGACTGTACCGCCAATTGCTTTTTGATGATGTCTAAACGTTTGGTAGTGCTGATCACCAATTTCGAGTTGTCGAAACCTTCTAAGTTTTTATAACGATTAATACCTCCAAATCCAGCTTTGCGTTGCTCGTCAGGAATTGGGTTGGCCTCAAAATAAATTCTATAGAGATTGTTGTCGCGGTCTTGAAGGTTTTCCAAGACATCTTCAACCTGTGTCATTTTCTTATTAAGTAGCTCAAATTGAAGCTCGTAATTTTTAAGTTCGCGCTCTAGTGCAAGTTCTTTAGGAGTGTTAAGAACATTAGTATTTAACAAGATCAACAAACCGATCGCGCCAAAAAGAAAAGCCCCTGTAAGAAACAAAAAGATGTTGCGAATCCTAGTGCTCTTTTTAGGCTCTATCTTGCGGTAAGAAAGTGTGTCCGAATCGTAATAATATTTTACCTTCGACATAAGTTAAAATGTTCTATTTTTGCACATCTGAGAGCTAGGGTAAAGCTCGGCTAGTAATCTGGGTAACGAACAAATATAAAAATTGTTTCCCAAGTTTACAGATTTTAACATAATTATTGCACAAGAAAACACCATGAAGTCGCAACACATTAGAGAACAGTTTTTAGCGTTTTTTGAAGGAAAAAAACATGCCATCGTTCCGTCTGCACCAATGGTCATCAAAGATGACCCTACGTTGATGTTTACCAACGCCGGAATGAACCAATTCAAAGAGTTTTTCCTCGGAAACAAAGCCGCCAAGAACAACCGTGTTGCCGATACTCAGAAATGTCTTCGCGTAAGCGGAAAGCACAATGATTTAGAGGAAGTAGGAATGGATACCTATCACCACACCATGTTCGAAATGTTGGGCAACTGGAGTTTTGGTGATTACTTTAAAAAGGAAGCCATCGCTTGGGCGTGGGAGCTGCTTACCGAAGTGTATAAGGTGGATAAGAACAACTTGTATGTGACCGTTTTCGAAGGAAGCGACGATGCCGATAACCTTGATATGGACCAAGAAGCTTATGACTTCTGGAAAGAGATCATTCCCGAAGATCGCATCTTGATGGGAGACAAAAAAGACAACTTCTGGGAAATGGGCGATCAAGGACCCTGCGGACCTTGTTCTGAAATTCATGTAGATATTCGCTCTGCGGAAGACAAAGCAAAAGTAGACGGAAAGGATTTGGTGAATCAGGATCACCCGCAAGTGGTAGAGATCTGGAATCTTGTATTCATGCAATACAACCGAAGAGCTAACGGTTCGCTTGAAGAACTTCCGGCCAAGCATATTGATACAGGAATGGGCTTCGAACGTCTTTGTATGGTATTGCAAGACGTACAGTCTAACTATGATACAGATGTTTTTAAACCGTTGATTCGTGAGATTCAAGCGGTGACAAAATCAAAATACGGACAAGACGAAAAGGTCGATGTGGCCATTCGCGTAATTGCCGATCATATTCGTGCCGTGGCGTTTTCAATTGCCGACGGACAACTACCAAGTAACAACGGAGCAGGCTATGTGATTCGACGTATTCTACGCCGTGCTATTAGATATGGATTCACCTTTTTGGATACCAAAGAGCCGTTCATCTTCAAGTTGGTCGAAACGCTCAGCAACCAGATGGGTAAGGCGTTTCCAGAGTTGAAATCACAAAAGAACTTGATTCAAAATGTGATAAAGGAAGAAGAGCATTCGTTCTTGCGCACCTTGGACCAAGGATTGGTATTGCTTGATACGATTATCTCAAATACCAAAGGAGATGTGGTTTCAGGTGAGCAAGTTTTTGAATTGTACGATACCTATGGTTTCCCAAAGGATCTGACCGCACTTATTTTAAGAGAACGCGGATTGTCTTTTGATGAGGAAGGGTTCGAAAAGCACCTGAAGATTCAGAAGGATCGCTCAAGAGCTGCGACCGCTGTGACCACCAGTGATTGGACGATTTTGATGGACGATGCAGAGGAAGAGTTTGTGGGGTATGATACCTTAAAGACCGATGTAAAGATCACTCGTTACCGCAAAGTCGAAAGCAAGAAAGAGGGCGAAATGTATCAGCTAGTCTTCAATATGACTCCCTTTTACCCGGAAGGCGGAGGGCAAGTTGGGGATAAAGGATACCTTGAAGTTCCGAATGGAGATGTGGTCTATATTTTGGATACCAAAAAAGAGAACAACCTGATCATCCACTTTACAAAGAACCTTCCAAAACACATGGAAGAGACCTTGACAGCGGTGGTCGATATAAAGCAGCGCCAGCGCACAGCTAGCAATCATACCGCAACACACTTGTTGCACCAAGCATTGAGAACCATTTTAGGAACACACATCGAGCAAAAAGGTTCAATGGTACACAGCGGATACCTGAGATTCGATTTTTCACATTTTAGCAAGGTTTCTTCGGAAGAATTAAAGGCAGTTGAAGATTTTGTCAATGCACGAATCAGAGAAGGCATTGCTTTAGAAGAAAGAAGAAATATTCCGTATCAACAGGCGATCGATGAAGGAGCTATTGCCTTGTTCGGCGAAAAATATGGTGATACGGTAAGAGCCATCCGTTTTGGAGAATCCATGGAATTGTGCGGTGGAACGCATGTTGAAAACACAGCAGACATCTGGCACTTCATCATTAAATCGGAAGGAGCCGTTGCCGCCGGAATACGAAGAATTGAAGCTATTAGCAGCGATGCTGCCAAAGACTATTTCGCTACACAGACCAAAGCCTTTGGAGAGGTGAAGGCGGTGTTGAAAAATGCGAAGGATCCTGTGAAGGCGATTACATCATTGCAAGAGGAAAATGCAAGCTTACGCAAGCAAATCGAAGCACTGATGAAGGACAAGGCCAAAAACTTGAAAGGTGATTTGAAGAACCAACTTCAGGAAGTAAATGGCGTTAAATTCTTGGCAACCAAGATCGATTTGGATCAGAATAAGATCAAGGACCTTGCGTTCGAGTTAGGCAATGAGTTCAATAACTTGTTCTTGTTGTTCGCTACTTCTACAGAAGAAAAGGCAATGCTTACCTGCTACATCTCCAAAGATTTGGTGACAGAGCGCGGCTATGATGCAGGAAAGGTAGTGCGTGAGCTTGGAAAAACCATCCACGGCGGTGGGGGCGGACAGCCCTTTTTCGCGACAGCTGGCGGAAAGAACCCAGGAGGAATTCCGAAGGTGCTTGACAAGGCCGTTTCGTACGTTGAGTAATCCCTCGTGACGTAGTTTGCTATACTATAGATGCAACTTCAAACCCATATACCATTAGAGCCCATTAGCAATCCCATTGATTACGAATCGAAGGTACTGTTGTTGGGCTCCTGTTTTTCTCAAAATATAGGAGACAAGCTTTCGTATTTCAAGTTTCAATCCGTAAAGAATCCGTTTGGTGTTCTCTTTCACCCTGTGGCGATCGAAAATTTGATAACGAAAGCTATTAATGAGGAAACCTATTCACAGAAGGACGTTTTTTTCTTGAATGAACGCTGGCATTGCTTTGATGCACATTCTGTATTAAGTGATGTTTCTAAAGAGCAATTGCTAACCAAACTGAATAACGCCGTTTCTGAAACAAGCAAGCAATTACATCGGGCATCACATATAATCATCACTTTGGGAACGGCTTGGGCCTATCGCCATATTGAAACCGATCGGTTCGTTGCCAATTGCCATAAAGTTCCGCAGAAAAAGTTCACGAAACAATTACTTACTGTCGAAGAAGTTGTGGCCTCGTTAGAACGAATGACTGCCTTGATAAAAAGTATCAATGCCAAGATCAATGTGCTTTTTACGGTATCGCCAGTTCGTCATATCAAGGATGGGTTTATCGAAAATCAACAAAGCAAGGCCCACTTACTTGCTGCGGTTCATGAAGTGATAGACCGCAACGTAAAATGGTTTCCGCAACGAAGAAGAGGAAATTATTTTCCGGCGTATGAGATCATGATGGATGAACTTAGAGACTATCGTTTTTACGCAGAAGATATGGTGCATCCAAACCAGTTAGGAATCGACTATATATGGGAAAAGTTTCAGCAAGTCTGGATCGCTTCCGAAGCAAAAGAAACGATGAAAACGGTGGATGCTATTCAAAAAGGAATGCAGCACCGTCCGTTCAACCCCAATAGCGAACAACATCAAGCCTTCCTTCAACAATTAGAAGAAAAGAAAACTCGATTAAAGGAAAAGTATTCTCATATCATGTTTTAACCACTAATCCACGAACATGTATGTAGTGTTAGGCTCTAACGGTTGAATGAAAAATTCAAAATGTAAAAGTACTAGGTTCGACTACCGACTACCGACTACCGACTACCGACTACCGACTACCGACTACCGACTACTTAATACTTAATACTTTGTACTCTGTACTAATATCTCACATCTCAATACTCAGTACTCAGAAATATCGTAACTTTCTGCAAAAACAAGTCCATGCGCAAAGTACTTTTTGGAATCATCATTACCCTACTGTTGCTTTTGCTATTTCAGTATTGGCAAAACCAAAAGGACGCACAACAAACCACTTTCGAAAGCACGCAACTTATCCAGCAGCAGATTGAGAATGTAGGCAAACTTGTTGTCACAGAAGGACATTTTTCGGAGGTGTATAACTACAAGGACCAAGACAATTATTTAGGGGACATGCTTACATTCGAAAAGAAGGCCTTAGTGGTCATCAATGCTGAGGTAACCGTAGGTTTTGATTTAAGCAAGTTGAATTATTCAATTGACGAAGAAAACAAGGTGCTACGCATAACGAACATTCCCGAAGAGGAGATCAATATTGACCCGACCATCAAGTTTTACGATATTGACCAAAGTGTCTTTAATCCATTTACGGGTGAAGATTACAATAGAATCCAACAACGCGTTAGGGCAGAGTTGAAAAAGAAGATCGAGGCATCCGGCCTAAAAACAAACGCTAAGAATCGTTTGATAAGCGAACTTTCAAAATTCTACATACTCACCAATTCGTTGGGATGGACCTTGGAGTATAACCAAAACCCAATTTCAGAATTAGAGGCCCTTAAAAGTTTAGAACTGTTGGATTAATCCAACTTTTCAAGTCTTCCAAAAAGCCGAATATATCCACCGCCATTCATGGCCTCAATACCGTTGGCCTTAAGCATGGCTTTTGCGCTTCCACTTCTAACGCCACTAGCACAACAGGTGATAACAGGTTTGTTCCACTTTTTGATTTCGCTAATGCGCCCCTGAAGCTGTTGTATTGGGATGTTCTTGGAGCCAGGGATGGCACCTCCTTCATATTCTCCTTTGGTACGAACGTCTAAAATGACAGCGCCTCTAGAAGTAAAATCTTTGACCTTTTGGTCTTTGTTTCCGAATAAAAAACTAAATATTCCCATGGTAGTTAGAGTGATAAGGTAGTTGTTGATGTTGCTATTGAAATGCCGTCATCTACAAGATGAGCGATTTTAGGACGACGCGTTTTTATGTCTTCAAGGTGTTCCCAAACCTCGGTTTTTAGGTCGCAATCTTCCTGCTGAAGCAACTCAAAGATTTCTAACGGAAGTAACCAATCGTTAGGGTCTTCAATCCGAATTGTTTCAAATATTTTGGTGAGGGCGGCAAGATTGACCGTGTTCTCTTCCCGGATCTCTCGAATGTTAGCGTACAGGATTTCCAATCCAATTTCTCTAGGATCCTTCTCTGGTTTCACAGTTACGGTCTTTGAGACATGATGTAACAGGTTAAAAGAGCGATAATCGGCAGGGCCCGCAAAGGCTGAAACGATTTCTTTCCCAACGGCCAGATCAAAGGTCCCCCATTCGGGTTTAAAGAGGAATTCGTCCTTGTATTTTACAGTGCAATCGGTAAACTGGATCAAGATCAGCTTGCCACCAAGGTTACGCATGCCAGTAATGTTGAGCCCTTCAACAGTAATGCCGCTTTCGTATTCGAAGGCGATGCGTTTTCCGTCATAAAAATTATACGCCTGAAGGTCCCTTGGTCCCATATCTTCAATGGCCAGATTGATGCCTTTGAGCTTTCCGATGGGAGAGCTAAAACCGTCAGGGTGGGTGATGGTTCCGTGTCCGATGAGTTCCTTTTCACGATAGGCAAGCGCTGTCGGGCCTTCGGTTTGAAAAAAGACCACTTCATTGTCCTCATTCTTGATCATTCGCGTGAAGATACCAGATATTTGTAATCCAGTCGTCAACTCAATGGTTCCTAAGCTTTTAGACTCGATCAGTTTGGCCAGTCCTTTGTGTCCACCGGTACGCAGCGCCATAGTGTTAGCAAACTCTTCGAGCACCTCACATAAATAAGCGAAATCAGGTGTAACGAACAATTGAGGTTGTGGTTTGGTGATATCAAAGTCTTGATAGGCCGCCTTGATCGTGTACGGCAGTTTTTTCACATTATCTGTGAGGCACCATTGGCTCTCTCCGATAGAAGAAAGAAGTCCAGCGCCGTATATTTTTGGGTCGTCCATCTCGCCAACAAGCCCATATTCGACGGTCCACCAATGAAGATTTCGAATCAAAGACATTTCAGAAGGCGCTACTTTTTTAGCTTGAAGGATTTCAACTTCTCTTTCTGCTTCCTCAATTTTGTGCGCCGGAGTTCCTGGAGCTTCCTTAAGGATAGAAAGCAGGCGCACGGCTTCATACATTTCATGGTCGTGGGACGATAGGATGGCTTTGCTACCAACCTCGCCAAAACGACGTAAGTATTCAGCGTAGTCCGGACTCGCAATAATGGGCGCATGTCCAGCTCCTTCATGAATGATGTCAGGAGCAGGCGTGTACTCAATATTTTCAAGCTGCCTAATGTCTGAAGCGATTACCAAAACTTTATAAGCCTGAAACTCCATAAAGGCATTGGGAGGAATGAAACCATCTACAGCAACCGCTGCCCAGCCAATTTCCTTGAGAATACGATTCATGCCGTACATACTCGGAATTCGGTCTATTGAGATTCCCGTCTTGTTAAGTCCTTCGGCATAAGAGCTGTGAGCCACTTTGCTCAAATAGGAGAGGTTCTTGCGCATTACATAACGCCACACCGCCTGGTTGATGGGCGTATATTCGTTGTAATTTTGCGGCTTGATAAACTGTTTTAAATGGGGAGGCAGCCTATCAATAAGTTCGTTTGATTCTATTTTAAGGGTCATGATAAGATTTTTATAAGGTAAAATTATGAAATATTATACCGCAAAACACATCGAATTTGTTGGTTTTTTTAGGAGTGATCTATACTTTTTGGGTTGAAGCGAAAATTAGACGTTTTGCGTTCATACGAAAGCTTTTTTGAGTTGTATAGCCGGGCTACGCGGCAAGAAAAAGGTCAAATATGGGTGCAAAACGGTCATTTTTTAACCAATTTGGAAAAGTTTAGATCACTTCATAGTATATTCGTTGGCCTATGAGAGGAAAAGAGCGAAAAATAGAGATTGTAAAAGCAGCTTCCAAACTCTTCAAAGAAAGAGGGTTTAGTGCCGTCACTATGCGAGATCTGGCACAAGAAATGGGGATTAAAGCCGCCAGTTTGTACAATCATATTCAGTCAAAAGATGAGATTCTCTCGTTAGTTGTGATGAAAGTGGCCAAAGAATTCGATGATGCCATGAACAGCATTGTGGTGATGCAGGCTACACCTTCAGAAAAGTTAAAGCGAATTATTGAGACCCACGTCGCAATATCGATTCGCAATGAAGATGCCATGGCTTCCGTAAACAACGATTGGATGCATTTGAGCGCTCCAGACATTGAAGACTTTATGAAGATGCGCACCGACTATGAGGGCAATGTGCGAAGAACAATACAAGAAGGCATAGAAAAAGGCGAGATTCGACCTCAAGACCCAGAAATGATGCTTTTCTCATTGCTTTCAACCCTGAACACCTTGTATTTGTGGTACGCAAAAAGGGAAGTGAAAGACATTGACCAACTTACTCAAGAGATGACACAGATTCTGTTAAAAGGAGTGCTTAAATAGACGGCGCTTTTTTATTTGCACATTAAACTAACATTTGTTAGTTTTGGAAGGAATAATTTCAAGTATATTTATTGTAAATGACTGATTTTCATAAAATAACAGTTTCTGATGTAACAAAAGAAACCAGTGATTGTGCAGTGTTGACCTTTGATGTGCCAGAAAACCTGAAAGAAGAGTTTGCCTTTAAACAAGGGCAACATCTTACTTTAAGGGCCATGATCAATGACGAAGATGTGCGTAGATCGTACTCTTTGTGTTCGAGCCCATTAGAAGGAAAATGGAAAGTGGCGGTGAAGCGTATTCCAGGCGGAAGATTTTCAACTTTTGCCAACACAGCACTAAAGGCGGGAGATACGCTAGATCTGATGGCGCCCACAGGGCATTTCTTCGTAGAATGCGAGGCGGCATCAGCCAAGAATTATGTAGCTTTTGCTGCCGGAAGCGGGATTACACCGATCCTGTCGATTATAAAGACGCATTTGGCTGTAGAGCCCGACAGTACGTTTACCTTATTTTACTTGAATCGCACGGTAAAATCGATTATCTTTAAAGAAGAGATAGAAGCGTTGCGAAACACCTATTTCGGGCGTTTTCAAGTGTTCTATTTGCTAACAAAAGAACAGCGAGACATCCCATTGTTAAACGGAAGGTTTACTTCGGAAAAGTTACAGGAGATAACCGAAAAGTTGATAGATGTTGAAGCGACTGATGAATGTTTCATCTGCGGGCCCGAACAAATGATATTCTTGATCAGAGATGAGATGGTAGGCGCAGGGATGCCGGAAGAGAACGTGCATTTCGAATTGTTTGGTACAGGCAATTCTGAAGAAGACCAAGAACATATCGCCGAAGTGCTAGAGCACCAGGCCGATCATACCGACGTCATGATTATTGACGGCGGAAAAGAATTCCATTTTGAGATGGAAGAAGACCATGACAATATTCTCGATGCAGCCTTGGCAGCAGGAGCTGATCTTCCATTTGCTTGTAAAGGAGGTGTATGTAGCACCTGTAAATGCCAAATAAAAGAAGGAACGGTCGAGATGAAGATCAATTACGCTCTTGAAAAAGACGAAGTAGAAAATGGCTTTGTGTTATCCTGCCAAGCCGTTCCAACGTCAGAAAAAGTAGTCGTCGACTTTGACGTCTAGTGTTTGTCACTCCGAGCGCAGTCGAGGAGCCAGCGCAGTCGAGGGATGGGCAAGCAAAAAATGAATAGAAGAACATTAAAAAAATGTTACTATGAGTGAAGAACAGATCAAAAACCTAGAAGCCGAATTCGAAGCGCGTATAGCACGCGACGAAAAGATCGAGCCGAAAGATTGGATGCCAGAGAAGTATCGAAAGACGCACATACGTCAGATATCACAGCACGCCCATTCAGAGATTGTCGGGATGTTACCCGAAGGAAACTGGATCACACGAGCACCATCGTTACGAAGAAAAGTGGCATTGTTAGCCAAAGTTCAGGATGAAGCCGGACACGGATTGTATCTATATAGTGCTTGCGAAACATTAGGTATTTCAAGAGAAGAGCTTTACGAGCAATTACATACAGGAAAGGCGAAATACTCAAGTATTTTTAATTACCCAACAGTCACTTGGGCCGATATTGGGGCCATCGGATGGTTGGTAGATGGAGCTGCGATCATTAATCAAGTGCCACTCTGTAACACTTCATTCGGGCCTTATGCTCGTGCCATGGTTCGTGTTTGTAAGGAGGAAAGCTTTCACCAACGCCAAGGATTTGAGATTATGATCAAATTGGCCGAAGGCTCGCCAGAGCAGAAAGAAATGGCACAAGACGCCTTAAATCGCTGGTGGTGGCCATCGTTGATGATGTTTGGTCCAACCGACGCCGAATCAGTGCACACCGAACAATCCATGAAATGGAAACTCAAAAGAAAGACCAATGACGAATTGCGCCAACAATTCATTGATCAAACCGTACCGCAAGCAGAACTTATCGGACTTACCGTTCCAGACCCAGATTTAAAATGGAACGAAGAAAAAGGAGGGTACGATTTTGGAGCTATTGATTGGGACGAGTTCTGGCAAGTGGTCAAAGGACACGGTCCGTGTAACAAAGAGCGCATGAATGCGCGTGTAGGAGCATGGGAACGCGGCGCTTGGGTACGAGAAGCAGCCATGACCTACGCCGAAAAACAAGAGAATCGAAAAGTAAGCAAGGCAGTATAATACGATATCAATGCAGAGCATTGAAAACTCAAGGTGCAGAATATGAAAATCAAATCGTTAAGAATTTCCGAAGCCTTGGAGGAAATTTAGATTTTATTTTTCGGTTTTGCGGAGCAAAAATTCCTCAGCTTGAGGGTCCTTTTTTGATTCGTCATCCCGAGCGCAGTCGAGGGATGGACGAGCAAAAGAAATGAACATAAAGAACATCAAGTTTAATTTAAAAGATACCCGCCGTTGCGGGCAACACTATGAAAAAAAACTGGCCCCTTTGGGAAGTATTCGTTCGAAGTAAGAACGGTCTAGAGCACCGTCATTTTGGAAGCCTTCATGCGGCCGATACCGAGATGGCCATTCAGAATGCACGCGATGTGTACACAAGAAGAAACGAAGGTGTGAGCATTTGGGTGGTAGAGTCAAAGCATATTTCTGCGTCAAACCCAGAAGAAAGTGGAGAGCTATTCGAACCCGCAAAAGACAAGGTGTATAGACACCCCACCTTTTACAATTTACCCGATGAGGTAAAACACATGTAAATACCCGCGCTCGGAAGTGGGAGAAAATGATTGAATGAGTGTTCCTTTTCCGCAGAATAGATGCACAAAAGCTCCGAGATTCAGGAGAACGAAGTTCGACGCGGAGTTTTGAAATCGGTTTTTCAGCAAGCTGAAAAAATTCCTTGGAAAAGGCGTCTTTTTCTTTGATTCGTTTCTTTTGGACGAGCAAAAGAAATGAATAATAAAAAAAGAAGAATTATGAAGAACAAAAACCTATATAACTACATCCTCGGTATCGCCGACAATGCACTGATCTTAGGTCAGCGATTAGGCGAACTTTGCGGTCACGGTCCAAGTTTAGAGACCGATATAGCCTGCACCAATATTTCGTTAGACTTGTTGGGGCAAACACGCAGTTACTTTCAATATGCTGGCCAGGTGGCAGGCGATGATAGAACTGAGGATGATATTGCATTTCTTAGAAAAGAGCGTGAGTATGTAAATGTACTTTTAGCAGAACAGCCCAACAAAGATTTCGCCCATATCATGATGCGCCAATTTTTGTTCGATAGTTTTCATCTACGTTTACTAAGTGCGTTGCAACACAGCAAGGATGAAACCCTTGCAGCAATTGCCAAAAAAGGCATCAAAGAAGTGAGCTATCACCATCGTTTCTCATCAGATTGGGTGTTACGATTAGGAGATGGAACCGAAGAAAGCCATAAGCGAACGCAAGATGCGCTAGACACCTTTTGGCAGTATACCAATGAGCTTTTTCAACTTACCGAAGCCGATAAAGCAATGATCGCTGAAGGAGTCGGTGTAGATACCTCGACTTTCAAAGAAGCGTATTACAAGGAAGTGACGGCGTTACTCGAAGAAGCAACATTGACTGTTCCCGAGACCAAATGGTTTCAAAAAGGAGGCAAACAAGGGATGCACACAGAACACATGGGATATTTGTTAGCAGACTTGCAATACATGCAACGTGCCTATCCAAATATGAAGTGGTAATCAATGATCAAAGAGCTTCAACATATCGACCAAGACCTTGCTCCGATTCTTGAAAAAGTGTCGGATCCAGAGATTCCTGTATTGTCCATTATGGATATGGGAGTGGTGCGAGAAGCAAAGATGGTTGATGGGGTCGTACACGTTTCGATTACCCCCACCTATACAGGCTGTCCGGCAATGGATGTCATCGGCGATGATATTCAAAAGGCGTTGAAAGAAGCAGGATACATCTCTAAAGTGAAACTAGTGTTATCACCCGCTTGGACCACCGATTGGATTACAGAGCGCGGAAGACAGGCACTAGAGAAATATGGCATTGCACCCCCTTTAGAGCCCGATGCGGACAAAGATGCGCTGTTAGGAGGAAAGAAGATTGTGAAATGTACCCAATGCGGATCGACCAACACACGATTGGTCAGTCAGTTCGGATCAACCGCTTGTAAAGCAATGTTCCAGTGCAATGATTGCCTCGAGCCATTTGACTATTTTAAATGTTTGAAGTAGTTGTCATTCCCGTGCCTTCGTTCTTCGAAGCCAAGGCGAAGAAGAAAGGCGGGAATCTCATTTAATTTGATTTTTGGTTTTCAGCAAACTGAAAAAATTCCTTGGAAAAGGGTCTTTTTGTCTCCCTAAGCATTGCTTGAGAGCGAAACATGTTTCGGTCGAGGGCACCTGCCGAAGGCAGTCGAAAGGCCGGGCACAGTCAAGGCTGTCTTCCCGAGCGCAGTCGAGGGATGGACAAGCAAAAATGAATAAAAAATATATAAACAAGAAAGAAAGAAAAGAATTAATTAGGTATGAGCGATTCTATTCAACTAACCATAGATAAAGGCGTCGCCTTTATCAAACTCAATCGCCCCAAAGTATTTAACAGCTTTAACCGTCCGATGGCACTGCAATTGCAAGAAGTGCTGGACAACTGTACCTCAAATGCCGAGGTGCGTTCCATGGTCTTAACGGGAGAAGGAAAGGCCTTTTGCGCTGGACAAGATCTTCAAGAGGTCACCGATCCAGAAGCCAATCCTGGCTTCAAAAAAATACTAGAAGAACATTACAATCCAATAGTCAAGAGAATACGGTCTATTGAAAAACCAATCATTGCAGCCGTCAACGGAGTCGCCGCAGGGGCAGGCGCCAATATTGCACTGGCTTGTGATATAGTAATCGCTTCAGAAGCAGCAAGTTTCATTCAGGCGTTCAGTAAGATCGGATTGGTGCCAGATAGTGCAGGAACCTTTTTCCTGCCACGACTGATTGGTTTCCAGAAGGCATCCGCCTTGGCCATGTTGGGCGATAAGGTAAGTGCGCAAGAAGCAGAACGTATGGGCATGATCTATGCGTATCATCCAGTAGAGATATTTGAGGAAGAAGTAAACAAAGTAGCGTACAAGATGGCGCAAATGCCGACCAAGGCACTCGGCTTGACCAAACGTCTGTTAAATGCTTCCATCACCAACGATTTAGACACACAATTAGAAATGGAGTCAAAGTTGCAGATCCAATCGGCGCAAAGCGAGGATTATGCCGAAGGTGTTTCCGCATTTATAGAAAAAAGAAAGCCCGTTTTTAAAGGAAGGTAACTCAAAATATAAAACCGAAAAATGTAAAATTCTAAAGTTTAGAACAAGAGTACTTTTACATTTTACATTTGAAATTTTACATTGACTGTTTTATGATCAAAAAAGTAGCAGTAATAGGTTCAGGAACCATGGGCAGTGGCATCGCGCAAGTAGCTGCCACCGCAGGTTGTCAAGTAAAAGTATTTGACACCAAGCCCGAAGCCCTTGAAAAAAGCAAAACAAAGCTTGACAAGGTATTGTCGCGATTGATAGAAAAAGGAAGGATTGATGCCGACGAGAAATCAAGAATTCAAGAGAATATTGATTATGTAGATTCGCTTCAAGCGTTACACGATGTAGACCTAACGATTGAGGCTATTGTTGAGAACCTAGACATCAAGAAAAGTGTGTTTCAACAATTAGAAGCCATTCAATCTGAAAAAGCGATATTGGCATCCAATACGTCTTCACTTTCGATTGCTTCCATTGCGGCGGCTTGTAAAGACCCAAAAAGAGTCATCGGAATACATTTCTTCAATCCAGCGCCACTCATGCGTTTGGTAGAGGTAATTCCTGCTGTGCAGACTGGTCAAGATACGTTAGATCTCGTCACGAAAACCATCAGTGATTGGGGTAAAACAGTAGCCGTAGCCAAAGATACACCAGGCTTTATCGTCAACCGAGTAGCGCGCCCTTTTTATGGCGAATCACTTCGTATTTATGAGGAAGGAAAAGCCGATTTTGCGACAATCGATTGGGCGATGAAGACAATCGGCGGATTCAGAATGGGACCTTTTGAATTGATGGATTTCATCGGAAACGATATCAACTACACTGTAACCGAAACCGTATTCAGGGAGTTCTATTACGACCCACGATACAGACCCTCTTTTACTCAAAAACGACTATCTGAAGCCGGCTATTTAGGAAGAAAGACAGGCAAAGGGTATTACGACTATGACGAAAACGGAAAAGTCATTCCGAGCGCAGTCGAGGTTGTCACTTCGAGCGCAGTCGAGAAGCCAAGCGCAGTCGAGAAGGAGAAACTCGGCAATTACATAGTAGATCGCGTCTTAGCCATGTTGATCAACGAAGCAGCCGACGCCTTATTTTTAAACATCGCCTCGGCCAAAGACATCGACAATGCCATGACAAAAGGCGTGAACTATCCAAAAGGATTACTCACCTGGGCCGACGAAAAAGGAATCGATTGGTGCGTAAAAGCATTAGACGAATTATACGACGAATATCACGAAGACCGCTATCGATGCAGTCCATTGTTACGAAAAATGAACAATGATAATTTGACATTTTTCTAGTGTTAATAATAAAATCAATGCGCAGCATTGAAACCGTTGAAATGCAGAATATGAAAATCAAATCGTTAAGAATTCTTGAAGCCTTGGAAAGAATTTAGATTTGATTTTTGGTTTTCAGCTTTGCTGAAAAATTCCTTGGAAAAAGAGCCCTTTTTTGATTCGTTTTTTGGGCAAGCAAAAAATGAATAAAGAAGATAACCGATGCAAAAAGAAAAAATACCATACAAAATGCTAAGTCAAGACGCGTTCAGTCAATGGCTCGGCATAGAGATATTGGAGTGTGAAGTAGGGCGCTGCAAAGTAGCGATGACGGTCAGAAAGGAAATGCTCAACAGCATGTACAAAGCCCATGGTGGAATCAGTTATTCATTAGCCGATACCGCCTTCGGATTTGCCGCCAATACGCACGGTAAGTTCGCCGTGTCGATCGAAACCTCGATCAATCACATCGCCGCCTTAGAAGAAGGCGATTATTTGGTGGCCCAGGCCATTGTAGATATTCAAAAGACCAAACTAGGCTTCAACGTAGTCGAAGTAAAAAGAGGCGAAGAAGTCGTAGCTTTGTTTAAAGGCGTGGTGTATCGCACCAGTAAGGATTGGGAAGAATAACAAAGTAAACGATATACGATTTTTGATTTACGAATGTACTTAAGAATCAAAATTCGGTTTATATAGTGTCATGAAGAGGAAGTAGTTCCCTTTTCCGCAGAATAGATGCACAAAAGCTGCGAGATTCAGGAAGTTCGAAGAACGACACGCAGTTTTGGAATCGGTTTTTCAGCTTGCTGAAATAATTCCTTGGAAAAGGCGTCTTTTTCTTTGGTTCGTCCTCCCGAGCGCAGTCGAGGGATGGGACGAGCAAAAGAAAAGAACATAAGAATAGTATAAAAACAACAAGAATATGACCGATAAAATTGAAAGTAGAGCACTTTTACATTTCTCGGTTTTACATTTAAAATTTAGTATTTGAATGGAAGCATACATAATCGACGGAGTCCGCACTCCTATCGGAAACTATAAAGGAACGCTATCAGCTGTTCGTACCGACGACTTGGCTGCCTTGGTCATTGAAGAATTGGTGAACAGGAATACCAACATTCCGAAGGAAGCTTATGACGACGTGATCTTGGGCTGTGCCAATCAAGCAGGCGAAGACAACCGAAACGTAGCCCGTATGGCTTCTTTGTTGGCAGGATTGCCACATAGCGTACCAGGCGAGACCATCAATCGTTTGTGTAGCTCAGGGCTGTCGGCCATTGTACAAGCCAATAGAGCAATCAAAGCAGGCGACGGCGATCTATTTATTTCAGGAGGTGTGGAGAATATGACCCGCGGACCCTACGTGATTGCCAAGCCTTCTTCAGCGTTTGGAAACGATTCAAAGATGTACGATTCGAGCTTCGGATGGCGCTTTGTCAACAAGAAAATGCACGAAATGTACGGCACCGATGGCATGGGCGTTACCGCTGAAAATCTGGTGGAGAAATACAACATCAGCCGTGAAGATCAAGACGCCTTTGCCTACAGGAGTCAGATGAAGGCCACCAAGGCTAGAGAATCTGGGAGATTGGACAAAGAGACCGTAACTGTTGAGATTCCGCAGCGAAAAAAGGACCCCATTCAATTTGCTAAAGACGAATTCATAAAACCAACAACGACCAAAGAAATTCTGGCTAAGCTCAGGCCCGCTTTTAAAAAGGAAGGCGGAAGCGTTACTGCCGGAAATGCGTCTGGATTGAATGATGGAGCCGCCGCAACGATTGTAGCTTCCGAAGATGCGGTAAAGAAATATGGTTTGAAGCCACTCGCTAGAATTGTAAGTTCGGCTGTGGTCGGAGTAGAACCAAGGATTATGGGTATCGGACCAGTTAAAGCATCCAACAAAGCACTTGAAAAAGCAGGGTTGACGATGGACGATATCGATATCATCGAATTAAATGAAGCCTTTGCAGCACAAGCCTTGGCTTGTATCAGAGAATGGGGACTCAAGGATGATGACCCGAGATTAAATCCGAACGGGGGAGCGATTGCGATTGGTCATCCGCTTGGAATGACGGGAGCGCGTATCGCCCTTTCGGCAGCGCTAGAATTGCACGAGCAAAACAAGCGTTACGCGTTGATCACTATGTGTGTGGGTGTCGGACAAGGATACGCTGCGATCATTGAAAAAGTATAAAGAGTTGAACTATAAATATCCACGTTTGTGGCAACCAACATGAAAACATTACCAAGTTATATCACCGGAAAATGGGTCGAGGGGTCTGGCGACGGACTCCCTATGCACGATGCCGTAACTGGCGAATTGATCGCCATGTCATCAACCGCTGGACTCGATATCCCTGAAACCCTTCACTACGGAAGAACCAAAGGAGGAGAAGTACTTCGAAAGATGACTTTCCAAGAGCGCGGAAACATGCTCAAAAAATTGGCCTTGTACCTAACCAAACGTAAGGAAGAATTCTACGAGATTAGCTACCGAACAGGAGCAACCCGCGTGGATAGCTGGATCGATATCGAAGGAGGCTTCGGAAACTTGTTTGCCAATGCATCCCTTAGAAAGCTTTTCCCGAACCAACCCTATCACGTGGAAGGAGAGCCCATCGATTTATCGCGTGGCGGAAAGTTTATGGCACACCACATCATGGTGCCCAAACGAGGGGTGGCGGTACATATCAACGCATTTAATTTCCCAGTTTGGGGAATGCTCGAAAAGTGCGCCGTTAACTGGATGGCGGGTGTGCCAGCTGTGGTGCTTCCCGCGCCACAAACTGCCTATTTGACCGAAGCGGTAGTGCGCGTTATCGTTGACTCGGGAATCCTTCCCGAAGGAGCGCTTCAACTGCTAAGTGGTATGACTAAAAATATTCTAGACACTGTAGAGTCGCAAGATGTTGTGACCTTCACTGGGTCGGCTAGTACTGGACGACTACTGAAAGCACATCCTAGAATCGTGCAGGAAGCGGTACCATTTACGATGGAAGCCGATTCGTTGAACTGTTCTATCTTAGGAAAAGACGCGGTGCCAGGAACACCTGAATTTGACCTTTTTGTCAAAGAGGTCAGAAAGGAAATGACCGTGAAATGCGGACAAAAATGTACGGCGATTCGTCGTATCATCGTTCCAGAGAACTTGATGGAAGATGTACAGATCGCGCTCGGAAAACAACTCGATAAAGTGACCATTGGCGACCCCCGTTTAAAAGAAGTACGCATGGGATCCTTGGTGAACCGCGATCAGGTGGAAGAAGTAAAAAACCGCGTTCAAGATATCGCCAAGACAGCGCAAATTGTCTACGGAAATCTAGATACGCTCGAAACCGTTGGTGCCGATGCCGAAAAAGGAGCTTTTATTAGTCCGATTTTGTTGCGTGAAGACCAGCCTTTCAAAAATACAACGGTTCACGAAACCGAAGCCTTTGGTCCGGTGAGTACGTTGATGCCTTACAAGGACATGGAAGAAGCCATTCAACTTTCTCATATGGGGAAAGGATCATTGGTATCTTCAATTGCTACGTTTGACGACAAACTGGCTAAAGAGTACGTAGTCGGTGCAGCCAGTCACCATGGAAGGATTTTGGTCCTCAATCGTGAAAATGCTAAACAAAGTACAGGGCATGGTTCTCCGTTGCCAAACCTAGTTCACGGCGGACCTGGAAGAGCGGGCGGCGGTGAAGAAATGGGCGGAATGCGAGGGGTAAAACACTATTTGCAACGTTGCGCCATCCAAGGGACACCAACGACCATTTCTGAAGTTACTGGAATCTATCAGGCGAACGCCAATTATAAAGAGATTGATAATCATCCGTTCAGTTATCACTGGGAAGATATCGAACAAGGAATGTCACTAAAGACACATAAGAGAACCATCACCGATGGAGACATTGTGAACTTTGCGAATCTTACTTGGGATCATTTCTACGCCCACACCGACATCACTTCGTTAGATGGAAGTATTTTCGAAAAGCGAACGGCTCACGGATACTTCATTTTGGCCGCTGCCGCTGGATTATTCGTCTATCCAAATAAAGGCCCAGTAGCCGCTAATTATGGTTTAGAGGAATGTCGCTTCTTACGTCCGATCTATCACAATGATACCGTATATGTACGTTTGACCTGCAAGCAAAAGATCGATCGCGATCAGCGCGGTACCGAACTACCTAGCGGAATCGTGAAGTGGTTCGTAGAAGTATTTGATCAAGAAGACGAATTGGTAGCGATAGCAACCATCTTAACGATGGTACAGAAGAAGCTGGTCAACTTAGTCGAAATGACCGAAGAAAAGATCCAAGAATGTTTGAATAAGCTGACGGAAGATGCAAAACCCGCTTGGGGAATCATGACACCACAGCATATGATCGAGCATTTGGAGCACACATACAAAATTGCTTCCGGCGAGATCCAAGATTTTGAGATTTCGACCCCAGAAAAAATATTAGAAAAGGTGCATGATAGCCTATACAATTATCGACCTTTTCCGAAGAACAGCAATTTCCCATTGCTTGAAAAAGAAACATTGGCCGATCTGCAACATCCAGACCTAAAAACGGCCATTGAAAAATTTGTAGAAGCCAGGGAAGCCTATAAAACCTATTTTAAAGAAAACCCAGATGCCATGCTCAAGAATATCGTTTTTGGCGAGTTGAATCGATTCGAATGGTATCTATTGGAAAGAAAACACCTGAACCATCATTTTGAGCAGTTTGGGCTATTATAAGAATTGAGATATGAGTAGTGAGTATTGAGATATTTGTTTTCTCAGTACTCAGTACTCAATACTAACATCTAAAATATGACCGCACCCTACGTAAAACAAGACATACAAAACGGAATTTCAACCATTGAGTTCTTTCACCCAGCACACAATTCGTTGCCAGGAGATATTTTGGCAAAATTGGCACAAACGATTACCGAAGCAGGAGAAAATGAAGAAGTAAAAGTGATCATTCTAAAAAGTGGAGGCGATCGCACCTTTTGTGCAGGAGCAAGCTTTAAAGAGTTGATCAACATCAACGATGCCGAGACTGGAAGAGTATTCTTCTCAGGTTTCGCCAATGTGATCAATGCCATGCGCAAATGCCCGAAATTCATCATCGGCCGCGTTCAGGGAAAGACTGTTGGAGGAGGCGTCGGAATCGCTTCTGCCATGGATTACTGTATGGCGACCAAATTCGCAGCCATCAAGCTGAGTGAGCTAAACGTAGGTATCGGACCCTTCGTAGTTGGACCGGCCGTAGAACGCAAACTAGGCCTCACCGGAATGTCACAGATTGCTATTGATGCTAACACCTTCTATGATGCCGAATGGGCACGCCAAAAAGGATTGTATACGCAAGTGTTCGAAAGTACAGAAGCACTGGATGAAGCTGTTCAAGCATTTGCCGAAAACCTCTGTAATTACAACCCAGAAGCCATGAAAGAAATGAAAACCATCTTTTGGCAAGGCACCGAGCACTGGGACACTTTGTTGGCAGAACGCGCAGAAATCAGCGGACGATTGGTGTTATCAGAATTCACAAAAGAAACGTTGAAACGATTCAAGTAACTTATTCCTGCGAAGGCAGGGAATTGTCATTAGAAATAGGCCTGGGCTGACCTACTAAAAGTTGCTGTGTAAATTTGAAATGAGATTCTGCCAAGAAGCTTCCGCTTGTTCGAATTCGGCGTTAGCCGGAAAGGTCGGAAGGTTTAGGGATCGAATGAAAAATTTAAGCAACTTATAGTCAGTCTTGACTTTTTGGTTCGTTTTGTGTCAAGACAAAATGAACAGATAATAATAATTTATTATTTCCATAGCATGATCTATTCATTCAAAGGCTTTACACCCGTCATACACGAAACCGCTTTCATTCACCCACAAGCGGCAGTGACCGGCAATGTTATCATCGGAAAAGATGTATACGTAGGCCCAGGAGCTGCAATACGCGGCGATTGGGGAGAGATCATCATTGAAGATGGTTGCAATGTGCAAGAAAATTGTACGCTACATATGTTTCCAGGAAAGACGATGGTGCTCAAAGAATCAGCCCATATCGGTCACGGAGCCATCATTCACGGAGCCAATATAGGTCGAAACGTTTTAGTCGGAATGAACGCAGTACTTATGGATGATGCCGAAATCGGAGATGAATGTATCATTGGAGCACTAGCCTTTGTAAAAGGCGGAACCATCATTCCACCAAGGAAAATGGTCGTAGGAAATCCGGCGAAGATAATCAAAGACGTCAGTGGTGAGATGATTGCTTGGAAGACAAAGGGTACACAATTGTATCAACAACTACCCAAAGAATGTTATGACAGCTTGATCCCAACAGAACCACTTCGAGAAATCCCAAAAGACCGCCCCTCCCAAGAAGCCTTTTATCAAACTCTAAAGGAGTTCAAAAAGAAATAAGAACGATTACAGAGCACATACTTAGACCTACTAAAAGTAGCTGTAGACTTTGTGGTTAAAGGTCTAAAAGAAGGGTAAATATGAAAAACCTGTAAAAGTTGACATGGGATTTAATGAAATGATGCAGAGGTTTCTAAGGTAGATAGAGCCAGAGTAGAGGTTAATATTAAGAAAAATAAATGAGATATTACATGTATTGGTTGAAGTTAGTTTTGGGGTTGATACTTACTATAATTCCAACATTTTTAGGAATTAATACTTTTTTTCTTATTCTGGGAGTTCCCCTTATTGAGTTTGATAAAAATTACGCCATATTTCTTGCTGCGGGCGATGTTTCTGGCTTAATATTAGTTTTTTATGGCATTATGCTTTATTGTGGCATAATTTTGTTAAAGGACCTTAAAAAAACAAATGATTAGCACTTGTTTTTTGGCTGCTTAGTCAGGATGGTTGTCTCGAAAAAGATAGGCAGGTATTGGCAGTTGCGGTGCGTTCTGACGTGCGAAGTCTCTTGAGAGCCTCAACCAGCTGTACGGTTGTCAGTGCACAGGAAATGACCGTGATTCCCGAAAGATTGACCTTCTTAAGAGGCTTTTTATAAGACTCTCAAAGAATTTAAGTCAAAGTAAATCGCAAAAGTCAAAATGTAAAATATAAAAGTTTAAAGCGCTAGTACTTTTACATTTTACGGTTTTGCATTTATAATTTGTACTATTCTACCTTAAAATCATAAATAACCGGCGGAGCCGCCAAATACTTTCGAGTAGCAGTACGAATCTCAACATGAAGAGAATCCTGCTGATAACGGTCCAAGGCATCAAGATCTTCAAAATACATGGTCATCACCACATCAAAATCTCGGTCTTGACGCAGGTCACCCGAAGAAATACGTTTGCTTAACTCAAGGTCATGTAGATAATCAATCGCTGCCAACCCTTTCAATTCGGTTATAAAAGAAGTTGTTTCAGCATCCGTGATGTCATTTTTAAGGTCAATATACACCGTATGCCCGATCATTCCTTGACGATCTCTAATTTCTTCAGAGCAACTCATTGCAATTAAAGCAATGGTCAAAAGAATACATAGTTTTTTCATGTTCAACAGAAGGTTTGATATTTTCTAACAACTAACAACTAACAACTAACAACTAACAACTAACAACTAACAACTAACAACTAACAACTAACAACTAACAACTAACAACTACAAATGCGCTAAATCCAGCTCGTTCGTGTCTTTTCCTTTCGATAATGCAATATAACTCTGTACGCTTCCAAGGTCTGAGATCAAGGTTAACTTGGTCAAAATAAAGCGCTCATACGCTTCCACATCTTCAACGACTAATTTCAGCAAATAATCAAAGTTTCCCGCAACGCGATGACACTCTACTACTTCGGGAAATCCATTGATAGTCTTCACAAACTTTTCAAGGTAGCTACGCGTATGTCCTTTGAGTGTAATACCGATGAACACAATCTGCTTGAGTCCAATTTTCTTGTTATTCAGAAGGGCTACGTACTTATCGATGTACCCTTCTTTCTCCAGTTTTTTAATACGCTCAAAGATAGGAGTTGTAGACATGCCTAACTCCTCCGCAATACTCTTAGTAGTGCGATTGCTGTTGTGCTGAAGCATCTGCAAGATGGCCTTGTCGGTTTTGTCCAGACGATATTCCATAGAGAAGAATTTAATATCGAAGGTAGTTTTTTAAAACCAAAAAAGAAAAAAAATATTTATTTCGTCAATTTAGAAGAATGATTTTCTAATCATTCAAAGAAGTCAGGTCGATTAACGCGGCTTTGCGTATTTGTTGTTAACTTTATTCTTTTGTTTAATTGCTGAAACACTCGTAGCGTGATTGTAGAATTGAAGATGCCCAAAATGGGCGAGAGTATATCTGAAGCCACCATTATCAGCTGGCTAAAACAACCCGGAGATACTATTGAACAAGAAGAAACCATCCTTGAGGTTGCTACCGACAAGGTCGACTCCGAGGTTCCATCACCCTGTACAGGGATTCTCAAAGAAGTACTTTTTCAGCCGAATGATGTAGTGCCCGTAGGCACAGTGCTCGCATTGATTGATGCCGATGAATCAGCAGTTTCAGAGCAGGTTACAAGCACGACACCTTCCGCAGAAAAAAAACAAGAAAAAAGACCCGAAAGCAAACCAGCGCCTGTTAGAGTTTCGGGAGCATCGGGTGTATCAGATACCTTTCTATCTCCATTGGTCATCAGCATTGCGCAAAAAGAGAATCTCACCATGGAAGAGGTGCTCAGCATTCCTGGTACTGGTACCGACGGACGTATCAGAAAGAGCGATGTCGTTCATTATCTAAAAAACAGAAAATATCCGTTGCCGAGCAAGCCACAGCAAGTCGCAACAAGTCCGGCATCCACATACAAAACACCACCGATACCGTTTGACCCTAGTAAGGACCGTCGTGTCGAAATGGACCGCATGCGTCAAATGATTGCGGATCATATGGTGTATTCAAAGCATACATCGCCGCACGTTACTTCGTATGTTGAGGTCGATGTGACGAACTTGGTCAACTGGCGAAATAAAGTAAAAGTTCAGTTTCAGGAAAAGCATGGTGAAAAACTCACCTTCACGCCAATTTTCGTGCAAGCTGTGGCTAAGGCCATTCAAGAATTCCCGCTGATCAATGTGTCGGTAGATGGCAACGAGATCGTGGTAAAGAAAGACATCAACGTAGGGATGGCAACAGCGCTTCCAAGCGGTAATTTGATTGTTCCTGTCGTGAAGAATGCCGATCAGAAAAACTTGGTCGGACTCGCCAAAGAGGTGAATACGTTGGCAGGAAAGGCAAGAGAGAACAAGTTGAGTCCAGAAGACATTCAAGGAAGTTCTTTTACAATCAGTAATGTGGGCACCTTCGGAAGCCTAATGGGTACGCCGATTATCAATCAACCCGAAGTAGCCATCCTGGCCACAGGAATTATTAAAAAGCGAGCCGAAGTAATCGAAAGAGACGGAGAAGATGTGATTGCTATACGACAGATGATGTTTTTATCATTGTCGTTTGACCACCGAGTGGTCGATGGATTCTTGGGCGGTTCGTTCTTAAAAAGAGTAGCCGATCACTTAGAACAATTTGACGAAAACCAAAACACATAAATTACAATGCAACAGCTTATGACGCCACACATAAAGGTTACCAAAGTAGCCCAATCGAAAGTCGATGCGTTGGACTTTGATAACATTCCGCTGGGAAAAACCTTTACCGATCACATGTTTGTTTGTGAGTACGAAAACGGTGAATGGACCAGCCCTAGAATCGAACCCTTAGAGTTGATTCCGACGCACCCAGCAGCAATGGCCTTACACTACGGTCAAGCCATTTTTGAAGGAATGAAAGCAACCGTAGGAACTTCAGGAGTACCGCTTCTGTTTCGACCAGAGCAAAATGCCAGACGTTTAAATGAGAGCGCCGATCGCATGGGTATGCCCAATGTGCCGGAAGAACTTTTCATTGAAGGGCTAAAACAGTTGGTAAATCTAGAACGCAATTGGATTCCGCCACAAGAGGGAAGTGCCTTGTATTTGCGTCCGTTTATGTATGCCGATGAACCCTTTATCGGGATGCGCGCAGCGACCAGTTATAAGTTTATCATCATTGCTTCGCCATCAGGACCGTTCTTCACCAAGAAGATTCGCCTGTATGCCGAAACACAATATATTCGTGCAGCAGCAGGAGGTACGGGAGAGGCCAAGGCCGCCGGAAACTACGCAGCAGCGATTCTTCCGACAGAAGAAGCAAAACAAAAAGGCTATGACCAAGTCCTTTGGTTAGATGCTATTGAGCACAAATACATCCAAGAGGTAGGGACGATGAATATCTTCTTTAAAGTTGACGGAAAGTTCATTACGCCCGAAACCGACGGGGCCATTTTAAAAGGAATCACCCGAGATAGCGTGATGACCCTGCTAAAAGATAAAGGCTTTGAAGTAATCGAAAAACCGATTACCATTGATGAGATAATCACATATAATGAAGAAGGCAGACTAGAAGAAGCATTCGGAACTGGAACTGCTGTTTCCATTGCGATGATTGAAGCGATTGGCTATCTCGGAAGAACCATCGAGTTACCTGAAGCGAATCCGGTGAGTCAGGATGTGAAAAGCACCTTGGACGCCATCAAAATGGAAAAAGAAGAAGACACGCACGACTGGATCGTTCCAGTCGCATAATGTAGCTGATAAAGAAATATACAATGCCAGAGACCACGTCAAAACCAACATCCAATACCATCACAAAAGAGATTCTAGAAAGTGGCTTTTACACAATGGCCATGGCCAAAGCCATGACTGAGTTGTATGAGGCCAACTTTAAAACGGTTTCTAAATACGTTCATGCCACATCTCGCGGACACGAAGCGATTCAGATAGCAACGGCCATGCAGTTGTTTCCGCATGACTATGCCTATCCCTATTACCGTGACGATTCGATGTTGTTGGGGATTGGTATGCAGCCGTATGATTTGATGTTGCAGTTGTTGGCAAAAAAAGACGACCCATTTTCTGGCGGAAGGACCTATTACTCGCATCCAAGTTTGCGCGATGACGACAAGCCAAAGATTCCGCATCAATCGTCTGCGACTGGAATGCAAGCGATTCCGGCGACCGGTACGGCGATGGGAATGCAATACAAAGAACAGCTTGGCCTGGACAAGGGGAAGAACCCATTGGTGGTTTGTTCGTTGGGAGATGCCTCAGTTACTGAAGGCGAAGTGGCCGAAGCTTTCCAGATGGCAGCCCTACGTCAATTGCCTATTCTATATTTGGTGCAAGACAACGGTTGGGACATCTCGGCCAACGCCGAAGAGACGCGAGCTCAGGACGCGTCAGAGTATATCAAAGGTTTTCATGGTGTCGAATGCCTAAGCATTGACGGCGCCAACTTTATAGAAAGTTACTTGGCAGTTGAAAAAGCCTTGAAAGTGATTCGTGAAGAGCGCAGGCCGTTCTTGATTCATGCAAAAGTACCGTTGCTAAATCACCACACCTCGGGCGTTCGTATGGAATGGTATCGCGACGACCTAGAAGAAGCGCGTTCGCGTGATCCGTATCCTGTGATTAAAAAGCAATTGACCGATCACGGTTTTTCTGCGGAAGAGATAACGGGTATCGAAGAAAAGGCCACTAAAAAAGTAGCCGAAGATTTTGAGAAGGCGCAACAGGCAGCCGACCCAACGCCTGAAGACCTCTTCACCCACGACTTTGCTCCAACACCTATCACGGAAGAAGTAGGGGAACGCGCACCCGCAAATGCTGAAAAAGTGGTGATGGTTGACTGTGCTCTATTCGCTGTAGAAGAATTGATGCGTGAACATAAAGAATGCCTTTTATACGGACAAGATGTAGGCGGAAGACTAGGCGGTGTGTTCAGAGAAGCCGCTACTTTGGCGCAGAAGTTTGGAGACGAGCGTGTTTTTAATACACCTATTCAGGAAGCTTTTATCGTTGGATCTACCGTAGGAATGAGCTCTGTTGGTTTGAAGCCAATTGTAGAAGTACAATTCGCCGATTACATCTGGCCAGGACTCAATCAATTGTTTACCGAGGTAAGCCGATCGTGCTATCTTACAGAAGGGAAATGGCCCGTGTCCATGATTCTTCGCGTGCCCATTGGAGCCTATGGTAGTGGAGGTCCATACCACTCTTCATCTGTAGAATCGGTGGTGACCAACATTCGTGGTGTAAAGATCGCATATCCTAGTAACGGAGCCGATCTAAAAGGACTGATGAAAGCAGCATACCATGACCCGAATCCGGTAGTCATCTTTGAGCACAAAGGACTGTATTGGTCTAAAGTAAAAGGTACAGAAGCAGCCATGACGCTCGAGCCTTCAGAAGATTATATTTTACCTTTCGGAAAAGCCAACGTAGTACAAGAGATCTGGAAACAGGACGAAGAGGAAACCATGTCCATCATTACTTATGGAATGGGTGTACATTGGGCGTTGAACGCTTCGAAGGATATGAAAGAACAAGTTGAGATCATCGATTTGCGAACCTTATATCCCTTGGACGAAGAAGCAATCTTGAAGTCAGTCAAGAAAACTGGAAAATGTCTCGTCGTGACCGAGGAACCTGTGAACAATTCATTCGCACGTAGTTTAAGTGGAATGATTCAGGAAGAGTGCTTCAAGTATATTGATGCCCCTGTAATGACCATGGGATCTGAGAACATGCCAGCCATTCCATTGAACAGCACATTGGAACAAACCATGATTCCTTCCGCAGAAAAAGTAAGAGAAAAAATTATTGAGTTGCTCAACTACTAGGAGTTGAGATAAGGTGTTGATGCGCATTGTCTTGCCGAGCGCAGTCGAGGCAGGTCAATGGTAAGGTCACTCCATCCCAATTCGATCCAACTCACTCTTTTGGGATGCAGCAGTCCACTTTCTTCCGTATTTAAACAAAAAGAAGGCAGAAATCGCAAGTAAAACAGTCACAATAAGTTGAAAAATGAAAACCTTTGGCGCTTGAGCATTGTCACTTTCCTCATTGATCAACATGCCGATGCTGATCAGGCTCATGATCCCAAATAGTACCATGAGAGACAATATTAAGGACAATACGAAAAAGACATAGCCCAGTACTTTCTTGTTCTTTGAAGATTTCATGGCTACAATATAGAAAATCCCTTCAAAAACAGGATAAAGCCCCTTACACCTTCTTTAAGGATCCACTACTTTGCCAACACTAAACTAAACTACATGTATCATTACAAAGCAAAGATTCTGGATGTATACGACGGTGATACGGTCACTGCCTTTGTAGATCTTGGATTCTTACATTTTCAAGAAATGAAGCTACGGTTGTACGGCATCGATACGCCAGAGCTAAGAGGGGAAGAACGAGCCAGCGGACTCATAGTGCGCGATATTCTGCGTGAAAAGATCTTGGACAAAGAAGTCGAGGTTTTCACGTATAAAGACAGTCAGGGTAAATACGGTCGCTATTTAGCCACTATTGTGATAGACGGAGAAGACATCAACCAATGGCTATTAGACAACGGTCATGCTGTGCCGTATGGAGAATAAAAAAAGGTCGCATCAAATAATGCGACCTTTCAGATAATATTATCCTCCCGTTCCTGGAGGGTATGCTTTCATGATTTCAGACACAAACTGTTTGATACGAGCTTCTTTCTTTTCGATTTTCTTTGATTGGGTCAAATAACCAGAGCCCTTTCCTTGCCAAACGAGTTCTTTTTGCTTGGCATCGATGAGGTCGATATACAAAGACCCTTCGGTACGTGTTGAAACGGTATTGAAGTTAGGACCCCAAATCCATGGATTCCAACCCCATCCCCAGCCCCAGCCGAGGCCAAAATTACCGTTGTATACATCTACACGTTCTTTCTCTTTGGTGAAAATGCTTACCAAAAGATCAGGGTTTTCAGATTTGACAAAGCCTCTTGCGGTCATTTCGGTCTCGATAGCCCGTAAGATGCGTTTTTTGTCCAGATCAGAGATCTCGGCCTTGTCTATTCCCGGTTTGTAAAATGCAAAAGAGCGGTATTCATTGAACTCAGCTTCCTTGTCATAGTCCGAAACCACTCGAACTGATACACAAGAACCCAAGACGAACAGCGCCACGATCGGAATAAGTAATTTAATTGTTCTCATACGTATTGCTTTTTTGAGTTAATCTATGTCGAAGAGCCTTTACGAGGTCTCTACATTTGGTCGTATTTTCTCAAACAAGGTTTCATCTACTTTATTCGGCAGGGTCACTTTTAGGTCGGGATTGTGATCCATAGCCCTTTTTATGGCAAAGATGGCCTCGTCATTTCTGGCCCAACTACGTCTCGCAATTCCGTTGTTTACATCCCAGAAAAGCATGGATTGCAAGCGTTTAGAAGCCTCTTTACTACCATCAAGAACCATGCCGAATCCGCCGTTAATAACTTCTCCCCAACCGACACCTCCGCCGTTGTGAATGCTCACCCAAGTTGCACCTCTAAAACTATCGCCAATCACATTGTGAATAGCCATGTCGGCGGTAAACTGAGAACCGTCGTAAATATTTGAGGTCTCACGATACGGCGAGTCGGTTCCAGATACGTCGTGATGGTCTCTACCCAATACTACTGGCCCAATTTCACCATTTGCAATAGCGTCGTTGAAGGCTTGAGCGATCTTTGTTCTTCCTTCGGCGTCAGCATATAAGATACGAGCTTGTGAGCCAACTACCAACTTATTTTCTTGTGCACCTTTGATCCATTGGATATTATCGGCCATTTGTTGCTGTATTTCATCGGGTGATGCCTTCATGATGGTTTCAAGAACATCACATGCGATGGCATCTGTTTTAGCAAGGTCTTCCGGCTTTCCGCTGGTGCATACCCATCTAAAAGGTCCGAAACCATAATCAAAACACATAGGCCCCATGATGTCTTGTACATAGCTAGGGTACCTAAAGTTGATACCGTCTTTCGCCATAACATCGGCACCAGCACGAGAAGCTTCCAGTAAGAAGGCGTTTCCGTAGTCAAAGAAATAGGTGCCTTTGGCGGTATGTGCATTGATGGCCTTGGCCTGTCTGCGCAATGATTCTTGAACATGTGCTTTGAATTGCTTTGGGTCATTGGCCATCATATCATTAGCGTCTTCAAATGACACACCAACAGGATAGTAACCACCTGCCCATGGATTGTGCAATGACGTTTGATCCGAACCAAGATCAACGTAGATGTTTTCTTGATCAAACTTCTCCCAAACATCTACAATGTTTCCTTGGTAGGCAATCGAGACGGTTTCTTTATTGGCTTTTGCTTCACGAACACGTTGGCTCAGCGCGTCAAGGTCCTCTATCACTTCATCCACCCAACCTTGGGAGTGACGTGTATGCGTTGCTTTTGGATTTACTTCGGCACAAACGGTAACACAACCTGCAATGTTTCCAGCTTTTGGTTGAGCACCGCTCATACCGCCCAAGCCAGCAGTCACAAAAAGTGCCCCTTCCGGTTTGGTGTTGATTTTTCGCAATCCGTTCAAAACGGTGATGGTTGTACCGTGAACGATTCCTTGCGGACCAATATACATGTAGCTTCCAGCAGTCATTTGGCCGTATTGAGTAACGCCCAAAGCATTGAATTTTTCCCAGTCATCTGGCTGTGAATAGTTGGGAATCATCATCCCGTTGGTAACAACTACTCTAGGTGCGTCTTTATGAGATGGGAACAATCCTAACGGATGCCCAGAATACATGACCAAGGTTTGTTCTTCGGTCATTTCTGAAAGGTATTTCATGACCAGACGGTATTGTGCCCAGTTTTGAAACACGGCACCGTTACCACCATAAGTGATCAATTCATGTGGATGCTGCGCCACAGCATGATCCAAATTGTTTTGAATCATGAGCATTATAGCTGCAGCCTGCTTGCTTTTGGCCGGGTATTCGTCAATCGGACGTGCATATATCGTATGCTCAGGCATAAACCGATACATATAGATGCGGCCATAGGCCTCCAATTCTTGAGCAAACTCTGGAAGCAATGTGGCGTGATGCTTAGCATCAAAATAGCGCAACGCATTTTTCAGAGCGAGTTGCTTTTCGGTGTCGGTTAAAATTTCTTTTCTTTTTGGAGCGTGATTAACGTTAGGGTCAAAAGGTTTTGACGCGGGAAGTTGTGAAGGAATTCCTTCTATAATTTCTTCTTGAAATGATTTCATAATGTACTAAAATTAATGTGTAAAAGGTGAATGATTAGGCGAAGATTCAGCTTTACACACTAGGGATATCGGATGTCAGCCCGATGATGGGTGACCGCGATCTTTCTTTTGTATGTCATCAATACAATATCCATCTACTTCTTTGATTGAGTATTCGT
Source organism: Flavobacteriaceae bacterium (assembly GCA_028279515.1). Lineage (GTDB taxonomy): Bacteria > Bacteroidota > Bacteroidia > Flavobacteriales > Flavobacteriaceae > JANQNQ01. Next base: position 46,483 of record JANQNQ010000006.1, read on the forward strand.
CTTTTTGTTATAACCATACGGACAATGGCGACATCCACTCTCGCAACAATACCCTCTTTTTAAGTGGTATTGTTCTGTAAAACAGCGATATCCTTCTGGTGTCAAATAATAGTCTCCCTCTTCGATCGGGATACGCTTTTTTATCATTATTTATGGTGATATCAAGTTTTTTAGCCGAAAATGATCGCAGTTCGTCTAATTAATCGTATATAAACAAACTGCCTCACGACCTTTGTCACAAAGGTACAGTATTTTGGCCTGATATTTGAAATTACTAGGATATGGTATTGATTTCTAAATATATGTTTCCGAAAGGATTTGTGGGGCTTTCCCTTTGGCCGTTGATCATTCTGCGCGAAAAGCATTTGGTGTACGATGACGAATTGCTCAATCACGAACGCATTCACCTTAGACAGCAATTAGAGTTGTTGGTGATTCCTTTTTATGTGCTTTATCTGTTTGAGTGGCTGTACGGTCTTATCAAGTACAGAAACTCGTATACGGCCTACAAGAACATAAGTTTTGAGCGTGAAGCGTATGCAAATGAAGGAGACCTGTCATACTTAGACAACAGGCCTCTATGGAAATTCTTATCGTATCGCTAGTTTTATTGTTCTCTCTGCGGTTTAGCAATTTGCTGCATCTCTAACTTTCGTATTTGTTTTTTGGCCATTTTTTTAGGAGCCGAAGGAAAACGTACGTCTACATGTTTAGACACGACTCTTCCAGTTGCATCCGTATGATCTGCTTTTGAAGCCACAATGTGCCAACTAAAAGAAACATTTGAGTTTCCTCCTTGAAGTTCTTTCACCATAAAACCTTCTTTCGATTTATTGGTCACATATACTCCTTTACAATCTCCTTCTAACTGTATAAAGACCTTTAATGGATGAGATGCATCTACATGTATGTTGCGTTGTAGGTCGGCATCCAATTGAATTTTAGCTTCACCGTTTACCAATTGCCCAGTGCCATAATCTTCAAAGATGATTTCGGGCGTTTGAGGGCTAAAGGCCATGCGGTTGGTTCCACCTGCACTATAAGCTCTGGCAGCAAAGGTGGCGCCATATACCGAATAATTAGTACCTGCAATTCTGGTGCCTACATAGGCCCAATCTTGGCTGGCTCCAGAATTATCCTGGTTTCCATCAAAATAGCCTCCGAACTCGACGCCAGTTCCGTCGGTTCCTGCAAGGATGGCGATAGGGTCATCAGTAGTAGACCCATTGCCCGTTCTGTCCAGTTCAAAATACCCTCCTTGCCTGGCTGTGGTCGTGCTGCTTCCGTAGGCGAACCCATATACACCAGTATCATCAGAAGCTCCTGAGACCCCAGACCCATTAGGGAGTAAGGTATAAGCTATCGTTCCAGCATTTCCTACGCCGATTACACCCGTTCCTAAGGCATCTGCGCCTCCAGCAACTCCGTCGCTACCGTTAAAGGTGCCTCCTGTACCAGCCCAAAAACCGAGTCCTGATCCATTACCTGAGCCTACCATTCCTACACCTGTAGCACTTGTATTGTAGATAAGACCTCCAAAACCACTGGCGTTGGCTGCGGCACCAATAGTGCCAACTCCCGCACCGCCAGCTTGCCCAAACACACCAACTCCTGTGGTCGTATCGGTCCCATAGATGCCAATACCACCAGCTGTCGAGTATCCACTGATGGCATCTTCGGTAGCAGTGGTAGCTTGTACTTCAAACACATTGTCGCCTGTTGGGGCCGTAGCTCCAATCACAAAATCACCAGCGCTTGTAATTCTTGCACGCTCTGAATCGTTGGTTCTTAAGGCAAAGTCCACAGCGTCTGTGGTACCTGCAAAATTGTTGCTTGGGTTGGTTCCGGCGTTTCCTTCTAAAGACCAATCCCGTCCGTTGGTTCCTCCCATGGCAATCCATTGAGACCCGTCCCAATAATACATGCCAGGAGTTACCTCAGTACTTCCAGAACTGGCCGTGGCCGTATTGTATACTACCAAACCAGCGGCCGGGCTTGTCACAGGACTAGCAGCATTGGTTGCTGTAAGAGCGACTCTATTTAATAAGAGTCCGCGTGTTCCGTCATTTAATTCTAGTGAAGCACTCGCATCAGGAGCTGTAGTGCTTATCCCAATATTATTGTTAGCACCATCGATGTATAGCGTTTCGGTATCTCCGTCGGTTTCGATACGGACGTCCATATCACGACTTTCCTCGTTGATTACCAATACATCGTCTGACGCCTCTCTGAATCTAATAAACTCTCTGTTTCCCGCACCGAAAGCCAATTGGTCAGCACCTGGTCGCCATATTCCTGTATTAGTGTCACCATCCCAAGAGTAGAAAGGAGCGCTTCGGCTTCCGTTGGCGCCTGCATATACTTGGTCTCCATTGGCGATGCGAAAACGCAAGGTGTTATTCGTCCTGAAATCCAAGGCTTGTGCGTCAGTGGTCCCGATGAAATTGGTTCCTGACGTGGTTCCGCTGTTTCCGTCTATAAACCATGGGTCGCCCGATGTGAAACGAACCCATTGAGATCCGCCCCAAAAATAAAAGCCGGGTGTTACTGCTGTTAGACCGCTACCCGCAGTAGCAGTGTTGTAAACCATCAATCCATTGGCTTCTGTGCCAGAAATGGTTGAGGTGTCTCCAGTCCCAGTAAGTGTTACTCTCGGAATCAAAATTCCTTTGTCTGTAGAGGTGATGTCTAATTCGGCACTGCCATCTGGCGTTAATGTGCCTATTCCAACTTGCGCTTTGGAAATAGCAAAAGTACCCATCATAAAGATGGACAATAGTAATGTTCTTTTCATAGGTTTTTGGGCAAAAATTATAGCTAAATATAATCGGACTTTTGTTAAATTATTTGCGGTTTTACCGTACTCGTGTTAAAAATGTTGTGAAGATGTTAGATTTATTTGTGAAAGTGCAGTTGACTGTGGTTTAGTGAGTTGTGAAAAATCGTAGGACAATTCGGTGAATCCATGGATCGGGTTGCCTTTGCCGCTAATTTTTTGAATACATTTGAGTTATGATTACAGTACGCAATCAAAAGGTCAAATTGAACCTGCCAAACGACATTTCGGTTTTTATGAAGCGAGAAGATCGTATCCATCCTTTTGTCTCAGGAAACAAGTATCGAAAACTCAAGTACAATTTAGAGAAAGCGCAAAGTCAAGGTTACAAAACACTGCTGACCTTTGGTGGAGCGTATTCAAATCACATTGCAGCGACAGCCGTGGCGGCACAACAACAAGGTTTTCGGGCAATTGGCGTCATTCGGGGAGAAGAACTTCACAATCTTATTGATGAAAACCCAACGCTTCGTTTCGCTCAATCTTGCGGCATGAAATTCAAATTTATTTCTCGAGAAGCTTATCGAGTAAAGAATGCTCCCGCCTTTGTAAATGACTTGCGTTCAGAATTTGGTGATTTTTTCTTAATTCCTGAAGGGGGAACCAATACACTTGCTGTTAGAGGCTGTGAAGAAATTTTGACTTCAGGAGATGCAATGTTCGACTATATCTGCTGCCCTGTCGGAACTGGAGGAACCATTTCTGGACTCATTAATTGTTCAAAACTTGGTCAACAAGTTTTGGGTTTTCCAGCCCTTAAAGGAGATTTTTTGCGCGAAGAGATTCGTAAATTTGCGAATAATGATCGGTGGAAACTGATCACGGATTATCATTTTGGGGGCTATGCCAAGATCAATGAAGATCTGGTTCGTTTTTTGAATGATTTCAAACGACAAACGCAGATTCCGCTAGATCCGGTGTACACAGGTAAAATGATGTACGGCATACTAGACCTTGTGAAAAAGGGTTATTTTAAAGAAGGAACTCAGATTTTGGCCATCCATACTGGAGGTTTACAGGGAATTGCCGGAATGAATGAACGACTTAAAAAGAAGAACATACCGTTAATTGAACTATGATGGGTAAACGATTGATATTAGCTTTAGGAGTGATTTTTTTGGTTGGCTGTAAAAGTCAACGTGTAGTGGTCACTAAAGAGAAAAAAGAAAAGCCAAGGGTGGTGGTGACAACCCCAAAGAAGGAGGACTCTCCTGTCGTTATGAAGAAAGAGCCGAACCCAGTTCCTAAGAGCGGAGATGTTGTGTCGCATTACATTGACACCTACAAAGATATTGCCATGTCCGAAATGGAGAAATTTGGAATTCCCGCAAGCATCACTTTGGCACAAGGGATTCTAGAGTCAGGAGCCGGAAGAGGCGATTTAACACAACGTGCTAACAATCACTTTGGTATCAAGTGCCATAAAGGATGGAAAGGAGAGCGCGTATATCACGACGATGATAAGCGAGGAGAATGCTTCCGAAAATATGCGCATCCTGAGTATTCATTTAGAGACCATTCGCTGTTCCTGTCAGAAAGAAAACGATATATGTTCCTTTTCAGATTGGAAAAAGATGATTACCGTGGTTGGGCGAAGGGCTTAAGAAAGGCTGGATACGCGACCGATCCAAAATACCCAACCAAGCTCATCAGTCTGATCGAGCGATACAATTTGTATGACTACGACGCGATTGTACTTGAGAAAGACCCTAAGGATGCACGTAAGATCGTTAAGCGCAAGGACAAGTACACCGTGAAAAAGGGAGATACCTTATACTCGATCGCGAGAAAGAACAAAATAACTGTCGATCAATTAAAAGCACTGAACAGCCTTGACAACAATGACATTTACATTGGTCAAGTGTTGTATGTTAAACCACTCGAAAAAGATTTTTAATGATTTATCAAAGAAGTAGCGCCTTATTCAAAGAGGCGTCACAATATATTCCTGGTGGAGTAAATTCTCCTGTAAGAGCATTTAAAGCCGTGGGTGGCACCCCAATTTTTGTCAAAGAAGCCAAAGGGGCTTATTTGTACGATGAAGATGGAAACCGTTTGATCGATTATATCGCTTCATGGGGCCCAATGATTTTGGGGCATGCCTACGAACCTGTTGTCAATGCGGTCGTTGATAAAGCAAAAAAGGGTACTTCCTTCGGAATGCCTACAGAAATAGAGACGGATATCGCCAAGCTGGCTGTGTCTATGGTGCCTAACATTGATAAAATTCGTTTTGTAAATAGTGGTACAGAAGCATGCATGAGTGCTGTTAGATTGGCGCGTGGATTCACCGGAAGAGATAAGATAATAAAGTTTGCTGGATGTTACCACGGACATAGTGATTCGTTCTTGATTCAAGCAGGAAGTGGGGCAGTTACCTTCGGAGCACCTAACAGTCCTGGAGTTACCCAAGGAACTGCTAAAGACACCCTGTTAGCTCGATTTAACGACTTGTCTAATGTGCAGCAATTGCTTGAAGCCAATAAAGGTGAGATTGCAGCGATCATTATTGAACCGGTACCTGGAAATATGGGCTGTATCTTACCAAAAGATGGTTTTATGGAAGGGTTACGTTCGCTATGTGACCAACATGATACCTTGTTGATTTTTGATGAAGTGATGACTGGATTTCGATTGGCAAGAGGTGGTGCTCAGGAAACCTTGGGAATTGATGCAGACATTGTCTGCTTCGGAAAGGTTATTGGTGGCGGACTCCCAGTAGGGGCCTTTGCCGCTCGCAATGAGATTATGAATCATTTGGCGCCATTGGGCCCAGTATATCAAGCAGGTACGCTTTCGGGAAATCCGTTGGCGATGAGTGCCGGTTTGGCCATGCTGACGACACTTAACGAAAACCCTTCAATCTTTACTGAGCTGGAGGAAAAAACAGCATACTTGCACGAAGGTATAGAGAAGGCGTTACGTGCCACGGATCTAGCCTTTCAGATCAACCGTAGGGGCTCTATGGTATCTGTGCATTTCACTGATACGCCAGTAGTGGATTTCGAAACTGCAGCCAAAGGCAATAACGATACTTTCAAAAAATACTTTCATGGCATGTTGGCCGAAGGGGTATACCTTCCGCCTAGCGCATTTGAAAGCTATTTCTTAAACAACGCACTGACCTATGATGATTTAGACTTCACCATAGCAGCCGTCGAAAAAGTGGTCAAGACCCTTTAAAGGCAAGTGCCGCGGTATTTTTATCGTTGTGTTTAAGCTTCGGAATCGGTAGCACCTTTGCAGGGAAAAAACGTATGGTGTCTTCCTTTCCTTCTCGAATGACGGTAAGCTTGGCCTCTCGGTCGGGGCGATGCATATAACTTCGAAAAGAAACTCGATCTCCTTTGCGCAAACCTGCTTCATAGGCCTTTGAATCGATGTCAATTTCTGCAACATGCTTTTTGTCTTCTGTAAACTCAAAACCAAGATGATATGCATTTGAGAAGGGAGCATGGTCTAAGCCAAGATCCTTGAAAATATCGCCAATCGGCATTGGTTTTCCAGAGTAGATATGTGTATTGAAAAAGGGTTGAAGATCTTCATTCAAGTATTGATTGGCCTTTTCGATAAAATATTCTTTATGCATACGTTGTCCAGATGCCAGTGCGTCGCGATAAAAGTCGAGCATTAGGTCATCAAGGCTGTGTTTTCCTTTGCTGTCCATTTGAATTTTCTGATCCAGATAAAAGGCAAAAAGAGCACCTCTGTAATAGGGCAACTTTTCATAATCGCGACTGCTCCAGAAGTTATCATAGTTGATCGACGAATTGGGTTTGTCTTTTACCGGAGACCGTTCGAGATTACTCACGAACGAATTGATCTCATCAATAAAATAGGCGTGGTCCAATCCGATGATCTGATTACTAGCAATATTCTTTATCGTATAGTATTCAGTAAACCCTTCACTAAACCAATACTGTCCTTCTTCATTGGCGTTTTTAATACTGTGTCCGATCCAATTGTGCGTGAGTTCGTGATTGAAGAGATAAGTAAGGTCCTTGAGCAATAAATTTTTGTTGTTGGTAGCCCTAGTGGCAAATGAGTTGGTAAGTCCGGTGCCGCCATATGAACTACCGTTCTCTCGATGGGTGGGTACAAGAGTTACTGTAAAGTATGGTTGCGAGTGGTCCCTCCAAAAAGAACGTTGTGCGGTAATGGTCTTTTGCAACATGTTGACGATTTCATCATCAGAAAAAGTTTCCCATTCTCCTCGAATCGCCAGTGAAACATCGTTTCCTTCTATTTTAAACGGATACACTCTAAAATCACCTCCAACAAAGACGGCTGTATGAAATTCGTTTAACGAGGTGGCTTCCAAGAATTGAACAGATTCCTTACTTCCGAAGCTATTGTGAACAATGTTTTCTTCGGAAAAGCCCTTCCATGAGATTTCAATGTCCATAAGCCCAGTTTCGGGATGCATCCCTGTTTGAGGCACCATAAATAAGCTGTGCGAAAAAGCGCTGAAGTATTTTGGTTGTACCACTGGCCTATAAGATTTCTGGTCGGTAAGAACTCCAGGTGAGTCTTGCAAAATATGATATTCAAACCGCAAATTGCCTAGCCCTGGATCATGATGAATTTCTATGAACCCCTCATCCTTGTTTTTATGAATAGAAGCCTCGGCATTTAAGAGTTTCATATCTCCAATGCACTGATGCAAATTTTCTTCGCCCCAAGCCTTGTCTAGAAACATAAGTTTGGTGATGCCGGTAATGTCGGCTGGGAATTCAGCAAGGATCTTTAGTTGATGTCGTTCATTTTCAAATACCTTTTTGACTGTGTATTTGATGGTCGGTTCACCTTGAGAGTGGCACGAAAATAAGATCAAGGCCGAAACGACCAAGAGGAATACTTTTTTCATAGTTTGAATCTTTGGTAATGTATTAAAGACTGTGCAAAAATTTCTGTGTCACAAAAGAGCGCGACCAGAACTTTCTCTGGTCGCGCTCAAAATTGGTTGGTCGAAATTCTAGTTGACTATCGCTTGCTGATCTTCGTTTTTAGCTCCTTGGCAATAGATCTGAAACGCTGCACTACTTGGTCTGAGGCCGTTTCTTTATCGACAAAAAGCTTTAGGCGCCCAGACGACAAACGCACTTCATAAACGGTCTGTCCTGCACTCTCTTTTGCCCACTCATACGTCTTTGAAAAGCCTGAAGCTTTAGTTTTTCCAAATTCGTTAAATAAGAATTTTTTGAGTTGAGCGGTCTTATACTTGTTAAAGCGGGCTTTGACCATGTACGAATCGTCTTCGTCAATTACCGAAAATGAGCTGTAGTGGTTTTTGTCCTGAATGTCCCCATTAATAGCAACTTCTACTTTCGTTGGGGGTTTCGGTGGCTCTGGTGGCGTCGGAGCTTGGGCTAACGCTGTTGAGATTCCTGCAATAAGTACGATTGTGATTTGAATTACTGTTTTCATAACTGTTCGAATTTTGATTAATAATTATTGGATTGATGTATGTTCTTTTTTTGATTATATAGTAATCTTGAAAATAAGACCCACGCCTCGAATGCTCTCAATAGCAATATTTGGATCCTCTTTAAAGTATTTGCGCAATCTGCTGATAAACACATCCATGCTACGACCTGAGAAAAAGTCATCGCTTCCCCACACGGCATTCAATACATCTTCTCTCTTCACCGTTTCATTGACATGCTGCAAGAAATATTGAATGAGCACGGTTTCCTTCTGTGTGAGCCGTTGTACTTTTTCATTGATTTTGAGTATATGATTCTTTGAATCAAAGTTATACGCACCAACCGAGGTAGTGCTAATCTCCTTAGGTTTGATTCCTTTGGCTCGTTTTAAAATGTTTTGCAATTTCAATACAAGGATGTCGGCTTCAAAGGGTTTTACAATGTAATCATCGGCTCCTAACTTTAATCCTTTGATTTTATCCTCTTTCATCTTCTTAGCGGTTAGGAATATAAAAGGAGTTTCAGGGTTGATGTCTACGATCTTTTCTGCCAATGAAAATCCGTCCATTTTCGGCATCATTACATCCAGAACGCATATGTCAAAAGTTTGTGTGTTAAAGGTTTCAAGCCCTTCCAGTCCATCTTTGGTCCAGGTCACCTCATACCCATGGATTTCTAAATATTGCTTTAGGATGCTACCGAAATCTTGATCGTCTTCTGCTAATAGAATGCGTTGCATAGGTTTATACGTTTAAGGGGATACTAATGATGAATTCGGTTCCTTGGCCAACTTCACTTTGCGCACTAATATGGCCATTATGTGCTTTTACAATTTGATTGGCATAATACAGCCCGAGCCCCAATCCTTTAACATCATGACGGTCGCCATCGGTTACTCGGTAAAACTTCTCAAAAACCTCTTTTAAATTTTTCGAAGAAATCCCAATTCCATGGTCTTTGATGCTGATGAGGTATTCCTTAGCATTAAATTGGCTTGATATTTCAATACTTTTCTCGTCTCCTCCATATTTCACTGCATTTTCAAGAATGTTGTGCAGTGCAGTGGTCAGCAAGAATCGATCGATTTGAAGCTCAGCCTTTTCCGGCGAAATATCTGCTTTAACCGCCACATTCTTTTCTTTTATTGAGAGTTCAAAATCCTGAAGCATTTGGCGTAAATAGACGGAAGCTTCCGTAGGCTCTTTCTGAAGGGTCATTTTTTCTGCACCAAGGCTGTTGCTCATGACTTGATCAATGAGTTTTTGCAAACGGCTGTTTTGTCGGTCTATAATATCAAGTGTACTATTCAATGCTTTTGGCGATTGTACTACCGTATCAGTTCGTAGGCTCTTGGAGGCAATGCTCAAGGTGGCCAAAGGTGTTTTTAGTTCATGCGTGATATTGTTGATGAAGTCGGTTTTGATATCGGTCACCTTCTTTTGTTTTATCAAAGCACTGATCGAATAAAAAAGCAGTCCGATGACAAATAAAAACAGAAGTAATGAAGAGACAAACAATGCCGTCATGCGACCAAACACAATACGTTGCCAATCGGCAATGTTCATAAGGTCTTGTGTTTTAACAACAAATTCAAATTCTAAAGGGATTTGCGCAAGATCCTCTTCAGAACCATCGCTCTGAAAGCTGGAGTTCCAAGTGGCCGTACTGATCAAATAACCATTCTCTTTAGGGAAGTCTTCACCGATAAAGAACATACCCTCTTCTTGGCGCGTTGGGAAAATGGTGTCAATACCAGTACTATCAACAATAGCAATGTTTAAAATGTTCTTTTGGTATTGAATGTCATACTCCAGTCCGACCTTTTTGACTTCCTTATTATAGGCCTCAACAAAATGTGGATTGGCTGATTCAGCAATTAGTTTCAGCGAATTCATGATACTGTCCTTACTGATGGATTTCATCTTGTACTTGGCCAACAACCCTAAGAACTTTTCTGACCAAACCGTTTCTAGAGAATCAATCACCGGGGTTTCATCGTCTATCTTGGAGATTACCTTCTTCGTTTCTGCCAAAAAAGCCTTTTTCTTTAGTTGATAGGTATTGTGTATCAAGTAGGCTTGAATTCCTGACAGCGCCAGTAAGGCGATGATCGAAGTAATAATTAGTATGTTGATCTTACGATGCATATGAGCATGAATACGTTTAGGTTTGTGATTCAAATGTATTACAAAACAAGGATAAGAGCACAATGAAGAACATGCGTTAACCGAGCATTAACCTGTGTTGTTATGTCGATTCCCGTAGAATCGGGATTTGAAGGTGAAGGGACAAGTAGTGTAGATACCTAGCTAATGATCATTAACGTAACATTAACCAATCTATTAACATGAACCTATGATACTTTTGGTGATATTTGAAATGTCAATCAAAAAAAGGAGCAGAAGAAGATAGCATCTTTAAAGGAAGATGAATCATAAAAAAAAGCGGTCAAATGACCGCTTTTTTTATCAATCGATAACGTTGACCGATGATGTGCTTAGTTTTTTGACCTGCTCTTCTGTGAGTAGTTGCTCAAGGTTGGCGATCAATGCCTCTTTCAATTTTTCTTTACTTGGCGCTTTAGCACCTTTGTCTTTTGCTTTAGCTGCGTACTTCTGATCATTTTCTACATATCCTTTGATCAATTCGTACACTTTTCCTACTTGATCATTGTCGAGCGCAAGCGCTGCTTTTAGTTCAATGGTCTTCTTTTTTGCAATAGACGTTGCGGGCTCTTTTTCTTGCGCCGAAACGCTTTGCGTGCCTAGCATGAGCGCGAAAGCAAGTAGAAGAAACGTTACTATTCTTTTCATGTAGTGTGTTAATTATGGATTATGAGTTAAAGATACAATTAAAAATGAAAAAGGCGCTAAATAGCGCCCTTTTTACTTTGATCTTCTCTGTTTGCGTTTACGCATCGCTTTTTTCTTGCGACCCTTTTTAGCAGCAGTCGATTTCCATAGTTCGTACTGCTCATCGTTTAGGATCTTTCGCATGGCTTTTTGATGTGCTAATTGAGCGTCTAAACGTTCATTTAAGCGTTCGAACTTTTCATCATCAGTAAGCTCTTTCTTTTTCTCTTTTTCGGCCTTTCTGGCTTCGATTTTTGCCTTACGCTCGGTAGCGATCTCTTCGTTCAGTTTCTGAACTTGACGTTGTTGTGCGTCGGTAAGGTCTAATTGTAACGCCATGCGCTTTGTCTTAATGGTAGCGATCTGTTCGGGTGTGAACTTGGCCGCCATTTCTTTGTGATTGTGCATGCGCCCTTTTCGCTGCGCTCTGCGTTCTTTACGTTCTGGCTCTTTTTCAGGAACTTGTTCTTGTTCTTGTGCTTGTAGACCAAGCACAACGAACAACGCCAATAAACTTAATACGTGTTTCATTTTTAGGTCATTTTAATGTTTACGCTTCTATGACCCCGATGAGCGTAAATAGTTTAATTAGGCATCAATAATTGTGACGCTTTTAACAGCAAAGAAGAAAAAAGCGCCATGTTTGGCGCTTTTCTTTATTACTTAGGGTCCAATATCAGATCAATTCTTTTGATTGCATCTTGCAAGTGGTAGCGAGACATTCGGTCGGAGGTTCTGGTCAGTCCAGCGCGAATGTTTCTTCGAAGTGTATTGAGTTCTGCTCTGACCACAGGACGAATGTCAGATTGACTCACATCGACATTGGTTCTTCTTGAAAATCTTCTAAACCCGGCCGGAATCGAATTCTGCTCATTGGTCATTAAAAATTCCATACGATCCAAATAAGCTCTTTGCAAATTTCTTCGGTAGGTGTCGATAGATCGTCCAGAAGACAACTCGCTCCAAATACCTTTGCGAAGATCCCCCATGACATCTAACAACGAATACGCCTGTGACCCATTGAGGGTTTCATTCTCAATGATACGTGCCATTCTTCCGAAGTCTAATAAATTATTGAGCGTTCTTACCTGAGTATTGCGAATACGCTCAACACTTCCTGCTGATTGTACCTTGTTGAAAATATTCCTATCAATAAGCCATTGCGGAGTGTTGAATAGTTCTTCTTGCAAGAAGTTCATGCATTCTTTTTGATGTGCCTTGTCAACATGCGTATAAACGGCTCCGTCTTGGTCATACGTTTTGAAGTATTCGTACACGCCTCCAATGTTAGAAGCAACATGGCCCATATAACGATTGTACTGACCCAATACCTGTCCGTACATAGTTTGAAGATCTGCATAGTCTTTACCATCTTCCGCCGTCCATTCAATAAGGTTCGGGACGATACGCTTCAGGTTGGCGATTCCGTATAAACTAGCTTTGACAGCATCATCACCCAAGTCTTCTGTTTGAGAACTAGGGTCTATGACACCAAACTGCTGTCTTCCGAAGCGATACATAGGGTCGTCTTGATGATCTAAGATCCACTTGTCCAAGGTTTTCTTTTCATCTTTGGCCGTTTTAGCATTCAGAATTGGGCGATATCCCCAACGAATGGAGTGCTTGTCATAGACGCCGATATCTGGCATCAGCGAAACATCACCATCCCCTGGCTGCGCCACGTAGTTAAAACGTGCGTAATCCATGATGGAAGGAGCTGTACCGTATTTTTTTGTGAAAGCAGCCGAGCGCAATGAATCAACCGGAAACGCAACACTGCTACCCATATTGTGCGGAAGTCCAAGGGTATGTCCAACCTCATGTGCCGAGACAAATCGTATCAATCTACCCATCACTTCATCTTTGAAAGCAACACCACGAGCTTCTGGATTAATGGCTGCGGTTTGTACAAAGAACCAATTGCGCAACAAGGTCATCACATTGTGGTACCAGTTGATATCAGATTCTAAGATTTCTCCAGAACGCGGATCACTCACGTGGGGTCCGTTGGCGTTTGGAATCGGAGAGGCCAAATAGCGAACCACCGAATAGCGCACGTCTTCTGGGCTCCATTCTGGATCTTCTTCTGGCGTAGGAGGATCTTTGGCAATGATGGCGTTCTTAAAACCAGCTTCCTCGAAAGCGACTTGCCAGTCTTCAATTCCTTGTTTGATATATTTGCGCCATTGCTCTGGTGTAGCGCGGTCGATATAATAGACAATTTGTTTTTTCGGCTCTACAAGCTCGCCTCTTCTAAACTTGGCAAGATCTTCGTCCTTAACCTCTAGGCGCCAACGGTCAAGATATCTCACCGTTTTACTCTCTTGTGCATCCAGGCCATAATCAACTTGACCACGAGCAAACCAACCCACTCTCTGGTCAAAGTATCGACGCTTCATGGGTTCTTTAGGTAGCAGGATCATCGAGTTGTTCATTTCCAAAGAAATAGAACCCGTGCTCGCATTCGAAGGCGGTTCTCCGGCTTCGTATGTTTTTATATGTCTGGCTTCAATATTAAGCGGATAACTTTTAAGGCTTTCAATAAAAGAGCGATTGTTATCGAGACGGCTTATCTTATATTGTTTACGTCTGTTAGCAGGAAACCCTAAAGCTTTGACGTCTTTAGCAAACAAGTCTGTAATATCGATCACAGTTGAAGTTGAGTCTTTGCTAAATGCTTTTATGGGGAAGCTGTACAGTACCGGTTCAAAATTAGAATTGACCACTGCCTCATGCACCGGAAGCGAATCGGAAGCGACCACTTGATGTGAGACCACACGCAACAATACTTTTTTATCCCTTTTCTGCCAACGAAGCACTTGGGTGTTTTGCTTACCTCCACCAAAACCAATGCCAGAAGCGGTCTTTGCGATACGTGTAACCATTAGCATCTCTCGCTGAAATAAGGAATCAGGGATTTCATAATAATAGGCATCATCTACTTTATGAACATCGAAGAGCCCTTTGTCGGTCAACGCTTCTTTGGTAATGACCTTGTCATACGGTTTTATACCATTTTTATCTTTTTTATCAGGTTTTTCGGTTTGTTCGGTAGTGCCTTTTTTCTTTTTTCGATTTTTTCTTTTGCGGTCTTGCGCAAGAGCAGTAGTAGAGATTCCAACTAGCATGATCACTAGCAGCAATCTTGAAAGTAGTGTTGCTTTCATATGTTGGTTTTTGTTAAAGGTCAGCAAGTTACAAATTTATGAACCCTGCAAGATGTTAACAGAATCACAACAAAAAAGCCCTTTTGTTAAATTTAAGGGCGTTAAGCCCCCCGATTTCCTAAAAGAGATCATCAAATTGTTAAATCGGTGTAAAAATGGTAACAACTTTGATTTTGTGGCGTCTTTTAAATATACAATCAAAAAACGTAAATCAAAATGAACAAACTATTAGTAATCTGCGGTCTAGTTCTCGGATTGAACGGGACTGCACAGCCACAAGACGATGACGTTCCCCTTGGACAACAAGTTGAATACACTGAAAAGGGGATAACACGAGCACTTCCGTATGCAATTAATGAGATCGTATTTATTGAAGAGGACGAAGTTGAGCTTGGTTTTGATACGGCGACGTATCTCCCAAAAGATTTCAATCCTTATGCAAGTGAATACGAAAACATTGAATATATAGAAGAAGATGAGATAGAATTAGGATTCGATACCAAAGCGTATCTACCAGCCAATTTCAACTCATGCGCTACGAAAAAGAAAGCCAAAAAGAAAATAATCGAACCAGCGATTTAAAGAGCCCGAGCTGGAAGACATTATTGAGTTAGTCTAGTAAGTCCCGCGGAGGCGGGACTTACTTTTTTATAGTTGCACAAGGTCAAGCGTAGTTTTATAGAGGTCTGCTCGCTTCATCTTGCTTTTGAGCCAAGCGTAAAAACTCATGACAAAAATGTCCTCCCTTTGAGGAGACATCCAAGTGAAGGAACGCTCTACTTCGTCTTCAAATTTCTGTGAGGCCGCCATTTCTGGAGCCTGGTAATACTTCTTTACAAGCCCTAAAAAAGTGATTACGCGATTCTCATCAATCTCTCTTAAGAAGCCATAATACTTGCGTTCAAAACTTTTCATTCTAGATTCTACGTAATCGATATTGCCCAACTCGATATGCAGTAATATTTCAATTAAATTTTTCTTGATTACCCACTCGATCCCTGCCTTCTCTTCGAACCAGCTATCGGTATGGTAGAGGTTGGTGAATAGGCGATGTGCCTTTTTGAAATCTTGTTGTTGAAAATAGAATACGATCAAACTAAGTTGAATGTCTAATGATGTTTCAACGTCTTTGCTCTTATGAGTGTTGCTACCCTCAATAAGCTCGATAGCTTCAGCACCCTTACCTTTATAGTTGAGGTTTAAAGCTTTGAGACAGGTGTGTTTTGGAAGAAAAACTTTAAAGTATTTCTGTTTTTGCTGAAGCATTTCGGCATGCATTTTGTCCAAAAAGGCTTCCGCCTGCTCAAAGTTTTTGTTTCGAAAGTATATGTTAGCAATGATGTACAGCACATGAATGTGATAATACCGTTGCTTTTGCATATCGACCTCCTGTTCTTGAATCTTTTGGTAATTCTGTAAAATAAAAGGCTCGATAGAATAATAATCTTTGGTCACGAACGCGGCGATGTTTGCTATTTCAGCCAGTTTAAAAAGCGAACGATAATTTAAGGCAGCTTCTTGACTGATTCCATAAAGCTGAAAAAGGTCTTGAGTGAGTTCCTGAAACGGAATGACCTTCGCTTCATAAATAACCTGAGACAAGGTGTTGCGAACCGAAGCATACACCATGTTGAGGCGTTCTTCCTGTTGAAAGCGTTTCTGATTTTCTTGAGCTCTAAAGACCAGTTGGTCCAGTGGTGCCAAAGTCGATAAGTGAGCATGCTCTATCAGAAGATGATAGATTTCGTTAAGTAGTCCATAGAGGTCATGGTCCAAGGCCTTCTTTTCTGCTTTCAATAGTGTCTTAAATCCGGTAGTGTACTGTTTATGTTTCAAAAAGTATTGACCCGCCAGCACTTCTTTACGTATTTGAGTCTCCTCAGAGCTTTCTTCCTGTAAGTTTCGGCTAGCAATGAAATCTATCAATGATTCATAAACACGTTTTCGAAGTGCGTGCAGTGCCGGTCGGTTGTCTTTTCCGTAAAGTGCCTTGGCCAATACTTCTGATTGTATTGGACCCGAAGCATAATGCTTAAAGAGCTGCACATTTTTGGTGTCACTGCGCTTGTTCTTTTGTTGCAAATGTTTGACGAACAAGCGTTGTTCTTCTTCATTTAATTCGGAAATGATAGATTGAAGGTCATTCATTATATCATAAGTTTTACTTTAGTAAAAGTACTATAAATATTAATCTAATTGATTATTTGTAACAAAATATATCATAAGTTATTTTTCATTTTTAGGTTTTTTCGATATCTATTCTGCTACATCTTTGCCCTGTAATTGCTAATCAAAAACGATTATGGATCAACAAACATCAAGTATGAAAGATTTTTTAAGAAAAGACCTTTCAGAGAAATCGAAAACTTCGAAAGTTGCGGGAAAAGAAATAGATCCGCAACGTCCAACCAACGCTTTTGTGGGCGCCTCATGGATAGCCTTATTAGTAGGAATGGTCGCCTATTGTGTGGGCCTTTGGAATGCTGACATGGAATTAAATGAAAAAGGCTACTACTTTACCATCCTACTCTTCGGACTCTTTTCGGTGGTCTCTGTGCAAAAGAGTGTTCGCGACCGATTAGAGGGTATTCCCGTCACTGATATCTACTACGGGATTAGCTGGTTCACAACCATTGCCGCAGTCCTACTATTGATTATCGGACTTTGGAATGCTGACCTTTGGTTAAGTGAAAAGGGCTTCTATGGCATGTCCTTTACATTAAGCTTATACGCGGCCATCGCGGTTCAAAAGAATACAAGAGACGTACAACTGATCGATAAAAAAGAAAAATAAGGGTTGTTTGTTGGTTAGTTGAAGCGGCTTGCGAGTATGGCGGTCGCTTCAACGATACCAACATCCCTTTTATAAACCAACAACTATGGAATTCAACAACAAAAAACTAACCCGAACTTCACGATTTGTGAACTATATCATCAGTTTTGCCCTTTGCTTGTTCCTGATTTTTTTGGCAACAAAGGTTATTGACGATTTAGATTCGTATAAGAAGCCACCAGAGCTTGAAGATTTTGTAGATCAAAAATTGATCGATACAGAGGGTGCCAAAACCCAACAAATAGCTAAAAAGATATCGATACGGCAAGAAGAGAAAGAGCGCTTGCGTATCATGTTGTCATTGACGTCCAAAGAGCATAAGGAGAAAAAGGCCTCTTTTGAGAATTGGCTAGAAACGAGAAAGGTTACTGGCTATATCAGCAATGACCGCCACGTGCTGGCTCGCACAGAACAATTGGATGCACTCTACGAAGAGGTTAAGAGCATTGAACAAAAAATGGTCGAAGTGCAAGCGATCATTGATGGGTATAAGAAAGAGATCCAGGAGCGTGAAACTCTGATTGTAAATAATAGACAAGAAGCGAGGGGTGAGCTTAAAAAGGCCGAAAGACGCTTTGAGTTACAAGTATTTTTGAAGCGATTGCTCTTGGCATTTCCGATTTTGCTTTTAGGTGTTTTCTTTCTGATGAAATACAGAAAACACAAGTATTGGCCACTGTTTAGAGGTTTTATTTTCTTCTCGGGCTATGTGTTTTTTATCGGACTCATTCCGTACTTGCCAAGCTACGGCGGATATGTTCGTTACACTGTAGGTATAGTGCTGAGTGTCTTTTTGGGAGTGTATACCATCAACAAACTACGTGCGTTCATTCAACGTAAAAAAGAAGAGTTGAAAGTTTCCTCACAAGAACGTGCTAAAAAGATCAATGACGATACCGCCGAAAAAGCGTTAGACAATCACATGTGTCCATCCTGCGGAAAGGACTTCATCATCAACAAATACCATCAAAGTGGTGGGAAATCGACTAACATTCCAACAAAAGTGACCAAGTTTTGTCGTCACTGCGGATTGCAATTGTTCAAAGATTGCAAGAACTGCGGAACTGAGAACTTTGCACACTTGCCATTTTGCTATTCGTGTGGTGATGAAATAATGGAAAAGGAGAAACAGGCAAGCTAACAGCTTTATTAAGTATCTTTAAATCATAACTAAACGACCTAACATGAGTTATAAGTTTTTAAAAGAGCTCGAAACCCTTATTGAAGAAGGGGTGATCTCGACAGAGACGGCAATCAAGATTCGTCAGCACTACGCGGCGAAAAAAGATCCGAATCCCAATCGACTATTCACGGTATTTGGTGTATTAGGTTCCCTTTTGGTAGGACTTGGTATCATCTTGATTTTAGCGCACAATTGGGATAATTTCTCAAAGACCATCAAAACCGTGATTGCGTTCATTCCGTTGGTCATTGGTCAAGCACTGGCGGGCTTTTCAATTTTTAAGAAAAAGTCAGCCACTTGGAAAGAAGCCTCCGGAACCTTTTTGTTCTTCGCGGTAGGCGCGTCTATCTCGCTCATTAGCCAGATCTACAATATTCCGGGCAATATGCCTTCTTTTCTGCTCACGTGGACCTTACTCTGTGCGCCACTGATGTATTTGCTTCGGTCTAAATCGTTGGCGTTACTGCATATCGTATTTACTACCTATTATGCGACGCAGGCCGGATATGGCTACGGAAGCAATACGCCTTGGTTGTATATTCCTTTGTTGGCTATAGTAGTCCCATTCTACTATCAAATGTGGAAAACAAACAAAGAGAGCAACATGGTTTCTGTTTTCAATTGGTTAGTTCCGTTGAGTTTGATCATCGTGTTAGGAGGTTTTATTAGCAAATTCCATTTTGGGGGCTTTCTCATGTACATGATGTTATTTGGCCTGTTTTATAACCTAGGGAAAACATCATGGCTAAGAGACCAAAGTCTTTTGAGAAACGGCTATTTGGTTCTAGGCTCTTTGGGGACTGTGTTCCTTTTGATCATCTTAAGTTTTAGAGATCTTTGGAAACATATTGCAGACGACTTCTCTTGGAACGCCCAAGAAATATGGGTTTCTCTAGTGCTTGCATCGGTTGCGCTGGCCGTTTTGGTCTATAACATGATGCAAAGACCGGATAGAGAATTCAATGTGTTCAAATATGTGTTCTTGCTGTTTGTTCCGATGTTTTTTATCGGTTTGTATTATGAAACGGTCATTGCCATTGTGATTAACACTTTGGTGCTAGCCTTGGGCGTTTTTATGACATATTATGGAGGAAAGAAATTGCACTTCGGATTGCTCAATTACGGTTTGCTGATTATCACTATTCTAATCATCTGCAGATTTTTTGATACCGATTTGAGCTTTGTACTGCGCGGACTCCTATTCGTCGCCATAGGCGTCGGATTCTTCCTTGCCAATTATTTAATGCTGAAACGCCAAAAACTAAAATCCTAAACACATGAAAAGTATCTATTTATATATCGTATTCGCAATCATGGTGGTGGCTCAGTGGTGGGTTCCCACGCAAATGATACTTGACAAAGAAGATGTTATCGAACAAGGTACATCGTTCAAATTTGAGACAGTTCCTTTGGATCCTTTTGATCCCTATCGCGGAAAGTACATCGATTTGTATTATAAAGAAGAGAGTTTTGCAACGAAAGATACAACCTGGGTCAGAGGCGAGATCTTATATCTTCATATTTCCAATGGTGATGATGGATTTGCACAAGTAACCGAAATAGGTCATGACATACAGGATCGGTGGGGGTCAGATTATATTGAAACAACAGTACGGTCGTACTACGGTGGCGACGTGTTTTTCAGGCTGCCTTTTAATCGATATTACATGGAAGAGAGTAAAGCTTACGATGCCGAATTGGCCCATAGGGAGGCGCAACGTAATTCTGAAGAAAACAAGACCTATGCCTTGGTATACGTTAAAGACGGAGAGGCCGTTTTGGATGACGTATTCATCAATGATGTTTCGATAAAAGAGTATGTCGAAAAATGATTAAAGGGGCTCCTGAGATGAAGGAGCCTTTTTTATTGGTCGCTCATGCTCATGGTCAAGACCGACAACTTTTTCTTCCGCTGATACGCAGGGGACTCCTCAAATAGATTTTTTACTTGTTGTTCCCATTCTCTAACGATGTCAAAGTAACTCGTATTTACTTTGGCCATGATAATGCCGCAGTCACTGCAAACGTGTTTTTTATAGTCCAAGAAGTAGTGAGCAAATTCATGAAAGGCGACTACTTTTAGAATCTCAGGGTCTAAAAGAGTTACCCAATTGATGATAATGTTCTCAACATTGCCATCTGCATCACGCTGAAGCATGCCCAGGGTATATCCGTCCTCACTTAAAGGCAAGGTGTCGACAATAGTGATATTTTTTAGCTTGAAAAGTTTCTCGTGATAGTCAATGCCATACTTTTTGCATTCATCAAAAAAAGCATCGAGATGCGGTTTAAGACGTCCGTCAATGTTAACGCTTTGAGCATTTACTGCAAAACAAGCCACGAGAAAACACAGTAGAAACAGGTTCTTCTTCACGGGGGGAGTTTTAGGTTTAATAATCTTGGGTCTAAGGGATGAGGCATCAGGCATAACCATAACCTCACGTATAAATAAACAAAAACTTAGAACGAATATTGCTGTATAAAATGTTAAAATACAATACGATAGTGATTTCTTTAAGCTCATGAACTTAAATGGATGTAAATACTTGTTAAGAACATTTCCTTTTCCTACAAAATCAATTTTTTAGTGAGAGTGCGCACGGTAAAAACCCCTGAGATAAACGGTAAATATCCGCTACCCAAGCGTAAGGAGATATCAGATATTTGTACTAGAACATTTGACAATATCATTAGCGATACGGTCATTGACCATTGAAAGTGCAAAACCAAGGATCTTGAGAACGTCAAGAAGTAAAATTAGGCACAGCCCAATCGTCAGGGAGTATTTCGCTAAAAAAATAATAGACTTTTTTTCATTAAAGTTTGGGTTAGTTAGTTAATTGAAGAACCTTCGGCTGGAGAGCCGAAGGTTTTTTTATGCGGTAAACAAGGCTTTTCAACTTCACTCCAGAAAAAAATGAATTGATGTGTAACAATCTTTAGATGCATGTATCCAAAGGGAAACATAAATCAAATACATCATGAAAAAAATAGTCATATTTCTCACCGTATTATTTATTAGTAATGCTACGGCACAAAACAAAGCCTTTGAAGTAGAAGTAATAGGAAAAGGAGCTCCTGTATTGTTGCTTCCTGGGTTTAGTTGTACCGGTGACGTTTGGAAAGAAACTGTTGAAGTCTTAAGTAAAACACATGAATGTCATGTGTTTACATTTGCGGGTTTTGGAGAAGTCCCTGCCATTGAAAAGCCTTGGTTGCCTAAAGTCAAGGAAAGTATTGAAGCCTATGTCGAAGAAAAGAAACTACAGCAACCTACCATCATTGGGCACAGTCTAGGAGGAACCCTCGGACTCTGGCTCGCCAGTGACGCACCTATACGCTATCGAAAATTGATCGTAGTGGATGGTTTGCCATCCGTTGGAGCCTTGATGATTCCAAATTTTAAAGCAGAAGACATCGTTTATGACAATCCCTATAGCAAGCAGCAATTTGCCATGAACGATACCGAATTTAAAGCAATGGCGAAGCAATATGCCGCGTTCATGAGTCTTAACAAAGACAAGCATCAGCAGCTGGTTGATTGGATGGTCATGGCAGATAGAAAGACCTATGTTTACGGATATACCGACTTGCTTAAACTAGACTTGAGAGAAGCCATTGCCAAGATCGAGATTCCTGTGGTCTTGTTAGCAGCCACATATCCCAATAAGCAAATGGTGATGGCCAACTACAAAAAACAATATGCTAATTTGCAAGATATAACCATGTTGTATGCTGATGATTCAGCCCATTTTATTATGTACGATCAGCCAAAATGGTTTTTTGAAAAAATCACAGAACACATTCGATAAACGTGGATAAAGAATCACTTTTTGACAAGATCTATCGAGAAAATCAGGCCAAGGTGTTTCGATTGTGCAAAGGGTATTTCTCAGGAGATGAAGCCTTAGCACAAGATGCTACCCAAGAGACCTTTATTAAAGTTTGGGAACACTTGGATCGCTTTCGCGGAGACGCCTCGATAACAACCTGGATATATCGAATCACCGTTAATACGTGTCTGTTATTTCTGCGGAAAGAAAAAAGGAAAGTTGAAAGCAAGGTAAAAGAATTGCCAGATGATCAACTAGACGAAACTCCAGATGATGTTACCAACCAACGATTGAAACTATTGTACAAGGCACTAAAGGAGCTAGATGAAACCAGCCGAATGGTCATGCTAATGATACTCGAAGATGTGCCGTATGGAGAAATAGCCGAGGTCATTGGTGTCACCGAAGAAACCCTAAGGGTAAGAATACACAGAATAAAGAAGAGAATCGCCAAAAAGATCAAGAAATGAACGAGTTTGAAGAATTAAAAGATGTTTGGAGCGCCCAAGAGGGAGCGCCAGAAAGTATCACAAGCAAAAAGCTGGTCGAGAAATCACAAGCCACCTATGAAAACCTTAAAAGTGAACAGCGTTGGACTATTGGAATTCTTGTCATTACGACTATTGGATTGATTGCATTTTTGGCCTATGTGACGACCTTCAATGTCACACAACCCATAATAGGAGTTTCACTTATGGTAGCCGCCATATTGGTTAGAATACTTCTTGAAAAAAGCTCTAACAGGAAGCTTCGCGAGATCACAGAAGAGCAATCGTTAACAACCTATACCCATCAGTTAAAGCAGTATTACACAAAGCGAAAAAGAATACACTTTGGCCTAACTCCCGTTATTTTGCTAACGTACGCTTTTGGTTTTTACCTGTTGCTCCCAAGTTTCAAAGTAAGCTTGTCTAAAGGTTTCTATACATATATCATTGTTTCAGGGGTCATTTTGCTTTTCGGTTTCAGTTATTTGTTTTATCGCTTGGCAAAGAAAGAGATGGATACACTGACCTTTCTCTCAAAACTAAAATGACCATTCATCGAAAAAACGGCTAAAAAACTATGCGTGAATAAGAAACTTCTTGGAATTTGGCTACATTTGAAAAATTCAACCGTCAACATCCTTGAAAAAAGCAATCGTCCTTATTGTCAAGACCCTAGCTGTTTTGCTATCGGTATTTATACTTTTTTTCATCTGGGCATCTTCGCCAGATCAAGATTCCGAGGGGTATAAAGTAATCACAGAAACAACCGTTGATGCACAAAGAGCGCAAGATTCGATTTTTAGCGTCATGACGTATAATATTGGGTATCTCAGCGGAATGACCAACAATACTTCCAAGAAACGAGACGAATACATTTTCAATGCAAATTTACTTCAGGTACAACGAACCCTAAAAGAGTTGGATATTGATGTTGTCGCTTTGCAAGAGATCGATTACGGTTCTGGCCGTTCGTTTATGGTGGATCAAGAATTAGAATTGTCCAAAGGAGGATATCCAAATGTTGCAAGAGCGGTGAATTGGGATAAGAAATATGTTCCCTTTCCGCATTTTCCTATAACGGCCCATTTCGGGAAGGTATTTTCAGGGCAATCGATATTGAGCAAATTTCCCCTGAAGGACCATGAAAGACTTGTGTTGGACAGAGTAGAAAGTAATCCCTTTTGGCGCGATGCCTTCTATTTGGATCGACTTGCGCAAGTTGTGACTGCCGAAGTAGCTGGGAAGGCAGTGAAGTTGATCAACGTACATACTGAAGCATTTGATCAACCTACAAGGAAAAAGCACCTTAAGACGGTAGCAGATCTTTTTGAGAAATATGCCAGCGAATATCCAACGATCTTGTTAGGAGATTTCAATAGCAACCCAGATACCGAATCACTTTTAAGAGACATTGTGTTGGCCAATCAACATGCTGCTTACGCCCTAAAAGACTTAACGCAGGCAACGTATCCTTCTATCGATCCAGAGCGCAGAATAGACTTTATTTTCTATAATACAAACTTCCTAGAAGTAGCCGAGGCAAAAGTAGTTAAAGAAGTGCTGGACGCTTCCGATCATTTGCCCGTAATGGCACGATTTAAGTTAAAGTGATCAGCGTAAACTAATGGTGCAACTCTGCGATTGTCCAAAAAGCTTTACCCGATTTTTAGAAGCCCACTTATAAACTCCGTCTCGAATCATTCTTGGGATAAAAGCAAGCAATGCTGCAACTCGTTGCCATTTAGGAATATTTGATACGATGCGTAAAAACCCATCCGAATGTGTATGAACGCCTTTCTCGTCGATCAAAATGACCGTTTCAAGTCGTTCAGTGTTAAATCCATATGTTTTGAGATACTGCTGTCCTTGTGGAGATTGAAAGGGAATAAAACTGAAGATCGATGCAGGAGCAAACTTTAGCAACCAACCCACAACCCCGTTGCAAAGGTTACACTCTCCGTCAAATATGATGATATCTTTTTGTGTGGTCGTTTTCATGTGTCTGTTAATTAATGAGTTGCGTAGATAGTCGTAATCTGTCGAGCTACATTTCAAAGGAAATTCAAAAAAGAGCATGAAGCCAAAATTTTCCATAATGTTTGAAAGTGTTGTCCAAAACATCCGACCAAACTCCTTATTTCACTTCAGGAATTTAGGGGGAATTCGAGTCTAGAACTTGAGTAAATGTTGTACCTTGAAGCAATAAACCTTGAAAAGAATTTCAGAATACTTAATTCAAATATCTTATGAAAATTAGTAAGCATTTCTTGTTTGCAGTCCTATTCATTACATCCTTTACTATGAGTTCGCAAAATGACAAAGAGCTTCCGTACTACGAAATTCCGGAAGCCTCAGAAACGTACACCTCCGGAACAGTCTTGGCCAGAATGATCGACGGGCTTGGTTTTCGATACTATTGGGCAACCGAAGGCCTTAGAGCCGAAGATTTGGCCTTTAAACCGAGCGAAGAGGCCCGTACCACCGAAGAAACGGTGGATCACATCTTAGGCTTGTCAAAGGTGATTCTAAATGCCGCCATGAAAGAAGAGAATGTAAGAGATGATAGCACAGCCAAAATGGCCTTTGACGAAAAGCGAAAAGCGACGCTTCAAAACCTGCAAAAGGCAGCCGAGATATTCAGAAAAGTAGAAAAGTTTGAAGGCCATGATATGGTATTTGGTCCCAGAAGTTTTCCTGTTTGGAACCTGATCAACGGTCCGATAGCCGATGCTATTTGGCATTGCGGACAAGTGGTTTCCTTCAGGCGTTCTTCCGGAAACCCATTCAATTCAAAGGTAAGTGTCTTGGCCGGGAAGGTGCGAGAATAATAACCTCTAGAGCTTCTGCGAAGCTTTAAACTTTCAGCATATAAAAAAGGGAACCGCAACAAAGCAATTCCCTTTTTTTATTGTGAAAGTAGAAGGCGTTTATACCAATTCTACGTCTAAGCTGGTGTCGGTCTTAACGACTTTGGCCAACTCGTTTTTAGTCAATTCTTTTATGGCCTTATCCCACTTCTTGTTCGATAATCCAGCACTTGCCTTTAAATCGTTTAGGGGAAGGCTTCTCGCTTCCTTCAATAGTTGAAGAATTCCTTTGGCCTCGTCGGTCAAAGCTACTTGTTTTTTCTCTGGTTTCATCTGCGGAAAAAACAGCACTTCTTGGATTGATGCATTGTCGGTCATGAACATCGTAAGACGATCGATTCCGATACCAATTCCAGAAGTTGGAGGCATACCAAACTCGAGCGCTCTCAAGAAGTCGTGGTCGATAAACATCGCTTCGTCGTCACCCTTTTCAGACAGCTTTAGCTGATCTTCAAAACGTTCGCGCTGATCGATCGGGTCGTTCAACTCAGAGTAGGCGTTGGCTAACTCTTTTCCGTTTACCATAAGCTCAAAACGCTCAGTCAGACCTTCCTTCGAACGGTGCTTTTTTGTCAACGGACTCATCTCGACCGGATAGTCGATGATAAAGGTTGGTTGAATGTACTTATGCTCGCACTTTTCACCAAAGATCTCATCGATCATTTTTCCAACACCCATGGTCTCATCGACCTCAATTTCCAAGTTTTTACAAGCCTCACGGATCTCATCTTCAGATTTTCCGTAAAGGTCGTAACCCGTATGCTCGTTAATGGCATCCAAAATACCGATGCGTTGATACGGCGCTTTATAGTTGATCATTTGATCACCCAATGGAACTTCAGTTGTCCCATGAAGTGCGATGGCCACCTTTTCCAAAAGTTTTTCGGTAGTGTCCATCATCCAATTGTAATCCTTGTAGGCCGCATACATTTCCATCACGGTGAATTCTGGATTGTGTGTGCGGTCCATTCCCTCGTTTCTAAAGTCTTTCGCAAACTCGTACACACCATCAAAACCACCGACGATCAGACGCTTCAAATACAGCTCGTTCGCAATACGAAGGTATAGCGGGATATTGAGGGCATTGTGATGCGTCACAAACGGACGTGCCGCAGCGCCCCCTGGAATGGGTTGAAGGATTGGAGTTTCGACCTCCAAGAACCCCATTTCGTTGTAAAAATCACGAATCGTGTTCACGATCTTTGTACGCTTGATGAAGGTATCCTTTACCTTTGGGTTTACCACAAGATCAACGTAGCGCATACGATAGCGAAGCTCGGGGTCGTTGAACTCATCAAATACTTTTCCGTCAGCATCTGTTCGCGGTTGAGGTAAGGGCCTAAGTGCTTTGCTCAAAACAGCAAAGTTCTTGACCATTACAGTCTGCTCACCAACTTGAGTAGTGAATAGCTCGCCCTCGATACCGATGAAATCACCAATGTCAAGAAGCTTTTTATACACTTCATTGTACAAGGTCTTATCTTCTCCTGTACAGATCTCGTCTCTGTTAAAGTACACTTGCACACGACCTTCAGCATCCTGAAGTTCTGCAAAGGAAGCCTTTCCTTGGATACGACGACTCATAAGACGACCAGCCATCACCACCTTTTTCCCATCTTTAAAATCCTGTTTGACCTTCTTTGACGAGTGGTCTACAGGATATAGATCTGCAGGATACGGGTTGATGCCTAATTCACGAAGCTTTCCTAGCTTCTCTCTACGTACCAATTCTTGTTCTGAAAGTTGCATAGTGTCTTTTCAATTTTAAGGGAGCAAAGATAGGGACAATTGCACAATGTTTCAACGGGAAATAAATGTATTGCAAAATTGTAATTTAAACCTTGTTAAATACGTTGTAACAATTGGTGACGATACACGTCCTATTAGTACATTCATCAATCAAATTAAATAACTTATGAGTATTTGGAGAGTTTTATTATCTATTATATGTCCCCCTTTGGCAGTTTTAGACAAGGGTTGTGGTTCTATAATAATTGTCTTTATTTTGTGGTTGTGCGCTTGGGTCCCTGGAGTCATAGCGGCATTGATCATACTAAACAATCCTAACAATTAACACTAAAGACAATTCCATGAAAAAAACACTACTGCTAGCATTCGCAGCGTTCACCTTACTATTTTCAAGCTGTACGTTCACCGAGCACATCTATATAAATGACGATGGGTCGGGTAAAATGGACTTCAATATGGACGGCTCTGAAATGATGGCCTCGCTTAGCGCCATGGGTGAAGGAATGAACGAAGAAGGAAAAGACGATGATGTAAAAGAAGAGGCCAAAGAAGTGGTAGACACCACCTTTACTTTCGATTCTTTTTTAGAGGAGAAAAGAGATAGTATCTTAAAATTGCCAAAGGCACAACAAAAGAAATTAGAAGCATTACGCGGTGCTTCAGCTCGTATGTTGATGGATGAAGACAAAGGAGTCTTTACCATGGATATGAAGAAAGAATTCAAGAATATTGAAGAGTTCACCAACTTTTACAACGCGATTGGAGAGGTTGATGACAATTCGATGTCTCCAATGGGCGGCGGTGATGAGGCCAAGTCTAAAGACAATCCTTTTTCGGGCATGATGGGCATGAACCAGACGACATTCAGTTTTGACAAGAAAACCTTTGAGCGAACTGCTAGCCTGGATATGTCAGCAATGACTGAAGAACAAAAGACACAAATGAGCCAGAGCATGCAACAAATGAAAATGTTCTTTGGCGGTGCCAAATACAAAATGGTATATCACTTCTCAAAACCCGTAAAAACGATTTCAAATGAGGAGGCCCTGTTTAGCGGCGATCGCAAAACAGTGACCATTGAGTATAACTTCATGGAATATTTAGAAGATCCGGAAAAGGTTAATTTGAAAGTGACCTTTTAGATAGCATAGGAGACCTTTGGGTCTCCTTTTTTTTGGTCGTATCTTTGCAGTCTATGAATAAGAAGATTCAACTTCAAGAATTAGGCCATAAGGACTATAAAGAAACTTGGGATTATCAAGAATCACTGTTTAAGGGAATCGTTGATACTAAGATTCAAAACAGAAGAGAAGAGACGGATCTACCTACCGATAACTTTTTTCTGTTTGTCGAGCATCCCCATGTATACACTTTAGGAAAGAGCGGCGATATGTCCAATCTATTGCTCAATGAAGAGCAATTGACCCAAAAAGGAGCTACGTTTTACAAGATCAATCGTGGCGGGGACATCACCTATCATGGTCCGGGGCAGATTGTTGGCTATCCCATTTTGGACCTCGAAAACTTTTTTACAGATATTCACAAGTATTTACGATTGTTAGAAGAAATGGTGATTTTGACGATGGCCGAGTACGGACTTAAATGCGAGCGAAGCCCGGGCGAGACAGGTGTTTGGTTGGATGTCGGGACCCCATTCGCTCGAAAGATCTGTGCCATGGGAGTAAAGGCCAGTAGATGGGTTACCATGCATGGTTTTGCGTTGAATGTCAATGCAGATCTAGGATATTTTGATAATATTATTCCCTGCGGAATTAGAGGAAAGGCGGTTACTTCTTTAAATGTAGAATTGGGACGAAAAGAAGTGCCTATGGAAGAAGTGAAAGAGAAACTGCTGAAGCATTTCATATCCCTATTTGAAGCAGAACTAATACAACAAAAAACCGAGGCTTAAACCTCGGTTTTTTGTTGCAAGGATTTAGAAGTTTTTCTTCTAAGCTCTTATGCTCAATTCATCTTGTAAACAAGTAAAGAAGATTTCTCCCCTTTTACCACAAACTCGAGCTTTTTGTCGTTATCGATATCTTCAAGGTCAATGGCTGAGCTTCCATACACTGGGAAATTGGGGAGCAATTTTGCATTGCTGTCAAACAAGTACACTTTTTTGGTCTGTAGGTCGGTCACGGCTACATAGATCTTATTCTTGATGTAAAATATCTTTGGAGCAGTATAAACGCCAAAGTCTAGCTCATACGTGTTGCCTTTAATTTTTAGGATATTGTCAGACAGCGTAACCATGGTTTTGCTTGTGGTCGACAGGAAGTGATTTTCGGCTAATTTTAGATTGGCCGACGAGCGCTTCCCTTTTTGGTCGACCTGTATAAGATTACCATCGGCGTCTGTCGTGGTAAAGCTGTTTTGGTATCCATAAATATCGTTTCCGGAGAGTTTTATTTTTCCGCCTGCATTTACGCGTTTCGCCCCAGTTCGGCTTAAGATATTAATGGCACCATCACTTTCTACTACAATAATGTAATCTTTGCTTCCCAGACGAATGTGCTTTGGAGGGAATACAATGGTGTTCTTAGCGTCATTAAACGTAAACCCTGTCACCTCTTTTCCTTCGCTATTGTATACGGTGAGCTTATCGTTCTTGGTGACAAAAAAACGATAGCTTTTATTTTTATCATAATCGAACAAAGCAAGGCCTTGTGTGATACTGCTATTTGTTTTTATGGGGAAAGGCGCCACATCGCGCCCATTTCGGTCAACAACATAAAGTCCGTCGCTCAAGACGAAGGCCAGTTGCCATCTCCCGTTTTTGTAAAGATCTACTTGATGAATGTCACCAATGATTCTTCCGCTCAGCTTTTTCTTCCAGAAGATCTTCCCGCGATTAGAGATCAGATATAAGTTGTTGTCGATGTCTTGTACAGCGATATCTTTTTCCTTGCTTCGGTGATTGTAGGCCATGAAAGGTTCTGTTGCTAGGTCTGTATCTAAGGTTACGCTGATTTCTTGTGATACAGCCGCACTACGCGTTTTCGATTTTGATTTTCCGATAATGGCATTTACATGAGCAAAGCCACCCTCATTGACAAGTTGAACTGCAGCATGTTTGTAATCACCAAAGCGAAGTTCCTTTACGTCTTTTTCATAGTCTTTGTCAACTTGTGTCTGTAATGTCTTTTTTAAGGCAGCGTTTGTTGACGCGATGATCAGCGAAGAGGCATCACTCAAATTCGCGCTCATCTCCTGAAATGAACTTGAGGATTCTAACACGGTGCCATTCTGTTTATTTGCTATTATGTTTTCGAGTGCAGGAATGGTGTCAGCAAAAATCACATAATCCTCCAAAGTAATATAATAAGGAGCAGCCGTTTTTTTGAAGAACGCTTTGAATGGGTCGAAGAGCGCTTTTGAATTCTCCAACTGATAGATTTCATTTTGTCTGAAGTCGGCTACTTTAGTACTGCCCTCTGGCATGATGGCATCGATTTCGGTAATGTCCAGTGTATGAAAACCAGTTACATGGTGAGTGTCCCCATAGATTCTGAATACTTCGTCAGTCTGTTCTAAGAAGGCGGTAACGTTTTCATTGTCCGCCGCAATCGAAAGTGGGAAGCTCTTTTTGACATTGCCCAAGTAAACGGTGAAATCGTCATAAGGAACCGCCGCAAAACCAACTGCATTTATCGGAGTGATCGACGGCGCGATTGAAGGCTTAGGTTTCAAGCCTTTAAAAAGATTGATCTTTCTAGAAAGAGAGTCATTCGAGATGGCAATTCCGTTAAGGTTAATTTGATCGTTTGTAATGGTGGCATCGAGAGACACCCAATCGCAAAGGTCATTAAGATGGTCAGTTTGGGCTCCTGGTAACAAGTTCTCGAGCAACGGGGTCATATACTTAGGGTGCGTGATGACCGACATTGTTTTTTGGTCATTTGTTACTTGATAAGCCTTGTCGAATCCTTTCGCTGTTTTAAAACCCTTTTGGTCTTGTTGACGAATCGCATTTTCGATAAGTAGTTTTGAGGTCGAACCCACTAACACACTATCGAGCGTAGTAGAGAAAAAAGAATGCTCACTTAGTTGAAGTTCGTTTATGTTGACACCCTGGTAGGTTGACGACTGCACTTTGATATCTTCAGGTAGGGTAGAAAGCAAAGCACTTGAATGCTTTGTGATAAGGGTGTACTCAAAATTCTTCCGTCCAACTTCTGTGATACACAGAAGTGCTTTTTGTTCAAGATCAAGCAGATTGATGAAATCTAGATCCTTTTCTAGGGTAATCCTAAAATTTGTAGAAGCCGTTTTCTTGATGAGTTCGTTGTTGCGCAGTTCGGCTTTGAGAGACTCGAGCTTGTTCAGCTTTAATATAGCGGCCGAATTTTGAGGGATAAATTTTGAAAGTTCACTGCTCTTTTTTGATTCAGGCGCACATGCTAGTACTAATGAAGATGTAAGCGCAACAATGAGTTTTCTCATAAAGGTTGTTCAGTTTGCTACAAAAATAAACTTAAAAATCAAACGTCAACTGTTCGGGAAGCAGTTTAAAGCTCTTTCGATGGTATTTGGTGATGCCATGTTTTCGGATCGCGTCCCGATGCTCTTGAGTGGGATATCCTTTATTCTGTTTCCAGTTGTACATAGGATATTCTTCATGAATGCGCTCCATATATTCATCTCGATACGTTTTGGCCAGTACAGAGGCCGCTGCAATGCTCATGAATTTTCCATCTCCTTTTATAACGCATTCGTAAGGAATGCTATTGTAGGGCTTAAACTTATTTCCATCCACGATGATATGTTCTGGTGTGGTGCGAAGCTGATCCAAGGATTGGTGCATTCCCAAAATGGAAGCGTTCAATATATTAATTGTGTCGATTTCTTCCGGAAAGATATGAACCACTCCATAACAAACACATTCTTTTTCAATGATCGGTCGCAAAAGAGTTCGCTTCTTTTCAGAGAGTTGTTTTGAATCGTTAAGAAGGGTGTTCCTGTAATCTGCTGGCAAAATAACCGCGGCTGCAGTTACTGGGCCAGCAAGGCAGCCTCTGCCTGCTTCATCAGTGCCCGCCTCTATAAGGTCCTTGAGAAATGGTTGCAGCATATATATTAATGATATTTAAAACAAAAGTAATTTTTTACGCAACCATTTCAGAAAATGTTAATCTTTTATTAAATCAATTATTCGCAACAATACGCTGAAAATGCCTTTTAATTATCAACTTTTAACATATGAAGCCAATTGTTTTTTTGTTTAATTAAGAAATAATTAAGAAGTTTGCCACAAGACTAACTCAAATTAAATACATATGAGATCAAAGTTTACTTGGATTTTGACGCTGTTTTTGGCGTTTATGATGCACTTCTCCTACGGGCAGGAGAAAACGATCACAGGTAATGTATCGGCTGCTTCTGATGGCCTACCTTTGCCTGGGGTGAGTGTTGTTGTGCAAGGCACAACACGAGGTGTGCAAACCGATTTTGACGGTAACTACTCGATCAATGCGAGTGTTGGCGAAAGATTGGTTTTTTCTTATGTTGGTATGTCAGACCAGGTGATTCCTGTTGGGGCAGCTAACACAATCAACGTTGTTTTACAAGAAGATACTGAAGCACTTGAAGAAGTGGTAGTAGTAGCTTATGGTACCAAGACACAGGACCAGCTATCATCTGCAGTATCGGTTGTTGGAAGTGAAGAGCTTGCAAAGCTTACACCAACAACGAGTGTAGATAACATGTTACAAGGTAGAGCACCTGGGGTACAGGTTGTTGCTGCCAATGGTAATCCTAGTTCAACGGCTTTCGTTAGAATTAGAGGTATCGGTTCGATTAATGCCGGTAGTGCACCTCTATACGTAATTGACGGAGTGGTTGCACCTAACCTTACTTCTGTAAATCCTAATGATGTTGAGAGTATGTCGGTTCTTAAGGATGCGGCAACAGCTTCATTGTACGGTGCACGTGCAGCGAACGGGGTGATTGTAATTACTACAAAACAAGGTAGAAAGAATCAAGGAGCGCAAATTTCGTTTACTTCTCGTTACGGAAAGTCTCAGAAGATCGAAGATAACTTCGAGATCATGAATGCGAGACAAAAACTTCAGTACGAGTCTGAACTTGCTGCTTTAGGTGTTGGTAACGCCGCTGCTCTTCCAGGAGCGACTACGCTAACGGATGAAGAGTACCAGTTGTTACTTTCTTACGATCAAGATTGGAGAGATACACTTTTAAGACAAGGTACAGTTCAAAGTAATGCATTGTCTATCGCTGGTGGTAGCGAAGAGATCAGCTACTTCTTAAGTGTTGGACACGACAGAAACACAGGGATCATCGATGGCCTAAATGGTTTCGAAAGACTTTCTGGTAGATTGAACGTAACATACCAAGCGAAGCCTTGGTTAGAGATTGGCGCTAATGTTAGTGTTACTGGTACAAATACTGATGAGCCTAGAGATAGAAATAACGTACAGAACCCATTTAGAGCGATGTACGACTACAATCCTTACGAAACTCTATTCCAAAGAGATGCACAAGGAAATGTATTATTCGATGAGAATGGTGAACCACTATGGAACTGGACACACACTGGTTTCCAGATTGCTGAAGCAATCAGAACAAACCCAGAGCAAAACTTAAGAACTACGACTATTGGAGGTCTTAATGTAAAAGCCAAGCTTACAGAGCATATTACAAATGATTTTAGAATTGGGGCTCAGTACAACATCTTTAGAAGAGAGTACTTCATCGAGCCTGGTTCGAGATTGGATTTCTTTGTAGGAGATGCTCAAAACCCAGGTTCTAAAACTGATAATGGATCGTTCGTGTTGGATTACACTGTAACGAACATTTTGAGTTATGAAAGAACGATTGCTGACAAGCACAACTTCAAGGTGTCTGGTCTTTTCGAATATAACGACAGAAATTTCAGGTCGTACAGACTTTCTAGTATCGGATTTGCTTCTCCATTATTGGATGTTCAAGCAGTGGCAGCATCTCCAACTACAACTACAACGAATGTCACTAGAACCACACTTTACTCTTTAGGAGGTTTCTTGGATTATGATTATGATGGAAAGTATATCTTGACTGGTTCGATCAGACGTGATGGTTCTTCAGATTTCGGTCAAAACTTTAAGTTTGGTACTTTCTGGTCAGCGAGTGCTGCATGGAACATCTCAAGAGAGAGCTTTATGGAAGATTCTTTCATCAATCAATTGAAGCTTAGAGCCTCTGCCGGTACTTCTGGTAACAGAAATGTTGGTAACTTGGCTGCCTTGGCAGAGATTGGTTTCGGAAACTTAAATGGAGCTACTACTGCAATTCCTACTGATAATGGTAACCCTGATTTACGTTGGGAGGAAAACTTCATTTGGGACATTGGTCTTGAATTTGGATTGTGGAACAACCGTATTCGTGGTGTAGTTGACTACTATGAAAGAACTACTTCTGACCTTCTTCTTAACGTACAGCTTCCACGTCAAGGTGGTGAGCCTGATGGCGTGATCCTTAGCAACATCGGTGAGATGGTTAACAAGGGTATTGAAGTTGAGTTAAGTGGAGATATCTTCAGAGGAGAAGACTTCGAATGGACACTTGGAGGTAACATTGCATTTGTAGACAATGAGGTTACAGAATTGAACCCTTCTACTGCAAATCCTGAAGGTGCACCGATCGATAGAAGTTTATCTACCATTAGAGTAGGTGAAGAGATCAACACATTCTACATGCCAAGATGGGCTGGAGTTAACCCAGCAAATGGTGAGCCATTATTCTTGGATGCTAACGGAAACGTTACAAACCAATACGATGCTGATGCTAACCAAGTATTAAGTGGAAAATCTCCATTGGCTGATTTTGATGGAGGTGTTAACACATACATCCGTTACAAAGGATTTGACCTTGCAGCAGATTTCTACTTCAAAGTAGGTAACTACGTATACAACTTCATCGAGTCTAACTTGTTGAGTGATGGTACGGCAGTTGACGACAACCAGAGAGTTGATGCTTTCAACTACTGGAGAAACCCAGGAGATACTGGAGTGTTGCCAAGCCCATTGTTTGGAAATGAAGCACAACAGTTCACTGATAGATTCCTACAAAAAGGTGACTATATTAGATTGAGAAACTTGACAGTTGGTTACAACATGCCAAGCAAGTTCTTAGAGAATACAGGACTTCAGTCAGTACGTTTCTTCGTACAAGGACAGAACCTATGGTCTTACGTACCTTACTTCAAGGGAGATCCTGAAGTTGGTGTTGGATCTGGTGAAAGTGCAAACCCAGTATTCGGTGAGTTTAACTTATACAGTTATCCACAAGTACAGTCAATCCAATTGGGAGTAGATGTTAAATTCTAAAAGCAATATAAAGATGAAAAATAAATTTAAAGTATTATTCATGTTTCTCGCAATGGGTGCAATGTTCACCTCGTGCGAAGATGAATTGAATCAATCTCCATTTGACGCATTTTCTCCAGATACCTTTTATCAGAACATTGGAGACTTCAACAATGCTTCAAGAGGACTATACTCTGGTCTTTTCAGAGGAGGATATTACGGTGGTAACTATTTGATCCGCCCTGATGTTATGACTGATAACGTGATCTTGGTAAGAACAGGTAGAACTTCAAACCAGTTCTTCTTCGATTGGAGATACGTACCAAACAGTGCATGGGATGCACTAGTGGATCCTTACATCACGGTAAACCGTGCAAACAGAATCCTAGAAAGCATCAACAACCTATCTGATGGTGCAGATAAAAACAACTTCGAAGGAGAAGCAAGAGCGGTAAGAGCGATGGCACACTTCGATATGTTACGAGTATTCAGTAAGATGCCAACTCAAACTGGCGATGCTAATGGTTCTTTAGGTATTCCATACATCGTTACTACAGATCCTAACGTAAGAGAGTTGAGACCTACTGTTGCAGAAACAATGACTGCGATCATTGATGATCTTGAAATGGCTAAGACGTTGATCGCTACTGATAACGGAGTAGCTCGTTTTGGATTGAACGCTGTAAATGCTCTTTTATCTAGAGTATACCTTTACAACGGAGAGTACCAAAAGTCTATCGACGCAGCTGGCGCGGTAACAACTGGTGTAGCTTCAAGAACTAACTACCAAGGGATTTGGACAGATTCTAACAGCGATGGGATTATCCTTAAGCTGGATCAGGATCAAAACCTTGACGGTATCGGTATCGGTATCGGATGGAGCCAGTCTGCTGGTGGAGCGGTTATTCCAGAATATGCATTCAGCCTTGAATTCTTCAACCAATTTGATGACACTGATATTAGAAAAGCAGCTTTCTGGTTCCTAGGAACAAATGCTGACGGTATCCAATACAACGTGATCAAGAAGATGTTCGGAGAAGCTGGACAGAACAACGGTGTTGTTGACGCGAAGATCTTAAGAGCTGCTGAGATGTCATTGAACAGAGCAGAATCTCATGCAAGATTAGGACAAGACGGCCCTGCATTGACTGCACTTGATGAAGTACGTTCTAATCGTTACGCTGGATTTACTTCAGGTGGTGAAACTGGAACTGCACTTCTAGATGCAATTATGTTAGAGAGAAGATTGGAGCTTGCTTTCGAAGGACACAGATTCTTCGATCTTAAGAGATGGGGGCTTCCAGTTAACAGATCTGCTACAGATGGAGATATCGCTGATGGATCAGGGACTCCAGCTGATTTCTTGACACTTTCTGCTACGGATCACAGATTCCAATTGCCGATCCCTCAGAGAGAGATTAATGTCTTTCCAGAGTTCCAACAAAACCCTGGTTACTAATCTTTAAAAAAATACAGCGATGAAAAAAATAGTTTTAATTTTAGCAATACTGCCATTCATTTTCACTTCTTGTGAAGAAGATGATGTGAATGTGTACAACGGACCAGATGTAGCGTATTTTATTGACGCGACTTCATCAACATTCTTTGTAACAGCTGCAGAAACTCCAACTGAGATCAGAATCGGAGCCACTGCGACTAGTGCAAGTGATAAGACCTATACTATTCAAGTAGACCCATCTTCTACTGCAACAGCAGGAGTTGAGTATACACTTCCTTCTACTACAGTAACCATTCCAGCCGGAGAGTACTTCGGGTCATTTATGGTAAACGGTATCTTTGATGGAGCTACTGAAGCAGGAACTAAATTGGTTCTTAAGTTAGTTGACGGTTCAGGAAATGTAATGCAGAACGAAGGTTCTACTACATACGAACTAGATATCTTCAAGTTGTGTGAGTCTGACCTAGCAGGTATGTACTCAATGACTACAACTTACGGATACCACGATTTCTTGCCTAGCTTCAACCCTAACACAATCGATATCGAGGTTGTAGAAGTGGGAGATGCTTTGTACGAAGTATTTGACATGTCTGGTGGACTTTACAGCGACGGGCCTTACTCTACTGCGTATGGTACAGGACCAACAAGCTTTACAGTTCAATTCAGTGACGTTTGTGGAACAATTACTTGGTCTGGACAAAGTGACCCATGGGGTGCTTGTATCCCATTGGCCGGAGGTGAGAACTCTGTTGACTTAGACACTGGAGTGATTACTATCTCTTGGTTCTGCGAAGGATACGGAGAGAACGGAGTATCTGTGTACACGCCAATTAACTAAAACTAACTAAAAACAGATTATATTATGAATAAAATTATAGTAAAAGGACTGTTGTTGATGGCGTTGTTGTTCACATTTTCATGTGATGAAGACGATGATACGTCATTCCTAAACAATAGAACTTCATTCGCATACTTTGCACCTGGTTCTTCTGCAGAGCTATTGGTTCGTGAGACCGGTGTATCTACATACAATGTTGTAGTAAGAGTATCTGAGGCAAAAAGCGTAGCAAGATCATTCTCTGTTTCGATTGATCCTTCTTCTACAGCTGTTGCTGGTACGGATTATAATGCTGACCTAGGAAACTTGACTATCGAGCCAGGAAGCATCGCAGGAGTAATTCCGGTAACCGGAATTTTCGAATCTGCAAGTGTTGACGGTAAAGCGTTAGTGCTTAACCTTGAATCTGCTGAAGGTTCTGATCTTGGTGTTGTAACCCAATTCACTTTGAACATCATCAAGT
This sequence comes from Flavobacteriaceae bacterium, assembly GCA_028279515.1. Taxonomy (GTDB): domain Bacteria; phylum Bacteroidota; class Bacteroidia; order Flavobacteriales; family Flavobacteriaceae; genus JANQNQ01. The sequence goes on from JANQNQ010000006.1 coordinate 84,783, forward strand.
TCTGTCCGCTAGCAGCTGACTTTACTGGAGACTACGACCTATCAGTTGTAGCATTGGGTATCTTCGATACACCAACAATGACTCCAGGAACTGTAACAGTAACTGTAGGATCTGGTGAAACGGATCGTGTATTCTCAGTAGCACCGTACCCAGCGTTCGGAACATTTACTCCATTTGAGTTCAACTTTAGCTTGATCTGTGGTAAGATCGTCGTTCCAGCCGGCCAGGTAACTGGTGTAGGTTGCGGGGGTGTGACTACAACACTAGGACCTCAGGCAACTGTTGGAGAGTATGATCCAGCAGATGATTCAAGCTTTACCATCTATTATGCAGATGATGAAGCAGGAGGATCTTGTGGTGATGAAATAGCTGCAGCTATCATGCTTACAAAACTGTAATCATATTTGAATTGCATATATAGAAAGCCCCTCGCATTCGCGAGGGGCTTTTTTCATTAAGGGTCTCGACAAAATACGAATCATAAATACCTAAAACAGGGTTAACAATTTCTAACATAATAATTCGTTCAAATACTATACCTTTGCGCAGGATAAATTACAATTGATGAGGCGAATTCTTTTTTTGGTATTTCTTTTGGCAGGCTTTGGGCTTGCAGAAGCGCAAGACAAATTAGCCAAAGATTCAACTAGCTTGGCAAACATAAAGGCAAAGGCGGGGGCCAAAGCGCAGAGAGGAGCTCCCCAAAAAGATTCGGTACACATCTCTCAATACAAAATCATCTCTTTCCAAAGAGACACCACCCATCTAGATACCACACTAGGAATTCACAAAGAATACAAGTACAATTATTTAAGGAAGGACAATTTCGAATTGTTGCGATTCTCAAATGTGGGCCAAACCTATAACACGCTCAGCCATTCATTCGATAAGGCAACGCTATACCCAGCCTTGGGAGTGCGCGCAAAGCACTTCAACTATATGGAAGTCGATGATATCGATTATTACCACGTGCCAACGGCCACGACCGATTTGTTTTTCAAGACCACAATGGAGCAGGGCCAACTGCTAGACGCGTTCATTACCGCCAACACCTCCAAAAGGCTTAATTTCTCCATAGCCTATAAAGGACTAAGGTCTTTAGGAAAATATCAAAACATACTCACCAGTACGGGGAATTTTCGTTTCACCGCCAATTACAGAACGGCAGACGACAAATATAAAGCAAGAGGGCACATCGTAACGCAAGACATGCTCAACCAGGAAAACGGAGGGCTTACAGAAGATGCCTTAACGCAATTCTTGGCAGGTACAGAAGAGTTTATAGACAGGTCAAGATTAGATGTGCGTTTTCGAGACGCCGAGAACTTGCTCATCGGCAAGCGCTATTTCATAGACCACTCCTATGCAATAGCAAGAAAAAAGGATTCGACATCCCAGAGCAATTTAAAAGTGCATCACACCTTTAATTATGAAACCAAATTCTATCGTTACGACCAAGATGCAAACAACGATTATTTTGGCGACGCATTTGCGGCAGATAAGGTAAACGATCGTGCCCAGCTAAGAACCATGTTCAATCAAGCTGGTGTAAGCTTCGGAAACAATATAATAGGAGACATCAAGGCCAAAGCTTCTCATTATCGCTATCACTACTTCTTTAAGAGTGTTGTGGTAACCAGTGGGGGCAGTGTCATTCCAAACAAGTTAGAAGGCGATGAGATCGCCCTAGGAGGAGAGTGGAGCAAAAAGATAGGAGGATTTCATCTAAACGCCGACCTAATGGTCAATCTAAGCGGAGAACAAGGCGGAAGCTATCTAAAAGCCAATGCAGGCTATAAAGTAAATAACGATGTAAGCTTCGAGGCCGCCATAACCTCCAGCTCAAGGCTACCAAACTTCAATTTCCAATTGTACCAAAGCGATTACCGAAACTATAATTGGTACAATCCAGGCCTGCAAAAAGAAAAGGTACAAAATGCAAGCTTCGAGCTGCGAGCGCCAAAATGGATCAATGCAAAGGTCGATTACTCCATATTAGATAACTACACCTATTTCGGAGAATCCGGAGAACAGGTCGACGGAACCAACATATTAAGTGTGCCGCTCCAGTCGTCAAGCACCATTAACTATTTACGCGTAAAAGTGCAGCGCGAGTTCCGTTTAGGAAAGTTCGCCCTAGACAATACCGTCATGTATCAGAACGTTTCCCAGCCAAAGGACATTCTCAACGTCCCACAGTTGATCACAAGAAACACCCTGTACTTTTCAGACCACTTGTTTAAGAAAGCGATGTTCCTTCAAACAGGAATCACCTTCAATTATTTCACCAAGTACAAGGCAAATGCCTACAATCCATTGATCGGTGAGTTCTATACACAAGAGCAGACCGAGATCGGAGGGTTTCCGCGCTTGGATTTCTTCGTAAATGCCAAAGTGCGTCAAACGAGGATCTATGTAAAGGCAGAGCACTTTAACTCATCGTTCACCGGGTACGACTTTTTCTCCGCACCCAATTACCCATACAGAGACTTTATCGTTCGCTTCGGACTCGTCTGGAACTTCTTTAGATAAAATATATTTGGGCGTTCCATGAAGTGTGCTCCGCACTACTTCACGGGCGGGCTGTCCACTGTATCCCTAAAGTGAGCTGGCTCTACTTTAGGGGATGCCGCTGCCATCCCTAACGCGCGGTTCGCCCACGTCCGTCACCTGCAACATGACCTTGTCACTCCGGGCTTTGTTGGGGCGCTGTCGGGGCCTCCAAAAAGAAAGTTCTAAAATTTTTCATCGAGGGCTTGCAGGATTGAAAAAGGGTCGTATATTTGCAGCCGCTTTTGAGGGATATGCGATGGCATGTCGGGGGCGGGATGAGATCTTGGCGACGATGTTCTGGGCGGCCTTATGGCTGCCGCTGAGGGCCTTGCGGAAAATTTGAAAAAAAGTTGACCGGGGGCTTGCGGGAATGGAAGGGTCGTCATATATTTGCACCCGCTTTGAGAGAGAAGCGAGAGTTTAAGAAGTTCATTGGAATACTGGAAGAATTAAGTACAACAAGTACAGACGAGGCGTGC